>JAGRPL010000005.1 GCA_019449595.1 Rhodoferax sp. | reverse complement strand
GATAGCGCCGTCCATCTGGGCAGCGCCGGTGATCATGTTCTTCACATAGTCGGCGTGTCCGGGGCAGTCGACGTGGGCGTAGTGGCGGTTGGCCGTTTCGTATTCCACGTGGGCGGTGTTGATGGTGATGCCGCGGGCCTTTTCTTCGGGAGCCGCGTCGATCTGGTCGTAGCCCTTGGCTTCGCCGCCGAACTTGGTTGCCAGCACGGTGGTGATGGCTGCCGTCAGCGTGGTCTTGCCGTGGTCAACGTGACCAATGGTGCCCACGTTGACGTGGGGCTTGGTACGCGTGAATTTTTCTTTTCCCATTTTTCAATTCTCCAAAGAGCAATGTTCCGTGTATTGCTTTAACGTCTGCACGGTGTTGCGGATTCACCCCGCACGGACACAGGGTGGCACACCGTCGCAGACAACTTGAAATTACTTGGCGCGTGCAGCCATGATGGCTTCGGACACATTGCGCGGAGCTTCCGCGTAGTGCTTGAATTCCATCGTGTAGGTAGCGCGGCCTTGCGACATGGAACGCAGGGTCGTGGAGTAGCCGAACATTTCGGACAAAGGCACTTCGGCCTTGATGGCCTTGCCGCCACCCACCATGTCGTCCATGCCCTGGACCATGCCACGGCGGGAGGACAGATCGCCCATCACGTTACCGGCGTAGTCTTCCGGCGTTTCCACTTCCACGGCCATCATGGGCTCCAGAATCACGGGGTTGGCCTTGCGGCACGCTTCCTTGAAACCGAAGATGGCTGCCATCTTGAACGCGTTTTCGTTCGAGTCCACGTCGTGGTAGGAACCGAAGGTCAAGGCAACCTTGACGTCCACCACCGGGTAGCCGGCGAGCACGCCCTGGTTCAGGGCTTCGACCACACCCTTTTCCACCGCGGGAATGAATTCGCGAGGAACCACGCCGCCCTTGATTTCGTCCAGGAACTCAAAGCCCTTGCCGGCTTCGTTGGGTTCGACACGGAACACCACGTGACCGTACTGGCCCTTACCACCGGACTGGCGCACGAACTTGCCTTCCACATCGGACACACCCTTGCGGATGGTTTCGCGGTAGGCAACCTGGGGCTTGCCCACGTTGGCTTCCACACCGAATTCGCGCTTCATGCGATCCACAATGATTTCCAGGTGCAATTCGCCCTGACCACCAATGATGGTCTGGCCGGATTCTTCGTCGGTCTGCACGCGGAAAGAAGGATCTTCCGCTGCCAGACGGGACAGAGCAATACCCATTTTTTCCTGGTCGGCTTTGGTCTTGGGCTCCACCGCCTGGCGGATCACCGAGTCCGGGAACACCATGCGCTCCAGCGTGATCACGGCGTTGGGATCGCACAGGGTTTCACCCGTGGTCACATCCTTCAGGCCCACGCAGGCAGCAATGTCACCGGCGCGGATTTCGTCCACTTCTTCGCGGTTGTTGGCGTGCATCTGCACGATACGGCCGATACGCTCTTTCTTGCCGCGCACCGCGTTGTAGACGGTGTCGCCCTTCTTCAGAACGCCGGAGTACACGCGCACGAAAGTCAACTGACCCACGAACGGGTCGGTCATCAGCTTGAACGCCAACGCAGCAAACTTTTCACCGTCGTCGGCCTTGCGGGTGACTTCCTTTTCATCTTCGTCGAAGCCCTTGATGGCCTTCACATCCAGGGGAGAAGGCATCAGTTCAATGACCGCGTCGAGCATGCGCTGCACGCCCTTGTTCTTGAAGGCGGTGCCGCACAGCATGGGCTGGATTTCGCCAGCAATGGTGCGGGCGCGCAGACCGGCGGTGATTTCTTCTTCGGTCAGGTCACCCTCTTCCAGGTACTTGTTCATCAGCTCTTCGGAGGCTTCGGCGGCCGCTTCGACCATCTTCTCGCGCCATTCCTTGGCAACTGCCACGAGGTCGGCCGGAATTTCTTCGAAAGTGAACTTCATGCCCTGGGACGCTTCATCCCAGATGATGGCCTTCATCTTGCGCAGATCGACCACGCCAGTGAAGTTTTCTTCAGCACCAATCGGCACCACGATCGGCACGGGGTTGGCCTTCAGGCGCAGCTTCATCTGGTCCACGACCTTGAAGAAGTTGGCACCGGTACGGTCCATCTTGTTCACAAAGGCCAGACGGGGCACCTTGTACTTGTTCGCCTGGCGCCACACGGTTTCCGACTGGGGCTGCACGCCACCCACGGCGCAGTACACCATGCAGGCGCCGTCCAGCACGCGCATGGAACGCTCCACTTCAATCGTGAAGTCCACGTGTCCGGGGGTGTCGATGATGTTGATGCGGTGCTCGGGGAAGGAGGTGTCCATACCCTTCCAGAAACAGGTGGTCGCAGCGGAAGTGATGGTGATACCACGTTCCTGCTCCTGCTCCATCCAGTCCATGGTGGCCGCGCCGTCGTGCACTTCACCAATCTTGTGGTTCACGCCGGTGTAGAAAAGAATACGCTCGGTAGTGGTGGTTTTACCGGCGTCGATGTGCGCAGAAATACCGATGTTGCGGTAGCGCTCAATGGGGGTAGTGCGGGCCATGATGGATCCTTGTGTGGTCTGTATCTTTAAACTGCCACCCGCACAACGCGACGTGGCGAGCGGCCTTGCTGCCAGAAGCGGCACCAGTGGCAGCGCACACGCGCCGCCACGGCCACAACACAGCAGAAGGCCGCGAGTTCCGTTTTAGAAACGGAAGTGGGAGAACGCCTTGTTGGCTTCTGCCATGCGGTGAACTTCGTCACGCTTCTTCATGGCGCCGCCACGGCCTTCGGTTGCTTCCAGCAACTCGTTGGCCAGACGCTGAGCCATGGACTTTTCACCGCGCTTGCGGGCCGCTTCCTTGATCCAGCGCATGGACAAAGCCAGGCGACGGACGGGACGCACTTCAACGGGCACCTGGTAGTTGGCACCACCCACGCGGCGGGACTTCACTTCCACCATGGGCTTGACGTTGTTGATAGCCACGGTAAAGGCTTCAACCGGGTCTTTGTCCGGATGCTTCTTTTCGATCAGTTCCAGGGCGCCATAAATGATGCGCTCTGCAACTGCTTTTTTGCCGCCTTCCATGATCACGTTCATGAATTTGGACAGCTCGACATTGCCGAACTTGGGATCCGGCAGGATTTCACGTTTAGGGACTTCGCGACGACGTGGCATATTTCACCTCTTAATTGCTTCAGTTGGCATCTTTTCAGACACCGCGAAAGTTATCTAAAACTTCCACTTACTCGACCCACACCAACGATTTGGCGCTTCGGGTCACTTCGCTGCATCACCGCGCCACGCGGGAAACAGCACCGACTAACCGCTAAAAACCAGGGCTTATTTGGCCTTGGGCTTCTTCGCACCGTACTTGGAACGCGACTGCTTGCGGTCTTTCACGCCTTGCAAGTCCAGCGAACCGCGGACGATGTGGTAACGCACACCGGGCAAGTCCTTGACACGACCGCCGCGAACCAGCACCACGCTGTGTTCCTGCAGGTTGTGGCCTTCACCGCCGATGTAGGAGATCACCTCAAAACCGTTGGTCAGGCGCACCTTGGCGACCTTACGCAGAGCGGAGTTAGGCTTCTTAGGCGTTGTGGTGTACACACGGGTGCACACACCGCGACGCTGCGGAGAGTTCTGCATCGCAGGACTCTTCGACTTGATGGTCTCGACCTCACGGCCTTGACGCACGAGTTGATTGATAGTTGGCATGAAAAACGTCCCTAAACGTTTGAATTAGTACGAAAACGTGAATCCCTTCGGAATTTCCGAAAAGCCTTCTAATGTACCAGAGGAAGGGTTTCCCCGCAACAGCATTCGCGTGCCAGGGCGGTTTCGGCCCAAGAAAGTCTGCAATCCGGCCCGCCGGCGCCCCGTTCAGGCGCTGATCAGCGAATCCACAGACGCACGGCGTCCCAGGCCCGACCCAGGATTCCCGCCTGGCCGACGGCCTCCAGCGCCAGCAGGGGCACGTCCACCACCGGCTGGTCCGCCGCCAGCACCCGCAGCGTTCCCACCGGCTGCCCCTTGGCCAGGGGCGCCACCAGCGGCTCGGAACGCAAGACCTGGGTCTTGAGCTTGCCCGCGCTGCCATTGGGTACGGCCACCACGATCGCCTGGGGGCGCCCCAGCTTGACCGTGGACGACGTTCCCTTCCAGACGCCTGGCGTCACCACCGCCTGGTTGGCGTCAAACAGCTTGACCGCCTCAAACGCTGTGTAACCCCAGTTCAGCAGCTTCTGGGACTCGTTGGCCCGGGCGTTTTCGCTGTCAGCACCCAGCAGAACCGACAGCAGGCGGCGACCACCCGGCGCACCCGCAACGCCCAGGTTGGGGAAATCGCGCTTGGCGGTTACCACCATGCAGTAGCCCGCTGCCTCCGTGTGGCCGGTTTTCAGGCCGTCCACAGTGGGGTCCCGGAACAGCAGCAGGTTGCGGTTGCTGTCATTGGCGGCCGGCGTGCCGGGATAGCGGTATTTCTTGATGGCATGCACGCCGACGTATTCGGGGAAGTCCGCCATCAGGCGCGACGCCAGGATGCTCAGGTCACGCGCCGTAGTGACGTGCCCGGCCTCGGTCAGGCCTTCGGGGTTCTTGTAGCTGGTGGCTTTCATGCCCAGCACCTTGGCCTGGTCGTTCATCATCTGCACGAAACGCTCGGCCGTTCCGCCCACGCCCTCGGCCAGGGCCATGGTGGCGTCGTTGCCCGACTGCACGATCATGCCCTTGATCAGGTCTTCCACCGGCACCTGCATCTTGGGGTCGATGAACATGCGTGAACCCGGCATCTTCCAGGCCCGCTCGCTCACCGGCAGGGTCTGCTTCAGGTCCAGCTTCTTGCTGCGCAGGGCGTCATACACCAGGTAGGCAGTCATGAGCTTGGTCAGCGACGCCGGCTCCACCGGCATGTCCATCTCCTTGGACGCCAGGACCTGGTTGGACGTCACATCCAGCAACACGTAGGCCCGTGCGGCAATTTCCGGTGGCTGGGGTGTTTGTGCGGCAACCGAGAAGCAGATGGTGGCCAGGAGGGCAGCAAAAAATGATTTCATGGAATGGTGAGAAACACCGGTTCCCGAACGGGACCGGGTGGAGAAAGACACAGGGCGGTTAGACATCGGTGGCAGCAACGGCCGTCAGGTGGCGGACCGCCAGACTGCGCAAAAGGGGCAATTGTCCATGAAAGAAGTGGGCGACGCCAGGAATCACCGTGACCGGCAGCGTCTGGGGCCGCGCCCACGCCAGCACATCGGCCAGCGGCACGGTGTCGTCCTGCTCGCCGTGCAGCACCAGCGTGCGCGCGTGCAATTCGGAGGGCACCGGGGCCGCGGCAAACCGGGTGACGGCCGTGCCGACCAGTACCACAGCCTGCGGCGCCTGCTCTGGGCCTAGCGCGGCCACCGCCTGGCTGGTCACAAAAGCACCAAAGGAGAAACCGGCCAGCGCCAGCGGCGCCACGCCCGCCGGCGATGCCGCGTGCGCCCGGCTGTGCGCCACCACAGCCAGCAGGTCCTGCAGCTCCCCGCGCCCTTCGTCGTAGGCGCCCTCGGAGGCACCCACACCGCGAAAATTGAACCGCACCGACTGCCAGCCGCACTGCACAAAGGCACGCGCCAGCGTCTGCACCACCTTGTTGTCCATGCTGCCGCCAAACAGGGGATGCGGGTGGGCAATGACCGCCACCCCGCGCGCGACGGCACCGTCGGGCAACGATGGCGCATCCGTCAGCACCTCGATGCGGCCCGCCGGGCCCTGCACAGCGCTGCGCAGTGTCTGGGAATTCATAAGATTGCTACCGTTTCAATAGCTGCCTGCGCATAGTGCACGCCGGATACAGCCACTTTCTGCACCAAATTATGCTCAGCGCCCCAAGTGGGCGGGAACCCGCAAACGCTCCACCACCTGGCCGTTTTTCAGGTGCGATTCGACAATGTCGTCGATGTCCTGCTCGTCCACGTAGGTGTACCAGACCCCTTCCGGGTAGACCACCGCCACCGGTCCGGCCGCGCAGCGGTCCAGACAGCCGGCCTTGTTGACCCGCACCTGGCCCGGGCCGGCCAGCCCGGCCTCGCGCACCCGTTGCTTGCAGCGGTCGAACGCCGCCTGCGCACCGTGCTGGGCGCAGCAGGCCTCGCCGTTCTTGCGCTCGTTGAGGCAAAAGAAGATGTGGCGCTGGAAATAGGGGGGAGCGGACTCGGTCATGGAGGGCATTTTAGGTTCTGGCATCGCGCTGCCAGATCAGCGACAGCACGTACCCCAGCGCGGCGAAGGGCCACAGCCAGCCCAGCCACTGCGCCAGACCATGGAACCGGATGAACCGGCCCTGCTCCCAGGCATGCAGGGTCTGGGCGAAATACGGGCTCTCCGGCGCCTGGTTCAGGATGCTCAGGTAGACACCCAGCGCCAGCAGCAGCACCGCCGCGCTGGCCCGCCAGGGCGCGAATGCCAGCGCCAGCGCCGCCAGCACCGCCATCACCATGCCCAGCTGGGCCGGCAAGCCCAGCCAGGCCCACGCATGCGAGGGGCCCCAGCTCAGGGCCGCCGACAGGGCAGACACCGCCACCCCCACGGCCAGCACCATCGGCACCAGCAAGAGACGGCGCAGGCGCACGCGGACGACACAAAAACCCAGCAGGCAAGGAATCAGCAGCCCCAGCATGACGCACACCATCTCGGCACCGGGGACCAGCGGCTCCAGCGGCCCGTCCCGCACGGGAATCCAGCCCAGAAACGGGGTATCCACCAGCTCGGTGGCCACCAGTTCCTCCAGCCGCTCCAGCACCTGTCCCAGCCCGAAGGGCACCGCCGCCGGAAACAGCAAGGCCAGGGGCCAGGTGCCCAGCAACACGATGCCACCGCGCGAATGGGGGACGAACCAGCGGGCGCGAATCCGGCTCCAGCGGTCGATCGCACCCCATTTTTCCAGTATGTGAACCGTGATGGCGCCCACGCAGGCCCCCAGCGTGTCCAGCGCCAGGTCTTCCTTGGACGGGACACGCGCCGGCAGGTAGCTTTGCAGCGTCTCCATGGAAAACGCTAGCAGACCGCTCAGCAGGACGGCCCCCAGCACGGCATGCCGCATCCGCCCGGTGCGCAGGGCGCTCAAGGTCAACAGCCCGCCCAGCGGAATGTAGCCCAGCACGTTGATGGTGACATCAAACCCGGTCCAGTAACGCGGCAGTGGCGCGCTCAGGAACGTCCAGGGGGCTATGCCCTGGTCGCGCCAATCGGCAAACGGATACAGGCTGGCGTACAGGATCAGGCCGACATACAACAGCGTGAGGGGCCAGGCTGCCGTCTTGTGCATGCCAGCTCCCTTAGAAGGGCTTGACCACCACCAGAACGACGGCCACCGCCAGCAGGATCACCGGAATTTCATTGAACCAGCGGAACCACACATGGCTGCGCGCCACAGCCTGGGCCTCGAACCGCTTGAGCATCACGCCGCAGGCATGGTGGTAGCCCAGCACCAGCAGCACCACGCCCAGTTTGGCGTGGAGCCAGCCGTTGCCGGCCCCGCGCCCGATGCCGTACCCCAGCCACAACCACAGGCCCAGACCTACGGCGGGCACGGCCAGCATCGTGGTGAAACGCATGAGCTTGCGCGCCATCAGCAGCAGACGCGCGCGCTCGGCGTCGGAGTCGGCCGGCACCATGGCCAGGTTCACAAAGATGCGGGGCAGGTAGAACAGGCCCGCGAACCAGCTGGCAACGAAAACGATATGGAAGGATTTGACCCAGAGCATGGCTGTGAGTGTAGTCGGACCCACGCGACCCCACCGGTTTGCCCGGGGCAAAAAAAACCCCAGCACAGGGCTGGGGTGGTAAGCCTATTTGCTGTCACACATCAAGGCCCCGCTCAGGGAGGAAAAGCGGGAGGTAGCAAGCTACCCGGGGCCGAATTTAACAAGGTTACCGTTCAGTGACAAGCGCATATTTCGAATACCCCCTTGCAAACGAATGGTATTTGCCACGGCTTGCGGCAGCAACCCGACAGTGGCCTGGCGGAATCAGGCACAATTTTCCCCATGACCCCATACGCCCCCTACCCCCTTGGCCGCCCCCGGCGCCTGCGCCGCGACAGTTTCACCCGCAACCTGGTGCGCGAGAACACCCTCACCGCCCACGACCTGATCTACCCGGTCTTTGTCGTGGACGGCAAGAATCAGCGCGTGCCCATTGCCTCCATGCCCGGCGTGGAGCGCCTGAGCCTGGACTTGCTGCTGCCGGTGGCCGAGGAGTGCGTGAAGCTGGAGATTCCGGTGATGGCGCTGTTTCCCGTCATCGACCAGTCGCTCAAGGACTACGACGGCTCCGAAGCACTGAACCCCGACGGCCTGGTGCCCCGGGTGGTGCGCGCACTGAAGAAGGAATTTCCCGACCTGGGCGTGATGACCGACGTGGCGCTGGACCCCTTCACCAGCCACGGCCAGGATGGCCTGCCCGACAAGCGCCCCGAGGAAAACGGCTACATCGTGAATGAAGCGACCGTGGCCATGCTGGTGAAACAGGCCATGACCCAGGCCGATGCCGGCGTCGACATCGTCGCCCCCAGCGACATGATGGACGGACGCATTGCCGCCATCCGCACCGCGCTGGAGGCCAAGGGCCACATCCACACCCGCATCATGGCCTACAGCGCCAAGTACGCCAGCGCCTTCTACGGCCCGTTCCGCGACGCCGTGGGCTCGGCCGGCAACCTGGGCAAGGGCAACAAGAAAACCTACCAGATGGACCCGGCCAACACCGACGAAGCCCTGCGCGAAGTCGCCATGGACATTGCCGAGGGCGCCGACATGGTCATGGTCAAGCCCGGCATGCCCTACCTGGACGTGGTGCGCCGCGTGAAGGACGAATTCAAGGTCCCGACCTTCGCCTACCAAGTCAGCGGCGAATACGCCATGCTCAAGGCGGCCGCCCAGAACGGCTGGCTCGACCACGACGCCGTGATGCTGGAGAGCCTGCTGGCCTTCAAGCGCGCCGGCGCCGACGGCGTACTGACCTACTTTGCCCGCGACGCCGCCAGATTGCTACGAAAATCATAGTGACGTGCGCAGCAAATACGGCCTCCATGGCCGTATTTGCTGCCAAAACAGACCCACCCCATCCCACCCAGGCCGCCATGCGCATCTTCCACATCCAGCACAGCAGCGTGACCGAAAGCCCGGCGCTGGAGGATCTGGCCCAGCTCGCGCTCCCGACCCAGGGCTACATATGGCTGTCCTGTTCCCGCCAGGCGTTTGAACGCGGGGTGGCCCCGATCCAGGCCATGCTGCAGAAGCTGTGCGGCGTGCAATTGGTGGACCTGCACATCTCCGACCTGCTCAACGCCCAGCTGCCCTCGCACTACGACTACACCTCGCAGTACGACCTGCTGGTATTCCGGCGGCTGGCGGCCGGCCACAGCCCCACCGAAGCCCGGCCCCCGCACCCACCGCTGCGCGTGCCGCCGCGCGGCGGCCCGCCCATCCTGCGCCGCATCGACACCAGCCCGGTCGGCTTTGCCCTCTTTGACCGCGTGCTGCTCACCGTCCACCCCAGCGACTGCGCCGTGCGCGACACCTACGCGGCCAAGCTGCTGCAGGCGGCCAGCGCGGAGTCCCGTGCCGCCGGTGCGCGCCTGCCGCTGAGCCCGGCCGACCTGATGCTGCGCGTGATCAACCAGATGGTCGACGGTTTCCTCGAGCTGCGCCGCGAGCTGACGCACCAGCTGGACCACTGGCAGGCCGAGCTGCTCAACCCCAAGACCCGCTTCAACAACTGGGCCGCCCTGCTGGATGCGCGGCTCTCGCTGCACAACCTGGACGAAATCTGCGAAGACCAGCGCGCGGCGATCCAGGACTGGATTGAGGCCGTCAAGACCTGGCCGGACGCCACCACCCCGGCCGGCCAGCGCGAGCGCGACCTGCTGCAGGTGCGTTCGCGCGACGTGCTGGAGCACATCGAACGCGTGGTGCACCATGTGCGCCGCCTGGAACAGAGCGCCGAGACGGCGGTACAGATGCACTTCAGCGTGCAGGGCAGCCGCACCAACGACATCATGCGCACGCTCACCGTGCTGACGGCCATCTTCCTGCCGCTCAACCTGATCACCGGTTTCTTTGGCATGAACTTCGATGCCCTGCCGCTGATCCACCAGCAAAGCGGCCTGTGGCTGGCGATCGGGTTCATGGTGGCCATCGCCATCGGCCTGGTGGTGCTGTTCTGGCGCAAGCGCTACCTGGCACGCAGCGGCCGCTGAACCCGGCCATGCCCCCTGTTCACGCAGGCCCGACAGGCATACGATGCGGATCAGGTGACTGGGCGCCCCCAGGCCGCAGTGACCCGCTGACATTTCCTTCAACCCTGTCTGGAGAACGCCATGTCCAAAGTCCTCGTGCTCTACTATTCCACCTACGGCCACATTGAAACCATGGCCCAGGCCGTCGCCGAAGGCGCACGCGCCGCGGGCGCGACCGTCACCGTCAAGCGCGTGCCCGAGACCGTCCCGGCGGACATTGCCAAGACCGCGCATTTCAAGCTCGACCAGGCGCCCCCCGTTGCCACCGTTGCCGAACTGGAGCACTACGACGCCATCGTCGTCGGCTGCCCCACCCGTTTCGGCCGCATGCCCGGGCAGATGGCGGCCTTTCTCGACCAGGCCGGCGGTCTGTGGGCCCGTGGCGCCCTCAATGGCAAGGTGGGCGGTGCCTTCACCTCCACCGCCACCCAGCACGGCGGTCAGGAAGCCACCCTGTTTTCCATCATCGCCAACCTGCTGCACTTCGGCATGACCATCGTCGGCCTGCCCTATAGCCACGCCGGCCAGATGTCACTGGACGAAATCGTGGGCGGCAGCCCCTACGGCGCCACCACCATTGCCGGCGGACAAGGCCAGCGCCAGCCCAGTGCTATCGACCTGGATGGTGCGCGCCACCAGGGCCAGCTCATAGGCGCCACGGCCAACAAGCTGTTCGGCAACTGAGGCATCGGCCACCGGCGGTGGCGCTTTCCAGGAGGTTTCCATGCACACCATCATTCCCAGACCGTCGGACCTTGGCGACGGCTTCATGGTGCGCCGGGCCCTGCCGGCGGCGATGCAGCGCGCGGTCGGCCCTTTTGTGTTTCTCGACGAGATGGGTCCGGCCCAGTTCGAGCCGGGTCACGGGCTGGATGTGCGGCCCCACCCGCACATCGGCCTGGCCACCGTCACCTACCTCTTCGAGGGCGAGATCCTGCACCGCGACAGCCTGGGCACCGTCGTTCCCATCCGCCCGGGCGACGTCAACTGGATGACGGCCGGGCGCGGCATTGTGCACTCCGAGCGCACCCCCCCGGAGTTGCGGGCCACCGGCTCGCGCCTGTGGGGCCTGCAGTTCTGGGTGGCGCTGCCCGTCGAACAGGAGGCCTGCGACCCATCCTTTTCCCACCACGACGCCAGCGCATTGCCGCAAACCCGGCTCGGCGGCGCCCGCCTGCGCCTGGTGGCCGGCAGCGCCTACGGCCTGCGCTCGCCGGTGCGAGCCCCCTCGCCGCTGTTCCTGCTGGACGTGCACCTGGCACCCGGCGCCCACCTGGAGCTGGAAGACCGCCATGCCGAACGCGCCGCCTACGTGGTGGAAGGCACCGTGCGCACCGAAGACGGCGGGCAGACCTGCACGGCCGGGCACCTGCTGGTGTTTGACCCGGGCGCCCCCGTGCTGCTGGAAGCCGGCGACGCGGGCGCACGCTGTGTGCTGTTCGGCGGCAGTGCGCTGGATGCCCCCCGCTTCCTGTGGTGGAACTTCGTCTCCAGCCAGCGCGAGCGCATCGCCGACGCCAAGGCGCGCTGGGCGGCACAGACCTTCGCCCCCGTTGCGGGCGAGACCGATTTCGTGCCGCTGCCCCCGGAGCGGCCGCCGCCGCCGGCATGAACCCGCGGCGCAGCACCGGGCACCCTTGGTGTATCGTTGCTGCATGAACCCCATCGTCCTGATTACCGGCGGCTCACGCGGCATTGGCGCGGCCACCGCGCTGCTGGCCGCGCAGCACGGCTATGCCGTGGCCGTGAACTACACCCACAACTCGCTCGCCGCCGACGAGGTGGTGCGCCAGATTCGCGCCGGTGGCGGCACGGCCATCACGGTGCAGGCCGACGTGGCGATCGAATCGCAGGTGCTGGCCATGTTCGACAAGGTCGACGCCAAGCTGGGCACACTGTCCTGCCTGGTCAACAACGCCGGCGTGGTGGACGTGGCCTGCCGCGTGGACGCCATGACGGTGGAGCGGCTGCAGCGCATGTTCGCCACCAACGTCCTGGGCTCCTTTGTCTGCGCGCGTGAGGCCATCAAACGCATGAGCACACGCCACGGCGGCGCCGGCGGCAGCATCGTCAACCTGTCCAGCGCGGCCGCGCGCACGGGCGGCGCCGGCCAGTATGTGGACTACGCCGCGTCCAAGGGCGCCGTCGACACCTTCACTCTGGGGCTGGCCCGCGAAGTGGCCACCGAGGGCATCCGCGTGAACGCCGTGCGCCCCGGCATCATTGCCACCGAGATCCACGCCAGCGGCGGCCAGCCCGACCGCGCGCACCAGATGGCGCCCCAGGTGCCCCTGCAGCGCGCCGGCACCGCGCTGGAAGTGGCCCAGGCCATCCTGTGGCTGATGTCCGACGCCGCCAGCTACACCACCGGCGCTGTGGTGGACGTGAGCGGCGGCCGCTAACCGAACCCCACACCATGGAATTCAAACCCCTCGTCACCCTGCTGGCCATCGTGAACCCGATGGCCATCGTGCCCTTCTTCATCCACTACACCGAGGGGTTCTCGCGCGAGCAACGCCGGCGCACCATCCTGATTTCGGCCTTCAGCTGCTTCGTGGTGATTGCCATCAGCGCGCTGGCCGGCTTGCACATCCTCGATTTCTTTGGCATCTCGCTGGCGAGTTTCCAAGTCGGCGGTGGCATGCTGCTACTGACCTCTTCCCTCAACATGCTCAACGCCCAGCCGGCCGAGGCCAAGACCACCTCGCACGAGCTGGAAGACGGCGCCGAGAAAGCCGCCCGCGGCGCCAGCATTGCCGTGGTGCCGCTGACCATTCCCCTGCTCACCGGCCCGGCCACCATGTCCACCGTGGTGATTTACGCCGAGAAGGCCAAGACCTTCTGGCAGATGACCTCGCTGGTGGGCTACGGCGTGGTGGTGGCTCTGGCCACGGCCCTGTGCTTTGCGCTGGCGGCCCCCATTGCCCGGGTGCTGGGCAAGACCGGCATCAACGTGATGACCCGACTGATGGGCCTGATCCTGGCGGCGCTGGCGGTGGAGGTGATGTCGGACGGGCTGGTCAAGCTGTTCCCCGGACTGGGGCACTGAAGCCGTCCGCCGGAGCGCTTATTTTTTGGGCGCGGCTTCCACCTGCTGCACCCACTGTTCCAGTTCCTGGAGGATGGCATCGGTGGCCACGGTCAGGGCCCGCACCCCACCCGCCGCATCGGCGCTGGCGCTGGGCCGCTGCACCACGAAGCTGCGCTGGGCCACCAGCTGTTCGCCGCCGGCGCTGTCCTCGCCCAGCGTGGCGCGCAGGCGCACCAGGCCGCTGCTGCGGTCGGCCGCTTCAAACAGCTGGCTGAACTCTTCGAGCTCCACGTGCAGCGTCATCACGTTGCCCGGTGCCGATACCCCCTGCACCGGGTTGAGCACCGTGCGGCGCTGCCCCAGCTGCTCGCGCATGCGCTGGCGCAGCAACTGGGCCGGCGGCATGCTCCAGCGGGCCAGGGCATAGGGGCGCAGCTGCTGCGTATCGCTGTAGGCCAGGCGGTACAGCACGGCCGTGCCGTCCAGCGCACCGGGCGCCTCCACATCGGCCAGCACCAGCGCTGGCAGATTGGCCTGCCGGCTGGCCACCACCGGCGCCAGTGCGCCCGGACCAAAGTCGTACACCACCGGCCGCGCCGCGGGTTGCAGCGACGAACATGCCGTCAAGCCGAGCGTTACAGCCGAAAAAAGGGCTGCAGCCCTTACAAAACCTGCGCAAATAGCTATTATTTTCATAGCACCCTTCAAAACAAAAACCGGCCCGCTGCCGCCACCCGACCCGACACCGTCGCTCACCGGCTGCCCGGCGCCACGAAGCCGGCTTCGCCCGGGCCGGGCGCCGCGGCACCCCGGCCCAGTATCAGCGACTGCGGGTTCTCGCTGACCGTGTCGGCCACACGGCCCACCTGGCGCACCGTGCGCACCGTCTCCTCGGCGGCGCGGTTCAGGCGCGGCACCAGGGTGTCCGTGCTCTGGGAAATCTTGTCCAGGGTGCCCCCGGGCGCGTTCATGCGGGCCGACATGCCCTTGAACGCATCGGCCGAGGTGCGCACGGCATCGGCGCTCTGGCTCAACCGCTCGGACGTTGCCTTCATGCTCTTCAGTGTTTCACTGGCATCCTCCACCAGCACCCGGTCCGCCCGCTGGGTGAGCTGGTTGATGCTGGCGGCGGCCTGACCCATGTTGGCCACGGCGTCCATCAGCGCCTTGCGGTTTTGCTCCGCCAGCAGCAGGTTCACCCGCTGGCTGGCTTCATCCATCTGGGTCAGCAGGTTGGCGCCCTGGTCCGACAGGCGGGAGAACATGCCGGGGCGCATGGGGATGCGGGCCGGGTGCGCAGCGTCGCTGGCCAGCACCTCCCGGGATTCCCCGGTGTCGTTGAGCTGGATGAAGGCCAGCCCCGTCACACCCTGAAAGCCCAGCGAGGCAAACGTGGACGGGGTAATGGGCGCATTGTCCGTGACCGCGATGCGCACCAGCACGTGGCCGCTCACCTCCGGATCCAGTCCGATGGCCGTCACCCGCCCCACCGGAACGCCCTTGTAACGCACCCCCGCCTGCGGCTGCAGGCCGGTGACGCCCTCGCGGCTGGAAATTTCAAACACGCGGTACTCGGTGCTGTCGCGCGTCAGCCAGACCGCCAGCGCCACCAGCAGGGCACTTACGAGCAGCAGGAAGATTCCGGCGGCCAGAGCATGCGATTTGTTTTCCATAAGGTTCTCTTTCTACACGCCATCCGGGGCCGCGTGCAACAACGCCATCGCGCGGCGTCCGCGCGGGCCCAGAAAAAAATGCCGCACGAAGGGATGGTCAAACGCCATCACCTCCCGCGGCGATCCCGACACAATGATCTGCTTGTCCGCCACCACGGCCACACGGGTGCTGAGCTCGTAGATGGTGTCCAGGTCGTGCGTCACCATGACCACCGTCAGGCCAAGCTCCCGGTGCAGCGAACGCAGCAGGGTGCAGAACGCGTCGGCCCGGTCCGGATCCAGCCCGGCCGTGGGTTCGTCCAGCAGCAGCAGCGGCGGGTCCATGATCAGTGCGCGCGCCAGTGCCACGCGTTTGACCATGCCACCCGACAGGTCGGCCGGCATCTTGTGGGCATGCTCCGGGTCCAGCCCCACCATCTGCATCTTGACCAGGACGGCGTCGCGCACCAGGTCTTCCGGCAGATTGCGCAGCTCCCGCAGCGGGAAGGCAATGTTCTCCAGCACCGTGAACGCCGAAAACAGGGCCCCGTGCTGGAACAGCATGCCCACCCGGCTGGCCGCCCCCGTGCGCCCCAGCTCGGCCGCCGGATGACCCAGCACCGTGACGCTGCCACGTGTGGGGGTCTCCAGCCCCAGTATCTGGCGCAGCAGGACGGTCTTGCCACCGCCCGATCCGCCCACAAGGGACAGCAGCTCGCCCCGGGCGATGGTGAGATCCAGGTCCTGGTGGACCACGGCGTCCGTGCCCTCGGTGCGGAACACCGTCCACAGGTTGCGGACCTCGACCACGGCCGGCGCATGGGCGGACTTGGGTGTGTTGCTCATATGCCCACGTCCTTGCACACAATGGCAAACAGCGCGTCCACCAGGATGACCATGGTGATGGAGGTGACCACCGATGCCGTGGTGCCCTCGCCCAGGCTTTGGGTGTTGGGTTTCACGCGCAGCCCGTAATGGCAACCGATCAGGGCAATCAGCAGCCCGAACACGGCCGACTTGCCCATGGCCAGCCACAGGTTGGCCACCTGCACGGCCTTGGGCAGCGCGCTGACGAAATACGCCGGGGTCAGACCCATGGTCAGGTCCGACGCCACCATGCCCCCCAGCAAGGCCGCCAGGGTGGTCCACACCGCCAGCAAGGGCATCGCCAGGGCCATGGCCACCGCACGGGGCATGACCAGACGGTAGCCCTTGGGAATGCCCATGACCCGCATGGCATCGAGTTCCTCGGTCACCCGCATCACGCCGATCTGGGCCGTGATGGCCGAGCCCGAGCGCCCCGCAATCAGGATGGCCGCCAGCACGGGCCCCAGCTCGCGGATCAGCGAAATGCCCAGGATGTTGACAATGAAGGTGTCGGCGCCGAACTGGCGCAGCTGCCGCGACATGAGGTAGGCCAGCACCACACCAATCAGGAACCCCACCAGGGCCGTGATGGGCAGGGCCGTGGCACCAATGCGGTACAGGTGCCCTGAAATGTCGCGCCACGGCCCCAAACGGGGTGCGCGCGCCAGGCGCAGCAGATCCAGCAGCAGCTGCCCCACCAGCCGCACCGCGGCGGCCACATGCCCCCCCACATGGTGCACCCAGGCCCCCAGGCGCAGGAACGCCTCCCCCAGCGTCAGGCGCCGGGGCGCCGGCGGCGTGACCGAAAAGCGGGCCACGCGCTCCAGCATGGCCCGTTGTCCCGCCAGCGCGTGCAAGGCACCGGGCCACTGGCGGCCCCAGGTGTTCCACAGGAGCTGCGCGCCGCTGTGGTCCAAGCGCTGCAGCGGACGCAGATCCCAGACACAGAAGGGCCCCGCCTTCTGCGCTTCGCGCAAGGCGGCCTGCACAGCCGTCCAGTGGGCCGGGGCGGCCAGCTGCGCGGCCGTCCAGTGCCCATGCAGCAGCACACACGGTCCGGCGGACGTGTGTTCGGACACAATGCGGGGTTGGATATCCTCCACGGAAGCCTGTCTTCTCAAAATAGGTATGGAGCGCATGGTACCCGCTGTAGCGGGGGCCGCGCACCGTCTTGGCGCAAACATTGCAAGCACACTACGTATCAGGAGCCCCCATGCAGACCCCCGCATCCCCCTTCACTTCATCGGCTGAATTGTCCGTCGAGCAACGCGGCCCCGTGTTGTGGCTCACCATCACCCGGGAAGAGCGGCGCAACGCCATGAGCCACACGGTGCTGGCCGGCATGGTCCAGGCGATCCAGGCCGCGCAGGGGCAGCGCACCATCCGCGCCATCGTCATCACCGGCGCTGGCAGCAAGGCGTTTTGCGCCGGCGCCGATCTGCAGTCGGCCAAGGCCTTCACCACCGACTACTCCGAACCCCACGGCCACCTGGCCCAGGTGCTGCGCGTGGCCAAGGCCAGCACCGTGCCGTTGATCGCCCGCGTCAACGGTGCCTGCATGGCCGGCGGCATGGGCCTGATGAGCATGTGCGACATGGCCGTGGCGGCCAGCCATGCCGTGTTCGGCCTGCCCGAAGTGAAGGTAGGCGTGTTCCCGGCGCAGGTGCTGAGCGTGCTGCAGCACCTGATTCCGCGGCGCAAGCTGGCCGAGATGTGCCTGACCGGCGAGCCCATCACATCCGCCCAGGCGCTGGAATACAACCTGGTGAACTATGTGGACGACGACGTGGACGCCAAACTGCAGTGGCTGCTGGAGCGCCTCTTGGACAAGTCCCCCGCCGCCATCCGCCGCGGCCTGTACACCATGAAAAAGGCCGAGGCCATGTCGTTCGAGGAGAGCATGTCCTTCACCGAAAGCCAGATCGCCCTGTTCACCCTGACCGAGGACGCCAAGGAAGGCCAGAAGGCCTTTCAGGAAAAACGCAAGCCGGTCTGGCAAGGGCAGTAAGCGCTCCGCTACACGGTGGGCACCACGCGCACGTGGGCCTGCTGCAGCGCCTTGTAGACACGGATGCGCCGCGCCAGCGGCCACCAGTCGTACAGAAAGATTTGCAGGGGGCGCCACATGGCCACCCAGCCGACGATGGTCAGGCTTTCGCGCGCAATGGTGGCCGCCGTGCTGGAGCCCGGGCGCCCGATGGCGTCGGCGGCCAGCAGGCACAGCGTCACAAAGGCCAGGCCGATGAACAGGCTGGCGCGGCCCTGCCGCAGCAGCTCTTGCAACTCCGCGCGCACCAGGCCAGCCTTGTAGTCAAAGTAGTTGTGGATAGCCTCGGCCACCAGTGCGCCCGGGTCGCCTTCGGCGGGCGGGCTCGCCAGGTGGACGGTGATGTGCAGCCGGCAGCCGGGTGCAAACCCCATGGCCCAGGTCTCGATGAAGGCTTCGGCCTCGCGGTCCAGATCCTTGTTGAGAAAGGGCGTGGGGTCGAGCGAGTTGAACATTTGCCCCAGTTCGCGCACGCGCAATTCCAGGTGGTGAATGGGCGTGGAGCGGGTCTTCTTCATACGGCATCCATGGCAACGGTGTGGTCGTTCTGGCGACGGGCGCGGCGCCAGGCTTTCTCCACTTCGGTCGCCCCCCACACCACGGCGGCGGCACCCAGGCACACGGCCAGTTCCGCCAGGCTCAGCGGCTGGGTCTTGAAGATGGGATTGAGCACCGGCACGTAGATGGTGGCCATCTGCAGCGCAAAGGTCAGCAGCACGGCGCCCAGCAGGGGCCGGTTGCTGGCAATGCCGATGCGCCACAGCGGGTCCTGCTCGGAGCGTATGCCCATCACATGGGCCATCTGGCCCAGCGTCAGCACGGTGAAGACCATGGTTTGCCAATGGGTGTGCCCGGTGGAAATGGCCCAGGCCTGCACCCCCAGGCACAAGCCCGCCAGCAGCAGGCCGATGCCCAGGATGTGCTGCCACAGGCCATGGGCGAACAGGCTCTCGCCGGGCGGCCGGGGTGGGCGCTGCATGACGCCACGCTCGGCCGGCTCGGCCGCCAGCGCCAGCCCCGGCAGACCATCGGTGACCAGATTGACCCACAGGATGTGGATGGGCAGCAGCGGAATCGGCAGCAGCAGCAAGGGCGCCAGAAAAATGGTCCAGATCTCGCCCGAGTTGCCGGTCATGGCGTAGCGCACGAACTTGCGGATGTTGTCGTAGATGCGCCGCCCCTCGCGCACGGCGCCGACAATGGTGGCGAAGTTGTCGTCCAGCAGCACCAGGCTGGCGGCCTCGCGCGCCACATCGGTCCCACCCCGGCCCATGGCGATGCCGATGTCGGCGCGTTTGAGGGCGGGCGCATCGTTGACGCCGTCCCCCGTCATGGCCACGAACTCGCCCAGCGACTGCAGGGCTTCGACGATGCGGATTTTCTGCGCCGGGTCCACCCGGGCGTAGATGCGCACACTGCGCACCTGGGCACGCAAGGCCGCGTCGTCCAGCGTCGCCAGATCCGCTCCCGTCAGCACCGGCGCTGGCGCCGCGCCCACGATGCCCAGACGACAGGCAATGGCCTGCGCCGTGGCCGGGTGGTCGCCGGTGATCATCACCGGCGCAATGCCCGCGGCCAGGCATTCACGCACCGCCTGCGCCGCCTCGGCCCGCGGCGGGTCCATCAGTCCCACCAGCCCCAGCAGACACAGGCCGCTTTCCACGGCCTCGATTTCGCCTCCGGCTTCGGGCAGGTGTTCGTAGCTGCGCCGGGCCACTGCCAGCACCCGCAGGCCCTGCGCCGCCATGTCTTCGGCGCGCGCCAGCCAGGCCTGGTGGTCCGTGGCGGAAGGCCCCCCTGCCGCCGCTTCGCGCCAGACCGACGTGCACAGGGGAATGACCGATTCGGGCGCACCCTTGGTGTAGGCCACGTAGCCCTGCGACGTGCGGTGGAAGGTGCTCATGCGCTTGCGCACCGCGTCAAACGGCTGCTCCAGCACACGCGGCCACCGGGCATCCAGAGCCGCCTTGTCGAGCCCCGCGGCGGCGGCCACGTCGGTCAGCGCGGTTTCGGTAGGGTCGCCCATCCAGCGGCCGTCCGGCGCCCGGCGGGCATCGTTGCACAGGGCGCCCGCACACAGGAGTTCGGCGTGGGCCGCATCCGGAAGCGCCGCGCCGACGGTCCAGGTGGAACACCCCGCCGCGGGATCGCCCACCGCCAGGCATTCGGCCTGCATGCGGTTTTGCGTCAGCGTGCCGGTCTTGTCCGAGCAGATGACTGTCACCGAGCCCAGGGTCTCCACCGATGGCAGGCGGCGGATCAGCGCATGGAAGGTCACCATCTTGCGCGCCCCCAGCGCCAGCAGTACCGTCACCACAGCGGGCAGCGCCTCGGGAATGGCCGCCACCGCCAGGCTCACAGCCAGCAGCACCATCTGCAGGGGCGACTCGCCACGCAGCACCCCCACCGCAAAGATCACGGCACAGATGCCCAGCACCGCCAGCGCCACCCGCTTGCCGAACGCGGCCAGTCGCCGCTGCAGCGGCGTGCTGCGCTCGACCGTCTGCTCCAGCAGGCCGGCCACCTTGCCCAGTTCGGTCGTCACGCCGGTGGCCACCACCAGCCCGCGACCACGGCCGTGCGTCGCGGTGGTGCCCTTGAAGGCCATGTTGAGCCGGTCGCCCAGCGCGTGTGCCGCGCCGCGCAGGACGCCCGCATGCTTGTCCACCGTGGCCGACTCGCCCGTGAGCGCCGATTCATCCACCCGCAGCTGCGCAATCTCAATCAGCCGCAAATCGGCTGGCACCTGGTTTCCGGCTTCCAGCAGCACGATGTCCCCCGGCACCAGCGCCTGCGCGGGCACCTGCTGCACCTGCCCGCCGCGCAGTACCGTGGCCTGCGCCGCGGCCAGGCGCTGCAGCGCCGCCAGCGCCTGGTCGGCACGCCAGGCCTGCAACAACCCCACGGTGGCATTGAGCAGCACAATGACCAGGATCACCAGGGTATCCACCCGCTCGCCCATGACCCCCGAGATGAGCGCCGCCGCCACCAGCACCAGGATCATGACGTCGCGGAACTGGTCCGCCAGCAGGGCCCACAGGCTGCGGCTCGCCGTGGTGGGCAAGGCGTTGGCGCCGTACTGCAGGGTGCGCTGGGCAACCTGATGTTCCTGCAGGCCGTTGGCCGGATCCACGCCGTGCGCATGGACGAGTTCATGCACCTCCCGCAGATGCCAATCGGCAGAAGACGGCGCCGGTGAGGGTACGGGATTGCTCGCCATGCGGGTATTCAGGTCAGTAGTGAAGAGAAGGCGCGTCGCCCTGCGGCGCCTGGCATCAACAGGTTACCATGCACCCACACCATGCAAACCGATCTGATCCACACCCTGGGCGCCGTCCTGTTTGGCATCGCCTTGCTGCACACCTTTGGCGCCAAATACTTCGAGGTGCTGGCGCACCGCCACCCCAGCCATGCCGGCCTGCTGCACCTGCTGGGCGAAGTGGAGGTGGTGTTTGGTTTCTGGGCGCTGGTGCTGGTGCTCACCATGGCCTTCGTGTCCGGCTCCGAGCAGGCCGTGGCCTACACCGAATCGCGCCACTACACCGAGCCCCTGTTTGTCTTCGTGGTGATGGTCGTGGCCGCGTCCCGCCCGGTGCTGGAGGCGGTTCAGCGGGTGCTCAGCGGCGTGGCCCGCTGCGTGCCCCTGCCCACACCCGTGGTGCAGGTGTGGCTGGGCCTGGCCGTCGTTCCGCTGGTGGGCTCCCTGGTGACCGAGCCGGCCGCCATGACCCTGGCCGCCCTGATGCTGGCGCCCCGCATTTTCCGGCCCGGCATTCCCGAGCGGCTGAAATACATGGCCCTGGGTGTGCTGTTTGTCAACGTCTCCATCGGCGGAACCCTGACGGCCTTCGCCGCACCTCCCGTGCTCATGGTAGCCAAGACCTGGAACTGGGACTCCGCCCACCTCGCCAGCACCCTGGGCTGGAAGGCGGCCCTAGCGGTCCTGATTAATGCCACGGCCGTTGTGGCGCTGCTGCGCGCGCACATCACCGACACCGCCCCCACGGACTCGTCTGCACAGCCGGTGCCCTGGGTGGTCAGCCTGGTGCACCTGGCGTTCCTGGGCGGGGTGGTGAGCCTGGCCCACCACCCGGTGCTGTTCATGGGCCTGTTCCTGTTTTTCCTGGGCTATACCCAGGCGTACGCACGTTTCCAGAGCCCCCTGATCCTCAAGGAAGGTTTGCTGGTGGGCTTCTTCCTGGCAGGCCTGGTGGTGCTGGGGGGCATGCAGCAGTGGTGGCTGCAGCCCATCGTCTCCAGCCTGCAACCCACGGCCCTGTTCTTTGGCGCAACCGCCCTGACGGCCATCACCGACAACGCCGCACTCACCTACCTGGGCTCCCTCATCGAAGGCATCAGCGAGTCGGCCAAATACATGCTGGTCGCCGGCGCAGTCGCCGGGGGCGGGCTGACCGTCATTGCCAATGCGCCCAACCCGGCCGGTGCTGCGCTGCTCAAACCCGGTTTCAACGACGGCTCCATCGGGGCCGGTGGCCTGTTCCTGGGGGCTCTGGCTCCCACCGCTGTCGCCATCGCGTGCTTCCTGCTGCTGTAGAAGTGTCCGACAGCGCCTGGAAGACACCCATCCAACCACACAACATCGATAACAACATGAGCGAGACTACCTTCGACTACATCATCATCGGCGCCGGCACCGCCGGCTGCCTGCTGGCCAACCGCCTGAGCGCCGACGCATCCAAGCGGGTTCTGCTCGTGGAGGCCGGTCGGCGCGATGACTACCACTGGATCCACATCCCGGTCGGCTACCTGTACTGCATCGGCAACCCCCGCACCGACTGGCTGTACCACACCGAACCCGATGCCGGCCTGAACGGGCGCTCCCTGCGCTACCCGCGCGGCAAGACGCTGGGCGGCTGCAGCAGCATCAACGGCATGATCTACATGCGGGGCCAGGCCCGCGATTACGACCAATGGGCCCAGCTGGCGGGCGATGCCACCTGGGGCTGGGAACACAGCCTGCCGTACTTCCAGCTGCACGAAGACCACTACAAGGGTGCCAGCGCCGTGCATGGCGCCCGCGGCACTGCGCCTGCGCTGATGCAGGACAACGGCACGCCCTACCGCAAACTGCTGCGCCACCGCAATGCCGGTGGCGAATGGCGCGTGGACAAACAGCGCCTGCGCTGGGACGTACTGGACGCGTTTGCCCAGGCGGCCGTGCAGGCCGGTATTCCCGCCACCGACGATTTCAACCGGGGCGACAACGAAGGCGTGGGTTACTTCGAAGTCAACCAGAAAGAAGGCTGGCGCTGGAACACGGCCAAGGCGTTCCTGCGCCCCACCTGCTACGCCCGGCCGAATTTTGAGCTGTGGACCGGCGCCCAGGTGTCCAGACTGCAGGTCGCACCCGACGCGGACGCAGGTAACGCGCTGCGCTGCACCGGCGTGCAGGTGTGGAACGGGCATGAAATGATCAATGCCACGGCGCGGCTGGAAGTCATTCTCTGCGCCGGGGCCATCGGGTCACCGCAGATCCTGGAGCTTTCGGGCCTGGGTTCCGGCCCGCATCTGCAATCGCTGGGCATTGCGGTGGTCAAGGATTTGCCCGGAGTCGGACAGAACCTGCAGGACCACCTGCAGATCCGGACCGTCTTCAAGGTGGAAGGCGCCCCCACCCTCAATACCCAGACGCAGTCTCTCTGGGGCAAGGCCAAGATCGGGCTGGAATACGCCTTCAAGCGCACCGGGCCCATGAGCATGGCGCCCAGCCAGCTCGGCGCCTTCACCCGCAGCGACCCGGCGCAACCGTATGCCAACCTGGAATACCACGTGCAACCGTTGAGCCTGGAGGCGTTTGGCCAACCGCTGCACACCTTTAACGCCATGACTGCCAGCGTGTGCAACCTCAACCCCACCAGCCGGGGTACGGTGCACATCAAGACGGCGCGCTTCGAGGACGCACCGGCCATTGCCCCCAACTACCTGAGCACCGAAGCCGACCGCAAGATCGCCGCCGATTCCCTGCGCCTGACGCGCCACATCATGGCGCAGCCCGCGTTGCAGAAATATCGGCCACAGGAATACAAACCCGGCACGCAGTTCCAGACCGATGCCGAGCTGACCCAGCTCGCGGGCGACATCGCCACCACCATCTTCCACCCTGTAGGCACCACCAAGATGGGCCGCGTGGAAGGACCGGGCGCCGACCCGATGGCGGTGGTGGACGCACGGCTCAAGGTGCGCGGCGTCACCGGCCTGCGGGTGGTGGACGCCGGCATCATGCCGCTCATCACCAGCGGAAACACCAATTCACCGACCCTGATGATTGCCGAGAAGGCTGCCCAGTGGATTGCCGAGGATGAAATGCTGCGAATGAAGGGTAAATCCTGATAGGCGCCCGCCCTCGCCGGAGGTACAGTGCATGCAGCTTCTGATTGAGCGGCAACTGCACAACGCCTGATGGAAGAGGGTATCGACAAGAGAGCCGAGGAGACGGCAAGCAACAACCAATAATTCCTGCCCCCACCTTGAGGTGGCAGTTTACAAAAGCACCGGCAAACCCCGGTGCTTTTTTTATGTCTTATCGGGCGCTAATACCCGTATTTCCTGCGTAGACTGCTCCTAAAAACAGAGCAAGACCGCCACCCCACCCCGATGCGACAATCTTGACATGGAACTGTTTCTTGCCTCCCTGGCCTCCCTGCTCGCGGGTTGCGTGGACGCCATCGTCGGTGGCGGCGGGCTGATCCTGGTGCCGGCCCTGTTCGCCATTTTCCCCACCACGCACCCGGCCACCCTGTTCGGCACCAACAAGGGGGCGTCGGTCTGGGGCACCGGCATGGCCACCGCGCAATACAGCCGGCGGGTGCGCATGCCTTGGCATGCGCTGGCGCCGGCCGCACTGACGGGTTTTGCCGCCGCACTGGGCGGTGCGTGGCTGGTAACCGTGGTATCCCCCGAGTTCCTGCGCAAGGCCCTGCCGGCCGTGCTGCTGCTGGTGCTGCTCTACACCCTGGCCCGCAAGGACCTGGGACGCCACCACGCGCCGTGCCACAGCGGCGCGCGCGAGACCACCATTGCGTGCGGCATCGGCGCCGTGATCGGTTTCTACGATGGCTTCTTTGGCCCGGGCACCGGCAGCTTCTTCGTGTTTCTCTTCGTGCGCCTGTTGGGCTACGACTTTCTGCATGCCTCCGCCAGCGCCAAACTGCTCAACACCGCCACCAACGTGGCAGCGCTGCTGCTGTTCACCCTCAAGGGCCATGTGTGGTGGCACTTCGCGCTGACCATGGCGCTGGCCAACGTGGCCGGCAGTCTGGCGGGCACGCACCTGGCGCTCAAGCACGGCACGGGGTTTGTGCGCGGGGCCTTCATTGCCGTGGTGTCGGCCCTGATCCTCAAGACCGGCTACGACGCCTTCCTGCGCTGACGGCCGTCTAGTGGGGTCGCAGGTCGGCCGCCGATGCACTGGCCGGCGGCGTGGGCGCGCTGGCGGGGGCACTTGCAGGTGTTGCCGGGGCGTTGGCGGCGGACGGGGTAGCGGCAGTTCCACCACGCGGCCAGGGCACCTCGGCGGCGACCAGGGGCTTGCCGATGGGTGCCGCAGCCAAGCCCTTGCGGACGGCCGCCATGTCCTCGGGATTGGGATACTGGCCGAGCAACCAGTAGTCGAACACCCGCCGCGCGATGGGCGCGGCAGACCCGGAGCCCCAGCCGGCATTCTCGACAATCACGGCCAGCGCGATCGTCGGGTTTTCGATCGGGGCAAAGGCCACATAGAGGGCGTGGTCGCGCTTGTGCTCGTCGGCCTTGACGCTGCTGTACTTCTCGCCGGCCCGCAGGCCGATGGCCTGGGCCGTACCGGTCTTGCCGCCACTGGTGTAACCGGCGCCGGCAAAGACCTTGGACGAGGTGCCTTCCAGCGTCACGCCGTGCATGGCATTGCGAATCACGTCCACCTGCTCGGGCTTGAGCGGCAACGGCTCGAGCGCATCGCTGTCCATTTTCAGGCTGGCGTGCTGCGCCGTGTCCCTGATCTCGCGCACCAGGTGCGGCTTGAAACGCAGCCCTCCGGAGGAGAGCGTCGAGTACGCGGTGGCCATCTGCAGCATGGTGAAGTTGTTGTAGCCCTGGCCAATGCCCAGCGAGATGGTCTCGCCGGGGAACCATTTCTGCTGCTCGGGTTTCTTGAACTTCTTGCGCTTCCACGCCTGCGATGGCAGGTCGCCAGTGACCTCGCCCTGCAGGTCGATACCCGTGAGGCGGCCCAGGCCGAAGGGCTCCAGCTGGTCGTGGATCAGGTCCACACCCATTTCGTTGGCCAGGCTGTAGAAATAGACATTGGACGAGGTGACGATGGCCAGGCGCATGTCCTTGGGGCCAGGGCGGTCGGTCTCGGGGCTGCCGAAGGTGCGGCCACCAAAGCTGTAATTCAGGTTGTCCTGGATGACCACGTTGGCCGCACGCTTGCCGCTGTTGAGTGCGGCCATGGCCATCAGCGGCTTGTAGGTCGAACCGGGGGGATAGGTGCCACGCAGGGCACGGTTGAGCAGCGGTTTGTCGACATCTTCGTTCAGCGCGGCCCAGCTGTCGGTGTCGATGCCGTCGACAAAGAGGTTGGGGTCGAACGTCGGCTTGGAAACAAAGGCCAGCACTTCGCCATTGCGTGGATCCATCGCCACCATGGCGCCGCGGCGGTCGCCAAACAGGTCTTCAATCAGCTTTTGCAGCTTGATGTCGATGGACAGCACCACCGCGTCTCCGGGCGTGGAAGGGTTGCTGGCGAGCTTGCGCACGGCACGCCCGCCGGCCGATGTCTCGATCCGCTCCACCCCGGTGGTGCCGTGCAGCTGGTTCTCGTAACTTTGCTCGATACCCAGCTTGCCGATGTACTCGGTCCCACGGTAATTGGCCTGGTCGTCGGAGTCGTTGATCTTCTCTTTTTCCGCCTGGTTGATGCGCCCGATGTAGCCGATCACGTGGCTGGCCAGTTCGCCGTAGGGGTAACTGCGAAACAGGCGCGCCTTGATTTCCACCCCGGGAAAACGGAAGCGCTGGGCGGCAAAGCGCGCGACCTCGGTGTCGGTCAGGCGGGTGCGGATGGGCAGCGACTCGAAGCTCTTGGACTCCTCCAGCAGCTTCTTGAAACGGCGCCGGTCACGGGGCGTGATGTCCAGCACGGTGGAGAGGTCCTCCACGGTCTGCTCCCAGCCACTGGTCTTCGACGGCGTGATTTCCAGCGTGTAGGCGGAGTAGTTGCTGGCCAGCACGACGCCGTTGCGGTCCAGGATGAGGCCGCGGTTGGGCACGATGGGAACAATCGAGGTCCGGTTGCTCTCCGCCTGGGCGCGCAGGTCGTCGTGGCGCACGATCTGCAGGTAGGCCAGACGCAGCACCAGCAAGCCGAAACACACCAGAACCACCACGCTCAACGCAAACACGCGGGTGCGAAAGCGCGCCAGGTCCGCCTCGACGTTGCGTAACTCAGTCATATCGGGCTACAGCGGCCGATTGGCATCCGGGTTGGGCGCACGCAGCTGGGGTGCCAGCAGCACCACGCTGGCCACTGGCCACAGCGCCGACTCGATCACCGGCGCCAGCAACATCCAGAACCCGGGAAACGTGCCGCCGCCCACCATGCGCAGCAGCAGCTCCACGCCGTGCGCCGCAGCGAACAGGGGGAAAATCTGCGCCGCCTGCGACGGCACGGTAAACCACAGCAGGCGCCGGTGGATGGTGATGGCAAAGAAACTCAGCACCGTATAGGCCATGGCATGCTGCCCCAGCAGGCTGCCCTGGTGCACGTCCATCAGCAACCCGAACACGAAGGCCGCGCCAATGCTGATGCGCAAGGGCTGGTGCACGGTCCAGAACACCAGCGTCACCGCCAGCAGGTCCGGGCTCCACGCGGCGCGCCCCCACAGGCCCATGTTCTGCAGCATGTTGAGCAGCAGCGCGACAACCAGGCTGCCCCAGATGAACAGGGGATTGGCAGGCAGCAGCAGCTGCTGGCCGGGACGCATGATCATGGGTGCAACTCCCGCAGGGTAAGACGGATACCGGTGCCGCTCACTTGGCCACCCCGCGCTTGCCGGTCGGCGCCGCAACCTCGGCCGGCGGACGCGCGGGCATCTGGGACGCCAGCGGTTCCAGCACCATCACGTGCATCGCCCCCGCCACCAGGGCCGTCGGCACGCAGTAAATGCGGGCAAATGCGGCATCCACCCGGCGTTCCACCTTTTCCACCCGTGCCACCGGCAGGCCGGGCGGGTACACGCCGTCCACGCCACTGGTCGTCAGCAGATCGCCCGCGACCACATCGGCATTGGCGGCCATGAAACGCAACTCCATGGCATCGGCGTGCATGGAGACATCGCCAAAGGCGACACCACGGGCACCGGTACGGGTGTTGAGCACGGGGATGGCATGGTCGCGGTCGGTCAGCAGGGTCACCTCGCTCACCAGGGGATAGACCCGCGTGACCTGCCCCAGTACGCCGTATTCGTCCAGCACGGGAGAGCCCAGCCCGATGTGGTCGGCCATGCCTTTGTCGATGATGACCTTGCGACTGTAGGGATCGGCGGCGTCATACAGCACCTGGGCCGCGGTGGCCGGTGACTGCAGCCGCTCGCGCAGCCCCATCAGCTTGCGCAAGCGCACGTTTTCCAGCGTCAGCTGCTCCACCTGGTGGGCACGCTGCGACTGCAGGTTGCGTTGCTTCAGGGCTTCCTCCTGCGCCGCCTTGGCGGTCGACAGGGACGTGAAGTACTGGCTGCCGTCCTGGAACAGGATGACCGGACGCAGGGCCAGCCATTGCACCGGATACAACACGGCCGCCAGCGTGGCGCGCAAGGGCTGCATGACCTTGAACCGGGCATCCGCGACCATGAGAAACAGCGCCAGGGCGCTGCACACAGCCAGCTTCGACATGGCCGAAGGGCCCTGCCGGAAGAAGGGGGGAGGATCTCTGTCCAGCGTACCAAGTGGCATCGCTGTATCCGACGCTTATTCGCTGGTGAAAATGGAGCCCAGACGGTCCATCTGCTCCAGTGCGATACCGCAGCCGCGCACCACACAGGTCAGCGGATCTTCGGCCACCAGCACCGGCAGACCGGTTTCTTCGGCCAGCAGGCGGTCCAGGTCGCGCAGCAGGGCGCCACCGCCGGTGAGCATCATGCCGCGGTCGGCAATGTCGGCACCCAGTTCGGGAGGGGTCTGTTCCAGCGCATTCTTGACCGCCGACACGATGCTGTTGAGCGGATCGGTCAGGGCCTCAAGGATTTCGTTGCTGGAGATGGTGAAGCTGCGCGGCACGCCTTCGCTGAGGTTGCGGCCACGCACTTCCATTTCCTTGACTTCGCTGCCGGGGAAGGCCGACCCGATCTGCTTCTTGATCGACTCCGCCGTCGGCTCGCCGATCAGCATGCCGTAGTTGCGGCGGATGTAGTTGATGATGGCGTCGTCAAACCGGTCACCGCCCACGCGCACACTGCCCTTGTAGACCATGCCGCCCAGCGAGATGACACCGACTTCGGTCGTGCCGCCAC
The DNA here is from genome assembly GCA_019449595.1 of Rhodoferax sp. Lineage (GTDB taxonomy): Bacteria > Pseudomonadota > Gammaproteobacteria > Burkholderiales > Burkholderiaceae_C > Allorhodoferax. Next base: position 41,645 of record JAGRPL010000005.1, on the reverse strand, counting down.
CAATGTCCACCACCATGGAGCCACGGGCCTCGGACACCGGCAGGCCGGCGCCGATGGCCGCGGCCATGGGTTCCTCGATCAGGTACACGTCGCTGGCACCGGCGCCCAGCGCCGATTCACGGATGGCACGGCGCTCCACCTGGGTGGAGCCGCAGGGCACGCAGATGATGATGCGCGGGCTGGGCTTGAACACGCCGCGCGGGTGCACCATCTTGATGAACTGCTTGAGCATCTGCTCGGTCACCGTGAAGTCGGCAATCACGCCGTCCTTCATGGGGCGGATGGCTTCGATGTTGCCCGGCACCTTGCCCAGCATGGCCTTGGCTTCCTTGCCCACGGCCTGGATGGTCTTCTTGCCCTGGGGACCGCCTTCGTGGCGGATGGCGACGACCGAGGGTTCGTCCAGGACGATGCCCTGTCCGCGCACCACAATCAGGGTGTTGGCGGTACCCAGGTCGATAGCCAGGTCGGTAGAAAAATACCGACGAAATGATTCAAACATCACACATCCTCTCGGGCGTCGCAGGCGCTTCGGCCTGCCACCACCACGGTTCTATCGTTAAAAAAGCGTCAGTTTGACGTCAAGATATGCGTTTTCGCAAGCTCTTTGCCAAAGGCAGGATAATAACCCATTGCCTGCAAATGGCGCCTCCCGCGCCCCCCGATCAGGCCCGATTTACCATTGGTTTCAACTCTACACGCACCATGTCCCTGACATCTTCCGATATCGCGCGCATCGCCAATCTGGCACGCCTGGAACTCGAGCCCGCCGAGAGTGAACGCATGCTCGCGCAGATGAACGATTTCTTCACCATCGTGGAAAAAATGCGGGCGGTGGACACCACCGGAATCACCCCCTTGGCCCATCCGGTCGTCGTGCTGTCGGACATGGCCCTGCGCCTGCGCGAAGACCGGGTCAGCGAGCCCAACCAGCGTGAAGCCAACCAGCGCAGCGCACCAGCGGTCGAGCACGGCCTCTTCCTGGTGCCCAAGGTAATTGAATAATTTGAAAACCACACGATGACTGCATCCAACCCCCTCGCCTCCCAGGACCTGCATGACCTGAGCGTCCATGCCCTCGCCCAGGCACTGCGCGCCAAGCAGGTGTCTGCGGTGGAACTCGCCGGACATTTCCTGACCCGCAGCCGCACCCACGCGGACCTTGGCGCCTATGTCGACATCCAGGAAGCGGCCACGCTGGCGCAAGCCCGCGCCGCGGACGCCCGTATCGCCCAGGGCAAGACCGGCGCCCTGGAGGGCGTGCCTGTCGCCCACAAGGACATCTTTGTCACCCAGGATTTCGCCTCCACCGCCGGCTCACGCATGCTCAAGGGCTACCAGTCGCCGTTTGACGCCACCGTGGTCGCCAACCTGGCCCACGCCGGCGTGGTGACCCTGGGCAAGCTCAACTGCGACGAGTTCGCCATGGGCTCGAGCAACGAGAACTCCGCCATTGCGCCCGTGGGCAGCCAAACCGTCACCCCGGTGCGCAACCCCTGGAGCCGTGACCGCATTCCCGGCGGATCATCGGGCGGCAGCGCGGCAGCCGTGGCCGCGCGCCTGGCACCGGCCGCCACCGGCACCGACACCGGCGGCTCGATCCGGCAGCCGGCCGCGTTTTGCGGCATTACCGGCATCAAACCCACCTACGGCCGCGCCTCGCGCTACGGCATGATCGCCTTTGCCTCCAGCCTGGACCAGGCCGGTCCCATGGCCCGCTCGGCCCAGGACTGCGCCCTGCTGCTCTCGGCCATGTGCGGACCCGACCCGGACCGCGACTCGACCTCGCTGGACCTGCCGGCCGAGGACTTTTCGCAAAAACTGGACGATTCCATCGAGGGCCTGCGCATCGGCATCCCCCAGGAGTTTTTTGGTGAAGGCCTGGCCCCCGACGTGCGCACCGCCATTGACGCGGCGCTGAAGGAATACGAAAAGCTCGGCGCCAAGCTGGTGCCCATCACGCTGCCGCGCACCGAGCTGTCGATTCCCGTGTACTACATCATCGCGCCGGCCGAGGCCAGCTCCAACCTCAGCCGCTTTGACGGCGTGAAGTTCGGCCACCGCGCCAAGGATTACACCGACCTGGCCGACATGTACAAGAAGACCCGCGCCGAAGGCTTTGGCGACGAGGTCAAGCGCCGCATCATGATCGGCACCTATGTGCTGTCCCACGGCTACTACGACGCCTACTACCTGCAGGCGCAGAAGATCCGCCGCATGATCGCCGACGACTTCCAGAACGCGTTCAAGGACTGCGACCTGATCGCCGGCCCGGTGGCACCCAGCGTGGCCTGGAAGATCGGCGCGCACAAGGACCCGCTGGCCGACTACTTGGCCGACATCTTCACCCTGCCCGGCTCGCTGGCCGGCCTGCCCGGCATGAGCGTGCCGGTGGGCTTTGGCGAAGGCGGCATGCCCGTTGGCATGCAGCTGCTGGGCAACTATTTCCAGGAAGCGCGCCTGCTCAATGCCGCGCACCGCTTCCAGCAGGCCACCGACTGGCACGCACGCAAGCCCGAGGGCGTCTGACATGAGCGAGACCATGAACACATTTGAAGCACAACAACAGGGCCGCCCGACCGGCCCGCTGGTGCAGGGCTATGAGGTCATCATCGGCTTCGAGACGCACGCCCAGCTGTCGACCGCGAGCAAGATCTTCAGCCGCGCCTCCACCGCCTTCGGTGCCGAGCCCAACACCCAGGCCTGCGCCGTGGACCTGGCCCTGCCGGGCACACTGCCGGTGATGAACAAGGGCGCCGTGGAACGTGCCATCGAATTCGGGCTGGCGGTCAACTCGCACATCGCCGAGCGCAGCATCTTTGCGCGCAAGAACTACTTCTACCCCGACCTGCCCAAGGGCTACCAGATCAGCCAGTTCGAGATTCCCGTGGTGCAGGGCGGCGTGATCGAATTCTTCCTCGAAACCGGCAAGGGCGCCGATGCAGCGCGGGAGAAGAAATCGGTGCGCCTGGTGCGCGCCCACCTGGAAGAGGATGCCGGCAAGTCGCTGCACGAGGACTTCATCGGCCAGACCGGCATCGACCTGAACCGTGCCGGCACGCCGCTCCTGGAAATCGTGACCGAGCCCGACATGCGCTCCAGCGCCGAAGCGGTGGCCTACGCCAGGGAGCTGCACAAGATCGTGACCTGGATCGGCATCTGCGACGGCAACATGCAGGAAGGGTCGTTTCGCTGCGACGCCAACGTCTCGGTGCGCAAACCTGGGGCACCGCTGGGCACCCGGCGCGAGATCAAGAATCTCAACAGCTTCAAGTTCATGCAGCAGGCCATCGACTACGAGGTGCGCTGGCAGATTGAGCAAATCGAGGACGGCCACGCCATCGAACAGGCCACCGTGCTGTTCAACCCCGACACCGGCGAAACCCGCGCCATGCGCACCAAGGAAGACGCCGCCGACTACCGCTACTTCCCCGATCCGGATTTGCCACCGCTATGCATTTCGGAGCAATGGATCGAGCAGGTACGCGGACTGATGGCCGAATTGCCGCGCGTGATGGCCGAGCGCTTCGTACGTGACTACGGCCTGCCGGAGTACGACGCGACGCAACTCACGCAGAGCAAGGCGATTGCCGCCTACTTCGAAGAGACCGCCAAGGCCTGCAGCCAGGCCAAGCTGGCCAGCAACTGGGTCATGGGCGAGCTGTCACGCCGCCTCAACACCGAAGACATCGGCATTGCGGCTGCACCCGTCAAGCCGGCGCAGCTGGCAACCCTGATCGGGCGCATTGTCGACAACACCATCTCCAACAACGCCGCCAAGCAGGTCTTCGACGCTCTGTGGTCCGGCGACGGCTCCGACGTGGACGCCATCATCGACGCCAAGGGCCTCAAACAGATGAACGACACCGGCGCGCTGGAGGCCATCGTCGATACGGTGATTGCCGCCAACGCCAAGAACGTGGCCGAGTTCAAGGCTGGCAACGACAAGGCGCTCAACGCCCTGGTCGGCCAGATCATGAAGGCGAGCCAGGGCAAGGCCAACCCGCAGCAGGTGAACGACCTGCTGCGCCGCAAACTGGCGGGTTGAACTAGCGGCTGGCGGCGGGCGCCACCGTGGTCCACAGCTGGCGCAGGCGCACCAGCTCGTCGTCAAAGCGCAGGTTGACGCGCCGGACTTCGGCCTCCTGCTCGGCGATGAAGCGTTTCTGCACCGCCTGGCTCTGGATGTTTTCTTCCAGTTGCCGGCGCAGATAGGCCGGGGCCTTGTTGGGGTCCTTCTTGTAGAACTCCATCTCCCCGTCGATACCGGCGCGCTGGCGACCCAATTCGTCGAGCCGGTTGCTGGCGGCCTTGATGACCACCCCGATCTGCGCCAGGGCCTCGGCCCGTTCCTGGTCGTGCACCGCCTTGCTGGGGTAGCGGGTCAGCAGTGCCCGGTCGCGCCGCTTCTCTTCGGCCAGCCGCCCGCGTTCCTCGACGGCCAGCTTTTCCTTGCGCTCCAGCTCGGCGCGCTCATGCGCCGTCAGCGTGGGGCCCACCTTGGCCTTCACGGTTCCGCTAGGGTTCAGCACCTGCTGCTCGCGGTCGGTGCATTCGGGGATCGGCCGATCCGCCGTCAGCTTGCGGCCCTTGGCATCCACACAGGTATACACACCCGAAATCACCGGCGGGCTTTGCGCCCATACCACCCCCGTGCACCCGGCACAGGCGAGCATGACCCACGCCATGCCGCCATTTGTTATTTTCATGCTCACCCTTCGTCCACACCATACCGCTGGCGATAGGCCAATACCCGTTGGTACTCCTGGCCCACGGTTTCGCCACCGCGCTGGTGCAGATAGTGCATCAAATCCTCCAGCTTCGCAATCGCGCAGACCTGCAGCCCCAGCTGGTTGCGGACATATTGCACGGCGCTGTAGGCCACATCCTGGCCGTTTTCGGTGGCCTTTTCCTGGCGGTCCAGGGCAATCAGCACCGCATGGGGCGTGGCGCCCGCCGCCTGGATGATGGCAATCGACTCGCGCGTGGCGGTGCCGGCCGACATCACGTCGTCCACGATCAGCACCCGACCCTTGAGCGGTGCCCCCACCAGCGTTCCGCCTTCGCCGTGGTCCTTGGCTTCCTTGCGGTTGTAAGCAAACGGCACGTTGCGCCCCTGGCGCGCCAGCTCCACCGCAACGGCCGCCGCCAGCGGGATGCCCTTGTAAGCCGGGCCAAAAATCATGTCGAATGCGATACCGCTGGCCAGCAGCCGCTGCGCATAAAATTCAGCCAGGCGCCCCAGCTTGGCCCCGTCATCAAACAGGCCGGCGTTGAAAAAATACGGGCTCATGCGACCCGCCTTGGTCTTGAACTCACCAAAGCGCAGCACCCCGCATTCCTCCGCAAACTGCACAAAATCCAGGGCCAACGGGTCTTGTTCCGACATGGGAAATTCCTTGTTTAAGTTAACCAGCCTGAACCTCAACGGCATCCGCTCCGCCACCAGCAAAGGGCTGGAAGCCTGGCTTGCGCAGGCAAAGCCTGATTGTATTTGCGTGCAGGAAGTCAAGGCGCAGGCACCCGACATGGCCGGACGCTTCGAGCAGTTGTCCGGGTTGCAGGGTTACTTCCACTTCGCCGAGAAAAAGGGCTATTCCGGCGTCGGCGTCTACACCCGCCACACGCCCAGCGACGTGCGCATCGGCTACGGTTCGTCGGAGTTCGACGCCGAAGGCCGCTACGTGGAACTGCGCTTTGACACGCCGCAGCGCAAGCTGTCCATCATCAGCGCCTACTTTCCCAGCGGCTCGTCGGGCGAAGAACGCCAGCAGGCCAAATTCCGCTTCCTGGCGGAATTCCAGCCCCACCTGGCAGCGCTCAAGGCCGAGCGTGAATTCATCCTCTGCGGCGACGTGAACATCGCGCACCAGGAAATGGACCTGAAAAACTTCAAGGGCAACAAAAAGAACTCGGGCTTCCTGCCGGAAGAGCGGGCCTGGATGACGCAGCTGCTGACCGATGGCAGCATGGTGGACGTGTACCGCCAGCTGGAGCCCACCGCCACCGACGCTTGCTACACGTGGTGGAGCAACCGCGGCCAGGCCTACGCCAAGAACGTGGGCTGGCGGCTGGACTACCACCTGGCGACCGCCAGCCTGGGCCAGCGCGCCCGGTCGGCCTCCATCTACAAGGACGAGAAGTTCAGCGACCATGCGCCGCTGACGGTTGCCTACGACTTCACGCTGTGACGTCCGGCGTTTTCTACTCCGTTGCCGCGTCATGCTTGTTTGGCGCGATGTACTTCTACGCCTCGCTGCTCACACCGCTGAACGGCGAAGAAATATTCGGCTGGCGCCTGCTGCTCACGGTCCCGGTCATGACCGGTTTCCTGGTCGCGACCGGTGAATGGAAGCTGGTGCGCGCCACCCTGGACCGCGTGCGCCACGAGCGCCGCCTGTGGCTGATCCTGCCTCTGTCTTCCGTGCTGCTGGCGGTACAGCTGTGGCTGTTCCTGTGGGCGCCCCTGCACAACCGGGCGCTGGATGTGTCACTGGGTTACTTCATGCTGCCGCTCACCCTGATCCTGGCCGGGCGGCTGGTCTACCAGGAACGGTTGTCCGCCTGGCAGAAGCTGGCCGTCGCCAGTGCCCTGGCCGGCGTGGCCCACGCGCTGGTCCAGGTGGGCAGCCTGTCCTGGGCCTCGGCGCTGGTGGCGCTGGGCTACCCCGTGTACTTTGTGCTGCGCCGCCAAATGCGGCTAGACCACCTGGGCGGCCTGTGGTTTGACATGGTGCTGGCCTTGCCGGTTGCGCTGTGGTTTGTCGCCGCGGGCGGTGGAACCACCGTCTTGCGCCAGCATCCATGGCTGTACCTGCTCATTCCCGTGCTGGGGATCATCAGCGCCGCGGCGCTGGCTTTCTACATGCTGTCGAGCCGGCACCTGGCCCTTGGCCTGTTCGGCCTGCTGGGTTACGTGGAGCCCGTCCTGCTGGTGGGCGTCTCACTCCTGCTCGGGGAACGCATTGGCGCCCACGAATGGCTCACCTATGGACCGATCTGGCTAGCCGTTGCGCTGCTGGTTGCCGAAGGCACCCTGCGGCTGCGTACGGCACCGCGCAGCGCCGCGTAAACCCGGCGGCCTCACGGCCGGGGAGCGGCGCCGGTGCGGGCACGGGCCCGCTCGTACAGAGGCAGAACCTTGGGCAGGTTGGCTTCGATGTCCGCGATGCGGGTCGTGCCGGCCGGGTGGGTGGACAACCACTGGGGCGTCCCGGAGCGGTTGGCGGCCCCCATCTTGCGCCACAGGCTGACGCCGGCACGGGGGTCAAAACCGGCCCGCGCCGCCAGCTCCATGCCCACCAGATCGGCCTCGGACTCGTCCTGGCGGCTGAACTCCAGCGTCAGCAGGTTGGCGCCACCGCTGGCCAGGCTGTCGGTGAGCCGGGCATCGATGCCAAAGTACAGCGCCGCCAGCGCCCCGCCTATGCGCGCCGCGCCGTGCGTCACGGCGCTCTTGCCCATGCGCTCGCGCGCATGCTCGCGCAGGGCATGGGCGATCTCGTGGCCCATGACCATGGCCACCTCGTCATCCGTCAGCTGGAGCTTTTGCAGGATGCCGCTGTAGAAGGCAATCTTGCCCCCCGGCATGCAGAAGGCATTGATCTGGCTGGAGCCGATCAGGTTCACCTCCCAGCGCCATTGCCGGGCCCGGGCATTCCACGGCGCGGTAAACGGGATGATGCGCTGGGCAATCGCGCGCAGGCGCTTGAGCTGCGCGTTGTCCGCAGGCGCCAGGGCATCCTGGCCGTTGGCCTGCGACAGCATCTGGGCGTATTGCTGCGTTGCCGAGCGCTCGACCTGCTCGGCCGGCACCAGCCTGGAAAACGCCGAATTTCCGCCCACCTCCACCCCTTCGCGGGCGTGGGCTGGCGCCAGCGCAACGCCCAGCACGAGTGCCACCGCCCACGCCAGGCGCCGTGAGAAAAGTCGCCGGGGTTCGGGCCCCGGGGCGCGATCAGAGTCCAATGTCATGACGGTATTATTCCTGCATGAGCACACCAACGCACGGCACCCCTTCTTTGGCTGACAAGTCGTCGCTGGACACCCCTCCCGCAACCGTGACCAACACCCCCGAGCGTCGCAAACGCTCCGCAATCGAGGTGCTGCGCGAGCTCAGGCAACCCAAGGTCGCAGTCATGATGGCGCTGGGCTTCGCCTCGGGCCTGCCCTTTTTGCTGACCGCCAACACCTTTGGCTACTGGCTGCGGGACGACGGTACCAGCCTGGTCGCCATCGGCTTCATCTCCTGGGTCGGCTTCGCGTACGCCTTCAAGGTGTACTGGTCTCCCTTGGTGGACCGCATCGACGTGCCGCTGCTGGGTCGTCTGGGCCGGCGGCGCGGCTGGATGCTGCTATGCCAGATTCTGGTCACCGTCGGCCTCTTGGGCATGGCCGCTGTCGGGACGGCGGGCGGGTTGGCGGCGATCGGTGCCTTTGCCCTGCTGACGGCCTTCGCCTCGGCCACGCAGGACATCGCCATCGACGCCTGGCGCATCGAGGCGGCATCCGACGCCGACGAAGTGGGGCTGATGACCTCGGCATCGCAACTCGGGTACCGCATGGCCCTGCTGGTCACCGACGCACTGATCATCGCCGCGGCGGCCCGCATCGGGTGGGCCATGTCGTACGTGGGCATGGCGGTGCTGATGGCGCTGTGCACGTTGGCCACCCTGTTCGCCTCCGAGCCGGCGCGGGCCGACGGGGTGCTGCAGAAAAAACCGCCACTGTGGACCCTGCGCGGCCTGCTGGATGCCGTCATCGGCCCGTTCGTTGACTTCTTCGCCAAGCACAAGACCGCCGGGCTCGTGATTCTGCTCATGGTGGCGCTCTATCGCCTGCCCGACTTCGTGATGGGGCCCATGTACAACCCGTATTACCACGACCTCGGCCTCTCCAAGGACACCGTCGCCTGGGTCCGTGGCTCCTTCGGCCTAGTCGCCACCTTCCTCGGCATTGCTGCCGCCGGCCTCAGCGCCGTGCGCCTGGGCCTGTTGCCGACCCTAGTCACCGGGCTTGTGCTCGAAGGCTTCGGCACTACGGCATTCGCCTTGCTCAGCGTCTACCCCGACGCGTCGGTTTTTGCGGCCGTGATGACGCTGGACGCATTTGCCCAGTCCTTCGCCGGCGTTGCGCTGGTGACCTACATGTCCAGCCTGACGAGCCTGGGCTACACCGCCACCCAGTACGCCATGCTGTCCTCGACCTACGCCCTGCTCGGCAAGTTCCTGAAGGGGTTTTCGGGCATCGCGGTGGAAACACTCACGCCCGCCTACGGACTGCTCGGCGCCTACGCCACGGCATTTGTGGCGACCGGCCTGACCGCCATTCCACCTCTGCTGCTCCTGATGTTGCTCTGGCGTATGCGGCAATTCCGGCATTAGACCGCGTGGACAATGCGTAGGCAGCTCCTGATTTCATAGCAAATAAGGTGCCGCTGCCGGTGGCCACGCGAGCGACGCACCGCCCGGGCGCGTTTACCCAACTTTACCGTGGCGACAGGTGGCGCTCATACGCACCGCCATGCCGCGGGATAGACTGCGCGCATGAGCCAACACCTGCTGATCATTGAGGACGATGCCCGCCTGGCCGCCATGGTGGCGCAGTACCTGGAGCAATCCGGTTTTACCGTCCGCCACGCCGGCGACGGCCTGGGCGGCCTGGCCGAACTCGGCAGCCCGACCGACGGCACGCCGGTCGATCTGGTCATTCTGGACCTGATGCTGCCCGACATCGACGGCCTGGAGGTCTGCCGGCGCATCCGCGCCCTGCCCCCGCCGCTGTCGCAGACGCCGGTCCTGATGCTGACAGCCAAGGGCGACGCCATGGACCGCATCATCGGCCTGGAAATCGGTGCCGACGACTATCTGCCCAAACCCTTTGAGCCGCGTGAGCTGCTGGCGCGCATCCGCGCCGTGCTGCGCCGCAAGGTGGATGGCCCGGTGGCCGGCAGCCAGACCCTGCAGTTCGGCACGCTGGCCATTGACCGCGACGCGCGCACCGTATCGGTCAACGGGGACGCATGCGAGCTGACCTCGTACCAGTTCGACCTGCTGGTCGCCCTGGCCGAGCGCGCCGGACGGGTGCTCACCCGCGACCAGATCATGGAAGCGGTGCGGGGCCGCGAACTGGACGCCTTCGACCGCTCCATCGACGTGCACATGGGCCGCATCCGCGCCGCCATTGAGGCCGACCCCAAGAACCCCAAGCGCATCCTCACGGTGCGCGGCGTGGGTTATGTATTTGCCCGCCAGCAGGACTGACCATGCTCCTGCAGAAGCTGTATGTGCGCATCTGGCTGGCCGTCGTGCTGGCCGTGGCCGTGCTCACCCTGCTGGTGGGCTGGGCCTGGCGCATGGCGGCCGAGCCCCCCCTGCGGGAAGTGGTGGTGCGCAACCAGGCCGGCGAGATCATCGGCAGCGGCGTCTCGCGCATGGGGCGCCCGCCCGGCGCGCCCGGCTGGGTCATGGGCGCCCGCCCGCCCGGCGCACAGGCGCCTAACGGCCCCGCTGCGGCAGACGCCGACGGCGACGCGGGCGACGCCGACAGCCGCAACCGGTGGGGCAACGGCCCCCAGTTCGAAGTCCACATGCAGGACGGCCAGACCATGCACCTGCATTTGCCGCGCCCGCCGCAGTCGTCCTGGCGCGCGCCATTCGGATTCCTCTGGACCCTCGGACTGGTGGCCGTGGCCGTGGCCCTGGCCACCTACCCCATCGTGCGCCGGCTGACCCGCCGGCTCGAAGCCCTGCAGCACAGCGTGGAACAGTGGGGCGACGGCAACCTGAGTGTGCGCGTGCCGGTGGGCGGCGACGACGAGGTCGGGTTTCTGGCCTCGCGCTTCAACCATGCCGCGCAGCAGATCGAGACCCTGGTCAAGGCCCGCGATGCCCTGCTGGCTTCGCAGAAATCCCTGCTGGCCAATGCCTCGCACGAACTGCGCTCGCCCCTGACGCGCATCCGCATGGGACTGGAGTTCCTGGGCAGCGCCCCCAACACCACGGCCAGGGACGAGATCTCCCGCAACATCGCGGAGCTCGACCAGTTGATCGACGAAATCCTGCTGGCCAGCCGCCTGGACGCCAAGGAAGCCGATCTGGGCACGGTAGAACCCGTGGACATGCTGGGCCTGGCGGCCGAGGAATGCGCGCGCACGGGCGCCACCCTGGAAGCCAACACCGCTGGCGCACCCCTGCTGGTGCCCGGCGTGAACAAGCTGCTGCGCCGGGCCCTGCGCAACCTGCTGGAGAACGCGCACCGCTACGCCGCCGGTGACGTGACGGTGCGTTTGGCGCAGGAGGGCACGCACGCCGTCATCCAAGTGTGCGACCAGGGCCCCGGCGTGCCGGAAGCCTTGCAGGAACGCATTTTTGAGCCCTTCTACCGCCTGCCCGGCGCCTCCGAGCGCGACGGCGGCGTGGGCCTGGGGCTGGCTCTGGTGAAGTCCATCGCCCAGCGCCACGGCGGGTCGGTAAGCTGCCGCAACCAGGAACCGGTGGGAGCCTGCTTCGAGATCCGGCTGCCCATGCAAAGCGCCTGAATGACCGGTCCGGCCGCCTGCGGGGGCTGTTTTTGACCGTTTGGTTGGTTTTTCTTACAAAAAAGGCCGCAAATTCACCCGAATGGGGGATACCGCAAAGGCAGCAGAGCCCCTAAAGTTGCTCCAACTGCTGTCACAGTTCAAAAGGATCGAAGCCCGGCCAGCCAATAGGCCGGCTTCCTACAGTTCCAACGACGTCCCTCTCGGGGGACTTTTACAAAGCCACCCTCGGGTGGCTTTTTTTTTTGCCGGCAGAGCTTGCGGATTCACAAGTCCCCCCCGGGGCCATTCATGACAATGGCCGCCATGCCCGGTTTCTGGAAATTTCTGCGGCGCCTGTTCCAGGCACTCCATGACCCCTTCACCCAACGAATCGGGTGGGGTCTGTTGCTGGTCGTTCTGCTGCTGGGCGTGTACTGGAGTCAGCTGCTCAGTGGACACCGGGCACAGCAGCAGGACCTGGAGCAGCAGACCCGGTTGCGGGCCGGGCAGATGGCCAAGTCCATGGCCGTGCAGGTGGACACCCTGTTCTCGGGGCTGGACTTTGCCACGCAGAACCTGGTGGCGCAGTACCTGGAGCCGGACGCCAGCGGCTTTGCCCTGGCCGTCCAGACCGCACTGCAGGCCTACCCCAAGGGGTCCATCCTGCAGATTGCCGTGGCCGACCGGCAGGGCCGGGTGGTGTATTCCAGCCTGCAACCGGCGGCGTCCCGCAAGCCCCTGCCCTCCATCCAGGATCGGGAGCATTTCCGCGTCCATGCACACAACCGCCAGTCGGGCCTGTACATCAGCCACCCCCTGCTGGGCCGGGTATCCGGGCAGTGGGCGATCCAGTTCTCCCGCGCCATGCGGGTCGGCGACCAGTTTGCCGGGGTGGTGGTGGTATCGGTATCGCCAGCCTACCTGTCGGGTTTTTTCCAGGACATCCTGGACCAACCCCGCGACGTGATCCTGCTGCTGCGCGACGACGGTGCCTACCTGGCCCGCTCCCGGGACGAGGCCGCCGTCCTGGGCACCTCGGACCTCCCGCAGCGGGAGTTCCTGCGCGACCCGGCCAAAACCCGTGGCGCCTACGAGACCGTGGCCGCGGTGGACGGCGTGGAGCGCTACTACGCCTGGAACCGCGTGGGCCCGTTTCCGGTGCTGGTGAGCGTGGGCCTGGACAAGGCGGCGGCCCTGGAACCCCTGGCGCCCGCCGTGCGCGCCAGCCTGCTGCGCAATGGCTTGAGCAGCGCCCTGATCCTGGCCGGTGCCATCGCCATTGCCTGGCTGACGTGGCAGAAGCACCGGACCCAGGCTTTGCTGGAGGCCGGCGAGGAACGGCTGCGCAAGCTGGTGGCCCAGATACCGGGGGCCCTGTTCCAGTTCCGGGTGCAACCGGACGGCAGCTCGCTCTTCCCCTACATGAGCCCGGGCATCTACGGCCTACACCGCGTGTCGGCGGCGGAGGTGGGGCTCAACGGCAAGGCCGCGCTGCAGCTGCTGCATCCGCAGGATGCACAGCGTGTGCGCGACGAAGTCCGCGCAGCCACCGCGCAACTGACGACCTGGGACAGCCAGTACCGCGTGCGCCTGACCGACGGCACCGTGCGCTGGCTGCACGGCTCGGCCAACCCGGAGCGCAAACCCGACGGCAGTGTGCTGTGGCACGGCTACATCCATGACGTGACGCAGGAGCGGACCATCCAGGAGGCCCTGCACGCCAGCGAGGAACGCCTGCGCCTGACCATGCGCGCCACCCACGACGGTCTGTGGGAATGGGACCTGGTCACGCACCGCATACAGTGGGACCGGCGCTGCTGCGAGATGCTGGGCTACACGGATGCCACCATGGCACTGGACGAGGACACCGTGCGGCGATGGATCCACCCGAGCGACCAGGACCGCTACCAGCGCCACCTGAGCGCTCATCTGCAGAACGGCGAAGACTACCGCTGCGAATTCCGGCTGCAGACCACCACCGGGGGCTGGCTGTGGGTCGAATCGCGCGGGGATGTCACGGACACGGTGGAGGGCCGACCCGTGCGGATGATGGGCACCCACACCGACATCAGCCAGCGCGTGGCGCAGACCCAGCTGCGCCGCGCCCTGCTCGACGAGAGCGCGGCGGCAATCATCCTGACCACGCCCCAGCGCAGCATCTCCATGGCCAACGCCCGCGCCGTCGAGTTGTTTGGCATCGCCGGCACCACCCTGGCCGGCCAGAGCTTTCGCATGCTGCACAAGGACGAGGCGCAATTCCAGGCCTTTGGCGCGTTCTATCCGGCCTTGCGCGCCCGAGGCTCCATCCGCCAGGAGTGGGAACTGCGGGTGGGCGACGGGGCGACGCGCTGGTTTGACATGCACGGCACGCTGCTCGATCCGCAGGACCCCGATGGTCCGGTGATCTGGACCATTTTCGACACCGATGACCGGCACCGCGCTGAGGCCGCCCTGTCCGTGGCCCAGCAGCGGCTCACCGCCATCATCGCGCGCTTTCCGGGCGGCGTGCTGATCCAGGACCGGGCCAGCGGGTGCGTGATCGCCGTCAACCAGACCCTGTGCGACCTGCTGCAGCTGACCCAGTCTCCGCAAAGCCTGGTCGGCCAGCCCCAGGAGGCCTTGACAGGCATCCTGACCGCAGAAGCGGTGGACGCCCTGTTTTCCCTGCGGCCGCCCGCGGACCTGTTTGCAACGGACGCCGCGCAAAGCGTCGAGCACAGCTTCCCGGACGGCCGGGCGTTTGAAATCCACCGGGTGCCGCTGGCGCAGGGAAGCGACAACCTGGGGCTGCTCTGGCTGGTGCATGAGATCACCGATCGCAAGCGGCGCGAATCCACCCTGGAGCGGCTGGCTACCACCGACCCCCTGACCGGCCTGCCCAACCGCCGCTCCTTCATGGCCCGCCTGACCGGCGAGCTGGAGGCCATCCGGCAGGAAGGCCGCCCCAGCGGCGTGGTCGTGATGCTCGACATCGATTTCTTCAAGAAAGTCAATGACACCTGGGGCCACGCCATCGGCGACCGGGTGCTCAAGCACCTGGCCCGGCTGCTGCTGGGCAGCCTGCGCCTGGACGACATGGCAGGCCGCCTGGGTGGCGAGGAGTTTGCCCTGCTGCTGCCCGCCACCAGCCTGGAGGGCGGCCTGGCGCTGGCCGAGCGCCTGCGCGAGACGGTGGCGCTGCAGGACGTTCCCACCGGCACGGATAGCATCACCTTCACCATCAGCCTGGGCGTGAGCGTGCTGGAAGCCGACGTGTCGGGCATCGGCGAGAGCTTGGCCCGCGCCGATGCCGCCATGTACCACTCCAAGCGCAACGGACGCAACCGCGTCACCGCCTGGCAGGCGGGCATGACCGGCGGCCCCGCACCGGTTACCCGTTGAATTTCAGGTCAAAAACACCCGCAAACGGCAACCAGTATGCGTATATAGCTATAAGAACCGTAGCACGCGCTCGGGCTGGATGTCCACCAGGCAACGCGTGTGGCCCAGGGGGCATTCCCGCGCAAAGCAGGGCGCGCAGTCCAGCGGCGGCTGGTAGGCGGCGTCGTCCTTCAGCCAGATCACCTGCGCCTTCGGGCTCAGCGGCGGCGTGTGCAACGGGCTGGAGGAACCGAACAGCGCGACCTGTGGCACGCCAAAGGCCGCCGCCACGTGCATCAGGCCCGAATCGTTGCTGACCATCGCCTGCGCCCCCGCAATGGCGGCCAGGGCCTGGTCCAGCGAGGTGCGCCCGGCCCAGTCCAGGCAGTGCCCCGGACGTGCAGCGTGCACGGTCTGCGCAATCTCGGCGCACAGGGCGGCTTCCTTACCCGACCCCAGCAGCACCACCGGCAGCGGCAGCTGCTGCGCCAGCGCGGCGAAATGCTGCGCCGGCCAGCGCTTGGCCGGGCCGTATTCGGCCCCCGGAGCAAACACGTAGTAGCCCTGGCGCTGCAGGCCCAGCGCCTGCAAGGCCGTGTCCACGGCGGGCGCATCGAGCTGCAGCGCGGGCCGGTCGCCGGCCACACCGGCTTCGCCGCTGAGTGCCGAATAGAACGCCACCATGGGCGGGCGCTCCCCCTTGGGCGGATTGGGCAGGCGGTGGGTAAGCAGGCCCAGCCGCGCCTCGCCGCGGTAACCCACCCGTTTTGCAATGCCGGCCCACCAGGGCAGCAGCGCGCTTTTCAGGGAGTTGGGGCAGACGTAAGCCACGTCAAAGCGCCCCCGCAGGGTGCGGGCCAGCTGGCGCCGGGCCTGCCACTGCAGGCCGCCGTGGGCGAACGGAAACTCAATGACCTCGGCGACCTGCGGCATGGCGCGGTACACCGGCGCCACCCAGGGCAGGGCACCGACGGTCAGCACCTCGCCGCGCGCGTGCAGGCGGCGCAGCAGCGGCTCGGTCATCACCGCGTCCCCAATCCACTGGGGGGCAATGACCAGCGAACGCGTCACGCTCAGTGGTGGCCTGCGAAATGCTCGCCGGCTTTGAGCTGGTACACCGTACCGCAGTACGGGCACTTGGCTTCGCCGGTGTGCGCCACGTCCAGGTACACCTTGGGGTGGGTGTTCCAGGTCTGCATGTGGGCCAGCGGGCTGGGACAGAACACCCCGCCTTGGGGGTTGAGGTCTTTGGCCAGGAGTTCAATGGTGTTCTTGCTCATGCGGAAACTTTCGTCAGCCAGTGGGCGTATTTGGGATTGCGCCCGTTGACGATGTCAAAGAACGCGTTCTGAATTTTCTCGGTGATGGGGCCTCGCGAACCGCTGCCGATCTCCAGGCGGTCGAGTTCGCGGATCGGTGTCACTTCAGCGGCAGTGCCGGAGAAGAAGGCTTCGTCGGCAATGTAGACCTCGTCGCGCGTGATGCGCTTTTGCACCAGGTCCAGGCCCAGGTCCTTGCAGATGGCCAGCACCGTGTCGCGGGTGATGCCGTTGAGCGCGCCGGCCGACAGGTCGGGCGTGTAGACCACGCCTTTCTTGACGATGAAGATGTTCTCCCCCGCGCCTTCGGACACAAAGCCGGAGGAGTCGAGCAGCAGAGCCTCGTCGTAACCGTCATCTGTGGCTTCCATGTTGGCCAGGATCGAGTTGCTGTAGTTGCTGACGGCCTTGGCCTGCGTCATGGTGATGTTGACGTGGTGGCGCGTGTAGCTGCTGGTCTTGACGCGGATGCCGCGTTTCATGCCCTCTTCGCCCAGGTACGCGCCCCAGGCCCAGGCGGCCACCATGGCGTGGATGGTGTTGCCCTTGGGGGAGACGCCCAGCTTCTTGTCGCCAATCCACACCAGCGGACGCAGGTAGCAGCTCTCCAGCTTGTTTTCGCGCACCACGGCCTTCTGCGCTTCGTTGAGCTGGTCCTGGGTGAACGGGATCTTCATGCGCAGAATCTTGGCGCTGTTGAACAGGCGCTCGGTGTGGTCCTGCAGGCGGAAGATGGCCGTACCGTTGACGGTGTTGTAGGCCCGCACGCCCTCGAACGCACCACAGCCGTAGTGCAGGGTGTGGCTCAGCACGTGGATCTTGGCGTCGCGCCAGTCCACCATCTGGCCATCCATCCAGATTTTTCCGTCGCGGTCGGCCATGGAGGGAGGTAAAGAGCTCATCGGTGTGGTCCTTGGGATCGGGGTCTTTAAAACGCCGATTTTACGACCGCCGGCACGCCCTAGCCCAGGCCGCGCACCACGTCCATGGCCTGCTCCACCCGTTCCACGGCGTGGATGGTCAGGCCGTCGATCGGCTTCCTGGGCACATTGGCCTTGGGCACCACCGCCACGCTAAAGCCCAGCTTGGCGGCTTCCTTGAGGCGTTCCTGCCCACGCGGGGCCGGGCGCACCTCGCCGGCCAGCCCCACCTCGCCAAAGGCAAAGAACCCCTTGGGCAGAGACTTGCCGCGCAAGGACGAGGTAATGGCCAGCAGCACCGCCAGGTCGGCCGCCGGCTCGCTGATGCGCACACCGCCCACGGCGTTGACGAACACGTCCTGGTCCATGCAGGCCACGCCGGCATGGCGGTGCAGCACGGCCAGCAGCATGGCCAGGCGGTCGCGGTCCAGGCCCACGGACAGGCGCCGCGGGCTGGGACCGCCGCTGTCGACCAGCGCCTGGATCTCGACCAGCAGGGGCCGGGTGCCCTCCAGCGTGACCATGACACAGCTGCCGGGCACCGGCTCGGCATGCTGGCTCAGGAAAATGGCGCTGGGGTTGGAAACCCCCTTGAGGCCCTTTTCCGTCATGGCAAAGACGCCGATCTCGTTGACGGCGCCGAAGCGGTTCTTGATGGCGCGCACCAGGCGGAAACTGCTGTGCGTGTCGCCTTCAAAGTACAGCACGGTGTCCACCATGTGCTCCAGCACGCGTGGCCCGGCCAGGGCGCCTTCCTTGGTGACGTGCCCCACCAACACGATGGCCGTGCCGCTGGCCTTGGCGCAGCGCGTCAGGTGCGCGGCGCACTCGCGCACCTGCGCCACCGAGCCCGGGGCCGAGGTCAGCTGGTCGGAGTAGACGGTCTGGATGGAGTCGATCACGGCCACGTCGGGCTGTTGCGCGTCGATGGTGGCCAGGATCTTGTCGAGCTGGATCTCGGCCAGCACCTTCACCTGCGAGGCCTCCAGCCCGAGCCGGCGCGAACGCAGGGCCACCTGGGCGCCGCTCTCCTCGCCGGTCACGTAGAGGGTGGATTGCCCGCTGCGCTGCAGCGAGTCCAGCGCCTGCAACAGCAGGGTGGACTTGCCGATACCCGGGTCGCCGCCGATCAGGACCACGCCTCCTTCGACCATGCCCCCACCGAGCACCCGGTCCAGCTCTTCGTGGCCGGTGGGCGTGCGCTGCACGTCGGTGGCCTCGATGTCCGCCAGCGTGGCGACTTCGGCCGTTTTGGCCAGCGCCTGGAACTGGGAGCTGTAACGGTTCTTGGCGGGTGCAGCGGCTTCGGCCACCGACTCGACCAGGGTGTTCCAGGCCGCGCAGCTGGGGCATTTGCCCAGCCACTTGGGGCTGATGCCCCCGCATTCGGTGCAGGTGTAGATGGTTTTGTCTTTGGCCATGCAGCAATAATACTGTATAAAAATACAGATACCAATTGCCAGTACCGCTACCTAGCGCCGGATGCGGTCCCTGGCCTTGCGGATCTTGTCCAGGCTGATGGCCACCCGGACTCTCTCGAAGTTGACCGGGGCCAGGATGGCGTTGGCGGGGTTGGCGGTGTCCTTGGCCATGTAGTTGCTCACGGGCATGCCGTCCTTGTCCACCACGCTGACCACCCACGGCGTGTTGGCCCGCTCGCCGCGCTGCACCGCCACCGCCGTATCGCCGTTGGCCAGCTGCACGTAGCTGCCGGGCGGGTAAAAACCCACAGCCTGCGCCATGGCCGAACCCACCCCCACGGTCGGACCTTCCACGCCCAGCACCATGGACTTGACGGCCGAAACCGGCGAAAGGGACGACCGCGTCTTGCGCGCGGCCATCTTGGCCACGAAACCGTCCGTCATGCCGATGATGCGCCGGGCGGTCAGGGTGTGGGGTACGGCCTCTTCGGATTCAACGGCGTGGTGCCAGCGCACGATGTCAAGCTGGTCCGGGTCGCTGATGCCGATGGCGCTCAGGATTTCCATGCTGCGCAAGGGGTGCTCGCGAATCAGCGTGCGCTGCCAGTCGGTGACCGCCGTGCTCTGGCGGGCCAGGCTGTCCTGCTCGCGCGCCATGCCGATGTTCATGGTCAGGGCGGCATTGAACAGCGAGCGGCGCAGCAGCGGATCAAGCCCCAGCTTCTTCGCCGTCAGCTCGCACACCACCGCGCACAGCAGCGCGTGGGTGGCGCAGTAGCCCAGGGTGTTGTCCGTCAGCGCCTGGAACAGGCAGAACAGGCTGTCGTCGGTGTCCGCGCGCAGCAGTTCGACGGCCTTTTTCTCGATGCCGGCCAGGCGCCGCAAGGGGCTGATGGCCAGACCGCCCTGGTACAGGATGCCGCGCAGCACTTCCTGCAAATCGAGCCAGCCGCCGTTGAGCTCTTCGGCGGCGATGTAATCGCGCTGCAGAATCTCGCTGGGCATGGGCGCATTGGCAATGGTCTGCAGATCCACGCCCTCGCGCATCATGGTGTGCACCATGCGCTCGTAGGCGCGCTGCCAGGCCCAGGCATCGTTGGGCGTGGAGCCCGCGTTGTGGGCGTGCAGGCGCTCCTTGTGCTGCGCCGACTGCACCGGCTGGCCCTTGCGCAGCAGCAATTGCCCCGACGGGCTCCACACGTCCACGGGAAGCGGCCGCCCGATTTCCAGCATGGCGATGGGGATGGGGACGTACTTCACGCGGCCACCACCACCGGCACCCGGGGCGCCAGGGCGCACATCAGCTCGTAGCCCACCGTCTGGGCACTGGCGGCCACCTCGTCTATCGAAAGCCAGGCGCCGTTGGCCGCACGGCCCCACAGCGTGACCTCGCTGCCGGGCCCGGCTTCGGGCACCGGGGTCAGGTCCACGGCCAGCATGTCCATGCTGACGCGCCCCAGGGTGCGGGTGCGCACACCGTCCACCAGCACCGGCGTTCCGGTGGGGCAGATGCGGGGGTAGCCGTCGGCGTAGCCGCAGGCCACGACACCCACGCGGGTCGGCTGTTCGGCCACGAATTGGGAGCCATATCCGACGCAAGCCCCCGTATCAATTGCCTGCATAGCTATGATTTTTGCAGCAAGCGTCATGGTCGGCTGCAACCCCCAGTGGGCGGCGGAGTGTTCAGGGTAGTCCGGGGCACTGCCGTAGATGGCGATGCCCGGACGTACCCAGTCCGACACCACCAGCGCCTCGGGATGCGCTGCCGCCTGGTCCGGGTCCACCGTGTGGCGCAGAGTGGCGGCGCTGTTGCTCAGGGTGCGCTCCCCCGGCAGGTCGCGGGTGGCAGCGGCAAAGACCGCCATCTGCGCCGCCACGCCCCGCGGGCCATCGGCGTCGCTGAAATGGGTCATGAGCGAAATTTCGTCGACCTGCGGCAGCGCGTTGAGCCGCGCCCAGGCCGAGCGGTAGCGCCCGGGCGTGAAGCCCAGGCGGTTCATGCCCGAGTTCATCTTCAGGAACACGCGCTGGGGCACGTTGGTCTTGTGCGCGGCCAGCATGTCGATCTGGGCGTCGCAGTGGACGGCGTGCCACAGGTCCAGGCGGGAGCACACCTCCAGGTCGCGCTGCTCGAACACCCCTTCGAGCAGCAGGATGGGGCCGCGCCAGCCCAGGTCGCGCACCCGCTGCGCCTCGTCGAGGTCCAGCAGGGCGAACCCGTCGGCACCGCGCAGGCCCTCGAACACCCGCTCGATGCCGTGGCCATAGGCATTGGCCTTCACCACGGCCCAGACGCGCGCATCCGGCGCGGCACGGCGGGCCACATCGAGGTTGTTGCGAAACGCGGAGGTGTGGACGGTGGCGAGGATGGGACGGGGCATGGCGGTGGGTAGGACGGGAACGGACCGGATTTTGGCATTGCCGGACATGCTATAACCACAACACGTCTGGAGACACCCTACATTATCCGACGCATTAGCCAGGCTAGTGCGCGCACCCTTCACGCATGAAACGCGGCTTTTACACCATCATGTCGGCGCAGTTTTTTAGCTCGCTGGCAGACAACGCCCTGTTCGTGGGAGCCGTGCAACTGCTGCGCAGCAGTGGCTCCCCCGAATGGCAGCAGGCCGCCCTGGTGCCCATGTTCGCGCTGTTTTACGTGGTGCTGGCGCCGTTTGTGGGCGCCTTTGCCGACGCCATGCCCAAGGGCAAGGTCATGCTCTACAGCAACGGCATCAAGATCGTGGGCTGCCTCATGATGTTGTTCGGCAGCCACCCGCTGATGGCCTACGCCATTGTGGGCCTGGGCGCCGCCGCCTACTCGCCGGCCAAGTACGGCATCCTCACCGAACTGCTGCCGGCCTCCCAGCTGGTCAAGGCCAATGGCTGGATCGAAGGCCTCACCATCGCCTCCATCATCCTGGGGGTGTTGCTGGGCGGGCAGCTGGTCAGCCACGCCGTCTCGTCGGCACTGCTGTCAATTGACTTCCCGTTCATCGACACCGGCATCGAAACCCCGCCCGAGGCCGCCATCAGTGTGCTGATTCTGGTCTACATTCTGGCGGCCTGGTTCAACACCCGCATCCCGCTGACCGGCGTGCCCATGCGCCCCCTGCCCCGCCACCTGATCACCCTGCTGCCCGACTTCTGGCACTGCAACCTGCGGCTGTGGCGGGACCGGCTGGGCCAGATATCCCTCAGCACCACCACCCTGTTCTGGGGCGTGAGCGGCAACCTGCGCTACATCGTGCTGGCGTGGGCCGCTGCCGCCTTGGGCTACAGCGTGACCCAGGCGTCGGCGCTGGTGGGTGTGGTGGCCATCGGCACCGCGGTGGGCGCCGTGGTGGCGTCCCTGCGCATGCGGCTGGACCAGGCCACCCAGGTGCTGCCGCTGGGCATTGCCATGGGGGTGCTGGTGATCCTGCTGAACTTCATCACCAACGTCTGGGTCGCCGCCCCCTTCCTGGTGCTGCTGGGCGGGCTCGGCGGGTTCCTGGTGGTGCCGATGAACGCCCTACTGCAGCACCGCGGCCACAACCTGATGGGGGCGGGGCGCTCCATCGCGGTCCAGAACTTCAACGAGCAGGCCTGCATCCTGGGCCTGGGCGCGTTCTACAGTTTTTCCACCGGTATGGGCCTGTCGGCCTTTGGCGCCATCACCGTCTTCGGCGTGGTGGTGGCGGGGTTCATGTGGGTCATCAAACGCTGGCACCGGCACAACTGCGCCACGCACCCGGCCGAAGTGGCCAACCTGCTGGACATGGCCCGCAACGACAACCTGCATGGCTAGCGCGCTGGCTGCGCTGGGCCTCATCGGCAACGCCCTGGCCTGGGGCGTGTCGTGGTGGCCCTTTCGGCAGTTGCAGGGGCTAGGCGTGCACCCCCTGTGGTCCACCGCCCTGGTCTACCTGGTGGCCCTGCTGTGCCTGACCGTTCTGCACCCTGCGGCCTGGCGCGCCCTGCGGCAATTCCCGGCCCTGTGGGTGCTGCTGGTGGCCGCCGGCCTGACCAACGTGGGGTTCAACTGGGCCGTGACCGTGGGCGACGTGGTGCGCGTGGTGCTGCTGTTCTACCTGATGCCCGCCTGGGTGGTGGTGCTGGCCTGGCCGATCCTGGGTGAAAAACCCACCCCCGCGTCCCTGGGGCGTCTGGCCCTGGCCCTGACCGGCGTCGTGATCGTGCTCAAGACCCCGCATTCCCCCTGGCCCTGGCCCCACACCGCGGTGGACGCCCTGGCGCTGATGGGCGGCTTCTGCTTTGCGCTGACCAACGTGATGCTGCGCAAGCTCAACCAGTTGCCGGCAACCGTCGGCATGCTGGCCATGTTCTGCGGCGGCGCGCTGATGGCCACACTGGCCGCCCTGCTGGGCCAGACGCAGGGGCTGGTGAATGCGCTGCCGCCGGTGAGCCCCACGTGGCTGACCTGGGTGGGCGGCATGAGCCTGCTGTTCCTGGCCGGCAACTTCGGGCTGCAGTACGGCGCCGCGCGCCTGAGCGCCAGTGTCGGCTCCGTCATCATGCTGTCCGAAGTGGTGTTTGCCAGCACCTCGGCGGTGCTGCTGGACGCCGGCACGCTGACGCCGCGCATCCTCGTCGGGGGCGCCTGCATCCTGCTGGCCGCGCTGCTGTCGGCCGCATCGTTCACACCCACCCCCGAACCAGTCAAGGGCCGCTAGCCGCGCGACTCGGTGCGCTCGGGCAGGTCGCCGGACAGCTGCGGGGCGGCGTACTCCACGCGGTCGCGCCCCTGCTGCTTGGCGGCGTACAGGGCCTGGTCAGCGGCCGTGTACAGGGCGTCCACCGAGGCGCGCTGGTTTTCACCCAGGCTGCTGACACCGAAACTGGCCGTGACCGGCAGCAGCAGGGTGCGCCCCTGCACCGGCACCTTCAGCGGCTGCGCCCGCAGGGTCTGGCGCAGCTTCTGCGCCACCGCGATAGCTCCGTCCTGCGAGGTGTTGGGCAGCAGGACAATGAACTCCTCACCACCCATGCGGGCCACCACATCGCTGGCGCGCACCCCGGCGCTCAGGAGGGCGGCCACTTGCTTGAGGACTTCGTCTCCGGCGGGGTGCCCATGCTGGTCGTTGATCTTCTTGAAGAAATCCAGGTCCACCATCACCAGGCAGGTGGTGAGGGGGCTGCGCGCCGCCTGACTGAGCTCGAACTCGGCCAGACGCATCAGCTCGCGCCGGTTGTACAGGCCGGTCAGCGCGTCGCGTTCGGCCAGGAATTCAAGCTCCCGCTGCTTGGCCACCAGGGCTTCGTTGCTGCGGCTGAGCTGGCGGCGCAACACCACCGTGCCGGCGTACTGGTGCCAGATGATGACCGACACCACCTGCGCCATCAGCACGGCCGAAATGGCCTGGACCTGCAGGCTGGGCAGCAGCCGGGCGTCCACCCCAGCGCCTTGCAACATCTGCCAGAACACCAGGAAGGCCAGACCGAACACCGTGAAGGACAGGGCCGGCCGCATCAGCGACAGCACGGCAATGCCCGCGCAGATCAGCATGAAGGTGGCAATGCCGTTACCCACGCCCACATCCAGGATGGCCGCAAGCGCGCCAAACGCCAGATACACCAGGCAAAACACGGCCTGCAGCAGCACCGCGCCCGCACGGGCGCGGTGCTGGCGGCGCAGCAGGGCATGGGCCAACCCACCCAGCAGCAGCAGGACGACCGCCATGGCCATCTGCAAGGGGCTCAGGGCATCGGCCCAGCGCTGCATCTCGGGCCGGCCGGGGGGCGCCTGGTACTGACCGAACCACCAGGCCAACGCACCGTGCAGCGGCACGGCACCCAGCAGCAAGGCGCGAAAGCGCTGCAGCGTTTCCCGAGTGGCTTCGCCCTGCACCGCCCGATAGGCTTGTGCAAGCGCCCGGATGCGGTCCAACCACCGCGAGGGCCTGATTTCCGTGACCACCTGGGCTCCTTGTATTTTTTTGGGGGCGGCGCCCGGCGGCGCACGCACTCGGATGGTGCGGCTATCTTCCCAGCAAAAACACACCGCTGCAAGTGTTTTCCAGCGGTGCTAAGGTGGCCCCTTCTCCACTGCACCCCGGACACCTGCCCATGACCTCCGTTTACGACTTCGAAGCCCTGACCATTGGCGGCAAGTCCGTGCCACTGAGCCGCTACCAGGGCAAGCCACTGCTGATCGTCAACACGGCCAGCGCCTGCGGTTTTACGCCGCAGTTCGCCGGGCTGGAGGCACTGCACAAGACCTATGGCGCCCGGGGGCTGGTGGTGCTGGGCTTTCCCTGCAACCAGTTCGGCGCGCAGGACAAGGGCAGCAACGACGAGATTGCCGCGTTCTGCCAGCTCAACTACGGCGTGAGTTTTCCGATGATGGCCAAGATCGACGTCAACGGGGCCGACGCCCACCCGCTGTACCAGTGGCTGTCCAAGGAAGCCCCGGGGCTGCTGGGCAGCAAGGCGATCAAATGGAACTTCACGAAGTTTCTGGTGGGCCGCGACGGACAGGTCATCAACCGCTATGCCCCCACCGACACCCCCGAGAGCCTGGCCGGCGACATTGAAGCCGTGCTGGCGGGCTGATCACGCGCCATCCCCCCCTTGCCCTGGCAGACGCTCGGGCCAGCGTCCTTCAAGCACCTCGTGAAGTTCAGGCCGAAGGCTGCAGTGTTTGACCGACTGCGCAAATGACCACCCGGTTGCGCCCCTGGTGCTTGGCACCGTACAAGGCGTTGTCTGCTGCCGTATAGAGTTCATCGACGCTGACGGATTGCCCGGCCGAAACGCCGGTCAATCCAAAGCTGGCGGTAATGGGGATATGCAGGTCACCCACGCGTGCGGGTGATTCCTGCACCCGGATGCGCAGCTTTTCGGCCAACAGGTAGGCCTCTTCGATGGATGTCTGGGGCAGCAGCACCATGAATTCCTCACCACCGATGCGTGCCACCACGTCGCTGCCGCGCACATTGCTAGACAGGCAATTGGCCATGTTCCTGAGCACTTCATCTCCCGCCGGATGTCCGTACACGTCGTTGACTTTCTTGAAAAAATCAATATCCGCCATGATGACAGCCGTATCGCTGGGATAGCGACGGGCGCGAGCCAGTTCCTCCTGCGCCAGCAGAGTGAATGTCCGGCGGTTGTACAGGCCGGTCAAGCCATCGTGTTGGGCCAGCATTTCCAGCTCACCCTGCTTCGCCGCCAGTGCATCGTTGCTGTTTTTGAGCGCATCGTTGATGCTCTTGAGTTCCATATGCAGCAGAATGTTGGCGGTCGACTGGCGCCACAACACCACCGACACGAAGAAGCTCAACACGGCCGCCGCCAGACCGTTCACCCGCCCGATGTGCAGCAGGGCCGAGTCATGCTGGGTGAGGGCCAGTGCGTAATACAGCAGGACGTAAGCCCCCAAAAACACCGGCAATGCCCGCCTGGGCCGCATCAGGGGCACCGCACCAATCAGGATGCTGCCAAATAGAAATGAAGTAATGCCAGGCGAGTACAACTGGTCCAATGTGCTCGTCACAATGGTGTTCCCCAGCGTCCAGAAAGTGGTCAAGAGGATCAGCCCGCGCGCCAGGGGCACCGGGTGACCCAGCCTGAGCACATGGTGTGCCCCCAGCCCCAGCAACGCCATGACACCGGCCATGCTGAAATCGGCCCAGGCGTGCCCGCGGCTCCACGCGACCACGTGCGGATCTGCGCCGCTGGCACTCAGCCAATAAGAGACGCCCAGAACCAGGGTCAACGGGCTCACCACGAGCGCCATCAACCGGAGCCGGCGCATGTTGACCATCACGACCGCGTCGGTCACGCTGTCGTGCTCGCTGCGCACCGTCTGCAACCACTCCCGGAAGCGGAAACGGTCAGTCGTCATGTCGCGTCTGCCCTTTCAGGTCGTTCTGTTCTGCCGTCAACGCAGCGTTGCTGTGCTGGAGCGCCCTGTGCAGCAAGATGTCGGCGGTGAACTGACGCCACAGCACCACGGACACAAAGAAACTCAGTACGACCGCCGCCAGACCGGTAACCCGGCCAAGATGCAGCAGCACCAAGTCATGCTGGGTGAGTGGCAGCGCGTTGTACAGCACGACGTAGGCGACCAGAAACATCGACAGTGACAGCCTGGGCCGCATCAAGGGCACGGCGCCAATGGTGATGCTGCCAAACAAAAACGCGGTAATGCCCGGCAAGAACATCTGGTCGATCGTGGTGATCACAATCGTGACCCCGAGCGTCCAGCCAACCGTCAGGACGACCAGCAGCTGCGCCGCCGGCGTAGCGCGGCCCTGCTTGATCACATGGTGCGCGGCCCAGCCTACCAGCGTAAAGACAAAAGCCATGCTGAAATCAGCCCAGGCATGCAACCGGCCCCAGGCAACTTCGCGCGACGTCGGACCGGTCGTGCCCAGCCAGTAAGACACCCCCAAAACCAAGGTGAGCGCGGCGACCACAGAAGCCATCCACCGGAGTCGGTGCATGTTGATCATCAGCGCCTCGTCGGACACGCTATCGTGCTCTGCCTGAGCCGATTGGCGCCAATCCTTGAAACGACCAAGATAGTCTCTCATACGCAACGGACCTTACACGACAGGTCTTTCAGACAAAAACAATCCGTACAGCGTCACGCCGCGGACAGCGCCGCATCCAGCACTTCCACCCAGTGCTTCACCGGCGTCTCGGTGCCGCTTTGCAGGTGGGTGATGCAGCCGATGTTGGCCGACACGATGACGTCCGGCTGCAACGCGCCCAGATGGCCCAGCTTGCGGTCGCGCAACTGGTACGACAGCGTGGGGTTGAGCACGCTGTAGGTGCCCGCCGAGCCACAGCACAGGTGGGCCTCGCAGCGGGCCACCTGAATGTCAAAACCGAGCTCCCCCAGATACTGCTCCACGCCGCCCCGGAGCTTCTGGCCGTGCTGCAAGGTGCACGGCGGGTGGTAGGCCAGGGCGGTGGCCGTGCGCGCCACCGCGTCGGCCAGCCCCGGCTGCGCGGCTTTCAGCGCCGGGACCAGTTCGGGCAGCAGTTCGCTCAGGTCGCGGGTCAGCGCGCTGATGCGCTGCGCCTTGTCGGCGTACGCCACGTCGTCCTGCAGGATGTGGCCGTACTCCTTGACGGTGACGCCGCAGCCCGAGGCGTTCATCACGATGGCCTCCACGCTGCCGTCCTGCACGTAGGGCCACCAGGCGTCGATGTTGGCGCGCATCTCGGCCTTGCCGCCGTCCTGGTCGTTGAGGTGGAACTTGACCGCGCCGCAGCAGCCCGCCTGGGCCGCCACCACGGTCTGGATGCCGGCGGCGTCCAGCACCCGCGCGGTGGAGGTGTTGATGTTGGGGCCCATGGCCGGCTGCACGCAGCCCGCCAGCATGAGCACCTTGCGGGCGTGCGTCCGCGTGGGCCAGGCGCCGGCGTCCTGCTTGGGCGGCACCTTGGCTTTCAAGCTGGCCGGCAGCAGCGGGCGCACCAGTTGCCCCAGTTGCATGGCTGGGCCGAACAGGGGTGATGGCAGGCCTTCCTTCAGCGCCCAGCGCACCGCTTTTTCCGTCGCCGGACGGGGCACCTTGGCGTCCACCAGCTTGCGGCCGATATCGATCAGGTGGCCGTAGTCCACCCCGCTGGGGCAGGTGGTTTCGCAGTTGCGGCAGGTCAGGCAGCGGTCCAGGTGCAGCTGGGTCTTGCGCGTGGGCTCCTGGCCTTCGAGCACCTGCTTCATCAGGTAGATGCGCCCACGCGGGCCATCGAGCTCGTCGCCCAGCAACTGGTAGGTGGGGCAGGTGGCCGTGCAGAACCCGCAGTGCACGCACTTGCGCAGGATGGCCTCGGCGGCCCGGCCATCGGGCGTGTTCTGGTACTCAGGGGCGAGGTTGGTTTGCATGGCTGGAGGCGCTGGAAAAATCAAACAGCCGGCCAGGGCCAAAAATGCCCTGCGGGTCGAAGGTGTCCTTGAGGCGGCGCTGGATCGCCATGAGTGCCGGGTTTTGCGTGGCAAATCGATCCGCAGAACCCGTAGATACTGCGCCGGCAGCTACAAAAAGCGTAGCATGACCGCCGTGATCGCGGGCCAGCGCCTGCAGCTGCGCGCCGGCATCCACCGGCGCCCACAGCCAGCGCACGCCGCCGTGCCACTCCACCAGCTGCGGCCAGGGCAGGGACAGCACCGGCGCAGTCTGGGCCACGCTCAGGCGCCACAGCACGTGGCCCGCCGCCGGTGGCTGCGTGAAAAAGGGCAGTTGCTGGTTGCGGCACAGCTGCCAGTCGCCTGACGCCTGCGCGTTGTCCATGCGGGTGCCGGGCTGCCCGGCCAGCATCGTGCGGCAGGCCGCCTCGACGGCTGCCACGGCGCCGCGCAGGCGCACAAACAGCAGGTCGCGCGCGCCGCGGGGGTCGGTGTCGTCGCGGACCCAGCAGCTGGCGTTGAGCGGCAAGGGCTGACCGCCCCAGCGGTGCAGGCAGTCCAGGGCCTGCGCCTGGTCCAGCTCGAACACCAGCGTGGCTTCGGCCGGCGCCACCGGCAGCACCTTGAGCGAGACCTCGGTGATCAGCCCCAGGGTTCCCATGCTGCCCACCAGCATGCGCGAAACGTCGTAGCCGGCCACGTTCTTCATGACCTGGCCGCCAAAAATGAGTGACTCGCCGCGGCCGTTGACCATCTGCAGACCGAGCACAAATTCCCGCACCGCGCCTGCGCTGGCGCGCGCCGGGCCGCTCAGGCCGGCTGCCACCATGCCGCCCACCGTGGCCTGGCGTGCGCCGGACCAGGCAAAGTGCGGTGGTTCAAACGGCAGGCACTGGCCCTGTGCGGCCAGCACGGCTTCCAGCTCGGCCAGGGGCGTGCCCGCCCCCACCGTCACCACCAGCTCACTGGGCTCGTAGCTGACGATGCCGGCCAGGCCGGTGGTGTCCAGCACCTCGCCCTCCAGGCTGCGGCCATAAAAGTCCTTGCTGCCCCCGCCGCGGATGCGCAGCGGGGTGCGGTCGACCACGGCGGCGCGAACGCGGTCGGCAAGATGGGAGCGTGTGGATTCCATGGAGGGCATGTGGCAATGGTAAGGGACGCGCGCCCCGCATGGGCGGGAATATCGCAAACCCGCAGGCGCCGCCCGTCAATCGGCAAAAAAAAGGACGGGCAGGCCCGGAACCGCCACCCGCAGGGAAAACACGGCCCCCGACAGGGGGTAGGCCTGCAGCTCGGCGGCGCTGCGGCCATGGCGCGCGGTGGTGAGGTACAGCGTCTGCAGGTCCTCGCCGCCAAAACAGGGCATGGTGGGGCACTGGGCGGGCGTGGGGTAGGCGGCCAGCAGCGTGCCGTCGGGCGCGAACTGGCACACGCGCTGCCCCTCGTACAGGGCGACCCAGTAGTTGCCTTGTACGTCGACGGCCGCGCCGTCGGGGCGCCCGCCGTACGCGGGCTGCCCGGGGCGGTCGAATTGCCAATCCGCCGGTTTGGGCAGGAACTGCTGGAAGGGGCTGTGCGCCGTCAGCGTGTTGGCCTCGGCATCGAAATCCCAGGCATGCACCACGTGGCGGGGCGTGTCGGCCCAGTACAGGGTGCGCCCGTCGGGGCTCCAGGCCAGTCCGTTGGCGGTCAGGGCATTGCGGGCATGGCAGACCACCTGCGGGACGCGTCCGCCCCGGCAGTCGATGGAATACAGCGCTGCGGCGTCGTGCGTCTTGGTTTCGTCGATGGTGCCCACCCAGAAGCGCCCCAGGGCATCGCACTTGCCATCGTTGGCGCGCACGGTGGCGGGGTCGTAGGGCAGCGTGACCAGGGGCTCCAGCGGGCCACCCCACTGGCGTGCGCGAAACACGCCGTGGCGCAAGGCCAGCACCAGGCCGCCGCTGGCTGCCGGCGCGATGCAGCCGGGCTCGCTGGGCATGTCCCAGGCTTGCACGGCGCCGGTGTACCCGTTGGCGCGCAGAACTTGCTTGCCGGGTATGTCCACCCAGTACAGGGTCTGCTCCTGCGGGTGCCAGAAGGGGGATTCGCCCAACGCATAGGTGGCGGAGCTGAAGGTGTGCCAGGGCATCAGACACGCTCCACTTCGATGCGCATGTCGCACGAAAACGTCTGCCCCGGCTGCAGGATGCACACGCCCAGTTCCTGGGCCGTGGCGTCCGTGTGGGTCAGGCGGTTGAAGGCGTTGTTGACGTGGCTGACGGGTTCGATGGCGATGCTGTCGCGCCCGGGCGCGGTGTACACCACCAGGCGACTCAGGCTGGAGGCCACGCGGGTGTGCAGCACCGCGTCCTGCAGGTGCAGCACGCCGCTCCAGCCGTCAAAGCAGTGGTCCACCGTCAGGGTGGCACAGTCGGCCTGCAAGCCGGTACTGGCCCGCCGCCCGGTGGGCAACATGTCTTCGCCCATGTCCCAGCGGCCGGTGGCGTCAAACCGGATGCGGCTGTCGGCCCGCTTGACAAAGTAGGGGTGCCAGCCCAGCCCCACTGGGGCCGATACCACCGACTGGTTGGTGATGGAGAGGCTCAGCTCCAGGGCGCCCGGCTCCAGCTTGAAGGCCTGCGAGGTGTCGAAATCGAACGGCCAGGCAGCGTCGGCCTTGTGTTCATAGGACAGCAGTGCCAGGGTGGCGCTGGACTCCAGCACGGTCCATGGCCGCTCCCAGCCCACCCCGTGGATGGCGTGGGGTTCGGGCTCGCAGTTGCGCACCAGGGGGTGGTCGGTGCCCGCCCACTGCAGGCAGGCGTGGCCCACCCGATTGGAAAACGGCACCAGCGGGTAGCTTGCCGACTGGCGCACCGAATGCAGCGCGGGCGCGTGGGTGGAGCGCAGCACCGGCACGTCCCTCAGCCACAGGCCGGCAATGCAGCCGCCCAGCTCGGGTTTGATTTCACACAACAGGTCGGCACAGTGCAGGGTCAGCGGGGAATGCATGGTGGGTGCTTTCGGGTTGAAGGGCCGGGACGGTCTGGGCGCTGTCAGGTGAAATTGTGCACCGGGATCCGGCAAAAAAGTGGCCCGGCAGAACCGAAGTTCTGTCGGGCCACGGTTTCCACCGGTTCGAAACAGGTTCGTAACGCTGCCCCCCCGGGGCAGCATCGGTACTCAGCGGTTGTAGGCGGTCTCGCCGTGGGAGGTGATGTCCAGGCCCTGGCGCTCGTCTTCTTCGCTCACCCGCAGGCCAATGGTCAGGTCCACCAGCTTGAAGGCCACCACCGACACCACACCCGACCAGACCACGGTGGTCAGCACGGCCTTGGCCTGGATCCACACTTGCGACGCGATGGAGTAGTCCGCGGCCGTGACGCCGGTCGCCGTCACCCAGTCGGCCACAAAGCCGGGGCCGCCCAAGGAGGGCGAATTAAACACGCCGGTCAGCAGGGCACCCACGATGCCGCCCACGCCGTGCACACCGAACACGTCCAGCGTGTCGTCGGCGCCCAGCATCTTCTTCAGGCCCGTCACGCCCCACAGGCAGACGAAGCCGGCCACGGTGCCAATCACCAAGGCGCCGCCGATGCCGACGTTACCAGCCGCCGGGGTGATGGCCACCAGGCCCGCCACGGCGCCGGATGCCGCACCCAGCATGGACGACTTGCCCTTGTGCAGCGCCTCGCCCACCGACCAGGCCAGCACCGCAGCGGCGGTGGCGCCAAAGGTGTTGATGAAGGCCAGTGCCGCAAAGCCGTTGGCTTCCAGTGCCGAGCCGGCGTTGAAGCCGAACCAGCCCACCCACAGCAGGGAGGCACCGACCATGGTCAGCGTCAGGCTGTGGGGTGCCATGGATTCCTTGCCGTAACCGATGCGCTTGCCCACCATGTAGGCACCCACCAGGCCGGCCACGGCGGCGTTGATGTGCACCACGGTGCCGCCGGCAAAGTCCAGCGCACCCGACTGCCAGAGGTAACCGGCCTTGGCGTTCATGGCATCGACCACTTCCTTGGCGGTGTAGGCGTCCGGGCCCATCCAGAACCAGACCATGTGCGCAATCGGTGCGTAGCTGAAGGTGAACCACAGCGCCATGAACATCAGCACGGCCGAGAACTTGATGCGCTCGGCAAACGCGCCCACGATCAGTGCACCGGTGATGCCGGCAAACGTGGCCTGGAAGGCGGCAAAGACGATCTCCGGAATGACCACGCCCTTGCTGAAGGTCGCGCCATTGGCGAAGGTTCCGGCCGCGTTGTCCCAGATGCCCTTCATGAACAGGCGGTCAAAGCCGCCGATGAAGGCATTGCCCTCGGTGAAGGCCAGGCTGTAGCCATACAGGAACCACAGCACGACGATCAGCGAGAACGTCACCATGACCTGCATCAGCACCGACAGCATGTTCTTGCTGCGCACCAGGCCGCCGTAGAACAGGGCCAGACCGGGCACGGTCATCAGGATCACCAGCAGGGTCGACACCATCATCCACGCGGTGTCCCCCTTGTTGGGCACGGGTGCCGCAGCGGCCGCGGGAGCGGCTTCAGCCGCCGCCACGGCGGGCGCGGCTGCCGGCGCAGGCGCCGCCACATCGGCGGGCTTGGCTTCGGCCGCCGCAGCCGCGGCCACGGGGGCCTCGGCGGGCGCGGCCGTTTGCGCCAGAGCCAGGGATCCGGCACTCAGAAGGCCCCAACCCAGGGCGAGGGATACAAGCAGTTTTTTCATGTTGATGCTCTCTTTCGGGTTACAGCGCTTCATTGCCGGTCTCGCCGGTGCGGATGCGCACGACCTGCTCCAGGTCGTAGACAAAAATCTTGCCGTCGCCGATCTTTCCGGTGCGGGCGGCGCCTTCGATGGCTTCGATGACACGGTCCACCAGACTGTCGTCAACGGCGGCCTCGATCTTGACTTTGGGCAGGAAGTCCACCACGTATTCGGCACCGCGGTAGAGCTCCGTATGGCCCTTTTGCCGCCCGAAGCCCTTGACCTCGGTGACGGTGATGCCCTGCACGCCCATGCCCGACAGGGCTTCTCGCACCTCGTCGAGCTTGAACGGTTTGATGATGGCCGTTACGAGTTTCATGTGTTCACCTCAGCTTGAAAAGAATGGGTTGCAGGCACCGGATCTGGCGGCTCTGCTTCTCCAGGATGTCGGGAGATGCTTCGGTTAAGCACGCTCCGTGCCAACCTGGCCGCGCCGGGTGCGCCTGCCGCTATGGACCAATGGTCGTGGCCTGCGTTAAGATAACTGTACAAAAATACAGTTAGCACCGCTGTGGTGCTTGCGCGTGCCGCGCCGCGGGCGCTGGCGCACTGTTTTGGGAGGACGTTGCCATGGGTTTATCTTTGGTGCAGAGCCGGGCTCTGCTGGGGCTGGAAGCGGCCCAGGTCACCGTCGAGGTGCATCTGGCCAACGGCCTGCCCAGTTTCACCCTGGTGGGGCTGGCGGACGTGGAGGTCAAGGAAGCCCGGGAGCGGGTCCGCTGCGCCATCCAGAACGCGGGTCTGACCTTTCCGCACAACCAGCGCATCACGGTGAACCTGGCGCCGGCCGATCTGCCGAAGGACTCGGGCCGGCTGGACCTCCCCATTGCGCTGGGCATCCTGGCCGCCAGCGGCCAGATCGACAGCGCCCAACTGGCGGGCTACGAATTTGCCGGCGAGCTGTCACTGTCAGGCGAACTGCGCCCGGTGCGGGGCGCGCTGGCCACGGCGCTGGCCCTGCACACGGGCCGGGTGCTCACCCGCTTGGTGCTGCCCCCCGGCAGCGCCGAAGAGGCGGCCCTGGTCCCCGGTGCGCAGGTCTATCGCGCCCGGCACCTGCTGGACGTGGTGCGCCAGTTCGTCCCCGCCGGCGCAGCCCAGCCAGCCGGGGACGCGCCCCCGGAGGACGACGGCTGGGCCCGCGTGGCCGGCGTGGCGCCCACGCACGGAGCGCACTCACCCGATCTCGCCGACGTCAAGGGACAGGCGGGCGCCAAGCGCGCCCTCGAGATCGCTGCGGCCGGCGGGCACAGCCTGCTGATGGTCGGCCCCCCAGGTTCCGGCAAGTCGATGCTGGCCCACCGTTTCGCCGGGCTGCTACCACCGCTGTCGACCGATGAGGCGCTGCAAAGTGCCGCCATCCGTTCCCTGAGCGGGCGCTTTTCCATGGAGAGCTGGGGGCAGCGCCCCACCTGCAGCCCGCACCATTCCGCCAGCGCCGTGGCACTGGTGGGCGGAGGCTCGCCGCCGCGCCCCGGCGAAATTTCGCTGGCCCACCACGGGGTCCTGTTCCTGGACGAAACCCATGTTAGGTAGAAATTGTCTGTCCGTCCTGAGCACCATCCATCAGTGCGCCGCATACCATCGCGGGAAAAATCCGTCAGCGAATACGAGCTTTGACAAGTAGGTTCTAGCGCGCCACCAAGTCACTCCACGGTTGCAACGTCACCTTGGCAGATGACCCAAATGCGATAAAATTTTGTCCAACATAGCCGCCACGCCTCTGTTTCAAGCATGCGCAACCTTGGCGGCTTTTTTTGTCTGCGTCTATTCGATTTCTGCAATCTCAGCAGCAACGCGGCCTAAAACCATGTCTACGGCGACGGCGTCACGTTTCCCCAAATAAGAAAGTACAAGCAACGTCAAGGGATGCACTCCCATGACGTCGGCAAGTAGATCAATCTTGTTAAGAGTTGGAGATTGCTTGCTCCGCTCCAAGCTGCTCAAATAAGTTCGGCTTGACACTGAGCCAAAATCCTCCTGGCTCAATCCCTTGTATTTACGAACCAGTCGAATGGCATTAGCGATGTCGTTGGTTGACTTAGAGGCATGTGACATGGCCTCCGATTAGTTAGCAATGAACGTTATAACGCTACAATCTATAGTGTTCATTTTTGCTTGCCATGTTCATCACAAGAGAAGCCTACAAGTCCCCCGCCTCAAACTTGTTTTCGAGTAATGGGGATATCGTTTGGTCCATGGCTGAGCTTGCTTTGCAGCAGATCTGGTTCCTGGCTCACCTGGAAGAGGTAGATGCCGAGAATGCCGATGGATACGCAAACAATCGCACGATCCTGTTATTTGACTTTGTGACCATTGAGCGATTTTTGCAATCCGGTCAGGATGGCAGAGTTCGCCTCAAATCAGTCCACATCTTGACACCCGATCACATCAACGGAAGCGATGGCTGGCAAATGGATCAGTTGCGGGCAGTCTGGCAAGGCCGGGAGATAGTAGATGGGCACCCAGTTCCCACAGATATTTTTGAAACGGTCTCCGGCAAGAAGTACCCCGCCTCGTATTGCGGCCTATCCGTAGAGGAGCTAGCAGGTGACACCCTGAAGTTTCGTTTCTCTCACTAAACATGAGGATGTGCAAGATTTTGTGTAAACGGACAGTTCAACGCAGGCTGTGGCCTACATGTCCGTGAACACAATGACAACCAAGAAGCACGATGTCCCCGAATAACTCCTGGGCAGACTGCTAGCCGACTACAAGAAACCTGAAGACCTGATGGGCGAGAGCGGGCTGCTCGAGCAACTGACCAAGCGACTAGTAGAGAAGGCCTGGTAAGCCGAGCTGACTGAGCACCTTGGCCATGATCGCTACGAGGCGGTGGCCAATGCCAGCGGCAACACCCGTAACGGCACTAGCAAGAAGCCTCTCAAGGGGGAAATTACCGATCAATAACTGCCGAGTTAGTGAGCGATATTTTTCGGTTTCTTCACTTTGCCAAATTACTAGCCCACGTGCGTTTCTCCTTCTCTAGGAGAGTTTCCATCGCGTGACGATCAAGTGATCGCGCGGCGAGACGTCGTTCTTGCACTTTTGTTGGCGTCATTTCCGCCTTAGCGTGATCGGACATTACCTGGTTAATCAGAAATTGGAATTCGACCTCCATGCTCCGGCCAAAACAGATTGCGCGCCTTGCATCGTCGATCATCATAATTTTGATTGGATTGAGCCGGAGTAAATCTCTCCAGCGTTCATCCAACGACACAAAGTAGGGAATAAAGAATGAGCCGTAGGCACTCTTCCTGGCAGTATCTTGAAGCGAACGCAGATGGGTCAAATCCCAGGCCATGCCGCGGGAGGATTTAAGTGTTTTGACTGATGGATTGATAAGGGGACCGAAAAAAGGCATAACCTGCTTTTCAAGGGTTCCCCGCCAAATCAGCGTTAACTCAGTGATCTGCAACGCTCCAAGTTCGAAGATGCTGAAATCCAGCAGGTCGCGAAGGACCAGTTTTCGATCTCCCTTGTGTGTTTGCCAAAGAGCAGCGAATCGCAGCAGTAGCGCCTGCGTTCCCATGGCCCTGGCCTCCTGTATTAGGACTTCTGAACTCGAATGAAGACTGGAAAGGACATTCTCCGCCTTCGGCCTCAGGCGTCTGCGAAGTTCCCCAATATCTGTGTCGAACTTGAATTGAGTCGAATCAGCGAGAAAGGCCGGCCAATCTAGATGGTCCAGCATATAAAAGGCAATCAATGTTTCTAACGGCCTGTTGTTGTCGGAATCGTCTCGATCTAGTCGAGTGTTTTCACAGAGAAACGGCACGACATCAAACTGGACTCGCGGATTGATTGCTTTCAACTTGAGAACAGCCGTTACCCGATCCCGGTCTGCCTGCCCGACATTTCTACCGTTGATGAGTGCTTTGAGCTTATCTGCGAAGTTGGAGTCGAAACCCAACGAGTAATCCAGCATCACCAGTGATCGCCCGTTTTCCAGTCGGCTTTGAACGGCAGTATGTCGCGACATCAACCAGGCGCGTGGACCTTCAAAGATGGGAATAACGTATTCACAAGGCTGGAGTCCAAGACCCAAGTCCAAATCAATGGCATTCGATGTAGTCGTGCTTATCAATGCACGAATATCGAGGCATTCCATCGCTCTGGTTTCTGCAACCGTTTCGAAGATCCGGTCGTCTCCGTTAAGAATTCCCTCGAGTAAAAGATCGATCACAGGGCGTTCGCTCATTTTTTCCTTCTTTGATGCTAGATATGGTGTCCCCCTTATGAAGAACACGCTGCGTATTGCTGCACGTTCTTTGTTGGGCTGCCAGTCTTGAGGTCCTGACTACATAGAAATTGCCAGCGACGACGGATTCATATGAGGATTCGCTATCCAAACCATCGTTTGAATGCGTCTATCAGCTGCGACAGCGCCCCCCTTCTGCCCGCATATCGCTGGACGTCTGCATGGTCTCGCTCCCTGACCGCTGCAATAAGTTGTTGACTAAATTGCGCTGCCCATCTGATCGTTCCCTGTACGATCAGATAATGAGATCGGCATGGGTAGTTCCAATTGCCTATCGATGGCGTCAGCGAAACAGAGTCGCCATGGTCGATGAGGCGCCATTTGGCCGGGTTTAACGGTGTCACCACCTTTAGTCCGCAGCCACAGCAACACAAATGCGACGCTGTGCTAAATCGCTTTGATATGTAGAGCACCCCAGACTCCAATTGCTCTGGGATGTACTCCACATACAGGTGCCTGATACGCATATGGCGACTCATGCCGCATCCTCTTCATGGTTCGCCATTTCATTTGCGGCAATTGAATAGCTGAACGAGTTTGCCAGTGATGAGTCACGATAGATTTGATAACGCTTTTTCCACTGCACAACAGCGAGTGCGGCATTGAGGGCGTTCAATTCCGCAATCTGGATGTTTGTGGAATATTCGTTTTCCGGCAGATCTCCATCTGAGTAGTCAATCCTTCCGAGTACGGCTGCGTCTTCACCAGGACCAAAGCGGGTGACGCGCATAAGACCAGTCAAGCTCTCCTTGGCTCGAAGTATGCCCATACCCACATCGACAAATGGAATTCCCCATTCAACCAGCGACCTCACGATCTCCCTTTTTGCCGACCCCCGATCAAGGCACAGGAAAACAAAGGTCATCAATTTCAGCTCTGGGGTAGAGCCGTCCGCGTATATCTCATGGGTATGGATGCCGCGGCGCATTTTGTTGTAGATGCCTGCCAAATATGCAAGCTTCTTCGGCTTCAGCTCCAATTCCTCAATGGAGGCGGCCCCGGGGGAACGAAATGCGTTGTGCTGGGAGAACACATCGCCGTCGAACAAGTGGATTTCTGCGACGCAAGTCTTTGCAACAAGATCCAGCACGTAAGAGCCGGTACCACCTAGACCGATGATCCCGATTTTCTGGTTCGCCAATCGTTCATTGAAGACGCCTATGCCGACCCGGCTAGTGGCAGTGTCCAGATACCGAAAAACGGACTCATCCTCTGCCGCCTTGATTACGGGGTAGGTGGCGGCACTCACATTTGGGTCAAGCACCTGTGCTTCACCTGCAATGCGACCGATGTACGTGGTCATCTTGTGGAGATAGTCACGGTACAAGGCTTTTGCCGAAAATGTAAAGTCCGCTCTGATCCCGTCACCAAGATCCTGCGCCAGACTCGGATTGGTAATCGCTGAAATGATGCGCCCATCATGATGGCAAGGATGCTCTCCAGTCCACATTGCCACGTGGTTGCTGGGCTGAGCAGTCTTATCGCCATTCAGCTCCAATGCCGAGATGAGGATGCCACGCTTTATTTCCCTGCTTGAATTCACGTACGGGACATCCTTAATCAACAAAAAGCCTCCGCGGATCTCCAGATCCAATCCTTCGTTCTGGAGTTGTTGGAGATCGGGACTACGAGCGATTAGTTGGCGTGACATCGAATTCCATCCCTTCTTTCACTTGGACTGAATGGCCTTCAACCAGGCTACCCTTAGAGTTGCTGGAGTGGCCGCGTGTGTACTGAACGGTGCACTGGGAACCGTCCCCGGTCGGCGGGTTATCGAAGGCCAGGG
Organism: Rhodoferax sp.; assembly: GCA_019449595.1. Classification (GTDB taxonomy): domain Bacteria; phylum Pseudomonadota; class Gammaproteobacteria; order Burkholderiales; family Burkholderiaceae_C; genus Allorhodoferax. Next base: position 2,443 of record JAGRPL010000005.1, on the reverse strand, counting down.
CCACGATGTCCTCGAAGGTCAGACGTTCTCGCTGAACCACTTTCGGGGTTCCATTGATATAGATCGTGACCTGTTTGTCCGGTTTTTGAGACTGTTGCGCTGAATCATCGGTCGTCATTTTTGCACCTCATTAATCTGGTTAAACGATCCTGTTTAACGCATGGCAAGCCAACATCTCTCAGGAACGATTGCACTATATCACGAATTTTCTGCTTATGGCAAGCAGTTTAAGCAGATTATTTGATGGCAGAGTAGTGGTACTCAATGCCGCCGGAGTCTGCGACGTCTTCGGTGCGACGAATGTAGCCACTGGCCGCCAAATTCTTCAAGCGGGTGCTGGCATTTGGGACGGAAAGGCCAAGGTCGGCTGCAACCTGGGAGGTGAGCACGGTCCCCTTACTTAGAACATACGCTACAAGGTCCATCGTGGACTTCGTTAGTTCGGGACCAATGATCTCGAACTCGTCGTCGTTCCAAATGAAAAATGGTTGCTCTTTCGCACGAGCTGCATAGTCCCAGTTATCGATCAAGTCTCTGTTGTGCAGATCAGCGAGATAGAAGCACTTCTCTCCTCTAAGTTGCTTAGCAACGGCAATGACACTCTCACGAGGAAAGGATGCATCAGTTGCCTCGATTCCTTCAAGAGAGACACCGAACACTTTCTTACTAGGGTGCTGTTCAACAAAGTCTAGTAGCTTGCGGAACACTTCCTTCCCCTCCACGTTCCCAAAGGGGTGAGCGTTCTTCGTAAAATCACGCAGCTTTACGAGACTCGAGTTCTGATTCATCCTGCTAATTTAATCAGAAGTTGGCTATTAGTCAAGGAAGAAGTCGAAGCAAATATGGGTTCCTTCAATCCTCGCTAAGTCTAGAGAGTGTGAAAACTCTATGAGACTCCCTACGTGGCGAATCCTGAGCTCGAAGTCTTGTTGTCTTACAGAAATGAGAGCGTTGTACTTCTGAGCGTAAGTTCCGGCACCCTTAAGACCTAGTCCTCTACTGGAGTCGTCCACTTGACTTAGGCCTCCTGCTGAGAAGACTTCTTGAAGAAGTGCAACTCTATGATCTAGAGCAGATTTTGAAATTTTGCGCGCGACTTGCGGGTACTTGCGTTCAAGAAGTGGCATGAGCGTGCCCGCGATTCCTCGACCACTATCAGAAATCACCGTCTGAATGTGGTGCCTCTTGGCTCGCGGGTAGTTTTGCAAACCAGCAAAGCCAGCTGATTGGGTTCCTGAGTGTTCTTTGACGTTTCCAAATAGTTCCGAGATGACTGTGTGTGCAGCCACGTTGTACTGATCGCCTGCACATGACACAAAGCTGTTCCTCAGGAGTCCAGGAATTTCGTCATCAGGACGTATGTGGTCAATCTTTCTCAGCTCCACCACCCCATCATTGTTGCCACCATAGGCGGCCGCAGCGGAAATACGAGGGCGCTTAGGTAGGATCGCCACATCAGAACGAAGAAGATCAATAAACCCAATCCGATTCAGGTAAGTCAACGTTGAACCTGATGATTGAAAATCGACCGAAACAAGCTTCCCAGCATCGGCAAGCTGATTGCATATCGCGAGCATACGGGCCAGCGCCTCGAGCAGAATCTTGCAGTCTTCACCAATGACAAATGTGATGCGGGACACTGAAGAGTCAAGTGGAGAACCGCTGGACGTTAGGGCCTTCTCAAAGGCCTCCGCCGTAAGCCAACAGTTACTTCCAAAGTCAATGCGCAGCGCGGTCAATGACCAACCAAATCCAACAGGGTCCTGAGCAAATGTGTCCTGATTTGCGTACAGGACTTGGTTAACTTCAGTCTTGCCGCAGCCAAGCCCGTTGGCAATAGCCTTTGCCTTTTGATTGGGGCTTTTCTCCAAGAGGGATCGAATTCTTTCGAGAATCATTAAGCGAAAAACTAGGTTGGGCAGCGTGTAATAACCAATGAAAATTACAGCAAAGGTGTGAGTAGATTTAGCGAAGTGGCATCGGGGCGAATCTTACATTTCCGCCGCTATCAGGCACAGTTAACATGGGATGCACTGTTATCTATTTGGAAGCAGAGTGATCATTGTCAGAACAGTGTCATCGGGTAGCTTGAGTGATTGAGTTTCCACGGTCCGCCGATAGGCTTCGGGTCCTTGAAGCCAGCGATCTGCGGCCTCTTTCACAGGTCTGGATAGACCACCTACTTTTCCGAACGCCATTGAGAATGCTACGGTGTCTTGGTGCAACTCCTGCTTGACGTAGAAATCGTGCGGAAGTGCAAGGTTCTTCTGGCTCCACACCCTCTTAGTCTGGTTGTGGCAGACTGGGCTGCTGCCGGTTCCGTGGACACCGACCTAAGCTTTTGACGCTTTCTCAAAGTCTATCGGACTGACGTACCCGAGCGTCGAATGACGACGAGTCGGGTTGTAAAACCGCTCGATGTAATCGAACACGTCAGCCCGAG
>JAGRPL010000004.1 GCA_019449595.1 Rhodoferax sp. | reverse complement strand
TGCCGCGAGACCGCCATCAGCCAGCAACAGTCCTTGGTGGTAGAGCGCTAGTGTGAATCGAACCAACTTAGGTAGTGACTCCTTGACCTGGCTCACGCAGTGAGCCTTCCTCGTGGCATGGTTGAAGGGCACCAACTGGCTAATCGTCCTCGCAGCAGTTATTTCTCGGCGGCGTGGTGACCGACCGCAACCAGCCTGTAGCTGACCTCGTCAGTCGAACCTTGCAGAAGACTGCATCAGGCTGATTGCGGTCGCTCGACTCGTTCTATCCAAATGACCGTTTGCGCCATAAGCAGACGGTCAGGCCACACGCCACTAAGCAGACAGTGACGTCCGACTCATCAACGCGTCTATGGGACTTGCGGTCGTCCCAGCTTGCACTTTGAGAACGTGGGTGTAGATCATCGTTGTGTTCAGCTCCCGATGACCGAGCAGCTCCTGAACCGTACGGATATCGGTTCCTGCCTGCAACAGGTGCGTGGCAAAGCTATGGCGCAGCGTATGAACCGATACCGGCTTGTGGATACCGTTGGCTGCTTCGGCTTCCTGCTGGATGTGGGTCAGCCGCAGGCCAGCGACCACGGTGTGGCGTGGGTTGAACCCTTCATGCCCCGCATGCGGTCCTCGCGGTCGCGGCCGGGAGAAGCTTCTGGCCAGCGCTGTCGATCTTCAGCGGGCAAAGAAGCTGTCGATGTCGCTCTTCTTGTGGCGTTAGCGATAAAGTGTCCTTGAGGGCAGCTTATGTCTAAACGGCCGTTTGGCCAGTTTTTGCTTTATCGCGAAAACGTGGTGCTAGCGCTGTGCTTTCACGGTGACACCCAGTGCCCCTCCCGTCGCCTATCCACGTCCGCCTTGAACGGTGCGGGATTGATCTGGAAGAGCGCCTGTCTGGCCTTCACCTCTGAGCCTTGCTCGAAGAAGCGTCGTTGCACGATGCCACTGACCTGAGGCCTGATTTCCGCGGTGCGAAGAGCCGCGACGCGGCCGAACAGCTCGGTGACTTGCTGCATAGGCGTCGGAACCATGACCTGGTAGCGCACCGGCGGGGGCGGCGTAGTCATGTCGGGCATCTCCTGGCTGCAACCGGACAGGGCGAGTACAAGAAGGGCGGAAGCAGCACTAGTGATAATTGGCTTGAGCAACGTCATATGGAATCCTCGAGGCCATGAAGTGGCCGCTTTTTCACGCCGGACTATGGCCGAGTGACGTTGCGAATTGGTCGAGGTTCTGTGGAGATTCGATGGAGACGAAGCGGCTTCGGTGGATGTGACTTTTTGTTACAGTGCCAAACTCTGATCCCTGTTGACAGCTGAAACCGCCCGCCATGGCCCCCCTTATCCTGATAGCCGAAGACCAACTGGAAATTGCGGACATCCTGTCCGCCTATATCCAGCGCAGCGGCATGCGCACTGCTCATGCACTGGACGGTCGGGGCGCGCTGGAACTGCATCTCTCGCTCAAGCCCGCGCTCGTCGTGCTCGATGTTCAGATGCCTGTGATGGACGGCTGGCAGGCGCTTGCCCAGATACGTACGCGCGGCGAGACGCCAGTCATCATGCTGACGGCCATGGACCAGGATGTGGACAAGCTCACCGGGCTAAGGATGGGTGCGGACGACTACGTCGTAAAGCCCTTCAACCCCGCCGAGGTTGTGGCGCGGATCGAAGCGGTACTTCGAAGGGCCTCGCGGCAGGAGCGCGCAGCGCAACGCAGCGAGCCGCGGATAGCCGGCCCCTTCGAGATTGACATGGAGAGTCACCTAGCCAGCGTTGACGTCGATGGACATCGGGTCTTGCTAGAGCTGACGCCTACTGAATTCAAACTGTTGTTGCAAATGATGACGGCACCAAGCCGCGTTTTCAGCCGTGAGCATCTCCTTCATGAGTGCCTTCCCGAGGGGGAGTCACTGGAGAGGACGGTGGACAGTCACGTCAGCAAGCTGCGCCGCAAGCTGGAAAACCTGGGACTGCGCGGTGTGCCCGTATCCGTCAGAGGCGTCGGCTACAAGCTCGGGGTTGAGCAATGAAGTTGGTCGGCTTGAGCCGTCAGATGGCTATGGCCATGGCGGCGATTGCAGTAGGCGTGGTTGCCCTGATCGTTGCGACATCGCTCGTCTTTTACTACTTTGCATTCAGCCTGGCTCCTGAAGACTATCCAAAGGGGTGGGCGCCTATGGGAGCAGGATTACGAGAAGCGAAACGAACTCATAAAGAGTTCCTCGATCTTTGAAGAAGCACTCAAACCTATCGGCTCCATAATTGGATTGAAGGGCGCATACACCGTAACCTTGATGCCTGTTGGGCATGTATTAGTCCTTGCCTTGACCTTGCCGTCTGGTCATGTGCTTGCCACCTGTATTTCGGATGAAATGGAACTGTGGGCAACATCCAGCTTTGGCCACCATCAATATGGCGTTATTTATTTCATTGCGCCACAGGCTAATTTTTTTCATGGCCCCGTCGAGATGTCGCATTACCTGCAACACAAACTGCATGGTCCAACAATCTCTGAGTTGGCGGAGCTCGAAAGTCGCCGGATTGGCTGGGCTGCTTTGAAGTCAGGCCGGTCAGAATAGACAGCAGAGGTCAGCTTAGCCCTGAGCACGCGGCACATTTATGCTTCTAAGGTCGGTACAGATTTCGTTCCAGCGACACAGTTACTCAATTTTCAGCGTTTCTGCCTCGACCGCCATGTGCAGCCACCGCTGTACCGCCGAGACCAGCTCATCGCGCTGACCGGTGGTGCCAAACGTCAGCGCGGCAGCCGTTGGACGCTGGGCAGCGTCGGAGGTGGCCAGCCAGCCGCGCTCGACCAGCCGGCGCCGGGTTTGCCGGGCCACCGGAGCGCCGCCTTCCAGAAACGCCACATGGTCGCCGACCAGAGGGCGCAATACATCCGTCACAAACGGGTAGTGGGTGCAGCCCAGCACCAGTGTGTCCATGGCGTTATTCTCAGTGCCAAATGGGCCCATAGCGCCCGTGTATCTTGCGCACGCAGCTATTATTTTTGTAGCATCTGCGTGTTCGATGGCATCGGCCAGGCCGTCGCAGGGTTGCAGCACGAAGGTGGCCTGCCCGTGCAGCGACTCCAGCAGGGTGCGAAATTTCTCGCTGTTGAGCGTGCCCCGGGTAGCCATGACGCCAACGTGCTTGGTCTGGCTCTGGGCTGCTGCGGGTTTCAGGGCGGGTTCGATGCCCACGATGGGCAGGTCGGGGTAGTCCTGGCGCAGCAGTTTGATGGCCGCTGCCGTGGCCGTGTTGCAGGCCACCACCAGTGCCTTGATATGGTGGCGCTCCAGCAGGTACCGGGTGATGGCATGGGAGCGGGCGATGACGTGTGCGTCATCCCGCTCTCCGTAGGGGGCATGGCCGCTGTCGGCCACATAGACAAAGCGCTCCGCCGGCAACTCCTCGCGCAGCGCCCGCAGCACGCTCAGCCCTCCCACGCCGCTGTCAAAAACCCCGATGGAGTCGTGTGCGCGGCTGGCGGGCAGTGCGTCGGCGGGCGTCATGCCGGGGTGTTTACCGGGAAGTCACCGCGATGTTCTTGAACTCGCCCGTGGCAATTTTCTTCTGCCACTCGGCCGGGCCGGTAATGTGGGCGCTGGTACCGCCCGAATCCACGGCCACGGTGACGGGCATGTCGACCACGTCAAATTCGTAGATCGCTTCCATGCCCAGGTCGGCAAAACCGACGACCTTGGCGGCCTTGATGGCCTTGGACACCAGGTAGGCGGCGCCGCCCACGGCCATCAGATAGGCCGACTTGTGCTTCTTGATCGCCTCAATGGCGACCGGGCCACGCTCGGCCTTGCCCACCATGGAGATCAGGCCGGTTTGCGCCAGCATCATTTCGGTAAAGCCGTCCATGCGGGTGGCGGTGGTGGGGCCGGCGGGGCCCACGGCCTCGCCCTTGACCGGATCGACCGGACCCACGTAGTAGATGACGCGGTTGGTGAAGTCCACGGGCAGCTTCTCGCCCTTGGCCAGCATGCCCTGGATGCGCTTGTGCGCGGCGTCGCGGCCGGTGAGCATCTTGCCGTTGAGCAGCAGGGTCTGGCCGGGCTTCCAGCTGGCCACTTCGGCGGGAGTTAGGGTATTCAGATCCACGCGCTTGCTGGTTTCGGTGTTGGGGGTCCAGTCCACCTTGGGCCAGGTGTCCAGCGACGGCGGTGTGAGGTAGACCGGGCCGCTGCCGTCCATCACAAAGTGGGCGTGGCGGGTGGCCGCGCAGTTGGGGATCATGGCAATGGGCTTGCTGGCGGCGTGGGTCGGGTACATCTTGATCTTGACGTCCAGCACGGTGGTCAGGCCACCCAGGCCCTGCGCGCCAATGCCCAGGGCGTTGACCTTCTCGAACAGCTCCAGGCGCAGTTTCTCGACGTTATCGAGTTCGGCGCCACTGGCGGCCTTGGCCTGCAGTTCGTACATGTCCAGGTCGTCCATCAGGCTTTCCTTGGCCATCAGGACGGCCTTCTCGGCCGTGCCACCGATGCCGATGCCCAGCATGCCGGGCGGGCACCAGCCGGCGCCCATGGTGGGCACGGTCTTCAGGACCCAGTCCACTACCGAGTCACCGGGGTTGAGCATGTACATCTTGCTCTTGTTCTCGCTGCCGCCACCCTTGGCGGCCACGGTCACCTCCACGGTGTTGCCAGGGACGATTTCGCTGAAGATCACGGCCGGGGTGTTGTCCTTGGTGTTCTTGCGCAGGAATTCGGGGTCGGCCACCACGCTGGCGCGCAGCGTGTTGTCGGGGTGGTTGTAGCCCTGGCGCACGCCTTCGTTGATGGCGTCGTCCAGGCTGCCGGTGAAGCCTTCCCAGCGCACGTCCATGCCGACCTTTAGGAATACGTTGACGATGCCGGTGTCCTGGCAGATGGGCCGGTGGCCGGTGGCGCTCATCTTGCTGTTGGTCAGGATCTGCGCGATGGCATCCTTGGCGGCAGGGCTTTGCTCGCGCTCGTAGGCGCGCGCCAGGTGGGCAATGTAGTCTGCGGGATGGAAGTAGCTGATGTACTGCAGTGCAGCAGCGACGGACTCAATCAGGTCGGCTTGGCGGATGGTCGTGGTCATGGGAAGTATTTCAAGAACAGGGGGGTGGGGCGAGTTTACCCAAACCAGTCTTCGGGTCGCTGACGGCTGGCCAGCCGGCCGCAACCGCTGGCACCCTCAGTCAGTGATGCGTAAGTGCAGTCCATAACCATACGCGCCAATTCCAATTCATACGTAGGAGACCCCCCCATGAGCACACCATCGTCCGCAATTGAATCCGTTTTGGTGGAAAACCGGGTTTTCCCACCGAGCGAGGCCATGGTCAAGTCGGCCCGCATTTCGGGCATGGACGGCTACAACGCCCTGTGCGCGCAGGCCGACAGCGATTTCGAAGGTTTCTGGGCCAAGCTGGCGCGCGAGAACCTGGTGTGGAGCAAGCCCTTCACCCGCACGCTGGACGAGTCCGAGGCCCCGTTCTACAAGTGGTTCGACGATGGCGAACTCAACGCCTCGGCCAACTGCCTGGACAAGTGGGTGGGCACCCCGACCGAAAACAAGACCGCTGTCATCTTTGAAGCCGACGACGGCACGGTCACCAAGACCACCTACAAGGAACTGCTGGCCCGCGTGAGCCAGTTCGCCAACGCGCTCAAGGCTGACGGCATCAAGAAGGGCGACCGCGTGCTGGTCTACATGCCCATGACGCTCGAAGGCGTGATTGCCATGCAGGCCTGCGCCCGCATTGGCGCCACCCACAGCGTGGTGTTTGGTGGCTTCTCGGCCAAGGCCTTGCAGGAACGCATCATCGACGCCGGCGCGGTGGCCGTCATCACTGCCAACTACCAGATGCGCGGTGGCAAGGAGCTGCCGCTCAAGGCCATCGTGGACGAGGGCTTGGCCATGGGCGGCTGCGACACCATCAAGACCGTGTTCGTGTACCAGCGCACGCAGACCGCCTGCGCCATGGTGGCCGGGCGCGACAAGACCTTCACCGAAGCCCTGGCCGGCCAGAGCACCGTGTGCGCTCCGGTGGCCGTGGGTGCCGAGCACCCCCTGTTCATCCTTTACACCTCCGGCTCCACCGGCAAACCCAAGGGTGTGCAGCACTCCACCGGTGGTTACCTGCTGTGGTCCAAGGTCACGATGGACTGGACGTTCGACCTGAAACCTGAAGACGTGTTCTGGTGCACCGCCGACATCGGCTGGATCACCGGCCACACCTACGTGGCCTACGGCCCCCTGGCCGCCGGCGCCACCCAGATCATTTTTGAAGGCGTTCCCACCTTCCCCAATGCCGGCCGCTTCTGGCAGATGATCGAGCGCCACAAGTGCACCATTTTCTACACCGCGCCCACGGCCATCCGTTCGCTCATCAAGGCCGCCGAAAGCGATGCTTCCGTGCATCCCGACCGCTCCGACCTGAGCAGCCTGCGCATCCTGGGATCGGTGGGCGAGCCCATCAACCCCGAAGCCTGGATGTGGTACTACAAGAACGTCGGCCATGAGAAATGCCCCATCGTCGACACCTTCTGGCAAACCGAAACTGGCGGCCACATGATGACGCCGCTGCCCGGTGCCACGCCCCTGGTGCCCGGTAGCTGCACGCTGCCGCTGCCCGGCATCATGGCCGCCATCGTGGACGAGGTGGGCAACGACATCCCCAATGGTTCCGGCGGCATGCTGGTGGTCAAGCGCCCCTGGCCGTCCATGATCCGCACCATCTGGAATGACCCCGAGCGTTTCAAGAAGAGCTATTTCCCGGAAGAAATGGGTGGCAAGCTGTACCTGGCCGGTGACGGCGCGGTGCGCAGCGCCGACCGGGGCTACTTCCGCATCACCGGCCGCATCGATGACGTGCTCAACGTCTCGGGCCACCGCATGGGTACCATGGAAATCGAATCGGCCCTGGTGTCCAAGACCGACCTGGTGGCCGAGGCCGCCGTGGTGGGACGCCCGGACGACCTGACAGGCGAGGCCATCTGCGCCTTCGTGGTGCTCAAGCGCGCACGCCCCACGGGTGACGAGGCCAAGGCCATTGCCAAGGAGCTGCGCGACTGGGTGGCCAAGGAGATCGGCCCCATTGCCAAGCCCAAGGACATCCGCTTTGGCGAGAACCTGCCCAAGACCCGTTCCGGCAAGATCATGCGTCGCCTGCTGCGCTCGCTGGCCAAGGGCGAGTCCATTACCCAGGACACCTCCACACTGGAAAACCCCGCCATCCTGGACCAGCTGGGTCAGGCCTACTGAACCCGCGCCACCCGGCGTGATGCAAAGGCCCGCGCAAGCGGGCCTTTGTCATGGGCTTGGGTTACAGTCCTTGCGGGGCGAATGCCGTTTGTACGCAGAACAGGAGACACGCATGTATTTTTTGGGTTTGGGCCTGGTTCTTCTGGCCATGAAATATCTGGAAATAGGTCCCGTTGCCGCCTGGAGCTGGTTGGTGGTGCTGGCGCCCTTCGGCCTGGCCGTGGTCTGGTGGGCCTGGGCCGACGCTTCGGGCTACACCAAGCGCAAGGCCATGGAGCGGGAAGACGCCCGGCGCAAGGACCGCATTGAGCGCAACCGCGAGGCCATGGGCACCCTCAGCAGCAAACGCCGGCGCTGAAGGCATCGGGCCTGCCGTGCCCGGTTCCCGGCGGGAGGCACAATAGCGCCCATGCTGATTCATCCCCAAATCGATCCCATCGCCCTGCAACTCGGCCCCGTCGCCGTGCACTGGTACGGCCTGACCTACCTGGCGGCCTTTGCCCTTTTCATGTTCCTGGGCAGCCGCCGGCTCAGGCACCAACCGTTTTCGACCATCACGGGTGAGGGCAGTTGGGCCTACCGCGACGTGGAGGACATCCTTTTCATGGGCGTGGTGGGGGTCGTGCTGGGCGGGCGCCTGGGCTACTGCCTGTTCTACAAGCCTGCGTATTACCTGGCGCACCCGCTGGAGGTGTTTGCCGTGTGGCAGGGGGGCATGAGTTTTCATGGCGGCATGCTGGGTGTGATCGCCGCTATGGTGTGGTTTGCCTGGTCGCGCCGCAAGCCGTTCTGGCAGGTGGCCGATTTTGTGGCGCCCTGCGTGCCGACCGGCCTGGCCGCCGGGCGGGTGGGTAATTTCATCAACGGTGAACTGTGGGGCCGCCTGGCCGATCCGTCGCTGCCCTGGGGCATGGTGTTTCGCGGGGCCGGGGACTTGCCGCGCCACCCTTCGCAGGTATACCAGTTCCTGATGGAAGGCCTGCTGCTGTTCGTGTTGCTCTGGTGGTATGCCAGTACCCCGCGCAAGCCGGGGCAGGTGGCTGCGGCGTTCCTGTTCGGCTACGGCGTGTTTCGTTTCATTGCTGAGTTCTTCCGTGAGCCCGATGCCTTTCTGGGCCTGCTGTCGCTGGGCATGAGCATGGGGCAGTGGCTGTGCATTCCCATGATTGTGGGCGGTGCTGGCTTGTGGCTGTGGGCCGGCAGCCGTCAGAAATTACAAGCAAAATAAGCCGGCAGGCGTTGCAAAACCTGCGCAGGTAGCTATGAAAATGGTAGCAAGTATGGATGCGGTCAAACCGGTTCCGACCGGGCACGTGAAGCTGGAACACGACGGGGCACTGGCCTACGTCACCTTGAGTCACCCCGGCAAGTTCAACGCCATGTCGCGCACCATGTGGCGCGAATTGCGGGCCGTGTTTGAGGGCCTGCACACCGACCCGCAGGTGCGCTGTGTGCTGGTGCGCGGCGAGGGCGGGCATTTCTGTGCCGGGGGCGACATTGCCGAGTACCCGGCCTTTCGGTTCACGCCCGAAGGCCTGCGGGCATTTCACGAAGACGACGTCTGGGGCGGGCTGCAGGCCATGCTCGATTGCGATGTGCCCATCGTGGCGCACATCGAGGGCAATTGCATGGGCGCCGGGGTGGAAATTGCCAGCTGCTGCGACCTGCGCCTGGCCAGTGCCTCGGCCCGTTTTGGCGCCCCCATTGCGCGCCTGGGTTTCCCCATGGCGCCGCGCGAGGCGGCGCTGGTTGCGCAGGCCGTGGGCAACACGGTTGCCCGGGCCATGTTGCTGGCGGCCGAGATTTTTGACGCACCGGCCCTGCTAGGTTGCGGTTTTCTGACCCAGGTGCTGGCCGACGACGCGCAAACTGCTGCCCAGGCGCTGGCCACGGCGCAGCGCATTGCAGCGCTGGCACCCCAGGCTGCGCGCCTGAACAAGCAGACGTTTCGGGCATTGAATCGGCCGCAAGCCACCGTGGAACCTGCGCGGACAGCTATCGAAACCATAGCGAAAACGGCGCCTGATGCGGGGAGTGATCCCTATGCCTATGCCGACAGCGCCGAGCACCGCGAAGGCATTGCCGCCTTTCTGGACAAACGCAAGCCCCAGTTCTGAGACCCTTCCACCATGTCTGTTGCCGCACGTTCTTCACGCCCCGCGCCATCGGTAAACGCCAACCTGTTTGCCGCACTGCGCGCTGCCTTCCCGGCCGACCTGACGGCCTGTGCCATCGAGACCGATACCGGTCTGCAGTACTCCTGGCGCGACCTGGACGAGGCCACCGCCATGGTGGCCAATCTGCTGGAGTCGCTCCAGCTGCCTGCGGGCGCGCGCATTGCGGCGCAGGTGGAAAAATCCGTGGAGGCGCTGGTGCTGTACTTGGCCACACTGCGTGCGGGCCTGGTGTACCTGCCCCTGAACACGGCCTACCAGAGCGCGGAAATGGCGTATTTCATCGAAGACGCCCAGCCGGCGGTGGTGGTGTGCAGCACCCGCAACTTTGGCTGGCTCAGTAAGCTGGCATTCCTTGCCGGCACGGCCCATGTGTTCACCCTCAATGACGACCGCACCGGCTCCCTGCTGGGTCGGGCGGCGCAGTTTCCCCGCCACCACCGCGTGGCGCCGGTGCGCTCCGATGACCTGGCGGCCATCATCTACACCAGCGGTACCACGGGGCGCAGCAAGGGGGCCATGCTGTCGCACGGCAACCTGCTGAGCAACGCACAAGTGCTGCAGACCTACTGGGGTTGGCGCACGCCGGAGCAGGGGGGTGACGTGCTCATCCACGCCTTGCCCATCTTCCATGTGCACGGACTGTTCGTTGCCATTCATGGCGCGCTGATCAACGGCAGCAAGATGATCTGGCTGGGCAAGTTCGACGCCCGGGTGGTGTTGGAGAAAATGCCGCAGGCTACCGTGTTCATGGGGGTGCCCACGCTGTACGTGCGCCTGCTGGCCGAGTCGGGGCTGAACCCGGCGGCCGTGCGCAACATGCGGCTGTTCATTTCGGGCTCAGCGCCGCTGTTGCTGGATACCTTTGCCCAGTGGCAGCAACGCACCGGCCACACCATCCTGGAGCGCTACGGCATGAGCGAGACGGCCATGCTCACCTCCAACCCCTGTGCGCTACAGGATGGCGAACGCCGGGGCGGCACCGTGGGCCGGCCGCTGCCTGGGGTGCAGCTGCGCGTGCAGGATGACTCGGGCGCGAGCCTGCCCAGCGGTGCCGTGGGCGGCATCCAGGTCAAGGGGCCGAATGTGTTTCAGGGCTACTGGCACATGCCGGAGAAAACCGCGCAGGAGTTCACTGCGGATGGCTTCTTCAAGACTGGCGACGTGGGCTATGTGGATGCGCAGGGCTACGTCACCATCGTGGGGCGCAGCAAGGACCTGATCATCAGCGGCGGCTACAACGTCTACCCGGCCGAGATCGAGGGCTATATCAATGCCCTGCCGGGGGTGGTCGAGAGTGCGGTGGTGGGCGTGCCCGACGCCGATTTCGGCGAGGTGGGGGTGGCCGTGGTCATCGCCCGACCGGGAACGCACCTGCAACCGGCGGAGATTCTGGCCCGGCTCAAGGCCACGCTGGCCAATTTCAAGATTCCCAAGCGCTGCTACGTGGTGGCCGAACTGCCGCGCAATGCCATGGGCAAGGTGCAGAAGAACCTGCTGCGCGCCCAGTACACGGGCGCCTGACGCCGCAGCGCCAGAGGCCCCTGCCACCGGGTGGCCTTATTTCAGGATCAGCACCGGAATGGTGGCATGGGTCAGCACGTGCTGGGTCTCGCTGCCCAGCAACAGGCGCTTGATGCCCTTGCGGCCATGCGATGCCATCACGATCAGGTCGCACTGGTGTTTCTTGGCGGCCGCCAGCAGGGCGTCCGACACCACGTCCGATTTGACGGTCAACGCCTTGGTGGTCACACCCTTGCCCAGTGCCTGCTTCTTGACCGCGTCGACGACGGCCTGGCCTTCGTCGGCCCACTGTTTCTCCACCCGGCTCACTTCCTCGGGTTGCAGCGCAATGCCGCCTTCAAAGTAGCTCTGCGGGTAGCGGGGAACCACCTTCAGTGCCACCAGTTCGGCGCCACACAGCGCTGCCAGTTCAATGGCGCCCTTCACGGCTTTCTTGGACAGACTCGATCCGTCCGTGGCGACCAGAATACGTTGGTACATGGGATGCTCCTTGCAGGTTATAAACTCTCAGGTTACTCTCGGTGGGTGTTTCAGTCTTGATTTGCGTCAAGCAGTTGAGGCCCCTAGCCCCGCACACTCCCCAGTTATGCATTCTGCCAGCGTTGTTTCCCCGTCTGCTCCTTCTGTTGCATTGCCCATCGCAACGTCGCCGGTAGTCCGTCCGCACAGCAGCGAGGTACTGCAGTTGCTGGACGATCCGCAGGAGTGGAGCGCCTTCAGCCGCCCCTCGCCTCAGGGTGGGGATTGCTGGGAGTCCAGTGTGGTGATTGAAGGCATGCACTGCGCAGCCTGTTCGCTGACGGTGGAAGACGCCCTGAGTCGGGTGCCGGGTGTGATCAGTGCGCAGGTTGGAGCTGCCAGTCACCGGGCCAAGGTGGTGTGGTCGGCCAGCCGGGTCCATCCCTCGGCCTGGATGCAGGCCGTGCAGGACAGCGGCTACCGCGCCGTGCCCGCCAACGACATGTTTGCCAGCGAACGGCGCAAGCTGGAGACGCGCCAGGCGCTGTGGCGCTGGCTGGTAGCGGTTCTGTGCATGATGCAGGTCATGATGTATGCCTACCCTGCCTACATCGCACATCCCGGCGACCTGTCGACCGAAATGGAGCAGCTGTTGCGCTGGGCGTCTTGGGTGCTCACGCTGCCGGTCATTCTGTTTTCCTGTGGCCCGTTCTTCAAGAATGCCCTGCGTGACGTGACGCAGGCGCGCATCAGCATGGATCTGCCGGTGGCTTTGGGCATGCTGATCACCTTTGCCGTGAGCTCGGCCGGTACCTTCGATCCCCAGGGGACTTTTGGACACGAGGTGTATTTTGACTCGCTGACCATGTTCGTTGCATTTTTACTCACCGGGCGCTGGCTGGAACTGCGCCTGCGTGACCGCACGGCCGGTGCGCTGGAAGCGCTGATGAACCGCTTGCCCGACAGCGTGGAGCGTTTGGGGGCGGACGGCCAGTTTGAACGCGTGGCGGTGCGCCGCCTGGTGGTGGGCGACGTGGTGCGGGTGCACCCCGGCGAGACCTTTGCCGCCGACGGCGTGGTGGAGCAGGGCGACACCCTGGTGGATGAGGCCCTGTTGACTGGTGAGTCCCGACCGCTGGCACGGGGCGTGGGCGCCCAGGTGCTGTCGGGCAGCCACAACCTCAACAGCACCGTGCAGGTGCGGGTGCAGTGTGTGGGCAGCGACACTCGTTTTGCCCAGATCGTGGCGCTGATGGAGAGCGCGTCCGCCAGCAAGCCGCAGGCGGCACAGCTGGCCGACCGGCTGGCCAAACCGTTTCTGGTGGCCGTGCTGGTGGCCGCGGCGGGCGCCTGCGCCTGGTGGTGGAGTTACGACCCCGGCCATGCCCTGATGGTGGCGGTTGCGGTGCTGGTGGTGACTTGCCCGTGTGCCCTGTCGCTGGCCACCCCGGCGGCCATGCTGGCAGCGGCCGGTGCATTGGCGCGGGGCGGCGTGATGGTGCGCCGCCTGCAGGCGCTGGAAGCGCTGGCGGCGGTGGACACCCTGGTGTTTGACAAGACCGGTACCCTGACCCGTGACGCCATGGTGCTGGGTACGGTGGATGTGCGTGCCGGGTGGGATGCCAACCAGGCCTTGGCCATGGCTGCGGCACTGGCCCAACACTCCCTGCATCCGGTGTCCCGGGCCGTGTGCGCAGCGGCGCGCGCGCGGGCCGACGGCCAGACGGGCTCAGCCGGACAGTGGACCTGTGAAGCGGCCACCGAATCGGCTGGGCAGGGGGTTCGGGGTACCGTCCGCGGCGGGACATCCGCAGCGGACGTGGCGGATCACGATCTGCGCCTGGGGTCTGCCGTGTTTTGTGGCATTGCACCCGAGGTGGTGCCCGGTTTGCGGGTGTATCTGAGCGACGCCCGAGGCTGGCTGGCAACGTTTGGGCTGCAGGAAGACCTGCGCCCCGAGGCCAAGGCCGTGGTGGCCGCACTGGCTGCGGATGGTGTAACCGTGCACATGCTGTCGGGTGACCAGCCGGAGTCTGTGGCGCGGGTGGCCGTGCTGGCCGGCATTGGCCATGCCCAGGGAGGTTGCTCGCCCGACGATAAACTCGTGCTTTTACGTCAACTACAGGTATCCGGGCATACTGTGGCCATGGTGGGCGACGGCTTGAACGATGGCCCGGTGCTGGCCGGTGCCAACGTGTCGTTTGCCTTTGGTCAGGCCGTGCCGCTGGCGCAGGCCCAGGCTGACTTCGTCGTATTGGGTGACCGTTTGATGAGCGTGGTTCAGGCCTTGCGCCTGTCCCGGCAGGCGCTGAGGGTGGTTCGGCAAAATTTGTGGTGGGCGTTGCTGTACAACGCCGCCTGTGTGCCATTGGCCATTGTGGGCCTGTTGCCTGCGTGGCTGGCGGGTCTGGGCATGGCGGCCAGTTCACTCGTGGTGGTGGTCAATGCCTTGCGTCTTGCCCGCAACGTGCCTATTCTGGAGTCGCACTGATGGACATTCTGTATTTACTGATTCCACTGTCGGTGGTTTTGGTGTTTTTCATCCTGGGCGGTTTGTGGTGGGCCATCCACCGGGGGCAGTTTGAGGATATCGAGGCTGAAGGGGAGCGTATCTTGAAAGATTCTTAAGAAATATTAAGAATTTCTGTTGATATTTGATGTGAGTCAACCCTGGGGGCTGTGCAGGGGAGGAAACTCCCGCCCAGGTTAATAGTAGAAGAGGTAAAAATGGCATTTGCAAATCAACAAGCGACTGTTTACAACGACACCGTTGTACGGCAGTTCGCCATCATGACGGTGGTTTGGGGGGTGGTTGGGATGCTGGTGGGCGTGATCATTGCCGCCCAGCTGACTTGGCCCGAGCTCAATCTGGGCATCCCATGGCTGAGTTACGGTCGCTTGCGTCCGTTGCACACCAATGCGGTGATTTTTGCGTTTGGTGGTTGCGGCTTGTTCGCAGCAGCCTATTACGTGGTGCAGCGTACCTGTCAGGTCCGCTTGTTTGGTGACAAACTGGCGGCCTTTACTTTTTGGGGCTGGCAACTGGTGATTCTGGCTGCGGCCATTTCCCTGCCGTTGGGTTACACCCAGGGCAAGGAATACGCTGAGCTGGAGTGGCCCATCGACATTCTGATTACCCTGGTTTGGGTGACGTTTGCGATTGTCTTCTTCGGTACCGTCGGTACCCGCAAGGTTAAGCACATCTATGTGGCAAACTGGTTCTTCGGCGCGTTCATCCTCGCCGTGGCGATTTTGCACCTGGTCAACAGTGCCGCTATTCCTGCCGGCTTCATGAAGTCCTACTCGGCCTACGCCGGTGTGCAGGATGCCATGGTGCAATGGTGGTACGGTCACAATGCGGTAGGCTTCTTCCTGACCGCCGGTTTCCTGGGCATGATGTACTACTTCATCCCCAAGCAGGCTGGCCGTCCGGTGTACAGCTACCGTCTGTCCATTGTTCACTTCTGGGCGCTGATCTTCACTTACATGTGGGCGGGTCCTCACCACCTGCACTACACCGCACTGCCTGACTGGACCCAGTCCGTGGGTATGGTGTTCTCCCTGATTCTTCTGGCTCCCAGCTGGGGCGGCATGATCAACGGCATCATGACCCTGTCGGGTGCCTGGCACAAGCTGCGCGACGATCCTATCCTGCGCTTCCTGATCGTGTCCCTGTCTTTCTACGGCATGTCGACCTTCGAAGGTCCCATGATGTCCATCAAGACCGTGAACGCCTTGAGCCACTACACCGACTGGACCGTGGGCCACGTGCACTCCGGCGCCCTGGGCTGGGTGGGTCTGGTGACCATGGGTTCCATGTACTACCTGATTCCCAAGCTGTTCGGTCAGAAGCAGATGTACAGCGTGAAGGCGATCGAAGTCCACTTCTGGACCGCGACCATCGGTATCGTGATCTATATCGCCGCAATGTGGATTGCCGGTGTGATGCAGGGCCTGATGTGGCGCGCCATCAACCCCGATGGCACCCTGACCTACACCTTTGTGGAATCTGTGAAGGCAACCTTCCCGTTCTATGTGTTGCGTTTGCTCGGTGGTCTGCTGTATTTGACCGGCATGCTGATCATGTTGTGGAACACGCTGAAGACGGCTACCGCCGGACGTGCTGTGAGCGTCAACGTTCCTGCTGTTACCGCGCACGCTTGAGAAGGACTACACCATGGCAAACAACAATGCAAATTCCAGCTTTTCTCACGAAAAGATTGAAACCAATAACTTCCTGATGATCGTCCTGATCCTGCTGGTTCTGCTGGTGGGTGGTCTGGTGGAAATCGTTCCACTGTTTTTCCAGAAGTCCACGACGGAGCCGCTCAAGGGTGTTCAACCCTACACGGCTCTGCAACTGGCTGGTCGTGACATCTATACCCGTGAGGGCTGCTACAACTGCCACTCGCAGATGATCCGCCCCTTCCGGGCCGAGACTCTGCGTTATGGCCACTACTCGGTGGCGGGCGAGTCGGTTTACGACCACCCGTTCCAGTGGGGCAGCAAGCGCACCGGTCCGGACCTGGCACGTGTTGGCGCCAAGTACAGCGACGAATGGCATCGTACCCACCTCACCAACCCGCGTGACGTGGTGCCCGAGTCGAACATGCCCGCATACCCCTGGCTGGCCAAGACGCTGGTGGATGCAGACGTGATGCCTGCCCACATGCGTGCCCTGCGTACCGTTGGCGTTCCTTACACCGACGAGCAGATCGCCAAGTCGGTCGAGGAAGTCAAGGGCAAGACCGAGCTGGATGCCACGATCGCCTACTTGCAGGTTCTGGGCCTGGCGCTCAAGTAATACGCAAAAGGATCAGCACATGGATATCAACACCCTCCGGTCCGTGGCTACGGTGGCCAGTTTCGTGACCTTCATCGGTATTGTGTGGTGGGCCTGGTCCAGGCAGCGTTCCGCAGACTTCTCGGAAGCTGCCAACCTGCCGTTCGAGCAGGACTGATCCCCCGAATAAGGAATAAAAATGAGTGACTTTACAAGCAACTTCTGGTCGGTCTATGTTGCTGCCATTACGGTGGTGAGCATCTTGGCCTGCGCGCTTTTGTTGTGGTTCAGCGGCAAGGCCAAGGCCATGACTGCCAATGACAACACCACAGGGCACGTGTGGGATGGCGACTTGCGTGAAATGAACAATCCGCTGCCGCGTTGGTGGGTGTGGCTGTTCGTCATCACCATCGTCTTTGCGGCGGCTTATCTGGCCATGTACCCCGGTCTGGGCAACTCGACCGGCAAGCTGGGCTGGACGTCGATTGGCCAATACCAGGCCGAGGTGGAAAAGGGCAACCGTGAAGTGGCCCCGCTGTACGCCAAGTTCGCGGCCATGACGCCCGAAGAGGTGTCCCGCGATCCTCAGGCCCAGGCCATTGGCGAGCGTTTGTTCATGAACAACTGCTCCCAGTGCCACGGTTCGGATGCACGCGGCTCCAAAGGCATTCCCAACCTGACCGACGGCGACTGGATCCATGGCGGTACTCCCGACAAGATCAAGGAAACCATCACTAAGGGCCGTATCGGCAACATGCCTCCCATGGCTGCCGCGGTGGGTTCCTCGGATGACGTGAAGAACCTGGCGAACTATGTGTTGAGCCTCTCCAACAGCCCGCATGATTCCGTGCGCGCCGCACTGGGCAAACCCAAGTTCGCTGCCTGCGCTGCCTGCCACGGCATGGACGGTAAGGGTAACCAGGCTCTGGGTGCGCTCAACCTGACCGACGACATCTGGCTGCACGGCTACGGTGAAAATGCGATCATGGCCATGGTCAACAATGGCAAGATCAATCAGATGCCAGCCCAGGAAGAGAAGCTGACCGAGAGCCAGATTCACCTTCTGACCGCGTATGTCTGGGGCCTCTCGAACAACGCCCAAGCCAAGTAAGCGACGTACCTAGAACCTAGAAAGCACAGTCTCTTGGACCCACAAGACAAGCCCGTACGCAAAGTCATTCCCATCGCCGAGTCGCCCGACAAGGGGCCGATTGAACCCCCGGCGGGTGCCGATGCGGAAATGATTTCGCTGTACGAGGCGCACAAGAAAATCTATCCCCGCAGCGTTTCCGGTTTTTTTTCCAACTGGCGCTGGGGGATGGTTTTCCTGACCCAACTGGTGTTTTATGGCGTTCCCTGGCTGGAGTGGGGCCACAGACAGGCCGTGCTCTTTGACTTGGGAGCACGGCGCTTTTACATTTTCAATCTGGTTTTATATCCGCAGGATTTCATTTACCTCACCGGTATTCTGGTGATTTCTGCGTTATCCCTGTTTCTGTTCACGGCCGTTGCCGGGCGTTTGTGGTGTGGCTATGCCTGCCCGCAGACCGTGTACACCGAGATATTTCTCTGGCTGGAGAAGAAGACCGAGGGTGACCGCTCGGCGCGTATGCGCCGCGATGCAGGCCCCTGGAATGCTGACAAGATCCTGCGCAAGGTGGGCAAGCATTTCCTCTGGCTGGCCGTTGCTTTGTGGACGGGTTTCACCTTCGTCGGTTATTTCACACCCATTCGCGAGCTGGGGCTGGAGTTTGTCCAGATGAACCTGAGCGCGTGGGAGACTTTCTGGACCCTGTTCTACGGCTTTGCGACCTATGGCAACGCCGGTTTCATGCGTGAGCAGGTATGCAAGCACATGTGCCCGTACGCACGCTTCCAGAGTGCCATGTTTGACCGCGATACGCTGATTGTCACGTACGACGAAGAGCGTGGCGAGCCGCGCGGGGCGCGCTCCAAAAAAGCCGATCCTGCCGCCCTGAATCTGGGCGCCTGCGTGGACTGTAGCCTGTGTGTGCAGGTGTGCCCCACCGGTATTGATATCCGCAAGGGCCTGCAGTACGAATGCATCGGTTGCGGTGCCTGTGCCGACGTGTGCGACACCGTCATGGACAAGATGGGCTACGCGCGCGGGCTGGTGAAGTACTCCACGCAGAATGCCGTCAGCCAGCACTGGACGCGCTCGCAGACGCTGCGCCATGTGCTGCGCCCTCGGGTGCTGATTTATACCGCCATCCTGGGGACGGTGGTGCTTGCCATGGTCGTGAGTTTGGCAACCCGGACCCCCTTTAAGGTGGACGTGGTCCGTGACCGCGGGGCGCTGGCGCGCATCGTGTCCGGCGGGCGCATCGAAAACGTGTACCGTCTGCAGGTCATGAACGCAACCGAGGCGACACAGCGATTCCACATCAGCGTGGAAGGCTTGCCCGGTCTGGAAGTGGCTTCGGAAAACGATGTGGTGGTCGATTCCACCCAGGCCCGTTGGGTGGCGGTGCGGGTTCAGGCGCCGTTTGACGCAGCAACTGCAGGGTCACACCCGATCCGGTTTGAAATTGCTGCGCAGGATTTCAAGGGCCACGCGTCCGAAAAATCGGTATTCATTATTCCCCGTTAAGGATTTTCCATGAGTGCATCCCAATCGTCTCCCGAGCGCCGCTGGTGGCAATTTGGCCATGTGTGGCTGGTGATTTCCGGTCCCGCCATCGTGGTGGTGGCTTCGTTTGTGACGCTGTACCTGGCCGCTACCGGCAAGGATCCGGTGCTGGATGAGGACTACTACCGCAAGGGGATGGAAATCAACAAGACGCTGGCGGACAACCCGTCCAGCCTGGCTCCCGCAACCATGGCGCGCAACCACGCAGCGACAGGGGTGCGTCTGACGCCCGCGGAACCCTGAGGGGCTGCGTTGCCGGCCTGAGATATTTTTCAAGTACCGAGGCAAAACATGTTGCAACAACGATTGATGTGGATTGTCTGGCCGGCATTTTTGATGGCCGGCGTGCTGGAAATTTTGGTGTTTGCGCTGGTCGATCCGGCGGACCTGCACTGGGCCGGTCAACCGCTGGAGTGGTCGCGCCAGAGCGTCTACACCGTGGCGTTTTTCCTGTTCTGGCTGGTTACTGTGGTGTCCAGCGGCTTGACGACCTTGCTGGCGCAATCGCCCTTTGAGGTAAACCGCTGCCCGCTGCCGGCAACGGAGCGGCCGGACGGCTGCCCCAAGCAGGGCTCCTGCTGAACCCGGGGCGGGGCGGCAGTCAGTTGCAGATGCGGGAGTTCACGATATCCCGTAGGGCATCGGTGTTGAGGATGCGCACATGGCGCTGCTTGACCTCGATGATTCCGTCTTCCACAAACCGGGAGAAGGTGCGGCTCACGGTTTCGAGCTTCAACCCCAGGTAGCTGCCGATTTCTTCCCGCGTCATGCGCAAAACCAGTTCCGACTGCGAGAAGCCCCGTGCGTGCAGGCGTTGCACCAGATTTAGCAGGAAAGCGGCTAGACGCTCTTCGGCACGCATGCTGCCCAACAGCAGCATGACGCCGTTTTCGCGCACGATCTCACGGCTCATGATCTTGTGCACGTGGCGTTGCAGCGAATTGATTTCCCGCGACAGCTCTTCAATGCGGTCAAAGGGCATGACGCACACTTCGGCATCTTCCAGTGCCACCGCGTCGCAGGTGTGGTGGTCGTGAACGATGCCGTCCAGTCCGATTACTTCGCCGGCCATTTGGAAGCCGGTTACCTGATCCCGGCCGTCTTCCGACGCCACGCAGGTTTTGAAAAAGCCGGTCCGTATGGCGAACAGGCTGGTGAATTTTTCACCGTTGCGAAACAGGGTGCTGCCGCGCTTGATTTTGCGACGGCTGGCAACCACATCCTCGACGCGATCCAGTTCGGTGGAGGTCAGCCCCAGCGGCATGCACAACTCGCGCAAATTGCAGTTGGAGCAGGCGACTTTGATGGTTTGAGGATTCACAGCGACGACCTTGACGCCAGGTTTGACAGGGGTAGATGCCTGTGGCTCGGCACAGGTAATGGATTTGGATTCGGGGTCAAACATAGGGTTCGCACGGATGTCGATTAGGTCCCAGTTTACCCACTTTCGATGTCATTGACGCACATCAAGCGTGGCGGGGCCGAATTGTTGCAAAGTTGCACCCGCCTTCCCTGGAGTATTCATGAGCGCAGTAGCCGAAGCCATATCCGATGAATTGTTGCGTCGATTTGACATATCCGGCCCGCGCTACACCTCCTATCCCACCGCCGACCGGTTTGTCGAGGCGTTTACGGCCGATGACTATACCCAAGCGCTTTCCCAGCGCCGGGGTGGGGCGGCAGCCTTGGCCCTGCCACTGTCGCTGTATGTGCACATCCCGTTTTGTGAGTCCCTGTGCTATTACTGTGCCTGTAACAAGATCATCACCAAGCACCATGACCGCGCAGCGCCCTACCTGCAGTATCTGAGTCGAGAGGTCGATTTGTATACCGCCCAGATCGGCCTGGGGCAGACTGTGAGCCAGTTGCACCTGGGGGGGGGCAGCCCAACCTTTCTGAATGACGATGAACTGCGCGGTTTGATGGCCATGCTGCGGCGCAACTTCACGTTCGAGCCCGGTGGTGAGTACTCCATCGAGGTCGATCCCCGAACCATTGATGCGTCCCGCCTGGATACCCTGGCCGAGCTGGGTTTCAATCGCCTGAGTTTCGGGGTGCAGGATTTTGACCCGTCGGTCCAGAAGGCGGTGCACCGTGTGCAGCCGGCCGAGCAGGTGTTTGCCTTGGTGGAGGCCGCCCGTGCCCGCGGGTTTGCTTCGATCAATGTGGATTTGATCTACGGCCTGCCCCGGCAAAGCCCGGAGTCGTTTGATCGAACCCTGGCGCAGGTGAACGCATTGCGGCCGGACCGCATTGCCCTGTACGCCTATGCCCACTTGCCGGAGCGCTTCAAGCCCCAGCGGCGCATTGCCACGGTGGAGCTGCCCAGCGGGGCCGCCAAGGTGTCCATGCTGTCACGCTCGCAGGCGGCCTTTATGGAGGCAGGGTATGTGTATGTGGGGATGGATCACTTTGCACTCCCGGAAGACGCCTTGGCGGTCGCCAAGCGGCAAGGGCGCCTGCACCGCAATTTTCAGGGCTACAGCACCGAACCTGACTGCGACCTGATCGGGCTGGGTGTGTCGTCCATCGGCCGCATTGGTGCCACCTACAGCCAGAATGCCAAGACGCTGGAGGAATACTACGATTTCCTGGACCAGGGGCGTCTCCCGGTGGTGCGGGGGTTGGCGCTTTCCCGCGATGACCTGGTGCGCCGCACCGTGATCATGGCGCTGATGTGCCAAGGCGAAGTCCAGTTTGAGTCCATCGAGTTGGCCTACCTCATGGATTTCCGTTCGTACTTCGCCAAGGAAATGGAAGCCCTGCAGGATCTGGAGCAGCAGGGCCTGGTCACGGTGGACGAGTCTGCCATCCAGGTTACAACCCAGGGGTGGTTCTTTGTGCGCGCGGTGGCGATGGTGTTTGACCGCTACCTGCAGACTGACCGCAGCCGGGCGCGGTTTTCCAAGATCATTTAGCATCGGCGCATGCAATCTTCTCTGGCGCTGACAGCGCTCTTGATGGGGCTGGTCGGCGGGCCCCACTGTGTGGCCATGTGCGGTGCCGCCTGCGCGGGTATCGGGCAAGCGGCCGGTGCGCACAAAAATTCAGCTATATGGACGTTCCAGTTGGGACGCGTCGTGGGCTACTCCATTTTGGGCGGTCTCGCGGCGGCGTCCCTGCAAGGTCTGGGCTGGTTGACGGTCCAGTCCGCAGCCTTGCGCCCGGTCTGGTCCCTGTTTCATGTGGCAGCCCTATTGCTGGGTCTGGTGTTGCTGTGGCAGGCGCGCCAGCCCGTCTGGCTGGAGGGCGCCGGTCGCGCCATATGGGGCCGTGCCCGCACACTGGCGGCTACGCGCGGGCGCGGGGTGCCGCTGGTCCTGGGCGTGATGTGGGCCTTGTTGCCATGCGGTTTGCTGTATTCGGCGTTGCTGGTGGCCGCCATGGCTGGCAGCGCTGCCGCCGGTGCGATGGTGATGGCGCTTTTTGCCCTGGGAACCAGTGTGACCATGGTCGCGGGGCCCTGGTTGTGGTTGCGCCTGCGTGGGCAGGGCGCCGGGCCGGGCAGTGGGCAGTGGGGCGTTCGCCTGGCTGGCGCAGCACTGGCCGCCAGCTCGGGTTGGGCCTTGTGGATGGGCTTGGTGCACAAAACGGCACCGTGGTGCGTTACGCCTTAGCGGCGTCGGATAGTTGGCAGCATTCATTCGGAGTACGGTGGCATGCAAGAAGCGTTGACTGTTGACGAGTTGCAGCGACTTGAATCGCTCAGGAGCTACGCCATACTGGATTCGCAGGCCGAGCAGGCTTACGACGACATCGTCAGTTTGGCTTCCCATATCTGTGGCGTTCCGATTGCCCTGATTTCCCTGGTTGACGAGGACCGCCAGTGGTTCAAGGCCAGGGTGGGGCTGGATGTAGCCCAGACGCCGCGCAGCCAAGCCTTTTGCGCACACGCCATTCTCCAGCCGGATCAGCTCATGGAGGTACCCGACGCGACGCAAGACCCCCGTTTTGCTGACAATCCGCTGGTGACCGGTGATCCGGGTATCCGGTTTTACGCCGGAGTGCCGTTTGTGGCGTCCTCGGGCATGGCGCTGGGAACGGTGTGTGTCATTGACCGGGTGCCGCGCACCTTGACTCCCGCCATGGCCGTTGCGCTGAAGGCACTGTCCCGGCAGGTGACGGCATTGCTGAGTTTGCGCCGGACGGTGGCGGAGCTCCGGTTGTTGACCCAAGCCCAGGCCCAGCAGCAAAAGCAGTTGGACAGCTACCGCAAGCAGCTTGAAGAGGTGAACCGGGATCTGTCGGAGCAAACCCAGCGGGATCCGTTGACAGGTCTGAAAAACCGGCGTGCTTTCGACCACATCTTGCGCGAGGAGCTGTCACGCGCGCAGCGCGTTCAGTCCTCGCTGGGCTTGCTGATGGTGGACGTGGATCATTTCAAGCCGTTTAACGACGCGTTCGGTCACGTGGCCGGCGATGCGGCCTTGCAGCAGATTGCGAACGTCCTGCAGGCACAGGTGCGCAGTTATGACCATGTGGCCCGCTACGGCGGTGAGGAATTTGCCGTGGTACTGCCGGATTCGCAACAGGAAGAAGTGCTGGCTGTTGCCAATCGGGTTCGCGCAGCCGTGGAGGCCATGCCCAGCGCGCATCGCAGCTTTACGGTGAGTGTGGGGGCCGCCATGGCGATATTGATCGACACGCCCACGCGCCTAGTTGAGCGGGCGGACAAAGCCCTGTACCAGGCCAAGCACCAGGGGCGCAACGGTGTGGTTGCGCTGGATGGTGACGCCACCGGGCCGTGATCGGCAGGCGGTGGCCCTGACGGCAATCCCCCTTAGCGGGCGCTGACCCGTGAGCCGTCCTGGAGCGTGGTGGGCGGGTAGACAATGACGGACATACCCGGTGTGAGCCCGGATTTGACCCAGGCTTCGGTGCCATTGCGTGCGGCGACCTCGACCTCGTGTTGGCGTGCCCGGCCGGCCTCCACTACAAACAAGGCCGAGCGTGCACCCACGGGAAACAGTGCGCTGACCGGCACCTTCACGGCGTTTTCCACCACTTGCACCAGCACGCGTACGTCCACCTTGAAGCCGTCGCCCAGGGCGCGCCATTTTTCTGGCGCGGAGCGGATATCGATCACGGCGTAGACACGCTGCTCTTCCACGCCAAGCGCCGAGACCTTGGTGAAGGCGGCAGGTTCGATCAACCGAACGCTGCCTTCCAGCGTTTCGGGCCCCCCCCAATTGGTCAGCTGCACCGCTGTACCCGGTGCAATCTGTGCCGCATCTTCGGTCAGGATGTCCACCACCACTTCCAGTTGTGTGGGGTCGCCCAGTTCCAGCAGGGGGGTGCCGGCAGGCACGATGCCCTCGCTTTGCTGCTGTACCTTGAGAACCCGGCCGGAAACCGGCGCCTTGATCTGCCAGGGGCGTTGCTGTGCGGTTTCAGACCCGGAGGCGTATTGCCGCAGGGCGACGCGGGACTGGTCCAGCTCGTGGCGCGCGGCCTCGGCCTCTTGCTGCGCGCTTTCCAATTCCTTTTCGCGCAGGTTGACCGTCAGCCGGCCGGTTTCATTCTGATTGGGTGAAACGAACCCCTGCTGGGTTAGCGCCTCGCTGCGCCGGAGTTCGGATCGGGCCTGCTCCAGCGCGGCCCGGGCACGTGCCACATTGGCCTTGGCGCGGGCTACCGAGGCTTCCATGGCGCCCATGCGCTCGGTTTGTTCTTCCCGGGTGCGCTGGTCCAGCAGTGCCGGGGCTTGCGGCCACAGTGTTGCCACCGGTGTGTCGCGCTCCACTGCATCGCCCTGCTTGAGCGTGATGCGCGCCACGCGCCCGGTGAGTGGCGTCGAGACGACATAGCGATCCCGCAGGCGGGTCTTGCCGTCTTCCTGGACGGTGCGTTCGAACCGGCCTTGCTGCACGGTCGCCAGCTCCACCTCGGTCGCCCGCGGCACGAAAGCCCATGCCACCAGTGACAGGATGGCCATGCCGCCAACGCCCAGTGCCAATTTGTTTTTCATGGTTTCCCCTGCTTGTTATTCACGTGTCTTCAGCACGCCGACCAGATCGAGCGTATCCACGCGGCGTCGCACAATCATCCCGCTGACCACGCCGGCCCCGACCACGCACAGCATGGCATAGGCATAGGTGGCCGGCTCGATCACCATCGGAAAAAAGAATTCGTCGGTCTTGATCAGGCCCACAATGGTGGACGCCAGCACATAGCCCAGCACCATGCCCAAGGGGATGGCCAGCGCGATCTCGATGGCGAGCTCCCCCAGTAGGAAGGCCGAAACCTCGGTGCGGGTAAAGCCCAGCACCCGCAAGCTGGCAAGTTCCCAGGCTCTTTCCGCCAGAGCGATACGGGCATTGTTATAAACCACGCCCACGGCAATGATGGTGGCGAAGACCGACAGAATGCCACTGAATACCTGGACGTTGCGCGCTGTCACTTCCTCAATATTGCTTTGCATGATGGATTTGCTGACCGCCGCCGCCACCCGCGGCAATTCCTTCAGGCGTGCCAGCAATTCCGGCTCATGGCCGCGGTCCACCGCGACCGTGACCTGGTTGACGATGTCGCCTTCGCGTAGCAGCCGGTTCAAGGCGTGCCGCTCGATATAGGCATTCATGCCCATCATCTCGCCCACGGTGCCGGTCACCGGGAGTTCCAGCACCTCGCGTCGCCCTTCCTGCAACTCCACGCGGACCATGTCGCCGGGCTGGACATGCAGCCGTTCGGCCAGCCGGTCGGTCACCAACAGACCGCCTTGCGACGGTGTGAACACATGGTGCTCCACATCCACGATGCGGTGCAGTTCCGGCTGCAGCGGTTTGCCCTGGATGGCGCCGCGCCAGCTGTGGTTGGCGTGCACCAGCCGCACGGCAACCGTGCGTGCGCTTTCAACGGCCGTCACGTGGGGCAACCGGGCTATTTCATATTCAATGCGCGCTGGGGTCGCCTCTACCAGACTGATGGAGACATCACCGCGCAGGACCTGGTTGAACTGGGTGTCCATGAGCACCACAATGGCATCGCGCCAGAATGCGCCCGTTATCACAATGGCCATGGATACCGCAATGCCAAAGATCGTCAGGCCGGTTCGCAGGGGGCGCCGTTCCATGGTGCGCAAAATCATGCGCAGGGCCGGTGAGAACCAATGCTGCAATCCCAGGGATTCGACCAGCATGGGTTTGTAGATGCCGGGCGACGGCGGGCGCATGGCTTCTGCGGGGGCGAGGCGCACCGTGGCGCTGATCGCGTGGAGCGTGGCGGCCACGGCCGCTGCCACGGATACCCCGATCGCAGCCAGAATCAACTCGGGTTTGACGCGGTAGCGCAACTCCGGGAAGCGGAAGACATCGGCATAAATGCCAATGAACCAGTTCCCCAGGACGGCACCCAGGGCCAAGCCCAGAACGGCTCCGACGGCCACAATGAGTAGCACGAATTTCAGGTAGTGCTCGCCTATGGCGCGGTTGGCGTAGCCCAGCGCCTTGAGCGCGGCAATTTGTTCCCGCTGGGTGGCGATTTGACGGCTCAACACCACGTTGAGCAGGAAGCCGGCTACTGCCAGGAAGATGCTGGGTAGCACCGTGCCCAGTACGCGCTGTTCCTTGATCTCCGAGTTGAGGATCATGTGCGACATCTGTTCGTCGCGACCATGGGCACGTATGCCGCCGTAGGGTTCCAGCAACCGGTTCAGGTGGTCAATCACCAGCCCCTCGCTGGCCTGGGGTGCCAGCCGGACCGCCACCTGGTTGAAGGCGCCCTCCATGTTGTAGGCGGCGGCGAGTGCCTGCCGGTCGACCCAGAACACGCCGAAGCCCCGTTGGTCGGGCGATCCCCACATGCCGGCAAAAATGTATTCGGGCGACAGCGCAATGCCCACGATCAGCAGTTCCTCGCGCTTGCCGTTGATCAGGGCCTTGATGCGGTCGCCCGGCTTGAGCTTGCGCGCGATCGCGAAACCTTCGGAAACCAGGGCCTCTATGGCCCCGTTGTGTTGCCGCTCAATCATGCGTCCGTTACGTACGTAGACGGTGTTCAGGCGTTGTGGTGTGCGGGTGTCGATTCCGACCAGGCGGCCAATGACGGGGTCGGCCACATTGGGGATGTCCACCGGCACGATTTGCGTCAGGGATGTCTCGACATGGGCCGCGCCGGGTATTTTCTCGAGCTGGCGCTCCAGCGAAAGGGGCGCGCGCTTCAGCGTGGCAAATACATCGGCGAAGCGGGAGTCGGTGTAATACAGGTCGCGTGACCAGGACAGGGCGTCGTAGGCGCTGAAACAGGTGATAAAACCGGCCACGCCGCTGGCCACCACCAGCGAGATGGTCAGCGCCTGGCTCCACATCAGGCGCAGGTCGCGCAGCAGTTTGCGGTCCAGTGCCCTCACCAGGACAGCTCCGAAGGCTTGAGCTTGTGGGTGTTGGGCTCGACCTTCTGGATGCGCCCGCCACCCAGGTACAGCACACGGTCCGCCATGCCGGCAATGGCGGCATTGTGGGTGATCACAATAGCGGTGGTGCCCAGCTCCTGGTTGATGCGCTGGATCACTTCCAGCACCAGCTTGCCGGTGACATAGTCCAGGGCGCCGGTGGGCTCGTCGCACAGCAGCACCTCCGGCCGCTTGACAATGGCCCGCGCAATGGCCACGCGCTGCTGTTCACCGCCCGAGAGTTGGGAGGGAAAGTGATCCAGCCGGTCGGCCAGGCCGACCATGCCCAGCGCTTCCTCGGCCGGCATCGGGTTGTCAACAATGTCGGTCACCAGCTCCACGTTTTCGCGCACCGTCAGGCTGGGAATCAGGTTGTAGAACTGAAACACAAACCCCACATGCTCGCGGCGGTAGCGCGTGAGTTGCTCGTCGGTGGCAGCGGAGAGGTCGTGTTCGGCAAACCGGGCTATTCCGCTGCTGGGGCGGTCCAGCCCCCCCAAGATGTTGAGCAGGGTGGACTTGCCGCTGCCGGAAGGCCCCAGCAGCACAATGAATTCGCTGCGGTAGATCGTCAGGTTCACGTCCACCAGTGCGTTGACGACGACTTCCCCCATCTGGTAGGTCTTGCTCAGCTCGCTGGCAAAAAAGACGGCCGGACGGCCTGCGCTGTCGGCTGGCGGTGTGCCGGGCAGGGGAGGGGCGGAAGCGGTGGTGGGACCGGAAGCGTGCATACCTCCACTATGTCATGGGCGTGCACCCCTCGCAATGGATATGCGCCAGGTTTGTGCCGGGTGTGGCGGGGATAATCCAGTCTATGTCACAAGCCAAGCCCATTTCTTCAGAGCGCTGGAGACTTTCTGTTGCCCCCATGCTGGACTGGACGGATCGGCACTGCCGCTATTTCCACCGCCTGCTGACCCGCCATGCCCTGCTGTATACCGAAATGGTGACCATGGGTGCCCTGGTCCATGGTGACGTGGGGCGGCATCTGCAATTCAACGCCGAAGAGCACCCGGTGGCCTTGCAACTGGGCGGCAGCGACCCGGCAGACTTGGCGCACAGCGCCCGCCTGGGCGCGCAGTGGGGTTACGACGAGATTAACCTCAACTGCGGCTGCCCCAGCGAGCGGGTGCAGCGCGGGGCCTTTGGTGCCTGCCTGATGGCCGAGCCGCAGCTGGTGGCCGACTGCGTCAAGGCCATGGTGGACGCGGTGGATGTGCCGGTGACGGTGAAACACCGCATCGGTATCGACAAGGTGGAAAGTTACGA
The DNA here is from genome assembly GCA_019449595.1 of Rhodoferax sp. Taxonomy (GTDB): domain Bacteria; phylum Pseudomonadota; class Gammaproteobacteria; order Burkholderiales; family Burkholderiaceae_C; genus Allorhodoferax. The sequence goes on along the minus strand of JAGRPL010000004.1, from coordinate 1,423,631 downwards.
CTTCGTGCGGGATTTCGTGGGTACGGTCAGCGAGGCCGGTTGCCGGGTTTTCATCGTCCACGCCCGCAACGCCTGGCTCAAGGGCCTGAGCCCGAAGGAGAACCGCGAGGTGCCGCCGCTGCGCTACGAACTGGCGCACCGGCTGAAAACGGATTTCCCGCAGCTCACGATTGCGGTCAACGGCGGCATCACCACCAGTGCGCAGATTGCCGAGCAGCTGCAACGGGTTGACGGCGCCATGCTCGGACGTGAGGCCTACCACAACCCCTGGTGGCTCAGCGGCTGGGATGCGCAGTTTTACGGTGACGCGCCGTCCACACTGAGCCGTGAATCGGTGGAGCAGCAGATGGTGGACTACATGGTTCGCCAGGCCAGCGAGCACGGCACGCCCTGGAGCAACATTGCCCGCCATATGCTGGGCCTGCGCCATGGCTTGCCGGGTGCGCGGCGCTGGCGCCAGGTCTGGAGCGACCACCGCCTCAAAGCCATGCACCCCCAGGCGGTGATGGAGTTGGCCCACCGTCCCGCCGCGGCTGGCGAGGGTTAGCCGGCCAGGTAGCGCGCGAACGCGTCGGCCGGCAGGGGGCGGGCGAAGTGGTAGCCCTGCGCCTCGTCACACTGGAGGGCCCGCAGTTTTTCCAGTGCGGCCACCGTTTCCACGCCCTCGGCAACGGTTTTCAGGTTGAGGCTGTGGGCCATGTGGATGATGGCATTCACGATGGCCGCGTCGTCCGCGTCGCTCGCCAGGTCGCGAATGAACGACTGGTCGATCTTGAGTTTGTCGATGTCAAACCGCTTGAGGTAGGACAGGCTGGAATAGCCGGTGCCGAAATCGTCAATGGACAGCTTGACCCCCAGCCGCTTCAGGCCCTGGACGGTGGTGAGCACGCTTTCGACGTTCTGGATCAGGATGGACTCGGTCATTTCCAGCTCCAGAAGGGTCGGCTCCAGCCCGGACGCCTCCAGCGCACGGGTGACGACCCGGCCGACGTCGCCCCGCTTGAACTGGGCCGCCGAGAGATTGACCGCAATCGACAGCGGGGGCAAGCCAGCGCGCTGCCAGGCCATGGCCTGCTGGCAGGCTTCGTGGAGTACCCATTCGCCAATGGCAACAATCAGGCCGCTTTCCTCGGCCGCCGGTATGAAGCGCCCGGGTGGAACCATGCCCTGGTCCGGATGGTTCCAGCGCAGCAGTGCTTCGGCACCGATGACCGCGCCGGTGGCCAGTTCGATTTTGGGCTGGTAGTGCAGCACAAACTCCTTGCGCTCCAGCGCACGGCGCAGCCCGCTTTGCATCGCCAGCCGTTCCATGGCCTCGGTGTTCATGGATTCGTCAAAAAACCGGTAGGTGTTGCGCCCGGCGTCCTTGGCCCGGTACATGGCCATGTCGGCTTTCTTCAGCAGGCTGTCGAAGTCGCGTCCGTCTTCCGGGAAGAGCGTGACGCCGATGGAGACCGACGTGGCCAGTTCCTGGCGATCGGCATGAAACGGCTCCTGCAGCCGGTCCAGCAGTTTGCCCAGGACGGGCAGCACGGCGTCGGTATCGGGCAGGTCGCTCAGCACGATCAGAAATTCGTCGCCGCCCTGGCGGCTGATGGTGTCGGTTTCCCGGATGCAGTGCTCCAGCCGAGTGGCCACTTCCACGAGCATGGCGTCGCCGGCGGCATGGCCCAGCGAGTCGTTGATGTTCTTGAAGTTGTCCAGATCCAGAAACAGCAGGGCAACCTTGCTCCCCACGCGGTCTGCGTGGGCCACGGCTTGCTGGAAACGGTCCCGCACCAGCAGCCGGTTGGGCAGGCCGGTCAGAGGGTCGTGGTAGGCCAACAATTCGATCCGCTGCTCCGCCATCTTGCGGGCCGTGATGTCGGCGACGATGGTCAGGTAGCCGTACATCTGGCCCGCAGGGTCCCGCAAGGGGGCCAGCGTGACACTGACGTCGATGGGTGTTCCGTCGCGGCGCAGGCGCACCAGCTCCAGTTGCACCAGGGTTTCTCCGTTCAGCACCCGGCGGCGCAAGTTCTCCACCTCGGCCCGCTTGTCCTGCGGCGTGGTAGACAGGGTCTGGCCCATGATCTCGCTGGCCTTCCAGCCGAACATGCGTTCGGCGGCCGGATTCCAGCTTGTGACCCGGCTGTCAAGGTCTCTGGCATAGGTTGCCAGAGGGGAACTCTGGATGATGGTTTCCAGCTCCCGGTGTGCTTTCGCCAGTTCTGCGGTGCGCTCCTGCACCCGCTGCTCCAGCTCATGGTGTGCCCGGGCCAGCGCTTCCTGGGTCGCCTTGCGCTCGCTGATGTCCTCCGTGATCCAGAGGGTGCTGCGGCTGCCGTCTTTCGCCGGCAGGGCCTTGGCCAGATTGCGGCACCAGAACCGCGTGCCGTCCTTGCGGGAGTTCAGCCATTCAATATCAACCAACTCGCCTGCAGCGAGCCGGGGGCCGACCACGTTGCCGAACTGTGCATATTCCTGCTCGTCCTGAAAGAAGACCCGGGCGCGGTTGCCCTGCAGCGTTCCCGGCGGCCAGCCGTAGATGGCGTCGGCACCGGGGTTGCAGTGCGCAATCACGCCGTCGCGGGTAAAGACGATGCCGACCGAGGCATTTTCCAGGATGGCCTGCTGGCGCAGCATCAACTCCTGCGTCTCGGCCTGCGCGCGCCGGCGTTGGCTGATGTCCTCAATGATCCAGATGGTTCCTTCGGCCGTGCTGTTCGGGTTGATGGCCTTGGAGCGGACGTGGCAGTGCACCGTGTGGCCGTCCTTGTGGCGCATGGGCCATTCACAGTCCAGCAGACCGCCGCTGGAGAGAATCGGGGCGGCTATGCGCCCCATTTCCGCATAGTCTTCAATGGATTGGTAGAACACGGAAGCGGGCTGGCCCACCAGTTCGCTTTGGGACCAGCCGCAGATTTCCAGCAGTTTGGGGTTGCAATGCAATACCCGCCGGTCACGCGTGAACAGGATGCCAATGGAGGCATTCTCCAGAATCGCCCGGTATTCGAGCAATGTCTGCTGCGCGTTGGCAGGTGTCTGGTCCGGCAGCAGAGGGCTAGGGTCTGTCATGGCGCTTCAATACTGGTGTTCTCCGCATCCGCCCCGTTTCTCCGAAGGGCTTGCCAGGTTCGCGTCTGGTCGTTGGGCGAATTCTAGGCGCTGTACCCCATGCCACGCTTACGGCCGGTGCAGGACCTATGCAGCGGCTTCCAGTCCGCTGGAGAAGTGTTCCCGCATCCGCAAAGCCGCCGCATCGGGCTGGCGGGCGGCGAGGGCGGCCATGATGGCGCGGTGCTCCTGCAGCGATTCCTCGATGCGGCCCGACTTGAACAGGGAGTTGTGGCGGTTGAGCTTCATGACCTTGCGCAGATCGGCCACCATCTGGTCGCGCCAGCGGTTGTCGGCAATTTCCAGCAGGCGCATGTGAAAACGCTCGTTGATCTCGAAAAACCGCTCGCGGTCCTGCTGCCCCGGCTGGGCGGCGGCTTCCAGCTCCGCGTGCAGGGCCTGCAATTCGCGCAGCTGCCCGTCCGTGGCCCGGGAGGCCACCACGCCGGCGGCGTCGCTCTCCAGGAGGCTCAGCAGGTGGTACACGTCCGTCAGGTCGCGGGTGGACACTTCGGTGACGTAGGCGCCACGGCGCACCTTCATGGTTACCAGCCCTTCGGCGGCCAGCACCTTGAGTGCTTCACGCAAAGGCGTGCGGCTGATGCCGTATTCCTCGGCAATTCTCAGTTCGTCAATCCAGCTGCCGGGTTCCAGCTCGCGCCTGAAAATGCGTTGACGCAGGCGTTCCGCCACCTCAACATAGAGCGCGCGGGGCGAGAGGGACAGGCCGGGGCGGATTTCGGACGGAAGAGCTGCCATGGGGCGCCTTGTAAGCAAAAATGAATATTTTGAATCAATAATTATGAATAATGTAAACTAAAAGCTGGCTAAAACCCAAACGCCTGTGCGCAGGCGCCACACCTATACGGCATATTGGACCTTGTCATGACCGAAAAGAACCCCGAATTCAAATCCGCCACATTGGACGCCTGGGCCAAAGCTGCGGCCAAATCTGCCCCTGGTGGCAATGTGGATGCCCTGAACTGGGTGACCCCGGACGGCATCACAGTCAAGCCGCTGTACACCGCGGCCGACACCGCCAGCCTGGCCCATGCCGACACCTTGCCGGGGTTTGAGCCCTATCTGCGCGGCCCGCAGGCCACCATGTATGCGGTGCGCCCCTGGACCATCCGCCAGTACGCCGGTTTTTCCACCGCCGAGGAAAGCAATGCCTTCTACCGCAAGGCGCTGGCAGCTGGCGGCCAGGGTGTGTCGGTGGCGTTCGACCTGGCCACGCACCGGGGCTACGACTCCGACCACCCCCGCGTCACGGGCGACGTGGGCAAGGCCGGTGTGGCCATCGACTCGGTGGAGGACATGAAGATCCTGTTCGACCAGATTCCGCTGGACAAGGTGAGCGTCTCCATGACCATGAATGGCGCCGTGCTGCCGGTGCTGGCCGGTTACGTGGTGGCGGCCGAAGAGCAGGGCGTGTCGCAGGACAAGCTCAGCGGAACCATTCAGAACGACATTCTGAAAGAGTTCATGGTGCGCAACACCTACATTTACCCGCCCGAGCCGAGCATGCGCATCATCGGCGACATCATTGGCTACACGGCCAAGAACATGCCCAAGTTCAACTCGATCTCGATCTCGGGCTACCACATGCAGGAAGCCGGCGCCAACCAGGCGCTGGAACTGGCTTTCACGCTGGCCGACGGCAAGGAATACGTGAAGACCGCCATTGCTTCGGGTCTGGATGTGGATGAATTCGCCGGACGCCTGAGCTTCTTCTGGGCCATCGGCATGAACTTCTACCTGGAAGTGGCCAAGATGCGCGCTGCGCGCCTCTTGTGGTGCCGCATCATGAAGGGCTTCAACGCCCAGAACCCCAAGAGCCTGATGCTGCGCACCCACTGCCAGACCAGCGGCTGGAGCCTGACCGAGCAGGACCCCTACAACAACGTGGTGCGCACCACCATCGAGGCCATGGCAGCCGTGTTCGGCGGCACGCAGTCGCTGCACACCAATTCGTTCGACGAGGCCATTGCGCTGCCAACCGAATTCAGTGCCCGCATCGCCCGCAACACCCAGCTCATCATCCAGGAAGAGACCCACATCACCAATGTGATCGACCCCTGGGCTGGCAGCTACATGATGGAAAAGCTGACCCAGGACATGGCCGATGCCGCCTGGAAGATCATTGAGGAAGTCGAGGCCATGGGCGGCATGACCAAAGCCGTGGACAGCGGCTGGGCCAAGCTCAAGATCGAGGCCGCCGCGGCCGAGAAGCAGGCCCGCATCGACAGTGGCCAGGACGTGATCGTGGGCGTGAACAAGTACAAGCTCAAGACCGAAGATGCCATCGAAGCGCGCGACATCGACAATATGGCGGTGCGTGAGTCGCAAATCGCCCGTCTGAAAAATATCAAGGCAAAACGCGATACTGCCGGCGTAAATGCTGCGTTGGCTGCCATCACTTCTGCAGCAGAATCGGGTACGGGCAACCTGCTGGACCTGTCCATCAAGGCCATTCGCCTGCGCGCCACGGTGGGCGAGGTGAGCGATGCCATGGAAAAGGCCTTTGGCCGCCACCGTGCGGATACCCAGAAAGTCAGCGGCGTGTACGCTGCAGCCTACGACACGGCCCAGGGAGACACCATGGAATACTGGAACGCGCTGAAGAAGGACATTGCCGACTTTGCCGAGAAAGAGGGCCGCCGTCCCCGCGTGATGATCAGCAAGCTGGGCCAGGACGGCCACGACCGCGGCGCCAAGGTGGTGGCCACCGCCTTTGCCGATCTGGGCTTTGACGTGGACATGGGGCCACTGTTCCAGACCCCCGAGGAGTGCGCCCGCCAGGCCATCGAGAACGATGTGCACGCCGTGGGGGTGTCCACCCTGGCGGCCGGCCACAAGACCCTGGTGCCGGCCATCATCGCCGAGCTGAAGAAGCAGGGCGCCGACGACATCGTGGTCTTCGTGGGCGGCGTCATTCCCCGCCAGGATTACGACATGCTGTACGCCGCTGGCGTCAAAGGCATCTACGGTCCGGGCACGCCCATTCCCGCCAGCGCCAAGGACGTGCTCGAACAGATCAAGAAAGCCATTGCCTGAGAGGCACGGGTTTCAGACTGGCGTTCAGGACCACGATGACCACAGCGACACACCATGCGCAGCATCCGGGGGCTCAGGCGCCCCTGTCTGTGGCGGCGATCACGGGTAGCGCGGGACCCCGGCAGCGCCGCGCCATCGCCAAGGCGATCACGCTGCTGGAATCCACCCGGGCGGACCACCGGGCGCAGGCCGACGCGTTGCTGACCGGTTTGCTGCCGCACACCGGCCAGGCCTTTCGCTTAGGGATAAGCGGTGTGCCGGGCGTGGGCAAGTCCACCTTCATCGAGGCGCTGGGCCTGTACCTGATCGACCAGGGGCACCGTGTGGCGGTGCTCACCATCGACCCGTCTTCCACCGTTTCGGGCGGCTCCATCCTGGGCGACAAGACCCGCATGGAGCAGCTGTCGGTGCGCGAGGAGGCCTACATCCGGCCCAGCCCCAGCAGCGGCACACTTGGTGGCGTGGCCGAGAAGACGCGCGAAGCCATGCTGGTGTGCGAAGCCGCCGGTTATGACGTGGTCATCGTGGAAACCGTGGGCGTGGGCCAGAGCGAGACGGCGGTGCAGGGCATGACGGACATGTTCGTGCTGCTGCAGCTGCCCAATGCGGGCGACGACCTGCAGGCCATCAAGAAGGGCGTCATGGAGCTGGCCGATCTGGTGGTCATCAACAAGGCCGACATCGACCCCGATGCAGCCACCCGCGCCCGCGCCCAGATTACCTCCAGCCTGCGGCTGCTGGGCATGCATGGCAGCGCCGGCCATGACGCCGATGTGGCCAAGGTCTGGCACCCTCAGGTGATCCAGATCAGTGCCCTGCACGGCACCGGGGTGGACGCTTTCTGGGCGTCCGTGCAGGAATTCAAGACCCTGGGGCAGGCCAACGGCAAGCTGGCGGTGCGCCGCCAGCAGCAGGCGCTGGCCTGGATGTGGGAGCGCATTGACGCCGGCTTGAAGCAGGCCTTCCGTGCCAACCCGGCGGTGCGGGCCAGCCTGCAGGCCACGACCGACGCCGTGGCCTGCGGACAGGTGGCAGCCTCCACTGCAGCACGAAAACTACTCGCAGCCTTTGATAAATCTGCGTAGATAGCTACTAAATCGATAGCAAAAGAAGATAAACCTATTACTGACCGGAAAGAAGGAAACCATGCACGACATCCTTGAACAGCTGGAGGCCAAGCGCCAACTCGCCCGCCTGGGCGGTGGAGAAAAGCGCATCGCCGCGCAGCACAAAAAGGGCAAGCTCACGGCCCGCGAGCGCCTGGAGCTGCTGCTCGACGAAGGCACGTTTGAAGAGTGGGACATGTTTGTCGAACACCGCTGCGTGGACTTCGGCATGCAGGACAACAAGATCCCCGGCGACGGCGTGGTCACCGGCTACGGCATGATCAACGGCCGCCTGGTGTTCGTGTTCAGCCAGGACTTCACCGTGTTCGGCGGCGCGCTGTCGGAAGCGCATGCCGAGAAAATCTGCAAGGTGATGGACCAGGCCATGAAGGTCGGCGCCCCGGTGATCGGCCTGAACGATTCGGGCGGCGCCCGCATCCAGGAAGGCGTGGCGTCGCTCGGCGGTTACGCCGACGTATTCCAGCGCAACGTGATGGCCAGCGGCGTGATCCCGCAGATCAGCATGATCATGGGCCCGTCGGCCGGCGGCGCGGTGTACAGCCCGGCCATGACCGACTTCATCTTCATGGTGAAGGACAGCTCCTACATGTTCGTCACCGGCCCCGAAGTGGTGAAGACCGTGACGCACGAGGAAGTGACCGCCGAGGAACTGGGCGGCGCCGTCACCCACACCACCAAGAGCGGCGTGGCCGACCTGGCGTTTGAGAACGACGTGGAAGCGCTGCTGATGCTGCGCCGCCTCTACAACTACCTGCCCCTGTCCAACCGCGAGAAGGCCCCGGTGCGCAAGAGCGGTGACCCGATCGACCGCGCCGACCTGTCGCTCGACACCCTGGTGCCCGACAACCCCAACAAGCCCTACGATATGAAAGAGCTCATCGTCAAGACCGTGGACGATGGCGATTTCTTTGAGCTGCAGCCCGAGTACGCCAAGAACATCCTGATCGGCTTTGCCCGCATGGACGGCCAGACCGTGGGCATCGTGGCCAACCAGCCGCTGGTGCTGGCCGGCTGCCTGGACATCAAGAGCTCCATCAAGGCCGCGCGCTTCGTGCGCTTCTGCGATGCCTTCAACATCCCCGTGGTCACCTTCGTCGACGTGCCCGGCTTCATGCCCGGCACCAGCCAGGAGTACGGCGGCATCATCAAGCACGGCGCCAAGCTGCTCTACGCGTATGCCGAGTGCACCGTGCCCAAGATCACCGTGATTACCCGCAAGGCCTACGGCGGCGCCTACGACGTGATGGCCTCCAAGCACCTGCGCGGCGACGTCAACTTCGCCTGGCCCAATGCCGAGATTGCGGTGATGGGCGCCAAGGGTGCAGTGGAAATCATCTTCCGCGAGGACAAGGGCGACCCGGCCAAGCTGGCCGCCAAGGAAGCCGAGTACAAGGCCCGCTTTGCCAACCCCTTTGTGGCTGGCGCACGCGGCTTCATCGACGACGTCATCCTGCCCCACGAGACGCGCAAGCGCATCTGCCGCAGCCTGGTCATGCTCAAGGACAAGAAGCTGGAAAACCCGTGGCGCAAGCACGGCAACATTCCACTCTAAGCCCCTAGGAGAACAAGAACATGTTTACAAAAATTCTGATTGCCAACCGCGGTGAAATCGCCTGCCGCGTCATCGCCACCGCCCGCAAGATGGGCATCCAGACCGTTGCCGTCTATTCCGAGGCCGACAAGGACGCCCGCCACGTGCTGCTGGCCGACGAGGCCGTGCACATCGGCGCTGCACCCAGCCGTGAGTCCTACCTGCTGGCCGACAAGATCATTGCCGCCTGCAAGCAGACCGGCGCGCAGGCCGTGCACCCGGGCTATGGTTTCCTGTCGGAGAACGAGGCCTTTGCCAAGCGTTGTGAAGACGAGGGCATTGCCTTCATCGGCCCGCGGGCGCATTCGATTGCGGCCATGGGCGACAAGATCGCCTCCAAGAAGCTGGCCAACGAGGCCAAGGTCAACACCATCCCCGGCTACAACGATGCCATTTCCGGCCCGGAGCAGGCGGTGGAGATTGCCAAGGGCATCGGCTACCCCGTGATGATCAAGGCCAGTGCCGGCGGCGGCGGCAAGGGGCTGCGCGTGGCCTTCAATGACAAGGAAGCCTTTGAAGGCTTTTCCAGCTGCCAGAACGAGGCCCGCAACAGTTTTGGCGATGACCGCATCTTCATCGAGAAATTCGTGCAGGAGCCGCGCCACATCGAGATCCAGGTGCTGGGCGACAGCCACGGCAACGTGATCTACCTGAATGAGCGGGAATGCTCCATCCAGCGCCGCCACCAGAAGGTGATCGAGGAGGCGCCCAGCCCCTTCATCAGCGACGCCACCCGCAAGGCCATGGGTGAGCAGGCCGTGCAGCTGGCCAAGGCCGTGAAGTACCAAAGCGCGGGCACGGTGGAGTTTGTGGTCGGCAAGGACCAGGACTTCTACTTCCTGGAAATGAACACCCGCCTGCAGGTGGAGCACCCGGTGACCGAGTGCATCACCGGCCTGGACCTGGTGGAGCTGATGATCCGTGTGGCCGCCGGCGAGAAGCTGCCGCTCACCCAAGCCGAGGTCAAACGCAATGGTTGGGCCATCGAGTGCCGCATCAACGCCGAAGATCCGTTCCGCAACTTCCTGCCCTCCACCGGCCGCTTGGTGCGTTTTGCGCCCCCCGCGCAGACCATGTTCCAGTCCAACACGGCGGATCTGTTCGGCGTGCGCGTGGACACCGGCGTGCAGGACGGCGGAGAGATCCCGATGTACTACGACTCGATGATCGCCAAGCTCATCGTGCACGGCAAGGACCGTACCGACGCGATTGCCAAGATGCGCGAAGCCCTCAACGGTTTCGTCATCCGCGGCATCAGCAGCAACATTCCGTTCCAGGCCGCGCTGCTGGCGCACCCCCGCTTCGTGTCGGGTGACTTCAACACCGGCTTCATTGCCGAGCAGTACAGCAAGGGATTCTCGGCCGAAGACGTGCCGCACGAGGATCCGCAGTTTCTGCTGGCGCTGGCGGCCTTTGTGCGCCGCAAGTCGCGCGAGCGCGCCACCCGCATCAGCGGGCAGCTGCCGGGCTATGCCGTCAACGCCGGCAAGGACTACGTGGTCGTCACCCTGGGCGCAGACGGGCAGAACAGCTACACCCCGGTGCATGTCGATGAATTCGTGGGTGAAACCGGCTCGGCCCGGGTCAAGATCGGCGCAGCCAGCTATGAAATCCGTAGCAACTCGCGCATCAACGACATTGCCATCAACGGCACCATCAACGGCCAGCCGTTCACCGCGCAGGTGGAACGCGGCACGCTTAAGAACCCGCTGGCGCTGCGCCTGCAGCACAACGGCACGCGCATTGACGCACTGGTCATTTCGCCCCGCATGGCCGAACTGCATGCCCTGATGCCGTTCAAGGCAGCGCCGGACATGAGCCGCTATGTGCTCTCGCCCATGCCGGGCCTGCTGGTGGACGTGGCCGTGGTGCCCGGCCAGAAGGTGCAGGCTGGTGAGCGCGTGGCCGTGATCGAGGCCATGAAGATGGAAAACGTGCTGTTTGCCGCCGCCGACGGCATGGTGGGCAAGGTGTTGGCGGCCAAGGGCGAGAGCCTGACGGTGGACCAGCCCATTGTTGAGTTCGTCTGAGGACCATGGCGATGGCACAACGACCTTTCAAGGTGCTGGGCATCCAGCAGATCGCCATTGGCGGCCCCGACAAGACCCGCCTGCAGAAGCTGTGGGTGGATATGCTGGGGTTGGAGGTGACAGGCACCTTCAGGAGCGAGCGCGAGAACGTGGACGAAGACATCTGCGCCATGGGTACGGGCCCCTTCAAGGTGGAAGTGGACCTGATGCAGCCACTGGACCCGGACAAGAAGCCGGCCGTGCACACCACGCCCCTGAACCATGTGGGCCTGTGGATCGATGACCTGCCGGTGGCCGTGGAGTGGCTCACCGCCCAGGGCGTGCGCTTTGCGCCGGGCGGTATCCGCAAGGGCGCCGCGGGTTTTGACATCTGCTTTCTGCACCCCAAGTCGAACGACGAATTCCCGATCGCCGGCGAGGGCGTGCTGATCGAGCTGGTGCAGGCGCCGGCCGAGGTGGTGCGCGCGTTCGCGGCGCTGGCCGCGGGCTAGGGAAGGACTTGGGGTTTCTCCGGGGGAGAAGGTAACAGGGTTGTAAGTCTGCGTGGGGGTTTCCCTACTTAGAATTTGCGGGATAGAGGCATATACCTGTCAGGGTATACATGAAAGCCCAAACCGTCGTTCAGGAGACGCATCCATGACGTTCGCATCCTTGTTGTACCCCGGCGCCTGGCTCCTGCGCCGCATGGGTCTCGCCGGCAAGCTGGCTGTACTGGCCGCGCTGTGCGCGGTGCCAGTTGCGGTGGCGTTGTGGGCCCTGTTCCTGGGTAACAACCCGGTCACCGCGCTGGAAGGCGTGGTCCTGGCGTGCTGCGTGGGGTGGCTGGTGCTGGTGTACTTTCTGCTGGCCTTGCACCACAGCGTGGCGCAGGACCTGGGGCAGGTGATTCTTGCTGCCGACAGCATGGTGGCCGGTGACCTGCGTCTGACCCTGGTCGACCACAGCCGAGACGAGCTGGGTCGCCTGGCGGTGGCGGTCGGGCAACTTGGTCGCACGGTGTCGGGTATGGTGGCCAACGTGCGCAGCAACGCGGCCTTTGTGGCGCACTCCGGCAAAAGCATGGCCATGGGCAACCGGGAGTTGTCGGATCGCACCGAGCAGCAGGCGGCGAATCTGGAGCAGACCGCCGCCAGCGTGGAGCAACTGTCTTCCACGGTGCAGGAGAACGCGAATACCGCCAGCCAGGCCAATGCCCAAGCGGCGCAGGTGCGCGATGTGGCCGACAGCGGCGCCGCCATCATGGCCGAGGCCATTGAATCGGTCGAGGCCATCCAGGGCAGCGCCAAGCGCATGGACGAAATCGTGGGTGTCATTGACGGCCTGGCCTTCCAGACCAACATCCTGGCCCTCAATGCCGCCGTGGAAGCCGCACGTGCCGGCGAGTCGGGCCGGGGGTTTGCCGTCGTGGCCAGCGAGGTGCGTTCGCTGGCGCAGCGCTCGGCCGAATCGGCCAAGGAAATCCGTCTGCTGATCGGCACCTCCTCCAGCCAAGTGGCGTCGAGCGTGCAGAAAATCCGGGCAGCCGGTTCGAACATCACCCAGATCGTGTCGGGCATCCGGGGGGTTGCGGCGAACATGTCGCACATATCGACTTCCAGCGCCGAGCAGAGCTCCGGGCTGACCGAGATCACGTCGGCCGTGCGCCAGCTCGACGAGATTACCCAGCGCAACGCCCAGATGGTGGAGCAGGCCGTGACGCAGGCGGTCGCGCTGGAAGGTCGGGCCAGCACCCTGGTGGAGTCCGTGGCTACGTTCAAGTTGCAGCAGGGTTCGGCAGACGAGGCGGTGGCCCTGGTGGAGCGCGCCATAGCGCACCGCCAGCGCGTGTCCAAGGACGTGTTTGTGCGCGACATCACCGACCCGGAAAGAGCTTTCTACGACCGCGACATGTATGTGTTCGTGCTCGATCGCAATGGCACCTACCTGTCCTTTGGCGGCAACCGCTCCAAGGTGGGCACGCATGTGCAGGACATCGCGGGGATCGACGGCAACGGCCTGCTGCAGTCCATCATCGAGCAGGCCAGCCGCGAGCCGGGTTGGGTCGAGTACGACATCACCAACCCGTCCACGGGCAAGGTGCAGTCCAAGATGTCCTACGTGCAGCTGGTCGATGACCTGTACGTCGGCTGCGGCGTGTACAAGAACCTGGTGTGAGCGGGCGCTGAACGTCAGCCCTTTGCGGGGTCGGCACCGCGTTTCGCCCGGGCCCGTGCTAGGGCGGCTTCAATGATGGCCCGTTTCTGGTCCAGCACCCCGGTATCCGTGATGCGGGAATGTGCCGCCAGGTCGGCAAGCTTGGCCTGTGCCAGTGTCTGGCGCTTGTGTTCGTCGCGGTCCTGGTCGCGCTTGCGGCGCTCGTTATGGAACGCATAGCGGTCACGCGCCTGGTCGGCCTGCGGTGCCGACCAGGCGGCCCAGCCGGTGGCGTTGCCGGTCGCATTTTCCAGCAGCATGCAGTCCACGGGGCAGACCGGCAGGCACAACTCGCAACCGGTGCAATAGGCTTCGATCACGGTGTGCATCCGCTTGTTGCTGCCCAGAATGGCATCGGTGGGGCAGGCGTCGATGCACAGGGTGCAGCCGATGCACCAGTTCTCGTCAATGAAGACGACATTGCGCGGCCCCTCGGTCCCGAACGCCGGATTCAAGGGGACGGCCGATTGGCCGGTGAGTTGGGCCAGGCGCTCTATGCCCTGTGCCCCGCCTGGCGGGCACTGGTTGATGTCGGCCGCGCCATCGGCAATGGCCTGGGCATAGGCCGCGCAGTCCGGAAAACCGCACCGGGTGCACTGGGTCTGGGGCAGCGCATCCAGCAGGCGCTCGCTGAGTGTGCCGGACTGGGGAGCTTCGGAACTCACTTGCTGCTGGTGCGTTTGGGTGCTACTTTTTTGATAGCTGCAGACGCAGTCTTTTCAACGGGGTTGGCGGATTTTTGTCCGCGGGAAGGGTGGTTGGCCAGGATGAAGGACTTGACTTCCGGGTACACGAGTTCGCGCCAGCGCCGGCCCGAGAAAATGCCGTAGTGGCCGGCTCCCTTGGCTTCAAAATGCTTTTGCCGGCTACGCGGCACGCCGCTGCAGATGTCGTGCACGGCCTGGGTCTGGCCTGAGCCCGAAATGTCGTCCAGTTCTCCTTCGACCGACATCAGGGCCGTGGTCTTGATGTCGGCGGGGTGCACGCGTTCAATCTGGCCGTCTTCTCCGCGCACGTCCCAGGTGCCGTTGACCAGGCTGAAGTCCTGGAACACCACGCGGATGGTTTCCAGGTAGTAGTCGGCATCCATGTCCAGCACGGCGTTGTACTCGTCGTAGAACTTGCGGTGCGCCTCGGTGCTGGCGTCGTCGCCCTTGATCAGGTCCTTGAAGTAATCGTAGTGGCTCTTGGCATGGTGGTCCGGGTTCATGGCCACAAAGCCGGAGTGTTGCAGGAACCCGGGGTACACCCGTCGCCCTGCGCCGGGGAAATTGGACGGCACGCGGAAGATGACGTTGTGCTCGAACCAGCTGTGACTCTTGTTGGTGGCCAGATTGTTGACGGCCGTGGGGGACTTGCGGGCGTCGATGGGGCCGCCCATCATGGTCATGGACAGTGGCGTGGTTTCACCGCGGCTGGCCATCAGGGAGACGGCCGCCAGCACCGGAACGGTGGGCTGGCACACGCTCATGACGTGGCAGTTGCCATACTTGCCTTGCAGGTGGCGGATGAACTCCTGCACGTAGTTGATGTAATCGTCCAGGTGGAATTCCCCTTCCGACAGCGGGACCAGGCGGGCATTCTTCCAGTCAGTGATGTAGACCTTGTGGTCCTTGAGCATGGTTTTTACCGTGTCGCGCAGGAGCGTGGCGTAGTGGCCCGACAGCGGCGCCACGATCAGCACAGCGGGCTGGTTCTTGATCTTTTCCAGCGTTGCCGTGTCGTCGGTGAATCGCTTGAAGCGGCGCAATTCGCAAAAGGGTTTCTTGAGTTCCACCCGCTCGTGAATGGCCACTTCCACGCCGTCCACATCGATGGTACGCAGGCCGAATTCCGGCTTTTCGTAATCCTTGCCCAGGCGGTGCATCAGGTCGTAGCCGGCCGAAATGCGCTGGGCAAAGGGGTTCTGGCCGGCGATGGACAGGGGATTGCCATAGAGCTTGGCCGCCGTCAGCGCCAGATCGGAAAACGGCTCCATCAGAGACCGCTGGGTTTCGTAGAACTGGTACAGCATAAAAACTCGCTTTGTGAGAAATGTTGCAGTGCAATATACCAGTAATGCGATTTTTATGGGTTGGTGTTTGCCCTCAGGATGCCGCGCACCGCATTGCGGCTGTGTGCACCAAAATGGCCCATCAGGGTCGCGATGGCATTTTCCAGGCGGCTGCGGTCTTTCGGGTCACGTTTGGCCAGTTCCTCGGTCAGGTTGATGTCCGGTTCGTGCACGCCAAAGTCAAAGGAGGGATCGGAAACATAGTCATCGGGCAGGGTGGCCAGCAGTGTTTGCACCAGCTGGGGGGCATAGGCTGCGGACTGGACCGACACCACGTCGTGCAGGTAGTTTCCGTTCCATTCCGGATAGGTCGGGTCGCTGCCGGTGTTGTGCAGGGCTTTCTGGACCGGTGTCTCCTGCCCGTCGCGCGCGGCGTTTTGCAGCAATTCGGTCTGGTATTTCTCCAGCGCCAGGTGGCGGTTGGAGAGCAGGACCACCATGTTGTTCTTCGCGCCGGGCATGCCAACCATGGCCAGGGCGTTGACGGCCAGGAGTTTGGCCGTGGATTCACCCGGTGCCAGACTGGCGTGGTAGGGCTGGGTCAGGTCCTGCAGGTAGTGCAGGGACAGGCCCGTGAAGCGCCAACCCCAGTAGGGGTGCCCGGTTCGGAAGGCCAGGGCGGCCAGCGTGGCGAACTGGTAGGCGCGCAGACGCGGGAAGGTCTTCTTGATGAAGGGCGCTGCCAGGTAGAGCACACGGTCTTCATGGAAAAAGCCCATGTGAAAGGGCGCCTGGGTGGAGTAACTCAGCGCGGGATTGCCAAACGGCAGCGGGCCAAAACCGTACACCTTTCCCCATTCGGACGGGCTGTCCTCCCACAGATTGATGTCCAGGCCGTAGTCGGGCTCATCCGTTGCAGAAGCCAGCACTGCCAGGGGGGCGACTGTGTCGCCAGGTTTGAGCGCGACGAAGACATAACCGGAATGCGCAGGCTCAGGCAGGGTGTTGACTGCCGCAAAGGGTAGCCGTGTGCCGGTTGCGGGGGGCGCCTGCAGATCGGGCTGGATGTACAGCGCCCATTTGCTGTTGGGTGCCACCCTGAGCGCCATCAGGAACGCCTGTCGGCGGGCTTCGTCCGAGCGGGCGGCGTTGGCGGTAAAGGCAAGGGCTTCCGGGCGCACCGGGTAGTTTTCCAGGTGGACCAGTGCCCACGCTTCCTGGCTGGCCAGCAAGGCCTCGACCGTCTTTTCCTCGGCTTTCAGGAAGGTTTCCAGCGGCTCCACCGTGACGGGCGCTGCATTGACAACTTCCGGCATGCGCTCAAATGCCCGGTAGCTTGCCAGGCTATGGTTGCCCCAGGCGAATGCCTGGGTTGCCGCCAAAGCCAGCATCACGGTCAACGTGGAAGCGGAATATTTCATGCGGGAGACTCCTATGCCCGCTGCGACATCCGCTGCGGGCCGGCCGCTATTGTGCGCCCAGGTTTACATGACCTTGGCGATCGAGGCGCACACGTAGTCGATGTTCTTGCTGTTGAGGGCTGCCACACACATGCGCCCGGTGTCGGTGCCGTAGACGCCGAACTCGCTGCGCAGGCGCACCATCTGGTCCTTGGTCAGGCCGGAGTAGCTGAACATGCCGATCTGCGTGGTGATGAAGCTCATGTCTTGCTTCACGCCAGCAGCCTTCAGACCGTCCACCAGCTTCTGGCGCATGGCCTTGATACGCACGCGCATTTCACCCAGCTCTTTTTCCCACAGGGCGCGCAGCTCGGGGTTGCCCAAAACGGCGGCTACCACGGCGCCACCGTGGGTGGGCGGGTTGGAGTAGTTGGTGCGGATCACGATCTTGAGCTGGCTGAGCACGCGGTCGGCTTCTTCCTTGTTCTCGCACAGCACGGAGAGGGCGCCGACACGTTCGCCATACAGGCTGAAGCTCTTGGAGAACGAGGTGGAAACGAAGAAGGTCAGGCCGGCAGCCACAAACTTGCCGATGACGGCGCCGTCTTCGGCAATGCCGTAGCCAAAGCCCTGGTAGGCCATGTCCAGGAACGGGGTCAGGTTTTTGGCCTTGCAGGCTGCAATCACCTGGTCCCACTGCGCCGGGGTAATGTCGTAGCCGGTGGGGTTATGGCAGCAGGCGTGCAGCACCACGATGGTTCCCGCGGCGGCCGCATTCAGGCAGGCCAGCATGGCGTCAAAGTTGACGCCGCGCTTGGCCGCATCGTAGTAGGGGTAGGTTTCGACGGTGAAGCCGGCGTTGGCAAACAGGGCGCGGTGGTTTTCCCAGCTGGGGTCGGAAATCAGCACCTTGGCCGAAGGGCTGAGCTTTTTCAGGAAATCAGCGCCCACCTTGAGGCCGCCGGTGCCGCCGATGGCCTGCACGGTGGCCACGCGGCCGCTCTTGACGGGCTCGCTGTCGGCACCAAACACCAGGGCCTTCACACCTGCGTCGTAGGCGGCAATGCCGTCGATGGGCAGGTAGCCGCGGGCGGTGGGCTTGTCCATCATGGCCTTTTCGGCGGCCTGCACGCAGGCCAGCAGGGGCAGCTTGCCGTTGTCGTCGTAGTACACGCCCACGCCCAGGTTCACTTTGGCGGGGTTGGTGTCGGCATTGAATTGTTCGTTCAAGCCCAGAATGGGGTCGCGGGGGGCCATTTCGACGGCAGAAAACATGGACATGGAGAATCCTTTGGAGTGGTCAAAAAAGAATCAGAAACAGGGGCAAAAAACGGTTGATGCGGGCGGGCACTCCGCAAAGTGCCGCAATGCCGTATTCTTTCAGGTTGCCCGTGATTTTACCGGGCCAGAATTGAGTACCCATGCAAACCGCTCCCGATGCCGTTACCGATCCCGCTACCGCACCTGCCGCAGGGGTTTTCGTGCGCTTTCCGGATTCGCCTTTCGAGCTGTACCAGCCGTATCCGCCCGCGGGCGACCAGCCCGAAGCCATTGCGCAGCTGGTGGAGGGGGTGAATGACGGCGAGGTGTTCCAGACCCTGCTGGGCGTGACCGGTTCGGGCAAAACCTTCACCATGGCCAACGTGATTGCCCGGCTGGGCCGGCCGGCCATCGTGTTTGCGCCCAACAAGACCCTGGCAGCGCAGCTGTACAGCGAGTTCCGCGAGTTCTTTCCCAAGAACGCGGTGGAGTATTTCGTCAGCTACTATGACTACTACCAGCCCGAAGCCTACGTGCCGCAGCGCGACCTGTTCATCGAGAAGGACTCGGCCATCAACGAGCACATCGAGCAGATGCGCCTGTCGTGCACCAAGAGCATCCTGGAGCGGCGCGATGTGGTGATCGTGGCCACCGTGTCGGCCATCTACGGTATCGGGCAGCCCGAGGCCTACCACCAGATGGTGATGACGCTGCGCAGTGGCGACAAGATGGGCCAGCGCGACATGATTGCCCAGCTGGTGCGCATGCAGTACCAGCGCAACGACATGGATTTTGGTCGCGGCACCTTCCGGGTGCGCGGCGACACCATCGACATCTTCCCGGCCGAACACTCCGAAATGGCGATCCGGGTGGAGCTGTTTGACGACGAAATCGAGTCCCTGCAGCTGTTTGATCCGCTGACCGGACGCATCCGCCAGAAGATTCCGCGCTTTACCGTGTACCCCAGCAGCCATTATGTGACGCCACGTGAGCAGGTGCTGGCGGCCGTGGAGTCCATCAAGGTGGAATTGGCCGACCGGCTTAAGGAGTTTGTCAGCCAGGGCAAGCTGGTGGAGGCGCAGCGCCTGGAGCAGCGCACCCGGTTTGATCTGGAGATGCTCAGCGAAGTGGGGCACTGCAAGGGCATTGAGAACTACTCCCGCCACCTGAGCGGTGCCGCGCCGGGTGAACCCCCGGCCACCCTGACCGACTACCTGCCCAAGGACTCCCTGATGTTCCTGGATGAGTCGCACGTGCTCATCGGGCAGTTCGGTGGCATGTATAACGGCGACCGCTCGCGCAAGACGACGCTGGTGGAGTACGGCTTTCGCCTGCCCAGCGCGCTGGACAACCGGCCGCTCAAGTTCGAGGAGTTCGAGACCAAGATGCGCCAGGTCATTTTCGTCTCGGCGACACCCGCGCAGTGGGAGCAGGAGCATGCCGGGCGGGTGGTGGAGCAGCTGGTACGGCCCACCGGGCTGGTCGACCCGGAGGTGGAGGTGCGCCCCGCCACCAGCCAGGTGGACGACGTGCTGCAGGAAATCCGCATCCGCGTCGAGAGGAACGAGCGCGTGCTGATCACTACCCTGACCAAGCGCATGGCTGAGCAGCTGACCGATTACCTGACCGACAACGGCGTCAAAGTGCGCTACCTGCACAGCGACGTGGACACGGTGGAGCGGGTAGAGATCCTACGCGACCTGCGCCTGGGTGCCTTCGACGTGCTGGTCGGGATCAACCTGTTGCGCGAAGGCATTGACATTCCCGAGGTGTCGCTGGTGGCCATTCTGGATGCCGACAAGGAAGGGTTCCTGCGCTCCGAGCGGTCGCTGATCCAGACCATCGGTCGCGCGGCGCGCAACCTCCACGGCCGCGCCATCCTGTACGCGGACAAAGTGACCGACTCCATGGCGCGGGCCCTGGGAGAAACTGAGCGGCGCCGCAAGAAGCAGATCGCCCACAACCTGGAGCGCGGAATTACCCCGCGTGCCATCGTCAAGAAGGTGCGCGACCTGATCGATGGCGTCTACAGCGAAAAGGCGGGCAAGGAAGCCGAGCGCCTGGAGCGTGATGCCCTGCAGCGTGCCCAGGTGGAAGACATGAGCGAGAAGGATATTTCCCGCGAAATCAAACGTCTGGAGAAGCTGATGATGGAGCACGCCCGCAACCTGGAGTTCGAAAAGGCGGCGCGCATACGGGACCAGCTGGGCATCTTGAAAGAGCAGGCTTTTGGCGCCGCGGGTCACGACAATGTGGTCGCAATTTCATCTGGTGGGAAGTAGGGCCGAGGGGGAGGCTGGTGGACCCGGGTACCCGAGCAAAATACTTGGGTTATTGGTATACTTGAGCCCGATAGTCAACCAAGTACGACTGAAGGAGCATGCTATGCGTCTCACCACCAAAGGCCGCTTTGCGGTCACAGCGATGATTGATCTGGGTTTGCGCCAAAGTGGCGGGCCGGTGACCTTGGCTGCCATCAGTCAGCGCCAGCAGATTTCGCTCTCGTATCTGGAGCAGTTGTTTGGGAAACTGCGCCGCCATGAACTGGTGGAATCCACCCGTGGCCCCGGTGGCGGCTATACCCTGGCGCGCAAGGCCTCCGACATCACGGTGGCGGACATCATTGTGTCAGTGGATGAGCCGATTGATGCGACCCACTGCGGTGGCAAGGAAAACTGCCTGGGCGAAGGTGCGCGCTGCATGACCCACGATCTGTGGACCTCGCTCAATGTGCGCATGGTAGAGTTTCTCGACTCGGTGTCGTTGCAGAAACTGGTGGACGACCAGTTGGCCAAGGGCATGCAGGTGGAAGACAAGCCCAGCGTCAAACGCGCCATTTCGGCTCTGCCTCAGACCAAACCCATTCGCATCAACGCGCCCAATTCGGTGTTTGCCTTGGGCAATGCGTTTTCCAAGCCGTAATCGCACCGCATACCGTTTTATTTTTTGATGAGCCAGCAGCAAACCTCCATGGACACCACTCCCCATTTCCCCATTTACATGGACTACAGCGCCACCAACCCGTGCGACGAACGGGTAGTGGATGCCATGGTTCCGTGGTTGCGGGCCCATTTTGGCAATCCCGCCTCGCGCAGCCACGCCTGGGGGTGGGAAGCCGAGGCCGCCGTGGAGAAAGCTCGCGGTCAGGTGGCTGACCTGATTGGCGCTGATCCCCGTGAAATCGTCTGGACTTCGGGCGCGACCGAATCCAACAACCTGGCGCTCAAGGGTGCCGCGCATTTCTACCAGTCCAAAGGCAAGCACATCATCACGGTAAAGACCGAGCACAAGGCGGTGCTGGATACCTGCCGTGAGCTGGAGCGCCAGGGGTTTGATGTGACCTATCTGGATGTGCAGCCCGATGGCCTGCTCAACCTGGACGCCTTCAAGGCGGCCATCCGCCCCGATACCATTCTGGCCAGCGTCATGTTCGTGAACAACGAAATTGGCGTCATCCAGGACATTGCCGCCATCGGTGCCGTGTGCCGCGAAAAGGGGGTCATTTTCCATGTGGACGCGGCACAGGCCACGGGCCGTGTGGCGTTCGATCTGAGCCAGTTGCCCGTGGATCTGATGAGCCTGACTGCCCACAAGACTTATGGTCCCAAAGGCATTGGTGCATTGTTTGTGCGTCGCAAGCCGCGTGTGCGGCTGGAGGCGCAGATGCACGGCGGCGGCCACGAGCGCGGCATGCGCAGCGGCACGCTGCCCACGCACCAGATCGCTGGCATGGGCGAGGCCTACCGCATCGCCAAGGAAGAAATGGCGGCGGAGAACGTGCGCATCCGTGCCCTGCATGACCGATTGCTGGCCGGCCTCAAGGACATCGAGCAGGTGTTCATCAATGGCCACGAGACACAGCGCGTTCCGCACAACCTCAACATCAGCTTCAACTACGTGGAGGGCGAGTCGCTCATCATGGGTATCAAGGGGCTGGCTGTGAGCAGTGGTTCGGCTTGTACCTCGGCTTCCCTGGAGCCCAGCTATGTGTTGCGCGCACTGGGTCGCAGCGATGAGCTGGCCCATAGCAGCCTGCGCATGACCATCGGTCGCTGGACGACCGAAGCCGAAATCGACTACGCCATAGACACCATCAAGCAAAACGTGGCTCGGCTGCGTGAACTCAGTCCCCTGTGGGAGATGTACCAGGATGGCATCGACATCAGCACGATCCAGTGGGCAGCCCACTAACCCCCATTGAACAGGTAGCACCATGGCATATTCAGAAAAAGTCGTTGACCATTACGAACACCCCCGCAACGTTGGCAGCTTTGAAAAAGGCGATGAAACGGTTGGCACTGGCATGGTGGGCGCGCCCGCGTGCGGCGACGTGATGAAGTTGCAGATCAAGGTCAACCCGCAAACCGGCGTGATCGAGGACGCGCGCTTCAAGACCTATGGCTGCGGCTCGGCCATTGCCTCCAGCTCCCTGGTGACCGAGTGGGTCAAGGGCAAGACGCTGGACGAGGCTGCAGCGCTGAAGAACAGCCAGATCGCCGAAGAACTGGCCCTGCCTCCGGTCAAGATCCATTGCTCGATTCTGGCGGAAGACGCCATCAAGGCGGCGGTTGACGATTACAAGAAAAAGCATCTGAGCTGATCACCCATGGCAGTTACTCTGACGGAAGCCGCTGCACGGCATGTGAGCCGTTACCTGGCGCGGCGCGGCAAAGGTGTGGGTGTGCGCCTGGGCGTCAAGACCACGGGTTGCTCCGGACTGGCCTACCAGCTGGAATACGTGGACGAACTCGCACCGGAAGACCTGGTGTTCGAGGGCCACGGCGTCAAGGTGCTGGTGGACCCGAAAAGCCTGGCGTACCTGGACGGTACCGAGCTCGATTTTGTACGCGAGGGGTTGAACGAGGGTTTTCGTTTTAACAACCCCCGGGAGCGCGACAAGTGCGGCTGCGGTGAGTCGTTCCGGGTGTGAATCTCCAGTCCAACGATTTTGAGCTGTTCGGGCTCGCGCAGCAGTTCGCCCAGGACCGCAGTGCCATCGACGCCCGCTGGAAGGCCCTGCAGCGCGAGGCCCATCCGGACAAGTTCGCGGCGCAAGGCCCCGCGGCCCAGCGGGTCGCCATGCAGTGGTCGGTGCGTATCAATGAAGCCTACCAGCGCCTGAAGGATCCCCTCAAGCGCGCCGCTTATCTGTGCGAACTGGGCGGTGCGCCCATCAACGCCCATAGCAACACCGCCATGCCGGCGGCGTTCCTGATGCAGCAAATGGAATGGCGGGAATGGCTGGAAGAGGCCCGCAGCGTCCAGGCGCTGGAAGCGTTGCGCGACAATGTCGATGCCGTCCAGCGCGATTTGCTGCAACAGTGTGCCCAGTTGCTTGACGTGCAGCACGATTGCAGCGCGGCCGTGCTGCCGGTGCGGGCGCTCATGTTCATTGAAAAATTTGCGCATGATCTGGAGCGCAGCTTTGAAAAACTGGAATCCTGAAACCTGACACGACAGACTGCTGGGCCGTAGTTACCCGGCCCGGTCGCTAAACGAAGAAAAATGGCGCTCCTACAAATTTCCGAACCGGGCCAGACGCCCAACCCGCACGAGCGGCGCATCGCGGTGGGTATTGACTTGGGAACGACCCACTCCCTGGTGGCATCCGTGCGCAATGGCGTGGCCGAGTGCCTGCCCGACGCTGCAGGGCAGGTCATTTTGCCGTCGGTGGTGCGTTACCTCGCTGACGGCGGGCGGCAGATTGGTGCTCAGGCCCAGGCGGCGCTGGCTACGGACCCGGAAAACACGATTGCCTCCGTCAAGCGCTTCATGGGCCGCAGTCTGACGGATCTGCTGGGCGTGGAGAAGTTGCCCTACCACTTTGCCGCCCATACGGGCATGCTGGGCATTCAGACGGTCGCGGGGGAAAAATCGCCCGTGGAAGTCAGCGCCGATATCCTGGCGACCCTGCGTTTCCGCGCGGAGGATACCTTCAACGCCGATCTGTATGGCGCGGTCATCACGGTGCCCGCCTACTTTGACGACGCACAGCGTCAGGCTACCAAGGATGCGGCCAAGCTGGCGGGCCTCAACGTGCTGCGCCTGATCAACGAACCTACGGCGGCGGCCATTGCCTACGGGCTGGACAACGCCAGCGAGGGCATTTATGCCATCTATGACCTGGGTGGCGGCACTTTCGACATTTCCATCTTGCAGCTTACCCAGGGTGTGTTTGAGGTTGTGGCGACGGGCGGGGATTCGGCCCTGGGCGGTGACGACTACGACCACGCCCTGGCCGACTGGGTGCTGGCACAGACTGGTGCGCAAGCGGTCACGGCGGCCGACAAGGCGGCGCTGAAAGTGGCGGCGAGGGCGTGCAAGGAGGCCTTGTCTGCTACAGAAAATGTAGCTTTCCACGCAGATTTTGCGGGCTCCAGCGTGCATTTTGATGTGAATTCTGCGCAGTTCCATGCAGCCACCTCTCACCTGACTGACAAGACCCTTGCCGCAGCACGCAAAGCCCTGCGGGATGCCCGTTTGCGGGTGGAGGACGTGCAGGGCGTGGTCATGGTGGGCGGTTCCACCCGCATGCCGCAGGTGCAGGCAGCGGTGGCCGCGTATTTTGGGCGCGCGCCTCTCAATAACCTCAACCCCGACGAAGTGGTGGCTCTGGGCGCAGCCATTCAGGCCAACCAGCTGGCAGGCAACAATGCCGCCGGTGATTTGCTGCTGCTGGATGTGATTCCCCTGTCGCTGGGTGTGGAAACCATGGGCGGGCTGGTGGAGCGCATTGTTCCGCGCAACCAGACCATTCCCACTGCCATGGCGCAGGACTTCACCACCTACAAGGACGGCCAGACCGCCCTGGCACTGCACGTGGTGCAGGGCGAGCGGGATCTGGTGGCCGATTGCCGCAGCCTGGCCCGCTTTGAATTGCGCGGCATTCCACCCATGGCGGCCGGGGCGGCCCGCATTCGCGTGACCTTTACGGTGGATGCCGACGGCCTGCTCCATGTTTCAGCCCACGAGCAGCTCAGTGGCGTGCAGTCCCAGATTGATGTCAAACCCTCCTATGGTCTGAGCGATGCCCGGATTGCACAAATGCTGCAGGACAGCTTCTCCACGGCCGAGCAGGACATACGGACCCGCGCCCTGGTGGAAGCCCAGGTGGATGCCGACCGGCTGCTGCTGGCCACGCAGAGTGCGCTCGACGCCGATGGCGATTTGCTGGCGCCGCAGGAGCGTGCGGACATAGACGCTGCCATGCAGGCGCTTGCGCATGCGCGCGGCGGCGATGACGCAGCGCTGATTGAATCCGTGAGCAAGACCCTGGCGCAGGCCACCGAAGCCTTTGCGGCCCAGCGCATGAACCGCGGCATCACGCATGCGCTGGCCGGCAAGAACATTGAATCGATTTAGGAACAGCCATGCCCACCATCAAAATCCTGCCGCATCCGGAATACTGCCCGCAAGGAGCAGAGATTTCGGCGCCTGCGGGCACGTCCATTTGCGAAGCCCTGCTGGAAAACCAGATTCCGATCGAGCATGCCTGTGACATGAGCTGCGCCTGCACCACCTGTCACGTCATCGTGCGCGAGGGCTTTTCTTCCCTCAATGCGCTGGACGAAAACGAGGAGGATCTGCTGGACCGCGCCTGGGGTCTGGAGCCCAACTCTCGCTTGAGCTGCCAGGCGTTCCTGGCGCAAAAGGACCTGGTTGTGGAAATACCCAAATACACCATCAACCATGCCAAAGAGAACCACTGACCATGCGCCAGATCATTTTGGACACGGAAACCACCGGCTTCTACTTTGACAAGGATGACCGGCTGGTGGAGATCGGTTGCGTGGAGCTGGTCAACCGCAAGCTGACGGGCAACAACTTTCACGTGTACCTGAATCCGGGGCGCGACAGCGATGAGGGTGCGTTGCGGGTGCACGGACTGACCACCGAGTTCCTGCGCGACAAACCCGTTTTTTCTGCGGTCGTGGATGATCTGCTGTCCTATGTGCGGGACGCTGAGATCATCATCCACAACGCGCCGTTTGACCTGGGGTTTCTGGATAAGGAGCTGTCCCTGCTGGGGCGCCCCCGGTTCAGGGAGCATGTGTCCGGTGTCATCGACACACTCGTCATGGCCAAGGAGATGTTCCCAGGCAAGCGCAACAGCCTGGACGCCTTGTGCGACCGGCTGGAGGTCGACAACTCGGGCCGCACCCTGCATGGTGCCTTGCTGGATGCGGAGTTGCTGGCCGACGTCTACATCAACCTCACGCGGGGGCAGGACGCGCTCCTGATGGATGTGGCCTCATCCGAGGATGCGGGTGGGCTGGTGGCTGTCGAGGTGGACCTGAGCGGATTGGTGCTGCCGGTGCTGGAGGCCAATGCCCAGGAACTGTCGGCGCACGAAGAGGTGATGGCCCAGATGGATAAATCCAGCGGCGGAAAAACGTTGTGGCGCAAAATCGCCTGAAACTTATTGTATAATTCAAGGCTATTCTGAATACATATTCAGGGCGGTTAGCTCAGGGGTAGAGCACTGCATTCACACTGCAGGGGTCACAAGTTCGAAACTTGTACTGCCCACCAATTTATTGGTCATGAAAAAGGACTTGCGAAGACTCGCAAGTCCTTTTTTTTGTCATGCGCGCGCCAAAGGCCCCTGGGTGAAACACGATAAGCTTGCCCCCTTATGCCGTGCCCCGTTCCCTCAACCGTAACTTCGCTTTTGCCTCGGCTGTCCATTCGCACCTGGCTGCTGCTGCTGGCTTTGGCGTTCGTGCTGCCGATGGGCGCCATACTGTTCCGCTACCTGGTGATTTGGGAAGAGCAGGACTCGCGCGCAGTGGCCTACGCGAAAATCAAAATTATGGCCGACGCCAGCGTTGGCCAAATCGAGCTGCTGTTGCGCGACCAGGAAGCGGCATTGGCCGTCGTTGCCACGGAGTTTCGCGGCAGCCCACCCACCCATTCCCGTTATTTCCATCCGAAGCAGTTCATGGAGCTGCACCCGCAGTTCACCAACCTCACGGTGCATGACGTGCACCTCAACAAGATCTATTCATATCTGCCGTATCCCCCGGCGACCGATGTGCAGCGCCTGTTTCCCTGGCAACGGGAGGCGTCGCGCAGTGACGCGTTTGTCGTGGGGGATGCGGTCTGGGGGCCGCTGAGTGGCAAATGGATTACCGTGCTGACCTACCCCGTCCACAGTGCGGTGGGCGAGCGCTCCGGGTTTGTCAGTGCTTCCATCGATTTGCTGTGGCTGAGTGAACGGCTGCTGGGCTCGGTGCCCAAGAGCACGGTGCTTGCGGTTGTTGACCGGCAGGGGAAGTTCATGTGGCGCTCGACGGACCCGGGAGTATGGATGGGCAAGGTCGGGCCTGCTGCCTTCAAGAGAGTGTTCGAGGGGCGACGCGAAGGGTTTGCCACCCTGGTCGGCGTGGACGGGGTGGAGCGTATGGTGGCGTTCGTGACCGTTCCCAGCACCGGCTGGCGGGTGGTGGCGGGGGTTCCGGAAGTGGAGGCCATGGCGGCCTACCGGGCGCTGCGCAACCAGGGTCTGGCGATTGGTCTGGTGCTGCTGCTGCTGGTGCTGACGCTGGCCTGGCGCATTGCATCGGTGATTTCCAGACCGGTACGGGCGCTTGCGGAGGCCTCCGTGCGCGTGGCCGAGGGGGACACCACGGCGCGTGCCCGCCTCACCGGCCCCACCGAACTGGAAGCCGTTGCCCGGCAGTTCAACCACATGCTCGACGCCCGTACCCAGGTGGAGGCAGCGCTGCGTGACAGCGAGACGCGCTGGCGGTTCGCGCTGGAAGGTGCGGGGGACGGCGTATGGGATTGGAATGTTTTGACGGGCGATGTATTTTTTTCCATGCGTTGTATGGAAATGCTCGGCTATGCAGAGAATGATTTTGCCCCGAGGTTGGAGGCTTGGTCTTCGCGTGTTCACCCGCTGGATTTACAGGATGCCATGATTAGCATTGAGCAGCACCTGAACGGCCAGAGTCCAACCTATCTCAAAGAGTACCGGATGCGTTGCAAGGACGGCAGCTACAAATGGATCCAGGCCCGAGGCTTGGTGGTCGAGCGCAATATGAGCGGCAGGCCGTTGCGCATGGTGGGCACGCATACCGATATTACCGAACGCAGGCGCATGCAACAGCAGCAGCGGATCGACCAGATGGCCCAGCGCGATGCCCTGGTGCGGGAGGTGCACCACCGCATCAACAACAACCTGCAGGGCATCATTGGCATACTGCGGGAGTTCGGGCGTCAGCATCCCGAGGCGGCAGAGCCGGTTTCGCAGGTGGTGGGCCAGGTGCAGAGCGTGGCGGTGATCCACGGCTTGCAGGGCAGGACATCGGCCGGCCAGGTGCGCCTGTGCGAACTGACACTGGCTGTTGCATCGGGTATTGATTCGCTGTGGAGTGCCGCCATTGCGGTGGATATTCCGGATTCCCGCAGCCCCATTCTGGTGGCGCAGGACGAGGCTGTGCCGGTAGCCCTGGTCCTCAACGAGCTGATTCTCAATGCCGTCAAACACGGAGATCCATCCCTGGGGGGCGTCAAAGTCAGCATGCAGGACTCGGACGCACCATGCACCGTCCGCATCGACATCGTCAATGGTGGGCGGTGGCAGCCCAGCGGGGAAGGGGCCCATGCCGGCCTGCAGCTGGTGGAGACCCTCATGCCCCGTCATGGCGCTAAACTGCTGCGCGAAGTACGCGGTAACCGCATTTGCACCACGCTGCAGCTAAGCCCACCTGTTTTGTACCTTGAGGGCGTTGAATCAACATGAACAGACCCCATTCCGAATTGGCCTCCCCGCATCTGTTGCTCGTCGAAGACGACCGGCTGATCTTGTCGTCCCTGGCCAGCGGCCTACGTCGGGCGGGCTACCAGGTGACTACTGCCGACTCGCAGGAAGATGCGGAGGCATTCCTTGCCGGCGGTGTTCGGCCGGATCTGGCCATACTGGATGTGCACATGCCGGACGGGGATGGACTGCAGCTGGCGCAGCGGCTGCGCGAGCTTGAGCAGATTCCGTTCATCATGCTCAGTGCCTACAGCGATGCACCAACCGTGGACAAGGCCACCGCGCAGGGCGCCCTGGGTTACCTGGTCAAGCCGCTGGACGTTCACCAACTGGTGCCCAGCATTGAAGCGGCGCTGGTCCGTGCCGGTGAGTTGCGTAACCTGAAAACCACGGGTAACCAGTTGCAAAATGCGCTGGATACCGAACGCGCGGTCAGTGTGGCTGTGGGTATCACCATGGTGCAGTACCGTCTCGGCCGGGACGCCGCATTCAAGCTGTTACGGGATTCGGCGCGCTCCCAGCGCCGCAAGCTGGCTGAGGTGGCAAGTGACCTGATCCGCTCAATTGAGACGCTTCATGGAACTTGATAGGCGTTTATCCCGCCTGTTTTGACTTTATTCTTTGGTATAAGTACGCACGACGGTCAACATCCGTGATCCCGATGCTTGACTTTCCCTGAGGCCCTGAACATGCCTCGTTGATTTACCCCTATGCCGCGTAGCGGCGTGGAGACTTTGACGAGACGCCCGCGTCTGGCGCGGGTGATGCTGTTCATGTTCAGATTCGCCAGATCCTTTCAATTGCTGACAGCACCTGCCTTGTGGGGGGCGTGCGCATGCTGAGCCTTGCCCGGTCCTGGCGTGTCTGGGTGCGGCTGCACTACCTGCAGTTCCCCATTGGCAAGCGTCTGGGTGCCATGATGGGTCTGGCGGCTGCCGTTTCGGTGCTGCTGGCCGGCATGGGCATTGCGGGGCTGGCGGCATCCAACGAAAGCCTGCGCTCGGTGTACGAGGACCGCATGGTTCCCGTGCGCGAGCTCTCCCGGATCCACGCGCTCTTTCTTTCCAATCGACTGATTCTGCAGTCGGCACTCAGCGCGGTGCACACCGAAGCGGGGCCGTCGGGTGTCTCCGTTCTGGTCATGGACCGTAACACTGCCCAGTTGGCGGCGGAGTCGATCAACCGCAATATCCAGGCCATCAATAACCTGTGGCAGGCCTACGCCAGCAAGACCCTGGCGCAGCAGGAGGCCGCACAGGCGGCGCGTTTCGAGCAAGTTCGCCAGCGCTACCTGGAAGACGCATTGGTGCCTGCGGTTGTGGCGTTGCGTGCCAACAACCACCCGCTCACCCTGCGCGCTGCCGAGCAGGGGCGGGTACATTTTGAGGTGCTGGCACCGCAGCTGGAGCATCTCATCGACCTGCAGTTCGCGCTGGCCGATGCCGGCTACCAGGTGGGCGTTGAACGCTACCGAAATACCCGGTTATGGGCTCTGGTGGCGCTGGCTGTATCCATGCTGACCATGAGTGGGCTGGGCTGGATGCTGATTCGTTCCATCGTGCGCCCCCTGGAGCGGGTGATCAATACGTTCCGGCAAATCTCGTTGGGTCATTACGACACGCAGATTCCTATTGAAGGCAGCGACGAAATCAGCAAGGTCATGCAGGCGCTGCAGGCCATGCAAACCAAGCTGGGCTCCCACGAAAATGCCATTCACCAGCTGGCCTTTTACGACCCGTTGACCAACCTGCCCAACCGCCGCTTGCTGCGTGACCGCCTGCAACTGGCACTGAGCGCCAGCGCCCGCAGCCAGACGTATGGCGCCATTTTGATGATTGACCTGGATGGTTTCAAGATCATCAACGACACCCAGGGGCATGGCGTGGGTGATGACCTGCTGGTCGAGATGGCCCAGCGCCTCAAGGGTTGCCTGCGCCAGGCAGATACGGTGGCCCGCCTGGGGGGAGACGAGTTCGTGGTCATGCTGGTGAACCTGGGGCCGGACGCCAACCAGGCCGCCATCCACGCCGAAGGGATTGGTGAGAAGATCCTGCAGACCATCGTGCAACCGTGCCGGCTGGGCCAGCAGTCGCACCAGAGTTCCGCCAGCATTGGCATTACGCTGTTCGTGGACCAGAGCGCCACCATTGACGAACTGCTCAAGCGCGCCGATCTGGCCATGTACCAGGCCAAGAACAATGGCCGCAACACCCAGCGGTTCTTTGATCCCCGTATTCAGGCCGCGCTCGAGGCCCGCCTGAGCCTGGAGCTCGAATTGCGCCATGCCTTGCCCCAAGGACAGCTGGAACTGTATTACCAGGTACAGGTCGACAGCGAGCGGGACGTGCTGGGGGCAGAGGTGCTGCTGCGCTGGCGCCACCCGACGCGCGGCATTGTGGGGCCGGCCGATTTCATTCCCATTGCCGAGGAGTCCGGCCTGATCGTTCCCATTGGCGAGTGGGTTCTGCGCGGCGCCTGTGAGCAGCTCAAGCGCTGGGAAAACAACCCGCTGACCGAACACTGGACACTGAGTGTGAACGTGAGTGCGCTCCAGTTCCGGCAGGCCGATTTTGTGCCGATGGTGCGCCGTCTGCTGGAGCAGACCGGCATCAATACGCGGCGCCTGAAGCTGGAGCTCACCGAGAGCCTGGTGCTCGACAACGTGGACGACACGGTCCTCAAGATGAAGCTGCTCAACCAGCGAGGCATCCAATTCGCCATGGATGACTTCGGCACGGGGCACTCGTCCCTGTCGCAACTGAACCAGTTGCCCATATCCCAGCTCAAGATTGACCGCAGCTTTGTTGCCCATATGGCCAGCAGCCGCAATGACGCGGTGATTGTCCAGACCATCATTGGCATGGCCCGCAACCTGCACCTGAATGTGATTGCCGAAGGCGTGGAAACCGAGGAGCAGCGCGTGCTGCTGGAGCAGTTTGGCTGCCCCGCCTACCAGGGTTACCTGGCGGGACGCCCCATGCCGTTGAATGATTTTGTAGAACTGGCCCGCAGAAAGGCCAGCGTCCCAGCCTGAGAACCCCCCGAGGAGACTAAACCATGAACCAGTTCAAAATATCGACCCGTTTGGCCATCCTGATCGGAGCCATGTCACTGCTTTTGGTTGTCATTGGCGGAATTGGCCTGCTGGGCATCAGCAAATCCAATGAAGCGATGCAGTCCGTCTACGAAGACCGTTTGGTGGTCGTTGCCAAAATCAGTGAAATCCAGCGCCTGCTGTTGCGAAACCGATTGAATATTGCAATTTCGATCATCACACCCACACCAGAAACGATTACGCCGAGCATGGTCGAGATGGACGCCAATATCGCGACCATCACCAAGATATGGGACTCTTATATGGCAACCGGCCTGGATCCCGAAGAAGAAAAGCTGGCCAAGGATTTCCTGGAAAACCGGAAAAAATTTGTACAGCAGGGGCTTATTCCTGCCGGCGTTGCCTTGCGCGCCAACAACATTCCGGAGGCCAATCGGGTGGTCGTTGAGTCGATCAGGCCTTTGTATGTTCCGGTGAATAATGGAATTGAAGCCCTGATGAAGTACCAGCTCGACCACGGCAAGCTGGATTACGACGCATCCATGGCACGTTACGCTCTGATCCGCAATATTTCCATCGGATCGATCGTTGCGGGACTCATTTTTGCCATCTGGTTTGGTACTTCGTTGGTGCGGGGTATCACGCGCTCCATGAACCAGGCGGTGGATGCCTCCAATGCCGTCGCCGCCGGCGACCTGAGCCAGCCGATTCAGCTGGGGGGCAAGGACGAGGTGGGGCTGCTGCTCAACGCGCTGGCCGCCATGCAGACCAGCCTGATCAATGTGGTGTCCCATGTCCGTTCAGGGTCTGAAGGGGTTGCCACAGCCAGCTCGCAGATCGCGTCCGGCAACAACGATCTGGCCGCCCGCACCGAAAACCAGGCCAGCGCGCTGGAGGAAACGGCAGCCTCCATGGAAGAGCTGAGTGCCACGGTCAAGCAAAACGCCGACAGTGCCCGCCAGGCCAACCAGCTGGCCATGAGTGCCAGCACCGTTGCGGTCAAGGGCGGTGAGGTGGTGGCCCAGGTGGTCGAGACCATGAAGGGCATCAATGATTCGTCCAAGAAGATTGCCGACATCATCAGCGTGATCGACGGCATTGCCTTCCAGACCAACATCCTGGCCCTGAACGCCGCGGTGGAGGCTGCGCGTGCCGGTGAGCAAGGCCGCGGCTTTGCCGTGGTGGCCAGTGAAGTGCGTTCCCTGGCAGGGCGTTCGGCCGAGGCGGCCAAGGAAATCAAGAACCTGATCGGGGCCAGCGTGGACCGCGTGGAGCACGGCACGGCGCTGGTGGACCAGGCGGGTACCACCATGTCGGAAGTGGTGAGTTCCATCCGGCGGGTGACCGATCTCATGGGCGAAATCAGCGCGGCCAGCAACGAGCAATCGGCCGGCGTATCCCAGGTGGGCGAAGCCATTGTGCAAATGGACCAGGTAACCCAGCAGAATGCCGCCTTGGTGGAAGAGATGGCGTCGGCCGCTTCCAGCCTCAATTCCCAGGCCCAGGACCTGGTGGCCACGGTGGCCGTGTTCAAGCTGCGTCCGGGCGATGCGCCCGTGAGCCCGCCGGCCGCAAGTGCCGCACCGGCGCGCACGCCCGCAGTCCAGCACGTGCCCGCCAAGCTGCCCCGGGTGCCGTCAGCCGCGAAGGCTCCCCAATCGCCCAAGCAACCCCGGGCGGTTGTGGCACAGGTTGCGCATGGCAAGAGCGATGACGAGGAGTGGACCAGCTTTTGAGCGCGGGCAGTTCCTGACACCCTACCGCAGCCCAGCCGAGACAACAAAGCAGTTTGATCCGTTCGCCGTATTCCGTCCGAAGCGCCATGCCTAACCGTACACCCCATCACCACCCGTACCAAAGCGCCATTGGCTGGACCCTGCTGGTTCTTGCACTGCCCTTGCTGTGGTGGGTTTCACACCCTGCGCGGCATGCGGCTGTCGATCCGGTCTTGTTCGTGTTTCTGCACAGCGTGTCGGAATTGTTCGCGGTGGTAGTGTCCTTGCTTGTTTTCGTTACCGGCTACCGCGCGATCCTGTCGGTTCGCAAGGCGGCGGTGGTGTTGCTGGGCATTGCGTTTCTGGGGGTGGGGCTGCTCGATTTTCTGCACGCCTTGAGCTATGTCGGCATGCCCGACGCCATCACGGGCAACTCGTCGCAGAAGTCCATTTTTTTCTGGCTCGCTGCGCGGCTGCTCGCTGCCGTCGCGTTGCTGATCTATGCTGGGCTGCCGGCCATTCCCGACGTCAGCAACCTGCGCAAGCGATTGGCGCTGGTGCTGATGCTGGGCCTGGTAGGGGGCGTGGCGTACGTGGGCCTGGTTTGGCCGGACCAGGTGCCCGCCCTGTTTGTCGAAGGGCAGGGTTTGACGCCCCTGAAGATTGCCATCGAATGGCTGATCATTGCGCTTAATGTGTTGGCGCTGGCGGTCTATTGGCTCCGTCGCCGGGCGTTGGAGCGCGAATGCGTCATGGCACTGAGTTTTTGTGTGGCCCTGTCGGCCACATCGGAGCTGTTTTTCACCATGCTGGGGGTGGTCGACAAGGATGGCGCCAATGTGATTGGCCATTTCTACAAGATTGCGGCCTACCTGTATTTGTTTCACGCGACTTTCAACGAGGCATTGCGCCGTCCGTTTGAGCGGCTCAACATCCAGCATCTGCGCGAAAAGCAGGTGCTGGATGCGGCTCCCGATGGGGTCTTGTGGGTGAACCAGGAGGGGCGAATCCTGATGGTGAATCCGGCCATGGAAGCCCTCTGTGGCTATCCGGCGCAGGAGTTGGTCGGGCAAAACGTGGACATTTTTTTGCCTTCCCATCTGCGCACCCAGCACGCCCAACACATCCGGAGCTACTTCAGTGCGCCCCAGACCCGTGCCATGGGGAACATGGACCTCAAGCTGCTGCGCCAGGATGGGCGCGCGGTGTCGGTGGATATTTCCCTCGGGCATTGGGAGGAGGACAACGAGCAGCATGCCATTGCGTATGTCCGCGATCTGACCGAACGCAAGGGGTTTGAAGAGTCGCTTCGCCACCGCGCCATGCATGACCAGCTCACCGGGCTGCCCAACCGCTGGCTGTTCCACGTCCAGTTGAACCAGGCGCTGGCCCAGGCCAAGCGCAACAAGCGCCCGGTAGCGGTGCTGTTTCTGGACCTGGACGATTTCAAGACCGTGAACGATGGTTTTGGTCACCTGGTGGGTGACGAACTGCTGGCCCAGGTGGGGCGGCGTTTGCGCGGAGCATTGCGCGAGCACGACATGCTGGCGCGTCTGGGCGGGGACGAATTTGCCGTCCTGCTCTCCGACATGGAGAACGCCGATGAAGCCATCGGTGTGGCCGAAAATCTGTTGGTGGCAATGGACACCCCCTACCGCCTGCTGGACCAGGAGGTGTACGCCGGTGGCAGCATCGGGCTGGCGTTTTATCCGGATGACACACAGGACGGAGAAAACCTGCTGCGTTACGCCGATATGGCGATGTACCAGGCCAAGCGCACCGGACGGGGCAGCTATGCCTGCTACTCGACGCAGCTTGACCAGAAGGCCCATGAAAACATGCAGCTGCATGTGCGCCTGAAGGAGTCCATCCACCGGGGGCAGTTGAAGCTCTTCTACCAACCCCAGGTGGACGTGGTCAGTGGCGACATCGTGGGGGTTGAGGCCCTGCTGCGCTGGCACGATGCGGTTTTGGGTGATGTGCCGCCGTCACGGTTCATCCCGATGGCGGAAGCCACCGGCTTGATCCTGCCGCTGTCGGATTGGGTGTTGGAGACCGCGTGTCAGCAGATTGCGGCATGGGAGCGCAACGGCACACCCCTGCGTGTCGCCGTCAATTTCTCGGCCCACCAGTTTCGCCAGGGTAATGTGGCGAACAAGGTGCGCGAAGCCTTGGTTCGCGCGGGCGCCCACGCGCAATGGCTGGAGGTGGAAATCACCGAATCAATTGCCATGGAGCAACCGGTGCTGGCACGCGAACAGCTTGATGCCCTGGTTGCGTTGGGGTGTTCAGTGGCGCTGGATGATTTCGGAACCGGTTATTCCTCGCTGGCCTACCTCAAGGCCTTGCCGGTATCCGTGCTCAAGATCGACCGGGGGTTCATCAAGGATATTCCCCATGGCCACAACGACGTGAAAATTTCCCGATCGATCATCGCCTTGGCGCACAGCCTGGATATGACGCTGGTGGCGGAAGGGGTTGAAACCCCCGAGCAGCTGGCGTTCTTGCGCGCCCATGGCTGCGAGGTCTACCAGGGCTGGTTTTTTGCCAAGGCCATGGGCGCGTCCGACGTGGACGAACTCCTGCAGGTTCCCCGATCTACGCTGTCTGTGTGACGTAGTGCAGCACCAGCTTGTCGTGCTGGGTGAGGTCTTTAAACGCCAGTCCTACGTAGAAAGACGGGTCGGTGCCGCCCTGGTTGTTGTGGCAGATGCGTCCGGCCAGGGTTAGCTGCACGGGCGCATTGTCCACTGTCACCGACATGCGCAGTGTGATCGTTTCGCCGATGGCGGCCAGCCCGGTAGGCGCCTTGATCATGCCCCCGGCGGTGCTCAGGTCCACCAGCGTGACGTCCAGGGGCTCGGTGGCCGGAGACGCCGCAGCGTTGCCGTTGACGTGTACGGTGGTGGGCCAGGATATCTTGGTGCGCATGGACCGGCGTACCAGTCGGGCATCCACCTGGGCTGGGTAGGCCAGTAGGGCATAGGCAAACGGTTTCTCGAACGTCTGCAACACCTTGCTCAGGAACGAAAATTCGTGCTGGCCGGTGAAGCCGCGCACGACGCAGACTTCGCCTTCGCCCAGTCCGGTTTGGGCTCCATCAGGTCCAGTTGGGCCAACCATCACGCCCTTGCCTTCGATGGCGCCAAAGAATTGGGCTTCCTTCTTGCTGGCACCCTCCACGAGGCGGCGGGTTTGCAGCGCCATGCCGGTGCGCAGTTTCAGGGCTTTCAGGGGGAGTTTCTCAACGACGGAATGGCTGTTTTCTTCGGGTTGCATGTTGTATTTTTATGGGGCTACGGAGGCCAATTTATCAGAACTGTAGGGCACGTTTGGTTGTTGAACGTTGCGCTGGATCAGGGGTGGGTTTGTCCTAATAAAAAACATTGTTTTCTAATAAAACAACGTTGTAATATAGGGCGACCGGCCCCGCAGCGGCGGGACCAAGGGGTATCTGTGGAATGAAAAACGTCTGACCATGCGAATGTTTGCGAAATTGTGTTGCGTGCTGCTGTGCAGCTTGGCGGTGAGCGCATGCCAGAAAGCGCCTTCACCCCCGGGGAGTGCGGACCTGCGTGTCGCCGAGCTGGCGGTGCCGGATGAGCCGCAGCTGGCGCAGAAGTACGCGCGGGCGTGCCAGACCTGCCACTCCAGCCGTGCCAGCACTGCACCGCTCACCGGGTTTGTACCGGATTGGCAGGTGCGCTTGCAGCAGGGCTTGCCTACCTTGGTGACCCATGCCCGGGAGGGATACAAGGCAATGCCACCACGCGGGTATTGCAATGATTGTTCCGACCAGGATTTGGAGGCTCTCATTGTTTTCATGTCGTCAACCCAACGCGCCAAGGAGTAGCTATGCGTGATCTATCTCGTCGCAAGGTCTTGCAAGCGGGCACCGTCGCGGTGGTGGCGCCGGTACTGGCCCCGCGGGCACACGCCGCCGTGTCGGTTGCAGCAGAGCCGTCCGGCACCCTCGGGGCCCGTACGGCCGGTGCGCCCACGGTGGCGTGGCAAAACTGGTCGGGCAGCAGCCAGGCGCAGGCGCAGGCGCTGCAGACACCAGCGGACACGGCGGGTGTGCAACAGCTGCTGCGTGCTACGCCCGGACCGGTGCGCTGTGTGGGCGCCGGGCATTCGTTTACTCCGCTGGTGCCCACGGAGGGCACCATTGTTTCGCTGGACCGCCTGGCGGGCCTGACGGGGCACGACAAGACCGCGATGACGGCGACCTTCTGGGCCGGCACCCGGCTGGCGCAACTCTCACGCGAGCTGGACAAGCTGGACCTGGGGCTGCGCAACCTGCCGGATATCGATGCCCAGTCTTTTGCGGGAGCTATCAGCACTGCGACCCACGGCACGGGCGCCGAGTTGCCCGCGTTGCACGCCGACGTGCAGGTGCTGCAGCTGGTAACGGCCAAGGGTGACGTGGTGGAGTGCAGCAAAACCCGCCAGCCCGATCTGTTTTCGGCGGCCAAAGTCTCCCTGGGGTGCCTGGGCGTCATCACCCAGGCCACCAGCACGGTGCTGCCCGCTTACCGCCTGCAGCGCCGGGTGTGGTTGAAGCCGGTGGAGGAATTGCTGGAAGCCGCCCCGGCACTGGCGCAGCAGCATCGCCATTTCGAGTTTTACTACCTGCCCTTTACCGGCTATGCGGCGGCCATCACCCACGACCTGTACACGGGAACCGAAGTGCTGCGCCCAGACGCCGCAGACGAGGACATGCTGCGCGATCTGCGCCGTCTGCGCGATTGGGTGGGGCGTTTTCCGGACTTGCGCCGCTGGGTCGCCCAAAAGCTCATCGATCCGGCGCAGACCGAACTGGCGCAGGACCGCTCGTGGAAGCTGCTGTCCACCCAACGGCCCACCAAGTTCAACGAGTCCGAGTGCCATGTCCCCCGTGAGTTGGGCATTGCCTGTGTGCGCGAAGTCATCCGGACACTGGAACGCCGCAACGATGTGTTCTTCCCCATGGAGTTCCGCTTCATCAAGGGCGACGACGCCTGGCTCAGCCCGTTTTACCAGCGCGACAGTTGTTCCATTGCCGTGCATGCCGCGGCCGGCGAGCCTTACGACTACCTGGTCCGTGACATTGCCCCGGTGTTTCGCAAGTTCAACGGGCGGCCGCACTGGGGCAAGTTGCATGGCCATACGGCGGCGGATTTGCCCGGTCTGTATCCGCGCTGGAAGGATTTCTTGGCCGTGCGGGCCCAACTGGATCCGACGGGGCGCTTTTTGAACCCCCACCTGCGCAGCCTGTTTGGCCTGCCAGCGACACACTGAATACTTTCACCCGGACAGGAGGAGACTGGCATGGCACACATCACACGCAGAGCGCTTCTGGGCAGCGCCGGTTTGGGGCTGCTGGCCTGGGGCGCTCGCCCAGGCCCCACGGGTGCGCCGCATGACACCTACTTCAGCAACCTGTCCCAGGCGCTCAAGCGTGCGGGCATTGGCACGCCCACGCTGGTGATCGATCGCCAACGCCTGCATGCCAACGTGAACCAGATCCTGCGCAACATTGGAGGGCGCATGCAGTTGCGCGTGGTGGCCAAGTCGCTGCCCAGCATGGCCTTGATTCATGACGTTCTGTCGCTGACAAAGACCGATCGCCTGATGGTGTTCAGTCTGCCCCAGTTGCTGCAGCTGGCACCCGATAGGGCCAACACCCTGCTGGGCAAGCCCATGCCGGTGACCGCGGCGGCGCAGTTCTACCGGCAGGTGCCGGGGAATCCGGCGGACCAGAAGGTGCAGTGGCTGGTGGACACGCCACAGCGCCTGGTGCAGTACCGGGATCTGGCCCGGCAGCAGCAACTTTCCCTGGCGGTCAATTTCGAGATCGATGTCGGGTTGCACCGGGGGGGCATTGACAGCGCCCAGAGCCTGCAGGACATGCTCGCCA
Source organism: Rhodoferax sp. (assembly GCA_019449595.1). Lineage (GTDB taxonomy): Bacteria > Pseudomonadota > Gammaproteobacteria > Burkholderiales > Burkholderiaceae_C > Allorhodoferax. The sequence goes on along the minus strand of JAGRPL010000004.1, from coordinate 1,384,450 downwards.
TCCTGCAGTCCGAGCCTCGCTTGCGCTGGTCCGGCCTGATGGGGTACGACGCCCACGTTGCCAAGATCCCCGACGTGGCGGGCCTGCGCCAGAAGGCCATGGACCATGCACGGCAGACCTACGCCGCCTACGCACAACAGGTGCAGGCGGCGCTGGGCAACGCGGTGGGGACGGCCACCTTCAATGCCGGCGGATCCCCGACCTACCGGCTGTACGACGGTTCGGGCGTCGAGAACGAGTTGTCGGTGGGCTCGGCCATGGTCAAGGGGCTGGATTTTGACACCCCGCTGCTGGCCGATCTGCAGGCGGCCACCTTCATTGCCACGCCGGTCTTGAAGGTGCCGAGGCAGTTCCGCATGCCGTATGGTGTGGAGGTCCTGGGCGACGCGGCCCGCATATGGGACCGCAACCAGGAGCAAGCCTACTTCATCTACGGCGGAAACTGGCTGGCCGAGCCGGTGTCTCCCGCGGGCCTTGCCGGCAGCGGCTTGTATGGCACCTCTTCCAACCAGCAGGTGCTGGTGGGGTCGGGCTTGCAGCAGCTGCAGGTGGACGACATGGTGTTTTTCCGTCCGCGTCAAAGTGAAGCGGTATTGCAGCAGTTTGGTGACATTGCGGTGTACGAAGATGGCAAAATAAGCCAATTCTGGAAACCCATGGCCGCGACGGCCTGATCTTCCGGATCACCACCACCCAGCATGTCCCGAACCCAGAGCAATATTCAACAACGCAAGGCGCGCGAGGCCGAAGCACGGCGTGAACATATTTTTGCGGTGGTGAAGGCGCTCATCAAGAAGGGCGGGGCGCGCGAGGTCACCATCCGCAAGGTAGCGCAGGAGGCGGGTTTCTCCACAACGGTGGTGTATTCCCTGTTCCACGACAAGGCTACGCTGATCACACGCGCCATGGACGCCGATTTGCTGGAGCTGGTGGGCTCCATGAAAAAAGGCGCCGCCGGCGGCACCGGGCCGTTGCAGCGTCTGCGGCTGGCGGGATACGCCTACATGCGGTTCGGTATGGAGCGCCCGGACGAGTACGCCCTGGTATTCATGGAGCCGCGTCCCCATGCGCCCGTGGAAGCAGCCGAGGTTGAGCATGGCAATGTCGACCAGGATCCCTATGCTTTCGCCTTCAGTTTGCTGCAGGCCGTGGCGGTGGGCGAGCTGGGGTATGCGCTGCAGGACGGGGCCCTGTCCGAGGCGGACGCCGCCACCGTGCACCTGATGACGCAGGTCTTCTGGCAGGGGCTGCACGGCATGGTGTCCCTGGGCATCGTGATGGGGGAGGACGATGTCTGGGCGCCGTTCATTGCGCCGCAGACCAATGCCGAGGCCTTGCTGGACGTCCTGATCGCCGGCATCACCCAGCGGTTCCGCCGTCCAGACGCCTGAGCAGACCTACTGCGGGAGCGCGCGGACCCATTTCACAATGGAGTCCACCATGGGGGCAACCGCCTGGGGGTCCTTGATGTCACCGGCCAGCACATGCTGCCCCTTGCTGTGGCTGTAGCGGACCACTTCGATGGCCTTGGCGGGTGAGCCCATGCGCGCGAAGGCTGCCTGGGTTTCTGCCGGGTCAACGGTCTCGTCTTGCGCGCTGTACAGCATCAGCACCGGAGTCTGGAACTGCGACAGGTCGCTTTCGCGCACGGACTTGACCAGGGCCATCATCGGAAACAGGGCCCGGGTCGGGTAGCGGGGCGTCCAGGCGTTGGCTTCGTGGGCATCCTCGGGCGTCCAGCCCCGGGTTTCCCCTTCAAGCGCCAATGCAATGCGTTGACCCCAGGGGCCGTTGATGATTTCCGAACGCTTGTCCTTGGGGCCAAAGTTGGGCGAGATGAAGGCATGCGCCGCTACCGTGTGGCCTTCGGGACTGAGCGCCAGCCAGGTGGCCAGGGTGGAACCCGTGGAACAGCTGATCAACAGCACCCGCTCGCCCAGCGTGTGGCCAATTTGCACGGCTTCCACGGCATCGGCCATCCAGTCCTGCGCGCTGGCGTCACCCATGGCCGGTCCTGGCAGGCCATGGCCCGTCAGGCGGGTGTGGAATGCGTTGGCGCCAAGGGCCTTGGCAACCTGGTCGGCCACCGGGGCCGTTTCCAGCCGGCTCGCCGAGAAGCCGTGGAGATAGACCACGGCCCAGGGTGTGCGCTGATGGGCCGGTGTGGCCCACACAATGCCTTTGGCCGTGCCGGGCTTGATGTCGGCATGGGTCGCCTCGCTGGCTTGCAGCCACCCGTCCAGCGCGGTGATGTCGTGGGGCGGCAGAGGGCGTTGGGTGGGAACCTGGGGGCCCAGGGCATTGCGGGGGCCGGCCAAGTAGATAGCTGCCACCAGTGCAACGATGGTCGCCAGAACCACCGCCACGTGCCGCCATGGCCGACGCGTCGGAGAGGAAGGATTTGTGCCGGAAAGAGGGTGTTCCATAAGGCCTTGGTCGGTTGAAATCTGGCTAAGATGGTACACGGGAGGTACGCCGCGCAGCGGCCCCCATTCAAGGAGTTGGACATGGAACAGCGTAAGGCAGCGTGGATCGTGGTGGCCTGTGTGGGTTGGGGGCTGTCGGCCTGTGCCCGGATCAACGATGCCGGCATGGCCGTTTTTTCCAGCACGGTGCACGCGATCGCCATCGTCAACGGCCAGCTGTTGCAAGGGGACATGCAGCTGTATCCGGACCGTACCGGGGTCCTGACCCTGCGCTCCGGTGCCGACGTGAACAGCACCGCGGCCGAGCCGTCACCGGGTCTGGCTCCGGCTCCCCTGCCTGCCAAAGGTGTGGTGGCGAGTTGCATGGGGCGCATGCGCTACACCGCCACCACCACCGGCACCGTCGACCTGCGCTGCAACGACGGCGTCACGACCGATCTGCTGGTCACCCTGCTGGGCGAGACCCGTGGCTATGGCCAGGGTGCCACCGGCTCGGGCGACGCCAGCCTGGTGTTCGGCATGGCGCCGGCCGAGGCACGGGCCCACCTGCTGGTGCCGCCCAACCGGCAACTGGTGGAGCGCGCCGAGACGCCCTACCTGGAACTGAAGTGATTCCCGGGCGCGCAGGCCACAGTGGCTGAGCCGGTGGATTGCGTTGTCGTGGGCGCCGGCGTGGTCGGTCTGGCGGTGGCGCGCGCGCTGGCGCTGGCCGGGCGCGAGGTGCTGGTGCTGGAGGCCTGCGAGGCCATTGGCACGCAGACCAGTGCGCGCAACAGCGAAGTCATCCACGCCGGCATCTACTACGCCGCCGGCTCCCTCAAGGCGCGGCTGTGCGTGCGCGGCAAGGCCTTGCTGTACGACTACTGCGCCCAGCGGGGCGTGGCCCACCGGCGCTGCGGCAAATTCATTGTGGCGACCACGCCGGGCCAGGTGGCGCAGCTGCAGTCCATCCGCGAGCGGGCGGCGGCCAACGGGGTGACGGACCTGGTGCTGCTGGACGCGGTCCAGGCGCGGGCCCTGGAGCCGGCCCTGCAGTGCCTGGCCGCGCTGCATTCGCCGTCCACCGGCATTGTCGACAGCCACGCGCTGATGCTGGCCCTGCAGGGCGACCTGGAACACGCCGGTGGCGTTGTGGCATTGAATGCGCCGTTGGACACCGCAGAATGTGCGCAGGATGCTATTGATTTAAGAGCGGCTGACGGCACCTGCCTGAGCGCCCGAACCGTGGTCAACGCGGCGGGGGTGGGGGCACCGGCGCTGGCGGCCCGCTTTGCCGGGCTGGATGCGCGCCATGTGCCGCAGGCGTATTTCGCCAAGGGCAACTACTTCACCCTGGCCGGGCGCGCGCCGTTTGCCCGGCTGATCTACCCCGTGCCCGAGGCGGCCGGGCTGGGCGTGCACCTGACGCTGGACCTGGGGGGCCAGGCCCGTTTTGGCCCGGATGTGCAGTGGGTGGACCGGCCGGACGACCTGCACGTGCAGCCTGAACGCGGGGACGCGTTCTATGCCGAGATCCGCAAATACTGGCCGGCCCTGCCCGACGGGGCGCTGCAGCCGGCCTACGCCGGCATGCGGCCCAAGATCAGCGGCCCTGACGAGCCGGCACGCGACTTCTGCATCCAGGGCCCGCAGGACCATGGCGTGCGGGGGCTGGTCAACCTGTTCGGCATCGAATCGCCGGGGCTCACCAGCGCGCTGGCCATCGGCGAGTGGGTGGTGAGTTTGCTATCAAAACAATAGCTGTCTGCGCGGTGCGTACGCCGATCAGCGGCCCTTTTTTGCCATATTCTTGATCGCCAGCGCTGCGTCTTTTACCAGTTGTGGCCCCTGGTAAATCAGGCCGGTGTAGATCTGCACCACGTCGGCGCCGGCCCGGATCTTGGAGACCGCGTCCTGCGCGCTCAGGATGCCGCCCACACCGATGATGGGAAACCGGGGGCCCAGGGCCGCGCGCAGTTGCGTGATCACCCTGTTGCTGGCCTCCAGTACCGGTGCACCGGACAGGCCGCCGGTCTCTTCGGCGTGCGCCATGCCTTTGACCGCCTCGCGGCTCAGGGTGGTGTTGGTGGCCACCACGCCGTCCATGCCGTGGCGCACCAGCGTGGCGGCAATCACCGCCACCTGGGCTTCATCCAGATCGGGGGCGATCTTCACGAAGATGGGAATGCGCTTGCCGTGCTGCTGTTGCAGGGCCTCGCGCCGCGTGGCGATGGCGCCCAGCAGCGCGTCCAGCGCCTCGTCGCTTTGCAGGGCGCGCAGGTTCTTGGTGTTGGGGCTGGAGATGTTGACCGTGACGTAGTCGGCGTGCGGGTAGACGCCGTCCAGGCACAGCAGGTAGTCATCGGTGGCGTTTTCGATGGGCGTGGCAGCGTTCTTGCCGATGTTCAGGCCCAGCAGCAGGGACGGGTTCTTCTGGCGGCGCAGGGCGGATTGCTGCACATTGGCCACAAAGGCGTCCAGCCCGTCGTTGTTGAAGCCCAGCCGGTTGATCAGCGCGCGGGCCTGGGGCAGGCGGAACATGCGCGGCTTGGGGTTGCCGGGCTGCGCCTTGGGCGTGACCGTGCCCACCTCCACAAAGCCAAAGCCCATGGCGCCCAGGCCGTCAATGCAGCGGGCGTTCTTGTCCAGCCCGGCGGCCATGCCCACCCGGTTGGGAAAATGCAGGCCGGCCAGTTCAATCGGGTCGTCCACCCGGTCGGCGCAATAGGCCAGCTTGAGCGGGTTGCCCTGGGTGGCTGCCAGGCCGGCCATGGTGAGGTCATGGGCCACTTCGGGGTCCAGACTGAACAAAAAGCGACGGGCCAGGCCATAGGGAACGAGAGACATTGGATAATTCCTGCAGTAATTCTTCAACTACCCGGATTGTCCCCGATGACCACCCCCTCCAGCACCCCAGCCCTTACCCAAGACGAACTCAAGACCCTGGTCGGCCAGGCGGCCCTGCAGTATGTGGTGCCGGGAGACATCGTGGGCGTGGGCACCGGCTCCACCGTCAACAAGTTCATCGACGCGCTGGCCACCATGAAGGTCCAGATCAAGGGCGCCGTCTCCAGTTCGGTCGCCAGCACCGAGCGCCTGCAGGCCCTGGGCATTCCGGTGTTCGACTCGAATGCGGTGCCCCGCCTGTCGGTCTACATCGACGGCGCCGACGAGATCGACGGCCACGGCAACATGGTCAAGGGCGGCGGTGCCGCGCTGACCCGCGAGAAGATCGTGGCGGCGCAGTCCGACAAGTTCGTCTGCATTGCCGACGAATCCAAGCTGGTGCAGACGCTGGGCAAGTTTCCCCTGCCGGTGGAAGTGATCCCCATGGCCACGCAGCGCGTCATCGCCCAGTTTGCGGCCAAGGGCGGCAGCGCCACAATTCGCCAGAAAGACGGCCAGCCCCTGGTGACCGACAACGGGCAGTACATCGTGGACGTCACCGGCCTGCAAATCACCGATCCGCTGGCGTTTGAAGCCGAGGTGAGCCAGTGGCCCGGCGTGGTGACGGTGGGCGTCTTTGCCTTTCAGCGCGCCCAGGTGTGCCTGCTGGGCACGGCCAGCGGTGTGAAGACGCTGACCTTCTGAATTTCCGCATCGGCGCACAAGGGCAGGGCATGGCCGTCCATCTCACCGAAGTCCTGACGCTGTCCAACGCGCAGACGGCCATCGAGGCGGCGGCCACGGTGGCGTTTGCACTCTCGGGCCTCATTGCGGCGGCCCGCAAGCGGCTGGACGCGGTGGGCGTGTGCGTGGTGGCGTGGCTGGCGGCCTTTGGCGGCGGCACGCTGCGCGACATCCTGCTGGACCGGCGCCCTTTCTTCTGGGTGCAGCACGCGGCGTGGTTGTGGGTGCTGCTGGCCCTGTGCCTGGCGGCCATGGCGTTCCTGCGCGCCCGGCATTTCGAACCCACGGAGCGCGCCATGCTGTGGCCCGATGCGCTGGGCCTGGGCCTGTTCACGGCCGGCGGCACGCAGATTGCGCTGGACGCCTCCCTGCCGGCCATCGCGGCCGTGCTCATGGGCATGGTGACGGCCGTGTTTGGCGGCGTGATGCGCGACATTGTCTGCAATGAGATTCCGCGTGCCTTTCGCGACCACCAGCCGTATGCCGTGTGCGCGTTTGCCGGTGGCTGGGTCATGGTGGCGGCGCAGGCCGGGGGCATGCCGCAGTGGGGCAGCCTGGTGCTGGCCGCTGCGGTGGCCACCGTGCTGCGGCTGCTGGCCGTGCAGTGGAACTGGCGCCTGCCGGAGTGGCAGTCCGGTGCGTCGGACCACCATTAGCGCCTGGCGCCTTAGAACGTAATGCCGGCGGGGTTGCTCGGGTTGGGGCCGGGCGCAGGCGTGGTCTCTGCGGGTGCCTGGGGTTTGGGTTCCGCTTTGGGGGCCACGGGTTTCTGCACGTTGACCAGCGGCGTGGGGGCCGCATTCTTGTACGTGGCCGGCAGGAGCGAGGTCTTGGGGTAGCCGGCGGCATCCAGGTACTGCGTCCACTCCCCGTCGGAGAAGCCCTTGATGCGCTGGCCGCCGATGCTCACGTAGGGCAGGGTGTTGTCGCCAACCAGGCGCTGCAGGTAGTCGCTGTCTTCGGGGGTGACCACAGTGCGCTCGCTGAACGGCACGCCACGCCCGGACAGCAGGGCGCGGCCGCTGTCGCAGGGCGCGCATTTGGGCGCGGTGTACAGGGTGACCGGGTACTTGGCCACGATCTGGCGCAGTTCGAAGGGCAGAGCCGCGTTGGCGGCGGCACCGCTGGCGCCCACGCCGGTGCCGGCAACCTTGCCCTGCTCGGCGCTCACGGGGGGCTTGTCGGAAAACGTGACCTTGCCATCGGCTCCGACGATGCGGTAAATCATCTGGGCCTGTGCCCCGGCGGTGCAGGCCAGCGCGGCACTGGCCAGCAGCAAGGCGAAGGTGTGGTTTTTCATGGTCGTGTTTTCCATCGCGTGTCTCATGTGTTGCGGGTCAGTCCCATCGGTTACGCGGCCATGCCCTGGTGGCGCAGGAGCGCGTCCAGCGACGGTTCGCGACCCCGAAAGGCCTTGAACGACTCCATGGCCGGGCGGCTGCCACCGGCTTCCAGAATGGCCTGGCGGTATTTTCTACCGGTTTCCACGCTGGGGGTGCCGTCGGGGGCGGCGGTTTCCTCAAAAGCCGCATAGGCGTCGGCGCTGAGCACTTCGGCCCATTTGTAGCTGTAGTAGCCGGCCGCATACCCGCCGGCAAAAATATGGCTGAAGGTGTGGGCGGTGCGGCTCCACTCGGGAGGCTGCAGCACGGCCACTTCCTGGCGCACCTGCTGCAGCAGGGGCATGAAGTCCTGCTGCGGGTCGTGCGCCGTGTGCAGCAGCATGTCAAAGAGCGAGAACTCGATCTGGCGCAGTGTCTGCATGCCGCTCTGGAAGTTCTTGGCCGCCAGCATCTTGTCGAACAGGGTGCGGGGCAGGGGTTCACCGGTTTCGGCGTGCGCCGTCATGTGCTCCAGCACGTTCCACTCCCAGCAGAAGTTTTCCATGAACTGGCTGGGCAACTCCACGGCATCCCATTCCACGCCACTGATGCCGGAGACGTCGTGCTCGTTGACCTGCGTGAGCATGTGGTGCAGGCCGTGGCCGAACTCATGGAACAGGGTGGTGACGTCATCGTGCGAGAGCAGGGCGGGTTTCTTCACGCCGTTGACTTCCACGCCATCGGCGAAGTTGCACACCAGGTGGGCCACCGGGGTCTGCAGTTCGGCGGTGTCGGGGCGCAGCCAGCGTGCGCGCACGTCGTCCATCCAGGCGCCGCCGCGCTTGCCGGCGCGGGCGGTGGGGTCCAGGTAGAACTGGCCCACCAATTGCGTGCCCGCTGGGCCGGTGCGCTCGATGCGGTAGAAGGCCACGCCGGGGTTCCACACCGGTGCCGTGTCGGGGCGGATGGCCACGTCGAACAGGGTCTCGGCAATCTTGAACAGACCGGCCAGCACCTTGGGCGCCGTGAAGTACTGCTTGACCTCCTGCTCGCTGAAGGCGTAGCGCGCTTCCTTGAGTTTCTCGCTGACATACGGCCAGTCCCAGGGCTGCGGGTCGGCCAGGTTGAGCTGTTCGCGCGCGAAGGTGCGCAGGTCGGCCAGGTCTTTCTCGGCGAAGGGGCGGGCCTTGTGCGCCAGGTCGCGCAGGAAGGTGATGACCGCCTCGGGCGAGGAGGCCATCTTGGGCACCAGCGACAGCGCGCCGAAGTGGGGGTAGCCCAGCAGCCGCGCCTCTTCCTGGCGCAGCGCCAGGATGTCGCGGATGCCCTGCGAGTTGTCGAACTTCTGCGCCGCGGCATCGGCCTGGTCCGAAGCCCGGGTCACGTAGGCGCGGTAGAGCGTGGCGCGCAGCGCGCTGCTGTGCGCGAACTGCATCACCGGCAGGTAGCAGGGCATCTTGAGGCTGAGCTTGTAGCCGTCCTTGCCTTCGGCCTGGGCGGCGGCGCGGGTGGCCTGCAGCACATCGTCGGGCACGCCGGCCATCTCGGCGGCGGTGGCGTAGTAGCTGAAGGCGTCGGTCGCGTCCAGCGTGTTTTCGCTGAACTTCTGGCTCAGGTTGGCCTGCTGCTCCTGGATGGCGGCAAAGCGCTCGCGCTGGGCGCCCTGCAGTTCGGCGCCCCCCAGCACGAAGTTGCGCATGGCATTCTTGTGGGCCTGGCGCTGCTCGGCGTTCAGGGTGGCGGGGTCAATCGCCTTGTATTTGGCGTACAGGCGCTCGTCGGCGCCCAGGCGGGTCCAGAACTCGGTGACCTTGGGCAGGGCCGCGTTGTAGGCGGCCCGCAGTTCGGGGGTGTCGGCCACGCTGTTGAGGTGGCTGACGGCGCCCCAGGCCCGGCCCAGCTTTTCGGTGGCGACGTCCAGCTCGCGCGCAATGGCATTCCATTGCGCCGGGAAGCCGGGCGCGGTGACCGTCTCCAGCGCTGCATCGGCCTGCGCCAGCAGGGCGTCCACGGCGGGCGCCACATGCTCCGGGCGAATCTGGTCAAACAGGGGCAGGGGGGCGGCGCTCAGCAGGGGGTTCATGGATGGTGCGGTAGAAAAAACGTGCGGGTGTGCTGGGCAGTAGGTGGGTGCAAGACTCAGCGTTTCAAGACGGCCGCCTCGCGCTCGGCGGCTTCCAGGGTGTTGACCAGCAGCATGGTGATGGTCATGGGGCCCACGCCGCCGGGCACCGGGGTGATGTAGCCGGCCACGGCCTTCACGCCGTCAAAGTCCACGTCGCCGCACAGCTTGCCCGCGTCATCCCGGTTCATGCCCACGTCGATAACCACGGCGCCGGGCTTGACCATGTCGGCGGTGAGCACGTTGCGCTTGCCCACGGCGGCCACCACGATGTCGGCCTGGCGCGTCATGGCACCCAGGTCGGCGGTGCCGCTGTGGGTGATGGTGACGGTGGCATTGGCCTGCAGCAGCATCATGGCCATGGGCTTGCCCACGATGTTGGAGCGGCCGATGACCACGGCGTGCTTGCCGCGCAGGTCTTTCATGCCGATGGATTCGAGCATCTTCATGCAGCCGTAGGGGGTGCAGGCCTTGAAGCCGGGCTCATTCACCATCAGCGCGCCGGCGCTGGCCACGTGGAAGCCGTCCACGTCCTTGGTCGGCGAGATGGCCTCGATGACCTTGTGGTCGTCGATGTGCTTGGGCAGCGGCAGCTGCACCAGGATGCCGTGGATGGCGGGGTCGTTGTTCAGCGCGTCCACGCGCGCCAGCAGTTCGGCCTCGGTCATGGAGGCGTCGTACTTCTCGAGCACCGAGTGCAGGCCGGCGTCCTGGCAGGCCTTGACCTTGTTACGCACGTAGACCTGGCTGGCCGGGTTGTCGCCCACCAGCACGACGGCCAGACCCGGCGTGATGCCGCCAGCCTTGAGGGCTGCGGTGCGCCGGGCGACGTCTTCGCGCAGTTGTTTGGAGAGGGCGTTGCCGTCGATGATCTGGGCGCTTGCGGGAGTGGTCATGGTCGAATTTTCCAATTAAAAACGCCCGCAGTCCTTGCGGGGCGGGCGTAGGGAGCTATGAAATGTGTAGCGTCAGGTTTTCGGGGCGTTTTGTCCCAGGGCAATTTTCAGCAGGTCAGCCACGGTGTTGGCGCTGAGTTTTTCCATGATGTTGGCACGGTGCGCCTCCACCGTCTTGATGCTGATGCCCAGATCGTCGGCGATCTGCTTGTTCAGGCGCCCGGCCACGATGCGCTCCAGCACCTGGCTTTCGCGCAGCGTGAGCTTGGACAGCAGCGCGTCGCGGCTGGCGGCGAGCTGGAAGTCGGCGAAGGAGTCCTTGGCGTGGTCGAGCATGCGCTCTACCAGGCTCACCAGCTGCTCTTCCTTGAAGGGCTTCTGGATGAAGTCCATGGCGCCTTTTTTCATGGTGTCCACGGCCATGGGCACGTCGCCGTGGCCGGTGATGAACACGATGGGCAGCGGCGACTTGGCTTCGATCAGCCGGCTTTGCAACTCCAGCCCGGTCATGCCGCCCATGCGGATGTCGACGATCAGGCAGGCCACCTCGCGGGCGTCGTAGCGGCTCAGGAAGGATTCGGCGGAGTCGAAGCAGCGCACCCGGTAGCCTTTGCCTTCGAGCAGCCATTGCAGCGAATCGCGCACGGCTTCATCGTCGTCCACAACGTAAACAGTACCTTTTTTGGGAATCAAGCTCATTCAGGCATCCAGGGTGTTATTGGCTGTTGTGCAGAGAGGGGGTGGAATCGGCGCCGGCTTCTGCGATGGGTATCCAGAACGAAAACCGGCATCCCGATATCTCCTCACCATTGTAGAGGTTCTCCGCTGTCATTCTTCCCATGTGGGACTCCACGATGGAGCGGCACAGCGAGAGGCCGATGCCCATGCCTTCGGCTTTGGTCGAGTAGAAGGCTTCGTACAGGCGGCTCATGACCTCGGGCGCCAGCCCCTTGCCGGTGTCCTGCACCGAGAACTCGACGACGCGCTTGTCCTCCAGGGTACGCGGGACCACCCGCAACTCGACAATGCGTTCGGCCGTGGGACGCAGGGCCATGTCGATGGACTCGGCGGCGTTGCGCAGCAGGTTGACCAGCACCTGTTCGATCAGGATCGGGTCCACCATCAGCAGGGGCAGCCGCTCTGCCACGTAGGGGTTCAGGCGCACGTTGAAGCGGCGCAGCTCGATTTCGGCCAGTTCCACCGCCTCGGTCACCATGAGGGTGATCTCCGACAGCGTGCGGTTGGGCTCGCTGCGCTTGACGAAGGAGCGGATGCGCTGGATGACCTGCCCGGCGCGCTGAGCCTGGCGGGCGGTCTTCTCCAGCGCGCCCAGCAGCTCGTCCTCGGTAATCTGGTGCTCCTTGATGCGCGACACCATGCCGTTGCAGTAGTTGTTGATGGCGGTTAGCGGCTGGTTGAGTTCGTGGGCCACGCTGGAGGCCATTTCTCCCATGGTGATCAGGCGGCTGGCGTTCTGTGCCCGCTCGGCCTGCGTGGCCGATTGCTCTTCGGCCAGGCGGCGGCTGGTGATGTCGGTGGCAATCACCATCTGCGCCAGGCGGCCGTCGACCCAGCTCAGGTAGCGGGTGCGCACCTCCAGCCATTTGTCCAGTTCGGCGACGAAAATCTCGGCGCTTTCGGATTCGCTGTCGTGCAGGGTGGTGGTGGGCAGGCCGGCGAAGGAGTCCACGCTGTCGAGCGATTCGTCGTTGGTGCGGCTGGGTGGCACGCCCGCTTCGGCCACCAGTTGCAGGTGGCCCCCGGTCTGCACGCCGAACCACTGCCGGTAGAGCTTGTTGGCGAACAGCAGCTCGTCGCTGCCCAGCGGGGCCACGGATATGGACGCGTCCAGCGCCTCCAGCACCGTGGTGAAGCGCTGGTGTGCGGCCGACAGCTGCTCGCGCACGCGGTTGGGCTCGGTGATGTCGGTCATCGACGTCATCCAGCCGGTCTGCTCGCCGTTGGCGTCGATCAGCGGCGACACGTAGAGCCGGGCGTCGAAGAGTTCGCCGTTGCGCCGCTTGATGCGCACCTGGTTGCCTCCAATGGGCGTTCGGCCGGTCAGCTCTTCCTCCAGCCGCGAGGCCAGGAACTCCCGCTCGCTGTCGGGCCAGTACGGAAACGGAGCCGTGCGGCCCACCAGGTCGGACTCGGTCCAACCCGTCATCTGGCAGAACGCCGCGTTGACGTAGGTGATGCGCCCTTGCATGTCCATGGCCCGCATGCCGGTGAGCATGGAGTTTTCCATGGCGCGGCGGAAATTGGTCTCCGACAGCAGCGCCTGCTGGGCCTGCACACGCCGGCGGGTGTGGCGCCAGTTGGCAATCAGCATCCAGGCGGTCAGGACGCTCAGGGCGCTGACCAGCCAGAACAGTCCGCTGCCGATCACGCCCAGCGAGGCGCGGTAGGCCTGCGCCCGGATGACCAGCCCGCTGCCCACCGGCGACACCGGCATGGCGTACTCGTTGGGCGGGCTGGCCCAGGGCAGGAAACGGCTGCTGATCTTGCGCACCGGCATGGCGGTTCCGGCCAGCACGCCGCCGCCGGCGTCCAGCAGGGTGATGGCGTAGCGGGCCGACACTTCGGCCGGCACGCCGTAGCGGTACAGGCCGTCGACGGAGTACTCCACCAGCAGCACCCCGGAGAAGCGTCCCCGGTCGTTCAGGGGCAGGTGCATTTGCAGCAGCGGCGCTGTGTCCGACGAACGCACGCGCTGTACGTACACCGGCTGGCCCGATTCGCGCGCCTGGAAGAAGCCGCTCAGGCTGTCGGTGCGCTGCACGCTGTCGTCGCTGCTCTGGTGCAACTGGCTCGCCGCCAGGGTTGCGGTGCCCAGGCTGGCGCGGGCGCGCCGGCGTTCGTCGATCCAGGCAATGCCCTGCAACTCGGGGTACTGGTTGAGCATGGCTTCGCTGCGTGTGCGGAACTCGGCCAGATCAATCTCGCGGTTGGAGATTTCGCGCGCCGTGCGCATCAGCTGCTCCTGGCGCTCCAGCAGGCGCAGGCGCAGGCGCTGTTGCGTGTATTCCACGTCCCGCTGCACCGCCTGCTGTTCGCGGTCGATTTCTTCCACGCGCAGGTAACCCAGCGCGGCGGCCACCGCGGCAAAAAACAACAGCACGGCTGCCAAGGGGGCCAGCATGGCCACCCTGTCCTGGCGGTGCGGGGTCAGGCGCCGCCACCACTGGCGGGCGCGCCCCATGGTGGGAAGGCCCAGTTGTCCGGGCAGGGAAGTCAGGTTCGGCAAAGGCATGGGGCCCAAGTGTAGGGGACGGTGTTTCCGGGGCTGGCAAAGGTGTTTGATGATTTCATAATATGAATCAGAAAAGCATTATTTGAAATTTCAAATAAATTATGCGAGACTAGAGCCACGGCACTAAATTACGTAAAACGCAACCAGGAGACACCGATGTCCGCAGTTCCCGAGAACGCACCGATGAACCCTTCCTTGGACTCTGACAGCCAGGAAACCCGTGAATGGATGGACGCCCTGTCCGCCGTCATCCAGGCCGAAGGCCCCCAGCGCGCCCACTACCTGCTGGAGCAGCTGCTGGAACATGCCCGCCAGAGCAGCATCGACATGCCGTTCTCGGCCAACACGGGCTATGTGAACACCATCGAGCCGGAGCAGGAAGCCCATTGCCCCGGCAACATCCAGATTGAAAAGCGCCTGCGCGCCTACATGCGCTGGAACGCCATGGCCATGGTTGTGCGCGCCAACCGCCTCAACCCCGCTGACGGCGGCGACCTGGGCGGCCACATCGGTTCCTTTGCCTCGGTGGCCAGCATGTTCGGTGCCGGCTTCAACCATTTCTGGCACGCCGAGAGCGAAGGCCACGGTGGTGACCTGCTCTACATCCAGGGCCACAGCGCCCCCGGCATCTATGCCCGCGCCTTCCTCGAAGGCCGCTTGAGCGAGGCGCAGCTCGACAGCTTCCGCCAGGAGGTGGACGGCAAGGGGCTCTCCAGCTACCCGCACCCCAAGCTGATGCCCGAGTTCTGGCAGTTCCCCACGGTGTCCATGGGCCTGGGCCCGCTGATGGCCATTTACCAGGCCCGTTTCCTGAAGTACCTGCACGCCCGCGGCATTGCCAACACCGAGAACCGCAAGGTCTGGGTGTTCTGCGGCGACGGCGAGATGGACGAGCCCGAATCGCTGGGCGCCATCGGCCTGGCTGCGCGCGAGAACCTGGACAACCTGATCTTCGTGGTGAACTGCAACCTGCAGCGCCTGGACGGCCCGGTGCGCGGCAACGGCAAGATCGTGCAGGAGCTCGAAGGCGAGTTCCGCGGCAGCGGCTGGAACGTCATCAAGCTGCTGTGGGGCAGCGGCTGGGACGCCCTGCTGGCGCGCGACAAGACCGGCAAGCTGCGTCAGCTCATGATGGAAACGCTGGACGGTGATTACCAGGCCTTCAAGGCCAATGACGGCGCTTTTGTGCGCAAGAACTTCTTCGGCCGCTACCCGGAGACACTGCAGCTGGTCGAGCACATGAGCGACGAGGAGGTGTTCGAACTGCGCCGCGGCGGCCACGAGCCCGCCAAGGTCTACGCCGCCTTCCACGCCGCCAACGCGCACAAGGGGCAGCCCACTGTGCTGCTGGTCAAGACCATCAAGGGCTACGGCATGGGCAAGGCCGGCGAGGGCAAGAACACCGTGCACCAGACCAAGAAGCTGTCGGATGAGGACATCAAGTACATCCGCGACCGCTTC
The DNA here is from genome assembly GCA_019449595.1 of Rhodoferax sp. Classification (GTDB taxonomy): domain Bacteria; phylum Pseudomonadota; class Gammaproteobacteria; order Burkholderiales; family Burkholderiaceae_C; genus Allorhodoferax. The sequence continues at coordinate 1,369,361 of JAGRPL010000004.1, read as the reverse complement.
AACATTCCCATTCCCGACAGCGAGCTGCCCAAGCTGCCGTACTACAAGCCGGCCGACGACACGCCCGAGATGCGCTACCTGCACGAGCGCCGCCAGGCCCTGGGCGGCTACCTGCCGCACCGCCGCGCCAAGGCCGACGAGCACTTCACCGTGCCCGCGCTGGAGACCTTCAAGAGCATTCTGGAGCCCACGGCCGAAGGCCGCGAGATCAGCACCACCCAGGCCTACGTGCGCTTTGTCACGCAGCTGCTGCGCGACCAGGCCCTGGGCCCGCGCGTGGTGCCCATCCTGGTGGATGAGGCGCGCACCTTCGGCATGGAAGGGCTGTTCCGCCAGATCGGCATCTACAACCCCAAGGGCCAGCTCTACACCCCGGTCGACCGCGACCAGGTGATGTACTACAAGGAAGACAAGGCCGGCCAGATCCTGCAGGAAGGCATCAACGAAGCCGGCGGCATGGCCAGCTGGATGGCCGCTGCCACCAGCTACAGCACCAACAACCGCATCATGGTGCCGTTCTACGTGTACTACTCCATGTTCGGCTTCCAGCGCATCGGTGACCTGGCCTGGGCGGCTGGCGACATGCGCGCGCGCGGCTTCCTGCTGGGTGGTACCTCGGGGCGCACCACGCTCAACGGCGAGGGCCTGCAGCACGAAGACGGCCACAGCCATATCCTGGCCGGCACCATTCCCAACTGCGTGAGCTACGACCCGACCTTCGCGCATGAAGTCGCGGTCATCATGCAGCACGGTCTGAAGCGCATGGTGGAGAAGCAGGAAGACGTGTACTACTACATCACCCTGCTCAACGAGAACTACCCCATGCCCGGCCTGCAGCCCGGCACCGAGGCGCAGATCATCCAGGGCATGTACCTGTGCAAGGAAGGCCCCAAGCTGACGCCGCGCGTGCAGCTGCTGGGTTCGGGCTCCATCCTGCGTGAGTCGCTGGCGGCCCAGGAGCTGCTGGAGAAAGACTGGGGCGTGGCCGCCAACGTCTGGAGCTGCCCCAGCTTCAACGAACTGGCGCGCGAAGGCCAGGACTGCGAGCGCCACAACCTGCTGCACCCGGAACAGGCGCCGCGCCTGCCGTTCGTGACGCAGCAGCTCGACAAGCACACCGGTCCCGTGGTGGCTTCCACCGACTACATGAAGGCCTACGCCGAGCAGATCCGCCCCTTCCTGCCCAAGGGTCGCACCTACAAGGTGCTGGGCACCGACGGCTTTGGCCGCAGCGATTTCCGCTACAAGCTGCGCGAGCACTTCGAGATCAACCGCCATTTCATCGTGGTGGCCGCCCTCAAGGCCTTGAGCGAAGAGGGCACGGTACCCGCCAGCAAGGTGGCCGAGGCCATTGCCAGGTACGGCATCAATGCCGACAAGGTCAACCCGCGCACCGCCTGAGACGGCTAGGAGAACACTATGGCATTGGTAGATATTCTGGTTCCGGATATTGGCGACTTTGACGAGGTCAGCGTCATCGAGCTGATGGTCAAGCCCGGCGACACGGTGAAGGCCGAGCAGTCGCTCATTACCGTGGAGTCCGACAAGGCCTCCATGGAGATTCCCTCCAGCCACGCGGGCGTGGTCAAGGAGATCAAGGTCCAGCTGGGCGACAAGGTCAAGCAGGGGTCGCTCGTGCTGACGTTGGAAAGTGCCAGCGCGGCAAGCCCGGCTCCGGTGGCAGCGGCCACTCCCGCTGTGGCGGCTGTGGCACCGGTTTCAGCACCAAATGTGGCTGCAGCGCCCGTTTCTTCTGCGCAGGTTGCTCCTGTTTTGGTAGCGCCTGCCGCACCGGCACCCGCAGCCACGGCCGCGTTGCCGGCCCATGAACCCACGGCCCTGGCGCTCAACCTGCCGCACGCCTCGCCGTCGGTGCGCAAGTTCGCCCGCGAGTTGGGTGTGCCGCTGAATGAAGTGAAGGGCAGCGGCCCCAAGGGCCGTGTGACCCTGATTGACGTGCAGGGCTTCACCCGCTCCGTCATGAGCGGTGCGGTGCAGACGCAGGCTGGCGCGGCGCAGGCCAAGGCCAGCGGTGGCGACGGTGCCGGCCTGGGCCTCATTGCCTGGCCCAAGGTGGACTTTGCCAAGTTCGGCCCGACCGAGCGCAAGGACATTGCGCGCATCAAGAAGATCAGCGCGGCCAACCTGCACCGCAACTGGGTGATGATTCCCCACGTCACCAACCACGACGACGCCGACATTACCGACCTGGAAGCCTTCCGCGTGGCCACCAACAAGGAAAATGAGAAGTCGGGCATCAAGGTCACCATGCTGGCCTTCCTGATCAAGGCCTGCGTGGCCGCGCTCAAGAAGTTCCCCGAGTTCAACAGTTCGCTCGACGGCGACCAACTGGTGCTCAAGCAGTACTTCCACATCGGCTTTGCCGCCGACACGCCCAACGGCCTGATGGTGCCGGTCATCAAGGACGCCGACAAGAAAGGCATCTTCCAGATCAGCCAGGAAATGGCCGAACTGGCCAAGAAGGCCCGCGAAGGCAAGCTCAGCCCCGCCGAGATGACGGGCGCCAGCTTCACCATCTCCAGCCTGGGCGGCATTGGCGGGCGTTACTTCACGCCCATCATCAACGCGCCTGAGGTGGCCATCTTGGGTGTCTGCAAGAGCCAGATGGAACCGGTGTGGGACGGCAAGACCTTCGTGCCGCGCCTGATGCTGCCGCTTTCCCTGAGCTGGGACCACCGCGTCATCGACGGCGCGGCGGCAGCCCGCTTCAACGTGTACCTGGGTCAGATCCTGGCGGACTTCCGCCGGGTGCTGCTGTGACGCGAAGGAACTGACACCATGGCAATCGTAGAAATCAAGGTTCCCGACATTGGCGACTTCGCCGAGGTCTCCGTCATCGAGCTGATGGTCGCCGTGGGTGACACCATCCGCGCCGAGCAAAGCCTGATCACCGTGGAGAGCGACAAGGCTTCCATGGAAATTCCCTCCAGCCACGCCGGTGTGGTCAAGGAACTCAAGGTCAAGCTGGGCGACAAGGTCAAGGAAGGATCGGTGCTGCTGATGCTGGAGGTGGCCGGCGCCGCCGCCAGTGCCGCCGCCCCGGCGCCAGCCGCCAATGCAGCACACAATGTGCCCGCAGCCCCCGTAAAACCTGCGCAGACAGCTCCTGAATCCATAGCAAGCAACGCGACCACTGCGCCCGCCGGCGCCAGCTACGCCGGCGCGGTGGACCTGGACTGCGACCTGCTGGTGCTGGGCGCCGGCCCTGGCGGCTACAGCGCGGCCTTCCGCGCCGCCGACCTGGGGCTGAAGGTGGTGCTGGTGGAGCGCTACGCGGCCCTGGGCGGCGTGTGCCTGAACGTGGGCTGCATTCCCAGCAAGGCACTGCTGCACGTGGCGGCGGTCATGGACGAAGTGGGCCACATGGCCGACCTGGGTGTGGACTTCGGCAAACCCGTGGTCAACATCGACAAGCTGCGCGGCCACAAGGAAAAAGTGGTGGGCAAGCTCACCGGTGGCTTGGCGGCCATGGCCAAGATGCGCAAGGTCACCGTGGTGCGCGGCTACGGCGCCTTCGTGGGTGCGAACCACGTGGAGGTGGAAGAAACCACCGGCACCTCGCAAGACAAGACCGGCGCCAAGAAAGTCATCGCCTTCAAAAAGGCCATCATCGCGGCGGGCAGCCAGGCCGTGCGCCTGCCCTTCATGCCCAATGACCCGCGCGTGGTGGACTCCACCGGCGCGCTGGCCCTGAAGGATGTGCCCAAGCGCATGCTCATCCTGGGCGGCGGCATCATCGGCCTGGAAATGGGCACGGTCTACAGCACGCTGGGCGCACGCCTGGACGTGGTGGAAATGCTCGACGGCCTGATGCAGGGCGCCGACCGCGACCTGGTCAAGGTGTGGCAGAAGATGAACGCCAAGCGCTTTGACAACATCATGCTCAAGACCAAGACGGTGGGCGCCAAGGCCACGTCCGAAGGCATTGAGGTGACCTTTGCGCCAGCCGAGGAGGGTGGTACGGCCCCCGCACCGCAGGTGTACGACCTGGTGCTGCAAGCCGTGGGCCGCACGCCCAATGGCAAGAAGATTGCCGCCGAGAAGGCCGGCGTGGCCGTCACGGACCGTGGCTTCATCAACGTCGACATCCAGATGCGCACCAACGTGCCGCACATCTTTGCCATTGGCGACATCGTGGGCCAGCCCATGCTGGCGCACAAGGCGGTGCACGAGGCGCATGTGGCGGCCGAGGTGATTGCCGGCGAACTGCAGGGCAACGCGGAACTGGCCAGCACGGCCTTCAACGCCCGCGTCATCCCCAGCGTGGCCTACACCGACCCCGAAGTGGCCTGGGTGGGCCTGACCGAAGACCAGGCCAAGGCGCAGGGCATCAAGGTGAAAAAGGGCCTGTTCCCCTGGACGGCATCGGGCCGCGCCATTGCCAACGGCCGCGACGAGGGCTTCACCAAGCTGCTGTTCGATGACAGCCCCGAGGCGCACGGCCACGGCCGCATCCTGGGCGGCGGCATCGTCGGCACCCACGCCGGCGACATGATCGGCGAGATCGCGCTGGCCATCGAGATGGGCGCGGACGCCGTGGACATCGGCAAGACCATCCACCCGCACCCCACGCTGGGCGAGAGCATCGGCATGGCGGCGGAGATTGCGCATGGCAGCTGCACGGATGTGCCGCCGGCGCGGAAGTAAGACAGGCCCGAAATTCGGGTGCTACTAAATCAGTAGCTGGCTGCGCAGATTCCGTGAGGGCTGCGCGGCTTTTTTATTCTTATTTTCCCGTCGCCAGTTTGCAAATAGCGCCGAGCCGATTGTCCTTATCTGTGCGGGGTTTCGAATGATTGGCCCGCTGCGCGTGGGCCAGAAGCGCATCATCACTCTCAACGCTTTCAGTGAAGAAATTCACAAGTTTCTACATCACGTCAAAGTCGAGACGCACGCGCCGCACATCACCTAGGCACGGAGCCACCGCTACCGAAGCTTGATGGCATCCTCGAACTGCACCTAGCTATGGCAACCATAGTACACGTCGTGCATACTCATACAGTGAATAGACCACGGAGTGAAGAGATTGAGTACAGATCCTGCAACTTATCCACCAGGAACTAAAGAGTTTGTGATTGATGTCATAACAGATTCTTTCAAGCTAACAAATTCACTATTGAACGAGAGTGAGCGTGCAGCAGTTATTTTGGCTGCGGCACGCCTCGATGTCGATTTAGAGAAATTGCTGAGACAGTTACTGGTTCCACATCCGGGAGGTAACGATCCACTATTTGATGGGGACCGTATGCTTGGAACCTTTTCTGCAAAGATTCTGTTTGCCTATCGCCTCGGTGCGATCGATCCCGGCTTTGAGCACGCGTTGCAAATATTACGGCGTATTCGGAATGACTTTGCTCACGGGCTTGATGATGAAACGCTGTCTTCAAATCGACAAAAGCAACGGGTTCACCAACTTGTGAGGTGGGCGGAGCATTCAAAGGTGTATCAATCTGCAATCAGTGCTCACGGTGAGCGAGCAAAAAGCGTTGAGCATCTGCAGTTCACGGCCTGTGCAGTGTGCATGGCTATGTTATTGCAGATCTCGTGGAAGAAATTTTCTCAAATTACTATTCGTGATCCTATGTCAATTTCGGATACGTAGTCTTGTGTCTCAAGTCCTCCTGGATTTTCCTTAGTTCAATCGGAAACTCCTGTTTGATGAATCTCCTGAAGTGCACGGCCATGGCAAGATTCTGGGCGGCGGCGGGGTCGGCACCCACGCTGGCGACATGATCGGCGAGATTGCGTTGGCCATCGAGATGGGCGCGGATGCCGTGGACATCGGCAAGACCATCCACCCCCACCCCACGCTGGGCGAGAGCCTGGGCATGGCGGCGGAAGTGGCGCACGGCAGCTGCACGGACGTGCCGCCGGCACGCAAGTAACGGAAGTAAATAAGCCACTCGCCCGATGTTGCTACTGAATCAGTAGCTGGCCGCGCAGATTCCGTGAGGGCTGCGCGGCTTTTCTATATCTGATTTGGCAGTGGCGGCATTGCGGTGTCGGCTCTTGTGTTGATGTGATCGACAAAATATGTGATACGTATATAATTTGTATACGTTTCGTATGGAGTCGCTCAATGGGCATTGTCAAAATTTCAGACCAGATGCATGAGAACCTGCGCGTGGCAGGCAGTGCATTGAGCCGGTCGATCAACGCGCAGGCCGAGCACTGGATGCGGGTCGGCATGCTCATTGAAATGCACCCGGAGCTCAACCACCGGGAAATCTGCCAACTGCTCATTCAGGCGGAACTCGCCGGGGGGCTGGACATTGCCGGGGCGGTGGCAGGGCAACTGGGCAAGGCCAGCGCGTCCGTGGCCGAGAAGCACTGATGGGGCACGACGTTCCCATCAAGTCTGCCGAAGAGCTGGCAATGTCGCGCCGTGCTGCCCAGCTGGCCGCCGGGGTGCTGGCCATGATCGAGCCCCACGTGGTGCCCGGCGTCAGCACCGAGGCGCTGGACCGGCTCTGCCACGACTACATCGTGAACGTGCAGGGCGCCATTCCTGCGAACGTGGGTTACCAGGGCTATCCCAAGACCATCCTCACCTCCGTCAACCAGGTGGTGTGCCACGGCATTCCCTCGACGGACAAGATTCTGAAAAATGGCGACATCGTCAACATCGATGTGGCCGTCATCAAGGACGGCTGGTTTGGGGACACCAGCCGCATGTTCTGCGTGGGGGAACCCAGCGTGCTGGCCCGCCGTCTGGTCGACACCACGTACGAGGCCCTGTGCGCCGGCATCCGGCAGGTCAAGCCCGGCGCCACGCTGGGCGATGTGGGCCATGCCATTCAGTCGGTGGCCCACCGCGAGCGCTTCAGCGTGGTGCGCGAATACTGCGGCCACGGCATCGGCCAGATCTACCACGATGAACCGAACGTGCTGCACTATGGCCAGCGTGGCCACGGCCTCACCCTGGAGCCGGGCATGGTCTTCACGATTGAGCCCATGCTCAACGCCGGCGGCCGCGAAACCAAGCAGCTTGCCGACGGCTGGACCGTGGTGACCAAAGACCGATCCCTCTCGGCCCAATGGGAGCACATGGTGGCGGTCACACAGGATGGGTATGAGGTGCTGACCGCGTGGCCCGGTGGCACGGGGGCTTATCCGCCCATTTGAGACTTTGTTCGCGCAGCGGAAGTGCTATCAAAAGAGAAGCTGAAGGAAGAAACGGAAGACCCACTGGAACAGTAGATTAGCCCATCTGGGACTGATGTGTGGTGGGATACTTGGACGCATGCGGTTGCGTTTCCTATCTCCAGATCAGCACTCCACGGCACTGTCGGCGGTTCCCCACTTGGTGCAGATGCGCAAGGGGCGGACATTTCCGCTGCCGGCCACGCTGTTTGCCATGCTGCTGGCGGTGGTCTCGGGTGCATCGGCGCAAACGGCAGCCATTGCGTTCACGCCCGATGAAGTGGCTTACATCCGGCAGTCGATGGGCATCAAGATGTGCGTGGACCCGGATTGGGTCCCGTTTGAGCGCATCACGCCCGATGGGCGACACGAGGGTATTGCCGCCGACCTGGTGCAGCTGGTGGCGCAACGGGTGGGCTTGCGCATCGATCTCTACCCGGTAAAAAACTGGGACGAAAGTCTGGCGGCCTCCAAGGCCGGGCGCTGTCAGATCATGAGTTTTCTGAACCAGACCCCCAAGCGCGAGGAGTGGCTGCGCTTTACCGAGCCCATTTTTTACGATCCCAACATCCTGGTGACGCGCGAAGAGCATCCCTATGTGGGTGACCTGCGGGGGCTGTCCAACGAAAGCGTGGCGCTGCCGCGCGGCACCATGGTGGAGGAACGCATCCGGCGCGAATTTCCTAACCTGAACGTGATCCTGACCGGTAGCGAGGATGAGTCGGTGGCGCTGGTGTCGGCGCGCAAGGCGGATTTGACGATCCGCTCGCTGATCGTGGCCGCCTATGCAATCAAGAAAGAAGGCTTGTTCAACCTGAAGATTGCGGGCCAGGTGCCCCAGTTCACCAACCAGCTGCGCATCGGCGTGCTGAAGGACGAGACGCTGCTGCACGCCATTCTGGACAAGGGCGTGCGTACCATCACGCCGCAGGAGCGCGAAGCCATATCCAACCGCCATGTGGCGGTTAACGTGCAGCAGGGCATTGACTACCGCTTGCTCTGGCAAGTGGTGGCTGCGGCCGCAGTGCTGTTGCTGATGGCCTTCTACTGGAACCGCAAGCTCAGCCGCTTGAACCGGGAGCTGGCCCGCTTGTCGGTCACCGATCAGCTCACCGGACTGTACAACCGGCTCAAGATCGATCAGACCCTGGATGCCGAAATCCAGCGTGCGCAGCGCACCGGTCAGCCCTTGAGCGTGATCATGCTGGATGTGGACCACTTCAAGCAGGTCAACGACGCGTTCGGCCACCAGGTTGGCGATCAGGTACTGGTCGCGCTGGCGGAACTGCTGCGACTGAGAACCCGCGAAACCGACATGGCCGGGCGCTGGGGGGGCGAGGAATGCATCGTGATTTGCCCCAACACCACGCTGGAAGGAGCGCTGTCCCTGGCCGAGAGCGTGCGCGCCACCATCGACACCCATCCATTCGCGCACGTGCAGCACGTCAGCGCCACCATGGGCGTGTCGTGCTACGTGGCGGGCGACACGGGTAAGGATCTTGTTGCGCGCGCCGACGCTGCGCTCTACGCGGCCAAGAAGGCAGGCCGCAACCGGGTACAGGCGCACAGCCCGGGCATGGCAGCGCAGGGCAGCGACACGGATGTGCCGTCTGCGCGCAACTAGGTACATTACGTGCACACAAACTGCACTTGAAGTGACCATGCTTGACGCTTTTTTTGATTTATCTGCTTTTCTGCAATTGCTGGTGCTCGGCGTGCTGTCGGCGCTGATGCTGGCCACCAGCTTTGTGTGGCTGGGCTGGCTGAACCGGCGCTTTGCCAGCGTGCCCAAGCTGCTGCCCGTGGGCCCCGCCTTCACACCGGTGGCTACCGTGTTTGCGTTGTTCCTGAGCTTTCTGGCGGTCGACATCTGGACGCAGCAGAGAATGGCGATTGATGCGGCATCCAAGGAGGTCACGGCAGTCATGCGGCTCAGTGAGTTGATGGCACCCGCAGCCTTGGATGTTCCGCGTGCCGCGCCATTGCTGGCGGCCTACCGCAATGCCGTGTCCACGGAAGAGTGGGGCGTGCATTTCAACCACCAGGCCAGTCCTGGCGCGGCGCTGGCGCTGCGTGAGCTGCGGCTGCAGGCCGTGCGCCTGAGCCGCGATGGCGTGCCCGCCGCGATGGTGGCGCAGTGGTTCAAGGCGGTGGATGACCTGGAGGACGCCCGGCTTCGGCGCCTGTTCATTGGCAGCGACCACACGGACGACAACCAGTGGTGGGTGGTGGTGGGGCTGGCGTTCTTTGCACACCTCATGATTGCCGCAGTGCATCTGGATCGCCCACCCGCCGGGCGCATGGTGCTGGTGGTGTTTTCCATCGCAACCACGCTGGCCTTGTGGCAGCTGGCGATGCACACCAACCCCTACAACGGTGGCTTCACCCGCGTCACCATGCCTGCCGGACTGGCCACGCAACCGGTGGCAAGTCCGTAACGGGCGAGGCAATTCTTTTCCTACGGCAAATGTTGCCTGAGTGTTCCGCCCGGTCGGGTATCACTGGTACGGGGCAGGGATATATAGATTTGCCTAAATATATACTTGAAATGGCTTTTAGAATCCTGCCCGCGTCCCCCTAGCAGAGATTCTGAGGTGGGATGTTGCATTACATCAATAAGAAAGGCAGCTCACCCCATGGATAGTGCAGTATTGAGTTTGTTGGGGGCTTTTCTGCTCTCGATCATGGGACTGTTTGTCTTCATCTGGTCGATGCGCAAGGGCCTGCTGGTCGAAAACCCCCGGGCCGCGTCGGTCATTTTTGCGCCAGGTGAGCTGGGCAAGGTCGATGACCCGGTGCTGCACGGCAACGCCAGGGCGCGTCTGCAGGGCGCTGCAGCGGGGCCGGGCGAACACGAGCATGTGGACGACCCCGATGAGTTGCGCAACCGCATCGAGGCTGACCACTCCAGTGCGTTTCCGGTGTTCATGTTCATTGCCTTTGCCTGCTTCTGGCTTTTGCTGGGTTCGGTGGCGGGGCTCACGGCGTCCCTCAAGCTGCACATGCCCGACTTGCTGGTGGGTGAGGCCTGGCAGACCTTCGGGCGCATCCGCACCATCCACCTCACGGCGGTGCTGTACGGCTGGATCACCAATGCTGCTTTGGGCGTCATCATCTGGCTGCTGCCGCGTCTGCTGCGCACGCACCTGGTGGGGGCCATGTGGGTGATGCTGGGCGGCGCGCTCATCAACACTGGCATTGCCAGTGCCATTGGCGCCATTGGCTCGGGCTGGACCGACGGCATGGAATACCTGGAAATTCCGTGGCAAATCGGTCTGTTCATCGTGGCCGGTTTCGTCTGCATCATTGGCCCGGTGCTCTACACGCTGGTGAACCGCAAGGTTGAGTCGCTGTACGTGAGTGTCTGGTACATGGTGGCGGCGCTGCTGTGGATTGCACTGCTGTTCATTGTGGCCAAGATGCCAGGTGTTCACACCGGCGTGCAGCAGGCCACCACCAACTGGTGGTACGGCCACAACGTGTTGGGCCTGTGGTTCACACCCATCAGCGTGGGGGCCATCTATTATTTTCTGCCCAAGATCATCGGGCGGCCTGTGCGCTCGTACAACCTCTCCATCCTCGGCTTCTGGACATTGGCCTTCTTCTATGGCCAGGTGGGCGGCCACCATCTCATTGGCGGGCCGATTCCCGGTTGGCTGACCACGCTGTCCATCGTGCAAAGCATGATGATGATCATTCCCGTGGCGGCTTTCACCATCAACATGGCCGGCACCATGTGGGGGCGTATGCACCTGGCGCGCTATTCACCCACGCTGCGTTTCATGATGTTTGGCGGTTTCATGTACATGCTGTCGTCGGTGCAGGGTTCGCTGGAGGCGCTGCGCAGCATCAACCAGGTGACGCACTTCACGCATTTCACGGTGGCGCACGCCCACCTGGGCGCCTATGCCTTTGTCACCATGGTGCTGTTTGGCGCCATTTATTTCATGATGCCGCGCGTGCTGCACTGGGAGTGGCCGTACCCGCGCCTCATCACCTTGCAGTTCTGGCTGGCGGTGATCGGTATCGGTATCTACTTCACCGGCCTGTCCATCGGTGGCTGGCTGCAGGGGCTTGCGATGCTGGATGCCACGCGGCCGTTCATGGATTCGGTGGCCGTGACGATTCCCTACCTGCAGTGGCGCAGTGTGGGTGGCTCGCTGATGGTGGCCAGCCATCTCATCTTTGTGGGGCATTTCCTGGCGATGGCGCTGCGCTTTGGCCCCACGCGCACGGGTGCAGCCCTGTTCACACGACCCGCCAAGGCAATGGAGTTCGCACATGGAGAATGAAGTCAAGCTCGCCGCTGGTGCCATGGTCGCACTGGCTGTGGCCACGGCTGCGCTGGTGGTCATGCCGTATATGCAGGTGCGTGACGTCACGCCGCCCGTGGGCCTCAAGCCCTACAGCAGCGCCGAACTGCGCGGGCGGCAGGTGTACATCGCCAACGGGTGTGTGTATTGCCATTCCCAGCAACCACGCGACCGCAACTTCGGCCCTGACGCCGAGCGGGGTTGGGGTCGGGCTTCGGTGCCAGGCGACTATTTCTACGATAAGCCGCACCTGCTGGGCAGCATGCGCACGGGGCCCGACCTGTTCAATATCGGGGCACGCCAGTCCAGCAAGGATTGGCACCTGGGCCACATCTACCAGCCGCGCGCCTACGTGCCGGGTTCGATCATGCCGTCCTATCCCTATCTGTTCGAGACCAAGGCCGTCGCCGAGCCCGGCGATGAGGTCGTGAAGCTTCCGCCCGGTCAGGGACCGGCAGGGCAGGTGGTGGTGGCACGGCCCGAAGCGCTGGACCTGGTGAAGTACCTGCAGGGCCTGAACCACACCTATCCGGTGCTGCCGCCCGCCGTGCAGGCCACTCCGGCAACCCCGACTCCCGCAACGCCTGCTTCCTGAACCCCGCGAGGCTCTCATGACTTCAGAAATCGATACCTCCCACCAGGCGCAGGAGCGCGAAAACGCCGAGCCCGAGGAACGCATCCGCCCCGTGCCACTGGCCGCTGCCGCCATCACGCTGGCCATGGTGCTGTTTGGGGTGGTCTATATCTTCATCTCCGAGCCCTTTGGCAATGTCGGCCTGGGCGACCGACGCACCGTGGCTGACCTGTCGGGGCCGGTGCCTGCCGCTGCGGGGACTGCCGTCGATGGCAAGGCCGTGTTTGCCGCACAGTGCGCCGCCTGCCACCAGGCCACTGGCAAAGGACTGCCGGGCGTGTTCCCGCCGCTCGATGGCTCAGAGTGGGTGCAGGGAGATGCGCGCACCGTGGCCAACATTCTGCTGCACGGCATCAACGGCAAGATCAGCGTGGCGGGCGCCGAGTACAGCGGTGCCATGCCGTCGTTCCAGCAGCTCAGCGATGCCGAACTGGCTGCGGTGGCCAGCCATGTGCGCAGCACCTGGTCCAACAAGGCGCCCGCCTTGTCGGCCACGCTGTTTGAGCAAGAGCGCAAGACCAGCACGCGCACCACGCCCTTTGAAGGCGGTGCCGCGCTCCAGGCGCTGGCGGCAAAGCCCGACTGACATTGGTTCAGGAGCCGCCTGCCATGCTGCGCACCGCTTTGCTGGCGTTGGTGCTGGTGCTGGCCGGGTATGCCAGCGCCGCATGGTTGACACACGATTTTCAGGTCTGGACCGCAGAAGGTGCGCGCCGGATGGAAGTCGCGCAGCAACCGGTATCCGTGCCGTCGGTCACGGTTGAAGGCCCGGGCATCGCCGCGCAGAGCCTGCCCACGCTGTTGGCGCAGGGCGGCCGCATTACCCTGGTCGACTTCGTCTACACCCGTTGTCAGACCGTGTGCCTGTCACTGGGCAACAGCTTTCAGCAGTTGCAAGCGGTTCTGCAGGCGGACCGCGCTGCGGGGGGCGGCTCAGGGGTGCGGCTGCTGTCCATCAGCTTCGACGGCGCACACGATCTGCCGGCCGTATTGCAGGCCTATGCGCGCACCTTGCAGGCTGACCCAACGCTGTGGACCTGGGTGCGTGTGCCTGATATGGCGCAGCAGCAAGTGCTGCTGCAGCGCCTGGGCGTGGTGGTGATTCCCGATGGGCGAGGGGACTACGAACACAATGCCGCCTTTTTGGTGCTGGATGCGCAGGGCCGCTTGCTGCGCGTGTTCGATGTGGCCGAGCAGCAACTGGCTTTGGACTATGCACGCCATCTGGCCAACGGGGGGCGGTTGTGAAGGGGCCGCATCTGCCAGCCACCGCGGTGATGGCCCGGTGCACGCCCAGACACCCAGTGCTGCTGGCCCTGGCCCTGCTGGCTTTGCTGCTGGTGCCCGCGCTGCGCCAGTGGCTCACGGCCAGCATGTGGCGGCACATGGTGCTGCAGTATCCGCTGTGGATGTTGGTGGGTGCTTTGCTGGCAGCGGGCCTGTCGCCAGCAGCACGGGTCCGCGTGGCACGCTGGAATGCCTATGGCATCAGTGGGCTGGTAGGCGCCGCTGTGGTGCTGGCCGTGCTGATGGTGCCGCGCGTGCTCGACCTGGTGCTGGTGTCGTCGTCTCTCGAAGCGGCCAAATGCACAGCGCTGCTGCTGGCCGGGGCGGCGCTGTGGGTGTCCTGGCGGCCTGCAGGGCTGGTGGTGCAGGGGTTTTTTCTGGGCAACATGCTGCCCATGACCGCTGTGGTCGGGCAGTTGTACATCGACAGCCCGCTGCGCCTGTGCAACGCCTACCTGCTGGACGATCAGGCCCGTCTGGGCCAGTGGCTGGTAACCACGGCGGCATTGTTGGCCGTGGGCTGGTTGACGCGGGTGGCCTGGTGGGCCGTACGGCGTGACGCCGTAGTGACCATGACGTGATTTAGAAAGGCGGCAAGGGTCACGTTCACGCCGCGCCCATCAGGACCCAGTGGTTGTCCAGCGCCATGGGCTGGGGCCAGGGCAATACCACCGGTGGCGCCGTCGGATGCCAGCGCACCAGTCCGGCCGCCGTGGCAACCAGTACACCGCCGCCCGGGTTGGGGCCATTCCAGCTGGCCAGCGCGTAGGCCTCTTTCAGCTTGACGACGGGAGACAGCTCCGTGGGCCTGTCCTGCAGCCAGATCTGGGCCACGCCCGCCTTGTTGCTGGAGAGAAAAAAGCCGCCGTTGTAGGCAGCCGCGATGTCGCCGGCGTAGCCGTATCCGTCGCCCTTGGGGGTGGGCACCTGGAGCTGGTTGCCATCGAGGACCGCCAGAACGGGCGCCTGGGCGCGTTGGGCGGGGTCGTCGTGCTCGGCCTGCATGGCCACGCCCAGATAGGTCTTGTCCTGCGTGAACGAGTGGCTCCAGGCCAGGTGGCGCAGGCTCAGGCGGCGGTCGTCGAGCTTCCATTGGCGCAGCAGGCGGCCGTTCTGGCCATCCAGCCGCACCAGCGAGGCGTCCATGCGGTGCAGGTCGTATTTCTGGTCCGCCAGGGTGCGTGGCACGCCGCCATTGGCCACCAGCAGGTGGCCGTCCTGGTCAAGCACCAGTTGGTGGGGCTCCACGCCGTGACTATCCCACTCGTCGAGCTTGCGCAGGCTCTGGCGGTCGCGTACGCCAATGCGGCCGCGCCCGCTTTTGTAGTCGGTTTCGGTGGTGTAGATCACTTGGCCATCGCGCAGGCCATCGGCATGGCCACTCAGGCGCACGCTGGAAGCTTCGTTCGCGAGCGTGGTGTGTTGCGTTACCCGCCCCCGGTCGTCGCAGCGCAGTAGCCACGTGCCGGGGCGCACACCGGTCACCAGCAGGCTGCCATCGGCTTCGGCCAACAGCCCGTGAGGGCGGGTGGGCAGGGGCACGGCGTGGCGTATCTGCAGGGTTTTCTGTTCCCAGTTTGCCGCCAGCACGCCGGCGAAATGCGCGTCGTCCGCGTTCGGACCGCGCCAGCTCGCGCCGATCAGGACCGACGGCGCCGCCGTATCCGCCAAGGCTGCCGCCAGCCCAAACCTGGGCAGCATGCCCACCGCCCCCAGTGATGCCAGCCAGTGCCGGCGATTCATTCCTTGGCCCACTATCCGCTCCGTTTCCATTCAAGCGTTCACCCGTCCTGGGTGAATCTATCTTCAAATGATAACAGTTCTTATTTGCATTTGAAATAGAAAGTGTACCGATCTGGCGGCGTTAGTGGGCGCAGCGCAGGCGGCGCTGTCCGGCTTGCGGCAGACGAAAGACTGAATCTCAATAGCCAACGCAGCCCGCTCTATGGTTGAAGCTGTCCATCCAAGATGGATATCTCTTCAAACACATCTCCCTCTCGCAAAACCAGCAGGGCTGTCATACCCCGCTGCTGTGCCAGCTCCGTTGCCGCCGGCACGCCCATAACCAGCAAGGCGGTGGCCCAAGCGTCGGCGAGCATGCAAGTCGGCATCACCACCGTTACCGATGCGAGGTGGTTGTCCACGGGCCGTCCGCTGCGCGGATCCATGGTGTGGGCAAAGTGCTGGCCCGCCACTTCGACCCAATGGCGGTAGTCACCTGAGGTTGCAATGGCAGCATCGACCAGTTCCATCACCCCCATCACTTCACGCACATGGCGCACGGGTTTCTCGATAGCGACGGCCCAGGCCTGGCCATCGGGTTTGTTGCCCTTGGCGCGCATTTCTCCGTCGATGCCAACCAGGTAACGGGTAATGCCGAAGCGGTCGAGGCACCGGGCCAGCGCATCCACGCCATAGCCCTTGGCGATGCCCGACAGATCCAGTGCAACGGTTTCATTCTTGCGCACGCGTTGCTGGGTCAGGTCGACTTCCAGCACCTCGCTGGTGGCGCGGTGCGCACGCTGCCCCAGGGTACGGATCTGCTGCGCATCGGGTTCATGTCTGGTCGGCCCAAAGCCCCAGGCGTTAACCAGCGTCCCCACGCCGATGTCAAATGCACCCCGGGATTCGATGCCAACGCGCACGGCAGCATCCAATACAGCCAATAGCTCTGCCGGTACGGTGTGCCACTGGTGTAATGGCGCCGCATTGAGGCGGTTCAGGTCAGAATCGGGTTTCCAGGTGGACATCTGCCGGTCCACCTGGTCGACGGCGGCCAACAAGGCCGCGCCGACGGCACCAAGGTCGGTGTTGGCCGGTGCAAAAAACACGGCGCTGTAACGGGTGCCCATGGTTTCGCCGTTCAAGGCGTGGCGCTGCAAGGCAGGTGCCATCACTTTCGCGCTAGGCGGCTCAGAAGACATCTTCACGGTAACGCCCTTGCGTTTTGAGGGTTGCCACGGTGAGGTTCAACGGGGCCAGCACATCATCAAGCGCCTGTGCAATGCTCTTGGCCATGGCCCGGCTGCCGCACACCAGAACCTGCCCCCCCTGCTCCAGCAATTGGCGTAATTGCGTGGCATCGGCCAGCACGCGGTCTTGCACATAGGCGCCATTCTGGACGCGTGAAAAAGCGGCATGTAGGCCCGTCAGGCGACCATCGGCCAGATATGTATCAAGCTCCGGTTTGTACAAAAAATCGGATGCCGGGTCACGCCCACCCCAGTACAGGAACATCGGATGCTTGCCCGTGTTGTTGCGGATAAAGCCGGCCAATGGGCCTATTCCTGTGCCCGAACCGATCAGGATCACGGGCGCGTTGCCAGCAACGGGTCTAAAGTCTGGATGCAGTTGAATGAAGGCGTCCATGCGCCCGCCCGGCTGCAGACCATGCAGAAACTCCGAGCACAGGCCACCTTCCAACTTGCGTACGCAAATCTCCAGGAACCCATCGCTCGACTTGCTGGCCAACGAATAAAATCTGGGAATAGCGCTGCCGGGTGGCACAACCCCGAGCAAATCGCCCACTTCAAAATGCGGCAGTCCATGGCCTTCGAACAACCGCATCAACTGGCCTTTGAAGCCCTGTGGCGGAATGGCCGTAAATCGCAAGATGCTCGTAGGAGCCTGCACGGCCTCCCCATAATCGGCCCGCTCGATCAACGCAAAGGCGTCGGTTCGCGGGCGCCTGGGCGTGTGTACCAGGTTCAACTCGTGGTTGATCAGTTGCCCTACGGTGTTACCCCAACGCGTGAAGGCTTGTCCCGATTGTCGGTCGATGGTGTCGATGTCCAGCAATCGGCTCCACCCCTGCGCGAGCAGGGCCGCTTCTACATCGTAGGCAAACTTGCAAAACTTGGGAAACTGCCGGTCACCAAAACCCAGTACGGAAAACCCGGTTTTGGAAGGGGCTTTGACCTTGCCCAACCGTGCCAGAAACTGGTTGGCTGAGCTGGGGGCATCGCCGTCGCCATAAGTTGCCGTGAGGACGAAAAGGCGCTCGGCTTTTGGGTATTCGGTGGCCAGCTGGTTCATCGCCGCTGTATGCACACGCAGCCCGGCTTTGCGCAGGGCCTCATGCAGCGTATTGGCAAAGCCCCAGGTGCTGTTGCTTTCGCTTCCGACCAAAATGACGGTGTCGGCCGAGTGCGCTGCGCTGTTGCCCACAATGCGCGGCATCGACTGTCGTCGCTGCCACCACGTCAAAGCCCCTGTGGCGCTCAGTAGGGGCACACTGAGCGCGCACACACCCAACAGCAGACCCAGCCACCACAGTCCTTCACCGGTGTGGAGCTTGTAGATCAGCTCATAGGTTTGGCGAAAACCGCCATATGGCCGGTACGACAGCAGTACGCCGCTGCTGGGGTCCACATAGCCCTCGCCCAGGTCTGTGGACAGCGAATACACCCCGGTGGGGTCGCCGGGGCTGGGGTAAACCAGTTCGCGCAGGTTGTTCAAGTCGGCCGCAACAAGCGCGGGTAAAGCCGTTATCGGTGCGGACGGCCCGCCCACCACGTTAGTCGGAAAATCCGGCTCGTCCTGCATGCCATCGGGGACCAGGGTAAAGGTGGCTGCCGACATGTACATGCCGGTGAGAGCCGACAGCAGCAAGCCCAGAACCACTATGCGCCCTACCTGGGTGTGCCAACGCTGAATCAGGTTGCCACGCAGTGGATCGGCAAGATGTCGCCACCCTCCCACGCGCTTCGCCAGTAGCACTGCACCGGACACCGACAGCACCAGCATGGTCAGCGCAACCAAACCCGAGACCATCCGCCCCGGGGTGTCGAGTAGCCAGGAGCGGTGCAAATCTTTCATCCAACGCGAGAACGGCGAAACGACGTGCGGTGCGATGCCCTGTCCCGTTTGCGGGTCGATGCGGTCCACCCCGGTTTGCCCATCCCGGTTGTAGTACACGATGACAGCACCGGACGGCGACCGTTGAATCTGCTCCACTCCCGGGTAATGCTGCGCTACCCGACCGGCCAGCGTTGCAACGCTAATCTGGCCGTCGGCTGGGATGGCGCTGCCCAGTCTTTCCAACGCAGGATCGAGCGACAGGATGGCGCCGCTGATGGCCAGAACCACCGCCAGCAAGGCGACCAGCAACCCCAAAAAAGAATGCAGCCTACGCAAACCGATTACAGGTCGTAAGTGAAGGATTTGATATAGCCGCGTCCTGCTACCGGCTTGCTCTTGTCCTTGGTGGTCAATGGCACGCGCACCTCGGCAGGGTTGTCGCGCTGATCTTCAACAGCCGTGTCGATGCGGATCTCGTAGCCCGCGTCAATCAAGGCATCGGCCAGTTCCACCGTGACCTTCAAGCTGCGGCCATTGCCCACGCTGGCGCCGCTCACGCCATCAAATTCGCTGGATTTCATGCCGCTGCCGCGCGCCCAGTCACGCAAATGTTTGTAGTACTTGGTCTTTTTACCGGCCACCCAGAGCGTTTTTTTGTATTGCCCGGCGGCATCAGTGACATAGATGGCCAGATAGGCACCGTTGCCAGAGTAGCTTTGCAATTGGGTCGTCAAAGTCACGGGGCGGGCCTGCGCCAAGCCAGGCAGTGCCAAGATACCCGCCATGCAGAGCGCAGAAGTTAGCTTATTCATCGTTCAGTCCTCGGAAAATGCGTATGGAGGGTATTTTGGGCTCGCTACATGAAGGCCAGCTTAACGCGAAGCTATCTATCTGGAGTCTTGACCACGCTCGCGGCGCCTTTCACCGCGCTCATCCTCTTTGGTTTCCATTTTGAGAGCCTTCAGGGAATCGGGCGCATATTTGGCTTTGAAGCGTTTTCCCTGCGCATCGACACCGCGTACCTCATAGCAACCGTCGTCCACCTTGATGCGGTGCACCTGCAAACCCTGCTGCTCCAGCTGTTTGCGTAAAACTTCACGCGGCTGCCAACCGGTCAGGGGCACGTTGCACCCGGTATCCGCCCACACCGCGCCACTGGTCAACAGGCCGGCGAGTACAACGCTGGTAATTGCAAGAGATTTCATGGCGGTTCTCCTGATTCAGTCTCATGCGCGAAGCATCAGTTGGTTGTGTTTTACGCGCACGATCCTTGATCATCATAGCCCTAGCTGAACACGCCGCCGTATTGCTTGCGCAGGTCGCTTTTCTGCACCTTGCCGGTGCCGCCAACGGGCAATGCGTCGAGGAAAATCACGTCGTCCGGGACCCACCACTTGGCCACGCGCTCGGCCAGGAAGGCGAGGATTTCTTCCTTGCTCAGCGTCTGGCCGGGCTTGCGCACGACGAAGAGCAGGGGGCGCTCGTCCCACTTGGGGTGCTTGACGCCGATGACGGCGGCCATGGCCACCGCGGGGTGGGCCACCGCCGCGCTTTCCAGGTCGATGGAGCTGATCCATTCGCCGCCGGTCTTGATCACGTCCTTGGTGCGGTCACGGATCTGCATCACGCCTTCGGCGTCGATGGTGGCAATGTCGCCGGTGGGGAACCAGCCGTCCACCAGGGGCGAGCGCTCGCCCTTGTAGTACGAGGCCATGATCCAGTGGCCGCGCACCATGAGTTCGCCCTGGGAGGTGCCGTCACGCGGCAGGGTGTTGCCCTGTTCGTCGACCACCTTGATTTCGACGCCAAAGGTGCTCTTGCCTTGCTTGGCCAGCAAGGCCTGCTTCTGCTCGGAAGTCCAGTTCTTGGCCTTGGGCATCAGGGTACCCATGGTGCCAACGGCCGTGGTTTCGGTCATGCCCCAGCCGTGGCGCACTTCCACGCCATAGGTGTCCATGAACTTGGCGATGAGGGCCTGCGGCATGGCCGAGCCGCCGACTGCCGTTCTGTACATGGTGGAAAAACGCAAGCCATGCTGCTCCACATGGCCCAGCAACGCCTGCCAGATGGTGGGTACACCGGCACTGACGGTCACGGCTTCGGATTCCATCAGCTCGTACAGCGACTGTCCGTCCAGGCGGGGGCCGGGCAGCACCAGCTTGGCGCCGGCAATGGGCGCCGCGTAGGGAATGCACCAGGCGTTGATGTGGAACATGGGAACCACGGGCAGGATGGTCTCCGCCGGCGAGAGCGAGAGGACCCCGGGCAGGCAGCCCGACATGGCATTGAGCACAATGGCCCGGTGCGAATACAGGGCGCCCTTGGGGTTGCCCGTGGTGCCCGAGGTGTAACACAGGGCGGCACCGGTGTGTTCATCGAATTCGGGCCAGGTGAAGTCCTCGCTGCAGGGGGCGATCAGTTCCTCGTAGGCCAGCACGTTGGCCACGCCTTCGATGGCGGGTGTGTTGGCCGCGTCGGCCAGACACACCCAGGTCCGCACGTTCGGGCAATGCGCGGCAATACCCTTGACCAGCGGCGCAAACGTGGCGTCGAACAGCACCACGCGGTCTTCGGCGTGGTTGATGATGTAGATGAGCTGCTGCGGGTGCAGGCGCGGGTTGCAGGTGTGCATGACCATGCCACTGCCCGACACCGCGTAGTACGCCTCCAGGTGGCGGTGGTTGTTCCAGGCAATGGAACCCACGGCATCGCCCCCCTGGAGGCCCAGGCCGGCCAGCGCATTGGCCAGTTTGCGTGCGCGGGCGGCGCACTCGGAATAGGTGTAGCGAAACAGCGGACCATGGGTCTCGCGGGATACGACTTCGGCGTCGCCATACTGCGCGGCGGCGTGTTCAATCACGCTGGAGAGCAGCAGGGGACGGTCCATCATCAGGCCAGGTTGCAACACGGGGTGTCTCCTCTTGTCAGGGTTCTAGGGGTGTGAAGTTCAGGCGCCCAGCATGCCGCGCAGGCGCTGGGCAATGATGGTTTCGGCTTCGCGCATGATGCGCTCGACCAGTTCCTTGACGGTGGGCACGTCGTGGATGAGCCCGGCCACCATGCCGCAGGACCAGGCACCGGCGTCCATAGTGCCGTCCTTCATGATGCGCGGGTACACGCCGGCCACTTCTTCCATGATGTCTTCGAACTTGATGGCGGCACCCAGGGTGCGCTCCTTTTCCAGCAGGCGGTCCACGGCGGCGTTGCGCAGCACGCGTTCGGTGTTGCGCAGGGGGCGCATCACCAGGCGGGTGTCGAGTTCGGACGCCGCCACGATGGCCTGCTTGACGTTGGCATGCACGGGGGCTTCCTGGGTGGCGATGAAGCGCGTGCCCATGTTGATGCCTTCGGCCCCCAGCGACAGGGCCGCCACCAGTGAACGCCCATCGGCCATGCCGCCGGAGGCGACGAACGGAATCTCCAGTTCGTCGGCGGCACGGGGCAGCAGGATGAAGTTGGGCACATCGTCCTCGCCCGGGTGGCCGCCGCACTCGAAGCCGTCCACGCTCACCGCGTCGCAGCCGATAGACTGTGCCTTGAGCGCGTGGCGCACCGAGGTGCATTTGTGGATTACCTTGATGCCGGCTTCGTGCAGCGCGGGCAGGTACTTCTGCGGGTTGTTGCCGGCGGTCTCCACGGCTTTGACGCCACCGTCGATGATGGCCTGGATGTAGCCCGGGTAGTCGGGCGAGCTGACGGTGGGCAGGAAAGTGAGGTTCACGCCAAAGGGCTTGTCGGTCATCTCGCGGCAGCGGCGGATTTCGTTGGCCAGGTCCGCGGCCGAACGCTGGGTCAGACCGGTGATCATGCCCAGACCGCCGGCGTTGGACACGGCTGCGGCCAGTTCGGCAAAGCCGACAAAGTGCATGCCGCCCTGGATGATGGGGTGTTCAATGCCAAAAAGCTCAGTGATACGGGTTTTCATGGGGTGTGGCTCCTTTGGAGCAATTATGGGGATGGACCGGCCCTGAAAGGGGGGGATGCGTCACATGGGTGACCGCACCCGGTTCCGGCCAGGGCGCCGGTGGTGGCCTTACTAGAATCGCTAGCAACTTAACAGCGCCTTTCCCATGCAAGCTTTGCTTAATGCCATCGCCACGATGGACCTATCCACCGACGCCCGGCGCGTGTTCCATGGCCGGGGCGGCCTGTACCCGGGCTGCGAGCACTGGGCGCTGGACGCCTTTCCCCCCGTTTTTGTGCTCACCAGCTTTCAGCCTGCCACCGACGACGAACTGACGGCGGTCGGCGCCGCGTTGGCGCAGCGCTGGCAGGTGCTGGCCCCAGGACAGCCGTTGAACTGGGTTTACCAGTGCCGCGCCGAGGGCCACACCGGAACCCGGCTGATGGCCGGCAGCGTGCCCGAGCCGCATGTGGTGACAGAGCAGGGCGCCCGTTTTCTGGTGCATGTGCTTAAAGGGCAGAACCACGGGCTGTTCCTGGATATGGCCGAAGGCCGGCGTTGGGTGGGTGCGCACGTGGCCGGCCGCGCGCGGTTTCGGGTGCTCAATCTGTTTGCCTACACCTGCGCCTTTTCGGTGGTTGCCCTGCAGGCCGGTGCCAGGCAGGTCGTCAACGTGGACATGAGCCACGGCGCCATCGCCATCGGGCAGCAGAACCACCGGCTCAACGGCCTTGTGGCCGGAGCGAGTTTTTTGCCCCACGACATTTTTTCCACCTGGGGCAAGATCACCCGCAGTGGGCCCTATGACCTGATCATTGTGGACCCGCCCAGCTACCAGAAAGGCAGCTTCGTCGCCACCAAGGACTACGCACGCTTGATGCGCCGTCTGCCGGATTTGCTGATGCCTGGGGGCCATGCGCTGCTGTGCCTGAATGCGCCCGAGTTGGGGGTGGCCTTCCTGCAGGACCAGATGCGGGAACTGGCTCCCGAGTTGGAGTGGGTCGAGCGGGTGGCCAATCCGGCCGCGTTTGCCGATGTGTCGGCGGACCGTTCGCTCAAGGTGCTGGTTTACCGGGCACCCGACTGAGTCGGCTGCGGCGGTCTTGCCGGTGGGGGGGCGGTTACCGCAGGGGTGCGGGTGCGGCCAAAGCCTGTACGTCGGCAGGCAGCGTAGCGGCAGCCGGGGTTTCGGCCGCGGTGCCATTGGAGGTGGCTACCCGGCGGGCTCCGTCAAAGCGCTTGGCCCAGTAGGCTATGCCCATGCTTTCCACGCGCACCTCGGCGCCGGGCCTGGGCGAGTGGATGAATTTGCCGTCGCCGACGTAAATGCCCACGTGGCTGAAGGCGCGTCGCATGGTGTTGAAAAACACCAGGTCACCGGGCTGCAGGTCGGTGCGGTCAATTTTCTGGGTGGCGGCGGCTTGCTGTTCGGCCTTGCGTGGCAGGACCAGACCGGCGGTTTGTTCGTAAATGGCGCGGACAAAGCCGCTGCAGTCAAAACCGGTTTCCGCATTGGTGCCGCCGCGCCGGTAGGGAACGCCCAGGAAAGCCATGGAGTGGAGCACCAGCTCGGAGGCCTTGGCTTCGACCTGGTCGCGGACTTCGCCGATACGTGCCAGCAGGCCGCGCTCGGCCAGGAAACGGTTCATGTCGTCGCCGGAGCCGGCCGGATTGGCGTGCGCCACATTGGCCAGCAGCAGGGTGACGAGAAGGGAAACGATTCGCATGGCGGCCAGCTTAACCCGGGTTCGGGGCTGCTGTCAAGTCAAGGTGAAAAATGAAGAATCATTTGTAACACTTTGAATTTATGACATTTTTCGGTATTTCAGCTGCATCAAAAGACACCGCAGGCAGGCCTTTGGCAAGACCGCGGCGATTGGTTATGCTTGCCTTTCCCACTATTGAAAGTTATCCATGTTGCTAGAAGTCGAAGAGTCCCAGCTGGTGCTGGTGGATTACCAGGCCCGGTTGATGCCCGCCCTGTTTGAGGCCCCTGCCGTGCTGGCCAATGCCGTGCGGCTGGCACAGCTGGCCGCCTTGTTGCGGGTGCCGACCTTCGTGACAGAGCAAAACCCTTCCAAGCTGGGAGCCAGCGTGCCTGAGTTGCAGGCCGCCCTGCAGCAGGCCGGGGCCCGGGTGCTGTCCAAGATGCAGTTCAGCGCGGTAGAAGAAGGGCTGGGCGAATGGTTGCGTCCGCCGGCCAAGTCGGTGCAGGGCAATGCGCGCAGCCTGCCCAAGCATTTGCAGAAAGCCGCGGCGGGGCCCGAGCGCGGCACGGTGGTGCTGGCCGGCTGTGAGGCCCATGTCTGTCTGCTGCAGACGGCTCTGGACCTGCTGGAAGACGAGTTTGACGTGTGGGTGGTCACGGACGCCTGCAGTTCGCGTACCGAGCGCAACCGCGACGCCGCCTTCGACCGCCTGGCCGGCGCCGGCGTGGAGCTGGTAACGACCGAAATGGTGGCGTTCGAGTGGATTCGCAGTGCCGAGCACCCGGATTTCAAGGCGGCGCAGGCGCTCATCAAATAACAGCGCCAGGGGCCGGCACGCCGGTCGGAGCGAGACGCGGCAGGGGGCGGCGGCGCAAGTCAGCTATTTGCAAGCTGTCTATCCATAATTATGAATTCAGTTTCAACGACCCGCAGGAAGACACACCATGACCGCCTACGCAGATTTTTATCGCCGCTCCATTGACGACCGGGATGGTTTTTGGGCGCAGGAGGCGCAGCGTGTGGACTGGCAGACGCCGCCGCAGCAGGTCTGTGATTACAGCAACCCGCCGTTTGCGCGCTGGTTTGTCGGCGGCACGACCAACCTCTGCCACAACGCGGTTGACCGCCACCTGAAGACCCGCGCCAACCAGCCTGCGCTGATTGCGGTTTCCACCGAAACCAATACCGAGCAGGTCTACAGCTTTGCGCAGCTGCACGCCGAAGTGCAGCGCATGGCCGCTTGCCTGCTGGAGTTGGGCGTGAAGAAGGGCGACCGGGTCCTGATCTACATGCCCATGATTGCCGAGGCGGCCTTTGCCATGCTGGCCTGCGCGCGCATTGGCGCCATCCACTCGGTGGTGTTTGGCGGCTTTGCCTCGGGTTCGCTGGCGTCGCGCATCGAAGACGCGTCGCCCCGCCTGATCGTGAGCGCCGACGCCGGCTCGCGCAGCGGCAAGGTGGTGCCCTACAAGCCCTTGCTGGACGAAGCCATTGCGCTGTCCAGCCACAAGCCCGACGGCGTGCTGCTGGTGGACCGCAAGCTCCACGCCATGAACCTGGTGGCCGGGCGCGACCACCTGTGGGGCGCCCTGCGGGACAAGCACCTCAACACCACCGTGCACTGCGAGTGGGTGGA
Source organism: Rhodoferax sp. (assembly GCA_019449595.1). Taxonomy (GTDB): domain Bacteria; phylum Pseudomonadota; class Gammaproteobacteria; order Burkholderiales; family Burkholderiaceae_C; genus Allorhodoferax. The sequence continues at coordinate 1,343,914 of JAGRPL010000004.1, read as the reverse complement.
GTCCACCCACCCCAGCTACACGCTGTACACCAGCGGCACCACCGGCAAGCCCAAGGGCGTGCAGCGCGACACCGGCGGCTACGCCGTGGCGCTGGCCGCCAGCATGGAGCACATCTACTGCGGCAAGCCGGGAGAAACCTTCTTCTCCACCAGCGACATCGGCTGGGTGGTGGGCCACAGCTACATCATTTACGGCCCGCTGATTGCCGGCATGGCGACCATCATGTACGAAGGCCTGCCCACCCGCCCGGACGGCGGCATCTGGTGGAGCTTGGTGGAGAAATACAAGGTCACCGTCATGTTCAGCGCCCCCACCGCCGTGCGCGTGCTGAAGAAACAGGACCCGGCTCTGCTCTCCAAGTACGACCTCTCCAGCCTGCGCGCGCTGTTCCTGGCCGGTGAGCCGCTGGACGAGCCCACGGCGCAGTGGATCAGCGACAGCCTGAAGAAGCCCATCATCGACAACTACTGGCAGACCGAAACCGGCTGGCCGATCCTGGGTCTGGCCAATGGCGTGGAAAAGGCGCCCAGCAAGTTCGGCAGCCCCGGCGTGGCCATGTACGGCTACAACGTGAAGTTGATCGACGAAAACACCGGCGAAGAACTCACGGGTGCCAACCAGAAGGGCGTGGTCGCCATCGAGGGGCCGCTGCCTCCCGGCTGCATGCAGACCATCTGGCGCGATGACGAGCGCTTCGTCAAGACCTACTGGAACAGCATCCCTGGCAAGCTGGTGTACAGCACCTTTGACTGGGGCGTGCGTGACCAGGACGGCTACTTCTTCATCCTGGGCCGCACCGACGACGTGATCAACGTGGCCGGCCACCGCCTGGGCACCCGCGAGATCGAGGAGAGCATCTCCAGCCACCCCAATATTTCGGAAGTGGCGGTGGTGGGCGTGGCCGACGCGCTCAAGGGCCAGGTGGCCATGGCCTTTGCCGTGGCCAAGGACGCCAGCGTGCTGGTGGACGACGCTGCGCGCGCCAAGCTCGAGGCCGAGGTGATGAAGGTGGTGGACAACACCATTGGTGCCGTGGGCCGTCCGGCCCGGGTGCGCTTTGTGTCGGTCCTGCCCAAGACGCGCAGCGGCAAGCTGTTGCGCCGCGCCATCCAGGCGGTGTGCGAGGGACGCGATGCCGGCGACCTGACGACGATGGAAGACCCCGCCGCGCTGCAGCAGATCCGCGATCTGGTGGTTGGTTAAGCCCCCTGCGGCAGGCGCCGGGCCAAGGCCGGCACCAGCCGCAGGCGGACAAAGACCCAGGGCATCAGCAGTGACACGAAAGCGCCGCTGACCACGCCCTTGGCCAGTGCCCACAGCAGCGGTGGCAGCACAAGGTGCGCGCCGGTGAACTTGAGCAGCTTCTGCTCGCCCAGAAAGCACGCGGCCCCCAGCAGGCCCACCGCCACGCGGCGCCAAGCTGTGGCGGGCGGCGCGCTGTCGATGTGGCGCTGCTCCACCTGCAGGCTCCAGATGGCCACGGCCAGCCAGCCGGCGAGGGTGGGGATGTACTCGGGGGCGTTGCCCGGCCAGCTGGCCAGCACCAGCGCGGTTGCCAGGGCGATCAGCGCCACGCTCCAGCCCAGCCGGGTCTGCCAGCGCCAGTGCCGGCGGCGCACCCGCTCAAACACCAGCAGGCTGGCGCCGCCCAGCGCTGCGCCCACCAGCACGTCCTCCAGGTCATGCACCCCCAGGTACAGGCGGCTGGCGATGACGCCCAGCACAATCACGCTGCCCAGCACCCAGGCCCAGGCGCGACGCAGTTCCCAGGCTAGCCACATCCACATCACCACGGCCATCTGCGCGTGACCGCTGGGCAGGCCGTAGCTGGCGCCGATCTGGTCGTCCAGCCGCAGGGCCAGCGGGGGGCGGGGGTCCTGGACCCAGTCTTTCACATAGGCGTTGAGCGCGGCGTTGATGACCACCAGAACCAGTAGCCGAAAGAAGACGGCCTTGCTCCACGTCCAGTAGCCAATGGCCATGAAGAACATGATGAAGGTGGAATAGCCCAGCCACGACAGGGCCAGGGCCAGTTGCGTCAGGGCCGGGGTGCGCAGGGGGAGCACCCACTGCAGGTCGTGCAGGAAATTCAAGCCGTTGCTCCGTTATTCATAGCTGTCTGCGCAGCGTTCATGCCGCCTGGCGGCCTATTTTGTTCTTTTTTTCGGAGTGACCGGGGTGACCGGTGTGTCGGCTGGGGGCTCTGTCAGGGTGTCGGCGTCCAGGATGATGTCGCGCTCGAACAGCTCCACCGCCGTGTGGGCCACCTGCAGGGTGTCGTAGTAGGCGTAGGCGCCCACGCCCACGGCGCCCAGCAGCGGCACGAAGCGCGTAGCGCCCTTGCGCAGCACGGCCTTGATCACCAGCCCGCCCACTTTTTGCGCCAGCGCCTGCAGAACGTTGAGCGAGGTCTGCCGGACCATGACCCGTTCGCCCACGCGCACCACCATGTCGCGAAACAGCTGGGCGGACACGTGGCGGAACAGGCAGTACAGCATCTGCTCGCGCCCCAGGGTCCGGCTCTGGCCGTAGACCCCGGCAATATCAGACACCATCTGCGCCTGCAGCTTCCACACCCCCAGCAACTCGGGCATCACCGTGAGCCAGCCCAGCAGGCCGGGTGGCAGGGCCATGGAGCCCGAGAGCAGGCTGGCCTTGCGGGCGGCCGCGCGAGCAATGCTGTGGGCGCGCGCCGCGGGGTTGTCCTGGGGCGGCTCCTGGCTGGGCGGCACATGCAACACCAGGTCCAGAATGGCGGCGCCGGGTGCGGGGAGCGGGTGGCGGTGGGACATGGCCTAGGCGATATCCACCGTGTGGATCTGGTAGTGCCCGGCGTGGCGGTCGGCAAAGTAGCGCTCCAGCGTTTCCTTGACGGTGCGAAACGCAATCTCGTCCCAGGGAATCTCGTGCTCGTGGAACAGCCGGGCCTCGATGGTTTCGGTGCCGGGCTTGAACTGATCGCTCAGCAGCCGCGCCCGGTAAAACAGGTGGACCTGGCCCACCCGCGCCACATTGAGCAGCGAGAACAGCCCCTGCATCTCGAACTGGGCGCCGGCTTCCTCATCGGTCTCACGTGCCGCACCCTCGGCTGTCGTCTCGCCCAGCTCCAGAAAACCGGCCGGCAGCGTCCACTTGCCCCAGCGCGGCTCGATATTGCGCTTGCACAGCAGCACCTGGTCGCCCCAGTGTGGCACCGTGCCCACGACGTTGAGCGGGTTTTCGTAGTGGATGGTGGCGCAGGCCGGGCATACGGCCCGCTCCCGGGTGTCGCCGTCGTCCGGCAGGCGGTAGACCACGGGGGTTCCGCACTGCTTGCAGTGCTTGATGGGGGTATGGAACATGCTCATGTCCGGTTCAGGTTTGTCGTGGGGTCATAGGTTGGCAGCCATACAGCCTGCAACTGTACTGCACCGGGTGCAGGGGCGCCTTGCGCGCAGCGGGTGGCGCCACCGGTTGCCGCGGCCCATAATCGGGGCATAGCCACTCCGGCGCCACTGGATTCGCCAGTGGCCACGGCGTGGCACAGGACGCAAATGCCATGAACCTCCCACAGACCCCTGCCGTGCGCCGCATCCGCTTGCTTTCCTGCCTGCTGGCGGTGGCGTGCGCCAGTACCGCAGCCCTGGCTGGAAAACCCGAATGGGCGGGCGACGGCAATGGCAACAAGAACAAGCACCGGGATGCCGACGCGGTGCAGTCCCGCGTCGAAGTCCGGTTTGCGGACCCCCAGCGCGCGGCGATTTCCGACTACTACGGTCGGCAGCGCGCCGCCGGTAAGTGCCCGCCCGGCTTGGCAAAGAAACACAACGGCTGCCTGCCTCCGGGCCAGGCCAGGAAATGGCAGATGGGCCAGCCCCTGCCGCGCGATGTGGTGTTCTATCCGCTGCCGCGGGAGGTGCGGGTGCGGATCGGCGTCCCGCCGGCCGGGTACCGCTATGTCCGGGTGGCCAACGACGTGCTGCTGGTGACGGTGGGAACCCTGATGGTGGTGGACGCCATTGAAGACCTGATGGCCCCCTGAGTCCTGTTGCCGGAGATGAACCGCAACGTCCTGTACGCCTTGCTGGCGGCCGCCCTGTTCGGTGCCAGCACGCCGTTTGCCAAGCTGCTGATCGGTGACCTTTCTCCCGTTCTGCTGGGCGGTCTGCTGTATCTGGGCAGCGGACTGGGGCTGGGCGTGGCACGGTTGGTGCGGGACCGAGGCTGGACGTCCTCCGGTCTGGCACGCGGGGAGTGGCCCTGGCTGCTGGGGGCCATTTTTTTCGGTGGCGTCATGGGGCCGGTGGCTTTGCTGGTTGGGCTGGCGCACACCAGCGGCTCGACGGCGTCGCTGTTGCTCAACCTCGAGGCGGTTCTGACCGCACTCATCGCCTGGCTGGTCTTTCGCGAGAACGCGGACCGGCGCATTGTCCTGGGCATGGCGGCCATCGTGGCCGGGAGTGTGGTGCTGTCCTGGCCGCAAGGCCCCACCGGGGCGTCCGATTGGGCCGGGCCCCTGGCGGTTGCCGCGGCCTGCGTGTGCTGGGCCATTGACAACAACCTGACGCGCAAGGTTTCCGCATCGGATGCGCTGTTCATTGCCAGCAGCAAAGGCCTGATGGCCGGGGCCTTCAACACGGTGCTGGCGCTGGCGCTGGGGGCGGCGCTGCCGGGCACCTCCACCGTGCTGACCACCATGTTGGTGGGTCTGCTGGGCTATGGCGTGAGTCTGGTGCTGTTCGTGCTGGCGTTGCGGGGGCTGGGCACCGCGCGCACCGGAGCCTATTTTTCCACCGCGCCCTTTCTGGGTGCTGCCCTGGCCCTGCTGCTGTTGGGGGAACATCCCACGCCGGCGTTCGGGTTGGCCGCTGCCCTGATGGGGCTGGGCGTCTACCTGCACCTGACAGAGCAGCACACGCATGTGCACACCCATGAACCCATGGCGCACAGCCACCGCCATGTGCACGACGCGCACCATCAGCATGCGCACGACTTTGCCTGGGAAGCGGGCAGGCCGCACACCCATTGGCACGAACACACGGCCATCACCCACAAGCATCCCCATTTTCCGGATATCCACCACCGCCATGCCCACGATGCCGGCATGGCGCGTGAGCCGTAACCGTTACCCATGACCGACAGCCAATATTTCACCAGGACCGTGACCGAACTGGGCGAGGCGCGCCCCGTGCTCGCTTCCCGTGCCATCTTCAATGTCCAGGGCACCAAGATCATCGACAAGGGGGCCCGCATCAACCTGGGCCTATACGAGCGCCTGATGCAGCACCAGCTGTCCGAACCCCTGGAGGATTCCGTGACCAGCGCCCCGGCAGTGACGGGGGCGGTGCTGCGCAGCGGAGCCGAGGAGATTCTGGACAGCTCCCCGTTTTTCACGCGCATGGCTGGCGAGCCCAAGGCCCGCAGCACCTTGCTCGATGCGGTCGCCAAGGTGCCGCTACCCGACCCCATGGCGTTTCAGCTGACCCTGGCGCGTGAGGTGCGCCCCGCGCTCTACCAGCAAGCTTTGTGCGCTGCGCTGACAGCGGCCTGGCTGGCTCAGGTGCCCCTGGGTTCGCGGTTTGACCTCAGCATGGCGGCGGCGGCGGGGCTGCTGCACGACATCGGCATGCTGCACGTGGACCCGTCACTGCTGCAGCCCGGGGGGCATCTCAGCCGCGAGCAGCGGCGTCAGCTCTACTCCCATCCCCTGGTGTCGCAGGCACTGATGGAACGCCACCACGAGTACCCCAAGGAGGTGGTGCGCGCGGTGCTGGAGCACCATGAATACCTTGACGGGTCGGGCTATCCGCGCAACCTTGCCGGAGCCGCGCTCAGCGGGCTGGGGCGCATCCTGTCGCTGACCGAAGTGATCACGGCCATGTTCGCGCCAGGGCGGCGGGCCCCTGAACTGCGCCTGTCCGTGATCCTGCGCATGAACTGGCACCGCTACGACGAGACCCTGGTGCTCAAGGTCATGCAGCTGATCAAGCCGGAATGCGATGCCCAGGGCGGCGGCGTTGTGCTGCTGCCGGACCCGGTGGGGCGCCTGCGGGAAATCGACCGTCTCATCACGGGCTGGCCTGCCGACCTGCAGCACAGCGCCGGTCTGGGGGCCAACCGCCGTGAGGGGCTGGAGCGGCTGGCCGGGCAGGTGGCGCAACTGTGCCGCACGCTGGCGACCGTGGGCGTGACACCCGACCAGCTCGCGCATCTGGGCAGCGAGCCGCTGGACAGCCTGCTGCAGCAGGAACTCACGCTCATTGCGGCCGAAGCCGCGTGGCAGTTGCGCGCCCTGGCGCGGCAAGCGCGCCGGCGCTGGCGCCTGGTGCAGGACGAGCAGTACCCCGAGGCGCTGCTGCAGTGGCTGGAGCAGGTGGACGCGCTGGTGGCGGGGGGCGATCAGCCCGTGGACGAAGCCACGGCGGCGCCGTAAATTCCTATTCCACGCGCACCGACAGGGGCTGCAGGCCGTCCACGCCGCCCACCAGGGTGTCGCCGCGCACTACGGCGCCCACGCCTTCGGGCGTACCGGTGAAGATCAGGTCACCCGGCTGCAGCGTCCAGGCCGCCGACAGCTGCTCGATGGTTTCGGCAACGCTCCAGATCAGCTTGGCCACGGTGCTGCGCTGGCGGTCCTGCCCGTTGACCTGTAGGTAAATGCCGGCGCGGGCGATGTCGGGCACCTGCGCGGCCGGGGTGATGGGGCCCATGGGGGCCGAGTGGTCGAAGCCCTTGCCAATGCACCAGGGGCGGCCCTGCTTCTTCATGTCGTTTTGCAGGTCGCGGCGGGTCATGTCCAGGCCCACGGCGTAGCCGTAGATGTGGCGCAGGGCATCGGCGGCGCGGATATGGGAGCCGCCCACGCCGATGGCCACCACCAGCTCCACTTCATGGTGCAGGTTGGTCGTGAGCGTGGGGTAGGGCATGACGGCGGTGCTGCCGGCCGGGGCCACCAGTACGGCATCGGCCGGTTTCATGAAGAAAAACGGCGCTTCGCGGCCGCCGCTGTGGCCCATTTCCCGAGCGTGCTCTTCGTAGTTGCGGCCCACGCAGTAGATGCGGTGCACCGGAAACAGCGCAGCCTGGCCCACCACGGGCACGCCCACGGGGGCGGGGGGCGTAAAGACGTAGGACATGCAGGGGGCTCCGGTCAGGCCGACTTGGTCAGCAGCTCAAAGTGCTCCACCACCGGGGGGGCGGCAAAGAACGGTCCCACAATGGCGCGCCACTGGGTGAAGGCGTCGGACTGGCGAAAGCCCACGGTGTGGTCTTCCAGCGTGTCCCAGAAGACCTGCAGCACGTAGCGCTCCGGGCTTTCGATGCCCTTGTTCACCTTGTAGCCCTGGAATCCCTTGGCCGCACCGATGACGGTGCCCAGGCCGCGCTGGATGGCTTCTTCAAAGGCGGCGTTCTGGCCGGGTTGGATGCGGATGTCAGCGAGTTCGAGAATCATGGAAGGCTCCGGCAGAGGGTTGGTTTATGCGGCAAAGGCGCCCATATTAACGGGCTTGGTTTATCCTTGTCCGCATGCATCCCTCCGTCCTCTTTGCGTCCGACTGGCTGGTGCCGCAGTGGCCCGCCCCGGCGGGCGTGCGGGCGGTGTGCACCACCCGGGCTGGCGGGGTTTCGGCCCCGCCCTATGACACGCTGAACCTGGGTACCCATGTCGGGGACGATGCCGCCTGCGTGGCCCGCAACCGGGCGCTGCTCCAGGCGGCCCTGGGGGCCCGGCCGGTGTTCCTGAACCAGGTGCACGGGGCGCACATGCAGGCGCTGGGGCCGCAGACGCCTGACGGGCTGGAGGCCGATGGCGCCTTCACCCGCGCGCGCGGGCTGGCCTGCACCATGATGGTGGCCGACTGCCTGCCCATTTTGCTGTGCGACACCCGCGGCACCATGGTGGCGGCGGTGCATGCTGGCTGGCGCGGGCTGGCCGGTAGCGGCGGGGCGGGCGTGGTGGAGACGATTTACCAGCAATTTATGGCTCAAGGCGTCGCAGAACCTGCGCAGGCAGCTATTGAATTGATAGCGTGGCTGGGCCCGTGCATCGGTCCGCAGGCGTTTGAAGTGGGCTCCGAGGTGCGCGACGCCTTCACCGCGGCGGCCCCGCAGGCCGCAGCCTGTTTCAGGCCGCTGCCGGAGGGCAAATGGCTGGCGAACTTGCCGGCGCTGGCACGCCAGCGCCTGCAGGCCGCGGGGGTTTCGCAGGTTTATGGCAACGACAGCAGCCCTGCCTGGTGCACCGTGGGCAACCCCTCACGGTTCTTTTCCTACCGGCGGGACCGTGTCAGCGGCCGTCAGGCTGCCTGCATCTGGCTGGAGTGAGGCCTGTCGTTCGGCGGCCTCCCGCGCCCGGATGGCGCGCTTGCGCGCCGGCGTGCCCATGAAATAGAGCAGCAGCCCGACCGGAAGCAGCCCGTACAGCAGGAAAGTGAAGACCGCGCCCAGCACGGTGCCGTTGCTGTTGGTGGCCTCGGCCACGCTCATCATGAGGGCCACATACAGCCAGCCGATGGGAATGAGGTACATAGGGTTTCCGATTGAGGTGTGTCAGGATATCGAAGGACTTATCCTGACATACTACGTTGCAAGATGTGTTCTATTAAAGGGTAACGTTGTGACGCAGAACGCTTCCGATTTCTGGACCCAGGCGGCCCATCAGTTCCAGCAATCCATGACGGACAGCTGGGCCCATGCCCTGCAGTCGTTTCAGGCCATAGACCTGGGGGGCGCAGCCTCCGCGGCGTCGGGTTGCAAACCTCCCGAGATCCGCTTTGCGCCGGACAAGCTGCAGGCCCTGCAGCAGCAGTACCTGCAGGACGCGTTCGGCTTGTTCAGCCAGGGGTTTGCCGCACCGGTGCCGGGTTCGGACCGGCGCTTTGCCGACGCGGCCTGGAACAGCAACCCCCTGGCAGCCTTTTCCGCGGCCGTGTATCTGCTCAACGCCCGCACCCTGATGGGGCTGGTCGACGCCGTGGAAACCGACCCCAAGACCCGCAACCGTATCCGTTTTGCCGTGGAGCAGTGGATGGCGGCTGCCGCCCCCAGCAACTTCCTGGCCTTCAACGCCGAGGCACAGAAGCTGGCCGTGGAGACACAGGGCGAAAGCATTGCCAAGGGCCTGCACAACCTGGTGCACGACCTGCGCCAGGGCCATGTCTCCATGACCGACGAGAGCCTGTTCGAGGTGGGCCGCAACGTGGCCACCACCGAAGGGGCGGTGGTGTTTGAAAACCCGTACTTCCAACTCATCGAATACAAGCCGCTTACTGCCAAGGTCTACGAGAAACCCTTCCTGCTGGTGCCGCCGTGCATCAACAAGTTCTACATCCTGGACCTGCAGCCCGATAACTCGCTGGTGCGCTACGCCGTGGAGCAGGGCCACCGTACCTTCGTGGTGAGCTGGCGCAACCCGGATGCCTCGCTGGCGCAGGCCACCTGGGACGATTACATCGAACACGCGGTCATCAAGGCCATTTCCGTGGTGCGCGAGATCAGCGGCGCACCGGCCATCAATACCCTGGGCTTCTGCGTGGGCGGCACCATGCTGGGCACGGCGCTGGCCGTGCTGGCCGCGCGCGGCGAACAGCCGGTGGCCAGCGCCACCCTGCTGACGTCGTTCCTGGACTTTTCCGACACCGGTGTCCTGGATGTCTTCATCGATGAAGCCTTCGTGCAGTACCGCGAGAAGGAAATGGGCCACGGAGGCCTCATGAAGGGCAAGGACCTGGCTTCCACCTTCAGCTTCCTGCGGCCCAACGACCTGGTGTGGAACTACGTGGTGGGCAACTACCTCAAGGGCGAAACACCCCCCCCGTTTGACCTGCTGTACTGGAACTCCGACAGCACCAACCTGCCCGGCCCCTGGTACGCCTGGTACCTGCGCAACACCTACCTGGAAAACAACCTGGTCAAGCCCGGCGCCGCCACCGTGTGCGGGCAGAAGATCGACCTGGGCCGGGTGGACATCCCCGTCTATATCTACGGCTCGCGGGAAGACCACATCGTGCCCATTGGCGGCGCCTACGCCTCCACCCAGGTGCTGCCGGGCAAGAAACGCTTTGTCATGGGGGCCTCGGGCCACATTGCCGGGGTCATCAACCCGCCGGCCAAGAACAAGCGCAGCCACTGGATTCGCAGCGACGGCAAATTCCCCAAAACCCATGCCGCCTGGCTGGACGGGGCTGTGGAGCACCCCGGCAGCTGGTGGACGGATTGGGCACATTGGCTCAAGAGCCATGCCGGCAAGCAGGTCGCGGCACCCAAGACCTACGGTAAGGGAAAATACAAGGCTTTGCAGCCGGCACCTGGCAGCTATGTCAAGGTCCGCGCCTGAGCCCTTTTAGTTATCGCATCCCTGGAGAGAAGCATGGAAGACATCGTTATCGTTTCAGCCGCCCGTACCGCCGTGGGCAAGTTCGGTGGCACCCTGGCCAAGACCCCGGCCACTGACCTGGGCGCTGCCGTCATCAAGAGCCTGCTGGAGCGCACCGGCCTGGCCCCCGAACAGGTGGGTGAAGTGATTCTGGGCCAGGTTCTGGCCGCGGGTGTGGGGCAGAACCCGGCCCGCCAGTCCCTGATCAAGAGCGGGCTGCCGCAGGAGACGCCGGCGCTGACCATCAACGCCGTGTGCGGCTCCGGCCTCAAGTCCGTCATGCTGGCCGCGCAGGCGGTCGCCTACGGTGACAGCGAGATCGTGATTGCCGGTGGCCAGGAAAACATGAGCGCCAGCCCGCATGTGCTGCTGGGCTCGCGCGACGGCCAGCGCATGGGCGACTGGAAAATGATCGACTCCATGATCGTCGACGGTCTGTGGGACGTCTACAACCAGTACCACATGGGCATCACTGCCGAGAACGTGGCCAAGAAGTACGGCATCACCCGCGAGATGCAGGACGCCCTGGCGTTGGCCAGCCAGCAGAAGGCCGCCGCCGCACAGGACGCCGGCAAGTTCAAGGACGAGATCGTGCCGTTCAGCATTGCGCAGAAGAAGGGCGACCCCCTGGTGTTTGCGGCCGACGAGTACCTCAACCGCAAGTCCTCAGCCGAGGCGCTGGCAGGCCTGCGCCCGGCGTTCGACAAGGCTGGTGCGGTGACGGCGGGCAACGCCTCCGGCATCAATGACGGCGCGGCTGCCGTGATGGTGATGACGGCCAAGAAGGCCGCCGCCCTGGGCCTCAAGCCCATGGGACGCATTGCCAGCTTTGCCACCAGCGGGCTGGACCCGGCGCTGATGGGCATGGGCCCTGTGCCGGCGTCGCAAAAGGCGCTGGCCCGTGCCGGCTGGAAGGCCCAGGACCTGGACCTGCTGGAAATCAACGAGGCCTTTGCCGCCCAGGCCTGCGCCGTGAACAACGCGATGGGCTGGGACACCAGCAAGGTCAACGTCAATGGCGGCGCCATTGCCATTGGCCACCCGATTGGCGCGTCCGGTTGCCGCATTCTGGTCACCCTGCTGCACGAAATGCAGCGTCGCGACGCGAAGAAGGGGATTGCCAGCCTGTGCATCGGCGGTGGCATGGGCGTGGCCCTGACGATCGAGCGCTGAGCGCCACACATGGAGGGGCGGGGCGGTGCCGCATGGCGGTTCGCCCCGCGAGGTTTCAAGCAAGAAAACAACGAGGAGTCAAACATGAGTCAAAAAGTAGCCTACGTGACCGGTGGCATGGGTGGCATCGGTACCGCCATTTGCCAGCGCCTGTTCAAGGAGGGATTCAAGGTGGTGGCCGGCTGCGGCCCGACCCGTGACCACGGCAAATGGATTGCCGAGCAGGCGGCATTGGGATACACCTTCTACGCCTCGGTGGGCAATGTGGGCAACTGGGATTCCACCGTCGAGGCGTTCACCAAGACCAAGGCCGAGCACGGGACCATTGACGTGCTGGTGAACAACGCCGGCATTACCCGCGACCGCATGTTCCTGAAAATGTCCCGCGAAGACTGGGACGCCGTGATCGAGACCAACCTCAACAGCATGTTCAACGTCACCAAGCAGGTGGTGGCGGACATGGTGGAAAAAGGCTGGGGTCGCATCATCAACATTTCCTCGGTCAACGGCGAAAAGGGCCAGGCCGGACAAACCAACTATTCGGCGGCCAAGGCGGGCATGCACGGTTTCACCATGGCGCTGGCGCAGGAGCTGGCCTCCAAGGGCGTGACGGTCAATACCGTCAGCCCCGGCTACATCGGCACGGACATGGTCAAGGCCATCCGGGAAGACGTGCTGGCCAAGATCGTGGCGACCGTGCCTGTCAAGCGCCTGGGCGAGCCCAGCGAGATTGCTTCCATCATTGCCTGGCTGGCATCCAACGAAGGGGGTTACTCCACCGGCGCGGATTTCTCGGTCAACGGCGGCTTGCACATGGGCTGACGGACCTGGCCGGTACTGCGTCCCATTGCCCCATGGCTGAAATCCTGACAGTCACCATCAACCCGGCGCTGGACGTGTCGGCCAGCACCGCGCAGGTGCGCCCAGCCCACAAGCTGCGCTGCCAGCAGGTGCAGCGGCACCCGGGGGGCGGTGGGGTGAATGTGGCACGCGTGCTGCATCGCCTGGGGGCCCGGGTGTCCGCGCTCTACACCCTGGGAGGCTCAACCGGCCAGATGCTAGCGGCGCTGCTGGGCGAGGAGGGCGTGCCCGGTCTGCCGGTGCCCATTGCCGGGCACACCCGCGAGAGCTTCACGGTGGCGGAAAGCAGCAGTGCGCAGGAGTACCGGTTTGTGTTGCCAGGGCCTACCCTGTCGGCGCCCGAGTGGCAGGCCTGTCTGGACCGGGTGGCGGCCCTGCACCCCGTACCCGGTTTCGTGGTGGGTAGCGGCAGTCTGCCGCCTGGCGTGCCGGACGATTTTTATGCCCGCCTGGGCCAGTGGGCACGGGCTGCGGGCGCACGGCTGGTGGTGGACACATCCGGTCCGGCGCTGGCCAAGGCGCTGGAGCAGGGGGTTTTCCTGGTCAAGCCGAGCCTGCGGGAAATCCGCGACCTCACCGGACGCACGCTGGGCACCATGGGTGAATTGCAGCATGCGGCGCAGGACTGGATACGGGCGGGCCGCGCCGAAGTGGTGGTGGTCTCGCTGGGCGAACAGGGGGCCCTGCTCGTCACGGCCGGCGAATGCGTGTTTGCGCCGCCCCTGCCCGTGACCGTGGTCAGTGCCGTGGGGGCGGGGGACAGCTTTGTTGCCGGCATGGTCTGGGCGCTGGCGGCCGGCCAGGATGTGGTGCAGGCGTTTCGCTACGGTGTGGCCTGCGCCAGCGCCGCGCTGATGAGTTCGGGAACCGGCCTGTGCGCTGCGGACGACGTGCACCGGCTTGTCGCGCAGGTTCAATGCCAGCAGATTGTGTCCGGGTATGCTATCTAGCGCGGAAACGGTGGGTTTGAATAACAAAGGCAACCGCAGAGTGGCCTGGTGTCTGGGTTCGTTGGTAAGCGGTATATGAAGAGTGAAGCGTTCGAGTTGATTGACGTGGCCCAGTTGCGGGTCGGCATGTTCGTGGACCTGGGCGTGGGGTGGATGGCGCATCCCTTTCCCACCGGCAGTTTCCGGATCACCTCGGAGCGCCAGCTCGCCATCATTGCCGGACTCGGTCTGGGGCAGGTGCGGCACTACATGGGGAAAAGCGACCCCGATTCGCTGATTCCCGTGGACACCAAGTCGCCCCAGGACGCCGCCGACGTGGAGGCCGCATTGGCCGCACGGCAGCGGGAACTCGATGCGCGTGAACAGCGTGCCCGGCTGCTGCGCGCCCAGCAGCGCAGCCTGGCCGTGTGCGAGCGCCGCTTTGGCGAGGCCATGCACCAGTACCGCAACACCCTCAAGCAGGTACAGGCCTACCCCAAGATGGCGGCCAACCAGTGCCAGGCCATGGTGCGCGGTTTCGTTCAGGAAATGCTGGCCGACGGCGAATCCGCCATCCGGCTGCTGAGCGAGGCTGCGGGCGAAAAATCGTCCATGCACTCGGTCAACGTCACCGTCCTCTCGCTCCTGTTGGGGCGCGCCATGGGCATGCACCAGAGCGATCTGGTCGACCTGGGCATGGCGGCCTTCCTGCATGACATCGGCAAGGTGCATTTGCCCGAACACGTGCGCTGGCTGGGGGAAACGCCCGCCGCGGCGGACTACAGGCGCTACCAGGAGCATGTGGAGCAGGGCGTGCAGATGGGCGAAACCATGGACCTGGCCCGGGGTGCCCTGCTGGCCATGGCGCAGCACCACGAGCTGGTGGACGGCAGCGGCTTTCCCTGCCAGATTGAGGGCGCAGGCATGACTGCGGGCGCCCGCATCCTGGCGCTGGTGAACCGCTACGACAACCTGTGCAATCCCAGTCGTCCCAGCGTGGCCATGACGCCGCACGAGGCGCTGGCGCTCATCTTTGCGCAGCTCAAGTCCCGTTATGACGCAGCCACCCTGAGTGCGTTCATCCGCATGATGGGGGTCTATCCCCCCGGGTCGGTGGTGCAGCTGCTCGATGACCGGTATGCCCTGGTGGTATCGGTCAACTCGGCGCGGCCCCTCAAGCCCCGCGTCATCGTGCACGAGCCGGCCGTTCCCAGCCACGAGGCGCTGATCCTGGACATGGAGAGCACCCCCCATGTCAGCATCCGCCGAAGCGTCAAGCCGACGAGCCTGCCCAACGCGGCGCTGGAATACCTTGCGCCACGCCAGCGCATTTCCTACTTCTTTGAACGCTCGGTGGACTCGCATATGCGAGAGACCCACGCATGACCGCCTTTGGGTGGACCAACCTGCTCGACGGCATGCTGGAGGCCGTCTGGGTGGTTGACCCCCAAAGCTTGCGTATCCTGGCGGTCAACCAGGTGGCCTCCACGCTGGTGGGAATGGCCAGCAGCGATCTGGTGGGCAAGCCCGCCATCGAGTTGACCGCTACGCCCGAGGATTTGTATTTCTGGGAAGACGTGGCGGCGGGGCTGACGGATTTCATCCAGTCCCATACCCTGCTGCGATGTGCCGACGGGGTTGCGGTGCCCGTGGAGCGCCGGGTGAGCCGGGTGTGGCTGAACCCGCAGGAGCCGGTATTCCTGGTGGGCTTGCGCGATCTGCGGCCCCAGCAGCGCACCGAAAGCGAGCTGGAACTGCGCCTGGCGGAGTTGCGGGCCACGTTGGAGTCCACGGGGGATGGCATTCTGGTGACCGACCTGATGGGTGCCGTGCGCAACTACAACCGGCACTTTGCGCAGCTGTGGGACATTCCGCCGGCCGTTCTGGAGTCCGGTGACCACCGGGCGCTGCATGCGCACCTGGCAGCCTGCGTGCAGGACCCCGTGGCGTACCAGAAGCGCCTGCACCAGATCAACGGGGAACTGCTGCTGGAGGCCACCGATGTCCTGCAGTTGCGGTCAGGTCGCGTGCTGGAGCGCGTCACCCTGCCGCAGTATGGCCGGGGCCGCGCCCTGGGGCGGGTGTACTCCTTCCGCGACATCACCCGGCAGGTGCAAGACCAGACG
Source organism: Rhodoferax sp. (assembly GCA_019449595.1). GTDB lineage: Bacteria > Pseudomonadota > Gammaproteobacteria > Burkholderiales > Burkholderiaceae_C > Allorhodoferax. The sequence continues at coordinate 1,328,470 of JAGRPL010000004.1, read as the reverse complement.
CGTTTGCGATTGGCCGCCAAGGTGTTTGATTTCAGCCCGGACGCCGTGTTCATCACCAACGCGGCGTTCGAGATCGTGCAGGTCAACCCGCACTGTGAACGGTTGACGGGTTGCCCGCAGGCACAGCTGGTGGGCAGCTCGGCCCGCACGCTGTTCCATGACCCACAGCAACCCGACTTCTTCAACCAGGTGGAGCTGGGGCTGGCCATCAACGGTCTGTGGTCGGGCGAGGTCTGGCGCATGGTGAACGAGCGGCCCTGCGCCGTGGAGCTGTCCTGGGTGGCCCTGCGCGACGAGCAGGGCGACGTGCAGCACACGGTGGCGTTCTTCAAGGACCTCACCGAGCGCTTGGAGGCACAGAAACGCATCGAAACCCTGGCCTACACCGACGCACTCACGGGGCTGCCCAACCGGCTGATGCTGGGGCAGCAGATGGCCTGCGCCCTGCGCATGGCGTTGCGCAACGGTGGCACATTTGCCGTTCTCTTCATTGACCTGGACCGTTTCAAGCAGATCAATGATTCGCTGGGCCACGCCTTTGGCGACCGGGTGCTGGTGGAGGTGGCCGAACGCATCAAATCCAGCCTGCGGGAGGTGGACACGCTGTGCCGCCTGGGCGGTGACGAGTTTGTCGGCTACCTGCCGGATGCCGATGCGCTGGGCGCCGAGGTGGTGGCAAGGCGCATTCTGCAGGCGATGGCCCAGCCGTTCCAGATCGAGACCATGACCTTCTCGCTGGGGTGCAGCATCGGGGTGGCGATGGGCCCCGAAGACGGCGGCACGCCCGACGACCTCATCCAGTGCGCCGACACCGCCATGTACCGCGTGAAGGATCGCGGCCGTGGCAATTTCCGGTTCTACCAGCCCCAGATGAACGTGGACCTGTTCTCGCGCATGAAGATGGACCATGCCATGCGCCTGGGCCTGGAACAGGGGTTGTTCCGGCTGCACTACCAGCCCCAGGTGTCGCTGTCCGATGGGCGGCTGCAGGGCGCCGAGGCGCTGCTGCGCTGGAACGATGCCGAGCTGGGCCAGGTGCCGCCCGGTGTCTTCATTCCCTTGGCAGAGGAGTCGGGTTTCATCATTCCCATTGGCAACTGGGTCATGGGCGAGGCGGTGCGCCAGGCGGCCCGCTGGCAGCAGGCCGGGCAGCCGGTGGTGGTCTCGGTCAACGTGTCGGCCCTGCAGTTTCAGCAGACCGACTTTGTCGCCGGTGTGGACCTGGCCATTCGCAGCGCCGGCCTGAATCCGGCCCTGTTGGAGCTCGAACTCACGGAGTCGATCCTGCTCAAGGACGCCAACGAGGCGCTGGCCCGCCTGCATGCCCTGGCGGCGCTGGGGGTGAGTCTGGCCATTGACGACTTCGGCACGGGCTACTCCAGCCTGGCGTACCTCAAGCGCTTCCCGATTTCCAAGCTCAAGATCGACCGCACCTTCGTGATGGGTCTGCCGCAGGACGAGAGCGACCGCGCCATTGTGGAGGCCATTGTGGCCATGGCGCGCGCCCTCAAGCTCAAAGTGGTGGCCGAAGGGGTGGAAACCGCCGCGCAGCACGATTACCTGCAGGGTCTGTCCTGCGACTCGTACCAGGGCTTCCTGTGCGCACCGGGTCTGCCGGCGCCGGAGTTTGAGGCGCTGCTCTCCAGCGCCCTCGTGCCGGACAGCACGTACTAGCCGCGCAGGCCCTTCCACAGCATGTAGGCGGCCAGGCTGTACAGCAGCACGGCAAACACCCGCTTGAGCTGGGCCACCGGCAGGCGGTGCGCGGTTCGGGCGCCCAGCGGCGCCGTGAGCACGCTGCAACTGGCAATGACGACCAGGCCCGGCAGCCAGACATAGCCCAGCGCGCCGCTGGGCAGGCCCGCAACGGCCGTGCCGCTGACCACATAACCCACGGTGTTGGCCAGCGCAATCGGAAAACCCAGCGCCGCACTGGTCGCCACCGCGTTGACGATGGCAACGTTGTGCGCCACCATGAACGGCACGCTGATGAAGCCGCCGCCCGCGCCCACCAGGCCCGACAGGAAACCGATGAGGCTGCCCGTCGCCAGTTGACCGGCAGTACCCGGCATCTGCCGCCCCGGCCTGGGTTTGCGGTCCAGGAACATCTGGGTGGCGGAGAAGCTGACAAACAGGGCAAAGAAGATGGCGAGCGTGGTGCCCTTGAGCAGCGCGAAGACGCCGGCTCCGGCGATGGCACCTCCCAGCACGATGCCCGGCGCGAGTCCCTTGACGATGTCCCAGCGCACGGCGCCGCGCTGGTGGTGGGCGCGCACGCTGGAGATCGAGGTGAACATGATGGTGGCCATGGAGGTGGCAATGGCCATCTTGACTGCCAGGTCGGCTGAGACGCCCTGCGCCGACAAGATGAGGGTCATGAACGGACCGATCAGCATGCCGCCGCCAACGCCCAGCAAGCCCGCCAGAAAACCGGTGACCAGGCCGAGCGCGGCCAATTCGACGATCAGGAGGGGGGTGGGCATGGGGAATAAGGTGTCTGCGAATGCCACCGGACCGGCATCCTGAACCGGGGGTTCAGGTGGGCGAGGTCAGCACCAGCTTTGGGTTCATCTGACGCGAGATGATCACGCTAGCAGGGCAATGTTCCAAGCCCGGGCTCAATGAGCATTGGTTCAAGGAAATATAAAGCCCGGCATGCACCGCAGACACTGCCGATTGTAGGCGCAACGGCCCGCGGCGTGTGGGTGCGAGGTGTGCGTTACAGCAGGCGGCCGTCTTCGCCCAGGGCCAGGTCCAGCCGCTCCATCAGGGAGAGCAGCTGTCCGTCGGCGTCGCCGGTCGACCCGCCGGCAGGGGCGGCTTCGGCGGCGGGTGCTGCCGGTGCGGGTGGCTGGTCGGCCACGTCGAACGCCAGGTTCAGGGCGGCCAGCACCGCAATGCGGTCGCGTGCGCGCACCTTGCCGGCGTCGCGAATCTTGCACATGGCGGTGTCCACACGCTCCACGGCTTCGAGCAGGCGGGCTTCGCCGCCCTCGGGACAGCCCAGCAGGTAGCTCTGTCCCATGATTTGAACTTCAAGCTGTTTCATGGTGTGTCCTTGGGCGTTGCGGCCGCTTCGGGCAGTTTGTCCAGCAAGGCGTCCACCCGCGCACGGGCTGCGCCCAGGCGCGATTTGAGGGTGTCACGCTCCTGCGTCAGGGCTTCCACCTGGCGGGCGAGCAGGGCGTTGGTGCGCTGCAGTTCGTCGTAGCGCACCAGCAGGCGCTCAACGCGCTCGGCAATTTGGTCGATGTGGGTCGGATTCGCCATAGATTGCGCATTGTAGGGTTTGCGCAAGCCAGAGCGGCGTAAAATGCGCGGGTTGGTGCTCGCGGTGTGGTTCACACACCGCAGTTCAACGGGAAGCAGGAGGGAGACGCTGTCGCCAGCCAACCTAACCTGCGCTGCCCCCGCAACGGTAAGTGGACGAATCCCCGCGATTTCGCTCCCATCACAGCCACTGAGCGTTTTGAACACGCGCTTGGGAAGGCGATGGGAGTTGCTCCACCAGCCCGGATACCGGCCAACGAGGTGGAGGTGCGCTGTGCGCACCGCTGTAGTGCTCATGCCCAGGCGGGGAAGCCAGGGAGAGTTTCCAGTCGGGTTTTTTTCCATGAAATTGTGTCCAGTCCGCGTGCGTTCATACGCCGTTACCGTAGTTTTGTCTGCGTGGTTTTCCGCGCAGGCGCAAGTGGCATCTCCTGTGATGCTGAAAGAGGTGGTGGTTACCGCGACCCGGGTCGCGCAGCCGTTGAGTGACCTGGTGGCCGATGTCACCATCGTGGACCGTGATGCCATCGAGCGCAGTGGCGTGTCCGGCGTGGGGGATGTGCTGCGTCGCCTGCCGGGCGTCGAGATGGTCCGCAATGGCGGAATCGGTGGCACCACCAGCATCTACCTTCGCGGTGCCGAAACGCGGTTCACGGCGGTGTACGTCGATGGCGTGCGAGTGGATTCGCAATCGACGGGCGGAGCCAGCTGGGAAGGCCTGCCGCTGGCGCAGATCGACCGCATCGAAGTACTGCGCGGCCCCGCCGCAGCGGTGTATGGCTCGGACTCGCTGGGCGGGGTGATCCAGATCTTCACCCGCAAGGGCGAAGGCGCTTTCTCGCCCTTTGTGGCAGTGGGGGCCGGCACCTATGGCACGAGCTCCCTGAACATGGGGTTCAGTGGCGCCACCAGCGAGTGGGACTACGCACTGGGTGCTGCCGCCGAAAGCAGCCGTGGGTACAACTCGCGCTCGACGGCAACTGCCAACCCCGATGACGACGGCTACCGCAACCAGTCGGGCAACCTGCGGGTCGGGCTCAATGTAAGTCCCCAGCACCATCTGGAGGGTACGCTGCTGTACAGCGACCTGACGTCGCAGTACGACAGCTCGCCCACCAAGGACGACCTGAGTCTGCATCTGTTGCAAACCACGGGCTTGAACTGGAAAGGGCGCTGGAGCGATGCCTACAGCACCACCGTGAGCGTGACGGATACGCTGGACCGCTACCAGACAACGCCCAGCGTCTACCTGTCCACCACCCGGCTGCGGGGCTACCTGTTCCAGAACGAATACCGCCAGGGCAATCACCTGCTCACGGGCGCACTGGAGCGGCGCGAGGACAACCTGAACAATGCCAGCACGGCACCCCGGGATACCAGCCGCTCCCAGAATGCGCTGGCCCTGGGATATGGCTGGCGCGGCTCCCTGCACACGGTGCAACTCAATGTGCGGCAAGACCAGGACAGCGAGTTCGGCGCGCAAAACACCGGCAGTGCGGCCTGGGGGCTGGCCCTGACGCCCCAGTGGCGGGCCACGGCTTCGGTCGGAACGGCATTCCGCGCACCGACCCTGTTCCAGCGCTTCAGCACCTACGGCACGCCGGATCTGCAACCCGAGAGCAGCCGCAACGTGGAGCTTGGCGTGCGCTACGCCCAGGGAAACAGCCTGTTTTCCGTCACCACCTACCTCAACCGGGTGAGCAATCTGATCACCTACGTGTCGGGCAACGGCAGCTGTGCCAACGGCCAGGCTTCGGTGCCACTGCTGTCCCGGGGCTGCTATGCCAATACGGCCGAGGCCCAGTACCGGGGCGTGACCTTTGCGGCCGAGCACACGCTGGGGGCGTACCAGTGGCACGGCTCACTGGACCTGCAGGACCCCCGTGATAGCATCACCGGCAAGCTGCTGGCCCGCCGCGCCACCCACCATGCGGTGGTTGGCGTGGACACCCGCCTCGGCAACTGGACGGTCGGTGCGGATATGGAGTTGTCGGCTTTGCGCTATGACGACGCGGCCAACACCACGGTTTTGCCGGCCTATGCCATTCTCAACCTCTCGGCGCAGAAACGTCTGGCCCACGACTGGACCTTGCTGCTGCGCGTGGACAATGCCAACGATGCGGTGTACCAACTCGCCAACACCTATGTCACTCCGGGCCGCAGCCTGTATGTGAACCTGAAGTGGGCGCCCTGAGCCCCGCACCCGGATTGCCATGACCTCTACCGTTTCCTGCCCCGCCATCCTGATCGCTGCCCCGGCCTCCGGCCAAGGCAAGACCACCATCACCTCGGCGCTGGCGCGTCTGCACACGCGCCAGGGGCGCCGGGTGCGGGTGTTCAAGTGCGGACCGGACTTTCTGGACCCCTACTGGCACACCCTGGCCAGCGGTGCGCCGGTGTACCAGATGGACCTGTGGATGACGGGTGAGGCCGATTGCCGTTCCCGCCTGCATGCGGCCGCGCAGGAGGCGGACCTCATCATCGTGGAAGGCGTCATGGGCCTGTTCGATGGCGAACCCAGTGCGGCGGACCTGGCGCAGCGCTTCGGCCTGCCGGTGCTGGCGGTGGTGGACGCCTCCAGCATGGCGGGCACCTTTGGCGCCCTGGCCTTTGGCCTGCAGCACTACCGCCCCAACATGCCCTGGGCCGGGGTGCTGGCCAACCGCGTGGCCAGTGCGCGCCACGCCGACATGCTGGCGCGCAGCGTGCGCGACCCGGCGCATTACATGGGTGCCGTGATGCGCAACGCGGCCATGACCCTGCCCGAGCGGCACCTGGGCCTGACCGTGGCCAGCGAAGTGACCGATGCCATGGAGCGGCTCGATGCGGCGGCCGATGCGCTGGCATCAACGCCCCTGGGGATGATGACGCTGGACGATCTGCAGCGCTGGTCCGTGGACTTTTCCGCACCAGAGACCTCGGCAAGAGGTCGGGCGACCGAGTGTTCTGCGCAGGTAAAGGAGGAGCCCGCAAAGCGGGCGGGGGACACGGAGCAGAGCGCTCGGTCGCCCAACCTCCGAGGACTTCAGGGCAAAACCATTGCCGTGGCACGCGATGCCGCCTTCTGCTTCATCTACGCTGCCAACCTCGACACCCTGCGAGCGCTGGGTGCCGAGCTGGTGTTCTTCTCGCCCCTGGCGGATGCCGCATTGCCGCCGTGCGACGCGCTGTGGATTCCGGGGGGCTACCCCGAGCTGCATGCCCAGACCATCGCCGCCAACACCGCGCTGCGCGCCAGTCTGGCCGCGCACATCGCCGCCGGCAAGCCGGTGTGGGCCGAGTGCGGCGGCATGATGGCGCTGTTTGATACGCTGGTGACGGTGGACGGTGCGCGCCATGCGCAGTGGGGGCTGTTGCCCGGTGAGGTCACCATGCACAAGCGCCTGGCCGCGCTGGGACCGCAGCAGCTGCGCCTGTCCCGCGGCACGCTGCGCGGCCACACCTTCCACTATTCGACCACGGCCACCCCGCTGCAGGCCAGCGTGCGTACCGCCCGTCCGGACAGCGACCCGCTGCCCGACGACGGCGAGGCGGTCTGGCAGCAGGGCGCCGTGCGCGCCAGTTATTTCCATGCCTGGTTCCCATCGTGCCCCGAGGCCGTGGTGGAACTGTTTACGGCACCGCAGGACGGCGCGGCATGACGCAGAACCTGCTGGATTTCCCCCTCGGCCCGCAGCGCATGGTCTGCATGACCGAGGAAACCACCGAGTGGCTGTACCTGCTGGGGCAGGAGGCGCGCATCGTCGGCATTTCGGGTTACACCGTGCGGCCACGCCGGGCACGCGACGAGAAGCCGCGGGTGAGCGCCTTTACCAGCGCCAAGATCGACAAGATTCTGGAGCTGCAACCCGACTGCGTGCTGGGCTTTTCGGACATGCAGGCTGACATTGCGGCGGAACTGGTGCGCCGCGGCGTGCAGGTCACCATCTTCAACCAGCGCAGCGTGGCCGAGATTTTTTCCATGCTGTACCAGGTGGCGGCCATGGTGGGGCAGGGGCCGCAGGGGCTGGAGCGCATCGCCGCCATGCAGGCCCAGCTGGGTGCCATCGAAACAGCCGTGGCCCAGCGTGTGGCCGCCGGCGCCCGGCGCCCCAAGGTGTACTTCGAAGAATGGGACGTTCCCCCCATCAGTGCCATCCGCTGGGTGTCGGAATTGCTGGGCATGGCGGGTGGTGACGACTGTTTCCCCGAACTGGCGCAAGAGCGTGCGGGCAAGCAGCGCATCATTGCCGACAGCGGAGAAACAGTGCGCCGCAACCCCGATATCGTCATTGGTTCCTGGTGCGGCAAGAAGTTCCGCCCGGAGGCCGTGGCCGCACGCGACGGCTGGCAGGCGGTGAATGCGGTGCGCCACGGCCAGCTGTTCGAAATCAAGTCCTGCGACATCCTGCAGCCCGGCCCGGCGGCACTGACCGACGGTGTGGCGCAGCTGCACGCCATCGTCACCCGCTGGATGGATGCGGACCAGAAGGGGCAATTCGCATGATGATCCGCACCATTGCCATGAGCGAGCTGATCCTGGGCGGCCAGAAGAGCGGCAAGTCGCGCCGCGCCGAGCTGCTGGCCCGCCAGTGGCTGGACGCGTCCAGCGAGCACCGCGCCGTGCTCATTGCCACTGCCCAGCCCTGGGACGACGAAATGCGCCAGCGCATCGCCCGCCACCAGGCCGACCGCGCCCAGCGCGTGCCCGGTATGCAGACGGTGGAAGAGCCGTTGGCGCTGGCCGAGGCCATTGCGCGCCACAGCAGCGCCCAGACGCTGGTGGTGGTGGATTGCCTGACGCTGTGGCTCACCAATTGCCTGATGCCGGCAAATTGCGAACAAAATCCGCCGCCAACCTCCGTGGAACCTGCGCAGATAGCTACGCTTTTGATAGCAATCGCGCAGGCGCCCGGTCCGGTGGTGTTGGTGGGCAACGAAATTGGCCTGGGCGTCATCCCCCTGGGGCGCGAGGTGCGCGCCTTTGTCGATGCGCTGGGGCGGCTGAACCAGGACGTGGCCGACGCCTGCCAGCGCGTGACGTTGATGGCCGCCGGATTGCCCTTGACCTTGAAAGAAGCAACGTGAACCACCCAACCTTCAGCGGACTCCTCCGCAGGCTTGTGCTTCTGCTGGTAGGCGCAGTGCCAGGGCATTTTGCTCCGTGTCCCCCGCCCGCGTTGCGGGCTCCTCCTTTACCTGCGCAAAACACCCTGACACTGCGCCAGCTGGCGGCGTTGTTTGTTGCGTTCGCCTTCGCAGGCGCGGCACACGCCCTGCAGATCGTGGACGACCGGGGCGTGACCATCACGCTGCCGACCGCGCCCCAGCGCATCGTCAGTCTGCTGCCTTCGCTGGCCGAGACAGTGTGCGCGCTGGACCAGTGCCAGCGCCTGGTGGGCGTGGACCGCTATTCGGTCTACCCGGAGAGCCTGCGCAAGCTGCCCCAGGTGGGCGGTGGGCTGGACCCGAACATCGAGGCCATCGTGGCGCTGCGGCCCGATGTGGTGCTGATGTCCAAATCCTCGCGTGCCGGCGCCCGGCTGGAGGCGCTGGGCCTCAAGGTGGTGGCGTTGGAACCCAAGACCCATGCCGATGTACGGCGCGTCACCCTGAAGATCGGACAACTGCTGGAAGTACCCGACGCCCAGCGCATCTGGCGCGCCATCGATGCCGGGGTGTCGGCCGCCGCCCAGTCGCTGCCGGCCTATGCGCGGGGTGTGCGGGTGTACTTCGAGGTGAACCAGGGGCCGTATGCCGCCAGCGAGTCCTCGTTCATTGGCGAGACGCTGACCCGTCTGGGAGTGAAGAATGTGGTGCCGGGTGCACTCGGGCCGTTTCCCAAGCTGAACCCGGAGTTCGTGGTGCGCGCCAACCCGGACCTGATCATGATCGGCCAGCGTAGCGTCGATGCCCTGCAGACCCGTCCGGGCTGGCAGAGCATCCGTGCGCTGCGCGAGCGGCGGGTGTGTGACTTTCCCGCCGACCAGGCCGACGTGCTGGTGCGCCCCGGACCGCGCATGGCCGAGGCCGCGCGCCTGATGGCCCGTTGCCTGGAGAGCAAGGCGCCAGGAGCCAAACCATGATGCAGCCGCGCGCCTGGTGGCTGCTGTGGGCCGGTGTGCTGGGCGCACTGGCGCTGACTGCGGTGGGCATCAGTGTGGGCAGTGCCGGTTTCGAGAACCTGCTGCAGCCGCTGCTGCATCCGGAGCTGGACCCCGGACGCGCCGCCATGGCGCAGCAGATCGTGTGGGAAATCCGCCTGCCGCGCACGCTTGGCGCCTGGGCTGCCGGCGCTCTGCTGGGGCTGGCCGGAGCCGTGGCGCAGGGCCTGTTTCGCAACCCACTGGCCGACCCGTATCTGCTGGGCAGTGCCTCCGGTGCCTCGCTGGGCGTGGCGCTGGCGCTGGCCGCCCTGGGCGGGGGTGCTGGCATGCTGGGCGGCGCCAGCATGATGAACGGCAGCGTGCCGGTGAGCGTGTTTTCCAGCAGCGTGTGGGTGCGCCTGGGCCTGACCGGTGCGGCGTTCTGCGGCGCGGTGCTGGCGGTGCTGCTCACGCTGGTGCTCTCGCGCGGTGTGGGCCACACGCTGCGCCTGCTGCTGGCCGGTGTGGTGGTGGGTGTGGTGCTGGGAGCCATGACGCATCTGGTGCTGCTGTTCACGCCCGATTCGCTGCAGGCCATGCAGGCCTTCATGCTGGGCTCCACCGCCTTTGTGGGCTGGACCGCGGCGCTGCTGATGCTGGGTGTGTGGTGTGTGTGCGTGCTGGTGGCCTGGCTGCTGGCGCGGGTGCTCGATGGCCTGAGCCTGGGCGACGCCACCGCCGTGAGCCTGGGCTTGCCGGTGGCACCCATGCGCGCCGCGCTGGTGGCGGTGCTGGCGCTGGCCACGGGCAGCGCCGTGGCGCAGACCGGGTTGATTGCGTTTGTGGGCCTGGCCGCGCCGCATCTGGTGCGCTCGGTGGTCAAGACCACGCACGGCCACCTGATGCTGCTATCCAGCTTGATGGGGGGCGTGCTGCTGATGGCGGCCGATACCCTGGCGCGCGGCCTGATTGCGCCGCAGGAGCTGCCCGTGGGCGTGCTCACCGCGGTGCTGGGCGGCGGCTACCTGCTGTGGCTGATGCACCGTGGGCAGTCCCACGCGAGCGGGAGGGCGTGATGGTGCACACCCCGGTTACTTCTGAAAAGATAGCGCTGTCCGCAGATTCCGTGCGGGCCAGCCTCGGAAATGGCCCTGCAAAGACGGCCGTGCTGCACGGTGTGTCGCTGGACATTGCCGCAGGGCAGTGGACCAGCATCGTCGGGCCCAATGGCGCGGGCAAGTCCACGCTGCTCAAGGTGCTGGCCGGGGTGCTGCCCCACAGCGGCACGGTGCGCCTGTTCGGGCGCGACCTGCACAGCGTGCCCGGCCGCGAGCGCGCGCGCCAGCTCGCCTGGCTAGGGCAGAACGAAACCTCGGCCGACGATCTCACGGTGTGGGACGTGGCCATGCTGGGTCGCCTGCCGCACCTGCCTTGGCTCGCCACACCCAGCGCGGCCGACCGCGCGGCCGTGGAGCAGGCCCTGCGCGCCACCCAGGCCTGGGACTGGCGCTGCCGCGCGTTGGGGCAACTGAGCGGCGGCGAGCGCCAGCGCGTGCTGCTGGCCCGCGCCCTGGCGGTGCAGGCCCAGGTGCTGCTCATGGACGAGCCGCTGGCCAATCTGGACCCGCCGCACCAGGCCGACTGGCTGGCCGTGGTGCAGGCGCTGGTGGCGCAGGGCACCACCGTGGTGAGTGTGCTGCACGAGATCAGCATGGCCCTGCATGCCGACCAGATGGTGGTCATGGCCCAGGGCCGTGTCACCCACCATGGCGCCACGGCCGACACCCGCAGCCACCAGGCGCTGGTGGCGGTGTTTGACCAGCGCATCAGCATCCATTCCATCGACGGCCAGTGGGTGGCCCTGCCACGCGTGGCCTCCCATTCGGCTTCTCCATCCTGACCGGGCATTCCCATGCAGATCGAAACACCTCCTAAAGAGAAACCCTACGAAAAAGCCGAGGGCGAGCGCCGCGGCATCGTCATCGTCAACACCGGCGACGGCAAAGGCAAAAGCACCGCTGCCTTCGGTCTGGCCCTGCGCGCGCATGGCCGCGGCAAGGCCGTCAAGATCTTCCAGTTCATGAAGGTGCCCAGTGCCCGCTTTGGCGAGCACCGCATGTTCGAGCAGATCGGTATTCCCATCGAAGGGCTGGGCGACGGCTTCAGCTGGAAGAGCCAGGACCTGGAGCACAGCGCCCAGCTGGCGCGCGACGGCTGGGCCAAGGCCAAGGCCGCCATCCTCAGCGGCGACTACTTCATGGTCACGCTGGACGAAATCACCTACCCGCTGATCTATGGCTGGCTGCCTTTGGACGACGTGCTGGAAACCCTGAAGACCCGCCCCGGCCATGTGCACGTGGTGCTGACCGGGCGGCGCTGCCCGCCCGAGATCATTGCGCTGGCCGATACCGTGACCGAGATGACCATGGTCAAGCACGCGTTCAAGGCCGGCATACCCGCCCAGCGCGGCATTGAAGATTGAGGGAGCCCCGCCAAAGACGTAGCAAATCATGCCGTTTGTGCCCCGTTGGCGCCCAGGTGGCCCTGGCAGTTGGCGCAAAATCCCGTGCGCGCATGAGAATGCGCGGCTTAGCCGTAACCCACGGCGCCTTACTTGAACCGATACCCGGAGACCCAGAACATGTCCACAACCGTGAATGCTGCGCCCACTGAGCAGCCCCTGCATTTCCACGCGCCGCACAAATCTCCCGCTGCCCGCGCCACCGTGGCGCAGCGCGTCTGGAGCGTGGCCGAAATCGCCGCCTTGCTGGAGTTGCCGTTCAACGACCTGATGTTCCAGGCCCAGACCGTGCACCGCGCCCACTTTGACGCCAACCTGGTCGAGCTGGCCACGCTGCTGTCCGTCAAGACCGGCGGCTGCCCCGAAGACTGCGGCTACTGCCCGCAGTCGGTGCACTTTGACACCGGGGTCGAGGCCGGCAAGCTCATGGGCGTGGAGGCCGTGCGCGACGCCGCGCTGGCCGCCAAGGCTGCGGGTGCCACCCGTTTCTGCATGGGTGCCGCCTGGCGCGCGCCCAAGGACCGCGACGTGGAGGCCGTGGCCGAGCTGGTGAAGGCGGTGAAGGACACCGGCCTGGAAGCCTGCGCCACCCTGGGCATGCTCGACGAAGGCCACGCCGAAACCCTGCGCGATGCCGGGCTGGACTACTACAACCACAACCTCGACAGTGCGCCCGATTTCTATGGCGACGTCATCACCACCCGCGACTTCCAGGACCGTCTGGACACGCTGGTGCGCGTGCGCAATGCCGGCGTTTCGGTGTGCTGCGGCGGCATCGTGGGCATGGGCGAGTCGCGCCTGCAGCGCGCCGGCCTCATTGCCGAGCTGGCCAACCTGGCGCCGTACCCCGAGTCGGTACCCATCAACCACCTGGTCAAGGTGGAGGGCACGCCGATGGCCAACCAGGCCGATCTGGACCCGCTGGAATTCGTGCGCACCATCGCCGTGGCCCGCATCACCATGCCCAAGGCGCGCGTGCGCCTGTCGGCCGGGCGCCAGAGCATGAGCGACGCCGTGCAGGCCCTGTGCTTTGTGGCCGGTGCCAACTCCATCTTCTACGGCGACAAGCTGCTGACCACGCCCAACCCCTGCGGCAACAGCGACATGGAGCTGCTGGACCGCCTGGGCCTCAAGACCGGCCAGCCCGTGCCGCGGGACTGAACGGCTTTGGAAGCCTTGGCCATGATTCCGCCGGCCGGAGGCGCTGCCTGATGCCGGGTGTGTTTGTTGCGGTGGGCGCGTTGCTGGTAGCCCTGGCCGTGGACCGCTGGTGGGGCGAGCCGCCGGCGCGCTGGCACCCGGTGGTGTGGATGGGCAACGCCCTGGAGCGCTGTGCGCCCTGGGTGCTGCCGTCCTCTGTGGCGCAGCCGGCAGACATGCGTGACTGGAATGCCTTTGGTCGCGGCGCCGTGGCCTGGCTGGCGCTGGCCGTGCTGGTGGTGGCCGTGGCCGGGGTGGTGCAAGGCGCGCTGCTGCGGCTGCCCGACCTGCTGGCTGCTGTGCTGTTGGGTCTGGCGCTCAAGCCCCTGCTGGCCTGGCGCATGTTGCGCACCGAGGTGCTGGCGGTGGAGGCCGCCTTGCAGGATTCGCTGGAGCAGGGCCGCGAGCGCCTGGGCTGGCTGGTCAGCCGCGACGTGTCGCAGCTGACGGCAAGCCAGGTGCGCGAAAGCGCCATCGAATCCCTGGCCGAAAACCTCAACGACTCCGTGGTGGCGCCCCTGTTCTGGTTTGTGCTCTTGGGCCTGCCCGGCGCGGCGCTGTACCGCCTGGCCAACACGGCCGATGCCATGTGGGGCTACCGCGGTGTCTACCAGGGCCGCCGGTGGGAGTGGGCTGGCAAATGGGCCGCGCGCGTGGACGACGGGCTGAGCTGGCTGCCCGCGCGCCTGACGGCGGCTGCCCTGGCGCTGGTGGGCGGAGGCGTGCCGCCCCGCGCCCTGGTACGGGAAGCCGGCCACACCCCGTCACCCAACAGCGGCTGGCCCATGGCGGCCATGGCACTGGCCCTGGGGGTGTGCCTGCACAAACCCGGCGTCTATGCACTCAACCGGACCGGGCGCGCGCCGCAAACGGCCGACACGGAGCGGGCCCTGCTTTTGGCAACAAATGGGCTTGTGGCGCTCGTATCCATTGCGTTGACAGCTATATTTTCAGTAGCACTCTTGCGTTATCTCGGGGGTAGCGCATGAACCACAGCCTGCCATTGGCCACATCGGTGACGGCGCCCGCGGGGGGGCACGGCGGCCCTGACGCACTGGGCGTGCCGCAGCACGATTTTTCCACCAACAGCAACGCCTGCGGCCCGTGTCCGCAGGCGGTGGCGGCGTTGCAGGCCTGTGATCCCGGCCATTACCCCGACCCCACGTACACCGCCTTGCGTGCGCAGTTGGCGGACTTTCATGGCGTGGCGGCGTCGCGCCTGCTGCTGGCGGGCAGCGCCAGCGAGTTCATCTTCCGCGTCACCGCCTGGACGGCGCAGCAGGGCGGGCAGGCGGTGCAAGTGCCCGCGCATGCCTATGGCGACTACGCCCAGGCCGCGCGCGCCTGGGGCTTGCCGGTGGTCACCGCGGGCCCCGCGGGCCTGCAGTGGCTTGCCGATCCATCCAGCCCGCTGGGCCAGACGTTGGACGCCGATAGCTTGCAGCCACCAGCCCCCGTGCGGGTGCTGGACTGCGCCTATGCGCCCCTGCGCCTGAGTGGCCATCCGGCGCTGGACGCCACCGCACGGGACGCCGTCTGGCAGATGTGGACGCCCAACAAGGCACTGGGCCTGACGGGGGTGCGTGCCGCCTATGTGATTGCCCCGCTGGGAGCGCAGGCGGCCGTGGCGGGGCTTGAGCGCCTGTGCGCTTCGTGGCCGCTGGGCGCCCACGGCGTGGCACTGCTGCAGGCCTGGGTGCAGCCCGCGGTGCAGGACTGGCTGGCGCAGAGCCTGTGCACCTTGCGGACCTGGAAGACACGGCAGGTCGACCTGCTGGACAGTCTGGGCTGGACCTGCCTGCCCAGCGAGAGCAACTTTTTTTGTGCCCGCCCAGCCCTGGCCCGTGGCGCGGACGACCTGGGCGCCTTGCTGGCCCATCTGCGCGGCCAGGGCATCAAGTTGCGCGACGCCACCTCGTTCGGCCTGCCCGGCCTGGTGCGCGTGAGCGTGCAGCCGCCGCCGTCGCAAGACGCGCTGGCCGCGGGTGTGGCACAGTATTCTCTTCACTCTGCACGCCCGCAACTTCCTGGAGAACGACCATGTACTTGATCGGTATGCGTTGGGCACGACGGCTGGTGCTGCTGGCAGCGCTGGGCGCGCTGGCCGGGGCCGCACTGGCACAGGACAAAGGTTGCGCGGTGCTGCTGCTGCACGGCAAGTGGGGCAACCCGCAGTTGCTGGGCTTCTTCGGGCGCCAGCTGGAGCCAACCTGCGCCACCCAGACCATGGAGATGCCGTGGTCGCGGCGCCGTGGCTACGACCAACCGTATGCGGTGGCGCTGGGCGACATTGCGCAGCAGGTCAAGGCCTTTCGGGCCCAGGGCTACCGGCGCGTGCTGCTGGCGGGCCACAGCATGGGGGCCAATGCGGCGCTGGCCTACATGGCCGAGGTGGGTGATGTCGACGGCGTCATCGCCCTGGCGCCGGGGCACGCACCCGAGAGCAGTTACCGCCGGGGTATCGGCAAGGATGCCGTGGACCAGGCCCGCGAGCTGGTGGCTGCCGGCAAAGGCGACGAGATGCTGTCCATGGAAGACCTGAACATGGGGCAGCGGCGCAGCATGCGCATGAGCGCCCAGGTTTTGCTGAGCTACTTTGACCCCCAGGGTCTGGGCAACATGCCTGCCTCGGCCGCCCGTTTCAAGAAGCCGGTGCCCCTGCTGTGGGTGGCGGGCACACAAGACCCGCTCAATACCGGTGGCCCGGAACCCGTCTTCAGCCACGCCCCGGCCCATCCATCCAGCCAGTACCTGGTGGTGCCGGCCGACCACATGGGCACGCCCGACGTTGCCGCGCCCCAGGTGCTGGCCTGGATCAAGGCATTACCCTAGAAAAACCGTTTCATGACACCTGCTTCTCCTTCCCGCCTGGCCTCCTGCGTGATGGTGTTGGGCACCACCAGCGGCGCGGGAAAAAGCTGGCTCACCACCGCCCTGTGCCGCTACTACGCGCGCCAGGGCCTCAAGGTGGCGCCGTTCAAGGCGCAGAACATGAGCAACAACGCCCGGGTGGTGGCCAGCGAAAACGGCCAGGGCGAGATCGGCTCGGCCCAGTATTTCCAGGCGCTGGCCGCCCGCGCCACGCCCGATGTGCGCATGAACCCGCTGCTGCTCAAGCCCGAGCGCGACACCCACAGCCAGGTGGTGCTGATGGGGCAGGTGAGCGAGGCCCTCTCGGCCATGCCCTGGCGCGGCCGCAGTGCCAGCGTGTGGCCGCAGATTGCGGCCGCGCTGGACGCGCTGCGTGCCGAGAACGACGTGGTGGTGATCGAGGGCGCCGGCTCTCCGGCCGAGATCAACCTTTCGAGTAGCGACATCGTCAACATGCGCGTGGCCCTGCACGGCAACGCGCAGTGCCTGCTGGTGACCGACATCGACCGCGGCGGTGCGTTTGCGCACCTGTACGGCACCTGGGCGCTGTTGCCGTCCGAGGAACGCGCGCTGATCAAGGGCTTTGTGCTCAACAAATTCCGGGGCGACGCCGCGCTGTTGGCCCCGGCGCCGCAGATGCTGCAGGACCTGACCGGCGTGCCCACCGTGGCCACGCTGCCCATGTGGTGGCAGCATGGCTTGCCGGAAGAAGACGGTGTGTTTGACGACCGTTCGGTGAGTGCCGGTGCGGTGACGCGCACGGTGGCGGTCATTGCCTACCCGCGCATCAGCAACCTCGACGAGTTCCAGCCGCTGAAGAACGTCCCCGGTGTGCGCCTGCAGTGGGTGCGCAGCCCCAAGGAGCTGGCGGGCCTGGCGCCGACCGACTGGGTCATCCTGCCCGGCTCCAAGCACACCAGCGGTGATCTGGCATGGCTGCGCGCGCAAGGGCTGGATGCAGCCATTGCACGGCATGCGGCGCGGGGTGGGGCGGTGCTGGGTATCTGTGGCGGCCTGCAGATGCTGGGGGAGGCGCTGATCGACACCCACGGCATTGACGGCAATGCGCCGGGCTTGGGGCTTCTGCCCTTGGTAACCGTGTTTGATCCTCTGAAGACGGTGCGGTATACGCGCACGCGTTTTGTTGCGCAGTGGTGTGCGCACGCCGCAGTCGGGCAGGCCGGGGGCCTCATGGTGCCAAATGCGCACAAATCGGCCCCCGACCTGCCCGACCGCGGCTGGGCTGGAGCTGTTGCCACACCGTGGGCGGCGCTTGCCGGGGTGTCGGTTTCGGGCTACGAAATTCACCACGGGCAGACCGCGCAGCACCCGGCCATGGCCAAGGCGGGTGATGTGGCCCATGCGGTGCTGCCCGATGGGCTGGGCTGGTGCAATGGCGCGGGCAACGTGCTGGGGGTGTACCTGCATGGCCTGTTTGAAGACCCTGCGGTGCTGCAGGCCCTGTTTGGCGCCCACACGCCCACGCTGGATGCGGTGTTTGACGGGCTGGCGAATTACATCGGAAACCACTTCGAAGCCGGTGTGCTTGCCTCGCTCATTGCGCCTGCTCCTGGCGCCGGGGCACCGTAACCGGGGTGTTGGCGCGGGCTGTTATCATCGCCCGCTTCAGGTGCCCGCTGCCGCAAGGTAACGGGAGAATCGGGAAGACGGTGTGAATCCGTCGCGTGCCCAACGCTGTAAGGATGATGACCCCCATGAAGTGCCACTGGCTGCCAAAGCCGGGAAGGCGTGGCGGGTCAGATGAATCCAAGCCAGAAGACCGGCCTGAAAGTTCCATGCGCGGCAAGGCCAGGCCGCGCTGTTTCTATTCACGCACAGGGGAATGCCATGAATACCATGCCGGCGCACGCCGCGCAGGACGTCCACGCCTTCACGCAGGAGGCCCGCGACGCCGTCTACCAAGCCATCTTTTCACGCCGTGATGTGCGCGGGCAGTTTCTGCCCACGCCGGTGCCCGATGCGGTGCTCAGCCGCATCCTCACCGCCGCGCACCATGCGCCCTCGGTGGGTTTCATGCAGCCCTGGAACTTCTTGGTGGTGCGCTCGCCCGAGACCAAGCGCCGTGTGCACGACGCCTTTGCCAAGGCGCACGCCGAAGCAGCCGACATGTTCGCGGACGAGAAACGCTCCGTGTACCAGAAGCTCAAGCTCGAAGGCATTGTGGAGTCGCCCGTTGGCATCTGCATCACCTGCGACCGCGAGCGCACCGGCCCGGTGGTGGTGGGGCGCACCCACATGAAGACCATGGATCTGTACAGCAGCGTGTGCGCCGTGCAAAACCTGTGGCTGGCCGCGCGCGCCGAAGGGCTGGGCGTGGGCTGGGTCAGCATCTTTCACCAGGCGGACCTGCAAGAGGCACTGGGCATTCCCAAGGGCATCACCCCCATTGCCTACCTGTGCGTGGGCTATGTGAGCCACTTCCACGTCAAACCCGAGCTGGAAACCGCCGGCTGGCTGCCGCGTCTGCCCATGCAGGAGCTGGTGTACTTTGACCAATGGGGCCAGCGCGACGATGCGCAGCCGCTCGTGGCCCATTTGCAGCGCGACCAGGCGGCCGCGGAGAGTATTCGCCAGACCGCCGCGTCGGCCTGAGGTCGCTCGCTTGCCATCGTCTTTGCCGGCGCAAAACTCCTTTTTCAACCTCTTGCATTTATCCGAAAGTTATTTCTCATGAACACCTCCATTGCCCAATTGGCCGATATCGCCACCCCCGCATTGACCCAAGCTCTGCAGCACAAGCTGGACAACAAGACCAAGCCCCTGGGCTCCCTGGGCCGTCTGGAGGGCCTGGCGCTCAAGCTGGGCCAGGTTCTGGGCACGGAGTCGCCCACGCTGGAGCAGCCGCAGATGGTGGTGTTTGCCGCCGACCATGGCCTGACCGCACGCGGTGTGTCGGCCTTTCCCAGCGAAGTGACCTGGCAGATGGTGGAGAACTTCCTGGCCGGCGGTGCGGCCGTGAGCGTGCTGGCGCGCCAGTACGGCCTGGCCCTGACCGTGGTGGACTGCGGCGTCAAACATGACTTCCTGGCGGGCCTGCCCGCTGGCGCAACCCGGCCCGGTCTGCAGGTGCGCAAGGCGGCGCTGGGCACGGCGGACTCGTCCGTGCAGGCGGCCATGACGCCGGCGCAGTGCCAGCAGGCCATTGCCAACGGCCAGGAGCTGGTCAAGAGCCTGCCGGGCAATGCGTTGCTGCTGGGCGAAATGGGCATTGGCAACACCTCGGCGGCGTCCCTGCTGCTGGCCCGCCTGACCGGCCTGGACATTGCCCAGTGCACGGGCGCGGGCACCGGGCTGGACGCGCCGGCCGTGCTGCGCAAGACCGAGGTGCTGCGCGAGGTGCTGGCCCGCCACGCCGGCGTGACAGCGCCGCTGGACGTGCTGGCCGCCATGGGTGGGCTGGAAATTGCCACCATGGTGGGTGCCGTGCTGCAGGCCGCCCAAGAGCGCCGCGTGGTGGTGGTGGACGGTTTCATCACCACCAGCGCCGTGCTGGTGGCCCAAGCCCTGGCGCCGCAGGTGCTGCAGCGCTGCGTGTTTTCGCACCGCTCGGGCGAGCGCGGCCACGAGTTCATGCTGCAGCACCTGGGCGTGCAGGCGCTGCTGGACCTGGGCCTGCGCCTGGGCGAAGGCTCCGGTGCTGCACTGGCCTGGCCGTTGTTGCAATCCGCCTGCGCCATCCTGCGTGAGATGGCCAGCTTTGAATCCGCCGGCGTGTCCGAAAAGGCAGATGCGCCTGCGGTGACGGCCTGAGCCACAGGAGACGCGAGCCCATGAACGCTGTGCGCCATTACCTGCTGGCCCTGCAGTTTTTCAGCCGCATTCCGGTCACCGGGCGGCTGGCGGACTGGGTGGGCTTCAGCCCGGCCCTGCTGCGCGCCAGCGCCGGGCACTTTCCCGGTGTGGGCGTGCTGGTGGGCGCGCTGGTGGCGGGGCTCACGGCCCTGTTGCTGGTGCTGCTGCCACCCAGCCCGTTTGCGCCGCTGGTGGCAGCGGCACTGGGCACGGTTCTGAGCGTGATGGTGACCGGCGCCTTCCACGAAGACGGGCTGGCCGACGTGGCCGACGGCCTGGGTGGCAGCCAGGACCGGGACCGCGCCCTGGTCATCATGAAAGACTCCCGGGTGGGTGCCTTCGGCGTGTTGGCCGTGGTGCTGGCGCTGCTGTCCAAGGTGGCGCTGCTGGCGTTGGTGGGCTCGGTCAGCCCGCACGCCATGGTGGTGGGCATCTTTGTGGCGCATGTGGTGTCGCGCACCTGGCCGCTGCTGCACATCCGCCTGATGCCGCATGTGGGGGATGCGGCGGGTTCCAAGTCCAAGCCGCTGGCCGACCAGATCAGCCGCGCCAGCCTGCTGACGGCCGGGGGCTGGTGCCTTGCGGCGCTGGCACCCGTAGTGCTGGTGCACCGGGGCGCCATTCTGGTGGCGCCGCTGCTGGCGTCGGCGCTGGCGTTCCTGTACATGTGGCGCTTGCTGTGGCGCCGCCTGGGCGGCTTTACCGGCGACGGCCTGGGCGCCACCCAGCAGTTGTGCGAGCTGGCGTTTTACCTCGGACTGGCCCTGGCGCTATGAAGCTCTGGCTGGTGCGCCACGCGCAACCGCTGGTGGAGCCGGGCGTGTGCTACGGCGCGCTGGATGTACCGGCCGACACCCAGGCCACGCAGGACGCGGCCCGTGCGCTGGCGCAGGGCTTGCCGCAGGGGTTCGCGCTGCGGCACTCGCCGCTACAAAGATGTGAGCAACTCACGCAGGTTCTGTGCGGTCTGCGGCCCGATTTGATGCCTGAAACCGACGCGCGCCTGCGGGAAATGGACTTTGGCCAATGGGAGGGCCAGCGCTGGGAGACCATCGCCCGTGCCGAACTCGACGGCTGGGCGGCGGCCTTTCCCACCTGGCGCTGTGGTGGCGCCGAGAACGTGCAGGGCTTCATGGCCCGCGTGGCCACGGTGTGGGACGCAACACGGGCGCTGCAGCGCCCGACGGTGTGGATTACCCATGCCGGCGTCATCCGTGCCGCCACCCTCCTGGCGCAGGGCCGGCGCACCCTGGAGCGTGCCGACGAGTGGCCCAAGGATGCGCCCGCCTGGGGCCAGTGGTGCACCTTGGAGATGTAAGCTAGTCGGCCACTGCCAGCGCGTGCTCCAGGGCCTGCTGCAGCGCAAGCGCCAGCCGCTGGGCGTCGCACGGGCTCGCGGCCAGGGTCTCGCAGGACACGGTGCGGCGTTGCAACGCCGGTGCGTCCTGCGGGCGGTCCAGGGCCTCGCACAGCAGAGGCCAGGGCGGGGTGCTCACCAGGGTGCCGGCCACCAGCAGGATGCCGTTGCGCTGGCGCCGCTGGGCCAGGCCCACCAGCTTGCGGCCCTGGGTGTCCACCAGTTCCCAGGGGGCAAGGCTGCCGTAGCAGGCCCAGTCCACCACTGGTCCTAGGCGCGCGTTCGCCTCTGCCACCGCAGGCGGGGGCAGGGCCTGTGCCGCAATACCCAGGCTCGCCAGAACCTCCGTGTGCAACAGGCCCAGCTGGTGGTAGCTGTCCGGCAGGTTGCCACGCACCCAGGTGTGCCCGGGTGGCAGCACCACCGACACGCTGACCAGCCACGGCCCGGTCAACACCGCACCGCCGCCCGAGGGGCGGTCCAGCACAGCCAGCCCGGCTGGCAGGCGGGCCTGTATTGCGCCGCGCAGGCTGCGCTGCGAGCAGCCCAGCACCACGGTGGGCGCCGGGTAGGTCCAGACGTGAAAGCACGGCGCCGCCACAGGGGTGGCGAGCTGCTGGCCGTTCCAGGCCTGTTCCTGGGCGGCGGTGTCTACGGTGTTTCCTTCAGCGTGGCCAGAGCCTGGCCACGGGCAAAGGTGTCGCCAGCGGCCACCAGAATCTGTTCGATGTGGCCGTTCGCCGGCGCCAGCAATTCCAGGTTGGTCTTGATGAGCACCACATTGGCCAGTGGCTGCCCCTGCTGCACGGCATCGCCCGGCTGGACCAGCCAGCTGTCCACCAGTGCCTCGGTTTGCGCATCCACGCCTTCCCAAGCGTCCGCTGCCAGCATGATGTCCGTCATGCGGCCACCATTTGCTTGGCCGACGACTTCATGAGCCCCTGCACAGCTTCCACAATACTGCCGACCTGCGGTATGACGAACTGCTCCAGCGTGCGGCTGTAGGGGATGGGAACATTGGGCACGGCCAGCCGCCGCACCGGCGCCTTGAGCTGCACGGTGTCGAGGTTCTCGGCCACGATGGCCGCGATTTCGCCCGTCAGGCCAAAGCCCAGGTAGTCTTCGTCGGCCACCAGCAGGCGGCCGGTCTTGGCCACCGACGTGAGCACCGTCACACGGTCCAGCGGCACCAGGGTGCGCAGGTCGATTACTTCGGCATTGATACCCTGGCGGGCCAGCTCGTCGGCCGCCAGCAGCGATTTGTGCACCATCTGGCTGAGGGTGACGATGGTGGCGTCGCTGCCTTCGCGCACCACCTTGGCCTGGCCGAAGGGAAGGGTGTAGGGCGCCTGTGGCACCTCGTTGGTGCTGCCCTCGAAGTAGGCCATCCACGGCAGGCCCATGATGCCCTTGTGGTACATGAACACGACCGGGTTGTCGTCGCGGATGGCCTGGATCATCAGGCCCTTGGCATCAAAGGCGTTCGAGGGCACCACCACCTTGAGGCCGGGCATGTGGGCAAAGGTGGCGTACAGGCACTGCGAGTGCTGCGCCGCGTCGCCGTAGCCGCCGCCGATGGCCGTGGTCAGCACCACGGGCAGCTTGATGTGGCCGCCGGCCATGTAGGTGTTCTTGGCCAGATGGTTGTAGATCTGGTCCATGCAGACGCCAAAGAAGTCGACGAACATCAGCTCGACGATGGGCCGCATGCCGGCGGCCGCTGCGCCGGTGGCGGTGCCGATGAAGGCCGTTTCGGAAATGGGCGTGTCCATGATGCGCTCGGGCCCGAACTTGTCCAGCAGGCCGCCGGTGGCGCCGAAGATGCCGCCGTACTGGCCGATGTCCTCGCCCATGACGAAGACCGTGCTGTCGCGTTCCATCTCCTGGGCCACGCCTTCGGCGATAGCCTGGGCCATGGTGAGTTTGCGGGGGGTGTTCATGTCGGGTTCCTCCTGTCGCAGCGTCTCAAACGAAAACGTCCTGCAGGGCATCCTGCGGCGCCGGGTCGTGGCTCTTGCGGGCAAAGGCAAAGGCATCGGCCACGCGCTCCCGGGCGCGCGCCACGATGGCCGACTCCTCGGCGTCGCTCATCAGGCCCTGGCCCTTGAGTTCGCCCGCCAGCTTGGGGATGGGGTCGTTCTTGCGCAGGTTGGGCACCTCGTCCTTGGGGCGGTAGGTTTCCGGGTCGCCCTGGAAGTGGCCCAGGTAGCGGTCGGTCTTGACCTCGATGAGGCTGGGCCCCTCGCCACGCCGCGCACGCGCAATGGCAGGGGTGGCTGCGTTGTATACCTCCCGCGCGTCGTTGTGGGCGACCTTGATGCCCGGCATGCCGTAGGCCGCGGCGCGGTCGGCAACCCACTCGATGGAGGTGGCGCTGGTCTTGGGAACCGAGATGGCCCATTTGTTGTCCTCGCAGACGAAGATCACCGGCAGCTTCCACAGCGCGGCCAGGTTCAGCGATTCGTGGAACGCGCCCTGGTTGGCGGCCCCTTCGCCGAAGAAGGCCACGGCCACCCAGTCCTTGCCCAGTTTCTTGGCTGCCAGGCCTGCGCCGCAGGCCGGCGGCAGGCTGGCGCCGATGATGCCGCTGCAGCTGAACTTGTGCGCCGGGTCGAACAGGTGCATGTGCCCGCCCTTGCCCTTGCCCAGCCCGGACGCCTTGCCGAACATTTCGGCCGTCATCCGGTTCAGCGAAACCCCCTTGGCGATGGCGAAGTGGTGCGGCCGGTGGGTGCCCACCACCGTGTCCTCCTGCTTCAGGTGCGCGCAGATGCCCACGGCCACCGGTTCCTGCCCCGCTGACAGGTGCATCTCGCCGGGTACGGGCCCCGAGCCGATGTCGAAAGCCAGGCCTTTCTGGATGTGGGGGGGGAGCTTGCCTTCCAAGTAGACCGTGGCCATGGTCTCCTCGTAATGGCGGATTTCCACCATCTTCTCGTACATCCAGAGCAGGGTTGCCTTGTCAGCTTGCATGTCCGTCTCCTTGCAGAAGTCGATCCATTGGCGCAGCGCCGGGAGTGCCAAGACCCGGCAGCACTGAATCCATGTGCGAGACGAACTATCGGTGTTTTTGGCAATAAGTCAAATGAAGATGGGGAAAGCCCGTGGGGGCCGGGTTACGGGTGCTGTCACTTGTTTTTGTTGTACACGTCCACGCATACGGCAGCCAGCAGAACCAAGCCCTTGATGACTTGCTGGTAGTCGATTCCAATGCCCATGATGGATATGCCGTTGTTCATTACCCCCATGATGAAGGCGCCAATCACGGCCCCCAGAACACGCCCGACGCCACCGGAGGCCGATGCGCCGCCAATGAAGCAGGCGGCAATCACATCCAGTTCAAACCCCAGGCCGGCTTTGGGCGTGGCGGTGTTCAGGCGGGCAGCAAAAACCAGCCCGGCCAGTGCGGCCAGAAAGCCCATATTGATAAAGGTGTAGAACGTCAGGCGCTCGGTCTTGATACCCGACAGCCGGGCCGCCTTCTCATTGCCGCCCAGTGCGTACACGCGGCGCCCAATGGTGGTTTTGGTGGTGACAAAGTCGTAGACCACCATCAACGCCAGCATCACAATCAGCACATTCGGCAGGCCCTTGTAAGAGGACAGCAGGTAGCTGAAGGCCGCAATCATGGCTGTGAACACGAGGTTCTTGCTGATGAAGATGCCGTAGGGCTCGTTGTCCATGCCATGCCTGGCGCGTTCTGCACGGGCGCGCACCTTGGCGTAGAGCAGGCCAGCAGCCATGAGCAGGCCGACGACCAGCGAGGTAACGCGCAGGGTCTCGCCCTCAAACGGGTCGGGAATGAAACCTGTGCTCAACAATTGGAACGCATCAGGAAAAGGCCCGACCGACTGGCCTTGCAGCACGGCCAGTGCCAAGCCCTTGAAAATCAGCATGCCTGCCAGGGTGACAATGAACGAGGGAATCTTGTAAAAAGCCACCCAGTAACCCTGGGCCGCCCCGATGAAGCCACCGAGCAGCAGGCAGATGATGCTGGCGGGCACAAAGTGCACGTGGTAGTCCACCATCAGCACGGCTGCAACCGCACCGATGAAGCCGCAGACAGAACCCACCGACAGGTCGATATGCCCCGACACGATGACCAGCAACATGCCCAGCGCCATGATGATGATGTAGCTGTTTTGCAGTATCAGATTGGTCAGGTTCAGTGGCTGGAACAGCGTGCCGTGCGTCATGACCTGGAAGAACACCATGATCACCACCAGCGAGATCAGCATGCCGTATTCGCGCAAATTGCTCTTCAGGAATGCGAGGCCGCGGTTGTGCGGTTTGCTGGTGTTCGCGTATGCAGAGGGGTTGTCCATGTCAGTTGGCTCCGGAGGTCACGATTGATCGCATAATTTTTTCCTGGCTGGCTTCAGCGGCCGTGAACTCGGCCACAAAGCGTCCTTCGTTCAACACACATATCCGGTCACACATGCCCAGCAATTCCGGCATTTCAGACGAAATCATCAGCACGCATTTGCCTTCGGCCGCGAGCTGGGCCATGATGGTGTAAATCTCGTACTTGGCACCTACGTCAATGCCACGCGTGGGCTCGTCCAGGATCAATACGTCGGGGTTGGAAAAAAGCCATTTGCTCAGCACCACTTTTTGCTGGTTGCCTCCCGACAGATTGACCACCTTGGCGTACACATCGGGGCTGCGGATGTTAAGCTTGCGTCGGTAGTCTTCTGCTACCCGGAACTCTTGCCCTTCGTCGATGACGGTCTGGCGGGAGACGCCCGTCAGGTTGGCCAGTGTGGTATTCCAGGCGATGGTCTCTTCGAGCACCAGGCCGTAGCCCTTGCGGTCTTCGGTCACGTAGGCAATGCCATGGTCAATGGCCTTTTGCACCGTGCTGGTGTCTACCTCCTTGCCATGGACCAGTACCTGGCCGCTGATGCCCTGGCCGTAGGTTCTGCCAAAAATACTCATGGCCAGCTCGGTGCGGCCTGCGCCCATGAGGCCGGCAATGCCGACTATCTCGCCGCGTTTGACGTGCAGACCCACGTCTTTGATGACGACCCGATCGGCATGCTCGGCGTGGTGGACCCGCCAATTGCGGATTTCGAACACCGTCTCGCCAATCTGCGGTGTGCGCCGTGGGTAGCGGTCCGCCATTTCACGGCCGACCATGTGACGGATCACCCGGTCTTCACGGATGGGCTCAGCCCGGCAGTCCAGTGACGCAACCGTGGAACCGTCGCGCAGGATAGTGATGGCGTCGGCCACCTTGGATATTTCGTTGAGCTTGTGCGATATCAGGATGCAGGCAATACCCTGCTGCTTGAGCGCCAGCAACAGCGCCAGCAGGGCGTCGCTGTCGGTTTCATTGAGACTGGCGGTGGGCTCGTCCAGAATCAGCAGCTTGACTTCCTTGGACAGCGCCTTGGCTATCTCCACCAACTGCTGCTTGCCCACACCGAGGTTGGTAATCAGGGTTCCGGGCGCTTCCTTCAGGCCTACCTTGGACAGCAAGGTCTGGGTTTTCAGAAACGTGGCGTTCCAGTCAATGACGCCATGGTGGGCCTGTTCATTACCCAGAAAAATATTCTCGGCAATCGACAACAAAGGCACCAGCGCCAGTTCCTGGTGGATGATGATGATGCCCTGATGCTCGCTGTCGGCAATGCCCCGAAAGCGGCACTCCTGGCCCATGAAACGGATTTCGCCTTCGTATTCGCCATACGGGTACACCCCGCTGAGTACTTTCATCAACGTCGATTTGCCCGCGCCGTTTTCGCCAACAATGGCGTGAATCTGCCCTGCGTGCACGGTGAGGTTGACATTGCTCAGGGCTTTCACGCCATGGAATGATTTTTTCATTCCGCGCATTTCAAGAATCGGGTCTGCAAGGATGGGGTCTGTCATATCGCCTCAATCATGAAAAAGGCCCTGTGCATGTGCGGCACAGGGCCTATCGTCTCAGATCACGCCATTACTTGAGTTGCTCTTCCTTGATGTACCCGCTGTCAACGAGGATGTGCTTGTAGTTGGATAAATCCACACTGACAGGCTTGAGCAGATAGGACGGTACTACCTTGACTTTGTTGTTGTAGGTCTTGGTGTCGTTGATTTCCACTTTCTTGCCGCTCAACATGGCGTCCACCATGCCAGCTGTGACCTTGGCCAGTTCGCGGGTGTCCTTGAATACGGTGGACCCCTGCTCCTTGCGGATCATGGACTTGATGGATGGAACTTCGGCATCCTGGCCGGTAACATGGGGGAATGGCAGTGCCGCAGTGCCGTAGCCCACGCCCTTGAGGGACGACAGGATGCCGATGCTTAGCCCGTCATAGGGCGACAGCACGGCGTCCACGCGGGCTTTGCCGTAGTACGCGCTCAGCAGGTTGTCCATTCGGGCCTGGGCCACCGCCCCGTCCCAGCGCAGCGTCGAGACCTTGTTCATGCCCAGCTGATTGCTGCGCACCACCAATTTGCCCTTGTCGATGTAGGGTTGCAGTATCGACATGGCGCCGTCGTAAAAGAAGAAGGCGTTGTTGTCGTCTGCCGAACCGCCGAACAATTCAATGTTGAACGGGCCTTTTCCTTCTTTCAGGCCCAGTGCTTTTTCAATGGCCTGGGCTTGCAGCACGCCGACCTGGAAGTTGTCAAAGGTGGCGTAGTAATCCACATTCTTGCTGCCCACGATCAGGCGGTCATAGGCTACGACCTTGATGCCCTTGTCGGCCGCCTTTTGCAAGGCGTTGGACAGCGTGGTGCCGTCAATCGCCGCAATGACCAGCACTTTGACCCCCTTGGTGATCATGTTTTCGATCTGGGCGAGCTGATTGGGAATGTCGTCATCGGCGTATTGCAGATCGGCCTTGTAGCCCCGGTCCGCCAGGGCCTTGACCATGCTGTTGCCATCGGCAATCCAGCGGGACGAGGTCTTGGTGGGCATGGCCACGCCGATCAGGCCCTTGTCCTGTGCCTGGGCGTGCGGGGCAAGCAGTGCGAAACCGAGTGCCAGGCCAGCGGCCACCGCCTTGAGAGTAGTTCTGCGTGTCTTCACTGTTTGTCTCCTGTTGGGTATTTGATTGTTCTCATCTGTCTTCGTCCGATGGCCAAAGATGTCGCATGATACGGATTGGACTGATAATCTTCTAATAGATATTTGGCCGCATTTGATGTCAAAAAGCGGATAGTGGTAAACCCTTGATTTTGTGATTAAACGAAAGCAAAGCAGATGACAAACTACAACCACTGGTTTATCCGGGCGCGCTTGAAAACGCGCCAGTTGCTACTGCTGGTTGCGCTGGCCGAAGAGGGCAATATCCATCGTGCGGCGCAGGTGCTCAATATGACGCAGCCAGCGGCTTCCAAGTTGCTGAAAGACCTGGAGGATGTGCTGGAAGTCTCGCTGTTTGACCGTTTGCCGCGCGGCATGCGGCCCACCTGGTACGGAGAAACCATGATCCGCCATGCGCGTGTAGCGCTGGCGTCGCTGAACCAGGCGCACGACGAACTGCAGGCGGCCAAGTCGGGACAGCTGGGGCAGGTGAGTGTGGGCGCCATCACGTCACCGGGTTTGGTGCTGCTTCCCGATGCAGTGGCGCGGGTGAAAGCGGAGCACCCCAACTTGCATGTGTCTTTGCAGATCGAAACCAGTGACGTGTTGATGGAGCGCCTGAACCAGAACAAGCTCGACATTCTGGTTGCCCGGCTCTTTGCCCAGCATGACAAGACCGATCTGCGCTATGAGGTGATCACGGACGAGCCCGTGTGCGCGGTGACCCGCCCCGGCCACCCCTTGTTGCGCAAAAACCGTTTGGGTTTGCGCGATGTCGTCGACTCGGGTTGGATCGTGCCACCGATTGGCAGTGTCCTGCGTCACCGCTTTGACCTGATGTTCCAAGAGGTCGGTGTTCAGGCTCCAGTGAACGTGATTGAGACTGGAGCGTTGCTGTTTACGACCAAGATGCTGCAGCAAAGCGACATGATCAGCGTGCTTGCTACCGATGTTGCGCGGTACTACGCCCAGCACGGCATCATGGCTATCCTGCCCATGGCGCTGCCGTGCCAGATGGATTCATTTGGTGTCATTACCCGGCGTGACCGTTTGTTGTCACCTGCCGCCAATGTGATGCTGCGGGCGATCAAGGCCTCTGCCTTCACCGTTTATGGCAAGCGGGTGGGCACAGCCGACTGATGGCGACGGTCCCTGCAGTTGTTGGGTGTTGTCAGCGCCGCCGTGATTCAAATATCCGCTGCAGCAGACAAAACAGAAACAGCAATGCGCCAATCACAATGCGCATCCACCAGGAGCTGAGTGATCCGTCAAACATGATCAGTGTCTGAATAATGCCCAGTGTGAGCACGCCAAACAGGCTGCCCACCACAAAGCCCACGCCACCACTGAGCAGGGTGCCACCAATCACGACCGCTGCGATCGCATCCAGTTCCAGCCCAACGGCGTGCAAACCGTAACCGGAAAGCGTGTAGAAGGTGAATACGATGCCGCCCAAGGCGGAGCAAAACCCGCTCAAGGTGTAGATCAGCACCATCGTGCGCGCTACCGGCAAGCCCATGAGCAGGGCTGAGTGCTCGCTCCCACCCAGTGCGTAAACCGTGCGGCCAAATTCGGTGTAGTGGGCCATGAAAATGGCCACCAGCACGACACCCACGGCCAGAATGGCGCTCAGCGACAGTGCAGCTGAATCGCCCCACAGGGGAATACGCATTTGCGCCAGATCGGTGTAGCTCGCGTTGGTGATGCTGATGGAGTCGATGCTGATCAGGTAACACAGGCCACGGGCCAGAAACATGCCCGCTAGCGTCACGATGAACGGCTGCAGGCGAAAGCGTTGAATCAGCCAGCCCATCAATGCGCCAAACAGGGTTCCCATGGCCAGTACCAAGGGAATGGCCCACAGCAGACTCCAGTGGTGGCGCTCCACCAGCGTCGCGCAGACCATGGTGCTCAGTGCCACCACAGAACCTACCGAGAGGTCAATGCCACCGGCCAGAATGACAAAGGTCATGCCCACGGCCACGACGATCAGAAAAGCGTTGTCGATCAGCAGATTCAAAAACACCTGAGCAGAAAAAAAACCGGTGTACATGAAGGAACCGAAGCTGGCCATCAGGGCAAACAGTGCAACGGTGGCTGCCAGTGGCAGGTATTGGGCGTCCAACTGCCAGCGCGGTGCAGATCTGGTTGCTGGCATAGCCATGGCCGCATCCTTGCTCATGCCACACCGCCTTGTTGTGCGGGGCGCACCGTCCAGCCACGCACCGCTTGGCGAAACTCTGCGGACTGCATGAGCATGACCACAAAAACTACGGCCGCCTTGACCACCAGGTTGATTTCTGGCGGAACGCCAATGGAGTAGATGGTGGAGGTGAGCGCCTGGATGATGAGCGCGCCCAGCATGCTGCCGGCCAGACTGAAGCGTCCACCGGTGAGCAAGGTGCCGCCTAGTGTGACGGCCAGAATGGCATCCAGCTCCATGAGTGAACCGGCATTGTTGCCGTCGGCGCTCTTGACGTTGGAGC
Organism: Rhodoferax sp.; assembly: GCA_019449595.1. Classification (GTDB taxonomy): domain Bacteria; phylum Pseudomonadota; class Gammaproteobacteria; order Burkholderiales; family Burkholderiaceae_C; genus Allorhodoferax. The sequence goes on along the minus strand of JAGRPL010000004.1, from coordinate 1,297,872 downwards.
TCACGATCAAACCGGCGGCGCCCGCAGTCAAGCCACAAAACGCATAGACGCAGATGGTGATAAGCCGTTCGCGCACGCCCGCCAGCCGGGCCGCAGCCGGGTTGATGCCGATGGCCTGAATGAAGAGTCCCAATGCGGTGCGCTTTACTGCCAGTTGCATGATCAGGAACACCGCCAGGGCGATGAAGAGTGCAAAAGGCAGCCCAGCCAGGTAGCCGTTGCCAATGTAGAAAAAGGGTTCGTAGTAGACCGTCACGATTTGTCCGTTGGTCACCAGCTGGGCAATGCCACGGCCGGCAACCATCAGGATAAGTGTGGCAATAATGGGTTGCAGGCCCAGACGGGCCACCAGAAGGCCGTTCCACAAGCCACAGGCCAGTGCCACTGCCAGGGCGCATCCAATGGCTGCAGGCATGGGGAAACGGCTGACATGGCTGGCCACGCCGTTGTGGATGACCAATGTGCCACCAACCATGAGCGCGGCAACCGAGGCACTGATGGCCACGATGGCGCCCACGGATATATCAATGCCCCGAGTGGCAATGACCAGCGTCATTCCCAATGCAACCAGCATCAGGGCGGCTGAACGGTTCAGGATATCGATCAGACTGCCGTAGAGGTGACCGTCACGCCATTGCAGCGTCCAGAAGCCTGGGTTCAGACTGGCGTTCACCAGCAGAATCAGCACCAGTGTCACCAATGGCCAGAACAGGGGATGATGGGCCAGGCGCTTCATGCATGCCCCGCAATCATGGCGTACACCGCGTGGTCGGTGCTTCCGGCAGGCAACTCGCCAATTTTTGCGCGGTCACGCATCACCACAATACGGTCTGACAGACGCACCACTTCGTCCATTTCCGACGAGATGAACAGTACGGCCATGCCTTCGCGGGCCAGCAAAAGTATTTCGTTCATGATTTCCTGTTTGGCGGCAATGTCGATTCCGCGCGTTGGCTCGTCCAGAATCAGCAAGCGCGGTTGAGTCGCCAACCAGCGGGCCAGGATGACTTTTTGCTGATTGCCACCGGAGAGCTGGCTGATGGGTGTTTCGATGTCAGCAGTCTTGATGCCCAGCGCCTTGACGTAACGCAGCGCCATCTCGGACTGGCGTGCCGGTGACATGCAGGGCCATAGGCCCTGGCGCGCCTGCAATGCCAGTGCAATGTTTTCGCGCACCGACAACTCGGAGATGATGCCATCGGCCTTGCGATCCTCCGGGCACAGTGCCAAACCGTGGGCAATGGCCTGTGTCGGCGACTCCAGTTGCACGACCGCCCCTTGGATGCTCATGGAGCCAGTCTCGTGGCGATCCAGGCCAAACAACAGGCGCGCCAGTTCGGTTCGCCCAGACCCCAGCAGCCCACCCAAGCCCACCACCTCACCATGGCGCAGTGTCAGGTCCAGGGGTTTGAGGTGACCCTGGCGTGCCAGGCCTTGTACTTCCAGCAAAACAGGTGCGTGCGCCAGCGCAGCGCCCTGTCGCGTGTGCTGTTCGGCACTGGCGGGCACGAGTTCGCGTCCCACCATGGCAGCTATCAAGGCAGAGTGCCCCAGCTCGGACGTGCGGTATTCACCAACCAGTTCACCGTTGCGCAGTACCGTGATGCGTTCGCACACAGCGTAGACCTGGTCCAGCATGTGGGTCACAAACAGGATGGCCATCCCCTCGTCGCGCAACTGGCGCAGAACGCCAAACAGGCGCTCCACTTCTTCGTCGTCCAGACTGGAGGTGGGTTCATCCAAAATGAGAACCTGGGCCGAAATGCTGAGCGCCCGCGCGATAGCCACCATTTGCTGCACGGCCACCGAGTAGCTCGACAGCATCTGTGTCACATCAATTTGCAGATTCAGTCGCTGCAACCAGTGGCGTGCCTGGGCATTCATGGCCACCCAGTCGATAGCCCAGCCATACCTTGCGCCCTTGCGGGGGTAGCGCCCGGCGAAGATGTTTTCGGCCACCGTCAAGTTGGGGCAGAGGTTGACTTCCTGGTACACCGTGCTGATGCCCAGCTGCTGGGATTCCAGGGTCGAGGCGGCAGATATGGGCCGGCCGCCCAACAGCATCTCGCCCTGGTCTGCCCGGTGTACTCCGGTGAGCACCTTGATCAACGTGGATTTCCCGGCGCCGTTTTGCCCCATCAGGGCATGTACCTCACCAGCAAACAAACGCAGGCTCACGTTCTTGAGCGCCTGTACGCCAGCGAACTGCTTGGTCACGCCCCGCAGATGCAGGGCGGGCTGGGAATCGCAATGGAGGGAATCAGATTGCACGGTGAGGCTGCCGGGAATAAAAGGCGGGCCCGCAGGCCCGCGCATCGCTTTCAGTCGGTACGAACATCAGTACTTGCGCGAGGGGAACTCCCGGGCAGCCACTTCCATGGGAAAGATGCCCTCTTGCGTGACGATACGCCGAGGCAGGGTCTTGCCGGCTTTGAGGTCCTTGACAGCGGCCATCAACTGGGGCCCCAGCAGAGGGCTGCACTCAACCGTAACGTCCATCTTGCCGGCCATCATGGCTTCAAAGGCGCCTTTGACGGCATCCACCGAAATGATGGTGATGTCCTTGGAGGGTTTCAGCCCCGCTTCTTCGATGGCCTGAATGGCACCAATGGCCATGTCGTCGTTGTGTGCGTACAGCACATTGATTTTCTTCCCCTCTGCCTTCAGGAAGGCTTCCATGACTTCCTTGCCTTTGGCGCGCGTGAAGTCACCAGTTTGTGAGCGGATGATCTTGATGCGCGGCTCTGATTTGATGATTTCCTCAAACCCCTTCTTGCGATCAATTGCGGGGCCGGAACCAACGGTTCCCTGCAGTTCAACGACGTTTACATCGCCGCTGGTGTTTTTAACTTTTTCGAGCAACCAGCGGCCAGCCTTCCGGCCTTCTTCGGTGAAGTCAGAACCCATGAACGTCACATACAGCGAGGTATCTTTGGAGTCCACTGAACGGTCAGTCAGGATGACGGGAATCTTTGCGGCCTTGATTTCCTTCAACACGGTGTCCCAACCGGACTCGACCACCGGGGCAAATGCAATGACATCCACCTTTTGTGCGATGAACGAGCGCAATGCCTTGATTTGGTTTTCCTGTTTTTGCTGCGCATCGGAGAACTTCAGATCAATACCTTCCTTGGCTGCCGTGTCCTTGATGGAGTTGGTGTTGGCAGTGCGCCACTCGCTCTCGGCGCCAATCTGGCTGAAGCCCAGGACGATCTTTTTTTGGGCCAATGCGGCGTGGGGCAAGGCAAGTAGCAACGGCGTCGCAGCGAGTGTGGCAATCAGCGTGCGTTTATTGATCTTCATGTTGTCTCCTTAATTGAAACGGGGCTGGCATTTGGCATCGCGACCGCCCGTATTCGATTCGACGCCGGATCTGGTTCCCATGGAACGAAAGATGGCGGATCATAAGCAGCGCTGACATGTTCAACCAATTGATTTTTGATGATTAGTGATATCAATATATAAATTGGTAAAAACCCTAAAACAGTGGCGAAATAGGCGTGGCCTAGTTCCAGCCGGCATCCACTTTGAACTCTTGAGCCGTACACATGGCACCGTCGTCGGATGCCAGAAACAGCACCATGCGCGCAATGTCCGAGGGTTGCAGCTTGTCGGGCAGGCACTGGTTGCGTTTGATCTCCGCTTCGCCCTCCGCGTCAAGCCACAGTTTGATCTGGCGCTCGGTCATCACCCAGCCGGGTGAGACCGTGTTCACGCGGATACGGTACGCACCAAGGCTGCTTGCCAGTCCGCGAGTCAGGCCATTGACGGACGACTTGGCGATGGCGTAGCAGGGGTAGCCACCGCCTTTGCTTTGCCAGCCGGTTGAGCCCAGGTTGATGATGGAGCCGCCACCCAGGCGCTTCATTGCAGGCACGATGGATTGAATGGCAAAGAAGGCCGGGCGCTGATTAACGGCCATGCGTTCATCCCAGTATTCCGGCGTGACGGATTCCAGACTGTGGCGATCATCCCTCGCCACGTTGTTGACCAGCACCGAAAAGTCACCCAGCTCGGTGATGGCCTGCTCCATGGTGTGCTGCAGAGCGGCAATATCGCGCACGTCGCACACGCGCCACCACGGTGGCGGGTGTCCCGCGTCGGTGATTCGCTGTGTCAGGGCACGGCTCTCCGCTTCTGCCATGTCGACAAAGGCAAGCTGCGCGCCTTGTTCCGCAAATGCCTCCACCATGGCGGCACCAATGCCCGTTCCACCGCCTGTGATGAAGACCCTTTTGCCCCGCAGACTGGGAAATAGTGCCAGGGCAGGAGACTGGTTCGGGAAAGTGGATAGGGCCGTCATAGGAGTGTCCTTTATGTATTGCAATTCAGATATGTCACGTATAAATTTTATGATTTTTCTTTATCAATGTGCCTTGATAGGATGCCCTTTGTCAAGCCCCAAACGGCCGCCAAAAACCCACAGAGCAATTCAGAGGATGACGAAGAATGGATTCCATCAAACACCCCTTTCGCCGCAGTCAGGGCTGGTTCGGCAAGACCGACCGCGATGGCTTTATGCACCGCAGCTGGATCAAAAATCAAGGGTATCCGCACGATGAACTCGATGGTCGACCCGTCATTGGCATCTGCAACACCTGGAGCGAATTGACGCCTTGCAATGGGCACTTTCGTGAGTTGGCCGAGTTTGTCAAGCGTGGCGTCTACGAGGCCGGCGGTTTTCCGCTGGAGTTCCCGGTCATGTCGCTGGGTGAAACGCAGCTGCGACCCACCGCCATGCTGTTTCGCAACCTGGCCAGCATGGACGTGGAAGAGTCCATTCGCGGGAATCCGATTGACGGCGTGGTGCTGCTCATGGGCTGCGACAAGACCACCCCGGCACTGATGATGGGTGCCGCCAGTTGCGATCTGCCCACCATTGGCTTGTCGGGCGGTCCCATGCTCAATGGCAAGTTCCGGGGCAAGGATATCGGTTCGGGAACCGGTGTGTGGCAGATGTCAGAGATGGTGCGCGCTGGTGAGATGACCATGAACGAATTCACTGAGGCGGAATCCTGCATGCACCGCTCCAAGGGAAGTTGCATGACCATGGGTACGGCCAGCACCATGGCCAGCATGGTGGAGGCGCTGGGCATGTCGTTGCCCGAAAATGCCGCCATTCCCGCCGCCGACACCCGGCGTAACCGTCTGGCACAAATGACGGGGCGGCGCATTGTCGAGATGGTCAAGGAGGACATGCGCATGTCGCAGATTCTGACCCGTCAGGCGTTTGAGAACGCCATCCGCGCCAACGCAGCCATTGGCGGCTCCACCAATGCAGTCATTCATCTGATTGCGATTGCCGGACGCATGGGCGTGAAGTTGAATCTGGACGACTGGGACCGCCTGGGTGCCGAAGTGCCGTGTCTGTTGAATCTGCAGCCGTCGGGGCAGTACCTGATGGAAGATTTTTACTATGCAGGTGGCCTGCCTGCTGTGCTGCGGGAAATTGAACCCTTGTTGCACCTGAACAGCATCACGGCCAACGGCAAAACCCTGGGTGCCAACATCGCACAGGCACCTTGCTACGACCGCGATGTCATCAAGACGCCAGACGCGCCGTTCATGAAAGAAGCGGGTATTGCCGTGCTGCGCGGGAACCTGGCGCCAGATGGTGCGGTCATCAAACCCTCGGCGGCATCAAAGCACCTGCTGCAGCACCGCGGGCGGGCCGTGGTGTTTGAAGATATTGAAGATTTTCACGCCCGTATTGACACCGATGCGCTCGACATTGACGAGCACTGCGTGATGGTGCTCAAAAACTGTGGTCCGCGCGGCTACCCCGGTATGGCTGAGGTTGGCAACATGCCACTGCCGCCCAAGGTGCTGAGAAAAGGCATTACCGACATGGTGCGTATCAGTGACGGCCGCATGAGCGGAACCGCCTACGGTACCGTGGTGTTGCATACCAGCCCCGAGGCCGCCGCCGGTGGCCCATTGGCCCTGGTACAGGACGGCGACATGATCGAACTGGACGTGGCCGGACGCCGCTTGCATCTGGAGGTGTCGGAGGCGGAGCTGGCCATCCGGCGCAAGAGCTGGAAGCCGCCAGTGCATCCCAACCGGGGTTACCAGAAACTGTATGTGGAGCACGTACAGCAAGCGCACCTGGGTGCTGATCTGGACTTTCTGGTGGGCGGAAGTGGTGCAGACGTGCCACGCGAATCGCATTGAACGCCGTACCTCGCATACGCACAGCCCCCCACTGTGTATGGGCGGCAGCGGCCGGTTTGGGCGAGGGTACGCTCTGGTCGGTGCGGCACCAGGCCCTGTTCTGGGTGGACATTGTGGGCTGCCAGCTGCATCGCTACCATCCGGCCACGCAGGCGCGGGACAGCTGGACGTTTTCGGAAGAAATATCTGCCGTGGCAGAGCGTTCAAATGCTCCAGAGTTGCTGGTGACCCTGCGCCGTGGTTTCGCGTTTTTCAATCTGGAAACCGCAACCCTGCAACCTCTGCACCAGCCTGAATCCGAGCGTGTACATAACCGCTTCAACGACGGCAAATGCGATGCCAAAGGCCGTTTTTGGGGCGGTACCATGGACGTTGACGGCAAGGCGCCCACAGGGGCCTTGTACCGCTACGCGCCGGACGGGCAGTGCGCGCGCATGGCAGATGGCTATGCGGTAACCAATGGCCCGACCTGGTCGCTGGATGGGCGCACGCTGTATTTCAATGACACCGTTCAGGGCCAGGTGCACGCGTTTGATTTTGACCCCATTAGTGGTGCCATTGGCAACCGGCGCGTCTGGTTGACATTTGCCAAGGGTGACGGATTTCCGGATGGCATGACGACCGATGCAGCAGGGCGCTTGTGGATTGCACATTGGGGCGCGTCCTGCGTAAGTTGCCACGACGGCGTAACGGCTGCGGAACTGGCACGGGTCACGCTGCCTACCCGTCACATTACAAACTGTACCTTCGGTGGACCGGCGCTTTCCACACTGTTCATCAGCAGCGCCTGCACGGGGCTTACCGCGGCGCAATTGGCCGCCGAACCATTGGCCGGTGGCCTGTTTGTCGTGGAGGTAGACGGGCAGGGCTTGCCGCCGTCTTGTTTTGCAGGATGAACCCATGACGCAACCCATTCAACATCCGGTGGTTTGGCTTGAGTACGCCGAACAACGCCTGGGCCTGGTACCCAGCCTGGGCGGTGGCGTTGCTGCCTGGCAATGGAATGGCGAGGGGACGTCCGTCGGTACCCCCTTTGACGTGTGGCGTCCCTGGGATGGACTTAACCCCGACCGTTATTCGCTGGCCTCATTCGCCATGTTGCCCTGGTCCAACCGCATCAGCGGCGGTGGCTTCGAGCACGGCGGCGTTGTGCATCCCATGGCACCGAACCGTGTGGGCGAGCCCTATCCGATTCACGGTGACGGTTGGCTGCAACCCTGGACTTTGACCCAGCCCGACCAGGACACGATGGTGATGACGCTGGTGTCCAACTACTTTTCAGGCAACCCGTATGCGTACGAGGCCACGCAGACCTTTCGCCTGCTGCCGGGGGGGCTGGACCAGACGGTTAGCGTGACCCACCGGGGCGCGGTTTCCTTACCCTACGGTCTGGGCCTGCACCCCTGGTTTCAACGCAATCTCCAGACCCGGTTGCAAACCGATGTGCAGGGGGTCTGGCACAGTGGCGTGGACCCCTTGCCCACAGTGCACACCCGGGAATTTCCCGCAACGTGGGATCCGCGCCGGGGCATGGACGTCAACGGCACCCTGGTCGACAACGCCTACACCGGCTGGTGCGGTGAGGCCCGCATCACCTGGCCCGAGCACCGGCTGCAACTGCACATGCGTGTTCCAGAAGTGCAGAACCGCGCCGCCAATGACCCAGGCTACTGCCTGCTGTACCGCCCACCCGCAGGCCCTGCGTTTTGTTTTGAACCGGTTACCCACCCTATCGATGCGTTCCACCAACCGGGGCACCCGGGTCTGCAAGTGCTCGCCGCGGGTGAGTGCCTGCGCCTGCACGTTGAGTGGCGCGTCAAGCCTTTGACCTAACTTTCACGTTTCTCCAAACCCCATGCATACAACACCCCGACACGACAACCTCATTGGCGGCCAATGGCTGGCCGGTGGCAGTTACACGCCCAACATCAATCCTTCCAATCTGGCCGATGTGCTGGGCGAATACGCCCAGGCCAGTGCCGCCGATCTGGATGCGGCCGTGCAGGCAGCGCGCGCTGCATTCCCGGTGTGGTCCATGTCCGGCATTCAGGCGCGGGCGGACGCCCTGGACGCAATTGGCACTGAGATCCTGGCGCGCCGCGATGAGCTGGGTGCCTTGCTGGCTCGCGAAGAGGGCAAGACCCGGGTCGAAGGCGTTGGCGAGGTGTCCCGCGCCGGCAACATCTTCAAGTTCTTTGCTGGCGAGTGCCTGCGGCTGGCCGGTGAGGTCGTGCCCTCGGTGCGCCCCGGCATTGGCGTGGAGATCACGCGTGAGCCGGTGGGCGTGGTGGGCATCATCACACCCTGGAATTTCCCCATGGCCATTCCGGCCTGGAAAATTGCGCCTGCGTTGGCCTATGGCAACTGTGTGGTTTTCAAGCCGGCAGACCTGGTGCCCGGCTGTGCCTGGGAACTGGCGGAGATCATCAGCCGAAGTGGCATTCCAGCGGGGGTGTTCAACCTCGTCATGGGGCGCGGCAGTGTCATTGGCGACCCGCTGGTCAACCACCCGGGGGTGGATGCCATCAGCTTCACCGGTTCGCAGGGCGTGGGCGCCCGCATTGCGCAGCAGTGCGCGCTGAGTCTGAAAAAAGTGCAGCTCGAAATGGGCGGAAAAAACCCGCAGGTCATATTGGATGACGCCAACCTGGCCCAGGCGGTGGAACTTAGCGTGCAAAGCGCGTTCTATTCCACCGGCCAGCGCTGCACGGCGTCCAGCCGCTTGATCGTGACGGAAGGTATCTACCCCCAGTTTGTAGCGGCCATCACGGCCCGCATGGCGACGCTCAAGGTAGGCGACGCCCTGGAGGCCGGAACCGATATCGGTCCCGTGTCGTCACTCGCCCAGCTGGAGCAAGACATGCGGTACGTGGAGTTGGGGCAAGCGCAGGGGGGGCAGTTGGTGGCCGGTGGTGATCGGCTGCAACGTGCCACGGAAGGCTTCTATATGGCACCCGCCTTGCTGACCGACACCACCGCAGACATGCGCATCAACCGCGAGGAAGTATTTGGACCGGTGGCCAGCATCATTCGCGTGAAGGGGTACGACGAGGCGCTCTTTGAAGCCAATAACACGCCCTTTGGCTTGTCGGCAGGCATTGCCACCACCAGTCTGAAACATGCCACGCATTTCAAGCGCCACAGCCAGGCCGGCATGGTGATGGTCAATCTGCCAACGGCGGGTGTGGACTACCACGTGCCGTTTGGCGGACGCAAGGGCTCCAGCTACGGGCCGCGCGAGCAGGGGCGCTATGCGCAGGAATTTTTCACCACCGTCAAGACGGCCTATATCGGCATTTGAGGAGAACACCCCATGCAAGCAAACATTGCGCCCCGTTTCAAAGGTGTGTTTCCGGTTGTTCCCACCCCGTTCACGCAATCGGGGGAGCTGGACTTGCCCAGCCAGAGACGCTGTGTGGATTTCATGATCGACGCCGGCTCCAACGGCCTGTGCATTCTGGCCAATTTCTCTGAGCAGTTTGTGCTGTCTGATAGCGAACGCGAGACTCTGACCCGAACCATCCTGGAGCACGTAGCCGGTCGCGTTCCAGTGATCGTGACCACCTCCCATTTCAGCACCCGCATCTGTGCCCAGCGCAGTCGCCAGGCGCAAGACATGGGCGCTGCCATGGTCATGGTCATGCCGCCGTACCACGGTGCCACGTTCCGGGTACCGGAAGAACAGATATACGGCTTCTATGCCGGCGTTTCCCAGGCGATTGACATTCCCATCATGATTCAGGACGCACCGGCCAGCGGAACCCCGTTGTCGGCCGCCTTTCTGGCGCGGATGGCCCGCGAGATTGCCCAGGTGTCCTACTTCAAAATCGAGACGGCGGGCGCCGCCGCCAAGCTGCGCGAACTCATTCATTTGGGGGGTGAAGCAGTGGAAGGCCCGTGGGATGGAGAAGAGGCCATTACCCTCATGCCCGACCTGGACGCTGGTGCCAGCGGCGCAATGACCGGCGGTGCCTACCCCGACGGAATCCGGATGATCGTCGATGCCTATGCCGCTGGCCGGCGCGAAGAGGCCGTCAGTGCTTACCAGCAATGGCTGCCCTTGATCAACTACGAAAACCGCCAGTGCGGTCTGCTGGCGGCCAAGGCCCTCATGCAGGAAGGCGGAGTGATTGCCTGCGAAGCGCCACGCCATCCGTTGCCCGCCATGCACGCCGCCACACGCGCCGGATTGCTGGAAACCGCACGGCGGCTCAATCCCCTGGTGCTGCGATGGGGCCGGTAAAAAGCGCCGTATTGGTTGGCATTGATTGGGGCACAACCCACCGTCGCGCCTACGTGCTCGACGCCCAGGGCCACTGCATTCGCACACATGTGGACGCGCAAGGTGCATTGGCCTCTAAGGGCCGGTTTGCGCTGGCATTGCGTGATCTTTTGCTGGAATTACAGGTCGATCCGGGGCTGGTGGTGATGTCTGGCATGGTGGGTAGCGCCCTGGGCTGGCAAGAGGCGCCCTACGTGAGTGGCGCTGTTGCGCTACAGGCCTTGCCACAACATTGGGTTGAAGTCCAGGAAGCTCCCGCGGGTACACGCTGCGTCATTGTTCCGGGTTATTGCGTGCGCAATTCCCTGGGACAACCGGACGTGATGCGCGGGGAAGAAACCCAACTACTGGGTGCGGTGAAAATGGGCCACGCCAGCGGCTGGTTTGTCTTGCCGGGTACGCACAGCAAGTGGGTCGAGCTACAGGCCGGCCGTGTGGTGCAACTGCGCACCTACATGACAGGTGAGTTGTTTGGCTTGCTGACCCAAAACGGAACCCTGGCTGCGGCTGCAGGCTCCGCCGGTCAGGTGTGGGATGCTGCAGCTTTTCGCCTTGGCGTGCAAGCGGCAAGCCAGGGCTCCTTGAGCCATCAGCTGTTTGGCTGCCGCGCCCGCGTGGTGTGCGCAGACATGCCCGCGTCCAGTGCACATGCCTATCTCAGTGGTTTGCTCATTGGCGGCGAACTGCATGATGTGCTGCAAACGACGGCGCAGGGGGAGCGCATGGCTGGCTTTCAGTTGCTCGGGACTCCTGAGCTGGCTGCCCATTACCAGAGTGCGGCCTTTCAATTGGCGTTGCAGGCAGAGGTTCTGGATGCACAGGCCGCCTTTGTGACCGCCTTGGCCCATATTCAAATGATCGTGAGGCATGTATGACGGTGGCACTGCAGCTACGGGCCCACTTGCGGGCCATGCCCCTGGTGGCCATTTTGCGAGGACTGGATCCGGAGCAGGCATTGGCCGTAGGGCAGGTATTGGTGGACAGCGGGTTTCGGGCCCTGGAGGTGCCGTTGAATCGTCCGGGTGCGCTGCAATGCATTGACATTCTGGCCCGGCACCTGCCACCGGGTGTGCTGGTGGGTGGCGGTACGGTGCTGACCGTTGACGATGTGCAGGCCGTGCATGCTGCGGGCGGCCGACTGGTGGTTTCCCCGCATTGCGACGCCCGGGTGATTGCCCGTTCCGTGGCACTGGACATGCTGAGTGCGCCCGGCGTTGCCACGCCCACCGAAGCATTCACCGCGTTGCAGGCTGGCGCGCACGCCCTCAAGCTCTTTCCTTCGGATATGGTGGGGCACGCGGGTCTGAAGGCACTCAAATCGGTCTTGCCCGCGGATACCGACATGTGGCCTGTGGGCGGCATTACGCCCGAGAGCATGGCCGGGTGGCTGGCTGCAGGTGCTACCGGGTTTGGTATTGGCAGCCAGTTGTACGCGCCCGGCATGTCCGTGGAGGCGGTTCGCCGCAAGGCGCAGCACTATGTGCAGGCTTTTTCTTGAGGTTTTTGGCCTGCAGCACAGGTACTACCTGCGTAGGTAGCTATGTTTTTGATAGCAAGGCAATCTTTGCCGAAGGGCGGCGCTAGCGCGTGCAGACCTGCTCCACCCGCTGGCTGTCGAGCAGGTGGATGGATTTGGTGTCGTCGTACACCATTTCGACCGGCGGGACAAAGCCCAGCATATGGATGGCGTTGGCGGGGCCGCTCCACTGGATTTCCCCGTTGATCAACTCGCCGTGCAGCGTGATGGCGCCCGCGTGCAGTTGCACCGCGTCCTTGCCGTGGCGAAAGGTCATGGTGAACGGCTGGGCAAAGCCTTGGCAGGTGTACTGGTCCAGGGCCGTCGGCCGCGGCATGAGCCCGTGGTTGGCCACGGCGGACACCGTGATGTAGGTCACCATGCTGAGCGCGGCAGTGCCGATGATCGTGATGGCAATGGCGGGCACCACGGCGCCGCTTTTCACGAAGGCCTTGAAGTTGAAGCGCTTGCCGCTGGGGGCTGCGGGGTGGGGATGGTTCATGGTGTGCTGGGTCATTTTTTCTCACGGAGTTGCCAGGCCGCGACAATGGCCAGGGCGCAAATGCCGGCCAGCATCAGAAAGGATTCGTTGAATGCTAACAGCCTCTGGGGGCTGGTGCTGGGGTGCGCCAGCGACTGACCATGGACGGCCAGCCGCCATTCCAGCACGATGGCGCACAGGCTCACGCCGCTGGCGCCGCCCACCATGCGGATGAAGCTGATGACGCTGGAGCCTTGCGCCAGCATGTGCTTGGGCAGGCCGCGCATGGAGCCCAGGTTGAGGGACGGCAGGATGAAGCCCAGCCCGATGCGCCCCACAATGGCCCACGCCACGATGACCCAGATGGAGGTGCGCAGGCCCACCGTCACCATCAAGGCAAACCCCAGGGCCAGCAGCAGCAGGCCAATGCTCACCAGCACACGGGCCGGCTGGTGGTCCGCCAGCCGGCCGACCATGGCAATGGTGAAGCCCAGCACCAGGCCGGCGGGCATCAGCAGGGTGCCCACGTAGGCCGGCGACAGCCCCAGCCCCATCTGCAGGTACACCGGCAGCAGGTAGGTGGAGCCAAACAGTGCCGTGCCGTAGATGAAGGCCACGATGCTGCCCATGGCGAACTGACGGTGCTGGAACAGCGCCAGGTTCATCAGCGGAGCCTGCTGGTGCGGCCCGCGGTGGATGTGGCTCAGACGGTGTTGCCATTTTACGAAAACCACCAGCGCCAATACAGACGCAGCCAATAGCGTCGCAGCCTGGGTGATGGCACCGCCTTGCAGCGTGACCATGCCGTTGAGCAGGCACAGCGTGGCGATGGTGGCCAGCAGCAGACCGCGCCAGTCAAGCGAGACGGGGTCGCTGTGGTGGGCCTCGTCGCCCAGGTTGGCCACCGGAATGAAGCGCCGCGCCATGAGCAGCGAAGCCAGACAAAACGGCACCACCATGAAGAAGGTGGAGCGCCAGCCAAACCAGTCCACCAGCAGCCCGCCGATGCTGGGCCCCAGGGCCGGTGCCAGCACCACGCCCATGCCGAAGATGCCGCTGGCGCGCCCTTGCTCGTTGGAGGCAAACACCCGCAGGATGATGATGGCCGGAATGGGCTGCACCACACCCGAAGCCAGGCCTTCGGCCACCCGCGCGGCCAGCACCAGATCGAACTGGTTGCTCAGGCCGCCGCAGATGCCGCCGGCCAGCAGCAGCCAGATGGCGCCGGCATAGGTCCGGCGGTAGCCAAAGCGCGCCAGCAGCCAGGGGGTGGTCAGCATGGACACCGTCATGGCTACCATGAAGCCCGATGACACCCACTGCATGTGGTGCTGCCCCAGGGCAAAGTAGCGGCTCATGTCGGGCACGGCCACATTGATGATGGTCGACGACATGATGGACGCCATGGTGCCGATCATCACGGACAGCAGCAACAGCCAGCGGTAGCGCGGTCCGTGGCGGGCCTGCAGGGCGGCAACGGTCTGGGTGTGGGGCATGTCAGGGGCGCTGCAGCTTCTGGCGCACCAGCTGGATGTTGGCCCGCAGGGCGTACAGCTCGTCGGTATGCGACAGCGGCACGCGGATCCGGGCGGTTCGGTTGTCCATCTGGTTGAGTTCGTCGAGCAGCGGGGCCGTGTCGGGCAGGTCTTCCGCGCGCTGTTCGATGTCGCGCAGATGGGCATACCAGCGGAAGATGCGCGAACGCACACGGAATTCATACAGAGGCGGAATCACGCGCGACAGCGGCAGCAGCACCGCCAAAATAATACCCATGACCAACCACATGCGCTCCACCAGGTTGGCCACCCAAAATGGCAAGTAGCGCTGCAGCAGTGGGGTGCCGGCCTGGATGGCGCGCTCGGCCTCCTTGGCCACGGGCAGCTCGTTGTTCCTGATGTTGGGGTATTCGCGCGCGTGCTTGAACCAGCCGGCGCCGCCATGAATCTCGTTGCCGGCCTGGGCAAACAGCTGCAGCAGCGCCGGGTGCGTGCTGGTACGCGTGAGCAGGGTGGTGGTGGGCGCCACCAGGTGCACGTTTTGCGCGGGAATGTTGGCGGCCAGATCGACCACGCCGCGCGGCAGCACGGCGGGGCTCAAGAAGGCAAAGCGCCGCGAGTAGGCTTCGCTCTGCGCGAAGTCCATCAGCTTCACGCCCGGCGTCTGCAGCAGCATTTGCACCAGCAGCGATTCGGGGGCCGAGGCAAACACAATGGCGTCGAGCTTGCCGTTGAGAAATGCCACCGTGGCTGGTGTCTGCTCTAGCTGCGACAGCTTCAGCGACTCGGGGGCGATGCGGTTGCTCTCCAGCAGCTTGGCCATCAGGTTGGGCACGCCGCTTCCGGGTGTTCCCACGTTGACCCGCAGGCCCTTGAGCTGGGTCAGGAACGCAAGGGTGGAGTGGGGTGCGGCGGCCTCGCGGTAAAACAGCCAGATCGGCTCCAGGAACAGGCTGCCCAGCGACTCCAGGGGCACGTCGCCTTCGGTTCCGGCTTCATTGCTGCCGCCCTGCACAAAACCCAGGTCGGCCTTGCCGTCGCGCAGCAGCTGCAGATTGGCCGCCGACCCTTCCGAGGGCAGCAGCACGACTTCGATGCCCTCCTTGGCCAGCAGGCGGGCGTAGCGTTTGCCAAACTCCTCGTAGGCGCTTTGCGCCGGGCCGGTGGCCAGCGTGACGCGCTTGGGCGGGTTGGGATCCAGCCACACATAGGCCAGCACCAGCAGCGCAACGGTCAGCGCAATGAACGGGCCTGCCGAGAGGGCCAGGTCGCGCAGGGAGAGCAGGGTGTAACGTATGGTCTTTGGCACCCCGGAACCTTAGCACGGGATGGGCGGCAAACGTAAGGGAGCGCACGATGGACACACCCGACACAGGCTTTTGGCAGGGCGCCCGCTACCGCAGCGGCCAGGCGGCAGGGCACTACGAAAGCTGGTTCCTGCGCGCCAACCACCCGCAGCGCAACGAGGCGTTCTGGATCCGTTACACCATCTTCTCGCCGAAAGACCGCCCGGATGACGCCCTGGGTGAGCTGTGGGTGATTCACTTCAACGGTGAGACGCACCAGATCCGCGCCGCCAAGCAGGAGGTACCCATTCGCGAATGCCGCTTCGCCCCGCACGGGCTGGACGTGCAGATTGGCTCCGCCACCCTGCAAAGCGGCCGCCTGGTGGGCGCGGCGACCCAGCCGCATGCCATGGCGTGGGACCTGCAGTACCGCGGTGGCGGCGCGCCCATGCTGTTCCTGCCGCCCGGGCTGTACGGCGCGCCTTTTCCCAAGGCCAAGGCTGTGGCGCAGCGCCCGCATGTGGTGTTCAGTGGCAGCATCACGGTGGACGGAACGGTGATGGTGGTGGACGACTGGGTAGGCAGCGAGAACCACAACTGGGGCAGCCAGCACACCGACACCTACGCCTGGGGGCAGGTGGTGGGTTTTGATAACACGCCCGACGCCTTTCTGGAATGCATCACCGCCCGGCTGCGGTTCGGCCCTCTGTGGTCGCCCCCGCTCACCATGGTAGTGGCCCGGGTGGACGGGCAGGACTACCACCTCAATACCCTGTGGCAGGCGTTTCGGGCCCGGGGGGCGTTGGCAGTTTTTTGACTGGCAATTCGACAGTGCCGACCCGCGCAGCGGCGTGCGCATGACCGGCCACCTGCATGCGCCCCGGGAGGCCTTCGTGGGTTTGACCTACTACAACCCGCCTGGCGGCAGCCACACCTGCCTCAACAGCAAGATGGCGGCCTGCGAGGTCACCCTGGAACGCCCGAACCGGCCGCCCCTGACCCTGCAGACCCGGCACCGCGCCGCGTTTGAAATTTTGACGGATGACCCGCGGCACGGCGTGCCGCTGGCGGCTTGACGCGCGCGCCGCTCAGCCCGGCGCCGGCGTCTTGGGGGTGTAGTCGCAGTACTGCGACACCGCGCACTGCCAGCACTGCGGCTTGCGCGCCTGGCACACGTAGCGGCCGTGCAGGATCAGCCAGTGGTGGGCGTGCACCAGGTACTCGGCCGGTATGCGCTTGAGCAACTGCACCTCCACCTCATGGGGCGTCTTGCCAGGCCCCAGGCCGGTGCGGTTGGCTACGCGAAAGATGTGCGTGTCCACGGCCATGGTGGGTTCGCCAAAGGCCACGTTCAGCACTACGTTGGCGGTCTTGCGCCCCACGCCGGGCAGGGCTTCGAGCTCGGCGCGCGTGCGCGGCACCTGCCCGCCGTGGCGTTCCACCAGCATGCGGCAGGTCTCCAGCAGATGCCGGGCCTTGCTGTGGTACAGGCCAATGGTCTTGATGTAGCTCTCCAGCCCTTCCAGCCCCAGGTCCAGCATGGCCTGCGGTGTGTGGGCCACGGGAAACAGCTTGCGCGTGGCCTTGTTCACGCCCACGTCGGTGGCCTGTGCGCTGAGCAGCACGGCGGTGAGCAGTTCGAACACGCTGGTGTATTCCAGCTCGGTTTCCGGCTCGGGGTTGGCTGCCTGCAGCGTGGCGAAGAAGGGGGCTACGTGGTCTTTTTTCATCAGGAGGGCATTGTCCCATTCAGGCGCTAACATCGTGCCATCCACCGCCAAAAACCAGATTGCAGACCCGTCACCATGTCACTTCTCTTTGCAGACCGCCTGAACAACGTAGAAACCTCCGCCATCCGCGAGCTCTTCAAGCTGCTGGGCAAGCCCGGCATCATCAGCTTTGCCGGCGGCTTCCCCGACAGCGCCATGTTTGACGTGGACGGCATCCGCGAAGCCGCCAACGCCGCGCTGGCGCAGGAACCCGGCGCCGCGCTGCAATACGGTGCCACCGAGGGTTACCAGCCGCTGCGCGAACAGCTGTCGGCCTTCATGGCCAGCAAGGGGGCCAAGGATGTGGCGCCCGAGCAGCTGATCGTCACCACCGGCAGCCAGCAGGCGCTGGATCTGCTGGGCAAGACCATGGTCAGCCCCGGCGACAAGGTCATCGTCGAAGGCCCCACCTTTCTGGCCACCATCCAGTGCTTTCGCCTGTACGGTGCCGAGGTCATCAGCGCACCCATCGACGCCCATGGCGTGCAGACCGACAAGCTTGAGGCTTTGATCGCCGAGCACCGCCCGAAGTTCGTCTACCTGATCCCCACCTTTGGCAACCCCAGCGGCGCCATGCTCAGTGCCGAGCGCCGCAAGCGGGTGCTGGAGCTGGCCGTGCAGTACCAGACCCTGGTGGTGGAAGACGACCCCTATGGCGACCTGTACTTCGGCGAAGCACCACCGCCCAGCCTGCTGGCCATGAGCCCCAGCGTGCCGGGCAGCCGTGCGCTGCTGGCGCATTGCGGCTCCCTGAGCAAGGTGCTCAGTCCCGGCCTGCGTGTGGGCTGGCTGATTGCCCCGCCCCAGCTGCTGGCCAAGGCCACTATGTGCAAGCAGTTCAGTGACGCCCATACCAGCACCTTTGCCCAGGCCACCGCGGCGCAGTACCTCAAGGCCGGTCGCATGCCCGCCACCTTGGCCCATGTGCGCACGGTGTACGCCGAGCGCGCGCAGGCCCTGTGCAACGCCCTGCGCAAGGAACTGGGCGGCGCCATCGACTTTGTGCAGCCGCAGGGCGGCCTGTTTGTCTGGGCGCGCCTGACGGGGGCCGGCGGCAAGGTGCGCGACGGCGGCGAATTGGCCAAACGCGCCATTGAAAAGGGCGTGGCCTTTGTGCCGGGTGCGCCGTTCTACGCCAGCAATCCGGATCACGCCACCTTGCGCCTGAGCTTTGCAACGGCGGACGTGGCAAAGATCGAGGAAGGCATCGCACGCCTGGCGCAGGCACTCTAGCCTGCGATGCCCGCCCGCAAGGGCGGCGTCTACTTCGCCGAAGACTTCATCAAGGTGTCCTTCAGCGCCTTCATGTTGTCCTGCAATGGGCCGAACGGTCCATATTTATGCTGGTCGGCCGGCGCCCCGTCCACATAGGGGGGGAAAGCCGAATCCACAGGCTTGTTCCAGCGTCCGGGGAAATCGCGCTCCAGATGGGCCTTGACTGGTCGTGGATGGCTCAGGACAAAGGCCGCCACGTCGTAGGCCTCATCGTCTGTTACCTGGGGTTGGCCGTATTGCGTGCCCTGTGGCATGTTGGTCTTGATGAAGGATGAGGCAAACAGCAGGCGGCTCATTCCGGCGCCGTTGTTGAACGAATCCTTCCCCCACAGCGGCGGGAAGGTGTAGCCCGTGGCGCTTCCCGGAGCACCGGCCCGCAGTCCGGCACCTTCGGCACCGTGGCAACTCGCGCATTTTTCCGCGTAGACCGTACTGCCGACAGCGGGGTCGGCGCGGCGATTCGGTGCCTTGAAGGGGGGAAGACCCTGGCCTTCGACCTTGCCGCCCGTTGGCACGTCCCTGGACAGGAAATGCATGTAGGTGACAAAGGCTTTCATCTCGCGACTGTCGAGTGGCAGTTTCTTGCCGGCCATGCTGCGCTCCATGCAGCCGTTGATGCGCTCCTCTACCGTGCTGACTTCGTCTTCCCGCGCCCGGTATTGGGGAAAGGTGGCATGCGCGCCGACCCATGGGATGGCAAATTTCTTGGTCGCCGAGGCCTGATGGCACGACGCGCACGCCAGGTTGTTGCCTGCGAAACGCATCTTGGTGTTCTTGACCTCCGGGCCAATGTAGGCAAAGGTGCGGTCGGTCAGTTCCTTGCCGTAGCGGGCCAGCCGGCCGTAGTGGTCGTCGGGTAGTTTGGAGGTGTCGTAAGCGTCTGCGGGGCGAATGACAAACGCGCCAGCCGGTGCCGCAGCCTGCGTGGCAGACACGGACGCAGAGGCAGCCGCGGCGGGCGCTGAGCCCTGTGCATGCAGGGCGCCTGTGGCACAGAGTGTGCCCAGGGTAATCAGGTGTTTCAGCATACAAATTTCTCCCCGTGGATTCGCACAACGGTTTTCACTGTAAATCTGGCGGAATGCCACAGCATGATTTTTCGCAAGGATGCTGCGCCCGCATCGGGTAGGGCGGGTTCGGATTGGGGTAGCCTAGGCCCCCTGAATGCAAGGGCCCCACATGAAGAAAATCAACGTCACCATCCGGCTGGACATGGTCGAAAGCGAAGACGTGATCTACGCATTCGCAGCGTAGTCTGCGGACCTGACGCTCAGGCCGGCCGGGGGCGGCCCGACCGTTTGCGTAGGCGTTCCTGCACCGCCTCGCTCTCCAGTTCCCGCAGCGCGTCTGCCGCAATCCAGCGCGCCGGCTGCGTGCCCTGCTGCCGGATGCGCAGGGCCGCCTCCCGCGCGGCCGCGTTCAGCGCCCCATTGCGCTTGCCGATGTTGCGCAGCGCCCAGTTCACGGCCTTTTTCACGAAGTTGCGCCCATCGGCGGCGGCGCTCTCCACCAGGGGCAGCGCGGCGATGAACTGCGCGTCGGGTGCCTGCTTGTCGTGAACCGCCAGGGTGGCCAGCAGGGCAAAGGCGGCGCGGCGCACAAACTCTTCCTCGTGCGCGGACCACGCCGCTACCTTGTTCCACGCCAGGGGTGAGGCCAAAAAGGCGCTACCGCAGACCTGGTCGCACACGTCCCAGGATGCAAAGCCCCGGGCCCAGGCATCCATCTGGCGTGAGGTCAGCCGTGCGGGGTCGGCCAGCAGGCCGGCCACGATGCGGGCTTCGGGAATGGTGGTGTCCCACAGCGCCAGGGCTAGATCGTGGTCGCGCCCCAGGGTGCGGGCAATGCGGCGCATGACGGGCATGGACAGGCCCAGGCGGTTGTCGCCCACGATGCCAAAACGGGCCATGCTCGCCAGTTCCTCGGGGCGGGCGTTTTGCTGCAGCAGGGCCATGGCGTCGGCCAGACGGGTGGTGTGGGGCATGGTGGCGGCGTGCGTAAACTAGGGCGTCTGCTCGGAGGACCACACTATGCCGCAAACGTCTCGCGCTCCCGTATCTGTCGACTTTCTGGTTGTGGGTGCTGGCATTGCCGGAGCGTCGGTCGCCTACTGGCTGGCCCCGCATGGCCGGGTGCTGGTGCTGGAGCGCGAGTCGCAGCCGGGCTACCACTCCACGGGGCGGTCGGCTGCGCTGTTCATGGCCAGCTATGGCGGCCCGCAGGTGCGGGCGCTGTCGCTGGCCAGCCTGCCGTTCTACAGCAAGCCGCCCGCGGGGTTTTCCGAGCACCCCCTGATCAGCCCGCGCGGGGCCATGATGGTGGCTACGCCGCAGCAGATGGATGCGCTGGACGCCCACTGGCAGGTGCTCAGCCCGTTATCCCCCATGGCCCGGCGCCTGACAGGCGCGCAGGCCTGTGCGATGGTGCCCGTGCTGCGCCCGGAGACGACGGCCGGCGCCACCTACGAGCCCGATGCCGCCGACATGGACGTGCACGCCATCCACCAGGGATTTCTCAAAGGCCTGCGCCACCATGGTGGCACGCTGGCCTGCGATGCCGGGGTTGCGGCCCTGCACCACGACGGCGCGCAGTGGCAGGTGCAGACCACCGACGGTCGCGCCTGGCGTGCCCGCGTGGTGGTCAACGCCGCCGGTGCCTGGGCGGACGAACTGGGCCAGCTGGCCGGCGCCATGCCGATCGGCCTGCAGCCCTGCCGGCGCTCGGCCTTTGTGTTTGCGCCGCCCCCCGGGGTTGCGGTCGCACAGTGGCCCATGACCTACAGCGCCGGGGAGGACTGGTACATCAAGCCCGATGCCGGCATGCTGCTGGGGTCTCCCGCCAACGCCGACCCGGTGCCGCCCCACGATGTGCAGCCCGAGGAGATGGACATTGCCCTGGCCATGCACCGCATCGGCGAGATGACCACGCTGGCCATGCGGCGCCCGCAGCGCACCTGGGCCGGTCTGCGCTCCTTTGTGGCCGATGGCGGACTGGTGGGCGGGCCGGACCCGCAAGTCCCCGGTTTTGTGTGGGTGGCCGCGCAGGGCGGCTATGGCATACAGACGGCGCCGGCCATGGGTGAGGCGTGTGCCGCACTGGCGCGCGGCCTGCCGCTGCCGGCCCACATTGCCGCCCTGGGCCTCACGCCGGAGATGCTGGGGCCGCAGCGGCTGCAGCGCCCGGCAGGCTAGCGGGGCCTTACCCCATCTCCACTCGGTTGCGTCCAGACTCCTTGGCGCGGTACAGCGCCTGGTCGGCCCGGTCGATGGTGGCGTTGAAGCATTCATCGGGCACGAACTGGGCAACACCCGCCGAAAAGGTGAGCCGCAGTGCGGGGCTGATGTCGCTGAGGTTTTCGCGTTCCATCCGGTTGCGCATGCGGCCCACCGCCTGGTTGGCGGCGTCCAGATCGGCATCGGGCATGAGCAGCAGGAACTCCTCGCCACCCCAGCGGGCCAGCGCATCGGAGGCGCGCATCTCGTCTTCCAGCACGACCGTGAACCGCTGGAGCACGGTGTCGCCGACGCCATGGCCGTGTTCGTCGTTGATGCGCTTGAACCAGTCGATGTCGATGAGCGCCAGCGACACGGCCTGCGCACCGCGGTCGACGCGTGACTGCTCGTGTGCCAGCACCTCCACCATGGCGCGGCGGTTGAGCAGGCCGGTGAGGGCGTCGCGCGTGGCCAGCTCGCGGTTCAATGCGAGTGCGGTCTTCAGTTCCTTCTTTTGCGCGGCCAGCTTGGCCCGCAGGCGGCTCACGGTAATGGCCAGGCTGGACGTTGCCAGCATGACGACGGCGGCGAACACAAAGTGGATCAGCTCGACGCGCGGATCGTATTGGGCGCTGGTTGCCGCCCGCCAGGCCATGGCCAGGGCCAGCATGAGAAAGCCGGCAAGGCTCAGGCGGCGCGCAACGTGGGGTTTCAGGTCGAACACGCCGAAGAGGATGACCAGAATCATGAGTGACAGCACAGCCCCGCGCGCGGGGCCGCTGATGGCGTAGGACCAGGTGAGGGCGGCCATGGCAAACAGCATTTGCGGCAGCGTCAGGCTGGGGTCCGCAGCAAAGCGCCGGCTCCAGCCGCTGCGCACCAGCACAAAGAATATGCAGGCGCCCGGCAGGGTGACCAGCGTGAGCTGGTTGGACGCCGCCTGTGGCATCAGCCCGAGGTAAACCTCACCCTGCTGTATCAGAGCCAGCAGCAGGTAGCTCACCAACGCCACCGCCGCAGGCGCATAGCGCGCCCGCATGGGGCCGCTGGGGCCTGCGATCAGTGTGGCAAGCCGTTGCGGCAAGCTGGTGTGTGGCATTGTTGAACAGGGCATGCGGTTGCGCTATCAAATTGATAGCTACTGGCGCAGTAAACAAAAGCTTTGCAGCGGCATTTTATGCCGGTATTGCCCGGCTGTGGTCAGGTCGAACCCGCATGGGCTGCGGGCTTCGGATGGGGGCGGGCCGGCACGGGCCGCCGAATTGACCAGGGTCAACGACGTGCCGCCCGGACGGCACACGCTAGACTGCTGCTTTTGCAATTTACGGAAGATTGATCATGAGTGAACTGGTTGTGTACAGCTTGCAGGACGGTGTGGCGACACTGACCTTGACCAATGGCAAGGTGAATGCCGTATCCCCCGAACTGATTGCCAGCTTCAACCGGGCGCTGGACCAGGCCGAGCAGGCTGGTGCGGTGGTGATCGTCACCGGCCAGCCCGGCATCCTGAGCGGCGGCTACGACCTCAAGGTCATGCTGTCGGGGCCGCAAAACGCTCTGGACCTGGTGGCTGCGGGCTCCACGCTGGCGCGGCGCATGCTGGCGCATCCGCAGCCCGTCATCGTGGCCTGCCCGGGCCACGCCGTGGCCAAGGGAGCCTTCCTGCTGCTGTCGGCCGACTACCGCATCGGGGTGGAGGGCGCGTTCAATATTGGCCTCAACGAGGTGAAGATCGGCATGACCATGCACCACGTGGGCATTGCCCTGGCACGGGACCGCCTGACGCCGCCGGCCTTCCAGCGCGCCGTCATCAACGCCGAGATGTTCAACCCTCAGGGCGCGCTGGAAGCCGGCTTCCTGGACCGGGTGGTGCCGGCCGAGCAATTGCTGGCGGCGGCGGGCGAAATGGCCCAGCAACTCAAGGGCCTCAACATGACGGCCCACAAGAACACCAAGCGCAAGGCGCGCAAGGGCCTGCTGGACGCGCTGGACGCCGCGATCGAGGTGGATAAATTGGTGGGTCTGAACTGACCCAACCTTCACGCTGCGCGGGTCTGGCGATCTTTGAGCCAGCCCTGCGCGTAGGCGCCCAGCGCAATGCCCGCCAGCGCCACCAGCAGCGACCAGTTGCCCGTGCCCAGGCCGGCAATGGCCGGGCCCGGGCATACCCCGCAGATCCCCCAACCGACGCCGAAAATGGCCGCGCCCAGCACCGTGTCGCGGTCCAGCGTCGAGGGGCGCACCGAGAAGTGGTCGCCCAGCAGCGGGCGGCCCAGCAGGCGGGGGGCCAACTGGTACACCAGCACGGTCACGCACACGGCGCCGCCCATCACCAGCATCAGACCCCAGTCCTGAAAACGCAGGAAGCTCAGCACCACTTCGGGCGACACCATGGTGGAGACCGCCAAGCCCAGCCCGAACAGCATGCCACTGGCCAGCACGGCGAGAAATTTTGCGAACGACATGTCAGCGGCCTCCCAGAAACAGCACCACGTTGGCGGTGACAAAGCCCGTGGCCATGAAGGTCAGCACTGCTACCAGCGAAGGCAGTTGCAGCGAGCCCAGGCCGCAGATGCCATGGCCCGAGGTGCAGCCGTTGCCCAGCCGGGCACCAAAGCCCACTAGCAGGCCGCCCAGGCCCAACTGCCACAGTGGAACGCCGGTTTTCAGGCCTCCCGCGGGGCCCTGAACGGCCCACCAGATGGCGGCACCGGCGATCAGGCCCAGTGCGAAAACGAGGCGCCAGACCCGTGTATCCACAAAGCGGCTCTGCTGGAAGAATGGCCGCTTCGATACATACGACCAGGTGCTGCTGAAGACGGTGCTCATGCCGCCCACCCAGCCGGTCAGGACGAACAGCAGGCTCACTCCGATTCCGATCAACAGGCCACCGGCCAGGTAATGCCCCCAGCCCAGGGGGAAAAGCGACAACGTCATGCAGGCTCCTGTGTTTTGCGCAAAAGGCGCAAGCATAGCGCCAGACGCCGCGGGCTGCAGGGCGCGCGCCGGTAAGATGGGGTGTCACACCTCAGGAGCGCCCATGAGCCCAAGCACCGAAGCTCTCGTCCTTTCCTCTCGCGATGCACGTGGCGTCGTCACCCTCACGCTCAACCGGCCGGATGCGTTCAACGCCCTGTCGGAGGCCATGCTCACCTCGCTGCAGATCGCGCTGGACGCCATTGCCACCGACAACACGGTGCGCGTGGTGGTTCTGGCCGCTGCGGGCAAGGCCTTCTGTGCCGGCCATGACCTGAAGGAAATGCGGGCAGCGCCCTCGCAGGACTACTACCTGAACCTGTTTGCGCAGTGCGGGCGCGTCATGCTTTCCATCCAGCGCCTGGCGGTGCCGGTGGTGGCGCGGGTGCAGGGCATTGCCACGGCGGCGGGCTGCCAGCTGGTGGCCATGTGCGACCTGGCGGTTGCCGTCAGCACGGCCCGGTTCGCGGTGAGCGGAGTCAACCTGGGCCTGTTCTGTTCCACGCCCAGCGTGGCCCTGTCGCGCAACCTGGGGCGCAAGGCGGCGTTTGAAATGCTGGTGACGGGGGAGTTCATCGACGCCGAGCAGGCCCAGAGGCAGGGCCTGGTCAACCGGGTGGCCAAGCCCGCCCTGCTGGACCTGGAGGTTGCCCGCCTGGTCGATAGCATCCTGTCCAAGCCCCGCGTGGCGTTGGCCATGGGCAAGGCTTTGTTCTACCGCCAGCTCGAAGAGGGTATCGAGGCGGCCTACCAGGACGCGGCGCAGACCATGGCCTGCAACATGATGGACGACGCGGCCCTGGAGGGGGTGCAGGCGTTCATCGACAAGCGCCCACCCCGCTGGGACTGACGGCTATGCTTGCGGCTTTGCAATCTGGGCTGTACTGCCATGGCTGAACGCACCATTACCACCGATACCTACAAACTGTTTCCCTCGCCGCGCAACGCGCACCGCGAGATCTTTGCGCACGAGGTGTTCGTTCCCTATCCCTACGCGCTGATTGACTTGCCGAGCTTCTACCTGCAGGGGAAATACAGCCTGTTTGCGGCCTGCCGGCTGGCGGACAACAAGATGGGGCAACTGGTGAGCTTCGAATTGGAGGCCGACCGGAATAAATTTACGGCGGGCTTTGTGCCGGACTGAGTCAGAACCTGACGCCAGTGCGGCATGCGGTCTAGAACGGACTGTTGCCGTTAATTACCCGCAGCAGCACCACGATGACGGCGATCACCAGCAGTACGTGGACAAAACCGCCCATGGTATAGGAGGTGACCAAGCCGAGGAGCCACAAGACGATAAGAATGACGGCGATGGTATAGAGCATATTTGACCTTTCAATGAGGGACCAGTGATCACTGGACCTGGTTGCCGCTGGCGGCGCCCATAGCGGCGCCGCCAACGGTTCCCATGGTGCTGTCACCGGTGAGTGACCGGTTATTTCAGACGCATGTCGTTCTTGACGGACGTCACGCCGCTAACGGCTTGTGCGGTCGCCACGGCCTTGTCGATGTTGGCTTGGGAGCTCAGGAATCCGCTCAGCTGCACGCGACCCTTGAATGTTTCCACGTTGATCTCGGCTGACTTCAGCGTTGGTTCGTTGAAGATCGCAGCTTTGACCTTGGCGGTAATGGCGCTGTCGTCAACGTATTGGCCCGTGCTTTCCTGCCTGGATGTTGAGGCACAGCCCACAATGGTCGTCAGGGCACAGGCTGCAAGCAGTACGGAAATGAGTTTGGTGTGTTTCATGTTTGTCGTTCCTTTGGTTGATTGGAGCCTGTAGGTTATCCCCGGACGAGGCGCCCGTCTGTGCGCAAGCGCACACAGAACTTGTTCGGTTGTCATACAGATCGCCCCAGTATTTCGTGCAGTTGGCTTCTGAAAACGACCGCAGCGAAAAAGCGCGATGCCGCCTGCGCCGTAGCCAAGGAAAATGCGCAGCACCGGCGGGTGACACCATGGTCGGTTGCATCAAGGAAGCAAAGCTGCCTACGGTCAACTCTAGATGGACGCGCAAGGCCCCATGTGGGGCTTTGCGATCAGGTTTGCGGGGGTTGCTGGATATCGGCCAGCAAGCGGCTGAATTCCTTCTTGACGACACCGTAGCATTCGCAGGCACGTTTCTCCAGGCCGGAGCGATTCAGCACCGCAATGTGGCCACGGCGGTAGCGGATATAGCCTGCTTGCTGCAGTTTGCCGGCCGCTTCGGTAATGCCTTCGCGGCGCACGCCGAGCATGCTGGCTACCAGTTCCTGCGTCATCACCAGTTCACCCGATGGGATACGGTCCAGCGTGACCAGCAACCAGCGAGACAGTTGCTGCTCCACCATGTGGTGGCGGTTGCAGACCGCCGTCTGGGCCATTTGTGTCATCAGGGCCTGCGTGTAGCGGAGCAACAGCCGTTGCAGCAGCCCGGAGCGGTCAAACTCCTGCTTCAAAATATGGCGGTCCAGCCGGTAGGCATGGCCGGCGGTTTGCACCACGGCGGCGCTGGGAGTGGTGTCTCCTCCCAGGAAGAGCGACACGCCCACCAGGCCCTCGCAGCCCACACCCGCAATTTCGGACGATGCGCCGGTGTCGACGACATAGTGCAGCGACACGATGGATGTGGTGGGGAAGTAAGCATGCCGCAGCGGGCCACCGGTTTCGTAGAGCATTTCACCCAAGGGCAGGGAGACCAGCTCCAGATGCGGAGTCAGGCGTTGCAACTCCTGCACCGACAAGGCTGCGAGAAGGCGATTCTGGCTGGGGCTGTGGGGTATGGGCATCGTTGAGTTTTGGAGCGACTGCGCTACTTCCTGGCGATGAGTTCCACGCCGATGCCACGGTAGCCGATGAATCGACCGGACCGGCTGAACATGGGTTCACCGCTCACCCGAAACTCCTGCCGGGATCCATCGGCGTTGACGCGACTGAAGACGAAATCCAGAAAGGGCTGCCGGGCTGCAATACGCGTTTGGAGCACCTTGCGCTCGGCCTCGTTCCAACCGGCGCCCTCAATGCCTGACAGGTCGTCCGCCGTGGTGTCGGAACGGATGCCCAGCATCTCCAGAACAGGGCCGGAAACCTGGGTGAAGTTGCCCGCTTCGTCTTGTTCCCAATACCAGTCGGAAGCCAGTTCTGTCAGGCTACGGTAGCGGGCTTCACTCTCACGCAATTCGGCGGTTCGCTCCTGCACTGTTTGTTCCAGTACCTGATTGGACTTTTCCAGTGCCTGGTAGAGCAGGCGTACTTCCAGCATGTTGCGGATGCGCGTTTTGGTTTCGAGCATGTCAAATGGCTTGCTCACGAAGTCTCTTGCACCAGCCTGCAAGGCATGGAGTTTGTGACCGGGCTCGGCCGTGATGACCAGAATGGGAAGATAGTCCTGCGGATAGCGGACCTTGAGCGCCTGCATGACCTCAAAGCCATCCATGCCGGGCATTTTGAGGTCCAGCAAGATCAGATCGTAGTGGTTCTCGCCATACAGCGCACAGACTTCACACGGGTTGGTGGTGGACGTAACCCGGGTGTAGCCCTCATGTTTGAGCATCTGCTCCAGCAATTCAACGTTGACGGGCTGGTCATCCACCACCAGGATGCGGGAGTTGCGGATGTCGGTTTCTGAAATAGTCATAGGAGTGTCTTCTGGGCTGACCGGCTTGCCCGTGTTTGTGCAAAGATCAACGCCACGTCCAGCGCGTCCATGAACTGGCGGACCTTGATGGGCTTGGTGATGTAGTTGAAGAAGCCTGCCTCGATGCCTCTTTCAATGTCACGCGGCACCGCATTGGCGCTCAGTGCAATGATGGGAATGTGTGCGGTCAGGGGATCAGCGTGCAAAATTTTCATGGCCTCAATGCCACTGATACCGGGCAGGTTGATGTCCATGAGAATAACTTCCGGCAGGTGGGTGCGGGCGTATTCGATGCCCAGATGCCCATCGGCCGCCGTCAACAGGCGCAGGTCCGGGCGGCGCGCAATGAGCTGCTCAACCAATTCCAGATTGGCGGGGTTGTCTTCGACATACAGCAGGGTGTGCAGCAGACCGCCATCCGGCGCAGACGGACGCGCTAGCGGGTTGTATTCTGGGTGTGACTCCTCCAGTTCAGGAGCAGTTGTTAGGTCAAATTCGACCCAAAACACGCTGCCCACGCCCACCGTGCTGTCTGCGCCAATGGCGCCCCCCATGAGATCAACCAGCCGTTTGGTTACCACCAAGCCAATGCCGGTGCCTTCTTCCGCGCCGGACTCCTTGCCCAGGCGATTGAATGGCTGGAAGAGTTGCTCCAGCTGTTCGGGTGCGAGTCCCATGCCAGTGTCGCACACACTGATGCGTATGGCGTGTGGAGGCTTCACGGTGTATTCCACGGCGACCATGCCATGGGGCCGGTTGTACTTGATGGCGTTGAACAGCAGGTTGATGAGAACCTGTTTGATTCGGGTGCGATCGGTTTTGACGAAGTGGGGGGCATGAAACCGGGGAAACGTCATGCCGATGTCGCGCTTGTGGGCTTGCGGCTCAATCATGGCCCGGCATTCGAGCATGACCTCGGCCAGGGAGACCGGCTCCTTGGAAAGGGTCAGGCGGCCGGATTCGATCAATGCCAGATCAAGGACTTCGTTGATCAGTTCCAGCAGGTACCAGCCGGCCTTGAGAATCTGGTCGATGTTGCGTTTTTGGGTCGGCGTCGGCGCGGGCGTGCCCGTTTCCACGAGCTGGGCAAAACCCAGAATCGCGTTGAGTGGTGTGCGCAGTTCATGGCTCATGCTCGACAGAAAGTCGGACTTGGCGCGGTTGGCCTTGTCGGCCGCCGCCATGGCCTGGTTGAGCTCCAGCTCCACCCGCTTGCGCGCCGAGTTATCGGTGCCAATCAGCAGGTAGCCAATGATGCTGCCATAGTCATCGCGCAGGGCGGTGATGGAAATGATGGCCGGGAACCGGCTGCCGTCCTTGCAGATGTAGGTCAGCTCGTAGATGTCTTCAATGCCGCGTGAGGCTTTGAAAGCCAATGCTTCAAAGCCCGGCGCAATGGTGGTTCCGAGCTCTGCGCTCAAGGCTTCGGCCCGCGCCATCACTTCCTGAGGGTCGTGGATATCACTCGGACGGATGTTGTTGACGACGTCGGCTGCGCTGTAACCCAGCATGCGTTCGGCGCCGACATTGAACAACTGGATGATGCCTTTTTCGTCCGTGGCAATCAGCGAGAAATTGGGGCTCGTGATGATGGCGTTCTGCAAGGCGCCGGCTTTCAGCAAGGCATTTTGGCTTCCCATGTCACTGGCGTTGAGCGCAGTGTCAGCGAACGTGTTTCCGGCTTCGGACATGGCGGGTTTTTCCTCTAAAGGATGCAAGAAGATTCAGGAGGGGGCCGGGCGCCACCACGGGAAAGGGCCGACCATAGCACCTATTGCGTCGGCCGATTTTGTTCCGGTTACTGCAGCGGCTGTGTGAGCCGCTGGGCTCACTTTGGGTTACTGCGCTACCGCTTTGCTGCCGGTCATTTCAATATCCACGCGGCGGTCTGGCTGCAAACAGGCAATCAGCTTGGCAGTCTTTGCACCGCGGCAGTCGCCCGGCTTGGTGACGGGCTGTGTTTCGCCCTTACCCTGCGCGTCAATGCGATCGGCTTGGACTTTTTTACTCACCAGGTAGTCTTTCACGGCTTGGGCACGACGTTCCGAGAGCTTCTGGTTGTAGGCGCTGCTACCCAGGCGGTCGGTATGGCCGGTTGCCACAATCGTGTCATAGCTTGCGCCGCGGACCTTTTGCACCAGGCCGTCGAGCATCACTTGGCCATCGGGGTTCAATACGGACTTGCCAAAGCCAAACAGCGCATCGCCCGAGAAGCTGATTTTTTGTGGCGATGCCGCTACGGGAACGGTAACTGGCACCGGCGCGGGTGTGGACGTTGCCGCGGCGACGACCGGTGCCTTTTCCAGGGTGGGGTCGCACGGTGCCATGGCACGCGCCGGAGTCCAGTCGCTGGTGCGCCAGCACAGGCCGGTTCCGCTCGTGACGAAGCCACTGGCATTGTCCTGCAGGTAGCCCTGGTTTTTTGTGTCTGGCGTCTGCGCCATGGCTGCCATGGGCAAGAGCGTGGTCGCTGCAAAAGCGGTAAGGAGTAGTCCCTGAATCGTTTTCATTGTGTGTGTGTCCTGTAAGAGAGTTGAAGCGAGAAAATTCCCGATGTGTTGAGAATAGGATTTCGTTCACGTACAGTCTGTTCGCTGGCGCACCTAGCGCCGTTGCGGGCGAATGGTGTGGGTTGATTTTTTGCTATCGTATTTATAGCTGTATGCGCAATGAATACGACGCTTGTGGCCTGATTTTGTGCTTTTTTAAGTGGTTGTGTGATGAAAAATAAGTTGTCGGGGCTGGCTGCCCTGGGCGGGCTGGTGTATTCCACCGAGGCCGGGCGTATGTGCCCTGATTGCCGCCTGCCCGTGGCGCAGTGCACCTGTAAGCAGGCAAAACCGGTGCCGGCGGGGGATGGCGTTGTGCGGGTCTCGCGCGAAACCAAGGGCCGCGGTGGCAAGGCGGTGACGCTGGTCAAGGGCGTGGCGCTGGATGCCGATGCGCTGGCCGCGCTGGGCAAGCAGCTCAAGGCCGCCTGTGGCAGTGGCGGTACCGTGAAAGACGGCGTGATCGAAGTGCAAGGCGACCATTGCGACCGGGCGATCGAACTGCTCAAGGCGCAGGGCCACACCGTCAAACGGGCTGGCGGCTGAAGCGGCGACACTATGCCCATGACTGAAAGCCAAGGTAAACCCTCCGTTGCCCTGTATTGGGACTTTGAAAACCTGCACGCCGCCCTGTGCGAGGCGCGCGTTGAGGGCTCCTACAGCAAGCAAGACAACCGCTTCAAGGTGCAGGAACCGCTGGTGGATATTGCGGCGGTGGTGGCACTGGCCGCGTCATTGGGGCCGGTTGCCATTAACCGCGCCTATTGCAACTGGCAATACTTTGGCCGCTACCGTGATGTGCTGATGCACCACGGCATGGAGCTCATCCAACTGTTTCCGCCCGGTGGCGCGGCCAAGAACGGTGCCGACATCCGGCTGTGCCTGGACGCTGTGGAGGATGTGAGTCGTTTTAACCACCTTGGTACGGTGGTGGTAGTGGGCGGCGACAGCGATTTCATGCCCCTGGCGCAAAAGTTGAAGGCTGCGGGCCGCACCGTGGTCGGTGTCGCGGCGCGTAAAGCCACCAATACACACTGGGCCGCTGGCTGCCACCGTTTTTATTACTACGACGATCTTGTTCCTGCGATGGTTTCGGGCTAGCGGTGCAGAACTTCGGCCGCGATCTCGTAGGAGCGCAGGCGCGCGCGGTGGTCGAACATCTGCGAGGTGATCATCAGTTCGTCGGCGCCGGTACGCGCCACAAAGTCCTGCAGCCCCTTATGAACGGTGGCCGGTGAGCCCACCGTGGAGCAGGACAGCACGCTGTCGAGCAAGGCCCGCTCGGCCGGACCCACCTGCTCGGCGTAACCGGGCCTGGGTGCCTGCAGGCGCCCCGGGCGGCCACTGCGCAGGTTCACAAAGGCCTGCTGCATGGACGTGGCCAGAATCTGCGCCTCGGCATCGGTATCGGCCGCAAACACGTTGAAGCCCAGCATCACATAAGGCTTGGCCAGTTGCGCCGAGGGCTTGAAGGTGCTGTGGTAGAGATCGATGGCCTGCATCATTTGTGCCGGAGCAAAGTGCGAGGCAAAGGCGTAGGGCAGGCCCAGCATGGCCGCCAGCTGCGCGCCGAATAGGCTGGAGCCCAGAATCCAGACCGGCACCTTGGTACCCATGCCGGGCACGGCGCGCACGCTCTGACGCGGTGTGTCCGAAAGAAAGTCCATCAGCTCCACCACGTCGCGCGGAAACTCATCGGCCTCGGACGACAGGTTGCGCCGCAGCGCCCGCGCGGTGGCCTGGTCGGAACCTGGCGCACGCCCCAGGCCCAGGTCGATGCGCCCGGGGTAGAGCGACTCCAGCGTGCCGAACTGCTCCGCAATCACCAGCGGCGAGTGGTTGGGCAGCATGATGCCGCCCGCGCCGACGCGGATGGTTTGTGTGCCCCCGGCCACATGGCCAATGAGCACGGCGGTGGCGGCACTGGCAATGCCGGGCATGCCGTGGTGTTCGGCCAGCCAGTAGCGCTGGTAACCCCAGCGTTCGGCGTGCTGGGCCAGGTCCAGCGTGTTGCGAAACGACTGCGCAGCGTCGCTGCCCTCGGTGATGGGAGAGAGATCGAGAACGGAAAAAGGAATCATGTTTTTACCGGATACAACCGGACCAGCAGTCCATAGATCAAGGTTCCCAGCAGCAGGGCGCAGGCGGCAATTTCCAGCGACAGCGTAAAGCCCTCGCCGGGCGTGCGGCTGCGCGCCAGCATGGCTGCGGCCAGTGGCGGCCCCACGATCTGCCCGATGCCATAGCTGGCAGTGGCCAGCCCCATGTAGGCGGGGGCCTGGGCCGGGCGCAGGCGGCGCAGCTCCTGCATGGCAAAGAAAGTGATGGCGGTAAACGGCAGGCCCAGCAGCAGGCTGCCCAGGGCAAAGCCGGCCAGCGTGGGGCTGATGAGGCTGGTGGCTACGCCCACCGCCTGGATCAGGTAGCAGGCGATCAGTAGCAGGCGCAGGTCCCGCACGCCGTGGATGCGCGAGGCCACCAGCGCGCCTACCACGACACCCAGGCCGAACAGCGGCCAGAACATGTCCAGCCAGGGCGAGCCGGGAATGGCCTGGCGGGCAATCACCGGCAGGAAGGTGGCGGTGATGATGTAGCCAAAGCCGGCCAGACCGTAGGCGGCCGTGAGCAGGGCCATCTCCGCGCCCTTGCCGGCGGAAGCGGGCTGGGGCACCGCGGCGGCGGTGGCCGCCGCAGAGGGCGAGGCCTTGGTGCCGGTGTGGAAGGTACCCCAGACAGCAGCCGTGAGCAGGGCCGCCAGCACGCCAAAAATCAGCCATCCGGTGGATGCGCTCCAGTGCAGGGCCACCATGCCGCTGGCGGCCAGGCCGCTGAGCACAATGCCGGCGCCGGGGCCGGTGTAGATCAGGGCGCCCATGGCGGGCAGGTTGCGTTGTGCTAGCTGGGCCAGACACCAGCCCGAGGTGTAGACGAACACCAGTGCGCTGGCGACCCCGGCGGCAAACCGCAGCGCCGGCCAGGCCCCAGGCCAATGCAGCACCATGCCCAGCGTCAGCAGCACCGTGGCCACCAGGCCGGCGCGCACCAGCACCGTGCCCTGGGGCGGCGGCGGGTTGCCCAGGCGCCGCCAGATCCAGGGCTGCAGGGTGCACAGCAGTGCGCCCACCAGGTAGCCCAGGTAGTTGGCGCTGGCCAGCCAGCTGGCACCGGCCAGGCTGACCGTGCCGTCAGCCAGCATCATGGGCAGCAGGGGGGTGAAGGCAAAGCGGCCAATACCCATGGCCACCGCCAGCGACACCATGCCGGCCAGAACGATGCGCCAGGGCTTCATGCCAGCCCCAGTGCGTGAAACACGCGGATGGCGGCGTAGGCGTCGTTGGCCGCGTAGACCAGTTGCGCCTCGGTCAGGTGCGGGTTGGCCCAGTTGGAGGTGGCCGCTTTCTTGGATTTGATGAAGCGCTGTTCAAACAGCACCGCCACGGCGCCCTTGACGCCCATGTCCTTGCGGTAGCCGCGTTCGCGAAAGATGGTGTTGAGTTCCAGCACGCCGGCGGGCTCCACGCCCAGCTTGCTGACGATGCGCTTGCGGTCATCGCCCAGGCCAAAGCCTGCCTTGGTGAAGCCGCCTTGGGCCAGCAGGTCTGCCACCACGGCGCGGCAGGGCAGGTCGTGCAGCTGGAACACCCAGGCCTTCTCCAGCGTGGCCAGCTGCACGATGTGCGGGCCTTCCGACGCCTGGTCCTTGAAAAACGTGGGTTTGGATTCGGTGTCGAAGCCCCAGGCCTGGCTGGCGGCCAGTTCGGTGCAGGCGCGTTGTGCCTGCTCGGCGTTGGCTACCAGGGTGATGCGGTCCAGTCCCAGGCGGTCAAAGGGCACCAGCAGGGCAATTTCTTCTTTACTGGGTGTGCTGTGGGTGGTGTGCATGGGTAATGGAGGGCGGTAACGCCGCTGGCCCGCGCTGCGCCGCATAATCACCCCTTCGCATTGTGCCCAATCCAGGGAGCCCCCTAACGGGCAAGGACTTTCATGAGAAAAACATTCAAACTCGCCGTCGAAGGCAAGAACCGGGACCGCGTCCTGGAGGCCGTCAAGCATGAGGTGCGCAAATACCTCAAGCGTGAGCGCCGGCGTGCGCTGCCCGAGGGCGTGGATTACTGGGACTTTGACTGCAAGTTCGGTACCACGCAGGACGCCGCTGAAGTGGTGCACCTGGCCACGCTCATCGGCCACATGGACGCCGTGGCGCAAGCTGGCGGCGAGCAGTTCTATGTGGAAATCCTGGCCAAGCATGGCCACCGTCAGGCCCGGCCGGAAGGCAGCACGGACCGTGTGACGTCGGCCGCTGCCGCCGCCAACTTTCTCGACGACCCGCAATAAGAGGCCGGTGGCGCCGCGCCGCGCCACCCCTGCTCAGGAGCCCTTGGCGGCCGCTGCGCGCAACTTGTCTTTCTTGCTGGGGCGTTTGCCCTTGATGCCGCCTGTGCCGGCCGGGGCAGGCGCGGCCGCTGTTGCAGCTGGTGCAGATGGCTCAAAGCCGGCAACCTGTTCCCGCGGCAGCGCCATGCCCTGGCGCTTTTCGATCAGGCGAAAGTGGGCTTCGGTAGCGGCGCTCACAAAGCTGACGGCCAGCCCGGTTTCCCCGGCGCGCCCGGTGCGGCCGATCCGGTGCACGTAATCCACAGCCGAGCGGGGCAGGTCGTAGTTGACCACCACCGGCAGCTTGGCAATGTCGATGCCGCGGGCTGCCAGGTCGGTGGTGACGACCACCTCCCATTGCTCGTTCTTGAACTCGGCCAGCACCTGCTTGCGCGCGCCCTGGCTCAGGTCACCGTGGAAGGCCGTGGCGTAGATGCCGGCCTTGTAAAGCTTCTCGGCGACCAGTTCGGCCGCGTACTTGGTGGCCACAAACACCAGCACGCGCTTCCAGCCTTGCTCCTTGACCAGGTGGCGCAGCAGCTGGGTGCGCCGGGCAGGGTCGACCTCGATGGCCCG
Source organism: Rhodoferax sp. (assembly GCA_019449595.1). Lineage (GTDB taxonomy): Bacteria > Pseudomonadota > Gammaproteobacteria > Burkholderiales > Burkholderiaceae_C > Allorhodoferax. The sequence continues at coordinate 1,262,292 of JAGRPL010000004.1, read as the reverse complement.
TTGCACGATGTCGGGTTCGCTGGTTTCGGTGGCCTCCACGGTGATGCGTACCGGGTCGTGCAGCAGGTTGTCTGCCAGTGCCTGCACGTCGGCCGGGAAGGTGGCCGAGAAAAACAGGTTTTGCCGCCGGGGCGGCAGCAGGGCCAGCACGTGCGTCAGTTCCTCCGCAAAGCCCATATCGAGCAGGCGGTCGGCCTCATCAAGCACCAGCAGGCGCGTGGTGGACAGCTGGACGGCGTTCTGGCGGGCCAGGTCCAGCAGGCGGCCGGGCGTGGCCACCAGCACGTCGGCGCCGCCGCGCAAGGCCAACATCTGCGGGTTGACGGAAACGCCCCCGAACACCACGGCCACCTTGAGCGGCTGGGGCAGGGCCTGCGCCAGGCTGCGCACCACGTCACCCACCTGGGCGGCCAGCTCGCGCGTGGGCACGAGCACGAGGGCGCGCACCCCCCGCGGTGCCTGCTGGCGATCGGCCGCCAATCCGTCCTGCAGACGCTGCAGCAGGGGGAGCGCGAAGGCGGCTGTCTTGCCGGAGCCGGTCTGCGCGGCGCCCAGTACGTCTGCACCCTGCAGAATGGCCGGAATCGCCTCGGTCTGGATGGGCGTTGGCGTGGCAAAGCCGAGTTCACCGGCGGCGTGAACCAGGGCGGGAGAAAGACCGAGAGCGAGAAAGGGCATGGTGTGGGGTGCTTGGGTGAAAGGCGCGCTCAGGGGCTGGGCGTCGCTGGACTCTACCTGATTGCAGCGGTCCGCGGTCGTTGGGGTGGCGGATTCTGGCAAGATTGGTGCGGCGCTGCCGTGGGCAGCATAATTTTCTGAAACCGGGTTGAACGGAGATGCGGTATGGGTAAAGCGTTGTGGGCGGCGCTGTCGGTTCTGGTTGTTGTGATGGGAGGCGGTGCGTGGTGGTTGTATACCTCGCTGGACCGGGTGGTGGCAACGGGCATCAGGACGTACGGCCCCGACATCACCGGGGTGTCCGTCAAGCTCGCCGGTGTCAAGATTCAGCCCGCCGACGGGGCGGCCGCCTTGCGGGGCCTGGAAATCGGCAACCCAAAAGGTTTCAAGACAGAGCGTGCGCTGTCGGTCGAGCAGGTCAGCATGAAGCTGGACGTGGCGTCGCTGACCAAAGACGTGGTGCTGGTGCATGAAATCAGCATTGAGCAGCCCAGCGTCACGTACGAATACGCGGCGGGCCGCAGCAACCTGGACGCCATCCAGCGGCATGTGGAGGCCTACATTGCCGAGCAAACCGGGAGCGCGGGGCAGCCCAAAAGCACAAGTCCCGAGAAAAAAATCATCATCGAAAAGCTCACTATCAAAGGGGCTCGGGCCCATGTCAGTGCCGAAACGCTCCAGGGCAAGACCCTGACGGTGCCCCTGTCGGACATGCGTATGGTGGATATCGGCAAAAAAACCAATGGGGTCACTCCGGCAGAGGCGGCCAAACAGGTAGTGGGAGCCCTCACGCAAAACGCCACCCGGGCCGTGGCTCCGTTTCACCTGGGCGGTGCGGTGGATGGTGTCAAGAAAGGCTTTTCTGCCACAACCAACGCGATCACGGGCTTGTTCAAGTAGCGGCCAGCCTGTCGTTTACTGGGTTTGGCCGTTTACCCGCTGCCGGTATTTGAGCGGCGAGACGCCGAACCACTGCGCAAATGCGCGACTGAACCCGGCGGCCTCACTGTAACCCAGCGCGTCGGCAATGCGTTCGATGGATTGGGTCGTGTTGCACAGCAACCCGGTGGCCCGGGCAGCGCGCGCCTCGTTGAGCAGGACCTGGTAGGTCTGGCCTTCCTGCTGCAAATGGCGCCGCAGGGTGCGGTCGGTGCAATGAAAGCGCACGGCCATCTGGGCCATGGTGGGGTAGTCTTTGCCTTCGATGGCGGTCAGCGCCTGCCGGACGCGTTGCGTCCAGGTGTGCGGACTGCCGGCCAGGACCCGGGCCTGGCGTTGGCTGCATTCGGGTTCGATCAGGCGCAGCGCCAGCAGGTTGGCCTGGGGCATGGGTTGGTCCAGGCCGCGCGCGTCAAACTCCACACAGGATTGGGCTGCACCATGCTGCACCGGGACGCCAAAAAAAACGTCGTAGGGGCGGAGATCCGCCGGTGCGGGGTACGCCAGCCGTGCGGCGGTGATCAGCGTGGGGTTGGCTCCGCCCAGCACTTCGCGTGCCACGGTCACCACAAAAGCGAGGTCGCGGTCCAGGTAATAGCGCCGCAGACCATTCAGGTGCTCACCGCCGCTGAAGCGGACCGTGCCCAAGGTCGCACCGATTTCCAGCACGGTGGTGAAGTGCGTGTAGGTGAGGTTGATGTAGCGCATGAGCAGGGTCGCCACGTCGCGCCGCGTGGCGGCATAGGGCAGGGCCATGCCCAGGTGGCCGAAGGACGACAGACGAAAGTGCTGGCCGGCCTGCAGGCCGATGGCGGGGTCGCCCGTCAGCTCCAGCAAGCGGCGCGAGAAGGCCATGTCCTGCTGCGGGCTGATCAGCGCGTTGGGGTCGTCCAGCAACCCGCCGGGGATGCCGGTTCCGGCCAGCAATTCGGCGCGGCTGCGTCCCTCCTGCGTTTGCCAGTCCATGAGGCTGGCTACGCCGAGCACTGACAGGGCGCGTTGTGCGTGCAGTTCGCCGTTGAGTATCTGGTGGGCCATCGACGGCCATCTTGCCAGCCTGTCCGGATTTGTCAATTTCTTTTCCGCATGCGCCATGGCCGTCTCAACGGCCGGCCCCTAGCATTCCTGCATCTTTGAACAGGATTGCCGATGCGCAGTGAGTTTTTGACCGAAGCCGATCTGGGGCCCATGCTGGAGACGGTCCAGCGTTTTGCCGGGCGTGCATTGGCGAATGCCACGGCCAGGCCGGAGGTTCCCTTGCCCCACGCCGTGGCGCGCGACCTGCTCGACCAGCTGGGGCACATGGGCGTGCTGAATGCGGCGGCCGAACCGGCCGGCGGCCTGTGGGACGACCCGCAGGATCCCCTGCAGCGGGTGTTTGCCGTGGAAACCCTACGCTGCCTGGCTGCTTACGCGCCGGGTTTTGCCTACCAGGTGCATGTGCAGGGTCTGGCCCACGGGCTCAATCGGCAGTACCGGCGCGAGGCCGGTGACGGTGTGGTGTGTCTGGACGGACGCGTGGGTATCGGGCGGCAGGCGCTGGTGCAGGCCCTGGCGGGCCAGGTGCTGGCTTCGGAACAGGCCGCGCAGCTGGCGGACTGCTGGGCTCCTCCGGTGGCGGGCGCACCCCGCATGCTGCATGCCCTGCCGGACTGGCAGGCGGTCTGGATGCCCCTGTGGCAACCCGATCTGGGCTTCCAGTGGCTGCGTTTTGAGCGTGCTGCGGTCGACGTGCAGCTGCACGCCAACGGGCATGGCCTGGACGGTTTGTCCACGCACACCCTGGGCTTGCGGTCAGCTCCCGATTGGGATGCTGCGGTGGATGCCGCTGCGTCACGGCGCAGCACCATTGAGCTCATGGCGCTGCACGGTCTGGGCTTGCTGGCCATGGCCACGGGTGCCGCCCAGGGGGCGGTGGCTATGGCGACGGACTATTCCCGGGTCCGTAAGCAGGGTGGGCAGGTCATTGCCGACCACGTTGCGGTGGGGCAACTGCTGGCGAACGGCAGCAATGCCGTGTGGCTGGCGCAGGGGTGTTTGCAGCAGCTGTGCCGGCGGGAGCCGGACCTGCCCCTGCTGGTGGATGTCTGGCGGGCGCGGGTGCAGCTCCATCCCCTGCTGTGCATGGCCGCCAGCCATGCGATGCAGGTGCTTGGCGGCATGGGGTACATGCGTGACAACGGTGTGGAACGCTTGCTGCGCGATTGCAACCAGTTGCGCCTGCTGGCTGGGTCCCCGGCGGAACTGACGCTGTGCTGTGCGCAATGGGAGAGAGGGCAATGAACATGCCAGAAGTGGATTTGACCCAACTGCCTGCGCTCGAAGGCCATGTGGCCGGCACGCACCCCTTGTCGGCGCGCTCCGCTGCCAGTGGTTTGTCGGGGTTGACGCGCAGCGTGGTGGGCTATGCCCCCGATTCGCTGTGGGAAATTGAAACGGCCCGCCTGCCGTCTGCGTTGCAGGCGCTGCGCCGCAAGGCCAGGGCGTTTGCTGAACGTACGCTGGCGCCGCGGGCGCTGGAAGTGGATGCCCTTGCGCACTGGCCGGTCGGTGCAACTCCTGCGCCCCTGGCCAGCCTGCTGGAAGAGGCCGGCCGTGCGGGCTGGCTGACCGACATGCTGCCCTGGCCGTTGGGGTCGGCCCCCTTGGGGGAATACCGGCACCCGCTGGTGTTGCGGGCCTGCCTCAAGGTGGAAGAATTCAGCCGCGTGTGCGGTGGGCAGATGCTGTTGCTGTGCGCGCACACGCTGGGGATTGCGCCGATTCTGCTGACTGGCAACCCCAACACCATCCGCCGTTTTGTGCTGCCGGCGTTTCGCGCGCTGCAGCGGGGCGAGCCGCACCTGTTTGCCTTTGCCATCACCGAGCCGGGGGCGGGGTCTGACGTGGAAGACGGCATGGGAGCGGCCCAGCTGCAGCCCGGCGTGGTGGCGAGCCGCGTGGACGGTGGCTGGCAGCTCAATGGGCGCAAGTGCTTCATCAGCGGGGGGGACCTGGCCCAAAGCCTGACCGTGTTTGCCGCACTGGAGGGGGAGGGCATGGCATCGTGGACCTGCTTCCTGGTGAACCGCGACATGCCGGGCTTCCGCCCGGTGCGTACCGAGTTGAAAATGGGCATGCGAGCTTCCGGGGCCGCCGAGCTGGAGTTCGACCAGGTGTTTGTGCCCGACTCCCACGTGCTGGGTGGCTTGCGCAAAGGCTGGTCACTGAACCGCGAAACCCTAAACCTCTCGCGCACGCCGGTGGCCGCCATGGCGGTGGGTTTTGCCCAGGCTGCCACCGACATTGCAGCCGACTTTGCCTGCCGCACGCAGCTAGGCGGAAAGGCCCTGGTGCATTACCAGGACGTGCAACTGACGCTGGCGCAGATGATGGCGGAGACCAGTGCCATCCGCGCGCTGGTCTGGCAGAGCGCCAAGACCTGGGCGCCGCGCCAGGGGACTGCCTCGATGGCCAAATTTCACGCCACCGATGTGGCCATGCGGGTGATTGCCTTGGCGCAGGACCTGCTGGGCAACCATGCACTGCTGCACGCCAACCGGCTGGAGAAGGTGTACCGCGATTGCCGGCTGACGCAGATATTTGAAGGCACCAACCAGATCAACCGGCTGAGCGTGGTGGAAGACTTTCAGGAAACCCTGCTGGCCCGTGCGGCTGGGTGAGGCATAGCCAATAAAACGAGGAGAACTGCTTGAGCACCCTTTACAACGACCCCTTCTTCCAGGTTCCCCGCACGGTCCGCCCGACCAGCGAAGGCGACGTCGAGTTTCCGATCCTGTACTACAAGACCCGTTGCGTGCAGGCGTTTTTCCTGAGCCCGGTGGCGCAGGTGGAGAAGCACCTGGCAGGTACAGGCCTGACGCCGGGCCTGGTCTGGCGAGACAAGGCGGTGGTGGGCCTGGCGTTCTTTGAATACACCGACACCTCCATCGGTGTGTACAACGAAGTGGGGCTGGCGTTGCCAGCAGTGCCCAGCGGCGCGCAGGGGCGGCGCTGGCTTGGCCTGCTGGGGGATGTGGAGAGCCCCGAGCATGTCCTGGGCTTTCATATCGAGCACCTGCCCGTGACGACTGCGGCGGCCTGCGCTGCCGGGCGGGAAATCTGGGGCTATCCAAAGTTCGTGACCCCCATCCCGTTCCAGTTGTCCGGGCGTGATCTGGAGACCGGCGTGGCGGACCCGGTGACGCTGGAGGTCAGCATCTGCGAACTCCGCGGACGCATGGGCGCCGGGTTGCCGGGGCCGACCTTGAGTCTGCTGCTGTATTCCAGCCTGGGGGCACAGCGCCTGCGCACCACGGTCAATGTGCGGGGCAACAGCCGCCTGCACCGCCCGGGCTCGGTGCGGCTGCAACTGGGAAACTCCAGCCACCCCATGAACGCCTCCTTGCGTGATCTGGGGTTGCAGGGGGCTCGACCCCTGGTGCTCAGCGTGACGGAGAATTTCCAGTCGCGCCTGAACCTGGGGCGGGAGTACTGATGGGAGTGGCTTGCAGCGCGCCATCGGTGTTCATCACCGGCGCGGCGTCGGGTATCGGGCGTGCTTGTGCACTGCGGTTTGCCCGTGCTGGCTGGCGGCTGGGGCTGGCCGACCGCGACGGCGAGGGCCTGAAGGCCGTGGTGACGGAGCTGGGTCTGGCGTCGATACAACCGTATGTGCTGGACGTGAGCGACGGCGAAGCGGTGCGGCAGGCGCTCGCCGGCTTCTGCGCGGAACGACCGCTGGATGTGCTGGTCAACAACGCCGGAATTTTGAGCGTGGGCAAGTTCAGCGCGCTGCCCTTGCAACGCCACCAGCAGATCATCGACGTCAACGTCAAGGGCGTGATCCACTGTGCCCATGCGGCCTTTCCGTACCTGCGGCCGGCCCGTGGCGTGCTGATCAACATGAGTTCGGCATCGGCCATTTTTGGCACGCCTGATTTCGCCAGCTACTCCGCCTCCAAGTTTGCCGTGCGCGGGTTGACGGAAGCACTGGCCTCGGAATGGCGAAGCGAAGGGGTTGCCGTGTGTGATGTGCTGCCCCCTTTTGTGGACACACCGATGCTGGCGCCGCACCGTGGCAGCAGCAGGCTGTTTGCTTCCATGGGCGTGCGCCTGCGTGCGCAGGACGTGGCCGAAGCCGTGTTTCGCTGCACCCAACGGCGCCGCGTCCACAACCCGCTGACCGGGCCAATTCGCCTGTTTTACAGCCTGGCCAGCCTGACGCCCGCGTGGCTGCAGCAACGCCTGATGCGTGTGCTGTCGGGGCATTGACCGCGCCCCTGAACAGGCATTATTTCCTGCGCGTTGGGGGGGCGGTGCGCAGGAGGAACCCGACAACCTGGTCGGCCAGTTCCTCAATGCTGGTACCCGAGCCGGGTCGGTACCACTGGGTCGTCCAGTTCAGGGTGCCGAACAGGAAGAGGCGGTCCAGCTTGGCTGGCATGGACCAGTCGCCCGAGCGGTGCAGGGCGTCGATCACTTGGTCCCAGATGGCTTCGTACCGGTTGGTCAGTGCGGCAATCTTGGCCCGGCTGGTCTTGTCCAGCGAGCGCCACTCGTATAGCAGTACCGGAATGAAATCGTTCTTCGGTGCCAGCAGGGTCTTCAAGTGCGCCAGCACCAGTTGGTGAAAGACCTCGCGGGCGGGCAGCTCCTGGGCGGAGATGGTCTCCATTTCCTGCAACGAGCGGGTCATGCCCTGTTCCATCACCGCCACCAGCAAGTCGTGCTTGGTCTTGAAATGGTAGAACCAGCTGCCGGCCTGCATGCCCACCGCGGCCGCAATGTCGCGCACGGTGGTCTTGTCGTAGCCATTTTCCCGGAACAGCCGGGCAGACTTGGCGATGAGTTCACTGCGCCGGCTGTCGTCTTCCGCCCGGGGTGGCTGCGCGGACTTGGGCGTACGCGTCGATGGTTTCTTGGGGGTTGCCGCAGTCTTGGCAGATGCGGTGCGCACCGGGCTGGTTTTTCTGGGGGTGGGCATCTGGTGAGCGATTCTGCTGGGGGCGGTAGTCAACGGGGAGACCGCCATAGCATATTCGGTTTTTTTCCGGCTTCAGTGCTTCGCCGGCACCTGGCTGGCGAACCGTTCGGCCATGGCGGTGATGGTCAGGCTGGGGTTGACCCCCACGTTGGCGGATAGGGATGAGCCGTCCACCACGTAGAGCCCGGGGTAGCCAAAGACCTCGTGGTGGGTGTCAATGACGCCGTCCTGCGCAGACCGGCCCATGGTGCAGCCCCCCAGAATGTGGGCCGTGGTGCTCACGTCGGCCAGCGCCTCGTTCAGGGTGCTCACCGCCAGACCGCCACAGACCCTGGCAAAGACCCGGGTGACGCGTGCCGCCATGGGCAGGTAGCCGGGTGGCTTGCCCTGCGGGCTGAGTTCGGTGTGTAGGCCCTGGCGGAACAGCGTCCGGAAACTGCGTCCGTAACGAAACTGCAGTTCGGAGGGCTCGGTCTGCATGGTCACCAGCAGGGTGGCCTTGGTGCGCCAGTCGGGTGTGCGCCAGATCGACCAGAGGACCCACGGGCGCGCCAGCATGCTGGCCAGGGTGGCCAGCTTGCGCTTGCCGGGGTGTTCCTGGTCGACCAGGGGGGTGCTGAACAGGCGCATGTAGTTGAAGCTGCGGGGTACTCGGGTATTGGTGATGTGTGTGCGTCCGCCGTCGGTGTAGAAGTGGCTGGTGATGGCGGGGCCGTCCACCCAGTTGGCCTCTTTGTCTGGGGTCTGCACGGCAGTGACCGACTCGCTGTTGGTGCGCACACGGGCACCCAGGCGGGAGGATATGCCGGGCAGGGTGCGGTGCACATCGCGGTTGCGAAACAGCAGCGACAGGGTGCCCAGCACGCCCGCCGCCAGAATGACATTGCGGGCCTGCACCGGTTCGCGTTCCTTCCCGGTGAACGGGTCGACGACGCGCAAGGCGTAGCCACCGCCTGCCAGCGGGGTGATGCCGTCGACCTGCGACAGGGGACGAATTTCCACGCCCAGGCGCTCGGCGAACCACAGGTAATTCTTGTCCAGGCTGTTCTTGGAGCCAATGGGGCAGCCGGAGAGGCAGTCTCCACAACCGGTGCAGCCGGTACGGCTGGGGCCTTTTCCGCCGAAATAGGGGTCGTCAACGGTCATGCCGGGCTGGCCGAAGAAGATGCCGTTGTCGGTCGCGCTGAAGGTATCGGCAACACCCATTTCGCGGGCGGTCTGCGCCAGATGGCCGTCAACGGCCGTCCGGAACGGGTTGGCAGTGGGGCGCAAGATTGACTTGGCGGTGCGGTAGTGCGGCGCCAGTTCTTCCTGCCAGTTGACGCCCAGGCTGGACCATGCCTCGTCTTCGTAAAACGAGCGGTGCGGTTCCAGCAGCACCGAAGCAAAGACAATGCTGCCGCCCCCTACACCGACTCCGCCCACCAGCCCGATGTGGCGGAACAGGCGCTGGTAGAAATAACCCGGCAAGCCCAGTGGAGGCGACCACAGCAGCTTCTTCAGGCGCTGGCTGCCCTGCTCCATGTCGGCCGGAGAGATGCGCCGGCCCTGTTCCAGCACCGTGACCGTGTAACCTTTTTCTGCCAGCCGGGCGGCGCTGACTGCGCCGCCAAAGCCGGAACCAATGATGGCGTAGTCGAGCATGGGGGCTCCGGCGGTCAGACGGTCTCTTCGCGCAGCGCGCGACGCAGAATCTTGCCGACGGGTGTCTTGGGCAGTTCGTCACGGAACTCGATCAGTTTGGGGATCTTGTACCGCGTCAGGTTGCTTTCGCAGTGGGCCAGCAGGTCCTGGGTGGTCAGGTTCGGGTCCTTGCGGACCACGAACAGCTTGACCGCTTCGCCCGAGCGCGTATCGCCCATGCCGATGGCAGCGGCCTCCAGCACGCCGGGGTGCGTGGACACCACGGCCTCGATTTCGGCCGGGTAGACGTTGAAGCCCGAGACGATGATCATGTCCTTCTTGCGGTCCGTGATGGCCACCCAGCCGTCGGCGTCCATGGTGCCGATGTCGCCGGTCTTGAGCCAGCCTTCGCGCGACAGGGCTTCAGCGGTTTCCGCCGGGCGGCCCCAATAGCCTCTCATGACCTGTGGTCCGCGTACTTCAATTTCACCGGCTTCACCGGCCGGGCAGGTGCTGCCATCTTCGGCCTGGATGCGCACTTCGGTGGACGGCAGGGGAATGCCCACCAATCCCAGGCGGGGCCGGCCGGGTGGGTTGATGCAGACGCCTGCTGTGCTCTCGCTGAGGCCATAGCCCTCGATCAACGGGGCTTTGGTCAGCTGCGTCCAGCGCTCCATGACCGGACGCAGCATGGCGGCGCCGGCGCCGATGGACAGCTTGGCGGCGCGCGCGCAGTCGGGGCCGAAGCCGGGCGTGTTGGCCAGCGCGTTGTACAGGGTGTTGACGCCGGTCATCACCGTCCAGGGGTAGGTCTTCATGGTCTGCACGAAGGCCGGCAGGTCCTTGGGGTTGGTGATCAGCACGTTGAGTCCCCCCAGCGTCATGAACGTCAGGCAGTTGGCCACCAGCGAGAAGACGTGGTACAGCGGCAGCGGGGTGAGCACAATTTCCTCGCCTTCGCGCAGGGTCTCGCCAATCCAGGAGCCGCACTGCAACACGTTGGAAACGATGTTGGAGTGCGTCAGGATGACTCCCTTGGACACGCCGGTGGTGCCGCCGGTGTACTGCAGGAACGCAATGCTGTCGAGATTGAGCTTGACTGCCGTCCGAGGTATTTTCTTCCCCGCTGCCAGTGCGTCCCGGAACTGCAGCGCGTCGTCCATTTTCCACGGGGGAACCATTTTTTTCACGTGCTTGACCGCCAGATTGGTCAGCAGGCGTTTGGGCGGGCTCAGCATGTCGCCGACCTGCGTCACCATGACGTGCTGCAGGCCGGAGGCTGCCCGGACGTTTTGTACCTTGGATGCAAAGTTCTCCAGCACCAGGATGGCGCGCGCGCCGGAGTCCTTCAGCTGGTGCTCCAGTTCGCGCTCGGTGTACAGGGGGTTGACGTTGACGACGACCAGACCCGCCCGCAGCGCACCGAAGATGGCTACGGGGTATTGCAGCAGGTTGGGCATCATCAGCGCGATGCGCTCACCCGGCGCCATGCCCGGCAGGGACTGCAGGAATGCCGCGAATGCGCCCGAGAGGCGGTCCAGTTCACCGTAGCTCAGCGTCTGCCCCATGTTGGTGAAGGCGGGCAGGATCGCGAACTTCTGGCACGCATTGTCAAACATCTGGTTGATGGACTGGTAACGCGTGGGATCGACGTGCACGGGGGTGCCGTTTGGGTAGTCCTTTACCCAGTGTGGGATTGTCTCCATTGTCTTGCCTTTATTGGTTTTGAAATGCCAGCAAGATGCTACACTCATTTTTTATAAAATCAAGCGGTTGCTTGAAAACTGGTGCATTCAAACCTGTTGCACACGCGTGAAACCGCCCCGTATTGGAGTAAGTCAATGGCGCACTATGTTCCCCCGCTGCGTGACATGCAGTTCGTTCTGCAGGAGGTGCTGGATGTGGAAGGCACGCTCCAGCAGCTTCCCGCCCATGCGGACTTGAACCTGGACCTGATCAACCAGGTCCTCGAGGCTGGTGGAAAATTTTGCGCGGAAGTGCTGCATCCGCTCAACGCCCGTGGTGACCACGAGGGCTGTTCCTATGACCCACAGACGGGTGACGTGCGTACGCCAGCGGGGTTCAAGGAAGCGTATGCCCAGTTCGTGGAAGCCGGCTGGCCTTCGCTCAATTGCGATCCCGTGCATGGCGGGCAGGGATTGCCGCAAATTGTGAAGACCGGCTTTCAGGAAATGACGACGGCGTGCAACCAGGCGTGGTCGATGTACCCGGGCCTGACGCACGGGGTTTCGGAGATCCTGCGTGCCCACGGTACGGATGAGCAAAAAGCCCTCTACCTGCCCAGGCTGGTTGGTGGGGAGTGGGCGGGCACGATGTGCCTGACGGAGCCGCATTGCGGCACCGATCTGGGTCTCTTGCGAACCCGTGCGGAGCCAGCCTTTGACGGTACCTACCGCGTGACAGGCAGCAAGATCTTCATCACCAGTGGTGAACACGACTTCACGCCCAATATCATCCACATGGTGCTGGCCCGCCTGCCGGGCGCGCCCGAAGGAACCCGGGGAATCTCCTTGTTTCTGGTACCCAAGTTCCTGCCGGATGCCAACGGCCAGCCGGGAACGCGCAATGGCGTGCGGTGCAATGGCATTGAAAACAAGATGGGCATTCACGCCAGCCCGACCTGCCAGATGGAGTTTGACGGTGCCACCGGCTGGCTGGTGGGGCAGGCCCACCAGGGCCTCAAGGCCATGTTCGTGCTGATGAACGTGGCCCGTCTGGGGGTGGGGACCATGTCGCTGGGCCTGATGGAGGCGGCCTACCAGGCGTCCGTGGCGTATGCCAGGGAGCGCCTGCAGATGCGGGCCTTGTCCGGCCCCAAGGCGCCGGAGCTGGCCGCTGACCCGATCATCGTGCACGCCGATGTCCGGCGCATGCTGCTGACCCAGCGCGCCTACCTGGAAGGCAGCCGCGCGCTGGCGTACTGGGCGGCGCTGCTCACCGATGTGAGTGAACGCCACACCGACCCGGTGCAGCGCAAGCAGGCCGACGATGTACTGACTTTGTTGACGCCGGTAGTGAAGGCCTTCATTTCAGATGCGGCATGCGAGTGCACCAACCTCGCGGTGCAGGTGTACGGCGGACACGGCTACATCGTGGAGTCCGGTGTGGAGCAACTGGTACGCGATGCCCGCATCAACCCCATTTACGAGGGCACCAACGGCATCCAGTCGCTGGACCTGCTGGGGCGCAAGGTGCTGGCCGATGGCGGCGCCCGCATGAAGATTCTTGGCGCGCTGGTGCAGCAGTTTGCGCAGGCGCACAAGGACAGCGAGCCCATGCGTGAATTCCTCGCGCCGCTGGAAGCCACGGGCACGCTGGTGATGGAGTGTTCCCTGCAGATTGGCGCCCGGGCTTTTGAGAATCGGGATGAGGTGGGGGCGGCTGCGGTCGACTACCTGCGCCTGTTCAGCCACTACGTGTATGCCTATTTGTGGGCGCGCATGGCCCAGGTGGCGCTGGGGCGTGGCGACGATCCGTTCTACGCCGCCAAGCTGGTGACCGCACGTTTCTACGTGCAGCGCCTGTTGCCGGAGACCCGGATGTTGGCCGCCCGCATCCAGGCCGGCGGCAAGAACCTGTTTGAAATGGGTGCCGAACAGTTTTGAGCGGTGCTGCTTTCCAGTTGTGCCATGGGGACTTTGAGGTTCTGGTACGGTGTGCAGCATGGGCGCGCTGTGTTACGCGCCGGAGAAAACGGCCATGGCCAAGAAGCTGAAAATTGATTTTGTTTCCGACGTGTCCTGCCCGTGGTGCGCCATCGGTCTGGCGTCCCTGCAAACCGCACTGACCCACCTGGAGGGCCAGGTGCAGGCCGACATCACGTTCCAGCCCTTCGAGCTGAATCCGCAAATGGTCCCCGAGGGGCAGGACATTGCCGAGCACCTGCACGAGAAATATGGGTCGTCGCCCGAGCAGGCCGCCGCGGCCCGGGAAGCCATTCGTGCGCGCGGGGCGGCGCTGGGGTTCACATTCAACATGGACAAGCGCGGCCGCATCTACAACACCTTCGATGCGCACCGTCTGCTGCATTGGGCGCAGCTGGAAAGTGACTCGCGGCAACTGGCGCTGAAGCAGGCCCTGCTCAAGGCGTATTTCACGGACGGAGAAGACCCCAGCAACCACGCCGTGCTGGCACGTGTGGCTGGTGAGGTGGGGCTGGATGCGGAACAGGTCCGCGCCATTCTGGCGAGTGATGCCTATGCCGCCGAGGTGCGGGCGCAGGAGCAGTTCTACCTGCAGCAGGGCATCCATTCGGTGCCCGCGGTGGTGATCAACGATCGCCACCTGATCTCGGGCGGACAGCCGCCCGAAGTGTTCGAGCAGGCCTTGCGGCAGATCGCAGCCCAGTAACCCGGCCGCCGCCGGGTTATCCGCTTACTGGCAGCCGCAGCCACCACCGCCACCGCCGCAACCGGTGGATTGGGGAGCCGGAGCGGGAGCCGCCTCGAACATCGGGAACAGGACGTTGTTTTCCAGGTGGATGTGGTTGATCAGGTCGTCGGTGAACTGGGCAATGCCGGTATACAGCGCGCGCCAGGTGTTGCAGGCACCCTGGGGCGGGGTCGCGTCGTTGGTGAGTGCGTTGACCTGGTCCAGTGCTGCGCCGTGGTCGATGTGCTCGGAGCGCATCATGCCGATGGGTTGGCTTGCCATGGGGTGACCACCGGCCTTGAGCATGGGGAACAAAACCATTTCTTCCTTCTGCATGTGACCCAGCAGTTCCTGGTGCATTTCTTCCAGCAGATCGGCCAGGCCGGCGGGCACGTTGGGGTTGTTCTGGTGCACGGTTTCCACGCGGTGGGCCATGCGGATCAGCTCGGGCAACTGGGTGCGGTGGACTTCGTGGTAACGCGACAGGATGTGGTCGATCAGCGCGGAGGGTGTCACGTCGGTAGGCACTTCGGACGGGCGCTCCAGCGCGGCCAGCTGGCACAGCAGGGCGTTGAGGTCCAGGTTCTTGTCCTGTGCGGCCTGGCGCAGGCTGACGTTGCCGTGGCAGCAGAAATCCAGCTTCAACTGACGGAACACGGCGGTGGCGCCCGGCAATTCCACGGCAATGCTGCCCAGGGATTGTTCGGCGCGGTCAGTGGAAGATTCAAATTGCTGTCTGGCGTTCATGGGGATCATCCTTAAAGGTTCATGCGATGGCGGTATTTTACGACAAAAGTACAATCAATATGTATCTTTTGTCTTGACGCAGGGCAAGACGGAGATCCCGGAAACGGGTGCCTGGAGGCTCCCGCGGGTGGCGTCAACCGGCGTGCAGTACTTCCAGCAGGCGGTCCAGGCCGCCGGCGTCAATGGCCACATGGGCTTGCACGCGGACGGCGGGTTTGGCGTGGTAGGCCACCGACAGGCCGGCCACGCCCATCATGGGCAGGTCGTTGGCGCCGTCGCCCACGGCAATGGTTTGCTCCATGTCAATACCCATCAGCGAGGCCACTTCCATGAGGGTGCGGCGTTTCTCCGCGCCATCGCAGATGTCGCCCCAGGACTGGTTGACCATGCGCCCGGTCAGCATGCCGCAGTTGGGGCCGCTTTCCAGTTCCAGCACATTGGAGCGGGCAAAGTCGATGCCCAGACGCTCCTTGACCCGATCGGCAAAGAAGGTGAAACCGCCCGACACCAGCAGCACCTTGAGCCCGGCCTTCTTGCAGGCCGCCACCAGCTCGGCCGCGCCGGGGTTGAGCTGCAGGCGCTGGGTGTAGACCTGCTCCATGTCGGCCACGGTCACGCCCTTGAGCAGGGCCACGCGGCGGCGCAGGCTGTCCTTGAAGTCGGCAATCTCGCCGCGCATGGACGCTTCGGTGATGGCTGCCACCTCGTCCTTGCGGCCCACCGCATCGGCGATTTCGTCCACGCACTCGATGTTGATGAGGGTGGAGTCCATGTCAAAGGCGATGAGCTTGAAATCGGACAGTTTCTTGCCGCTGGGGCAGTTGCGAAGAACCAGGCCGGGGGCGAATGGGGTGGCTTGCATGGAAATTTGCTATCAAATAAGTAGCTGCTTTCGCAGTATCTACGGGCTCTGGAGTCTTGTTTTGCGTTAAAAACGGG
Source organism: Rhodoferax sp. (assembly GCA_019449595.1). Classification (GTDB taxonomy): domain Bacteria; phylum Pseudomonadota; class Gammaproteobacteria; order Burkholderiales; family Burkholderiaceae_C; genus Allorhodoferax. The sequence continues at coordinate 1,247,009 of JAGRPL010000004.1, read as the reverse complement.
GACGCTGGCGATGCCGGGTAGTTTAATCGCTGGGCCAAACCGGTGTGCGGCCGTCAGGCATGGCGCAGAGGGCGGCGCATGACCAGGCCGTCTTCGGGCGCGCCACCGCTGGGGCCGAAGAATCCATCCAGACGGGCCACTTCCACAAACCCGGCGCCGGCGTAGATGCGCCGGGCCGCGGCCCAGTTGGCGTTGACCAACAGCACCGCAGACCGCAAGCCGGGGAAGGCCTGCACCGCATGGGCCATGCAGCCCCGCAGCAGCGCCGTCCCCAGGCCCTGGCCGCGCACGTGGGGCGCCAGGGTCATGGAGCTGATGTACAGCTCCGTTCCGTGCTCCGGGGCGTGGCGTTCGCGGATGTCGTGGCCCAGCTCAAAGTGCGCGGCGTCCGGCTCGGGTGTGCTCTGCCAGATTTCCGAGAACACGCAGCCCACGCAATCGGCTCCGCGCCAGGCCATGAGCGAGCCGCGGGGAAAGGTGGCAATGCGCTGGGCGTAGGCGCTGCGCTGTTCCTGGTGGCTGGCGGCAAAGCCCAGGCATTCCAGCTCCATGATGCGGTCCAGGTCGGCGGCGCTGGCCTCCACCAGGCGCAGCGTGTGGGCGGGCGTGGGCATTCAGGCGGTCACCACGGGTTGCCCCAGGCTGCGCAGCACATCCCGCACCATCTGCGCCCGGTCACGGGTTTCCGGCAGCGCGCGCTCGATGCGCAGCTTTTCGTTGCCTACCAGTTTGATGTGCTTGTTCTTCTGGATCAGCGCGATCACGCCCATGGGGTCGATGGGCGCGTCCTTCTTGAAGGTGATGGTAATGACGCCCGGTGCTGCATCCACCTTGACCACGCCATAGGGCCTGGCCAGCACGCGTAGGCGGTGCACGTCGATCAGTGTTTGTGCCTGGGCCGGCAGCTTGCCGAAGCGGTCCACGACTTCTTCCAGCAAGGCGTCCACCTGGTCGCTGGTCTTGGCCGTGGCCAGCTTCTTGTAGAAACTCAGGCGCAGGTGCACGTCGCCACAGTAGTCGTCGGGCAGCAGGGCGGGGGCATGCAGGTTGATCTCGGTCGTCACATTGAGCGGGCTGAGCAGATCGGGCTCAATGCCGGCCTTGAGGCAGCGCACGGCTTCACTCAGCATCTCGTTGTAGAGCTGGAAGCCCACTTCGAGCATGTTGCCGCTCTGGTTCTCGCCCAGCACTTCGCCGGCGCCGCGAATCTCCAGGTCGTGCATGGCCAGGTAGAAGCCGCTGCCCAGTTCCTCCATCTGCTGGATGGCGTCCAGGCGCTGCTGGGCCTGCTTGGTCAGGCCTTCGATGTCGGGCACCATGAGGTAGGCATAGGCTTGGTGGTGGCTGCGGCCGACCCGCCCGCGCAACTGGTGCAACTGCGCCAGGCCGAACTTGTCGGCACGGCTCATGATGATGGTGTTGGCGCTGGGCACGTCAATGCCGGTTTCGATGATGGTGGAACACAGCAGCAGGTTGGTGCGCTGGGCGATGAAGTCGCGCATAACCGCTTCCAGCTGGCGCTCGGGCATCTGGCCGTGGGCCACGGCAATGCGGGCCTCGGGCAGCAGCTCCTCGAGCTTGGCGCGGCGGTTCTCGATGGTTTCCACCTCGTTGTGCAGGAAGTAGACCTGGCCGCCGCGCTTGAGTTCGCGCAGCACGGCCTCGCGGATCACGCCGTTGCCCTCGGTGCGCACAAAGGTCTTGATGGCCAGGCGGCGCTGTGGCGCGGTGGCGATCACGGAGAGGTCGCGCAGACCTTCGAGCGCCATGCCCATGGTGCGGGGGATGGGCGTGGCGGTGAGCGTGAGCACGTCCACCTCGGCACGCAGGGCTTTCATCTGTTCCTTGTGGCGCACGCCAAAGCGGTGTTCCTCGTCGATGATCAACAGGCCCAGGTTCTTGAAGTGCGTGTCCTGGCTCAAGAGCTTATGCGTGCCCACCACGATGTCCACCGTGCCATCGGCCACGCCCTTGAGCGCAGCGTTGATCTCCTTGGTGGAGCGGAAGCGGCTCATTTCCGCCACCTTGACCGGCCACTTGGCAAAGCGGTCGGCAATGGTCTGGAAATGCTGCTCGGCCAGGAGCGTGGTCGGCGCCAGGATGGCTACCTGCTTGCCGCCGGTCACGGCCACGAAGGCGGCGCGCAGGGCGACCTCGGTCTTGCCAAAACCCACATCGCCGCAGACCAGGCGGTCCATGGGGCGCGGGCTGATCATGTCCTGGATGACCGCGTGGATGGCGGCGCTCTGGTCGGGCGTCTCCTCAAAGCCAAAGTCGTTGGCAAAGGTCTCGTAGTCCTGCGGCGAATAGCGGAAGGCGTGTCCCTCGCGTGCCGCTCTGCGGGCGTAGATGTTGAGCAGCTCGGCGGCCGAGTCGCGCACCTGTTCGGCGGCCCGGCGCTTGGCCTTTTCCCACTGGCCGCTGCCCAGCTTGTGCAGGGGCGCCTCGTCGGCGCTCACGCCGGTGTAGCGGCTGATGAGCTGCAACTGGCTGACCGGCACATACAGCGTGGCCTGGTCGGCGTATTCCAGGTGCAGGAACTCCTGCATTTCGGGTTCGCCGTTGGCCTGCACCTGCCCTAGGTCCAGGTGGATCAGACCGCGGTAGCGGCCAATGCCGTGCTGCGAGTGCACCACCGGGTCGCCCACGTTGAGCTCGCTCAGGTCCTTGATGAGGGCTTCCACATCGCTGACCTGTTCCTGCTTCTTGCGCCGGCGCGTGGTCGGGCCGGCCGCAAACAGTTCGGTCTCGGTGACCAGGTCCAGGCCGGTTTCCAGCCAGCTGAAGCCGGCCGTCAGGGCGGCGGTGGCAATACCGAATTTCTCGGTGCTGGTCTGAAAGTCCAGCAGCGAGTCGAAGGCCGGCGGGTGAATGCCGCTGGCACGCAGGAAGTCCAGCAGGCTTTCGCGGCGGCCGTCGCTCTCGGCCAGCACCAGGATGCGCTGTTGCGTGTTGCGGGCGTGGCCCTTGAGGCGCGCCAGCGGGTCTTCCGTGCCACGCTCGGCGGCCAGCGGGGGCAGGGTTTCCAGTTCGGCATAGGGTGAGACCGAAGTTTCGGACTCATTTATGGCTGTAGTACCCGTGGAATCTGCGTGAAAAGCTCCTGATTTGATAGCGAGTTGCGCGTAGCCATTGGCGCGCGCGTAGAACTGTTCAGTGCCCAGAAACAGCGATTCCGGTGGCAGGGCCGGGCGCTCCGGGTCGCCCTGCACCAGGCGGTAGCGGTCCTTGGTGTCTTGCCAGAAGCGCTGAAACGCGCTTTCCAGGTCACCGTGCAGCACCACCGTGGCGTCGGCTCCCACATAGTCAAATACCGTGGCGGTTTCCTCAAAGAACAGCGGCAGGTAGTACTCGATGCCGGCGGTGGCCACCCCGTTGCCCATGTCCTTGTAGATGCGGCTCTTGGTCGGGTCGCCCTCCAGCAGCTCGCGCCAGCGGCTGCGAAAGCGCGCCCTGGCGTCGTCGTCCATGGGGAACTCGCGCCCGGGCAGCAGCCGCACTTCGGGCACCGGGTACAGGCTGCGCTGGCTGTCGGGGTCGAAGGTGCGGATGGAGTCGATCTCGTTGTCGAACAGATCCACGCGGTAGGGCACGGGGCTGCCCATGGGAAACAGGTCGATCAGCCCCCCGCGCACCGCGTATTCGCCGGGGCTCACCACCTGCGTGACGTGGCTGTAGCCGGCCAGCGTGAGCTGGGCCTTGAGCCTGGCCTCGTCCAGCTTCTGCTTGACCTTGAACTCGAAGGTGTAGCCGGCCAGAAAGCTGGGCGGCGCCAGGCGGTACAGCGCCGTGGTGGCGGGCACGATGACGACATCGGCACCGGTTTCCTTGTCGCGCTGGCTGATGCGCCACAGCGTGGCCAGGCGTTCGCTGATCAGGTCCTGGTGCGGTGAAAACGTGTCGTAGGGCAGGGTTTCCCAGTCGGGAAACAGGGCGCAGCGCAAGCCCGGGGCGAAGAAGACGATCTCGTCGAGCAGGCGTTGGGCGTCGTTGGCGTCCGCGGTGACCACGGTCATGGGTTTGCCGGCGGATTTTTCGCGTTCGCCCAGGCGGGCCAGGAGCATGGCGTCCGCGGAGCCAGCGGGGCGGGGCAGCGTAAAGCGCTTGCCGATCTGTAGTTTGGGTAAATCCATGGAGGGCTTGATTTTAGAATGGGGCACTCCACCATGACCGACACGCCCACCAATCCCCCCTCCGCCGCCCGCATTTGGGCCCTGATTCCCTGTGCCGGCACCGGTTCGCGCGCTGGCGCGCAAGGCCCCAAGCAGTACCAGCCCGTGGCGGGCCAGCCCATGGTGCTGCACACGCTGGCCGCTTTTGCGGGCGTGCGCCGCCTGACCGGCGTGCTGGTGGTGGTTTCGGCAGGAGACACGTTTTTCGAATCGGCTGGCGCTACTGTTTTGATAGCTTCCTGCGGAGGTTCCACAAGGGCTGCCAGCGTATTCAATGGCCTGAATGCGTTGCGGGAACAGGGCGCCGCACCCTCGGACTGGGTGCTGGTGCATGACGCCGCCCGCTGCCTGATCACCGCCGAGCAGATCAACACCCTGCTGGATGCCTGCCTGCAGGACGCCGTGGGCGGCTTGCTGGCGCTGAAATTGCCCGACACCCTCAAGCGCGAGGCTGGCGGACGGGTGGCCCAGACCGTGGAACGGGGTGACAAATGGCTGGCCCAAACGCCCCAGATGTTCCGCATTGGAGACCTGCAGCAGGCACTGCAGGCTGCGGGCGACACCGTGACCGACGAATCTAGCGCCATGGAGTACCTGGGCAAGGCACCGCTGCTGGTGGAAGGCAGCGCGCAGAACTTCAAGGTGACCTATCCGCAGGACTTTGCGCTGGCGCAGGCCGTTCTGCAGGCACGGGCGGCTGTGCCGTGAGCGGCGCCGGCCTGGTCAGAATGCCAACCTGTTTGAAACGAGGACTCCATGAAACTACGCATCGGTGAAGGCTGGGACATCCACGCCCTGGTGGAAGGGCGCAAGCTCGTGCTGGGCGGGGTGGAAATTCCCCACAGCAAGGGCCTGCTGGGGCATTCCGACGCCGATGCGCTGCTGCACGCCATTACCGATGCGCTTCTGGGTGCAGCCGCGCTGGGCGACATTGGCACGCACTTTCCGGATACCGACGCCCGCTTCAAGGGTGCCGATTCCACCGTGTTGCTGGCCGAGGCCGCGCGCCGCGTGCGCGAGCAGGGCTACGCGATTGGCAATGTGGACAGTACCGTGGTGGCCCAGGCGCCCAAGCTGATGCCGCACATACCGGCCATGCGTGCGCGCATTGCGCAGGTGCTGGGGGTCACGGTGGAGCAGGTCAACGTGAAGGCCAAGACGGCGGAGAAGATGGGCCCGGTGGGCGAGGGCCTGGCCATGGAAGCCCGTGCCGTGGTCCTGCTGGTCTGACGGGCCCTGCCTGCAGCCCGGCGGTGGTCAGAGGTGGGAGCCGCGGCGCAACTTGATGTGGGCCGACAAGCCGCCCGATTTGGAGTTGGCCAGCACAAACGCGCCGCCCATGCGGCGCACCGTCTTGTCCACAATGGCCAGCCCCAGCCCGGCGCCGTTGGCGGCGGTGCGCGCCGCTTCGCCGCGGTAGAACGGCTGGGTCAGGTTGGCCAGCTGGGCTTCGGCCACGCCCATGCCATGGTCGCGAATCTTGATGAGCACCCACTCGTCACGGGCGATCGCGGCGATGTCGATGATGGCCACGCCGGTGTGCGGGGACTTGCCGTAGCGGCGGGCATTTTCCAGCAGGTTGGAGACAATTCTGCCGAGTTCCACTTCGTCGGCCTGCACCAGCAGATCGTCTTCCAGGTCGACGTGGATGCGCACGTCGTCCCGGTCCTTGAGTGAATAGATGCAGGCGTCCACCACGTCGGCCAGAATCACCACGTTGAGCTTGACCTTGTCGGGGCGCGCGTAATCCAGGAACTTGTCGATGATGGCGTCGACCTGCGCGATGTCGGCCGCCATGTGGGCGCGGGCGTCCAGATCGGCGACGCTCATCTCGGTTTCCAGCCGCAGACGCGCCAGGGGCGTGCGCAGGTCATGCGAAATGCCGGCCAGCATGACGGCGCGGTCCTGCTCCACCTTGGCCAGCCGCTGCGCCATGCGGTTGAAGCCGATGTTGACCTCGCGAATCTCGTTGGTTTGCACACTCTCGTTGAGCCGGCTGGCGGCGAAGTTGCCCTCCCGCACGCGGCTGGCGGCAAAGGACAGCTCCTTCAGCGGGCGGTTGATCAGGCGCGCGATCAGGGCCGCACCGGCCAGCGACAGCGCGCCGGCGACCACCAGCCAGATGATCCAGGTTTGCTTGCTGGCGGGGCTGAAGCGCTCCTGGTCGGTCAGCAGCCAGTAGTTGTCGCCGTCAATGACGAATCCAATCCACAAACCCGGCTGGGCGTTGACACTGCTGGCAACTACCGTGCCCGGCCCCAGGCGGGTGGTCAGTTCCAGGGCAATCTGGCGGTTGGTTGTATCGCTGTTGAACGGGGTGAACTGGTCACTGGGTTCACGCGGAACAATGTGCAGGCCTTCTTCGTCGCTCATGGTTTTCAGCAGCGACACCCGGGCGATGGCGTCGGCGTGGACCAGCGCCGCGCGGCTCAGGTTGACCAGGGACGCCAGTTGCTGCGCGGTCTGAATGGCACGCGGTTCGAACTCCAGCGCGCGCAGGGTCTGCAGCCACGCCAGAATGCTGCCTAGCAGCAGCAGGGCGAGCAGGAAAAAGGTTCGCCAGAACAGGTTCAGGCCGCTGTCGCCCTGCGAGGCCTCCGCCTCCACGCTGTTCTCCAGCGCATGGGGCACGCTGTTTTCAAATTCGGAAAACTGGGTTTCAGCCAATTACACGGACTCCAGCATCAGGCCGCTTCGTCCGGGACAAACACGTAGCCCACGCCCCACACGGTCTGTATGAAGCGGGGCGATGCGGGGTCGGCTTCGATGAGCTTGCGCAGGCGCGAGACCTGGACGTCCAGGCTGCGGTCAAAGGGCTCGAACTCGCGCCCGCGGGAGAGCTGCGCCAGTTTTTCCCGGGACAGCGGTACACGCGGGTGGCGCACCAGGGCCTTGAGCATGGCAAATTCCCCGGTGGTCAAGGTCAGTTCCTCGCCGTTCTTGTGCAAGGTGCGGGCACCCAGGTCGAAGACAAAGGGGCCGAAGCAGGCCACTTCGTTGTCGATGGAGGGCGCGCCCGGGACCTCGGGCGTGGGGCGGCGGCGCAACACGGCGTGGATGCGTGCCAGCAGCTCGCGCGGGTTGAAGGGCTTGCCCAGGTAATCATCGGCACCGACCTCCAGACCCACGATACGGTCGATGTCCTCGCCCTTGGCCGTGAGCATGATGATGGGGGTGAGGTCGTTGGCGGCACGCAGGCGCCGGCAGATGGAAAGGCCGTCCTCGCCGGGCATCATCAGGTCCAGCACGATGAGGTCGGCGGTTTCACGCATCATGACGCGGGTGAGGGACTTGCCATCCTCGGCCAGCAAGACGTCAAAGCCCTCCTGGGACAGGTAGCGTCGCAGCAGATCGCGGATGCGGGCATCGTCATCTACCACCAGGATTTTGTTGGGTCGGGTTGTGGGCTGCAGCATAGGATCGGATGAATTTGTAACAAGTGCGATTTTGCGCGGCTTGGCGACCTTGTGCTGGTGCCAGGGGAGATTAGTTGACACAATGTTACAAATATGGGCGGCGCAATTTCAACCGGCCTCCAACAATGTGAACCAGGGTGTGTGGGAGGCCGTTATGACCGTCATGTTCAAACGCAGTGTCATTTTCCTGTCCGTCGGCATGGCCGTTGCGGCGGCACAGGCCCAGCCGGACGCCGGCGAACGTGCCAGAACCGCGGAAGCGGTGCATGCAGTACACGCGGAGGGCGCCACCAATGCGCAGCAGCGGCGGGCCGCTTTGCGCGAGGTGTTGCAGAGCCAGCGCGACGCCCGCGCCCAGCCCGGCGCCGCCTCCGGCGCGGCGCGCCAACTCAGCCCGCAGGAACGCGCGCAATTGCGCGAGCAGCTGCGCCAGCAACAACCGGGGGCGCGGCCGCTTCCCTGAAGAGGGGAGCGCAGGGTTCCAGCAGATCATTTTCATGGGAGTTCTTTAGTGAATATTGCTATTAAATTGCTAGCTGTCTGCGCAGTGCTGACGGCTTCTGGCGGCGTTTTTTCTCAGATTTCCAGTCCGTTAGAGCCGCACAATGTCGTGCAGCTGGCGTCCAGCGGTGTGGTGGACGTGCAGCAGGATTTGCTGACCGTCACCCTGGGCAGCACCCGGGACGGCGCCGACCCCGGGGCGGTGCAGGCCCAGGTGCGCCAGGCACTGGAGACGGCGCTGGCAGAAGCCAGAAAGACGGAGCAAACCGGTGCCATGGAGGTTCGCACGGGGGCTTTCAGTCTGCAGCCGCGCTACGGGCGCGACGGCAAGATCACCGGCTGGGTGGGCAGTGCCGAGCTGGTGCTGGAGGGGCGTGACTTTGTGCGCATCGGGGCGGCGGCGGGCAAGATCCAGACACTGACCATCAGCAGCACAGCCTTCAGCCTCAGCCGTGAAGCGCGCAGCCGGGTCGAGGCGCAGGCTCAGGAGATGGCCATTGACCGGTTCAAGGTGAAGGCCAATGACATCGCGCACAGCTTCGGCTTCGGGGGCTATGCCCTGCGCCAGGTGTCCGTCAGCGCCAACGACCAGAACGTGGGACCCCGCCCGCGGTTCATGGCAGCGGAGATGAAGACTCTGGCCTCCGATGCCCCGGTGCCGTTGGAGGCGGGCAAGACGTCGGTCGTGGTCAGCGTCTCGGGCAGCGTGCAACTCAAATAGATAGAGATAGCGCCCATGTGCGACACGCTCTTCATCCACAAAGACGGCGTCAGTTGGTTCGCCAAGAACAGCGACCGCGAACCGGATGAACCCCAGGCGCTGGTGTGGCTGCCGCCGGCCCAGGGCGATGGTCCGGCCACGGTGGATGCCACCTACCTCACGGTCGCCCAGCAGAGTCGCCGCCATGGCGTGCTGTTGTCGCAGCCCTCGTGGCTGTGGGGTGGCGAAATGGGCGTCAATACCCAGGGCGTTGCCATTGGCAATGAAGCGGTCTTCAGCCGGCTGGTGGATCGCCACGGCCAGGCCTTGCTGGGCATGGACCTGCTGCGGCTGGGGCTGGAGCGCGGCGGCACGGCGCGAGAGGCTCTGGACGTCATCGTCTGGCACCTCCAGCAGCATGGACAGGGGGGGCCGGCAGGTTACCGCGACAAGGGCTTTCGCTACGACAACAGTTTCCTGATCGCCGATCCGCACGAAGGGTGGGTGCTGGAGACTGCCGGCCGCTTGTGGGCCGCCAAGAAAGTCCAGGCCTGGGCGCTTTCCAACTGCTATTCGCTGACCACCGAGTTCGATCTGTGCAGCCCGGGCCTGCCAGACGAGGCCAAGCGGCTGGGCTGCTGGAGTGGCCGCGGGGACTTCAACTTCGCCCAGGCGTTTGACACCCGCCTGTACGCCTTTGTGGGCGGTGCCCACCGGCGCCGTGCCCTCAATACCGACGCCATCGCCTGCGGTCTGGAGCCGGGCTGGGCCGCACTGGCCGCCCGCTTGCGGGACCACGGACGCCACGCGGATGACTTCTCCGCCCACGACAATCGTCAGGTGTGCCTGCATGCGGGCAGCCTGCTGCGTCCGTCGCAGACCACGGCCTCCCTGATCGCTCGCCTGGCGCCAGACAGCGGCCCGCGCGTGGCGGCCACAGGCACCTCGGCTCCCTGCCTGTCCCTTTTCCAGCCGGTGCCGCTGGAGCCGGGGCAGCCGGGCGGCCCCGTGGTGGCCAGTGGCAGCCGTGTCGGGGATTGCCTGTGGTCGCGTTTTGAGCCCGTGCACCAGCGGGCCCTGTTTGATGCGGGGCTGCGGGAGCTCTTGCGAGTGGAGCGCGACGGCCTGGAAGCCGCCTTTTTCAACACCCTGCAGCAGGCGGAACCCGACTGGTCGCTCATGGGCCGGCAGGCACGCGACTGGCACCAGCGCTGGCAGGAGCGGGTGCAGGCATCCGTGTTCCATGCACCGGGTCGCCTGGGGGCCTGGTGGCGCGCGCGGGCGGGGCGTGAAAAGGCGCAGGCACAGGCGTGTTTCCCCTAGTCCGATAAGCGCACCGTGTCAGCGCGGACGGGCCCGGTCGGTGTCATACTTGGGCACATGATCCAGAAAATGGACCGCCTCCGTAATACCGCCTGAGCATGTCTGAATTCCCTATTTTTGCGAACAGCCGACCGTCGTTGGCCACGGGCGCCCTGCGTGTGTCCGACACCCTGGGGCGGTTTGAATTGCGCAGGGTTCTGGGGCAAGGGGCGCAGTCCACCGTGTGGCTGGCCTTTGACCCCCGCCTGGAGCGGGAGGTGGCGATCAAGGTGATGCGTCCGTCCAGCGTGTCTGACGACCAGGCGGTGGCGCAATGGCTGCAGGAAGCCCGCAGCGTGGGGCGTGTCACCCATCCCAACATTGTTCCGGTGTACGAGGCTGACATCCAGGACCGGCAGCCCTACCTGGTGTTCGAATACGTAGCCGGAAACACCTTGGACCAGCTTATCCGCCAGCGGGGTGCCCTGCCGGCGACCGAGGCTGTGACGCTGATGCTGGACGTGCTGGATGCCGTGGCCGTGGCCCACGCCGCTGGCGTGATCCACCGCGACCTCAAACCCTCCAACGTCCTGGTGGACTCGGCCGGGCGTGCCCGGGTAATGGACTTTGGCATCGCGGCGCGCATCCGGGACCGCAACAGTACCGAGCCGGATGTGTCCAGTGGCGGGACCATTGGTTATCTCTCGCCCGAAGCCGCCAACGGCGCTGCGCCGGCGGCCTCCATGGACATTTTTTCCGCCGGAGTGGTGCTGGCTGAGATGCTCATGGGCAAGCCCCTCATTGCGGAGCGCGACCCCTACCGGGCCGTGTACCGCGTGGTGCACGAGCAGCTCATGTTGCCGCCCGGCTTGGGCGCAGACGTGGATGACGGCCTGCGCGCCATCGTCACGCGAGCACTGGCACGCGACACGTCCCAGCGGTTTGCCAGCGCCCAGGCTTTTCGCAGCGCGCTGCAGGAGTGGGCCAAGCCAGCCGCTGACAGTGCGGTGGACGCCGCCGGCGCCACGGCCGCCAACAGCGGAACGCTGGATTTCCTGCTGCGCCGCATGCGCCACAAGAGCGATTTTCCGGCGCTGTCGGATTCGGTGGTGCGCATCCAGAGCATGGCCGCTTCCGACACCGAAAGCGTCAACAGCGTCACCAACGAAATCCTCAAGGACGTCGCGCTGACCAACAAGCTGCTGCGGCTGGTCAACAGCGCGCACTATGCGCGCGGCGGCAGTATCAGCACCGTGTCCCGGGCGGTCACGCTGGTGGGCTTCAATGGCATCCGCAACATGGCGCTCAGCCTGGTGCTGCTGGAGCACATGCAGGACAAGGCACATGCCGCGCAGTTGCGCGAGGAATTTTTGCGCTCGCTGATGGCGGGCACCATCGGGAGCGAACTGTGCCCGGTCCAGCGCGAAAGCGAAGAAGCGTTTATTGGCGCCATGTTCCAGAACCTGGGGCGGCTGCTGGTGCAGTATTACTTTCCCGAAGAGGCCAGCCGCGTGCGCAGCCTGATGCAGTCGCGCCGTGAGCCCTTGACCGAAACGGCGGCATCCTCCAACGTGCTGGGCATGACCTTTGAAGACCTGGGCCTGGGCATTGCCAAGGCGTGGGGCCTGCCGGCCAGCATCCAGCGCTGCATGCGCAAGCCTTCCGGTGCGCCGCCGCTGGTTTCACCGGCCGACTCCACCGAACGCATCCGCTGGATCGCACAGGCCTCCAATGAAATGGCCGACGTGCTTTTGCACAGCGAGCCCGACCAGGTGGCGACCCGCATGGCCGAGGTAACCCGCAAGTACGCCCGCACCATAGGCGCCAACCCCAAAGCGGTGCAGGCCGCGATTGCGAAGGCGCGCCAGAAACTGATCGACACCGCGGGGGTGATGGAAATCCGGGTTGCGCCCGGTTCGGGGGCTTCCAAACTGCTGAAGGCACCCGACCCGCAGGCCAGCCTGGCCCTGCTGGCCGAACCCGATACCGACGCCAACCTGGGGCGCTTTGAGCTGCACGCCACCACGCCCGCTTCGCTGGATCAGGTGACGGCGCTGCAACCCAAGAGCAGCCAGGTGGCCGACACGCTGGCGGCGGGCATCCAGGACATCACCAATGCCATGGTGGAAGACTTCAAGCTCAGCGACGTGCTGCGCATGATCCTGGAAACCATGTACCGCGCCATGGAGTTCGATCACATTATTTTTTGCATGCGCGACGCCAAGACCGAGATGATGAGCGGACGGTTTGGTCTGGGCCAGGGCGTAGAGCAATACGTCAAGGGGTTCCGGGTGCCGCTCAAATCGGCCACGCCTGACCTGTTTGCCGTGGTCTGCGAAAAGGGCTCGGACACCATGATCAGCGACGCCACCGAGGCGCGCATCGTGCAGCGCCTGCCCGAGTGGTACCGCAAAGGCATCAATGCGCCCACTTTTCTGCTGTTGCCCCTGCTGATCAAGGGCGCACCGTTCGGTCTGATCTACGCCGACAAAAACACGCGTGGCGCGCTGGAACTGGACGACAAGGAACTGGCCTTGCTGCGCACTCTGCGCAACCAGGCCGTGATGGCGTTCAAGCAGTCGAGCTGAATCGTCGGGGCTTACTGGGCCGCCCAGCCGCCATCCATGTTCCATGCCACGCCGCGCACATTGTTGCCGGCGGGCGAGCAGAAGAACACCGCCAAAGCGCCCAATTCCTCGGGGGTGGTGAACTGCAGGGAGGGTTCTTTTTCGCCCAGCAGTTGCTTGGTGGCTTCCGCGTTGCTGATGCCTTGCGCGGCGGCCTTGGCGTCCACCTGCTTTTGCACCAGGGGGGTCAGCACCCATCCGGGGCAGATGGCGTTGCAGGTCACGCCGGTGGTGGCGTTTTCCAGCGCGGTGACCTTGGTCAAGCCCACTACGCCGTGCTTGGCGGCCACGTAGGCGGATTTCTCCGCCGAGGCCACCAGGCCGTGGACCGAAGCCACGTTGATGATGCGGCCCCAGTTCTTGGCCAGCATGGCCGGCAGGGCCAGCCGGGTGGCGTGGAAGGCGCTGGAGAGGTTGATGGCCATGATGGCGTCCCAGCGCTCCACGGGGAAATTCTCGATCCGGGCCACATGCTGGATGCCGGCGTTGTTGACCAGAATGTCGACCCCGCCAAAGGTATGCGCAGCGTACTGCAGCATGGCTTCAATCTCGGCGGGTTTGCTCATGTCGGCGCCGTGGTAGGCCACCTGCACCCCCAGCGCGGCGATGGCCGCCTTGGGGCCCTCCACGTCGCCAAAGCCGTTCAGGACGATGTTGGCGCCCTGCGCGGCCAGCGCCTTGGCAATTCCCAATCCAATGCCACTGGTCGATCCGGTCACGAGGGCAGTTTTACCTTGGAGCATGGCGTCGCTTTCAAAAAAAAGGGGTGACGATTCAATTAGGATGTAGTCGTATTATCAAACCAAGCGCGCACCATGGCTGAACCCACCCTGAATTATCTGCATTGCCCTGACGGAGGCGCCGGCCACCGCATGGCGTACTGGGCGTGGGGCGACCCGCAGGCGGGGCATGTGGTGGTGTGCGTGCATGGCCTGTCCCGCCAGGGGCGGGATTTTGACGTGCTGGCGCAGGCGCTGGTGGCACGGGCCGGCGGAGCCATCCGGGTGATTTGCCCCGATGTGGCGGGGCGCGGCCAGAGCGACTGGCTGCAGGACCCGCAGGGCTACCAGGTGCCCCTGTATGCAGCCGACATGCTGGCGCTGTTGCACCACCTGCAGCCGCAGACGCTGGACTGGGTGGGCACCAGCATGGGCGGGCTGATCGGCATGGCCGTCTGCGGGCAACCCGGGCTGCCCCTGCCGGTGCCCGTGCGCCGCCTGGTTCTCAACGATGTGGGGCCCAGCATCCAGTGGGAGGCCATTGTGCGCATTGGCGCCTACCTGGGGCGCGCGCTGCAGTTTGCATCCCTGCAGCAGGCGGCCGACGCCATGTGGGCCATTTCCAGCAGTTTTGGCCCGCATACACCGGCACAGTGGCTGGAACTGTCCCGTCACATGGTCAAGCCGGTGGCCGGTGTGCCGGGTGCGGTCACCTTGCATTACGACCCTGCCATTGCCGTGCCATTTGGTGCCATGACGCAGGAGGCGGCCGTGCAGGGCGAAGCCCTGTTGTGGCAGCTTTACGATGGCATTCAGGCGCAGACGCTGCTGTTGCGCGGTGCCCAGTCGGATTTGTTGTCCCGCGATACCGCCCGCCAGATGACCGAACGCGGACCCAAGGCGCGCCTGGTGGAGTTTGCCGGCGTGGGCCATGCCCCGACCCTGATTGCTGCCGACCAGGTGCAGGCTGTAACTTCTTTTTTGCTGGACTGAACCGTACGTATGAAAAGTTCGTCGTCCGAACACTCCACCAGCGCACCGCCTCCGGTGATCGCGGCCACGGCGCAAAGCCTGCCCGAGCAGGTGGATGCCCTGGCGCGCGCGCGCGCCTTTGCCGAGCCGCTGCTGGCCAGCCAGACGCTGGACACCGGCGAAAACGTGCTGGCCCACGCCGACGCCGTGGCCGCCATTCTCAAGACCATTGGCGGATCGCAGGCCATGCAGGCGGCCAGCTACCTGGTGTATGCCTGTGACCACCTGAACAAGCCGCACGAAGTCATTGCCAAGGCGTTTGGCGAAAACTTTGCCGACCTGGCGCTGGAGACCACCAAGCTGGTGCGCGTGCAGCGCATGGCCCGTCTGGCGCAGGTGTCGGCCGGCCATGCCAGCACGCCCATTCCCATGGCGCAGACGGTGGCGGCTCAGACTGAGAGTGTGCGCAAGATGCTGCTGGCGTTCTCGCGCGATTTGCGGGTGGTGATGCTGCGCCTGGCCTCGCGCCTGCAGACCCTGCGGCATTTTGCGGCGACCAAGCTGCCTGTGCCTGCCGGGGTGGCCAGCGAGGCCCTGCAGGTGTTTGCGCCGCTGGCCAACCGGCTGGGCATCTGGGAAATCAAGTGGGAGATGGAAGACCTGGCCTTTCGCTTCCTGGAGCCCGATACCTACCGGGAGGTGGCGCGCCTGCTGGACGAAAAGCGCACCGAGCGGGAGGCGCGGGTGGAGAAGCTGCGCCTGCAGCTGGCGGCGGACCTGGCCGGCCAGGGCATTGCGGCCACCGTGCAGGGGCGGCCCAAGCACATCTACAGCATTGTCAAGAAGATGCGCGGCAAGTCGCTGGGGTTCGCGCAGGTGTACGACATTCGCGCCCTGCGCATTGTGGTGCCCACCGTGCCGGATTGCTATGCCGCTCTGAGCTGGGTGCACAGCCATTTCACTCCGGTCGCCGATGAGTTCGACGACTACATTGCCCGGCCCAAGGCCAACGGTTACCAGTCGCTGCACACCGTGGTGCGGGACGCCTCGGGCCAGCCCATCGAGATCCAGGTGCGCACCCAAGCCATGCACGACCATGCCGAAAACGGCGTGGCCGCCCACTGGGCCTACAAGGAGGCGGGCACCAAGGGCTACGCCGGGGTGTCGGCCAGCGGTGAATATGACGCCAAGATTGCCGTGCTGCGCCAGTTGCTGGCCTGGGAACGCGATCTGTCGGGTGGGCAGGGCGCTGGTTTCTTTGAAGACCGCATTTACGTCCTGACCCCCAATGCGGCCATTGTGGAGCTGCCCCAGGGTGCCACGGCGGTGGACTTTGCCTACAGCGTGCACACCAACCTGGGCCACCGCTGCCGCGGGGCGCGCGTGGATGGCGTCATGGTGCCGCTCAACACCCCCTTGAAGAACGGCCAGACCGTGGAGGTGACGGTGGCCAAGGAGGGCGGCCCGTCGCGTGACTGGCTCAACCCGGAGCTGGGCTTTCTGGCCAGCCCGCGGGCGCGTGCCAAGGTGCGCGCCTGGTTCAACGCCCAGGCCATGGGCGAGACGGTGGCCAAGGGTCGCGAAGCGGTGGAAAAACTGCTGCAGCGCGAGGGCAAGACTGCCATCAAGCTCGACGATCTGGCATCGCAGCTGGGCTTCAATTCGGCCGACGCGTTGTTCGAGGTGGTGGGCAAGGACGAGTTTTCCTTGCGCAACATCGAGAGCGTGCTGCGCCCTCCCGAGCCAGCGCAACCGCAAGATGATTTCGTGCTGCTCAAGAAGCCCCGCGTACCCAGTCACGCCGCCAAGGGCGGTGTGCTGGTGGTGGGGGTGGATTCGTTGATGACGCAGCTGGCCAAGTGCTGCAAGCCGGCGCCACCCGACGCCATCTGCGGTTTTGTCACTCGGGGCAAGGGCGTGAGCGTGCACCGGGCCGATTGCTCCAACCTGCGCAACATGGTCACCCGCAGTGGCGACCGCGTGATCGAGGTGGAGTGGGGCGGCGCGTCCGCAGGGGTGGGCTCGGTCTACCCGGTGGACGTGGCGATCGAGGCTAACGACCGGCAAGGGCTGCTGCGCGACATTTCCGAGGTGTTTGCCAAGGAAAAGATGAACGTGATCGGGGTGCAGACCCAGTCCATCCGCGGCATTGCCTGGATGACCTTCACCGTGGAAGTGGCCGATTCCGGGCGTCTGACCAAGGTGCTGGGCATTGTGGCGGAGCTCAGTGGTGTGCGGTCGGCCCGGCGCCGCTAGGGGAAGAGCGCATGGCCGGCGAACCCCATACCTTTCTCTGGCACGACTACGAGACCTTCGGCGCGCAGGCGCGGCGTGACCGGCCGGCGCAGTTTGCCGCCATCCGCACCGATGCCGATCTCAACGAGATCGACGAGCCCATCATGCTGTACTGCCAGCCGGCGCCGGATTTTCTGCCCGATCCGCAGTCCTGCCTGATCACGGGCATCACGCCGCAGCTGTGCCTGGAGCGCGGTGTGCCGGAGCACCAGTTTGCCGCCGTTATCGAGCAGGCGCTGAGCCTGCCGGGCACCATTGGCGTGGGCTACAACACCATCCGCTTCGATGACGAGATCACACGCCACCTGTTCTGGCGCAACCTGATCGACCCCTATGCCCGCGAATGGCAGAACCACTGCGGGCGCTGGGACCTGCTGGACGTGGTGCGCACGGCCTATGCGCTGCGGCCCGACGGTATTCAGTGGCCCAGCAAACCCGAGGGGGGCGTGAGCTTCAAGCTCACCGACCTGACCGCCGCCAACGGCCTGGTGCACGAAGCCGCGCACGATGCGTTGAGCGACGTGCGCGCCACCATTGCGCTGGCGCGCCTGATCAAGCAGGCCCAGCCGCGCCTGTTTGACTTCTGCCTGGGCCTGCACCGCAAGGACCGCGTGGCGCAGGAGCTGGGCCTGCCGACCACCGTGCGCACGGCCCGGCCCTTTTTGCACATTTCGGGCATGTTCCCGGCCGAGCGCGGCTGCCTGGCCCTGATGTGGCCCTTGGCCATGCACCCCAGCAACAAGAACGAGCTGCTGGCTTGGGACCTGGCGCATGACCCGTCCGAGCTGGCCGCGCTCAAAGCCGAGACGATCCGCCTGCGGCTGTTCAGCAAGGCGACGGATTTGCCCTCGAGCCTGACGCGGCTGCCCATCAAGTCAGTCCACCTCAACAAGTCGCCCATGGTGATGTCCAACCTGAAGGTACTCACCGACGCCATGGCCCAACGCTGGGGTTTGGAGTGGCCGGTGCAACTGCACCACGCCGCACTGGCACGGGAGCTGCCCGACATGAGTGCCATCTGGCCCGAGGTGTTCCAGCGACCGGAGCCGCCCCGGCCGGATGTGGATGAAGACCTGTACGGCGGCTTCGTGGGCAACAGCGACCGCCGCCGCCTGAACGACCTGCGGGCCCTGTCGCCCCAGCAACTGGCCGGTGCCCATCCGGCCTTTGAAGACGCACGGCTGCCGGAGCTGCTGTTTCGCTACCGTGCGCGCAACTACCCCGAGCTGCTGACCGAAGACGAGGCCGCGCGCTGGGAGGCGCACCGTGCCGAGCGCCTGTTCGGGGGCGCGGACGGAGCCCGGACCATCGAGCAGTTGTTTGACGCGATCGATCAGCTGTCGGAATCCGCCAGCGACCGCGACGAGGCCATTCTGGGTGCGCTGTACGATTACGCCGAATCCATCGCGCCGCAGCGCGATTGATAATCTTCTTTTCCAAGACACACACTGCACCATGAAAATTCAAAAAGACACGGCCGTCACCCTGCAATTCAAGGTGGCTGACGCCACCGGCAAGCTGATCGAGGAAAGCAAGACGCCCTCGGTCTACCTGCATGGCGGTTACGACAACACCCTGCCCAAGATCGAGGCGGCGCTGGAAGGCCAGGAGCCGGGCTACCAGGTAACCCTGACGCTGTCACCCGAAGACGCCTTTGGCGTGCGCGATGAAAGCCTGGTGCGCACCATCCCCAAGTCGGAGTTTCCTCCCGGTGTGAAGGTTGGTGGTCAGCTGCAGGGCCGTGGCGATGATGGCAACGAGCGCATTTTCCACGTCATGAAGATCAAGGGCCCCACCGTGCACCTGGATGGCAACCACCCGCTGGCCGGCCAGACGCTGCGCTTTACCGTGAAGGTGATCGACGTGCGCGCCGCCAGCGCCGAGGAAATTGCCCACCGCCACGTGCACGGGGAACACGGGCACCACCACTGAGCGCCTGCGGTCGGCGCTAGCGCGCCGCGTACATCCAGCGGCGTGACCAAGGCTGGCCCTGCGTGCTGCGGCCGGCGCGACGGCACAGCACCTGGTAGAGCGAAACCTGGTCTTGTTCAAAGGCCCACTGGCTGCCCACCAGGTAGACGCGCCAGATGCGCCAGCGCTTTTCGTCGATCTGGGTCTTGATGCGGTCGGTCCTGGCCTCGAAGGCATCGCTCCACAGTTTGAGCGTCAGGGCGTAGTGGCGCCGCAGCCCCTCCACGTCCACCGCCTCCAGGCCGCCTTCCTGCAGGGTCGTCAGCACCGTGCCGATGTGCGGCAATTCACCTTGCGGGAACACATAGCGGTCAATGAAGCGGCCACCGCCGTAATGGGTTTCACCGTTGTGCGCGTCGGTGGAGGTGATGCCGTGGTTCAGCGCCCAGCCATCGGGCGTGAGCAGGTCGTGGATGTGCCGGAAATACTCCGTCAGGTGCTGCAGGCCCACGTGCTCGAACATGCCCACGCTGCTGATGCGGTCGAATGGCCCGCTCACATCGCGGTAGTCCTGCAGGCGGATCTCGATGCGGTCCTGCAGCCCGGCGGCGCGGACCCGCTCGCTGGCCAGTGCAAACTGGTTTTCGGACAGCGTCACGCCCACGCAGCGGGCGCCCCAGTGGGAGGCCGCGCGCAGCACCAACGCCCCCCAGCCACAGCCGATGTCCAGCAGGCGCTGACCCGGCTGCAATTGCAGTTTGGCCAGGATGTGGTCGATCTTCTTCTGCTGTGCCAGTTCCAGCGATTCGTTGCCGTCTTCAAAGTAGGCGCAGGAATAGACCATGGCCGGGTCCAGCCACTCGGCATAGAACGCGTTGGACACGTCGTAGTGGTATTGGATGGCCGCGTGGTCGCCTTCCTTGGTGTGGTGGCTGGCGTGTGCCATGCGCTGCAGCAGCCGCGTGACCGGGCCGCTGCGCGGGGTGGGTCCGATGTCGCCTTCGGCGCCCGCGCGGGCCAGTTGCCATGCAACGGCAATCAGGTCCTGTGCCGAGCCGCTGATGTCGAGGTAACCCTCGACGTAGGCCTCGCCCAGACTGCTCAGGCTGGGGGCCAGCAAGGCGGGCACGGCCGCCGGGTGGCGGATGGTCATCTCGATCCGCGGTTGGTCGAAATTGCCCAGCTTCAGCGTCTTGGGATGCTGAGGGTCGCTGCCCCAGCGCAGCAGAACCGGCAAGTCCAGCCGGGCCCGCAGGCGGTCGGCCCAGGACGGCAGTGCCATATCGAGAGACAGCATGGTATGGGTCCTCCTGCAATGAAGCAGCGCACCGGTCCGGGTTGGGGCGGTGCCATCCGTGTGGCCATGGACCCTCTGCGCCGGAGGAGTTGCCATGGCACTGTCTGTGGCTTATAACGAGTTTTTTCGTCCAAGGCAAGGCGGCGGGAGCGTGTCCCTTCCCACCTGGGGGGCGAAACGGGTGAAGGAGGATCGCCACCATGCTGTTTCGTGACCGACTGGATGCGGGCCAGCAACTGGCGCAGGCCCTGCATCGCTACCGGGGAAAAAAACCGCTGGTGCTGGCCATTCCCCGTGGGGCGGTGCCCATGGGCAAGGTCGTGGCCGACGCGCTCCAAGGCGAGCTCGAGGTGGTGCTGGTGCGCAAGATCGGGGCCCCGTTCTACCCGGAATTTGCCGTCGGCGCAGTAGATGAAAGTGGCTGGGTGTACCGCAACCCCGACGCGGGCGATGCCCCGGAACTGGCCCGCCATGTTGCGGCGCAACGCGAGGTGGCGCTGGAGCTGATCCGCCAGCGCCGCCAGCAGTACACGCCGGGGCGTGCGCCGGTGAGCCCGACCGGGCGCACCGTGATCGTGGTGGATGACGGGCTGGCCACCGGCTCGACCATGATCGCCGCGCTGCACGCGCTGCGCCAGCAGCAGCCGGCGCGCCTGGTGTGCGCCGTGCCGGTGGCGCCGCCCGACATCCTGCAGAAAGTGGGCCCGTATGCGGACGAGGTGGTCTGCCTGCACCAGGAGGCCGACTTCCACGCCGTGGGGCAGTTCTACCGGCACTTTGACCAGGTTGAAGACGCCGAGGTCATGGCGGTCTTGCAGGCCGCTTAGCCGCAGTGCGCGGTGAATACGGACGCTAACGGCTGGAATGCATCCAGGAAACGGTATTCGCCCGGCCGGGCAGGTGCAGTGTTGCGGTGGCTGCAGGCGACTGCGCCACCCGTTTGCCGCGCCGAAACACCTGGAGCCGGGTGGCACGCAGGCGAAGGGCTTCCACCGGGTCGTGCGCCTGCAGCAGCACAAAATCGGCATGGCAGCCGGGCTCCAGGCCATAGCCTTCCAGGTGCAGGATCCTGGCCGGGCTGGTGGTCACCGCGTCAAAGCACTGGCGCATGGCGGCCTGGCTGGTCATCTGCGCCACGTGCAGGCCCATGCTGGCCACTTCCAGCATGTCGGCGCTGCCCAGGCTGTACCAGGGGTCCATGACGCAGTCGTGGCCAAACGCCACGTTCACGCCGGCGGCCAGCAGTTCGGGCACGCGGGTCAGGCCGCGGCGCTTGGGGTAGCTGTCGTGGCGGCCCTGCAGGGTGATGTTGATGAGCGGGTTGGCCACCACGCTGACGCCGGCTTCGGCCACGAGCGGCAGCAGCTTGCTCACGTAGTAGTTGTCCATGCTGTGCATGGAGGTGCAGTGCGAACCGGTGACGCGGCCCTGCAGGCCCAGGCGCTGGGTTTCAAACGCCAGGGTCTCGATGTGGCGCGACAGCGGGTCGTCGGACTCGTCGCAGTGCAAGTCGACCAGCTTGCCCTGCGCGGCGGCGAGCTCGCACAGCAGCCGGACACTCTGGGCGCCTTGTTCCATGGTGCGCTCAAAGTGCGGGATGCCGCCCACCACGTCCACTCCCATGGCCAGCGCGCGCTGCAGGTTCTCCAGCGCTTGCGGGTCGCGCAGGGCGCCGTCCTGCGGGAAGGCGACCAGCTGGAGGTCGAGGTAGGGGGCGACCCGGCGTTTGACTTCCAGCAGGGCTTGGACGGCCAGCAGGCGCGGGTCGCACACGTCCACATGGCTGCGAATGGCCAGCATGCCCCGGGCCACGGCCCAGTCGCAGTAGGTCAGGGCGCGCTCAACCAGGGCGTCAAACGTGAGCTGGGGTTTGAGTTCGCCCCACAGGGCAATGCCTTCGAGCAGCGTGCCGCTGGCGTTCACGCGGGGCAGGCCGTAGCTCAGCATGGCATCCATGTGGAAGTGGGCGTCCACAAAGGGCGGGCTCAGCAGCAGGCCCTGGGCGTCCACCGTCTCGGCTGCAGGGGCCTGCAGGCCGCACGCCACCTCCGTGATGCGGCCGTCTTGCACGGCCACCGACATGTCGGTGCGCCCATCGGGCAGGGTGGCGTGGTGTACCAGCAGATCGAGCATCAGGATTCCCCGGTTTTGCTATCTATTGCATAGCTGTACGCGCAGGTTGCAAGAGGGCTTGCGGCCTGTTTGGCACAGAAAATCACTGGGTGCCGAAAATGCGGTCGCCGGCATCGCCCAGGCCGGGCAGGATGTAGCCGTGGTCATTGAGCTGGCGGTCGATGGCGGCGGTGTAGATTGGCACGTCGGGGTGGGCGGCCTGCAAGGTGGCCACGCCTTCGGGTGCTGCCAGCAGGCACAGGAACTTGATGGACTTGGGGTTGAGCTTTTTCACGCGCTCCACGGCGGCGGCGGCCGAGTTGCCGGTGGCCAGCATGGGGTCGACTACGATCACGTCGCGTGCATCCATGTCCTTGGGCATCTTGAAGTAGTACTCCACGGCCTCCAGGGTCGTGGGGTCCCGGTACAGGCCGATGTGGCCCACGCGCGCGCCCGGCACCACGGTCAGCATGCCATCCAGGATGCCGGTGCCGGCGCGCAGAATGGAGGCCAGCACCAGTTTCTTGCCGTCGATGACCTGGCCGGTCATCTTCTCCAGGGGGGTTTCGATCTCGATGTCCTGGGTGGGCATGTCACGCGTCACCTCGTAGGCCATCAGCATGCTCAGCTCGTTGAGCAGGCGCCGGAAGCTGCTGGTGCTGGCGTCCTTCTTGCGCATCAGCGTCAGCTTGTGCTGCACCAGCGGGTGGGTGATGACGTGTACGTTGCCCATAGGGTTTTTCTCCATGCAGGTTATGTGCCATTCCTGGCTGGTTGGTCAGGTTTTGGACAGTGTATGCCCGAAAAGGGGCGCGCCCGGCTCAGCGCCTGCCGCCCAGCAGGCTGCCCAGCACCCCCCGAATGATCTCCCGCCCCACGGTGGAACCCATGGTGCGCACGGCCGACTTGGCCATGGCTTGCGCCAGCCCCTCGTGCTGGCCGCCACGTGGCCCGGTGTGGCCAAACAGCATGTCGCCCAGGCCGCCGAGCATGCCGCCGCCCGTTTC
This sequence comes from Rhodoferax sp., assembly GCA_019449595.1. GTDB lineage: Bacteria > Pseudomonadota > Gammaproteobacteria > Burkholderiales > Burkholderiaceae_C > Allorhodoferax. The sequence goes on along the minus strand of JAGRPL010000004.1, from coordinate 1,223,978 downwards.
CGTGCCCGCGCCCGCCGCCCCGGGCAGGCTGGCGCCGCCGGGTGCGGGGGCAGCTGCGGCACGGGCCTTGAGCTTCTCGAACGCTGACTCTCGGTCCTCGGTTTTCTCGTACACGCCGGCCACCAGCGAGCCTTGCACCAGTGCCTGGCGCTGGGCCGGCGTGATGGGGCCGATCTGGCTGCCCGGTGGCAGTACATAGACCCGCTCAGTGACGCAGGGGCGCCCTTTTTCGTCCAGCAGGGAGACCAGTGCCTCGCCCACGGCCAGCTCGGTGATGGCGGCTTCGATGTCCAGGCCGGGCTTTTGCCGCATGGTCTGGGCCGTGGCCTTGACGGCCTTCTGGTCGCGCGGGGTGAAGGCGCGCAGCGCGTGCTGCACCCGGTTGCCCAACTGGGCCAGCACGGAGTCGGGAATGTCCAGCGGGTTCTGGGTGACGAAATACACCCCCACGCCCTTGGAGCGCACCAGGCGCACCACCAGTTCGATGCGCTCCAGCAGCGCCTTGGGCGCCTCATTGAACAGCAGGTGGGCTTCGTCGAAGAAGAAGACCAGCTTGGGCTTGTCCAGGTCGCCCACCTCGGGCAACTGCTCAAACAGTTCGGCCAGCATCCACAGCAGGAAGGTGGCATACAGGCGCGGCGCGTTGAGCAACTTGTCGGCGGCCAGGATGTTGACCACGCCCCGGCTCCCCACGGTCTGCATGAAATCGGCGATGTTGAGCATGGGTTCGCCAAAGAACTTGTCGCCCCCCTGCGACTCCACCTGCATGAGGCCGCGCTGGATGGCACCGATGCTGGCGGCGCTGATGTTGCCGTACTGGGTGGTGAAGTCCTTGGCGTTGTCGCCCACGTACTGCAGCATGGCGCGCAGGTCCTTCAGGTCCAGCAGCAGCAGGCCGTTGTCGTCGGCGATCTTGAACACCAGGTTGAGTACGCCCGTCTGGGTCTCATTGAGGTCCAGCATGCGCGCCAGCAGCAGCGGGCCCAGGTCACTGACGGTGGCGCGCACCGGGTGCCCCTGTTCGCCAAAGACGTCCCACAGGGTGGCGGGGCAGGCGACGGGTTCCGGCGTGTCCAGCCCGCGGTCCTTGAGGATGGCAGCCAGCTTGTCGCCCACGACTCCGGCCTGGGTGATGCCGGTGAGGTCGCCCTTGATGTCGGCCAGGAAGACCGGCACACCCATGCGGGAGAACCCTTCGGCCAGGCTTTGCAGGGTGATGGTCTTGCCGGTTCCGGTGGCGCCGGTGATGAGGCCGTGGCGGTTGGCCTTGTCGGGTAACAGGTGGCATTGGATGTCACCGTGGCGGGCAATCAGGATGCCGGTGTCTGCGGAAGTGGCCATGGAAACCTCAAAAAGTACAATCGAAACAATAGCGTAACGATTTTTTGAAGGAATCCCCGTGGCAGGACACAGCAAATGGGCCAATATTCAGCACCGCAAGGGCCGGCAGGACGAGAAGCGCGGAAAAATCTGGACACGCATCATCCGTGAGATCACCGTGGCCGCCCGTGCAGGTGGAGGCGATCTGAGCGCCAACCCGCGCCTGCGCCTGGCCGTGGACAAGGCCAAGGCGGCCAACATGCCGGCCGATCGGGTCAAGTACAACATCGACAAGGCCACCGGCAACGCCGAAGGCGTGAGCTACGAGGAAATCCGCTACGAAGGCTATGGCATTGGTGGCGCCGCCATCATTGTGGACACCATGACCGACAACCGGGTGCGTACCGTGGCCGAAGTGCGTCACGCTTTCAGCAAGCACGGCGGCAACATGGGCACCGAGGGTTCGGTGGCGTTCCAGTTCAAGCACTGTGGCCAGTTGATTTTTGCCCCCGGCACCAGTGAAGACAAAGTGATGGAGGTGGCGCTGGAAGCCGGCGCCGAAGATGTCATCACCGACGACGACGGCGCCATCGAGGTGCTGACGGCCTATGCGGACTTCGAAGCGGTCAAGCAGGCGCTGGAGGCTGCCGGACTGCACCCCGAAGTGGCCGGTGTGACCATGCGGGCCGAAAACACCATCGAGTTGACGGGTGAAGACGCCGAGCGCATGCAAAAGCTGCTGGACGTGCTGGAAGACCTGGACGACACCCAAGAGATTTATCACAACGCTGCACTATGAACGTACTAGTTATTGGCGGCGGTGGCCGCGAACACGCCCTGGCCTGGAAGCTGGCGCAATCCCCCAAGGTGCAGATGGTGTACGTGGCGCCCGGCAACGGCGGCACGGCGCTGGACGCCCGCTTGAAGAACATTGCCATCACGGACGTGGTGCAGCTACGGGAGTGGGCGCAGGAAAACAAGATCGGCCTGACCGTGGTGGGGCCTGAAGGCCCGCTGGCAGCTGGCGTGGTGGACGAGTTCCGCAAGCATGGCCTGCGCATTTTTGGACCGACCAAGGCGGCAGCGCAGCTGGAGAGCTCCAAGGCGTTCTCCAAGGCGTTCATGCGCCGCCACGGCATTCCCACGGCCGAGTACGCCACGTTTTCCGATCCGGTGACGGCGCACACCTACGTCAACCAGATGGGCGCGCCCATTGTGATCAAGGCCGATGGCCTGGCCGCCGGCAAGGGCGTGGTGGTGGCCATGTCGCTGGCCGAGGCCCACGAGGCGATCGACTTCATGCTGCTGGACAACACGCTGGGTGTTGCGCACAACGACGGCGGTGCCCGCGTGGTGATCGAGGAATTCCTGCAAGGCGAAGAAGCCAGCTTCATCGTCATGTGCGACGGCAAGGACGTGGTGGCGCTGGCCACCAGCCAGGACCACAAGCGCCTGCTGGATGACGACCAGGGCCCCAACACGGGCGGCATGGGTGCGTATTCACCGGCACCGTGCGTGACGCCCCAGATCCATGCGCGGGCCATGCGTGAGGTCATTCTGCCCACGCTCAAGGGCATGGAGCAGGACGGTATCCCCTACACCGGCTTCCTGTATGCCGGCCTGATGATTGACGCGCAGGGCCAGGTCAAGACGCTGGAGTTCAATTGCCGCATGGGCGACCCGGAGACACAACCCATCCTGATGCGCCTCAAGAGCGATCTGCTCGACGTGTTGTGGGCTGCGGCCGAGCCCGGCGGGCTGGCGAACATGGAGTTGGAGTGGGATCGCCGTACGGCGCTGGGCGTGGTGCTGGCTGCGCATGGCTATCCGCTGTCACCCCGCAAGGGCGACGCCATTGAAGGCCTGCCGGCCGAAAGCGACGACGCCATGGTGTTCCATGCTGGGACCGAGTTGCGCGACGGCACCGTGCGTACCACCGGAGGCCGCGTGCTGTGCGTCACGGCACTGGCCGAAAACGCGCGTGCCGCCCGCCAGGTGGCGTACGAAGTGATTCAGGGAATACGTTTTGACGGTATGCAGTACCGCAATGACATCGGTCATCGCGCGGTGCGGCATTGAGTCCATGGCGCCCGAGGGGCTGACGGATTCGCTGTCGGGCGGGGAGTTTCCCAAGCCGTATCCGGTGCAGCCCCAGGGCAGCCGCCTAGCGGCCTGGGTATTGGGTGCCCTGCGCTGGAAGCTGCGTTTTGACGGCCTGCCGGCACAGCAGGGCGTGCTGGTGGTGTATCCGCACACCAGCAACTGGGATTTTGTGGTCTTGATACTGGCCAAGTGGGCGCTGGGCGTGCAAGCCAGTTTTTGGGGCAAGGACAGCCTGTTTCGCATTCCCCTGTTCGGGCGCTGGCTGCGCTGGATGGGGGGCGTGCCGGTGGACCGCAGTGCCTCGCGCGGCGTGGTCGGGCAAATGGTCGATCTGTTGCGCGAGCGGCAGGCACGCAACGGATATTTCTGGCTGGCACTGTCCCCGGAGGGCACACGCCGGGCGCAGCCGGGCTGGCGCAGCGGCTTTTACCGCATAGCGGTGCAGGCCCGTGTGCCGCTGGGTCTGGTGCGGGCGGATTTTGGCCGGCGGGAGATCGCCGCCGTCGATTTCCTGTGGCTCAGCGGTGACGAGCAGCAGGACATGGCCCGCATTGCCTCCGTCTACGAGGGCGTACGGGGCTACCGGCCCGGGCAGGCGGCGCCGGTGCGGCTCATGGGCAACAATGCCAGTCAGCAACAATCGGAGTCAGCATGAGCGATGTACGCGTGGGCACGGTGAAAACCTATCTGCAGGGCTTGCAGGAACGCATCACCGGCGCGGTGGCTGCGCTGGACGAACGAAGTTTCCTGGCTGACGCCTGGGCCAAGGCGCCGGGCGAACCCCTGCAGGGCAGCGGCATGACGCGCATCCTGGAAGGGGGCACGGTGTTCGAGCGCGCGGGGTGTGGCTTCTCGCACGTGCGCGGCCCGGCCCTGCCGCCGTCCGCCACACAACACCGGCCGGAGTTGGCGGGGGCGCCATTTGAGGCCCTGGGGGTGTCGCTGGTGTTCCATCCCCGCAACCCATATGTGCCCACGGTGCACATGAATGTGCGCATGCTGTCGGCGGGGCATCCCGGGCAGGAAGCGGTGTGCTGGTTTGGCGGTGGCATGGACCTGACGCCGTATTACGGCTTTGACGAGGATGCCCGCCATTTCCATACCGTGTGCCGCGATGCGGTGCAGCCTTTTGGGGAGGACAAATACCCCCGTTTCAAGGCGTGGTGCGATGACTACTTCTTCCTCAAGCACCGCAATGAGCAGCGTGGCGTGGGCGGTATCTTTTTCGACGATTTCTCCGAGGGCGGCTTTGACAACGGTTTTGGGCTGATGCGCTCGGTGGGCGATGCGTTTCTGGCGGCGTACCTGCCTATCGTGGAGCGCCGCAAGGACGCGGCCTACGGTACCCGCGAGCGGGAGTTTCAGCTCTACCGCCGCGGGCGCTACGTGGAGTTCAACCTGGTGTGGGATCGCGGCACCCATTTTGGTCTGCAGTCCGGGGGACGTACCGAGTCCATTCTGCTGTCCATGCCGCCCCTGGTCAGCTGGACCTACCAGGCGGTCCCGCAGGAGGGCTCGCCGGAAGAAGCCCTGTACCGACAGTTCCTGGTGCGGCGGGATTGGGTGTGAGCGACATTCCCGGTCAAGTACGGCGCATGGGCGTATTCGGAGGGGCTTTTGATCCGCCCCACCTGGGGCACCGGGCACTGGCGCAGGCGGCGTTGGCGCAACTGCAGCTTGATGCCCTGTGCATCATCCCCACCGGCCAGGCCTGGCACAAAGCCCGTGACCTGACACCCGCCCTGCACCGGCTGGCCATGGCCGAGTTGGCCTTTGCGGGTCTGGAGGGGGTGACCGTCGATCCGCGCGAAACCCGGCGCCCGGGTGCCAGCTATACCGTGGATACCTTGCGGGAGCTGCGCAGTGAGCATCCCCAGGCCCAGCTGTTCCTGATTTTGGGCCAGGACCAGGCGCAGGCCCTGACTTCCTGGCACCGTTGGGAGGAGATTCCGCAGCTTGCTATAATTTGTGTAGCTGATCGCGCAGGTTTTCCGGGCGGAGAGGGTGCTTTTGATGCCCTTTTGCCTGCAGTGCCAAATGCGCGTCGCCTGGAAATGCCTCCCGTTGACGTGAGCGCCACCGACATTCGCCAGCATCTGGCGAACCACCAAAGCGTTGCCCCACTGGTTTTTGAGCCCGTTGCGCGTTATATTGCCCTTCACCACCTTTACCAAACAGCCTGATGACTACACCAACCGTTGCAAAAAAAGACATTACGAAACTTCAACGTGCCATCGTGGACGGTCTGGAAGACGTCAAGGCCCAGGATATCCAGGTGTTTGATACCGAACATCTGTCGGCCTTGTTTGAACGGGTGGTTGTGGCGTCTGGCACCTCCAATCGCCAGACCAAGGGTCTGGCGGCCAGCGTGCTGGATGCCGTGCGCAAGGCAGGTTTCTCCAAGCCGCGTGTGGAAGGCGAGGCCAACGGCGAATGGATCATCGTGGATTGCGGTCAGGCGGTGGTGCACATCATGCAGCCCAGCTTCCGTCAGTACTACAACCTGGAAGAGCTGTGGGGTGAAAAACCCGTGCGCCTGAAGCTGGGTGCTGCCAAGCCCGCAGTGGCAGAAGGTGCCAAACCCGCCAAGGCGGCGCCCAAAGCCGAAACGAGCTTGAAGCGGTCCAACGCGGCCAAGAAAGGTGTTGAGGAAGCGTTCCCGTCCAAGGCCCAGTTGAAGAAGGCGGCCGCCAAGAAAGCTACCGTTGCCAAGGCACCCGCCCGCAAGGCCGCTGCACCCAAGGCAGCAGGCGCCGCAACCCCGGCCAAAAAGGCGGCTCCCGTGAAGAAGACTGCAGCCAAGACGGTGACCAAGGTGGTGGTGCCGGCAGCTGCCAAGACGGTCGCTAAAGCCGCTGCCAAGAAGACAGCTGCCCGCAAAGCCTGATACACCCGTGAGGCTGGTCATTGTTGCCGTGGGCTTGCGCGTGCCCGATTGGACGCAGACCGCGTGGGACGATTACGCCAAGCGCTTTCCGCATGAGTTGCGCGTGGAGCTCAAGGCGGTCAAGACCGAACCCCGGGGCTCCAAGACCCTGGAGACGCTGTATGCCGCGGAACGCACCCGCATTGAGGCCGCCATTCCCAAGGGGGCTCGCATCGTGGTGCTGGACGAACGGGGCACCAGTCTGAGCACCGTTGCGCTGGCCGGACGGCTCAAGGAGTGGCAGCTGGGGGGGGGTGACGTGGCCCTGGTGATTGGTGGCCCCGACGGTCTGGAGCCGGCGTTCCGGCAGGCCGCGCATGAACGCATTCGTTTGTCGGACCTGACCTTGCCGCACGCCTTTGCACGGGTGCTGCTGATTGAGCAACTGTACCGCGCATGGTCCATCAACGCCAATCACCCTTACCACCGCGAGTAATCCAGCGTCATGCATTCCTTTGTCTACTTGGCATCCCAAAGTCCGCGGCGCAGTCAGTTGCTGGACCAGTTGGGTGTGCGCCATGAGTTGCTGCTGCCCGATGCTCAGGAGGACGCGGAGGCGCTGGAAGTGGTGCTGCGCAACGAGGCGCCCAAGACCTATGTTCAGCGCGTCACGGGTCTGAAGCTGGCCGCGGCGCAGGCGCGCCTGGCGCGACGGCAGCTGCCGCTTGCGCCCGTGCTGTGCGCCGATACCACCGTGGCGATGGGGAAAACCATTTTTGGCAAACCGGCCGATGCCGGTGATGCCAGGCGCATGCTGCGTGCACTGTCCAATCGCCCGCACCGGGTCATCACGGCCATTGCGCTGGGGTGGGGTGAACGGCGGGTGGCGGCGTGCAGTGAATCCTGGGTGACGTTTGCGGACATGAGCGAAGATGACATCGCGGCGTATGTCGCCACGGGGGAGCCCATGGGCAAGGCGGGAGCCTATGCCGTGCAGGGCAGGGCGGCCGCGCACATTGCGCATCTCAGTGGCAGTTATTCGGGCATCATGGGCTTGCCCTTGTTTGAAACGGCCCAGGCGTTGCGAACCTTGGGCTTTACCCTCTGATGCCCGCCGGCCGGATCACACTAGACTCAACGCCATGCAGCAAGATATTCTGATCAACTGGTCACCCCAGGAAACCCGGGTGGCGATCATGGAAAACGGCGCGGTGCAGGAGTTGCACGTGGAGCGCACGTTGGAGCGCGGACTGGTGGGTAACGTGTATCTGGGCAAGGTGGCCCGGGTGTTGCCCGGCATGCAATCGGCGTTTATTGATATCGGGCTGGAGCGTGCCGCGTTTTTGCACGTGGCGGATGTCTGGCACCGTCAGCCGGAAGGGGAGGCTCCCTTCATCGCCAAGAACGCTGCGCCGCCGATCCCGATCGAAAAGCAGGTTTTTGAGGGCCAGGCCATCATGGTGCAGGTCATCAAGGAGCCCATCGGGACCAAGGGTGCCCGTCTTTCTACGCAGATCAGCATTGCAGGGCGCCTGCTGGTGTTCCTGCCGCAGGACGACCACATCGGGGTTTCGCAGAAAATTCCGCCCCACCAGCGCGATGAGTTGCGCACCCGCCTGCAGCAGCTGGTGGGCCCGCAGGGGGGCGGTTTCATCCTGCGCACCAATGGTGAGGATGCCTCGGACGCCGAGCTGGCCGACGATATCGGCTATTTGCGCAAGGCGTGGGCCCGTATCAAGGATGCGTCTGTCCGGTTGCCGCCGCAGTCCCTGCTGCACCAGGACTTGAGCCTGTTGCAGCGTGTGTTGCGCGATCTGGTGGGCGAGGCCACCCAGACCATTCGGGTCGACTCCCGGGAGCAGTATGCCGCGCTGAAGGCTTTCGGTGCCGAGTTCATGCCCATGGCGGCGGGGAAGTTGCAGCACTACAAGGGGGAGCGCCCCATTTTCGACCTCTTTTCCATCGACGAGGAAATCGCCCGGGCGCTGGCGCGCCGGGTGGAGCTGAAATCGGGTGGATACCTGATCGTGGACCAGACGGAAGCGTTGACCACGGTGGATGTCAATACCGGCGGCTTTGTGGGGGCCCGCAATTTTGACGACACCATTTTCAAGACCAATCTCGAGGCGGCCCAGGCAATTGCTCGGCAGTTGCGCCTGCGCAACCTGGGCGGAATCATCATTGTCGACTTCATCGACATGGTGCGGGAAGACCACCGTGAAGCCGTGCTGGCCGAGTTCAAGAAGCAGCTCTCCCGGGACCGGGTCAAGACCATGGCGGGCGGGTTTTCACAGCTGGGTCTGGTGGAAATGACGCGCAAGCGCACCCGCGAATCGCTGGCGCACATGCTGTGCGAGCCGTGTGTGGTGTGTGAAGGCAAAGGTATTGTGAAGACGGCGCGCAGCGTGGCCTACGACATCTTCCGTGAAATTCTGCGTGAAGCCCGCCAGTTCAACCCGCGGGAGTTCCGCGTGGTGGCATCCCCCAAGGTCATTGAGCTGTTTCTGGACGAGGAAAGCCAGCACCTGGCCGGCTTGAGCGAGTTCATTGGCAAGCCGGTGTCGTTGCAGAGCGAGGCTGCGATGGGGCAGGAGCAGTATGACATTGTGCTGTTGTGACGAGATGACATGACGAGGCGATTGCGTATCGCGGTCTTGAGCCGCAATTTTTCGACCACCGGGGGTGGGGCAGAGCGTTACTCCATCGCGCTGGTGGAGCAGTTGGCGGCGCGCCATGAGGTGCATGTGTTTGCGCAGGACATCGCACATCAGTTTCCTGGAGTGGTTTATCACCGCGTTCCCAGGCCGATGGCACGGCCGCGTTGGATCAACCAGCTCTATTACGCCTGGGCCACCTGGCGCGCCACGCGCACCGGCTTTGACATTGTGCATTCGCATGAAAACACCTGGCACGGTAATGTGCAAACGGTTCACGTGCTGCCGGTGAAATACACGCTGTTTGCGGGCAAGTGCGGTGCTGCGCTGGCGTTGCGTTGGCTCAAGGTGCTGACCAGTCCGCGTTTGCTGACCTATTTGTGGCTCGAGAAGCGTCGTTATGCTTGGGCATTGAAAAAAAAGGTGGTGTGTACCTCTTCCTCCCTGAAAGGTGTGTTGGAGGTGGCTTACCCGGCATCGGTCTCCATGCTGGAGGTGGTGACGCCAGGCGTTGACGCCGGGCCTGGAGGGGCGTCCGCCGAAGCGCGTGAGCAAGCTCGTCGGAAACTGGGCTTGCCAATCGGGGCAATGTTGCTGCTCTTCGTGGGAAATGATCTGGTCAAGAAGGGCTTGCCTACACTGCTGCAAGCCCTAGAACTCATGCCCGAACAGGTTCATCTTGCCGTGGTCGGCCAGGGTGAAGCAATGCGTATGTTGCAGACGCAGGTAGAGAGACAGGGATTGAGTGCACGCGTACACTTTTTAGGTAGCCAGCGTGATATGGGGGTAGCGTACCGTGCAGCGGATGCGCTGGTTCACCCAACACTGGAAGATTCCTATGGCATGGTAGTGCTGGAAGCCATGGCTCACGGCCTGCCGGTGGTGGTGAGCGATGTCCCCTATTGCGGTATTGCAAAGGACCTGAGTGATTGCGAGAACGCGCTGATACTTGAAGATCCCAGAGATGCAACCCAGCTAGCCACCATCCTGCAGGCCCTGCTGGGCAATAGGGCTTTGGCGGAAAAACTATCAACGTCTGCAATGGCGTTTGCCCAGGTCCGCTCCTGGGTTCAGGCTGCAGCAACTTATGAAGTGATGTACCGCTGGATTGCCAGGCGCTACGCGCAGCGCTGGCTGGTTTTGTCCCACGCTTTCAATATGGACGGACGCGCTGCCAGCCAGACCATCACCGACAAATTGCCGCATCTGGAAGCGGCGGGCATCGAACTGGTGATTCTCAGCGGCGTTTCTGGTCGCAAGGACACACACTTTGAGCACCATCAGCTCTGGCCTGCGGGGCCTGCGGGCATCCGGTTCGAGCTGCGTCACGTGTTGCGCAAGCACTTGCCGAGCCCCTTGGCCTATCGGCTGGTGATGGTACTGTTGAGCATTCCATTGCTGCCGTTCATGCTATTGGAAAAACTGCTTTTCCGCGTGGAAAGCTCCTGGTCGTGGTGGCTCAGCGCCTACCTAGCGGGATGGCTGTTGGCCCGAAAACGCAAATTTGACTTGATCTACTCTACCGGTGGCGCCTTCGCCGCCCATGTGGCGGGGCATGCATTGAAGCGCTCCCTGGGAGTGCGTTGGCTGGCTGAGGTGCATGACCCGTTGGTGATGCCGGGTAGCGCTCCGCACACCCCGCAGGAGCACATGCAAGCTGAAGTGGAGCGGATGATCTGCACCGATGCCGATGTTGCCATCTGGTTTACCGAGCAGGCGTTGGCCAGCGCGAAGCGGCGGCATCCGCAATTGGGTGATCGTGGAAAGATGATGATGCCTGGCATTGATGCTCCGTTTAAGGAATTGCCACCGTATGTACCGGGCCCCAAGATGGTGATTGGGCATTTTGGATCGCTTTCCAACACACGTAACCTGCAGCCCATCATTGAAGCACTGGAAACCGTGGTAGCGCAGCGTCCGGAATTGCGGAATAGGGTGGAATTGCAGGTCACCGGTGGGCCATTGGACGCAGTGTCCGAGTCCTGTCTCGCTCAATCCCCAGTACGGGACATGGTGCGCCATTTGGGGCGCATTGAAGCGGACCCGTTCACAGGATTGTCTGGCCGTGCGCAAATTTTGCGTCGCATGCGCAGTGTGGATGTGTTGCTGCTGTTGCACGGCACTGAGCCCATCTGCGCCGAGTACATTCCGTCCAAGTTGTACGAGTACCTGTGGATGCAGCGGCCTATCTTGGCGACTGTGCATCGCAATCCGCAGATGGCGGCGTTGCTGCGGGGGCAGGGGCATAGCGTGGTGGAAACCCAGAGCGCCAGTGCAGAGGCCGCTTTGGCCTTGCTGACTGGGCAATTGTTCGATTGCTGGCTGGAGGGAGGGCTGTTAGACAACGGTTTGTCCAGTCCCTATACGACACAGGCCGCTGTTGCCACATTACTGGATGGTTTGGTGACGGAGGGTACCTCGTGAGCATTTCCTACCGTTCCGACATCGATGGTCTGCGTGCCATCGCCATTCTGACCGTAGTGGCCTTCCATGCATTTCCCACGGTGTTTCCTGGCGGGTTCATCGGGGTCGATGTCTTCTTCGTGATCTCTGGTTATCTGATCACCAGCATCCTGCAGCAGGAGATGCAGAGCGGTCACTGGAGCGTTGCATCATTTTATGCACGGCGTATTCTGCGTATCTTCCCGGCACTGATTCTGGTGCTGCTGGCGTGCCTGACCGCAGGGTGGCATACCTTGTTGGCCGAAGAGTACATGCAACTGGGCAAGCACCTGGGGCTAGGCGCGGCCTTTCTCTCCAACTTCGGTTTGTGGTGGGAAGCTGGTTATTTCGACAAAGTGTCAGAGGCCAAGCCGTTGTTGCACCTATGGTCATTGGCGATTGAAGAACAGTTTTATATCGTCTGGCCTTTGGTTTTGTGGTTGATTCTGCGGAGCAAATACAAAACCGCGCGTACCGTGGCGGCCCTGGCATTGTGCTCGTTATTGTTGTCTGTCTGGTGGGTCTGGAGCGACCGAACCCAAGCCTTTTATTCTCCACTGAGCCGTGCCTGGGAGTTGCTTGTTGGCGCTTGGCTGGCGCTGCAACCAGTGCGGCGCTTCAGCTTGCTACCGCCGATGGTTCGGGGATTCGCTGTTGCGGCTCTCTTGGGTGCCACTGCTTTGCTGCATGCGACCGTGCCGTTCCCCGGTGTGGTGGCGGGGTTGCCCGTATTGGCTGCAGCTGTTTTGATTGCAGTGCCATCTGCGTCCGATTGGACAGGGCGCTTATTGCGCCAACCGTGGATGGTTGCTCTGGGGAAAGTCAGCTACCCGTGGTACCTTTGGCACTGGCCGTTGTTGAGTTTTGCCTACATTATCGAAAGCGGCCAGGCATCGGCGGGATTGCGCCTAGGGTTGGTGTTAGCCAGTCTATTACTGGCGGTGCTTACCTACCGACTGTGGGAGTTGCCTTTGCGCAGATTGCCGCGTCGTTGGGTAATCGCGCTGCTGGTGCTTGCCATGACCATCATTGGCTTTTTGGGCAAGAATATCCATGATCGGCATGGATTGGAGCGGATACGCCATAAAAACCTGATACAGATGGACCAAGTTGCCAGCCAAGACTTTCTTGATTTTGAGAAGCAGGGGCTGATTACTGAGGCACGGTGCGACAAACCTTTCAAATTCCCCGAACGTGACGTCTGTTTGCTGGCCCATCCGGACAAGCCGGTGAGTGCGGTTGTTTTGGGGGACAGCCATGCGGTGCATGCTTTCTGGGGGTTGGAGCAAGCCTTTGATGCCCAGGGGCTGAATTTGGCTGTGCGTGGAAAAGGCGCTTGTGTGCCAGTGAGGGCTGTGGGCGGTAGCAATGGTTTGTCTGAGTGTGGACGCCATATGGAAGCGACGTTGCGCGATATAGCTACTGATTCCCAGATTCGTGCGGTGGCGTTGGTGTTTCGGGGCCGTTACCTGGACGCGCAGTCTTCGCTGCAGGCGCGTCAGGACTTTGAGAAAGGCTTGGATGCGACGCTGGCCATGCTGCAATCTGCTGGCAAGCAGGTGTATTACTTCTTGCCGGTGGTAGAGCCTGGATTCGACCCGCGCTTGTGCATGGGGTCGCTGCCATTCGGTCGCAAGCCCCCGTACTCTTGTGTGATTGACAAGCTGTCCGACGACGTGAAGTCAGAGGCTATACGTGTCAGTGCATTGCAGGTGCTGGCCCGATGGCCCCGGGTTCATGTCGTGGATCCCAATGTAGCACTTTGCCGCGAAGGGCGTTGCCCCATCATTCAGGATGGACACAGTATTTTCAAGGACGAGAATCACTTGTCACAAGCCGGTTCCCTGTTGTTAGGTCATATTTTTGAAGTTCAGAATCGCTGAAGAAATACATGAATCTCAAGACGTTCCAGTCGGTATATCTGTCCTTTCTGTTCGTGTTTGCCGGCATTCTTTCCGTTTCGGGAACGATTGCTTTGCGCAATGTTCTGCACGCAGTATTGCTCGTCGTGTTATTCGGGTATATGTGGTTTGAAGCACGCAAAAATACTGGATCTATGGTCCAGCTTGCTTTCGCTGTGCCCTTGTCGGTTTGGCTCTGGTGCGCCTATCTGCTTTTGTTTCCCTTGATCGCTCCAGATGGTGCGGGAGCCTTGAGCAACCTGCTTGGCAAGGGAATGTGGGGTGAATCTGTCCTGACGTGGTTACTGGCTTGGGGCTCTTTCCTCATTCTGGGCGCAGAGCGCTTGAGTTTGTGGCGCCTCGCATTGGTCAGTGCTGTTCCGGTGTTCATCCATTTGGCATTGACAGCGTTGGCGTGGGGGGGCGTTCTGCAACCTGCTTTTTACGAAGACCCTTCGCTTCAGCAGGCTGGGCAGTCATTGCTTGCTGTGCTGACTGATTTTTCTCAAATCAAAAATGCTTCGCATGCGTTTCCTATGGGGTTCCGGGGTATCGAGCCCATGCATGGTAATTTGGGTTATCCAGCGTCACAGGCCATGTGCCTCAGCTTGGCTGTTATGTTTGCGGCCTGGGTTCAGGCTGACCGTGGGTTGGCGATAAGGGCGGGTGTTTTGGTGTCACTTTGCTTTGTCAGTGTAGTGATTGCCCAGTCGCGTGCTGCAGCATATTTCGGGCTGCTGATACTTGTCATGTCTTGTTTGATTTACGGTATTTTCATACGTAATCACCATGCATATGCGCGAGGAATTCGACTCAAATTAGGTCGATCGGTCGGGTACCTGATGTTGGGTATTGGGGTGTTGTGCCTTGTATTTTTTTGGAAAGTTGTTTCTCACAATCAGGTCTGGTATTCCATGTGGGACAAGATGGCGATTGGGTTTCAGGTAGAGGCACCTAAAGACGTTTTATGTAACGGTCTGACTTCTTTGGAGGCAGACTCTCTTCATCAGAAAAATGCAGATAAAGATGACGAATACATGTCGATATTGCTGACCAACGGTTTTCAAGGGGATGGCGGACGCGTGCTACTGGCCCGTGTCGGTGCAGAACTCAGCACCAGTTACCTTTGGGGTTGGAATGGTGGGCGCGATGCGTACCAGCATCGAATTGCACAGCTATGCGGTCATGTACCAGTGATGGATTTTTCGCATGCCCACAATGCATGGATCAATTTGATTTTGGCGTTGGGTTGGGCGGGTGCCATCCTGTACGCATGGGTGTTCTTTAATTTCTCAAAGTTGGGCTGGGGTGCATTGAGAACCAAGGAGAAATGGCCAGCCGCCATGGCCCTCCTGCTTTTATCGGTATTCTGGTTGTTGCGCGGAATGACGGATGCGGTCTACCAAGAGCATTATTTGCAGATGCAGGCTTTTTTTCTGATGGTACTTGTCTTGCAGATTCGCTCAGGAAAACCAGCGTTTGAATAATGGGTGGCGCTTCGTTAATGCGTAGCGCCATTTTTCCTTGAGCCTGCGTATTGGGGTATTTTTGTAATAAACACCAGTGCCGCCTCCTACGCCACAAATAATGGGTGGCGGGCACATCAGACGCCCTTTTAATTTGTTGTTTAGAAAAATTTCACGGAAAGTTTCTTCCAAGCCGTGCCCCTCTTTGGATCGGATCGCGTGGTGCGCACGTACAAAGAAGCGCCTGTATGTATCCACGCTTGCAACATAGAAGCGGGTGTCGATATAGGCTAATTCTGTCGCTTTTCTTGGTGAGAAAACATTGCTGAAAACACCTTTCAGCAGAAGGTCACCATTCCATTGGCTTATGCATTCATGGAAATTTTCAACCCAAAGCTTGGAAGTGCATTTGGCAAAGCATCCAGCTGACTGAATCAATTGCGAGTGCTCCAAAGCATAGCGCACGATTTCACCTTCGCCGTAGCCACGACCATGCAGCTGGACCAAGTCCACATCATTGCGAAAATGCAAACATTCCACGGCGCCGCTTCCTTCTAACGTGGACACTGAGGGCGAAAAGTCAAAGTCGGAGCCATCGCAAAGCACCAGGGGATTCATGGGGGCAATAGCACGCCACTTCAGGATGGACTCCATGGCAAGCCGTGCACGTTCTTCGGGGTCTTGCAGACGTACCCCTTTGTCGTGGGCTACCACACTGGAGGTGAGAAGGATTGGGATGCGACGAATGTCGGTATTTGTCATATTCTGCCGAGCTTTCGGCGAAGTTGTCGGCCCCAGCGTGACAGGACTCCACCGCCTTCACTGGGCCAATCCATTTCACGCTCCCAAGCTGACTGGTAAATCACTCCGCAGTAAAGCTTGGCGAGTTGTTCCGCGGTGACTCCTTGGCGCGTTTCCTGATCTAATTGCCATGCGTAATGGTAGACCTTGAAAAGAGCCTGGCATGGATGCAGTGGAATAGCGCGGTAGGCCAGAAGTGCTTCACCATACCAGCGCGACTCAATGGGAGCCTCCAGTATGGCATCGGCAAAGCTCATGGAGCGTGGCTGAAGATAGTTTCTGTCCAACGATTCCCATACATTACGGTGCCAAGCCAAAGGAAATGGTCCGAAGCTGTAGCGGCGTCCTACACGACCAAATTTTTGTTGCACCAGATCGGCTTCACGGACAAAGGCGTCCACTATGCGGTGGCGACCATGTTGCATGGCACCTTCGAGCAGATCATGTGCCTCATCCAGAACGGTGTAGGGGAATCCGTCTGGGGCCAAAAAATCACTCGCTGAAAAGGGCCTGATAAATACAGCGTCCGAATCCAGGCAGACATAGGTATCCGCAAGCCCAAGTCGCCAGAATTCTGACTTCACTACCTGCTGTGCAACCGCGCCGTGCATGCTTGCCACCCGTGTCAAGTCAAGCCGTGGAGATGCTTCCAGAATGTTTTCGTCTGACAGAAGCTTGACCGATGTTGCATCGAGGTGACTTTGGAAAAGAAAGAGGTCGGCATCCGGTACGGAAACGTATACGGGAATTTTTTGCTCATTGAAGCGTTCAATGGACTGTACGAGGCGCACCACGCGCCGAAGATCGGTTCGGTAGCTTTTGCAGTACAGGGCAAGCGCCGTCATGCGCGGCGATCCTCGTAATCGGTGGCCACCTTCATGAAAAACTGCAGCGGGTTTGTCGCCCGTGCCACCATGATGCGATTCAAGGCATAGAAGTCGTCGTGGAGCTGCACTCGCCCTCTTCGCGTGCTGGTGGCGGTGATGTAGCCCGCTGCACGCACCATTTCTTGGTGCGCGGGGGTGAACCATCCATACGGGTAGCAAAAGTGCCGAACTTCAGCATCGATCAGCTGTTCCAGTTGATCCTTTGAAAGAGAAATCTGCTCTTGGGCCTGTTCCGCGGTCAGCTCTGTCAAATTGGCATGGGTTTGGGTATGGGAACCAACGTCCATGCCAGCACCGTGCCAAGCAAGCCAGTCTTGCTCTGTCATGAGCGGCTTTTCTGCCACCTTTCCTGCATCCCAAATGTTTGATCTACCCACCAGACTGCTGACGCCATAGCAAGTGGCTGTGAATCCGTTTGCCTGCAAGACAGGCAGGGCATGGTGGAGGTTGTTCTGAAACCCATCGTCAAAGGTAATACCAACGACCTTGCCTGTGAGCTCTCCAAGCAGATAGGGCTCCAGATCCCGCATGGATAGGCCGCGATAGCCCAGCAAACGGAGCATGCGCATCTGCCACGCAAAGGACGATGGAGCTACGATCAGTCCACGCAGTGGCGTACCACGCGGCGGTGGTTCGTCAATCTGGTGATACATCAGTATCGGTATCTTCATGTCTGTAATCGCCGTAAGTTGGCGTAATAGCCATTGCGCTGGAGCAGCGTGGCGTGGTCGCCGGACTCCACAATGCGGCCCTGATCCAGTACCACGATCAGGTCTGCACGCTCAATGGTGCTCAAGCGATGGGCAATAACCAGGGTAGTCCTATTTCGCATGAGGGTTGCCAATGCGTCTTGTACCACGCGTTCTGACTCTGTATCCAAGGCGGACGTAGCTTCATCCAGTATCAGGATGGGGGCATCCTTGAGCAGCGCACGAGCAATGGCTATGCGCTGGCGCTGCCCCCCCGAAAGCGATGCGCCATTCTCTCCGGTGAGCGTATTTAGGCCTTGGGGCATCTGGGAAATAAATTCCCAAGCATGGGCAGACACTGCGGCCGCCCGTACTTTTGTTTCCTCTGCGTTTCGCGATTGACCGAATGCAATATTTGCACCGATGCTGTCGTTCAGCAAAACAATATCTTGGCTGACCAGTGCGATATGTTCGCGAAGGCTTGAAAGTGTCAGTGTGCTGATGTCAACGCCATCAATGGTGATGCGGCCAGACTCTGGGGCATAAAAGCGTGGAATCAGGGAAGCTAATGTGCTTTTTCCACCTCCAGACGCGCCTACCAGAGCGATGGTCTGTCCTGGCAACACATGAAGATTGATGTTGTCGAGTGCCAGCTTGTTACTGCCCGGATAGCGAAAAACAACATTCTCGAATCGGATTTCCCCCCTGCATTCGGAAAGGCTGGCCTGTCCAGTATCGGCCTCCAGGGGAGCATCTAGTACACCGAAGACGTTCTCGCATGCAGCTAGTCCGCGCTGCAGGATGGGGCTGATTGTGGTGAGCTGCTTGATTGGAGAGATTAGCAACAACATGGCGGTAATAAATGACACAAATCCACCTGCTGTGTCACCCGCTTGGCCCATGGACCGACTCAAGGCCATGAATATGATGAAGGCTATGGCAATAGACGCTGTCATGTGCGTAATGGGAGTCAAGGCAGAAGCGGGAACGGCTTCCTTCATCATGCTGCGGCGAAAGCTTTCCGTTACCGCGCGAAAGCGCTCGCTCTGCTGCTCTTGGCCGCCGTAAATCTTGATGACCTTGTGGGCTGCGGTGGTTTCTTCTACAGTATGTGCGACTGCACGCAATGACTCTAGGCTGGCTTTGCTGGCTTTGCGAATGCGACGTCCGAAGCCCTGGATCAGCACCGCAATCACAGGCCCCACGGTCAGCGTAATCAGGGTGAGTCTCCAGTCCAGATACACCAGATAAGACAGAAGTGCTACAGCAGTCAGCGACTCGCGGACGGCGGTCACTAGCACGTTGGTGGCGGCTTGGTTGATTCCGTCCACATCGTTGTGAATACGTGTAATCCAGTAAGAGGCAGACTTCGTGTGGAATGCTTGTGTCGGCGTGCCGAGAAGTTTGTCAAATATCGCACGGCGCAGATCCACCACCAGACGGGTCGACACCCATGTCATCAGGTAGTTGGTCAAAAACGATAACACCCCTCTCGCTAGAAACAGCAGGACTATGCTTGTGGGAATCAGCCAGACCATGCGCGCATCGGCGGTGCGAAAGCCGCTGTCCAGCAGATGTTTCATGATGGCTGGAAACACCGGCTCCGTGGCTGCGGTGCACACCATGCAGAGCGTGGCGATGGAGAACGCCTTCCAGTAGGGCCGCAGGAAACCCAAGAGTCGAATGTACAGGGCTCGGTCTGCTTTATTCATTTTTCGAATGAGCAGCCATTATTTTCGGCGCTTTCCACACGTCCCCCTTCTGCATTTCCAGCGCTTTCACATAGCGGTAAAACGTACCCTCAAAGTTGCCCAGTGCAATGACAAAACCGGCCCATCCATCCAGGAAACCCAGTTTGAAGATGTAGTGCTTCACGAAAGACCAGATACCGTGGGTCAGTGCCATGCCCATGGAAATATTCTTGTGTTTGATTTTTTCCGCCCCAAGCGTCGAGTAGCGGTTGGCCTTGTGCATGACCTCGGCCATGTTCTTGAATGGAAATTGCCAGATGGCATTCTTCAGGTGGCCGATGGGTTTGGTGGAATTGAGAATGTAGCCTTCATGTACCGGCTTGAGGTCGTAGTGCATGGCACCCTTACGGAACAGCTGAGGCTGGCGGTAATTGGGGTACCAGCCCGAGTGCTTGATCCAGCGTCCCATGAAAAAATTGCGACGCGGCATCCAGTAGGCATCTGCCGCATCGGGGTTGTTGACCGTATTGCGGATTTCCCGCGCCACTTCCGGGGTGCATCTTTCATCAGCATCCAGGCTGAAAATCCATTCATGGCTGCATGCTGCAATGGCCTGGTTGCGTAAATCCCCAAACCCCTTGAACTCTACCTGTACCACTTTGGCACCCAGGCGCGTGGCTATTTCCTGTGTCCCATCGGTGCTGTTCGAATCAACCAAGATGATCTCGTCGGCCCATTTCGCGCTTTCAATGGTGGCAGCAACTTTTTCAGCTTCGTTGTACGCGATGATGTAGACGGAAATTTTGCTCATCGGGGATGGTAGTATTCGGCGGCTTTCAGGCGCAAACGGCATGTTGCCAGCCGCGTAGTCTAGTTCAAAATGAACGCTTTCGATCTTGTATCAGTGGTAATCACCACCTATAACCGCAGCGATGCCTTGCTGGCGGTTCTGCACGGCTTGTCTCTGCAGACAGACCGCAATTTCGAGGTGATCGTGGCGGACGATGGTTCGCGAGCCGAGCATCAGCGCAGAATTTTTGAATCGGCGGTGGCCAAGGAGTTGCGGGTTGTGCATGTATGGCATCCGGATGTCGGTTTCACGGCCTCCCGGGTTCGCAATCGAGGCGTTGCGGCATCCAGTGGTCAATATGTTGTTTTCCTCGACGGTGATTGCGTTCCCGAGAGGGATTTCGTGGCGCGCCACAAATGGTTGGCCGAGCCAGGCTGCTTTGTCAATGGTAGCCGTGTTCTTCTATCGCCAGCCATCACCCAGCGCGTGCTCGCAGGTGCAGAAACAATCTGCGGCCGTTCCGGTTTGTATTGGATCAAACAGCGCATCCTGGGGCACGCCAGCAAACTCACGGGCCTGCTACGTCTGCCAGAACGCTTTGGACGGGTTGAGCGGACGTTTTCCTGGAAGGGCATACGCAGCTGCAACATGGGTGTTTGGCGTTCTGACTTTGAGCGGGTGGATGGCTTTGATGAGTCGTTTGTTGGATGGGGGCATGAAGATGCTGATTTCGTCCTGCGTCTGCATCACAGCGGCGTCATACGGAAAAATGGGTTTTGTGCCACGGAGGTCTTTCATCTTTGGCACAAAGAGGCCGCACGCGATCAGGAGTCGCAAAACGCACGGACGGTAACGGAACGTGCCAAAACGGCAGTGATCCTGCCCGTGTCGGGTTTTTCTCAAATCCGGATCAACGATGATGCGGTGGTCACAAGACTGGGATAATGCACACATGCTAAAACGCCTCTTGTTTTCTTTCCTCGCAGGGTTGCTGTGTCTTCCCGCTTTTGCCCAATTTCGTGTGGAAGTGTCTGGTGTCGGGTTGACCCAGTTTCCGGTTGCCGTTGTTCCGTTTCGAGGAGACGATGCTGCGCCGCAAAAAATGGCTGCCATTGTGTCGGCGGACCTGGAGCGTAGCGGTCAATTCCGTGGCGTGGATACCGGTGGTGTTGCTCTGGACGAGGGATCCCGTCCCGACGTTTCTGCATGGCGTCAGAAAGGTGCGGATGCGCTGGTGACCGGAAGTATCAACCGGCTGGCAGATGGGCGCTTCGATGTGCGCATGCGTTTGTGGGATGTGGTGCGCGGACAGGACCTGGGTGGGCAAAGCTATGTAGTTACCGCGGGAGATTTGCGCTTGGTAGCGCATCGCCTGGCAGATTTTGTGTATGAAAAGCTCACGGGGGATAAAGGTGTTTTTTCGACCCGCATTGCTTACGTGACCAAAGTTGGGCAGAAGTTCAACTTGTGGATTGCGGATGCCGATGGTGAAAACGCGCAAAGCGCGCTCAACAGTTCTGAGCCAATCATTTCTCCGACCTGGGCGCCCAATGGAACACAAATTGCATACGTGTCCTTTGAATCGCGCAAGCCGGTTATTTTTGTGCATGACGTGGCATCAGGCAAGCGGCGCTTGGTTGCTAATTTCAAGGGGTCCAACAGCGCGCCAGCTTGGTCCCCGGACGGCAAGACGCTGGCAGTGACGCTCAGTCGGGACGGTGGTTCCCAGTTGTACCTGATGGATGCAGCGGGCGGGGAACCGCGGCGCTTGGCGCAGTCCAGCTCCATTGATACGGAGCCTACATTTACAGCGGACGGGAAAACAATTTATTTTGTAAGTGACCGTGGCGGTTCGCCGCAGATCTACCGTGTGCCTTCGGGGGGCGGCAATCCGGAGCGGGTCACTTTTTCCGGTACTTACAACATTTCTCCGGCATTGAGCCCGGATGGGAAGTGGTTGGCCTATATTTCGCGGGTGAGCGGTGCTTTCAAGCTGTATGTGATGGAGCTTGCCTCAGGAACAGCAACACCCGTTACCGACACCAGTGCAGACGAGAACCCCAGTTTCGCTCCCAATAGTCGCCTGATCATTTACGCGACCCAGCAACAAGGGCGGGAGGCATTGATGACCACCACTCTGGACGGGAAAATCAAGGCCCGCTTGGCAGGTCAAAATGGTGACATTCGTGAGCCCGATTGGGGTCCAGTGCAAAAGTAAGCGCAATTTAACCAGGAGTTTGGAATGAATCGATTGATAGTGGCTGCAGCCGTCGCTGTATTCCTGACGGCGTGCGGTTCGGCGGTCAAGTTGGACAACGTTCCGGTGGAAGACAAATCCGGTACCAGCGTTTCCGATATTGGTGCCGGAGGATCGGCTGTGGGACAGGGGGGCGTTGCTCCCGTTGATCTCGGAAAGTCCGACCGGGAAGCGGCGATGCGGGCCACTACTCGCGTGGTGTATTTTGATTACGACAGTTATGTCATTCGTCCAGAGTTCCAGTCCGTGATTGAGGCGCACGCGCGCTTCATCAAATCGGACAAGAACAGGAAAGTGGCTATTGAAGGCCATACCGATGAACGCGGTGGGCGTGAGTACAACCTGGCACTGGGGCAACGGCGTGCTGAGGCGGTGAAACGGGCCATGGGCCTGCTGGGCGTTTCCGAAAACCAGCTGGAAGCCATCAGTTTCGGTAAGGAAAAGCCGGCAGAACTGGGCTCCACCGAAGCTGCAATGGAGAAAAACCGGCGCGCTGAAATTACCTACCGATGAATACATCTCTGCACTCTGTCACAGCGCGGTGGACCCGCTTCGCAATCGTAGCCTTGTGGCTCGGCTGCAGTTTTGGAACGGCATCCGCGGGTCTTTTTGATGACGAAGAAGCTCGCAAAGCCATTCTGGACCTGCGCCAAAAAATGCAGGACTCGACGGAAGAAATGCGGCGTTCTGCGGAAGACGGCGCGCAACTTCGGCGCAGCCTTGTTGATTTGCAGAACCAGCTGGAGACTGTTCGCGCGGAGTTGGCCCAGTTGCGTGGCCAGAACGAACAGATGGCGCGTGACCTGACGGAGCTGCAGCGGCGTCAGAAAGACACCGTGCAGTCGCTGGATGAGCGGTTGCGCAAATTTGAACCCGCAACCGTGATGCTGGATGGCCGGGAATTCAGCGCAGAAGTCGCCGAGAAACGTGATTACGATGCCGCGCTCGCAATCTTTCGCAAGGGCGAATTCGCTAATGCGCAAGTTGCCCTGGTCGATTTCCTGACTCGGTACCCGAGCACGGGGTACCGCCCATCGGCGCTCTTCTGGCTGGGCAATGCCCAGTACGCAACCAAAGACTACAAGGCGGCGTTGGCCAGTTTTCGGAGCCTGGTAACCCAGGCATCCGACCACATGCGGGTGCCAGAGGCTGTGCTCGCTATAGCCAACTGCCAGCTGGAGATGAAAGATACCAAGGCCGCTCGCAAAACGCTGGAGGAGTTGCTTGCCAAGTACCCCGCATCGGAGGCCGCCATCGCAGCCAAAGATCGCCTGGCGCGTTTAAGGTAAGCGCTTTTGGGCGAGTTGACTTCCCGTCAAGACGTGTCGGCACAGGTCGTCGGTGCGGCCGATCTTGATCGCCGCTTCTCAGGACTGGATCGGTTGTACGGTGTTGAGCCTGCCAAAGCGGTGCGCGGCGCACATGTAGCCATCGTGGGAGTGGGAGGCGTAGGCTCTTGGGCAGCTGAGGCTCTGGCACGTAGCGGTGTCGGGCGCTTGACCCTGATCGACATGGATCACGTGGCAGAGTCCAACATCAACCGGCAAGTGCATGCCCTAACACCTACCGTGGGCATGTCCAAGGTGGAGGCCATGCGGGAACGCATTGCACTCATCAACCCTTTATGCACAGTAACCTGTGTGGATGTCTTTGTAGAACCCGACAATTGGCCATCTGTCCTTCCAGCAGATGTGGATGCCACGATCGATGCCTGCGACCAGGTTCTTGCCAAGGCAGCCATGGCTGACTGGGCACGGCGTACCAAGGCTCTATTCATTGCAGTTGGTGCGGCGGGAGGTAAGCGCCACGCACACAAGGTCGACATTGCCGACCTGAGCGAAACTACACACGACCCCCTGTTGGCGCAACTGCGTTACCGGTTGCGAAAAATGCACAATGCTCCCCGAGATGGAAAGAAGATGGGTGTTGTGTGTGTGTTCAGTCGTGAGGCGGTAATGGCCGCCGACGCATCCTGTGCTACGCAGGCCGACAACTCACTGAACTGCCATGGCTATGGCTCGATTGTGTCCGTGACGGCGACGTTTGGTTTGTGTGCAGCAGGCTGGGTGCTCGATAAAATTTCTCAGCGAAAGCTGAGGGCGGATCAAAAAACGCTATAATTGAAAGCTTCGCAGGAAGCAATAAATAACTTTATTTCAACCTGTCGGGACGTTAGCTCAGTTGGTAGAGCAGCGGACTTTTAATCCGTTTGTCGTGGGTTCGACCCCCGCACGTCCCACCAGTATTTTGTGGGCACTTCGCGTTGTATGATGGCAAAGGGTGTTCCACGCAAAAGATCGGGATCTTAGCTCAGCTGGTAGAGCAGCGGACTCTTAATCCGTAGGTCGAGAGTTCGAATCTCTCAGATCCCACCAAAAAAGAGCGCGTAAGTGCTTGATTTCAAAGGCCTCCACTCGGAGGCCTTTGTTTTTGGTACATTAGCCTGGACCCAATGGGTCCCATTTGATAGCAGATGTGATAGCAGATGGTCCCTGGAGGGGATACGTCGGCGTTCATTTCGCTACGGTCGTATGCGGTGTGGTTCGCCAAAAAGGCTAAACCCCATCCACTAGACCCGTCATCAGTAACTTTGATTGATGACGAATGAAAACTTTCACTTTTTTATACCGCGTGTGCCTCAGCACACATCTTCTGCAGGACCATCGCAGGACGACTGCGCATACCCTGCACGGCGGCTTCATGCAGGAGGTGAACCATGCCTAAGAAGGGATGCACTTCCGCCAAACCATTCAAGTACCGCGACATGTGGCGCATGCAAGTGACCCTGGCGAATGGCACAAGACCATTTCGGGACTTTGTGTCCTATGCAGATGCGGTGCAGTGGGGTATCGACAAGTTGGCCAACGCCAATTCAGAGCACGACCCAGTGTTGGATGGCCCCACACGCACTACCCTGGCGCAGGCACTGAACCACTACGCCTGCCACTTCAGTGTGGCCAAGGAAGGGGTAGACCAGGAACTGACCCGCATCAACCACTACCTGGAGGGGGCAGGAATGCCACCTCTGGTGACTGTCAAAACGCCAGAGGGCGGTGTCAAAGTGGAGCCTGCAGAACCCAAAGTACTTTCACCCGAGTTCAAAGCCTATGTGGATAAGCGCCGCGCTGCGCGGGCGGGTACCTATGCGTACATGCACAAGCTGGCCAACATGCGCTGCAGCCAGATTTCGCCAGCGGATATCAAGGGCTTTGATACGCAAATGCGCAATGACGGTCTGTCCGACAGCAGCATCCAAAAGGAGATTGCACTGCTCAAGGCCTTCTTCAACAACGTGGACAAGATGAACTGGAAGGGCTTTGCCAACCCCTGTTTGGGTATCAAACTTTGGAAATCCAAGCGCCGATTTGTACACCTTACGGAAGAGCAAAAGAGTACGTTCTATCGGGAGCTGTTCAATTGCGACAACCCATACTTCATGCCCCTGGTGCTGACCGCCAAGGAGTCCACCTTGCGCCTGGACACGCTGTGCAATATGACCTGGGAAAACACCTCGGTGGAAAACCGCAATGCCATGTTGCCGACCAAGACTGGACAACGTCCATATGTGCTGAGCCGCGAGGTTCAGAAGATTCTCGCTGGGCTACCCCAGGCGGCCGGAGGGAAGATTTTTCCGATGAGCAAGTCGGCTATCAATAGTGCCTGGGACCGCCTGCGCGAAAAATGCAATCTGCCCAAATTGCAATTCAGAGACCTGAGGCACCTGGGGGCGACTGATTGGGTTCGTCGGGGTCTTAGTGCCCATCAATTGAAGCAAGTGCTGGGGCACGATGGCATAGCCACCGCGCAGTTCTATGTCGACCTGGTGGGTAAGGACCTTGAAGATGCCCTGGACAAAGCCAGTGACAACGCCGGCGTGACGGTCATGCCGGCAGAGTTCCCGAAAGACCCAGAGGCCCATTTAAATGCCCGGCGTGCTGCGCGCCTTAACAAGGAAAAAGTGCAGGCACTGGCTGTTGGTACCACTGAGCTGCCCGTGCGTACGCCTCTGACACCTTTGACGGCACTCCAGGCGGCCGTTTCCGCGAAACCTGAAGAGGCCGCGCCACTCGAGACAGCCGAGGCTTCTGAGGAGGCACGTGGACACAATGTGATTGCCTGGGATTTCCGAAACAGGAAAGCGGCATAGCAACTTCCGCCTGCCAGGAGGCAGGATGCGCTCGGGCTCCTTCGGGAGCCATTTTTATACCCCCCAAACGTGAAAAAGCCGGCAACGCCGGCTCTTTCGATTGGTGAGTTCTTGGTTCAGGAATGTTTGCTGCAGCGCTTGGGTGCCTCCCAATTGATTTGGGCCTCGACAGTCTTGGCCAGCCACTTGTGGACCACGGTATCCACCCACTGGGCTTGTTTGCCGATGCGCAGGGGCGGTGGGAAGGCGCGGGCACGCACCATTTTTTCGAGCTTGCGCTCGCTGATTTTCAGCTGTTGAACGACTTGTTCCTTGGTAATTAGGCGGATTTCTGACACAGATGGTTTCCTGAGAGTTGGTGACTCTCAGTACAGAGACCAGTTTTATTCCTTTTGAAAATATTTTGAAGAAATCTGAATTTGTTGCGGGTGGCCAAAGAATGAATATTTAAGGGGTAGGGCGAGCGCACAACCCACCAATCACGTTCGGATGTGACTGGCGGGTCCGAAGGGATGGGCCGGCCTCCTTGGGTGGACGCTTAAAAGCTACTCGTAAGGTGCCAACCCTCTCCATGTGGACATTCATATGGGCGCAAACGCGATAGCGTCGTCATGCTCAGTCGCTCCGCGCGCACTTCCGCAATGTGTTCGTCGGGATAGGTCAGCTTGTAATTGCCTTGCCGTCCCAGACAGTAGGCACATGGCTCGAAATTGATTCGTTTCTTCTTCGGTGCCAGATGCCATTGATTGCATTCACGGCATTGGTAGGGAGTCAGGTCATTTTGGTACTTGACCAGGGTGTAGTGTGCTTGTTGCAATGCTTCAGTTTCAGACGCATAGGCCATGAGTGGCTTGCCGGTCCTCTTGCTGGAGCAACTTGCGCTTCGGTGCCCCATTCGGTGCTCTTGGCTATCGAGTCAGTCGTTCATTCCTTGGGGGTCAAATTCGGTGGCGAAGTCAGGTTCCATCAGTTCCGGGCTTCCACTTTGTGCGAACTCGGCAATCCGGCCTGGGCCTAGCAGCTGTTTGCCGAGTTTGGGGAAAACGACTTCTGCAGTGAACGGGACCTGGTAGTCGGCGCTGGAGACAGCATAGACCAATCCAGTCACCGTCCATTTCCACTCAACGAGAGATGCATCAATCGACATATCAGGGTTGAACGAGAAGACCATGGAGTCATTTGGCTGACCGTTGAGCTTCCTGGCGATTTCGTCCTTGATGGGGTGCGCACTGTCCAGAACCAAGGGTGAAATGAGATTGCCGAAGGTGTTCAATGCAATAGGGTACGGCGCAACCTTTGGCCCATCATTCTTTTTGAGTTTACGGATACCCTGGATTACATCAGTACAGTGGGCAAATGACAGTTGCAGTTCAAAATCGCCAGCCCGCTGCTGCATACGGTCAGTATCCAGTACGGCGTATTTCGCGGCTTCCAAGGCGTCGACATCGTGCAAGCTGAACGATGCAAAGGACGCGTGGCCAAGACCCGCCGCGAGGATTTGATGGACCTGTCCCAAAGGAATACGTATATCTGCCGATTTGAGGGAGGCACGTGTGTGGTGGGACCAGCTGGAAAAAATAGACATGGGAACTCCAGTCGACGACGGACGTTGAGCGTTTAGCGTCCGCCGCATGGAGAGCCATGGATGACGGGGTAATCTGTCGAATATGTCCCGATTGAAGCCGCTCAAAACTTAGGCAGGGAGCCCAGGCAGAATCTGCCACGGCTCGATTCTGCCACGACCCCAAAATGTCCGCCAATGCTCTAAACAAAGTAACCTGGAGCGACTCGCTGGCGAGGTCGTCAGAAGGGTTGCATCAATGGCGACGTCACCTTGGGCCAAGGTTGGTCGGTCGCGGGTCGCGCATAGGGCAGATAGTTCTCATCAAACCAACCCGCCAAGGAATGGGAATTCATGGCATCCACCCTGACCTTTGGTAGCCAGATGGGTAGCAATTGGATGATGACGTGACCCCATAAGCTATCGACGAGTTCGGTGCGGCCGTCGGCCAATTTCGATTCCTGTGCGCCCCAGACTTCAAAAGTGCCCGGGGTTCGCTCCCTGTAGTGGCGTCGGCCCAAGACCAGGATTTCTGAGTTGTTGCCTCTGGCAAGTCCTTCCAGGACAGCATGTGCCCTCAAGCGGATGCGTTCCGTTTTGCAAAAGATGACAACCCTGCGCAAACAGCGGCCGTCCTTGAGCGGCCTTCCCACTGAACTTGCCAGTGCCCGCAGGGATGCCTCACGGTCGGTGCCGCGTTTGCTGCGGTCGACTTCGAGCCAGGTGGTGCCGTCTGTCTCCATGGCAATTGCGTCGGGGCGCAACAGCATCGACCGATTTTTACTTCCCTGCTGAATTTGTGCCGATAAGAGGCCTTGAATCAGGGCTTCCCCGGGCTGGGTGTCTCGGTTGAGGTGCTGCAGAAGCTCCTGTTCTGTTCTCGCCTTGAGCCCCCGTGCTTCGCACGCGAGAGTCCAGAACTGGGCCCATAAACGGTGCTCGGGATTGGTCATATCGCTGACCCTTCGCACCGACGAGGACGCTTCAAAACCGGCCTCTGCAAGCCAGTCCACGCCACCTTGTGTCAGCCCATAGACCGTCTGAAAGCGGTCGGTCCGGTACCTTCTCAGTAGCTTGGCTTTGACCAATCCTCGCATGGCGCGTTGCGCCGCAGTGAGAGCGGCTTTGTAGGGGCGTTCGGCGAAGCAACACACGGCGACGTCAATCGTGCGAATGACCCGGAAGCGATTGGCTACCAGGAGCGAGCGCGTCCATATGCGGTTCTGCAGAATCCTGGTGGACATCGAAGCGGCAATGCCTCGGGCGACTAGAGCTGATTTCTGGGCATTGGCTGGTAGTGCTGAAGAACATGTCTTTTGGACCACCGGGGCACCTCGACGAGGTGCCGTGTGGACTGCCGGTTGGTCCACAGTGCTTCGAGTGGCAGGGACACTGGCGACGCCTTGTGCTACCACTGTGGGTTTGCGGCCTGTACGGCTTGGAACGGGATTGGGGACCGCAGTGGACTTTTTCATGGCTACTGTTCTCACGGTTGCTGTTTTGACGGGCGCCAAATTTGGTGGATGTTCAAAGGAAAATTTGGCGAGGTGCACCGTCTAGCTACCGCTGAAGAACCGCGCTACCAAGGCTCGACAGCCAGCACACCATGTGACTTCGATGCGTTGAATCGAGGGTGGCTGCACGGCCATCGGAGGGCAGGGGGCAAGCGTTTTTCCCCTCTGATAGCCTCACCCGAAAGAGTTCGGGTGTCAGTCTGGTTTTCGTCGTGACGACCTGCAAGGAGACTGTTTTGTCTGCCGGCTGCGCCGGTGCAAAACCGCCGCCGTCCCGATAGACCTTCTTCCAAAAATGGGTGTGTTTACAGGGACGGCTTGCCCAGAGGTTCTTTCGGCGAGCCCAATCGTCGTGTCTTGCCCCAAAAATCACATCAGGCGTTCATCGGTAATTCCCGGGGACCCCGAGACACTGGCGTGCGGTCGCTGACGCGCCCTGCACCCGGTTTGCGAGGTCGGCACGCGCTCGGGACGGCGGCGGTTTTGCACCGCCTTAGCCGCCCCAGTCACGACCATCCGTTCTCTCATAGCTGTGTCGAAATGGACGCGTGGCCCCGGTACGCCCCAACTGTCTCGTCGAAGCACAGGGCTGGACGCCCCGCGAAAGCATGGCTAAGTTTATCAAGGGGCAACTGGATGGGTGCCTTCAGGCCGGGTGTTTTTGGAAGCTGTTGCGTTCGATGCCGTGGGTTCTACCGCTCCCAACAATCGCTGTACGTGCAGTCCCTATACGTAGGACGCCAGACCGGCGCATTTACAGGACATATTGAGGACACCCATGAATCAACCCAACCAAGACTATTTCGACGGATTTCAATCTTCGGTGGAGATGCCGTACTACGTTGCGCGCCTGATGTCGCCTACCGAAGTTGTTCAGGCTACCCAAAGGCATCCAGTAGCGGTGCGAAGCTATACCCAGGGGAAATGGTCGCTCTGTGGTGACGTATCGACAACGATGTATCGAGCCATGGAATCGTCAGAGGACAAGTGCTTTCCGACCCGCCTCACCTGCATGACAACCCCCAAGGGTGTCGACTTCGCAGTCATCAGTCACCAGGCCAAGCACTTTCAACATCGCTTTTTGCTCCCGCTCTTTGACGGTACGGTACAGAGTTTCATCCACGCCCAGGCGCAGGAAGGACTGATGTTCATGCTCGCCAATGACGGGAGTCACGAGGCGCTATTGTTTGCCAACATTGTTTCCAAGGCCTGCTTTCAGAGGGTGGCCAAGCGGTTGCATCGGCTTACTCCGGATGAACAACGGCAGGCTACGACGGAGATGGGATTGGTGTCGGATGAGGTCCGGCAGCCCAATCGAATTCCCAGTTTGCTTGCTGATTTCCCGGTTCGCGATGTGAGTGTGTCGGTGGTCATGCCTGCAGTGATGAGTGAGGTGGTTGACGCGCTCTATGACCGACTGTTCAGCAACCTCCATTGATACAAAAAAGGAAAGATGATGCGGCGTTAGCCGTCTGATTCGTGAGCCCGCGTATGCGGGCTCAATTTCTTGCTGTCCTCAGTTTCACTACCTATACGTCATGCGCTATCTCGCGCATTAACAGGAAACTATGGTGAAACAAAGAAACACATTGAACGTGCGACAACAAGGAGAATTCATCCAGCACATCGGGATTGCCGCGTTACAAAGTCCAGTGGAAGTAGAACAAGAGTTGACGCAATACAGTGGTGAACAACAATCGACCCTCCAAGGCAGATGGCTGTTGTCCGGGCTCCTGAGCAATTCCATGTTCGAGAGGTTGCGTCAGAACTATCCCCATGACGTCAACGCCAAGATTGAAGCCTATCCAACAAGCGGCGGAGCTTTGTACACGGTGCTGACAAACCAGATTGGAAGCTACCAGCATCGGTTCTTGCTGCCTGGATTCTCAAAGGCGTTGCCTAGGTACTCCCAGGACGCAAGTGAAGGCACCCTCAACCTATTTCTTGAAAACTCAGAGAAACCGGGCGAGGGATTGCTGTATCACGTGGATAAAGCGTTGGTAAGCATGGGTATTCAATATGCGTTGTCCCAACCCATGGGAAATCGCCCTCTGCATGACTTGATAGCCGAAATTCCGCTTCAAATCGTCCGATTTTCCCGGCTCTATTCTGTTGAAAGTTTGATTCCAAGCGTTGAGGTCATGGCAGTAGATGTTTCCATTTTGATTTCGGACGCAGAGCTGCTGCCCTGGTCGACATCAGAAGTCAGAGTGATGGCCGGAGTGAAATGACTTGGTTGAGCCATCGTGCGATGGCCTACAGGCGCAGTGCTGTAGAGCCCGGATATCGGGCTAGTTGATATTGCAAGTGGAATTTTTGTCAGAGATGCTGATTCCGATTGAGCCTCCTTCGTGGAGGCTCTTTTTTGTTGAACATCTTTTCCCCTGGGTAATGCCACGGTGCTGCCATACGCCCCTTCGAGACGTGGAACTGGTGTGGGTACACCGTGAACTCACATTTGGTTCACTGTGGCTATACCAAGGTACTGATTGTTACCAACGGAGTGCACATGTACATCAAAACACGGGGCCAGCGAAAGTTGCTCTACCGCTCAAAATGGGTTCGAAAAGGGGCTGCAGACAACACCCACGGATATGCCAAGCCCTACAAGGTATGGAGCCTGCCCGCCGACACTCTGGAGCTTCCGGCAGAACTGTCAGCGATTCTCACGATGGAAGAACGTGTGTTTGTAGACGCGAATGTGTGCGCCCCAGCACG
Organism: Rhodoferax sp.; assembly: GCA_019449595.1. Lineage (GTDB taxonomy): Bacteria > Pseudomonadota > Gammaproteobacteria > Burkholderiales > Burkholderiaceae_C > Allorhodoferax. The sequence goes on along the minus strand of JAGRPL010000004.1, from coordinate 1,192,171 downwards.
CCTAGAAGTTGAGACGGTTCGGAAGAATGAGGTGGACCCCATTTGGCGACTGGAGGAAGCGGAGCGTTTGGCATTGGAAGCCGCGCGGTGCAGTGAACGCGGCGTTGTTCCCGACGGCAAGGTGGCAGCCGTTCAATCCGCGCTGCTCAAGGTAAAGACTATGTCCGCCTTCAAATCGCAGTTGCCGCCAGCCGATGAGGCAACGTCTGCAAGCCAGGCCAAGACGGACCCCATGCGTGAAGCTTTAAAAGCTATTCAGACCGCACGTGACGCAGTCCTTGCCGGGCGCTATGGCAATGCACCTCTGGAAGGGGTGCGAAGCACCCAGACCTATAAGCTTTGGTCGGAAATCTTCGATGTAGTTGGCGGGGCCGATGGCAACAGCCTTATGCGTGCCTTGCAGACTCGGGGGTTCGCAAAGACAAGGGGCAAGTAGCCCTTGCGGTGCAGACTCCTTGCGTGCTCCGCTGACTAGGCTCTAGCGACTCAGCAACATCCCGAGTAGCGGCGTTCCCACCAAATATAGGATTGCCAAGTTGAGGACTACAGTGAACCAATGCATCATCCGAAAAGATGGTTTTGTGGTTTTGTGACGGAGTACCTGTTGGGCAACGATGGCTCCAGGCCAGCCGCAGAAAACACCCATCAGTATCAGCGCTTCCTCGCTGGTCCGCCACTCGCCCAGTCGTGCAGATACTTTGTCATGCCAATAGAAGCCTGCACAAACAAGGCTCATAACGAGGTAGGCAGCTCCTACGAGTAGGGGCAACTTCCAAGCCAATGACAAGACGATGTAGCTCACTGCAAAGATTGTCAGCGCCACGACACTGGAGGTCTCCCAATTCCTGGATTGGCGGCTCTTCTGTGGATTTGTTCGTGCAGCCGGTTTGTTCGCCTGCATGAGCTGAACTCGCACGGCACGCTTCTTCCCTTCTGCGGCCGGTTCCACTTCAAAGGTCACCCTGGAACCGACTATGGGCCGCCCCAGCGATGTGGGAAAAGCCTTGATGTGTACAAACATTTCCTGGCCACCGCCCGTAGGTTCGATGAAGCCAAAACCGCGGTCGTCGTGCCAAGTTTTTACCGTTCCCTCGAAGCGCATCTCACATCCCAAATATTTATCAAGGTGGCATGGTAATGCAGTCCGGAAACCCCAATTTGGGTGCCCAAAATTGAGGCAACCGCGTGAAGGGCCCTGCCTGCGTAGGCTCGAGCGCTTATTCAACTGTTATCCACAGGGTAGGGCACACATTCGGTGGAGAACTCAGGCGAGTTTTTGTGTGTAGAGGGATAAAACCAAGCGCTAAACCTGTCACCTGGGGTCACTTTCCGACACCAGGTGGCATTCGGCGGCTCAAAACGGAGGTCGCGATGTCTATCGTGATTCCGTGTGAAAGTGGTTATTTATGAAAGAGACGGCTATTGACCAACATCGTTTGCTCGATTTGAACGAGTTGGCACAAATTCTTGGGTGTAGTCCAGGGACCATTAAGAACAATTTGAAACGCAATCCCAATGCGGTGCCACGAAGGTTGGTCGTGCCCGGTGTTCGCTTGCTACGTTGGCGTGTGGAGGATGTCGCCTCCTGGCTCTCGGGTCACGTTGAGGGGGCAAAAGAATGAATATTTCAGCCTCCACAAACAATTCGAATCCCGCACAACAGTCCCTATCGCTTTTTGCAGAATCGGTTGACTGTTTGAAGTTGTTGCGCCCTGCAGACTTGAAATCGCAACCACCCTTGAGCTGGAAAGTGAAGGGGTTGTTGCCGGATACTGGAACAGCTTTGTTTTACGGTGCATCGGGCGCTGCCAAAAGCTTCCTGCTGCTTGACCTGGCCTGCGCCATTGCGGAGGGGCAGGCATGGTTTGGTCACCTCACATTTGCCTCGCCGGTTATCTACCTGTGCCTGGAAGGGGCTGCAGGATTCTCCAACCGTATCCAAGCCTGGGAAAAGGGAAGTGGCCGCAGTTTTCCTGAGAATGTTCGATTTATCGTGGAGCAGTTCAGCCTCTTTGATGTTGCGAATGTCTCCGCGCTCATCAAGATTGCAAGTGCGCTGAAATCGGAGCTTGCACATCTCGGCTCTCCGGTGGTAATCGTTGACACCCTGAATCGGGCTATGCCGGGAGGCGACGAAAACGGGAGTCAACACATAGGATTGATTTTGCAATCGTGCAGCCATATTGCGGGAGTTAGCGGTGGTTTGGTCATCCTTGCCCACCATATTGGGAAGGACGCCGACAGAGGGCCTCGAGGTCACTCATCGATGATTCCCAGTGTGGATGCATCGATTGTGGTTAAGCGTAGCAAGGGTGAGCGCACATGGGAGAGTCAGAAGGTGAAGGATGGCCAAGACGGCAGGGTGTTTCAATTTGCATTGGATTCGGTAGTGCTAGGAATCGATAGCGACGGCGACCCAATTACCAGCTGTCATATCAGGCCTGGAGCGCTGAAGGAGGAGGCGAATGGAACGGAGAATGAGCCGCTCAGTGACCAGCAGCTACTCGGACTTCAGTCGCTTGCCGAGGTGCTTTGTGCTGCAGCTCCGGGGTGCCATATGTCCGGCGATATCGAGGCTTGGCGCACTTCCTTCTATGCTAGAACCTCAGCCAAGAGCGATAGCGGAAAGCGGAATGCCTTTAACCGTGCGCGCAGCGACCTGCGGGAGCGGGGACTGGTGAGAGAAGAGGGGGAGGCAGTTTTCTGGGAAGACGTTGCTAATGCCTTTCACTGCCTGGCTATGACCGGTGTCTAGTCGTGTTGGTACGCGACTCACTGACTCTCACCCTAAGGGGTGAGAGTCAGTGAGTCGCGCCCACCTTTGTGGGTAGAGGTCTTTGCGAGTTTGTGCCTACGATTCGGCGGTTTCCAAACCGGCAGCAGCCCATCAATAAAATTGCCTGTCATGTCGTGTAGAGACGTGGATTCATCATATTTGACGATTCGGTCGTAGACGACTGGAGTTCTGCAAAATGCATGCTCCGGTGGACTCGGTCAAGTTCCCGTGCCTATGCCGCCCCCCAATTGCAAACTCGGTCGTTGAGCGCTACCAAGCGCCGGCAGTCATGACCCGTAACGCGAGCGAAGGCGTGCGGAGTTTGTTTTGCGCTTGAATTCGTCCATTGCGACGGCTTGGACGGTATTCCCCCTTATATTTCAGGCTGGAATAATCACCAAAATTAAGGTGCAGGTGAGCCAGTCTCATCGAGCATAGGGGAGTCATGATTGAACGTCTTCGAATTTCGCCAGAACCTTGTCAACGAGTACGCTGAGTTCACGCGCAGCTTCACGCGCATCAAGGCAGATGACATCCGTGCTTTTGTGGACGGTGAGTACGCCTCTCAGAAGTACTGGCCGGAACCGTTGGTTCAGGTCAATCCCAACTTCCAACCTGGCGGCACGGTAGAGTCGCTTTGTGATGCGGGTCAGCTAAGTCAAGCCTGCGCCCAGATTTTTCGGTTCGGAAAGAGCGCTTCCTCCACTGGGCAAACATTGCCTCTGTACAAGCACCAGGTGGAAGCCATCAGTCTGGCGTCTGCAGGCGAAAGCTATGTGCTCACAACGGGTACCGGTTCGGGCAAGTCCCTCTCGTACTTTATTCCCATCATTGACCATTGCCTCAAAGCTAGGCAGGTAGACAAAACCCCTCGCACTCGTGCCATCGTGGTCTACCCGATGAACGCCCTGGCCAATAGCCAGCTTGAGGAGCTCAAGAAATTCCTTGGTGCAGACCCAGGTACGCGACCCGTCACATTCGGTCGCTTTACGGGCCAAGAGAGCACCGAAGAGCGGGAGGCCATGAAGGCCAATCCGCCGGACATCTTGCTGACTAACTTCATGATGTTGGAGTTGTTGCTAACCCGGCAAAACGCCATTGACCAGCAAGTGATTGCCAATGCCAAGGGGCTTAGGTTCTTGGTTCTGGACGAGCTGCACACGTACCGTGGTCGCCAGGGTGCGGATGTGGCGCTGCTGGTGCGCAGGGTTCGTCAGGCCTTGGCGGACCAGTTGGTCTGCATTGGAACGTCTGCCACCATGGCAACTGACGGTACCGAGATGGTGCGCAATGCCAAGGTGGCAGAGGTAGCCAGCCGCCTGTTCGGCACCAAGATTCCGGTGACCAATATCATCACCGAAACCCTCAAGCGCACCACGCCTGAGACTGAAACTCTCGAAACAATCACTCCTCGCTTGGCCGCTGCGATTGAGGCTGGGGTGCCTCAAGACCTTGATTTCCCGTCGATGGCGCAGCACCCAGTGTCCATATGGGTTGAGCTGACACTGGGTTTGACCTACGAGAGTGGCAAACCCCGTCGTGCCAAACCTAAAACCCTGGACCAAGCCGCCCAACTGTTGGCTGATTCCACCGTGCTGGACAAGGAGCGGTGCAGCGAATATTTGCAGCGCTTCCTGCTGCGGGCGTATAACGTCACTGACGCTTCAGGCAAGTCACTGTTCGCTTTCAAGCTGCACCAATTCATCTCGGGTGGAGGCAAGGTATTCAGCACCCTGGAGGCTCCAGGTCAACGCGCGGTCACACTGGACGGCCAGCAATTCGTCTCTGGAGACCGCAGCCGTAACCTTTATAACGTTCACTTCTGCCGAGATTGTGGTCAGGAATACATTCCGGTATGGGACCAAGATGCTGTAGATGGCCGGACCTTCTCGGTGCGCAGCATCGAAGAGCGCGAGCATGAGGACGACGGTGTCAAGGCTGGGTACCTGATGCCCGATATGTCTGGCGTTTGGGATGATGCCAATCCCGAGAACTACCCCGAAACCTGGGTAGAAGAGCGTGCCGACGGGGAATGGCGCGTCAAGCCGACCCAGAAGAAGTATGTGCCACAGGCCGTCAAAGTTCGGTCCGATGGTGTGCTGACCCACGAGGGGGGCATGTTGGCCTGGTTCATCCCTGGCAGCTTCCGCTTCTGTCTATCTTGCGGTGTTACCCATACCAGCAACGGCAAGGACGCGCTACGGCTGACATCCCTGTCTGGCGAAGGCCGGAGTTCAGCGACCACCATGCTGACCTTGGCTTCCCTGCGCTACCTTTACGAGCAAGACCATGAGCTCTCACCTGAGGCCAAAAAGGTCCTCGGTTTCTCAGATAACCGCCAGGACGCTGCCTTGCAGGCAGGCCACTTCAATGACTTTCTGCAGGTTCTCCTGACTCGGGCCGCATTGTTCTCTGCGTTGGAAGCTGCGCCTGGGCAAACCCTGTCAGAAAAAGACATCGCCAATGCTGTGTTTGAGGCGCTGGGCTTTCATCGCGACGACTATGCGGTGCGTGCGGAGTACATGCAACAGCCCGAGGTAAAGGGCAACAGCCGCCGTCAAGTGCAAGACGCCATGCGGTCTATCTTGGGGTACCGGTCGTTTTACGACCTGCGCCGCGGTTGGCGCTTCAACAACCCTAACTTGGAGCAACTGGGGTTAATGCAAATCCAGTACCAAGACATTGAAGACCTGGCCGCTGACGAACAGGAGTGGAGCGAAGCTCCGCAGGTACTGCGAGCAGCAAGGCCGGCCGAGCGTGCGCATGTGCTGCGCTTGCTGTTTGGCTTTATGCGTGAGGGTTTGTGCGTTGCATCCCGCTACTTGGACCGAACGGAACTGGACCAGTTGCGAACGGTCAGTTTCGCCAACCTGTGCGAACCTTGGGGCTTCACCGAAGACGAACGCCCGGTACCGGCCAAGTGGTTTGTCACCAGCCGCCCGAAAGACGACAACAGCGCGCGCATCAAACGGCAAAAGCTGGAAGAGTACCTGGTCATCGGCTCCAGCCGTTCCCGCCTTGGGAAAGAGCTCAAGAAGGGTAGCACCTGGGGTGGCGGCAACCCGTATTACAAAGAAATCAAGGATGCCACCTATGGCGATGTGGTCTGGGCCTTGCTCAAGGCCGCAGAAAGCTATGGGCTGGTCCGAAAGGAAGAAACCGACTTTGGACTGACTGGATGGCAGCTCAACGGGAGTGCCATGTTGTGGCATGTTGGGAATGGCAGCGCGAGTAGCCAAGCCCACGAAAACGCATTCTTCCGCAACCTATACCGAAACATTGCCAAGCTGTTGAGTGAACCCGCGCATCGCCTGTTCGATTTCGAGGCCCGCGAACACACCGCGCAAGTCGAACAAGACGACCGCATGGAGCGAGAGGCCCGTTTCCGCTTCACCGACAAAGACCGGGAGGAATGGCGAGAGAAGCAAGGGCATGAACTTGAATGGCTGCCCGTGCTGTTCTGTTCACCCACGATGGAGCTGGGCGTGGACATCTCGTCCCTCAACACCGTGTACATGCGCAATGTGCCACCTACGCCTGCCAATTACGCGCAGCGCAGCGGCCGCGCCGGCCGTGCAGGGCAGCCTGCCTTGGTCATTACCTACTGTGCCAGCCAGTCACCACACGACCAGTATTACTTCCGTGACCCTGTTCGCATGGTGCACGGTCAGGTCAACGCCCCAACGCTGGACTTGGCGAATCGAGAGCTGGTGCAAAGCCACTTGCAGGCCATCTGGCTGGCCGAGACGGGCAAAAAGCTGGGCAACAGCATTCGCGACCTGCTCGACATGGAAAAACCGCAGAACTTGCCCCTCGCCACAGACTTGGCTGACGAGCTGTCCAAGCCCGCTGCTCAGCGCAAGGCTCATGAGCGCGGCCTGGCCGTGCTGGGCATGCTCAAGGATGAACTTACACCTGAACGTGCTCCCTGGTTCACCCCAACTTGGCCAGAATCTGTGTTCCAGCGTGCGTTCAAAGAATTTGACAATGCGCTGAACCGCTGGCGTGACCTGTATCTGGCCACTGCGCAAGCCATCGAGCTCAACTACAAGAAGGAAAACAATCCGGCTGCCAGCGAACGTGAGCGCCGAGAGGCTCAGCAGCGCCACAATGAGGCACGCAAGCAGCGGGACCTGCTTCTGGCAGGTGATAGCGCCTTCAATAGCGACTTTTACACTTACCGATACTTGGCCAGCCAAGGCTTTCTCCCGGGCTACAACTTCCCCCGCCTGCCATTGATGGCCTACATCCCAGCGCGCCGCGGCAATATCGGGCGTGAGAGCTTTCTTTCGCGTCCCCGTTTCTTGGCCTTGAGCGAGTTCGGGCCCTATAGCCTCATCTATCACGAGGGCAGTCAGTACCGAGTCACCAAAGCCTTGCTCACCATCAGCGGGCAAGACCAGGTGGCCGATGGTGCCAAGTTACCCACGGAAGTTGCGCGCCTCTGCCCCATGTGCGGGTACGGCCATTTCCGAACCCAACGTGACGCCGACCGGTGTGTGTCCTGTGGCGCTTCACTGGACGGCGCAGAAGAAGTCAAGAACCTTTACCGCATCGAAAACGTTTCCACTAAACGGGCTGAGCGTATTACTGCCAACGAAGAAGAGCGGACGCGCCAGGGGTACGAAATGCAGACCACCTTGCAGTTCGCCCAGGCCGATGGAAAGCTGCAGATGGTCACCTCCATCGTGTCTGATGAACAGGGTCCACTGCTGGAGCTCCAATACGGCCCTGCGGCCACCATCTGGCGCATGAACTACGGCTGGAAGCGGCGCAAGGACAAGAAGGTTCTGGGGTTCATGATTAACCCCGTCACGGGGCACTGGGTCGGCGGAGAAAACGAAGCAGGTGACGGCGAAGGGGAGGATGCGCCACCTGACAAAACCCCGCCACAACGCATTGTCCCGTTCGTGGAAGACCGAAGAAATATCCTCGTGGTGATGCCGCATCACCGTCTAGGTGTGCTCGAAGAGTCCACCATGACCACTTTGCAGTACGCCTTGAAGCGAGGCATTGAGGCGGTATACCAGTTGGAGGAAAGCGAGCTTGTCGCAGAACCGCTGCCTGGCCGTGACAACCGCCAATCCATCCTGTTCTTCGAGGCTGCAGAGGGTGGTGCAGGTGTGCTCACGCGCATAGCCACTGAACCTCATGCTCTGCAGGCGGTGGCAGCAGAGGCCCTCAGCATCATGCATTTCCAGGAGCCTGCTGAAGGCAAGAGATGGAAGAAGTCCGAGCTCACCCAGGAGGTGGATGAGCATGGCCAGCCACTGTGCGAGGCAGGCTGCTACCGCTGTCTGCTGTCGTACTACAACCAACCGGACCATCCTCTGATTGACCGCCAAGACAAGCAAGCCGGTGGACAGTTACTGGAAATCTTGTGCCGACTGACAGAATCCACCTCAGCGCTTGGCTCCCATGGCCGTGCACCCGAGCAGCATAGTGCGGAGTTGGAGCGCTTGTCCTCCAGCTCACTGGAAAAAGCCTGGCTCGCTCATGTGGACGAACATGGCTACCTGAAACCCGACCGGGCCCAGCACACGCTGACCGCCGCAGGGGTTAATGCCGACTTTTACTACGACGATTTCAGCCTGGCTGTATTTATCGACGGTCCCCACCACGACTCCGACAGTCAAAAGACCAAGGACGCCGAAGCCAACCGCAAGCTGGAAGACTTGGGGCTCATCGTTGTGCGTTTCCCCAAAGAACAAGACCAGTGGCCTGCCATCTTCAAGGCCAATGCTGACCTGTTTGGCTCCAGCCAGAAAAACTGAACATGAACGCTCCCGTTGCTGAGTTTTACCCCGGCAGTCTTGTCTCGGCCCGTGGCCGCGAATGGATTGTGCTGCCCGAATCCACGTCCGATACCTTGCACTTGCGCCCTTTGGGTGGCGGCGAAAAAGATGAATCCCTCATCTACTTGCCGCTTGAGCGCCAACCCGTAGGGCCGGCGACTTTTCCATGGCCTACTGTCGAACAAGCCCGCAACCATTCAGCCAGTCAGTTGCTTATGGACGCGTTGCAGCTCAAGCTGCGAAGCGGTGCTGGCCCGTTCCGCAGTTTCGGCAACATTGCGGTGGAGCCGCGTGCGTACCAGTTGGTGCCGCTGTTGATGGCCATGAAGCAGCCCACCGTTCGTCTGCTAATTGCCGACGACGTGGGTATCGGCAAGACCATTGAGGGCAGCCTGATTGCCCGGGAAATGCTCGACCGAGGAGAAATCCAGCGCATGGCCGTGTTGTGTCCGCCCCATTTGTGCGAGCAGTGGCAACGTGAACTGGAACAACGATTCCACATTCAGGCCGTGGTGGTGCGCACCAGCACGGCCAATCGGTTGGAGCGAGACTTGCCCCCCGGCACATCTGTGTTCGACGCTCACCCCTATACCGTGGTCAGTCTGGACTACATCAAGTCCGACCGCCGTCGCGAGGCTTTTCAACGCTTCTGCCCCGAGTTCGTCATCGTGGACGAAGCCCACACCTGCACCCAAGGAGGACAGGGCCGTCAGCAGCGCTATCAGTTGCTCAAAGGTCTGGCAGAAAACGTCCAGCGCCACATGGTGTTGCTCACTGCCACACCGCACAGTGGCGATGAAGACGCCTTCTTCAACTTGCTGGGCCTACTGCGCACTGATTTCACCCAGCTAAAAGACTTGCCGCCAGGCGCTCGAACCGACTTGCGAGACGATTTGTCGCGCCATTTCGTCCAGCGTCGCCGCCCGGACATTGCCGAGTGGCAAGACACCAGTATGTTCCCCGACCGCAAGACGGCGGAAATTACCTACCGTTTGACCGGTGCCTGGGGGCAACTGTTCAACGACGTTCTCGACTACGCCCGCGAACTGGTCGAGCGCTCTGAAGGCAAAGGCCAGCGCGAACAGCGCATGAACTGGTGGGCTGCCTTGGCACTGCTGCGTTGTATTTCTTCATCTCCGCAAGCAGCAGTCAACGCTCTACGCACACGGCTAAAAGGTGGTCAGCAAGAGGGTGATGACCTGTCATTGGAGGCGCTCGAAGCCCAAGCCAGTGAACGCGTCATGGATGGCCTGGACGATGCCCTGTCCACTGACGATATCGAGCCCGCTGCGCAGACCGAGGACTCGGCCCGTCTTCAAGACCTGATTTCTGCCGCCGAAAAATTGGCCGGTGCCGCAAACGACCCCAAATTGGCCAAGCTTTACGACCACCTGCAAGGGCTAGTCAAAGAGGGCTTCCAGCCAGTGGTGTTTTGCCGCTACATTGCCACGGCCCATTACCTGGCCGATTTCCTGCGGGGCAAATTCAAGAACGCCACCGTCAAGGCGGTGACCGGTGAGCTTACTCCCGGTGAGCGCGAAGCCGCCGTGGCCGAGCTGGGTGTCACCGAGCAGCGCATCCTGGTTGCTACTGACTGCTTGTCCGAAGGTATCAACCTGCAAGGGCTCTTCACTGCGGTAGTGCATTACGACCTGAGTTGGAACCCAACCCGCCACGAACAACGGGAGGGTCGTGTTGACCGTTTTGGCCAGCAGGCTAAGGAGGTGCGCAGCACCATGCTCTACGGAGAGGACAACCCGGTCGACGGTGCCGTGCTTCATGTCATCCTGCGCAAGGCCGAAAGCATCCGTAAAGAGCTGGGTGTGCTGGTGCCCATGCCCGATGACGAGGGCAAACTCACACAGGCTCTGCTCAATGCCGTGCTGCTGCGAAAGCACAAAACGGTTGGGCAGCAAGCGCAAATTGGCTTCGACTTTGGCGAACCTGCACAACAGATTGAAATCGCGTGGCAAAGTGCCCGCGAAAAGGCCGCCAAGAACCGCTCAATCTTTGCCCAGCGTCGACTCAAGCCTGAGGACGTACTCCCGGAATGGCGTAAATCCGCTGCTGTACTGGGCGGCCCAGAGGAGGTTCAACGCTTCGTCATCCGCGCCATGTCCAAGCTAGGGGCCGGCCTAGAGGCCTACAAAGGCCATTTCAAAGCCCCCTTGGGTGAATTGCCCCCAGCCTTGAAAGAGCGCTTGGCGGCAGAAGGGCTCGCGAGCACTCTGCGCATCGACTTCAAACAGCCCGCCGCCCAGGGCGCTGTGCTCATCCAGCGTACCCATCCGCTGGTGGTGGCCTTGGCCGATACCCTGCTAGAGCAGGCATTGGACAGCCAATACGAGGATGCCGATGGCGTGGCACGTGCTGGTGCCGCATTTGTTGGCAACATCCAGCTTAAAACCACGGTCTTGCTGCTGCGCTTGCGCCACCAGCTCAGCGTCACCCGCGAAGGCCATACGCGGCTGATGCTGTGTGAGGAAACCGTTGCCGTGTGCGCGTCGGGTACCGATGGGCTAGCTGAACTCAGCCTCAACGATGCTCGTAGCCTGCTCGGCACAGAGGCCGTTCGCAACATGCCCCCCGTCATCCGCGACCGCCACATCCAGCAAGCAATAGAAAGTCTGCCTGGATGGCAGAGCGCCCTGGAGGACTTAGCCAAAGCACGTGCCCAGGCCCTTTTGGCCGACCACCGCCGCGTGCGCGAAGCCGCTGAGGCCCGTGGCAATTACCAAGTCACAGCCAGTTTGCCCGTTGACGTGATGGGTGTGTATGTTTTGGTGCCCGCCACCGCGGGAGTTTGAGCATGGCCAAGAAGCACATCCAACAACTCGCCTACACTGCCATTCGTATTGAGGGCGGCCTGATTCCGGCCGAAGAACTCACCCGCTTGACCACCCTTGCTGTGCCCGAAGCCACCGAGCAGACCGAGGTGCATTACGACATTCCCAGGGGCTTGAAGCTGCGTGACGAAATCGCCCGCCACTTCAAAATTGCCCAGCACTTGTGGCAAGACTTCCAGCAGCAACGCACTCGGCAAGACGCCCGTGCCCATCAGACGACCGAATTGGTTTGGTTACTGCCCCTGTGCCGCCACGTCCTGGGCATGGGCGACCTCAACAGCGTGAGCAGCGTGGCAGGTTCTAGCGGCCAACATACCTACAACATTGGCCACGCCGCATTGGGCGGCCGCTTGCCGGTCATCATGGCGGGGCATGACCAGCCGCTGGACCAAGCTGCCGAACGTTTTGGCGACACCAATACTGAGACTGGCCGCACCCGCAAACGCAGCCCCTACATGCTTGCTCAAGAGGCGCTCAACGCCTCTGACAACGCCTTGTGGGCCATCGTCACCAACGGGCTGAAGCTGCGTATCTTGCGCGACAACCCTAGCTTGACGCGACCGGCCTACGTGGAGGTGGACCTTGAGGCCATCTTTACCGAAGAGCTGTACGCGGACTTCACCGCCTTCTGGCTACTGGCCCATTCCAGTCGATTTGGCAAAACCCTGCCTAGCGGCAGTGTGACCGACCCCACCGACTGCCCCTGGGAGCGGTGGCGCAACGCGGGCCAAAAGAGCGGCGAGACGGTTCGAATGAACCTACGCTTCCAGGTGGAAAAGGCCCTGCGCAACCTGGGCACCGGTTTCATCAGCCACCCAGCCAACGCTGAACTGCGCGCCCAACTGCAGCACCCCGACACAAGCAGTGCCACCAAACAGGCCTTCTTTGAAGAACTGCTCAGCTTGGTGTATCGCTTCATCTTCCTAGCTACGGTGGAAGACCGCACTGACCCGAGTACTGGGCACTCTCTAATCTTCACGCCCGACGCCACTGAAGAGCAGCAGCAACGCTACTGGCAGGGCTACAGCCTCACATGGTTGCGCGAGCGCGCCGTGCGCCGCAGCGCCCACGACACCCACAGCGACCTCTGGCAGGCCCTTAGCATCACCTTTAACGGGCTGGCTACCGGCCAGCCTGCCTTGGGACTGCCTGCCTTGGGTGGACTGTTTGCCACAGAACAATGTCCGTTGCTCAATGCGGCACACATAGACAATCGCCACCTGCTGGCCGCTGTGTTTGAGCTGGGCTATTTCCGCCAGCCCACGGGGCTGACCCGGGTCAACTACCGCGACATGGGTGCAGAAGAGCTGGGCAGTGTGTACGAAAGCCTGCTGGAACTGGTGCCCGACCTGCAACATCTGAGTCAGCCCCATGCCGCCCGCCTGACCTTTGTGGGGGATGAGGACGACGCCAGCAACAAAGGCAATGCCCGCAAGCTCACCGGCAGCTACTACACACCTGACAGCCTAGTGCAGGAACTCATCAAGAGCGCGCTGGAGCCTGTCATTGAACAAACCGTGCGGGTCCATCCCACCAACCCAGTGCAGGCCCTGCTGGAATTAACTGTGTGCGACCCGGCCTGCGGAAGTGGCCACTTTCTGCTGGCCGCCGCTCGCCGTTTGGCAGACGAGGTGGCCAAGCTGCGCGCTGCCGCCATAGGCGGTGCCCCCACGCCGGCCGACTACCGCCATGCCCTGCGCGACGTGGTGGGCCACTGCATTTACGGCGTGGACAAGAACCCCATGGCCATTGCGCTGGCCAAGACCGCCCTGTGGCTGGAGGCCTATACCCCAGACCGGCCGCTGACCTTCATCGACCACCACCTGCAAGTGGGCGATGCCCTGCTAGGCGTTCTGGACCCCAAGATTCTGGAAAATGGTATCCCCGACGCAGCCTACGCCGTGCTGAGTGGCGATGACAAGACGGTAGCTGCTGGCCTGAAGAAGCAAAACAAAGCCGAGCTGAAAAGCTGGAAGCAGGTGGTGGCAAACGACCTGTTTGCCGCTACCACGCTGGTGCAAGACGCCAACGCCGTGGAGCATCTTGCAGACGACACTCTGGGCGGCATTGCCACAAAGCGTAGCGCCTGGGCCCGAGCACACCACCATGCGGAGCAAAGTACCCTGGCCAAATTGGCCGATACCTACGTGGCCGCATTTCTGGCGCCAAAAGTCCCACAAGGGCAAGGGCAAATCCCCCTGTCGGGCTACCTGTGGGGCCTGTTGCACCCAAATCCGCACCAATCGGCCAAGCCCGAGCTGGCTCAGGCTGCGCACGACCTGTGCCGCACCCACAGCGTGTTCCACTGGTGGTTAGCCTTCCCGCATGTAGCGGCAAAGGGCGGCTTTGCCGTCATGCTCGGCAATCCGCCGTGGGAGCGCATCAAGCTACAAGAGGAAGAATTCTTTGCCACACGTAGCCCTTTGGTTGCTGCCGCCAAAAACAAGGCCGAACGCGCCAAGCGCATCGAACTGCTGCGCCAGGGCCTGCTGCTTCACACCCTATACCCCGACATAGAAGCGGCTGAAGGTTTGAGCCCGCCCAACCGCGCTGAAATGCGTTTGTTTGACGATTTCATCACTGCCCGCCGTGGCGCTGAAGCCGCTAGCCTTTACGCGCACGACAGCGGCCGCTATCCGCTCACCGGTGTGGGTGACGTCAACACCTACGCTCTGTTTGCTGAGAGTTTCTTTGCAGCAATTTCACCCAACGGGCGTGCCGGGTTCATCGTGCCATCGGGAATTGCGACCGACGATTCGACAAAGTATTACTTTCAGGCAGTTTCTCAGAACGGTAGGTTGGCTTCCCTGCGTGGGTTCGACAATGCAAAGCGAATTTTCCCGGCTGTTCATCCTGACACGCCTTTTTCATTGGTGACCTTGGGTCCTAAATCTGGCTCTGCTGAGTTGGTTCATTACGCGCTCAGCGTTCAAGAGGCAGAAGACGCTCGCCGTCGCTTCACCCTCACGCCAGACGAATTCCGCCTCATCAATCCCAATACCCGCACTTGTCCGGTGTTTCGCAGCCAGCGCGACGCGGAGTTGACCAAAAAGCTCTACCGAGCCGCGCCCGTGCTCATCCGCGAGGCCGAGTGGGAGGGCGAGGGCAAAGACGCCCGACTCATCGCACCTGAAGTCAATCCGTGGGGCATCTCGTTTCAGCGTATGTTGGACATGTCTAACGATAGTCATCTCTTTGCCGACAGTCCTGATGATGCAGTCGCCAGCGACAGGGTTACGCTCCGCTTGCCGCTGTACGAGGCAAAGATGATTCATCAGTTCGACCACCGCTGGGCGACCTATGTGGACAACCCGGATAAACCCAATGGCCTGGACACCGACGTCGTGACCCAGGCGGAAAAGGCCGACCCAGCTTTCACGGTGCGACCGCGCTACTGGGTGGACGAGCGCGAGGTACTGGCCCGCATCGCCCGCGTACCCAGCCGGGTGGCAAACGCCTGGCTGGCTTTCAAAGCCGCCACCGATGCAGCCTTTCGCGACGCGAGCGGGGGCGACGAGCAGGCGATGCTGGCCAGCTGCCGCACCTCCATAACCCTCGCCGTAGCGCAGTGGGTGGCAGGCGCGCTGATGCGACATCTGGCCGAAGGTATGGCTCCCGTTTCCTCGTCTGCTGCGACAGAAACGGTGGACATGTTTGCGGCATCCGCCACCGATGTGCCGACCAGTGCACCAACTGGCACCGCCCGCGACCTTCAAGCCTTTCTGAACAGCATCGCAACCGCTTGGGCACTGACCCAAAAGGTGGAAGCCCAGATGGCGCAGCATCATCGCTGGCTGGCCGACGCTCTCAAGGCCGATGGAACGACCGGCAAAAAAGCCCTGCCGATGTTCCAGAAATGGGCACTACAAGATGACCCCGTCCAAGGACTAGGTTTGAGTGCCGACGAACTGGTTCAACTGCAAGCTCTGCAAGACCCCGATACCAAAGGCTTTGACCTGCAATGGCTGGATGCTTGGATGGATTTCCGTAGCCCGAAATGGTTCGTCGGTTTTAGAGGCATCACGAACGCTACCAATGAGAGGTCATTTATTTCTACAGTTGTGCCTAGACTGGCCGCAGGAAATAGCCTGCCACTGTTGCTCACCGGCTGGGGTGCATTACATATTGCGGCATTGCAAGCCAACTTGGCCTCGCTGAGTCTTGATTTCGTGGCGCGCCAGAAAATCGGCGGGACCAACCTGAACTTCTTCATCGTCAAGCAATTTCCTGTTCTATCGCCTGACCGCTACACAGCGACTGACTTGGCCTACATCGTTCCGCGAGTCCTGGAACTTACCCACACCGCCCACGACATGCAAGCGTGGGCAGACGACCTACTGGCCGCCATGCCCAGCGCCGACCCGCGCCCTCTCGAACAACACGGCACCCCGCTACCACCATTCCCTATGAGTTCTGAGCGCCGCGCCCAACTGCGCGCCGAACTCGACGCCTACTACGCCCGCCTCTACGGCCTCACTCGCGACGAACTCCGCTACATCCTCGACCCTGCCGACGCGCCCTTCGGACCCGCCGGCGCGGTGCTCGGCGCGGACTATCCCAGTGAAACTTTCCGCGTCCTGAAAAATAGTGACCTTCGCGAGTTCGGCGAGTACCGTACCCAGCAATTGGTGCTGTCGGCTTGGGACCAGCAGGCCATCGGTTTACCCTCTGTGCACCCGGCTCCAGTCACATACACCGAGCACGGGATGATTCGCAACGCCGAGGAAAGCAGGCTAGCCGGACTTATAGCGGCACTGGTTGTGGAGCGAACGGAGGGCGGTTCGTTGGCCGAAATTCAGTCGGCAGTTGCGGGCTTAAAGTCGGCAAAGCACTACCTTGGCCCGGCCGATGTTCTTCGGTTCGAAGCACTGACGGGAGGGCTTGGGATTGCAGATGTGACGCCGCTCCTGAGCCGCATTCTGCCCATCGTGCAGCGCTTGGTTGGCGTTGATGTTCTTGTGCGTTCAACTCGAAGTGGCGAGGCCTTCTTTACGCGCGGCCCTGGCGTGCTGCCCGGTGATGTCATCCAACTGCCAGAACATCCCGATGCTGCTTGGCTTCTGTGGTTGGCTGAGAACAGGCGCTTGGCGCTGGAGGCCGAAAAGAGCGGGACAGCAGACACAAGCCTTAAATCAACCGGTACGCAGTAGGGAGGCGAAATGGCAGCTTGGCTCAAGGATAGAAAACCAGTCCGTACGCAGCCTAAGCTTTGGGTTGAAACGATGTGGTTGGTCGAATCCCGAGAGCCGTTGGTGTTCACGCGCACCATTGAACTGCACGCTGGGTTGAACATTGTTTGGGCCAAGGAGTCCGCTTCGAATGATGCCTCGGGACTGGCTAGCGCGGGACACGGCGTTGGAAAGACTTCGCTCTGCTTGCTGCTGAGATATGTGCTTGGTGACGATGCCCCTGCTATTGCTACCCTTCGAAGCAAGGCAGCCGGGAGTTTTCCCAAGGGTGGCGTGGCGGCGAAGGTCCATCTGGATGGTTCCGTCTGGATGGTCTTCCGGCCCTATGGCCTGTACAGCCATTCCATGGCTGCTCAATGTGAGTCGTTGGAGCAACTACTCGATGGCGCTGCACCCAACGACTTCGATGGCTATGGCCGCGCGCTGGAGCAGTTTTCGATTGGCAGGCTTGCCGCCCGTTCCCTACCAGGAACAAACCAACCGCTGGAGTGGCGCCACTTGCTAGCCTGGTGCATCCGGGAGCAACGAACACGTTTCGATGGGTTCTACCACTGGCGCGAGGGCGAAGGCCTGGGATTCAAACGTTCTCGACGAGACCCGCCGCTTCTCGTCGGCTCGGTTCTGGGGCTGATGGACTTTGAGTTGGACCGACTATTGCGCGAAATCGAGTCCAATCAAAAGCAGGTCGAACAGTGCAAGGAGCGTATTCCCGAGCTTGAAAGGGCGCCTGCCTTTGCGCTTGCCCATGCTGACCGCCAATTGCGACTTCGGGTTCGGGCGGAAGAGGACGAGCCTGTCTTCACGACCACGGTTGGTGAATCCGTGGAGTCACGTGTTCAAGCCGCATTGCAGGCTGCTGAGCGGGACGAAAGCCAATGGGAGCTCGAGGTGGTGCAGGCGGAAAATGTTCTGGCTGAAGAACAGGTCCGCCTTCATGAGCTGACCAAGGCCCGCGATTTGGCGAAGCTAGACTCTGAAATCGCCAGGTCCCTAGTTGACGCGAAGCAAGACGACTTCGAGCGGTTGACCAAGGCTCGGGAACGGTTGGCTGGGCTGGAGGGGCGATGCGACCCAGGGAATGTCGAGTTCAGCGCGTGCGATTACGTCCAGAAGAACAAGAGCGCGGTCAACATGACGTGGTTCCAAGATGGTCGACAGGCCAAGGTAGACGCGACCATGTTGGCCGAGCGCTACAAGGTCAAAAAGGGCCTGTTCGACGGGACCGAGAAGACCGTCTATAACCAAGAGCAGCTCATCTTAAGGATGAAGGCTGAGCTTCGCCGAGTGCGTGTTCGCATCGCGACGAGCGAGAGCGCTCGGACCTACCTGAAGCAGTCCTGGGACGAGCTTCAACTAAAGCACACACAAAGGTCCCAGGGCGGCGACACAGCCGAGCTGGTCGCGGCTCGGAAGCAACTTCAGGGGCTCGAAACAGCGCTCGATTCCCTACGGGCGGCCGAGGTCAGCCGACGGTCTCAGCAGTCATCGAGAGTCGATGCCATCAAGTCTTTGACGGGCACCGTCTCGACCAGGCTTCTCGGTGCCGAAGGACACGCGCGGTTTATCCCGGGACATGAAGTTCGTCCCTTCGAAGTGGCCCGTGGAGGCGAGGCTTACCAGGTACTGGAAGTACTGCTGGGGGACATCGTGTGTCTGCTCGATTCGGTGGTTTCGGAAGCCAGCAACCACCCGGGCTTTCTGGTACATGACTGCCCGCGGGAGGCGGACATGAGCGAGCGCCTGTACCGGGAGTTCTTTCTCGCTGCAGCCGAGGCCGCTGAGCAGCTCGGAAAAGATGGCGCGGTGCCGTTTCAGTTCATTGTTACTACGACATCCGCGCCTCCTGAAGAACTCAGCGGGGCACCACACGTCATTCTGGAGCTTGCGCCGGGCGATGACGCCGCGCTTTTGTTCAAGCGACAGCTCGCGCCTGAACTGACGGGGTTTGATTTGGTTTGATTGTGAGAATGAAGGGAGAACTAGGTGTCCAAAACGGGAATACGCGATGCGGGACTTCGGCAAGCACCGGGCCCAGCGCCTCGCTTTAGAGGTTGTGTGCTGGAAGTTCGTTTGAAAGCGAATGATGCCGCTTGATTGGACGCTCGTCACCCCTGAAGCCCTGCATGCGCTGGAGTTGGAGAAGCTGCTGCTGCACCTCGAATCTCGACGCTGCTTCGACTTCAGCCAAGAATTGGCCAATCTGAGGAACCAGACAGGTCGGTGGTCGCCTGAGGAGGCTGCGTGCCTGGAGTTTGCCGTTCAGGTGACGGGGATGATGCTGCGCTACGACCAGCCATCTGAGCCGTTCGGGCCGATGTTCCAAATGGGCGACGGCCGCAGCGCAATTCCTGCGGATTTCCCGAAGGAGACGCTTGTCGCGATATACCCTTGGGCTAACTCCTTGCAAGATGTCGAGTTGCGGGCGCGTTTCCTCGACACCATTTGGGTCCAGGGCAAGCACTTTGTGGCAGCCAAGGAGGCCGTGGCTGCCTATCTGGCAAGTGCGAAGCAACTGTTCGACCCCGAGCATTGGACGGAGTTTGCCCAGCGGCTGGAACGGTCTCTCCGACTGGCCGCATCGCTGGGCAAGGGCGGAGCTGAGCTGCGTGATGCGGCTCTCACCGAAGCACTTGGAGTGGTGCGTAAACTCGCTGGGACGGACCCGCTATACCTTACGATGCGTCTGACCCAGCTGCTTCTCGAGTTTCGGCACGGCGATGCATCCGAGTTTGTTAAGTACACGGTCACCGCCGCTCAAGCGGCTGAGGTTAATGGGGACTTTTGGCGGGCTAAGGACTACTTCAACTTGGCGGCGAACTGCTGTCGCGAGGCCAAGATGGCAGACGAAGAAGGTATGTATCGTCGCGCTGCAGCTGAATCGCTGGTCAAGGAGGCTGAGGCCGCACGGGGCCAGCCTGGACGCGGGACGATGGTCACGGCCTCGGTGCTATCCAGCGCCGTTCAGGCCATGCGGCAAGCGCCTGGCGGTAAGGCTCGGGCAGAAGAGTTGGGACGGCAACTCGTTGTAGCGCAGGAAGAAGCCCTGACCGAGCTCGAGAGCGTGTCCACCAGCGTCGATGCGACTGAGATGGTTCAAGCTGCCGTGCGGCGGGTTAGTGGCAAGTCGTTCGGCGATGCCGTGCTGGCATTCTGTCAACTGTCTAAGCCTCCGACCCTGGATGCGCTTATGCGCCAAGTCGAACAGCAAGCAAGGGTGCAAGTCCTGGGCAGCCTCATGCCCACCGAAGTGGTCAATTCGCGCGGACGGGTGGTGGCGAAGGTGCCAGGTCTGGAGCATGGCGCTACGGACCCTAACCTGCCGGGCCTCAGATGGCGGATGTTCCGGTGCGCCGGCATGAATCGGAGCATGACAGTACAGGCCGCCATCGAGCCTGCTCGCAATACTATCTTGCATGAGCACGCGCCGGACCGTGCCGCTGTACTCGAGCTAATCCGTTACAGCCCCTGGATTCCAGAGGGGCACCATGAAAGCATTGCCAGGGCCATAGTGGCCGGCTTCTATGGCGACATGCTGTTGGTAGGGCATGTCATACCCATTCAGTTCGAAGCTGTTATACGGCAGGCAGTGGAGTTCAACGGCGCAGTGGAACCGATGCTCAAGCCTGACGGCACGCAGGAGGAGCGCACATTGTCTGCGCTACTAGACGCCCCCCAAGCAGCGTCGGCGTTCGGGAGCGCTGGGGTGTTGGAACTGCAAGACCTGTTGGCAGACCAGTTGGGGAGCAACCTGCGCAACGAGGTTGCTCATGGTCTCGTGACGGACGGCGGCTTCTTCAGCACCGAGTTTGTCTACGCCTGGTGGCTCCTTCTGCGATGTGTTGCGCTGAGTGCCCACATGGTTCGCACAAGGCAGCAGGATGCAGCACAGCCCTCCGCCGGTCCGCCGGACTTGAAAGGCAGCACATAGTGGCCATCGCGCTGAGGGAACGACATTAGGCCGCATGAGAACATGCAGCAAACAACAGTAGGGAGAATCAGGAAATGGGAGAAGAAGAGAAGCTGACGATGCAGACCATCGCGGAGCGCAAAGAGTCCAAGCGCCTCACGTTCGCCGACTCTAGGTACATCACACGTGGTAATCCTCGCAGTGGTGGACTTGCATCGGTTTACCGTGCCATCGACATGGAGACTGAGCAGCCGGTAGCGCTGAAAGTGTTTCGTACTGGAGATGGCACGGATGAGGTCATCGAAGAGTCCTTTCGCCGTGAGGTTCAAGCGTTGTCGGACCTTCGGCACCCCAACGTCGTGCGAATCCTCGCTTCCGGAAGAGACGAGGAGAACGCAGCGCACTACATCGTGATGGAGTGGGTCGAGAACGACCTCCGCACGTTCGCCGAAAAGCGTCGTTTTGACAGTTGGGCGGACTACTACGCCATAGTAGGCAAGGGCGTTCTGGACGCCCTCGTGTTTGCCCACTCGAGGTCGACTGTACACCGTGATATCAAGCCCACCAACGTACTTGTGACAGAGGAAGGGCAAGTCAAGTTGTGCGATTTCGGAATCTCGAAGATTCGCAATTTCTTGACCCCGGGGGTTACTCTGGCCCAGTTCGCCTCTGCGCCCTATGCGCCACCAGAGCCTGACGATGGCAGCTATAGCTACAGCCGCGACGTGTTTGCGTACGCTGCGCTGTCCACCGTGTTGCTGTCTGGCGAGCAGCTCAGCACCCACGCAGACCTTCTCAATGGCCTAGAGAAGCTGGCCATTGACGAGGCTATCCGCAAGGTTCTACGTCGCTGCCTGAGTCTCGAGGTTCCAGCAGCCCGACCGACGAACGCCATCGTGCTGTTGGCAGAGTTGGAACGTGCCGCTCCTTCCGCTGCCGCCGAGGCGAAGCCCGTCGTCCTACTGGTGGTGACCCAGCGAGTTAAAGGCATTGTTGAGCACGACATGGCCTTGCGAGGTCCTCAGGCCGAGAAGTTCGTCGAACGCGACCTCGAAGAAGCACGATGTGAGGAACTACCGCCACAGCCGAACAAGGAGGGCCGAAGCGTTCGCTTGATTGGCAACAAGTACAGGTACACCGCTGTACGCGACCAGAGCGGTCAACGA
Source organism: Rhodoferax sp. (assembly GCA_019449595.1). Lineage (GTDB taxonomy): Bacteria > Pseudomonadota > Gammaproteobacteria > Burkholderiales > Burkholderiaceae_C > Allorhodoferax. The sequence goes on along the minus strand of JAGRPL010000004.1, from coordinate 1,170,492 downwards.
CTGTCCATCGTCGACGCTGTGGAGCTTCCACCATCCGAAATTGAGAGGCAACGTGTTTTTTGCTGCGACCCTATGTTTCGGTTCGCGCTATCGGGGGCAACGAGCAGCCAATCCTCCTCCAATATCGACGCGTTCCTTGAAAATTTGGCGCTCTTCGCGGGTGACCAGAAGCTTAGGAAGCTGGAACAGCGCGAACAAGCGCTGTACAAGACCTGGCTTGATTTGCTCAGTGCCAAGACCGAACTGGAGAGGATGCGGAAGGTCAGACTTGAATACGAAGGGCTGGATGCAAAGGGTGAGTTTCTGCGCCTCAAACTTCGCCAGGGAACTGCGGGTGGGCTGGCGCTGGCAGAGCAGGATATTTCGATTGACACAGGCGTTGCCGGGGAGTTCAAGGGAATTGTTGTGTCGTTTGACAGCGGTTCCCTCCTCATTAGACCGAGCGAGCGCAATCGAACACGCATCGAGCTGATTCCAAGCCGGGGATGGGTGGAGACCGACACGACCAAGAGCGATGTCGCGCTCGACAAGCAAAAGTCGGCTGTCGAAGCCGTGCGATTTGGTCGCTCGGTCAACCCAGACCTGGGACGCTACATCGTCAACCCCGAACAAGTCGAGGTTCCGCCTTCTCTGGAGGTCGAGTTCATTCAGCAGAATATTGACGAGGATAAGAAGGTCGCTGTATTGGCCGCGCTAGCCGGTCCACCATTGATGTTGGTTGAGGGGCCACCTGGGACGGGGAAGACGACTTTCATCACGGAACTCGTGCTTCAGACTCTTCGAGCTCAGCCGAGTGCTCGGGTGCTACTGACGTCGCAAACTCATGTGGCGTTGGACAACTCGCTTGAGCGCATCGTGAAACAATCTGGTGGCGCCGTGAGCGCAGTGCGAATCGGCCAGGAAGGTGATGACCGCATCGCGGACAGCACCCGAAAGTTGTTGCTGGATGCGAAACTGCCTGAACTGCGCAAAAAGGCATTGGCCTCTGGTCGGGTATTTATCGAAGAATGGGCGGTGGAGCGAGGGCTGAATCCCAAAGACATTCGCAGAGCTATGGCACTCGAGGGTCATGCAACGTTGAAGACCCGCCTCGAAGCCGTTGATACCGAGTTGCGTCTACTTGAGCCGCAAATGGACGACCAGCATCGCAAGAAGCTCGACGCCGAAGCTCGGTCCGAATTAGATGACAAATTTCAGGGCCTAGTGCGCGAGCGCGATGACCTAGAGAAAGCTCTCCGCGAGTCCCTCAAGGAGCTTTCCAACCATGTGGAGAGCAAGGAGGAGCTCAAGGAGTTCGCCGAGTGTTCGGCTGCCGATTTGCGAGGATGGGCTGAGGCTTACTCTGATAGCACCAGCTCAGGGGCCCAGCTCAAAGCACTGATGGTGGCCCACGCTGACTGGGAGGCGCGATTCGGCCGAAGTCGCGAGTTCCGGGCAGCGGTCATTGCTTCGTCGCAGGTGGTGGCCGGGACGTGTCTTGGCGTGATGAGCGTTCCGGGGCGAAACGAAATCGTCTACGACCTGTGCATCGTGGACGAGGCCTCGATAGCGACACCTACCGAGGCACTCGTACCGATGTCCCGCTCCAGACGGACAGTGCTCGTTGGGGACAGTCGCCAATTGTCGCCATTCCAGGACCCGGAGCTCAGGGAAAAGGGGCTCCTAGAGCGCTTCGGACTTCGCCCTGAAGACCAAAAGGCCACCTTATTCAATCATCTGAGGGACACATTGCCCCCTGAGCTGCACAAGACGCTGACAACCCAGCACCGCATGCTGCCGGCCATCGGCGACCTCGTCTCTGAGTGCTTCTATGACTCTGCCTTGAAGAGCGTCGAAAGGAAAGCAGACGTCCAGCTCGTAGGCGCACTCCCGAAGCCTGTGACCTGGTATTCGACAAGTAAGCGCGTCAACAAAGCATCCCGAAAGATTGGCACGTCTTACGTGAACGACCTCGAAGTCGAGTTCATCGTGACTCTGCTTGGACGGGTGGACTTCACCCTTCAGAAAGGAAAGGCCAAAGGGCGGCAAATCAGTGTCGCGGTGCTAACGGGCTATGGGGAGCAACGCGCGAAGCTGCAGACAGCTATCCAGACCAAACGCCACGCTTGGACCAGCTACTCGGACATCTACGTGAACGTCGTCGATGCCTTCCAAGGCAGAGAGGCCGACATGGTGCTCTTTTCCGTCACCCGCTCTGAGGTCCAAGGGCTGGGCTTCCTGCGCGAGTTGGAGCGCATTAACGTGGCTCTCTCGCGCGGCAAGGAACTGCTGGCCATAGTGGGGGACCACTACTACTGCCAAACCGTCGCAGGTGCAGTCAATCCGCTGAAGGAGGTCATTGACTACATCAGACGGCATCCGGATACCTGTGCTCTTGAGGAGTTGGCACAATGAGTCTCGAACAAATTCTTGAACAGGCGTCAACGGCACGGCCTGGGTACGAGCTGGCCGCGTTCCGTGAGGCGGGGTTGCCGGTGTATGTTTTGACACTCCGTGTCCTCACCCTTGAACAGAAACCCTTGGGTCCAATTGACGAAGGTGTACTTCGCGCCGTACAGGCCGGCCTGTCAGCTCCTGAGCAGCTGGTGAACTTCTTGGGTTTGTCCGCGAATGTCCTGAATCCGGTGCTCGCCGGGCTCACGACAACCGAGCAGGTGAACTATTCGCGTGCTGTCGGTGAGTCGGCGGCTAAAGTGACTCTCACAGCCAAGGGGAAGACAACCCTCGTGGAGCTGTCCACGACACGCCCCCAGGAGCGCACAGTCCGGGTCTGCTTCGATGCGTTGACGAAGGAGCTCCTGTTTATTTCACCGGAGCAGCTCTACAAGCCCCGCGAGTTGAAGGAGATGGGCTTCGTTGAGGTGCCCGTCGGGCAAGCAAAGCGGCCGGAGGTCGAGGACATCTCATTGCAGGAGTTCGACCGCTTTCTACAGCTTCAGCGGGCAGGCCTCGAAGAAAAGCGTGAGCTTCTGGCTATTCGCCGGGTGGAGCGGCGCGAGCTCCACTTCCTTGGATGCGTGATGGCTTTCTATCGCAGCCAGGCGAGCCGGGCGGAAGTCGACGTCGCCTTCTGGCGCGAAGATGGGCCGGCTCTCGAACACGAGAATCGCTTCCGCGCTCTTGGTGGTCCCGAGCTTGTCGGCGCCAAGCTGCTGACGTCGGAAATCGCAATGCCGGTGCCCGAGCCTCAGCCTATCGAGAACGCGAGCCAAGTCTCTTCCACCGCAGCGGCTCCTGTCAGTGCGCCTGAGCGGCAACTCGGTTCCGCAGCCGAAGTCGATGACCCTCAAACCGTTCAGTCTGTGCTGTGCCATGAGCATCCGGCCCTGTTGCGTCGAGCACTTCTGAAGTCCCGCAAGCGGCTGCTTATTATTTCCCCCTGGATTCGGCATCAGGTGGTGAACTGGGAATTTATGGCCTCACTTGAAGCACTGCTGCGCGCGAACGTCACCGTTCACATCGGGTTCGGGCTGGATGAAGGGGACGGTGCAGGAAAAGGGGTAGCCGGGCAATCGAAGATTGCCATCACTGAGAGGGCCGAGAAGGACCTTCGTAGTCTCGAGGGGAAATACAAGAACTTTCATCTTGTTTACGTCGGCAACACTCACAGAAAGCTGTTGGTCTCGGATGACGAATTTGCAGTGACTACGAGCTTCAATTGGTTGTCGTTCCGAGGTGACTCTAGAGACAGGCCCCGCGATGAATACGGTGAGGTGTTTCGCAAGGTCTCGCAAGTTGAGAAACGATACCAAGCAGGCCTCGCACTCCTTGAGGAGGGGTATCGAGGTGCAGGTGGAGCAGCTGCCGCGCGACCGATTAATGTGGGGAGGAAGGCAGGATGAGCGACACACTTTTTAAAGAAGTCCACTATTCGCTGGGCGGCCTCATCGGCGACATTGGCCTCGGCCGTATCGGCTTGCCCGACATCCAGCGCCCCTTCGTCTGGGCCAATGCCAAGGTTCGTGACCTGTTCGACTCTATGTACCGAGGTTATCCGGTTGGCTATTTCCTCTTCTGGCAAACCGGTGTCGAGGGCATGGACGCTAAGGTCATCGGCGATATGAACAAGCAGAAGGCGCCGTCTCTCCTGATTGTGGACGGACAGCAGCGGTTGACTTCGTTGTATGCCGTCATCCGGCGCGAAGCCGTACTGCGAGAGAACTTCGAGCGCGAGCACATCCGCATCGCGTTTCGGCCGCAGAGCGGCTCATTTACCGTGCCCGATGCAACTACGGAGCGAGACCCCGAGTACATCCTTGACATTTCTGATGTGTTCAATAGGCCGACGCACAAGACCATTGGCGATTATCTGAAGCGTTTGACGGCATCGCGTGAGGTATCTGATGCCGAGGAAGAGGTGGTGGCTGAGGCTATTGGCCGGCTGGCTGGATTGACTAACTTTCCTTTCATTGCTCTGGAACTGTCCCAACAGTGCACCGAAGAACAGGTTGCCGACGTTTTTGTGCGAATCAATAGCGAAGGCAAGAAGCTCAATCAGTCGGATTTCATACTCACGCTCATGTCAGTGTTCTGGGATGAAGGCCGTACCGAGCTGGAAAATTTCTGCCGAGCCGCACGCCAGCCTGCCTTGGCTGGAGCGCCAAGTCCTTTCAATGCGATTTTTCAGCCAGACCCTGACCATCTGCTACGCGCTGACGTGGGGGTGGCGTTTCGCCGTGCACGTCTGGAGCATGTGTACTCCCTGCTGCGTGGAAAGGACTTGGCCAGTGGCGAGTCCAGCCCGGAACAGAGAGCCAATCAGTTCGCCAAGCTGCGAGATGCTCAAATTCGTGTGCTGAATTTGACGTATTGGGCTGACTTTCTCAATATCGTGCGTGCAGCCGGCTACCGTAGCGCCAAAACCATCAGCTCGGTTAACGCCTTAGTATTCGCGTATCAGTTGTACTTGCTGGGCCGTACAGAGTACAACGTAGAAGGTTTTAAGCTCAAGCGTGCCATATCGCGGTGGCTTTTCATGTCTTTGCTGACAGGACGATTTACTTCGTCTCCAGAATCTCGGATGGAGCAGGACCTGGCGGAACTTCGCGAGCTCAAAACAGCGGAGCAGTTCCTCGGACGGCTGGCGTCGGTAGAGGCGGGAACACTGACTGACGACTACTGGAGCAAGACCTTGCCCATGGAATTGGCCACATCTGCGGGCCGAAGCCCAGCGCTGTTTGGCTTCTATGCTGCACAAACTTTGCTCGGTGCGCGAGCTCTGTTTTCGAAGAGTTCAGTTGCAGATTTGCTCGACCCACCGGCGCAAGGGCAGAAAAAGGCACTGGAGCGCCACCACTTATTTCCGCGGCAATACCTGAAGAAGCAGGGGATTGAGAGCGTCCGTGACATCAACCAGATTGCGAACTACGCGCTGGTCGAATGGGATGACAACATTGCCATTTCGGATGGGCCCCCATCCAGCTATTGGCCTGAGTACGCCAAGCGGTTTACGATGCAAGAGCTTGCCGAAATGACAAACTGTCATGCTCTTCCTGTGGACTGGTGGACGCTGAGCTACGATGATTTTCTGAAGTCTCGCCGCCCTCTGATTGCGAGCGTCATTCGGGCTGGCTATCAGAAGCTTCTGGACGAAGACAAGTGACACCTCTAGAGCGTATCCGCATTGAAAAAGCCGCTGCTGATTGCGGATTTGAGCGCGAAGCTGTGCTCAAAGAACAAGGGCAGTTGGAGCTGCGGTCGGCGACCTTCCCTGAGGTGGTATCAGTACAAGTAGCTACACCCTTTGGGTATCAATTGTCGGCGTCGCTACCCAATTTGTTACCCGCAGCCTCTGGCGATGGGCAAGTGCTGCTTGACGGAATTGAGCAGCTCTACCAAATGCTCCAACAAGTAGCGGCCACAGCGCGCACCATGCCGAACCGGGTAGCTGACCAGTTCAGAACCAAAACGCAGAGCCTGCCCAAAACGACCGAGGCCGAGCGCATGGTTGTGCAGCGTGTCGGGCAAGACCTTTTTCGCAGCGCTTTGCTCGATTACTGGCAGGGCCGTTGCTCTGTCAGCGGGCTGGCCGTGCCGTCTTTGTTGAGGGCCTCTCACATCAAGCCTTGGGCCAAGTGTGCGTCTGACAACGAAAGGTTGGACGTGTTCAATGGCTTGTTACTGGCGCCGCACCTTGATGCCCTGTTTGACGGTGGATGGATTTCATTCTCTGACCAGGGTGGCATGCTGGTATCAAAGCACTTGAGCGCGGATGCGCGTACCCAGCTTGGTATCAATTCAGCTTGGTCGATTCAAGGGATGAAGAGCTCTCACATGGGCTACTTGGCACATCACCGTGAGCATGAGTTCCGTCAGAGTGGATGACCCACTACTAAATTCAGTACAGCACGGCCGATGTCAAGATGAAATGTCTGCTTTAAATGAAAGACTGGGGTCTATCATGAGGCGCGCAAGTCTTCTATGAGCTTGGCGCAAGGAACGATAAAGCAAAATTTGCCTTCGGGAGCTGCGTCCGTTGAGTTTGACCGGGGGCCATCGGCCATTCACCTAGAGAGGACACCCTGTTGACTAGCAAACTGTTGCATGCTCGATTCATTGTTAAACGCAAGAATGCAGACTAGAAGCGTGAAAAAAATTAACACGACTTTTCTAAAATTGCCTGAAATATCCGCTACATTACGTCCCATCAATTCATGACTAGCCCACCAGCTAGCTCATCCCACGGCAAGTAACGCTGCAAAGCGTGAACGTTGTCACTCGCCCAAAACGCTAGACGATGCGGGCCGGCAAAGAGACCTTCCGGGGTCTCGAAAAAATCTTCTATTTGTCAGTTTTCGCCAAAGGTTTCATCGCTTTGGTTTCAGTTTTCCGCATCGTCGGATTGCGTTGGTTCATTAAAAATTTGCGAGCAGCCAGATGACCGACAAGGTGAGAGTTACTCTGTCCTATGAGACGAAACCCACCCTCGGGGCACGCAATGCGTAGAACCTGACAGGCTGAGATGGCACGACCAAAGGTCGCACCAATCGCTGGAAATGCGGTGTGAAGATGAGAAAAAATTTCGGAAATACGCAAATGGTCATGTGCCAGGCATTTGACCTGCAGCTTGAGAGCTGCCAAACCAACTAGCTATACCTAGCTAGTCAAACAACAAATTCAAGGAAATGCAAAATGGCAAAAATCAATAGCTACCAATTTCAACAACGCGATATCGCTGTTTACCCAGAAATTTGGGACGACAAAAAGAAGACACTCAAGCCCATCAAAAGTATGGATGAACTGATGGTCTGCGAGGTACTTGACAGTATTACTTTGGCCGTTGAGGCCGGCTCTCTGGACAACTACCGGTGGCCGCAGCAAATCTTTGCAAAAAAAGCTGCATTCGAAGACTTCATTGAACAACTGAGCGAATACGACGACTGCTACCGAATCACGGACCGCTGGTGGTCGGCATTGTCAGTAATTTGCGAGGGCGGAGATGAGGAGGGGTTTGTTACCAGCTATGAAATTGCTCGTGAACTGTTGGCAAAGGCGATGGAGGATGGAAAGCTTGCCAATTTTGGAAAGAAGACCATCGCGCACAAATACACGATTGACGAGTGCATCGCTGCAAAGTTGAAACTTGCAAAGAATAGCGGCTCCAGGTACTGTTTTTTGAATGACGATGAGCGCGTGGAAGCGCAGGATGTATCGCATTACGGTAGGTACTACGGTCAGTGCATTTCTGAGGCCGAATGGTCGGACGCCCATGAAGAGGGCGTGGCCTTCGAAAAGCGGAAGCGCGCCGCTGAGAAAGCCGCATCCAAGAAGGCAGCCACTAGCAAGGCGGTTAAACAGCATGCGTAAATTTTCAATTGAAGGCTACCCCCTGAGCCTGCCGCCATCAGACGCTGTTGAGCAAAAGAAGGACGGCATGCGCGCAATGGCCCATCAGCTTCTCCTCTCTGTGTTGGAGGCGATGGCGAAAAGATTTCGTGACCAACCCGAGGCCAGTGAAATAGCTAGGCTCCACTCTGGGTTGAACTGTTCGACGCCCACGACAGAAGCGCTCGAGCAAGCAGTTCGATATTGCACAAGCGACCGGTGCAGGGGGCTAACGATTGAATAGAAATTGATTGCATGAAGCCACCGTGAGAGGTGGCTTCATTTTTGGACTTGGAATGATTGAAGATGAATTCGATGTCGTTGTTGCTTCAATTCATCGAGTCGGTACGTGGTACTTCCTTCGCCAATCCAGATGCACTTTGACGTGGGTGTCCATGTCCGGTGCATGCACTTTGCACTTGCCGAAAATGGCGAGTTTTGTTGAAATAATTACTTCAGTGACCAACTATTCTGTATGGTCACATTACTCAAGTAGCGGTTACCCCGTGAACGATGTCATTACCCAAAGCGCGTATGCGCTGCGGCAACACGAGCCTCTAGAGCGGCTCAAAAACTAATCTCAATTTAGTCCCGAAGCACTTTGCTTCGGAATCTGCGCGTACCAGTTTTGGGCCGCAGCTAAAACACGTCTGAAAGAATTAGATGAACACAGAAGCTAACTACACAAATTCAGTAGCGAAAAGTCCTTGGTTTCAACCCCCAACTGTTTTTGAGCACATTACGCTTACAACCGGACATACATGTCTTCAGCACCGAAATCAAGTTAGTGCGGATGCAATTGAATATTGTGTAAAAAAAATCAGAGACACCCATTCGAATAACGGATGGGCAGAAATGAAAGAGATTGGCGACAGCACGCTACTTCAACTTGCAGTCTCGGGAACTAACCTTAAAGCGACGCTCTGGCTTAAGGGCAGAAGTATGTGTCCTGCGGTCATCATGATGGTCGTTACAGAGGAACGCTCTGGCACCATCCCTTGGCTATCGCTCTGCGATGAGATTAGTCGTGACTCTCTGCAGGTTACCTCCGTAACGCCATCGCACCCCTGGATTGGCGTGGTGTTAAATCAGCCGAACCAGGATGACATAGAGCAAGTTCTTGCATATCTCGAAATGTTGCAATGGGCCGGCGACTTCGAGCGATGCCTAGCATGGGGTTTTGTTAAATGGCTGGAGTCCAAAGAGTCTCATTTATGAGACGCATGGCGCTCCCAAAGCGGTGGGCCGCTGGGTGAGATGTGCTCCAAGCTTGGAATGCCACTCGCTGAGTGAAACTGGCTCCTCGGGTGCCCTGCAAATATAAAGGGCACCCTCAAATTTCTGCTATCTGGCAACTTCAGCCCTTTTGTATGCTGAAGGATTTGCCACGGTTGCAACTTAAGAATCTACAAATTAATTATGAAAATGAAAACAGACAGCTCAGTAACAATTGACCTGCAACGAACCTTTGCAATGACTGAGTCCCAGACGCGTTGGTCTGGAGAATTCGATACAGAGGAGCTGCGTCGCCCCGGAGGTGCACTGATGTCAGCCCTCATTCAATGCGCACAAGAGCGAGACATTAGGTTGGACACAATGGCACGCGAATTGGGCGTTAATTATGGGTATATCAATCAATTGCGCAATGGGATTCGTTCGGTGAAATGCATCGGCAACGATTTCTCAATCGCCTGCGCAAACTTTTTGGGTGTTCCGCGCATGATGGTATTGATGCTTGCGGACATAGTGACCCTGGAAGACTTGAGTGAGTGCAAAAACATGCTCGCAACAGAGGTCTATCGAGCCATGGACTTCATATGCGGCGACCCAGACTGGGGCCCAATGATGACACCCTGTATTCGACACTCAGATGAACTCAGCTTGTTCGGGGTTGTGAAGCTCTATGAAGCATCGACCGGAAAGGTCTTGCTCAATCCGGGTCTGACTACAGAGAGCCTGGTCGATGAACTGGAAAAGCTGAGGTCGCTGCAGGCCTACCGGACGTTGGTGGTGGAGACCTACAAGGCGAAGAGTGTGAAGCGTCCCAGGTTGAATCACTGAAGACTGGGGGGCAATTGCCATGAGACAGAGCAGTGAGGTGCTAAAGTCTTCACTGGCCTTACGGCCCTCTGTCTTACCTCCCTGGACAGAGCCCCCAAGGGGTTGGCCCAGCCGCCGTGCTGGGTCTCTTTTTTGGTAAATCGCACGTATGTTTCAAACATCGCATTCTTACCTTCGCAACTTCACCCAGTGATGGAGCAATGGCTGCTGTTGGCGGTGGACCGATTGACAGACATCCTGAACAAAGCACTGCGTTAGCCGTGGCAATCGACAAATTTTCTCGTTTCTCAATCAGTAAGTCATTGATTTCAAAAGAGTTTAAAGTCTAAACGCTCGCGAAACCATCTCCAGATGGCGCATGCTCAAATTTTTCTAGCCCGCACGAGCTGCATAGCCCGCCGCAGCGCCTGTTGCCTTTCAGACGCGGTATTGCAAACAAAAATGCCAGCGTCGTCTGTGTTGTTCCAGCATTGTTTTCTCTGTTACCAACGATTAATTTTCTCAGTGAGCAATGCAGCTGCAGCTGAAAGCTTGTCTTCTGCGTGCACCACAGCATCAATTTCAGCGATGCTGACTGGGTACAAAAAGAGCGTCAGCGAAAAGTCGTACTGCGACCCAAATTTGCGGCTGAGGTAGTAGTACCGCTGCACGACTAAAAGCGTCTCCTCGGCGGTCTCTGGCCATTCCTCGAGAATTTTCTCTGTCTTCATCCAATGCTTAACCCTTCAATGCTTCCTTCGTCGCATAGCTCGTATCGTGCGGCTCCTTGGTCGCCCCAGGCGGGAGTCCCCGGGACCTTATGCAACTGCACAGCCAGTACATCGCCAACACGCAGCTCTAGGCCCTCACCATCCACAACCACTCGCCAGGGGTCGTGCTTTTGCAAGATTGAAATCAATTCTTGTACAGTCATTTTTTAACCAATTCAGGTACTGCCCAGCGGAACAGCGCTGATTTCAAGTCAGGGAGCAGTGCTTGATAAGCCTCGCGCTGCTCCGGGTCGTCTTTCAATATCAGGACGATGTCATGCAGAATCCAAAGCCGGAGGTACTCTTGCTCCCGGTCTTTCACTCGCGTTTTCCCGCTTTTGTGTCGTCAATCCCAAAGTAGAGGGCAAGGTGCTGCACGGAGTCATAGTACTTGATGACCCCGGAGTTCATAGGCTTGCCATCGCTGTAGTCCAGACCGTGCGCGGTGTACCCGTCACCATCAAGTGACACTCGCAATCCTTGCACTTTCCATTCGCGAAGTACGAAGTCAGGCCGGCGGTGAATAGGAGCTTCGAGCATCTGAAAAGTGTATGAATCTCACTCTCAAAACGCCAGAAAACACCCTCAGAATTCTGCTGCTGGTGTGCAACTGAACATCCAGTATTGGTAGCTACGAAAGTGCCTTCCTTCGGGCATGAACACTGGTGAGGGTTGCGGGCACCGCACCAGCCTTGAGGGCTTCCAGGTGCTCTTGCATGAAGCGGTACACCGGCCCCTTTTCCATGGCTTCACCCGCATCGGTTTGGAGCGTCAACCCGTCTGCGCACTCGTAGGCAACGAAGAGCTTGCCTTGGACGGTGAGGGCAGCAAGTAGGTTTCGCTGGCCAAAGAAGTTGAAGACTTGGCTCTCACCGATGGCTTTGGGAAGAAAGGAGGGCGGTCGTTTGCATTGGATGGGTGTCATCCTCTGTATAGCGATGAAGTGCAAAGTCTTGCAGTGACTGAATTCACCGTCCCAAAGAGAAAAGCCACCCAGAACAGGTGGCTTTCCGAATCACTGGACGATGGTTCCTTCTCTATAGCGGCGCGTTCGCGTCAGTCGTACCAACCGTCGTTGTTGGTAGGTACGCGCTGCAGAACGCTGGCTGGCTCCTCGGGTGCAGACACAGTTTCTTGCGCCGTCCTTTTTTTTTCTTGGGCCTGAGCCTCCGCCACCAGCGCCGCCGGCTTCGCAATCTTCTGGGCCTCGAAAGCAATCACCAGCAGGTTACCGGTGGGCTTGCCTTCGCGGCTCATATAAAAGTCGGCCTTGAGTTTGCCGGTGACACGAACGAAGTCGCCTTTCTCCAGCTGTGGGTCATCGTCTTTCATAACGCGTACGGTATAAAACGTCGGTGCGGCGTCCACGCCGCGTTGACTTTCGGCGAGCCGCATCTCGTAGTAGCCACGTTGGGTAGTCTTGGAGACCTTGCGCTCCGGTGCCTTGGCGATATTTCCAAATACCTGCATCTATTTGTCCTCATTAGTATGGGATGGCAAACAAGCGCCATCTGAGAACGTATAGCAATGTCAAACTCTTTGACCCCTCAAAGCCGAGTGCTCAAGTACGAGATGTCACAAAAGTGGAAGTTATGGCATTGGGACAAGTACATGAACCGATTGTTGGAACGCAGCGAGTCACATCGTGTAAGAAATTTCACTCGTTACTTCGCCTTAAATCGAGTGAAAATCGAAAACACTCCATTTGTCACAGCAAAGTGACGATGGCACATACAAAATCTAACCCAGTTGCTTTTATGAGTATTCCAGTGGGCTCCCGGCTCTTTATTTGTTTCCACGAGGCGGGTCATATCGCCTCGGCCATTTTGGCTGGTGCTACCGTAAATTCGTCCAGCGTGGATACAGGCGGGAATCCATCTACGAGGGTCAAGCATACGCAGGACTTCAGTTCAAAAAAGCCAGTAGCATGCGGAGGCTACGCGGTCGAGAGAATTCTTTTTGATACTTTTCGCCTTGTCGATGACATGGGAAAGAGTTTGTCACTCCCCGCATTTGAACTGCAGGCAATGGCCAATGCACAGCTAGATAAACTCCCTTTCTATTTGACAAAGCCTGCTGATGCATCAGGACGTTACCCGGACACTCCATTTCAACCGCATGCTGATGGAACGTGGCCACCGGAATCCGATTCACCATTTACCGCATACGCGTTAGAGAATGTTGTTCCGATGCTATCCCCTCATTTTTTGGCCATCGAATGTCTAGCTTCTGAGCTTTGCAACCGAGGGCCGTTAGATGGAGAAGGCATTTTGCAAATCTGGGGGGATTTCCAACCCTGAAGACTGCCGGGAGTTGCCGGGCGACAAGTTCAACTTCCCAGCTTTGATAAGGCTTTGATTTAGGTTTCGCGTTAGGCAAAGTGATACATCATCGACAGGTACCTAAGGGGTTGCAGATAGACCTGTCGGGTGACCACTCGGACATGTGTGAAGTCTTGCGTACATTTTGAACGCTAGGTATCATTTGGGCGTCCGTAGGTCGCATTTGATAGCGCAAGTGATAGCAGATAGACCTGCGGAGGTGGTCAAGTAGGTGCGGGCAGGTTCGGTCGTGTTCGCGTAAGTACTTGATTTTGTTAGGCCTCGATGACGCAAATGGGTCATTGGAAGTCCAGGCAAGGCACTCTTAATCCGTAGGTCGAGAGTTCGAATCTCTCAGATCCCACCAATCGAATCAAGGACTTGACCGCAAGGCTGAGTCCTTTTTTCTTTGTGAGACGCGGCGAAAGGTTCGCGTTTTCATTCCTTCCCCCGTATCAGAGCTTTCCCAAGCAAAACTTTCGATCGGTGGCGTTCTTCAGCTAGGCGCCGGGTGACGCGTCGTTCAGCGTGGCCAATGGCTGACGCGAAGCTTCTGAAAAGATCGGGCGCACACGGGCGAAGGGGAATTGGCACGGAACGAACATCAAGGCTACACTGCCCCCAAATAACTTCGAGAAATCGAGGGGGGTATGGAGCTGGTTGACAGTACGCTTCGGATGGCAATGCTGGTTATTGCTGCTGTTTTTGCCATTGCGTGGCTGAGTACCGCACTGGCATTTCGGGTTTCACCCAAAGCCCCCTTGAGTTTTTGCCTTGCCAATCTGGGCATCGGCCTGGGTACCGTGCTGGTCATGCAGCGTGCGGCCAATCCGGGGTTCATCAGTTTCCAGATTGCCGACTGGCTCGTCATTGGCGGCATCGCGTCTTTCAGGACCGGCGTGTCGGCCATCATCGGCAAGAAGCCTGTGCCGTTGCTGGTTCTGTTGTTGCCCTTGCTGGCGGAAATCGTGTTGACGGTTGCGCTGGCGCCAGATGACAGCTCTTATTTTCACCGAGCGGTTCCCTTCAATGTGATTGCATGCCTGGTCGCTGCCGCAACGGCCTGGGATTGCATCAGAGGAATGGGGGAGGAGGGCTTTGCGCTGCCCACCAAAATGGTGGTGGCTTTTCCGTTTTCAGCCGCTGGGGTGCTTTTTGGCGTTCGTACGGCGGCTGTGTTTCTGGCGCTGATCGCCAGTGGCGGGGGAAACGCCCCCAAGCAAGGCAGTTTCACCTTATTTCTATGGACCTTTGTGGTGATCCTAATCGTGATCAACATTGCCATAACGGGACTGGTGGTCGGGAAGTTGTTGCGGAGAATCAGCGAACTGGCGGACAAGGATGCCTTGACCCGATGCCTGAACCGGCGAGCCTTGAGCGAACGCCTGGGTGTCGAGCAGGAGCGGTTGAATCGCAGTGGCGTACCGCTGGCTTGTGCACTGCTGGATCTTGATCACTTCAAATTGATCAACGATCAATATGGCCACAAAGTGGGCGATGCTGCGCTGGTGCATGCGGTCGAAGTGGTCATGCGTGCCATCCGCTCGATCGACATTTTGGGGCGCTATGGTGGCGAAGAGTTTGTGATTTTGATGCCGGATACGTCGCTGGACGGCGGGCAGGAAATCGCGCACCGGGTTCGAATTTTGCTGGCCGAAACACCGTTTCTGTTCGAGGGCAAATCGATTTCGATCACGGCCAGCTTTGGTGTTGCCGCGTTGCAAGCAGGGGAGCCCGGTGAGCGCATACTGAATCGGGCCGATGTCGCCATGTACGAGGCAAAGCGGCGAGGGCGAAACCGGGTAGAGCTGGCTGGAGTGCCCGCGTAGGCGCGTAAAACCCACGGGCTGCAGGCGATGGATGGCATGGATCAACGCATTTTCCTGCTTGCTGAAACTGACATATCCCCTACAAGTTGCCAGAGATCGTGCAACGAAATTTTCCTCTCCAAGCCCATTCAGTGGCACAATTCCGCTTGTTACTAGGCCCTTCCCACGCCACAGTCGCATCCGCCAAACGGTTCAGCCGTGCCGCGGAAGGTTAATCAAACCAGCTTTAACCAGCTAATGTTTCCTGAAGGGAAACGGAGGTCAGCGGAATATGAGTGAGTCCACGTCTTCAAAGACGACCCCTGCGTCTATTTATCAGGCGTACGCAAGCAACACGTACCTCTTCGGTGGCAATGCCCCCTATGTGGAAGAGATGTACGAAAACTACCTTGCCAACCCTGGTAGCGTGCCCGACACCTGGCGCGATTATTTCGACGCGTTGCAGCATGTGCCGGCGGTAGACGGCAGCAGTGCCAAAGACGTACCGCATCTTCCCGTCATCAACGCCTTCGCAGAACGCGCCAAAGCAGGCGGGACCCGTGTGGTTCAGGCCAGCTCCGATCCCGAAATGG
This sequence comes from Rhodoferax sp., assembly GCA_019449595.1. GTDB lineage: Bacteria > Pseudomonadota > Gammaproteobacteria > Burkholderiales > Burkholderiaceae_C > Allorhodoferax. Next base: position 1,155,136 of record JAGRPL010000004.1, on the reverse strand, counting down.
GGCGCAAACGCACGGCGGTGCAGCAGCTGATTGCCGCATACCGCAATGTGGGTGCGCGTTGGGCAGATCTGGATCCGCTCAAGCGTATTGAACGCGATCAGATCCCCGAGCTTGAACTCTCTTTTTACGGGTTCAGCGACGCGGACCAGGAAACGGTCTTCAACACCAGCAATACGTTCTTCGGCAAGGACTCCATGAGTCTGCGCGAATTGATGAACGCGCTGCGGGAAACCTATTGCGGCACCATTGGTGCCGAATTCATGTATGCCACGGACCAGAATCAAAAGCGCTGGTGGCAACAGAAGTTGGAGTCCATCCGCAGCAAGCCACAGTTCAATGCGGAAAAAAAGAAGCACATTCTGGATCGGCTGACTGCAGCCGAGGGGCTGGAGCGTTTCCTTCACACCAAGTACGTGGGGCAAAAGCGCTTTTCGCTAGAGGGCGGAGAGAGCTTCATCGCCGCCATGGACGAACTCATCCAGCAAGCCGGTGCCAAAGGCGTGCAGGAAATCGTGATCGGCATGGCCCACCGCGGCCGCCTGAATGTGCTGGTCAACACACTGGGCAAGATGCCGGGTGATTTGTTCGCCGAGTTCGACCACACCGCGCCCGAGGAATTGCCTGCCGGTGACGTCAAGTACCACCAGGGCTTCAGCTCCGACGTTTCCACTGCCGGTGGACCGGTTCACCTGTCGCTGGCGTTCAACCCCTCGCACCTGGAGATTGTCAACCCGGTGGTGGAAGGATCCGTGCGGGCCCGCATGGACCGCCGTGCCGATCCTCTGGGCAAGCAGGTGTTGCCCGTGCTGGTGCACGGCGATGCGGCCTTTGGCGGTCAGGGCGTCAACCAGGAAACCCTGTGCCTGGCCCAAACCCGTGGTTACACCACAGGCGGCACGGTACACATCATCATCAACAACCAGATCGGCTTCACCACGTCGGACCCGCGCGACATGCGCTCCAGCGCGTTCTGTACTGACATCGTCAAGATGGTCGAGTCGCCGGTGCTGCACGTCAATGGTGATGACCCCGAAGCTGTAGTGCTCGCGACCCAGTTGGCACTGGAATTCCGCATGGAATTCCGCCAGGACGTGGTGGTGGACATTACCTGTTTCCGCAAACTGGGCCACAACGAGCAGGACACCCCGAGCCTGACGCAGCCCCTGATGTACAAGAAAATTGTGGCCCACCCCGGGACCCGCAAGCTGTACGCTGACAAGTTGGCGACCCAAGGACTGGGTGACAGCCTGGGTGACGACATGGTCAAGGCCTACCGCGCTGCCATGGACGCCGGCAAGCACACGATAGACCCTGTGCTGACCAATTTCAAGAGCAAGTATGCCGTGGACTGGTCGCCCTTCCTGGGCAAGAAGTGGACTGATGCGGGCGATACCGCCATTCCGCTGGTGGAGTGGAAGCGCCTCTCTGAGAAGCTGACGGCCATTCCTGCCAGCGTGAATCCACACCAGCTGGTCAAGAAGGTGTACGACGACCGTGCAGCCATGGGCCGCGGCGAAGTCAACGTGGACTGGGGTATGGGCGAACACATGGCCTTTGCCTCCTTGGTAGCCAGTGGCTATCCGGTCCGCCTGTCCGGCGAGGACAGCGGGCGGGGAACCTTTACCCACCGTCACGCCGTGATTCATGACCAGGCCCGCGAGAAGTGGGATGCCGGCACCTACGTGCCCTTGCAGAACGTGGCCGAAAACCAGGCGCCTTTTGTCGTCATCGACTCCATCCTGTCGGAAGAAGCGGTGCTGGGTTTTGAATACGGCTACGCATCCAACGATCCCAACACTCTGGTAATCTGGGAAGCCCAGTTCGGCGACTTCGCCAATGGCGCCCAGGTGGTGATCGACCAGTTCATTGCTTCCGGTGAAGTCAAGTGGGGCCGCGTCAATGGCATCACCCTGATGCTGCCGCACGGCTACGAAGGCCAGGGACCCGAGCACAGCTCGGCACGCCTGGAGCGCTTCATGCAACTGGCGGCCGATACCAACATGCAGATCGTGCAGCCCACCACGGCCAGCCAGATCTTCCACGTGTTGCGTCGCCAGATGGTGCGCAACCTGCGCAAGCCGCTGGTCATCTTTACGCCCAAGTCGCTGCTGCGCAACAAGGACGCAACTTCGCCGCTGTCCGAGTTCACCAAGGGTGCTTTCCAGACCGTGATTCCCGAGAACCGGGAGCTCAAGGGCGACAAGGTCAAACGGGTGGTGGTCTGTTCTGGCAAGGTCTATTACGACTTGGTCAAGAAGCGGGAAGAAAAGGGCCTGGACGATACGGCCATTCTGCGGGTGGAGCAGCTTTACCCGTTCCCCCACAAGGCTTTTGCCACGGAACTGAAGAAGTACCCCAATGCCACCGACATCGTGTGGTGCCAGGACGAGCCGCAGAACCAGGGCGCCTGGTTCTTCGTACAGCACTACATCCATGAAAACATGGCAGACGGGCAGCGCCTGGGATATTCCGGCCGTGCCGCATCGGCTTCGCCGGCAGTGGGTTACTCGCATCTGCACCAGGAACAGCAAAAAGCATTGGTAGAGGGCGCTTTCGGCAAGCTCAAGGGCTTTGTTTTGACGAAGTAATACCCCGCTCAAACCTCATATACAAATCACGGAAAGAACAAAATGGCAATCGTTGAAGTAAAAGTCCCGCAGTTGTCCGAATCGGTGGCTGAAGCCACCCTGCTGCAATGGAAGAAAAAGGTCGGTGAATCCGTCGCTGTGGACGAAATCCTGATTGAAGTGGAAACCGACAAGGTCGTGCTGGAAGTACCTGCTCCCAGCGCTGGCGTGCTGGTTGAGCTCGTTCAAGGTGATGGCGCCACCGTGGCGGCTGAGCAGCTCATCGCCCGCATCGACACCGAGGGCAAGGCCGGCGCCGTGGCGACGCCCGCAGCGGCTGCTGCCGTGGCTGTGGCGGCGGCACCTGCTGCGGCCCCGGCCGCCGCCGGAGGCAGTTCCAAAGCCGGTGTGGCGATGCCTGCTGCGGCCAAGCTGCTGGCCGACAACAACCTGTCGGTTGGCGCGGTGAGTGGTACTGGCAAGGATGGCCGCGTCACCAAGGGGGATGTGCTGGGTGCTGTTGCTGCTGGCGTTGCTCCTAAAACGGTAGCGGCCTCCGCAATTCCCACGGGCGCTCCGGTTACAGCCTTGCCGCAAGTCGCGGCGCCGAAGGTGAATCTGGGGGATCGTCCGGAACAGCGTGTACCCATGAGCCGCTTGCGTGCCCGCGTGGCCGAGCGCCTGCTGCAGTCGCAGTCCACCAACGCCATCCTGACCACCTTCAACGAGATCAACATGGCCCCGGTCATGGAAATGCGCAAGCGCATGCAGGAGCGTTTCGAGAAGGAACACGGCGTCAAGCTCGGCTTCATGAGCTTCTTCGTCAAGGCGGCTGTGCATGCCCTGAAGAAGTTCCCTGTGCTGAACGCCTCGGTGGATGGCAACGACATCGTCTACCACGGCTACTTCGACATCGGTATTGCCGTGGGCTCGCCCCGTGGCCTGGTGGTGCCGATTCTGCGCAACGCCGACCAGATGAGCTTTGCCGAGATCGAGAAGAAGATCGCCGAATTCGGCCAGAAGGCCAAGGACGGCAAGCTGGGCATTGAAGACATGACCGGTGGTACCTTCTCCATTTCCAATGGCGGCACCTTCGGCTCCATGATGTCAACCCCCATCATCAACCCGCCCCAGTCGGCCATCCTGGGCGTGCATGCGACCAAGGACCGCGCCATGGTGGAAAACGGCCAGGTGGTGGTGCGCCCCATGAACTACTTCGCCATGTCCTACGACCACCGCATCATCGACGGCCGCGAAGCCGTGCTGGGCCTGGTGGCCATGAAGGAAGCGCTGGAAGATCCGGCACGCCTGCTGTTCGATATCTAAAAACTCCCCGGGGGCAGGACGACGGCCAGCGGGCCGCCCGTCTGGCCCCCGCCATTCTCTGGAAATAAACATGTCCAAACAATTTGACGTGATCGTCATCGGCGGCGGCCCCGGTGGCTATATTGCTGCCATCCGCGCTGCCCAGCTGGGTTTCAGCGTAGCCTGTATCGACGAGTGGAAGAACGACAAGGGCGGTCCGGCCCTGGGGGGTACCTGCACCAATGTGGGTTGCATTCCCTCCAAGGCACTGTTGCAGTCGTCCGAGCACTTCGACCATGCCAACCACCACTTTGCGGAACACGGCATCGAGGTCAAGGGAGTGAGCATGGATGTGGGCAAGATGATTGCCCGCAAGAACAGCGTCGTCAAGCAGAACAACGACGGCATCCAGTACCTGCTCAAGAAGAACAAGATTGCCTTCTTCCATGGCCGTGGATCGTTCGTGAAGGCGGCCGACGGCGCCTACGAGATCAAGGTGGCAGGGGCGGCTGAAGAGTCGCTTGTCGGCAAGCACATCGTCGTGGCAACGGGTTCGAATGCCCGTGCCTTGCCTGGCACACCGTTTGATGAGGAAAACATCCTCTCCAACGACGGCGCCCTGCGCGTGGGCGCGGTGCCCAAGAAATTGGGCCTGATTGGCTCGGGCGTGATCGGCCTGGAAATGGGTTCGGTCTGGCGTCGCCTCGGCGCAGAAGTCACCATCCTCGAAGGGCTGCCCACATTCCTGGGCGCCGTGGACGAGCAGGTGGCCAAGGAAGCGCACAAGGCCTTCACCAAGCAGGGTCTCAAGATCGAACTGGGTGTAAAAGTCGGCGAGATCAAATCCGGCAAGAAAGGCGTGTCGATTGCCTATACCAACGCCAAAGGTGAAGCCCAGGCACTGGATGTGGACAAGCTCATTGTCTCCATTGGTCGCGTGCCCAATACCATTGGCCTGAACGTGGAAGCCGTGGGCCTGCAGCTCGACGAGCGCGGTGCGATTGTGGTGGACGGCGACTGCAAAACCAACCTGCCTAATGTGTGGGCGGTGGGCGACGTGGTGCGTGGCCCCATGCTGGCGCACAAAGCCGAGGAAGAGGGCGTTGCCGTAGCCGAGCGCATTGCCGGCCAGCACGGGCACGTCAACTTCAATACCATTCCCTGGGTGATTTACACCAGCCCCGAGATTGCCTGGGTTGGCCGTACCGAGCAGCAGCTCAAGGCCGATGGCGTGGCGTACAAGGCCGGTTCGTTCCCGTTCCTGGCCAATGGCCGCGCCCGTGCGCTGGGCGACACGACTGGTTTCGTCAAGTTCCTGGCTGATGCCGCGACCGATGAAATCCTGGGTGTGCACATTGTTGGCCCCATGGCCAGCGAGCTGATTGCCGAGGCCGTGGTGGCCATGGAGTTCAAGGCCAGCGCCGAAGACATTGCCCGTATCTGCCACGCGCACCCGAGCTTGAGTGAAGCCACCAAGGAAGCGGCACTGGCCGTGGACAAGCGTACGCTGAACTTCTGATTGTTGTGCATTAAAATAGCTGCTGGCACCCGTGAATACTGCGCTGGCAGCTATTAAATGTGTAGCAAATAGAGGGCGGATGCATTGAACGTCAAACAAACCTACGAAGCCGAGCTGGCTGCCCGGGGCTATGTGGCCGATGCCGCACAGTTGCGGGCTATTGAGGCGCTGGAGCGCTGCGCACGGGAGTGGGCCGTATTCAAGGAGAAGCGGTCCAACCCCATCAAGAAGCTGCTCAACCGGCCCGATATTCCCCGTGGCGTCTACATGTACGGCGGGGTGGGGCGGGGCAAGAGCTTCTTGCTGGATTGCTTCTACAACGCCGTACCCCTCAAGCGCAAGACGCGCCTGCACTTCCACGAGTTCATGCGTGAGGTACACCGCGAGCTGGCGGATATGCAGGGCACGGTCAATCCGCTGGACGAATTGGCCCGCCGGATGTCCAAGCGTTATCGCCTGATCTGCTTCGATGAGTTCCACGTCGCCGACATCACGGATGCCATGATCCTGCACCGCTTGCTGGCAGCGCTGTTCGACAACGGTGTGGGTTTTGTCACCACGTCCAATTTTCGCCCGGATGATCTGTATCCGAACGGCCTGCACCGTGATCGCATTCTGCCGGCCATCGCCCTGCTCAATGCGCGTCTGGACGTGCTCAACGTAGACAACGGCACCGATTACCGCCAGCGCACGCTGGAGGCAGTGACGCTGTACCACGTTCCCAATGGGCCCGACGCTGACCAGGCCATGGAACAGACCTTCAACGCCCTGTCGTCGTCACACGACGAGGACCCGGTCATGCACATCGAGTCCCGCAAAATCCGGGCCCGCCGCAAGGCAGGTGGCTTGGTGTGGTTTGACTTCAAGACGCTGTGCGGTGGGCCGCGTTCCCAGAATGATTACCTGGAAATTGCTTCGCGTTTTCATACCGTGTTTCTGAGTGATGTACCCCACATGCCGGTCCGCCTGGCCTCCGAGGCGCGGCGCTTCACCTGGCTGGTGGACGTGTTGTATGACCGGCGCGTCAAGCTGGTGATGTCGGCAGCGGTCAACCCGGAAGCGTTGTACACCGAAGGCCCCATGGCGCACGAGTTTGTGCGTACAGCGTCCCGGCTGAGCGAGATGCAGTCCAAGGAGTATTTGTCGCTGGAGCGGCGCGTGGTGGATACCGGGTTGACATGAAGACACTCGTGCTGCTCGTGCTGGTGACGGTCTTGCAGGGCGTGGCGTGGAGCCAGGAGGTGTCCACGGCTGATGCGGACACCATGGCAAACGAGCGGGCACGCATTGCGAACCTGCGCCAGCAGCAGGAAGCGCAGTTCGATGCACAGGAATACGCCTGCCAGTCCCAGTTTGTCGTGAACGACTGTGTCAAGGCGGTCAAAAAACGCCGCATTGCCGTGTTGTCGGATTTGAAACGGCAGGAGCGCCGGATCAATGACGCCCAGCGCCGGCAAAGGGGCGCCGAGCAGCTTCAGCGCAGCGAGGAAAAGGCCGCTGACAATGCGCAGCGCCAACGCGAAAATGCCGAACAGCCACCTTCTTCCTCGTTGGAAGAGCGGCAAAAGGCCCAGGATGAGAAAAATCTGAACCACCGCAGGCAGGCGAGTTCAGGGGGCGACCGTCCATCGGCGGGCAAGACCGCTGCACCACCCGCCCCTCAGGCCCGGGAGGCCTACACCGAGAAACAGAGGGCGCTCGAGCAGCGGCGCCTGGAGCGTGACAAACGGCTGAAAGAGCACGGCACGACAAGCCCGGGGCTACCCGTTCCTCCGTGAGCGGAGTAACAGGCCAGCCCGGATTCAGCGCTGGTCCAGCGGCTCAAGTTTGACGACTACCAGTGACAGGTTGTCTCCGCCACCGTGGCCGCGTGAGCGGGCTTTTTCGATCAGGAACTCGGTGGCTTCCCGTGCGGACAGTGTCGACACCACCGAGCCAATCTCTCCCGTGTTGAAGTAGTGCCACACGCCATCGCTGCAGGCCAGCAACACATCGCCGGGGCGCAGCTGGGGAATGAAGTGAAAGTCCATGGGCGGGTCGTTTTCGGTACCGAGGCAACCCATCAGGATATTGGACTGGGGGTGAACGGCGGCTTCCTCTTCGGTGATTTCTCCCCGGTTCACCAGGGCCTGTACGTAGGAATGGTCGATCGTCCGCTTGATGAACCGGTTGCCATGGTAGTGGTAGATGCGCGAGTCGCCGGTGTGCACCCAGTGGCAGTCACCTCCGGGGTTGATCAGGAACGCGGCCATGGTGCTGTGCGGCTCCTCTTCGGAGGAAACGGCCGTCAGCTTGATGACAATGTGGGCTTCCTGCACCATCTGCTGCAGCACGGCCGCCGCGTCATCGGTTTGTGGGTCGTAGCGCTCGAACAGCTGCTTGGCGGTCATCATGACCTGGTCCGATGCCTTTCGGCCACCGCTGCGCCCCCCCATGCCATCGGCTACGACGGCCAGAATGCAACCGTTCACCCGCGGGTGTTTCAGCAATGCAATCTGATCCTGCTGGTATTCGCGGTCGCCCTTGTGAATGCCAGTTGAAGCGGTAAGTCGGTAACCAGTGGCCATATGGAGTTGCTTGCGCAGCAATACTTTCTGTGAGGGAGCAGGAAGGCCGTATTATCCAGCCAGCCCGGCATCTTTAACTCTAATCTATCCGCGGACTTTCCCGCATTTTGTAACGTGAACGCCAATCTCCACTCGCCCGAACGACGCCTTATCGAGCTGCGCATGGAGCACGCTGACCTGGACGCCCTGATCGACCGTGCCGCAACCGAGGCTCCGGCGGACGAACTGATGATGCGGCGACTGAAAAAGCGCCGGCTGCTCCTTCGGGATGAAATTGACCGCGCGGAGCGGGCGCTACAGCCCGACGAGCCGGCTTGAAGCATGGGCTTGCCAGATGCCGTGCAGCGAGCGTTTGAGCCCGATGGTCCGCTGGCCCGTCTGGTCGAGGCGTTCAAACCCCGGTCCGGTCAGGTGGAGATGGCACTGGCCGTGGCCGGCACAATGGAGGCGGGAGGGGTGCTGGCCGTGGAAGCCGGCACCGGGGTAGGAAAAACATTTGCTTACTTAATTCCGGCCCTGCTCAGCGGAGAGCGGGTCCTGTTGTCGACGGCGACCAAAGCGCTGCAGGATCAGCTGTTTGGCCGGGATCTGCCCCGTTTGATGGCTGCGCTGGGACAGCCCGTGCGCATCGCCTTGCTCAAGGGGCGGGGCAGCTACCTGTGCACCCATCGGCTGGCGTCAGCCCGGCAGGACGCGCGGGCCGACAGCCCCGCAGCCCAGCAGGATCTGGCGCGTGTGGAGCGGTGGGCCGCAGTGACCCGCAGTGGCGATCTGGCGGAGTTGGCGCAGCTTGATGAGCGCTCGCCGGTTGTTGCGCTGGTTACCTCCACGCGGGAGAACTGTTTGGGCGCGCAATGCCCACAAGCCCAGGCCTGTCACGTCAATCGGGCGCGCAAGGAAGCGATGGCTGCCGACGTGGTGGTCATCAACCACCACCTGTTTTTCGCCGATATGGACGTTCGTGAGTCGGGTGTGGCGGAATTGCTGCCTACCGTGCGCACGGTCGTGTTTGACGAGGCACACCAGCTCAACGCAATTGGCGTGCAGTTTCTGGGCCGCCAACTGACGACCGGCGCACTGGAAAGCCTGTGCCGCACGCTGGCGTTGCAGGGGCCGCAACTGGCGCTGGGTTCGGTGGACTGGCGCGCACATGTCGCCGAACTCAACCAAGCCATAGTGCTGTTGCGCCACCTGTGCGGTGGTCAAGGCCCGCAGGATCGCCGCCCCTGGGCGGACGAGGCTCCGCTGGACATTCCCGTGCAGCCCTGGCGTGCGGCCCTGGCCGCGTTGCGGGTGGGGTTGCAGCAGGTCGAGACCATGCTGCTGAGCGTGGAAGCGCTTGCGCCGGAACTGAAGAGACTGCGCGAGCGTGTGGTCACGTTTCTGGCAGAGCTGGAATTGTTTTCCAGTCCGGCGCCCTCTGGCCATGTCCGTTGGCTGGACGCGGATCACCACGTCAGGCTGGTTCAGTCGCCGCTGGATATTGCCGCAGCCCTGCAGTCCCGAATCGCGTCGCGGAATGCGTCTGCGGACAGGAACCAATCCTGGATTTTTACTTCCGCCACACTGGGAACCGATCCCTCCATGGGGTGGTTCCTGCAGACCTGTGGGCTGGAGGGGGCGCAGGTGCTTCAGGTGGACAGCCCCTTTGATTATTCTGCGCAAGCTGGCCTGTACATTCCACCCGACATGCCCAAGCCCGGTGATCCGTCCCACAGCGCATGCGTGGCGCGGCTGGCGGCACATGGTGCCGAAATACTGGGCGGGCGCACGCTTGTGTTGACGACAACCTTGCGCGCCATGCGCAGCATTGGCGAGGCCTTGCGGCAGTACTTCGCTCCGTCTTCCGGAATCGACGTGCTGGTCCAGGGGCAGTCACCCAAGCGTGAGTTGGTGGAGCGGTTTTGCGGGGCGGCGAACAACGAGACGGCCGGCTGCGTGCTGGTGGCATCGGCTTCCTTCTGGGAAGGTATCGATGTTCCCGGGGATGCCCTGCAAATGGTGGTGATCGATAAACTGCCGTTTTCGCCGCCCGATGATCCTCTGGTGGAGGCCAGGGCCCGCCAGATGGCGGAACTGGGCAGGAATCCCTTTCAGCATTTTCACGTGCCCCAGGCGGCCATTGCCCTCAAGCAGGGAGCCGGGCGGCTGATTCGCCGGGAGACCGATCGCGGCGTGCTGGTGGTCTGCGATGTGCGTCTGACGCAGATGGGTTATGGACGCAAGATGCTGGCGGCGCTGCCCGCCATGCGGACCATTGCCACCCAGGACCAGTTCGAGGACACGTTGCGCGGCCTCACCACACCTTCCACCACGGATCCGTCCCCTTGCTGCCCTTAAGCAGGAACTCGGACTGGGGGTAGTTGATTTCCAGCACCCGTTTGGCGTCGTCGCGCAATTTCGTCATGCCCATGGCGTCGTAGGACTTGTAAATGATGAACAGGGCTTCCTCGATGGCGGGAACATCGCGGTAATCCGATACCGCCAGCTGCGCGCGGTTGACCGCGGCCAGGTAGGCCCCGCGGCGGTAGTAGTAGCGCGCAACGTGGACTTCGTACTGGGCCAGCGAATTCACGATGTAGGCCATGCGCTTGCGTGCGTCGGGCGAATAGCGGGAGTCGGGGAAACGGGCCGTAAGTTCCTTGAATGCTTCAAAAGACTCCTTGGCCGCCTTCTGGTCCCGTTCGGACAAATCCTGGCGGGTCACGTTGGAAAACATGCCCAGGTCGTCATTGAAATTGACAATGCCCTTCAGGTACAGGGCATAGTCCAGAGCGGGGCTCGCCGGGTGCAGTTTCATGAAACGTTCCAGCGTTGCGAGCGCCTGCGCTGGTTCGCCGGACTTGTACTGGGCGTACGCCTTGTCCACCTGAGCCTGCTGTGCCAGTGGGGTTCCGGCAGCGCGCGCTTCCAGTTTCTCCAGCAACGGCACGGCCTTGTCCCATTGGCTGGTGCTCATTTCATCCTTGGCTTCCGCATACAGCGCGTTGGGGCTCATCCCGGCGGTCTTGTCCACCGGTGCCGTTGAGCAGCCTGTCATCAGAAATGCACTCGTCGTTAGCAGGCAGGCGCAAACGACCGATAATTTGACTCGAAGCATTGAGGGAAACTTTCTTGAAACAGACCACTGGAATTATATCGAGCGCTCCACTGGAGACAGACCCCGATGAGGGCGAGGACGCGGTCGTAGACGTCGAGTGGCGCAGGGTGGAGATTACTGCAGTTCAGCATGGGGCGCGGCTGGACCGTGCACTGGTCGAGGTGGCGCCCGAGTTCTCCCGCAGTTACTTGCAGCAACTGATTGAAGCAGGGCTGGTTGCGGTCAATGCCCGGCCGGTGCGCAAGGCGTCCCAGCGGGTGAAGGCCGGAGACGGCGTGGTGATCGAACTGCGGCCTACGCCCCAGAGTCAGGCCTTTACCCCGCAGGAGATGCCTCTGCAGGTGGTGTTCCAGGATGAGCACATCCTGGTCATCAACAAGCCCGCCGGGCTGGTCGTACACCCAGCGCCCGGCAACTGGAGCGGAACCTTGCTCAACGGCTTGCTGGCATACGACAAGGCCATTGCCTCGGTTCCCCGGGCTGGCATTGTGCACCGTCTGGACAAGGATACGAGCGGGCTCATGGTGGTGGCCCGTACCCGCAGCGTCATGGATGCCTTGGTGCAGGCCATTGCTGCACGCGAGGTCAGCCGCCAATACCTGGCGTTGGCCCATCGCCCCTGGACCGGACCGGATACGGTGTCGGTGCAGGCGCCCATTGGCCGGGATCCCCGCAACCGCTTGCGCATGGCGGTGGTCGATCTTGAGAAGTCACCAGGCAAAACGGCCAGAACGGATGTCGTATTCTTGGGAAATGCGGAGACGGGTTGTTTTGTTCGCTGCATTTTGCACACCGGGCGGACGCACCAGATCCGGGTGCATATGGCTTTCCTGGGGCATCCGCTGGTTGCAGATACGGTTTATGGCGGCACCTGCCTGCCAGGCATGGAGCGTCAGGCCTTGCATGCGTGCCGATTGGCACTGACGCACCCGGTAACAGGGGCATCGCTGGTGTTTGAGGCGCCGCTCCCCGCGGATTTTCAGGGGCTGCTCGCGGCGTGGGGCCTGCGCTACAATGCGCCGTAAAGGCTGGAATGCCCTTAAGTACCCCGGCACATTGCTACGGGTAGGCACGGTGAGTTCTTCACAACTGCTGCCATCCCAATGGAATCACTTTGATTGATACCCCTCGATGGGGACGTTTGCGGAAAAAGCCTGACTATGAATATGGCGGAAGCAAAGCGGGTCTTGGAGACCGCGTTGATTTGTTCGCAACAACCCCTGCCGTTGCGCGATATGCGGACGCTCTTCAACGAGTCCCTGGGAGCGGATACGCTGAAATCGCTGCTGGAGGAACTCAAGGATGACTGGGCTGCAAAGGGCGTGGAGTTGGTCGGCGTGGCCACGGGGTGGCGCTTCCAGAGCCGGCCGGAAATGCGCGAGTATTTGGACCGGTTACACCCGGAAAAGCCGCCCCGCTATACCCGGGCGACACTGGAAACGCTGGCCATCATTGCCTACCGCCAGCCCGTAACGCGGGGCGACATGGAAGACATCCGTGGCGTGACGATCAGCTCCTTGCTGATCAAGCAGCTGGAGGACCGTGGCTGGGTGGAGGTGATTGGCCACCGGGAAGCCCCAGGGCGCCCTGCGCTGTTTGCCACCACCAAGCAGTTTCTGGATGATCTGGGTCTCCAGTCGCTGGACCAGTTGCCTTTGCTGGAAAACGTGGCGCATCCAGAGGACTCCTTTGGTGCGCTGGCCGACGTGGTCGAGGAATCGATTGCAGAACCCGAAGCCGGTGACGGTATTGCGGGGGACGCGAAATTACAACTGGACATACCCCTGGAGCCCGAAAGCCCGGATATGCCGCCACATTTGAATGGGTTTTCAGAATGAATGCAATCACCTCAACGGGGCAGCCCGCGACGGACAACGGGTCGGACACGCAGGCGCCTGCCGGCGCAGATGGGATTGCACCGGTTGCTTCTGCTGACCCGGCTCACGAAGCAGCACCACGACAGGTGCTGCCATCGGCCGCAGAGCAGGACAACCGCTTCAGTGACGTTGTCTCCGGCCAGTTTGATGCGGACGAAGAGATCGCCGAGTTGTCACTGCCCAAGCGTGTGCTTGCCCCTCTGGCCGAAACCCCCAAGCTGCACAAGGTGTTGGCGCAGGCGGGAATGGGGTCGCGTCTGGAGATGGAGCAGCTCATCCTGGAAGGTCGCATCTCGGTGAATAACGAGCCTGCCCACATTGGTCAACGCATCCAGTTTGGCGACAACATCAAAGTCAATGGAAAGCCCATCCGCGTCCGCATTGAGCCGCCACCCGCACGGGTGATTGCCTATCACAAGCCCGTGGGGGAGGTGGTTACCCATGACGATCCGCAGAACCGGCCAACGGTGTTTCGCCGTCTGCCAAAGCTGCACCAGGGCAAGTGGCAATCGGTGGGGCGCCTGGATCTGAACACGGAAGGCTTGTTGCTTTTCACGAATTCAGGGGAGCTTGCCAACAATCTGATGCACCCGCGTTTCGGCCTAGAGCGTGAATACGCCGTTCGGGTGCTGGGGACCTTGAGCAAGGACGAGAAAAAGATGCTGCTTGAGGGCGTGCAGCTGGACGATGGTGTGGCGCAGTTTGGCTCCATCGAGGACGGGGGCGGCGAGGGTTCCAACTGCTGGTACCGCGTCACCATTTCCGAAGGACGTAACCGCGAAGTGCGTCGGATGCTGGAGGCTGTGGGGCATGCGGTGAGCCGCCTCATCCGGATCCGCTACGGCGCGATGGTGCTGCCGCGTGGACTCAAGCGCGGTGCCTGGATGGAACTCGACGACGCGGATATTCGTGCACTGGTGAATGCAGCCGGCGGTACGGCGCAGGACGGGGCCGCTCCACGCAACCCGCCGGCTGGAGGTGCGCCGCGCAATGCGCAGGGGCAAAACAAGCGGCGTGGCGGGCGGACCGGTGGACCTCGCGGGGCAATGGGAGGCCAGAAGGGTGCGCCGCAAGGGGGTTACAAGGGTGGAGCCGGCGGACCTAAAGGCGGTGGCCGCACCGATAACAACCGCACGGCTCAGTCGGGAGATCGACGGGACGGGGCAGGGCAGCCCGACCCCATGAAGACCGCGTTTGGGTACATTGGCGCCGACAGTTTTACCCGCCAACGCCAAGATGCGGGTCAAAGAGGTCGTGGCGGACCGGGTGGGCAGCGCAGAAACGGGCGGAACCGCTAGGCTGCAAATGCTAAAATAGCAAGCTTTGCTCTAACCTGGGCAAGAAAATTACCAACCCAGATCAGGAAACACCATGACTATCGAACGTACCCTCTCCATCATCAAGCCCGACGCCGTTGCCAAGAACGTCATTGGCCAGATTTACGCCCGTTTTGAAGCTGCCGGCCTGAAGGTCGTTGCTGCTCGCATGGCACATCTGTCGCGCGGTGAAGCGGAAGCGTTTTACGCCGTTCACAAGGCCCGTCCTTTCTTCAAGGATCTGGTGGATTTCATGGTTTCCGGCCCGGTCATGATCCAGGCACTGGAAGGCGAAAACGCCATCCTGAAGAACCGTGACCTGATGGGCGCTACCGATCCGAAAAAGGCTGCCCCCGGCACGATTCGCGCTGACTTCGCTGACAGCATTGATGCCAACGCCGTGCATGGTTCCGATGCCGCAGAAACCGCAGCCGCTGAGATTGCGTTTTTCTTCGCTGGCATGAACGTGTATTCACGCTAAGTTATGCAATGACGGCCAACCTGCTCGATTACGATCTCGAGGGATTGGCCGCTTTTTGTGAGCGGCTGGGGGAGAAGCGTTTTCGCGCAACCCAGCTGTTCCGCTGGATTCATCAAAAAGGTGCCTCTCAGTTTGACGAGATGAGCGACCTTGCAAAGTCTTTGCGTGAAAAACTCAAGACTTCTGCAGCCATCAAGGCGCCCCCTATCCTTGCCCAGCACATCTCGTCCGATGGGACGATCAAATGGCTGTTTGATGTAGGTGGCGGAGATGCCGTTGAGGCGGTTTTCATCCCGGAAGAGGACCGCGGCACCTTGTGCGTGTCGTCACAAGCCGGATGCGCGGTGAATTGCCGGTTTTGTTCGACCGGGCACCAGGGCTTCAGCCGCAATCTGACCGTTGGGGAAATCATTTCCCAGCTCTGGTTTGCAGAGCATTTTCTGCGCAAACACCTGAAAACCAGTGAGCGCGTCATTTCCAATGTGGTCATGATGGGCATGGGCGAGCCGCTCCAGAACTACACGGCTTTGGTGCCCGCCCTGCGGGTCATGCTCGATGACCATGCCTATGGTTTGTCGCGCCGACGTGTCACCGTTTCGACTTCGGGTGTCGTGCCCATGATAGACCGTTTGGGACAGGACTGTCCGGTTGCTCTGGCAGTGTCGCTGCACGCGCCCAACGATGCGTTGCGAAACGATCTGGTTCCCCTGAACCGCAAGTACCCTATTGCCGAACTGATGCAAGCCTGCAGACGTTACCTTGCCTTCGCGCCACGCGATTTCATCACGTTTGAGTATTGCATGCTCAACGAAGTGAACGACGCGCCGGAACAGGCGACCGAGTTGGTGAAACTGATTCGCCAGGAGGGGGCAGGCGTTGCCTGGTGCAAGTTCAACCTGATACCGTTCAATCCCTTTCCCGCATCTGGTCTGATCCGGTCGTCGCAAGACAGGGTGCTGGCGTTTGCCAGGGTTCTGAGCGATGCCGGCATCGTGACGACGATCCGCAAGACCCGTGGCGACGATATCGATGCGGCGTGCGGGCAGCTGGCCGGCGACGTGAAGGACAGGACGGATGTCCAAAAGCGCATTTCCAGGCAGCGCACCGTTATGCTCAAGCCTGTGTCTGAAATTACCCCCCGCGGGAGAGAGAATGCGTCCAATGATTAACAAGGTGAAGGTTGGAATCCCAGCGCTGTCGTGGCTGCTGTGGTTCTGTCTGGCTTGTACCGCGCTTGTGGGGCTGGCAGGTTGTGCATCCAGCACTTCGGGCACTTCAAACAAGTCGGATCTGGTGACGGACTCAGATGAGCCCGACAGCCTGAAGCGTGCCCGTATCCGGTTGGAGTTGGCGGTCGGATATTTTGAAAAAGGGCAAACCACGGTTGCCCTGGACCAGGTCAAGCAATCTATTGGCGCCGATCCCAACCAGTTTGAAGCCTATAACCTGCGCGGTTTGATTTACATGCGCCTGAACGATGTGCCGCTCGCGGAAGAGAGTTTCCGCCGGGCTTTGACCATCAACCCCGCTGCTGCCAATGTTCAGCATAACTATGGTTGGCTTTTGTGCCAGCAGTCTCGCTATCCCGAGGCCATGCAATTGTTCGCCAGTGCCCTGGCAAACCCCGCGTACGGTGATCGTGCAAAAACCTGGATGATCCAGGGGCTGTGCCAGCTGAAGAATGGTCAGCGTGACGACGCGGAGGCCAGCCTGCTGCACTCCTATGAGTTGGAAGCCGGCAATCCCATTACAGGGTACAACTTGGCTTTGCTGTTGTACCAACGCGGTGAGTATGCCCGCGCGCAATTCTATGTGCGCCGTATCAACAACAGCCAGTTGGCCAGCGCGGAGTCCCTGTGGTTGGGTATCAAAGTAGAGCGGCGGACGGGAAATCGTGAGGCGATGGCGCAATTGGGCGAACAACTGAAAAAGCGCTACCCCCAGTCGCGTGAATCTTCGGCTTTTGAGCGAGGTGCGTTCGATGAATGATGGAGCTATGCCGGATCAGACGGAAGCCGTGCCCAGCACGCTCCCCGCAGCGGAGGTATTGACTGCCGGCACCATATTGCGCAATGCCCGAGAGGCCGCTGGGCTGCACGTGGCGGCTTTGGCAGTTTCCATGCGGGTTCCCGTCAAAAAGCTGGAGGCACTGGAAGCGGATCGGTTGGATCTATTGCCGGATGCGGTGTTTGTTCGAGCGCTTGCGTCAAGCGTGTGCCGGGCGTTGAAGATAGACGCGGCGCCTGTGCTGGAAAGGCTTCCTCAATCCGATATTCCCCGGCTCAATCTGGACGAGCGCGGGATCAATGCCCCCTTTCGACTGCCGGGCGAGTCGACTGGGCGATCCCTCCCAGCGATTTTTGCCAAGCCGCGTGTTCTGGTTGTGCTGGTGCTGGTGATCGGAGCACTGGTGCTGACTTTCTTCCCTGACGTCCAGCGCAGTGAAGCTCCGGTGGAAGTCGTTCAACCGAAAGACAGTACCCAGCCCGAGCCGGCCTCGGCCGGTGTGCCCTTGCCGCAAGGCAGTGTCGCCGCGGATGTGGCAGCCCCAGTGGCGTCTGCGCCGGTGGCGGTCATTCCGGCGGCTGCGGTGGTGCAAACTCAGCCAGCTCCAGCTCCAGCTCCAGCTCCAGCTCCAGCTCCAGCGATCGTCGGCCAGAGCGTAGCACCGGCCACCGCTTCCGAGGGCAACCGCAGCGGACCCGTCGGTGCTGCTACTGGCGTGTTGGTATTGAAGGCGCGTGGCTCCTCATGGGTGCAGGTTGCTGATGCCAGAGGTGCGGTCCTGCTCAGCAAGACACTGTCGGCTGGAGAGGTCGTGGGCACGTCTGGAGCGCTGCCGTTGTCGGTTGTTATTGGCCGTGCTGATGTCACGGATGTTGAGATTCGGGGTAAGGTTTTCAACCTGGAAGGTGTTGCCAGGGAAAATGTTGCCCGATTTGAGGTGAAGTAGTGAATCCCAATTTGCCTATTGCCCTTGCGCTCCCGCACAAGCGCGAGTCTCTGCAGGCCCATGTGAAGTGGGGTGGCCGGGACGTAACGGTTGGAGGGGGGGCTCCCGTACGTTTGCAGTCCATGACCAATACGGACACTGCAGACGCCATCGGAACCGCCATACAGGTCAAGGAACTGGCCAATGCCGGCTCGGAGATGGTGCGGATCACCGTCAACACACCCGAGGCCGCCCAGGCGGTTCCCTATGTGCGCGAGCAACTGGATCGCATGGGAATTGATGTTCCTCTGGTTGGTGATTTCCATTTCAACGGCCATCGTTTGCTGACGGACTATCCGGACTGCGCGCAGGCTTTGTCAAAGTACCGCATCAATCCCGGTAACGTTGGCAAGGGTGACAAACGCGACAAGCAGTTTGCGCTGATGATTGAGGCGGCAATCCGCTGGAACAAGGCGGTCCGCATCGGCGTCAACTGGGGCAGCCTGGATCAGGAACTGTTGGCTTCGCTGATGGATGAGAACAGCCGCCGCGCGGCTCCATGGGATGCCAAGCCGGTCATGTACGAGGCGTTGATCACATCGGCCGTGGAATCGGCCGAACGTGCGCGGGAAATCGGGATGGATGCGAACCAGATCATCCTGTCGTGCAAGGTCAGCGGTGTACAGGATCTGGTTGCCGTTTACCGGGAGTTGGCACGTCGTTGCGCCTATCCGTTGCACCTGGGGCTGACCGAGGCCGGCATGGGAACCAAGGGGACAGTGGCTTCGACAGCGGCGCTTGCCGTGCTGTTGCAGGAAGGGATCGGAGACACCATTCGCGTGTCCCTGACGCCCGCTCCGGGTGAGTCACGGACCCAGGAGGTGGTGATTGCCTCCGAAATCCTTCAAGCGTTGGGCTTGCGGACATTTGTTCCCAGCGTGACTGCATGTCCTGGCTGTGGCCGGACGACCAGCACGACCTTTCAGGAGTTGACGCAGCAAATTGACGACTTCCTCCGGGCCCAAATGCCGGTGTGGCGTGAGCGTTTCCCAGGGGTGGAGAATCTCAAGGTTGCGGTCATGGGCTGCATTGTCAACGGGCCTGGTGAGAGCAAGCATGCCGATATCGGTATCAGTTTGCCTGGTACCGGGGAGGCCCCGGCAGCTCCGGTGTTCATTGATGGCGAGAAGCGCATGACCCTGCGTGGAGATTCCATTGCCACCGAGTTCCAGTCAGTGGTCGAGAATTACATCCAGCAGCGTTTTGGTGCGCCTGTTGTTACCCCCCAGAATTAAGAGTTTGCATGGTCGAAAAATCTGCTGTACGTAGAGTGGAAAAGCTGTCTGCCGTAAAAGGCATGAACGACATCCTGCCGCCGGAATCGGCCCGCTGGGAAGCACTGGAAGGCATCGTGCGCGCCCTGATGCGTCGCTATGCCTATGAAAACATCCGAACCCCCATTCTGGAACCCACGGCATTGTTCGTGCGTGGTCTTGGAGAAGTGACCGATATCGTCGAGAAGGAGATGTACTCTTTCGAGGACCGGTTGAATGGCGAAGCACTGACGTTGCGCCCTGAGAGCACGGCCGGAGTGGTGCGCGCGGTGGTGGAACACTCCTTGCTGTACAACGGAGGCAAGCGACTCTACTACATGGGGCCCATGTTCCGGCACGAGCGGCCGCAGCGCGGCCGATACCGCCAGTTTCACCAGATTGGTGCCGAGGCCCTGGGCTTTGGCGGTGCGGAAGTGGATGCTGAGCTGATTCTGATGGCCCATGCGTTGTGGCAGGAATTGGGGCTGACCGATGTGGCCCTGCAACTCAACAGCCTGGGGCAGCCCGGAGAGCGCTCGCTGCACCGTGCGGCGCTGATTGCGCATTTCGAGCAGCATGTCGACGTGCTGGATGAGGAAGCCAAGCGCAGGCTGCATCTCAACCCGTTGCGTTTGCTGGACAGCAAGAACCCCCAGATGCAGGGTGTGATCGAAGCAGCGCCCAAGTTGCTGGACTTCCTGGGAGATGCCTCCAAAGCCCATCTGGAGCGGGTTACGTCCATACTGGACGCCAACGGCGTGGCCTATTCCATCAACCCCCGACTGGTTCGGGGAATGGACTATTACAACCTGACGGTGTTTGAGTTCGTGACGACACGGCTCGGCTCGCAGGGGACCATCTGCGCCGGAGGGCGCTACGACTACCTCACAGAGCAGATCGGCGGCAAGCCGGCGCCGGCGGTAGGCTGGGCCATGGGCGTGGAGCGGGTACTGGAATTACTCAAGGAGCAGGGGGCGCCGGCTGATATCGCGCCCATTGATGCCTACGCCATCGTTCCGGACGCGGACGCTCTGCCAAAGGTCATGGCCTGTCTGCAGGTTTTGCGCACCCAGGGTGTGACGGTGCAGATGCATGCCGGGACGGTCGATGGCATGGGCAGCATCAAATCCCAATTCAAACGTGCCGACGGCTCCGGTGCCCGGTTTGCACTGATCTTTGGCGCAGACGAACTGGCCCAAGGGGCGGTCACCGTGAAGTCCCTGCGGGACGGCGTCGGCGAACAGGTGACACAGGTATTGGACCAGGCAGCGCAATGGGCCAAAAGCCTACAATCCACGGCTTAACTGAATACTCTCATGGCAAATCATTTAGATCTCGAAGAACAAGAGCAGCTCGATGAGCTCAAGCATTTCTGGATGCAGTATGGCAACCTCATTACCTGGGGGCTGATTATTGTTCTGGGCGCAGTGGCGGCCTGGAACGGCTACCAGTATTGGCAACGCAGCCAGGCAGTGCAAGCTTCGGCCATGTTTGATGAAGTGGAGCGGGTTGTGCGCAGCGGTGACGTGAGCAAGGCTGAGCGTGCTTTTTCTGACATGCGCGACCGGTTTGCCTCGACGACCTACACGCAGCAGGCAGGTTTGCTGGTTGCAAAGATGTCCTATGAAGCGGGCAAGCCGGATACAGCCAAGGCTGCCCTGACCTGGGTTGCCGAAAAGGCGTCCGACAAGGGGTATGCGTCGGTTGCGCGTTTGCGCCTGTCGGGTTTGCTGATGGAATCCAAGGCTTACGATGAGGCGCTCAAGCTTCTGGGTGGCGACACTCCAGAGGAATTCCAGGCGCTCACGGCCGACCGTAAAGGTGACATCTATGCCCTGCAGGGCAAGAAAGCCGAGGCCAAGGCGGAGTATCTGAAGGCGTTCAAGGCGTTTGACGAGCGCTCGGATTACCGTCGCTTGGTAGAGGTCAAATTGAATGCCATGGGCGTCACCCCAGGACCTTCCGAAAGCGAAGGGGCGGGTGCAGCTACTGCGGTGGGTAACGCCAAGTGAAGCGTTTTTCGTTCCTGCGTTCGCCGGTGGTCCGCCTGGGGTGTGGCGTGGTTCTGGCGGCTTTGTTGGCGGCCTGCTCCGGGCCTGAGAAAGTGAAGCCTGCCGATCTGGGGCCCAATACGGCCCTGATCGGGGTGCGTTCTGTATGGACTTCCCGTGTCGGTGAGGTGGGATTCCCGTTGGCTGTCCGGGTGGTGGGGAATCTGCTTTTTGTGGCGGGTTCTGACGGTACCGTTGCCGCCATTGATGCCCGCACGGGCGGAGATCAGTGGCGTGTGGCCCTGGATACGAAGTTGTCTGCCGGAGTCGGTAGCGACGGGCGCTATACGGCGGTGGCCAGCCGGGACAACGAACTGATTACGCTGGAGGCAGGGCGGGTGCTGTGGCGGCAGAAGCTCAATGCCATTACGCTCACCGCGCCCCTGGTAGCGGGGGCCCGGGTATTCGTGCTGTCAGCGGATCGAACCGTCTCGGCTTTTGACGCCGCCACCGGTCGCAAGCTCTGGCAGCAACAGCGCGCCGGGGATCCCCTGGTGTTGGGGCGCCCGGGCGTCATTCTGGCCCTGGGGGACACGCTGGTGTCGGGTCTGGGCGGGCATCTGGTGGGCATGAACCCCCAGAACGGCAATGTGCGCTGGGAGGCACCGCTTGCCAGTAGCCGGGGAACGAACGAGATCGAGCGGCTGGTGGATCTGGTTTCCGGCGTGACACGCGTAGGTGAGCAGATTTGCGCCCGCGCGTTTCAGTCCGCAGTCGGATGTGTGGACGGTGGTAATGGGCGCCTGATCTGGAGCAAGCCTGCGTCTGGTTTTGCTGGCGTCGACGGTGACGAAAATGCCGTATTTGGCACCGAAGGCGATGGTCGGATTCTGGTATGGCGCCGCGCCGACGGCGAGCGGCTGTGGGCTTCGGATCGTCTCCGTTACCGGACCCTGACGGCGCCGCTGCTGGCGGGACGGTCACTTGTCCTGGGCGATGAGTCAGGTACCCTGCATTTCCTGTCCCGCGAAGATGGCGCGCCACTGAACCGTGTTCCAACGGATGGCTCTCCTATTGTCGCCACGCCCGTGCTGGCGGGGCAAACCCTGGTCGTTGTGACCCAACGTGGTGGAATTTTTGGCTTCCGGCCTGAGTAATACCCTGAGCCTGATTCCATGAAACCTGTCATTGCTTTAGTCGGTCGCCCCAATGTGGGCAAATCCACCCTGTTCAACCGGTTGACCAAGAGCCGGGATGCCATCGTGGCGGATTACGCCGGTTTGACGCGTGACCGCCATTACGGCAACGGCAAGCAGGGCAAGCTGGAATTCATTGTGGTGGATACCGGCGGGTTTGAGCCGGATGCCTCCAGCGGCATTTACAAGGAAATGGCCAAGCAGACGCGCCAGGCGGTTGCTGAGGCGGATGTGGTGTTGTTTCTGCTGGATGCCCGTGCGGGCGTGTCAGCACAGGACCATGAAATTGCCAAATACCTGCGCAAGCTGGGCAAGCCGTGCCTGCTGGTGGCCAACAAGGCGGAAGGCATGCAGGACGGGGTCCGTTTGTCGGAGTTTTTTGAGCTGGGCTTGGGCGAGGTGTTCCCGATTTCA
This sequence comes from Rhodoferax sp., assembly GCA_019449595.1. Lineage (GTDB taxonomy): Bacteria > Pseudomonadota > Gammaproteobacteria > Burkholderiales > Burkholderiaceae_C > Allorhodoferax. The sequence goes on along the minus strand of JAGRPL010000004.1, from coordinate 1,132,558 downwards.
GCTTCCCACAACCAGGGCATCAAGCCCCTGGTGGAGCGCGCACTGGCCCCCCTGGGGCTGGGCGATGCAGATGAAGAGGTGGCTGCCGAAGACCCGGGCATCATCAAACTGGCGGTGGCGGGTCGCCCGAACGTGGGCAAGTCCACGTTGATCAATACCTGGTTGGGCGAGGAGCGGCTGGTTGCCTTTGATATGCCGGGAACCACCCGGGATGCCATTTCCGTGCCGTTCGAACGCCGGGGGCAGCGCTTTGAACTGATCGACACGGCAGGGCTGCGCCGCAAAGGGCAGGTGTTTGAAGCCATCGAGAAGTTTTCCGTTGTCAAAACCCTGCAGGCCATCGAGTCCGCCAGTGTGGTGCTGCTGTTGATTGACGCAACGCAGGGGGTGACCGATCAGGATGCCCATATTGCGGGCTACATTCTGGAATCTGGCCGCGCGGTTGTTGTTGCCGTCAACAAATGGGATGCCATCGACGAATACCAGCGTGAGCTGGTCAAGCGCTCCATCGAAACCCGTCTGGGCTTTCTGAAGTTTGCGGCTCTGCATTTCATATCGGCACAGAAACGCCAGGGGCTGGGACCGGTGTGGGATTCCATTGCCCAGGCCCACAAGGCGGCAAATTGCAAGATGCCCACGCCCGTGCTGACCCGTTTGCTGCTGGAAGCGGTGCAGTTCCAAACGCCCAAGAAGACGGGCATGTACCGGCCCAAACTCCGGTATGCGCACCAGGGCGGAATGAATCCGCCGGTCATCGTCATTCACGGCAACTCACTGGAACAGGTGACCGATGCGTACAAACGCTTCTTGGAAGGGCGTTTCCGCAAGGAGTTCGATCTGGTGGGCACGCCCTTGCGCATCCAGATGAAATCGTCCGCCAATCCGTACGCGGACAAGGACGACTGAGTCCGTTCCAGCCCGGGTTGGCAACTCATCTTTCCCTTTGAATTTCCGGGTTTATCGACCCGCTGCCTGCCTTGAGAGCAGCGTGTGGTATCGTCCAATCCTCTTCATTTTTTGAACACGGAGAATATCGTGAGCAACAAAGGTCAGTTACTTCAAGACCCTTTTCTCAACGCCTTGCGTCGGGAGCATGTGCCAGTTTCCATTTATCTGGTCAACGGGATCAAATTGCAGGGACAGGTGGAGTCTTTTGACCAGTATGTGGTCCTGCTGCGCAACACCGTAACCCAAATGGTCTACAAGCACGCGATCTCCACCATCGTTCCCGGACGCGCGGTCAACCTTGCTGCGCCGGGCACGGACGAGCCTGCCGCATCCTGAGAGCCGTCCGTCAGGGCCGCTGCAGCTGAGAAGCCTGTTTCCTTCACTCCGATTTGACATCCTCGTCACATACAGCCGACACCCCGACTATTCTGGTGGGGGTTGACTTGGGCGTGCCCAATTTCGACAGTACGCTGGAGGAGCTGGGTTTGCTGGCCCAGACCGCGGGCATGCAGCCGGTTGCCCGTGTCACCTGCAAGCGCAAGGCGCCCGATGCCGCATTGTTCATCGGTTCCGGCAAGGCCGATGAGATCAAGCTCCTGGCTACCCAGCTGGGTGCGAAAGAGGTCTTGTTCGACCAGAGTCTGAGTCCTGGCCAGCAACGTAACCTGGAACGCCATCTGGGGCTGCCGGTGAATGACCGCACTTTCCTCATCCTGGAGATATTTGCCCAGCGTGCGCGTAGCCACGAAGGCAAATTGCAGGTGGAACTGGCCCGATTGCAGTACCTGAGCACGCGCCTGGTGCGTCGTTGGTCGCACCTGGAGCGGCAGAGCGGCGGTATCGGCATGCGCGGTGGTCCAGGTGAAGCCCAGATTGAGCTGGATCGCCGGATGATTGGCGAAACCATCAAGCGGACCAAGGAGCGCCTCAACAAGGTCAAGCGCCAGCGGCAGACCCAAAGGCGCCAGCGGGAACGGCGGGACGCTTTCAATATTTCGCTGATTGGTTACACCAACGCAGGGAAATCCACGCTGTTCAATGCGTTGGTGAAAGCCCGCGCCTATGCCGCCGACCAATTGTTTGCAACCCTGGATACCACCACACGCCAGCTGTATCTGGGTGAGGCCGGGCGTTCGGTGTCCTTGTCCGATACCGTGGGCTTCATCCGTGATTTGCCCCATGGGCTGGTGGATGCCTTTCGGGCGACCCTGCAGGAAGCGGTGGATGCCGATTTGCTGCTGCACATCGTGGACGCGTCCAACCCGCATTTTGTGGAACAGATTGCGCAGGTGCAACAGGTATTGAAGGAAATCGGAGCGGACACGATTCCCCAGTTGCTGGTCTTCAATAAAATCGACGCGTTGGACGCAGAGCACCAGCCGCTTCGGCTGGAAGATGAGTTCGAAATTGACGGCGTGCAGACGCCCCGTATTTTTGTCAGTGCGAAAGACGCAACCGGATTGCCGGCATTGCGGCAACGATTGGCTCGTATCGCCGCTGCACAGGTGCCGGATCAGGCCGCTGCGGTGGATTCTTCAGACTCTTCCGAACCGGGCCTGTGATAGGCACAATCGGGTTCAGACATGCGAGAAACGACGAAATGAAACTTCACCCTTGTGCTTTTACTTTTAATGCCGGAGCCTTGCCCCGGTGGTTCGGCCGAATGTTCAACCTGAACGACTCGCGCTGGGGTCGTGGCGATGACAAGCAGGGCGAATCGGGGAAATCCGATGGTGCGCCGCCGGAAGGCGAGTCGTTCAAGCCACCAGTGGATTCCCGGCCCCAAAACGGCAACAAAGGGGGCTCCAACGGCGGACCACCGGACCTGGATGAACTGTGGCGCGACGTCAACCGGAAGCTGGGCGGTCTGTTCGGCAAATCACCTAAGTCGCCGGGCGGCAACGGCGGCGGGACCGGCGGCGGATTCCAGCCCGACATGAAAAATGCGGGTGTGGGCGTGGGGCTGATCGTCGCGGTGCTGGCACTGATCTGGCTCAGCACCGGCTTTTTCATCGTGCAGGAAGGCCAGCAAGCCGTCATTACCCAATTTGGCAAGTACAAGGGTACGGTCAACGCCGGTTTCAACTGGCGCCTGCCGTACCCCATTCAGCGCCACGAACTCGTGTTCGTGACCCAGATCCGTTCGGTGGATGTAGGGCGCGATACCGTGCTCAAGGCCACAGGCCTGCGCGAGTCGGCCATGCTGACGGAGGATGAAAACATCCTGGACATCAAGTTTGCGGTGCAGTACCGGCTCAGTGATGCGCGTGCCTTCCTGTTTGAGAGCAAGAACCCGGCAGAGGCCGTGGTGCAGGCGGCTGAGACTTCCGTGCGCGAAGTGCTGGGGAAGATGAAGATGGACGCCGCCTTGTCGGAAGAGCGCGACCAGATTGCGCCGCGTGTGCGCGCGCTCATGCAGAACATTTTGGACCGTTACAAGGTGGGTGTCGAGATCGTGGGCATCAACCTGCAGCAAGGCGGGGTTCGCCCTCCGGAGCAGGTGCAGGCCTCGTTTGACGATGTCCTCAAGGCCGGCCAGGAGCGGGAGCGCGCCAAGAACGAGGCCCAGGCGTATGCCAATGACGTCATTCCCCGTGCAGTCGGGTCGGCTTCGCGTCTGAAGGAGGAAGCGGAGGCCTACAAGGCGCGGGTGGTCGCTCAGGCCCAGGGTGACGCACAGCGTTTCAAGGCCGTCTTTGCCGAATACAAGAAAGCGCCCCAGGTCACGCGGGATCGCATGTATCTGGACACCATGCAGCAGATCTACACCAACGTCACCAAGGTGATGGTGGATTCCCGCCAGGGTTCCAACCTCCTGTATCTGCCGTTGGACAAGATCATGCAGATGAGTACCGCGGGTGGGGGAGATGCCGGTGCGGCAGCGGCACCAGCCACTTCCCCTATTCAGGTTGTGCCGCCCAGTGCGGCTACGACCAACGACGTGCGCAGCCGGGAAGCGGCCCGCACACGTGAACGCGAAACCCGCTAGGAGCTGACCATGAACCGGATTGGATTGATTTTTTCGTCGTTGCTGGTGCTGTTGGCGCTGGCCAGTTCGACGCTGTTTGTGGTGGACCAGCGCCAGTTTGGCGTGGTGTATGCACTGGGTGAAATCAAGGAAGTCATCACCGAGCCGGGGCTGAACTTCAAGCTCCCGCCGCCGTTCCAGAACGTGTCCTATATAGACAAGCGCCTTCTGACGCTCGACAGCAGCGACACCGAACCCATGCTGACTGCGGAAAAGCAGCGGGTGGTGATTGACTGGTACGTGCGCTGGCGCATTTCCGAACCCAAGGAGTACATCCGCAACGTCGGGCTCAACGAAGGTGCGGGCGCCAACCAGCTCAACCGCGTGGTGCGCAATGCCTTCCAGGAGGAAATCAACAAACGCACCGTCAAGGAGCTGCTGTCGCTCAAGCGTGAAGACCTGATGGCCGACGTCAAGGCCGAAGTGCTGGACAAGGTCCGTGGCGCCAAGCCCTGGGGAGTCGATGTGGTGGATGTGCGCATCACCCGCGTGGATTACGTGGAAGCCATTACCGAATCCGTATACCGCCGCATGGAGGCGGAACGCAAGCGGGTTGCCAATGAACTGCGCTCCACCGGGGCGGCAGAGGGGGAGAAGATTCGTGCGGACGCTGACCGTCAGCGCGAAATTACCGTTGCCAATGCCTACCGTGATGCACAAACCATCAAGGGGCAGGGCGATGCCGAGGCAGCCCGGATTTATGCGGAAGCATTTGGCAGCGACCCCCAGTTCGCCCAGTTCTACCGCAGCCTGGACGCCTACAAGGCCAGCTTCAGCAGCAAGAGTGACGTGATGGTGGTTGACCCGTCTTCGTCCGAGTTTTTCAAGGTCTTCCGCGGCGGCAACGCTGCGGGCGCCAAGAAATAAATTTTGGACGGCGACACGATCTGGCTGGCAATGGCCCTGGTGCTGGTCATCGAGGGCCTGTTCCCCTTTGCCTCACCCGCCGGGTGGCGACGCATGTTCGCACAGCTGCTGCAGCTCAGCGATGGGCAGATCCGTTTCTTCGGCCTGTTCAGCATATTGGTGGGCCTGCTGCTGATTTGGTGGCTGGCGCCCTGAAAACGGGGCGTCAAGACCGGTAAAATCACGGTTTTAATAGCCTCCTCTTTTCACATGTCTGCCTGGGTCTTACCGGATCACATTGCCGATGTGCTGCCCTCCGAGGCGCGCCACATCGAAGAAATACGTAGAGACTTGCTGGACATGGCTCGCTGCTATGGCTACGAGCTCGTCATGCCCCCCCTGCTGGAACACCTGGAGTCCCTGTTGTCGGGCACGGGGGAGGCGCTGGACCTGCAAACCTTCAAGCTGGTCGATCAGCTCTCGGGCCGGATGATGGGCCTGCGGGCCGACAGCACGCCCCAGGTTGCCCGCATTGACGCCCACCTGCTCAACCGCGCGGGCGTTACCCGCCTGTGTTATTGCGGACCGGTGTTGCACACCCGCCCAAGCGGGCCCCACGCAACGCGGGAACCCTTGCAGTTTGGTGCGGAAATTTACGGCCATACCGGGCTGGAAGCCGATCTGGAAATTCTGACCCTGGCGCTGGATTCGCTCAAGGCCGCCCAGGTGGGCTCCATCGGGGTCGACATGGCCGATGCCCGCATCGTCAGCGCCTTGCTGCAAGATTCCGCGCTGGATGCCGAACGGCTGGCCCAGGTTCATGCCGCCCTGGCGGCCAAGGACGCCAGTGAACTCAAGGCCCTGTCGCGCCATGCGCCACCAGCCATTGCACAGGCCCTGCAGGATCTGGTGCAGCTGTACGGCGATGCCGCGGTGTTGCAGGAGGCACAGCGGGTGTTGCCGGCGCTGCCCGGCGTCCGGGATGCCCTGGCGCACCTGAAATGGCTGGCCGATCACCTGGATGGCGCCAGCGTGTCGTTTGACTTGGCTGATTTGCGCGGCTACGCCTACTACAGCGGCGCACGTTTTTCCATGTATGCCCCGGGCGCCAGTGACGCGTTGGTGCGCGGCGGGCGCTACGATGAAGTCGGGTCGGTGTTCGGACGCAAGCGTCCTGCCGTGGGCTTCAGTCTCGATATCAAGGCCGTGGCGGCGGTTGCTGCCGTCCGCCCGCTGCGGGCGGCCATCCGTGCCCCGTGGGGTGAGGCCGCCGAACTGCGCGCGGCGATTGCCGCCCTGCGCCGCCAGGGCGAAACCGTGGTCTGCGTGCTGCCAGGCCATGAAAGCCAAGTTGATGAGTTCCATTGCGACCGCGAGCTGGTTCAGGCCGCTGGTCAATGGGTTGTGAAAACTATCTGAGAAATTTCCAAATGAATACAACCAAAGGTCGCAACGTTGTTGTGGTGGGAACCCAGTGGGGTGACGAGGGCAAGGGCAAGCTGGTCGACTGGCTCACCGAAAGCTCGCAGGGTGTGGTGCGTTTCCAGGGCGGACACAACGCGGGGCATACCCTGGTCATCAATGGCGTCAAAACCGCTTTGCACCTGATTCCCAGCGGCATCATGCGCCCGGGCGTCAAGTGCTACATCGGCAACGGTGTGGTGCTGTCGGCAGCCAAGCTCTTCGAGGAGATTGAAGGCCTTGAAAAAGCCGGCGTGGAAGTGCGCTCGCGCCTGCGCATCTCCGAGGCCTGCCCGCTGATCCTGCCGTTCCACGCGGCGCTGGACGTGGCCCGCGAGGCCGCACGCGAAAAGGGTGGCACCGAGAAAATCGGCACCACGGGGCGCGGCATTGGGCCGGCCTATGAAGACAAGATCGCCCGCCGCGCCCTGCGCGTGCAGGACCTGAAGTACCCCGAGCGCTTCGCCGCCAAGCTGCGCGAGTTGCTGGACCTGCACAACCATGTGCTCACCAGCTACCTGGCCTCGGCCCAGTTCGACTTCGGCCCGATGCTCAAGCCTTACATCCAGGACGGCAAGGTGCAGTTTGAGGCGGTTTACGCTGAAGCCATGCGCCACGCCGAGTTGCTCAAGCCCATGATGGCCGACGTCTCGCGCGAACTCAACGAGGCCCACAACCATGGCGCCAACCTGCTGTTTGAAGGCGCGCAGGGTACGCTGCTGGATGTGGACCACGGCACCTATCCGTACGTCACCTCCAGCAACTGCGTGGCCGGCAACGCGGCGGCGGGTTCCGGCGTGGGCCCCGGCATGTTGCACTACATCCTGGGCATCACCAAGGCTTACTGCACCCGCGTCGGCGGTGGCCCGTTCCCCACCGAGCTGGATTGGGAAAAGGAAGGCACACCCGGTTACCACATGAGTACCGTGGGCGCCGAAAAAGGGGTCACCACCGGGCGTTCGCGCCGCTGTGGCTGGTTTGATGCGGCCCTGCTCAAGCGTTCGGCCCAGGTCAACGGCCTGTCGGGCTTGTGCATCACCAAACTGGATGTGCTGGACGGCCTCAAGGAACTGATGCTGTGCACCGGCTATGAGATGGACGGCGAAACCATCGACATCCTGCCCATGGGGGCCGATGACATTGAGCGTTGCACCCCCATCTACGAAGTCATGGAAGGCTGGAGCGACAGCACCGTCGGTATCACCCAGTACGACCAGCTGCCCGTTGCGGCCCGCCTGTACCTGCAGCGCATCGAACAGGTCACCGGCGTGCCGATCCACATGGTCTCCACCAGCCCGGACCGCGATCACACCATCCTGATGCGCCATCCGTACCTGGCAGATTGAATATCGGATTTTCAGTGAAAAATAGCACTCCAGCCACCGTAAACGCTGCGTGCGTAGCTACAAATATAGGAGCACTTGAATGCTGACAGAAGACGGAAAACACCTGTATGTGAGCTACGACGAGTACCACAACCTGATTGAAAAACTGGCGATCAAGATTCACCAGTCCAACTGGGAGTTCGACACCATCCTGTGCCTGGCACGCGGTGGCATGCGGCCTGGTGACATCCTGTCGCGCGTGTTCGACAAACCACTGGCCATCATGTCCACCAGCTCCTACCGCTCCGATGCGGGCACGGTGCAGGGCAACCTCGACCTGGCACGCTACATCACCACGCCCAAGGGCGAGATCGCCGGCAAGGTTCTGCTGGTGGACGACCTGGCCGACTCCGGCCACACGCTGCACGCAGTGATGACCATGCTCAAGAACAACTACGCCCCCATCAGCGAGTTGCGCAGCGCCGTCATCTGGACCAAGGCGCTGTCCACATTCACGCCCGACTATTCGGTGGAGTTCCTGCCCACCAACCCCTGGATCCACCAGCCGTTCGAGAGTTACGACGCTCTGCGCCCGCAACAGCTGATCCAGAAGTGGAGCGTTTGACACGTTCTGTTTGCCATGGCGCATCGCACGACCGAGCTGATTCACCACGCTTACACCCCGCCGGCGGGGTTTGAAGCACCGCAGCCCGGCGTTTTCAAGGCGTCCACGGTGTTCTTTCCGTCGGTGGCAGCCATGCGCAGCCGCGAGTGGAAAGACAAGACCGCCTACACCTACGGCCTGCACGGCACCCCCACCACCTACGCCCTGGAAGAGCGCCTGTGCACGCTGGAGGGTGGCGCCCAGTGCGTGCTGGTGCCCAGTGGCCTGGCCGCTCTGGCCCTGGTGGCGCTGTCGCTGCTCAAGTCGGGCGACGAAGTCCTGATCCCCGACAACGCCTATGGGCCCAGCAAGGCGCTGGCCGAAGGGGAGCTGCGGGGCTGGGGCATCACGCACCAGTACTACGACCCGCTGGACCCGCAGGACCTGGAGGCTAAGCTCTCCAGCCGCACCCGTCTGGTGTGGGTAGAAGCGGCCGGTTCCGTGACACTCGAGTTTCCCGATGTGCCGACCCTGGTGCGTCTGTGCAAGCGCCGCGGGGTGCTGGTAGCGCTGGACAACACCTGGGGAGCCGGGCTGGCCTTTGCGCCGTTCGATTTGCTGCCGGATGCGGAACCCGGTCTGGGGGTGGACATTTCTGCCCACGCGCTGACCAAATACCCCAGCGGCGGCGGCGATGTGCTGATGGGCAGCGTCATCACGCGTGACGCCGGCTTGCACCTGCGCCTGAAGCTGACGCACATGCGCCTGGGGCTGGGTATTGGCGCCAACGACGCCGAGGCGGTCCTGCGGGCCTTGCCCAGCATGGCGCTGCGTTACCGTGCGCACGACGTCGCCGCGCGTGCCCTGGCGCAGTGGTGCCAATCCCGGCCGGAGTTCGTGCAGGTGCTGCATCCGGCCCTGAGCGACTCCCCCGGGCACACCCACTGGAAAGCCCTGTGCGAAAACGGCCCCGGTGGCGCTGCCGGCCTGTTCAGCGTGGTGCTGAGTGCCCGGTACGATCAAAGCCAGGTGGACGCGTTCTGTGATGCCCTGCGCCTGTTCCGCCTGGGCTATAGCTGGGGCGGCCCCATCAGCCTGGTGGTTCCCTACGACCTGGCTTCCATGCGCAGCGGCTGGCCGGCCTGCATCCAACAGGGCACGCTGGTGCGTTTTTCGGTTGGACTGGAAGCTCTGGAAGACTTGCAGGCGGATCTGGCCCAGGCTTTGCAGGTGCTGCGCGGTTAGGGTGTTTCCTAGGTAGGCAGGGCAGAGGGCGGTGACTAGACTCTTGATATGAGTCAAATTCAACCCGCGCACGCCGAGCACCCTTACACGCCTCCGCCCACGGACGCACCGCGCAAAACCATTGCGCCATTGCATGCGGGCGATGTCCTGCGCTGGCTGGCAGCCGGTGTGCGCGACCTGGTGGCACACCCCGGCATCGGTGCTTTTTATGGCGGCGCGTTCTGGCTGATGGCACTGGTGCTCGGTGCTGTCTTTCGCTCCAGTCCCCAGTACGCCATGTCGATTGCATCGGGCTGCCTGTTGGTCGGCCCCTTTCTCGCCATGGGGCTGTACGACGTAAGTCGCCGGCGCGAGCAGGGTCTGCAGCCGGAACTGGGGGTGTCCCTGACGTGCTGGGACGCCAACCTGCGCAGCATGGGCATGCTGGTGCTGCTGCTCATCGTGCTGGAGCTCTTGTGGGGCCGGGCATCGCTGGTGGTGTTTGCCGTGTTCTTCAATACCGGCATGCCCTCTACCACCGGAGTGGTGCAGGCGGTGTTCAATCCGGACAACTGGGAATTCATTGCGGTCTATGCCTTGGTAGGCGGTGGCTTTGCCGGCCTGGTCTTCTCCATTGCAGTGGTGTCCATCCCCCTGATTCTGGACCGGGATGTCGATGCCATCACCGCAGCGATCACCAGCCTGGAGGTGGTCTACAGCAACCCCGGTGTCATGCTGCTGTGGGGGGCACTCATCACCCTGCTGGTGGGTGGGGCACTGCTTCTGCCCTGGGGGGCTGGCCTGTTGGTTGTGGGGCCCTTGCTGGGGCATGCCAGCTGGCACGCCTACCGTGGCGCCGTCCAGTGGCCTCTGCTGGAGCCGGGGGATGCGCCCTGAGGTGGTACAGTGTCGGCAACTACTGAAAGCACACCTTGGCAACACCCAATTACGGATACGAGAAACGTCAGAAAGAACTGGCGAAAAAGCGTAAAAAAGAAGAAAAACTCAAAGAGAAGAACGAGCGCAAGGCCCATGGCCACGGTGATGCCGGCCACTCCGATGAGCCGTTTGCACCAGCGCCGGAGAATGCGCCCGACAACCCCGCTCCGGATACCCCCTGACCCTGCGGGGCAATTCCCCAATCAAAGCGTGTTGAGCAGCTGCTGCGCCAGCTGATCCATGGCCTGCGTCGACCGGTCGGCCGGAGCGATGGGGTGGGCATGCGGGTACTGGCTGAAATTGCGCTGCATGGACTGCAGGTAGACCGGGTCGTAATGCTGGGTCAGCAGGTCCTGCACCACCGGCTCGAAATGGCCCTGCAGGACCTGGGCTTTCCAGGCCTCCACCACGGCTTTGCCGCGGAAGGTTGCCAGAACGTCCAGGCGCTCGCAGAAGTGCTGGCTGTCCTTGACAAAAAATGCGTAGTCTTCCAGCAGCAAGGCCACCCGCTCCTCTATGGGCAGGGTCAGGTCCAGGCAGGGGCTGGCGCGCATGCGCTCCACCAGAGAGGTGGGCACCGCCACGTTGCCGACCTTCTTGCTTTCACTCTCGACAAAAACCGGGCGCTCCGGATCAAACTGGCGCAGGGTGTCCCAGATCAGGGTGTCAAAACGCTTTTGCGTCGGCTGGGGCTGACCGGGAATGGCGCCCAGTACCGAACTGCGGTGGTTGGCCAGTGCCTCCAGGTCCAGCACCTGCGCGCCGGCCGCCGCCAGGGCGTGCAGCAGGCGGGTCTTGCCGGAGCCCGTGGTGCCGCACACGACCCGAAAATTCAATGCTGCAACCTTGGCCTGCATGTCCAGCAGCATGGCAGCCCGGAAAGCCTTGTAACCGCCTTCCACCAGCGTTACGCGAAAGCCGATCTGATCCAGGATGAGGGACAGCGCACCGCTGCGCTTGCCGCCGCGCCAGCAATACGCCAGCGGCTTCCATTCCTTGGGTTTGTCCAGCACCTCGCGCTCGATGTGCATGGCAATGTTGCGCGCGGCAATGGCCGCCCCGCGTTTCTTGGCCTCGAACTGGTTGACCTGCACGTACAGCGTGCCGATCATCTTGCGTTCTTCGTTGTTGAGGGTCGGCCAGTTTTCGGCACCGGGCAGGTGGTCTTCGGCGTATTCGCCCTCGCTGCGCGCGTCAATGACGGTGTCGAAGGTGTGCAGCCGGGCCACGGCCTCGGCTGCGTTCAGGATAGTCAGGCTCATGCAATCAGTTTCTTCACGGTGGGCCACACGTTGTTGAGGATTCGGGGGTGCGCCGCTTCCACGGGGTGGATGCGGTCGCTCTGGAACATGCGTGCGGCATCGGGGCCGTCGGCCACGCCCTTGAGCAGAAACGGTACCAGCGCCGCCTTGTTGGCCTTGGCCACCTTGACAAAGGTGGCGGCAAACTGCCGCGTGTAATCGGCCCCGTAGTTGGGTGGCACTTCCATGCCCAGCAGCAGCACCTTGGCGCCTGCCGCCTGGGCTGCCTGGGTCATGGCCTGCAGGTTGTCCTGTGTCATTTGCAGCGGCAGGCCGCGCAGGGCGTCGTTGCCGCCCAGTTCAATGATCACCAGCGTGGGCTGGTGCTGCGCCAGCAGGGCCGCCAGCCGGGAACGCCCGCCCGATGTGGTGTCGCCGCTGATGCTGGCGTTGACCACCTTGGCGGGGATTTTGTCGCGGGCCAGCTGCTGTTCCATCAAGGCCACCCAGCCGCTACCCCGCTTCAGGCCATACTCGGCGCTCAGGGAATCGCCCACCACCAGCAGGGTTGGGGTGCGTTTGCCCACTGGTGCTGCGGCATGGGCCGGGAAAAACCCCGCCATGCCGGCCAGGAGGCCAAGCGCGATACAGTGTCGTCTAAGCAAAGAGAGCCCCATGAGTGATTCAATTATTTCTGTTGAGCATGTATGCAAATCGGTGAGTGACTCCACCGGCACCTTGCAAATTCTGCGTGACATCGATTTTGCGCTAAAAGCGAAGGAGACCGCGGCCATTGTCGGAGCATCCGGCTCCGGCAAAAGCACTTTGCTGTCCATCATTGCCGGGCTGGACACGCCCACCAGCGGTACCGTGCGTCTGGCCGGGGTCGACCTGTTTGCCATGGACGAGGACGCCCGGGCCGGCCTGCGGGCCAGCCAGGTAGGCTTTGTGTTCCAGAGCTTTCAGCTGCTGGGCAACCTGACCGCGCTGGAAAACGTGATGCTGCCGCTGGAGCTGGCCGGGCGCAAGGATGCGCGCAAGGCCGCCTCGGACATGCTGCAGCGGGTAGGGCTGTCGGCGCGGCTGGCGGCGTACCCCAAGGTGCTCAGCGGCGGGGAACAGCAGCGCGTGGCGCTGGCCCGTGCCTTCGTGGTACACCCGGCGGTGTTGCTGGCTGACGAGCCCACGGGTAGCCTGGACTTCGCGACCGGCGAGAAAATCATGGAACTGATGTTTGAACTCAACCGGGAACAGGGCACGACCCTGGTGCTGGTGACGCATGACCGGGGCATTGCCGAGCGCTGCCAGCGGCGCATCACCATTGAAGCGGGGCAGGTGGTGGAGGTCTGACATCCGGTGTTTTCCGGACGCCCCCGGCGAACCCGCGATAATTGCCGCATGTCTTCACCCAAAGTTCTCTTCGGCTTTCACGCCCTGGGAGTGCGCCTCAAGACGGCGCCCCAATCCATCATTGAAATCTATTTCGAGCCGACCCGGCGCGATGCGCGCATGCGCCAGTTCCTGGACCGCGCCACGGAAGCGGGCGTCAAACTGGTGGAATCCGATGGCGTGCGCCTGTCCAGGATGTGCGGCAGCCACGGGCACCAGGGCGTAGCGGCCCGCGTGCAACCGGTCGCGCAGGTGCATTCGCTGGATGAGTTGCTGGAAGACCTGGAAGCCGCCAACGCCGATTTGCCGCCGGAGCAGCGCACGCAACCCCTGATCCTGGTGCTCGACGGTGTGACGGACCCCCATAACCTGGGTGCCTGCCTGCGTGTGGCGGACGGCGCCGGCGCCCATGCCGTGATTGCCCCCAAGGACCATGCGGCCGGCATCAACGCCACGGTGGCCAAGGTGGCCAGTGGCGCGGCGGAGACTGTGCCGTATTTCATGGTGACCAACCTGGCGCGCACCCTGAACGAACTCAAGGAGCGCAACATCTGGGTCATCGGCACCAGCGATGCCGCGCCTGGCACGCTCTACCAGGCGGATCTGAAAGGCCCGGTGGCGCTGGTGCTCGGCGCTGAGGGTGCAGGCATGCGCCAGCTGACGGCCAAGACCTGCGACCAGCTGGTGAGCATTCCCATGCGCGGCGCGGTGGAGAGCCTGAACGTTTCAGTTGCCAGCGGCGTGTGTCTGTACGAGGCCTTGCGCCAGCGCACGGCTTCCTGAGCGGGACGAAGGACTGAAGATGGTGGATGTATCCGCAAAGAAAAGCGTTGCCAGCTATGCCGCCGGCCTGGTGGTCGCGGTACTGGCCCTGGGTGCACTGTATCTTTGGGGTGCACTTAGCTGGAGCTACTCCAGCGGTGAGCGTGCCGGCTACTTGCAGAAGATGTCGCACAAAGGCTGGATCTGCAAGACCTGGGAAGGGGAGCTGTCCATGGTTTCCATGCCGGGTGCGACGCCGGAAAAATTCCTCTTCACGGTGCGGGACGCGGGCGTGGCCGAGCAAATCAACAAGACCATGGGCAAACGCGTGACCTTGCTGTACGAGCAGCACAAGGGCTTGCCCACCTCCTGCTTCGGTGAAACCGAATATTTTGTCGTGCAGGTGCGCGACGTGATGCCCTAGCGCTACACCCAGCCCAGGGCGCCCAGCAGCGCGCCCGCACCCAGCAGCCACAGCAGGTGCAATCGGGTGCGCCAGACCAGCACGGCCATGACGGCGGCAAGCAGCCACCCGCGCCAGTGTTCGGCCGCGCTGCCCAGGCTGGCCGCCAGAATCCATCCGGTGGCAATGAGCAGGGCAATGATGATGGGCGCCATGCCCTGCTTGAAGGCCCGCACCGCGCGCAATTCCCGGTTCTGGTGGCCCCAGCGCGCGGCCAGGAACGTGAGCGTGGTGCTGGGCAGCAGAATGCCGACCATGGCCACCCCCACACCAGCCGCAGCCATGCCCCACGCGTGCGGGCCTGCCGCCATGCCACCGCCGGCGTTCATGCCCACGTTCCAGCCCAGCAGGGCAATGAAGAGCACGTTGGGACCGGGGGCTGCCTGGGCCAGTGCAATGGATGACGTGAATTGGGCGTCGGTCAGCCAGGCCTTGTCGTTGACGAGGTAGCCGTGCATGGCCGGCGCCGTGGTGATGGCGCCACCAATGGCCAGCAGCGACAGCGATAGGAAATGCGTAAACAGTGCCAGCCAGTCGGCAGCAGAGAACGGGGCGCTCATTCGGCATCTCCTGCAGCAGACGGCCGCCCCAGTTGGCGATAGGCCCACAGGCAGGCCAGTCCCCCCAGGCCGAACAGGACGCCGGCCAGCGGCAAGCGCAACAGGGCAATGGCCACAAAACTCACGATGGCCAGGCTCCAGCAAACGACCAGACCCATGGTGTTGTGTCTGAGCGCAGCCATCAGCTTGAGGCCTGTGGCGGCAATCATGCCGGCGGACACGGCGCCCATGCCGCGCAGGGCCCCCTGGGCGACCGGGTTGTCGGCGACGCCGCCAAACACGATGGCCAGCGCCAGCACGATGAGCAGCGGAAAGGTCAGCATCCCCGCCAAGGCGGCCAGGGCTCCGGGCACGCCAAAGTAGCGGTCTCCAATCATCAGCGAGATGTTGACCACGTTGGGTCCGGGCAGGATCTGGGCCACGGCCCAGTCATCCAGGAACTCCTCGCGGGTCAGCCATTTCTTGTTCTCCACCAGCTCACGCTGCACGATGGCCACCACTCCGCCAAAGCCCTGCAGGGCGAGCAGGGAAAACGACAGAAACAGGTCGGTTTTGGAGCGGGGGCGGGGTGTTGGGGGCGGGTTGCCTGCGGTTGCGGTCATAGCTCAGTCGGTTGCAACCCGGGATTTTAGGGGCTTGCGTTTGACCGCTGCGCGTTTGCGCGGGGGCGTGGCGTGCGCGCCGATGCCCAGTGCGGTTTCCAGCTCCACAATGGCATTGCGGGTGTAGTCCAGCATGCGCTGCAGGGCCGGCACTGATCGCCGGCAGGCGATGTAGCCGAAACCCAGGTGGTCCCCGTAGCCACTGATGGTGATGTTCAGCGCCAGGTAGTGGGTGGGTATGGACACCGGGTACATCTCGTCGAGCCGGGCACCGTTGAGGTACAGCGTCTGCGCTGAGCCCGGCACGTTGGAGATGACCAGGTTGAACAGCGGGTGTTGCTCGGCCGAGCCGGTCACCATGCCGGCGCCCAGTGGGGCGATCGAGGTGATGCCATGCGCCAGCTTCTGCAGACGGGGCATGGCCGTCAGGCGCTTCTTGGCCTGCGCGGTGGATTCGACAATGCGTTTGAGCCGCTTGACCGGGTCGGCAATGTGCGTGGCCAGGTTGGCCAGCAGCAGCGAGACCTGGTTGCCACCGGCGGTGGTTTCGCCGTGCAGGGATACCGGCACCATGGCCACCAGCGGCTTGCGGGGCAAGCGCCCTTGCGCCAGCAGGTACTCGCGCAGGGCGCCGGCGCAAATGGCCAGCGTGACGTCGTTCACGGTGGCGCCGGCGGCTTCGCCAATGTGCTTGAGCCGCGCCAGTGAGTAGGACTGGGC
Organism: Rhodoferax sp.; assembly: GCA_019449595.1. Lineage (GTDB taxonomy): Bacteria > Pseudomonadota > Gammaproteobacteria > Burkholderiales > Burkholderiaceae_C > Allorhodoferax. Next base: position 1,116,446 of record JAGRPL010000004.1, on the reverse strand, counting down.
CGCAAAGCGCCGGGAGCCGGAAATCTCTACATTGAAGGGGGACGGCGGGGCCTGAAAGGGCAGGGCCGCTGCGTCGTCTGCATAGGCGGAGCGCACCATGTCCCACAGGCCGCTGCCAATGCCGGGCAGTATGTCCTTGCCCGCGCGCGCGATGTCGCTGATCTGCTGGAGCAGGCCCGGGGACGTCGCCGCGGGCTGGGCTGCCGGATGCACGTCAAAGTGCTGCGCCCACAGGGGCGGCTTGTGTTCCTGGGCGTTCTGGCACAGACCCCGGGCGGTGATCTTGGCGCCGGTCACGCCGTCGACCAGCGCGTGGTGGATCTTGGTGTACGTGGCAAACCGGCCTCCCGGCAGACCTTCAATGACATAGGTTTCCCAGAGCGGACGGTTGCGGTCCATCAGGTTGGCGTGCAGCCGGGAGACCATGGCCAGCAACTCGCGGATGCGCCCCGGGTGTGGCAGCGCCAGGTGGCGCAGGTGGTAGTCCAGCTCGAACTCGGTGTCTTCTTCCCAGTACCACAGGCCCAGGCGCAGCACCGGGCGCAGATTGAAGGGGGCCACCGCGGCGGGGTATTTGCTCCAGTCGGCCAGCAGCTTGCTGACGTAATCGGGCCCGCTGCCGGGCGGCGGTGTGTGGATGTTCAGGCCAGCCACGTGCATGGGCTGGTTGCGGGTCTCCATCCACAGGAAAGCCGAGTCGGTGGGACTGAGTGCGTGCATGGTCGGCTGTTCCGGGTCAGCGTGCGGGGAGGTCTGTGAGTTGGCCCGCAACCCAGTGGATGACCTGGGCGTCCAGGCACATCTGGAGGTGGCCTATGCCCTCAAAGACGGTGGGGGTGACGCCCTCCAGGCTTTGCGCACGTTGCGGGTACACGATGTTGTCCTGCAGGGTTATGGCAACGCGCAGCAGCGCCCGCACGGCATCGGACTCGCTGGCCGCCAGATCTGCCAGCCACGGGCTGTGCCAGACCATTTGCCGGCCATTGGGGGTCTGGCTGTGGGCTGCAATGCGCGTTCCGGCGTGGGGCGTACCCAGAGTCAGGACGCGGGCGGCCCGCCGCGGGCCATGGGCGCGCAGCCAGGCGCGGATCGCCAACCCGCCCATGCTGTGCCCTACCAGCGCCACGCGGGGGGCGCCCGTCTGCTGGCACAGTGTTGCCACCGCCGCTTCGACGATGGCGGCGTAGTCGTCGATGGAGCCAAACACGGGTTCCAGGTCCACGGTGTGCACCGCGTGCCCCTGGGCGCGCAGGGACTGGGCCATGGTGTCCCAGATGCGGCCGTTGCACAGGTAGCCGTGCACCAGCACCACTGGAATCCGGGTGCTGCCGGCTGTGGATGGGTTGACTGGCTGTGCAGCTGACCAGGGCTGGCGCAGGACAAAAATCCGCAGGGTGGCCAGGTATTCGCCCCACAGCGACCGCCACCACAGGCCGGTACTGCCCCCGGCGCGGGACAGGAACGCGGTGCAGCCCACCACCGCCAGTACACAGATGGGCGGCAGCAACAGCGCCAGGGCGGCAACGCTCCCCGGGGACCAGTGGGCGTAGTGCCACAGCAGGTAAGCCAGTACCAGGTCCAGCGACAGAAGGGTCAACAGGATGCGTCGGAGATAGTGAGCCAGCATGGTGTGGATGTGTTCAGGCAGGTTGACAGCTTAGCGTGCGCCGGGCGGGTTCCAGGACGGTCTTCTCGGCTTCGTAGTCGCCGGCCAGTACCCGCAGCACCAGAAAACCCGCGCGCGAGGGCGGCACGATGGCCTGCGCGCCGGGGGGAAGCGGGCGCCTGTTGGAACCGCTGTCTGCCGGCAGCAGCCACAAATCCACCGGCTTGCCAGCGGCCTGGCGGTCGTTCAGGGTAAAGAAATTGTCGCTGTTGGCGGCATAGAGGGCGATGGACCAGTAGGTGGGCAGCTGCGGGTTGGCCTTGACATGCACTGCGCCCTGCGACACGTCAAACACGCACACCGCGTAGAGCAGGTCGGGGCTGGGCATGACCACCGTGCGTGACCGGGCGGTGACCGGTGGCACGAAGGCCGCATGGTTGCGCATGTCCATGGCCCGGGCTTCACGGCCGTTCATCACCACGTACATAGCGACACGGGGTACCGCCCACACGGTCAGCAGGTGTGCCAGCGCAGCCGTTGCCAGCAGCGCCATGCCACGCAGAAGAATGGCTTTGCGGATACGGGGTGGGGCATTCATGCGCAGGCTCCCACCGGGGCAATGGATGGGGGCTGCAGCGATTGCGGCGCGGCCTGCAACGCCGGCTCCGGATTGAACACGCGCAAGGTCAGCACCAGCCCGCGGTCGCCCGGAGTAGGCAGCCAGGGGACGCCCGGTTGCCGTTGCCCACCCGTGGTGAGCACAAAGTGTCCCTGGGGGTCGAGCGCAACCGTCTTGCTGTTGAGGCTGTAGGCCCCACCAGGGACGTCGTTAAACAGGTACATGTCGTCGGTGTAGGCGGTCACGCTCCACCAGCGGGCCTTGGGCGGCACGCCTTCGACGCGGTAGCTGCAGGTGGAGCGCAGCGGCTTGCCGGCATCGTCGTGGTTGGCCACGAAGTACATGGTTTCGTTGCGATCCAGGGCCAGCAGGGCATGCACCGCGATGAGGGCCCGGGTGTACAGGCCGGCGCTGGTGCTGCCCGCCTGCACATCGGTCTGCCATGCACCGACCCGCACACCGGCCGTAAGTGCGGGTACTTTCTTCAGCACCCACAGGGCCGAGCCCACACCCAGGGCCAGCGCGCAGCCGTACAGCGCCACATTCCGCGCAATGGGCAGAAGGCGGTTGCGGTGCTGGGGTGTATGCATGGCTCCAGGTTCTCGAACGGCGGCTGAAACGCCAATGTAACCGCAGGCAGCGTACCGGTGGCGCAAAAAAAAGCGGCCTCGCTGGGCGAGACCGCTTGGGGGAGCCTACCGTATGGGGGTCAATACACCGGCTGGTACTTGCGGATGGCGGCCTTCACCTCGGCGCTCAGCTGGAAGCCGTTGCCGTATTGCTTGGCCAGCTCGTCGGCCCGGCGTTCAAAGGCCTCGATGCCCATGCCGTAGATGAACTGCATGGCGCCGCCCGTCCAGGCCGGAAAGCCGATGCCGAAGATGGAGCCGATGTTGGCGTCGTGCACGGTGGTCAGCACGTTTTCCGACAGGCAGCGTGCGGTCTCCACGGCCTGGCGGTACAGGAGCCGGTCTTTCAGGTCGGTGATGCTCCACTGCACGTCGCCCTTCTCGAACAGGGACTTGAGTTGGGGCCACAGGAACTTCTTGACGCCCTTTTCGGCAGGGTACTCGTAGAAGCCACCGCCGCCCGCGCGACCCGGCCGGTTGTGCGTGCGCACCATCTTTTCCACCACCAGCTCGCCGGGCGTGGCCACATAGGTCTTGCCTTCGGCGGCGTAGTCGGCCTTGGTCTGCTCCATGACGTGCAGGGACAGGGTCAATGCGGTCTCGTCCAGCACGGCCAGGGGGCCGACCGGCATGCCGGCCTGGATGCCGGCGTTCTCGATGGCGGCGGCGGGAATGCCTTCGCCCAGCATGGCGGCGCCTTCCATGACGAAGGTGCCGAACACGCGGCTGGTGAAAAAGCCACGCGAGTCGTTCACCACGATCGGGATCTTGCCGATGGCCTGCACGTAGTCAAAGGCGCGGGCCACGGTTTCGTCGTTGGTCTGTTTGCCGCGGATGATCTCCACCAGCTTCATCTTGTCCACCGGGCTGAAGAAGTGGATGCCGATGAATTTCTCGGGCGCCGCGCTGGCCGTGGCCAGGCCGCTGATGGGCAGGGTGGAGGTATTGGAGGCAAAGAAGCCGCCGGCTGCCAGCATGGGCTCGGCTTCCTTGGTCACCTTGGCCTTGAGCTCGCGGTTTTCGAACACGGCTTCGATGATCAGGTCGCAGCCCTGCAGGTCGGACGCGTTGGCCGTAGGCTGGATGCGGTCCAGGATGGTCTTCTGGGCGTCGGCCGTCATGCGGCCCTTGTCCACGCGCGCCTGGGTGATCTTGGCGCTGTAGCTCTTGCCCAGGTCGGCCTTCTCCTGACTCACGTCTTTCAGCACCGTGGCAATACCCTTGCTGGCCTGGGCGTAGGCGATGCCGGCGCCCATCATGCCGGCGCCCAGCAGGCCCACCTTGGCGGGCTTGAAGCGCGGGGCATTGCCGGGGCGGCTCTGGCCGCTCTTGATGGCGTTGAGGTTGAAGAAGAAGGTGTTGATCATGGCGTGGGCGTTGAAGCCGGTCATGAGCTTGGCCAGGTGGCGGCTTTCGATGCGCAGGGCGGTTTCCATGTCCACCTGCAGGCCCTCCACCATGCAGGACATGATGGCTTCGGGGGCCGGGTACAGACCGCGCGTCTGTTTCTTGATCATGGCCGGGGCCACGGGCAGCATGCCGGCTACGGCCGGGCTGGAGGGCAGGACACCGGGCACCTTGTAGCCCTTGACTTCCCAGGGGTGCTGGGCGCTGGGGTTGGCAGCGATCCAGGCCAGCGCCTTGGCGCGCATCTCGGCTTGGGCGTTGTCACCAGGTGCCACCAGATCGTGTACCAGGCCCAGGCCCTTGGCTTCGGAGGGCGAGAAGGTCTTGCCTTCCACCAGGTAGGGCTGCGCGCCCATCAGGCCCAGGTGGCGGGTCATCTTGGTCACGCCGCTGGCGCCGGGCAGCAGGCCCAGAGTCACTTCGGGCAGGCCGAACTGGATCTTGCGGTCGTCGATGGCGATGCGGTGGTGGCCCACCAGCGCCACTTCCCAGCCGCCGCCCAGCGCCGTGCCATTGATGCAGCTGACCACCGGCTTGCCCAGGGTCTCGATGGTGCGGAAGTTCTTCTTCATGCGCTCCACCTCGGTGAAGACGGCGGGGGCATCCGAAGGCTTCATCCGCATGACGCCCTTGAGGTCGGCGCCGGCAAAGAAGGTGGTTTTGGCGGAGGCCAGGATGATGCCCTTGATGGCGTCCTTGTCCTTGAGCACCTGATCGGCCACGGCGCTCAGGTCCTGCTGCCATTGCAGGCACATGGTGTTGACGGGCGAGTTGGGCTCGTCAAAGGTGATGGTTGCAATGCCGTCCTGCAATGCGTATTGAATGGTTTTCATGGTGTATTTGCTATGAATTAAGGAGCTGATTGCGCAATGAATACGGTGCTTGTAGGCCTTTTTGTGCCTAAATTCGCTCGACGATGGTGGCAATGCCCATGCCGCCACCGACGCACAGCGTGCACAGGCCGTAGCGCAGTTTGCGGCGGTGCAGCTCGTCGACCACGGTGCCCAGAATCATGGCGCCGGTGGCGCCCAGGGGGTGGCCCATGGCAATGGCGCCGCCGTTGACGTTGACCTTGTCGTGCGGCACCTTCATTTCCTTCATGAAGCGCATCACCACGGCGGCGAAGGCCTCATTCACCTCGAACAGGTCGATGTCGTCGATGCTGAGGCCGGCCTTGGCCAGCGCCTTGCGCGTGGCCGGCATGGGGCCGGTGAGCATGATGGTGGGGTCGGCGCCCGAGAGCGCGGTGGCCACGATGCGCGCGCGCGGCGTCAGGTTGTGGGCCTTGGCGGCGGCTTCGTTGCCGATCAGCACGGCGGCCGCGCCGTCCACGATGCCCGACGAGTTGCCGGCATGGTGCACGTGGTGGATGCGCTCGACCTGCGGGTAGCGGGTGAGGGCCACCTGGTCAAAACCCATGCCGCCCATCTGCTCGAACGAGGCCTTGAGGCCCGCCAGGCCTTCCAGGGTGGTGTTGGGCTTGATGAATTCGTCCTTGCCCAGGATGGTCTGGCCCAGGAAGTCTTTCACGGGCACGACGGAGCGGTCGAAATAACCGGCGGCCTGTGCGGCGGCGGCCCGTTTCTGGGACTCCAGTGCAAAGGCGTCCACATCGGCGCGGGTGAAGCCTTCAATGGTGGCAATCAGGTCGGCGCCAATGCCCTGGGGCACGAAGACGGTCTGCGAATTGGTTTCGGGGTCCATGGCCCAAGCGCCGCCATCGGAGCCGATTGGCACGCGGCTCATGCTCTCCACGCCGCCGGCCACCACCAGGTCTTCCCAGCCGGAGCGCACTTTCTGTGCCGCCATGTTCACGGCTTCCAGGCCCGAGGCACAGAAGCGGTTGATCTGCACGCCGGCGGCCTGGAAGTCCCAGCCGGCCTTGAGTGCAGCCACCTTGGGCAGCACGGCGCCCTGGTCGCCCACGGGGGACACGATGCCCATCACCACGTCGTCGACCCGCGCCGTGTCGAACTGGTTGCGCTGCTGCAAATCGTTCAGCAGCCCCGCCAGCAGATTGACCGGCTTGACCTCGTACAGGCTGCCGTCCTTCTTGCCCTTGCCGCGGGGGGTGCGGATGGCATCAAATACAAATGCTTCGGTCATGTGGGTACTCCAGGGATGGGTTCAAACGGGGGAAAAGCGATTTCTTGCGAATTTCGAGTATATTGCTTTTTACCAAGCAAATGCTTTGTATAAATAAAACCATTCCAATTCATCTCCCTACACAGGTGTCTCCCATGATTGAACGAACCCTCTTCACCTCCGACCACGAATCCTTCCGCGACAGCTTCCGCCGCTTCATCGACAAGGAGATCGCGCCCTTCCATGCCGAGTGGGAAGAGCAGGGCTACGTGGATCGCAAGGTGTGGAACAAGGCCGGCGAGAACGGCTTCCTGTGCATGAGCATGCCCGAGCAATACGGCGGCTCCGAGGCCGACAAGCTGTACTCCGTGATCCAGTTCGAGGAAGTGGCCCGCGCAGGCGTGAGCGGCATCGGCTTCAGCCTGCACAGCGAGATCGTGGCGCCCTACATCCTGCACTACGGCACGGAAGAGCAAAAGGCCAAGTACCTGCCCAAGCTGGCCAGTGGCGAGATGATTGGCGCCATAGCCATGAGCGAACCCGCCGCCGGCTCCGACCTGCAAGGCGTCAAGACCACGGCCCTGCAGCAGCCCGATGGCAGCTACCTGCTCAACGGTAGCAAGACCTTCATCACCAACGGCTGGCATGCCGACCTGGTGGTGGTGGTGGCCAAGACCAACCCCACGGCCGGCGGCAAGGGCACCAGCCTGGTGCTGGTGGAGCGCGGCATGCCCGGCTTCTCGGTCGGCAAGCGCCTGAAGAAGGTGGGCATGAAGGCCCAGGACACCTCCGAGCTGTTCTTCGACAACGTGAAGATCCCGGCCGAGAACCTGCTGGGCGGCAAGGCCATGGAAAACAAGGGCTTCATCTGCCTGATGGAGCAGCTCCCCTGGGAACGCCTGCAGATCGCCATCGGCGCAGTGGCTTCTGCGCAGGCCGCCATTGACTGGACGGTGGACTACGTGAAGGAGCGCAAGGTGTTCGGCCAGCCGGTGGCGGCCTTCCAGAACACCCGCTTCACCCTGGCCGAGCTGCAGACCGAGGTGCAGGTGGCCCGTGTGTTCGTGGACAAATGCTGCGAGCTGATCTGCCAGGACAAGCTCGACACCGCCACGGCCAGCATGGCCAAGTACTGGACCACCGACCTGCAATGCAAGGTGATGGACGAATGCGTGCAGCTCTTCGGTGGCTACGGCTACATGTGGGAGTACCCCATTGCCCGCGCCTACGCCGACGCCCGCGTGCAGCGCATCTACGGTGGCACCAATGAGATCATGAAGGAAGTGATCACCCGGTCCATGGGACTGGGCGGCAAGTAAGACGCGCGCAGCCGGCGCGGCACGCCAGCCCGGGTAACCGGGCTGGCTTTTTTATTTGAAGAACTTGCCCAGCGAACGGCTCAGCCAACCGCCTTCTTTCTTGTTGTCGACGATGCTGTTGATGCGGGGCCGCACGTCGCTGACGTAGGCCATGTCGTCCCGCTTGATGTGGTGCACCAGCCAGGTGCTGAGCATGGCGTGCAGCTGCAGGGCCACATCTTCACCGGCGGAATGCTTTTCCTGGAACTTGGCCACGCGCTTGACGAACATTTCGTGCACCGCCTTGTGGGGCTTGGCGTACTGGTAGCCGCATTCTTCCTGCAGGCTTTCCTCGAAGGCGAAGTGGGAGATGGTGTAGTCCACCAGTTCGTCCAGAATCGGCCCGACCACGTCCCGCTTGCGCAGGCTGATGGCCAGCCCCAGCTGGTTGATGTAATCCACGATCCGTTTGTGCTGGTTATCGATGACGTCAATGCCGGTGTTCAGGTCCGGTGTCCATGCGATCGCCGTGTCGTTGCTCATAATGTCCCTGTTTGAATTGGCGGGGCCTGTGGTTGACGCACGCAACCGGCACCCAGTGCTGGACGATTCTGTTGACCGACTTAATCCAAGTCAATCCGGCGATCCCTGCATTTGATGTGTGGCAAGGGTGATCGCGTGCATTCCCTGATCCATGTCAAAGTAATCAGGTGGTCGTTGTTGACCCGGCACCACGGGGCCGCACGGCCTGGGCAATCGCCATCTTGATGCAAGTCAAGATGGCTACAGGGATTCAGGGCGCGGCGCCGTACGACTGCAGCACGCGGTAACGCTGTGCGGCCTGCCCGGTGGACTCCACCAGGGCGTAGCTGCTCACTGGCCAGGCAAACGCGGGCGGCGGTGCAGGGCACGTCGCGTCGTGGACCTTGCGGGCCAGCGTCACGTGGGCCCGGTACGGCCGTGTGTCGGTCTTCAGGCCCAGTTCGCGCAACACCTGGCCCAAGTGGCCATGCAACTGCAGCAAGGCGTCGGGCACCGCACTCGGGCACAGCACCGCCAGGCCGCGGGGCCAGCATGCGGGGTCGCCAAAGCGCAAATCGAACGGTGTGAAAGGCACCTGCAGTCCGGCGTACAGCGCAGGGAGCCGTGCGCGCGCCACCGGCCCGATGAAGTGCAGCGTGGCATGCCAGTCGGCGGGGGCGTATTGCACTGCGTCGGGAAGAAAGTGCCAGTGGTCGACATGGCGTGCCAGGGCCGCCCGGACCCGGGCATCGGGCAGCAGTGCCAGGAACAACCGGGTGTTGGCGGCGGGAGGCTCTTGAAGCAGGTTCGACATGGTTGAGCAGGGCGCTTTACTGCAATTGTGCGGGTTGGGGGGGCGAGTGGGCCACAAGCCCGCAGACGAACCGCGGTTCATGCGTTCATGCTAAGCTGATTTCCCATTCCGATTGACATTCTTTCACCCGCATTCAGGAACGCCCCATGCCCGGACTGTTGCCCCACATCGACCCCGACGGGTTGCTCGAATTCTCGGTCGTCTACACCGACCGCGCCTTGAACCACATGTCCGCCCGTTTCCAGGGCGTGATGAAGGACATCTCCAGCATCCTGAAAGAGGTGTACCACGCCCGCTCGGCCATTTTGGTTCCGGGCAGCGGCACCTTTGGCATGGAAGCGGTGGCGCGGCAGTTCGCCACCGGCAAGAAGACGCTGGTTTTGCGCAATGGCTGGTTCAGCTACCGCTGGACGCAGATTTTCGACATGGGCAACATCCCCGCCGAGTCCACCGTGCTCAAGGCACGTCGGGTCGGCGACGGCCCGCAGGCACCCTGGATTCCCTGCCCGGTGGACGAGGTGGTGGCGGCCATCCGCACGCAAAAGCCGGACGTGGTGTTTGCCCCGCATGTGGAAACCGCATCCGGCATGATCCTGCCGGATGACTACCTGCGCCAGGTGGCCGATGCCGTGCACGCCGTGGGGGGGCTGATGGTGCTGGACTGTATCGCCTCGGGTGCCATGTGGGTCGACATGCAGGCCACCGGTGTGGATGTTCTGGTCAGTGCCCCGCAAAAAGGCTGGAGCGGCTCGCCGTGCTGTGCCATGGTGATGCTCAGCGAGCGCGCACGCACCGCCATCGACGGCACCACCAGCACCAGTTTTGCCTGCGACCTGAAGAAGTGGTTGCAGATCATGGAAGCCTACGAGGGCGGTGGCCACGCCTACCACGCCACCATGCCCACCGACGCGCTCACCCGCCTGCGCGAAGTGATGCAGGAAACCCGGGCCTATGGCTTTGAAAAGGTCCGCGCCGAGCAGATGGAGCTGGGCCGCAAGGTGCGCGCGCTGTTCGAGAGCCGAGGCATCCGCAGCGTGGCGGCCGCGGGCTTCCAGGCCCCGGGCGTGGTGGTGAGCTACACCACGGACGCCGGCATCCAGAACAGCAAGAAGTTCCTGGCCCTGGGGCTGCAGACGGCAGCGGGTGTGCCGCTGCAATGCGACGAGCCGGCGGACTTCATGTCCTTCCGTGTCGGGCTGTTTGGCCTGGAAAAACTGCACAACGCCGACCGCAGCGTGGCGCAGCTGGCCGCTGCCCTGGATCAAATGGGTGTGGTGCAGGGTGTGCCGACCACTGCCTGAGCGTCCGTAGCCCGGTTGATCTGGGTCAGCAACCCGTGGCAGGCGGCACGCCGCGCATGCCGGTGCCGCACCGGCTTGGGTGTATAACCGTGCCTTCGACCGGTCTTGTGCCCCGCTTTCTGCAGCGGGGAGCCTGCCGCGTTCTCCCCATTTTCAATATCCGGCGCATTCAGCGCTGCAACGCAAGGAACATTCGCCATGGGCGCACAGTGGAAAGCAAAGGGCAAGGAGCTGGTGGCCAACGCCAAGGGCAAGTTGTTCACCAAGCTGGTCAAGGACATCATGATTGCCGCGCGCAATGGCGCCGATCCGGCCCAGAATGCGCGCCTGCGCCTGGTGGTGGAGCAGGCCCGCAAGGTCTCCATGCCCAAGGACACCCTGGAGCGGGCCATCAAGAAGGGTGCCGGTCTGACCGATGAGCCGGTGAGTTTCGAGCGGGTCATCTACGAAGGTTTTGCGCCGCACCAGGTGCCGGTCATGGTCGAGTGCCTCACCGACAACGTCAAGCGCACCGCGCCGGAAATGCGCGTGCTGTTCCGCAAGGGCCAGTTGGGCACCTCGGGTTCGGTGGCCTGGGACTTCGACCATGTGGGCATGATCGAGGCGGCGCCTCTGGCCCCCGATGCCGACGCCGAAATGGCCGCTATCGAGGCCGGTGCCCAGGACCTGGAACCGGGCGATGAAGAGGGCACCACCCTGTTCCTGACCGATCCCGCGGACCTGGACCTGGTGAGCCGGGCCCTGCCGGCGCAGGGCTTCAATGTCCTGTCCGTCAAGCTGGGCTACAAGCCCAAGAACCCGATCGATCCGGCCAGCCTGAGCACTGCGGATCTGGAAGAGGTGGAGGCTTTCCTGGCCGCCATTGATGCCAACGACGACGTGCAGGAAATTTACGTCGGCCTGGCCGGCTAAACCCGCCGGGCACCGCTATCAATTGCCCGCTGGAGGTTGCATTTTTCCAACCCCAACGGGCGGTTCCAGGCGTATGCTCGGGCCAGGGTACCGGGTGCTCCCACCCGCTAGGCTGAAAGGAACGAGACCATGCGCAACGTGCCAAAGACAGTGGGTGCCACCGCACCGGTAGACGAGGTCGCGGCGGACCTGGATGATGGGTCCGAGGAGGTTCTGGTCATTTCCCGGCCCGACGGCTACTACTGGGTTGCGCCGGACGGCCAGGAGATCGGCCCCTTCGAGAGCCGTGAACTGGCGCAGGCCGATGTGCCCAGCGCCGATGCAGACACGCCCGAGCCCGGTGAATCCCTGCAGGAGGCGGAGGACGAAATCGGTATTTCGGACTGGATCGACCCCGACACGGGCGAGCCCGCCGAAGGGCAGTCCAGCCCGCGGCGCTACTCCGAATAACCTGCGCGGCCGTCTGTGGTGTTGCGCAGTGCTATGAAATCCATAGCTTCCTGCGCCCGTTCCACGTGGTCTTTCTCTATTTTTCTTGTGTAACCCACCAGATTCCCTGGCACACCAGCGCCAGGGCGGCCAGGTTCTTCCAGGCCCAGATGCTTTCGCCCAGGAACAGGGCGGACAGGCCGGCACCAAACAGCGGCATGAGGAAGAAATACACCGACACGCTGCTCACGCGGTTGTACTTGAGCAGCACTCCCCACAGCGCAAAGGCCACTGCGGACAGCGCTGCCAGATAGGCCAGCAGCGCGCTGGACTGCAGCGTGAACGCGTGCAGCGTGCCGCCGGCAAGTCCGCCCAGGGCCAGCAGTACCAGCCCGCCTGCGCCCAGCTGGTAACCCGTCATGACCACCGGGTCCATGCCCTGCGAAACCCGTTTGCCGTACATGGACGCAGCCGACAGCGTGAGCGAGGACAGCAGCAAGAAGCCCTCGCCCAGCAGGCTGAACTCGAAATGGCCGCTGCCCGAGCCGGCAGCGCCGGCCAGACCCCCCAGGTTGACGAGCATCACCCCGGCAAAGCCCACCGTGCAGCCGGCAATCTTGCGCCAGCTCAGGCGGTCGTTGTGGTACACGAAATGGGCCAGCAGCACGCTGAAAAACGCGCCCACGCCATTGAGAATGGACGCCTTGACGCCCGTGGTGTGTGCCAGACCGATATAGAAGAACACATACTGCAGCGTGGTCTGCGCCACGCCCAGCAGCGCCAGCTGCGCGCCCGTGCGTGGGCTGATGGCCAGCCAGGGCTTGCCGCTGAGCGCCGCAAAGAGCAGCAGCAGGGCGCCCGCGCCCACAAACCGGTAACCGGCAAACACCAGTTGCGTGGCCACGTCGCCGGGGGCAATGGCAAACAGGCCGTAGCCGATCTTGATGGCCGGGTAGGCGCTGCCCCAGAGCAGGCAGCACAGGCTGGCCAGCAGGAACACGACCCTGGGGCGGGCGAAAACGGCGGTCATGGGAGCGGCAGAGAACGCCTACGCAGCCGGGCTCCGGGGCTTGCGGGCGGCTTCCAGCAGCATGCCAATCTGGGCATCCTTCTCGCGCCAGAGCTGCTGCACCCATTGCGCGAACGCTTCGCGAAACGCCGGGTCCTCGGCGTAATTGCCGGTCAGCAGATGCTGGGGCACGGGCAGGGAGCGCACCCGCACCACCACACGGTGCATCTTGCCCTTGAGAAAGTCCCAGAACGCGGGGGCGCCGTCGGGGTACACGATGGTCACATCCAGAATGGCCCGGAACTTGTCGCCCATGGCGTTGAGCGCCAGCGCCATGCCGCCGGCCTTGGGCTTGAGCAGGTGCTGGTAGGGGGACTGCTGCCGGTCGTGCTTGGCCTGGGTGAAGCGGGTGCCTTCCAGGAAGTTCATCACGCTGGTGGGAATGAGGGCGTATTTCTCGCAGGCCTTGCGGGTGGTTTCCTGGTCCTTGCCACGCATTTCGGGGTGCTTCTTGAGGTAATCCTCGCTGTGGCGGCGCATGAAGGGAAACTCCAGCGCCCACCAGGCCAGGCCCATGATGGGCACCCAGATGAGCTCATGCTTGATGAAGAACTTCAGCAGCGGGATGCGCCGGTTCAGCAGGTGCTGCAGCACCAGGATGTCGACCCACGACTGGTGGTTGCTGTTGACCAGGTACCAGTTGCGCGGGTTCAGGCCGTCAATGCCCTGCACGTCCCAGGTGGTGCGCTGGGTCAGGTTCATCCATCCGCTGTTGCCGCTGATCCAGCGCTCGGCAATCCACAGCAGGATGGGGTCTATGAGCAGGCGCACCCGCTTGAACGGCAGGACCAGCTTGAGGGCGGCAAAGAACAGCAGTACGGGCACCCAGAACAGCACATTGAGCACCATGAGCAGCGAGGCGATCAGGCCGACCAGCGGGCCAGGTAAAAAATTCAGCATGTCGGGTGGCTTTCTGCGTGCCCGGGGCACGCATGGTGAAAATGGATGCTATTGATTTAATAGCTGTCTGCGCAGTGTCTGCGGGGGCTTAAGCCCTTATTTGAGGTTGCCGGAGAGGAATTGTGCCAGACGCTCGCTCTTGGGTGCGGCCAGCACCTGGGCCGGATTGCCTTCCTCCTCGATCAGGCCCTTGTGCAGGAAGACCAGGTGGTTGGAGACCTCGCGGGCAAAGCCCATCTCGTGGGTCACCACCACCATGGTGCGGCCTTCCTGCGCCAGATTTTTCATGACCTTGAGCACTTCGGAGACCAGCTCGGGGTCCAGCGCGCTGGTGGGTTCGTCAAACAGCATGACCTCGGGCTCGATGGCCAGGGCGCGGGCAATGGCCACGCGCTGCTGCTGGCCACCGCTGAGGTGGGCTGGGTAGGCGTCTTCCTTGCCTTCCAGGCCGACCTGGACCAGGTACTTGCGTGCGGTGGCAATGGCCTGCTCGCGCTCGATGCCCAGCACGTGCACCGGTGCCTCGATGATGTTTTGCAGCACCGTCATGTGCGCCCACAGGTTGAAATGCTGGAACACCATGGCCAGCTTGGTGCGGATGCGCGCCAGCTGTTTGGGGTCCACCGCACCGAGTTCACCGTTGCGCTGGGGCGCCAGCAGGAGCTCTTCGCCGGCAACCACGATGCGGCCCTCGTGGGGTTTCTCCAGCAGGTTGATGCAGCGCAGAAAGGTGCTTTTGCCGGACCCGGAGCTGCCAATGATGCTGATCACGTCACCGGCGTAGGCCGACAGGGACACGCCTTTGAGCACTTCGTTGCTGCCAAAGCGCTTGTGGATGTTGTCGACCTGGAGTTTGAGGGGCTTGGAAGTCATGGAGCAAAAACGGAAAAAAGGGGGTGGGAGACGCCGGGCTTACGCGCCCAGCAGCTCCCCGGTTCGAAACGGCGTGGCGCCGGCAATCTTGCCCAGCTCGCCGCCACGAGTGACGTAGCGTTCGCGGACGCGGGCATAGAGCGTGCCGCCCACGCCTGCCACCACGCGGTGCACCTGGCCGGAAAGAGGGTCGATCACCTCGGCCACGAGGTCGCCGGCGCGCAACTGCTGGCCCACCTGGGCAGCAAAAACCACCACGCCGGGCGCCGGTGCGTTCAGGGTTTCGGAACCGGCCAGCGGGGTGGGCTGGCAACGCAAGGGGGGTAGCTGGGGCCGCTCGGCACAGGCCAGGACGCCGGTGTGCTGCAGGTAGGCGCAAATCGCCTGGGCATCGGCCTGCGCCAGATCGTGGCCCACGTCGGCCTCTCCGCGCAACTCAATGGTGGTGCTGCAGCAGCCTTGCGGCAGGGGGGCGCTGCTGTCCGATGCCTGGAGTGCGTCGGCCAGCTGCCACCAGACGCCGGACAGGCATTCGTCAAACGGGCTGCCGCCTGACTGGCGGGCCAGCAAGACGACCTGGCTGCCCAGAAAGCGCGCCAGTGGTTCCAGGCGCGGCCAGCAGGGCTCCTCGGTATAGAAGTGCATCACGGCTTCGCAGTCGCAGTGCAGGTCCAGCACGCAGTCGGCGTCGTGGGCCAGCGTCAGCAGCGTGTGGCGCAGGCTTTGCAGCTCGGTGGCGGGTTGCCAGTTGCGCAGGTGCTCGCCCATGGCGCGGCGCACTGCGGCCACGTTGGCCTGCGCATCGTTGCCCAGGGTGGCCAGGACCGAAGGCAGCAGGGCCTTGGCAAAGTCGGGGTAATGGCGGTTGAAGTTCTCGGAGGTATCCAGTTCGAAGCGGCCCATGGGCTTGTGGTCGACGCGCTGCGCCAGCCCGATCGGGTTGGCCACCGGCACCAGGACGACTTCTCCCCGGATCTCGCCAGCGGCATCGGCCGCTTCCAGCCGGGCGCGCAAATGGTGCGCCACCAGCATGCCCGGCAGTTCTTCGGCGTGCAGGCTGGCCTGGATGTAGATCTTGGGGCCCTGGCCCGGTGTGCCGAAGTGAAAACTGGTGAGTGTTTTCTGGCTGCCCAGGCTGGGGGCGAGCAGGGGGTGGTCGATGCGGCGCATGGCAGTGTCAGTGCTTTCTCGGCGCCAGATAGGCCAGCAGGCGCCGTTCGCTGAGCTTGAAGACACCAATCAGGCAAAACGATGCCGTGAGGTAGATCGAGGCCGCGGCCAAATAGGCCTCGAAGGGCAGATAGTAGTCCGAATAGATGCGGCTGGCAGCGGCCGTGACATCCAGCATGGCCGGCACGGCGCTGGCCAGGCTGGTGCTGTGCAGCATCATGACCACCTCATTGCTGTAGGCGGGCAGGGTGCGCCGCAGGGCGCTGGGTAGCACGATGCGCACCATGGCCTGCAAGCGGCTCATGCCGAAGGACTGTGCGGCCTCGATTTCACCGGCGCTGGTTTCGCGGATCGCGCCGGCCAGCATCTCGGCGGTGTAGCCCGCGGTGTTCAGGCTGAAGGCCAGCAGGGCACAGAAGAAGGGTTCCTTGAAATGGGTCCAGGGCCATACCGTGTCCCAGCGGGCCTGGATCCACTCCAGCTGGCCCAGGCCGTAATAGATCATGTAGACCTGAATCAGCAGCGGTGTGCCCCGGATGACGTAGGTATAGGCCCCCACCACCCAGCGCAGGGGCGCCCAGGGACCGGTCAGGAGCAAGGCGAACACCAGCGCCATGACGGCACCCACGGCCAGGGACGAAAACAGCAGGCTCAGCGTGGTGACGATGCCGCTGGCGTACAGCGCCAGGTTTTGCGGCTCGAGAATGACAGACCAGTTCATTTACAGCTGCCCCCGCTTGGTGCCCAGGCTGTAGCGCGCGTTGATCCGGCGCAGCGCGTACAGCGACACCGTGGTGTAGATCAGGAACAGGGCCGCCGTGAAGAGGAAGAACGTGAAGGGTGAGCGCGTGGCGGCGCTGGCCTGCTTGGCGATGTAGGTCATCTCTTGCAGGCCGATCAGGCTCACCAGGGCGGTGGCCTTGATCAGCACCAGCCAGTTGTTGGTGAAGCCGGGCAGGGCGTAGCGCACCATCTGCGGGGCGGTGATGCGCAGGAAGGTCTGGGTGCGGCCCATGCCAAAGGCCCAGGCGGCTTCCATCTGCCCCTTGGGGATGGACAGGATGGCGCCGCGGAAGGTTTCCGTCATGTAGGCGCCATAGATGAAGCCGATGGTCAGCACCCCGGCCACGAAGGGGTTGATGTCCACCGTGTCCTCGCTGCCCATCCATTCCAGCAGGTTGTTCAACCCGATCGTGCCGCCGTAGAAGACCAGCAGCATCAGCACCAGTTCGGGGATGCCGCGGATGATGGTGGTGTACACGGTGGCCAGCGCCACCAGCACCCGGTGCCCCGAGAGCTTGGCGCCGGCGCCCAGCAGGCCCAGGATGATCGAAACCAGCAGCGCGCACAGGGACACGCCCACCGTCAGCACGGCGCCTTGCAGGATGGCGGTGAAATAACCGTTCATGAAAATGTCAGACCCAACAAAAAGAAACGTCGACGCGGGGCAACCCCCTGCGTCGACGCCAGGATTAGGGCCTGATTATTTACCGTAAACGTCGAACTTGAAGTATTTGTCGTTGATCTTCTTGTAGGTACCGTTGGCGCGGATGGCCTTGATGGCTGCGTTCAGCTCTGTCTTCAGGGCGCCCTGGCCCTTGCGCAGACCAATGCCCACGCCTTCGCCAAAGTACTTCTTGGTGTAGAGCTCTTCTCCCTTCAACTCGTAGTCCTTGCCTTCGGGCTTGCTCAGGAAGCCACCGGTGACTTCCACGTAATCTGCCACCGTGCCGTCCAGACGGCCGGCCTTGATGTCCAGGTAGACCTGGTCCTGGGCTTCGTAGGGCACCACGTCGGCGCCGACGGTCTTGAGTTCACCCATGGCGTATTTTTCCTGGGTGCTGCCCTTGAGCACGCCGATCTTCTTGCCCTTGGTGGAGGCCGGGCCGGTATATTTCACGTCCTTCTTCAGCACCACGCGGCTGGGCGTGTTGTAGTACTTGTCGGTGAAGTCGATGACCTTCAGGCGGTCTTCGGTGATGGACATCGAGCTGATGATCACGTCGTATTTCTTGGCTTGCAGGCCGGGAATCATGCTGTCCCAGACCTGTTCCACGAACACGCATTTGCGCTTGACCTGCTCGCACAGGGCGCTGGCGATGTCCACGTCAAAGCCGGTGGGCTTGCCGTCGGCCGTCTTGAACGTGAAGGGCTCGTAGGTGGGGTCAATGGCGACCTTGAGGTCTTTGCCCTGTGCAAACGAAGCGGCGCAGAGCGATCCCAGCGCAACAGCCAGCAAAAGTTTCTTCATGGAAGGGTCCTTTGAGAAACCGGGGTGCAACCCCGGCAGGTTGAAAAAGAAAAAAATCATTCTACGGGCTAAGCCACGCAAATTGGATGCCAGGAGCCGGCCGGGCATTGGGGTTTCTACGGGCATGGGGGGTGCAACCGGCCCTTCGGTGGGATGATGGACCCATGGCACATCCCCCGTCCCCCCCGCATTTGCCGGCGCCCGTGCGCGTGGCCCTCATCGGCTACGGCAACGCCGCCCGCATCTTCCACGCCCCGCTGATCAGCGGTGTGCCAGGGCTGCAGCTGGCGTGCGTGTGCTCCTCCAAGCCACAGCAGGTGCTGGCGGACTGGCCGCAGGTGGCCGTGGTGGCTACGCCCGAGGATGCCTTCGCCGACCCGCACACCGATCTGGTGGTGATTGCCACCGGCAACGAAAGCCACTACCTCCTGGCCCGCGCTGCCCTGCTGGCGGGCAAGCATGTGGTGGTGGACAAGCCCTGCACCGTGACCCTGGAGCAGACGCAGGACCTGCTGCAGACGGCCCAGACCGTGGGCCGCGTGCTGACGGTGTTCCAGAACCGGCGCTGGGACGCCGACTTTCTGGCCCTGCGCCAGGTGCTAGCCAGCGGGGTGCTGGGCCGCATCGTGCACTTCGAGTCGCATTTCGACCGCTACCGCCCGGTGGTGCCGGACCGCTGGCGCGAGCAGAACCTGCCGGGCTCCGGCCTGTGGTTCGACCTGGGCGCCCACCTGGTGGACCAGTGTCTGCAGCTGTTCGGCGCACCCGACGACCTGCTGGTGGACCTGGCCTGCCAGCGTGACGGTGCGCAGGTGAATGACTATTTCCATGCCCAGCTGCGCTACACCACCAGTCATCCGGGTCTGCGCGTGCTGCTGCACGGCAGCGCGCTGGTGCCGACAGTGGGCCCGCGCTTTGTGGTGCACGGCACCCGGGGTTCCTTCGTCAAATACGGTCTGGACGTGCAGGAAGACGCGCTCAAGGCCGGCGGCCGCCCCGGGTGGGACGCCAGCGGCCAAGGCCCCGCCGGCTGGGGCCGCGACCCGCAGGTAGGCTCCATCACTGTGCAGACCGGCAGCGGGCCGGTGGTGACGCCGGCGCCGGAGCTGCCGGGCAACTATCTCGCCTACTACGCCCAGCTGTGTGCGCATTTGCAGGGGCAGGCGCCCGAGCCGGCCGTGACGCCCGCGCAGGTGGAGCTGGCCATGCGGCTGCTGGTGCTGGGGGAGCGCAGCGCCGCGTTGGGGCAGTTTGTGGCCGTGGACGCGCCAGCCCGAGTACCCCTTTAGGGTGCATTGCCCAGCGTGGGACTTTAAAATGCGGGGTTACCCGAAAGTCCCATGAACGCCTTTGTAGACGTCTCCCATTTTCCGCGCGCCGCCAAGCCGCTGACCAGTTACCGCAAATACTGGGCCGCGCGCTTCGGCACGTCCCGCTTCTTGCCCATGAGCCGCGCCGAGATGGAGCAGCTGGGCTGGGACAGCTGCGACATCGTGCTGGTCACCGGCGACGCCTATGTGGACCACCCCAGCTTCGGCATGGCGGTGATCGGCCGGCTGCTGGAGGCACAGGGCTTTCGCGTGGGCATCATCGCCCAGCCCGACTGGCAGAGCGCCGACCCCTTCAAGGTGCTGGGCAAGCCCAACCTGTTCTGGGCCGTGACAGCGGGCAACATGGATTCCATGATCAACCGCTACACGGCGGACCGCAAGATCCGCAGCGACGACGCCTACACCCCCGGTGCCGAGGGCAACAAGCGCCCCGACCACGCGGCCATTGTCTACAGCCAGCGCTGCCGCGAGGCCTTCAAGGACGTGCCCATCGTGCTTGGCGGCATCGAAGGCAGCCTGCGCCGCATCGCCCACTACGACTACTGGAGCGACAAGGTGCGCCGCTCCATCGTGGTAGACGCCAAGTGCGACCTGCTGCTGTTCGGCAATGCCGACCGCGCCATTGTGGAAATTGCCCACCGCTTGGCTGCCCGCGAGCTGGTGCAGCGCATCACCGACGTGCGCGGCACCGCTTTTGTGCGCCGCCCCGACGACGAGACCGGCAAGGGCTGGTTCGAGATCGACTCCACCAGCGTGGACACCCCCGGACGTGTGGAAGACCACATCAACCCCTACCAGACCACCAGCGAGCAAGCCGCCGGGCAGGGCAGCAGCTGCGCCAAGGAGGAAAGCGAGCCGAAAGGCGCGCCTGGCGCTATCAATTCAGGAGCCCCTGACGCAGCAGCTACGGCTTCTGTGGCCGAAAAACCCTTGAATTTTGTGCCCAATCCGGCACTGCAGGGCAAAGGCGGCCAGAAGCTGCCGCCGCGGGATCGCTCCGTCATCCGCCTGCCCAGTTTTGAAGCGGTCAAGAGCGACCCGGTGCTGTACGCCCATGCCAGCCGCATCCTGCACCTGGAAACCAACCCCGGCAACGCCCGCGCCCTGGTGCAGGCCCACGGCGAAGGCGTGACCGCCCGCGACGTCTGGATCAACCCGCCGCCCATTCCGCTGACCACGGCCGAGATGGACTACGTGTTCGACCTGCCGTATGCGCGCAGCCCGCACCCGGCCTATGCTGACGAGAACGGCAGCCACGACCACGCCACCAAGATTCCGGCGTGGGAGATGATCCGCTTCTCCATCAACATCATGCGCGGCTGCTTTGGCGGCTGTACCTTCTGCTCCATCACCGAGCATGAGGGCCGCATCATCCAGAGCCGCTCCGAAGAGTCGGTGATCCGCGAGATCGAGGACATCCGCGACAAGGTCAAGGGCTTCACCGGCACCATCTCCGACCTGGGCGGCCCCACGGCCAACATGTACCGGCTGGGCTGCCGCAGCCCCGAGATCGAGGCCGCCTGCCGCAAGCCCAGCTGCGTCTACCCCGGCATCTGCCAGAACCTGACCACCAACCACGACCCGCTGATTTCCATCTACCGCCGCGGCCGTGCGCTCAAGGGCGTGAAGAAGATCCTGATCGGCTCCGGCCTGCGCTACGACCTGGCCATCCAGAGCCCCGAATACGTGAAGGAGCTGGTCACCCACCACGTGGGCGGCTATCTCAAGATCGCCCCCGAGCACACCGAGAGCGGTCCGCTGACCAAGATGATGAAGCCGGGCATCGGCAACTACGACAAGTTCAAGACGCTGTTTGACAAGTTCACCCTGGAAGCGGGCAAGAAGCAGTTCCTGATTCCCTACTTCATCGCCGCCCACCCGGGCACCAGCGACGAGGACATGATGAACCTGGCCATCTGGCTGAAGAAGCATGGTTTCCGCGCCGACCAGGTGCAGACCTTCTATCCCAGCACCATGGCCACGGCCACGGCCATGTACCACACCGGCATCAACACCCTCAAGGGCGTGCACCGCGACGAGCGGGGCGAAAAGGTGGACGTGGTGCGCGGTGAAAAGCGCCGCCGCCTGCACAAGGCCTTTCTGCGCTACCACGACCCCAAGAACTGGCCGCTGCTGCGCGATGCGCTGAAGGCCATGGGCCGTGCCGACCTGATCGGCAACGGCAAGCACCACCTGATTCCGACCTACCAGCCTATGGGCACCGGCGACGGCGGCTGCGGCTCGCGCAAGAAGGACAACTTCCTCACCATTCCCACCATGGTCACGGAAAAGCCCAAGCCGGGTCGTATTCTGACCCAGCACACCGGGCTGCCGCCGCGTGACACGGGCGCCAAGCGCGCAGGCGGCAAGCCGGCACGCAAACCGCGTTGACCGGGGCGCCGCTGGCGCCTTTACACTGCCTGTTCACAACAGGGAGGTTCGCGTGAAAGTACTCTGGTCTCTTGGCCTGGCATGGCTGCTGTGCGTTGCCGCACCGGTGGGCGCCACGCAGAACGCGCCGCAATGCCCCCCGGCTGCTCAGCCGTTTACCCCGGAACTGTTCCAGACCGCAGCGGCGCAGGCTCGCGACCGCGGCCTGTTGTGGCGCGTCACCAAAGGCGGTCATGCCTCCTATCTGTACGGTACGCTGCACGTGGGGCGGGCCGAGTGGATGGCGCCCGGGCCCTCGGTGCAACGGGCGCTGCAGGAAACCGACACCGTGGCGCTGGAGCTCGACCCGCTGGACGAAACCGTGCAGCGCGAAATGGCCGCCGGCATGGCCCACGCCAAGGCGTACCCGCTGCCCGCCGCGCTGCAAAGCCGCCTGCTGCGGGCGCTGCAGGCGCAGTGCCTGCCGGCAGACGCCACCAGCCAGGCGGCGCCAGAAATGCTGGTCTATACCCTGTCCACGCTGGTGGGGCGGCCAGACGGGCTGGAGCCCAGCTTTGGCTCGGAAATCCTGCTGTCCATCCTGGCGCACGGCAGCGGGCGGCCCGTGGTGTCGCTGGAAACGGTGGCCCTGCAGCTCAAGACCCTGCTGGCGCGCAATGCCGCCGAAGCCGAAACGGTGGTGCGCGAAGGGCTGGACGACCTGGACTCCGACCGCGTGCACACGGTGTTGCTCAAGTCGGCCCAGGTGTGGGAAAACGGGGAGCTGGCGGAACTGGAGCGCTACAGCCAGTGGTGCCAGTGTGCCAACACCCCGCTGGACAAGAAGCTGATGCGCCGCCTGCTGGACGACCGCAACCCCGGCCTGGCCCAGCGCATTGACCAGCTCCACGCCCAGGGGCACAAGCTCTTTGTGGCGGTAGGCGCCATGCACATGACCGGCGCCATCGGCATTCCCGCCTTGCTGGCGCGGCGGGGCTACCAGGTCGAGCGGGTTTTTTAGGGTTGTTCAGGCATCCAGGCGCCGTGAAACCTGCGCAGACAGCTATTGAATTTGTAGCATCCGCGCGCCGCAATCAGGCCAGCGTGTGCAGCGGAATGTCTTTTGCCGCGGCCAGCTGGTCCAGTTGCTTGCGTGTCTGCGTGAGCAGGAACGCGGCAATCGCCTGGTGGGTTTCCGGTGCGAACATGGCCATGATGTGGGAGGCCTTTAGCCCCACCGCCGCGGCCAGCGACGCTGCAAAGTGCGGCTCTAGCGCCGCCACGGCCACACGCCCGTCCTTGCAGGGGTAGACGCGGTAGCCGGCGTGGCCGCCGCCCACGGCCGAGCCGGGTTTGGTCAGACCCCAACTGCGGGGCAGGGCCAGATACCCGGCCGCATCCGACAGGGCGATGTCAAAGCGTGCCCCCTTGCCCTTTTGCAGCTGGTGCAGGCGGGCCTTGAGCACCGCCTCGGAGGCCATGAGCGAGCCACCCATGTCCGCGTACAGCGTGGGGGGCAGGTCCAGGCTGCCAATCAGGTCGTTTTCAGCCAGGTAGGTCAGGTCATGGCCAGGTTCCTCCGCCCGCGCGCCCGGCGCGCCCACGATGGCCACCAGCGACAGATTGGGGTACTGCTTGTGCAGCGCTTTCCATTCGAGGCCCAGCTTGCTCAGGGCCGAGGGCCGAAAAGACGTGAGCAGCACGTCGGTCTTGGCCAGCTCGCGGTGCAGGGCCTTCTGGCCTTTTTCGGACTTGAGATCAGCGGTGGCCACGCGCACACCCTGGTGCAGTACATCGTAGGCTGCGCGGTTGTACAGGCCCATGGGGTCGCCCGAGGTGCCCTTGGGCGCGCTGGGGTGGGCCGGGGGTTCCAGCTTGACGCAGGTGGCGCCCATTTGCGCGCAGCGCATCAACGCCGCCGGGCCGGGCAGGTTCAGCGCCAGACTGAGGACGCGCACGCCCTTGAGGGGACGGACCGGTTTGGGAGCAGCAGCGGGAGTGGATGTCGTGGCCATAAATACGGATGGGTTGGAGGGATGGGGCGGGTGTGGACGATGATAATGGCAGTTTTCGCACCCGCATTTTTCCGTTCCCCAAGGTGGACCATTGAACAACAACCAGCTCGACTTTGCCTTTGTGGCGGAGCTTCCCACGGTATCTGTCCCGCCCAAGAAGCGGGCTCCACGCAAGACCATGCCCGCGGCCACCCCAGCGGCGTCCGCGGCACCGGCGCAGGACGCCGAATCCCTGGCCCGCGTGCTGGAAGCCCACCCCGACTACCGCGTGCTGCGCCGCCTGCAACCGCGTCTGCGGTGGCCGCCGGCCGCCGACGGGCAGGACGTGTGCCGCGTGGTGGTGCTCGACACCGAGACCACGGGCCTGGACCAGTCCAAGGAAAAAATCATCGAACTGGCGCTGTTGCGGGTCGATGTGGACCGGGCCACCGGTCTGCCGGTGGGCGAAGTGCAGGTCTATGACGGCCTGGAAGACCCCGGCATCCCCATTCCCAAGGAGATCGAGGGCATCACCGGCATCAGCAACGCCATGGTGAAAGGCCAGCGCCTGGACGAGGCGAGGGTGGCACAGTTGCTGGACGGCGCCGATCTGGTGATTGCACACAATGCCGGGTTTGACCGTCCGTTTGCCGAGGCCCGCCTGTCCCGCTTCCGCGAGCTGGCCTGGGCCTGCTCGTTTGCCGACATCGGCTGGAAGGACTACGGGCGCGGCTCGGCCAAGCTGGAAAACCTGGCGCTGGAGATGGGCTGGTTCTACGACGCCCACCGCGCCGAGATGGACTGCCACGCACTGCTGGCGGTACTGGCCGCCCCCTTGCCGGGGCAGGCCCATACCGGCCTGGCCCAGCTGGTGGAGCAGGGCCGCAAGCCCAGCTACCGCCTGCAGGCCACCGCAGCCCCGTTTGACGCCAAGGACCTGCTCAAGGCCCGGGGCTACCGCTGGAACGCTGAGCAGAAGGTCTGGCACACCCGGCTGGGTGACGCGGAGGCACTGCAAGCCGAGTGCGACTGGCTTAGGGCCCAGGTATACCGGCGCGCCGCCACGGTGCAGGTCGAGACGCTGGACGCCACCGTGCGCTACTCCAGCCGCGCCGGCACAGTGGTCCAGCAGCCGTTGTAGGAGCGCAAACCATGTCTGCAT
Organism: Rhodoferax sp.; assembly: GCA_019449595.1. Classification (GTDB taxonomy): domain Bacteria; phylum Pseudomonadota; class Gammaproteobacteria; order Burkholderiales; family Burkholderiaceae_C; genus Allorhodoferax. The sequence goes on along the minus strand of JAGRPL010000004.1, from coordinate 1,091,704 downwards.
CTGCACGGTCGGTGCTGGGCGTCCAGGTCGCCCAGGCCCGCAAGATCACCATTTCCGGGCGCTCCATTCTCTCGGCCATTCACAAGACGGCGGTGGAAGGGCCGGTGGGTGTCGGCGCGCTGGGCCTGCATGGCGACGAACAGGCCGACCTGTCGGTCCACGGCGGGCTCGACAAGGCGGTGTATGCCTACCCGGTGGAACATTACGATTTCTGGCGCAACGCCCGCCAAGATGCCGGCGTGGCCGGCATCGACACCCAGCTGCCGCACGGCTCCATTGGCGAGAACCTCACCCTGCAGGGGCTGCTGGAAAGCGAGGTCTGGGTGGGGGACGTGCTGCGCTTTGCCCACTGCGCCCTGCGGGTGACGCAGCCCCGGGAACCCTGCTACAAGTTCAACGCCGCCATGGGCTTCAACATGGCGGTCAAGATGATGGCACAGAGCGGCTTTTGCGGTTTCTACCTGGCAGTGGACGTGCCCGGTACCGTGGGCGCGGGAGAGCCGTTCGAGTTGCTACCCGGCCCGCGCAGCATGCGCATTTCCGAGCGCATTGCGTCCAAGATGTTCAAACATCTTCGGTAATGTCTTTCCACAGGGGCGGACTGGCCAGCACCATCAGCAGGGCGGCAATGGGGACCGTGGCGTAAAACCCGATGGCCTTGAAGGCGATGGCCCCCACAATGCCGCCGGAGAAGAACAGCGCCAGAATCGTGGCATGGATGGCCAGCCGGTCGCGATCGGCGCGGACGAAGTGGGTGGCGTTGGCGCTGTGCGAGCGGTTCCAGTAGAACAGTCGCCCGATCTCGATGCCCAGGTCCGTCACGATGCCGGTCATGTGGGTGGTGCGGATCTCGGCCCGCGAGATCTTGGTGACGATGGCGTTCTGCAAGCCCATGATGAAACACAGGATCAGCACCGTGGTGGGAACGAACACGTCAATCCACACGTCCAGGTTGGCGCCCAGCAGGCCAAACGCCAGCAGGAACACAGCTTCCCACATCAGCGGCAGCGCGTATTCGCCGTACATTTGCCGCCGGCGTGCCCAGTTGATCATCATGGCCGTGGTGGCGGCCCCCGCCATGAAGGCCATCAGGAACATCAGGCCCGTCAGGGCCAGCGTCAGTTCGCCCAGCACCAGGTCGTCCGCCACTTCGGACACGATGCCCGTCATGTGCGAGGTGTAGCGCTTGACGGCCAGGAAGCCTCCGGCGTTGACGGCCCCGGCCACAAAGGCCAGCACGGCGCCCAGTTGGCGGTTGGTACGTTGGGTCCGCACCTTGGAAACCAGTCGGTTGAAGAAATTCATGGGTGGATAGGCAGGGAGTTCGCAGGTATTGACAAGGCAGCTCAGTGGCCGAATGCGTCAGTGGGCCGTGTGCGGTGAAAGGTCAGGGGGACGCCGTCGGCCGCAGCCGCCAAGTCCTTGCGGGCCTGGTTCAGCACCGAGGTCTTCATCTTGCCCACCACGTGCATCTCGCAGGGCTTGCAGTCAAAGCGCAGGGTGAGTTTTTCCTTGCCGTTGATGAGTTGCAAGGGCTCGGCCCGGACCTGGCCCTGCACGCCCACCACGCCCTTGGCCTGCTTGGGGCACAGGCTCAGGGAGAAACGCACGCAGTGCTTGGTGATCATCAGGCTGACTTCGCCGAGCTCCTCGTTGGCTTCGAAAGCGGCGTCGATGACCCGCACGCCGTGGCGGGCGTAAAAGTTGTGGGCGGAGGTGTTGTACACATTGCCCAGGTAGCTCAGCGTGTCTTCCGGGTAGGGGACCGGTGGCTGCACGGACGTGGCGCGTTCCAGGCGCTGCCAGGCCTGGGCGCGTGAGGTTTCCAGGGCCTCGATCGCCCCGCGGCGCAGGGCATTGAGCACCGATGCGGGCACAAACAGGCCGCTGGCGCCCGCGACATCTGCGTCAATTGCTTCAAAAATAGTAGCGCCCAGTTTACCGATCTGGGCGCGGTTGCTGGCGTCGGCGGCGGCAGAGTCCTTGGCGGGTTCGGGAGGCAGATCGGTCTGGACCTCGCCCACGCAGCCGTCCTCGTCGGTGTAAGACAGGGCCATGCCATCCGATGTGGCGGACAGGGCGGCCCAGACGCCTATGCGCCGGTCGCTGGACTTCTTATCCAGCACGCGCACCCAGTCCACGTCGCGGTTGCGGTTGACCTCCAGGCCCTTGCGCAGGTCCTTCAGGCCCGCCACGGTGTCCTTGGGGAACACGCGCCAGCGGCCCTTGGCCGCGTTCACGGCTTCGGCCCGGTTGATGGCCATGCCCACCAGTTCCTTCTGCAGGTCGTAGTAGCACAGGCCGTCGCCGTTGTGCAGCGCCATGCTCCGGTCGGTCAGTTCCAGCTCCACCCAGTTGGGGCCGACCTGGGTCACGTAGCCAATGGGCTGACCCGGGTTCTTGGGGCTGTCGAAGGCGCCAATGTCCATCTGCCGGCCTTGCACAAAGTAGTCGGTGAACTCGCGGTTGAAGTTCTGGTCGGGGTCGGGCGTGAAGGTGAAGGTGGTGCGTCCGCTGCTGGCACGGGCCAGGGGCGCGTCGGAGCCTTCGCGGGCTTCAATGAGTTCGTCCAGCAGCGTGCGGTAGTGGGCGGTGATGTTCTTCACATAGCCCATGTCCTTGTAGCGGCCCTCGATCTTGAAGCTGCGCACGCCCGCATCCACCAGCGCGGCCAGGTTGGCGCTCTGGTTGTTGTCCTTCATGGAGAGCACGTGCTTGTCGTGCGCCACGAAGCGGCCCTTGGCATCCACCACCTGGTAAGGCAGGCGGCAGGCCTGGCTGCATTCGCCGCGATTGGCGCTGCGCCCGGTATGGGCGTGGCTGATGTAGCACTGGCCGCTGTAGGCCACGCACAGGGCGCCGTGCACAAAGAATTCCAGGGTGCAGCGGGCAGGGTCGGTCACGGCGCGGATGGCGGCAATCTGCTCCAGTGTCAGTTCGCGCGCCAGCACGATCTGCGACAGACCCACGTCCTGCAGGAAGCGCGCCTTCTCGGGTGTGCGGATATCGGTTTGGGTGCTGGCATGCAGCTGGATGGGGGGCAGGTCCAGTTCCAGCAGGCCCATGTCCTGGATGATGAGGGCGTCCACGCCGGCGTCATGGAGCTGCCAGGCCAGCTTGCGGGCGGGCTCCAGTTCCTCGTCACGCAGGATGGTGTTGAGGGTGACGAAGATGCGGCTGTTGAAGCGGTGGGCGTGGCGCACCAGGCGGGCGATGTCGGAGAGGCTGTTGTCGGCGCTGGAGCGCGCGCCGAAGCCCGGGCCGCCAATGTAGACGGCGTCGGCACCGTGGTTGACGGCTTCGATGCCGATGTCGGCATCACGCGCCGGGGCCAAGAGTTCAAGCTGGTAATCGGGCAGGGACATGCTGCGATTATCCCAGTCCGGCCCGGGTGCAGTCAGGCAACGGGCTTGGCGTTTCCCGATCGGTCGGTAAAGAGGATGTGAGCCTCGGCGTCGATCGAAAAGACGCCGGCGTCGAATTCCGTGCGCAGGTGGGCCACTTTCTGGCCAAATGCCAGGTCTACGGCCCCCGCCACGCTCACCCCAATTTCCACCTCGGCCCCCTGCGTCAGGGCCAGCTGTTTTTCCAGCTCCTCGCGTTCAACCAGGGACTGGGCCCAGGCCTGGACCGCCTGCTGCCAGGCGCCCTTAACCCGCTCCAGCATACCCTTGGGGTCGCCGGCCGTGGTCAGGTGGTGGACCAGCTTCTTGAGGTTCTCCTCGTTGGTTTTTTCCTTTTCAAGGCGCTCTTCTAGCGCCTTGCGCTGGGTTTCCAGTTCCGGGTTGGTTCCCACCAGCACCCGGGTGACGCCGCCCTGGTTGGAGCCCAGGACGGGCACGCGCAGCAGCATCATGGTCGTGGCGGAACCTCCGGCCAGGCGCCCGCGTTGGGGGGATTTGACGCCAATGATGATCTGGTTGAGGGCCTGCAGATCGCATTGCAGGGCCGCGTCATCCAGCGCAATCACTGTGCCCGAGCGGATGCTGGCGCCCTCGGCAAAGCGCGCGTTCACCGAACCGGCCGCCCGCACGTCGGCCTGGGCAATGATGCCGCCACCGATCTGGATGTTGCCGCCGGCTTCGAGCAGGGCACCGTCCACCGTGCCGCCCACCAGAATGTCGCCGCTGGCGCGGACTTTCATGCCCTGGATCACTTCGCCGTCAATCTGCACGGTGCCTTCGAACTGGATGTTGCCGGTGTTGAGGTTAACTTCCTTGACACGCAAAATAGGCTCGACCATGACGCCGTTGGGAACCAGCACGGGTTGCCCGGACACTTGCGCCTGCAGCAGGTTGGGGTCTTGCGGGGCCACTTGTGCGCCGGAGAGCTGAGGCGCAAAGGGCTCGTCCCGCCCGGCATGGGACGGCAGCACGCGGCCCCGCACGGTGTGGCCGTCCACCCCCGCCGTCGGGGGAATGCGGCGCATGAGTTCGGCACCGGCATGCACCACGCAGATGTCGCCACGCTCGCGGTAATCGATGAACCCGTCCGCATCCACCTTGGGGGCGCGGTCCGCGGTCTGCGGAATCAGCGCCTCGAAAATGGTGGGGTTGCCGTTGACGGGCGGCGCACCGTGGGCAACGGGGACATGGCTGGCGTGACCCTGGGCGCAGATCTGGCGCACAGCGGCTTCGTCGATGCCGAACACCACGCCGGCAGCTTCCAGCAGGTGGATCACATCTTCGGCGCAGGCGGTTTTGCCGCCGTGCGCGGGCGTGAGAGTCAACTCGGCGGACATCTCATCGGCCGCAATCCGGACGCCGACGGTGGCGTCCAGCCGGTCTGCCAGGTGGGCCGTAAATGGAGTGGTGTGGGTGTTGCAGTCGCTGGCGGCCGTGGCGATGGCGGCTTCATGGAGGAGGCATCCGCCAAACCCGTGCTGCTCCAGCAGGGCGTGCAGCAATTCCGAGTCGACCACGGTGCGTCCGGCCGTTGGCTGGCTGTGCAACAGCACTTGGCCGTTCTCTTCGGTCAGGGTGATCCCGGCTACGTCCATGGCGTGTGTCCTCGTTCTTCTGGCTATTCCATACGGCCTATAGGGTAATAGTAATCGCATCGCGCAACGACAGGCATAAAAAAACGCGGCCAAGGCCGCGTTTTGCATCGGGGACCAGCTGCCCGGAAGGTTTATTCGACCTTGGCCTTGCTGCGCAGGTCTTCCTGGAACTTGACCATGCGCTGTTGCTGCAACTGCTGGGCAATTTGGGGCTTCACTTCCTCGAACTTGGGCAACTGGGCTTCACGCACGTCGTCCAGGCGAATGATGTGGTAACCGAACTGGGTCTTGACCGGTGTTTCGGTGATCTTGCCCTTGGACAGGGCCACCAGCGCGTCGGAGAATTCCTTCACGTAGTTGCTGGGGCTGGCCCAGTCCAGCGCGCCGCCGTTGGCGCCGGAGCCGGGGTCCTTGGAGGATTTCTTGGCAATGGCTTCAAACTTGCCGCCTTTTTTCAGCTGCGCAATGATGGCCTTGGCCTGGTCTTCCGTTTCCACCAGGATGTGGTGGGCGCTGTATTCCTTGCCGGCGTTGGCGGCGACAAACTTGTCGTATTCGGCCTTGACTTCGGCATCGGACACCGGGTTCTTCTTCTGGTAATCCGTGAACAGCTCACGGATCAGGATGGCCTGGCGGGCCAGGTCCATCTGGTTCTTGAAGTCTTCCGTGGCGTCCAGTCCGCGGGCCTGGGCTTCCTGCATGAAGATTTCACGGGCAATGACTTCGTCCTTGATCTGTCCCTGCATTTCCGGCGTGACCTGGCGGCCCGAGCGGGCCATTTGTTGTGTCAGCACCTCCACGCGCGACAACGGCACGGCCTTGCCGTTGACGATGGCGACGTTTTGGGCCCAAGCTGCGGGCGCTGCCGCCGCCAGCAGGGCGGTCAGGGTGAGGGCGGACAGAATTTGCTTCTTCATGCGTTTTCCTTCAGGGATGCGAGATCGTACTAAGCGCTGGTATGGGGGTGTGTTTCTTCGGCTTCAATGGCCAGGGCGTGCAGGCCCTGATCAATGAAATCTTGCAGTGCATCATACACAAGGCGATGGCGTGCAACCCGGTTCTTGCCGGCAAAAAGTTCCGAAGCGATGCGAACCCGGAAATGGGTCCCGAAACCCGTGCCGTTGGCCCCGGCGTGGCCGTTGTGCTGGAAGCTTTCGTCCAGCACCTCCAGCCGGGTGGGGGCCAGGCGCGCGCGCAGGCGCTCTTCGAGCCGGGCGGCGGTGGGGGCGGAAGTGGTCATGGTGTGGGTCCTGTGTCAGAAGATTCGTTGGCCCGGAGATGGGGCGCGATATACAGCCCCTGTCCGATGATGAAAACAAGCGGAAAGACGTAGCCCCAGAGTTTGAAGCTCACCCAGGCTTCGGTGCTGTAGTACACCACCACGTAGGCGTTGCTCAGCGCCATGAAAGCGCAGTACACCACCCAGGCCACGTTGAGCCGGTGCCAGACCGGTTCTGGCAGCGCCAGCTGGCTGCCCAGCAGCAGCTTGAGGAAGTTCTTGTGCATCACCCAGATGGCAACCGCCAGCGCGATGGCCATGGCGGTGTACAGCACGGTGGGCTTCCACTTGATGAAGCGATCGTCGTGCAGGACCAGCGTCAGGGTGCCAAACAGCAGCACCAGCGCCAGCGTGACCTTGTGCATGGCCTGGAGTTTGCGGTCAATGCCGTAAATCAACGCCATCTGCAGCGCCGTGGCTGCCATCAGCACCGCGGTTCCGACGTAGATGTCGAACAGCTTGTAGGCGCCAAAGAAGAGCAGGAGGGGAAAAAAGTCGATCAGTATCTTCATGCAGGTACGAAGTGTAGCGAGGCCGAGTTCATGCAGTAGCGCAGGCCCGTGGGGGCCGGGCCGTCTTCGAACACATGGCCCAGGTGCGCGCCGCACTGGCTGCACACCGTTTCCACACGCACCATGCCGTGGCTGCGGTCGGTGATTTCGGTAATGGCCCCCGCCTTGGCCTGCGAAAAGCTGGGCCAGCCGCAGCCGGCGTCGAACTTGGTATCGGCATCGAACAAGGTGTTGCCGCAGCAGATGCAGTGGTAGCTGCCATCCGCCCAAAGGGCCTCGTACTTGCCGGTGAAGGGGCGCTCAGTGGCGGCGTGACGGGTAACCTCGAACGCACGGGGCTCAGCCCCTTTGGCCTGCAGCTCGGCCTGCCACTGGGCTTCGGTTTTCTGGATGGGGTAGGTCATGGTTCAGGGGTCCGGTGAGGGGGTCAGGAACTGCAGCTGATGGCGATGCTGCCGGCCCAGTCGGGTGGGAAGTCGGCATACGCTTCAAACGCAGGGTGTTCATCAAAAGGGCGCTCCAGCACATCCAGCAATTGCGCGACCACGGAAAAATCCTTGGCTCTGGCCGCTTGGATGGCCAATTCGCCCAAATGGTTCCGCAACACGAACTTGGGGTTGGTTCTGAGCATCAAATCAGCAAAAAACCCGCTTGCAGGCTGCGCAACGTGCTCTGAAAATTGTAGCAACCAGCGTTCGATGCCGGCGCTGTCCAGAAACAGGTCGCGAACCGAGGTATCGGCCAGCGAGGGCTGGCGTGCCCAGTGGCTCAAGCGGCGCCAGAAGATGGTGTAGTCCACCCGATCGGCAGCCATCAGGCGCAGCACTTCGTCCACCAGCGCCTGCAGGCCGTCGGGTGCCTGGGAAAAACCCAGTTTGGCCGCCATGCGAGCCGCAAAGGCCTGGGGGTACAGGGTCTTGTAGGTCTCCAGGGCGGCGATGGCCTGCTCCTGTTCGCCAATCAGGGGTAGCAACGCCTGCCCCAGGCAATACAGGTTCCAGTACGCCACGCCGGGCTGTTTGTGAAAGGCATAGCGGCCCTGGTGGTCCGAGTGGTTGCAGATGTGGCCGGGGTCGTAGGCGTCCAGGAACTGGAAGGGACCGTAGTCGATGGTCAGGCCCAGAATGCTCATGTTGTCGGTGTTCATGACGCCATGGCAGAACCCGATGGCCTGCCACTGTGCCATCAACTGCGCCGTGCGCCCGGTCACGGCTTGCAGCAAGGCGGCATAGGCGTTGCCGCCAAAGCGGTTGTCGGTCCGGCAGGCGGGGTAGAAGCGGTCTATCACGTAGTCGGCCAGCTGGCGCAGTTGCGCGTGCTGGCCGGTATGGCAAAAGTGCTCGAAATGACCGAACCGGATGAAGCTCGGCGCCATGCGGGCGACGACGGCCGCTGTCTCCGGCTGTTCCCGGTAGACCGGCTGGTCGGAACCCATGATGCACAGGGCCCGTGTGGTGGGCACGTCCAGGGCGTGCATGGCTTCGCTGCACAGGAATTCCCGAATGCTGGAGCGCAGCACGGCGCGGCCGTCGCCCATGCGCGAGAAGGGCGTCAACCCGGAACCCTTGAGCTGGAGTTCCTGCGCCACACCGGGCTGGCCGGGCTGCGGCGCCAGTTCGCCGAGCAGGATGGCGCGCCCGTCGCCCAGCTGGCCCGCCCACACGCCAAACTGGTGGCCGCTGTAGACGCTGGCCAGCGGCTGCCCCCCCGCGGGAAGCTGGTTGCCCGCCAGAATGTCTTGCCAGGCGGGGGTTTGCAGGGCGGCGGGCGTCAGGTCAATCAGCCGGGCTGCCGCGGCGCTGTGCCCCACCAGGTAGGGCTGGGGCAGGGGCTGCGGCGCCAGGGGGGCATAGAAATCGGGCCCCAGTTCGGCAAAGCTGTTGCGCCAGTGCCAGCCGGGTTGTGGAAGGTCATGGCCTGGGAGAGGGGTGTTCATGCCCGTATTGTGTTGGAGGCCGCACAAACCCACCCGGGCCAGGGTCAAAACGCCGGGTTCAGGCAGGCGGCGTGAGCAGGAGTCTGGACAGCCCGGTGTCGTCGAGCACCGTGATGCGGTTCATGGACAGGCTGATCAGCCCCTGCTGCTGCAGGGTGTTGAGGGCCCGGTTGGCCGTTTGCCGGGACATGCCGGCGAGGCTGGCGAGTTCGTCCTGCGACAGGTCCAGCTGGCGCGTGCGGCTCCAGAACAGGCGGCTCAGCGACAGGGCAATGCGCTGTTCCGGGCTGCGGGTCCGTCCGGCGTCAATGATGGCCATGGCCTGGCCCAAGCGCTGGTTCAAATGGGCGACGAGAAACTGGTTGAACCCCATGCTGCTGGCGTGCAGGGCATGGAATATGGCGTTGGGCAGGCACAGCAATTCGGTATCGCGCAGGGCAATGACATCGTAGCGGCGCGGTTCGTCCTTCAGGGTGGAGCCCTCGCCGAACCACTCGCCGGCCGATACGCCCAGATACGTGGCGTTGCGCCCGGTCCCCGAGCGGCGCTCGATGGTGACCAGACCCGAGAGCACCGCGTACCAGCCCAGCACCGGTTCGTTGGCCTGCAGGACCACCTCGCCCTTGCGCGCCTGCACGGTCAACACCTGCTGCTCAATGTCCTGCCGGCGTGGCAGTGGCAACTCTGCAAACCAGGGGTGCACCATGAGAAAGCGGTGGATGGGGTCGGTAGCGTTGGGAAACATGGGCTTTCGGGTTGTCGTCCGGACGACATGGGTTGCACGCGGGAGGTGGCACGGGCAGACTCCCGTGCGTCGCTGGAAGCCCTGCGCACACATTCAATAATAAAGGAGACCGCCATGGGGCAATATTCACGTTTACTGGGGTGCCTGCTCGCGCTGGCCCTGCATCTGGGCGCATTGCCCGCGCACGCCGCCGAGGCCGGGGTCACCGACAAGGAGATCGTGATCGGTCAGGTGCTGGATCTGTCCGGTCCGCTGGGCGAGCTGGCGCCGGACATCGTCAACGGCGCCACGGTGGCATTTGGCCGCATCAACGAAAAAGGCGGCGTCAACGGGCGCAAGATCCGCCTGGTCACCCTGGATGACGGCTACGTGCCGGCCAATACCGTCAAGGCGGTCACCCAGATGATCGAAAAGGAGCAGGTGTTCGCCCTGATGAACATGACCGGCACGTCCAACACGGCGGCCGCATTGCCCCTGCTGGAGAAGGAAAAGCCACCGGTTCCCCTGATCGCCCCCTTCACGGGCGCGGCGCTGGTGCGAACCCCGCCCATCAACCACGTGTTCAATGTGCGCGCCAGCTATGCCGATGAAGCCGAAAAAATCGTGCAGCACCTGGCCACGCTGGGTGTGCAGCGCATCGCGGTGCTGTGGAGCAACAACGGCTTCGGCAAGGATGGGTTGGCCGGCGTGCAGAAGGCCATGGAAAAACGGGGGCTGAAGATCCACTCCAGCGCACCCATCGAGCAGAATGCCTCCGACACCGAGCAGGCCGTTGCCGCGCTGTCGGCGACCCAACCGGAAGTGATCATCATGATCACGGCGGGCGCCCCCACGGTGAGCTTCATCAAGAGCTATAGCAAGGTGCGCAAGGGCATGCAGTTCTACACGCTGTCGGTCATGGGCACGCAGGCCACGCTGCGGGCCCTGGGGCCGGCCGGTGTGGGCGTGGTGATCACCTCGGTGGTGCCGTTCCCCTGGGACTTCAGCCACCCGCTGGCCCGCGAATACCGCGCAGCCATGGAGAAGGCCGGCTACAACAACCTGTCGTTCCTGGGCTTTGAGAGCTACATCAATGCCAAGGTGATTGGCGAAGGCCTGCGACTCGCCGGCAAGGACCTCAACCGCCCACGCTTCATTTCAGCCCTGGAAAACATGAAGCAACTGAATCTGGGCGGGTTCGAGGTGGGCTTCAGCCGCGACTCGCGCCAGGGCTCCCGGTTCGTGCAGCTCGTCATCGTCAGTCCCGGCGAGAAATTCAACCGGTAGTTTCACGCCTCGCGCGTGTGAACCACTATGATCAAGTATCGAAATACACACCCAAACCTAAAGGAGTACACATGTTAGGGTTGATGCAAAGCCAGCAATTGCTGATTTCCTCGTTGATTGATTTTGCCGAACGGCACCATGGCGAGGGCGAGGTGGTATCCCGCCGCGTCGAGGGCGACATCCACCGGTACACCTACAAGGACGTGGCGCAGCGCGCGCGCAAAGTGGCCAACGCGCTGGACCAGATGAACCTGGCCTTCAGCGACCGCGTGGCCACGCTGGCCTGGAACGGCTACCGCCACCTGGAGCTGTATTTCGGCGTGAGCGGTTCGGGCCGCGTGTTGCACACCCTGAACCCGCGCCTGCACCCCGACCAGATCGTCTGGATTGCCAACCATGCCGAGGACCAGGTGCTGTGCTTCGACATGTCGTTCCTGCCCATCGTGCAGGCCGTGCACAGCCGTTGCACCACCATCAAGCACTTCATCGCCCTGTGCGACGCGGACAAGCTGCCCGCGGACAGCGGCATTCCGGGCCTGCAGAGCTACGAAGCGTGGATTGGCGCGCAAGCTGCCGAGTACACCTGGCCGGTGTTTGACGAAAACTCCGCTTCCAGCATGTGCTACACCAGCGGCACTACCGGCAACCCCAAGGCGGCCCTGTACAGCCACCGCTCCACCATCCTGCACGCGTTCTCCGGAGCCCTGCCGGACGCTTTGAGCATGAGCGCGCGGGACTCCGTGTTGCCCGTGGTTCCCATGTTCCACGTCAATGCCTGGGGCCTGCCGTATTCGGCCGCCATGACCGGTGCCAAGCTGGTGTTCCCGGGGCCGGCGATGGACGGCAAGTCCATCTTTGAACTCATCGAACTGGAGAAGGTCAGCTTCGCTGCCGGCGTCCCCACCGTGTGGCAGATGATGCTGGGACACATGCAGTCCGGCAACCTGCGTTTCTCCACGCTCAAGCGCACCGTCATCGGTGGCTCTGCGTGCCCGCCAGCCATGATCACCGCCTTCAACGACCAGTATGGCGTCGAGGTGCTGCATGCCTGGGGCATGACGGAGATGTCGCCACTGGGAACGGTCTGCACGCTCAAGAACAAGCACCTGCCCATGAGCGCCGAGGACAAGATGAAAGTGCGGCTCAAGCAGGGTCGCGGCATTTACGGCGTGGACATGAAGATCGTCGACGACGAAGGGAAAGAGCTGCCCTGGGACGGCAAGGCGTACGGCGACCTGCTGGTCAAGGGCCCGTGGATCATCAGCGAGTACTACAAGGGCGAAGGCGCCTCGCCGCTGGTCGATGGCTGGTTCCCCACAGGCGATGTCGCCACCATCGATCCCGATGGCTACATGCAGATCACCGACCGCAGCAAGGACGTGATCAAGTCCGGCGGCGAATGGATCAGCTCGATTGACGTGGAAAACATTGCCATGGCACACCCGGCCGTGGCCATGGCCGCCTGCATCGGCATGAAGCACCCCAAGTGGGACGAGCGCCCCATTGTTGCCGTCGTCAAGAAGCCTGGCGCCGAGGTTACCCGCGAGGAATTGCTGGCGTTCTACGAAGGCAAGACTGCCAAGTGGCAGATCCCCGACGACGTTATTTTCGTGGACGCAATCCCCCTGGGTGGAACCGGCAAGATGCAGAAAATCAAGCTGCGTGAAATGCTGCGCGACTACAAGTTGCCGACGGCCTGAACGAGACGGGTTGGGAGTCGCCTTGGTGATAGCGTGTAGGGGAAACCCCATGTGTTGCACTGCACAAATCCCTGTACTCTCAACCTGTCTTTTCTAAGGAGCCACTCGTATGAAATTTGCAATGAAATTTGTCGCCGCTTCGGCTGCGTTGCTGTGTGCTGGTGCTGTGTTTGCCCAAAAAGGCGAAGTTGTCAAAATGGTGCGTATTGACGCCCAGACCGGATTGCTGGGCCCAGTGGGTGTCAACCAGCTGAAGAGCTACCAATTCTTTGCCGACAAATTCAGTGGCGCCGGCAACCCCGCTGGCGTGAAGTTCGAAGTAACAGGCATTGACAACAAGCTCAGCCCCACAGAAAGCCTGAACGCCTTGAAGGCGGCCATTGACCAGGGCGCACGCTACATCCTGCAGGGCAACGGCTCGTCGGTAGCCCTGGCGTTGTCCGATGCGATCACCAAGTACAACGAACGCAACCCCGGCAAAGAGGTGCTGTACCTCAACGACTCGGCGGTGGACCCAGACCTGACCAACAGCAAGTGCAGCTACTGGCATTTCCGCTTTGACGCTGACACTTCCATGAAGATGGAAGCCATGTCCAGTTTCATGGCCGAGCAGAAGGACATCAAGAAGGTCTACATCCTGGGTCAGAACTACTCGCACGGCGTGCAGGTTGCCAAGTTCACCAAGGAAACGCTGGCCCGCAAGCGGCCTGACATCCAGATCGTGGGCGAAGACCTGCATCCGCTCGCCCAGGTGCGCGATTTCGCTCCCTACATCGCCAAGATCAAGGCTTCCGGTGCCGACACCGTCGTGACCGGCAACTGGGGCTCCGACCTGTCCCTGCTGATCAAGGCTGCCAACGAGAACGGCTACAACGGCAGGTTCTTCACCTACTATGCCGGCGTAACCGGCACGCCATCGGCCATTGGAACCAATGGTGCTGGCCGCGTGTACCAGATCGGCTACAGCCACTACAACATGGGTGGCCAGATGGACAAGTGGATGCACGAGTTCAAGACCAAGTACAACGACGACTTCTACACCGGCTCCATCATCCGCATCTACGAAACCCTGGGCGCGGCCATGGCCAAGGCCAAGTCTACGGACCCCGTCAAGGTGGCCGCAGCCCTGGAAGGCATCAAGGTCAAGAGCTTCAACGGCGAAGTGGAAATGCGCAAGGCAGACCACCAGCTGCAGCAGCCCCTGTACATGACGGTGTGGCAGAAGGCAGGTGGCAAGTACCCCTACAGCCCGGAAAACACCGGCATGACCCTGGTGCCGCTGAAGGAGTACCCCAACTACGTTTCCAGCACGCCAACAAGCTGCCAAATGAAACGTCCCTCCTGATCCCGGGCGCTTGAGCCAAGAGCCCGAACGGGTGAACCGTCTCGGGCTCTTTTATTTTTAACGAAGAAAAAGGTCAGTTGGCAATGGAGTTTTTCATCATCTCGATGCTCAATGGGCTGAGCTATGGCCTGTTGTTGTTCATGTTGAGCTCGGGTCTCACGCTGATTTTCAGCATGATGGGCGTTCTGAATTTCGCCCATGCTTCCTTCTACATGCTGGGCGCGTATGTGGGCTACAGCGTGTCCCGGCTGGTTGGTTTCTGGCCCGCCCTGGTGCTGGCCCCGCTGGTCGTGGGGGCGCTGGGCGCATTCTTCGAGCGCGTGTGCCTGCGCAAGGTGCACAAATACGGGCACGTTGCCGAACTGCTGATTACCTTCGGGCTTTCCTACGTGGTGCTGGAGCTGGTGCAGCTCATCTGGGGCCGCATTGCCATCGAATTCCACCCGCCGGAGTCGTTGCAGGGGCCTGCGTTCACCCTGATCAACCATTCCATCCAGGGGCTCAGCCTGCTGTGGGGAGCGGCACCGGCCGAAATGTGCTCGGCGGCTGATGAGGCGGTGCGGATTGTCTGCTCGCCGTTCCCGGCCACCCGCGGCTTCATGATGCTGGTGGCTATCATCATGCTGGTGGCGGTCTGGCTGCTGCTGACCCGCACCCGCATCGGGCTGGTCATCCAGTCGGCGTTGACCCACCCCGATGCAGTCGAATCGCTGGGTCACAACGTGCCGCGCATCTTCATGATGGTGTTCGGTGCCGGCTGCGGCCTGGCTGGTCTGGCCGGCGTGATTGGCGGCAGCACCTTCCTGACCGAACCCGCCATGGCGGCCACCGTCGGGTCCGTCATCTTCGTGGTGGTGGTGGTGGGCGGCATGGGTTCGCTTTCCGGCGCGTTTCTCGCATCGGTGCTGATCGGCGTGATCCAGACTTTTGCCGTGGCGTTCGACTACTCGGTCGCCACACTGGCCCAGCAGCTGGGCCTGCACCTCGGCAATGCCGCACTCAACAACTCCTTTGTCAAACTGACTTTGTCGCAGGTCGCGCCCATCTTGCCCTACCTGTTCCTGGTGCTCATCCTGATCTTCCGGCCCAAAGGGCTGCTCGGAAAGCGGGAGGGCTGAAACATGCAGAACACTTTCCAATACAAACCTCTCAACACCGGACGCTGGATCGTCTGGAGCCTTTTTGCACTGCTGCTGCTGGTGGCACCACTGGTCTTCAGCAGCGGCCTGGGTCTGACCGTGCTCTCCCAGATGGGCATCGCCATCATTGCCTGCCTGTCCTACAACATGCTGCTGGGCCAGGGCGGCATGCTGAGTTTCGGGCACGCGGTGTACACCGGCCTGGGGTCTTACCTGGCGATCCATGCGCTTAACAGCATTTCCGATGGCTCGCTGCCCATTCCCGTCTCCACCGTGCCGCTCGTGGGGGGACTTGCTGGCATGGGCTTTGCAATCCTGTTCGGCTATGTGACCACGCGCAAGGCCGGCACAACCTTCGCTATGATCACCCTGGGCATGTCCGAGCTGGTGTTTGCCATGTCATTGATGATTCCCGAGTTTTTTGGCGGGGAGGGTGGTGTTTCCGGCAACCGGGTGACCGGCCAGGCGTTTGCGGGCATTACCTACGGTCCGGCCATCCAGGTGTACTACCTGATCGCGGTCTATACCTTCGTCGCGGTAGTGGCCATGTTCGCCTTCACGGGAACCCCCCTGGGCCGCATGCTCAATGCCGTGCGCGACAACCCGGAGCGGGTGGAGTTCGTGGGCTACAACACCCAGCGCATCCGCTATACCGCGTTCATCATTGCCGGTTTCTTTGCCGGCATCTCGGGCGGACTGGGCGCCTTGAATTTCGAGATCGTGACGGCCGAAGTGGTGGGCGCTGCGCGGTCGGGCGCCTATCTGCTGTTCACCTTCCTGGGCGGTGCGACCTTCTTCTTCGGGCCCATCATCGGCGCGATCCTGATGGTGCTGGCCTTTGTGCTGTTCAGCGAGTTCACCAAGGCCTGGCTGCTGTATCTGGGGCTGATCTTCCTGTTCATGGTGATGTACGCACCCGGCGGCGTGGCCAGCCTGATCATGATGAACCTGCGCGTGGCGTCGTTTGGCAAGCTGCGCACCCTGTGGGTGAGCTACCTGGGGCTGGCGGTGACCGGGCTCGTGGCGCTGACCGGCGCGGCCGCCATGGTGGAAATGACCTACCACCTGCAGCTCAATGCTGCCCAGGGTTCCACCCTGACGTTCATGGGCATCCCGCTGGACGCCAATGGGCTGGACAGCTGGTTTGGTGCGGGTTTCGTCCTGCTGACCGGGTTGGGGCTGTTTGAGCTGGTGCGACGCCAGTTCGCACGCGACTGGGGTGCCATCCAGGAATTCATCGAGAAGCAAACCAGTCAGGGAGAGTCCGCATGAGCGCACCGGCAAATTACGCGCTTGAATTGAAAGATCTGCGCAAGAGCTTTGGCAAGACCGAAATCATCCGGGGCGTCAACCTCGCGATCAAACCCGGCGAGCGGGTGGCCGTCATCGGCCCCAACGGCGCCGGCAAGTCGACCCTGTTCAATCTGATCAGTGGCCGGTTTGAGGCCAGCAGCGGCGATGTGCTGCTCAACGGCACCCGGATCAACGGCAAGAAACCGTATGAAATCAACCGTCTGGGCCTGTCCCGCAGCTTCCAGATCACCAACATCTTCCCCAAGCTCAGCGTGTTCGAGAACCTGCGCTGCAGCGTGCTGTGGAGCCTGGGGTACCGCTACACCTTCCTGAAGTTTCTCTCGGGCCTGCACGACGCCAACCAGCGGGCGCAGGAGCTCATGGAGATGATCAAGCTCGACAAAAAGCGCGATGTGCTGGCCATGAACCTGACGTACGCCGAGCAGCGTGCGCTGGAAATCGGCATCACCATCGGCGGCGGTGCCGGCGTGATTCTGCTGGACGAACCGACGGCCGGCATGAGCAAGAGTGAAACCTCGCGCTTCATCACCCTCATCAAGGAAGTCACCGAAGGCAAGACCCTGCTCACCGTGGAGCACGACATGGGCGTGGTGTTCGGACTGGCCGACAAGATTGCGGTCGTGGTGTATGGCGAAGTCCTGGCGTTTGACACCCCGGATGCGGTCCGGGCCAACGCGCGGGTGCAGGAGGCCTATCTGGGGTCTTCTGTGGCAGAGCAACAGGCGGGGGGACATTGACCATGCTGCAAGTATCGAATCTGCATGCCTACTACGGCAAAAGCCACGTGCTGCATGGCGTGGACATGCACGTCAAAGGCGGCGAAATCGTCGCCCTGCTGGGCCGCAACGGCTCAGGGCGCTCCACCACGGCCAAGGCCATCATGGGGTTGGTCAACTGCGAAGGCTCCGTGCTGTGGAAGGGCAAGGAAGCGCTGGGCCACAAGACCTACGAAATCGCCCACTTGGGACTGGGCTATGTGCCCGAAAGCCGCGACATCTTCCCCAAGCTCACGGTCTACCAGAACCTGCTGCTCGGCCAGAAACGGGGCAAGAAGAACGCCCGCTGGTCGTTTGACGACATGTACCGCATGTTCCCGCGCCTGAAAGAGCGCGAGCACACCGAAGCCGGCGTACTGTCGGGCGGCGAGCAGCAGATGCTGACCCTGTGCCGCACGCTGATGGGTGACCCGGACCTTGTCATCATCGACGAGCCCACCGAGGGCCTGGCGCCCAAGATTGTGGAGCTGGTGGCCGAGTACCTGAAAGAGCTGCGCAAGCGGGGCATTTCGGTGCTGTTGATCGAGCAGAAGCTCACCATTGCCATGAACATTTCCGACCGCTGCCTGGTCATGGGCCACGGCAGCATCGTGTTCGAAGGCACGCCCGACGAATTGCGCAACGCCAGCGACATCCGCAAGGAGTGGCTGGAGGTCTGACGGTTTTGTCTCTGCTGTGACAAAGCCCGCTCGGGAATTCATCCAAACCGTTCTACAATCTTAAAAAAGAACGGTCGTTCTATTTTTTTGATTGTTCCCTATCTATTAACGAGGAAAGCAAGCATGACCGCCCAATACCAAGTCCACGGCGACGTCGCCGTAATCACGCTGAACAACCCGCCCGTCAACGGCTTGGGCCACGCCACACGCCAAGGCATTGCCGACGGCATGGCCAAAGCCAATGCGGACGCGGCCGTGAAAGCGATCGTCATCACCGGCGCCGGCAAGGCGTTTTCGGGCGGTGCCGACATCAAGGAATTCGGCTCTCCCAAGGCCATGCAGGAACCCAACCTCAACAGCGTCATCTCGGTGCTGGAGAACTCGGCCAAGCCCGTCATTGCCGCCATCCACACCGTGGTCATGGGCGGTGGCCTGGAACTGGCCCTGGGTTGCCACTACCGCGTTGCCGCCCCCGGCACCAGCGTGGCGCTGCCCGAAGTGAAGCTGGGCCTGCTGCCCGGCGCCGGTGGCACCCAGCGCCTGCCCCGCGTGCTGGGCGTGGAACCCGCCCTGAACATGATCGTCAGCGGCGAAGCCATCAAGAGCGAAATGCTGGCCATGCTCCCCGGCCAGAAGCTGTTTGACAAGCTGGCTGCATCCGCCGAATCGCTGGCCGAAGAAGCCCTGGCATTTGCCCGCTCGGTGGCCGCGACCCGTCCCTTGCCGCTGGTGCGCAACCTGCCGTGCAAGCACCCGGAAGGCGACGCCTATTTCGCTTTTGCCCGCAACATGGTCAAGGGCATGTCCAAGAACTTCCCTGCGCCTGCCAAGTGCGTCGACGCCGTGCAAGCTGCCACCAAGGGCAAGTTTGACGCCGGCATGGCCGTCGAGCGCGACATCTTCATCACCCTGATGAACACGGCCGAAAGCCGCTCGTTGCGCCACCTGTTCCTGTCCGAGCGCGCTGCCTCCAAGATTCCCGATGTGCCTTCGGACACCCCCGTGCGCGAAATCAAGTCGATCGCCGTCATCGGTGCCGGCACCATGGGCGGCGGCATTGCCATGAACTTCCTCAACGCCGGCATCCCCGTCAAGATGCTGGAAATGAAGCAGGAAGCACTGGACCGCGGCGTGGCCACCATCCGCAAGAACTACGAAGCGCAAGTCGCCAAGAAGAAACTCAAGCAAGACAAGTACGAGCAGCGCATGGCCTTGTTGACCACCACGCTGAGCTACGACGACCTGACCGGCACCGACATGGTGATCGAGGCCGTGTTTGAAGAGATCGGCGTCAAGGAAGCCGTCTTCAAGGAACTCGACCGCGTCATGAAGCCCGGTGCCATCCTGGCCTCCAACACCTCCACGCTGGACGTGAACAAGATTGCCTCCTTCACCAAGCGTCCGCAAGACGTGGTGGGCCTGCACTTCTTCAGCCCGGCCAACGTGATGAAGCTGCTCGAAGTGGTGCGCGGTGCCAAGACCGCCAAGGACGTCATGGCCACCGTCATGGGCGTTGCCAAGAAGATCCGCAAGACGGCCGTGGTATCGGGCGTGTGCGACGGCTTCATCGGCAACCGCATGATCGAACAGTACGGCCGCCAGGGCGGTTTCCTGCTGGACGAAGGCTGCACCCCCGCGCAAGTGGACAAGGCCATCGAGAAGTTCGGTTTTGCCATGGGACCATTCCGCATGGGCGATCTGGCCGGCAACGACATCGGCTGGGCCATCCGCAAGCGCCGCTACCAGGAAAAACCCGACATGAAGTACAGCAAGACCGCTGACCTGCTGTGCGAAAAAGGCCGCTTTGGCCAGAAGACGGGCGCCGGCTGGTACGACTATGTGGCGGGCAAACGCGACGCCATCCCCAACGCCGAAGTGGTGAGCATGATCGAAGAGCACCGCAAGGCCCTGGGCATCACGCCGCGCAAGATTTCGGACGAAGAAATCGTGCAGCGCCTGGTGTTCAGCCTGGTGAACGAAGCCGCTCACATCCTGGAAGAAGGCATTGCCAACAAGGCCAGCGACATCGACATCGTCTACATCTTCGGCTACGGCTTCCCCGCACACCGTGGCGGCCCCATGAACTACGCCGACGAAGTGGGCCTGTTCAACGTGGTGCAAGCCATGAACCGTTTTGCGCAAAACCCGCTGGACGATGCCAAGTTCTGGCAACCCGCGCCCCTGTTGGCCAAGTTGGCTGCTGAAGGCAAGACCTTCAACTAAGCGCCCAGCCCCTACATCGAACAAGGAAACAACATGACTTCAGCAGTAATCGTATCGACCGCTCGCACCCCCCTGACCAAGAGCTGGAAGGGCGCCTTCAACATGACGCACGGCGCCACGCTGGGTGGCCACGTGGTTGAGCACGCCATCAAACGCGCCGGCATTGACGCCGCCGAAGTGGACGATGTCATCATGGGCTGTGGCACCCCCGAGGGTGCCAGCGGCACCAACATCGCCCGCCAGGCCGCTCTGCGCGCCGGCTGCCCCATCACCGTGTCGGGCATGACGGTGAACCGCTTCTGCTCGTCCGGCCTGCAGACCATTGCTCTGGCCGCACAGCGCATCATCGCCAACGAAGGCGACATCTACGTGGCCGGCGGCCTGGAAACCATCTCCTGCACCGCGCAGGAAATGAACCAGCACATGCTGGAGGAAACCTGGCTGATGAAGAACAAGCCCGAGGTCTACTGGCCCATGCTGCAAACGGCCGAGCAGGTCGCCAAGCGCTACAACATCAGCCGTGAAGCCATGGACGAGTACGGTGCCGCCAGCCAGCAAAAAGCGGCTGCCGCGCTGGAAAAGGGTCTGTTCAAGGACGAAATCGCCCCCATCACCGTGACCATGGGCGTGGCCGACAAGGTCATGGGCCTGATGACCAAGCAGGTCACCGTGAGCGACGACGAAGGCATCCGTGCCGGCACCACGTATGACGGCATCAAGGGCCTGCGTTCCGCCTTGCCGGGCGGTCTGATGACTGCTGGCAATTCGAGCCAGCTGTCTGACGGCGCCGGTGCCGTGGTCGTCATGCACGAAGACCTGGCTGCCAAGAAGGGCCTCAAGCCCCTGGGCCGCTTCCTGGGCTTTGCCGTGGCCGGTTGCGAACCCGACGAAATGGGCATCGGCCCCGTGTTCGCCATCCCCAAGGTCCTGAAACGCCTGGGCCTGACGATGAACGACATCGACCTGTGGGAACTGAACGAAGCCTTCGCCGTGCAGGTGCTCTACTGCCGTGACAAGCTGGGCATTCCCGCTGACAAGCTCAACGTGAACGGCGGCGCCATCGCCGTGGGCCACCCCTTCGGCATGAGCGGCCAGCGCCTGACCGGCCACGCCCTCATCGAAGGCAAGCGCCGCGGTGCCAAGCGCGTCTGCGTCACCATGTGCATTGGTGGCGGCATGGGTGCAGCCGGCATTTTCGAAGTGCTGTAACTTTTTCAGCGGGTTAAATACCCGCTAAATGCTATTAATTCAATAGCTGGCCGCGCAGATTCCGAAAGGGCTGCGCGGCTTTTTCATGCCGGAATGCTGCCGATCTTGCAGCTGCTGATGGCCCGCTCAATCCTTGATGAGCACCCCCAACGCATCTAGCTTCTTTGCGTACGAATCCCGGCGTTTTGCGGCCTTTGCCGCTGTTTCTACGGCCGCCTGGATGGCCTTGGGTCCTTTTTTGGCAACCGCTTCGATCAATCCAAACTTGTGCGCGGCATCTGCCTGCGCTCTCCGGAAAGAGGCGATGAGTTCGGCATGGGGGCCGGATGGCTGTAGGCGGGTGGAGCCCGCTGTAAGCCAGTCCCGCTTGACTGATGGGTTATCGACCATTGCACCGACCATGCCGAAGTTCCCTACCTAAACGAGTGAGAAATTTGATGCCAAGAAAAACAGCTATTCCAAGATACAGAGCTACCCCCCACGCGAGGTAGAGAGCAAATGTGCGTGACTCAAAATCTAGAATCTCGGGATCAGTGAACGCAGCCCAAGTAATAAATAGAACCGCCACGAAAGCCAACCATGAAAAAGCCCGGGCCAGCACGCCAGCGCGCAAGCCCGCTGCAAAAACGACGGCGCTTGGAACGACGACAAGTAGGAGAGCAACGACCGATAAAACGAAGAGCCCTAGGCTTGGCATTTGATTACTAACGTGGAGGTAACCGGCCTTGTGCGGCTTTTTGCGCAAGGTCCGTGTTGACCGCAGGGTTAGAGGCCTGACGCACCATTAGATGAAAAAAAACAGCGCGCCAAAACAGTAACCGCCTAGCGAAAAGACCAAAATGGTTTTCCCTAGTTTTTCTTTCTTGGTGAAATGCGCCACCAAACCTCCAATGAGTGCGGCGATCCCGGAAACGATTGTTCCAACCGTAAGGAACATCATTACTTTTTGGATAGCAGAGAGTGGGTAAGTCGATCGCAAACCGGCCCAGTAAAAAATGATTTCCAGAAAAAGGGCAACGATGCACAGGCCAAAAATTAGCAGACCGTTTTTAAGGTTCATCATCCTATCTTTCTAGATTATCTCGACGTTCTCGATGCGGGCTTGGCCGTATGCCTCCACAACAGGGGTGGACAGTTCTTCACTAGGAACGCCCTGTCTCCGAAGGTGCGTCTTTGCAAGCTCGGATACGACGCCTGAATCGTCACTCCTAACCAGGAGGCGATGAATTACATCTTTGTTTTCTGCGGCAACAAAACTAACCAAAAAGTTTTGCATAAGGTCCTCTAACGTGATGTATACCGCAAACCCTGCGGGATATTCTGGAGTCTGCGGGATAAACTGGACATAAAAATTGATCCAAAGTGGCGCCACCATTGGCTTTGTGGGTAGGTGGCTATAAATGGATCCCGGTATAAAAAATCCGACCAACCCGGCAACGAATTACGTCGAGTCTAAGTGCCCGATAAGGCACTGCACATCCCCCAAACGGGGGATTCCAACCGGATTTGCAGTACGAAGTCCGCTTTGATACCAATGTGCGAATGACAGCGCATGTGCGTGCCTATGTACATTAGTGGCGGCATGGGCGCAGCAGGCATTTTCGAAGTGCTGTAACCAAGCGGACAGTTCCCGCTCCCCACAAGGCCGCGACTGCGCAAGAATGTGCAATTCGGCTTTTTTTGATTCCCTGTTTCTGGAAACACCATGAATCTGCGTCCCACCATCGACTTCCTGCTCAACGACTGGCTCAACACCACGGCGCTCACCGCACGCGAACGGTTTTCCGACCACTCGCGCGACACCTTCGACGCGGTGCTCGACACCTGCGAGCGCATCGCCCGTGAGAAGTACGCGCCGTTCAACCGCCTGGCCGATGTGGAAGAGCCGCGCACCGTGACCGAGCCCGACGGCAGTCTGCGGGTGGTGTTGCCGCAGGCCACGCATGACGCGCAGAAGGCCTATGCCGAGTCAGGCATGCTCAGCGCCGCGCAAGACTACGAGATGGGCGGCATGCAGCTGCCCTACAGCGTGGAGGCGGCGGCCAACGCCTTCTTTGCCTGTGCCTCGGTCAGCATCGGCACCGGCATGCTGACTACCGGCAATGCCAACCTACTGATGACCCACGGCACCGCTCTGCAGAAAGAGGTGTTTGCGAAGAACGAGTTTTCGGGCCGCTGGGCCGGCACCATGTGCCTGTCCGAGCCGCAGGCGGGCTCTTCCCTCAGTGACGTGGCAACCCGTGCGGTGCCTGATGGGGTGGACTTCGAGAAGGACCCCCTGGGCGCGCGTTACCGGCTTAAGGGCAACAAGATGTGGATCTCCAGCGGCGAGCATGAGATCAACGAGAACATCATCCACCTGGTGCTGGCCAAGATTCCCGATGCCGACGGCAAGCTGGTGCCCGGCACGCGCGGCATTTCGCTGTTCATCGTGCCCAAGAAGCTGGTGGATACCCAGGGCGCGCTGACCGGCGTGCGCAACGACGTGGCCCTGGCCGGCCTGAACCACAAGCTGGGCTGGCGCGGCACCACCAACACGCTGCTCAATTTTGGTGAAGGCAAATTCCCGGTGGGGCAGGGCGGCTACGACGGCAAGGGTGCCGGGGCCGTGGGTTACCTGGTGGGCCAGCCCGGCAAAGGCCTGCAGTGCATGTTCCACATGATGAACGAAGCCCGCATTGGCGTGGGCATTGCGGCCACCATGCTGGGCATGGCGGGCTATTACGCCTCGCTGGACTACGCCAAGAACCGCCCGCAGGGCCGCCCCATGGGTGTGGGCGGCAAGGACGCCGCCCAGCCACAGGTGGCCATCATTGAACACGCCGACGTCAAGCGGATGCTGCTGGCCCAAAAGGCCTATTGCGAAGGCGCCCTGGCGCTGGAGCTGTACTGCGCCCGCCTGGTGGACGAGCACCACACGGCCGGCGGCGCGGTGGCCGATGACGCCCGCCTGCTGCTGGAAGTGCTGACCCCCATCGCCAAGAGCTGGCCCAGCGAGTGGTGCCTGGAGGCCAACTCCCTGGCCATCCAGATCCACGGCGGCTATGGTTACACGCGCGACTTCCCGGTGGAACAGTACTGGCGCGACAACCGCCTGAACATGATCCACGAAGGCACCCACGGCATCCAGGCCACCGACCTGCTCGGGCGCAAGGTGCTGATGGAGGAGGGCCGGGGCCTGAAGCTGCTGGCCGAGCGCATGACCGCGTCCATCAGGCGCGCAGCCGCCGTGCCCACGCTGGCCGACCATGCCGCCGCGCTGGGCAAGGCCCTGCAGCAGGTCGCCGCAGCCACCCAGAAAGCCTGGGCCACCGGCAACCCGACCGAGGCGCTGGCCAATGCCGTGCCCTACATGCAGGCCTTTGGCCACACTGTGCTGGCCTGGATCTGGCTGGACGTGGCCACCAAGGCCCTGGAACACGACGCGGCCCTGAGCAGCCCCGGCACCCAGGGGCGTTTGGGAGCCACGCACTTCTTCTTCCACTACGAGCTGCCCAAGATCGGGGCCTGGCTGTCGGTGGTGGAGTCACGCAACACCACCTGCGCCGACCTGCCGCAAGAGGCGTTCTAGACCCCACGCCTTGACCCATATCACGCCGGAGACATGCGCCCGCAGGTTCCCGGCGGCACAATCATCTTTTCCCCTATTTCTGCAGGAGACATTTCCCCATGACCGCACGCACCGTTCAGAAACTGTTTGACCTCACTGGCAAGACCGCCCTGGTAACCGGCGGCTCGCGCGGCCTGGGTCTGCAAATGGCCCACGCCCTGGGTGAAGCCGGCGCCAAGATCATGCTGAGCTCGCGCAAGGCCGAGGACCTGGAGCAGGCCGCCGCCGAACTGCAGGCCGCCGGCATCGACGCCCGCTGGATTGCCGCCGACTGCGCCAAGGACGCCGACATCACCCGCCTGGCCGACGAGACCCTGCAGCGCATGGGCGACGTGGACATTCTGGTCAACAACGCCGGCGCCTCCTGGGGCGCAGCGGCCGAAGACCACCCCGTTGCGGCCTGGGACAAGGTCATGAACCTCAACGTGCGCGGCTACTTCCTGCTGAGCCAGGCCATTGCCAAGAAGAGCATGATTGCGCGCCGTTCGGGCCGCATCATCAACATCGCCTCCATCGCAGGCCTGGGCGGCAACCCGGTCGAGATGAAGACCATTGCCTACAACACCTCCAAGGGCGCCGTCATCAACTTCACCCGCGCCCTGGCGGGCGAGTGGGGTCAGTACGGCATCAACGTCAATGCAATCTGCCCCGGATTCTTCAAGACCAAGATGGCCATCGGCCTGATCGAAAGCCTGGGCGAAGACAAGATGGCTGCCCACGCGCCCCTGCGCCGCCTGGGCGATGACGAAGACCTGAAGGGCTTGAGCCTGCTGTTCGCTTCCGACGCCGGCAAGCACATCACCGGCCAGTGGATGGCGGTGGACGGTGGCGTCAGCGCCATCGTGGCGGGCTGACCCGATGTGGGACAAGGCCGTGGGCTTCGGGGTGGAAATCCCGTTTGTGAAGCACTTGGGCTTCGAGCTGACGCAGTTCGAAGGCGGGCACTCAGAGATTCTCTACACCGCCCAGCCGGAGCACCTCAACTCGTTCTCGGTCACCCACGGCGGCGCGATCATGACGCTGATGGACGTGTCCATGGCCACGGCCGCCCGCAGCCAGTGGCCGGAAATGGGTGTGGTCACCATCGAGATGAAGACCAGCTTCATGCAGCCCGCCGTGGGTCCACTGGTGGCCAAGGGCGAGCTGCTGCACCGCACGGCCACCATGGCCTTCACGCAGGCCACCGTGTTCGACGCCGAGGGGCGCAAATGCGCGCATGCCACCGGCACCTTCAAGTTCGTCAAGCGCCTGCCCACCGGCGCCCGCAGTGTCAACACGCTCAACGTGGCTAACGGCACCATTTCCACCGACTGAGCGCCGCGCCACCATAATTTGTGCGAAATGGGCAGCGGGCCCTTTTGTTTATTGCGTACACAGCTATTGATTTGATAGCGCACACCAGGAGATTTTCCATGCCAACCAACCACCAGATCCACCTCGACAACCGCCCCACGGGCGAAGCCGTTGCCAGCAACTTCAAGATGGTCATCGCAGAAACGCCAGCCCTGCAGGACGGCCAGGTGCTGGTGCGCCACCACTTCCTCAGCCTGGACCCCTACATGCGCGGGCGCATGAACGACGCCAAGAGCTACGCCCAGCCGCAGCCCCTGGGCCAGACCATGGGTGGCGGCACGGTGGGCGAGGTGGTGGAATCGTGCAACCCGCGCTTTGCCGTCGGTGACAAGGTGGTGGGCATGGGCGGCTGGCAGGAATACAGCGTGGTCGACGCCAACCAGCCCGGTGCCCTGCGCAAGGTGGACACCACCCACGTTCCCCTGAGTGCCTACCTGGGCGCCGTGGGCATGCCCGGCGTGACGGCCTGGTATGGCCTGGTCAAGATCTGCGCGCCCAAGGCCGGCGAGACCATGGTAGTCAGCGCGGCCACCGGTGCCGTGGGCAGCGCCTTTGCCGCGCTGTCCAAGGCCCGCGGCTGCCGCACCGTGGGCATTGCCGGTGGACCGGACAAATGCCAGTACGCCGTGCAGGAGCTGGGCTTTGACGCCTGCATCGACTACAAGCTGCACAAGGACGCCGCTTCGCTGGGCCGGGCCATCAAGGAAGCGTGCCCCAACGGCATCGACGGGTATTTCGAGAATGTGGGCGGCATGGTGCTGGACGCCGTCCTGCCCAACATGAATGCCTTTGGCCGCATTGCCGTGTGCGGCATGATCGCCGGCTACGACGGCCAGCCGCTGCCCCTGAGCTACCCGGCGCTCATCCTGACCCAGCGCCTCACGGTGCAGGGTTTCATCGTCAGCGAGCACATGGAGGTGTGGCCCGAAGCCCTGAATGAACTGGGCACGCTGGTCGGCACCGGCAAGCTCAAGCCGCGCGAATCCATTGCGCAGGGCCTGGCTGCGGCGCCCGATGCCTTCCTGGGCCTGCTCAAGGGCAAGAACTTCGGCAAGCAGTTGGTCAAGCTGATCTGAGCACTGCCATGGCTGAGCTCACCCTGCACCATTACCCCACCTCGCCCTTTTCGGAAAAGAT
Source organism: Rhodoferax sp. (assembly GCA_019449595.1). Lineage (GTDB taxonomy): Bacteria > Pseudomonadota > Gammaproteobacteria > Burkholderiales > Burkholderiaceae_C > Allorhodoferax. The sequence continues at coordinate 1,064,502 of JAGRPL010000004.1, read as the reverse complement.
CCGGCTGGTGCTGGGGTACAAGAACCTGGCCTGGAAGTCGGTCACCATACCGGCCATCCTGCCCAAACCGGACGTGCTGGCCCTGACTGGCGGCTACCGCAAGACCCCGTTCCTGCAGATCGGCGCCGACGTGTACTGCGACAGCGCCCTGATCTGCGACGTGCTGGAGCAGCACCAACCCGCGCCCACGCTGTACCCGCCATCCCAGCAGGGCCTGGCACGCGTGCTGGCACAGTGGGCCGACACCACGCTGTTCTGGGCGGCCATGGCCTACAACCTGCAGCCCAAGGGGGCAGCGGCCATGTTCGACGGCGCGCCGGTTGAGGCCGCCAAGGCCTTTGGTGCCGACCGCGCCGCCATGTCCGCGGGCATGACGCGCCTGCGCCCGGCCGACGCCACGGCGGCCTACAAGTCGTACCTGCGCCGCCTGTCCAGCATGCTCGACGGGCAAGACTTTTTGCTGGGCAGCGCCCCGTGCGTGGCCGACTTTGCCGCCTACCACCCGCTGTGGTTCAGCCGCGTGCGCGTGCCGGTGATGGCCGGTATTCTGGATGCCACGCCTGCGGTCCTGGCCTGGATGGACCGCATGGCGGCGCTGGGCCACGGCCGCATGGAAAAACTGTCTGCTACAGAATCCATAGCTGTCTGCGCAGCATCTGCGGCGTCTCTGGCCCCAATTGACCCCACATTCCAGGACGAGCACGGCATTCCCCTGGGCAGCCGCGTCTCCGTGGCGGCGGAAACCTTTGGCCAGGAGCCCACCGAAGGCGAGCTGCTGGCGGCCACCCGCACCCGCTACACCCTGCGCCGCACCGACCCACGGGCCGGCACCGTGCACGTGCACTTTCCCCGCATCGGCTACGTGCTGCGCAAGGCCGAAGCCTGAGTAGTTTACTTTCAGAAATCTTCACCACCATGATCACTGACTTCAAGAACAAGACTGCCGTATTAACCGGCGCCGGCTCCGGCTTCGGCTTGGAATGCGCACGCATCGGCGCCAAGCTGGGCATGAACCTGGTGCTGGCCGACGTGCAGCAGGACGCGCTGGACAAGACGGTGGCCGAAATGCAGGCGGCCGGCGCCCCGGTGCTGGCCATGCGCGTGGACGTGTCCAAGGCCGACCAGATGCAGGCGCTGGCCGACGCGGCCTTTGCCCGCTTTGGCGCACCGCATTTCGTGTTCAACAACGCCGGGGTGGGGGCAGGGGGCCTGATCTGGGAAAACAGCCTGCAGGACTGGGAGTGGGTCCTGGGCGTGAACCTGATGGGCGTGGTGCATGGCGTGCGCCTGTTCACCCCCATGATGCTGGCGGCGGCCGAGGCCGACCCCGCCTACCGGGGTCACATCGTCAACACGGCCAGCATGGCCGGCCTGCTCAACGCCCCCAACATGGGTGTCTACAACGTCAGCAAACATGCCGTGGTGAGCCTGACAGAAACGCTGTACCAGGACCTGTCGCTGGTGTCAGACCAGGTCAGCGCCAGCGTGCTGTGTCCGTATTTTGTGGCCACCGGCATCAACGACAGCCAGCGCAACCGCCCGGACGGACTGCAACCGGACAAGCCCACCCGCAGCCAGCTCATCGGTCAGGCCATGATCGGCAAGGCCGTCAGCTCGGGCAAGGTCACCGCCGCCGAGGTGGCGCAGAAGGTGTTTGACGCCGTGGTGGCAGGCCAGTTCTACATCTACAGCCACCCCAAGTCCATCGGTTCGGTGCAGACGCGGATGGAAGACGTGCTGCAGGCGCGCAACCCGACCGATCCGTTCGCGCAGAAACCCGAGCTGGGTGTGGAGCTGAAAAAAGCCTTGCGCGGGGCCTGATCAGGCTCCGGGGGCTGCCACCACCCGGTTGCGGCCCTGCTGCTTGGCCGCGTACAGCGCCTGGTCGGCGTCGTGGTACAGGCTGTCGAAGTCCCGCTTCTGGCTGGCTGTGGTGCCCGTCACCCCGATGCTGACCGTCACCGGAATGCTCAGGCCGTTCCAGCGCGCCGGGTTGGCTTCCATGCGGCGGCGCACCGTTTCGGCCGCCCGGCGGGCGCCCTCCAGCGAGGTGGCCGGCAGCAGCACCATGAACTCTTCGCCACCCAGTCGCCCCACCAGATCGGTGCTGCGCACCGAGCTGCTGGTCACCAGCGCAGCGTGCCGAAGCACGGTGTCGCCAGCCGGGTGCCCCCAGGTGTCGTTGATGCGCTTGAAGTAGTCCAGGTCCATCAGCAGGATGGCGGTGGCCGTTCCCTGGCGCTGGGCCCGGTTGAGTTCGTTTTCGGCCAGCTCCACGAAGGTGTTGCGGTTGAACAGCCCGGTGAGGCCATCGGAGCGGGTCAGGCGCTCCAGCTCCCGCTGCTTGTCCTGCAACTGCAGGTTGGACGCCTCCAGCTGCATCTGCTGCAGCTTGATGGTGGTGAACTTGCGCCACAGCATCACCGACAGCGCCCAGCCCATGATGCAGGCAGCGACGCCATTGAGGCGGTTGGAGAGCAACAGGGTGGCATTGGCCTGCGTCCAGCCCATGGCCACAAAAAACGCCGCATACGACGCCAGATATACATACAGGGCAATCAGGGGTCGTATGTAGATGGCCACGCTGATGACCGTGCAGCCAATGAGAAAGGGCGTGATGTTGGGCGTGACCCACTGGTCAATGACCGCCACCGCAATGGAAAACAGCATGCCCAGGGCCACCACCAGCCGGGGCAGAACGTACCCCCAGCGCGTGCGGCTGGCATGGCGAAAGCGGTGGCTGGCAACGCCACAGGCCACCATGGCCAGGCCCATGCCGGCATGGGCCAGCAACAGGGCCACCTGCCACCGGTGGGTCTGCGCGTTGGCAGGGGAGACCGACAATTGCGCCGCCATGACCAGCACCACCAGCCCGTTGAGGGAGGCAATGACGGCACTCAGCCAGCGGACCCGCTCCAGGTTGGAGACGGCGGCAGCATCTACGACACGGGCATGTTCGCTTCGCCAAAGGTCCAGCAGGCGACGCAATTGGTGAAATCGGGCAAGCATGGACACAGTGTAACTTTGCACTGTGACAACTCGGCGCCCGCCCCGGGCAAGCCCAAGCGGGCCGAGAGGCTACTCTTCGCCCTCTGTGCACACCACCTGGTTGCGCCCGCCCTGTTTGGCCAGGTACATGCGCCGGTCGGCCAGATCCACCAGCATTTTCCAGTTGAAGACCTGGTCGGCCGCACGCTCGGCGATGCCCACGCTGGCCGTCAGCGGCGTGTTGTCCGGGCGCTTGCCAAAACCCACGCTGCGCATGCGCTGCAGTGCCGCCTGGGCCTGCTCCAGGTTGGTGTTGGGCATGATCAGCAGGAATTCCTCGCCGCCCCAGCGCGCCAGCATGTCGCCCTGACGCAGGTTTTCGTGGACGAAGGCTGCCATGTCCACCAGCGCCTTGTCACCGGCCTCGTGCCCGAACTGGTCGTTGATGCTCTTGAAATGGTCCAGGTCGATAAAGGCCAGTGACAGGGCCGAGTCGCTGCGGGTGGCAATGGTGAACTGCAACTCCAGCACCTCCTGCGCGCTGTTGCGCGAAAAGGCCCCGGTGAGCGTGTCGCGGATGGCCTGGCGCACCAGTGCAATCATGAAGGCCAGCTGGCTCATGCCGGCCAGCGTGGCCACTCCGGTGATCAGCACCAGCAGCCAGAACGCACCAGCGAAGGACGGCCAGTCCAGCGTGCTCCAGCGCAGGGACCCGGCCAGGGCCTGGGCAATCAGGATCGGGCTGGCGATGGCCAGGTTTTCCAGCAAGGTCAGCGGGAAGACCGACAGGCCGGCCAGCAGCACGAACGGCAGAAAGGCATAACCGGCGCCGATGGCCGCCGAGATGCCGGACAGCTGGTAGTGGCTGAGCACCGTGAAGGACGCGACATAAAAGACCGTGGGAATGGCAAACAGCAGCGCCATGGCCCGGTAGGCATCAAAGAGTTCGCCGCTGGGCCGGTAATTGAGCAGCAGGCTGGCAAAGGTGCCGGCCGCGATCAGCCGCATCAACGCCAGGTTGAACCACAGCGGAAAGGGGAACACCACCAGGTCGACCAGGCTCCACAACGGCGTCAGGATGGCGAACAGCAGGGCGAACAGGCGCACCCGGTTGACGATCATGATGGCGCGCCGGCGCGTCAGCAGCGCCATGTGCCGGTGGGGCGAGGCCAGCCAGACCAATTCGGATTGGTTCAGCTCCCCCGACAGCAGTTTGGCTACTCTCTTCCAGACGTGGTCTGCCAGATGCGTGATATTCATGGGTAGGCTGGACTGGTTACCGGGAGCAACCGGGGGCGCTGCCGGATGGGCAACAGGACCGCCGCGCTTGCAAAAGCTGACTTTAGTCAAATTCTGGTTCATTCTATCGTTGGATATAGGCTGCCAAAGACCTGTTTACGGTGTGACAGAGGCACGGCTTTGACCTGTGGCAAACTTCCGCCTTCGAATTTCCCACCGGGGTGCTGTTTTGCGGCATCCCTTCCCTTATTTCGTTAGCGGTAGCCCTTTCCCATGCAGAAAATCATCGCGCAGATTGCGCAGGAACTCCGGGTTCGCCCCCAGCAGGTCGAAGCCACCGTGCAACTGCTCGACGGCGGCGCCACGGTGCCCTTCATTGCCCGCTACCGCAAGGAAGTGACCGACGGACTCGATGACATCCAGCTGCGCGAGCTGGAGGCCCGCCTGGCCTACCTCCGCGAGCTGCGCGACCGCCGGGACGCCGTGCTCAAGAGCATCGACGAGCAGGGCAAGCTCACGCCACAGCTGCGCGCGGCCATCGAACTGGCTGCCACCAAGCAGGAGCTGGAAGACCTGTACCTGCCCTTCAAGCCCAAACGGCGCACCAAGGGCATGATTGCCCGCGAGGCCGGCATCGAACCGCTGGCAGACGCGCTGTTTGCCAACCCCGCGCTGGTGCCGGCCGACGAGGCTGCTGCCTATGTCCTGAAAGACAAGACCGAGGCCGGCGACGACTTCACCACCGTGCAGGCCGTGCTCGATGGCGTGCGCGACATCCTCTCCGAGCGCTGGGCCGAGAACCCGGCGCTGGTGCAGGACCTGCGCGAATGGCTGTGGCAGGAGGGCCTGCTCAAGTCCAAGCGCATGGACGGCAAGGACGAGACCAACGCCGACGTGGCCAAGTTCCGCGATTATTTCGACTACGACGAGCCCATTGGCCGCGTGCCCTCGCACCGCGCGCTGGCCGTGTTCCGCGGGCGGGCCCTGGACATTTTGGATGCCAAGCTCGTGCTTCCCGAGCCTGATATGCCTGCAGCCCCCGTATCTGCTGTGCAGACAGCTACAAAAACAAGAGCAACGCCGGCGGTTTCGCTGGCCGAAGGGCGCATTGCCCTGCGCCTGGGCTGGAGCCACCAGGGCCGCCCCGCGGACGACCTGATCCGCAAGTGCGTGGCCTGGACCTGGAAGGTCAAGCTCAGCATGTCCACCGAACGCGACCTGTTCGCCCGGCTGCGGGAAGAGGCCGAAAAAGTGGCCATCAAGGTATTTGCCGACAACCTGCGCGACCTGCTGCTGGCCGCCCCCGCGGGCCCCCGTGTGGTGATGGGCCTGGACCCCGGCATCCGCACTGGCGTGAAGGTGGCCGTGGTGGACGCCACCGGCAAGCTGGTGGAAACCGCCACCGTCTACCCGCACGAGCCGCGCAAGGACTGGGAGGGCTCCCTGCACACCCTGGGCGCCCTGTGCATGCGCCACGGCGTGAACCTGATTGCCATCGGCAACGGCACCGCCAGCCGCGAGACCGACAAGCTGGCGGCCGACCTGATCAAGCTCATGGCCAAGGGCGGCGGCAAGCCCATCGACAAGGTGGTGGTGAGCGAGGCCGGCGCCTCGGTCTATTCGGCCAGTGAATTCGCCAGCCAGGAAATGCCCGACGTGGACGTGAGCCTGCGCGGCGCGGCCAGCATTGCCCGGCGCCTGCAGGACCCGCTGGCCGAGCTGGTCAAGATCGACCCCAAGAGCATTGGCGTAGGCCAGTACCAGCACGACGTCAACCAGAGCGAGCTGGCCAAGACGCTGGACGCCGTGGTGGAAGACTGCGTGAACTCGGTAGGCGTGGACCTGAACACGGCCAGCGTGCCGCTGCTGTCCAAGGTGTCGGGCCTGTCGGGCACCGTGGCCAAGGCCGTGGTGCGCTGGCGCGAGAGCAATGGCGCCTTTTCCAGCCGCCAGGACTTGCTCAAGGTCACCGGGCTGGGCGCCAAGACCTTCGAGCAGGCGGCGGGCTTTCTGCGCATCCGCGGGGGCAGCAACCCGCTGGACATGACCGGTGTGCACCCCGAGACCTACCCGGTGGTCGAAGAAATCATCGCCAAGACCGGCAAACCGGTGGCCGAACTCATGGGCCGCGCCGACATGCTCAAGACCCTGAAACCCGAGCTGTTTGCCAACGCGCAGTTCGGCGTCATCACCGTCAAGGACATCCTGGGCGAGCTGGAAAAGCCGGGCCGTGACCCGCGTCCGGACTTCAAGGTGGCCCGCTTCAACGACGGCGTGGAAGACATCAAGGACCTGAAGGAAGGCATGGTGCTGGAGGGCACGGTGAGCAACGTGGCCCAGTTTGGCGCCTTTGTGGACCTGGGCGTGCACCAGGACGGCCTGGTCCACGTGAGCCAGCTGGCGCACAAGTTCGTCAACGACGCGCGCGAGGTCGTCAAGACCGGCGACATCGTCAAGGTTCAGGTGCAGGAAGTGGACGTGGCGCGCAAGCGCATCAGCCTGACCATGAAGATTGGCGCCGCCCCGGCGGGCAGCCGCGACCGCACCGGGGACAACCGCTACCAGGGACCGGCCCGCGGCGAGCGCCAGCAGGGCAGCCGCCAGGACAGCGGCTTTGCCGGCAATTCCGCCATGGCCTCCGCCTTTGCCAAGCTCAAGCGCTAGCAAATTGCTAGCACCACGGCCGGGCCGATTCATAATGCAGCCTGCGAGACCGGGTTGCGGCCTGGCGCTCACCCGTTAAGTGGAGGCGGTATTTCATGAAACTCAATGCGCTGCTGGCCCTGCAGTTCAATTTGCCCAGCATCCCCAAAGTGGTGGCCCTGTTGCTCACCGAGTTGGACCGCAAGGAAGTCGATCTGCGCAAGGTCACCCAGCTGATCAGCACCGATCCCGCACTCACCACCCGGCTGTTGCAGATGGCCAACTCCAGCTTCTTCAAGCTCAGCGGCCAGATCAGCAGCGTCTCGGAGGCGCTGGCGGTGCTGGACCTGACCCACGTGCAGTCCATGGCCCAGGTCGCCGCCAGCGGCGCCTCACTCAAGGCGGTGCCCGGCATGAACCTGCAGCGTTTCTGGGACTACAGCCTCAACGTGGCCAAGGTCTCGCGCTCGCTGGCCGGCCTGGTGCGGCAAAATCAGCAGGCGGCCTTCACCTGCGGACTGATCCACGCCATTGGCGAGCTGGCCCTGCACCTGGCCATGCCCGAGGAGATGGCCCGGCTGGACGGTGAAATACCGCCGCTGGACCTGCGCCGCGCCCGCTTCGAGCGCCAGGAACTGGGTTATTGCTACGCCAACGTGGGTGCCGGCTATGCCCACATGTGGATGTTCCCGCAGCCCATGGTGGATGCGCTGGAGCACCAGTACGCGCCATTTGAGAACAATGTGTACGAACCGCTGGCCGGCGTCATCCACCTGGCCACCTGGCGTGCCCGGGCCAAGGAAGCGGGCCTGGGCGAGCGGGAAATGGCCGTGACCTTCCCGGACGCCGTGGGCATGGCACTGGAGCTCGACATCGACATGGTGCTGCAGCAGGACCCCTTTGACTGGTCGGCGCACCACTGAGCCGCCTTCGGCGCCCCCCCGTTCATGCACGCACTCCACATCCATGCGGGGCCGCTGGCCCGCCAGGCCATTGCCCAGGGCGGGCTGCAGCCGTCCGACATTGGCACCATTCCCGGCGCCGCCGGCGGACCCAAGGGATTGATTCTGGGGCCGCTGGACCGCTTCCTGTTCGGTGACTGGCTGGCGCGTTCCACCCAGCCCGTGGATCTGGTGGGGGCTTCCATTGGCGCCTGGCGCATGGCCACTGCCTGCCTGAACCAGCCGGTTGCGGCCTTTGAACGGCTGGAACACGACTACGTGCGCCAGCACTTTGCACTCAAGCCCGGCCAGAAGCGCCACAACGCGGCAGACGTCAGCGCCGTATTCGGCCAAAACCTGCAGGCGTTTTATGGTGGCCGCGTGGCCGAAGTGCTGAGCCACCCGCGCTACCGCCTGCATGTGGTCACCGCGCACGGGCGCCACCTGCTGCGCACCGAACACGGATGGCGCACCCCGCTGGGTTACTTGGGCGCCTTCATGACCAACGCCGTGCGCCGCAAAGCCATGGGCGCCTGGCTGGAGCGCGTGGTGTTTTCCGGCCCCGATGCCGGCACGCCCGGCGCCACCTGCGCCGCCTTGCCTTTTGCCACCGACGACTACCGCACCCGCCAGGTGCCCCTGACCGCCGCCAACTTCACGCCGGCGCTGCAGGCCAGCTGCTCCATTCCCTTTGTGCTGCAGGCCGTCCACCACATCCCCGGCGCCCCGCGCGGCGCCTACTGGGATGGCGGCATCACCGACTACCACCTGCACCTGAACTACCAGAAGCGTCCCGCGACTGCTATCAAATCAATAGCTGTCGACGCAGAAAATACGGTGTCTTCAGACCAAAAACGCCTGGTTTTATACCCCCACTTCCAGAAAGCGGTGGTGCCCGGCTGGCTGGACAAGCACCTCGCCTGGCGCCACCGCGCCACCCACCACCTGGACACCATGGTGCTGCTGGCGCCCAACCCCGAGTGGGTCAAGACCCTGCCCAACGGCAAGCTGCCCGACCGTACCGACTTTACCCACTACGGCAACGATCTGGCAGGCCGCGTCAAGGCCTGGACAGCGGCCTGCAGCGCCAGCACCCAACTGGCCGACGAGTTTGCCGCCTGGCTGGAACGCCCGGACATGGGGCGCGTGCAACCGCTGTGAGGCCAGGGAGGCACGCATGAAACGGCGTCTGATGCTCGGCTTGCTGACGGCCAGCCTATACGCGGGTCTCCTGCCGGCGTGGGCCGGCCCGCTGCGCGAGCGCATCCTGGAACGCCTGCAGGAGCGCCGCTTGGAATCCAGCGACGAACAGGCGCTGCTGGAATCCGGTGACACTGAAAAAGCCCGCACGCCCGCTGCGGCACGAGTGCTGCGGGATGTGGCCTACGGCAGCGACCCGCGCCAGCGCATGGACGTGTACCTGCCACCCCAGCGCTCCCGTGCGCCGCAAGATGGCAAGGCGAGCGAACGCGCACCGGTGATCGTCATGGTGCACGGCGGCGGCTGGCGCCACGGCGACAAAGGCGCGGGCGCCGTGGTCAACAACAAGGTGGCCCGCTGGGTGGCGCAGGGCTTTGTCTTCATCTCTGTCAACAACCGGCTGCTGCCCGACGCCGACCCGCTGGAACAGGCCCGCGATGTGGCACGGGCGCTGGCCACGGCACAGGGCAGGGCGGCCAGCTGGGGCGCCGAACCCACCCGCTTCATCCTGATGGGCCACTCCGCCGGAGCGCACCTGGTGGCTCTGCTGAACGCCGCGCCCAGCTTGGCGGCTGCGGCAGGCGCCTCGGCGTGGCTGGGCACCGTAGCGCTGGACAGTGCGGCCCTGGACGTGGCGCCCATCATGCAGGCCCGGCACTACCGCCTGTACGACCCGGCGTTCGGCACCGATCCGGCGTACTGGCGCGCCGTCTCGCCACTGCAGCAGCTGGAAGCCACGGCCCGGCCCGTGCTGCTGGTGTGCTCGTCCCGGCGGGACGATTCCTGTGCGCAGGCCGATGGCTTCGCCGCGCGCGCCGCCACGCTGGGCGTGCACGCCCAGGTGCTGCGTCAGGACCTGTCACACCGCGATATCAACCAGACACTGGGCCAGCCGGGCGCCTACACGCAGGCGGTGGAAGCCTTCATGGCCACGCTGGACCCGGCGGTGGCACGGCGCCTGGCGCCGCGCTAGGCGCGGGCCTTATTACATCGACTGCACCAGCATGGCGCGGTAATCGTCCGCCGTGGCCAGACGTGGACCGGTCTTGTGGCAATGATCGGCCAGGGCACCGGTGATGATGGCGTCGAACTGCGACGCCTGCACGCCCATTTCGGCCAGCCCGCTGGGCAGGCCCAGGCGGGCGTTCATGGCCTTGATGGCCGGGCCGATGTCGTCGGCCGATGCCAGGCCCATGGCGTGGGCCATGCGCTGCAGGCGCTGGTCTTTGACCATGGATTCGGCGCTGGCGTTGAAGGCAATGACCGCGGGCAGAAACATGGCGTTGAGGGTGCCGTGGTGCAGGCGCGGGTCCACGCCGCCCAGGCTGTGGCTCAGGCTGTGCACGCAGCCCAGGCCCTTCTGGAAGGCCATGGCGCCCTGCATGGACGCGCTCATCATGTTCAGGCGGGCTTCGCTGTCGAGCCCGTTCTTGGTCGCTTTTTCAATGTGAGCCCAGCCGCGCATCAGGCCATCCAGCGCAATGCCGTCGGCCGGGGGGTTGAAGGCCGGCGCCATGAAGGTCTCCATGCAGTGGGCAATGGCGTCCATGCCAGTAGCTGCGGTGAGCCGGGGAGGCAGGCCAAAGGTCAGCTCGGGGTCGCAGATGGCAGTCTTGGGCACCAGGTGCCAGGAGTGGAAACCCAGCTTGCGGTGGTCGTCCACGATGATGATGGCGCCGCGCGCCACCTCGCTGCCCGTGCCGCTGGTGGTGGGCACGGCAATGATGGGCGCCACCCGCTCGGTAATGCGGGGCGAGCCACCCAGAATGGTGGCGTAGTGCGTGAGCGGCCCCTCGTGCGTGGCGGCAATGGCCACGCCCTTGGCGCAATCGATGGCCGAACCACCGCCCACGGCAATCAGCCCGTCGCACTGGTGGGCGGCATACACGGCCACGGCGTCGCGCACGGCGGCTTCCGTGGGGTTAGAGGGCGTCTGGTCAAACACGGCCACGGGCAGGCCGGGCAGGGCGTCCAGCGCTATTTGCAGCACGCCTGCAGCCTTGACGCCGGCATCGGTCACGATCAGGGGGCGGCGGATGCCCACCCGCTCACACTCCTGCTGGAGCAGCTTGACGGCACCCAACTCGAACTGAACCTGTGTCACGTAGTAGATTAAAGCCATGGCGTTCTGCGGTGTAGGATGAAAAAAATGCACTCTAACAAGAAAACCCCGTTCCATGAGTCACCACCGTAACCCCAAAACCCTGCTGACCCCGGTCATGCACGGCGTGCTGGAGCGCATGGCCCGTGCCGGCCACATGCCGCTGCATGCCCTGACGCCCCAGCAGGCCCGCGCCGCGTACGCGGCGGGCGCCGACGTGTTGGAGCTGCCGACGCACCCGCTGGCGCGGGTGGAGGACTTCACCATCACCGCCCGTGACGGTTTTGCCGTGCCGGTGCGGCTGTATGCACCGTCGCACGCGGTATTGCCGGTGCTGGTGTACTTCCACGGTGGCGGCTTCACCATCGGCAGCGTTGCCACGCACGACGGCCTGTGTCGCCGGCTCAGCCACCACGCGGGGTGCGCCGTGTTGTCGGTGGACTACCGGCTGGCGCCCGAACACAAATTTCCCACCGCCGCCCACGATGCCTGGGACGCGGTGCAGTGGGTGGCCCAGCAGGGCGCCACGCGGGCGCTGGATGGCACGCGGGTAGCCGTGGGTGGCGACAGCGCCGGCGGCACGCTGTCGGCGGTGTGCGCCATCTGGGCCCGCGATGCGGGCTTGCCCCTGGCCCTGCAGCTGCTGTTCTACCCGGGTACGGCCGCACATCAGGACACCGAATCGCACCGCACGTTCGCCCATGGCTTCGTGCTGGAAGAGCCCCACATCACCTATTTCTTCAACCACTACATCCGCACGCCCGCCGACCGCGACGACTGGCGCTTTGCACCGCTGGACGGGCGCACCGATTCCGGGCAACTGGCCGAGCTGGAAGGGGTGGCCCCCGCCTGGCTGGGCCTGGCCGAATGCGACCCGCTGGTGGACGAGGGCGTGCAGTACGCCGACCGCCTGCGCATGGCCGGCGTGCCGGTGGACCTGGAAATCTACCGGGGCGTGGTGCACGAATTCATCAAGATGGGGCGCGCCCTGCCCCAGGCCACACAGGCCCATACCGACGCAGCGCGGGCGCTGCAGAAAGCCTTTGCACCATGAGTCTGCCCCGTTCAAACTTCCGTTTTTCCCATCGCCTGCGGGTGCGCTGGGTCGAGGTGGACATGCAGAAAATCGTGTTCAACGCCCATTACCTGATGTACTTCGACACCGCCATGGGCGACTACTGGCGGGCACTGGCCCTGCCGTACGAGGCCGCCATGGAGCAGCTCGGTGGCGACATGTACGTGAAGAAGGCGAGTGTGGAATACCACGCATCGGCCCGCTACGACGACCAGCTGGAGGTGTGCCTGCGCTGCGCGCGCATCGGCACCTCGTCCCTGGTGTTTGAAGGCGCCATCTTCTGCGCCGATGCGCTGCTGGTGACCTGCGAGCTGATCTACGTGTTTGCCAACCCCGCCACCCAGATGTCCCAGCCGGTGCCGGACGTCCTGCGCGGCATCCTGGAAGGCTATGAGGCGGGTGCGCCCCTGATCGATCTGCAGGCGGGTGACTGGCAGGCGCTGGGCGCGGCCAGCTCAGCGCTGCGCACCGCGGTCTTTGTGCAGGAGCAGGGCATCGACCCGCAACTGGTGTGGGATGCCGCCGACGCTGGGGCCGTCCATGTCCTGGCCTGCAACCTGCTGGGTCAGCCCATTGCGGGCGGACGCCTGCTGCAGCAGGCGCCAGGGGTTGGCCGCATCGGCCGCATGGCCGTCAACCGCGTATTGCGCGGCGGCCGGCTGGGGACTACGGTATTGCAGGCGTTGGTGGAAGCGGCGCGGGAGCAGGGCGACCAGCTGGTGGTGTTGCACGCCCAGCACAGCGCCGTGGGCTTTTACAGCCGCCACGGTTTTGTGCCGCGCGGCGAGGTTTTCATGGAAGCCGGCATTGCCCACCAGGAAATGGTGCTGGCCCTGTAGCGCCGGGAAGACCCGGCGGCCCGCCGCGCCTTACACGTCGGCGAGCAGGGCGTAGGGCAGGGGCAAAACCTGCAGGGTCGGGCCACCGACCGCGCCCAGGTGCAAGGTGCCGGCCTCGACAGCCGAGAGCTGCGCGGAGATGATGGCATCAAACCCGCCCTGCGGCGCGGGCGCCGCCTGCACCACCGTGGCCACCGGCTGGCTGTCGTCATCAGCAGCAAACACTTCGTCGCCCGCGGCCAGGGCCGCATCGGCGTGCACCACAAATGCCCGGCGCTTGAGCGTTCCGCGGTACTGGCTGCGCGCCACCACCTCTTGCCCGGGGTAGCAGCCCTTCTTGAAATTGACGCCACCGACGGACTCGTAGTTGAGCATCTGGGGCACAAAGGCTTCCACCACGGGGGCGGTCACGGTGGCCACGCCGCTGCGCACGTCGCCCCAGGCCCAGGCGTCTGCGCTCAGCGGGGCGCCAGCGGGCGCTGGCGAACCTGCGGGGGCGACATACAGCTGGCGCAAGGTGGCGTCTGCCGGGTAGAGGTTGATCACGGTTGCGGCATCAAAATCGGCTCTGGACCAGGCGGAATGTGCGTCACCAGCTATGGTTTTGATAGCATCTCCGGCCAGGCCGTACAGGACGAAGGCATCGGTGGCATCGCTCAGGCGGACCTTGGCGCGCAACACGAACATGGACAGGCGCTTGAGCGTGGGGGCCAGGATGTCACGGCTGCACACCAGCAAAATCTCGTCCGTCCCGCGCTTGAAACCAATGAAACTGGCCTGCATGCGGCCCTTGGCCGAACAAAAAGCCGCCAGACGTGCCGTGTCCTGGCCCAACAGCGAGAAATCCTGGGTCAGCTGCCCGTGGATGAACTTGGCAGCGTCTTCGCCCACGACCTGGATGACGCCCAGATGTGTCAGGGTGGCCACCCCGTTCAAGGGCGATACGGTGGGGCGCTCGGTTACAGAAGGAGTCGTTACGGTATTCATGCGCTGAATTATCATTCCTCTCTTGAATTCACAAGGGTTGTAGGGCTGTGCGCTTATTCATTTTTGTCATGGTGGCCGTCGTTCTGGGGACGGCCGGCGCCGGCTACCGCTGGTTGAACCAGCCGTTTGACCTGCCCACGCCCACCGTGGACCTGTCCATTGAGCCCGGTACCAGCGCGCGCGACGTTGCCATGGCCGTCGCCGATGCCGGCGTGCCCGTGCGCCCGGCACTGCTGTACTGGTGGTTCCGGCTGTCAGGGCAGTCGCGCCAGATCAAGGCCGGCAGCTACGAGCTCGACGGCGCCACCACGCCCCGCAGCCTGTTGCGCAAACTGGTGCGGGGAGAAGAGTCCCTGCGCAGCATCACGCTGGTGGAGGGCTGGACCTTCAGGCAGGTACGCGAAGCCTTGCGCAAGGCCGAGCAGCTCAAGCCCGTTTCGCAGGGCCTCAGCGCCGAGGACCTGATGGCGCAACTGGGCAGGCCCGGCGTGGCCCCGGAAGGGCGGTTTTTCCCGGACACCTACACCTACAGCAAGGGCTCCAGCGATCTGGCGGTATTGCAGCGCGCCCTGCGGGCCATGGACCACAAGCTGGAGTCGGCCTGGGCGCAGCGTGACCCGGGCTCGCCTCTGGAAACACCGGAGCAGGCCCTGATATTGGCCAGCATTGTGGAAAAGGAAACCGGCGCCGCCGGCGACCGGGCCCAGATTGCCGCCGTCTTCAGCAACCGGCTGCGCATCGGCATGCGCCTGCAGACCGACCCCACGGTGATCTACGGCATGGGCGAGGCGTTTGACGGCAACCTGCGCAAGGCGGATCTGCTGACCGACACCCCGTGGAACACCTACACCCGCACCGGCCTGCCGCCCACGCCCATTGCCATGCCCGGCAAAGCCTCCTTGCTCGCTGCCGTGCAACCGGCCCCTTCCAAAGCCCTGTACTTTGTCGCCAAGGGCGATGGCAGCAGCCACTTCAGCGCCACGCTGGACGAGCACAATAGGGCCGTCAACAAATACCAGCGCGGTCAATAAGACCCACGAAACCCAGCCATGAGCGGACTCTTTATCAGTTTTGAAGGCATAGACGGCGCCGGCAAGTCCACCCACATCGACGCCCTGGCCCAGGCGTTCCGGGCCCAGGGGCGGGCGGTCACGCTCACCCGCGAGCCCGGCGGCACGCCGCTGGCCGAGCGCCTGCGCCAGATGGTGTTGAACGACCCCATGGACGCCATGACTGAGGCCCTGCTGGTGTTTGCCGCCCGGCGCGACCACCTGCAGCACGTCATTGCCCCAGCCCTGGCCCGGGGCGACGTGCTGCTCTGCGACCGCTTCACCGATGCCACCTTTGCCTACCAGGGCGGCGGGCGCGGCTTTGACTGGCAGATCCTGTCGACACTGGAGCAGTGGGTGCAGGGAACGCCACTGGCAGGGGAAACGGCTGAACCGCTGCGTCTGGTCCAGCCCGACCTGACCATCTGGTTCGATCTTGCCCCCACCATCGCCGCCCGGCGACTGGCCGGTGCCCGCGTGCCGGACAAGTTCGAATCCCAGCCACTGGCATTCTTTGAAAAGGTCGCCGACGGCTATGCCCAGCGGCAGGCCGCCGACCCGGGGCGTTTTGCCCGCATTGATGCCGACCAGACGCCCGCGGCCGTGTGGGCCGATGTAGACCGCGCCGTGCGCGCCAGGGGCTTGCTGCCATGCTGAACGCCACTGGCTCCACGAGCCCTTCGCCCTGGATTGCGGAGCAAACCCGCCAACTGTTGGCCCAGCGCGGACATGCGTGGCTGCTGCATGGGCCGTCCGGCCTGGGCCAGTACAGTCTGGCCATGGAACTGGCCCGCGCCTGGCTGTGCGAACAGCCTGGCAGCCAAGGTGCCTGTGGCACCTGCGGCAGCTGCCATGCCATCTACGTACGCACCCACGCCGACCTGTGTGTGCTGATGCCCGAAACCACCATGTTGGAGCTGGGCTGGCCACTGGGTGAAAAGGCGCAGGCCGACATTGACGACAAAAAACGCAAACCCAGCAAGGAAATCCGGGTAGATGCCATGCGCGACGCCGTGGAATTTTCCCAGCGCACCAGCGCACGGGGTCGCGGCAAGGTCATCCTGGTCTTTCCCGCTGAGCAGATGAACGCCATCACCGCCAACGCCCTGCTGAAGACGCTGGAGGAGCCGCCCGGGGACGTGAAATTTGTGCTGGCCAGCGAATCGGCCCACCAACTGCTGCCCACCATCCGCAGCCGCTGCCTGGGGCACACCATGCGCTGGCCCGATGTGCCGTCCAGCCTGGACTGGTTGCAGTCCCAGGGAGTGGACGCCGCGCAGGCGTCTTTGCTGCTGCAGGCCACCGGCGGGCGCCCCAACGATGCCTTGGCCTTTGCCCGTTCCGGCCAGAATCCAGAGAGCTGGGCGTCCCTGCCCAAGGCCATGGCCCGCGGCGATGTGGGGTTTGTCAAGGACTGGACCGCTGCGCAGACGATCGACGCGCTGCAGAAAATCTGCCATGACCTGATGGCACGCCAGGCGGGCGCGGCGCCGCGGTTTTTTCATGCCAGTGACCTGGGCATGTCGGCATCCGTGGCCGCCCTGAGTGACTGGAGCAAGGCCTTATCCCGCGCCCGCCAGACCATGGAGCACCCCTTCAACGCCGGGCTCATGCAGGAAGCGCTTGTGGCGCAGGCCCAATCCGCCCTAAACTCCCGCCATTGAGTACCCCCGACATGACGACCACTCCGCAGCCCGCATCCACACCACGCCCCAGCGTCATCCAGCTGTCCATCAAGGAGAAGTCGGCGCTGTACGCGGCCTACATTCGGGCGTTCACCGAGGGGGGCGTGTTCATTCCCACCGCGCGCGAGTACCAGTTGGGTGACGATGTGTACGTCTTGCTCACGCTGCCCGATGACATTCAACGCTATCCGGTGGCCGGCAAGGTGGCCTGGATCACCCCCGCCCGGGCGGCCGGCGGGCGCACGCAGGGCGTGGGCATCCAGTTCCCGAAGGACGAGAAGTCGCGCGCACTCAAACTCAAGATCGAAGAGATTCTGGGCGCCCACATCGCTTCCGACCGTTCCACGCAAACCATCTGAGCATCGTCCGCCCCGGCGCGGACCCGGTGCGACTGCAGGCGCGAACCATGTTTACCGACTCCCATTGCCATTTGACCTATCCCGAGCTGGCGGCCTCGCTGCCGGACATTCGCCAGTCCATGGCGCAAGCGCAGGTGACCCGCGCCTTGTGCATCTGCACGACGCTGGAAGAGTTTCCTGGCGTACACCAGCTGGCAACGCAATACGACAATTTCTGGGCCAGTGTGGGCGTGCACCCGGACAACGAAGACGTTGCCGAACCCACGCTGGACGACCTGCTGCAGCGCGGCGCCCTGCCGCGGGTGGTCGCCGTGGGGGAAACCGGGCTG
The DNA here is from genome assembly GCA_019449595.1 of Rhodoferax sp. Classification (GTDB taxonomy): domain Bacteria; phylum Pseudomonadota; class Gammaproteobacteria; order Burkholderiales; family Burkholderiaceae_C; genus Allorhodoferax. Next base: position 1,047,067 of record JAGRPL010000004.1, on the reverse strand, counting down.
GACTACTACCGCTTGGGCGAGCGCACGCTGGCCGACATGGAATGGCAGCGTGAACGCTTCCGGGTCCACATCCGGGCGGCACGCCAACTGCAAAAACCGCTGGTAATCCATACGCGCAGCGCCTCGGACGACACCTTATCCATTTTGCGGGAGGAGGGCGAAGACGGCTCGCCCGGGTGCGCTGGCGGGGTGTTCCACTGCTTTACCGAAAGCCATGCCGTGGCCCGGCAAGCGCTGGACTTGGGTTTCTACATCTCGTTTTCCGGCATTTTGACGTTCAAGACCGCGCAGGACCTGCGGGATGTTGCGGCATGGGTCCCCCTGGATCGCCTGCTGATCGAAACCGACAGCCCCTACCTGGCCCCGGTTCCGTTTCGCGGCAAGACCAATAATCCATCGTACGTACCCTATGTGGCCCAGCAGCTCGCCAACCTGCGCGGCATCAGCGTAGAGGCCGTGGGCGAGGCCACCAGCCAGAATTTCACCCGCCTTTTTTCCGGCGTTTCATTGTGAGAAATTACATTAAATATGCAGTTTATCTAATTGTATTGATTGGATTTTCTGCTGTTCATGCTGGCTCCTATGACGACTTTTTTGTGGCCATTAAGCGCGACAGCGCCGCCATGGTCAGCGCCTTGCTGGATCGCGGTTTTGACCCCAATACCCTGAACCCCGAGGGCGAATACGGTCTGATCCTGGCCTTGCGTGAACGGTCGCTCCATGTGGCGGAGGTCCTGATCGCCAATCCGGCCACCCGTGTCGAGGTACGCACCGCCGAAGATGAGAGTCCGTTGATGCTGGCGGCCATACGCGGCTACGCGGCGGTCTGCCAACAGTTGATCGAACGCGACGCCGATGTCAACAAGCCCGGCTGGACGCCGTTGCATTACGCCGCCACCGGGGGGCACGAAGACATCATGCAGCTCCTGCTGGACAACAACGCCTATGTGGACGCCGCATCGCCCAACGGCAGCACGCCCTTGATGATGGCGGCCATGTATGGCACGGCGGCTGCCGTTCGGTTGCTCCTGGAAGCCGGCGCCGATCCGTCGCTGAAAAACGACCTCGGGCTGACCGCCATTGATTTTGCCGCCAAGGTCCAGAAGACCGATTCCGTGGCCATCATTGCCGAATTCATTCGGGCCCAGCGCCCCAAGGGGAGCTGGTAATCCAGGGATCCGGGAGTGAAGAAACCCGGTGTTTCTTGCATTATGTACTTTATACGATGTATACAAGCATAGTCGTCTGGAACCATTGAAGAACCTTCATTTCTTGCTATAAAAAAAGTAGCGGCGGCGAGCTGGGAAGCCCGTAGCCAGGTGGACGTAACAGGAGTGGAGAAGAGCCCGCCGCGCCCCTTACGCGACGCCCTAGAACCCCAATACCGCTTTACAGGGCGCGAAACCAGCCGGTCCGCAGGGCAAGACCTCGCCCGCGAGCTGGAAGGCAGCGCACCACTCCCCGCAGGGGCCACCAAGCCGCCCAAGCCTGCCGGGGCGAGGGATGGCACTGGCCCGCGAGCAGCAGCGCTGCACGCCTCCGCCCAGCCCGCGCACAGCCGCATCGCTTGCTGGCCCTGGGCCGCGTCAGTGCGTAGAATCTCGGCCATTGGCGCTGCCTTCATCGGCGCTAGTCACGGCCCCTGGAGCGCGGGAACGCTCGGCAGGGGCCAACTTTTTGTAGGCGGGGTACTGTGGCCGCCAGTCCTGCGGGATCTCGCTTGCAAGGCGCCCCACACGCTCCACCGCCCCCTGCGCTGCCCACCCAGTAGGCCAGCAGCCAGCCACTTTGTGCGCCTCCGCCGTCACGTAGGTCGTGAACTCCTCGATCAGCGCCTCCGCGAAGAACTCGCGCAGCTGCTGATCGGTGAACTCCTCGCCCTCGAACACATCCAGACGGTTGGAGTAGGTCGCCGAGTGATAGGCAGCCTGAGCCAGCTCGCGGAGTCTGGCACCGGTCAACCAGTGCCATGACTGCGGAACAGTCTGGATACCGTCCCGCTTGCGTGCCACGTAGGCCCGATCGTGCTTCGGATTGGTCCTCATGCGCGGCCCCCTTTCACTGTGGTTGCCAACAGTGCTTTGGGGAGGTTGTAGCGAACCCGGGCAGGGCATGTGGTCGGGGTAGGGGCAGTGGGCCTCTTTCCCGCAAAAGTCTCATTTTTGAGACTAAGGTGAGGTGTTACACGACTCTCACCCCAAAACCCGGCTATTCGGCCATCAGTGGGCACGGGCAGCGCATCGCTTGCCCGACCCGCTGCCGACCGATCCGCCAGCGCTGCGCGCAGCCGGTTGTTTTCGTCGTAAAGCACGTGGAACAGCTGTGCACGGCGGCACAGGTTGGACCACCATGCGGCATCCTGTGGCGCGAAGCTGTAGCCCTCAGGGGACCATAGACGGCCCACGGCGATGTGCCAGCCACTCCAAGCAGCTCCGGGTAGCTCGGAGTAGCTCAGAAGCCTCAGGAGTTTGTAGGCCGTGTATGGGATCTCATGCACACCGGTTTCCCAGTTACGCACGGTGCGCTCGGAGACGTGCAGAAGCTTCGCGGCCGCAGGGCGGTCAAGGCCCATCTGGAGGTACATCGTTTTGAAGCGATCGCTAAGCATGGCGCGGGTTTCCCGGTCTTTGTTGTACTTTCCTCTGTGATGAGTGTACTTTATACGATGTATATTATGTTAAGTAAATAAAGCACATCAGACTACCTGCGTAATGCCGCCTACAGAATGGAAAATGCGACTGTTGGCACCGTGGCGTCGGCAAACGAAGCGCCCAGTGCCAGTTCACCGTGGCCGTGCAGCACGCACTCTTCGCGGCGCAACAGCACATCGGAGCCACCGCCGCCGGAGAAACGGACCCAGGTTCCGTAGCTGCTGACATCTACCAGCACCACGCTGCCGTTGCGCCACTCCAGCCGCGCATGGGTACGGGAAACCCGGGGATCGTTGACCACGAACTCCATGTTGCGCACACGGCCTATGTGAACAGGCAAGTCAAAGGAACGGAATCGCTTGGCGTACCCCATCCAGGTCAGTTCAATCTCGCGGCCCAACGCGTCGACTTCGCCGGACGCATAGATGGGGTCGAGTTGGCCCTGCATGGTCAGGAAATCAGAGGCTTCCTCTTCGCGCCACTCGATTTGGTACACCGTGCACGGTTCCGCACGGCCGCGTATGCTAATGGGCCCCAGGATGCGGAAGGTCATGCCACGGGCTTCGTCCACAGCGCTCAGGGCGGCGGCGTTGGCCCAGATCTGGTGCGGCCCGCACAGGTCACACAGGCGGGCGGCGACGTTGACGGCGTCGCCGTAACAGTCGCCCGCGACGATTTCCACTTCACCGCTGGCCACGCCAATGCGCATCGGCATGCGCAGATCGACCGGGGTGCGCATGATGCGCTTGTAATGCAGGCGTTGCAGCTCAACTACGGCGTTGACCGCACTCTGGCCATCCGGAAACATTGCCAGCACGCCATCGCCCAGCGTCTTGACCACGCGTCCGCCGCTGAGTTCGCACTGCCGTGCGATCCAGGTTGTGATTTGGGTAACCGTTTCCGTTGCCCGGGCATTGCCCAACGCTTCAAACACCGCCGTGCTGCCATGTAAATCCGTGAAAACAACGGTCGTTTGAACACCCATTCCCAATAGTTCCGATTCTTGTGTATCCGCAGAGTTTAGGGCATTGCGCAGCTCTTGAAAACCAACGGGGCCGGGACAAGGACCCCATTCACTGATTTAGCCCGCAAGCACCGCATATTTTCAGGCATAAGGGCGCAAACACTGGTCGCATACTTGCCACCCGGCGACCTGCCCCGGGCACAAGCCGGGCGGTGAACGCAACGGCACAAGCGCAAGCTTTACATTGATTTACAACCGCAAGTCTTTGAAAACAGGGTTGTTTCTTTACTATTTGCCCCGTTTCACCTATTGTCCAAAAAATACACTGGCAGGATGCTGCGACAAATTGCCCTGAATACCAAAATGCGTTGGACCCCATCTAATCTGATGTCCGGTTTGCAAGGTCTGTTCAAGAGCTCTGCCGAAGATGACGGCAGCCGGGAACGGGCGGCGCTGGACGACATTCGCCAGGCCATGCTGGATTGCCTGGGTGCATCGGGTGCCGCGGCGTACCCCCAGATTCAATTCCGGGTGACCTACGCCAGCGACATCCAGGAGCTCTGGTATCTGCGGGGGGACGTCATGGCCGTGCTTTCCGCCACGGACGGCGAAGCGACGGCACGGCGCAAACTGGCACGCGTCAGCGACCTGTTCAAGGGCCATCTGCCCAAAGGACTGGCCACGCGTCCCAGCCCGCTGGGCGACTGAGAAAGGAGCCGCCGCGACCTAGGTTGCGTGGCCCCACACCATCAGGGCGTCCCGCCCTTCCACCACCAAGTCGGTCTTGGCACCCACGGGCAGCAGGACCTTGGTGGCGACATGGCCGTACGGCAGATTGGTCAGAACCGGCGTCTTGGTCTGGCTGCGCAACCACTCAATCACGCTTTGCAGCTTGAAGCCTTTGTCATGGGGCGTCAGTCTGAATTCGGTGAACTGGCCCATCAAAATGGCTTTTTGTCGCGCCAACACGCCGGCGTGCAGCAGTTGGGTGAGCATGCGCTCGATACGGTAAGGGTGCTCTGCAACATCCTCGAGGAACAGGATTCCGCCCTTGATCTCGGGAAAATAAGGAGTTCCCAGCAGGGACACCAGCATTGACAAGTTGCCGCCCCAAACGGTGGCGTTCAGGACACGCAACGCTTCGGGAGCGGGGTCACGGTGCTGCCGCCAGCCGGTCCCCTCCCCCTGCCCTGTCAGCAGGTCATTGAAGCAGTCTTCCATGATGTCGTCCGGAACGGCCTCTTCGCCATGGCCATTTCCGTCGCTTTGGCCTGGCTTGCCCCCCACGCCAAAACCTTCACACAGCGCCGGCCCTGCCCAGGTGAGGCTGCCCGTCTGGGCCAACAGGGCCAGTTGCAGGGCGGTGAAGTCGCTGATGCCGACGAACTGGGTGCCCCGTTCAATGGCCTTGGCCAGTGCCTTGTAACGGATGCCGCCCAGAATGCGGGTCAAGCCGTAACCGCCCCGTGAGATCAACGCCACATCGGCGCCGCTGGCCGCAGCGCGGTGAATGGCGGCCAATCGGGTCGCGTCATCCCCGGCAAAGCGCATGTGACTTGCCAGCGCGTCTGGATCGACCTCAACCTCGTGCCCCAGCCATTGAAGACGGCGTATGCCCCGCTTGAAAGCGGCCTTGTCCCGCACGGCCCCGGAGGGGGAATAGATATAAATATGTTTTTTCACGGCATCATTATCCGGCAGCCAAACGCGAACCCAGCGTGTCCCTGCCGGGTGCGCTTGCCTAGTGAGCGCACCGCCGGTTTTGCAGCCACTGCGTCAGGTGCGCAGCGGTCATGGGCCGGGCGTACAGATACCCCTGACCTTCGTGGCAACCCAAGCGCAACAGGGTCTGTGCCTGCGCCTCGTCCTCAATGCCTTCGGCAATGACGGTGAGGTTGAGGTTGCGCCCCAACTCGACCACCATGGAAGCAATATGTCCCCCCATGACCTGCTCATTGAGTTCCGACACAAAGGCACGGTCGATCTTGAGCCGGTCAATGGGCAACTGCCGCAGGTGGTTCAACGACGAGTAGCCGGTTCCAAAGTCGTCAATGGCGATGGAAATGCCCAACTCCCGCACCTTGTGCAGGATTTCCAGCATGAAATCGGCGTCTTCCATGGCCACCGATTCGGTGATTTCCAGCTCCAGGCAATGTGGGCGGATGCCGGTGTCGACCAAGGTGGCATGGAGCTGGTCCAGAAATTCTGGGTGCCGGAACTGGATCTGCGACACGTTGACTGACATGCGCAAATCCGGGAAGCCCAGGGCCTGCAGCCGCACCAGTTCACGGCAAGACATGCGCAACACCCAGTCACCCAGGGACACGATAAGACCCGAAGCTTCGGCCAGCGGAATGAAGCGGTCCGGCGGCACAAAGGTTCCATCGTCCATCTGCCACCGCAGCAGGGCTTCCACCCCCACCACCTTGCCGCTGGCAAGGTTCACCTGCGGCTGGTACACGATGAAGAGTTCTTCCCGCTCCACGGCATTGCGCAAATTTTGCATGAGCTGGACACGCTCACGGGTGTCCGTGCCCATGGCGGCAGAAAAGGTCACAAAACTCCCGCGCCACTTCTTCTTGGCCAGCTTGAGTGCGGTGTTGGCATCTTTCAAGGCATCACGGCCCGTGACCGCCGCACCCTGCAGAGGATTCAGCCCAACGGTGGCTGTCACGAGCATGGCGTCATCCTGCACTACGAAGGGCTCACTGAACAGGGTCAACACCTTTTGGGGGGTGATCAGGCTGCGAGCCCCCATCAGCCCAAAGGTGTCGCTGCCGATGCGTGCCAGCACGACGTCGTCGCCCAACTCCCGCTTCAACCGCTCGGCCACCGCCTGCAACAAACGGTCTCCCTGCTGATGTCCCAGTGCATCGTTGATTTCCGAGAAATCATCGATATCGACGATAGCGAGCACGTCATCCGGGAACAAGCCGCTGGCCAGCCGCTCATCGCGCAGATGAATGAATTTGTTGCGGTTGGGCAATTTGCACAAGCCGTCATAAAACGCCAGTTCGTCGAGCTTGCGTATCTGCTCGTAGGCGCGCAAGGCCGCCGTCACCGTGGCGTACAGCTTGGTGCGTGTCAGTTCCGATTTGGTCTTGTAGTCGTTGATGTCGAAATCATGGATGGTTTCGATCTCGGGCGCGTAACCGGGCTGCCCGGTGCGCAGGATGATGCGCACTTCGGTCAATTTCAGGTCCTGTCGGATGGTCTTGATCAGTGCCAGCCCGGCATCCTCGCGCTCCATCACCACGTCGAGCAGTACAACCGCCACGTCCACCTCTGTACGCAGCAGCTCGGCGGCCTCGGCAGCCGAATACGCATGCAGGAACTCCAGGGCACGCCCCAGGATCTTGACGCCGGCCAGCGCAAATGCCGTTGCGCGGTGGACATCCGGCTCGTCATCGACCACCAACAGGCGCCACACCGCCTCCCGCGCACCACCGTCCACACTTTCGTCATCCAGAAAATGCAGCGTGTCAGGGTCCCCCAGTGTGGCGGGCAGCGGCGCGTTATTCATTGGAACATTGTGCACCAATCGTGGGCGTCAAAGAAGGCAAAAAGTAGGCAATCGCAGCGCGGGCCACCGGTTCGCCCAATTCCTGCACAAAATGCCCTGCCCCTTCCAGGCGCAGCGGTTCAGGGCAGTTCCGGATGCTGCGATGCAACACCTCCATCACCGGCGGACCCAGGACCGGATCCTGTACGCCGATCGCCATCAGGGTTTGTCCCGACCAGTGCTCCTGCCAGAACAGGCGGGCCTCGCGCGAAATGGCAGCGCCATCGGCATCCGCTTGCTCTGGCACCATGGCCGGAAAGGCGCGGGTGGCGGCACGGTAACCCCGGTCGGGGAAAGGCGCCATGTAGGCCGCGGCCTCGCGGCTGGTGAGTTGGGGGTTGCCGCGGGCCAGCAGCCTGGCAATATCAAATTCAGGGTTCTTAGCGCACATTTCCCGCCAGGCCACGAAACCCGGCGACAAGGTCGTGTCGCCCGTTCCCAGGGTGGTGTTCATCACCAGCAGGCCTGCATAGCGCCCAGGCGCAGCCTGGGGCAGCGTAAGGCCCAACCGCCCACCCCAGTCCTGCACCACCAGGACAATGTTGCGCAAATCCAGGCGCGTGACCAGTTCCAGCAAGGTCTGGCGGTGCCAGGTAAAACGGTGGGCGGATTCCTTCTTGGGCTTGTCACTTTTGCCAAAACCGATCAGGTCCGGCGCCACCACGCGGTGCCCGGCGGCCAGGAACACCGGAATCATCTTGCGGTACAGATAGCTCCAGGCCGGGTTACCATGCAGGCACAGATAGGTCAGCGGTGCATCCCGGGGGCCTTCATCCAGGTAGTGCATCCGCAGACCGGCCAACGACGGCAGATCGGCCAGATAGTGCGGTGCCCAGGGATAGCCGTCCAGGTCCGCAAACCGCTGTTCGGGGGTTCGCAGGGCATCCTCGCGCAGCGGATACAGCGCACTCTTCTGCCGGGTCTTCTCTTCACGCTTGCGCTGGAAAAAAGCCTGCAGCACTGCCGAGCACTCATCGGCCAGCACCCCGCCTTGCACCACGGTCTGGTGGTTAAGCTGGACGCTGGAAAACAGGTTCAGCACCGAACCGGCCACGCCCGTCTTGGGGTCGGCCGCACCGTACACCACGCGGGCCAGTCGGGCGTGCAGCATGGCTCCGCTGCACATGGCACAGGGCTCCAGCGTGACATACAGCTCGCAACCTTCCAGCCGGTAGTTGCCCAGCACCTGGGCCGCAGCCCGCAAGGCCACAATTTCGGCATGCGCCGTGGGGTCATTTCCGCCAACGGGCGCATTGCGGCCAGTGGCAATCACCTGGCCATCCTTCACGACCACCGCGCCCACCGGAACCTCACCCGCGTCCGCAGACGCGCGCGCCTGGGCCAGTGCGATCTGCATGAAGACGGTATCACGCATGTTTGCTATGTATTTTGTAGCTGCTTACGCAGATTTCACGGGGTTCAGAAGTGGTTTTTACACTTCATTTGTCTTCGGGCATGGGGCGGGCCTGCTGCAGACTTCCCTCCACCGACTGCCGCACTTGCTGCTGCAATTGCTGACTCTGCTGTTGCGGTGTGGCGGCCGGAGCCAGCGTGGGTGCAACTGCCAGGGCTCCCATCTGTTTCTTGACCAGCACCCCAACGGTTGCCAGCACCAGCAACAGGCTCAATACACCAAGAATGACGCGCATTTCAGCTTTCTCCGTGATTGTCTGAGCCGGTATTGAGCCCCAGGCGGCGCATCCAGCGTGCCAAGTCCTGCTCGTTTTCATTGCCCTGGGCATACCCTGCGTGCATGGCAGCGTGGGATTCCGGTCGGTGCTGGTTGATTTTGACTTTGCACTGCAGATCGGTGATGACCAGCTCAAACGCCACGATACCGGCCAGCATTTTGTGGGCAAATCCTTCGTCCTGCTCCTGCCACTGTCGGGCATACGGTGGTTCGTGGTCGCCAATGAGCTTCTTCAGCAGCCGGTCTTTGGCCAAGGGATCTTCAATCAGCGTGGCCTGGACTGTGCCGTGCACCGCGAGGTAATTCCAGGTTGGCACCCGTGCCAGGTCGGGGTAGACCTTGGGGGACAGGTAGGCATGTGGCCCCACAAAGGTGACGACAGCGGTGGAACGGGCCTGCAGGTAACGCCAATGCGGGTTGGGTTTGGCGACGTGACCCAGCAGCACGTCTCGGGCTGGCTGCTCGCCGCAGGCCGGACGTGTTTCCAGATGCAATGGCAGGTGCGTGACAAACGGCAGGCCTGCATCATCGGTGCTGATCAGGCTGGCAAACGGGTAGGCCCGCATCAGGTCCTGCGCGATCGCGTGGTCTTTGGCCTGAAACTGGGGTGGCAGGTACATGGCAGGCCCTCTAGGCTCGGAAATCCCGCAGGCGCTGCAGGTCCGGTACGCGAATCGTCTTGCCGCTGACTTCAATCAGCCCGGCTGCGGCAAGGTCGTGAAGAATGCGCGAAAAATACTCGGGTGTGAGGTTCAGGCGCGAGGCAATGGTCACTTTGCTCGCCGGCAGGGTAATAGTCGAGGCGTTGCTGTCGCTGTCGTTTTCGCTGCCGTCAATGCGTGTCAGGAAGCCGATCACGCGCTCGGTTCCTGAACGCATGGAGTAGGACTCCACGTCGCGAATCAAACCATGCAGACGGCGACTCAGGCCGGACAGCATCTTGCGGGCGAAGGTCGGGTTGTGCTCCAGCTCCGAGAACACGGTGCTCTTGAGCACATGCAACACCACCGAATCGGCCAGGGCCTGCGACGACACCACGTAGTTCATGTCCATGAACATGACTGCCTCGCCAAAAGTCCGGCCCGGCCCGAGTATTTCAATGACTTTTTCCATCCCCTGCTCGGAGCCCACCGACAGTTTGATCTGGCCGGAGAGAACCACCCAGAATCCGTCGCACGGGTCTCCGCGGTGAAACAGCATCTCGCCCTTTGCCACCTTCAGGCGCCGGGTGCCAACGGCCATGCGCTCCACCTCATCGGCGGTCGCGTCGCGCAGCAGCGGGATATTGAGCAGGAAATGCTGGACGGGTGCGCTGGCGGGCGGCAAGGTAGATCCATTCATTTGCAGGGCTCCTGCGAGGGGGTGGCCGGTCTTTCAATGGTGTCGCGTTGCGCCATGGAAATCAGACCGGCGAGCAATAGCGGCGACAGCATGGCATGCACCAGTCCCAGTCCGGGCGGCCGTCCGCCGACCCAGAGGAGAAGCAAGCCCAGAGCCAGTTGAGCAGCCAGCAACGCTGCCAGGGCCCCGACCAGCTTTGCCAGAGGCTGGTGTTCACGTCGATCCCACAGGATGGAGCCAACGAGCATGCTGGTCAGCATCGCCGTGCCCACGTGGAGAAAGGCCACCCAGTGGATGGCGCGCATCTCCAGGGCGCTGGCGGCAGCGCCCAAGCCCACGTGCAGGAAGAACACCAGAAGCGTCACGAACAACATGGGATGGCCGGGCGGACGACGCGTGTGCGCAGTGGCCAGCGATTCGCGCAACCACCAGAAGGACGCCAGCAGGACGGTTCCCCCCACCACATTGGCAACCGTGACAGCCGCAAACCGGTAGCCGGGCGTCAGCGGACCGATCACCGCCAGCACCACGGTCGCCGCAACGACTCCCACCGTCGGCCGGATTGCCAGCGCCACGGCGGGCCGCCGCCAGCACAGAACGGTGGCCAACAGCGCCAGCAGCCCGACACCCGAGGCCGACAGGCGATGCACCATGCGGGCGACACCTTCCACCGTCGGTGGCAAGGTGGACGCCAGGACGCCGCCCTCCCCCACGGCCGTGGTCAGGCGCAGAAAAATGCTGGTGCCCAAAATGGCCAGTGCCAATACCGAGCCCATGGCACCAATGGCCTGCAAAACCCTTGCAGGTTTCGGGGAGGAAGATGGTGAAGGAATGGTTGCGTCCATGCCCTATTGTGCGCGAGGTCGCCGCAATGCTCGCAGCACGATGACCACAAACATGACGCCCCCCACAATAGCGATCAGACCGCCGAGTCCCATCAACCCCATGCCCATCGTCTCCTGGGTCGAACGCAGCACCTGCTCGGCCCCAGCCACCTTGCGCTGCACACCGTAGCCGCCGGACCAGACCAGCCCGATGATGTGCATCAGCTGGCCAACCCCGTACACGTAGGGCTGCCATGCCGCAGCCCTGGAACGGGGAGCGAAAAAGCCCAACCGCGGCAGCAGCAGGTACACGACCCCCATCATGGCCAGCGTCACGCCCACGATGCAACCGTGGTAGTGGGCCGGTATGCGGACATTGCTCCCGCTGATCAAGAAGCCGATGATGCCCCCGGCGGAGAACAGCACCAAGGAGGCAATCAGGCTGGCACGCAGCGGGCGCTGCTCTGCCGTTATCGCGCGCGCCGGCCACAGTGCCCACAAAATCGCCATCGCGATCGGTGGAATGACCAGGCCGCCGCCAAACCGCATCAGCAGGGTTTGCATGCTGTGGTGCTCAACCGAAGTGACGTCGTAGGCCAGGTAAGTGATGGGCGTCAGAAAGACGCTTACCAGGGCGATGGCGAACAACAGGGTCACTACCCGGGGAGACAGCGGAAAACGCACCCCCACCACGGAGGCCAGCCAGATCCAGTTGACGAGCATCAGCAGGGTGTAAGCAAATTGCAGCACATGCCCGCCGCCCCAGAACAGCAGTTCATAGTAAATACGCGAGTCCAGTTCCCGTGGCACCGAGACCCAGGACCAGGCAAACGCAAACACGGCCACGGCGTTGGCCACCAGGGCCGCACGCAGCCCGAAACGCAGTGCCCCGGCGCCGGAAATATGGGAGCCCACAGGAGCTACCGCCAGCATGGACCGCAGGCACAGCGTAGCAATGCCGACGCCAAACAGCACCAATCCGGTCAAAAATACCGGGCCGTCCAGCACGGGAACGTAGTTGGCCATGACCGGGGTGGCACGCTCCACAAAGGGAGATATGCACATGGCCGCTGTACCCAGGGCCGCTACAGCGAAGGCGAACCAGGCCATGGGGCGATACCGCTGTGTCCCGCTCAGGGTCCACAAGGCGCCGCCAAAGGCCAGAAACCACACCAGCACCGAAAGGTCCACGTGCACCACCAATGCCACGCGAAAGAAGTCCGCCACCGGAAACAGCGTCTGCAACTGGGGCGTGCGCGAGAGCACCAGCAAGATCGAGAACAGTCCGGAAGCCAGCAGTGCCATCATTCCCAGCGCGAACCAGGCCACCGCAAGTGGCCGGCGCGTGTCCTGTGGCACTGCAAGATCAAAGTCGAAATGGGTCATGGCGGCGCCCGGTTGGCCCAAAGGCATCGGGGGAGCCTGCAGATTGGTGTCAGTCATGGTGTTCTTCGTGCACAAGTGCGGGGGAAACAGCGGGCGGCTGGTCCGTGGATTTTAGGCTGGCCCGAAGCGTCTCCACAGCGAGGCGAATGCGCTCCGGGCTGTTGCCGGCCCAGACCACGGCCATGTGATCGCGGGCAACCGAGGCCCGCAGCGATGGCGCACGGACTCCGGCAAACCGGTCCTGCACCCAACGGTCGCCCAGGCGAAACTCGCAGTCCCCTTCGCGGCAACCGGAAACCACAACCCCATCCGCCCCCAGGCGCAGCGCGTATTCGATGAACGAGGGCGGCAGCATGCCGGCGCACTCCAGGGGCAAGACGGCTGTTGCGGCATCTCCCAATACCTGCCCGTCGGTAGCCTGGCTGCAGGTAAACAGCATGATTTTGGGCGACCCGGTCAAGGCAGCCAATCGCTCCTGCAATTGCTTGCGCAGTGCCACCACCGGGGTATCGGGCAGCTCTATGCCCGACACGATGTCTTCCATGCGGCGAAAGGGTGTGGAGGATGGACAGGAACCCACACAGATCCCGCATGCCGCACACATGTCCGCGATGACCGCCGCCTGCTGCAGGTGGTGGCGCTGGTCGTTGCGCGCAACCATGATGACGGCCCCAAAAGGGCAATCGGCAGCGCAACGCGCGCAACCGTTGCAATTGGCCAGATCCACGTGGGCAACCGCCCTCGCCTTGCCAGGCCGCATCCGCATGGGCAGCAAGGGCATGGCCAGGAGTACCCCCGTCAGCAGCGCCGCGAGCAGCCATACCCCGTTGGCAGACAAGTAATCCACCAGAGGGTGGACGAACAGATAGAACCAGTCCAGAGACAATGCCGCGGGAAGGTTGCCGGTATCGGCAGGCCCCAGGCTCTCGGCGGGTACGACCAGCGAAAGCAGCCCGAGCGTGACCAGGCTGCCGACGGTCAGGACACGGGGCGGCCAGACACGGGCATGCGACACCCGTTGCACATGGATCCACACCCCCGCCAGCAACAGCAGCGGCAAGCCGATGTGGATGAAAATAACCAAGGAAAAGAACCGATCATTCAGCGCATCGGCGGTCAGGAAATTGCGCACCAGCTGGTCAGAGAACAGCGGCAGGGACTGGAGCCACTCGGCGGTCGCCGTCACACTGAACAGGGCACGCTCGTCCCACAGCAACCAAAACCCGGTAATGCCTGCAACCCAGAGTATCCAGAGCAATGGAACTCCGGTAATCCAGGAATACCAGCGAAAACCCAGAAAGTGCCCCCGCACGGCTTCACGCAACAGGTGCAGCACGGTCAGCAGCATGAAGCCGTCAGAGGAATAGCGGTGCATGCCACGCAACAGGCGCCCCAGCAGCCACGGATCCAACTGCAGCCGTCGGCCGGATTCGTAGGCGCCGCTGACGCTGGTGTCGTAAAGCGCATAGGCCACGATGCCGCTGACAACGGCGATGACCAGACACAGAAAGGACAGCGCGCCGAGATGGCGCCAGGGATTGTGGGCTGGGGCGAACGCGTGGTCGAACGTGCCGCTCAGGTGTTCATCACCGTCACGCAGAATGCGAATCAGGGTGGACATGCCAGGCCATTATCCGCGCGTGAAAATGAAGCCGCTACCACTGGCAGAGAAATCGACAATCAGAACTTCGCCCGGCGCCAGATCTACGCCCGCTTCGTGCACAAAGGTGAATGCACCATCCGGTCCGTCCGCAAGGCGAGCGCGGAACTGGTGTTGCCCGGCCGGAATGTCCAGGCGACGGTACACGGTGGCCGCGCCGTCCTTGCGCAAACCGGTTGGAGGAATCTGGATGCGGTACAGCGGCTTGCCGTCCATGTCGAGTTCAACGGCAACCGTTGCGCGCTCACGGGGGCAATCCATTTTGGTGCGCATATTCGGCGCGAGCTTGGCCAGCTCCGCTTCACTGCGTTCCCGACAGGTCTGCATCAACTGGGCTGAATGGCTGAACGAGAGTTTGACCACGGCTTCATTGTCCCCGCGCAAGCGGTAAGCCGGCGCGGTAGAGAAGTAGCCCAGAAAGGCAGCGAAAAGGCCGTAGATAAGCGCCTGCAAGGCATAACGCATGGGTGCAGGCAACCCCGCAGATACCGGTATATCAGACATTCGAACCTCCAAGTTTCACCATATCGGCGTGCTGGCCATCCAGCGGTTTCTGTGGCGCCAGGTGGAACGCGTCCGAGAAACAGTCATCGGTGGAAATCCCGTGCTTGACGAACGCAGGCTGTGCCGCCGCGACCATCTGCACCGAACCACAGGCGTACACCTGGTGCTGGGAAAGGTCCGGGAAATCCGCCAGAATGGCTTCATGCACCAACCCGGTTCTCCCGCTCCAGTCGTCTTCGGGACGCGCATCCGACAGCACGGGGATGAAGGTGAAATTGGCATGCTCTTGAGCCCATTGTTCTGCCAGAGACCCCAGGTAGAGATCGCGCCGACTGCGCACCCCCCAATACAGGATCATGCGGCGGTTCAACCCGTGGTGGAACGCGTGTTCCAGCATGCTTTTGACTGGGGCAAAGCCGGTTGAACCAGCCACAAAGATAATTGGCTTCTCGCTGTCTTCCCGCAATGTGAAGGCGCCCAACGGGCCTTCAAACCTCAAGGTATCGCCAACCTTCATGTGGGTGAACACCTCGGTGGTGAACCGGCCCCCCGGAACCAACCGGACGTGCAACTCGATTTCTTCCGCCGTATGCGGAGCGGCAGCAAAGGAGAAACTGCGCTTGGCGCCGTCTCCCAGGACGATGTTGATGTACTGGCCCGCATAAAACTGCAGCGCAGACCCGCCCTCGGTCTGCAGGCACAGGCGCATGACGTCATAGGACAGCGGCTCGAGCCGGGTCACGCGTGCCACGTACTGTTTCAGCGGCAGCGCTTTGGGGTTGTGCTGGGGAACGTATTCGATTTCGACATCCGACAAGGGCTCCGCGCAGCACAGCAGGGTCTTTCCGGCTGCACGTTCCGCAGCGGTCAGCGCAGACTCCTGGTAGGGTTGCAGGTGCACTTTTCCGTGCAGCAGCGTGGCCTTGCAAACGCCGCAGCCACCGTTGCGGCATTCAAAGGGCATGGGCAGATCTTCGCGCAAGCCCGCGTCCAGCAACGTTTCGCCGCTGCGAGCCGAAATGATGCGCTCGTCCGGATGAACGGCCATGCTCCACGACTTCTGCTTGCCCCGGCGTTGCGGTGGCAGCCAGGGCATCAGAACCAGCAGCACGGTTGCCCCAATAGAAAACAGCCAGGTCTTGGTAGGTCCCCAGCCTTGAATCAGTGGGTAAGCGGGCAGATAGAACCAGTCGAAATGAACCGTCGCGGGCCAGGTGGCCATATCCACCCGCCCCTGGCTCAGCGCCGGCTTGATCAACGACAGAACAACCAGGCTCACCATGATGCCGATCATCAGTGGTCGCGGCGGATTGGTTTTGGCACTGGGCGTGCGCTGGGTATGGATCCACAGTACTGCCAGCACACTCAGCGGCAGGCCGATGTGCATGAAAGCGAGCAGGGAAAACAGCCGGTCGCTGACGTTGGCGTTGGAAATGAAATTTCTCGTCATGGACCCGCCAATGAGCGGGAGCACGTCGAACCACTCGGTGGTTGCCGTGACTACGAATTGCGACAGCCGGTCCCAGGGGAGCATGTAGCCGTTGACGCCCGAGGCATAGGTCAGCCACATCAGCAGCACGCCCGAAACCCAAGAAAACCAGCGCAGCCCGCGGTGGTGGTCAAACGTGGCATGCCGTACCAGATGCAGCACCATGCTGAGCATCAGGCCATCGGACGCGTAACGGTGCACGCTGCGCACAATACCGCCGAAAAACCACTGACCGTGCGTCAGGGCCTCCACCGAATCAAAGGCACCCGCGACACCGGTCTCGAAGAATGCATACAGATACAGGCCCGTGCCAATGACCACCCACAGCAGGAAATAGGTAATGGCACCGAGGTAATACAGTGGATTCAGACGGTCGCCAAAAATGGCGCTGAGAGGTTTCTCCACTGCGAGGAATGCCCGCTGCACAAGGGTTTGTAGGAAATTAAACACAGGAACTCGTTTCAATAGGGACGTTGATGGCAGCACTGCTGACGCTCTACAGCGTCTGCACGTCGACCTTGCGTTTCACATCCAGATGGACTCGTGCACTCCCCTCGCCACCGGATGGAACTGAAAGAGACGACTGCAGGGCGCGACGTGCCCGACGACGGGCCAGCCATTCCGAAAAGAAGAACCAGGCCATGGTCAGTGCAAAAGTAATGCCACCGGCCACCTCAAGCAGCAGCCCGTATTCCACCCGGTATTGGCCGGTTTTGGGGTCGTACACCGTGCAAAGAATGCGCACGCGATCGATGAGATCGTCCAGGCGCAGTTGCTGCGGGATCGGGGCGTTGCTAATGAGCTGCTTCAGGGGTTCGCCAATGGCATTGGCGGAGAGGTCCTCGCCATAAATCTGCCGGTAAATGCGCCCGTCCGCATCTAGCAGCGTCACCTGCAGTATGTGATCGAAACCGGCGGGTGTGGCCATGTAACTGAAGCCAAACTCCCGCGTCAATGGCTCAACAATCGATGCGTGCGGGCTCAGGAACTCCCAGTTGGGCACATCGATGCGGTGCTGCTTGGCAAAAGCCTTCAGGGATTGCGGCGAATCGGCCGGCTGGTTGAATCCAATGCTAACGACATTGAACTGGTTGGTACCAAACATGTCCCGCCCCGACTCAACGGCTTTTTGCAGGGAACGGGTCGTCAGCGGGCAGACCTGAAAACACCCCGTGTAGATAAAACTGACCAACAATGGCTTGCCGCGGAAACGGGAGAGGCGCACCGGCCGCCCTTCGCGATCGAGCAGCGTGTAGTCGCTGACGGTCTTGCCCACGACCGCTTGGCTCAGGCTGAGTGCCGCCTTTTGATCAAGACCAACGGAGGGAGTGCCCTGAAATGGCTCGGCGCTGGCACTGGCGAAGCACGGGTAGGCCATGAGCGCCATGATGGCCATCAGGCGCACCGCCACGTACCGGGCGGTGTGCACAAACATGGCAAGCGGAGCAGACATGGCGCCGAACCCGGAATCCTGTTTCAATACGCCAGCCTGTCGAGGGTTGCCGTCACCAGGAGCAGGCTGAGCTGAACCAGCGAGGCGAAGAATGCCCCCATGGCTGTCTTGCGCGTCGGGGTGCGGGCCAGCTGCGATGCCTTGTAGACAAAGTAACCACCGCCCGCCAGGGCACCCAGCAAATAGATGACACCGGCGCCAAAGAAAACGGGCAACAATGCGGTCAGGGCCAGTGCCACGGTACTCCACAGCACAACGCGTGCAGCCCGCGGAACGCCCACCACGACCGGCAACATGGGGATGCCAGCGGCTGCGTACTCGGCCTCATTGGCAATGGCCAGGCTCCAGAAATGCGGTGGTGTCCACAAAAACAGCACGGTAGCCAGCAGGAACGGCAACGGGCCTATTTGGGGGTCGACCGCTGCCGCCCCCGCCAGAACCGCAAAACTTCCCGCCAGTCCTCCCACCACAATGTTGAGCCAGCTCCGGCGTTTGAGCCAGACGGTATACACAATGGCGTAGAAAAACGCACCCAAGAACACAAACACCGCCGACACCGGATTGAGCACCCAACCGGCGCACAAGACGGATGCAGCCAGCACGGCCGCCATGAGCCACAGCCACGCGGGTGTATGAGGCAAGGCCCCGGTGGCAAACGCGCGGCCTCTGGTGCGCGCCATCAGGCGGTCGCTGTCATGCTCGTAATACTGGTTGAACGCCCCGGCACTGGCCGAAGACAGAAGCACTGCCACCGCCAGCACCAGCAATTTGGGCCAGCCCAGGGACGGTCCCGGCGTAACCGCCAAGCCGACCAGTGCGGTGATCATGATCATGAAGCCAATGCGAAGCTTGAATAAACCCAGAACATTGCGGGTCATGCGCATGGAGGCTGTTGTGCCGGATGGCTTGGTATTCAGCATCTCGTTCTTCGTCCTAGTTTTTCCTTGCGGTGCGAGAGGCAGTAAGGCAGTACGCGGGCCGAGGCCCGCGTACGTTTTACCGGATTAGCTCAATCCCCATACCTGGGACAGGTATTTCCAGTTGATGAAGTAGTACAGAACAAACGACACCAAGAACACCATGGCCAGGACAAAGGTGCCCGGTGCCGCAAAGCCGGCAGAACCGTACGACTGCGCAACGGCGGTCGGTGCTGTGGGAGGAATGGGAGTGAAATTGGCACTGGTGTTACCCGCGCTCAGCTTCTTGCCCCACAGCAGTGAACCCACCGTGATGTAGATGTAGATGGCACCACCAACGATAGCAGAGATACCGGCGATACCGACCAGACCCATCAGCAGGTAGGCAGCACCCGGCCATTCGTAAGCCATGGGGGAGCCATTGAAGGCCATGTCCCAGTGACGGCGGGAAACGCCCAGCGTACCGGCGCCCATCATGACCAGACAGAAGAAGTACATCGACAGGCCGAACAGGTATGGCTGCACCTTCGCCAGGCCAGGGTTGATCATCTCCCGGCGGAACAGCACGGGAATCAGGAAATACGTCAAAGCCATGAAGGACAGGGTGGTACCCACGACCACGGTGGCGTGGAAGTGGCCCGGCACGTAAATCGTGTTGTGGATGATCATGTTGAGCTGCTCGGTACCCATCATCACGCCGGAGATGCCGCCGAGGAAACCGAAGCCGATCAGGGAAATGAACACCCCCGAGAACACCGGGTTACCCCAGGGCGCCTTGCGCAACCACTCGAAAAGACCGTTGTTGAAACCCTTGGCACGTTGAGCCACTTCAATGGCGCCGGGAATGGTCAAGCCGTGGATCATGGACGCCAGCACGGCGAAATACATGAAGTAGCTGGTGTTGACCACTTTCCAGGCGGTGCTGACGCCGGGGTCGGCCAGCAAGTGGTGCGCGCTGGCCAGTTGCAGGAACAGGATGTACAGCAGGAAAGCGCCGCGACTCACACGCTCGGACATGGGCTTGGCACCGAAGGCAATCGCTGCCACGGCATACCAGATGGAGATGTGCGCAGCCACGTTGATCTGCTGGGACGAGTGACCGAAGGCCCACCAGATGGTGCGGTAAATCAGGGGGTCAACTGCGCTGATCAAGCCGATGGACAACAGGAACGTTGGAATCAGAATGATGGCACCCGATGTGATGGTGAACACGGCAATGATGGCTGCAACGATGGCACCAAAGGTCACCAACGGTACGGAGCCTTGGTAAGTCTTGTCGCGCTTGGCGATCACCAATGTGCCGAAGAACACAAAGCAGCCAATCAGGGCGCCCACTGCGAACAGGATCAGGCCCAAATAAAACGACGGCGCAGCCATCATGGGCACATAGGACGTCATCATGACGCTGGAGCTACCCTGGAAGACCGCCACATTGTTCGTGATGGCACCGACCAGCATCAGCGCAAAAGCTGCCCAAGCGACCTTTGGCGTCGCAATGCGACACCGCAGCAAGGTAGATGAGCAGAAATAGAGCACGGCCATCTCGAAAAAGATGATCCAGTAAATCAGCATGTCAATGCCGTGTGCGGTCAGCACCATGTAGAAGGTGTCTGCAGCCAGCCAGTGCACGGTGGGCCAGCGTGTCAACACCACGCCAATGGCGAGAATGCCGCCAACCAGCAGCGCCACGACCGCCGTGACGGCGTTCGCAATCATCAGCTTCTCGGCCTGCGATTCAAATTGAAGCCCGGAACGCGGGCAGGTACGGTAAGTAGTCGTTGTCATCTGCGTCACCTTATTTCACGTAAATGCGACTCACCATCGTGTGATGGTTGATTCCACAAAATTCGTTACAAACGACCGAATAAGTACCAGCCTTGTTCGGCGTAACCTTCACCACGTGCTCATACCCTGGCACGATCTGGATGTTGATATTGGCGGGTTGCAGCGAAAAGCCGTGGTTGTAATCCATCGACGTGAGATGCAAGCGGTAGGTCTTGTCTTTTTCCAGCTCAATGATGGGCCAGAAGTTCCACAGGCGGGCTGTGAGGTACACATCACTGCCCGGGGGCGGAGCCACCACGGGAATGTTGCCTTCTGTTTCAGTGCGAACCGTGTATTTGTCCACCATGGCCTGCGCCTTGACAGAGAACTGCTCCGGCGTAGTGCGGTAGGTTTCGGTCGACAGGTTCTGCTTGCCGTATATGTGCCAGCCCACCATCATGGCGAACATGCTCAGGCACCAGACCAAGGCAATAACGATCCAGGTTCCCTCCACGCGATCCAGTGGGTGCTTCCACCACAGCCGTTCTGCCGGCGGCAATATTGCGCTCATATGCTTTCTCCTAGGTTTTTGTTAGGTGTTTACGAAGAATGGACCGTGAATTACTTGGCGAGCGGCACAGTCAAGATATCGATTACGCCCCACAGGGAGTAAACGACCATGGGAATCAGAACGCCGAGGAACAGCAACAGGAAGGGGTTGTCGAGCAATTGCTGCATCAGCGGCACGGGCTCATTGGGATTGTCAGTTGCGTGCTGCGAAGCATGGGAGTGATCGGTTTGCGACATGGCGTTATCCTTGAGTAGAGTTCCATCGACGAAACGGTATCCGGCGAATGCCGCGATTTTAGGCAGATGCAATGTATGTTTGTTTGATATGTGTTAAACAATTTACATGTTTAAACACAGGTCAAAGACGTCCATCCACGCACGCCACCCCCAATCGCACCCCGACTTGTATACCCTTTGATTCCCGGTTACTACAGGGTTATTCCTAACGGCGCCGAATGGCATAAAAAAACCCAGGACTTGCCTGGGTTCATGTTCACCGATGCGTCAGAGACGCCTCACATCGCCGTGGGGTCTTACTCCCACTCAATGGTTGCGGGCGGCTTGCTGGACACGTCGTAAGTCACCCGGTTGATGCCACGCACCTCGTTGATGATGCGTCCCGACACCTTCTTCAGGAGCGCATAGGGCAGTTCAGCCCAGTCCGCTGTCATGAAGTCGCTGGTTTGCACGGCGCGCAGGGCAACTACGTAATCGTAGGTGCGGCCATCCCCCATCACGCCCACGCTCTTGACCGGCAGGAACACGGTAAAGGCCTGGCTGGTCAGGTCGTACCAGGTCTTGCCGGTGGTCTCATCCCGGAAGTTGCGCAGTTCTTCAATGAAGATGGCATCGGCGCGGCGCAGCAGGTCGGCGTACTCCTTCTTCACCTCGCCCAGGATGCGCACCCCCAGGCCTGGCCCCGGGAACGGATGGCGGTACACCATGTCATGCGGCAGGCCCAGGGCCACACCGAGTTCACGCACCTCGTCCTTGAACAGTTCGCGCAACGGCTCTAGAAGTTTCAGGCCCAGCTGCTCCGGCAAGCCCCCGACATTGTGGTGGCTCTTGATGGTGACCGCTTTCTTGCTCTTGGCTCCACCGGACTCGATCACGTCGGGGTAGATGGTGCCCTGGGCCAAAAAGGATGCGCCCTTGTGTCCGCCGTCGCCCGCCTTGAGTTTGGCCGCTTCCGACTTGAAGACATCAACAAAAAGCCCGCCAATGATCTTGCGCTTGGCTTCCGGCTCGCTCACGCCAGCCAGCTTGCCCAGGAACAGCTCGCTGGCGTCCACACGAATGACCTTGGCGTGGAGCTTGCCGGCAAACATCTCCATCACCATGTCGCCTTCGTTCAGGCGCAGCAGGCCGTGGTCCACAAACACACAGGTGAGTTGATCGCCAATGGCACGGTGAATCAGGGCCGCCGCCACCGACGAATCCACGCCACCAGACAGCCCCAGGATCACCTCCTCGGCCCCGACCTGGGCACGGATCTTCTCCACCGCCTCGGCAATGTAGTCTCCCATGATCCAGTCGGGACGGGTGGCGCAGATATCCAGCACAAAACGGTTCAGGATCGCCTGCCCCTGCCGGGTGTGGGTCACCTCGGGGTGGAACTGAACGGCGTAGAACCGGCGCGTCTCGTCAGCCATGCCGGCAATCGGGCAAGCGTCATTGGAGGCCATGATCTTGAAGCCCGGTGGCATCTCGGTCACCTTGTCGCCATGGCTCATCCAGACATCGAGCAGGCCATGGCCTTCGGCCGTGGCGCTGTCCTGAATGCCGTCAAACAGGCGGGTGTGGCCGCGCGCGCGGATTTGCGCCGCACCAAACTCCCGGGTGTGCCCGGCTTCCACCTTGCCGCCCAGCTGCTGCGCCATGGTTTGCATGCCATAGCAAATGCCCAGCACCGGAACCCCCAGCTCAAACACGGCCTGCGGTGCCTTGTCTGTGCTCTCTTCGTACACGCTGGCGTGGCTACCCGAAAGAATCACTCCCTTGAGCTGACCGTCCTTGGCATAGTCACGAATCCAGGCATCAGAGACATCGCAGGGATGCACCTCACAGAACACATGGGCTTCGCGCACGCGGCGCGCAATCAGCTGGGTAACCTGGGAACCGAAGTCGAGAATGAGGATTTTCTGGTGCTGCATGTCAAAAACGATCAGTCGGCGCGGTAATTGGGGGCTTCTTTGGTGATCTGCACGTCGTGCACGTGGCTTTCCCGGATGCCGGCCGTCGTGATCTCCACAAACTCGGCCTTGTTCTGCATGTCCGAGATCGTGGCGCAGCCACAGTAGCCCATGCTGGCCCGGATGCCGCCCGACATCTGGAACACGATGGAGACCATCGACCCCTTGTAGGGCACACGGCCTTCAATGCCTTCGGGAACCAGCTTGTCCGCGTTCGGGTTGCCGGTGCTGGACTCCTGGAAGTAGCGGTCGGCACTGCCCTGTTGCATGGCACCAATGGAGCCCATGCCGCGGTAGCTCTTGTAGCTGCGGCCCTGGAACAGGATGACTTCGCCCGGTGCTTCCTCGGTGCCGGCAAACATGCCGCCCATCATCACGGTGCTGGCGCCTGCGGCCAACGCCTTGGCAATATCCCCGCTGAAACGGATACCGCCGTCAGCGATCAGGGGAATGTCCGTACCCTTGAGCGCGGTAGCCACACTGTCGATGGCCATGATCTGCGGAACTCCCACACCGGCGACGATACGCGTGGTGCAGATGCTGCCTGGACCAATGCCGACCTTGACTGCGTCCGCACCGGCCTCTGCCAGTGCCAGCGCGGCGGCGCCGGTGGCAATATTGCCGCCGACGACGTCCACTTGCGGATAGTTCTTCTTGACCCAGCGCACGCGCTCGATCACGCCATGGCTATGGCCGTGAGCCGTATCCACCACGATGGCGTCGACGCCGGCGCGCACCAGGGCTTCCACCCGCTCTTCCGTGCCCTCGCCCACACCCACTGCTGCGCCCACGCGCAACTTGCCTTGGGCGTCGCGAGCCGCATTGGGGAAACTGGTTTGCTTGGTAATGTCCTTGACCGTGATCAGGCCCTTGAGTTCGAAGGCGTCGTTGACGACCAGCAGACGCTCGATCTTGTACTGGTTCAGCAGCACCTTGGCCTGGCTGATGGTGGTGCCTTCGGGCACGGTGACCAGCTTCTCGCGCGGTGTCATGATCTTGCTCACCGGCAGATCGTTGCGGGTCTCGAAGCGCAGGTCGCGCCCGGTCACAATGCCAACCACCTTGCCGCCGTCGCACACCGGAAAGCCGGACACGCCCAGCTGCTCAGACAGTTCCTTGACCTGCCACACGGTGTGGTTGGGTGTAATCACCACCGGGTCGCGCAGCACGCCGGACTCGTAGCGCTTGACTTTCGCCACCTGGGCGGCCTGCTCGGCGGCTGTGAGGTTCTTGTGCACGATGCCCATGCCCCCCTCTTGCGCGATGGCGATGGCCAGGCGGGCTTCCGTGACCGTGTCCATGGCGGCCGACACCAGGGGCAGGTTCAGGGCAATGTTGCGGGAGAAGCGGGTGGCGAGGGAAGTGTCCTTGGGAAGGACCTGGGAGTACGCGGGCACCAACAAGACGTCGTCGAAGGTGAGTGCTTTGCCGAGGAGGCGCATGTCAAAGCTCCAAATGGCGAATTGTACCCGTGGAGGCCGTGGTCAAAATGCATCGGTTGGGATAAAAGGGCCGAAAAATTGCAACCGAACGCTCCCCAGTCAGGCTACCCCGGTCTTCGAACGCTACACTTCGGCCATGAAAATTCTCCAGAAAATTCTGACTTTTACCCTGGCCAGCGCCTGTGTTGCGGCATCTGCCCAGTGGCAATGGATCGACAAGGACGGTCACAAGGTGTTCAGCGACCGCGCGCCGCCGGCCGACATTCTGGATAAAAACATCCTGAAACGCCCTGCCGGCAAGCTGCCGGCCGTAACGCCCGCCCTGGACACCGGGGCCGCTGCCGACGCAGCCAGTCCCGCCGCCGCCCCACTGGCCGGCAATGGCGGCAAGTCAACCGGTGTTGACAAGGACCTGGAAGCCAAGAAGAAACAAACCGCCGACGCCGAGGCCGCCAAGCGCAAAGCCGAGGAAGAGCGCATCACCAAGGCCAAGATTGAAAATTGCGCCCGCGCCAAGCAGGCCAAGACGACTTTTGATTCCGGCATCCGGATCTCGCGTACCAACGCGGCAGGTGAGCGCGAGATCATGGACGACGCTGCGCGGGCAGCCGAAGCCAAGCGCATCCAAAGCGTCATCGACACCGACTGCAAGTAACCCGCTGGCGCCGCCCCGCGGCGGCCCTCAATACCCGGCTTTGGCGCCCGCCCGCCGCTTGGCAAACAGGCCGGCGGCTTTCTTGGCCCCCTGGCGCGCGAAGCGCTCGCGGCGCGCCACTTTCGGGTCCACCGTGAGGGGCCGGTACAGCTCGATCCGGTCGTTGGCTTGCACCAAGTGGTCAGGCGGCACCTTGCGCCCCCAGACACCGCACGACAGGTCCAGCAGATCCGGCACCGGCAGCTCGGCCAGCACACCGCTGGACTGCAAGGCCTGCCCGACGGTGCAGCCGTCCTCCACGGTCAGCGCCATCTCCCGAACCTCACGGGGCCGCGGCGAATACACCAGCGTAATGGCAAGCGCCACGTCAGTCTCCGTAAACCTGTTGGGCGCGCTTGACGAAGGCATCCACCAGGCTCGCCGCAATCCGGTCAAAGACCGGTCCCACCAGTTTGCCCAGAGTGGCATTGTCAAAACCGTAGTTCAACGTCAGCTCCACCTTGCAGGCGCGCTGCGAACCGTCGCCCAGCGGATAGAAGTTCCACTGCCCATCCAGACGCGAAAATGGCCCCTTGACCAAGGCCATGTCCACCCGGCTTTGCGGCGTGTGGGCGTTGCGGGTCGTGAAGGTCTGGCGCACACCGCCAAAAGACAGCCCCACCTCGGCGACCATGCCGGCGGCGTCCTGCTCCACCACTTTGGCGTGGTCGCACCAGGGCAGGAACTGCGGATATTGGTCTACATTGGTCACCAGCACATACATTTCCTGCGGGCTGTACCAGATCAAAACGGACTTGTGAACGGTTTTCATAGAATGGAGGTCTGCGCGGGATTGTAGACAAGCCCAACCGCCCTACTTCTTTTCCCGTCAGTCACCCCCATTTGAGTCCCATGGCCAAAAAACCCGTTACCAATTCCCGCATTGCCGATAACAAGAAGGCTGCCTACAACTACTTCTTTGAAGAGCGCTTTGAGGCTGGGCTGGTTCTGGAGGGATGGGAAGTCAAGTCCCTGCGCGAAGGCAAGGTGCAGCTGACAGACGGGTACGTGGTCATCCGCAATGGGGAATTATTCATCATCGGTCTGCAGATCAATCCGCTGCACACCGCCTCCAGCCACGTCCATCCGGACAACGTGCGTACCAAGAAGCTACTCATGCACAAGGAGCAGATCCAGCGCCTGATCGGCAAGGTGGAGCAGAAGGGCTACACCCTGGTGCCCATCAACCTGCACTGGAAAGACGGCAAGGTGAAGTGCGAGATTGCCCTGGCCAAAGGCAAGGCCGAACACGACAAGCGTGACACCATCAAGGACCGCGAAGGCAAGCGCGAGGTCGAGCGCGTGATGAAAAGCCGCAGTCGCTGAACATTTTTTGTCCGCCAGGAATAAACTGGCACATGGCAGCGTTTACCCGGTTGCAGAGCCATTTCTGCGCACCTTTTACCGGAGCATCCCATGAAACTGCTTTCCATTGCCACCCTGACCTTCGCCCTGCTGGGCGGCTGCGCCGCCATGGCTGAGATGGCGCCCACCCATACATCGGATGGCGTACTGACCGGCCCCAACGGCATGACGCTGTACACCTTTGACAAAGACACGCAGGGCAGCGGCAAATCGGCCTGCAACGGCGGCTGCGCCACCAACTGGCCGCCGCTGATGGCAGCGGACAGCGACAAGGCCAGCGGCGACTACACCGTCATCACCCGTGACGACGGAAAGAAACAATGGGCCGCCAAGGGCAAGCCTCTGTACTACTGGTCCAAGGACAGCAAGCCCGGCGACAAGACGGGTGACGGATTTCTCGGCGTCTGGCATACCGCAAAGCCCTGAGTCGCCCACCCCCTAGCCACACTGCCAGGCACGCTGCAATGGAACGCCCGGAACTGGTCCAGCAGATTCCGGGGCTGCGCCGCTACGCCCGCGCCCTGACCGGAGACGCCTGGGCCGCCGACGACCTGGTGCAGGACACGCTGGAGCGCGCCTGCTCGCGGTGGCGGCTGTGGCTGGTAGGCAGCGATCTGCGGGCCTGGCTGTTTACGCTGATGCACAACCTCTTTGTCAGCGACCTGCGCCGCCTGACCCGCCAGCGCCGCTCGGGCACCACGCTGGACCTGGACGAGGTAGCCCACGAATTGGCAGCGCCCGATACCGCGCAGGATCTGGCGCTGGACCTGCAGCGCTGCCTGCTGCAGTTGCCCGAGGAACAACGCACCGTCCTGCTGCTGGTGACACTGGAAGACATGGCGTACGCCGACGTAGCCCGCATTACCGGCACGCCTATTGGCACGGTGATGTCCCGCCTCTCGCGGGCGCGGGCACGCCTACAGGCCTTGCTGGACGCCCCCGCTGAACATCCCCACGCGTCCGGAAGTACCGTGACGCCCCTGCACCGCCCTTCTCGAACCACACCATGAACAGGACCCACGCCCTCCCCCTGACCGACGACGAAATCCATGTGCTGGTGGATGGGCGCGTGAACGCCCCGGACCGCACCGCGCTGGAAGCCCGCCTGGCGCAGGACCCGGCCGCACAGGCCACGGTGGCCCGCTGGCAGCAGCAGCGCGAGCAGCTGCGCGGCCTGTACCCGCGCATGCTGGACGAACCTGTGGCTGCCAGCCTGCTGACGGCCGCCCAGGAGCTGGATGCATCCCGACAAACCGCCCGGCAGTGGACGCGCTGGAGCGGCATGGCAGCCAGCGTGGTGCTGTCCTTCGGCGTGGGCTGGCTATTGCACGGCCAGTGGCAGTTGCACCAGCCCGCCGCCCTTTTGGCGAAGGCACCGGTGGTGACGGACTTTGTTCGCCAGGCTGGCCTGGCCTACGCGGTGTACACCCCCGAAGTGCGACACCCGGTTGAAGTGACGGCCAACGAACAGGCGCACCTGGTGCAGTGGCTGTCCAAACGGCTGGGCAAACCGCTCAAGGTCCCCGATCTGACCGAGCACGGCTATGACTTGGTTGGTGGGCGGCTGCTGCCCGGTGAATCGGGCGCGCGGGCCCAGTTCATGTTCCAGAACGCGGCGGGCAATCGCATCACCCTGTACCTCGGCACGGTCAACGCCGCCCCACCGGGAAGCGGTGCCCCCCAGGAAACCGCCTTCCGCTTCAGTGCGGATGGTGCGGCTCCCAGCTTCTATTGGGTAGACCAGGGGTTCGGCTATGCCCTCTCGGGCCAGGTGTCCAAGGAGACGCTCCTGCAACTCGCGCAGGCCACTTACCGCCAGCTGTGACTACACCAGGTCCCGCAGCGGATGGGCGTGGGCCGGCCACGGGCTGACAAAGAAGGGCTCCACCATCGCCGGGGTAACGTCCTCGATACGCGCCGGGTTCCACGCCGGGTGGTGGTCCTTGTCCACCGCCAGCGCGCGGATGCCTTCCACGGTTTCGCTGCTGGCGCCCCAGCGATCCAGATGGCGGGTCCGGAAGCAGTGGCGCACCATGGTGCGCTCCATGCGCAAATCGTCTGCCAGCGTCATGCTGCGCGCGCGCCGGACTTGCTCCAGCACCACGTGCAGCATCAGCGGCGAGCGCTTGCGCAAAATGGCCGCGGTGTGGCGCGCCCACGCACTGCTGTCGGCTTCCAGTGCCTGCACCATGGCGGGCACCGAGTCCAAGGCAAAAAAATGGTCTATCTGGCCTGCATCGGGCGCAGAACCTGCGTGGGTAGCTATGGAATATGTAGCAAGCCAGGGCGCGATGGTGTCTGGCATCCGGAAGTCGACCTGCGCCAGCGCATCCCAGGCGGCGTCCAGCCGGGCCACGTCGAGGCAGGCATCGGCCAGACCCAGGGCCAGCGCCGTGGCGCCGTCGATCACCTCGCCGGTGAGCGCCAGCCACTCCCCCGCCCGCCCGGGACAGGCGCTCAGGAAGTGCCCGCCGCCGACATCGGGAAACAGGCCGATATTGGTCTCTGGCATGGCCATCTTGGTGCGTGCCGTCACCAGCCGGTGCGACGCACCCTGGCTGATACCCATACCGCCGCCCATGACGATGCCGTCCATGAAGGCAATGTAGGGTTTGGTGTAGTTGTGGATCAGGTGGTTGAGGCTGTACTCCTCGGTGAAGAAGTCTTCCAGCTCCGGGTTGCCTACCAGCGCCGCCTGGTGAAAGAAGCGGATATCACCGCCGGCGCAGAAACCGCCAAAGGGAACGCACTCACCCGTGGCGTGCGATTTGCTGGTGCCCCGAATCGCCACCGCCTGCACGGCCGGGTCCGCCTGCCACTGCAGCAGCGTGGCCGTCAGGCTGCGCACCATGTCCAGCGACAGGGCATTGAGGGCCCGGAAACGGTTCAGGGTGATGCAGCCCACCTGGCCGCGAACTTCTGTCAAAACGTCTTTCATGCGCGTTGTCTCCATCCAATCACTTCATTGACCACCAGGGCCCCAATGACCAGCGTGCCACCGGCCAGGACCGATGACGAGGGCACCTCATTGGCTCCCAACCATGCCAGCAGAATACCGAACACGACTTCCAGCAACTGCAGCAGCGAAATTTCGGGCGCCTTCAGCACCCTGGCGCACCACACCGAGAGCACGCACGGCAGCGCCAGCTGCACCACGCCCAATACCGCCAGCAGCGACAGGTCGTGGGCATTGGCCTGGAACGGCACCGCCAGGGGAAAAGTCAACGCGGCGGAAATGACGGCGCCGGCCAGCACCGCCGGCACCAGATCGACGTCATGCCCCTGATCGTGCGCGTGCTGCGTGACGGTCCAGTTGGTGGCCCCGGCAATGGGGACGCACAGGGCCACCAGGGTTCCAGCCCATGTAACGCCGCTGAGCTGCGACGCGTACATGTAGACGATGCCCAGGCCCGCCACCACAATGGCGACCCAGGTGCGCGGTGCCACCCGGTGGCCAATGAAGATGCGGGCAATGACCGCCGTCAGCAACGGCCCGATGGACATGGTCACCAGCACATTGCCCACCGTGGTGAGGGTCAGCGCCACCATGAAGGCCGTGAACATGACACTCCAGCACACGGCCGAAGCCCAGAAGGCGGCGCCAGCGCGGCGGAACTTGCCAAAGAAAGCCCGGCCCTGCATCAGGGGCAGGATCACCAGCAGCGTGACCACCGTGAAAAACGCCCGCCAGAACGTGACCTCGAAACTGCGGGCGAACTCCAGATGGCGCGTGATGACGCCGGCGGTGGACCACATCAGGGTCACCGCCACCATCATCACAATGGCCCGGTTATGGCTGAGCGTCAAGACCCGACAACCTGCAGGTCTGCGCTTAGCGGCTGGCGCGCTTGCGGTCGCTTTCCTTCAAGTGGCGCTTGCGCAGACGCACCGACTTGGGCGTGATTTCAACCAGTTCGTCGTCTTCGATGAATTCCACGCCGTATTCCAGCGTCAGCTCGATCGGAGGCGTGATCTTGATCGCGTCTTCCTTGCCGGAGACCCGGAAGTTGGTCAGCTGCTTGGTGCGGGTGGCATTGACCACCAGGTCGTTGTCGCGGCTGTGGATGCCGACGATCATGCCTTCGTACACCGGATCATTGGCCTTCACAAACATGCGGCCGCGGTCATCGAGCTTGCCCAGGGCGTAGGTGAAGATTTCACCGTCGTCCATGGAGATCAGCACGCCGTTCTTGCGGCCACCAATGTCGCCCTTGTGCGGCTCGTAGCAGTCAAAAATATTGGCGATCAGGCCAGAACCACGGGTCAGGTTCAGGAATTCGTTGGAGAAGCCAATCAGGCCACGGGCCGGAATGCGGTATTCCAGACGCACGCGACCGCGGCCGTCCGGCTCCATGTTCACCAGTTCGCCCTTGCGCTCGCCCAGGGCCTGCATCACGCCGCCTTGGTGTTGCTCTTCGATGTCCGCGGTGACCAGCTCGATCGGCTCGCATTTCTCGCCGTTGATCTCCTTGAACATCACGCGGGGCTTGGACACGGCCATCTCGTACCCTTCGCGGCGCATGTTTTCCAGCAGGATGGTCAGGTGCAGTTCACCACGGCCCATAACTTCGAAAACGCCTTCTTCGTCGGTTTCATTGACGCGCAGAGCCACGTTGTGCTGTAGTTCCTTTTGCAGGCGGTCCCAGAGCTGGCGGCTGGTCACAAACTTGCCTTCGCGGCCGGCCAGGGGGCTGGTGTTCACGCAGAAGTTCATGGTCAGCGTGGGCTCGTCGACCTTGAGCATGGGCAAGGGAGCGGGGTTGGTGGGGTCCGTCACCGTAACGCCGATGCCGATGTCGGCAATGCCATTGATCAGCACGATTTCACCCGGACCGGCTTCCGTGGCCTGCACGCGGTCCAGACCCTGGAACGTCAGGACCTGGTTGATGCGGCCCTTGACGGTCTTGCCGTCCGGACCTTCCATCACCAGCACGTCCATGTTGGGTTTGATGGTGCCCTGGCTGATGCGGCCCACGCCAATGCGGCCCACGAAAGTGGAGAAGTCCAGCGCGGAAATCTGCAGTTGCAGCGGTGCAGCGGGATCGCCCTTTTGCGAAGGCACGTGTTTCAAAATGGTGTTGAACAGGGCCGACATGTCGGGGCCCCACTGCTCACCCGGCGCGCCCTCTTCCATCGACGACCAACCGTTGATGCCGGAGGCGTAGACCACGGGGAAATCCAGCTGTTCGTCGGTTGCACCCAGCTTGTCGAACAGGTCGAAGGCGGCATTGACCACCTTGTCCGGATTCGCACCAGGCTTGTCCACCTTGTTGACCACCACGATGGGCTTGAGACCCAGCGCCAGGGCCTTCTTGGTGACAAAACGCGTCTGGGGCATGGGGCCTTCCTGCGCGTCGATCAACAGCACCACACCGTCCACCATGCTCAGGGCGCGTTCCACTTCGCCACCGAAGTCCGCGTGTCCGGGGGTGTCGACGATGTTGATGTGGGTGCCTTCCCAGCTCACGGCGCAGTTCTTGGCCAGAATCGTAATGCCGCGCTCTTTTTCAATGGCGTTGTTGTCCATCACGGTGTCGACCACTTTTTCGTGCTCGGCGAAGGTGCCCGACTGGCGCAGGAGCTGGTCCACCATGGTGGTTTTGCCATGGTCAACGTGGGCGATGATGGCGATGTTACGGATCTGTTTAGTACTCATATTTCACTTTCTGCTAACTTGAATAACTCTTGCTGTGCCTGGATTTCGCCGATTTCCAGCGGACTCAGTAGCCGCCCCGGAATCAACTCACCCGCCTTCACATGGGCGGTTCCCAGCAACGCCCGGGGGCTGCTGGCGTACACCGCCACCCTGTCCGCATCGGGCCAGGGGCCACGTCTGCGCATTCCACTCAAAAACCGTGCCGCATTCTCGCTGTCCAGTGTGACAACCCCATGCCCTGCCAGCAGAATGTCCACCGGCAACAGGCAGGCCAGACGCTGCTCCTCGTCCATGGCCTCCAGGGCCTGCAGCGTGATGCACTGCGACTGCTCGAACGTCCCCGTGCGGATCCGCCGCAAGGCCGTGAGGTGCGCACCGCAACCCAGTGCCGCTCCCATATCTTCACCCAGGGTCCGAATGTAGGTCCCCTTGCTGCAGTGCGCTATGAATTCAATAGCTGGCTGCGCAGTATCCACAAGGTCTCGCGTCACTTCCAGTTCATAAATTGTGACATCGCGCGCGGCCCGCTCCACCTCCACACCGGCCCGTGCGTACTCGTACAGGGCCTTTCCATCCTTCTTGAGCGCGCTGTACATGGGGGGGACCTGGCGGATGGGGCCGGTAAACCGCTGCACCACATCCCTCAACTGGTCCGCCGTCACCTGCACGGCACGCTCCTCAACCACCTCGCCTTCGGCATCGCCGGTCGTCGTCCTGATACCCAGCCTGGCCATTGCCTGGTAGGTCTTGTCGGCGTCCAGATGCATCTGGCTGAACTTGGTCGCTGCACCAAAACACAGGGGCAGCACCCCTGTGGCCAGCGGGTCCAGCGTACCGGTATGGCCCGCCTTTTCCGCCCGCAACAGCCACTTGGCCTTCTGCAGAGCCTGGTTGCTCGACAGCCCGATGGGCTTGTCCAGCAACAGCACCCCATGCACGGGGCGCCTGGCAACCCGTGCACGCGGCGCATTCATCCCGTCACTCCTCGTTTTTGGAACGCGAAGCAACCGCCTGCGCGATCAGGGCGTTCATGTCGGCCGCTCGTTCGGTCGTCCGGTCAAACAGGAAATGCAGGGTGGGAACGGTATGGATGTGCAGACGCTTGAACAGTCCGGCGCGCAAAAAGCCCGCCGCCTGATTCAGACCTTCCGCCGTTTCCACCGGATCACCCTTGAGCAGGCTGAAGAACACCTTGGCATGCGCGTAATCGGGCGTGACTTCCACGGACTGGATCGTCACCATCCCCACCCGCGGGTCTTTCAACTCGCGGGCGATCAACTCCGTCAGATCCCGCTGGATCTGATCGGCCACGCGGAAACCGCGGTTCGGGGTGGATGACTTCTTGCGCACCATGGTTGGCTACCGATTACAGGGTCCGGGCGATTTCGCGGATTTCGAAGAACTCCAGCGCATCGCCTTCCTGGATGTCGTTGTAGTTCTTGACGGTCAAGCCGCACTCGAAACCTTCCTTGACTTCCTTGGCATCGTCCTTGAAACGCTTGAGCGAATCGAGCTCGCCGGTGTAGATGACCACGTTGCCGCGCAGCAGGCGCAGCTTGGCGGTGCGGCGCACCACACCCGAGGTAACCATACAACCCGCGATGGAGCCGATCTTGGATACCTTGAGCACCTGGCGAATCTCGGCCGTACCGATGACTTCTTCCTTCTTGTCCGGCGTCAGCATGCCCGACATGGCCAGCTTGAGGTCGTCGACGGCATCGTAAATGATGTCGTAGTAGCGAATGTCCACACCGTTGCCTTCGGCCAGCTTGCGGGCGCCGGCATCGGCACGGGTGTTGAAACCAATGATGATGGCCTTGGAGGCAATCGCCAGGTTGACATCGGACTCGCTGATGGCGCCCACGGCGGTGTACACCATCTGCACCTTGACCTCGTCTGTGGAGAGCTTGAGCAGCGACTGCGCCAGCGCTTCCTGCGAACCCTGCACGTCGGCCTTGACGATGATGGGGACCAGCTTCACTTCGCCAGCGGTCATGTCGGTGAACATGTTCTCCAGCTTGGCGGCCTGCTGCTTGGCCAGCTTGGTGTTGCGGAACTTGCCGGCACGGTAGGTGGCGATCTCACGGGCACGGCGCTCGTCCGCCAGGATCATGAACTCGTCGCCGGCTTGCGGCACTTCAGTCAGACCCTGGATTTCCACTGGAATGGAGGGGCCAGCCGTCTTGATGGTTTTGCCGTTCTCGTCCAGCATGGCACGCACACGGCCGTAGGTCTGGCCAGCCAGCACCACGTCGCCGGTCTTGAGCGTACCGGACTGCACCAGGATGGTGGCCACGGGACCGCGTCCCTTGTCCAGACGGGCTTCGATCACCAGGCCCTTGGCCATGGCATCGACAGGTGCCTTGAGTTCCAACACTTCGGCCTGCAGCAGCACCTGCTCCAGCAGCTCGTCGATACCCTGGCCGGTCTTGGCCGACACGGGCACGAAGGGCGACTCGCCGCCGAACTCTTCCGGCACCACCTCTTCCACCACCAGCTCGTTCTTCACGCGCTCGGGATTGGCATCGGGTTTGTCAATCTTGTTGATCGCCACCACGATGGGAACACCGGCCGCCTTGGCGTGCTTGATCGCTTCCTTGGTCTGGGGCATGACGCCGTCGTCTGCCGCCACCACCAGAATCACGATGTCGGTTGCATTGGCGCCCCGGGCACGCATGGCCGAGAAGGCCTCGTGACCGGGAGTATCCAGGAAGGACACCATGCCGCGGGGGGTTTCCACGTGGTAGGCACCAATGTGCTGGGTAATGCCACCGGCTTCGCCCGAGGCCACCTTGGCGCGACGGATGTAGTCCAGCAAGGAGGTCTTGCCGTGGTCCACGTGGCCCATGACAGTGACCACGGGAGCGCGGGGCAGCAGCTCCGCGTCTTGCTGCGCCACTTCATCAATCGTGAATGCTTCGGGGTCGTCCAGCGAAGCCACAACGGCCTTGTGGCCCATTTCTTCCACCACGATCATGGCGGTGTCCTGGTCCAGCGGCTGATTGATGGTGACCATCTGGCCCAGCTTCATCAGATGCTTGATGACCTCGGAAGCCTTGACGGACATCTTGTGCGCCAGTTCGGCCACGGTAATGGTTTCAGGCACGTGCACTTCCAGCACGCGCGCCTCCACGGGTGCCATCATCGGCTGGTTTTCACGGTCGCCCCGGTCATTGCCGCCACGGCGGCCGCGGGGACCCGCACGCCAGTTGGTCGAGCGACCCGCACCCGCGCCGGTGTCGCCCCGGGTGGGAATGGCCTTTTTCTTGGCCGGATCACCGGCCCAGCTGCTGGAGAGCTTGGCGGACTTCACTTCCTTGCCGGCACCGGCGGGAGCTGTGCCCGGCGCACCGGCTGCGGCGGGCTTGGCCGGCTTGGCGGCGGTCGTGCCGGCAGCGGGCTTGTGCAACGTGCCCTTCACGCCAGCCGCTGCAGGCTTGGCTTCTTCGGGCTTCTGCGCCACCAGCACGCGCTTGGGCGCCGACATCATGGAGCGAATGGCAGCCGCCTCGGCTTCGGCCTTGCGGCGGCGCTCGTTCAGGTCCACGGCGCGGGCTGCCTCTTCATCGGAGCGGGCCTTGGATTCGGCAGCGGCTTTTTCACGCGTTTCCGCCTGAGCGGCGGCACGCACCGCAGCCGCTTCAGCGGCCTCGGCGCTGGCTTCAGTCTTGCTGACAGACGCCTGGATCTTCTTCTCCTGCTCGGCGGCGGCATAGCTGGCGGCGCGCTCTTCGGCTTCCCGCTCCCGCTTTTCGTCTGCCTCGCGTTGGCGCCGTTTTTCCACCAGGTCTTCTTCCTGGCGGCGGATCAGCTCGGCCTGCCGGCGTGCCTCTTCCTCGCGGCGTGCGAGTTCGGCGTGGTCAATCACCGGTGCCGCAGGTTCCTGCACGGCGACTTCCGGTTCCGGCGCGTCGGCGGGTTGCACGACATCGTCATCACGGCGCACGAACGTACGCTTCTTGCGCACTTCGACCTGGATGGTGCGTGCCTTGCCGGTGGCGTCGGCCTGCTTGATTTCTGTGGTCTGCTTCTTGACCAACGTGATCTTCTTGCGCTCAGGGCTGGCCGTACCGTGGCTGCTCTGCAGGTAAGTCAAGAGGCTGTGCTTGTCGGCATCGGTCAGGACATCGGAGGCGGCCGTTTTGGCCACCCCGGCCGACTTCAGTTGCTCAAGCAGCGTATCGGTAGATTTTTTGAGTTCATTTGCAAACTCGGCGACTGTCGTACTGGACATTTGTTATGTAACCTTTCATGACCATTACTCGTGAGAAGCGGCGTCATTGGTGAACCAATGCTCGCGCGCCTTCATGATCAGGGTCTTGGCTTCGTCCGCAGACTGGCCGGTGATTTCTGTGAGTTCGTCAACGGCCAGATCGGCCAGATCGTCGCGGGTGTGCACGCCGCCGTCTGCCAGCTTGCCGATCAGTTCGGGAGTCAGGCCTTCGAGGTCGCGCAGATTCTGGGAGACTTCATCCACGCTCTCCTCGTGTGCGATTTCCATCGTCAGCAAGGCGTTCTTGGCGCGGGTGCGCAGCTCATTGACGGTTTCCTCGTCGAAGCTTTCGATTTCCAGCATTTCCTGCAGCGGCACATAGGCCACTTCTTCCAGGCTGGTGAAACCTTCGGCAATCAGGATGTCGGCGATTTCCTCGTCCACATCGAGCTTTTCCATGAACAGCTTGCGGCCGGAATCGGTTTCGTTGGCCAGCTTCTGGGCCGACTCGGCGGCATCCAGAATGTTGATGCGCCAGCCGGTGAGGTCCGAGGCCAGGCGCACGTTCTGGCCGCCACGGCCGATCGCAATGGCCAGGTTCTCTTCGTCCACCACCACGTCCATGGCGTGGCGCTCTTCATCCACCACGATGGAGGACACGTTGGCCGGCGCCAGCGCGCCAATCACGAACTGGGCCGGGTCTTCGCTCCACAGCACGATATCCACGCGCTCGCCGGCGAGCTCGTTGGTCACGCCGTTGACGCGGGTGCCACGCACACCGACGCAGGTACCGATGGGGTCCACCCGCTTGTCGTGCGACAGCACGGCGATCTTGGCGCGCGAACCGGGGTCACGGGCGCAGGACTTGATCTCCAGCAGGCCCTGCTCGATTTCCGGCACTTCCTGGCGGAACAGTTCCACCATGAATTCCGGTGCGGAGCGCGACAACAGGATGGGAGCGCCGCGCAGGGTCAGGTCCACTTCCATGATCATGGCGCGGACGCGGTCGCCGGTGCGCAGGTTTTCCTTGGGGATCATCTCGCTGCGGCGCAGACGGCCTTCGACGCGGCCGCTTTCCACAATGATGTCGCCCTTGTCCATGCGCTTGACCGTGCCGACGAAAATTTTCTCGCCGCGGGACATGAACTCGTTGAGCAGCATCTCGCGCTCGGCGTCGCGGATCTTCTGCAGGATCACCTGCTTGGCCGCCATGGCACCAATGCGCCCGATGGGCACGGACGGCACGGTTTCCTCGATGTACTCATCCACCTCGATGTCCGGAATTTGCTCCTTGGCTTCGAACAGCAGGATTTCCTGGTCCGGCAGCTGCAGGCCCGCTTCATCGGGGACCACGTGCCAGCGGCGGAAGGTTTCGTAGTTGCCGCTATCGCGGTCCAGTGCGACGCGGATATCCACATCGCCGGGGTACAGCTTTTTGGTCGCCTGGGCCAGGGCCGCCTCGACGGCACCCAACACCACATCACGCTCTACGTTCTTTTCACGTGAGATTGCTTCTACCAGCATCAACAGTTCGCGATTCATGCCATGACTCTCCTGAACACTCGATTTAACCAATACAAAACCCAAAAAATCCAGGGCCCCGGTTCACCAGGAACCCGTTGCCCGCCATTGCCTATCCGGCGACGCCCTCGCCTGCGCCCGCCGCACCGCGGCCCTTGAAGCTCACAAGAGGGGCCAGTCGCGCATCCCGCAGCTCGTCCAGGGTGAACCCCATGGCCTGCAACGGCGGCGGCACCCGCTTTTTGCTCACCCGCTGGCCGGGCTTGGCCTCCGGCGCATCGCTCCAGACGATTTGCCAGCCCACCGAACCATCCTGCGCAACCACACGCTCCAGCGTGCCGCGAAATTTCTTGCGATTGGCGTTGACGGTGCCACTGGCCGCTGCGCCAATGGGCGCCTTCAGCGTCAGGTCGACCACATGGCCGACGAAACGCTCAAAATCCTGCGCATGGCGCAAGGGGCGGTCGATACCGGGCGAGGAAATCTCCAGCCGCTTGTACTCGATGCCATCCACTTCCAGCGCGAACTGCAGCTGGCGGTTGACTTTTTCGCAGTCTTCCACATTGATGAACTGCTCCGGCGCCACCGCACCTTCGGCGGGCTTCACCCACGGCAAATCGATGGTGACGCGCAGCAGGCCACCGGCGGAGCGTTCAATCTCCACCAGGTCATATCCCAGACCGCGCACGGTTTGTTCAACAATGTCCTGCAATGCCACTTCGATTCAGTCCGTTCAAAAACAATCGGCCAAAAAAAACGGGCGGTAGTTACCCGCCCGTTTGGTCGTGAGCTTGGATTGTACTGCAAAAGAGGCCTAAGTGCCTTGATTCGTAAGGAATTATTCGGCGGCTGCCAGCAAAATCCGAGTGTATTCCTGCCGCGGCTGCTCAAACACCTGCTCCACCGGCCCACTTTCAACTATCTGCCCCGCCTGCATCACCACCACCTGGTGGGCCATGGCACGGATCACCGCCACGTCGTGGGTGATCAGCAGATACGCCAATCCGTGCTCGCGTTGCAGCCGCTGCAGCAGTTGCAGAATCTGCTGACCCATGCTTACGTCCAGCGCGCTGGTGGGCTCATCCAGCACCAGCAGCCGGGGCTGGACGATCAGGGCCCGGGCAATGGCAATGCGCTGGCGCTGCCCCCCCGAAAACTGGTGCGGATAGCGTTGCAGGAGGCCGGGGAACTGGCTCTCAGCGAGCCCGACCTCGGCCAGTGCGGCCAGAACACGTGCCCGGCGGGCACCGGCATCCAGCGCCGGCTCGTGCACCAGCAGGCCCTCACCCACCACAGCCTCCACGGTCAGGCGGGGAGACAGCGAGCCAAACGGGTCCTGGAACACCACCTGCACGCGCTGGCGCAAGGCCCGATCGTCTGCCGTGCCCCAGCGCTGGCCCATGACCTCCAGGGAACCGGTAAACCGCAACAGGCCCAGCACCGCCAGCGCCAGGGTCGACTTGCCGGAACCGGACTCCCCCACCACCCCCAGCGTCTGGCCGCAGGGCAGATCCAGGTCAGCCCCGGCAACCGCCACGAAGGCGCCGCTGCGGAACCAACCGCGCAGGCCCGGTTGCGGCACCGGGTAACTCACCTGCACGCCGCGCGCCGTCAGGGCGGCCGGCGCGTTCGCTTGCGGCAGTACCACGTCACGCACCGGCCGGCTGTCGAGCAGGCGCCGGGTGTAGGGATGCCGGGGCGCGGCAAACACCGCCTCCACGGTCCCCTGCTCCACGATATGGCCGTCTTCCATCACGGCCATCCGGTCGGCGAACCGGCGCACCAGGTTCAGGTCGTGGGTGATGAGCAGCACCGCCATGCCGCGGGACTGCTGCAGTTGCGTCAACAGGTCCAGGATCTGCTGACGCACCGTGACGTCCAGCGCCGTGGTGGGCTCATCGGCCAGCAGCAGTTGTGGGTTGCACGCCAGCGCCATGGCAATCATGGCCCGCTGGCGCTGGCCGCCCGACAGTTGGTGCGGGTAGGCCCTGGCGCGCCGCTGCGGCTCTGCAATGCCGGTATCTGCTATCAATTGAATAGCTACCTGCGCAGATTCTGCGGGCCCAAAACCTCTTTTCAACTGTAAAACTTCAGCAATCTGCTCGCCAATGGTGAAAACCGGGTTCAGGGCCGTCATGGGCTCCTGGAAGATCATGGCAACGTCCTGGCCGCGCAGGGCCTGCAGCTGGCGCGGCGGCAACTGCAGCAGGTCCACGCGGCCCTGCGCCTGCGCAAACAGCGCCTGCCCCCGGACGCTGGCGCCCTGGGCCAGGCCCAACAGGCTCAGGGCCGTGACCGTCTTGCCGGAGCCCGACTCCCCCACCAGCGCCAGTTTCTCTCCGGGCTGGATCTGGAACTCAAGCCCGTGCACCACCTCGCGGCCCGCGAACGACACGCTCAAGTCCTGTACTTGCAGCAGGGGCGCACTCATGTTTCCGCCTTTCGGGGGTCCAGCGCATCCCGCAGGGCATCGCCCATCAGTGTCAGCAGCAGCAGCGTGACGACCAGAACGGCAAAGGTGGAGAGCGAAATCCACCACGCATCGATGTTGTTCTTGCCCTGCGACAGCAGCTCTCCCAGCGACGGGGTTCCGGGCGGCACGCCCAGCCCCAGGAAGTCCAGCGAGGTCAGCGCCAGAATGGCGCCGCTCATACGAAATGGCAGGAAGGTCACCACCGGCGTCATGCTGTTGGGCAGCACATGGCGCACGATGATGGTCCAGTTGGACACGCCCAGCGCCCGGGCAGCGCGTACGTAGTCCAGCTGGCGGTTGCGCAGGAATTCGGCGCGCACATAGTCGGAAAGGCCCATCCAGCCAAACAGGCTCAGCAGCACCAGCAACAGGGCGATGCTGGGGGCAAAGACCGCACTGAAAATGATCAGCAGGTACAGCTCCGGCATGGCGCTCCAGATTTCAATGAAGCGCTGGAAGGCCAGATCGGTCTTGCCGCCAAAGAACCCCTGCACTGCCCCCGTGACAACGCCCAGGACCACCCCGGTGATCGTCAGCGCCAGGGCAAACAGCACACTCACCCGGAAACCGTAAATCAGCTGCGCCAGCAGGTCCCGGCCCCGGTCGTCCGTGCCCAGCCAGTTGGCCCGGCTCGGGCCGGAGGGGTTGGGCTCGGCGGCAAAGTAATTGAGCGTCTTGGGGCCGTAGGGATTGGGGGCAAACAGCGCCCAGTTGCCCGGCTCCCGCAGGCGCTGGCGAATGAACGGGTCCAGGTAGTCGGTGGGAGTGGCGAAATCTCCGCCAAAGGTGGTTTCGGGGTAATCCTTCCACATCGGAAAATAGGTCTGCCCCTGGTAGACCACCACCAGCGGCCGGTCGTTGGACACCAGTTCGGCCAGCAGGCTGACCAGCAACAGGGCACAGAACACCAGCAGGCTCACGTAGCCCAGCCGGTTGCGCTTGAAGCGCAGCCACGCCCGCCGGGACGGGCTGGGGTAGTGCGCGGGGGTCGGGGTATCAGTCGAATTTGACACGCGGGTCCGCCCAGACGTAACAAAGGTCGGAAACCAGCTTGGTCACCAACCCGATGAGGGTGAATAGGTACAGGGTTCCCATGACCACCGGGTAGTCCCGACGAATCACGCTTTCGTAGCTCAGCAGACCCAGTCCGTCCAAGGAAAACAGGGTCTCGATCAGCAGCGAACCGGTGAAGAACGCCCCCACAAAGGCGGCCGGAAACCCGGTAATGATGGGAATGAGCGCGTTGCGCATCACATGGCGCCACAGCACCTGGCGCTCTGAGAGTCCCTTGGCACGGGCCGTCACCACGTACTGCTTGCGAATCTCTTCCAGAAAGGCATTCTTGGTCAGCATGGCGGTGACGGCAAAGCTGCCCATGACCATGGCCGTGACCGGCAAGGCGATGTGCCATAGAT
The DNA here is from genome assembly GCA_019449595.1 of Rhodoferax sp. GTDB lineage: Bacteria > Pseudomonadota > Gammaproteobacteria > Burkholderiales > Burkholderiaceae_C > Allorhodoferax. Next base: position 1,005,321 of record JAGRPL010000004.1, on the reverse strand, counting down.
AGTCGACGATGCGTGCGCCCCAGGCCATCTGCTCCCAGTTGCTGGACGTGAGCCCGCGCAGGGGAAACCACTGCAGCTGCCCGCCAAAGATGACCAGCAGCGCCACCCCCAGCACAAAACCCGGAATGGCATAGCCCACCAGGATCAGCAAGGTGCTCACCAGATCGAACCGGGAGCCGGCCCGCACGGCCTTGGCAACCCCCAGCGGCACGGCAATGAGGTAGCTGATGAAAAAGGTCCACAACCCCAGACTCATGGACACCGGCAGTTTTTCCCAGATCAGCTCCGAAACCGCACGGTTCTGGAAAAAACTCTTGCCCAGGTCGAAGCGGGCAAACTGCTGCAGCATCTGCCAGAAGCGCTCGGGCGCGGGTTTGTCAAAGCCATACAGCGCCTTGGCCTGCGCGATGCGTTGGGGGTCCACCCCCTGGGCTCCACGATAACTCAGCCCGCCTTCGGCGCTGGTCCCTGCCCCGGCCTTGGCCTCGGCCAGGTACTGCTCCACCGGACCGCCGGGCACGAACTGGACCACGGCAAAGGTGACCAGGAGGACGCCCAGCAGCGTGGGCACCATCAGCAGCAGCCGTTTCAAGGTGTAGAGCAGCATGGTTTACTTCGCCCACCAGGTGTCAATGGCCCAGGTTTCGCCCTGGGAATACGGCGGCACCTGCGCCGGCAACGCCAGCCGCCAGGCGTTGTAGGCCATGCGGTGTGTCGGTGCCGACCATTGCGGCACCAGCAGGTGGCTGTGGCTGATGACGCGGTCCAGCGCCCGGCACGCCGGCAGCAGATCGGCCTTGCGCTTGGCGCCGGTCAGGCGCGTGATGAGTGCGTCCACGGCCGGGCTCTTGATGCCGCTGTGGTTGCCCGAATCCTCCTGGTCGGCCGCCTTGCTGCCAAACAGGTCGGCAAACTCCTGGCCGGGGTTGTTGGTGCCCTGGTAGGCCAGGGAGGTGATGTCAAAGTCGAATTTCTGCAACCGCTGCTGGTACAGCGCAAAGTCCACGGGGCGGAACACCAGCTTGACACCAATCTTCTCCAGGTTGCGTGCCCAGGGGCTGACGACACGGGCCCCGGCTTCGTTGCTGTCGAGGTATTCCAGCAGCAGCTCCTCGTTGTTGGCGTTGCGCAGCGCGCCGTCGCGGTATGTCCAACCCGCCTGCCGGAGCAAGGCCTGCGCCTGGCGCAAGTTCTCGCGCAGGCTGTGCGGTCCATCGGTACGCGGTGCCTGTGCCATCGGGCCGAACACGTCGGCGGGAAGCTGCTGGCGCCAGGGCTCCAGCAACGCCAGCTCCTGCGCATCGGGCAGACCGGTAGCCTGGCACTCGGTATTGCCGAAAATGCCCTGCACCCGCTGGTAGGCGCCGTAGAACATCTGGCGATTCATCCACTCGAAGTCCAGCGCCAGCCCCAGGGCCTGGCGCACGCGCACGTCCTTGAGCTTGTCGCGCCGGGTATTGAGCACATAGCTCTGAAAGCCGGTGGGCAGACGGTGGCGAAACTCGGCCTTGACCAGTTCACCCGAATCAAAACGCTTGCCATTGACGCGACGCGCCCAGTCGCCAGCGGAGAAAAAGCGCATCAGATCGAATTCGCCGGCCTTGAGCGCCTCCAGGCGGGCCGTGTTGTCCTTGTAGATCTTGACCGTGATGCGGTCGAAATTGGCGGTGCCGCGGCGCACATTGAGGTCTTTGGCCCAGTACTGCGGATCGCGCACGTAGGTGATGTCCTTGCCAAAGTTGACCGGGCCGATACGGTAGGGGCCACTGCCGATGGGCATGTCCATGACCACCTGGTCAAAGGGCTTGGCCTTGCCGTCCACCACACCCCACTGGTGGCTGAAGATGGGCAGGCCACCCACGGTCAGCGGCAGTTCGCGGTTGGGGCGCTTGAAGCGAAACCGCACCGTCTGTGCATCCACCACCTCGGCACCCGCCACATCCTCCAGCACCGTGCGGTAACCCGGCGAGGCATACGGACCAACCAGGGTATCAAAACTGTATTTGACGTCCTGTGCCAGCACCGGATCGCCGTTGTGGAAGCGGGCCTGGGGTCGCAGCCTGAACGTAGCGCTCAGGCCGTCGGGGGCCACTGTCACATCCTGTGCCAGCAGACCGTAGCCGGCAGCCGTTTCGTCCAGCGAGCCCGCGAGCAGGGAGTCGAACATCAGGTTGGTCAGATACGCCGGCGCCGACCCCTTGATGGTGAACGGGTTGTACTTGTCGAACGTGGAAGTCCGCTGGTTGCTGACCAGCCGCAATTCCCCGCCTTTGGGGGCATCGGGATTGACATAGGCAAAATGCGCAAAGTGGGGCGGATATTTCAGTTCCCCCCACAAGGAATAGCCGTGCGCGGCCCAGCTGGTTTGCACCGTCAATGACGCGATCAGTGACAGCACAAAAATCAGGGGGGTTCGCATGCGACAATTCTGCACCAAGACACGCAATTGATAAGAGGACGAAATGGGATTTTTAACAGGCAAGAAATTGTTGATCACGGGTGTATTGTCCAACCGCTCCATCGCGTATGGCATTGCCCAGGCCTGTCATGCTCAGGGCGCGGAGCTGGCGTTCAGCTACGTGGGCGAGCGCTTCAAGGACCGCATTACCGAGTTTGCGGCCGAGTTTGATTCCAAGTTGATTTTCGATTGCGACGTCAGCAGCGACGAGCAGATTGACAAGATGTTCCGGGACCTGGCCAAGACCTGGCCCACCTTCGACGGCTTTGTGCACAGCATTGGTTTTGCCCCCCGCGAAGCCATTGCCGGCAATTTCCTGGACGGTCTGAACCGCGAGAGCTACCGCGTCGCGCAGGACATCAGCGCCTACAGTTTCCCTGCCCTGGCCAAGGCCGCGCTGCCGTACCTGAACGACAAGTCGGCGCTGCTGACCCTGAGCTACCTCGGCGCGGAACGCATTGTCCCGAACTACAACACCATGGGTCTGGCCAAAGCCGCCCTGGAAGCCTCGGTCCGCTACCTGGCCGAAGCGGTGGGTGTCACCAAAGATGGCCGCAACATCCGCGTCAACGGCATCAGCGCCGGCCCCATCAAGACCCTGGCGGCCAGCGGCATCAAGGACTTTGGCAAGCTGCTGAGCTACGTGGCGGCAGCTGCACCCTCGCGCCGCAACGTGACGATCGAGGAAGTGGGCAATGTCGCGGCATTCCTGCTCAGCGACCTGGCCAGCGGCATGACGGCCGAAATCACCTACGTGGACGGCGGACACAGCAAGACCATGGGTGTTGCCGAGAACAACCCCATCTGATTGCATAAAAAAACGGCTGCCAGACCCGCAGAACATGCGCTGGCAGCTATCAAAAAAATAGCGCCTCAAGGGCGCTATTTTTTTGTCTGCCGGTCGGCTTACTTCACGCAGTCGGCGTAGTAGCGCTTGACGCCGTCGGCATCGCGTTCCTCCACCAGGCCGTGGATGTCGGTCTCAAACCCGGGGCACTTGGCGTTGAACTCACGCGAGAACTTAAGGTAGTCCACGATCTTCTTGTTGAACACCTCGCCCGGAATCAACAGCGGAATGCCGGGCGGGTACGGGGTGACCAAGCCGACGGTGATGCGGCCTTCCAGGTTGTCAATCTCCACCCGCTCGGTCTTGCGCAAGGCGATGTGGGCGTAGGCGTCGCTGGGCTTCATGGCCGGCGTCAGATCGCTGAGGTACATGTCGGTGGTCAGCCGGGCAATGTCGTACTTGGCATACAGCGCGTGCACGTGCTGGCACAGATCGGCCAGGCCCATTTTTTCGTAGATGGGGTGCGCCTTGCAGAACTCCGGCAGAATGCGCCACATGGGCTGGTTCTTGGCGTAGTCGTCCTTGAACTGCTGCAGCGCGGTCAACATGCTGTTCCAGCGGCCCTTGGTGATGCCGATGGTGAACATGATGAAGAAGCTGTACAGGCCGGTCTTCTCCACCACCACGCCGTGCTCGGTCAGGAACTTGGTCACGATACTGGCCGGAATGCCGGTCTTGGCGAACTTGCCGTTCAGGTCCATGCCCGGGGTGACGATGGTGGACTTGATGGGGTCCAGCATGTTGAAGCCGGTGGCCATCTTGCCGAAACCGTGCCAGTTGGCCTTGGCATTCTTGGATTCGCCCTTGATGATCCAGTCGGTGGCGCGGCCGATGCCCTCCTCCACCAGCTTGTCCGGTCCCCAGACCTTGAACCACCAGTCGTCGCCGTACTCCTCGTCAACCTTGCGCATGGCGCGACGAAAGTCCAGGGCTTCGGCAATGCTCTCCTCCACCAGGGCGGTGCCGCCAGGGGGCTCCATCATGGCGGCGGCCACGTCGCAGCTGGCAATGATGCTGTACTGCGGGCTGGTGCTGGTGTGCATCAGGTACGCCTCGTTGAACAGCGGGCGATCCAGCTTGGTGGTCTGCGAATCCTGCACCAGCACGTGGCTGGCCTGGCTGATGCCGGCCAGCAGCTTGTGGATGGACTGGGTGGCGTACACCACGGCTTCCTTGGGCCGGGCGCGGTTCTTGCCCATGGCGTGGTAGGTGCCGTAGAACGGGTGGAACGCCGCGTGCGGCAGCCAGGCTTCGTCGAAATGCAGGTTTTCCACGTAGCCATCGAGCATCTTCTTGATGGTTTCGGTGTTGTAGAGCACACCGTCGTAGGTGGACTGGGTGATGGTCATCACCCGCGGCTTGACGGCCTTGGCATCCACGCCCTTGAGCAGCGGGTTGGCGCTGATCTTGCGCTGGATGGCTGCCGGCTCGAACTCCTCCTTCGGAATCGGGCCAATGATGCCGAAGTGGTTGCGCGTGGGCTTCAGGAACACGGGAATGGCCCCGGTCATGATGATGGCGTGCAGGATGGACTTGTGGCAGTTGCGGTCCACCACCACCACATCGCCCGGTGCCACCGTGTGGTGCCAGACAATCTTGTTGCTGGTGCTGGTGCCGTTGGTCACGAAGAAACAGTGGTCGGCATTGAAGATGCGAGCCGCGTTGCGTTCGCTCTCGCCAATGGCGCCGTTGTGGTCCAGCAACTGGCCCAGCTCCTCCACCGCGTTGCAGACGTCGGCGCGCAGCATGTTTTCGCCATAGAACTGGTGGTACATCTGGCCTACCGGGCTCTTGAGAAACGCCACGCCGCCCGAGTGACCCGGGCAATGCCAAGAGTAAGAGCCGTTGTCGGCATAGTCCAGCAGGGCCTTGAAAAACGGGGGCTGCACGCCTTCCAGATAGCTCTTGGCCTCACGGATGATGTGGCGCGCCACAAATTCGGGCGTGTCCTCGAACATGTGGATGAAGCCGTGCAGTTCGCGCAGGATGTCGTTGGGGATGTGGCGCGAGGTCTTGGTCTCGCCATAGACGTAAATGGGCACATCCAGGTTCTTGCGCCGCACCTCTTCAATGAAGTGGCGCAGGTTGAGTACGGCCGGGTCCAGGTCAGGCCCGGGCGTGAACTCCTCGTCGTCAATCGACAGGATGAAGGCGCTGGCACGGCTCTGCTGCTGGGCAAATTGGCTCAAATCGCCGTAACTGGTCACGCCCAGCACTTCAAACCCTTCGGTTTCGATGGCATGCGCCAGGGCGCGGATACCCAGCCCCGAGGTGTTTTCGGAACGAAAGTCTTCGTCAATGATGACAATGGGAAAGCGAAATTTCATGACAGGCCCCGTCCAACGGCGAAAAATGGAGAAAACAGGCGCGAAGTGTAAGGACTAATTGACTCCTGACGGTTTTAGTACGGTCCTTTTGCTTCAAAATGTCGCGATCACAACACACGCAAGGACCTTATGGCCGAATCCACTCTCTGGTGGCTGCTGACCGGCACCGCCATTGGAATCGAGTTGCTGACCGGCACCTTCTACCTGCTGATGCTGGCCATCGGCTTGGGGGCCGGTGCCCTGGCCGCCCACGGAGGCATGTCCCCCGCGAGCCAGATTGTGGTGGCGGCCGTGGTGGGTGCGGGGGCGGTGCTGGGCTGGCGCCAGTACCGGCAGGCGCAGCCGGCGTCGGCGCCTGCCAGCGCCAACCACGACGTGAATCTGGACATCGGCGAAACCGTGCAGGTGGACGCCTGGAACCCGGATGGCACGGCCACGGTGAAGTACCGGGGGGCCAACTGGGCGGTATCCTGCACCGCGGCGGGGCCCCTGCCAACCGGCAAGTACCGTGTGACCGAGGTGGTGGGCAGCCGGCTGGTCGTAACCCCTTTGTGAACCCGGGCTGACCGCGGGCCAGGCTTTTTTTTGTTTTCAGGAAGGAAACCCCATGCAAATCGGATTGGTATTACTGGTGATTGCCGTGCTTTTCATCGTCAAGTCAGTGAAAGTCGTACCCCAGCAGCACGCCTGGGTGGTGGAGCGGCTGGGCAAGTACAACGGCACCCTGACGCCCGGGCTCAGTTTCTTGATGCCCTTCATTGACCGGGTGGCCTACAAACATGTCCTGAAGGAGATTCCACTGGACATCCCCAGCCAGGTCTGCATCACCCGCGACAACACGCAGTTGCAAGTGGACGGCATCCTGTACTTCCAGGTGACCGACGCCATGCGCGCCAGTTACGGCTCGAGCAACTACATCATGGCCATCTCGCAACTGGCGCAGACTTCGCTGCGCTCGGTCATCGGCAAGCTGGAGCTGGACAAGACCTTTGAGGAACGGGACATCATCAACGCCCAGGTGGTGCAGGCCATTGACGAAGCGGCCCTGAACTGGGGGGTGAAGGTACTGCGCTACGAGATCAAGGACCTGACACCGCCCAAGGAAATCCTGCATGCCATGCAGCAGCAAATTACCGCAGAGCGCGAGAAGCGGGCCCTGATTGCCGCGTCCGAAGGCCGCCGCCAGGAGCAGATCAACATTGCGACCGGTGAGCGCGAGGCTTTCATTGCCCGCTCGGAGGGCGAAAAACAGGCGGCCATCAACAAAGCCCAGGGTGAAGCGGCCTCCATTCTGGCCGTGGCCGAGGCCAACGCCCAGGCCATCGAGCGTGTGGCCGCCGCCATTCGCCAGCCCGGTGGCGACCAGGCGGTGCAACTGAAAGTGGCTGAAAAGGCGGTCGACGCCTACTCCAAAGTGGCAGCCGAGGCCACCACCACCCTGATCGTGCCCAGCAATATGACCGAAGTGGCAGCGCTGATCGGTTCTGCCATGAAAATGGCCCAGCTCCCGAAGTAGACGTGGCTCAGTCCGGCGTGGCCGGCTGGACCAGCACAATCTGCCAGGATGGCTCGTACGGGGGAACATGGCATTCAACGATGTGCCCCGGCGCCACCTGCAGAGTCAGGCCGCAAACGTCTGCATGCACAGGCAAAGTGGCGCAGGCGCGGTCCACCAGCACCACGGCATGGACGGTCTTGACGCCCTTGGTCAGCAGGTATTGGACTGCCCGGAACATCGAGAACCCGCAGTAAAGGACGTCGTCCACAACGACCACCACCCGGCCTGACAGGTCGATGTGGGCGTGCTCGGGCTGCTCGGTCAGCTGCGTCTGTGGATGCAGCAGGGTCAGATCGTCGGCATAGCGCTTGATCGACAGGTCGATGCGCTCCACATCCGTGGCAGGCAAAAGCGGCTTCAGGCGCTCAAACAGCTGGTCCGCCAGCGGCGCCCCGCGACGCAGCACCCCGACCAGCGACACCCGTTCAATACCCGCCAGTTTCGCCGCAAGCGCCGCGGCCATGGTGTCGAGCACGGCATGAAGCTCCCGGCTGCCGTAAACCGTCGTGCGTTGCTCCACCGTCATCACGACCTCCAAATTGACTTACATCAAATCACACCCAGAACCCATACCACGGAAATCCATTTTCAATCGGCGACCCCGGGCAGACTTGATAAGTCACAAGTCATCCTCACGTCACAGGTCTCCAATCCATTTTCTGGAAGCCGCCATGTCCAACGTCCGCCGTCCCGCAGTTGCCGGTGCCTTTTACCCGGGGCAGGGGCCAGCGTTGGCCAGCACGGTCGACAACCTGCTGCGCGCCGCCCAGGCACAGGTTAATGGCAGCGTGGAGGTGCCCAAGGCGCTGATCGTGCCCCACGCCGGCTACATCTATTCGGGCCCCACCGCCGCCCTCGCCTACGCGCAGCTGGCCGCCGCCCGCGGCACCATCCGCCGGGTGGTGCTGTTGGGCCCGGTGCACCGGGTCGCCGTCCGCGGCCTGGCCCTGCCCGGAGCCACCGCCTTTGCCACTCCGCTGGGAGAGATTCCGATTGACCTGGACGCCGTAGCGACACTGGCACATCTGCCGCAGGTCGTTACCAGCCCTGCCGCCCACGCGCCCGAACACTCGCTGGAGGTGCAATTGCCCTTTCTGCAGACTGTGTTGCAGGATTTCACGCTCCTTCCCCTGGCCGTAGGGAATGCCACACCAACCGAAGTGGCACAAGTGCTGGAAACGCTCTGGGGCGGCCCGGAAACACTCGTTGTGGTCAGTTCCGACCTATCCCATTTCCTGCCCTACCGCACCGCACAGGGCGTCGACCAAGGCACCGTGCAACGTATCCTGAACCTGGACGGACCGATCCAGCACGAGCAAGCCTGCGGCGGAACCCCCATCAATGGGTTACTCCTCGTCGCCCGGCACCACCATCTCATCCCCCGGCTGCTGGAGTTGTGCAACTCCGGCGACACCGCTGGCGACAAGCAGCGCGTAGTGGGCTACACCGCCATTGCCTTCACGGAGCCGCCCCATGACCTCCACTAGCCTGGGGCAAACCCTGCTGCCCATTGCCCGGGCATCGATTGCCGGCGCCCTGGGACAGCATCTCGACGCCAGTGAAGAGGCTCCCTGGCTGCAGGAACCGGGTGCCTGCTTCGTCACGCTGACACAGCAGGGCGAACTGCGTGGCTGCATCGGCACACTGGAGGCTCGCCGCCCCCTGCTCGCCGACGTCAAGGCCAACGCCCGGGCAGCCGCTTTTCAGGACCCGCGCTTTTCACCCCTGGTCGCACGGGAACTGGAGCACACGGAAATCGAGGTGTCCCTGCTGTCGTCGATGCAAGCCATGGCCTTTTCCAGCCAGGCCGACGCATTGGCGCAGCTGCGACCGGGTGTCGACGGTGTGCTGTTCGAATACGGCCACTTTCGCGCCACCTTTCTGCCGCAGGTATGGGAGCAGCTGCCGGTAGCTTCTGCATTCATGGCCCACTTGAAACGCAAGGCCGGACTGTCACCGGACTTCTGGGCCCCCGATGTGCGGATGCAACGCTACACCGTCAGCAAGTGGAAGGAGGCAGACTTTCCCCTCGCAGCAGAGGCTGCCAACAAAATCCGGAGGGCATGATGCAGGAATCCACCTACCCGGGCCGCTACTGGCATCGGATGGACGATGGCCGCATCCAGTGCGACCTGTGTCCCCGCGACTGCAGGCTGCACGAAGGCCAGCGCGGCGCCTGCTTTGTGCGTGCACGCCAGGGGGATCAGATGATCCTCACCACCTACGGACGCTCGTCGGGCTTTTGCATCGACCCGATCGAAAAAAAACCGCTGAACCACTTCTACCCGGGCAGCAGCGTGCTCTCATTTGGCACAGCCGGCTGCAACCTGGCCTGCAAGTTCTGCCAGAACTGGGACATCAGCAAATCGCGGGACATGGATCGCCAGATGGATCAGGCCTCACCCGAGGCCATTGCCATGGAAGCCGAAAAATACGGCTGCAAGAGCGTGGCCTTCACCTACAACGATCCGGTCATTTTTGCCGAATACGCCATGGACGTGGCCGATGCCTGCCATGCACGCGGCATCCAGACCGTAGCCGTCACGGCAGGTTACATGCACGATCAGGCACGGCGCGACTTCTACGCCAAAATGGACGCCGCCAATGTGGATCTCAAGGCCTTCACCGACGACTTCTATTTCAAGTTGACCGGTTCACACCTGCAGCCGGTGCTCGACACGCTGGTGTACCTGCGCCATGAAACCAACGTCTGGTTTGAAATCACCACACTGCTGATTCCGGGCCACAACGACTCCGACGCCGAACTCACCGCCCTGAGCCGCTGGGTCATGAAAGAGCTGGGGCCCGATGTGCCCATCCATTTTTCGGCCTTCCATCCGGACCACAAAATGCCCGATGTTCCCGCCACGCCTTCGGCGACTCTCATACGGGCACGCCAGATCGCCCTGCGGGAGGGGCTGCACCACGTGTACACCGGCAACGTGCACCACCACGAAGGTGACACCACCTTGTGCGCGGGCTGCCACGCCCCGCTGGTCGTGCGCGACTGGTATGAAATCGGGCAGTACCGTCTTACCGGAAGCGGCCATTGCCCGGACTGTGGCTTGGCCCTGGCGGGCCGCTTTGATCCGTTGCCAGGAGATTTCGGGCGCAGACGGGTTCCGATTGCGATCACAGCCAGGTAAAAACCGTCGATCCGGCCGAGCCCCGGATGACCTGGCATACAGCCCAGGGAAACGGGCCCTGGAATGGGAAAAGCCCCGTAGCGCAATGCACTACGGGGCTTTTCTTTTTCTGGCGGAGCAGGCGTCTGCCTTTTTTGGGCTACTAACCGTTCGCCACCGTTCGAACCAACGTGTAACCCATTGATATTGCTAGGAAGCCGCCTCTTAGGCCGTTCGCAGTCGTCCGCCAGCGTCCGCCCCAATCCGACAATCTATGGTAGAAACAATGGTAGAAGTCAATTTCCCTCCGCCATGTCTCGCAAAGCCAAAGAACTCTCAGCCCTCGAAGTTGGACGACTTACTAAACCTGGACACCACGCCGTGGGCGGGGTGGCTGGCTTGTATCTGTACGTGAACGACACGTCGGCACGCTCATGGGTGCTGCGTGTGATGGTGGGAGCCAAAAGACGTCACATGGGGCTTGGGGGTTTCCCAGACGTGTCACTCGCACAAGCACGAGAAAAAGCCAGAAACGCACGGGGAGATGTATCCGCCGGAGCTGATCCGATTCATCAACGAACCCTTGCCGCCAGTGCCCTGCGTGCTCAACAGGCCACGGAAGTGACTTTCGAGCAAGCGGCAGAGTCCTACATTGAAGCCCACGGCGATGTCTGGAAAAACCCAAAACACAGAGCGCAATGGCGAAGCACGCTTTCCACATATGCTTATCCCACAATGGGCAAGCTGTTGGTAAGAGATGTATCGCAGGAGCACGTACTCAACGTCTTGGAGCCCATCTGGAAGATCAAAACGGAGACAGCCACCCGGCTAAGGGGACGAATCGAAAGCGTTCTGGACTGGGCCACAGTCCGCAAATACCGAAGTGGAGAAAACCCCGCCAGATGGAAAGGGCACCTGGACAAGCTCTTGCCGGCGCCAGGAAAGCTTCAAAAGGTCGAACATTACAAAGCGCTTCCACTGGATGAACTCAGTGCGTTCATGCGATCCCTTCGTACTCAAAACGGTATCGCTTCAGAGGCGCTGGAGTTTGCCGTACTCACAGCCGCGCGGTCAGGCGAGGTAAGAGGCGCACTTTGGCAAGAAATGGATTTAACCAATGCCATCTGGACCATACCCGCAGACCGGATGAAAGCTGGCCGAGAACACCGGGTTCCATTATCGGAAGCCGCCATGGAAGTTCTTTTAACTCAGCCGAAAGGCTCTGGCGGCGCCTTGGTTTTCCCGGCGCCTAGAGGAGGAACACTGTCAGATATGACATTGACGGCGGTAATGCGGCGAATGCAAGTGAATGCCGTTCCCCACGGCTTTCGATCCACATTTAGAGACTGGTGCAGCGAATGCACACACTACCCTAGGGACCTTGCGGAGCAAGCGTTGGCGCATGCGATTGAAAGCAAAGTTGAGGCCGCATACCGCCGCGGTGATGCCCTGGAAAAGCGACGGCAGATGATGGAGGACTGGGCTATATTCTGCTTTCAAGAAATGAATTGATCCGCAAATGACTGCCGTATTGACGCACCTTCCTAAAGAGCCCCTCGTTACGCCGGAAGACCTCGTCGAAGCCATTATTGACACCAACTTCCCATGCTTGGAATACACCAGTGGAATGGATAGCGTCTTGTCCGCTAAGGTCTATCTCAATAATGAATGGATCCCGTTTGCACTCACCCAAAACTACAAGGATGAACTGGTCAAAATACTAGACCAGCTGCCCCCGTTACACGGAAGAATGATGGGCAGTGAAGTTGTCCATTTCATGCGTCGATTCAAAGCGCTACTACCCAACGCCAGATGGGAGCCATGCATTGTGGACGACTATGCCCGATATGTCCGACATGACAGGCGTGCGTTTTATCGGCACAAGTACTTTCTTGAACTCCAACGATCTGTGGCAGAAGGTAAGACTCTTGCCATGAGCCGCGACAACTTTCACTGCCATGTTCTTGACATTGGCGCAATGATCTCCTACCAAGAGGCACTCAAGTACCTGGCGAGCATCGGTCTTCTATTAGGTGAGAAAGTAGCGCCCATTGCAGCGGAAGCTGAATCTTCCTCCCCTCAATCTGAGGATGTGCGAACGGAAGAAAACCCAGCAGATTCATTTGAAACCGTTCAGCCTGCGGACGCGTTGGCAACAGAAACTGCAGCGCAGAGTGAAGTAGGTTCTTCAAACACATCCGACGCCATACCACCGTCCGACCTTGATATCTCAGCAGACAGTCACTCTACCCATGTTGACTCACTTCACGCCCCCAATCACAGCAGTGCTGATCCTGTAACGTCTAATCTGGAAAATAATGACCAAACATCGGCTTCTGACGATAGATTCATCCGGCTTAAGGAAATCATGGATCGCACTGGATTTGGAAAAACGAAAATCTATTCAATGATGGATGTGAATTCGCCTTACCACGATCCGGATTTTCCGAAAAACGTCCGTATCTCTGCTAACTCTTCTGCATCGGTATGGAGTTTGAACGCATTTATGCGGTGGCAAAAATTGAAACTCAAGGGCATTGATTGAGCTAGGAAAAAAACGGTTCAAGCGAGCAAACAGATCGCCGGTAAGGAATACTAGTCAGTACGGTCGCCAGCCGTTGGACTCAGCAATGATCTGCCATTGTGGCTTTGCAGAAGTAAGTCCGTTGGCACAATAGTGAATCAGAGCTCCGACACGGGGGTCAGACAAATCCAACACTTTCGGTTGGACTCTCTTAGGCATGTTCAAAGCAATATACCTGAGCATATCCAAGACACTCCAAATTTGACGCTTGAGGAAATCGTCCTCGGATGCGCCGAAGACCTTATTCAGTTGGTTGATTCTTGACTCCACCGTGAGTGCGTCCATCAGCACTAACAAGGTTATGCGATATTCACTCTTATCGAGAGGATTCGTAGTGCCTTCGGTACTCTTCATTCTTTGCATGTGTTTTGAGTGTTAATCAACGCATTAATATTTTTCCGAAACTCTGTAATTAACTCAGCTTCAAAAACCGATTGAAAGTCTAGTAAAAAATCGACAATCATAACGAATGCGTATTGACATTCCAATGAAATTGATGTCATGCAATTAGAGGTGCCTAATAAGTATTCTAAGGACTACATCATCATTAATAGCTTATGTGTGATCATTGCATTACATAAGCCATCAAACAAAGGTTACCAGTAAATAAATACAGAATGCAGCCATTGCATGGAAGACTCATTCCGATCATTTAAATGAAAAGGATTCACCATGCACGATTTAATCAGTCAATATGAATACTTCTGTAACTACCCTTACAAGCTAGATATTTACTCACATCTAACGCATCCGCACTACCTCTACAAAGCCAGGTATCTGTTGGAAGATACGATTGAGTTTATCAATAGACATTTTTATTATCACTCTGATCTTCTCTTCGTTCGAGTTGACATGTCTTATAAGCAGGAATATATCAACAATCTATCCCTCGCAGAAGTACAACGACATAGGGAGCAGCTTCTTTCAGATAGGAGAAACCATCCACAGCTTTTTCATGGATTCATCGCCTATATGTGGGTTCTCGAATACGGAGAAAGTGGTACGGGATATCATTACCATTTACTGCTCATCTACGATGCTAAGGTGAGATCAAGCGGTATGGCAATCTCGAAACAGGTGGACGATCTCTGGAGCTACCGTATCACCCAAGGCATGGGAAAGTGCTTCCTTTCAAATAGAGATGAAACAAAGTTTACGGCTCTGGGTCGACGTGGTATTGGTCATATCCATCGGACTGATTTTCAACTACGAGTTAATCTCATTGAGCGCGTTGTAGCTTACCTGCTAAAAAAGAGTGGTATTTTTGAAGAGCGTTCTGGCATCACAGATTCGGGCGAGTTTCATGCTTTTGGAAAAACCAGAATGCCTCCCCCTATCTATCCACATATTGTGCGTAGAGGACGCCCACCAGTTCTTCCACTGAGGTTTTAGTACTTGCCACGGAAAGTTCGCATCTATCCGACGCCAGACACACTTGCGCCATATGTTGCGACGCTCACCTGCCATCTTCTTTCATCCGCTTCGGTTGAACGCCAGCCATTGACGGCAACCGTCGTGGACGAAGCAGGTCACGCCCTAGCCACCGGCATATCTGCCCACCGAGTGGTGTATCCAGGTGTCCGACGTTCCTGCTTCATAGACCAGACCCGGCGCGTACCTTCCGCCCCCGCACTGGCCATCAACACCGTCCCTTTGCCATACCGCTGATTGAGACCATCTAAGGCGGACATGAGCTTGCCGCGATCCTCTCCATGTTCGTCCGCCAGGTCCAGCTCGCACTGCTGCTGGGAGTCAGGCTGCAGCTCCAGCAACATCACACCCGCCTTGGCGTATTTGAATCCCGGCCTGTATATCTGCCGTAGGCCAGCAAGGGCGGCACTCACGAACGCTGCGGTGTCTGCTGTGGGACGGCGAAGTGGCACAACGGTAGTGCGGCTGTACTGTGCCTCCGGGCGGAAAGGGCTGGTGCGAATGAAGACCAGTATTCGACCGGCGAGGCTGTTTTGCTTGCGAAGCTTCTCGGCCGCCCGTGATGCGAACTCGGTGATTGCTTCGGCGAGGTGATGTTGTTCCAGCACATAGTGCCCAAACGACCGGGTACAGGCGATTTCCTTCTTGGCTGCAGGGGTGTGCTCCAGGTCGATACAAGGCGTTCCCTGCAATTCCCGAACCGTACGCTCCAACACAACCGACCATTTACCCCGCACTGTGGCGGCGTCCAGCCGGACAAGGTCCAGGGCGGTGTAAATGCCGTCCGCATTGAGCTGCTTGGTGATCTGCCGCCCAACACCCCAGACTTGGTTAACGGCCGTGGCAACCAGCACCGCATCCCGCTCTTCCGGGCTCAATGCCTCAAGGTTGCAAACCTGGGCCAGCTTCTCGGGGTAACTGCCTGGTTTACGTTCAGCAGTCTTGGCGATGTGGTTTGCCAGCTTGGCCAGGGTCTTGGTGGAGCCGATACCTATGCCGCAGGGAATGCCCACCCACTGCAGGATGCGGTCCCGGATTTTGTGGCTACGGGCGACTAGGTCACCGCGCACACCCGTGAGTTCGATGAACGACTCTTCTGGGGCTTGCCATCCATTAGGATGGCTGTATCCTCTTCTCTGTCTCTTTGAGACGAGTAGCAGGTGGGGGTCTGGGGGAGGAAAGGAGGCGCAATGAAGTCTGTGGATAACTCTGTTTTGATGCGTTGGCGCGCGATGGATTCGTCTCTTTGCTTAGGGGCGCTGGCGGATCACGCCAAGGAAGATCGAAGCTTTCAACCTTGTGCTGACCAGCGGACTACTCGCTGGCATGCTTATGTCGCTGGACAGGATGTCGAATTGCTTTGCACTGGACCAAAGTTCTGGGACACCCGAGCAAAGCGTGGCGGTGGTGGTGCAGTAGATCTCGCCATGCACCTTTTTCGACTGGATTTCAAGCATGCGGTCGCCATGCTTACGGACCGATGCCTTTGATGGGCTGCCCGAGATAAGGATTTCATGGAACTTGTTTATTCCACCGAAGACTTCGTGCTCAGGGGGCGGCCCTATCCAGGGTTCCCCATGCTTCTGCATGATTCGATGGAAAGCTGCATCCATGCGAACAGCTTCATGCGGCATTACCTGCTTCGCGGCGCAATTGGATCCAAGCGCTCATGGCCAAGCACTGGACGGGCCATGTATGACTACTTCAGCTTTCTTCAGGCCCACGAATTGAATTGGGATGATGTTCGGCGAGGTGAGGACCACAGCCTCGTCGCCGCATATCGGGACTACTGCCTGGATACGGTTGGGCTCGCGCGCAACACGGTGAGTCAGCGCCTGCTGTATGTCTGTGAACTCTACAAATACGCGCTAAAAGAAGGCTGGGTTGACGCACTTCCATTTGGTTATGAAGAGCGAAACGTAAGCCGAACTGGCTATCTTGCCCACGTCGATTCCTCCGGCGGGAAAACCTTGGTGAGGGATGTCAGCCCCAAAAAGCACCGAGCTCTTCCGAAATTCCTGTCCAAAGACGAAATCAAGGCATTGATTGCCGCTGCAAACAATCCACATCACAGATTCCTGATTCGCTTTGCCTTGCAAACAGGCCTGCGTCGAGAGGAAATCGCCACATTCCCCTTAGCATATGTGATGGCTGTCAGTCTCAATATAAACGGTGAAGCCAACATTCGCATCCGACTCGACCCCCGCGATGGACATGGAATCCGAACGAAAGGGTCAAAGCCTCGCGACATCTATATCAGTCGACGGCTTATGAAAGACCTGCATCACTATGCTGTCCACACGCGTGGGCAGCGCGCTTGTCTGAGTGAGGTGAAGCATCCTCAGCTTTTCTTGAATCAGCGTGGCGAGAAATTTTCGGAGGATGGCAAGCGGATAGAACGAATTGTGCGTGATACAGGCGCGCGTGTCGGGATCCAAGTTCACCCACACATGCTGCGGCACACCTACGCCACTCACACGCTTTGCGCCATGCAGCGGTCCAACTCGGGCATTGACCCCTTGGTGTTTGTTCAGCGTCAACTCGGACACTCGTCGATTCAGACGACCATGGTCTATCTGCACTTGGTCAACGAGCGCGCTGACGAAGCAGTGTTGGCCTACGACGATGAACTCAACGACTGGATGGATGCCTGATGGGAATAAAGAAGGTCTTTTTCAAAACGGACTTGACCATCCCGAAGGTTGAGCAGGTTTGCGATCGCGTGGGTCAGAATGTCATTGCGCTGGAGGCTATACCGCCAGCAATCACGATGGTCCGCTTTCCTGCCAAAGGCAATGCCAGCAGCAATCGCAGCTTCGATTTTGGCAGGTGGTATGGCGCAGGGGCCGACGAAATCGTTTACGCCTGCCAGAGGCAAATCGAAAGGTTTCTGGAAACTCACGACGGTGACAAATCGGTAGCGTCCGTGGTTTCCTATTGTCTGAACGGGCTCAACACCTTCTTCGACTATCTGCTCGTTCGTAGCGTCGCAGAAGACCGCGCACTCAAGTTGGGGGACGTCAACAGAAATTTGATCGACGGGTTCCTGATGTTTCTTGATGATGGAAAAACCTCGGTGGTGACGCAAAGCACCCGACTTCAAGCCATCAAGGCGGTGCTTGTGGCGCAGGGACAGAGAGGTCTGATTCAACTCGTCAAGACGGGCGACAAAGCGACCTTCCCTCGGAATGCATTTCCAAACATTCATCGCAAGCGTAGAGGCGAGAGTCCCATGCCCAAGGGTCAGCGGCAGGCCTTCGCCGCTGCGGTGAAGAGAGCTGTCATGCCCATTTTCCAAGAAGGCGCCCAACCGACAAGCGAGTTGCTTTCCTATGCGCTGCTGATCATTGCCCTGCACACGGGCCGCAACACCACGCCGTTGCTGGAAATGGAGCCCGATTGCCTGCGGTCGCATCCGAAGGACAAGCTGGAATTTCTGGTTGTCTACAAGCGCCGCAGCCGCCAGAACTCCAAAGTCATTTTAGGCAAGGAAAATTTGATCGAGTCCACGCCCACGCTCTTTCCGTCCGTTGCGCGACTTATCCGCCGCGCCATTGAGCTGACAGATCCGTTACGCACCCAAGCCTCAGGCCATTTAAAGCAGCGGGTGTGGCTATATCGCAGCCAGAGCAATCCACGGGCTGGCGAGATTTGGGCATTAAGTCCCAGCATGGTGGGACTGACAGTCCAAAAGCTGGTCAAGGACTTTGATCTGCGTGACGCCAACGGCGAACCCTCGCGAATCAACGTCTCACGCCTTCGAAAGACGTTCATCAACCGGATCAACGAAATTCTTGAAGATGATCTCGTGACTACCGCCGTGGCCGCTGGCAATACGCCGCAAGTCACCGGCAATGTCTACCTCCGTCCTGGCGAGGGCTCTCAGAAGAACTGGAAGTTCATGGGCGTGGCTCTGACGAGGGAGCTTCTGTCGGCCACGCTTGGCGCGACGAAAAAGACTCCCACTGGCGGCTGCACCGACACCAAGGCTGGGCAGTTCGCGCCCAAGCGCGATGGCGCGACCTGCATGAATTTTCTCGATTGCGTCCGATGCCGGAACTACGTGGTGACCGGGGACGATCTCAATCGACTGTTCTCGCTCTATTGGCGAATCTACAGCGAGCGAGGCCGCATGGATAAGAGAAAGTGGGAGCGCCATTACGCCCACATCGTGCGGCTGATCGACCGCGATGTTGTCCAGGCCGGAATACAAAAAAAGGCTTTCACTCAGTCGGAAGTGGCCGACGCGCGAGAGCGGGCCAGAATTGACCCTCATCCATTTTGGAGCTCAAACGGTGCATTGGGAGGTTTCGAGTGATGCGCGTTCTGCAAACCGTGGAAGCTCAGCCCGCAGATGTTCGCGGTCTTCTTGGAGCCCAGCGAGATCGGCTCATAGTCGCGTTTATCAATGTTGATGGAAATTGGCAGCCTCTGAGCCATTACGGCGATGATCGGTGGCGCCTCGTTGACACAACGACCAACCGACCAGCGGCAAGTGCAGTCTTGAACTTTTCTAAGTTTCCAGAAGCGTTCAGGGGCGTCATGAAAGCCATCATTTATCGTTATATCGTCCGTGGCCGTAATGGCCAAGTGCGGCCAAGATCAAGCAGCGTCAGTTCATTTTTCCTGTATGCCAGATCTTTTCTACGACATTTGGAGGAACTGAATATCCATCGGCTGGGTGAAGTGACGCCATTGGTTTGCAAACTTTATGTGGATGCGGCCAAAATGGTCTTCTCAAAAAGGAGTGGCCAACCTATCAAGGCAACGACCCTGCTGCTGCGATTTTTGGCGGTCGAGGCCATTTACGAATTAAGCCAATACGCGGATGAGCCAATGCCGAATGAGCCTTGGCCAGGCGCTTCGGCTGAATTGCTGGCCGGCCTACGCGGCGATGCAAGGGTCACCCGGCTGGCTGAGGGACGGACACCGCTCATTCCGGATGACGTGTTCGCGAGGATATTCCAAACAGCATGGAGAGAGGTGTTGGGTGCCGACAAACTGCTTGGCCTTCGCGACGGGCTGGACCGGATTGATGCTGAACGCTTGGGACAACATGCAAAGACCATTTCAGACGCCAAGCGGCGGTATCTAGTTCAGAACAATTGGGAAGGCGGACTGACGACATTCAACCCGTCTCTCCTTAGCATTCGAACTGCTTGCTACATTGTTGTTGCCAGCCTCACGGGTTGTCGCAACCACGAAATTGCATTCATTCAATCGGACGCTTGTTATCGCGCGGAGGACGATGAAGGCGAGACCTACTGGTGGATGAGGTCGCGCTCCACCAAGACGGGCGAGGGAAACACTGAATGGATGGCCCCCGAGGCGGTTGTCACTGCCCTTCGAGCCATGGACAGATGGGCGAAGCCCTATCAAGAATCTATCGAATTGGAGATTGTCCAGCGGCGGGCGGTTGACCCATCTGATCCTGAAATTGCGGAGTGCCAGAGGCATAGAAGTGCCGTTTTCTTGAGCGGAACTCAGACGGAGAGAGTCAGAGTTCGCACATTGACCGCTGGAGATTGGGGCAGCGAGCTTAAAGCATTTGTGGCACGCCACGGCATAGACTGGAAGCTTAATACCCACCAATTCCGCCGAAAATTTGCCAACTATGCAGCCCGCAGCCAATTCGGCGATCTTCGATACCTCAGGGACCACTTCAAGCATTGGTCGATGGACATGACCCTTGGCTACGCGCTCAATGAGTCCCAGGAACTATCACTGTTTCATGAAATTCAAGACGAACTCGACAGCATTAAAGGCGGTGTCGTCGAGCAGTGGTTTCAGCCACACGAACCACTTGCAGGCGGCTATGGGCAAGGCATCATGAATTGGCGCCATGGCAGCGACGTGACCATATTCAAGGATCGCAGTTCCATGATCAAAGCAATTTCGGACAGCACCGCCATCCGCAGCAATGGCCATGCGTGGTGCACTGCGGATGACAACCTTTGCGTTGGCTACGGTGGATTGGAGACCACTCGCTGCGTGAATTGCGATAATGCAGTGATTGGGCGCGCGCATGCGCGGCTTTATCAAGGCCTCTACGACCAGCTCAAGGAGACGCTTGGTTGCGCGGACATTGGCGAGGCAGGGATGGCGCGTGTTCGTCGCGACATAGGTCGTTGTCGCGACGTCCTCACTACTTTGGGCTACGAGCCCGTGGAGCGATCGTTGTGAGTGAAGAACGCAAGACGGCAGCGGTTCGCGATAGAGAGCTGCGCTTGGCGATCGCGCGGATCGAAAAGGGTCGCTCCAAAGCCAACGAGATCAAGCTGACGATCGCCGCTGTGGCGCGAGAGGCTGGCGTCAGCACCGCGCTTATTCACAACTGCCACCCGGACATTGCTGAACTGATTCGCCAATCCCAAGGGCGTTCCAGTCGGGCTCAACGTGACGCAAAGCAGTTGGAACTCAAGGCTGAGCGTGAGAAGGCTCGGGAGCTGCGGTTGGAGATCGCGCTTCTGAGATCCAAAGTCGCATCGCTCGCCTCGATCAACGAAGTATTGCTGGATGAAAACAGAACGCTGAAATCTCGATTGGGCGACCCCAAGGTCGTTGGGATCCCCAAGCGTTCATGACTTTCATTCAGCCAGCGCAGCAAGAGAGTTGCTTCACATCCTTGGTGAAAGTT
The DNA here is from genome assembly GCA_019449595.1 of Rhodoferax sp. Lineage (GTDB taxonomy): Bacteria > Pseudomonadota > Gammaproteobacteria > Burkholderiales > Burkholderiaceae_C > Allorhodoferax. Next base: position 984,354 of record JAGRPL010000004.1, on the reverse strand, counting down.
TGCGCCGCAAGCTTGATGCCTTCGACCATCGTGAGATAGGGGAAGAGCTGGTCGGCCAATTCGCGCACGGTCATGCGCATCCGGATGGCGATAGCCGCTGTCTGGATCAATTCGCCCGCCTCGGGCGCCACCGCCTGAACGCCAAGCAAACGGCCTGTTTCCACTTCGGCGACGAGTTTGATAAACCCGCGCGTGTCAAAGTTCGCCAGCGCGCGCGGCACGTTGTCCAATGTGAGCAAGCGGCTGTCGGTCTGGATGCCCAGGCGCTGCGCCTGCGACTCGTCAAGTCCCACCGTGGCGATCTGGGGATCGGTGAACACCACCGTGGGCATGGCGGTCAGATCAAGCTCAGCCTGACCGCCGGTCATGTTGATGGCCGCGCGGGTGCCTGCCGCCGCCGCGACATAGACGAATTGAGGTTGATCCGTGCAGTCGCCCGCCGCGTAAATGCCCGGCGCGCTGGTGCGCATGCCTTTGTCCACGATGATCGTGCCATTGGGAGACATCTTCACGCCCGCCGCGTCAAGACCCAGGCTTTGAGTGTTTGGAGCCCGTCCCGTTGCAACCAGCAACCGCTCCACTCTCAATTCACCGCGCTCGGTCGCCAGTGCGTATGCGCCATCGGCGTAACTGACATGAGTCGCCTGAGTGTTTTCCCAAATCTCAACGCCCTCCAATCGCAGCGCTGCTGTGATCGCCTCGCCAATCGCGGGATCGTCCCGGACAAAAAGGCTTCTGCGCGCGAGGATGGTCACTTTGCTGCCCAGCCTGGCAAACGCCTGCGCCAGTTCGACGGCGACCACCGACGCGCCGATGACCGCCAAGCTCGTTGGGATAGCGTCGCTGGCCAGGGCTTCCGTGGACGTCCAATAGGGCGCGGCTTCAAGCCCAGGGATGTCCGGCCGTGCCGCGCTGGCGCCTGTGGCGATCAGACACCGGTCAAAAGCCACTTCATGTTCACTGCCGTTGGTCTCGCTCACCAAAAGCGTCGATGCGTTCTTGAAACGGGCCCGGCCTCGCTCCACGGCAATCGCAGGATTGGTCTCCAGAATATTTTCGTATTTGGCTTGGCGCAACTCGTCGACGCGCGCTTGTTGTTGAGAAAGCAGCCGATCGCGCCGTATCACCGGACTCGCCGGAGAAATGCCTGCGTCAAACGGGCTTTCTCGACGGAGGTGAGCGATATGGGCCGCCCGGATCATGATCTTGGAAGGCACGCAGCCCACATTGACGCATGTTCCTCCGATGGTGCCGCTTTCGATCAACGTGACGCGCGCGCCTTGCTCAACCGCCTTCAACGCCGCAGCCATGGCCGCGCCGCCGCTCCCAATGATGGCGACGTGCAGCCCACCCGCTGACGAAGTTGTCGGTTGATCGACAACCATGGATGAATAGCCCAGTTTCGCGACCGCAGCCACCAGCAAATCCGACGACCCGCCGTTGCGCATCGAGATTTTGGACATGCCATCCGAAAAAGACACCTCCGCCGACTCAACGCCCGCCACCTGTTCCAACGCGGTCTTCACATGCGCCGCGCAGGAACCGCAGGTCATGCCAGTGATTTTTAAAGAGATCATCATCGACTCAACGCTTGACGGTCGATGGGTAGCCCGCATCGGTGGTTGCCTTGGTCAGCTTCTGCACGCTTGCCTTCGAATCGTCAAAGGTGACGACGGCTTCGCGTTTGTCGAAATTAACCTCGGTCTTGCTGACGCCATCCACTTTGGAGATGGCTTTCTTGACGGTGATCGGGCAAGTGACGCAGGTCATTCCAGGGACAGCCAAGGTGACGGTCTGCATTGCCGCCATGGCCGGAGCGAATGCGCAAGAGAGGGCAAGCACTGCTGCAAGATTTTTCAAACGCTTCGGGGCGTTGGTTTTCATGATCAGCTCCTTATCAGTAAAAAAATGGGACAACATAAGGGAAGCCAAGCGCGATGAACACCAGCGCCGCGACCACCCAGAAAATGAACTTGTAAGCCGAGCGCGCTTGCGGAATCGCGCACACCTCGCCCGGTTTGCAGGCCTGCTCAGGCCGAAATATCCTTCGACCGGCAAAGAACATGGCGACCAGAGCCGAGCCGATAAAAATCGGACGATAAGGCTCAAGGGCAGTCAGGTTGCCGATCCATGCGCCGCTGATGCCCAGTCCAATGAGGACCAGTGGTCCGAGGCAACACGTAGAGGCAAGGATGGCAGCGATGCCACCTGCCAAGAGCGCGCTGCGACTGATCTTTGGTTCGTTCATGCATCTTTCCTTTTTAGTTCCAATGACGTAAGCTTACTTCCGTAGTTAGATACGGAGTCAAGGGGTATGGAAAAAATAGTTGAAACATTCACGATCGGCGCTTTCGCCGATGCTGGCGGGGTCAATGTTGAGACCATCCGGTTTTATCAACGCAAGGGCTTGCTGACCGAGCCGGAAAAGCCTCTCGGGGGCATTCGGCGGTATGGGCCGGAGGACGTGACCCGCGTGCGCTTCATCAAGTCCGCTCAGCGCCTTGGGTTCAGCCTGGATGAGATCGCCGAGCTTCTCAGGCTTGAAGATGGCGCGCATTGCCAGGAGGCGAGCAGCCTTGCGACACGCAAGCTCGTGGACGTGCGCGAGAGGCTTGCTGACTTGTCTCGGATGGAGAAGGTTCTCTCCGAGCTTGTCGGCGCGTGCAATTCTCGCAAGGGCAATGTGACTTGCCCGCTAATCGCGTCATTGCAAGAAGGGACTTAGCTTGTCCGCCGAACGCGTCGAACTGCGATGTAGAGGGCTCATCGCCCTGTGAATATGATCGCAAAACACGTAACGCGCTGGCTCAGTGCATTCAAGGGCCGACAATTATCTTGATAACCATCCTGTGCCTAGGATGGCCAATGCAGGTCTATTTCGATGGTGCCGAGCTTGGAGGCTGCATCATCCATTGCTGCCGCAGCAACATGTGGTCCATCATCATCTGTTGCATGCCAACATACTGATCCATCATGTATTGACGTTGCTTCTGTTGCTCAGGCGTAAGCGTCGAGTAGTATTGACTCATCCCACCCCAGCCCATCATCCCTGGCCCGCCCATCATGCCGTGGTTGCCCATCATCCCAGATCCAGTCCCGCAGCAGCCCATCATCCCTGGCCCCCACATGCCATGCATCGTCGCCATCGCGGACTGCATCGTGGTCCAGTGTTCTTGCATCAGGCGCTGTCGCTCCTGCGCGTCTTGTGTTTGACGTATGCTGTCCATCTGTTCTTGCATTCGTTTCATCAGGGCTTGCGCCTCGGCCATCTGCTTGTCAAATGCCTGCGGGTTCGGCGCAGTTTGGGCTTGTGCCCTCTGACTGGGCGTTTGCTGCTGCGCAGCCGACGGCAACGCCGTAAAAAGGGATGCAACGATGGCTCCCGCTACTACCAATTTTTTCATGATTGCTCCTTGAATGGCCGTCCGAACAGGTCTTCACCGTAAGGCATCGCAGGTTTCATAGGTGGATAAACCCTGCCGATCCTTTCGACGGGAAGTAAATATTCATCACACGATACGCTCGCCATATCAAGGGAGATTGATCTTTATCACCTTAGTGTTTGGTTTTCAATATGCCCGGTCCTCGACTAAAAGTTCTTATTGAAGTGCGATGTTTCAGTGACGAGATGGCCTATGGGCGCCCGACCCCGAATGAGCGCCATGGACGTGGCCCTCGCGCCCATTTGATGCGACTGGGCTCTTCGCGATCTCAGTCAACTCGTTGAGGATGCCGCAATGCAGGGCCGCCTGGCCTCCAACACAAGTCTCTCGCAGACTTTTGAGTTGTTTTTCCAATTGGCGTAGTTCTCGAATGCGTTCCGCCACATGACCGATGTGCTCATCGAGAAGCTCGTTGACTTCGCGGCAATTTTCCGTCGGCGCATCCTTGAATCGCAATAGGACGCGAATCTCGTCGAGCGTCATGTCCAGTCCTCGGCAATGCCGGATGAACGACAAACGCTCAGCATGGGCCGGCCCGTAAATGCGGTAGTTGCCCTCACTTCGGCGCGGCTCGGCCAGCAATCCCTCACGCTCGTAATAGCGGATGGTTTCGATTTGCGTGTTGGTAAGGGTGGCCAGCTCGCCGATTTTCATGAACTTTTCCTGGATTTTTCGCTTTCGAGGACGGAAGCGATGGGGCTTGACTCTGTAGCTGCTACAGGGTTTCTAATACTTTAACAACATAAACAACCCATAGCAAGGACACCCCATGAGCCACCCGCAGACCAAAGAATCCGACCAAAGCCACGCATGCGGATGTGGCAGCGCGTGTGGCACTGAGCCAATCGCCATCGCCGCAGCCAAGCCAGAGCCGGCGGGCATCCCGGTTTTTCGCATCCCTACCATGGACTGCGCGGCCGAAGAAGGCGAGATACGCCATGTTTTGGCAAAGGTGCCTGGGCTTCGCAGCCTGAGCTTTCAACTGGGTGCGCGCACCCTGGCCATCGACGCTCCTGCCGAATCCATACCGCAAGCGCTGGAGGCGATTCGCAAGGCTGGATTCACGCCGGTTCCGGTGTCTGAGAGCGTGGGACACGACGACGGGCACGATCACGACCATAGCCACGACCACGGCCATGGCTTTGCTCTTCCGACAGGACTCCCCCGATACGCCCTGGCGTTAATCCTGGCTTTTGGCGCCGAATCGGTTTCATTCTTTGCCCCCCATACATTGACTTTTTCGGGCCTTGGCATGGCGCTATCCGCCGTCGCCATTGGATTGGCGGGGTTTTCGACCTACGTGAAGGGCTTGGCCGCGCTGCGTAACCTACGATTGAACATCAATGCATTGATGACCGTGGCCGTCACCGGAGCCTTTCTCATTGGCCAGTGGCCGGAAGCCGCCATGGTCATGGCCTTGTATGCGATTGCCGAGCTCATCGAGGCCCGGTCGGTGGACCGAGCTCGCAACGCCATCAAAGGTTTGCTGGACATGACCCCGGAGATGGCCGAGGTCAAGCAGGTCGATGGCTCATGGGTTGAGAGCTTCGTCAAGACGGTGGCGGTGGGCGCCATCGTGCGCGTCAAACCTGGCGCGCGCGTTCCTTTGGATGGCACGATCATCTCCGGCGCCACGTCAGTGGACCAATCCCCGGTGACGGGCGAGAGCATTCCGGTGGACAAGGCAGTAGGCGATCCTGTCTTTGCGGGCACCATCAACACGACAGGCCTGTTCGAGGCGCGCGTCACCTCTCCCGCAAGCGGGACGCTTCTGGCCCGAATCATCCACGCTGTCGAACAAGCCCAGGGTTCGCGGGCTCCGACCCAGCAATTCGTGGACCGCTTTGCCTCGGTCTACACGCCTGCAGTTTTCGCCCTGGCCCTGGCGGTGTGCCTGTTGGCCCCATGGTTGATGGACTGGACCTTGATGCAGGCCATCTACAAAGCTTTGGTGTTGCTGGTCATCGCCTGCCCCTGCGCTTTGGTGATCTCCACCCCCGTGACTGTCGTGAGCGGTTTGGCGGCAGCCGCTAGACGCGGCATCCTAATCAAGGGCGGCGTCCACCTGGAAGGCGCTCGCAAGATCAAGGCAATTGCGCTGGACAAGACCGGCACCATCACCCAAGGTAAACCCAAATTGGTGGCGACCGAAGTCATCGCATCCGACCACGATGAATCTCAAGTTCTTCGCTGGGCCGCTGACCTCGCTGGCCACTCGGATCATCCAGTGTCCAAGGCCATCGCTGAAGGGTTGGGACTTCAAGGAAATGGACCGCTTGAAGGTTTCACGGCCTTGCCAGGTCGAGGGATCGAAGCCCGAACCGAAGGGCTGTCGTTAATTCTTGGCAACCACCGCCTAATCGAGGATCGTGGCCTTTGCAGCCCGCAAATTGAGGCGCGATTGGCAGAGCATGAGGCGCAGGGCCGCACGATCACGATGCTGGCATCAAGCAACCAGGTGCTGGCGATCTTTGCGGTGGCCGACACCATCAAAGAGAGTTCGCGCGAGGCCATCGCCGAACTGCACGCTCTTGGCGTGGCTTCGGTCATGCTCACGGGCGACAACGTCGCCACCGCCAAGGCCATAGCCAAGCAAGCGGGCATCGACGATGCGCGCGGCAATTTGCTACCCGAGGAAAAACTCGCCGCCATTGAGGAGATGCAAAAGCAATATGGCTATGTCGCCATGACCGGTGATGGAATCAACGACGCTCCGGCGCTGGCGCGCTCCAACATCGGCTTTGCCATGGGCGGCGCCGGAACCGATACCGCCATGGAAGCTGCCGACGTGGTGATAATGAACGACGACCTTCGCCGCATCCCGGAGGCGATCAGGCTCTCGCGCAAGACCCACGCCATCCTGTGGCAGAACATTGCACTGGCTTTGGGCATCAAGGCGGTGTTCCTGCTGCTTGCCCTATTCGACGGCGCGACGATGTGGATGGCGGTCTTCGCGGACATGGGCGCAAGCCTATTGGTCGTTTTCAACGGATTGCGGATGCTTCGCAAATGATTTTGACGCAGATTCTTTATGGCTGGGGAGGCCTGAATGAAGCTCTATTTCACCTAATCAACGGAGCAACACCACAGAGCCTTGCGCCGCTGGTGCAGTTTTTTACTTTCGCGGGAAGCTATTGGACTGCTCCTGCTGTGATGGTTGGTCTGTGGCTGAGCGCTAAACGAACAAGCGGCGAGGGCCGCGCAAATGCAATCAACAGCGCGTTGATTCTTTTTGTCATCGCCTTTGTCGTGGCGTTTGTCACCGCCTCGCTGCTTAAAGTCACATTGGCTTTTCCTCGTCCGTCCCTCGTATTTGGCGATGCCATTCGCCTAATAGGCGAAGCCGACAGCCGATATAGCCTTCCAAGCGGCCACGCAACTTTTTCGGCGCTTGTTGTCAGCGCGCTATGGACACTGGTCAACAAGCGGTTGCGGTGGATTCTGATTTTGTATCTCGTCGCAGTGGGTTGGTCTCGCGTCGCAGCAGGAATGCACTTTCCTGCTGACGTGGTTGCCGGATGGATTCTGGGGATAGCCAGCACGCAGATTGCCAAGAGAATGCTTATTTGGAGATCTGTCAAAGCGCCGGTGGCTGGACTATGGTATGGATTGGCTGTTGCCATTGCGATGCTCGATCAACTTGCAAAAAGCCTGGTGTCCGATCACGTGACTCTATTGGAGATGCGCCCCATCACCCCATTCTTCAATTTAGTCCATGTTCTAAATCCGGGCGCCGCTTTTAGCTTTTTGGCAAGCGCAGGTGGGTGGCAGCGCTACTTTTTCCTTGCAGTTGCCGTGTTCGCTTGCGGATGGTTGATCGCAATTTTGTCTCGACCGCGACCGAATATCGAGGCGACCGGCTTTGCCATGATCCTCGGAGGCGCATTGAGCAACGCTTTGGATCGCGCTCTGCGAGGCCCTGTCGTCGATTATTTTGATTTTTATTGGAACGTTTGGCACTGGCCCGCGTTCAACATCGCGGATGTCGCCATCTGCATCGGAGCAGGGCTTATCCTCGTTATGGCGTTCAAAAAGAGCGAACAAGCCAGCATCGGCAATCCAGGAGGCGTCAATGAAAACAACTGATCCCATGAATCAAAAAATCAAAGCGTTGGCAGTCCAAGCGACGGAGATTAAGCAGGCAAGCGACCATTGCTCGGGCCAAAGCGAAACGTGGAGCGAGGTCAATCTCGACACCTTTGCGCGGATTCTTGTCCAAGAATGCGTCGGCGTGATTGAGCAAAGTAGCGTAGGAAGCGAGCAAGGTCTGTTCAGCGTTGAAGCCTTGAAGGTGGCCCTGCGTGCGCATTTTGGACTTCAATAAGCATGGCCCGCCTTATTCGATCGGCGTCGCTTCCAGGAGAGCGGTCCATTGGCCTAATGCCGCCCCTCGGAAGCCGTCCTTGACCTGCTGCCCCACCCGCAGCAAGGCGCATTCTTCAAAGAGGACGACGAAGGCGTCGTAAACAGCGCAGAGAACGGGTGGTAACTCTAGTGAAAGGGCAACAAATTGAGCTCAAAAAAGCAAAAAATAATTAGCAACCAGAATTTGTTGATTTATAAGGAAAAATCGAAATCTAACTGTTATAAAAGCCCCGGAACGATTCGTCGATGCTATAGATTTCCTGGACAGGCCCCAGACCGGCGGCAATGTTCATCATGCGATCGCTCATGTCCCCATACAAAGCGAAGTTGGCTGACAGCGCGACAAGGCCTTCTTGTGCCTCCAGGTGCCGGATTTCGTGCCAGGGTTGCCCCATTTTTATTCCCAGCGCCTTGGCTTCGTTGCTGCGCGCAATGGCGCAACCATCATTATTTGAAAGAGAAATTACTGGTCGACCTTCCAAACTGGGACGAAACACGCGTTCGCAACTGACAAAGAAGTTTGACGCATCAATGAGTGCAAGCATGGATCATTTGGGTTTGATTTCCGGGTGCGAAAAGGACACCACCTTGCCGGTTGAAATTTCGCCAAACACGGCGAGCTTGCTCAGCAATGTCAGGTTGATGGACGCCAGCGTCGCAACCTCGTGCCGCAGGCGATCTACTTCGGCACGCAGTTCTCGATTGCGTTCCCGTTCTTTCACAAGAGCCTCATGCTTTGCATCGCGCTGGGACCGGGTGGTCTTTCCGATCACGCTGCGGATCTGCTCGGCGATGTCAGGATAGGTGTTGTGGATCAACGCGGGCGTAACCTCTGCAGCCTTCGCAACTGCGGATATGCTGACTTTTGTACCTGTATCCTGAAGCCAATCAATGGCATCTTTGAGCCTCTTTTCAGTCTGACGGCGGCTTCGAATGGCAGACGACTCACTACTTGTTGATGGACTCATAAATGATCGTCCTCAAGATTTTTAATCAAGCCGAACCTGGGCTCCAGAGGCACGCCAAATTCTGTGATCACCTTTGCAGACAAAGCTAGGTCCCTGCGAATACGCGCGTTGGTGACCGGGCCCAGGTCATCCAGCTCAAGCATCTCTAGGTGCTGCGCATAAATGCCCTGCCACACCTCTACATGCTCGTCATCGATGACGCCGTTTTTGCAATCCACGCAGCGGGTGCTCTCATAGAGGCCTGCGCCGCCGCAGCCCGTGTCCTGCGCGATGCACCACCCATGCCCGGTGGCCCGAATGTTGATCTGCATGGCGGTGTTTGCCACCAGCCGCTCTCTGTCAGGAACCGCGCTGGCCCGCATTTCGATGATTTTCCGTCCGGCGCCGCCACTCAAGCGCTGATTAGGGCTGCTCCAACTTTCCAACAAATCTCTCTTGATGTCGAAATACTCAGCCAGGATGTCTTCATAAAGAGCCGGATCTTGTGCGGGATTGGCCGCATATAACTGGGACATGCTGATGCTGGAATGCTTGAACTGCCATTTGAGAAACACCAGGGCTTGACGTCCCATCCTGGACTCAACGAAGGTTCTGGCATAGGTTCGGCGGCATTGGTGGGGACTGAGTTTCCAATCCTGACCAGCCTTGGCAGCCAAACGCAGCATGGCAACTCGCGACGCGACGCTGCTCAGCGCAGTAATCTGGTTGCATTTGCCGTAGATCACCCCCAAGAAGACCCGCTGGCTATCACATCTGGCTTGGAACAACCTCTTGACGAGGTCTCTGCGTTCTGCGGGATTTATCATGCCTGCGATAGAGGACTCAAGCGCTTGGATCTCCTCCTGGAGCGCGGCACGCAATGGTTCGGAGTAGCGTTCGAGAACCTCCACTACTTTGAGCGTCATCGCCGGCACCATGTATTCGACACGGCCCTTGCCGGTCTTATGCTCAACAGAAGTAATCCAGCAATATTCAACCCAGTCGCGCTGCTCGCGCCTGCCAGCGCCGACTTCGACCCCAATGACTTCGTCATTGCGCATGCCTGAAGTGATTGAGAGCAGGTAGCATTCCTGTAGAGGTGGTGCTCAAGGACATCCAGAACATCCACTTGAGCGTGTACCCGCCGGAGGGAGCAGTTCGCATTGCTGCACCTCACCGCACCCAGTTGGACACGCTGCGCGTGTTTGCCATATCTAAGCTGGGCTGGATTAAACAGCAGCAAAAAAAACTGCGTGACCAGGCACGCCAGACCCCGCGTGAGATTGTGGAACGCGAAACCCACTATGTCTGGGGAAAGCGCTATCAACTCGCCCTGGTCGAGGCAGATGCCGCCCCCACGGTGACGCTGAAACACACGCGCATGATCCTGCAAGTACGCCCCGGTTCCACCGCACAGTCGCGTCAGGAGGTGCTAGCCCACTGGTACCGTGCGCAAATCCGCACCACCCTGCCGGCCTTACTCGCCGCGTGGGAGCCCCGTATCGGCGTGAGCGCTGGCCGCGTCTTTGTGCAGAAGATGAAAACCAAGTGGGGCAGCTGCAATCCCCACAGCAGCAATATCCGCCTTAACACCGACCTGGCCCAAAAGCCACCCCAGTGCCTGGAGTACATCGTGGTGCACGAATTGATCCACCTGCTGGAACCACGCCATAACGAGCGGTTTACGCACCTGATGGATCAGTATCTACCGGACTGGCGGCAGCGGCGCGTGGTACTTAACGGTGCGCCGCTGGGGCATGAAGACTGGGGGTATTGAGTTGTGGCAATGAAATGGGGGCACGATTCAAGAAAATAATCTTGTAGAAAATTTCAGTTATTTCTTCGCAATTGCGAACAACTATTCGGCGCGATAGAGGTCAAAAACATGGCCCTAACCCCACAGCTTATGTTTGGCAGGTCAATCAAATCGGTAAGTCACTGTTTTGACCCATCTGTTAAGTTGTCCGGATTGGGTGCCGGACAAATTGGCTGCGTAGTAGCTTGATCGAAGCAGCCACTGCCTGATGTTCCTGGGAATGCGTCAACCAATCGCCTGCGCATGTCAGCATTGCCAGCAAAGACAGTCATCCAGATACTGAAGAAGCCACCTTCTACCGCTGTACGAACTGCACACCGTAGAACAGCTACGTTGCCAGGATTTGCATCTACATCGTCCTTCGTAACTTGAGCAATGCCCCATGCCTCCATTCGCTGAGCAACTCGGTCGAGGGCAATCTGCTTTCCATTTTCATCTAGGTGTAGTGATATTGGCTTGTCCAAGCCAACCAAAGACAACAAGCGCGCTGCTAAAACTCTATTTCCAGCCGGCACTATGGCCGATGGTTTAATACCGCCATCAGCGAAGTAGTCAAGGGCAGCGAACGTGTTGTCACGGTCGGGCAAGAAGTTGTCAGCAAGCACAACGTCTTTGTGTTTCTTTGTCGAGTTGCAGTTGACGCAACCGAGCAAGAAATTGCTCCAACTACCCTCCAACGCCGCGTAAGCGGGTAACCCCTTCGGCTGGATGTGCTCTACTGCGAGATTGGTTGCCACCCGTCGTTCACAGTAGCTGCAATAGTGACCAAGGCGAGAGACCAAAAAAGGCTTTGCGTCCTCGTAGTCTGCATAATCTGTCGCCTGCGGGGAGACTCCCCGTTTCACTGGCCGCATGCCTTACTCTCCCAGCTTTGCTACTCGCTTCATTTCCAAGAAGGCCTGATAGGCCGGGTTGTGTGCATATGGCGAGATGGCCTCAGCCAACTTGAGTTGAAATGCCTCCTGTTTTTCACTTGGTGCCATGGCTGCCTCCTCAAGCGTTTCCAGGTAGTGCCGAGCCACCTGCTTCATAATCTCGTATTCTTGGCTCACCTCTGTGTTGGTGACGCCCATAAGTCCCCGGGCAATCTCTTCCAACGGCATGTGATTCAGGTTTGCAGTGGGTTGGCCGTCGAGAACAATCAGCTCTTCACCGCTTCGCAACGACTGGATCAGGAACGGTGAATGTGTTGTGCAAATGAACTGCAGTAGTGGAAATGTCCGACGGAGATCGGCAATGATTCGACGTTGCCACTTGGGGTGAAGGTGCAGGTCCAACTCGTCGATCAGAACCACACCCGGTGTCATTTCGAGCGCTTTTTCCGCCAGTTGCGGGTTCAGCATCGCGGCCTTGATGGCCAGATCGGCGGCGATTGCAACCACGTTGCGATATCCGTCACTCAATTCGGAGAATGTATGCCGTTCGCCACTCGTGTATTTCAAGACCAGAGTCCGCAGCTTGGTGCTGTAGCGTGCTGATGCAATCTCAGGAAGCATAGTCTCAATGGCCCGATACACCAGACGCAAGGCTGGGGAAGAATCATCCTCGTCGAGCTCATTGTGACGTTCAACTCCCATCCATCGAATCAAATCGTCTGGATTACAGCGCTTATCGACGCTCATTCGATAGCCATAAAACGGCTCCGATAAGCGATCGAAATCGCGCATGGCTATCTCGATCTCGTCGGCATCATCGGCCAATTCCGCAGGCTGCATCCCTTTGTGTTTGCTGAGCGCTTTCCCCTGAGTATCGCGGACAGACTCCCATAGACGCCCCGCCCCAAAGTACCTGATCAAAGGGAGAACTCGCGGGTCCTGCTTGAGGACTGCAGAAGCCATCGCTTCGGCGTACATCTTGAGTTCGTTCGCGCCTCGCCGTGTTGTTTTACCGCCCTCTGCTTCGACTGAGCGCTCCCAACTGACATGCTGAGAGCGAGGATTAGGCTTGTCGGCACTGGCGGCTGGGTCGTATGCAATATCTCCGCCATCGCCGACTCTGCTCGCTCGGGCGATATGGACATATCCCGTGGCTTGCACGCGCACAGGGTATTGGGGCAACTGACGATAGCGCTTTTCCACGAACTCTAGAACGTGGCGCACATCGCGGTCCCAGATGTTGCGTGTATCGTGTCCGCGAAAACCCAACAGCCAAGAACCAATGGCCACGGCGGCAGCTTCAAGGAATGAGGTCTTGCCTACTCCGTTCTCACCGATAACGAGATTGAACTGCGGGTGTAGATCGAATTTCCTGTCCACGTAACCGCGAAAGTTCTGCAGGCGCAGTGTTTCAAGACGCATTGGTGATGCTCTATTTGACCTATTGTTTGAATGCCATATTGATAATTATCGCAGCAAAATATTGTTGCGAACCGGCCGTACCTCACTGGAGAGTTCCAAGCATTTTGGCATTGCGATTCCGAAGTTCAACTTGGCAAATATCACTCAATATGGATGAACACAACAGCCCTTGATTAAGTCCGGGTGCGGCCCCCACACATGGAAGTCGACAGGTGGCTCGACATCGTTAGGGAAATCGATGGCCAAACTAGCTGCGAAAAGCGATGCTCTACAGAACTTACCTTGGCAAGGTTGAACAAAATGAGCGCAATATCTCAGTCGACAGCATATGAAAACTGGCTGAAGCTGTAAGCCAAGACCTTTGGCGCATGCTTCAGCCATAGAGACGAACGATCAAGCCGATAGAGTTGAGGCACTGACAGATGGCGCTTTGACACTGCTCATTACTTTGTGATCCAACTTCTGGCTCAAAGATGCCTCACCAGACTGCGCGGTCTTACTCATTGCTCCATCTGAATCAACTGGTGGATAGAACTCCTCTACAACCGCCCCACCCTCCTCAGCAGACTCCTCAAATGCCCCTGCGATGAACCCCTGTTTTGCAGCCTCATCCAAGCCAGCCTGATCAATGCCAGCAGCCTTGCGCTCCTCGCCCAGCCGTCGTGCCTCAATGACCGCATCCACCATCGTCATCCCCGCCCGAACGGTCAGATCCACGTAGTAGATCGGTGCCCGATGCGATTGGGTGGTCGACTTGCCTCTCAAGCGCAACTCCATGGGCAGTGTGGCCAAATGTCCGCCCGACACCGCCTGGAAGTATTTCAGCCGTGCAGCCAGAGTCCGGATCGAGTTGTGCCCAGTGGTCCGGAAGATGAATGACCCAAGTTCATCCTCCTCAACGATCAGCACATTCAGCCGCCCATACGGCTTGCACAGTCCTCCCTGCCCCAGGTGACAGCCATCCGGTCCAGGACAGTGCAGTTCCTTGATCCCATCCACCGTAGAGCGCTTGCACGTCTCCCCATTGCCCACACACAGCGGTCTTCCTGTCTGGCGGTCAAAGTAGTGGTAACTGGCCCGCAAATTCAGATCCGGGTCATTGAACATGACACGCACCGGAATGGAGCGCAGTTTGTTGTTGGCATTGCTGTCTTTGCGCAGACTCTGATTCAAGGGATGCAGCATCCAGCCTTCCTTGGTCTGTACCTGGGTAGTGATGGTGAATTCATCGTCTTTCTCTGGCAGACGTTTGCCGTTTTTCTCCACAACTTTGCCAATGGAGATACGTCCCACGATGGGGGGTGTAATGGCTAATCCTTTGAGCATGATGCGCTTTCCTTTTTGGTTTACAAAAAACAAGCCCCACTCCGGTCATTCCGGGGTGGGGCTTTTGGGGGTCGAAGTGAAGGGTTTTGGCTTGGGTTCGAATTGCTCCATCACCCTTTGGCTTGGTTGACCAGAAACCGCCTGCTGCCAAGTCTGGGAATGGCATAGGCTGCTTGGTACTCTGGATGGTCTAACAACAGCTTGGGCAGATCGAAGTCCACCCCGTCCTTGCTGCGTCTCCAGGTCACATTGCCCGTTTCGAACACGGCTTTGGAGGCATCGCCCATCTTTTGCTGGATACGCTGTTTGAGGAGCGCTTCCATCTGGGTTTGACTATCCAACTGCTGCCGCACTGCCAACAAGTCAGAGAACACCCCGGACATTTCCAGATCGTGGCTGAAGTCCAGGGTAGAACCAACATCATTGGGATACAGGCACCGAAGCGCCTTGTCGGCAGAGTCAGAACCATCGACAGGTGGTGCTTCATCCGACTGGACATAGCCCCAGAAGACTTGCTCCAGCTGGATCAGGCGTGCTATCAACAGGTCGTCCCGCTTGATACGGTGGATCTGCAGTTCTTGCCCTCCGATCAAGACTGTGACATCTGCCGCCCGCTTGCCGGTCACTGCCAGTTGGTGCTGTACCTGCAGCTGGACATATTCCGGTACGCCATCTTTCCAGAGCCGGGCGCCCTGAACACCTGCGGTCTTGCACTCCAGGATCTGGACTTCGGGGACACCCACCACTTCACGGTCCAGGTTGGTGAGCATCCAGGAGTGATCTGGGTGCTGCAGCACCGCGTTGACCCGTCGCACTCGGTTTCCCGAGCGCTTGGTGTAGTGGGCTGCGACGATGGGTTCCAGCAATGTTCCCCAGTACAGCGGGGTGGACTCGTCATTGACATCGATAGGGGCAAAGAGGTCATCACGACCGGTTTTTTCCATCCAGAGTTGGAGCTGAGACTTGTAAGGGCTCAGGCCCACCGCAGCGGCGGCATCGGAGCTGCCGATACCGTTTCTGCGAACAGACAGCCAGTCCTCCCGGCTGAGGTCGTTGGTTTTCACCAGCTTCAAGGCTGGGCGTGGTCGGGCTGGACTATCCACGGGGTTGGCATGGGCCATAGTGTTTCCTTGGGTTGAGAGTTAGATGGGGCCATGCACCGGCCTTAGGCGACCAGTTGCATGGCATGGTCAAGTGCGCGCTGTTTCAGCGCTGCCCCTTGACCGAACCAGGCACTGTCCAGGCGGTACTCCTGGTTGCGGGAACGTTTCTCATGGTCGACGTATTCCGTGACTGCGTTGAGCAGGCCCCAGGCCGTTCCAGAGGCAGAGGCTAGGTCTGCGCCCTTCCCTGCGCCGTCGTAAAGCTCCTGGACCCGTTTCAGGGCACGCTCATTGACCAATCCCGACTTGTTAGAGCTGGGTTGTTGGTCGGAGTGGCACAACACGTTGAGGAAATAGTTCATGGACTCGTGGCTCTTGACCTTGCGCTCAGAGAGGGTTTTCATGCGGACCATAAAGCTGCCCCAGTGCGAAACAGCGACACCCAACTGCTTCTTCACCGCTTGACCGTCAAACACCGTGTTGTGCGGAACCTTGACGGCGCTGGCTGCACCATTGAGTGCCACGGTCAAGGTGTTGTTGCAGACCACGCGGATAGAGGTCAGGGTTGCCGTGGTGGCCAGGGTTCCGTCGCAGGACGTGGCCAGAAGCAGATAACCGCCCACCACGTCTTTGCCCTTCAGTGCGGTTTCCTTTCCGGTCTTGGCCAGCGCCCAGAACTTCTTGCCCGCCTTCAGGACACCTGCTGTTTCCAGCTCAAAGCCGGATACCTCGGTCAGGTCGCGGTAGAACTCCAGGACTTCACGGGGTTGCACCACTTGGTAGCGGTCAGAGACGACGGAGAGTGCGGCCTTGGTGTCGCTGCGATACAGGACCTTTTGCTCATCGAAGGACATGATGTTGCCAAGACTTCCGGCCTGTTCGGTCATATAGCGCACCGGGCTGGAGCAGATGTTCCAGTCCATGCCGGCTTCTTTGGCCCATACATCGATGGACTGTTTAGGAGGGAGTGCGTTGCCAAAGCTATGCCAAGGGGTTTGGCCGGTGTAGGCCATGGTTTGTACGAGATGGGCCATTGGGGACTCCTTGAATGTGAGGATTGGTTGAAATCGGAGAACGGATACTGAAAGTGATGTGAACCGGTTTATTCCGGGACACTGAAGGTGTGTTCGCACTGCATGCACTGGTGGTTGTCCAGGACACGGGCGTCAATCACTTCACCCAGCTTGGCGCCGGCGACACCGACGGTGGCGGCACCGACCAGGCCGCCGATCAGGGCACCGGCCAGACAGCCCAGGACGGAACCTGCAGGACCAGCGACGATGCCAACGGTCATACCGAGGCGTCCACCGGTCAGGACACCGCTCAAGCCGGTAACGCCACCGGCGACCGTGCCGATGGCACCTCCGGTCTTGCGGCCGATGTCGCGGGTAGTGATTAGCGTGGAATTGCATTTGGGACATTGAAGGCTCATAGGGAATGCTTTCTGTAGAGAAGAAATGACAGACGCACCTCTCCCTGCCATCCCAAAAGAGACAGGCATGGAGAAGTGCGGCACAAAGCCCAGAACCGTCCAACGGGGTGTTGGATGGTCTGGGGTGACTACAGCGAGGGAATGGAGAAGATCAGATCTACAGAACGCGATCTGGGAGTCTCAGGCACCTCGGAAGGGCTGAATGGGAGAGATGGACAGGCTCAAGGCCTGTTTGGGGCTATTCCCTGCTGAGGGTCAGGAAAAATATATATGACTCAAAAAATCTACAAGGTGCATCCAACTACGTCCATTTAAGCGCACTCGATGTTGGTAGAAAGGATGGTAGAAAGAAATGAAAAACGGCCCCGAAGGGCCGTCTTTGCTTACTTACTGGCGGAGCAGGCGGGATTCGAACCCGCGGTGGGTTTTACCCCACGCACGCTTTCCAGGCGTGTGACTTAAACCGCTCATCCACCGCTCCAGAGCCTGCTATTTTAACCTGTCTTTGGACCACTTTGGGATCGCCGCACACGCAAAGACAAAAAAAAGGGGCACTTTGCAAGTGCCCCTTTACAGCGTCAGCCGAATCAGCGGATCACGGCCAGCGTAATCAGCTGACCACCGCGCACGGTCTTCAGCGTCAAGGCGCCGTTCTTGATGTCGCCCTTTTCGTCAAACGTAATGGGACCGGTCACACCCTTGTAGTCGGTCGTGGCGGCCAGCACGGGCAGGTACTTTGCGGGGTCCGAGGAACCGGCCTTGACCATTGCAGCGACCATGACCTTGACGGAGTCGTACACATAGGGAGCGTACACCTGGACGTCAGCATTGAACTTGGACTTGAACTTGGCCTTGAACTCGTCCATGCCAGCCTTGGCTTCACCCTCGACACCGCCGGCCTCGGCGCAGAACACCTGGTCGTCGGCAATGGCGTCACCACCAAGCTTCACCAGTTCGGTCGTGCAGATACCGTCGCCGCCCATGAACTTGGCCTTGATGCCCAGGGACTTCATCTGCTTGAGCATGGGGCCGGCAACGGCGTCCATGCCACCGAAGAACACCACGTCAGGCTTCTTGCCCTTGATGGTGGTCAGGATGGAATTGAAGTCGGTTGCCTTGTCGGTCGTGAACTCCTTGGCAACCACTTTGCCGCCCGCGCCTTCTACTGCCTTGGCGAACTCTTCAGCAACGCCCTGGCCGTACGCGGTACGGTCGTCGATCACGGCAATGGCCTTGCCCTTGAGCGTGCCCACGGCATACTTGCCCAGCGTGCCACCCAACTGGGTGTCATCAGCCACCACGCGGAACGTGGTCTTGAAACCCTGACGGGTGTACTTGGGGTTGGTAGCGGAGGGGGAAATCTGGGGGATGCCAGCGTCGCTGTAAATCTTGGAAGCAGGAATGGTCGTTCCCGAGTTCAGGTGACCAACAACACCCACCACTTTGGCGTCTGCCAATTTCTGCGCAACAGCCGTGCCCTGCTTGGGATCTGCCGCATCGTCTTCGGCCATCAATTCCAGCGTGACTTTCTTGCCGTCAATCACGACACCAGCGGCATTGAGTTCTTCAATGGCCATGCGAGCGCCGTTTTCATTGTCTTTACCCAGGTGGGCGATCGCACCACTGGTAGGTCCCACGTGGCCAATTTTCACCACGGCGGCAGCGGCCGGAGCGGGTGCAGCAGCAGGGGCTGCAGGCGCGGCTGCCTCTTCTTTTTTACCGCAAGCCACCAGCAAAGTTGCTGCAGCCAGTACTGTCAAAGTACTTTTCACCTTGAATTGCATAAAAACTCCCAAAATAGAAACAAAGATAAACAGCGTGAATTAATTAATTCCACAACCAGCACAATACCCCAATTTGCCTGATTCAGGCATAGGGAAGTTACCGAGAAGGGCTTTTCCAGCAGCGCCCGGCATACCGCTGCGGCTCAGGTTTTGGGCAGGTTTTCTGCCGTTGCCTGGATCACAGCCTGACGGACGGTACTTTCAATTTCCTGATGCAAACGGCGTGCCAACAAATCCACCTGGTCTTGCAGCATGGCCTGCACCGCTTCGTGCAACCGCTCCTCGACGATCGGCGCAATACGCTGCAACACCTGCTCCACCAGCCGTTCGCGGTCGAACGCTGGCATCGGTGCAGGCGCTGGGAGCGGCGCATCGGGCTGGACGACTTCCGTCAGCGTCGGGAAGAAACGGGGAAAGGTCTTGGGCGGCTGCATCAATTGGCACCTTTAACGGCCAAATCGTGGCGGGTAATGGGATAGCCCCGCTCAGTGTATTGTTTCCAGCGGCGGCGAGCCGGATCCCGGTCTGCCCCGTTCTGGCTGACCACTTCAATCAATCGCGCAAATTGGTCAAAACCTTCGGGGATGGCTTCTGCAAGGTTGAGCAACACCTGCCGCGGGCCGACCACCTGCACCAGATCGGTGACCAGCAATACGGGCGAACGTCCCTGCACCGAAGGCTCGGCGTCGCTGGTGCAATGGGCCACGAAGTCGGTCGCTGACAGCGCCCACAGACCGGCATCGACCTGCTGCACCATATCGGTGTCGGCCAGCACCACCACCCGGGCCCCACTGCCAACCGCCTTGCGCAGCAGCCGGCAGACGTACGCCAGCCGGTCGGGCGCACCAAAATGGAAAGCAACCTCGGTCACTGGGTGCCGGTCCGTTCCAGCAGGTATTCCACCAGCAACCCCACTGGCCGGCCAGTGGCACCCTTGCCCGCCCCGCTTTTCCAGGCGGTGCCTGCAATGTCCAGATGGGCCCAGGGGAATTTCTCTGCAAACCGCTGCAAGAACTTGGCCGCGGTAATGGCACCCCCCGCCCGTCCGGCCACATTGGCCACGTCAGCAAACCCGCTTTTGAGCCCCTCCGCGTAGTCTTCATCCAAAGGCAACCGCCAGCACAGATCCTGCGAGGCCTCGCCCGCGGCAAACAGGGCGCTGCCCAGTGCTTCTTGCGTGGAAAAAAGGCCGCTGCGCACCGCGCCCAGGGCCACCATGCACGCACCGGTCAGCGTGGCAATGTCAATCACCGCTGCGGGTTTGAAACGCTCCGCGTAGGTCAATGCGTCGCACAGCACCAGCCGGCCTTCGGCATCGGTGTTGAGGATCTCAATGGTCTGGCCGCTCATGCTGGTCACCACATCGCCGGGCTTGACCGCACGGCCGCTAAGCAGGTTTTCACAGGCGGGGATCAGTCCCACTACGTTGATTGCGGGCTTGAGCAGCGACAGCGACCGAAACACACCCAGCACGCTGGCTGCACCGGACATGTCGAACTTCATCTCATCCATCTCCGCGGCCGGCTTGATGGAAATGCCTCCGCTATCGAAGGTTATGCCCTTGCCCACCAGCACGGTGGGCGCCTGGGACTTGGCCGCGCCGCTGTAGCGCAGCACCACGAAACGCAGGGGTTGCTCGGAGCCTTGCGCCACTGCCAGGAAGGACCCCATGCCCAGTTTGGCAACCTCCTTGGGGCCGAGCACCTCGCAGCTGATCTTGGGAAGTTGTGCCAGCTTCTCCGCCGCCTGCGCCAACGCCACCGGGGTGGCATGGTTGGCTGGGCGGTTGGCCCATTCCTTGGCCAGTTCCACCCCGGCCACAACAGCCACGGCCCGATCAAATGACGCCTGGACTTCCGTGGCATTTGTGGCCGTCAGCACGACTTTCTGCAGGATGCGGGCTTCGGGCTTGGACTTGGTGTGGGTGTACGCATAGGTGGCATCGGCCACCGCCAGCACGGCGGCGCGGATGGCTTCCTCGCGGGCTGGCGCGGCAAAACATACCAGCAGTTTCTTGAACGCCGGTGACTTGACCGACGCCACAGCGGCCAGGAGTGCCGTACGCACCTGGCGGGCAGACCCGTCCCCCACGCCAGCCAGCACCACGCGTGCGGCGTTGGCCTGCATGGGCCGGTACAGCGCAAGCATCTTGCCGGGCTTGGTCTCCAGATCGGTCGACTTGATGGCCTGCGTGATCAGCACCGACAAATCGTCCTTGGCACCCTTGAAAGTATGCGGAACCAGCACAATCAGGGCATCGCACTTTTCGCTGGAAACGCCAACGAGCCCCAGGGGTTTGAGTTCAAAGTTCATAATTCGGGTTTTCCTTCCTCGCCATGTTATTCCATTCCTCCATCCGCAAAGAACTCGCACGCAGTTTCGGCGCAACCCTTGTGGTGCTGGTGACGGTGGTGATGACAATGACCCTGATCCGTACGCTGGGCGAGGCCGGACGCGGCACCTTCAACCCGGCAGACGTCATGCTCATCATGGGCTACACGGTACTCTCGGACATGCCCACGATTTTGTCCCTGAGCCTGTTCATTGCCGTCGTCAGTGTGTTGACACGGATGTTCAAGGACAGCGAGATGGTTATCTGGTTTGGCAGCGGACGTGGCCTGGCATCCCTCATCAAGCCGCTGTTCCGCTTTTCCTGGCCGATTCTGCTGGTCATCGTGGCCTTGGCGTTCTTCATTCTGCCCTGGGCTTTCGGGCGCATCGAGGACATGCGCGATCGCTACGAGAAACGCAGTGACATCGCCCGCATCCAGCCGGGCCAGTTCCAGGAGTCGGCCAGTGGTGACCGGGTTTTCTTCGTCGAGAAAGATGCCAGCGGCAAGCAGGCCGGCAGCAACGTCTTCATTGCAACCAACGAGCAGGGCAAGGAAACCGTGACGTCAGCCCGCAGCGGCAAGGTGGAAGTCATCGGGGCCGACAAGTTCCTGGTGCTGGAAAACGGCCAACGGCTGGAAAAGACGGTTGGCAAACCCGACCTCACCGTCAGCGTTTTCAACTCCTACGGCGTGCGCGTGGGTGCAGATGACCAGTCCACCCGAACCTACGTGCCCACCAGTTCCATGACCACGCTGGACCTGATCAAGGCCCCCATACCCCGCCACCTGGCCGAAATTGCCTGGCGGGCCGGGCTGACGCTGGCCGCCATCAATTTCATCGTCATCGGTCTGGCCGCAGCTGGCGCCAACCCCCGCGTCGGGCGCAGCGCCAACATGGGTTTCGCATTCATGGCGTTTGTGGTGTATTTCAACCTGCTGGTGCTGGGCAAGAGCTGGATTGAAAACGGACAGGTGCACTTTGCCGTGTACCTGTTGGCCGTGCATGGCGGGGCCTTGATGCTGGGCCTGCTGTGGCTGGCCAAGCGCCACAACAACTGGATCGTGCGCCCCCCCCGCAAACCTGACACCGCCACACCGGCACGGACCACCTCCCCATGAAAACCATCCGTCGGCTGATCTATGGCGAAATGGTCGTGGCGGTAGCGCTGGTGACCCTGGGGTTCTCCACGCTCTTCTACTTCTTCGATTTTGTTGAAGAACTGCAGGCCGTGGGCCGCCACAGCGCCACCGGGTACACCGCCGTGCAGGCGTTGCTCTATGTGGCCCTGATGACTCCCAGCCATCTGTATGAGCTGCTGCCCATCACGGTGCTGATCGGCACCATTTTCGTGATGGCACGCTTCGCCCAGAGCTCCGAATTCACCATCCTGCGCACCAGCGGCCTGGGCCCCTGGCGGGCACTGCGCACCCTGCTGGTGCTGGGACTGGGCTTCGTTTTCTTCACCTTCGCCGTGGGCGACTACGTTGCACCTTTGGCGGACAAAACGGCCCAGCTCCTCAAATCGCGCTACCAGGGGCGCATCACCGTTGGGAAAACCGGCGCCTGGCTCAAGGAAAAGCAGGCCTACGGCAGCTACGCCGTGAACGTGGGTGCACTGGCCCCGGACGCCAGCATGCGGGATGTCCGCATTTTCGAATTCGACAACCAGGGCCATCTGATCTCCATGACCCTGGGCCAGCAAGCCAGCTTCGGTGAGCATGACGACTGGCTGCTGCAGAAAGTGGACCGCACCGAGTTCACCACCAGCGATGCCAAGGGCTCGCGGGTGGACCGCACCTTCGTCGACCAGTTCCGCTGGCCAACCCAGATCAGCGCGGAGATGGTGGCAGCAGCGGTGTTGCGGCCCGAACGCATGGGCACTATCGACCTGTTCCAGTACATCCGCCACCTGAACGCCAACAACCAGTCGGCCCAGAAATACGAAATCCAGTTCTGGAAAAAGGTGTTCTATCCCCTGAGTTGTCTGGTGATGGTCGTGTTGGCCTTGCCCTTTGCCTACCTGCATTTCCGCTCGGGCAGCATCACCACCTACGTGTTTGGCGGCGTCATGGCCGGTATCAGCTTCGTGTTGCTCAACAACGTGCTGGGCGATCTCGGCGCCTTGCAAGGCTGGCAACCCTGGTTGACGGCCGCCCTGCCGGGTCTGATTTATTCCTTCGTCTCCCTGACGGCATTCATGTGGCTGGTGATACGACGATGACAACCCCTCCCACCCCGCGCCGGGGCATTGTGCTGTTTGCCCACGGCTCCCGCGACCCCTTGTGGCACAAACCCATGGAAGCCGTCGCCGCGCACATCGCGACCCTGTCGACACACACACCGGTGGTCTGCGCCTACCTGGAGCTCAGCGCCCCCGACCTCGCTGCTGCCGTCGCTACCCTGGTGGACGCCGGCGTGCAGTCCATCACCATCGTTCCCATGTTCCTGGGTGTTGGAAAACACGCCCGCGAGGATTTGCCGGTTCTGGTCGCGCAACTGCGGCAGCAACACCCCGTGGTGCAGTTCACCCTGCAGCCCGCCATCGGCGAGGATGCGCGCCTTGTGCAGTTGCTGGCCCACATGGCTTTGGACAGCCCCTGAAACAACGCGTTTGCGGCATAATGAATTTCACCTTTAGTTGAAATTCGATATGAACCTGCACCAGTTTCGCTTTGTTCAGGAAGCCGTTCGGCGCAACCTCAACCTCACCGAAGCCGCCAAGGCACTGCACACCTCGCAGCCGGGGGTTTCCAAGGCCATCATCGAACTGGAGGAAGAGTTGGGCGTGGAAATTTTTGCCCGCCACGGCAAGCGCCTCAAGCGCGTCACCGAACCGGGCCAGCATGTGCTCAAGAGCATCGAGCTCATCCTGCGCGAAGTCGGCAACCTCAAGCGCATCGGCGAACAGTACAGCGCCGAGGACAGCGGCACACTCTCCATTGCCACCACCCACACCCAGGCCCGTTATGTGCTGCCCGAGAAAGTGGCCGCGTTGCGAGCCGCCTACCCCAAGGTCAACATCAGCCTGCACCAGGGCTCGCCCGACCAGGTGGCCCGCATGCTGATCGATGAAATAGCCGAAGTCGGCATTGCAACCGAGTCACTGGCAGACTACGCCGAACTGGTCACCCTGCCCTGCTATGAGTGGCAGCACATGCTGGTGCTGCCGGTAGACCACCCGCTGGCCCGCAAGGACCGTATCACCCTGGAAGAGGTGGCGCTGGAGCCCCTCATCACCTACCACCCTTCCTTCACCGGTCGCACCAAGATCGACCAGGCTTTTGCCACCCGCAAGCTGGAGCCGCGCATTGCGCTCGAAGCCATTGACTCCGACGTGATCAAGACCTACGTGCGGCTGGGCCTGGGTGTCGGCATTGCGGCTGAAATGGCCGTGCGCGATGTGATGGAAGACGGCGGCAAAAGCGGCCTGGTGGCACGCCCGGTGGGGCACCTGTTTGGGCAGAACGTGGCCCGCGTGGCGTTCAAGCGCAGTGCCTATCTGCGCAACTTTGTCTATACGTTTGCCGAACTGCTGAGCGACCGCCTGGACCGCAAGCTGATTGCCCGCGCCATGGACGGCCACGTGGAAGACTACGAATTCTGAAACCCTGAACGCAGCGCAGCATGACCCCGTCCCTCCAATCCCGCCTGCCCACCGTGGGCACCACCATCTTCAGCGTGATGTCCGCCCTGGCCGTTCAGCACAAGGCCGTGAACCTGGGCCAGGGCTTCCCCGACTTTGCCTGTGACCCGGCCCTGGTCGACCACGTCACGCACGCCATGCAGGCAGGCCACAACCAGTACCCGCCCATGCCGGGCATTGCACCCTTGCGCGAGGCCGTTGCTACAAAAATAGAAGCACTCCACACAAGAAAATACGGTGCTGCAGACGAAATTACCATTACAGCCGGCGCCACGCAGGCCATTCTCACCGCCATCCTGGCGGTGGTGCACCCGGGCGACGAAGTGATCGTGCTGGAGCCCTGCTACGACAGCTACGTGCCCAACATCGTGCTCGCCGGCGGCACGGCGGTGCGCGTTGCGCTCACCCCGCTGACGTTCCGGCCCGACTTTGACGCCATCGCCGCAGCGCTGACACCCAAAACCCGCGCCATCATCATCAACACCCCGCACAACCCCAGCGCCACGGTGTGGAGCCGTCAGGACATGCTGCGCCTGCAGGAGATTCTGGCGCCCACCAACGTGCTGCTCATCAGCGACGAGGTGTACGAGCACATGGTGTTCGACGGTGCCCCGCACGAAAGCGCGGCCCGCTACCCCGGTCTGGCCGAGCGCGCCTTCATCATCTCCAGCTTCGGCAAGACCTACCATGTCACTGGCTGGAAAGTTGGCTATGTGGCGGCGCCCGCGGCCCTCACCGCCGAGTTCCGCAAGGTGCACCAGTTCACGGTGTTTGCCGTAAACACCCCCATGCAATACGGCCTGGCGGCGTACATGGCCGACCCTGCCCCGTACCGGGACCTGCCCGCCTTCTACCAACGCAAACGCGACCTGTTTCGCGCCGGGCTGGCCAAAACCCGCCTGCGCCTGCTGCCCAGTGAGGGCACGTACTTTCAGTGCGTGGACATCTCGCAGGTGAGCGATCTGGGTGAAGCCGACTTCTGCCAGTGGCTCACTGCCGAGATGGGCGTGGCCGCCATTCCACTGTCGGCGTTTTATGGCAACGGCTTTGACCAGCGCGTGGTGCGCTTCTGCTTTGCCAAGCAGGATGCCACCCTGCTGGCCGCGCTGGAAAGGCTGCAGGCGCTCTAGTCGGGCCGCACATCCGCACACTGCCATGGACCTGCACGTTCCCACCCTGTTCCTGGTGATCATCACCGTCAGCGCCACGCTGGCGGGCGCCATCGCTGCCGCGGCGTACCGCCGCCAGCACGACGAACTGCGGGCCTGGGCACTCGCGTTGGTGCTACACGCCATCGCCTACGTGCTGTTCAGCCTGCGGGGCAAGATTGGCGATGTGGCCTCCATCGTCGCCGCCAACAGCTTGCTGGCCGCCTCGCTGGCCCTGTTCGCGGAGGGTCTTTTCAAATTCCAGCACCGCCGCCCGCCCCGGTGGCTGATCTGGCTCCCGGTTGCCGCCGTGGCCGTGACGTTGCCCTTCTACCTGCACGACCTGCGCGTGCGCATCATCTTCTGCGCCAGCATCTATGCCGCCCAAAGCCTGCTGATCCTGGTGGTGTTGCTGCAGAAACGCCGGGAAACGGTAGGGCGCGGGCAATATTTCCTGGCGCTCGGACTCGTCCTCTTTCTGACCGTTTTTGTATTCCGCAGCATCGGAACCGCCACCGGGATGGCGGAGATGCTGGTCTTTACCGCGTCCAATTTCATCCAGAGCGTGACCTACCTCAACACCCTGGTGTGCATTCCCCTGATGACCCTGGGCCTGGTGGTCATGGCCCGCGAGCGGATCGAAGATGCGCTGCACGAAAGCAACGGCTTCGTGCAGTCCATTGTCGACTCCATTCCCGCCCAGATTGTGGTGATTGACAAGACCGGCGCGATCACCGCCGTCAATGAAACCTGGCGACGCTTTTCCGTCGACAATGCCCCCCTCCCCGGCACGCCCGCGGTCAACACCGGCCTGGGTGCCAACTACCTGGAACAATGCCGGCCCACCACGCCCTCGCCTGCAACCAGCGCACTGGGCCCTTACGATGGAATCAAGGCCGTGCTCGACGGACGACTGCCGACGTTCAGCCTGGAATACGACTGCCACTCCCCCACCGAGCAGCGCTGGTACATGATGACCGTCACGCCATTTGGTGACCGGCGCAGAGGCGCCGTCATCGTGCACAACGACATCACCGCACGCAAGAAAAGTGAAAACGCGCAGCGCGAAACACTCAACTTCCTGCAGAAAGTTTCCGCGGGAGTACCCGGAGTCATTTACGAATTCCGCCTGCGCCCGGACGGAAGTTCCCATTTTCCCTACATCAGCCCCCGGGTTGAAATATTCGGGTTGACCCCCGAAAGTCTGGCCAAGGATTCCAGCCCGATATTTGCCAACGCACCGGCAGAAGACGCCCAGATGGTGATGCGCAGCATTGCGGATTCCGCCGCCACCCTGTCGCACTGGCGCGCCCAGTTCCGCATGCGCCAGCCCACGGGGGATTACCGCTGGTACGAAGGGCAGGCCACACCGGAAAAACAGCCCGATGGCAGCATCCTCTGGTTCGGGTATTTCTCCGACATCCAGTTGCAGAAGGAAGCCGAAGAGCGCATCCGCCTGATGGCGCTGCAGGACGTGCTGACAGGACTCCCCAACCGGGCCCTGTTCGACGACCGCGTGCACGCCGCACTGGCCGCCGCCCAGCGCGACCAGACCCAGCTGGGCTTGATGTTCATCGATCTCGACCAGTTCAAACCCGTCAATGACCGCTTCGGCCACCGGGTCGGCGATCTGCTGCTGAAAGAAGTCGCCAACCGGATTCGCGCAGCGGTGCGTGAGTCGGACACTCCGGCGCGCATCGGCGGAGACGAGTTTGTGGTTTTGCTGCGCAACATCGTGCAGGCAGACGACACCCTGATGGTGGCGGAGAAAATCCGTCTGGCCCTCCAGGCCCCCTTCATGGTCGAGGGCCATGTGCTGTGCATCTCGGCCAGCATTGGCATTGCCCTGTATCCCGAACATGGCTCCGAGGCAGTAGAACTGGCCCGGCATGCCGACGAAGCGATGTACCACGCCAAGCTGAGCGGCAGCAACCAGGTGTCCCTGTACGCACCCGGCGCCTAGGCACCGTTCCAGGATTTTTTCCAATGTTGAACCATCCCCTGCCCCACTGGCCCCTGCTGCTGTCCGTCCCGGTACTTGTCCTGCTGGGCGCATGCTCCGACAAGACCCCGGCGGCCTGGTCCGGTTACGCGGAAGGCGACTACGTTTACGTGGCAGCCCCCCTGGCCGGGCGACTGGATCGTGTGGCGGTCAAAGCCGGCCAAAACATCACCCGGGGAGCCCCCCTGTTTGCGCTGGAAGCCGAGAGCGAAAATGCCGCACGCGACGAGGCTGCCGCGCGCCTGGCCAGCGCGCAGGCGCAGGCCACGAATCTGGACAAAGGCAAACGCACCGAAGAAATCGCCGTCTCCGAGGCCCAGCTGGCCCAGGCCCAGGCCAACGCCACCCTGGCCCGGCACGAGATGGAGCGGCAGCAGCAGCTCGTCGCCCAGGGCTTTGTATCCAAGGCCCATATAGACGATGCCACCCTCGCCGTGACCCAGACCCAGGCCCGCGTCCAAGAACTGCAAGCCGCCCTGCGCGTAGCCCGCCTGCCCGCCCGCACTGACGAGCGCGCCGCCACCCAGGCCAGCGCCCAGGCCGCCAGCGAAGTGCTGCGCCAAAGCGAGTGGCGCAGCGGACAAAAACAACAGACCGCACCCGCAGACGCGCTGGTGGCCGATGTGTTTTTTCAACCCGGCGAATTCGTCCCCGCCGGGCAACCCGTGGTCTCGCTCCTGCCACCGCAAAACATCAAGGCGCGTTTCTTTGTGCCCGAGTCGGCCCTGGCCTCCATCCACGCCGGCCAGGCGGTTACCCTGTCGTGCGACGGCTGCCCCCCCATGACTGCGCACATCTCGCGCATTGCCACCCAGCCCGAATACACCCCTCCCGTGATCTACTCCAACGCCCAGCGCGCCAAGCTGGTGTTCATGGCCGAAGCCCAGCCCGCCCCGCAGGACGCCGCCCACCTCAAGCCCGGCCAGCCGCTGGATGTGCGCCCCGCCGGCAAGGACGACAAGACGCCATGACCTCCCTGGCCATTGATGTCCAGGACCTGAGCAAAACCTACGGTGGCCGCGCCGTGGTGGACCATATCCAGCTCCAGGTCGGCAGCGGGCGCATTTGTGGCTTTCTGGGCCCCAACGGCAGCGGCAAGACCACCACCATTCGCATGCTGTGCGGGCTGCTCACCCCCGACAGCGGCAGCGGCACCTGCCTGGGGCTGGACATCATCCGGGACGCCGTCGCCATCAAGCGCCAGGTGGGCTACATGACCCAGCGCTTCGGCCTCTACGATGACCTCTCCATCCGCGAGAACCTCGACTTTGTGGCCCGCCTGTTCGAACTGCCCAACCGCCGCACCACCGTGGACCAGGCGCTGGAACGCCTGGGCCTGACCGCCCGGCAAAAGCAGTTGGCCGGCTCCTTGTCGGGCGGCTGGAAACAGCGCCTGGCGCTGGCCGCCTGCCTGATCCACGAGCCCCGCCTGCTGCTGCTGGACGAGCCCACCGCAGGTGTGGACCCCAAGGCGCGGCGCGAGTTCTGGGACCAGATCCACGCCCTGGCCGAACAGGGCATCACCGTGCTGGTCTCCACCCACTACATGGACGAAGCCGAGCGCTGCCACGATCTGGTCTACATCGCCTATGGCGAAATCCTGGCCCAGGGCAGCGCGGCCAGCATTGTGGCGTCTGCCGGCGCAAGCGACCTGGAAGACGCCTTTGTGCGCCTGGTGGGCCGTGCCACCGACAATTTTGCAACCAAGGCCGGCGCATGACCCGTTTTTCCATGAACCGCATGCGGGCGGTATTCATCAAGGAATTCCAGCAGATGATGCGCGACCGCGTGACCTTTGGCATGGCGGTGATCAT
Organism: Rhodoferax sp.; assembly: GCA_019449595.1. Taxonomy (GTDB): domain Bacteria; phylum Pseudomonadota; class Gammaproteobacteria; order Burkholderiales; family Burkholderiaceae_C; genus Allorhodoferax. The sequence goes on along the minus strand of JAGRPL010000004.1, from coordinate 954,900 downwards.
TCCCATCCTGCAGCTGGTGCTCTTTGGCTATGCCATCAACACCGACCCCAAGGGACTGCCCACCGTGGTGGTGAGCACCGACAACGGCCCCATGTCGCGCGGCGTGCTGGCCGCCATGCAGAACACCGGCTATTTCCGCATAGACCACACGCTCACCAGCGAGAAGGAAGCCGAGGCCCTGGTGGAAGACGGCGAGGTGCAGTTCATGGTGGTCATACCGCCGCACTTCTCACAAGACCTGATCCGTGGTGAAAAACCGGTGATCCTGGTGTCGGCCGACGCCACCGACCCCAGCGCCTCGGGCAACGCCATTGCAGCACTCAGCGCACTGGTGCCGCAGGCCATCACACACGACCTGCCCGGCGCACTGCGCACCCTGAACCTGGCCGCGCCCCCCTTTGAATTGCGGGTGCACCGCCGCTACAACCCCGAGGGGCTGTCGCGCTACAACATTGTTCCCGGCCTGGTAGGCACCATCCTGACCATGACCATGGTAATGCTCACCGGGCTGGCCATGACCCGCGAGCGCGAGCGCGGCACCATGGAAAACCTGCTGGCCACACCCGTGCGCCCCAGCGAAGTCATGGTGGGCAAGATCTTGCCCTACGTGGTGATGGGCTACATCCAGCTGGGGGTCATTCTGGGCGCCGCATTTGTGCTGTTTGAAGTGCCCATGGTGGGCAGCATGACGCTGTTGCTGGCCATGATTGGCGTGTTCATGCTGGCCAACCTGGGCGTGGGCTTCACCTTCTCCACCGTCGCCAAAAACCAGCTGCAAGCCGTGCAGATGACTTTCTTTTTCTTCCTGCCGTCCATGCTGCTGTCAGGCTTCATGTTCCCTTTCCGGGCCATGCCGGTGTGGGCCCAATGGGTGGGCGAGATTCTGCCGCTGACCCACTTCCTGCGCATCGTGCGCGGCATCCTGCTCAAGGGCAACACGCTCCCGCAGCTGCTGCAGGACCTGTGGCCCATGCTGCTTTTTTTACTGGTGGCCGGGGTGGTGGCGCTCAAGCGTTACCGGCAGACGCTGGACTGAGCGCGGGGCGGCGCCCGGTCACCCCATCTGCGCCCAGGCCTTGTCCAGCCGCTTCACGCTCACCGGCTGCGGCGTGCGCAGCTCCTGCGCAAAGAAACTCACGCGCAGTTCTTCCAGCAGCCAGCGGAACTCCTGCATGCGCTCGTCCACCGCGCCCTTGCGTTCAGCCACCAGCCGCCAGTAGCGCTGTTCCAGCGGGCGCAGCTCGGCCAGGCGGGCGGCGTCACGGGCGGGGTCGGCACGGTACTTGTCCAGGCGCAGGGTGATGGCCTTGAGGTAGCGCGCCAGGTGCTGCAGACGGTCCCACGGAGCTGCCTGCAGGAAGCGCTTGGGCATGAGGCGCTGCAGTTGCTGGGTGCAGTCGGCCACGGCGTCCGGCGCGTTCTTGGTGTCCTTGATCTTGCGCGCCGCGGTGGCGTACTCCAGCAGGATGGTGCCGGCCAGGCGCGCCACTTCGTTGGCGATGAGCGTCAGGCGGCCGCGGCCTTCGTCCACCCGGCGCTTGAAGGCGAATGCGTCGGTGGGCAGCGGCTCCAGCAGGAAGGCGCGGTCCAGCGCTACGGCCAGTATCTGCTCGCGCAGTTCTTCGATGGTCCCCCCGCCACTGCCGTTGTCGGCCTTGCCCACGTTCATGTAGGCCACCGCCATTTTCTGCAGGTCGGGGATGTTCTTCTCCAGGTACTTCAGCGCATCCTTGATCTGCAGCGCAAACAGGCGGCGCAGGCCGGCGCGGTGCTTGGCGGCGGCTATTTCGGGCTCGTCAAACACCTCCACCGTCACTGCGTCGCCGGCGTCGATCAGGGCCGGAAAGCCGATCAGCGTCTGGCCGCCCTTCCTGATTTCCAGCAGCTCGGGCAGTTCACCAAAGGTCCAGGCGGTATGGCGTTGGTCGGCGGTCGTGGTTTTGGCGCCGCCGGCGGGCGGGGTTTTTGCTATCTTTTCAGGAGCTGTCTGCGCAGGTTTTACGGAGGCTTGCGGGCTATTTGACCCGGAATTCTGCGCAACAGCGCCCGCCACGGGTGCACCGCCGCCCTGCCCCAGCTTCAGGTTGGCCAGCGCCTGGAATGCGCCGCGCGCCTGCTTGCCCCACTCGGCCTTGAGCGCACCCAGGTTGCGGCCCTGGCCGAGCTGGCGGCCGTGTTCATCCACCACGCGGTAGTTCATGAAGAAGTGCGGGCTGAGCATGTCTACCTTGATGTCGGCGCGCACGATGTCCAGGCTGGTGGCTTCGCGCACCAGCTTCAGCACCGCGTCCACCAGGCTGCCGGTGCCAAACTGCTCCGGTGCGTTCAGCGTCTCTGCAAACCGGGTGGCGGTCTCGGGCAACGGCACCAGGCGGCTGCGGGGGCGCTGATGCAGGGTTTTGAGCAGTGCCTGCACCTTGTCTTTGAGCATGCCGGGCACCAGCCATTCGCAGCGCTCCTCGTTCACCTGGTTGAGCACAAACAGGGGCACGGTCACGGTCAGGCCGTCGCGCGCGTCACCGGGTTCGTGCAGGTAGGTGGCCGCGCAGTCCACACCGCCCAGGCGGATGGTCTTGGGAAAGGACGCAGTGGTGATGCCGGCGGCCTCGTGGCGCATCAGCTCTTCGCGGGTGAGGTGCAGCAGCTTCGGGTTCTTCTTCACCTCCTCGCGGTACCAGCGCTCCAGCGAATAGCCGCTGCACACGTCGGCGGGCAGCTGCTGGTCGTAGAAGGCGTAGATGAGTTCGTCGTCCACCAGCACGTCCTGCCGGCGCGCCTTGTGCTCCAGCTCCTCCACCTGTTTGATGAGCTTGTGGTTGGCCGCCAGGAACGGCAGCGGGGTTTCCCACTCCTTGCCCACCAGGGCTTCGCGGATGAAGATTTCCCGCGCGCCGGCCAGGTCCACGCGGCCGTAGTTGGTGCGCCGCCCGCTGTAGACCACGATGCCGTACAGGGTGGCCCGCTCCAGCGCCACCACCTCGGCGGCTTTCTTCTCCCAGTGCGGGTCCAGCAGCTGTTTCTTGAGCAAATGGCCGCCCACCTGCTCCAGCCACTGCGGCTCGATGCCCGCAATGCCGCGGCCGAACAGGCGCGTGGTTTCCACCAGCTCGGACGCCACGATCCACTTGCCCGGCTTCTTGGTCAGGTGCGCGCCCGGGTGGGCAAAGAACTTGATGGAGCGCGCGCCCAGGTACTCGCCGTTCTGGCCCTCTTCGAGTTTGCAGCCAATGTTGCCCAGCAGGCCCGAAAGCATGGACAGGTGCAACTGCTCGTAGCTGGCGGGGGTGGTGTTCATGCGCCACTTGTGCTCGGCCACCACGGTGTGCAGCTGGCTGTAGATGTCTTTCCACTCCCGCACGCGGCGGATGTTGACGAAGTTCTGCCGCAGCAGTTGCTCGTATTGACGGTTGGTTAGCTTGTGCGTGGGTTGGGCGCCAGGCGTGGCGGCCGTTTTTTCTCCGCGCGCATCGTGGATCCACTTCCAGAGCTTGAGGTAGCCCACAAACTCGCTCTTCTCATCGTCAAACTTCTTGTGTGCCGTGTCGGCCTGCTGCTGCGCTTCCATCGGCCGGTCGCGCACGTCCTGCACAGAAAGGGCCGACGCAATCACCAAGGCCTCGTCCAGGGCCTCCCGGTTTCTGGCTTCCAGCAGCATCCGCCCCACCCGCGGGTCCAGCGGCAACTTGGACAACTCGCCACCCAGCGGCGTCAACTCATTCGCGTCATCCACCGCACCCAGCTCATTGAGCAACTGGTAACCATCGGCAATGGCGCGCCCACTGGGACGCTCCAGGAACGGAAAGTCCTCCACGATGCCCAAGTGCAACGACTTCATCCGCAGGATGACGCCCGCCAGCGAGCTGCGCAAAATCTCCGGATCAGTAAACCGGTCGCGCCCGGCAAAGTCCTTTTCGTCGTACAGGCGGATGCAAATGCCGTTGGCCACGCGGCCGCAGCGCCCGGCGCGCTGGTTGGCAGCCGCCTGGCTGATAGGCTCGACCAGCAGCTGCTCCACCTTGCTACGAAAACTGTAGCGTTTGACGCGCGCGGTGCCTGCGTCAATGACGTATCGGATGCCTGGAACCGTGAGCGAGGTTTCGGCCACGTTGGTGGCCAGCACCACGCGCCGTCCGGTGTGGCCGTCAAAGATGCGGTCCTGCTCGGCCGGGCTCAGGCGGGCAAACAGGGGCAGCACCTCGGCGTTGCGCATCACCGGCTGGTGGCTCAGGTGCTTGCGCAGGTGGTCGGCCGCCTCGCGGATCTCGCGCTCGCCGGGCAGAAAGACGAGAATGTCGCCGCTGTTGTGCGGGTCACGCCAGAGCTCGTCCACGCCATCGGCAATCGCGTTGTTCAGGTCATATTCGCGGCTTTCCTCAAACGGCCGGTAGCGCGTCTCCACCGGAAACATGCGCCCGGAGACCATGATGACCGGCGCAGGGCCCTTGGAAGATTTGAAATGGTCGGCAAAACGCTGGGCATCAATCGTGGCCGAGGTCACCACGATCTTCAAGTCCGGGCGGCGCGGCAGGATCTGGCGCAGGTAGCCCAGCAGGAAGTCGATGTTGAGCGATCGCTCGTGCGCCTCGTCGATGATGAGGGTGTCGTAGGCGTTCAGCAGCGGGTCGGTCTGCGTCTCGGCCAGCAGAATGCCGTCGGTCATCAGCTTGACCGAGGCGTCCTTGCTCAACCGGTCCTGGAAGCGCACCTTGTAGCCCACCACCTCGCCCAGTGGGGTCTTCAGCTCCTCGGCAATGCGCTTGGCCACGCTGCTGGCAGCAATGCGCCGCGGCTGGGTGTGGCCAATGAGCTTGCCGCGCTGGCCCGCCGGGTAATTGAGCTTGCCACGCCCCAGGGCCAGTGCGATCTTGGGCAATTGGGTGGTCTTGCCAGAACCGGTCTCGCCACAGACGATGATGACCTGGTGCGCCTGCAGGGCGGCCATGATCTCGTCGCGTTTACCCGACACCGGGAGCGTTTCAGGAAAGTCGATTGGCAGGGGGCAGGTAGTCAAGGTACTAACTTCGTAGAGAATTGCAGATTATCCCCGCCTCCACCGCATTCACCACCCGCGCACACCATGTCCTCTGTTTTCAATTTCACCTTCGTGCCCTGGTTCCGCTCGGTAGCGCCCTACATCCACAAGTTCCGCAACCAGACGTTCGTGGTGGGCATCGCCGGCGAGGCCATTGCCGCCGGCAAGCTGCAGAACCTGGCGCAGGACCTGGCCATGATCCAGAGCATGGGCGTGAAGATCGTGCTGGTGCACGGGTTTCGCCCGCAGGTAAACGAACAGCTCAAGGCCAAAGGCCACGCCGGCAAGTATTCGCACGGCACCCGCATCACCGACGAAGTGGCGCTGGACTGCGCCCAGGAGGCCGCCGGCCAGTTACGCTACGAGATCGAGGCCGCGTTCAGCCAGGGCCTGCCCAACACGCCCATGGCCGACTCCACCGTACGCGTCATCTCGGGCAACTTCATTACCGCGCGGCCGGTGGGCATTGTTGACGGCGTGGATTTCCAGCACTCGGGGCTGGTGCGCAAGGTGGACACGGCGGGCATCAGCCGCGTGCTCGACATGGGCGCCATGCTGCTGCTCTCGCCCTTTGGTTTTTCCCCCACCGGCGAAGCCTTCAACCTGGCCATGGAGGAAGTGGCCACGTCGGTAGCGACTGCCCTGCAGGCCGACAAGCTCATCTTTGTGACCGAGGTGCCCGGCATCCGGCTGCGCCCGCTGGAAGCAGCTTCGGACGACAACCCCATCGACACCGAGCTGCCGCTGGCCGCCGCCGAAAAGCTGCTGACCCAGCTGCCGGCAGCCAACCAACCCACCGACACGGCGTTTTACCTGCAGCATTGCGTCAAGGCGTGCAAGAACGGCGTGGAACGCAGCCACATCATTCCCTTTTCCGTGGACGGCTCCATCCTGCTGGAGGTGTACGTGCACGACGGCATCGGCACCATGGTGGTGGACGAAAAGCTGGAGAGCCTGCGCGAGGCCACCGTGGACGACGTGGGCGGCATCCTGCAGCTCATTGAGCCGTTCGAGAAAGACGGCACCCTGGTCAAGCGCAGCCGCACCGAAATCGAGCGCGACGTGGGCAACTACACCGTGATCGAGCACGACGGCGTGATCTTTGCCTGCGCGGCGCTCTACCCCTATCCGGAAGCCAAGACCGCCGAGATGGCGGCCCTGACGGTGTCACCCCAGGTACAGGGCCAGGGCGACGGCGAACGCGTTCTGAAGCGCATCGAGCAGCGTGCGCGCCAGGCCGGGCTGGACAGCATTTTTGTGCTGACGACCCGCACCGCACACTGGTTCCTCAAGCGGGGTTTCGTGCAGACCGACCCCGAGAAACTGCCGGAAGCCCGCCGGCGCCTCTACAACTGGGACCGCAAGAGCCAGGTGCTGTTCAAGAAACTGGGCTGAACCCGCTCAGGCCTGGCGCGCGCGGCGCCACACCAGCAGGGAGCCCACCAGGGCCATGGCGCAAAACCACAGGAACGACCAGTTGGCGATGGAGCCGCCCAGGAAAGTCCAGTCCACCTGCGTGCAGTCGCCGCCACCGCGGAAGATCATGGGAATGGCACGCTGCAACGGGAAGGTTTCGATCATGCCGTACAGGTCGCGCCCGCAGGACACCACTTCCGGCGGGTACCACTGCAACCAGCTCTGGCGTGCTGCCACATAGGCGCCTGCCACGGCCAGCACCACCAGCACGGCACTGCCGCCAATTTGCACGCCTTTTCGGCCGCTAGAAGCCGTCAATGCTGCGCAGATAGCTATCAAAACCATAGCGTAACGCTGCACGATGCACATCGGGCACGGCACCAGTCCCACCACGTGCTGCAGATACAGGCCAAACGCCAGCAGGGCGACACAGGCCGCGCTCACCAACACCAGCACGCGCCGGGGCGCATGGTCCAACTGATCCATCACGAAGTTCAAAATAAGCATCCTTGTCAGCAATCGGCGCCGCACACCTGCGTGGCGCCCCATGGTCAGGGTCCATTTTGCCTGCGAAGTTCCCCCAGGAAACGCCCGGTTGCTCTGGATGGACACTGCAAACCGAATAAGATTCGGCATCCGGTGTTCACCGACACCTATTCTTTCACGCAGAGGTTATCCATGGCACGCACCGTCAACTGTATCAAGCTGGGAAAAGAGGCCGAAGGCCTGGACTTCCCCCCCTATCCCGGCGAACTGGGCAAACGCATCTGGCAAAACGTCAGCAAGGAAGCCTGGGCGGGCTGGCTCAAGCACCAGACCATGCTGGTCAATGAAAACCGCCTGAACCTGGCCGACGCCCGCGCCCGCCAGTACCTGGCGCGGCAGATGGAAAACCATTTCTTCGGCGACGGCGCCGACGCTGCCCAGGGCTACGTGCCACCGTCGGCCTGATTTTTTCGTCCGCCGCCCCGTGGCTGACCACCTGGCGACGCACAGCCTGGCGTCCTGCGGCCTGCCCGGCGCATGGGCCAGGCATCCAGCCTGGACCGTACTCGACACCGATTTCCAGGACGGCCGCCGCTTTCTGAGCACCTGGCTGGCGTGGCGGCACGACCCGCAACGTCCTCGCCTGCTGCATTACGTGGGCATCGCGCCAGCCGCTACCGCGGCCCCTGCCGACGTGCACCCCAATGACGAATGGGGCACGCTGGCGCACGCCCTGGCAGCACAATGCACCGGGCTGGGGCCCGGTTTTCACCGCATCCAGCTGGACGGCGGCCACGTGTCGCTGACGCTGTGCCACGGCGACACGCAGGCCATGCTGGGCGAGCAGGTGTTCCAGGCCGACACCGTGTGGGGCGGCACGCCGCAGGACAAATGGGCGGCCCAGTTGCTGGCCAGGCGCTGCAAGCGCGGCACCCGGTTCGCCTTGCACCCCGCGGCACCGGCGGCGCCCACGACGGCACACCGTGCCCCCCTGGCGGTGCTGCTGCAGGGCGCCGGCTTTCAAACCGATCCTCCGAGCCCTGACGCGGACGGCATGGTAGACGCCTTCACCGGCACTTTCGAACCGCGCTGGGACATCCCGAGCCGCCGCACCCCCCGCTCCCACGCCGTGCAGCCCCCGACCCGCTGCGCCGTCATAGGCGCCGGCATGGCCGGCGCCAGCGTGGCCCAGGCACTGGCCCTGCGCGGCTGGCAGGTCACCGTGTTCGACCAGGATGCCGCGCCCGCCAGCGGGGCATCGGGCGTACCCGTCGGCTTGGCGGTGCCCCATGTCTCCGCCGACGACAACCCACGCTCGCGCCTCTCCCGCAGCGGCACCCGCCTGCTGCTGCAACACGCCCAGCGCCTGCTGGCGCGCGGGCAGGAGTGGGACCCCAGCGGCGTCCTGGAGCGCCGGAGAAACGCCGCCCCCCACTGGCACCCGCAGGCCGCCTGGATCAAGCCGGCCACGCTGGTGCAGGCCTGGCTGGCACAGCCTGGCATCACCTTCGTCGGCAATGCCAAGGTGGCTGGCCTGCACCGCGCCGACGACACCCTCTGGCTGCTGCAGGACCCACAGGACCGGGAACTGGGCCGTTTTGCCGTGGTGGTGCTGGCCAACGCCCTGGGCTGTGCCACCCTGCTGAAAAACGGGGCACCAGCCGACGCGCTGCCAGGCCCCGAACTGCAGGACAAACTGGCGGCCTTGCAGGCAGTGCATGGCACCCTGAGCCATGGAACCTACGCCGAGGACATTCCCGGCCTGCCAGCCACACCGGTCAACGGCCACGGCTGTTTCATCCCCCATGTTCCCGGCGCCGGGGGCGAGCAATGGGTGGCCGGCTCCACCTTTGAAACCGACGCCCTGGCCGCCGCGGATCTGTGGGCGCAGCACGCCGCCAACATGGCACGTCTGCAGCACCTGCTGCCCGAGGGCGGCGCCGAACTGGCCGAAACGCTGGACCGCGGGCCGGTGGCGCAGTGGTCGGCCACCCGCTGCGTCACGCATGACCGACTGCCCCTGGTCGGTCCCATCGACACGCCCACAGGCTCCGGGCTGTGGCTGTGCGTGGGCATGGGTTCGCGGGGACTGAGCTTTACGGCCCTGTGTGCCGAACTGCTGGCGGCCCGTCTGGGCGCCGAGCCCCTGCCGGTGGAGCACAGTCTGTCACGCAGCCTGGACGCCAACCGCGTGCGCCGCCTCAGACCTGCTGCAGCAAAGCCAGCACCTGCGGTGGATTGAACGGCACTTCCAGCAACCCCTTGCATCCCAGCGCTTCGGCCCGCTCCATGGCCTGCCAGGAGGGCGCTGCCGTGGCCACCACCACCGCATGGGGCGGCGCCAGCAGGTCGGCAAACGATTGCACCAGCGCCCACGGGTCGGCGTCGGCCAGTTCCAGACTCACCACCACCAGGTCGTAACGGCGCTCCGCAAGGCAGTTGCCGGCGTGCACCGCGCTGTCGGCGTCGTCCACGTCCGTCAGGCCCGCCAGGGCCAGGCGGGCGCGCAAATACAGCGCTTCCTCGCGGGCCAGCCCCACCAGCAGCGACGCCTTGATCCCGGGCGGAACGGTCGGGTCCACCGGGTCATCCAGCCCCAGGTCAATGTCCACTTCGGCCTGCGAGGCAAACAGGCTGTCGAGCGCCTGCAGCAGGGCGGGCCAGTCCACCGGGCGCGGAAAGGTCCGCCATGCGGCCTCCGACACCCGGCTCCCCACACAGAGGCGTTTGAGGTTGGTATTGAAACCGGGAGACGCCTGGTCCAGCCCGGACTCGTATGAATCCACGTCGATCAGGGCCACCTGCGGTGGCGCCGCCTGCTCGGGTGTCCACAACGCGTAAGCCGGGGTCTGGCCCGCCGAGAGCCGGAACAGGGTGTTGAGCGTGTGCCGCTCCACATCGCTAAACCCCACTACCTTGACCCACACCGTAGCCGTCATGTGCGCGCAGCCGCCTTACTGGTTGGCCGCCGCCGGGCGGTGGCTGCGCACATAGCTGTCCGCCGGCTGGTAGTTCCTGCCGTCGGCATAGCGCCACTGCACCATGGAGCCCTTCTGGCCGCGCAGATCCAGCTTGCCCACGTAGGCACCCATGGTGGACTGCTGGTCCAAGGCGCGGAACTCGGCCGGACCGAACGGCGTGGTAAAGGTCAGGCCGCGCATGGCGGTGACCAGCTTCTCGTTGTCGGTGCTTTTGGCCTTGCGGATGGCGGCAAAGATGGCCTGCATGGTGGCGTAGCCCACCACCGAGCCCACCTTGGGGTTTTCGTTGAACTTCTTGTAGTAGTTGGCGGCAAACGCGCTGTGCTCCTTGGTGTCAATCTGGTCCCAGGGGTAGCCGGTCACGATCCAGCCCCGGGGGGTTTCGTCCTTGAGCACGTCCAGGTACTCGGGCTCGCCCGAGAGCATGGATACCACCGGCGTTTTGGGGAACACATTGCGCTGGTTGCCTTCACGCACCAACTTGGCCAGATCGGCGCCAAAGGTCACGTTGAAAATGGCATCGGGGTGCGCCTGCATCACCGCCTGCAAGGTGGTGCCGGCGTCCAGCTTGCCCTGGGCCGGCCACTGCTCGGCCACGAACTCCACGTCGGGGCGGCGCGCCTTGAGCAAGGCCTTGAAGCTGGCGACCGCACTTTGCCCGTACTCGTAGTTGGGCGCGATGGTGGCCCAGCGCTTGGCCGGCAGCTTGGCGGCCTCTTCCACCAGCATGGCGGCCTGCATATAGGTACTGGGGCGCAGGCGGAAGGTGTAGCGGTTGCCCTTCTCCCACACCATGGCGTCGGTCAGCGGCTCGCTGGCCACGAACAGGCGTTTGTTCTTGAGCGCGTGGTCGGCCAGCGCCAGGCCCACATTGGACAGAAAGCCCCCGGCCAGCACGTCGACCTGCTCCTTGGACGTGAGCTCGATGGCGTGGCGCAGGGCCTCTTCGGGCTTGCCGGCGTCGTCCCGCGCCACCACCTGCACCGGGCGGCCAAGCAGCCCGCCGGCGGCGTTGACCTCGTCCACCGCCAGCTGCCAGCCCTGGCGGTAGGGCGTGGTGAACTGCGGCATGCTGGAATAGCTGTTGATTTCACCAATCTTGATCGGCTTGCCCTGGGCAAACACCCCGGCGGACAACACCGCCACCAACGCGGTCAATACCTGTTTCATACATTCTCCCGAGTCTTTGACTCTAGCAGCGAATCGCACCGCTGCGCACGCAAGACACCGCTGTTTTACGCGACACAATAGACCCCCAGACCCGCGGATGGAGAATTTCATGATACTTGTGGCCGGCTCAGCCAACATGGACTTCGTGGTCCGGGCGGCGCACATCCCCAGCCCGGGTGAAACGGTGCTGGGTCGCGACTTCAAGACCTACCCCGGCGGGAAGGGCGCCAACCAGGCGGTGGCCGCCGCGCGCGCTGGCGGCGTGCCCACGCACATGCTGCTGGCCCTGGGTGCCGACGCCCACGCCGAGCCACTGGAGGCCTCGCTGCGCGAGGCCCTGGTGAAGCTGCACCTGGTGCGGGTACCCGACCAGACCACGGGCTGCGCCTTCATCTGCGTGTCCGACGACGCCGAAAACGCCATCACCGTGGCCCCCGGCGCGAACCTGAGCCTGCAGCCCCGGCACCTGCCGCCACTGGTGGGTTTCAGCCACCTGATGCTGCAGCTGGAGACCCCGCTGGCCACCGTCACGGCCTACGCCCAGGCCGCCCGCCGCCAGGGCGTGACCGTAGTGCTCAACCCCGCCCCGGCGCAGGCCCTGCCGGCGCCGCTGCTGGAAGCGGTCGACATCCTGATCGTCAACGAAGGCGAACTGGCCGCCCTGGCCGGCCACCAGGGCAGCATCGCCCAATGCCTGGAACGCATCCACGTTCCCACCGTGGTGGTGACCCTGGGCCACCACGGCTGCTGCGCGCGCAGCCACGGGGTGTTTTTCCTGCAGGAAGCGTTTGACGTGACGCCGGTTGACACCACCGGCGCCGGCGACACCTTCTGCGGCAGCCTGGTTGCAGCCCTGCACCTGGGCGCAGACATTCCCCTGGCCCTGCGCATGGCCAGCGCCGCCGGCGCCCTGGCCTGCACGCGCCCGGGCGCGCAGTCCAGCATTCCACAGGCGGCCGAAGTGACCGCCTTCCTGGCGCAACAACCCCCGCCCAACCCCGCCCGGATCACCGCGTTGCGCTACCTGTGCGGGCTGACCGGGCCCGCCAGCCCCCGCTGACCACCACCTTGCCCATGCACACCACCGCACCCCGCAAAGTCATTTTTGATACCGACCCCGGCGTGGACGACGCCATGGCGCTGTATTTCGCGCTGGCGCACCCCGGCATCGAAGTGGTGGGCATCACCACCACCTTTGGCAACGTCTCGGTGGAGCAGGCCGCGGCCAACGCGCTATACCTGACGGCCATCGCCAACCGGTCCGTACCGGTAACGCAGGGCGTCAGCACCCCCTGGTGCAAGCCGGGGGAGGCGCCACCCGACTACATCCACGGCGCCGACGGCCTGGGCAACCTGCCCTCCCGCGTCGCCACGACCAACCGGCTGGACCCGCGGGCTTCGGCCCAGTTCATCGTGGACATGGCGCGGGCGCAGCCCGGCGCCATCACGCTGGTGGCCGTGGGCCCGCTGGGCAACCTGAGCCTGGCACTCAAACTGGAGCCTGCCCTGCCGCGCCTGCTGCGCGAAGTCATCCTCATGGGTGGCACCATCACCGAGCCGGGCAACGTGTCGCCGGTGGCCGAATCCAACATCTGGAACGACCCGCACGCCGCCGAGCAGGTGTTTGGCGCCGGCTGGCCACTCACCATGGTGGGGCTGGACGTGACCCACCGGGTAGTGACACCGCTCACCCTGTTCCGGCGCATTGCCGAACACCACCGCCACCCGGCAACCGACACCCTGCACCATGCCGTGGGCTTCTATTCCCGCTTCTACAGTGCGCAGCACCCACGCCTGGCGTCCGACCCCGGCTGCTTTGCCCACGATGTGCTGGCCTTCGTCTACCTGGTGAGCCCCGCGCTCTTCACGCGGGAGCGCGGCTGCATCCGCGTGGCCACCGACGGGCTGGCCCAGGGGCAGACCATGCTCAAGCGCCTGGCGCACCTGAACTACCCACAGCCCGGCTGGGAGGCCAACCGGCCACTGGCCGACGTGTGCATGCAGGTGGACGCCGCCGGCTGTCTGGCGCTGTTTGAACAGACGCTGATGGCGGACTGGCTGACGCGGTAATCGATCGGGGCAGGCGCCTCAGGCAGCCACCCCGAACAGCGCGCCCACCCCAGCCGTCAGCGCCATGGCCATGGCGCCCCAGAAGCAGACCCGCGCCGCTGCCGCGGTAACGCCGGCGCCGCCCGCGCGGGCACCCACCGCCCCCAGCAGCGCCAGGAACACCAGCGAACTGCCCGCCACGCCCCACATGAGCGCCGCCACCGGCAACAGCCAGACAACCAGCAAAGGCAGGACGGCACCGAGGGCAAACATGGCCGCCGAAGCCAGCGCGGCCTGCACCGGCCGCGCGGCCAGGGCTTCGGTAATGCCCAGTTCGTCGCGCCCGTGGGCGCCCAGGGCGTCGTGCTGCATCAGCTGGGTAGCCACCTGCGTGGCCAGCGCGACGTCCAGCCCCCGCTGCACGTAGATGTCCCGCAACTCGGCGTGCTCATGCACGGGATCGGCGGCCAGTTCCTTGCGCTCGCGCTCCAGGTCGGCGTGCTCGGTGTCCGCCTGGGAGCTGACCGACACGTACTCGCCCGCCGCCATGGACATGGCCCCGGCCACCAGCCCGGCAACGCCCGCCACCAGAATGCCCGGGCGACCGGTGCCGGAAGCGGCCACGCCCAGAATCAGGCTGGCCGTGGAGACGATGCCGTCGTTCGCGCCCAGCACCGCCGCGCGCAGCCAGCCAATGCGGTGGGTCTTGTGTCGTTCGGTATGTCGCATGGTGTGGGTTCTCCGGGTGCGCAGGCAAGACAAAGGGTTCTGTGGCCCCCAGCGTACCCGAAAGCACACCGCCCGACCCGGGTCCTGCACCGTGCCCGTCTTCTATATTCACCCAAAGAATATCAACATAGCGAAAATGTAGTTTTCAATCTAAAGCATGCCCCCTACAGTCGGGGCCATGCATGAATTGGCGTTTGTCTTTGCGGGGTTTTTTGTGGGCCTGGTGGTCGGCCTCACCGGCGTGGGCGGCGGTTCGCTGATGACGCCCATCCTGATTTTCTTCTTCGGCGTCAAGCCGCACCTGGCCGTGGGTACCGACCTGCTGTTTGCCGCCTTCACCAAAATGGGCGGCACGCTCAAGCTGGCCCGCGCCCGGGTCATCGACTGGCCGGTGGTGCTCAACCTTTCCGCCGGCAGCATTCCGGCTGCGCTGATCACGCTCTACATCCTGCACGTGGTGGGACCGGCCAGCGCCGCCATGCAGACCGTCATGACCAACACCCTGGGTGGCGCCCTGCTGCTCACGGCTGCCGCCACGCTGTACAAGGTGGTGCGGGGCAAGGCTGCGCCGATCAAACTGGCCCGCGGGCAGGAAGCCGTCGCCGCCCGTCCGCGCCACTGGGGCCTGCCCCTGCTGTTCGGGGCGGTCATTGGCACGCTGGTGACGCTGACCTCGGTGGGCGCGGGCGCCATTGGCGTCACGGTGCTGATGATTCTGTACCCCCTGTTGCCCCTGCCGCGCATCGTGGCCGCCGACATCGCCTACGCCGTGCCGCTGACCCTGGTGGCCGGCGCCGGGCACGCCTCGCTGGGTTCGGTGGACTGGACCATGCTGCTGAGCCTGCTGGCGGGTTCGCTGCCCGGTATCTGGGTGGGCTCGCACCTGATGGGCAAGACCCCCGAACGTGTCATCCGCTCCCTGCTCTCCTTCCTGCTGGCCTACGCCGGACTCAAGCTTATAGCCCTGTAAACCATGTACCAATACACCGACTTTGACCGCCAGTTTGTAAAAAACCGCGCCGCCCAGTACCGCGACCAGCTCGAGCGCAATCTGGCCGGCACGCTGGGTGACGCCGAGTTCCGCCCGCTGCGCCTGCAAAACGGCTGGTACATCCAGCGTTATGCGCCCATGCTGCGGGTGTCCGTTCCGTACGGCGAGCTGTCGAGCCCGCAGCTGCGCGTGCTGGCCAAAATCGCCCGCGAGTACGACCAGCCCGCCGCCGAGCTGTTCGAGCAGGCGCAGCACACCCAGGACCAGCTGGGCGCCCTCAAGGCCCCCCGCCTCAAGCACGGCTACGGGCACTTCACTACCCGCCTCAACGTGCAGTACAACTGGATTCCGCTGACCAAGTCGGCCGACGTGATGGACCTGCTGGCCAGTGCCAACATGCACGGGATCCAGACCAGCGGCAACTGCATCCGCAACATTGCCAGCGACGCGCTGGCCGGCATTGCGGTGGACGAGGTGGCTGATCCGCGTCCGTTCTGCGAAATCATCCGCCAGTGGGGCACCCTGCACCCCGAATTTGCCTTCCTGCCGCGCAAGTTCAAGATTTCCGTGACCGGCGGCGCAGAAGACCGCGCCGCCATTGCCTGGTACGACGTGGGCCTGCAGCTGGTGCGCTCGGCACAGGGCGAGCTGGGCTTTCGGGTGCGCGTGGGCGGCGGCATGGGTCGCACACCGCTCATCAGCACCGTGGTGCGCGAGTTCCTGCCCTGGAACCAGATCCTGAACTACCTGGAAGCGGTGATTCGCGTCTACAACGGCTATGGCCGGCGCGACAACGTCTGGAAGGCGCGCATCAAGATCCTGGTGAAGGCCGAAGGCCAGCGCTACATCGACCAGGTGGAAGCCGAATACCAGCAGATCCTGGAGCTTGACGGCGCGCCGCACACCATTACCCAGGCCGAGTTCGACCGCGTCAACGCCTGCTTCGTGCCCCCGGTGCTGAACGCCCCCGCCGCTGCAGTGGAGCCCATCACCGCCGCCGAAGAGCCCGAATACGCCCGCTGGCTGGTGCGCAACGTGACGGCGCACCGCAACCCCGCCCTGCGTGCCGTGACCCTGTCATTCAAACGCCTGGGCTATGCGCCTGGCGATGCCACCGACGACCAGTTGGACGCCGCCGCCGACCTGGCCGACCGCTTTTCCGCCAGCGAAGCCCGCGTGACGCACGAGCAGAACCTGCTGCTGCCCTGGGTGCGTGCCGAACAGCTACCCGCCCTGTGGCGCGCAGCCAAAGCACTGGGCCTGGCCCGCGCCAACATCGGCCTGCTGACGGACATGATTTCCTGCCCCGGCGGCGACTTCTGCTCGCTGGCCAACGCACGGTCCATCCCGATTGCCGCCGCCATCACCGAGCGCTACCAGGACATGGACGAGCTGTTTGACCTGGGCGACATCGACCTGCACATCAGCGGCTGCATCAACTCCTGCGGCCACCACCACAGCGGCCACATCGGCATCCTGGGCGTGGACAAGGACGGCCGCGAGTGGTACCAGGTGTCGCTGGGCGGCTCCGACGGCACCAATCTGAGCGGCCCGGCCACGCCCGGCAAGGTGGTGGGCCCCTCGTTTGGCGCCGCCGAAATTCCGGGGGTGGTGGAGGCAATCCTGAACACCTACCGGGCCCAGCGCATCGGCCAAGAATACTTCATCGACACCCTCAAGCGGGTCGGCCACGAGCCCTTCAAGGCCGCTGCCAATGCGGCGCGCATTCCCGACCTGCCGCCAGGCGAAGACGTGCTGCACAACCCGCCCGGCTACGCCCGCGACACCCAGGAAGCCTGAGCACCCTCACGGAACTTTTACTATGAAATTAATAGCTACTTCCGCACATTCCACGGTGGCTGACAGCCCAAAAGTCATTGCTTTGGCGAACGATGCCGACCCCCGCGCGCTGGCGCTCGACGGCGTGGAACGCATCGACCTGAATTTTCCCAAGTTCACCGATGGCCGCGCCTACAGCCAGGCCTTCCTGCTGCGCCGCCGCCTGGGCTTCAAGGGTGAACTGCGCGCCACCGGCGACGTGCTCATCGACCAGCTGGTGCACATGCAGCGCACCGGCTTTGATGCCGCCGTGCTGCGCGAAGACCAGAACCTGGCCTATGCGCAAGCGCAGTTCGAGCGCTTCAGCCGCTTCTACCAGGGCGACGCCGTGACGGTGCCGCCCGCCTTTGCCCAGAAGGAGGCCGCATGAGCGCAATTGACCTGCACGCCCGCCCCTCCAGCGACTACGTGATCAAACTGGCGGAAGCCCGCGCCGTCCTGTCCCAGGCGGCGGCGCAGTTTGCCGCCCCGGCCGAAGGTGGCGTGTCCGAAGTCACCCAGGCTTCCAGCCTGGGTGCGGAAGACGTGGTCATCAGCCACCTCATCAACAGCATGGAACTGGACATCGGCATCTTCGTGTTGGAAACCGGCCGCCTGCACCAGGAAACGCTGACCCTGCTGGAGCAGTTCAAGGCCAGTTCGCGCGCGCCCGTCACGGTGTACCACCCGGTGCAGGAGTCGGTGGTGCAATTCGTCGCCCGCGAAGGCAAGGACGCCATGTACAAGAGCATCGCCTTGCGCAAGGAGTGCTGCGGCATCCGCAAGATGGAACCCCTGGCGCGTGCACTGGCGGGCAAGAAAGCCTGGATCACCGGCTTGCGCCGCGAACAGAGCGGCGCCCGCGCCGAGGTGCCGCTGGTCGACACCTCGGAGGCCCGCACCAAGCTCAACCCGCTGGCCAACTGGACCTGGGGCGACGTGTGGCACTACATCCGCGAAAACCAGGTGGCCTACAACCCACTGCACGACGCCTTCTTTCCCAGCATTGGCTGCGAGCCCTGCACCCGCGCCATCAGCCTGGGTGAGGACTTCCGCTCCGGCCGCTGGTGGTGGGAAGACGAAACCGCCAAGGAATGCGGCCTGCACGTCAAGGCCGCCGACACCACGGACACCGCCCCTGTATCTTCCCTGCTCCCGAACCGCGCCTCCACATGAACGCCATGACCGAACCCACCCATTTCGAACGCCTCTCCAACCAGCACCTGGATGCGCTGGAAGAGGAAACCATCTTCATCCTGCGCGAAGTGGCCGCAGCGTTTGAGCGCCCGGCCCTGCTGTTCTCTGGCGGCAAGGACTCGCTGGTCATGCTGAAATGCGCCGAAAAAGCCTTTGGCGCGGGCCGCATTCCCTACCCGCTCCTGATGATCGACACCGGCCACAACTTCCACGAAGTGACCGACTTCCGCGATTTGCGCGCCAAGGAATTGGGCGCCGAGCTCATCGTGCGCAGCGTGGAAGACTCCATGAAACGCGGCACCGTGCGCCTGGCACACCCGGGCGAGAGCCGCAACGTGCACCAGTCGGTCACGCTGTTGGAGGCCATCGAGGAATTCCGCTTTGACGCCTTGATCGGCGGCGCCCGCCGGGACGAGGAAAAGGCCCGCGCCAAGGAACGCATCTTCTCCCACCGCGACAGCTTCGGCCAATGGCAGCCCAAGGCCCAGCGCCCCGAGCTGTGGACGCTGTTCAACACCCGCCTGCAGCCCGGCGAGCACTTCCGCGTGTTCCCCATTTCCAACTGGACCGAGCTGGACGTGTGGCAGTACATCGAGCGCGAGCACATTGCCCTGCCCTCGCTCTACTACACGCACAAGCGCGACGTGGTGGAACGCAAGGGCCTGCTGGTGCCGGTGACCGAGCTGACCCCGGCCAAGCCCGGTGAAACGGTGGAGAGCCGCGACGTGCGCTTCCGCACCGTGGGTGACATCACCTGCACCTGCCCGGTGGAAAGCCTGGCTGCCAGTGCCGCCGACATCGTGATCGAGACCCTGCAGGCCGACGTGAGCGAACGCGGCGCCACCCGCATGGACGACAAGACTTCCGAAGCTTCCATGGAGAAGCGCAAGAAAGACGGGTATTTCTGATATGACAACCGCTACCAAATCCATAGCTGCTCACGCAACAACTGCGGGCGCTGAAGCCGAATTCGACACCCATGGCGCGCTCAAGTTCATCACCTGCGGCAGCGTCGACGACGGCAAGAGCACGCTGATCGGCCGCCTGCTGGTGGACAGCCGCTCGGTGCTGCAGGACCAGTTGGCCAATGTCTCCAAGAGCGGCGAGGCCGACCTGGCGCTGTTCACCGACGGTTTGAGCGCCGAGCGCGAACAGGGCATCACCATCGACGTGGCCTACCGCTATTTCGCCACGCCCACGCGCAAGTTCATCATCGGCGACGCACCGGGCCACGTGCAGTACACCCGCAACATGGTCACCGCCGCCAGCAGTGCCCACGCCGCCGTGGTGCTGGTGGACGCCACCAAGCTCAAGTGGAACGTGGACGGCCTGGTGGAACTCTTGCCTCAGACCCGCCGCCACAGCCTGCTGGTGAACCTGCTGCGCGTGCCGTCCATCATCTTCGCCGTCAACAAGCTCGATGCCCTGGGCAACGATGCGGCAGCAGCCTTTGCCAAGATCCGCGAGGCCCTGCTGGCCTTTGCCGAACACGCCGACATTGCCGTCACGGCCACCATCCCCATGTCGGCCCTCAAGGGCGACAACGTGGTCACCGCCACGCAGGGTTGGTGCGGCTACACCGGCCCCAGCCTGCTGGCGCTGCTGGAGCAGTTGCCCGTGACCGCGGCGGAAACGGATGTGCCGTTCTCCTTCCCGGTGCAGTGGGTGGAGAAGTTCTCGGGCTCCAGCGACACCTCGCAAGGCCGTCGCGTGTTCTGGGGCCGCGTGGCCACCGGCCGCGCCCAGCCGGGTGACACCATCTCCATCCTGCCCAGCGGCCAGACCGCCACGATCGCCCAGGTGCTCAACCATGTGCGCACGCCAAAAAGCGTAGGCGCGGGTCATGGCGCCGGCATCGTGCTGGACCGCGAGGTGGACGTTTCGCGGGGCGACTGGCTGCTCTCGACCGCCACGGTGGATGCGCCATCCGATGACGAATTTGCCGACAGCACCCCGGTAAAGTTTTTCCAACCCACCCGCGAAATCAAGGCCACCGTGGCCTGGATGGACGACGAGCCCCTGGTGGCCGGACGCGTCTACTGGGCGCTGCACGGCCACCGCTGGATCAAGGCCAAGGTCAAGCGCATCGTGCACAGCCTGGACATCAACACGCTGGAAGAGCACGACGCCACCCAGATCGAGCCCAACGCCATTGGCCATATCGAGCTGGCCCTACAGGAGCCCATTGCCGCGCTGCCGTACAGCCGTTCCCGGGTCTTGGGTTCGCTGATCCTGGTGGACACCGCCAGCCACAAGACCTCCGGGGCGCTGTTGCTGAACTGATAAAGGGCCGCCCAGGCCCCCAATTCCCTACCCCACGCATCTATATTGGAAGGCGTGGGGCCAAATGCCAATAAAATCAAGGGTGAATTTCCCTATATCGCCCAAGAAACCAAAATGACCCATACCGTCACCGAAGCCTGTATCAAGTGCAAGTACACCGATTGCGTCGACGTCTGCCCCGTGGACTGCTTCCGCGAAGGCCCCAATTTCCTGACCATCGACCCGGACGAGTGCATTGACTGCGCGGTGTGCATCCCCGAATGCCCGGTCAACGCCATCTACGCCGAGGAAGACGTGCCCGCCGACCAGCAGCACATGACGGCCCTCAACGCCGAACTGGCCAAGTTGCCCGGCTGGAAGAGCATCACCAAGCGCAAGGCCGAACTGCCCGAAGCCGAAGAGTGGAAAGACAAGACCGGCAAGCTGCAGTACCTGATCCGCTGAGCCCCGCCTGATGCCGCACGCCCACCCTGCTGCGCAGGTGCATGAAGGCGCCATCGAGACCGATGCCGTCATCGTGGGCGCGGGGCCCATCGGGCTGTTCCAGGTCTTTGAACTCGGCCTGCTGGAAGTCAGGGCCCATGTCATCGACGCGCTGGACCACCCCGGTGGCCAGTGTGTGGAGCTGTACGCCGACAAGCCCATCTACGACATTCCTGCCGTGCCGGTGTGCACCGGACGGGAACTGACCGAGCGGCTGCTTCAGCAGATTGCCCCCTTTGGCGCCACCTTCCATTACGGGCAGATGGTTTCCACCGTTGAAAAACAGGCCGATGGCCGTTTCTTCGTGGCAACCAACACGGGCACCCGCTTTCTCACCAAGACCCTGTTCATCGCCGCCGGTGTGGGCGCCTTTTTGCCGCGCACCCTCCAGGTGGCGGGACTGGAGGCCTTCGAAGGCGTCCAGCTGGCCTACCGGGTCCGCGACCCGGCCGAATACGCGGACAAAAACCTGGTGATCGTTGGCGACGGCGATGACGCCATCGACTGGGCCCTGCGCTTGTGCACCGCCCATGCCGACGGCCACCCGCACAAGGCCCGCAGCGTCATCCTCATCCACCGGCGCGACAGCTTCACGGCCAACCCCGCCCGGGTGGGCACGATGCGGGCGCTGTGCGAGACGCTGGACATGCAGTTCATGGCCGGCCAGATCACCGATTTTGAAGCCAGCCAGGGCCGCCTCACGGCCCTCAAGGTCACCGGCGCCGACGGCATTACCCGCCAGGTGCCGCTGGACGCGCTACTGGTGCTCCTGGGCCTGTCACCCAAGCTGGGGCCCATTGCCCAGTGGGGGCTGGACATTTCGCGCAAGCAACTCGTGGTGGATACCGAAAAGTTCTCCACCAGCGAGCCCGGCATTTTTGCCGTGGGCGACATCAACGCGTACCCCGGCAAGAAGAAGCTGATCGTCAGTGGCTTTCACGAATGCACGCTGGCGGCCTACGGCGCCATGCCCTTCATCTTTCCCGAGAAGAACGTACCGCTGCAATACACCACCACCAGCCCCAAACTGCACAAGGTACTGGGTGTGGCGCCGACCGTTCTGGATTGAAGGTGCAAACTTTTTCAAAAATCCGCGTCCGATGTCAAAAATCCCAAATTTCAACGCTATAATTTGAGGCTTCATTCCTCAATAGCTCAGTTGGTAGAGCGCCGGACTGTTAATCCGTAGGTCCCTGGTTCGAGCCCAGGTTGAGGAGCCAAACAAAGCCGCAAGGCTGCAAAAAACCCCGCTATTTTCTGTAGTGGGGTTTTTTTCTTTTCCGGCAGGGATATCGCACTGCATGAAAGACCTTTACGCAACCCTTGGCGTCAGCAGCGCAGCAACGCTGGCAGACATCAAAAAGGCGTTTCGCCAGCTGGCGTCGCAGCACCATCCAGACCGAAACACCGATGCGAACGCCCCCGCGCGCTTTCGCGCTGTGCAGGAGGCCTACGCGGTGCTGTCCGATGCCGACAAGCGTCAGGCCTACGACGACAACCGCCGGCGCAACCTGCTGGACAGCCCGATCGATACGGCACGCGAGATCTGGCAAAACTACTTCAACCGCCTACTGTGAGAGCGTCTGGAATGCACATTTCTCCCTACTTCCGCAACCTGCGCAGCGCCTACTTTGCCGAGCTCGACGACCTGAGCCAGGACTCCGAAGGCCTGTACGTACTGAACCAGCGCCTGGCACAGCGGCGCAAGGAAATCGAGTTTCTGGTCCACATGCTGGAGATCAGCCCCGAAATGGTGGCCGTGGTGTTCCACAAGGCCTTCCGTTTCACGTCGCTGGCCGCCATGGACCACCTGCTGACCCACGAGGCCGAAGAACTGCCCGAGTGGGACAGCGTGGCCGACACCATCGAACTGGCGCCCTGGGCCCACAGCCTGGTCCAGACCGTGCGCAAGCAGCCCATGGGCGACTGGTTCCTGAGCGTGGCCGCAGCCCTGGAGTACCTGTACACCAAACCCGAACACCCGCAGGCAGCTCCGGCCGATGACGGGGCATCGGAAGATGCACCGCACGACACGGAACGCGAAGGGCGCGCCCCGTTTGACGGCGCCGACGATGAAGACGACGAGGACAGCACCCGCGCCCGCGACGAAGCCGGCGCCGACTGGATGGTCGAACAGGGTTTTGACCGCAAAGACTGACCGCACCGCACTGGAGAGCCCATGAGCACGCACCTTGCCCTGATCCAAAAAACCCAAAGCCTCATTGCCGCCGGCGACATCGTGGGCGCCGAGTCGGCGCTGACGGAACTGGCCGATACCGAAGGCGACGGCGCCCTGATGGTGGTGCTGGAGCAGCTGCCCCCCAAGGACGTGCTGGCCGTGATCCGCGAGTACGACAACTCCCGCGAATCCGTCATCAACCTGCTGGTGACGCCGGAAATGTTTGCCCGCGCCGTCGTCATCGAGAAGCAGTACAAGGACCTCACCCGCACCCACCTGCGCGGCATGATGAACTCCGTCATCTTCCGGGAAGACGCCGACCCGGTGGAATTCCTGAACGCCATTGGCGACCTGGAAGGCGGCAGCGAGGCGCTGGCCGACTACTTCTCCGAGAAATGGAGCCGCATCGAGGCCTTTGCCCGCACCGGCACCTTTGACTCGGTGGAAGACGACGGCGAGATGCTGTCCGAATCCGCCCTGCTGGCCAGTGCCTACGTGCCGCCCAAGCTGGAACTCGACGAGGTCGCCGACCAGGACTGGATGCAGATGGCTTGGCTGCTGCGCTACGAGTGCCCGGACCTGTTCATGGAAATGGTCATGGTGCTGCGCGCCAAGGCCCGCGCCCACGACCTGGGCCTGGATGAAGACGACGACGAGGCGGTGCAAGCAGAAGAAGACGACGGCCGCATCGAGACCGGGGATACCGACCGCGGCAAGGCCACGCCCGCAGCGCGCGACGACGACGAGGAATCCGCCATCTGAACCCGGCGCCCGCACCCGCCTCCCACCTGCACGATGACGATGCCCCACACTGCCCCGCACCACGCCGTATCGACCTATGACGCGCGACCGTTCTTTGAGAAGGCGCTGGTCTACGGTGTGCAGCACGGCATCCTCAACCAGGCCCGGCTGGATGCCATCTGCGCCGATGCGCCCAAGGGCATGGTGCAGATTGCGCGCTACTTCGGCAACGAATTCCTGCGCCCGGAACTGGAGAAGGCCCGCGAGCGCATGGTCAACCTGGTGAGCCTGTACCTGGAGAGCAGCACCAGTGGCGACCTACGCCAGGCCGCCGAGTCACTGCGCGACCACTCCTTCCTGTCGCGCTCCAAAGGCGGCTCGGACATGCTCAAGGCCCTGATCGCCATGCCCCAAAACAGCCATTTCGGCATGAACGAGCACACCGGATTCACCGACGCGCACATTCCGCTGCTGGCCAAATGGTCGCTGCGCAGCCTGCCGGAGTACCAGCAGGAGCTGGCCCTGCGCAGCCAGGTGGCGCAGGTGGTGGACGCGGCAGTCTGGCTGGCCGAGCAGATGGGGCTGGACGTGGAGGCACTGGAAGAAGCCGGCAAGGATGCCGAAGCCGTGATCCGCACCGCCCTGCTGGCACGGGCCTGCAAACGCACCGAGATGCCGGACTGGGTGGCCTTTGAGAAGATGGTGGGCGCACTGCGCAAGAAGCACGCGGCCAGCGCCAAGGCAGCGGCATCGCTCCCGGCGTTGACCCTGCCCATGGACCTGCCGCCGGCGTTCCTGCCGGCCGTGGAGGCCGTGCGCCAGTCCGTGCTGGCCGACCTGCCCAGAATGCTGGACGCCGCCGTGCCGGTGCGCAAGCTGTTCGACCAGACACCGGCATTCATGGGCCGCTATTTCTGGCTGGAAGACGGCCTGAACGCGGTCGACCACTTTGACCGCACCATTTCTGCACAGTGGGACAAGGCCACCAGCGGGCATAGCGACGACGGCTCGCTGCTCACCCTGTTCGTGTGCGTGGCCGCCGGCAGCGCCCCCAAGACCGTGCTGACCGAAAAATCGGCAGCCACCTTGGTGCGCCGCATCCGCAAAAGCGGCTTCCAGCCGGAGCTGGCACGCCAGTTCATCGTGCACCACGCCCCCGCGCCGCACCAGCACGACTACCTGCAGCTCTGGGACAGCTTCGTGGAAGAGGCGCAACCCACCCTGTTGAGCGAATTCGACTATGCGCTCAAGGACGCCTTGGCACTGCTGCGGCGGGAATGCAGCGTCGGCCCCTGAGCGCCCCCGACGGATCGCCCCGGACGCGGGCCGGTTCGGCGGGTATATTGGCAGGTAGTCCGATCCTTGTGCACCTGTTTGTTATTGTTGTGAACACCATGAACCTGACCCGTCTTTTCTCCTCCCTGGCCCTGGTGGCCCTGCTGCTGGCCGGCTGCTCGCCCCAGGAGTCCGCGACCGGCACCGCCAGCTCCAGCAGCTCCGCCAAGCGGGAGGTGTCGCTGGCTACCGTGGCCGCGCAGGCCAAAGGGTTCACCGCCGGCCCCCTGATGGCTGCCAACCCCGTGTATGTGTTCTTCGACCCCCAATGCCCGCACTGTGGCCGCCTGTGGGAGGCCTCCCTGCCGCTGCAGAAGAAGATCAAGTTTGTCTGGATTCCGGTGGGCATCATCAACCCCAGCAGCTCGGCGCAGGGCGCAGCCCTGTTGTCGGCGGCCAACCCGGTGGAGCGGATGTCCGAGCATGAGGCGTCGCTCTTGGCCGGCACGGGCGGCATTTCCGCATCCGCAAGCATCTCTGCGGACATGGAACAAGCCATCAAGGCCAACACCCAGCTGCTCAACAGCATGGGCGCCGAATCGGTGCCGTTCATCGTGGCCCAGAACCCGGCCAACGGCCAGACCGTGAGTCGCGAGGGCTCCATGAGCACCGCCGCACTGGCCGAGTTTCTGGGTACCACGGTACCCTGACGCACCTCAGCCCCTGAGGTCGCGCTTGCGGTCCTCGAACTCGGCCTTGTCGATTTCGCCGCGCGCATAGCGCTCGCGCAGGATGGCCAGCGCGCGGTCTTCACCTCCGTGGTGGTAGTGGCGCGGGCCCGTCCAGCGCACCAGCGCCACGACCCCCACGACCAGGAACACCCACCACAGGACGTGCATCAGTCCGAAACCCCAGCCCCAGCCGCCACCGTCCCAGCCCATCATGCCCGGGCCGTACGGTTGGGACCACGCCGGTGCTGAAAGTACGCTCGCGGCCACCCATAACGCAGCACTTTTGGCTTTCATATCCGCCTCCACTGTTCAGCCGAAGGGCCGAAACCTGTGGTGCATGCTGAACCGCTTGTTGCGTCACGTCAAGCCGGGGCAACTAAAAGACCGCATAGCAGCGTCTTGACACATTTCCCCCGTTCAGGGGATGGACAAGACCGACGATCCCTCTAGCATTACGCCAACAAAAACGAGGAGTGTCACCGCATGAAACTCAGTCAAAAACTGCCATTGGCCTTTGCACTGGCCCTTAGCCTGATGCTGATGGGTGCCCTGTTCGGCATCTTCAAACTGATGGGTGCGGTCGACACCTACCAGACCGACGTCATGGAAACGGTGCGTTTCAACCGCGAAGTCGGTGCCATCAACCGGCACTTCGCCACTGCCATCCAGGAATGGAAAAACGTGCTGCTGCGCGGCAAGAATCCCGAGCAACTCACCAAATACTGGGCCTCCCATGAAGCAGAGATGCAGCAGGTACTGCGGGGCACGAGCGCCCTGGAAGCAGCCCTGCCGCCCAGCGTGGCCAAGGACGTGGCCCGCAAACTGGGCCCCCAGATGAGCACCGCGGCCGACGGCTACCGGAAGGGACTGGAGGCCTACAAGGCCGCCGACATGGATTTTGCCGCCGGCGACCACGCCGTCAAAGGCATCGACCGGGAAGCAACGAAGACCCTGGAAGAGCTGATGGCCACCCTGGCCCAGGAAGAACAGCAGGAAGCACAGGCTGCCAGCGCCACCGGCAAGTTCAGCGGCACCCTCTCACTGGCCGTGTTGCTCGTGGCCACGGTAGCCGTCATGGGTGCCAGTCTGTGGTTCAGCCGCAGCATCACCGGCGGCGTGAACCATGCCGCCGAAGTGGCCGACCAGGTCGCCCAGGGCCATCTGAACGCGTCCATCACTGTCCGCGGCCGCGACGAGATTGGCCAGTTGCTGACCTCCCTGCAGACCATGCAGCACAGCCTGGCCGAAGTGGTCTCGCGCGTGCGCCACGGCTCCGAATCAGTGGCCACGGCCAGCGCGGAAATTGCCCACGGCAACCACGACCTGTCGGCCCGCACCGAAACCCAGGCCAGTGCGCTGCAGCAGACCGCCGCGTCCATGGAACAGCTCGGCGGCAACGTGCGGCAGAACGCCGACAACGCCCAGCAGGCCAACCAGCTGGCACGCGATGCCTCCGAGGTAGCCACCCGTGGCGGCGAGGTGGTCACCCAGGTCATCGACACCATGCGGGGCATCAACGACAGTTCCCGGCGCATCGTCGACATCATCGGTGTGATTGACGGCATTGCCTTCCAGACCAACATCCTGGCGCTCAACGCCGCAGTGGAAGCCGCACGGGCCGGCGAACAGGGTCGCGGCTTTGCCGTGGTGGCATCCGAGGTGCGCAGCCTGGCGAGCCGTTCGGCCGATGCCGCCCGGGAAATCAAGACCCTGATCAACGACAGCGTGGCGCGCGTGGAACAGGGCACCGCCCTGGTGGACCACGCCGGCACGACCATGGCAGAGGTGGTGGGTTCCATCCGCCGCGTCACCGACATCATGGGCGACATCAGCGCCGCCAGCGCCGAGCAGAGCGCGGGGGTACAGCAGGTGGGCGAAGCCGTGCAGCAGATGGACCACGCCACCCAGCAGAACGCCGCACTGGTGGAGGAAATCGCTGCCGCGGCGTCCGCCCTGCAGACCCAGGCACGCGAACTGGTTCAGGCTGTCAGCGTGTTCAACCTGGGGCCGGCACCGGGCGACCAGCCCCTGCTGCTGACGACCTGATCAGCCCACCCACCGGCGGGCGTTGTGCCACAGCTGCATCCACGGGCTGTGGGCGTTGGCGTCCAGTCCGTTCCAGCTCATCTGGATGTTGCGGAACACCCGCTCGGGGTGCGGCATCATGGCCGTGAAGCGGCCGTCCGCCGTGGTCACGGCCGTCAGTCCACCCGGGCTGCCGTTGGGGTTGAACGGGTAGGCTTCCGTCGCCGCGCCCGTGTTGTCCACATAACGCATAGCGGCAATGGCCTTGGCCGCGTTGCCGCGGTACTTGAAGTTGGCAAAACCCTCGCCGTGCGCCACGGCAATGGGCAGGCGCATGCCGGCCAGGTCCTTGAAGAACAGGGAGGGCGACTCCAGCACTTCCACCATGGACAGGCGCGCCTCGAAGCGCTCGCTCTGGTTGGTGGTAAAGCGCGGCCAGTCCTGCGCCCCGGGGATGATGTCGGCCAGTTCGGCAAACATCTGGCAGCCGTTGCACACGCCCAGGCCGAAGGTGTCGCCACGTCCAAAGAAGGCTTTGAACTGCTCCGCCAGCGCGGCATTGAAGGTGATGGAGCGCGCCCAACCAATGCCGGCGCCCAGGGTGTCGCCATAGCTGAAGCCACCGCAGGCCACCACGCCCTTGAAGTCGGCCAACTTGGCGCGGCCGCTTTGCAGGTCGGTCATGTGCACGTCGAAGGCCTCAAAGCCCGCTTCGGTGAAGGCGTAGGCCATTTCCACATGGGAGTTGACGCCCTGCTCGCGCAGCACGGCCACCTTGGGGCGGGCTGTCAGCACCGCGGGCGCTCCTTTTTTGGTAGCTGCCTGCGCAGATTCCACGCGGGTTAGCACGGAATCGGGAACATAAACATGGAGCCCCGGGTCGCCCGCAGCGCCCGCGGCGGCATGCTCGGCGTCGGCGCAGGCCGGGTTGTCGCGCTGCTGGCAGATCTTCCAGCTCACGCTGTCCCAGACCTGGTGCAGGTCGGACAGCGAGGCCTTGAAGATGGACTTGGCGTCGCGCCAGATCTGCAGTTCGCCCTTGCCGGCGTCGATCTTGGACGACTCGGGCCGCGTCTTGCCGATGTAGTGGCTGTGCTGGGACAGGCCATGCGCGCGCAGCACCTGCATCACGTCGCCGCGTTCCATGGTGCGCACCTGCAGCACCACGCCCAGCTCTTCGCTGAACAGGGCCTTGAGCGTGAGTTCGTCACGCCGGCCGCTGATCTGGCCGGCCCAGTTCTTGGCATCGCCCGCGTCCATGCGGCTGTCGGAAATGCCATCGCCCTCGGTGACCAGCATGTCCACGTTCAGCGCCACGCCGACGCGGCCGGCAAAGGCCATCTCGGCCACGGTGGCCAGCAGGCCGCCGTCGCTGCGGTCGTGGTAGGCCAGGATCATGCCTTTGTCACGCAGGTAGTTCACGGCCGCAACCAGGTTGACCAGGTCTTCGGCGGCGTCCAGATCGGGCACTGCGTCGCCCACCTGGTCCAGCGTCTGCGCCAGGATGCTGGTGGCCATGCGGTTCTGGCCATGGCCCAGGTCAACCAGCACCAGGGTGGTGTCTTCCGTGGCGTTGAGCTGCGGCGTCAGGGTGCCGCGCACGTCGGCCAGCGTGGCGAAGGCGCTGACGATCAGGGATACGGGAGAGGTGACCTTCTTGTCGCCCTGCGCGTCCTGCCACTGGGTGCGCATGGACAGCGAATCCTTGCCCACCGGAATGGAAATACCCAGCGCCGGGCACAGCTCCAGACCCACGGCCTTGACGGTGGCGTACAGCGCGGCGTCTTCGCCGGGTTCGCCGCAGGCGGCCATCCAGTTGGCGGAGAGCTTCACGCGGCTCAGCTCCATGGGGGCGGCCAGCAAGTTGGTGATGGCCTCGGCCACGGCCATGCGGCCGGATGCGGGCGCGTCCAGTGCGGCCAGCGGCGTGCGCTCTCCCATCGCCATGGCCTCGCCGGCAAAGCCCTTGAAGTCGGCCAGGGTCACGGCGCAGTCGGCCACCGGTACCTGCCAGGGGCCCACCATCTGGTCGCGGTGCGTCAGCCCGCCCACGGCGCGGTCGCCAATGGTGATGAGAAAACGCTTGGAGGCGACGGTGGGATGGGCCAGCACGTCGATCACGGCTTTCTGCAGCTCCACGCCCGTCAGGTCCAAGGGCTTGAACGTGCGCGCCACGGTCTTGACGTCGCGGTGCATCTTGGGCGGCTTGCCCAGCAGCACGTTCATGGGCATGTCGACAGGGCTTTCCTTGCCCTCGTCCACCAGTTGCAACTGGCGCTCCTCGGTGGCGACACCGATCACGGCAAACGGGCAGCGCTCACGCTCGCACAGGGCCTGGAACTGCGCCAGCGACTCCGGCGCAATGGCCAGCACGTAGCGCTCCTGGCTCTCGTTGCACCAGATTTCCTTGGGCGCCATGCCGGATTCTTCCAGCTTGACCGCGCGCAGATCAAAACGGGCGCCGCGGCCGGCGTCGTTGGTCAGCTCGGGGAAGGCGTTGCTCAAACCGCCGGCACCCACGTCGTGGATCGCCAGGATGGGGTTCTGCTCGCCCTGCACCCAACACTGGTTGATGACCTCTTGCGCGCGGCGCTCGATTTCGGGGTTGCCGCGCTGCACCGAATCAAAGTCCAGGTGGGCCGCGTTGGCGCCCGTGGCCATGGAGCTGGCCGCACTGCCGCCCATGCCGATGCGCATGCCGGGGCCGCCGAGCTGGATCAGCAGGCTGCCGGCGGGGAATTCGATCTTGTGGGTCTGGCCGGCGTCGATGACGCCCAGGCCCCCAGCGATCATGATGGGCTTGTGGTAGCCGCGCTGCACGGTGTCCACGCTGCTTTCCACGCGCTGCTCGTACTCGCGGAAATAGCCCAGCAGGTTGGGCCGGCCGAATTCGTTGTTGAAGGCCGCGCCGCCCAGCGGGCCTTCGATCATGATCTGCAGCGGGCTGGCAATGTGCTCGGGCTTGCCGAAATCACTGCCCCACAGCTTGGAGACCGTGAAACCGGTCAGACCGGCCTTGGGTTTGGAGCCGCGGCCGGTGGCCCCTTCATCGCGGATCTCGCCGCCGGCCCCGGTGGAAGCACCGGGGAAGGGGGAAATGGCGGTGGGGTGGTTGTGGGTTTCCACCTTCATCAGGATGTGGTTGGTTTCGCTATGCTTTTCATAGCTGCCCGCGCAGATGCCCTGCCCGCCGGCAGCCGATTTGGCAACAAAACGCTCGACCTGCACGCCTTCCATCACGGAGGCGTTGTCCGAATAGGCCACCAGCATGTGCTGCGGGTTGGTCTGGTGCGTGTGGCGGATCATGCCGAACATGCTCTGGTCCTGCGCCACGCCGTCGATGGTGAACTGGGCGTTGAAGATCTTGTGGCGGCAGTGCTCGCTGTTGGCCTGGGCAAACATCATCAGCTCCACGTCCGTGGGGTTGCGCTGGAGCTGGGTGAAGGCGTTGACCAGGTAGTCGATCTCGTCAGCCGCCAGGGCCAGGCCCCAATCGCGGTTGGCACTTTCCAGGGCCGCCTTGCCACCGCCCAGCACATCCACATGGTCCATGGGCGCAGCCTGCAGGGCGCTGAACAGGCCCAGGGCCTGGGCGCGCTCCAGCATGGCGCTCTCGGTCATACGGTCGTGCAGCATGGCAGCGATGCGCTCGAGCTGCTCCGTGGAGAGCGCCGCCTTGGCCAGCAGGCCACTCTTGAGGGTCAGCCGGTACTCCACCAGCCGCTCGATGCGCCGGACGGCAAAACCGCAGTTGTGGGCGATGTCGGTGGCCTTGGACGCCCAGGGCGACACGGTGCCCAGACGGGGCGAAACCACGATCAGCGGGCCCTCCACCGGGCCGGCATACGGGTCGCCGTAGGTCAGCAGGGCTGCCAGCTGGGCGGTCAGGGCCGCGTCGGGCGCGCCATCGGACGCCACCAGGTGCACAAAACGCGCCGAAATGCCAGTGATCTTGTCGTGAATGGCCGTCAGGCCCGGCAGAAGTTGCTGGACGCGAAAGCTGCTCAGGGCGTTACTGCCCTCGAATTGGGTGATGTGCAGGGTCACTGTGGTGGCCTTGAAAATGGGCGGATGGCGTTGAGGAAACAGTCACGCAACAAGCGCTGACTGGGCCTGCATGCGAAGACTGCTGATTTTACCCGCCGGGCCCGCCCGTTTGCCGGGCACCGGCGCAAAAGCGCCGGCACCAGCAGGAAAGCATCCCCTCGGGGATAATTGGGGCATGACAATTACCTACAAAGACGCCCAGGGCATCGAAGGCATGCGCCTGGCCGGCCGGCTGACGGCGGAAGTGCTGGATTACCTGACCCCCTTCGTCAAGCCCGGTGTGACCACCAACGAAATCGACAAGCTGGCCCACGACTACATCACCCAGGTGCAACACGCCATTCCCGCGCCGCTGAACTACATGGGCGGCGGCAGCACGCCCTACCCCAAATCGGTCTGCACCTCGATCAACCACCAAGTCTGCCACGGCATTCCCAACGACAAGCCGCTCAAGAAAGGCGACATCGTCAACGTGGACGTCACCGTCATCAAGGACGGCTGGCATGGCGACTCCAGCCGCATGTTCATGGTGGGCGACGTTTCCATTGCCGCCCGGCGCCTGTGCACCATCACCTACGAGGCCATGTGGCACGGCATCATGCTGGTCAAGCCCGGCATCCACCTGGGCGACATCGGCCATGCGATCCAGAAATTCACCGAGGCCCACGGTTTCAGCGTGGTGCGCGAATTCTGCGGCCATGGCATCGGCCGAGGGTTCCACGAGGAGCCCCAGGTGCTGCACTACGGCCGCCCCGGCACGCTGGAACGGCTGGAAGCGGGCATGACCTTCACCATCGAGCCCATGATCAACGCCGGCGGCAAGGACATCAAGGAAGGCCCCGAGAAAGACGGCTGGAGCATCGTCACCAAGGACCGCTCGCTGTCGGCCCAGTGGGAACACACCATTCTGGTCACCCCCACCGGCTACGAGGTGCTGACCCTCTCCGCCGGCAGCCCGCCCATCCCGGCGTTTGTCCCGGCGCAATCCGCCGCCTGACCCCACGGCGCGGCGGCACGCAACGTCCCATGGCTGACCTGCAGGCGCTGCGCGCCGACTACCGTGCCCAGAAAACCCTGCTGCTGCAGGCCATTGGCGCGCGCGGCGCCAGCGCGCGGGACGTGCGCAAGGCCCTGCACCGCCTGTCGCAGCTGGCCGACGGCCTGCTCATCCAGTTGTGGGAGCACGCCGGCCTGCAGTCGCCCCAGGCCCTGCTGGCCGTCGGCGGCTACGGGCGCGGCGAGCTGTTTCCCCACTCCGACGTGGACGTGCTGCTGCTACTGCCCGATGGCGCTGCCCCCGAAGAAGACGCTGCGCTGAAAGGCCGGATTGAGGCCTTCATCGGCAGCTGCTGGGATTCCGGGCTGGAGATCGGCTCCAGCGTGCGCACCCTGAGCAACTGCCTGGCCGAAGCCGAAAAAGACGTGACCGTGCAAACCGCCTTGCTGGAATGCCGCCTCGTGACCGGCAACGCCGCGCTGGTGGCGCAGTTCCAGAAGGCCTTCTTTGCGGCCCTGGACCCCCAGGCCTTCTTCGTCGCCAAGACGCTGGAAATGCACCAGCGCCACACCAAGTACGAAAACACGCCCTACGCGCTGGAACCCAATTGCAAGGAGTCGCCCGGGGGGCTGCGCGACCTGCAGGTCGTCCTGTGGGTGGCCAAGGCAGCGGGCTACGGCACCAACTGGAACGCCCTGGCCACAAGCGGCCTGGCCACACCGTTCGAGGTGCGGCAGATCCAGCGTAACGAGTCCCTGCTGCTGCTCATCCGCGCCCGCCTGCACCTGATCGCCGGCCGCCGCGAAGACCGCCTGGTCTTCGACATGCAGAACGCCGTGGCCGAATCGTTTGGCTACGCCTCCTCGGCTCAGGGCACGAACCGGAAATCGTTCATACGCGCCAGCGAAACGCTGATGAAGCGCTACTACTGGGCGGCCAAGGCCGTCGCCCAGCTCAACCAGATCCTGCTGCTCAACATCGAGGAACGGCTCAACCCCTCCACCCACGCGCCGCAGCGCATCAACGCCCATTTCAACGACAAGGCCGGCATGCTCGACGTGGTCAGCGACGACCTGTACGTGCGCGAGCCGCACGCCATTCTGGAAACCTTCCTGGTCTACCAACAGACCGTCGGCATCAAGGGCCTGTCGGCGCGCACCCTGCGCGCCCTGTACAACACGCGCGACCTGATGGGCGCGCGCTTTCGCAGCGACCCGGTAAACCGCGAGACGTTCCGCCAGATCCTCATGCAGCCCCAGGGCATCACGCACGCCATGCGGCTGATGAACCAGACCTCGATCCTGGGCCGCTACCTGTGGGTATTCCGCAAGATCGTGGGGCAGATGCAGCACGATCTGTTCCATGTGTACACGGTGGACCAGCACATCCTGATGGTGCTGCGCAATGTGCGCCGTTTTTTCATCGTGGAGCACGCGCACGAATACCCGTTTTGCTCGCAGCTGGCCGCCGGCTGGGACAAGCCCTGGCTGCTGTACGTGGCCGCCCTGTTCCACGACATTGCCAAAGGCCGCGGCGGCGACCACTCGGAGCTGGGTGCGGCGGAGGTGCGGCGCTTCTGCAAGCAGCACGGGTTTGCCCGCGAAGACGCGCAGCTGATCGAATTTGCGGTGCGCGAGCACCTGGCCATGAGCCAGATCGCGCAGAAGTCCGACCTGAGCGACCCCCAGGTGATTGCCGACTTTGCCAAGCGGGTCGGCAACGAGCGCCAGCTCACCGCGCTGTACCTGCTCACCGTGGCCGACATCCGCGGCACCTCGCCCAAGGTATGGAATGCCTGGAAGGGCAAGCTACTGGAAGACCTGTACCGCTACACCGCGCGGGCGCTGGGCGGGCGCGCCCCCGATCCCGACGCCGAGGTGGAGGCCCGCAAGCGCGAGGCCCTGATCCTGGTGGCCATGCACTCCCTGCCCTTTGAAGCCCACAAACACCTGTGGGATGCACTGGACGTGGGGTATTTCATGCGCCACGACGCCGGCGACATCGCCTGGCACACCCGCCAGCTGTCGCGCCTGGTGGACTCGAAGCAGGCCATAGTGCGGGCGCGCCGCTCGCCCGCCGGCGAGGGCCTGCAGGTGCTGGTCTACGCCCCCGACCAGCCGGACCTGTTTGCCCGCATCTGTGGCTACTTCGACCAGGGCGGCTTCAGCATCCTGGACGCGCGCATCCACACCGCCAAGAACGGGCACGCGCTGGACACCTTCCAGATCACCACCTCGGCCCCGCCGGAGGAGTACCGGGAAGTCAGCAGCCTGCTGGAGAGCGGCCTGTCCAAGGCCATTGCCGACGCCGGCCCCCTGCCCGCGCCCAGCCGGGGCCGCGTGTCACGGCGGGTGAAGAGTTTTCCGGTGACCCCGCGTGTGACCCTGAGCCCGGACGAAAAGGCACAGCGCTGGTTGCTGAACATTTCAGCCAGCGACCGCATGGGCCTGCTCTACAGCGTGGCCCGGGTGCTGGCCAAACACCGTATCAACCTGCAGCTGGCCAAGGTGGCCACGCTAGGCGAACGGGTGGAAGACACGTTCCTGATCGACGGCCCCGAACTGCAGCACAACAAGGCACAGATCGAGATCGAGACCGAACTGCTGCAGGCGCTGTCGGCCTGAGCACGCGGCGGCGCAGCGCCGCTCAGATCTTGGAAAAAATCAGGGCTTCCTCGAAGACCGGGGTCAAGTCGCCCAGCGACGCAATCACCGTGTCCAGCGAGCCGCCCAGGCGCTGGGCAATGGCGGGTGGCAGCTCTTCGATGCACGCGTTGCCGCCAAAACCGAACTTGAGCTTCTTGCTGATCTGGTTGGCGGCAAAGACGCAGGCAACCATGTCGGTGTCAGCCAGGTCGTGCCCGTACTGGTTGCGGATGGTTTCCACCAGAGGGGGCGCAAAGCGCCACTTCTCCACCAGCATGGCGCCCACCACCGCATGGTCCGCGCCAATGACTTCGCGCAGGGCCAGATGCAAGGAGGTGCCCTGGCGCTTGCTGATCTCCAGTGCGGTGCGGAATTCTTCCGGCATGTACTGGGCCAGCACCACCTTGCCAAAGTCGTGCAGCAAGCCGGCAATGAAGCAGTCCATGGGGTCGGCGTTCTGCACGCGCTGCGCCAGCTGCTTGGCAATGCCGGCCGTGGCCAGCGAATGCAGCAGGTACTGCTGGCCGTCGAAACCGGCCTCGTTTTCCTTGGGCAGCATGCCGATGGCCGCGATGCACAGCGCCAGGTTCTTGATAGTGTTGAACCCCAGGAACACCACCGAGTGGCCAATGGAGGTGACCTGCTTGGGCAGGCTGTAGTACGCGGAATTGACGACCTTGAGAATCTTGACCGTGACCACCGGATCCTTGTCGATCACTTCAACCAGGTCCTTGGGCGTGCAGTTGGCGTCGCGCGTCAACTCGATGATTTTCTGCACGCTCTTGGGGAATGCCGGCATGTTTTCAACGGCAGCGGTCAGCTTCTTGCTGAGTTCGGCACTCATCATGGCGCGCGCACCCCGGAAAATGGCATGGAAATGGACGTCAACACGGCGAAAAAATTACTTCAATGGAAAAAAGTACGACTGTGCGACAGCATACATGAACCATCAATCGTCCTCGGCCGCTGCGACTCCGGGAAACAACACATCCGTATAGCCGAACTGGGTGAAGTCGCGCATCCGCATGGGGTAGAGCTTGCCGATCAGGTGGTCGCACTCGTGCTGCACCACGCGCGCATGGAAGCCATCCACCGTGCGGTCAATCGGGTCGCCATACTGGTCAAACCCGGTGTACCGGATGCGCGACCAGCGCGGCACCACACCCCGCATCCCGGGCAGCGACAGACACCCTTCCCAGTCCCACTCCTCGGCCTCCACCAGCGGCGTAATCACCGGGTTGAGCAGCACCGTGGGCGGCACCTGCGGGCGGTCCGGATAGCGGGGGTTGGTATCGCGCGAGCCGAAGACCACCACCTGCAGGTCGACCCCGATTTGCGGCGCCGCCAGGCCGGCACCATTGACCGCGCGCATGGTGTCAAGCAGGTCGCTGACAAGCAGGTGCAGGGCGTCCGAATCGAAGGCATCGGCGGACAACGGCGGCGCCACGCGCAGCAGGCGCGGATCGCCCATTTTGAGGATTTCACGCACGGCCATCAGTTGCTCTCCTGCAGCAGGGCCAGCATGGCCGCTTCGTCGATCACAGCCACGCCCAGTTCCAGCGCCTTGGCCAGTTTGCTGCCGGCCTCCGTACCAGCCAGCACGTAATCCGTCTTCTTGCTCACCGAACCGGCCACCTTGGCGCCGGCGGCTTCCAGCAGGTCCTTGGCTGCATCGCGACCCAGAGTAGGCAGCGTGCCGGTGATGACAAAGGTCTTGCCCGCCAGCGGCTTGGGCGTCTGCGCAGCCGGTTCGCCCTCGGCCCAGGTCACGCCACAGGCGCGCAACTGCTCCACCACCTCACGGTTGTGCGGCTGGTCGAAGAAGGTGCGAATGCTCTCGGCCACGATGGGGCCTATGTCGGCGACTTCGAGCAACTGCTCGGCGGTGGCATCCATGATGGCGTCCAGCGAACCGAAATGCCGCGCCAGCGCCTTGGCCGTGGCCTCGCCCACATGGCGGATGCCCAGGCCAAACAGGAAACGCGGCAGCGTCGTCTGCTTGGATTGCTCCAGCGCCTGCAGCAGGTTCTGCGCGGACTTGTCGGCCATGCGGTCCAACGCCGCCAGCGCGCTCAAGCCCAGGCGATAGAGATCGGGCAGGGTATTGACGACACCGCCGTCCACCAGTTGGTCCACCAGTTTGTCGCCCAGGCCCTCCACCTCCACGGCGCGGCGCTGGGCGAAGTGCAGGATGGCCTGCTTGCGCTGGGCACTGCAAAACAGGCCGCCGGTGCAGCGGTGGTTGACTTCGGCTTTTTCGCGCACCACGGCGCTGCCACACACCGGGCAGGTGCGGGGCATGCGGAAGTTTTGCACGTAGGAAGCCCGGGGGCCGCTGTTGACGACACCAACCACCTCCGGAATCACGTCGCCCGCGCGGCGGACGATGGCCATGTCGCCCACCCGAACGCCTTTTCGGCGCAGTTCAAACAGGTTGTGCAGCGTGGCGTTGGACACGGTGGTCCCGCCCACAAACACCGGATCCAGCCGTGCCACCGGCGTGAGCTTGCCGGTGCGCCCCACCTGCACGTCAATCCCCAAAACCCGGGTCACCTGCTCCTGCGCCGGGTATTTGTGGGCCACGGCCCAGCGTGGCTCGCGGGTCACAAAGCCCAGCTGTTGCTGCAGCACCAGGCTGTTGACCTTGTAGACCACGCCGTCAATGTCATAAGGCAGCTGATCCCGGCTGGCACCGATGCGCTGGTGATATGCTATCAATTCAGGAGCACCATGCGCAGTAGTCACCTGCTCTGCGACCGGAAAACCCCATGATTTCAGGGTCTGCAACAGACCGAAATGTGTGCTGAAGGCCGGACCGCCCTGCTCCGCTGACGTCACCTCGCCCACGCCGTAGGCAAAGAAACTCAGCGGCCGCTGGGCAGCGATGCCGGAGTCGAGCTGGCGCACGGCGCCGGCGGCGGCGTTGCGCGGGTTGACAAAGGTCTTCTCGCCCTTCTCACGCTGCTTTTCGTTGAGGGCCTCGAAATCGTCACGGCGCATGTAGACCTCGCCACGCACTTCCAGCACAGACGGAATCTGGCCCGTGATGCGCAGCGGCACCTGCCCGATCGTGCGGATGTTCTGCGTCACGTCCTCACCGGTTTCGCCGTCACCGCGGGTGGCGGCCTGCACCAGAACCCCCTGCTCGTACCGCAGATTCATCGCCAGTCCGTCGAACTTGGGTTCGGCCACGTACTCCACGGGCGGGTCTGCCTCGGTCAGACCCAGCTCCTTGCGCACCCGGGCGTCGAAGGCCTGGGCGCCACTGGCCTCGGTATCAGTTTCGGTGCGGATGCTGAGCATGGGCTCGGCGTGGTGCACCGCGGCAAACTGCTCCAGCGGCTTGCCGCCTATGCGCTGCGTCGGTGAGTCGGCCGTGACCCACTCGGGGTGTGCCGCCTCCAGGGCCTGCAACTCCTGGAACAGGCGGTCGTACTCGGCGTCGGGAACGCTGGGGGCGTCCAGCACGTAATACTGGTGGGCATATTGGTGCAACAGCCCGTGCAGGGCCAGCATGCGTGCGTGCCCCGCCCCGTCCGCGGGCGCAGGTTCTGCAAACAGATCGAGGTTGGTCATGCCGTGACCCCGCAGCACACTCAGGAAAACAGACGGCGGGCCAGCATGGAGCCGGCAGCCAGGTCGCGCTGCTCCAGCGTGTCATACAGGGTTTGCAACTCGGTGCCGATCACGTCCATGGTCTGCGCCGTCAGCAGTTGGCCGTTGTCGTCGGTGACCACGCCTTCCATGGTCTGGGCCAGGGCGGTAGCCACTTCGCGCATGCGCTCGAACGGGCGCTCGGCGCGGTCCACCTGGGCCACGTCCAGGTGCAGGGTGATGTCGCGTATGGCCGACTGGGCGGGGTCCTCCGCCAAGGCGGCCTGGGAGTCATAGCCGAGCACGAGCACGGGCGCCAGGCCCTCCTCGGCGGCCGGCAGCACCATGCGCCCGGGCAGGACGCCCGGCACAAAGCCCAGCCGGGCAGCGCTCTGCTGGATGTAGCCGGGGCTCCAGGAGGCGTTGCGGGCCCGGATGGTGAAGCCCAGCTGCGCGTCATGCGCGCTGGCGAACTGGTCGAGCTCGCGGGCGCGGGCCACTTCGTCGCGCATTTCCGGAAATTCGGGCGTGCCGTTGATCGCGTCGGCAAAGGCCTGGGTCTTGACGACGAACTCGGAGTATTCGATTTCGTTGAGCGCGCCCGAGCGGTTGGCCAGCTGCACCCCGGTCTGGAATCCGCCATAGCGCTGGCCGGGTGCCGGGGGCTCCCACACCAGCGACTGCAGGTTGTAGCCCTCCACGGCAAAAGGCTTGCTGCCAACCCGGCGGGTTGCGGGCAGCGCCGCCAGCGCCGCCTCGCCCGACACCGCGGTGGCCGGGCCGTCCAGGGCAATGGTGGCGATGACGTCGATCAGCGAATCCATGACCGGGCGGCGGGCCACCTGGGGCAGGGTAAAGGGCGGCGGGTCCATGGTGTCCCCGGTGAGCGTGGGCTCGCGCAGGGCTTCGGCCGGGGAACCAGCGGGCTCCTCGGGTGAGGCCTGGCGCGGCGCGTTGCGACGCGAACTCCAGGCGCCATGGGCCACCACGGCAGCCAGCACCACGCCGCCTGCGATTGCCAATCCAATCTGTAAATTGCTCATGTTTGTATTACGCCAGCTCGGCCAGCGTGATGGCTGATTCCATGTCCACCGCCACGATACGCGACACGCCCTGCTCCTGCATGGTCACGCCGATCAGTTGCTCGGCCATTTCCATGGCGATCTTGTTGTGGCTGATGAACAGGAACTGGGTTTCCTTGCTCATGCTGCGCACCAGCTTGGCATAGCGTTCCGTGTTGGCGTCGTCCAGCGGCGCGTCCACCTCGTCGAGCAGGCAGAACGGCGCCGGGTTGAGTTGAAAAATGGCGAACACCAGCGCAATGGCCGTCAGGGCTTTCTCGCCGCCCGACAGCAAATGGATGGTCTGGTTCTTCTTGCCCGGCGGCTGCGCAATGACCTGTACGCCGGAATCCAGGATTTCATCGCCGGTGATGACCAGGCGCGCATTGCCGCCCCCAAACAGCTCGGGGAACATGCGCCCGAAGTGCTGGTTGACCTGGTCGAAGGTGCCCGAGAGCATCTCGCGGGTTTCGCCGTCGATCTTGCGGATGGCGTCCTCCAGCGTCTGCATGGCCTGCGACAGGTCCACGTTCTGGGCATCCAGAAACTGCTTGCGCTCGCGGGCGGCGGCCAGTTCGTCCAGCGCGGCCAGGTTGACGGCCCCCAGCGCGGCAATTTCGCGGTGCAGGCGGTCGATTTCGCTCTGCATGCCGGTGAGCCGCACATTGCCTTCCTGGATAGAGCGCTCCACGGCCTCCAAGTCGGCCTGGGCGTCCAGCAGCTGCTGCTCGTACTGCTCAAAGCCCAGCCGTGCGGCCTGCTCCTTGAGCTGGAATTCGGTGATGCGCAGGCGCAGCGGCTCCAGCTCGCGCTCGAGCTGCATGCGCCGCTCGTCACTGGCGCGCAGCTTGGCGGTAAGGTCGTCGTATTCGCTGCGTTTGGCGCCCAGAGCCTGCTCGCGCTCCAGCTTGAGCGCCAGGGCGTTTTGCAGCCCGGCCTGGGCGGCAGCATCGGTCAGGCGCGTCAGCTCGTCGCGGGCGCGCTGCGCCTCGGCGTGGACGGCGTCGGTCTGCTGGGTGGCGGTGTCAATGGTGCGGGCCAGCTCGGCATTGCGCGCCTGCAGGCTGCGCTGCGCAAACGCGGCTTCCTGCGCCTGACGCTCCAGGCCGCGTTGCTGCTCACGGCACTGGGCCAGCTTGCGCTGGGCTTCGATCACCCGCTCTTCCAGCTGCGCGTGGCGTTCCTGGCTGTCGGCCAGCTGCATGTCCAGCGACTCGAAACGCCCCTCGGCGGTGACACGCCGCTCCTGCAGGTCGTCCAGCTGGGCCTGCACCTCGGCCAGGTCGGCATCGATCTGCGCGCTGCGCGCGCGGGCCTGTTCGGCCTGCTGTGACAGGCGCAAGGTCTCAACCTGCAGGGTGTGGGCCTGGGTCTGCGCGTCGGCGGCTTCGCGCCGCACGCCTGCCAGGCGCTGCGAGGCATCGGCATAGGCGGCCTCGGCGCGCACCAGCGCGGCGTGGGCCTCCTCGGCAATCAATGCCTGGCCGCGTAGCTGCTTCTCCAGGTTTTCAATTTCCTGCGCGCGGGCCAGCAAGCCGGCCTGTTCGGAATCCTGCGCATAAAAGCTCACGCTGTGGGGCGACACCACATGACCCGACTGCACGTAGATGCGCTCGCCGGGCTGCAGCTTGTCGCGCTGGGCCAGCGCGTCTTCAAAACTGGCGGCGGTGTAGCAGCCCTGCAGCCAGTCGGCCAGCACGGCTTTCTGTCCGGCATCGTTGACGCGCAGCAGGTCGGCCAGGCGCGGCAATGCGGCTGCGCGCTCGGGCACCGCTGCCTGCGGCGGACTGAAAAACGCCAGCTTGGCGGGCGGTGCATCGCTGGCAAAAGCGCGCACCATCTCCAGGCGCGATACCTCCAGAGCACCCAGTTGCTCGCGCAGGGCGCCTTCCAGCGCGTTTTCCCAGCCCTGCTCGATGTGGATGCGGCTCCACAAGCCCTGCAGGTTGTCCAGCCCATGCTTGGCCAGCCAGGGCTGCAGCTTGCCGTCGGTCTTGACTTTTTCCTGCAGTGCCTTGAGGGCTTCCAGGCGGGCCGACAGATCGGCCTGACGGGCCGACTCGGTGTTGACGATCTGCTGCTGGGTGCGCCGCGCCTCGTCGCGCTGGGGCAGCAGCTCGGACAGCTCCTGCAAGCGGGCATCGGCCACGGCGCTGGCTTCCTGCGCCTCTTCCAGCTGCAGTTGCAGGCTTTGCAGGCGGTCTTCGTCCGGGGCGGCCAGCGCGTTGCGGTCGGCGCTCAGGCGTTCGTGCCGGTTGGAGACCTGGCGGAACTGTTCCTCGATGCTGCGCTGCTCGGCCGCCAGCACCTGGATCTGCTGCTGCACCTGCATGACGCCGCCGCGCTGGTCGTTGGCGGCGGTCTGCGCGGCGCCCAGGGCGTCTTCCAGCTCGGGCAATTGCTGCGCCTGCTCTTCCACCTGGGCGGCCAGCAGTTCGGTTTGCTCGTCGCCCAGCAAGGCCAGCTCGGCCAGGCGCTCGATTTCGGCCAGCGCGTCATCCTTGCGGGTGGCCCACTGGTCCACCTGCTCCTGCAGCGTCTGCAGACGCTGCTCGGCGCGCTGGCGGCCCTCCACCACGAAGCGGATTTCGGCTTCCAGGCGCCCGACGTCGGTACTGGCCTCGTACAGCAGGCCCTGCGCCTGGTTGACCTGGTCGCCTGCCGCGTAGTGGGCCTGGCGCACGGTCTCCAGATCGGCTTCGATGTGGCGCAGGTCGGCCATGCGGCTTTCCAGCGCGTTGACGGCCCCCAGGCCGTCGGCCTGCACCTTGGCCTGGTCCGCCAGTGCCTCGGCCCGTTTCAGGAACCACTGCTGGTGCTGCTTGAGGGTGACATCGCTTTGCAGGGCGTTGTATTTCTGGGCCACCTCGGCCTGCTTTTCCAGCCGCTCGAGGTTGGTGCCGAGTTCCCGCAGGATGTCTTCGACGCGGGTCAGGTTCTCGCGGGTGTCGGCGAGGCGGTTCTCGGTCTCGCGGCGGCGTTCCTTGTATTTGGAGACGCCCGCGGCTTCCTCCAGAAACAGGCGCAGCTCCTCGGGCTTGGACTCGATGATGCGGGCGATGGTCCCCTGGCCAATGATGGCGTAGGCACGTGGCCCCAGGCCGGTGCCCAGGAACACGTCCTGCACATCGCGCCGGCGCACCGGCTGGTTGTTGATGAAGTAGCTGGAGGTGCCATCGCGCGTCAGCACGCGCTTGACGGCAATCTCGCCAAACTGGCCCCACTGGCCGCCGGCGCGGTGGTCGGAGTTGTCGAACACCAGCTCCACGCTGGAGCGGCTGGCCGGCTTGCGGCTGGTGGTGCCGTTGAAAATCACGTCCTGCATGGACTCGCCACGCAACTCGCTGGCCTTGCTCTCACCCAGCACCCAGCGCACGGCATCCATGATGTTGGATTTGCCGCAACCGTTGGGCCCGACCACCCCTACCAATTGACCCGGCAAAAGGAAGTTGGTGGGTTCCGCAAACGATTTGAACCCGGATAACTTGATGGAATTGAGACGCACGTAAGTAAGGAACTTAAGCTAAGCAGTTGATTTTATTGACGTTTATAGACGGCCACCGGGAGCCTCACCCCGTGATGATACCGTGGGAAACCCGCCCGCCCTGCCCCCCGCCCGCGACCGCTCAGGGATAATGCCACCCCATGAATCCGAATTTGTCGCGCCTGCAGGCCTACCCCTTTGAGCGCCTGCGCCAGTTATTTGCCACGGTCACCCCCAATCCCGCCTTTCGCCCCATCAGTCTGGGCATTGGCGAACCCCGGCACGCCACCCCGCAGCTGATCAAACAGGCCTACTGCGACGCCATCATGGACCCGCAGGGCGGGCTCTCCGTCTACCCGGCCACGGCCGGCGACGTGGCGCTGCGCCAGTCCATCGTGCAATGGCTGCACCGCCGCTACGGGCTGAACCTGGACGTGGCCACCCAGGTGCTGCCGGTCAACGGCTCGCGCGAGGCGCTGTTCGCCTTTGCCCAGACCGTGGTCGACCCCGCGCGGCAGACCCGGGCCGACGAGCCGGTGCTGGTGGTCAGCCCCAACCCGTTCTACCAGATCTATGAAGGCGCCGCCCTGCTCGCCGGCGCGCAGCCGTATTTCGTGCCCTCGGACCCCGCTCGCAATTTCGCCCAGGACTGGGACAGCGTGCCCGACGCCGTGTGGGCCCGCACGCAGCTGCTGTTTGTCTGCTCGCCCGGCAACCCGACCGGCGCCGTCATGCCGCTGGAAGAATGGCAGAAGCTGTTTGCCCTGAGCGACCGCCACGGCTTCGTGATTGCCTCCGACGAGTGCTACAGCGAAATCTACTTCCGTGACGAGCCGCCACTGGGCGGCCTGGAAGCCGCCGCCCGCCTGGGCCGCACCGACTTCAAGAACCTGCTGGCCTTCACCAGCCTGTCCAAGCGCAGCAACGTGCCCGGCATGCGCAGCGGGTTTGTGGCCGGTGATGCGGCCTTGGTCAAACAGTTCCTGCTGTACCGCACCTACCACGGCAGCGCCATGAGCACCGTGGTGCAGAAAGCCAGCATTGCCGCGTGGGACGACGAGCAGCACGTGCAGGACAACCGCGCCCAGTACCGGGCCAAGTTCGCGCAGGTGACCCCCATGCTGGCCGGCGTGCTGGACGTGGCCCTGCCCGATGCCGGTTTCTACCTGTGGGCCAAGGTTCCGGGCAGCGACACCGACTTTGCCCGCGACCTGCTGGCTCTTTACAATGTGACTGTTTTGCCAGGCAGCTTCCTGGCCCGCGAGGCGCGGGGGTTCAACCCCGGTGCCAGCCGCATTCGCATGGCCCTGGTCGCCGAAACCGCCGAGTGCGTGGAAGCGGCCCAGCGCATCGTCCAGTTTGTGCAATCCCGAACCTGAATTTCAACGTAGAACCGACAC
Organism: Rhodoferax sp.; assembly: GCA_019449595.1. Classification (GTDB taxonomy): domain Bacteria; phylum Pseudomonadota; class Gammaproteobacteria; order Burkholderiales; family Burkholderiaceae_C; genus Allorhodoferax. Next base: position 910,086 of record JAGRPL010000004.1, on the reverse strand, counting down.
CATGAGCCAACAACTCCAGCAAATCATCGACGCCGCGTGGGAAGACCGCGCCAACATCTCCCTGCAGACCGCATCCAAGGAAGTCAGCGATGCCGTGGAACACGTCATCCAGGGCCTCGACAGCGGCAGCCTGCGGGTTGCCACGCGCGATGGCGTGGGCCAGTGGACCACCCACCAGTGGATCAAGAAAGCAGTGCTGCTGAGCTTCCGCCTCAAGGACAACGCCATCATCCAGGCCGGCCAGCTGGGTTTCTACGACAAGGTGCCCACCAAGTTCGCCGATCTGTCGCCCGAAGAAATGCGCGCCACCGGCGTGCGCGTGGTGCCGCCGGCCGTGGCACGGCGCGGCAGCTATGTGGCCAAGGGCGCCATCCTGATGCCCAGCTTCGTGAACATCGGCGCCTACGTGGACGAAGGCACCATGGTCGACACCTGGGCGGCTGTGGGCTCCTGCGCCCAGATCGGCAAGAACGTGCACCTCTCCGGCGGCGTCGGCATTGGCGGCGTGCTTGAACCCATGCAGGCCAACCCCACTATCATTGAAGACAACTGCTTCATCGGCGCGCGCTCCGAGGTGGTCGAAGGCGTGATCGTGGAAGAGAACTCGGTCATCTCCATGGGCGTGTACATCGGCCAGAGCACCCCCATCTACGACCGCGAAGCCGACACCGTGACCTACGGCCGCATTCCCGCCGGTTCGGTGGTGGTGTCGGGCAACCTGCCCAAGGCCGGCGGCAAGTACAGCCTGTACTGCGTGGTGATCGTCAAACGCGTGGACGCCAAGACCCGCGCCACCACCAGCTTGAACGACCTGCTGCGCGACTGAGTTTTCCGACTTCCACGAAGGCTGACCTATGGCAACGACCAACGCATCCGGCACGATGGAGCGCATTCTCCGTCTGATGAGCGAAAAGAAGGCGTCGGACATCTACCTGTCCGCGCATTCGCCCGCCCTCATCAAGATCAACGGCCAGTGCGTGCCCATCAACAACCAGTCGTTGCCGGCGGATGCCCCGCGCAACCTGCTGGCCGAGGTGCTGCCGCCCGAGCGCATGGCCGAACTCGATGCCGAGGGCGAGCTCAACATGGGCTTCCCGCTGGAAGGCGTGGGGCGTTTCCGGGTCAGCGCCATGCGCCAGCGCGGCACCATTGCCGCCGTGATCCGCTACATATCGGTCGACATTCCACCGCTAGCCAACCTCTCACTGCCGCCGGTGCTGGGTGAGCTGATCATGGAAAAACGCGGCCTGATCCTGATGGTGGGCGCCACCGGTGCCGGCAAGAGCACCACGCTGGCATCCATGATCGACTACCGCAATGAAAGCGTTTCCGGCCACATCCTGACGATCGAGGACCCGGTCGAATTCCTGTTCAAGAACAAGCGCTCCGTCATCAACCAGCGCGAGATCGGCTCGGACACCCAGTCGCTGCAGGTGGCCCTGAAGAACGCGCTGCGCCAGGCGCCCGACGTGATCCTGATCGGCGAAATCCGCGACCGTGAAACCATGTCCGCGGCCATTGCCTATGCCCAGTCGGGCCACCTGTGCCTGGCCACCATGCACGCCAACAACAGCTACCAGGCCCTCAACCGGATCCTGAGCTTCTACCCGGTGGAAGTGCGCCAGACCATGCTGGGCGATCTGGCAGCGGCCCTGAAGGCCGTGGTTTCGCAGCGCCTGCTGCGCACCACCTCGGGCGCTCGCGTGCCCGCCATCGAAGTGCTGCTCAACTCCAAGCTGGTGGCCGAGCTGATTGAAAAAGGCGACTTCTCCGGCGTCAAGGAAGCCATGGAGAAGTCCATGGCCGAGGGCTCGCAGTCGTTCGAGCACGACATCGCCCGCCTGATCGTGGACGGCGTGGTCGACCGCAAGGAAGGCCTGGCCCACGCCGACTCCCCAACCAACCTGATGTGGCGCCTGCAAAACGACTTCACCAAGGCCGCCCAGCCGGCGGCGACCACGCACGAAGAAGACGACGAAGCGTCCTTCACCGAAATCACCCTGGACGTAACCCATTGATGTCAAAAACACTGCAACTGGCCGAGCAACTGATTGCGCGGGCCTCGGTCACCCCTGCCGACGTGGGCTGCCAGGAACTCATCGCACAGCGGCTGGCCAAGCTGGGTTTTGCCTGCGAAACCATCACCAGCGGCCCGGCCGAGTTCTCGGTCACCAATTTGTGGGCAAAACGGGCCGGAACGCCCGCCAACAATGCGCAGACAGCTAGCAAATCCATAGCAAGCACAACGCCCAGCAAGACCCTGGTATTCGCCGGCCACACCGACGTGGTCCCTACCGGACCCGTGACCGAGTGGGACAGCGCCCCCTTCACCCCCAGCGTGCGCGACGGCAAGCTGTACGGCCGCGGCGCCGCCGACATGAAGACCTCACTGGCCGCCTTCGTGGTGGCCATCGAAGAATTCCTGCTCGCCAACCCACAGCCCGCCCTGGGCATGGCCCTGCTGCTCACCAGCGACGAAGAGGGCCCGGCCAACGACGGAACGGTGGTGGTCTGCAACGCCCTGAAGGCGCGGGGCGAAACGCTGGACTACTGCATCGTGGGCGAGCCCACGGCGGTGGAGCGCACCGGCGACATGATCAAGAACGGCCGGCGCGGCACCATGAGCGGCAAGCTCACGGTCAAGGGCGTACAGGGCCACATTGCCTACCCGCACCTGGCCAAGAACCCCATCCACCTGCTGGCGCCCGCGCTGGCGGAGCTGGTCACCATCGAGTGGGACCGGGGCAACGACTTTTTCCCGCCCACCACCTGGCAGGTCAGCAACGTCCACGGCGGCACGGGAGCGAGCAACATCATCCCCGGCGCGGTGGTGGTCGACTTCAATTTCCGCTTTTCCACCGAATCCACGCCCGAGTCCCTGCAGACCCGCCTGGCCCGCGTACTGGAGAAATACGAGCTGGAATACGACCTGACCTGGACCGTAGGCGGCCTGCCCTTTCTGACCACCCCTGGCACGCTGGTGGACGCCGCGCGCGACGCCATCCTGGCGGAAACCGGGCTGCAGACCCAGCTCTCCACCACCGGCGGCACCAGCGACGGGCGCTTCATCGCCCAGATCTGCCCGCAGGTGATCGAGATGGGCCCACCCAACGGCACCATCCACAAGATCAACGAGTATGTGGCCGTGGCCGACATCGAGCCGCTGAAAAACATCTACCGGCGCGTGCTGGAGAATCTGGAACGCCAGGCCCGCGCATGACCCTGCTTGAACTGATTGAATCCGGTGCGCAGCAGCTCACGCAGGCCCACGTTTCGTTTGGCCACGGCACCACCAACGCGCGTGATGAAGCGGCCTGGCTGGTGCTGTGGTGCCTGGGCCTGCCGCTGGACGCCGCGCTGGAGGGCGAAGATTCCATAGCCAATCAGGCTGTAGCGCCCGCAGATGCTGCGCGAGTAGCTACACTTTTGGAAGCACGCATTGCCACCCGCAAACCCGCCGCCTACCTCACGCGCGAGGCCTGGCTGCAGGGTGTGGCGTTTTATGTGGACGAGCGCGCCATCGTGCCCCGTTCGCTGATTGCCGAGCTGCTGGTGGACGGCAGCATCGACTACTGGCTGAAGGAAACCACGCACAACGTGCTGGACCTGTGCACCGGCAACGGTAGCCTGGCTATTCTGGCGGCCATGGTCTACCCCGAAGTGGCGGTGACCGCCTCCGACCTGTCGCCGGACGCCCTGGCCGTGGCCCGCATCAATGTGGACAAGCACGGCCTGCAGGACCGCATTACCCTGCTGGAGTCCGACGGTCTCGGCGCGCCCGCCCTGCAGGCGCGCGGCCCGTTTGACCTGATCCTGTGCAACCCGCCGTACGTCAACGCCCAGAGCATGGCCGAGCTGCCCGCGGAATACCGGGCCGAGCCCACCCTGGCCCTGGCCGGCGGCGGCGACGGCATGGACTTTGTCCGCGCCCTGCTGCAAAGCGCCCCGCAGCACATGGCTCCCGATGCCGTGCTGGTGCTCGAAATCGGCCATGAACGCCACCACTTTGAAGCCGCATTTCCCCAACTGGAAGTGGTCTGGCTCGAAACCAGCGCTGGTGAAGACCAGGTCCTGCTCCTCACGCGCGAAGCGCTTTTGAAATGATCACTCTGAAAAATGTCACCTTGCGCCGCGGCGCCAAGGTGTTGCTCGATGGCGCGTCCGTCACCCTCAACCCGGGCGAAAAAGTCGGCCTGGTGGGACGCAACGGCGCCGGCAAGTCCTCGCTGTTTGCCCTTTTCAACGGCAACCTGCATGAGGACGCCGGCGAATACTTCATCCCACCCCAGTGGCGCATGGGCCAGGTCGCGCAGGACATGCCCGAAACCGAGCAAAGCGCCACCGAATTTGTGGTCGAAGGCGACACCGTGCTGCTGGCCGCGCGCCAGGAAGTGGCCGCCGCCGAGGCCACCGACGACTACAACCGCATGGCCCACGCCTACACGGAGCTGGGCGACGCCGGCGAGCACGACGCCGCCGCACGCGCCCAGGCGCTGATCCTGGGCCTGGGCTTCAAGACCACCGAGCTGAACAACCCGGTCAACAGCTTCTCCGGCGGCTGGCGCATGCGCCTGCAACTGGCCCGCGCGCTGATGTGCCCGTCGGACCTGCTGCTGCTGGACGAACCCACCAACCACCTGGACTTGGACGCCCTGGTCTGGCTGGAAGCCTGGCTCAAGAAGTACGAAGGCACCATGATCGTCATCAGCCACGACCGTGAATTCCTGGACGCGGTGACCAACGTCACCCTGCACATCGACGCGGCCAAGCTGGTGCGCTACGGCGGCAACTACAGCAAGTTCGAGGACATGCGTGCCGAGCAGATGGAGCTGCAGCAAAACGCCTATTCCAAGCAGCAGGACAAGATCGCCCACCTGCAGAAGTTCATCGCCCGCTTCAAGGCCAAGGCCAGCAAGGCCAAGCAGGCGCAAAGCCGGGTCAAGGCGCTGGACCGCATGGAAAAGATTGCGCCGCTGCTCAGCGAGGCGGACTTCACCTTCGAGTTCAAGGAACCGGCCAACCTGCCCAACCCCATGCTGTCCATGAGCGACATCAGCGTGGGCTACCCGCCGCCCGAAGGCGCGCCCGAGGGCACGCCGCCCACCACCATCGTGCGCCACATCAACCGCTCGGTGCTGGCCGGCCAGCGCATCGGCATCCTGGGCGCCAACGGCCAGGGCAAGTCCACGCTGGTGAAGACCATTGCGCGCGACCTGAAGGTCCTGAGCGGTGAAATCACCGAAGGCAAGGGCTTGAACATCGGCTACTTTGCCCAGCAGGAACTCGACGTGCTGCGCCCGGCGGACAACCCGCTGGAGCACATGATCCGCCTGGTAAAGGACCTGACGGCCGCGGGCAAGATCGCTGGCCAGCAGACCCGCGAGCAGGATTTGCGCAGCTTCCTGGGCACCTTCAATTTCGGCGGCGACATGATCAAGCAGGCCGTGGGCAGCATGAGCGGCGGCGAGAAGGCCCGCCTGGTGCTGTGCATGCTGGTGTGGCAGCGCCCCAACCTCTTGCTGATGGACGAGCCCACCAACCACCTGGATCTGGCCACACGCGAGGCGCTGTCCATGGCGCTCAACGAGTTCGAAGGCACGGTGATGCTGGTCAGCCACGACCGCGCCCTGCTGCGCGCCGTGTGCGACGAGTTCTGGATGGTGTCGCGTGGCGGTGTGGAGCCTTTCGACGGCGACCTGGACGACTACCAGCGCTACCTGCTGGACGAGGCCAAGCGCCAGCGCGAGGAAGCCAAGGAGGCCGCCAAGGCGCCGGCCAAAGCCGCTGCAGCACCGGTGGCCGCCAAGCCCAAGGCCAAGGGCGACACCTCGCCCAAGGTCCGCAAAGAGTTGCAGGATGTGGAAGCCCGCATGGCCGTGCTCAACGGGGAAGGCGCGGCGCTGGAAAACCGCCTCTCCACCAACCCGCACCCGACGGAGATCGCCGAAATTGGCCGCAGCCTGAAGGTGGTGAACGACGAACTGGCGCAGCTGGAAGACCGATGGCTGGAGCTGTCCAGCAAGCTGGAGTCGGCCGGAACGTGAACGCCCCGCTGCTGAACGCCGAGTACCTGGTCGACCAGGCCGTTTCCCTGGCCTACCGGCTGGCGGGCTACGCCCTGCTCAACTGGGCCGACGACGCCGCCCTGCTGGCACTGATGTTCTGCTGAACTAGGGCTTGGCCTGCAACAGGGCCGCCATTTTCTGGTGGATCAGGTTTATGGCCTGCAAGGGACGCAGCATCACCTTGAACTCCACAATCTGCCCGGCGTCGTTCCACTTGAGCATGTCCACGCCGTTCACGGCAATGCCCTCGATCTCCACCTGAAACTCCAGCACCGCATCGTGGCTGCCCACCACCTCGCGCACATAGCGGAAGGTCGGGTTCACAAACACATGCAGGGCCGCTGCGAGATACTGTTTGGTGACCGCCTTGCCCACTTGCGGCGTGTGCACCACCGGGGAGTAAAAAACGGCGTCATCCGCCAGCAGGGCATCGAGCCCGTTGGCGTTGCGGCTCTCCACCAAGTGGTGCCAGCGGGTCAGTGCATTGATCGTCATGGGTCGCCTTGGTGATTCAGGAATGGCGCAAGCATAGCGCCAACGGGCCGCCAGCCCCCTGCAACAACCCCAACACCTGGTAACAAATCGACACCGCTTCCAACAGGGACGCTACCTAGAATGTATGTGTATTTTTCCCATAAACCGATTGGAAGGTGGTTTTCATGCGATTCGACAAACTCCCCCTCGCACGGGCCCTCAGCGCAGCGGCCCTGCTGGCCGGCGTGACGGCCTTTGCCCAGACCGTGACGCCCCCACCCCCGCCCGCACCGGCCCCCGCGCCTGCGCCAACCCCCAAGACCGCCCCCACGCAGAGCACCGAGGGCGTCAACGACCTGTCCACTTCGCTGGCCCGCGCCAGCCTGACCAAGCAGGGCATTACCAACCCCACATCCGCGCAACTGGCCACGGCCCGCCAGGGCGTGCTGTCACAGCGTGCCCAGGGCATGGGCTGGGGACAAATCGCCAACTCCCTGGGTGTGCGGCTGGGTGACGTGGTGAGCGCCGCACGGCGTGCGGATCAGGCCAAAGAGGCAAAAGAAGCCAAAGAAACCAAAACCAGCAAGCGCTCTGACGCCGACAAAGACGGTGCCGGCAATAAAAGCGCAGGCAAAAAGTCGGGTACCCAGCACGCCAGCCGTTCCACCAGCAGCGGCAAGCACAGTGGCCGCAGCGGTACTACGGGTACGAGCACCAACCACGCGGGCTACTCCAGTGGCGGCAGCCGCGGAGGTAGCGGTGGCGGCCATGGCGGAGGTGGCGGCGGGGGTGGCGGGGGTGGCGGTGGCCACGGCGGCAAATAATCGCCCCATCGGCAATCGAACCCAGCCTTGCGCTGGGTTTTTTTATGCCCTGCCCCCAAACGAACGCGGAAATCGGCGGACAGCAATCCAGGGGCCAGAAAGAAGAAAGGACCTAGCTTCTTGCGAAGCTAGGTCCTTGATTCGTTGGTCGGTGTGAAAGGATTCGAACCTTCGACCCCTTGCACCCCATGCAAGTGCGCTACCAGGCTGCGCCACACACCGATCTAGCCTTGAATTATACCCCGGACTGAGGGGCAATTTTCAAACTTCGGGGGTCAGCAGCTCGCGAATTTCAAACAATTCTCGCCGGAAGTGCATAAGTTGGGCTGAACCAGCTTCGGGCAGCTCAAAAGCATGGGTGTCCTCGAAGTCGTCCAGGTCCGTGTCATCGACCTCCAGAACGTCAACACCGTCCAGCATGACCTCGCCGTTGCGCTTCTTGTCACGCTCGCTTTGCAGCAACTCCTGCATCTTGTTGCGCGCGCCGCTGATGGTGAAGCCCTGGTCGTACAGCAGATCGCGGATGCGGCGGATCATCAGCACTTCGTGGTGCTGGTAGTAGCGGCGATTGCCACGCCGCTTCATGGGGCGCAGCTGCGTGAATTCCTGCTCCCAATACCGTAGCACGTGGGGCTTGACGCCACACAGATCGCCCACCTCACCGATGGTGAAGTAGCGTTTGGCGGGAATAGGGGGAAGGGTTTTCTCCATTGAAATCAATGCAGTACGAAGCAAACCGTAGAGGTTACTCTAACTTTCGTCGCAACGCAAAGACTGATTGAGAAGACCAGCAGAATCCCGGGGCGCCGTTGTTAAAACAACGGTATGCCAGCTCAGGTCACGTCCTGGATCTGCTCTTTGAGTTTGTGGCTGGCGTGGAAGGTGACCACCCGGCGAGCCTGGATGGGGATGGCCTCGCCCGTGCGCGGGTTGCGCCCCGGCCGCGGGGCCTTGGTACGGATCTGGAAGTTGCCGAAGCCGGAAATCTTGACGTCGGTTCCATCCACCAAGCTGGCAGCGATGAGGTCAAAAAAAGCGTCGATCATGTCCTTGGACTCGCGCTTGTTGAGGCCAATCTGCTCAAACAGCAGATCCGCCAGTTGCGCCTTGGTCAATGCCGGGGTTTCCAGACTTTCAACAGAAAAATCCATGTTTCCTCGATTCTTTTTTTGACGGCTGGGCCGGATCAGACCCGCTGACGGGCACCCAGGCTGGTGGTGAGCTGGTCGACCACCGCTTTCACGGCGGATTCGATCTGCTCTTCGGTCAGCGTGGCGTCGTCGCTGTTGAGCGTCAGCCGCACGGCCAGGCTGCGGTCGGTGCTGGCATCGCTCGCGGATGCGTCCTTGGCGGCTTTGGGGCGGTAGATGTCAAACAGCTGGGCGTCGCGCAGCAAACCGGCTGTGGGCGCAGCCCAGATAGCGGCCATGAGTGCGGCATGGGTGACCTGGTCGACTACCACCACGGCAATGTCGCGCTGCACCGGCTGGAACTTGGCCACCGGCTTGAATGCCGGCACGTTGCGCTGCAGGACCGGGTCCAGCTCCAGCTCAAACAGCACCGGTGCCTGGACCAGGTCGAACTCCTGGCGCCACTTGGGGTGCAGCTCGCCCACGAAGCCGATCACCTGGCCCTGCAGCAAGACCTGAGCGCAACGGCCGGGGTGCATGGCCGGGTGGTCGCCGGGGGCAAATGCCACGGGCAAGGGAGCCAGCAGGGCCTGGACATCGCCTTTGACGTCAAAGAAGTCCACCGCCTGCTCCTTGCGGCCCCACTGCAGGGCGTCGGCCGTGCCGCTGGCCAAACCGGCAATGCGCATGGGCTGGCGGAAACCCTCCACCGTGCTGTGGGTGCTGGTGACGGACGCATCGCGCAGGAACACGCGGCCGAGCTCGAACACGCGCACGCGCTGGGCCTTGCGGGCCAGGTTGAACTTGAGCACCTGCAGCAGCGAACCCAGCAGCGAGGAGCGCATGACGCTCATCTGGCTGGCAATGGGGTTGAGCAGCTTGATGGGGTTGGGGTTGCCCGCCAGCCCATGCTCCCAGCTTTCTTCGACAAAGCTGAAATTGATGGTTTCCTGGTAGCCCAGGGCGGCCAGCGAGCGGCGCACGGCAAAGGGACTGCGCTGGGATTCGGTACGGACCTTGGCAGTGACAGGCGCCAATGGCGGCGTGTGCGGCAGGTGGTTGTAGCCCACCATGCGGATCACTTCTTCGATCAGGTCCTCTTCAATCTGCAGGTCGAAGCGGTAGGACGGCGGTGTGACCGTGACCACACCTTCGGCTTCGGTAACGGCAAGGCCCAGACCCGCCAGGGCATTCACGCACTGCGCCTGGGTAATCGGCATGCCGATGACCTTGGCCGCACGGGCCACGCGCAGGCTGACCGGTGCCGCCACCGGCATCTTGACCTGCTGGTCGTCCACCGGGCCGCAGCTGGTACCGGGGGTGCCACAAATGTCGATGATGAGTCGGGTGATGTACTCGATGTGCTCGACCGTCAGGCTGGGGTCCACGCCCCGTTCAAAGCGGTGGCCGGCATCGGTGGAGAAATTGAAGCGGCGCGAGCGTCCGGCAATCGCCTTGGGCCACCAGAATGCGGCTTCCACGTAGACGTTCTGGGTGTCGTCGGAAACGGCCGTGGCGTCACCGCCCATGATGCCCGCCAGGGATTCCACCTGTGCGTTATCGGCAATCACGCCGACTTTCTCGTCCACGGCAACGGTATTGCCGTTGAGCAGCTTGAGCTGTTCACCGGCTTTACCCCAGCGCACATCCAACCCGCCAGCGATCTTGTCCAAGTCAAAGATATGGGACGGACGCCCCAGTTCGAACATCACGTAGTTCGAAATATCCACCAGGGCGGTGACACTGCGCTGGCCGCAACGCGCCAGCCGGTCCACCATCCACTGGGGTGTGGCGGCCTTGGTGTTGACGTTGCGCACCACGCGGCCCGAGAAACGCCCGCACAGGTCGGACGCGCTGATCTTGACGGCAAGCGTGTCGCTGTTGGTCACCGCCACGGCCGGGAAGGTAGGCGCCTGCAAGGGCGCGCCAGTCAGGGCCGCCACTTCGCGTGCCACACCATAAACGCTCAGGCAGTGCGCCAGATTGGGCGTGAGCTTGAGGGTGAACAGGGTGTCGTCCAGGTTAAGGTACTGGCGAATGTCCTGGCCCAGGGGCGCATCCGGCGCCAGCTCCAGCAGGCCGCCGTGGTCGTCGGCCAGTTGCAGTTCCTTGGCCGAGCACAACATGCCTTCGCTTTCCACACCGCGCAACTTGCCCACCTTGATGACAAAGGGCTTGCCATCTTCGCCCGGAGGCAATTCGGCGCCCACCATGGCGCAGGGCACGCGAATGCCCACGCGGGCATTGGGGGCACCACACACAATGTTCAGCAACGCAGCCTGCCCCACGTCGACCTTGCACACGCGCAAACGGTCGGCATTGGGGTGCTGGACCGCTTCCTTGATTTCACCCACCACGATCTTGGTGAAGGGGGGGGCAACGGGCTTGAGCTCCTCCACTTCGAGGCCCGCCATGGTCAGCGTGTCAGCCAGTTGCGTGGTGGAGAGGGGTGGGTTGCAGAAGGCGCGCAACCAGGATTCAGGAAATTGCATGGTGCTCAATCAGTTGGGGGCAGAACGGATGCCGGTAGCACAGTGCCCTGCCCCACAAAGTTATTCATCGGTTATTGGAACTGCGCCAGGAAGCGGATATCGCCATCGAAGAACAGGCGCAGATCGTTCACCCCGTAGCGCAGCATGGTGAAACGGTCCAACCCCATGCCGAAGGCAAAGCCAATGTACTTCTCGGGGTCCAGCCCCATGTTGCGCACCACGTTCGGGTGCACCTGACCAGAGCCCGCCACCTCCAGCCAGCGCCCGGCCAGGGGGCCGCTCTGGAACTGGATGTCGATCTCGGCGCTGGGCTCGGTAAAGGGGAAGAAGCTGGGACGGAAACGCAGCACCAGATCGTCGCGTTCGAAGAACGTGCGGCACAGGTCGGTAAAGACGAACTTGAGGTCCTTGAAGCTCACGTTCTCACCAATCCACAGGCCTTCGCACTGGTGGAACATGGGCGAATGGGTAGCGTCGCTGTCCACCCGGTAGGTGCGGCCAGGGCAGATCACGCGAATCTCGGGCATGGGCTGCCCAGCCTCGATCAGCGCGCGGTGCTGCTGGACGTGCTGCAGAGCGTGGCGCACCTGCACCGGGCTGGTATGGGTGCGCAGCAAATTGGGGGCCACTTCGGAGCCGCCCTCGACATAAAAGGTGTCGTGCATGGAACGCGCGGGGTGGTCTTCCGGCGTGTTGAGCGCGGTGAAGTTGAACCAGTCGGCCTCGATTTCCGGACCTTGCGCCACTTCAAACCCCATGGAGCCGAAAATGGCTTCAATGCGCTCCTGCGTCAGGGAAACGGGGTGCAAACCGCCCTGCCCGCGCTGGCGTCCGGGCAGCGTCACATCGAGCGCCTCGGCCTGGAGTTGGGCTTGCAGCTCGGCATCGGCCAGGGCCTGACGGCGCGCGGTCAGGGCCGCCTCAATGGCCTGCTTGGCCAGGTTGATCGCCGCACCGCGGGATTTTTTCTCGTCCACGGACAGGGCCGCCATGCCCTTCATCAGCTCGGTGATGCGGCCCGACTTGCCCAAAAACAGTGCCTTGGCGTTTTCCAGGTCAGCGGGGGTCAGCGCTTCGGAAAAGGCCGTCTTGGCGGTGTCAACGATGGCGTTCAACTCGTTCATACATTCTCTTGGTGTTGCGACATGACCGGCATGGCAGTCCGTCTGCTGTGGAACCGCGTTTCAATGAAAAAGGGCCAGTGCTCTTTCAAGCTCCAGCCCTTGTTCTATTTGCACTGGCAGCTATCACGGAGATAGCGGACCATAGCGAAAATCAAGCAGCCAGTTTGGCCTTGACTTGCTCCACGATGCCAGCAAAAGCAGCCATGTCGTGAATGGCGATATCGGACAGAACCTTGCGGTCGATCTCGATGTTCGCTTTCTTCAGACCGTTGGCGAATTGGCTGTATGTCATGCCGCACTGACGCGCAGCCGCATTGATACGGGCAATCCACAACTGACGGAAGACACGCTTCTTGGTACGACGGTCACGGTAGGCATATTGCCCAGCCTTCATGACCGCTTCTTTGGCGATCCGGAAGACATTACCGCGGCGACCGCGGAAACCTTTTGCAAGGGCTAAGACTTTTTTATGGCGGGCGCGAGCCGTTACACCACGTTTGACGCGAGGCATGTGATTACTCCTTGTTCGTCGTTAATTAAATACCACGGCCTGGCAACATCTGCGCCATGTGACCCATGTTGGTCTCATGAACTGCAGTGGAGCCGCGCAAATGGCGTTTATTTTTGGTGGTCTTCTTGGTCAGAATGTGACGTTTGAAGGCTTGGCCGCGCTTGACGGTGCCACCTGGACGGACGCGGAAGCGTTTCTTCGCCGCGCTCTTGGTCTTCATTTTGGGCATTTGAATGCTCCTTTTACTTTGTGCTCGTGAGGCGTCTGGAAACGGTTTCCAGCCTTGTTGGCCCCGAGTCACTTCTCAGGCAACACCTTTCGGCATTGCCTAGTCAGAAGGCTTTCGCCCTCCGATCCTGCGGCTGGCCGGCAAAACCGGCCAACACCCAATTCTTTATGACGCTGCAGCAGCCGGAGCCACGGCATCGGCGGCAGGCTTGCCCGCTGCCTTTTTCTTGCCCGGCGCGATCATCATGATCATCTGGCGCCCTTCGAGCTTGGGAAACTGCTCGACCAAGATTAAATCGCCCAATTCGTTACGAATCCGGTTCAAAAGCGCCATGCCAAGCTCCTGGTGCGTGATTTCACGCCCCCGAAAACGCAAAGTGATCTTGCACTTGTCGCCATCGGCCAGGAAGCGCTTGATATTGCGCATCTTGATGTTGTAGTCACCGTCATCGGTACCGGGGCGGAATTTGATTTCCTTGATTTCGATAACCGTCTGCTTGGCTTTCGCTTCAGCCGCCTTTTTCTGTTCCTGGTATTTGAACTTGCCATAGTCCATCAACCGGCACACGGGCGGGTTGGCGGTTGCGGCGATTTCAACCAGGTCCACATCCAACTCACCGGCCATGCGCAGTGCTTCCATCAGGCTCACGACGCCCAAAGGCTCGTTGTCCTGCCCGGAAAGGCGAACTTCCGGGGCCATGATTTCCCGGTTCAGGCGGTGTTTGCGTTCTTCGCGGTGACGACGGTCACGAAATTCAGTAGCGATGGCTCAATCCTTCACAATATTTGCTACAAAAATAGTAGCTACAGCCGCAGGATACACGCGACAAACCAGCATCTTTGGACACAAACCTCAGACAATGGACTTGTGGGCAATGTCACCTGTGATCTTCTGCACGAGTGCATCAAGGGACATCACGCCGAGGTCTTGACCACCCCGGGCACGCACCGCAACGGCGCCTGCCGCCATCTCCTTGTCGCCCACGACAACCAGATACGGCAGCTTCTGCATCGAATGCTCCCGTATTTTATACGTAATTTTCTCGTTGCGCAGGTCTAACTCGACCCTAAGCCCTTGATTCTGCAGCGTTTTGGCCACGGAACGGGCATATTCGGCCTGTGCGTCGGTGATATTGAGCACCACAACCTGCACTGGCGCCAGCCAGGCAGGCAGCGCGCCAGCGCTTTCCTCGATCAGAATGCCGATGAAGCGTTCCAGACTGCCGACGATGGCCCGGTGCAACATGACCGGGCGGTGGCGGGCGCCATCTTCACCCACGTATTCGGCATCCAGGCGCTCGGGCATGGAGAAATCCACCTGGATGGTGCCGCACTGCCAGTGGCGACCGATGGCGTCCTTCAGCGTGTATTCGATCTTGGGGCCATAGAAAGCGCCCTCTCCCGGGGAAATTTCAAATTCACACCCCGAAGCCTTCAGGCTTTCGATCAAGGCGGCCTCGGCCTTGTCCCAGATGGCGTCGGAACCGATGCGCTGCTCGGGACGGGTTGCCACCTTGTAGATGATGTTCTTGAAGCCGAAGTCGGTATAGACCTTCTGCAGCAAGGCGGTGTAGTCGACGCACTCCTTCAGGATCTGGTCTTCAGTGCAGAAGATGTGGCCATCGTCCTGCGTGAAGCCGCGCACGCGCATGATGCCGTGCAAACCGCCCGAGGGCTCGTTGCGGTGGCACTGGCCAAACTCGCCGTAGCGCAGGGGCAGATCGCGGTAGCTCTTGATGCCTTGCTTGAAGATGAGGATGTGGCCCGGGCAGTTCATCGGCTTCAGGGCATATTCACGCTTCTCCGACTCCGTGACAAACATGTTTTCGCGGTACTTGTCCCAGTGGCCCGTCTTCTCCCACAGGCCCTTGTCGATGATCTGGGGGCCTTTGACTTCCCGGTAGCCGTTGTCCTGGTACACCTTGCGCATGTACTGCTCCACACCCTGCCACAGGGTCCAGCCCTTGGGGTGCCAGAACACCAGGCCCGGGGCGTGGTCGTCAATGTGGAACAGGTCCAGCTCGCGACCGAGCTTGCGGTGATCGCGCTTTTCAGCCTCTTCCAGCATGGTCAGGTGCTGCTGCAACTCGTCCTTGGTGGCCCAGGCGGTACCGTAGACCCGCTGCAGCATCTCGTTCTTGTGGTCGCCACGCCAGTAGGCTCCCGCCAGCTTCATCAGCTTGAAGTGCTTGAGCTTGCCGGTGCTGGGCACGTGCGGGCCGCGGCACAGGTCTTCGAACTTGCCTTCTCGGTACAGCGACACATCCTGGTCCGCCGGAATGCTCTCGATGATTTCGGCCTTGTAGTGTTCGCCCAGGCTCTTGAAATACGCCACTGCCTCATCACGCGGCAGCACACGGCGCGTCACCGGCTCGTCCAGCGCGGCCAGGGCCACCATCTTCTTCTCGATGGCCACCAGGTCGTCGGGCGTGAAGGGGCGCTTGTAGGAGAAGTCGTAGAAGAAACCATGCTCGATCACCGGGCCGATGGTGACCTGCGCGTCTGGAAACAGCTCCTTGACGGCATAGGCCAGCAAGTGGGCTGTGGAGTGGCGGATGACTTCCAGGCCGTCGGCATCCTTGGCCGTGATGATGGACAGCGCGCAATTGGCCGTCATCTGGAAACTGGTATCCACGACTTTGCCATCCACCTTGCCCGCCAGGGCTGCCTTGGCCAGGCCGGCGCCGATGGAGGCTGCCACTTCGGCCACGGTGACTGGGCCAGGAAATTCGCGTTGGGAACCGTCGGGAAGCGTAATCTGGATCATGGTTTGCACGGAAAATAAAAAAGCGCGGACAAGCCGCGCTTTGAAACGGGACGCCGAAAGAGCGTAATTTTACGCTCTGTCGGCCTCGCAAGCAGCTTAGTGGAACTGCTCTTCTTCGGTAGAACCGGTCAGGGCCTTCACGGAGGAAGTGCCACCCTGGATCACTGTGGTGACGTCGTCAAAGTAACCAACACCCACTTCCTGCTGGTGCGACACGAAGGTGTAACCCTTGTCGCGGGCAGCGAATTCGGGTTCTTGCACCATTTCGGTGTAGTGCTTCATGCCTTCGCCCTGGGCGTAAGCGTGGGCGAACTGGAACGTGTTGAACCAGTTGATGTGGATACCGGCCAGCGTGATGAACTGGTACTTGTAACCCAGTGCCGACAGGTCTTCCTGGAAGGAAGCGATCTGCTTCTCGCTGAGGTTCTTCTTCCAGTTGAAGGAAGGCGAGCAGTTGTACGACAACAGCTTGCCGGGGCAAGCAGCGTGCACGGCCTGCGCGAACTCACGGGCAAAGCCGATGTCCGGCACGCCAGTTTCGCACCACACCAGGTCGGCGTAGGGAGCGTAAGCCACGCCACGGCTGATGGATTGCTCCAGACCGTTCTTGACGCGGTAGAAACCTTCTTGCGTGCGCTCGCCGGTGATGAAGGGCTTGTCGTTGGCGTCGTAGTCGCTGGTGATCAGGTTTGCAGCTTCTGCGTCGGTACGGGCCAGAATGATGGTGGGCACGCCCATGGTGTCAGCAGCGAAACGTGCGGAGATCAGCTTCTCGATCGCTTCGCGTGTGGGAACCAGAACCTTGCCGCCCATGTGGCCGCACTTCTTCACGGCAGCCAGCTGGTCTTCGAAGTGAACGCCGGCAGCGCCGTTGGCGATCATGTTCTTCATCAGTTCGAATGCGTTCAACACGCCACCGAAACCGGCTTCTGCGTCAGCAACGATAGGCAGGAAGAAGTCGATGAATTCCTTGTCACCGGGGTTGATGCCACGGCCCCACTGGATTTCGTCCGCGCGCTTGAACGTGTTGTTGATGCGGCGCACCATGGTGGGCACAGAGTCGTAAGCGTACAGCGACTGGTCGGGGTACATGGTTTCCGACGTGTTGCCGTCAGCGGCGACTTGCCAGCCCGACAGGTACACAGCCTCCAGGCCGGCCTTGGCTTGCTGCATGGCTTGGCCAGCAGAGATCGCGCCGAAAGCATTGACGTAACCCTTCTTGGCGCCGCCGTTCACTTTTTCCCACAGCTTTTCAGCGCCGCGCTTGGCCAGCGTGTACTCGGGCTGCAGGCTACCGCGCAGACGCACGACGTCAGCTGCGGAATAGCCGCGCTTGACACCTTTCCAGCGGGGGTTGGTGGCCCAGTCTTTTTCGAGGGCGGCGATTTGTTGTTCGCGGGTTTGAGTCGTCATGAAAACACTCCGTAGTTAAAAAAGTTGATGCCTGGACGGTTGCGGCGTCACGCGGCAGGCAGGGTTATTCTAGTCTTATATAAGACACAAATTGCATCTTATGTCTTATATAAGACATAAATATTTTTTCATGCAAATCAACTACTTAAGAAGCCGCATTCGCCATGTGAAATCATTATTTTCTTGATGGGAAGTAATTCGCTGACGTCGGTTACCTTGTTTTTTATATTGTGAAACATAAAAACGCATCATAAAAAATGCATTTGACCCTGAACGGCGTCCGCCGGTAATGCGGGTGTCAGTACACCGGTGTAGGGCTGACCGTGCGGTGCGGGGGCCAGCTCTCACAGCGGGCTGTCAATGCGAATCCAGGTCGTCTTGGTCTCGGTGTATTTGTCGAACGCGTGCAGGGATTTGTCGCGCCCTACCCCGCTTTGCCGGAAACCGCCAAAGGGCACAGTCATGTCGTCTTCGTCGTACTGGTTGACGTGCACGGTGCCGGCGCGCAAAGCCCGCGCCACGCCATGGGCCTTGTTCAGGTCACGGGTCCAGACCGCAGCCTGCAGGCCGTAGACACTGGCATTGGCTTCACGCACCACCTCCGCCGTATCGGTGAATGCCAGGACGGACAGCACCGGGCCAAAGATTTCCTCCCGGGCAATTGCCATGTCACGGTTCACGTCGTCAAAAATGGTTGGCTGCACGTAACAGCCTCCCGTCTCGCGCAACACCTGTTCGCCGCCGGCAACCAGGCGGGCGCCCTGAGCCTTGCCGCTTTCGATGTAACGCAAGACCGTGTCCATCTGCGCCGGGTCCACCAGGGCCCCCATGACCGTATCCGCAAGCAAGGGATTGGCTGGCGCATAACCAGGCACAAGCGCCAGGGCCTTTTCCAGAAAACGCTCTTTGATGCCAGCTTGCACATAGAGGCGCGAGGGTGCGTTGCAGCTCTGGCCCTGGTTGAAAAAGATGCTGTGAATGGCCGCCTTGACGGCCTGGTCCAGGTCGGGACAATCCGCGAACACGATGTTGGGCGACTTGCCGCCCAGCTCCGTCCAGGCACGCTTGAGGTTGCTCTGGCCCGCCATGACATGGATCTGCTTGCCCACGCGGGTGGAGCCGGTGAAGGCGATGCAGTCCACATCCATATGCAATGCCAGGGGCGCCCCAGCCTCAGGACCAAAGCCCGGCACCACATTGAATACACCCGCCGGAATGCCCGCCTCCAGGGCCAGATCAGCCATGCGCAGGGCTGTGAGTGGCGATTTCTCGCTGGGCTTGAGCACCACGGAGTTGCCTGCGGCCAAGGCCGGTGCAATCTTCCAGGCCGCCATGATCATGGGGTAGTTCCACGGAACGATGGCACCCACAACCCCCATCGGCTCGTGCGTGATGAGCGCCAGCGCCGTGTCGGCCGTGGGCGCAACTTCGCCATACACCTTGTCCACCGCTTCGCCATACCAGCGAATGCAGTTGGCTGCGCTGTTGACGTCGACCTTGCGGGCGTACTGCACGGGCTTGCCCATGTCCAGCGTCTCGATCAACGCCAGCTCGTCTCCATGCTTCAACAGCAATTCGGCAAAGCGGATCAGGACGCGCTTGCGTTGCGCCGGTGCTTGGCCGCACCAGCGGCGATCGTCAAATGCGGAACGGGCTGCCACGACGGCGCGGTCAATGTCCGCGCCACTGCATCGGGCCACCTCGGTGAGCACGCGGCCGTCCACCGGCGAAAGGCATACAAATGTGGCGCCACTCACTGCGCCCACACGCTGGCCGCCGATGACGGCACGCCCATCAAACTGCAGATCGCTCATGTCCATCTCCCGGTTTTTCTGCTGCCAACACCCGGCGACCCCGCCCGGCCGGGGTCAGCGTGGCGCGTTTTCGGCGCGGGCCGCCGCGGCAATTTCGCGTTCCCGCCGGCGGGTCTGGCGGGCTACCCACACGCTGTAGCTGATGATGGCCGCTGTCACCGTGGAAATCAACAGGGTGGCTGCGGCGTAAATGGTGGGGTTGATGCCGCGGCGGGCATAGCTGAAGATGACCTGCGGCAGGGTGCTGACGCCGGGGCCGGACAGGAATTCGGAGATCACCACATCGTCAAACGACAAGGTGAACGAAAGCAGGAAGGCCGCCAGAATGCCCTGCGCGATGTTGGGCAGGGTTACCAGGAAAAACACCTCGTGCGGCCTGGCCCCCAAGTCCATGGCGGCCTCTTCCAGTGAGCGGTTCACCTCCAGCAGGCGCGACTGCACCACCACCATGCCGTAAGCCATGCCCAGCAGGGTATGGCCCATGATGATGGTCAGCTTGCCGCGCTCCGGCCAGCCCATCAGATTTTGCGCACCCACCATGAGCAGCAGCAGGGACAGTCCGATCACCACCTCCGGCATGACCAGCGGCGCGTTCACCATGCCGGAGAACACGGTGCGGCCCGGGAAACGCCGGTAGCGCACCAGCACGAAGGCGGCAAAGGTGCCCAATACGGCGGACAACACCCCCGTGACCGAAGCCACCTGAACCGACAGCCAGAAGCCCTCGACGATCTTGGTGTCGCGTGTCAGAGCCTCGTACCAGCGCAGGGAAAAGCCGGTGAAGCGGGCATCCTGGCGGGTGCTGTTGAACGAAAACACCACCATGAATATCAGCGGCAGGTACAGGAACAGGTACACCAGGGCCATCCAGCCCTTGCCAAAATGCTTTGCCAACCAGACGTTCATTGCCAGTGCCTCATGCCTTGCCGGACGCGTCCTGGCCGTCACCGGTGTAGTGGTAGTAGATGGCCAACGGCACGATGATGAGCGCAATCATCACCACCGCCAGCGCGGTGGCCCGGGGCCAGTTGTTGCTGGTGAACATCTCATCCCAGACCACCCGGCCAATCATGATGTTCTCGGGCCCGCCCAGCAGCGAAGGAATCACAAACTCCCCCACCGCCGGAATGAATACCAGCATGAAACCGGCGACGATACCGGCCTTGGACAGGGGCACCGTCACCAGCCAGAAGGTCTTGAACGGCGTGGTGCCCAGGTCATAGGCTGCTTCCAGCAGACGGACATCCATCTTGACCAGGTTGGCGTACAGCGGCAGCACCATGAAGGGCAGGTACACATAGGTCATGCCCACCAGCATGGAAATGTTGGTGTAGAGCATCTGGATGGGCTCGCTGATCAGCCCGACGGCCATCAGCATCTGGTTGACCACACCCTGGTCAGCCAGGATGCCCTTCCAGGCGTAGACCCGCAGCAGGAACGACGTCCAGAACGGCAGCATGACCATCATGAGCAGCGCCGGCCGCGCACTGGGCGACGAGCGGGCGATGAAGTAGGCAAAGGGGTATCCAATCACCAGGCAGAGCACGGCGGTGCACAGCGCGTACCAGATGGAACGCAGGTAGGCTTCGATGTAGATGGTGCGAAACAGCAGACCGTCGTCGGCGCTGCGGAAAATGGACCCGTAGTTCTCGTACTTCAGCTTGAGCAGGCCGGTGGTGCTGTCCCAGATGGGCTTGAAGGGGTGAATGTCGCCCGCCATATCCACGAAGCTGATGTACAGCAGGATGAGGAAGGGCAGCAGAAAAAACAGCACCAGCCAGGCATAGGGCACCGCAATGACAAAACGGCGCCCTGGCATGGGAAAGGACAGTTGGGCCATGGAGCAGTGCCTCAGTCGCGCAGCACGATCGCGGAGCGGTCGCCCCACCAGAAATACACGTCATCCTCCCAGGTGATGTCGCTGAGCTCCTGGTGCGAGGTGTTGGCTTCGGTGATCTTCACCCGGGTGCCATCGGTGGCCAGCACGATGTAGGTGTTGTACGAACCGAAATACGCGATTTCCTTGACCTTGCCGGTAAACAGGTTCACGGCCACAGCCGGGCGCACCTTGCTGATATGGATCTTCTCCGGGCGCACGGCGATGCCCACCGGCATGTTCAGCGTACCGCTGACTCCGTGCCCCACGTGGATCTCGCCAATGCCGGTCACGGCAGCGCAGTGGTCGTGCTCGTCCACACTCAAGCGGCCTTCAAAAATATTGACGTTGCCAATGAAGTCCGCCACAAAGCGGTTGGCAGGGTGTTCGTACACCTCTTCAGGCGTTCCCACCTGCAGCACCCGGCCCTTGCTCATGACGGCGATGCGGCTGGCCATGGTCATGGCCTCCTCCTGGTCGTGCGTCACCATCACGCAAGTCACACCGACTTTCTCGATGATGTTGACGAGCTCGAACTGGGTCTGCTCGCGCAGTTTTTTGTCCAACGCGCCCAGAGGCTCGTCCAGCAGCAGCAGCTTGGGCCGCTTGGCCAGGCTGCGCGCCAGCGCTACACGCTGCTGCTGCCCGCCCGACAACTGGTGCGGCTTGCGTTTGGCATAGGCCCCCAGTTGCACCAGATCCAGCATCTCGCCGACGCGCTGGCGGATTTCGTCCTTGGGCAAGCCCTCGCGCTTCAGGCCAAAGGCCACGTTCTCCCAGATGTCCAGATGCGGAAACAGGGCGTAGCTCTGGAACATCATGTTGATCGGACGCTTGTAGGGAGGAAACTTGGCGACGTCCTGCCCGCCCAGCAAAATGCGTCCCGCAGTGGGCGCCTCAAAACCCGCCAGCATGCGCAGCAAGGTGGACTTGCCGCACCCCGAGCTGCCCAGCAGGGCAAAGATCTCGCCCTGCCGGATGGAGAGCGATACCTCGTCCACCGCCAGCGCCTCGTCAAAGCGCTTAACCAGTTTTTCGGTCACCAGGTAACCCGCGTTATCCGCTTGTGCTGTCATCGAAAGATTCCCGCTGAAGACTGGGCCAGCAAAAAGGGCTGTCTATACACGCAGTACAAACAGCCCTTGGTGGCACTCAAACCCTGGGCTTACTTGCCCTTCTTGAAGGCGTTGTAGGCGTTGGCCAACGCTTCGCGGGCTTCATTGCTGAAGCTGCTGGGCGGCACCATCTTGGCCATGTAATCGGCATCGACGAAGATGGTCTTGTTGCTGGCGATTTCAGGCTTGACCTTGTCCACGGCACCCTTGTTGCCGGTGTTGTAGGACATTTCGTTGGCCATCCGGGCGGCGTTCTCGGCGCGCAGATAGAAATCGATGAACGCATACGCGTTGTTGGGATGCTTGGCGTCCTTGGTCAGCGCGATCGAGTCGATGAAGATCAGCGCGCCGGTGCTCGGCAGCAAGGCCTCGATCACCTCCTTGGAACCGTTCTCCTTGGCGCGGCCCGCGGCGATGTTGATGTCGCCAGCCCAGCCGATGGCCGCGCACGCCTTGCCACCTGCGATGTCATCGATCATGGTGGCGCTGAACATGCGCACGTCCTTGCGCACCTTGGCCAGCATGGCCGCGGCCGCCTTGTAGTCATCGGCGTTGTTGGAATAGGCGTCCTTGCCGATGTAGTGCAATGCTGCGGGCAGGATTTCGGTGGGCGAGTCCAGGTAGGCAATGCCGCAGGACTTCAGCTTGGCGGTGTACTTGGGGTTGAACACCAGGTCCCAGGCATTTTCAGGCATGGGCATGCCGGCCAGTGCCTTCTCGACCTTGGTCTTGTTGATACCCACGGTAGTGAAGCTCCAGGCCCATGGCACCAGGTGCTTGTTGTCCGGGTCGGCCTTGGTCATGGTGGCCAGCAGCGCGGGGTCCAGGTTGGACAGGTTCTTCAGTTTGGATTTGTCCAGCGGCTGCAGCAAGCCGCCTTCGATCTGGGACTTGGCAAACACCGTGCCCGGAACCACGATGTCATAACCGGTGTTGCCGGCAACCAGCTTCGCTTGCAGCGCCTCGTTGGTCTCGAACGTGTCGTAGTTGACCTTGATGCCGGATTCCTTCTCGAAGGCCGCAATCATGCCTTCGGGAATGTAGTCGGGCCAGTTGTAGATATTGAGCACTTTCTCTTCGGTATTCGCCGGTGCAGCCGGCGCAGCGGCGACAGGGGTAGACGCGGGCGCTGCTGCCACAGGCTCCTCTTTTTTGCCGCAGGCAGCCAGCATGACCGCCGAAACGGCCAGAACCAATGCGAGTTTTTTCATGTTGTTTGACACTCCAGAAACATAGGTAAGAAACCGACGAAGCACTTCGCCAGACCTGGCGTCCGCGCATCCCGTGTGCGAAGCAATATCCGGGCCCGTAACGGTGCCCCAGCGACTGCCCCGGGTATTCTATTCAAACTGGCCGGCCGCACGCAGCTCGGCCAGGGTATCGTCCAGGCAGCGCACGATGAGCCCCATCATTTCATCGATCTGGTCCCGCGTCATCACCAGCGGCGGGGCAATGATCATGCGGTCCCCCACCGCCCGCATGACCAGCCCGTTCTTGAAGCAATGGCTACGGCAGCGCATGCCAACGGCCAGGGCGGGGTCGAAGCCCTGCCGGGCCAGCTTGTCGCGCACCAGCAGCAGTCCCCCCACAAAGCCGCAGGTCTGCGCCTCGCCTACCAGGGGGTGGGCGTTGAGTTCGGCAAACCGCTGCGCCAGGTATGGCCCGACGTCGTCCCGCACACGCTGGGGCAGCTGTTCCCGCTCCATGATGTCCAGGTTGGCCAGGGCCACGGCACAGGCGACCGGGTGGCCGCTGTAGGTGTAGCCGTGGGCGAACTCCCCACCCTGGTCAATCAGCACCTCGGCCACGCGGTTGCCCACCATGACGCCCCCCAGGGGGATGTAACCGCTGGTCACCGCCTTGGCGAACGTGACCAGGTCGGGCTTGTAGCCGAATTTCTCGTAGGCAAACCAGTGGCCCAGGCGGCCAAACGCGCAAATCACCTCGTCGCTAATGAGCAAGATGCCGTACTTGTCGACAATGCGCTGGATCTCCGGCCAGTAGGTCGACGGCGGAATGATCACCCCACCCGCCCCCTGCACCGGCTCGGCGATGAAGGCGGCTACCTTTTCGGCACCCAACTCCAGAATCCGGCTCTCCAGCCAACCCGCCGCACGCCGGCCAAAGTCGTCTGGCGTCTCGCCGGGCCATCCGTTTTCATAGAAATAGGGTTGCCCGATGTGGGTGAAATTGGGCAGGGGCAAGTCCCCCTGCGCGTGCATGCCGCCCATGCCCCCCAGGGACGCCCCTGCCATGGTGCTGCCGTGATAGCCATTGATGCGCCCGATGATTACCTTGCGCTGGGGCTGGCCCAGCAAGTCCCAGTAGCGGCGCACCATGCGCACATTGGAGTCATTGCTCTCACTCCCGCTGGACGAGTAGAAGACATGCTGGAAGCTGCGCTCTCTCACCGGGGGAGCCAGCGAGGCTAGCCG
This sequence comes from Rhodoferax sp., assembly GCA_019449595.1. Taxonomy (GTDB): domain Bacteria; phylum Pseudomonadota; class Gammaproteobacteria; order Burkholderiales; family Burkholderiaceae_C; genus Allorhodoferax. The sequence goes on along the minus strand of JAGRPL010000004.1, from coordinate 885,818 downwards.
GGCCGCCAGGGTCGCGGCCGGCACATTGGTCGTCTGGAAGAAGCTGTTGTAGTACGGCAGCGTCATCATCTGCCGGTGCGCGGCATCGGCCAGTTCCTGGCGGCCGTAGCCCACGTTGACGCACCACAGGCCGCTCATGGCATCCAGAAAACGGTTGCCCTCGGAATCCCAGACGTAAATGTCCTGCGCCCGGGTAATCACCTTGGCCCCGCGCGTGTTGAGGTCCTTGAAATCGGTGAAGGGGTGCAGGAAGTGGGCGCTGTCCAGCGACTGGATGTGGGCGGTATCGACGGAGGTGTTCATACAAAGGGTCCGGTAGTTGGAATGGGCGCTTCTCAAACGTGCAGCAACAGGTGCTCGCGCTCCCACGGCGAGATGACCTTCATGAACTCCTCCGACTCCAGCTCCTTGATTTCCGAGTACACGGTGATGAATTCCTTGCCCAGCACGTCATGCAGGTCGGACTCACGGCTCAGCCAGTCCAGCGACTCCCCCATGCTGCGGGGCAGCGCGTACGGCGACAGGTAGGCGTCGCCGCGCATTTCCGGCTTGGGCTTGATCTTGTTCTTCAGCCCCAGGTAGCCACACGCCAGTGTCATGGCCATGGCGATGTAGGGGTTGGCATCGGCCCCGATCACCCGGTTCTCCACCCGCCGGGCCTCCGGCGTGGAAATGGGGGAGCGAATGCCACAGGTGCGGTTGTCGTAGCCCCACTCGATGTTGATGGGCGCGGCCATGTAGCGCGAGAGCCGGCGGTAACTGTTGACGTAGGGCGCCACCAGCGCCATGGCCGCCGGAATGTAGCGCTGCAGGCCACCGATGTAATGCATGAAGGCGTCCGAAGGGCTGCCGTCGGGGTTGCTGAAAATGTTCTTTCCACTGTCCATGCTCAGAATGCTCTGGTGCACATGCATGGCGCTGCCGGGCTCGCCGGCAATCGGCTTGGCCATGAACGTGGCATACATGTCGTGGCGCAAGGCCGCTTCCCGCACGGTGCGCTTGAAAAAGAACACCTCGTCGGCCAACCCCAGGGGCTGGTTGTGGAAGAAGTTGATCTCCATCTGCCCGGCTCCCACCTCGTGGATAAGGGTGTCCACATTCAGCTCCATCTTGTCGGCGTAGTCGTAGATTTCCTCGAACAGGGGATCGAACTCGTTCACCGCGTCGATGCTGTAGGCCTGGCGCGATGTCTCGGCCCGACCGCTGCGCCCGACCGGCGCACGCAGGGGAATGTCGGGGTCGGTGTTGCGGTCGGTCAGGTAGAACTCCAGCTCCGGTGCCACGATGGGCTGCAGACCTTCGGCCGCGTACAGATCGCAGACCCGGCGCAACACGCTGCGCGGCGCAAACGGCACCAAGACACCGGCATGGTTGAAACAGTCGTGCACCACCTGCGCCGTCGGGTCCACCGCCCAGGGCACGATGCGGACCGACGATGGATCGGGACGCAGCTGCATGTCCCGGTCCACCGGGTCGATGACGTCGAAGTACGGCCCGCTTTCCGGGAACTCGCCCGTCACCCCCATGGCCACAATGGCCTGTGGCAGACGCATGCCGCGGTCTTCCGTGAACTTGGTGCGGGGCAGAATCTTGCCGCGTGCCACACCGGTCAGGTCGGGCACCAGACACTCCACTTCCGTCACCCGCCGCTCGTTGAGCCATTGCTCCAGATCGTTAAAGGTCATGGTTTTCGGTTCGTTCATATCGCCTCCCGTGCAACGCGCGGTGCTTCCGCGCCAACACCGCCATGGTGCCACCACGGCCGCGCCGTGCCAAGCCATGGTGCTCAGGCATGATGTAGGGCTCATGACACTGCACACCGATCGCCCCTCCAGCCACACCCCCAGCCGCTGGGTGGCCTACTTTTTCCTGGCCCTGAGCATGTCCCTGGTAGGCAGCTACGTGGCGCTGTCCAAACCGCTGGTTGCCGCCCTGCCCGTCTTCCTGCTGGGCTGGCTGCGCTTTGGCATTGGCGGCCTGGCGATTGCGCACTGGCTCAAACGCCCCGCTGACGAGGCCCCCATGGCCCCCGCCACCCGCAGGCTTCTGTTCCTCGAATCTTTCCTGGGCAACTTCCTGTTTTCGATCTGCATGCTGTTCGGCGTCAGCATGACCAGCGCCGTGTCGGCCGGCGTCATCATGGCCAGCATTCCGGCGGTGGTGGCGGTGATGAGCTGGGCCTTTCTCAAGGAGCGCATTGGCCTGCGTGTATGGGCCGCCGTCGCGTTCGGCGCCCTGGGGATCGGATTGCTTGCGCTATCAAAAAATGAGCTATCTCCGCAGGTTCCAGGCGGCTCTGCGGCCGATTTGACCCACAACAAGACCCTGCTGGGCAATCTGCTGGTGTTCGCCGCCGTGCTGTGCGAGGCCGCCTACGCCGTCATCGGCAAGAAACTCACGGGTACCTTGTCGCCCAAGCGCATCACCGCGCTCATCAACCTGTGGGGGTTTCTGCTGATGACGCCCCTGGGGCTGTACGCCGCCCTGCGTTTCGACTTCAGCGCGGTCGCGCTGTCTTCCTGGACACTGCTGGTGTTCTATGCCCTGGCCGCCAGCGTCTGGACCGTGTGGCTGTGGATGAGCGGCCTGCGGACCGTGCCCGCGGCCCACGCGGGGGTGTTCACGGTCATGCTGCCCATCTCGGCCGCACTGGTCGGCGTGCTGGTGCTGGGCGAAACCCTCAGCGGGCTGCAGCTGCTGGCGTTTGCCATGGCGCTGCTGGGCGTGCTGTTGGCCACCCTGCCGGGCGGCGATACGGTCACACCAGCGGCTTAGCGCTCACCACGATGCCGTCTTCGTCGGCATACAGCCAGTCGCCGGGGCGCACCCAGACGCCCTGCACCTGCACCGCCACGTCAGCCTGACCTTCGTTGCGCTTTTCGGTCGGCAGCGGCATGGCCGCCAGGGCGCGAATGCCCACCGCATGGCCGGCCAGCTCGGCTGTGTCCCGCACGCAGCCATCGATCACCACGCCGGCCCAGCCATTGCGGGCCGCAGCAGCGCCCAGGTTACCGCCCAGCAGTGCGCGGCGCAGGGAGCCGCCACCATCGACCACCAGCACCTTGCCGACGCGACCCTGGGGCGTTTCGGCCCAGCCGGACGCATCGACCGCGGCCTTGACCAGCGTGTTGTCTTCAAAACACTTGACCGTGACCACCGGACCGGAGAATTTTCTGACCTGCCCGAAGTCCCGGAATACCGGGGGCAACACCCGGAAATCGCCGGTGGAATCGTTCTTGTGTGCATCGCACAAATCGCAGCTTGCAAACTCGGTGGCCATGCCTGGGTACTCCTTTTTGATGAATGTGCCTATTCTCCAATGGAAAAAACAACATTCCCCAGTGAAAAAAGCATTTTCCTGTTGGATAAGGTGCTTTTTCTCCAGTAGCATCCGGGTTACCAGTGAAGAAGCAGTTTTTTGCTGGTGATTAATCAACTTCTAGAAGGACAATCAATCATGGCAACTGCAAAAAAAGCTCCCGCGAAAAAAGCTGCACCTGCAAAGAAAGCAGCTCCCGCGAAGAAGGCGGCTCCCGCCAAGAAAGTCGCTGTAAAGGCCCCCGCTAAAAAAGCGGCTCCCGCCAAGAAGGCTGCCCCCGCCAAGAAAGTAGCCGCCAAGAAGGTCGCTGCGAAAAAGGCCCCCGCCAAGAAGCGCACCCCGAACGCAGCCTTCATGAAGGCCCTGACCCCCAGCGCTGCCCTGGCATCCATCGTGGGCAACAGCCCGCTGCCCCGCACCGAAGTGGTCAGCAAGCTGTGGGCTTACATCAAGAAGAACAAGCTGCAAGACGCCGTCAACAAGCGCATGATCAACGCCGACGCCAAGCTGAAGGAAGTCTTCAACAAGGCCCAAGTGTCCATGTTCGAAATGGCTGGCCTGATCGGCAAGCACCTGAAGTAAGCAACACCCCTGTTGCCAAAAAAGGCCGGCTCTGCCGGCCTTTTTTATGCCTGCGGCACCCGCATCAGGGGTTGCCCAGCACCAGTTCCCCCGCCAGGGGAACACGGGCCGGCGCCGCGTAATCGGCCAGCACCCAGGCCCGCGACGGATGGACCGCCGCTTCCTGCAGCAACTCCGTCACCACACCCATGGAAGCCTTGTCCAGCGCCGCAAAGGGTTCGTCCAGCAGCGTCAACGCCGCACCCGAGGCAAAAGCCGCCGCCAGCCAGACTTTGCGCTTGGACCCGGTAGACAGCATGTACATCGGCTTGGCCTGGTGCGCCGTCAGCGACAGGGCATCGATCAGGTCCTCCAACAGTGCCTGGTCCCACAGGGGGTAACGGGCATGCAAGGAGGCAAAATACGCCAGCGCCGTCGTCTGGTCCTGCGCATCGGACCACGGATCGGCACGGTACACCCGCTGCCGGTAGGCCTGGGGCTGTGCGTCCAGCCGCACGTCCTGGATCTGCAACTGACCGGCCTGGGCGGGCAGATCGGCAGCCAGCAGTCGCAGCAGTGTGGTCTTGCCGCTGCCCTCGTCGCCACGCACCAGCGTAACCCCGGGGCTCACGCGGGCAGACCACTGAGCAAACAGCACGCGCTGCGGAAGCGCAAAGCACAGACCGTCTGCCTGCAACACCACGGGTACGTTGACCATGCCAAGCAGCTGCGACGGGTGACCTGTCAGGCGGCCACCGCGCGGGCGCGTTCCAGCATGCGGGTAACCAGGCGCGGGTCCATGCCGTACATGTCGGCAAACACCTCCACCGTCTGCGCGCTGGCCTCAAAGGCGCGCAGCAGCGCTTCATCCTTCGCGGCCAGGGCCTGGGCATCGGCCAGGGCTTCATCCAGCACGGCGTTGGCCGCCTCGTCGCGGCTGCGCACCAGTTCGGCATAGGCCAGGGGCGACAGACCCGATGCCATCAGCACCTGCACGATGCGCTCGCGCAGCTTGGGCCGCAAATCGTCTGAAGTGCGCGCCTGGCGGCGGCGAAACACTTCCAGCAGGGCATGGTGCACGTGCTCGGGCGCCATGGCCTCCACGGGCTGCCCCTGCAGGTCATGGCGCTGCTGGCCAGCCGCGACTGCCGACAGGTAGCGCGTAGAGCGCGTGTGCATGGACAGTGCGGCCTTGAGGGCCTCGCGCTCAAACGCCTCGGGGTGGGCGGCCAGCAAGTCCTGGAAAATGCCGCGCTTGAGCGGCAGAAACACGGCGCCAAAGAGCTGCGGATAGAAGGCGGCCAGCTGCTCCAGCACCGGCATTACATTGGACCGGGCCGGTTGGTTCTTGGCGCGCCTGGATTGTTTTTCCGGGGTGGCTGGTTGGAGGCTCTCAGCGGATTCGGTCAGGGTGTCGGTCATGGTTCTCGGGGGAGGAAATCTGGGTCAAGCCCTCCATCATGCCAGTGAATGCCGACACCGCACATTTCAATGCCGTGCTCAGCCCTTTTTTCCACCCATGACGAGCAGCAGGCCACCCACCACCATGGCGCCGATACCGGCCCACAAGGGAATGTTGACCGTTTCCTTTTCCTTGACGGATAGCTCCAGAGGACCGACTTTGACAGCGGTAGTGTCCTTGGTATACGTGAAACCGCCGTAAAACAGCCCAAGCCCCCCCGCGACGAGCAGAACAACGGCGACCAACTTGGTTGCATTCATGAATAGATTCCTATAAACGACACCAGAACCCCACCGCCAACTGCGGCCGGGAAAGTGCCATCCGACGCATTGAAACACAGTTTGGCGCTAGCGCACGGTGCGCACGCCCACCCCCAGCGCAGCCACCACACTGAGCAGCAGCACCAGTGCAGCACCCAGCAAGGTGGCGCCATACCAGCCCCGGTCCATGAATACGCCAAACACCAGCGGGGAAATGGCAAAGCCGACGTCCAGCCCCGAATACACCATGCCATACACCCGGCCCGTAGCACCCTTGGGCGTGGCTTTCTTGATCATCATGTCCCGCGAGGGCCCGCCAATGCCCACGGCAAAGCCGGTAATGGCCAGCACCACCATGGTGGCCGTGGCGCCCAGCAGCCCGGTGCCGCACAGCGCCAGCAAGACGGCGCCCGCGGCCATGGCCATTGCCACCACCCGGTCGCTGTTGACCACGCGCGCGGCAATGAAACCACCCACAAACATGCCGAACGCGCCACTGAGCATGTAGGCGGTGAGCGTGAGTGTGGCGGCCTCGAAACTGATGCCGTGCATGGCCTTGAGGATGGAGACCGAGAAGCTCTGCACCACCGCCAGCGTCATGGTCGACAGCAGGAAGAAGCCGAAACACCACCACACCACCGGCAGCTTCATGAAGGCCAGGTCGTGCTCCTTGTGCACCTGCGGGTCATGGCGCGCCACCTCGGTGCTGAGCTTGTCGCGCTGCAACACCAGCACGGCCAGTATGCCGGCGTACAACAGCGCCGCTGCCACATAGGCCTGGCGCCACCCCACGGCCGCGCCCATGCCGGCAAAGAACACCGGTGCGGCGGCCCAGCCCAGGTTGCCCGTCAGGCCGTGGGCGCTGAAGGCATAGCCCAGGCGCGGAGCCGACACCCGCTGGTTGAGAATCGTGAAATCGACCGGATGGAACGTGGCATTGCCCAGCCCGGCCAGCGCGGCCACCAACAGCAGGCCCGCGTACCCCGTGACCAGGGACGCCGCCACACAGGCGGCCACAAAAATCCCCTGCGCCACGAACAGCAAAGGGCGCGCGCCCAAGCGGTCCACCACGAAGCCGGCGCCGGCCTGGCCCAGGCCCGAAACCACGAAGAACACCGTCATGAGCAGGCCCAGCTGCGAATAGCTCAGACCGAATTCCTGCATGAACACCGGAAACAGCAGTGGCAGCAGCAGGTGGCCGAAATGCGAGCTGGCGTGCGCCAGCCCGACCAGCCCGATGACGGTGGCGTCGGTCTTGAGGGGGACGGGAATGGAGTGCGAGGCAAGTACAGCGGTCATGCGCCCATCGTAGCGGAGGCTGTTTTCGGGCGCTGCGCTGGGGGCATTCGCGCCATCACGGGGCTGCGGATGTCCTGGAATCAGGACAGCAGGCCAAACGGGTCCTTGCGTTTACCGTCGTCAATGATCTGGCCCAGCTTGAAGATGCCGCTCACCCGCAAGGCGGGCGCACCGTCTGCCGTGACCAGGGCCTGACCAAACAGCATGTTGCGGGTGGTGCGCAGCACCTGGGCCTCACTCTGCACCCAGGCACCCAGCATGGCGGGCCCCATGTAGTCCACCTGCAGGCTGATGGTGGGCAGAAAGCGCGAGGACATGTCGGCGGTCTGGTAGAAGGCCGCGCAGGGAATGACCATGTCGGCAAAGGTGGCCATCATGCCGCCGTGGCACATCTTGAGCGGGTTGGTGTGGCGTTCCTCCACCCGAAAGCCCAGCAGCAGGCTCTCGCCGGTCCACTTGGCGTACAGCGGGCCGTTGTTGGCGATGAAGGCGCCCCCCACCTCCACCATCGTGAACCCTTCGGGTACCGCAATGCGGCCGGCCGGAGAGAGGTCGTCAAAGTTTGTGGGGGACAATGTTGAAGTCATGCTGGCATCTTAACGGCCGGAACGAAGAGGTTAACAATCTGACACTGGGTCAGCGAGTTCCAAGCGCATGAAAAGCTGTGCAGTAAATTCATGATGCAAGAGTCAGAAGAAATTTATCATTGCGCTATGCACCATGTCGCAACTAACAGCCGTCATTAATTAACGGACAACCCACTTTTCTATATAGCTTCTGAATACAACTCGCATTTCTTTCCAAAGGTAAAAGTATTGAGGTGGCAAGTATGCATTTATATATATTTGAGTCGCATGGTCCAAGAAGAATGTTTGGCACTTAGTCAGTGTGTTCGGACTCGCGAATGTGTTTACATGACACATTAGGTAGAAAGAATCCTTGGACTGATTGTCACCTGCAACGTAATAAACATCATCAAGATGCGTGGGAAGCTTTAGCTTGGTTTTTAGGTAGTGATACAGGAAAAATTCTTGCCCAAGATATTCAATCTTCGGTGGGTTTGAGGCAATGAATTCATCAAATAACTTTTCTGATTTTCCACCATCAGAGTCATGATTCGTTGAGTCTTGACGCTTATGCACCAGAGTTGCAGCCACTCTGTCCTGCGGCCTGCCGCCCGAATTTCCGGTGACTTGCCAATTTTCTTTCGTGAATCCTGAAAAGGAGGGTAAGAAAATCGTGAGATTCAGTTTGTTGAAGTAAGGCGCATTTGCAAGACGCCTGCCCATTGGGAACAAATAGTTGGCAGGCACTTTAAGCACATGTTCTCCAATAGTGCGTTCAATTTCATCAGTCGTGAAATTGAGGTCAATGTCCTTAGCTATTTCCGCATTTTTCTCGATTAACTTTTGTTCTGGACTCTTGTAATCACGTGCCTGGTTTTCATACTTATCTCGATTCGCCAACAGTTCCTTAGTGAAGTCCATGACTTGTTGGCGTGCTACTTTGCGTCGAGACTGTAACTTCTCATCTTTTGAGTTCAGGTCGTTTTCATTGCACCATGTTTCGAAAGTTTTGTCGTCCCACTGTAAAACTTTATCAAGCATTGCTGACATCTTAGGGACATCAAGCATGGCCTTTGCATCTATCGCAGGTCTCGCCATCGAAAAATACATCTCTCGAGCCATTCCCGCGAATTCACGACCTTCAACTACAGAAAAATAGTCAGCGCGAAGGTTGCCAGCATAAAGCCAAAATGCGGCATCGTTCATTGTTCCTGCTAGCGACAATTGATAAGCTGCCATAATTAAATGAAGTGGATACGCAGTATCTGCACTTTTCAATAGCTCAACTGCTGCCGCCTGACCAATGGCATTGTCCTTGGATTTAAGTCGCTGCTCTAGGGGCTCTTTAGGTTTCCAACCCTCTAAGCCCAGACGACAACCTTGAATCCCAACATTTCCTGCTTTCAGAGAATTTTCTGAACTATTGGCGAACCGAATATTTGTAGTTTTACCAAGGTCGTCCTGACCGGATGTAACCGCTCCTTCAAGAAAAATCGATGCAAGGTTTTCAGTAGCGCCTGACAAGGATGAGAGTGAAAATCTAACGGAGTCAAAATATTTTCCGTCAGCCGCCTTTTCGACAACATCCGAGACCTTCTTCTCCGATTTAGTAGGTGCAATCAATTTCCCTTCCGGCAAGCTATAGAGCTCAATCTTTCCGGGATTAATTTTTGGTGCTTTCGGACCGTAGTACCGAAACATCAAAACAGCTGCTATCAGTTTGCCGTTTTTGTACTCCGGGACGTATTGGACATTGACTCCATTCCCCAAGTCTCTTTGACAGCTTGCGAGTGATTGACTTGAATCTGGGACAGTCTCAGCGGCGCTTGCACCTGCTGCAACCGATATGGATATTCCAAGCGCGCCAGTAAGCGAGAGCAGGCGTGTTGAAAGGCAATGCTTTTTCATATTGGTATTCCCATTGTCAATTTATGACCCTCCCCAGGGCGCTCGGATTGAAGCCGAGTGCTGGAAAGGTTAACACATATAAAACCGGTGGATTCACTCTCGTAGACGTGTCTAGAACGGCTCTAGGGACGCAAAAACCTTTAATGAGAGGAACGATGGAGCAAGAGAAATGTGCCCAATATAAAAGTGTCAGCAGCACCAACGCTGCTGGCCTACGCAAGGTCAGGCTAGCAGACCCGCGCAGAGGCAAAGGCAAGCGCGGCGGGCTACGCGTGATCTGCTACTGGTGGCTGGGAGGTGCGCAGTTTTGATTGTTTACGGTATACGACAAGGATCAGGCAGACGATTTAACTGCAGATCAACGTAAAACTATCAGGCGACTGCTAGACACAGAGCGACAGAGCCGCCAAGGAAAGGAGTCGACATGAACAAACGCGATATTTCTTCGGAAATCGTCGAGGGGTTTGATGCCCTGACGGCCGAACGCAAGGGCAAGCTGACGTTGCGCCATGTGCAGGTAGAGTCCAAACCCGTTCCCGTGCTGGAGCCGCAAAAAGTGCTGGCAGTGCGCGAGAAGCTGCACCTGTCGCGTCAGATGTTTGCCCGCTATTTATGCACCGCCCCCCGCACGCTGGAAAACTGGGAGCAAGGCCGCGCCAAACCCAATGCCCTGGCTGCGGTACTCATTCGCATGGTGGCGAAATTTCCCGGCATGGTGCAACGCCTGGAAACTGTTTAATCTGACAAAAACCAGCCAGAATTTGCTACTAGATTCATAGCTGTATGCGCAAATAAAATACGGACTAGAGGCCCAAAAGACCTCTAGCCCGCAATCAGATGCCGCGACCGGTGCTTCAGTTGAAGCTGAACTGCCCCGGTGCTTGGATCGGGTCCACACCGACGTGGATGGTGTCCTTGGGCGCAAAGGCGCCCTCGAGCAGCAGCTTGGACAGCGGGTTCTCGATGCGCTGCTGGATGGCGCGCTTCAGGGGCCGCGCACCAAACACCGGATCGAAGCCCACCTTGGCCAGCTCGGCCACGGCAGCGTCGCTCACGTCCAGCGTCAGGTCCATCCGGGCCAGGCGCGCGGTCAGCACCTGCAGCTGAATCTTGGCGATGTCGGCAATGTGGTCGGCACCCAGGGCATGGAACACCACGGTCTCGTCGATGCGGTTGAGGAACTCGGGGCGGAAGTGGTTCTTCAGCTCACCGGTCACGGCGTCCTTCACGTCCTCGTAGTCCTGCCCCACCATGCTCTGGATCAGGTGACTGCCAATGTTGCTGGTCATCACGATGACAGTGTTCTTGAAGTCCACTGTGCGGCCCTGCCCATCGGTCAGGCGGCCATCGTCGAGCACCTGCAGCAGCACGTTGAACACGTCGGGGTGGGCCTTTTCCACCTCGTCGAGCAGCAGCACGCTGTAGGGTTTACGGCGCACGGCTTCGGTCAGGTAACCGCCCTCCTCGTAGCCCACGTAGCCCGGGGGCGCGCCGATCAGGCGGGCCACGGAGTGCTTCTCCATGAACTCGCTCATGTCGATGCGCACCAGGTGCTCTTCGCTGTCGAACAGGAAGCCGGCCAATGCCTTGCACAGCTCGGTCTTGCCCACGCCCGTGGGGCCCAGGAACAGGAAGGAGCCGGTGGGGCGGTTCGGGTCGGAGAGGCCCGAGCGCGAGCGGCGGATGGCGTTGGCCACCGCGCCGATGGCCTCATCCTGACCCACCACGCGCTGGTGCAGCTTGTCTTCCATCTGCAGCAGTTTGTCCTTCTCGCCCTGCATCATCTTGGACACGGGGATACCGGTGGCGCGGCTGACCACTTCGGCAATTTCCTCCGCGCCCACTTGCGTGCGCAGCAGCTGGCGGGCGGCACCATCGCCGTTCCTGGACTTGCCGGCTTCTTTCTCCTGCGCCTCTTTCAGCCGCTTTTCCAGCTCGGGCAGCTTGCCGTACTGCAGCTCGGCCACCTTGTTGAAGTCCTGTTTGTCCGTGTAATTCTTGATTTGCAGCTTGAGCTTTTCAATCTCTTCGCGCACCTGGGCGCTGCCCTGGGCGGTGGCCTTTTCGGCCTTCCAGATTTCGTCCAGGTCAGCAATCTCTTTTTGGAGGTTCTTGATCTCTTCGTCGATCAGTTCCAGGCGCTTGCGCGAGGCTTCGTCCTTTTCCTTCTTAACGGCTTCGCGCTCGATCTGCAACTGGATCAGGCGGCGGTCGAGCTTGTCCATGACCTCGGGCTTGGAGTCCAGCTCGATCTTGATCTTGGAGGCGGCTTCGTCAATGAGGTCAATGGCCTTGTCGGGCAGGAAACGGTCGGTGATGTAGCGGTTGCTCAACTCGGCCGCGGCCACGATGGCCGGGTCGGTGATGTCCACGCCGTGGTGCACCTCGTAACGTTCTTTCAAACCGCGCAGGATGGCAATGGTGGCTTCCACCGTGGGTTCGCCCACCAGGATTTTCTGGAAACGACGCTCCAGCGCAGCGTCTTTCTCGATGTACTTGCGGTATTCGTCCAGCGTGGTGGCACCCACGCAATGCAGCTCGCCGCGCGCCAGCGCAGGCTTGAGCATGTTGCCGGCGTCCATGGCGCCTTCGGCCTTGCCGGCGCCCACCATGGTGTGCAGTTCGTCAATGAAGACAATGGTCTGGCCTTCGTCCTTGGCCAGGTCTTTCAGCACATTCTTCAGGCGTTCCTCGAACTCGCCGCGGAACTTGGCACCGGCCAACAGGGACGCCATGTCCAGGCTCAGCACGCGCTTGCCCTTGAGGCTGTCAGGCACCTCGCCGGCCACGATACGCTGGGCCAGCCCTTCCACAATGGCGGTCTTACCCACGCCGGGCTCGCCAATGAGCACCGGGTTGTTCTTGGAACGGCGCTGCAGCACCTGGATGGCGCGGCGGATTTCGTCGTCGCGGCCAATCACCGGGTCGAGCTTGCCCATGCGGGCGCGCTCGGTCAGGTCCAGGCAGTATTTCTTGAGCGACTCGCGCTGGTCTTCCGCGTCGGCACTGTCCACGGCCTGGCCGCCGCGCACGGCGTCAATGGCGCTCTCCAGGCTCTTGCGCGTCAGGCCGTTGGCGCGGGCCACGTTGCCGATGTCGGCCTTGCTGTCGGCCAGCGCCAGCAGGAACAGCTCGCTGGCCACGAACTGGTCGTTGCGCTTGATGGCCTCTTTCTCCGACGCCTGCAACAGCGTGACCATATCGCGCCCGACCTGGACCTGCTCATGGCCCTCGACCTGGGGCAGCTTCTTCATGGCCGCTTCGGCGGCCGCTGCCAGGCCTTGCACGTTGACCCCGGCGCGCTGCAGCAGGGCCTTGGGGCCGTCATCCTGGCGCAGCATGGCCAGGAGCACGTGGGCCGGCTCGATGAACTGGTTGTCGTTACCCAGGGCCAGCGACTGCGCTTCGCCCAAGGCTTCCTGAAATTTGGTGGTCAGTTTTTCGATTCGCATGCAAATCCCTTAACGAAATGGTGAATTGCTTCCCATCTTGGGCGTTTGCACACGCATTTCAAGTGGGTTGGTGCACATCGGGCCAGTCTAGGCTTGCTCTTTGATACGCGTCAACAACCGAAGGCCCTATGGGGCTTGCTGGGGGCCGATTTGTGCGCGTTTGGCACCATGAGGCCCCCGGCAAGCCCCATTGGGCAAATGTCACCCGGCGCGAGACACCGTTAACCCGCGTTAGGCGCCACGATGCCCCACTTGGCCAGCGCCGCATCGTCGCTAACCCGGGCATCGACCCAGCGCGCGCCCTCGGGCGTCTGTTCCTTCTTCCAGAAGGGGGCCTGGGTCTTGAGGTAGTCCATGAGGAACTCGCAGGCCTGGAAGCTCTCGCCTCGGTGGGCCGAGGTGACGGCCACCAGCACGATCTGGTCGGGCGGCTGCAGCAGGCCAATGCGGTGGATGACGCGGGCGGCGAAGATGTCGAAGCGGCGGTGCGCCTCGTCGATCATGGCCTCGATGGCCTTCTCGGTCATGCCGGGGTAGTGCTCCAGCTCCATGGACAGCACCTGGTCTTTCGCCGCCAGGCCGCCCTCGGACGCGGGAGCCGCATTGCGGTCACGCACCGTGCCGATGAAGCTGCAGACCGCACCCACCCGGTGGTCGTGGGCGCGCAGGACGGCAATTTCGGCCGCCACGTCAAAATCCGCCGTCTGGATGGAAACGCGGGGTGACGTCGCCATGGCCTTATCCCCCGGTCACCGGCGGGAAAAATGCCACTTCAGCGCCCTCGGTCAGCGCCTGGGATTCGTCGCTGAGCGTCTGGTTGAGCGCCAGGCGCACCGACTTGCCGCGCGCCAGGGCCTCGGCGTAGGCATCGCCGCGGGCAATGAGTTCGTCGCGCAGCGCCGCCAGGGTGGTGGCCTGGGTGTCCAGCGACTCGCCACCGGTCCCCAGCGCCTCCCGGATGGAGGCAAAGTACTTCAGGTGCACCTTCATGCCTGCAACTCCGCGAACGAAACAAAGCGGACCATGTCTCCGGGGGCGATGGTGCAGCCGGGCGGGTTGTCCACCAGGCCGTCGCCCCACACCGCGGAGGTGAGCACGCCCGAGCCCTGGTTGGAGAACAGGTCCAGCCCGCCATTGGCATTGCGCCGCACCCGCAGGAATTCGCGGCGTTTGTCCGACTTGGGCCAGGTGAAATCTGCGCGGACAGCTATGGTTTTCATAGCAACATCGGCCAGGGGCAACCCCTGCAGACGCTGCAGGAAGGGACGCACCAGCACCAGGAAGGTCACAAAGCTGGCCACCGGGTTGCCCGGCAGGCCCAGGAAGTGGCAGTCGCCGATATGACCATAGGCAAACGGCTTGCCCGGCTTGATGGCGATGTGCCACAGGTCCAGCGTGCCCAGCGTCTGCACAGCGGGCTTGATGTGGTCTTCCTCGCCGACCGACACGCCGCCGCTGGTCAAGATGACGTCATGCGAAGCGGCGGCCTCGCGCAGCGCGTGCACCGTGGCCTCGCGCTGGTCGGGAACGATGCCCAGATCGGTCACCTCGCAGCCCAGGCGGCGCAGCAGTGCCTTCAGAAAGAAGCGGTTGGAGTTGTAGATGGCGCCCGGGGGCATATCCTGTGGCGCCACGGTGCCGGGCATGACCAGTTCGTCGCCGGTGGAGAACAGGGCCACCCGGGGACGGCGCACCACGGAAAGCGCAGCCATGCCCACGCTGGCCGCCAGCCCCAGCTCGGCCGGGCCCAGCAGCTGCCCGCCGGTCAGCACCACGTCCCCCCGCGCCACGTCTTCACCGGCGCGGCGGATATTCTGGCCCAGCTTGGGCGCGGTATTGACTTGCACGCCGGCATCGTCCGGCAGCACGGTGCAGTCTTCCTGCATGACCACGGCATCGGCGCCCGGAGGCACCGGGGCGCCGGTGAAGATGCGCGCCAGGGTGCCGCGCTCCAGCGCCGTACCGTTCATGCCGGCGGCAATGCGCTGGGACACCGGCAGCTGCGCGCCGGGTATGAGCGCGTCCGCGCAACGCAGGGCATAGCCGTCCATGGCGCTGTTGTCCTGCGGCGGCACGTGCAGGCTGGAGACCACGTCCTGCGCCAGCACGCGGCCATCGGCGTCGGCGGTGGGCACCGACTCCACCGCCTGCAGGGGCACGGCATGCGCCAGCAGGGTCTTCAGGGCGTCGTCCAGTGGCTGGAAGCTGGGGCGTGGCGGTGGGGTCATACCTGGACTCTCTATTTGCTACGATTTATATAGCTGCCTGCGCACCAACTGCGCGGGCCAGCGGCACTTTTCATGCCGAATGTGCGCATTCCCGTGCAATCAGGGCCTTGATGGCGGCCACGTCGACCTCCATCACCTGTACCCGCTTGGGCAGGGCCTCGATGCCCTCGAACTTGGCCGGCCGCTCGGGCTCACGCCCCAGGGCTTGCACAATGGTTTCGGCAAACTTGATGGGCAAGGCGGTTTCCAGCACCAGCATGGGCACACCGGCTGTCAGGTGCTCGCGTGCCACCTTCAAGCCGTCGGCGGTGTGGGTGTCGATCATCACGCCATAGTGCTGCCAGGTGGCGCGGATGGTGTCCAGCCGGTTGGCGTGGGTGCTCTTGCCGCTGACAAAGCCGTAACGGCTGGCGCACTGGGCGAAGGCGGGGTCGGCGCTCAAATCGAAGCGGCCGTTCTTTGCCAGCTGGGCGCCGAACAGGTCGGCGGTACGGGCACCGTCGCGGCCCAGCAGGTCGAACACGAAGCGTTCGAAGTTGCTGGCCTTGGAAATGTCCATGGACGGGCTGGAGGTCTCGTGCGTGTCGGCACTGCCGCGCACGCGGTAGACACCGGTGCGGAAGAACTCGTCGAGCACGTCGTTTTCGTTGGTGGCCACCACCAGCTTGTCGATCGGCAGGCCCATCATGCGGGCCACGTGGCCGGCGCAGACGTTGCCGAAGTTGCCGCTGGGTACGGTGAAGCTGACCTTCTGGCTATTGGCTTGCGTGGCCTGGATGTAGCCGGCAAAGTAGTACACCACCTGGGCCAGCAGGCGCGCCCAGTTGATGGAGTTGACGGTACCAATGCGGTATTGGCGCTTGAACGCCAGGTCGTTGGAGACGGCTTTGACCATGTCCTGGCAGTCGTCGAACACGCCCTTGACGGCGATGTTGTAGATGTTGGCGTCCTGCAGGCTGAACATCTGGGCCTGCTGGAAGGCACTCATGCGACCATGCGGGCTGGTCATGAAGACGCGCACGCCCTTCTTGCCGCGCATGGCGTATTCGGCAGCGCTGCCGGTGTCGCCGCTGGTGGCGCCCAGAATGTTGAGCTCTTCGCCGCGGCGAGCCAGCTCGTACTCGAACAGGTTGCCCAGCAGCTGCATGGCCATGTCCTTGAACGCCAGCGTGGGGCCGTTGGACAGAGCTTCCAGCCACACGCCTTCTTCCAGGTGGCGCAGGGGCACGATCTCGCCGGTGCCGAAGACCTCGGCGGTGTAGGTCTTCTCGCACAGGGCGCGCAGGTCGGCAGCCGGGATGTCGTCGATGTAGAGCGACAGCACTTCAAACGCCAGCTCGGCATAGCCCTGCTGGTGGTACACCGTACGCCAGCGCGTCAAGGTGGCGTCGCTGACCTGCGGGTAGGACTCGGGCAGGTACAGGCCGCCGTCGGGCGCCAGGCCTTCGAGCAGGATTTCACAGAAACGTTTGCGCTCGGGGGCGCCGCGGGTGCTGAGGTATTTCATCAGGCCAGCTCTTCCTTGCGAATGCGGGTAATGGGGGCCAGCACGGTGGGCAGGGCCTGCATCTGCGCCAGGGCAGCGTTCATTTTGGCCTCCACGCAGTCGTGGGTCAGGATGATGAGGTCGGTCTGGGTGGCACCCTCGCCGCCCACTTCGTCGGCCTCGCGCTGCAGTACGGCGTCGATGCTGATGCCGGCCTCGGCCAGAATGCCGGTGACCTTGGCCAGCACGCCGGCTTCGTCGGCCACGCGCAGGCGCAGGTAGTAGCTGGTAACGACCTCGCCCATGGGCAAAACCGGCAACGTTCCCATGGCTTCATCCAGGGTATGCGGCTGGAAGGCCAGGTGCGGTACGCGGTGTTCCGCGTCCGCCGAGTGCAGGCGGGCAATGTCCACCAAATCGGCAATCACGGCACTGGCCGTGGGTTCGGCACCGGCGCCCTTGCCGTAGTACAGCGTGGTGCCCACTGCATCGCCCTGCACCACCACGGCGTTCATGGCGCCTTCGACGTTGGCGATCAGGCGCTTGGCCGGCACCAGGCTGGGGTGCACGCGCAGCTCGATACCCTTGTCGGTGCGCTTGGTGATGCCCAGCAGCTTGATGCGGTAGCCCAGCTGCTCGGCGTACTGGATGTCGGCAGCGCCCAGCTTGGTGATGCCTTCCACATAGGCCTTGTCAAACTGCACCGGAATGCCGAACGCAATGGCCGACATGAGGGTGACCTTGTGCGCGGCGTCCACGCCTTCGATGTCGAAGGTGGGGTCGGCCTCGGCGTAACCCAGGCGTTGCGCTTCTTTCAGCACCGCGCCAAAGTCCAGACCCTTGTCACGCATCTCGGACAGGATGAAGTTGGTGGTGCCGTTGATGATGCCGGCGATCCACTGGATGCGGTTGGCGGTCAGGCCCTCGCGCAACGCCTTGATGATGGGAATGCCACCGGCCACGGCAGCCTCGAAGGCCACCATCACACCCTTGGCGGAGGCAGCGGCAAAGATTTCGGTGCCGTGCACGGCCAGCAGGGCCTTGTTGGCGGTAACCACGTGCTTGCCGGCGGCAATGGCTTCAAGCACCAACGCCTTGGCAATGCCGTAGCCGCCAATGAGTTCGATGACGATGTCGATGTCCGGGTTGGCAATCACGGCGCGCGCGTCATTCACCACTTTCACACCGGGGCCGACAATGGACTGGGCACGTGCCACGTCCAGATCCGCCACCATAGTGATCTCGATGCCGCGGCCGGCCCGGCGCTGGATTTCCTCCTGGTTGCGCCTGAGCACCTGGAAGGTACCCGCGCCCACAACACCAATGCCCAACAGGCCTACTTGAATCGGTTTCATAAATTTCTTAAAGGTTTACGCTTGCAACCCGCGCAGATACTGCGTGGACTGCTATCAAATTACTAGTCAATCAGTTGCTGTGCTGCTTGCGATAGGCTTCCAGGAAACGGGCGATGCGGCTGATGGCCTCGCGCAGGTCGTCTTCATGGGGCAGGAAGACGATGCGGAAATGCTGGTTGTCGGGGTAGTTGAAGCCCGTTCCCTGCACCAGCATCACCTTGGTTTCCTGCAGCAGCTCCAGGAAGAACTGCTGGTCGTTCTCGATCGGGTACATCACCGGATCGAGCTTGGGAAACATGTACAGCGCGGCCTGGGGCTTGACGCAGCTCACCCCCGGAATGGCGGTGATGAGTTCATACGCCAGGTCGCGCTGCTTGCGCAGGCGCCCGCCTTCACACACCAGGTCGTCGATGCTCTGGTAGCCCCCCAGCGCCGTCTGCACGGCGTACTGCCCGGGCACGTTGGCGCACAGGCGCATGTTGGTCAGCATGTTCAGGCCTTCGATGTAGTCGCGCGCGGGCTTCTTGTCGCCCGTCACCACCATCCAGCCCGCCCGGTAACCGCAGGAGCGGTAGGCCTTGGACAGGGAGTTGAAGGTCAGTGTGAGCACGTCTTCGCTGAGCGTGGCGATCGGCGTGTGCCGCACGCCGTCGTACAGCACCTTGCCGTACACCTCGTCGGCAAAGATCACCAGGCCGTGCTCGCGTGCAACCTCCACGATGCCCGCCAGCAGGTCGTCCGAATACAGGGCGCCGGTGGGGTTGTTGGGGTTGATGACCACAATGCCCTTGGTGCGCGGCGTGATCTTGGCGCGGATGTCATCCAGATTGGGCATCCAGCCATTGGCCTCGTCGCACAGGTAGTGCACCGGGGTGCCGCCCGACAGGCTGGTGGCCGCCGTCCACAGCGGGTAGTCGGGCGCGGGCAGCAGCAGTTCATCGCCGTAGTCCAGGAGCGCGTTGGTGGCCATCACGATCAGTTCGCTGGCGCCGTTGCCCAAGTAGATGTCATCCAGGGTCACGCCCTTGATGCCCTGCTTCTGCGTCTCGTGCATCACGGCCTTGCGCGCCGCAAAAATACCCTTGCTGTCCGAGTACCCGGCCGAGTTGGGCAGGTTGCGGATCATGTCCTGCTGGATTTCCTCGGGCGCATCAAAGCCGAACGGCGCCATGTTGCCGATGTTGAGCTTGATGATCTTGTGGCCCTCTTCCTCCATCTGACGCGCCGCGTCCATGATGGGGCCGCGGATGTCGTAGCAGACGTTGGCCAGCTTGGCAGATTTTTGAATGGTTCTCAAAGTCCCTCCGGAAGTCAGCAGCACAGGGCGAAACCTATAATTTGACCACAGTTCCGCGCCTAGCTGGTGCGGTGCAGCATTCAATTTTCACCCGGGCATCACCATGAAACTCCAGCCAGACACCATCCGGGGGCCCTCCATCAGCGGTTACGGGCCCGGATGGGTGGCCGTGAACGGCGAAAAAATCAGCTCCAGCATCGTCATCAGCGCAACCGGCGCCCAGTTTGACTGGAACTGCGCCCGGTTTGAAGACCTGCAGTCCAGCCACTTTGCGCAGTTGGCCGGGCTGGACGCCGAACTGGTCATTTTTGGCAGCGGCGAACGCATCCGCTTTCCGCAGGCCCAGTGGCTGCAAGCCCTGTACGCCCGGCGCATTGGCCTGGAAACCATGGATACGCAGGCAGCCTGCCGGACTTACAACTTCCTGGCCGGAGAAGGCCGGCGCGTCGTTGCAGCCCTTTTGTTATAAGCCCGGCAGCCCTTATAAGGCAGAAGACGGCTTTTCAGAGTAAAATCACGGGTTGCAGTCGAGGTGTGTCAGCGCTGTCACAGCTGGCACCCTCTGCTATTGACTGACACATCCAGCACGCGAGACTAAAACACCCTATGGCGATCGTTGTCAACAAACCCCTACCCGAATTTGAAGCCAATGCGACCGGTGGCATCAAGGTAAGCAACACCACCCACCTCGGGAATACCATGGTCTTGTACTTTTACCCCAAGGACAACACCCCCGGTTGCACGACCGAAGCCATGCAGTTTCGCGACAAATACAAGGATTTCGTGAAAGCCGGGGCAACCGTGTTTGGCGTTTCCCGCGACAACATGAAATCCCATGACGAGTTCAAGGCCAAACTGGAATTGCCCTTTGAGCTGATTGCCGATACCGAAGAAAAAATGTGCCACATGTTTGGTGTGGTCAAGAACAAGATCATGTACGGCAAGAAGGTCAAGGGCATCGAGCGCAGCACCTTCCTGATTGGCGCCGACGGCGTGCTCAAGGAAGAATGGCGCGGCCTGAAGGTCCCCGGCCATGTGGACGATGTGCTCAAAGCCGTCAAGGCGCTCAAAAAGGCCGCCTGACCCGGGCCTGTTGTGTTTTGGCACATGCTGCCACAATGGCGTTGTGATGCTCATGCATAATGATCCGATGCCGTTGAAGACCGCAACCGCGCTCCCACAAAAAGCCGCCTTGGCTCAAGGCGGCTTTTTTGCTTTTGCGCCGGCATTTCTTCCCTTTCCTCCATCCACGAGCCCTAATCCATGCCCTTGCCCCCTGCCCCCACCAAACCTGCTGACCGGCTTCCCCCCAAGGCGTTTGAAGCGTCTGCGCGCAGCGCCAGCCGGCCCGCACGCAAGCCAGCACCGGTTGACGTAGCACCGCCGCAGCCGTCCGGCCGCGCGGCCCAGCAACCCAAGACCAGGGACGGCGCCCGCAAGGCCGTCCCCTCGCTGCTGACACCGCCGGTCGTGGCACCCGTTGCGGCCAAGGCCCCGGCAACCGCGCAGGCCCCGGTACCGGCGGAAGCGGACACAACCCGCGCCACAACCCGTTCCCGCAAGGCCCCGCGCACCGGCCCCACCAAGCTGTTTGTGCTGGACACCAACGTGCTGCTGCACGACCCCATGTCGCTGTTCCGTTTTGAGGAACACGATATCTACCTCCCCATGATCGTGCTGGAGGAGCTCGACGGACACAAGAAGGGCATGACCGAAGTCGCCCGCAACGCCCGCCAGACCAGCCGCACCCTGGACGCGCTGGCCGCAGCGCCCGGCGCCGACATCACCGCCGGCTTCCAGCTATCCAGCACCGGCAACCGCGACGCCCGCGGCAAGCTGTTGTTCCAGACCCAGCCACTGGATTACGCCCTGCCCACCAGCCTGCCCCAGGGCAAGGCCGACAACCAGATCCTGGGCGTGGTGGAAGCCCTGCGCAAGGCCATGGCCCCGCGCGAAGTGGTGCTGGTGTCCAAGGACATCAACATGCGCGTCAAGGCGCGCGCCCTGGGCCTGGCCACCGACGACTACCAGAATGACAAGACCCTGGAAGACGGCGACCTGCTGTACTCCGGCGCCCTCGCCCTGCCCACCGATTTCTGGGCCACCCACGGACAGACCGTGGAGAGCTGGCAGCAAGGTCAGCACACGTTCTACAAGATCGACGGCCCCATTGTTCCGGCTTTGCTGGTCAACCAGTTCGTGTATTTCGAATCCCCCGGCGAGCCCAGCCTGTACGCCCGGGTCACTGAAATCCGGGGCAGCACCGCAGTTTTGAAGACCCTGCGGGACTTCAACCACCTCAAGAATGCCGTATGGGGGGTCACTGCACGCAACCGCGAGCAGAACTTTGCCCTGAACCTGCTCACCGATCCGGAAGTCGACTTCGTCACCCTGACCGGTACCGCCGGCACCGGCAAGACCCTGATGGCCCTGGCCGCCGGTCTGACGCAGGTACTGGAAGACCGCCGCTACACCGAAATCATCGTCACCCGCGCCACCGTCAGCGTGGGTGAAGACATTGGCTTCCTGCCTGGAACCGAAGAAGAAAAAATGGGGCCCTGGATGGGTGCGCTCGACGACAACCTGGAAGTCCTGGGTAAAACCGACACCAGTGCTGGCGAATGGGGGCGCGCCGCCACCAACGAGCTGATTCGCAGCCGCATCAAGATCAAGAGCATGAACTTCATGCGCGGGCGCACGTTCCTGAACAAGTACGTCATCATCGACGAAGCGCAGAACCTGACGCCCAAGCAGATGAAGACGCTGATCACCCGTGCCGGCCCCGGCACCAAGATCATCTGCATGGGAAACTTGGCCCAGATCGACACCCCTTACCTGACCGAAGGCTCATCCGGACTGACCTTTGCCGTCGACCGGTTCAAGGGCTGGCCTCACAGTGGCCATATCACACTGGCGCGCGGCGAGCGTTCACGCCTGGCCGATTTCGCCAGCGAAGTGCTGTAGCCCGATACGCCCTGAACCACCACCGACCTATCCACCCTGGATGGGCCGGTGCCGTGGCTAGGCCCAGAGCCAGCCGTCGTGGCGGAGCACCACTGCTGCGGTAGAGGCTTCGGTTGCCTGCAGCCACGCTGCAATGGCCTTGCCCGCCAGGTCATGGCCTAGCACCAGACGCATCTGCACGTTCTGCCCCAGCACACGGGCGGGAACGGCCTGTACAGCCACGGGCAGTTTGGCGGACAAGGCAACGGCGGCATTCTGCTGTCCGGCGCCGAACTGAATCTCCGTCTGCGTCTGCCGGAAACCAGTCTGGTTGGTCAGGCGTGTGGTAACCAACCCCATGGGCGCCAGACGCTCAGCCGTACGGCGTGCCATGTACCGGATGCCCACGCCGTTGGAAACCTCAATCTTGACTCCGCGCAGGGCGGCGGCATCGGCAGGCTGCGGAACCGACGAACGGGCTCCTCCCGCACGTGCCACTTCACGCTCTGCCGGCGAAATACTGGCCGCTGCAACAGCAGCGGTCGGAACCGCCCGCGAGGGCACTGCCGCCACTGCAACGGGTTTGTCCCGCAACTCGTACACGTTGGGAGCGACCTCGACGATCTTTTGACCCGAGGGGCTGGGTTGTGCGTTCGCCTCGGTCACAGGCTGCAACGCCACCGCGCGCGCCAGTTTGGCCTGGACCAACAGCTCCCGGTTTTTCAGGGTTGACGGCCGCGCCGGGCTCAAGTCCAGCGCGCGTTGCAGGGCCGAGTCCGCCTCGTCCAGCCGTCCGGCCAGCAACAGGGCATACCCCAGGTTGTTGTACACATGGGATGCCTGGGGCTCTGCAGACAGCGCCCGATGGAATAGCGCAACGGCCTGGTCCAGCCGATGGGTCTGGGCGTAGAGCACCCCCATGGCATTGAGCGCCCCCACGTGGGCGGGGTCTTTTTCCAGAACCTTGCCGTACTGCTCTTCGGCGCGCACCAGTTCCCCGGCGCCGTGGGCGGTTTTCCCCTGCAGGAACCAGGCGTCCACCGCCGAGGCCGGCGTGGCGATGTTGGAGGCGGGCTTGTTCGCGCGCGCCACCGCCGTTGTGCCCTTGGTCGATTGGGCTACGGCCGGGTCGCCGGGAGACAGCAGCATGGAAAGCTGCGTGCATCCCATCAGCGTACCGGTGGACACGGTTGCCAGGAGTTTTCCGTAGTGGCGCATGCGATTCTCCTAAAAAATCAACGTACCGAACCCAGGGTGGGCAGCAGCACCCGGAAGACACTGATCATGGCCGGCCCCAGCAGAACCACGAACAATGCCGGGAAGATGAAAAAGATCATGGGAAACAGGAGCTTCAGCGGAACCTTCGCGGCCTTTTCCTCGGCGCGCAGCTTGCGTTGTTCGCGCATGGTGTCGGACAACACCTTCAGGGAGTCGCCAATATTGGTTCCGAACTGGCCGGACTGCAGCAGAATGGTCACAAAAGTTGCAACGCTCGCCACCCCGGTTCTCAGTGCCAGGTTGCGCATGGCCCCTTCACGCGAGGCCCCCACTTGCAGCTCCAGCGTCACCAGGTTCAACTCCTCTGCCAGAGCCGGGCTGCGCATGTCCAGTTCCTCGCAGGTACGCCGCATGGCGGCATCAATGGCCAAGCCGGCCTCCACGCAAACGGTCATGAGGTCAATGGCATCGGGCAAGGCCTCGTCGAGTTCCCGCTGTCGCGTATGAATCAGCAGGTTCAGGATCAGGTTGGGAAGGTAGTAACCCAGGCCTGACAGCAGGAACATGACAAACAGCGTTGCCTTGGCAATGCCGGTATCGCTGAAAAACCCACCGTAGACCAAAAAAGCCAGCGGAAACGACAAGGCAAAAATGCTCTTGGCTCCCAGGTACAACATGGGCCAATACGCCTGACGCAAGCCCGCATTGAAGAACCGAACCCGCAGGTACGACGCGTCGCCGGCATCCTTGGGCGTCGACAGGCTTGCAATGGGGGTAAAAACCCGGGCCAATTTGGCCAGCCAGGACGAACCCGACTGCACCGACTGGTCCAACGGTGTCTCCGCATGCTCTTTCAGCTGCCCCAACCGGCGGCCCAACGCCTCGCCCCGGTTGAACCACATGCCGATTCCCAGCACCAGCCCGGCTATGGATATGAAGACCGCAATCAAAATGGCATTCAACATGGTCTACCCTCTCAAACGCGGAAACTGGTGATGCGCCACAGCAGGAACACCCCCAAGGCCATCATGCCCAGGGCACCCATCGTGATGGAAATGCCCGTGGGATCCGTAAACAAGATGCGCATGTAGCCGGGATTCACGACCTGAATGGCGCCTGCCACAAAAAACGGCAAGGCTGTCAGGATGTAGGCGGACAACTTGCCCTCTGCGGCCAGCACCCGAATCTTGCCAAACAGCTTGTACCGTTCACGGATCAGGTTGGACAGCATGGCCAGCAAGCCTGCCAGATTGCCGCCGGTCTCAAGCTGAATGATGACGGCCATGACAAAGAACCGCATATCCGCGATCGGAACCCGGACCGCAAGATTGGTCAGTGCATCCTTGGTTGAGATGCCAAAGTTGATTTCATCAAACGTCGTCTTGAACTCGGTCGCAATCGGCTCGGGAGCCTCATTGCCCACCATGGACAGTGCAGAAGAGAACGCGTGCCCCGCCCGCAAGGCGCGGCAGATCAGGTCCAGTGTGTCGGGCAGCTGGGCACTGAGCTGCTTCAGGCGCCGGGACCGAATCCACCGCAAGCGCAGCACGGGCAGCGAAGCCAGTCCGATCACCAGCACCAGCCCCCAGAGCAACGTCCAATGGAATGCCGTAGCCAGCACGGCGCCAGCCAAGGCAGCCAAGAGACAGGTTGCCAGAAGGAAGGCGACGGTTTGACCTGAACTGGCCTGCAACAAAAGCCGATCCAGGCGCTGGATTCCCGGAATAAGCGAAAGCAACTCATGCGCCAGAGCAATCTTGCTCAACGTACGCCGCTTGACCAGCTCACCAGGGGCAGACTGGGAATGCCCCGTCGCCATCGCACGCAAGCGCCGGCGTACCCGCTTGACTTCCGGGTTTCGCGTGCTGTTCCACAGCTGGAACAATCCCTCCAGCAACAGGAACACCGCCAGGAACCCCAGCATCAAAAACAAAGCATAGGTAGTGCTCATGGTGTCATTGGTAAGTTTTACGAGGATCAAACGCCTGGTCGGACACGTTGATGCCGTACGCCTTGAGCCGTTTCATGAATTCAGGGCGCACCCCTGTCGCACCAAAATAGCCCTCCACTGTTCCATCGTCCGCGATGCCAGTCTGGGTGAAGGAGTAGATTTCCTGCATGGTGATGATGTCGCCTTCCATGCCGACGACCTCCTGCATGCTGATCAACTTGCGCCGCCCATCCGTCAGGCGGCCGATCTGGATGATGGCGGAAATGGCGGAAGAGATCTGCTGCCGCATGACTTTCGGCGGCACACTCACCCCCCCCATCCCCGCCATGTTTTCCAGGCGCGTCAGGGCGTCACGGGGAGTGTTCGCGTGCACGGTCGCCATGGAACCCTCATGCCCGGTATTCATGGCCTGCAGCATGTCGAGAACCTCCACGCCACGGACTTCACCCACGATGATGCGGTCAGGCCGCATCCGCAAGCTGTTGCGCACCAGCGCCCGTTGTGTGACTTCCCCCTTGCCTTCGATGTTGGGCGGCCGTGTTTCCAGCCGCACCACATGGGGCTGCTGCAACTGGAGCTCGGCCGCGTCTTCAATCGTCACAATCCGCTCGGTAGGCGGAATGGCGCTGGACATCACATTGAGCAAGGTTGTTTTCCCGGTTCCGGTACCGCCGGAAATAAGGATGTTCAGCTTGGCATGCACCATTCCCGTGAGCAGGGCGGCCAGTTCGGGCGTCAGGGTCTTGAAGCGAATCAGATCTTCGGTCTTCAGAGGGATGGCGGAAAAGCGGCGGATCGAAAGCAGGGGGCCATCCAGGGACAGCGGCGGAATGATGGCATTCACACGGGAGCCGTCCGCCAGACGGGCATCCACCATGGGGCTGGACTCGTCAATGCGACGGCCAATCCGGGAGACGATCTTGTCGATGATCTTCATCAGATGGGCCGTGTCGGTAAACGTCACGTCGGTCGCTTCCAGCCGCCCCCGCCGCTCCACGTACACCTTCTTCGGGCCATTCACCAGAATGTCCGACACCGTGGTGTCCGCAAGCAAGGGCTCCAGTGGCCCCAGCCCCATGACCTCGTTCTGGATGTCCAGAACCATGCGCTTGCGGTCTGCGGAGTTGAGCGCAACACCGGAGGCATCCAGCATCTTTTCAACCAGCCCCGCCAACTCCTCCCGCAGACGGTCCGCCGGCATGTTTCCCAGAACTTCCAGGTCCACCCGACCTATCAAGTCCTGGTGCAATTTGGCTTTGAGCTTGTAGTACTCGGAGACTTCCCGTGGCCGGGTTCCCTCCCAAATCTCGGACCCCAGATGGGTGCCGGAACTGTTTTTGGTGTCTCGCAAACTCATGATAAGGACCTCTTGATTCCATGCCACCAGCCGGCTTCAACCGGCTGCGATGTCGGTGCTAATTCGTGTGCCCATTCCTGCAGCGCATGGGACACGGCATCCCGCGGTACCAGCTCCAGCAAGGGAATGCCCTGGTTGATCGAATCCGTCACGGGGCCGTGGCTGTTCGGAATAGTGCGATTGACTTTCAGCAGGGTCGCCTTTTCCACGTCTTCCAGCTTGATCTCTCCCCCTTTTTCAAAGCGGTTGATGACGACCCTGATCTTTTCGTTGGAGTAACCCAGCCCCCGGAACTCTTCGACCATGCGCTTGGCTGCCCGCACAAAAGGCAAGTTCAATTGGAGGGAGAGGTAGATGATGTCGGCCATGTCCAGTGCCTGGACCGTCAACGGGTCCAGCAAGGCACTGGCGTCGATAACAACCACGTCGTAGCACGTGCGCGCCAGCCGGATGATCCGCTCGATATCCGAAGGTGACACATACTTCACGTATTCCGGTGATTCCGGGGCAACCAGAATGTGCAGGCGCTCGCCGAGCTTGATCATGCTGGAATCCAGCAAGACTGCATCAAGCCCTTCTGACTTGCGTGCGAGGTCCACCACGTTGGAGGTTGGCTTGCTGTCACCCAAAAACACCACGGCATCGCCGAAATACAGGTTGAGGTCAATCACTGCCACCCGCTTGCCCTGACGCGACAGGGCGTAAGCCAGATTGGTCGCCAGGAAAGTGGATCCGGCTCCTCCCTTGGAGCCCACCATGCCAATGACCAGACCGGACTGCTTCTCCGCACGGGCTGCCTTGGCCTGGTTGCCGCGCGCGTGCTGCAGCGCCTGCTGCACGCTGGCAAACTCGAGCGGCGTGGGCAGAACTTGTCGAACACCCGCACGCATGGCACGCATCAGGAACTCCACCGAACGGTCCGGACTGACCAAAATCAGATGCGTTTCATGGCCCCCTTGCAAGGCCAACTCGACTTGCGCAATGGCCTTCTCATCCGCATTGGGAAATTCCAGAATCACCACATCGGGTTTATCGCTCTGCAACACATCCGTCAGCTGCTCGAACGCACCTTTATGCGCCGTGAACTGAATTTGCGGCAGCACGGCAATGGATGCAGCCATTCCGTCCAGCATCTGCTTGGATTCGAAGATGGCCGATACTTTAAGTGTCATAGCAACATCCCTTGGTTAGTTTTTTAATAGTCTTGCCGCTGGTTTACGAACACACCGGATTGCCCGTACTTTTCATGAGCTCCCGGGGCAAATTGGTGGTAAACGCCGGGAGTGGCAAAGCGACGCCGAAAAAGGGAATGAGGGGCGTAAAGGTCGCATTCACGATCGATACCTCCACTGTTTTGCAATTGCTGGCATCGCAATTTGCGGGCGCATAGGTAATGGAAATCTGCGCGTCATCCACATTGGCCAAGATGTAGCGCATCTTCTCCTTGATGCGGGAATCATTCAAATCGCACACCGTGGCCAGACGTGCTCCCCACCGGGTGGCTTCCCCCGCGGCATTGAGCGTGAACATCCAGCGACCAAACTCCATGATGCCCAGCAGCAGGGTAATGAACATGAGCGCCACCAAGGCAAACTCGACAATTGCCTCGCCTCGCTGCCTGCGCCGCGGCGCTGCATGGTTCGCCAGAAGATGTAAAGGTGCGCGCACAGCCCGTTCCCTAAAAATACTGAGAAACCATGGTCGTCGTGACCGGGGCGAACGTGATATTGGGAATCACCCATGGCATAAGCGACATGAAGTCATAGGCCGCTGCGCCCGTCCCGCCGATGGTGATAGACACAAGGTTTGCCGTGCCCTGCCCTGTGGAAACATTGCTGTGCGTGGTGGGACAACTGAGCAAATCACAGACCGACACTTGCGCCAGGACCAAGCCCGGCGTCAACGGTTCCTTGCCGGAGCAATCGGTAGCACCACACACCGCCAATGACCGGGCCTTGAGCCGGATCGAGGCCGCTGTCTCTCCGGTTGGTGGGCTGGACAGGCTCTGGGTCGTCATGTACCGGACCGCCCCGCGCGTCGCCTTCACCAAGCCGTTGTACATATAAAGCGCACGCCCCAACTCGACAATGCCAAAGCACAGGATCAGCATGGGCATCATGATCAGAGCCATCTCCACCGCGGCGACACCTCTTTGCTTGTGTTGCTTCATGATCGTCTTCTCACTGCGCCATGACTGGGACCAGGGGACCCGCAGTACCGGCCGCCCCGGATGACGCACACGGGCTGCCGGCGACATTGCTCAAACCGATGTATTCCAAGGTAGCTTCATTGGGCGCGCTCCCAACATTCATAGGACTGAGCATCAGCACACAGGCCCAGCCTTCCACAGAGGGCTGCGCATTGCCACTGGTGTTCCAGACCGAGCAGTCCACCACCGGAGCTACTGCCAACCGGCGATCCCGACCATACGTGACAAGGTTCGCCGATGACACCGCAGAGTAGCCACCGCTGGTCCCAAAGGGCGCACCACTCTGATAGGCCAAATGGCCGCTGCGCGCCGTCTGAAAATTGACCACACCAGGAACGGTGGGTGTACCCGAATAGGCATTGAAAGCCGACGGCCAACTCTTGCTGTCCGTTGAATAGGCATACCCCGTAAAGTCGGGCGGCGCATCGCTGAGGCTGGGATTACCACCACCATTCTTGTAGACGCCAAACCGGCTATTCCAAGCTACATCCAAGCTGGTTTTCTGGCCTTGCTCCCCCACCTTCGCACCCGCGACCATCTCGCACTGACCACTGCCCTGCAGCAAATCGGCCAGTTCATTCGCCCCGCCATTGGGGGGCGTGAAATCAATCCAGCCGAAATTGCCGGTTCCATACGGGGCCGCACCCTTGGCAACCAACCACTGGCCCGGCGTCAGGTTGTAATTGTTCGACGCAGTCCCTCCCGACGCCTTGCACACGCCCACGGGAATGGCGCAGACCGAGGCCGATGGCGCCTGCGTGGCAACCGCCATGGCACTGACCGTCTGGCTGACAAAGTCCGGATTGATCAGCTGCATGAAATAAATGGGCAGGCCGCTCAAGGGATAGCTGCACTTGGCGTACGCTGCCGTGTTGTAGTTGGCGCTGCTGCTGTCCAGGTACGTCCCATTGATGGTGTCGGAAAAAGTAATCTGGTCTGCGGCGATGGCGACAACTTCGCTCTGGAAATTGGCGCGGTTCTTGATGGCATCCAGGTTGCCCAGTCCCCCGGTGGAAAACAGCCGACCATAGGCCACGGCCTTCGTCAACGCGGAAGCATTGTTCTGACCGGGGCGCAACTGCGATGCGGCAGCCAGGGCGCAGGCATCAACCGCGTTCTGCAGTTCGCTCTTGACGACAAAGAAGCGTCCCAGATCAATCGCCAGACCCGCAAAGCCGATCAACACCACCAAGGTAAAACCCAGCAGCACCGTAACGGCGCCCTGTTGTCGCCGTGGGGACGAAGGCATAAGCGTGAACCGGACCATGGTGCGCACCTGAAATCACTTTCCCGGACCAGTCACTGCCCCGTTACGGAGCCACCAATGCCCAGGATCTCAAAGGTCTTGGGCGGCGACTTGAAGGAGTCCTGGTAGCGGTCCTGCGCGTTGACGGCTGCCTTGCCATCAATTCCCAGAACGGGGTCCTTGCTGACCGATGCCGTCGAATTCAGCGTCTGCCGCTCGCGCGATGCGCGAACGGCGTCGCCAAACTTGGCATCCAGTTCAGGTGTTGACGCGGCGCACCCCACTACCAGCGTACAGACGCCCAAAAGAACCGGAAGCAAAAACAGCGTGTGTGATTTTTGAATGGACATGGCTACGCTCCGTTATTTGACTTCGAAACCACCCGACGATGGCGCCGGCGGGGCTGTTGGTGTGCTCACCCGATCTGGAGGCACGTCCTGATTGCCACTGCCTTCCATCTTGCCGTTCATGAAGAACTCGCCGCGACTCGGGGGGGAGAAGCTGTCGGTTGGCAAGGCAGCCTGTCCATCCAGCGGCTTGACCAGACGCGGCGTGATGAGGAACATCAACTCGGAGCGGTCGTTCTGGAACTCGCTGCTGCGAAACAGGGCGCCCAGGATCGGAACTTCACCCAGGATAGGCACCCGCTTGAAGGTCTCGGACACATTGTTCTTGATCAAGCCGGCAATCGCCAGACTTTGACCATCCATCAGCTGCACCGTTGTCTGCACACGCCGTGTGGTGAAACTCGGCAAAATAGCCGTGGTTCCATCCACCGTGGTGAACGGCGAACCCGTTTGCGAGAGTTCCGACACCTCAGGAGCCACCTTCAAGTGAATACGCCCTCCATCCAGCACCGTAGGTGTGAATTTGAGGCCCACCCCAAACTCCTTTTCGTCCAGGGTAATGGTGCTGCCGCCGGTAGTACCGTTGGCACGGGCCACGGGAATAAAGATCTTTCCACCCGCCAGGAAACTGGCCTCCTGCCCGCTGATGGAAATGATATTGGGCTCGGCCAGAATCTTGATCAGCCCGTCTTTTTTCTCGGCATCAATCTTCAGCAGGTTGCCGTTGCTGCCCTGAATGCTGACAGCACCGGATCCGTTGATCAAGAGATTGGTCAGAATGTTGTAGGTGATGCCGGCAGTCGTCGCGCCGACATTGAAATTGACGCCCAGCTTGTCCAGCAGCGTCTTGGAGACCTCTGCAACCTTAACTTCCAGCATTACCTGCTGGCCTTGGGTCACCTGCAGCAGGTTCACGACTTTCGCGCCGCTGCTCGCGCCCGTTGCCGAAGCACCCTGCACCGGAAGCGTAGTACCCGACTGCACCTTGGCATTGCCAGCCGTAATGGGCAAGATGAGGTTGCGGTTGATGTCGCGCACGAAGGCGTTGGCGATATCTTCGGCAAATTTGGCCTGGGTCGCACTGGAAACCGTACCGGTCAAGATCACAGAATCCGCTGCAGGGCGCACCTTGATGCCTTTTTCATCGGGAAGGAGTTCACGCAACTTCTTCTCCATCCGGTCTGCATCAATGCTGACGTTGACGTCAATTGCGGTCGTCGCGCCACCCTTGCGCCAGATCATCAGGTTGGTCGACCCATAGCTCTTGCCCAAAAGGTACAGCTCGACCGGACTGATCAGCGAAATGTCGGCCACATTGGGGTTCCCCACCGAAATACGCTCAATCGGAGATGGCAGGCGCATCAGCGTGGACTTGCCAATCACCAGATCCAGGGCGGGCCCCACCGTAGTCAAGTCAGAAACTGTGCTGGTGCTAGCCCGGGCAGCCGTGCCGGCAGTCGTATTGCCTTTGGTAACGCTTGGTTTTTGCCCCAGCGCATGGCTGCTCCACGCACCCAGGGTCGCCATTGCAAGAACACAAACGGACAACCGCATCCCGTTGCTGCGAATAGATTTAGATGTATTGTTCATTTGGCGCCTCAAAAATCAGAGTTGGCTTTCTGCACACCCCGGATAACTTCGGGAGTCCCGGTTTTCCCGCCGCTTGCACGACCGGTGCCCGTCGTCTTGGGGCGTGACGATGCGCGTGGGGCCGAAGCCTTGGATGCAGAGGGCTGGGCAGATCCGGCGGCACCCGCCGTGTCGGCCGCTGTGCTCATCAAATCATCCCGACGGGCACCGGAGGTCACGGTGCCTGCCCGGTCCAGCGGGTTGCGGAGTACCAGAGACAAGGTCCCGATGTTGCGCGCCAGGTCAATCTTTTCAGCCTGCTCGGGATCGACTTCCAGCGTAACGGCGCTGACGACCCGGGGTTTGGTCTGGTCGCGCTTGTCATCCTGCGCGACGGCCAGCACCAGGATTTTTTCGAGCACGATTTTTGAAATGGCCTTGTCTCGGTCTTCCCGGGTATTGACCATGACGTCCACCAAGCTACCCGGCCGGATGTAGCCCGCTACGCCCGCAATCTCGTTGACCTGAACACTGATGGCGCGTTTGCCGCTCTGAATGGCGGACGACAACCCCCCCATGGCACCCACCGGCGCGAGCTTTCCTTCCAGAACGGCTTCGCCCTTGAGAATCCGCTCCACGGCCACCCGTCCGTCCAGCTTCTTGGCCTCGTTGAAGGCGCCAGGCGGCACGGATTTGGAAGGCCATGCGACGATCTGCAGCATTTCTGCACCCAACACCGTCCCGGGATCCAGGTCCGTGCTGGTCGCCACAACCAGGGTGGTGCTTTCGCTGGCTCGCTGTCCCACCCACTGTGCTGCCAGCCAGACCGCGACCGCTCCCGCCAGCAAGGAAAGCAATATCATGGCAATTGCCCGAGTGTTTTTCATTGTTCACCTTCCTTGTTCAAATTCAAAAAAACAGCGCCCTAAAATGCCCCGATGCCGGAAAGTCGTGCATAACCGTACGCGACAAGACCCAGGGCAAAAGCAAACGCATACGGCATCCGATCCGCCGACTGGGTCGCGGGGTTGAAAACCTGCGGCCCTCCTCGCCCCCAGCTGCCCAGTAAGACCATTACATTGCCGAGCACCACGCGAGAATTGCGTTTCATCAACATGCGTGCAAGGGCCAACACGCCTCCGGCGACCAGAATGGTCAAAGCCAGACCAATGGCGTCCCAAGGCCCCGTAAAGGCACCCAATGCAGCCATGAACTTGACGTCACCCGCGCCCATGGCTCCAAAGAAATAAAAAGGTAAAAAGACAAGCAAGCCGACCACGATGCCCAGCAAGGCCTGACCGGCACCCAAGGCACCCGGGAACGTGTCGAACAGGCCCGCCCGCTCGTTGGCCGGCCCCAGGACATGCAAGGCAACACCTGCCGCAATCGTGAACACCACCAGAACATTGGGAATGCGGCGCTCGCGATGGTCCGCCTCGATGGCCATCAGCATGACCAGTGCCAATGTGGCAAAGCACCACAGTTGCCAGCTTGCCGGGGTGAGCGCGGGAATCATAGAAACCACTACTTGCAGGTGGAAGGACTTAGAACGCAGTTCTTGACATTCACGTACGTTGCGTCGACCTGTTGCGCCACCAGGGTCACCGTGACAATGACCGCAATGACCAGCACGGCGGCAATCAAACCGTATTCGAGAGCCGTCAACCCCCGGTCATCTTCAAGAAATTTCCGAACAACCAGAGCAAAGTGCTTCATGGTGACCCTTGGTTAAAGTGCGACAACCCCTGCACCGCAATGTGCAACGAATCTCCTCCAACACGCCCGGTGGGGAAGGCACCTGCGTGCCCCACCACCGACGCATTGGCTCAAGCCACTTGTGACATCAGGTGCCGCAATTTGCAGGCGTTGTCAAACAGGTCTTGATCTTGATAAACGTGTTGTTCAGTTCCTGCCCGACGAGATACACCGTGGCAATCACCGCCACCGCAATCAGGGCCGCAATGAGGCCATATTCAATGGCGGTTACACCCTCTTCGTCACGCAGAAATTGGCGCGTTGCGAGATACAGCTGTTTCATATTTACTCTCCAGTTAGGTCAACCCACCAGCCACCTTGCACAGGCAACTGAACCAATAGCAGAACCCCGATCAGCGACCACGCCGTCGAGCTGAAAAACTGAACCTGCCGTTAAAACAAGTAACAATTTGTTCTGCCTGAGAGGTATTAATCTCCAACTCGCACCCCACGCAGTTGCGAATAATCAATTTTCCCGACACCTATCGCCGGAGCGAAACGGGATATGCCAAATCCTGCTCCATTGACGAAAGCCGAAACGAGAAATGCACAAGATGTGTGCGACGCAGGAAGGCGCGCGTGGACTGTTGGCAGCGCATGTGCCCACGAAGAAACTCCAGCCCGCACACCAGGGCGGCCGGAGAATAAGGCTTAGTAGTCCCCGCCGCTGCTGGCGAGGCTCTCGAACTTGGTGATCCGGTTCAGGAAAGCCAATTTCACGGTGCCGGTGGGGCCATTACGCTGTTTGGCGATGATGACCTCGGCCACGCCCGGTTCCTTGCAGGCGTCCTTGGTGTAGTACTCGTCACGGTAGATGAACATGATGATGTCGGCATCCTGTTCGATGGCGCCGGATTCACGCAAGTCACTCATCATCGGCCGTTTGTCGGGGCGCTGTTCCACACTGCGGTTGAGCTGGGACAACGCGATCACCGGGCACTTCAACTCACGGGCCAGCATTTTCAAGCCCCGGGAAATTTCTCCCAACTCGGTGGCGCGGTTCTCGCCGTCGCTGCTGGTGCCGCTCATGAGCTGCAGGTAGTCGACCACAATCAGCCCCAGTTGTCCGCACTGGCGGGACAAACGCCGCGCATTGGCACGCAGTTCGCTGGAGTTCAAACCGGCACTCTCGTCGATGTGCAGGGAAATGGTGCGCAGTTTCTCGATCGCCTCCGACAGGCGCGGCCATTCGTCATCGGTCAGCTTGCCCGTGCGCAGATGACCCTGGTCAATCCGTCCGATGGAGCCCACGATACGCACCGCCAGTTGGGCCGCGCCCATTTCCATGGAGAACACCGCCACCGGCAACCCCTCGTTCAGGGCTACATGTTCGGCAATATTGATGGCCAGTGCGGTCTTGCCCATGGACGGACGGGCAGCCAGCACAATCAGGTCACCGGCCTGCAGGCCAGCCGTCATGCGGTCCAGGTCATAGAAACCGGTGGGTACCCCCGTCACGTCGTTGGGGTTGTCGGCCATCTCCTGTACGCGGTCAAGCAGCTTGACGACCAGCGAGTCCATGGCCTGAAAGCCCTGCTTGTTGCGTTTACCCTGCTCACCAATATTGAATATCTTTTGCTCGGACTCATCCACGATCTCCGAGACCGCCCGACCTTGGGGATTGAAGGCATTGGTGGCAATCTCGTCACTGGCGCTGACCAGCTTGCGTAAGATGGAGCGGTCTCGCACGATCTCGGCATACCGGCGGATATTGCTAGCACTGGGCACGTACTGGGCCAGCGAATTGAGGTACGCCAGGCCACCAATCTCCTCGGCCCGCCCCTGGCTCTGCATGTGCTCAAACACGGTGATCACATCGGCCGGCTTGCTGGCGTTGACCAGCGAACCAATGGCCGCATAGATCAGGCGGTGCTCATAACGGTAGAAATCACTGTCGACAAGAATGTCTCCCACGCGGTCCCAGGCGTCGTTATCGAGCAGCAAGCCGCCAAGCACACTGGATTCGCCTTCAATGGAGTGCGGCGGAACACGCAGCTGGGCAATTTGACGGTCTTGGCCGTATTCGTCTACGGCGGAAAATACGGCGGACATGGTGGATTAATAGCTCGATGGAAGATGGTGCGGCACTGCGCTGCATGCTACGCGGCTTGCCCGGTGGTGTCGAGGGAAAGACTGGGCATAAATCCGGTACAACATGTGGGCAAGTTGTGGAAATCACGGGATAACCTGTGCCACAAATACAAAAGCCGCAAGGGACAGGCCCTGGCGGCTTTCGCGTCATTTCGGCCAGAGCCTGAACAGGCTCCGGCGTCCATATCCGATCAGGCTGTTTCGCCGTACACGGAAACAGTGATATCCACCACCACGTCGGTGTGCAAAGCCACGCTGACCGTGCTGTCGCTCACGGTCTTGATCGGACCATTGGGCATGCGGATCTGGGCCTTGGCCACCTTGTAACCGTTCTTGACCAGTTCTTCCGCGATGTCGGAGTTGGTCACGGAGCCGAACAAACGACCGTCCACACCGGCTTTTTGCGTCAGCTTGATGGTCGTGCCACCCAGCTTTTCGCCCAGCGCCTGGCATTCGGCCAATTTTGCAGCGGCAGCTTTTTCGAGCTCCGCACGCTTGGCTTCAAACTCCGCCTTGGCAGCTTCGGTAGCGCGGCGAGCGCGGCCCGAGGGAATCAGGAAATTGCGGGCATAGCCGTCCTTGACCTTGACGATATCGCCGAGGCCACCCAGGTTCACGACCTTGTCGAGCAGAATGATTTGCATGGTCGGACTCCTTAGATCTTGTGCTGGTCGCTGTACGGCAGCATGGCGAGGAAACGCGCACGCTTGATAGCGGTGTTGAGCTGGCGCTGGAAAATGGCGCGGGTGCCGGTCAGGCGTGCGGGAATGATCTTGCCGTTTTCAGCAATGAAATCACGCAGCGTGTCGATGTCCTTGTAGTCGATCTCTTCGACGCCGGTCACCGTGAAGCGGCAGAAGCGCTTGCGCTTGAACAGCAGATTTTGTGCGGGGCGCTTGGGGCGCTTGTCTTTGTTGAATTTTTTGAACGTGGCCATGAGGGCCTCCTGAAAAAATTAATCTTGCGAAAACTCTTGAATGTGAAACACAACGTATTTGCCGTTCCGGGGAGTAGCCAGAAAACCGCTGAACCTCCAGACACTGCCGATGGCTTGTTGAACAAGCCGCTCAGCCAGCGTTCCAAAGGCCACCGCCTTCACCGCCGCCTTTACCTGTCTGCTCTGTCCTGCTTCCAGAACCTCGGACTCGTGTTCGAGTCGCAGATTCAGGGCGGGCAATCCGGCTGGCGTGTAACGCAGGGCCTCAGCCTCTGCAATGCACGCACTCAAGACAAGCGTGTTGGCAGGCACTCTCCGTCGGCAAAAATGCCGTCTTAACCCTGGTACTCAGCCTGTTGGGTCTTGCGCGCATCTTCGCGCTCGACCGACTTCATCATGGAAGAAGGACCAGTTTCGGCCTTTTTCTTCAACACGGTCAGGTGACGCAGAACGGCATCGTTGAACTTGAACGCGTGTTCCAGTTCCGACATCACAGCCTGGTCGGCTTCAATGTTGACGCACAAATAGTGGGCTTTGGCGAGCTTGTTGATCATGTAGACCAGCTGGCGACGGCCCCAGTCTTCCACGCGGTGCACCTTGCCACCGCCAGCGGTGATCATGCCCTTGTAACGCTCCAGCATGGCTGGAACTTGCTCGCTCTGATCCGGATGGATCATGAGAATGATTTCATAGTGACGCATTGATACTCCTTTTGGATATCCCGATTTTCAAAACTCTTCGGGTAAGAAAAGCTGCCCTCAGCGTCTAATTGAGGTGCAGCAAGGCGAAGCCTGCCATTATAGCCCAAGCTGGCTATGTGCGGCTAGCGGCTTTTCCGGGCGGGCCAACAGGCTCACTAGCACCGTCATGGCGAATCCGGCCGTGACGCCGAAAACCCCTGCCGATACAGGCTGGATCCCCCACCATAGCCCGTCACCCGCCAGCCCGAGCGAGGTCCGCACGGCCGGTATATTGATAGCCATGTAGTAGATCGTGATGCCCAGACCTGCCAGCATGCCCGCCACGGCGCCCGATCGGGTAGCGCCCTGCCAGAAGATTCCGAGCACCATCGCCGGGACAAAAGCGGAGCCGGCCAGTGAAAACGACGCCGAAACCAGGTACAGAATGCCCGCTGGCCGCTGCGCCGCCACATACGCCGCAACCAGTGCGACCACGAGCAGGGCAAACTTGGACCACATCACCCGCCGCATGGCCTGGGCCTTGTCGCTATCCCCCTCAAAATACACATCGTGGGCCAACGCATTGCCGATGGTCAGCAGCAGGCCATCGGCCGTGGACAACGCCGCGGCCAATCCGCCAGCCGCCACCAGCGCCGAAACCACGTAAGGCAGCCCCCCGATTTCGGGACTGGCCAGCATCACCAGATCGGCCCCGAATTTCAACTCGGCGAACTGCAGGACGCGATCGCCATTGACATCGGATACCGTCAACAGCGTTGCATCCCGTGCCCACTGCGCCACCCAGGACGGCAACTGGTCAAACGGCTGCCCCACCAGATGCGCCATCACCTCGTATTTAACCAGCACGGCCAACGCCGGCGCCGACAGGTACAGCAAGGCTATGAAAAACAGGGACCACGCCACCGAGCTGCGGGCTTCGGCCACCGTCGGCGTAGCGTAATAGCGTGTCAGCAAATGGGGCAGACCGACCGTACCCACCATCAGGCAAAACATCAGGGCCAGGAAATTCAGTCGAGAGGTCTGAAACGTTTCCCGCTCTTGCGCCGAGCCCACAGGATCCCCTGCAAACGGCGTCGTATGCGAAGGCATGCCTCCCAGAGGCTTGGCCCGCTCCAGGTTTTCGGTCAATTCCCGGGACCAGAGCTCGCGGGCGGCAGCAGCGTCCTTGGGCACGGCGGCGAGCTCGCGGCGCAACAGCATCGCACGGTCGTCGTCGGCTTTCATGCCTCCCATGGCGCGGAGTTGATCACGCAAACCCTGCCGCTCGGTCTGCAGGGCCTCATCCACATCCTGCAGCTTTTGTTCGTAAACACGGGCCCGCCGGGCGAATTCATCCGTCACCTGCCGCTCCGCTGGCGAATTCACCAACTCCAGCTCCATGGCAGCGATCTTCTGCAACTGTTGGCCGTAGGCGAAAGGCGCCAGCGGGTTCCCAATCTGCTTGTAGGACAACCAGGAAACCGGAATCAAAAACGCCAGAATGATGACCACGTACTGCGTAACCTGCGTCCAGGTGACCGCCCGCATACCGCCCAAAAACGAACACACCAATACGCCGCCCAGCCCCAGCAGAATGCCAATCTCAAAGTGAACCCCGATCAGCCGGGAGGTAATGAGCCCCACGCCATAGATCTGCGCCACCACATAGGTAAAGGAGCACAAGACCGCGGCTAATGCGGCAATCATGCGGGGCCAGCGCCCGCCAAAACGCACCGCGAAGAAGTCGGGCACCGTATACAGGTTCATGCGCCGTAGATAGGGCGCAACCAGCAGTGCGACCAGGCAAAACCCGCCTGTCCAACCCAAAACATACGCCAACCCTCCGGACTGGGCGTCGGTGCCGGAAAAACCCTGCAGATACAGCCCGCCCGCCAGGCTGATGAAGGAGGCCGCGCTCATCCAGTCCGCCGCGGTGGCCATGCCGTTGTACATCCCAGGAATGCGCCGGCCGGCAACGTAGTATTCGGCCGCGTCCGCGGTGCGGCCGTACACCCCAATGACGGCATACAAAACCAGGGTTGCCGAAAGAAAGATGCCGGCTACCCAGACCTTGGACATCCCCCAGCGCTCGGCCACTGCCAAAAGCAACAGAAACGCCAGCAGGCCCGCAACATACAGGGCAAACCGCCGATGCAGCTTGCGCTTGTACAGGGCATAAGCCCTGGCATCAAACCCCGGTTCAGGCCCCTCACGCCGATTGGCAAGCCAAGCGAACAGGAACACGATGGCGATGAAAACCACCACCGAACCCTGGGCCGCAAACCAGAACCCGACCGGCCAGTTCGCCACCACGAACTGGAGGTCATGGGCAAAAAAGACCACACCAAACGACACGGCAAACCACAGCGCCAGAAGCCCTGCATGCAGAGCCCCAAAGCGCGCGACTGCCGGCACCGTCATTTGGCGGCGAGCTGCTGCCAGGTAGAAATGACAGAGTCGGGATTGAGGGAAATCGACACAATCCCCTCGTTCACCAGCCATTGCGCAAAATCGGGGTGGTCACTGGGCCCCTGGCCGCAAATACCAATGTATTTCCCCTGCCGCTTGCAGGCGGCTATGGCCAGACTGATCAGCGCCTTGACGGCAGGGTCGCGTTCATCGAAATCCGCCGCCAGCAACTCCAGCCCCGAATCCCGGTCCAGGCCCAGCGTGAGCTGGGTCAGGTCGTTGGAGCCAATCGAGAAGCCATCAAAGTACTCCAGGAACTGGTCTGCCAGGATGGCATTGCTGGGAATCTCGCACATCATCACCAGCTTGAGTTCGTTCTCGCCCCGCTTGAGGCCGTGGCGGGCCAGCAGTTCGGTCACGCGCTGGGCCTGCCCCAGGGTACGCACAAAGGGCACCATGACCTGCACGTTGTTCAGGCCCATGTCGTTGCGCACACGCTTGAGCGCCTCGCACTCCATGGCGAAGGCCTCGCCGAATTCGTGGCTGACATAACGCGCAGCACCGCGGAAACCCAGCATGGGGTTCTCTTCTTCCGGCTCGTAACGGCTGCCGCCGATCAGCTTGCGGTACTCGTTGCTCTTGAAGTCCGACAGGCGCACGATGACGGGCTTGGGCCAGAAGGCGGCCGCAATGGTGGCAACCCCTTCCGCCACTTTGTCGACATAAAAGGCACGCGGCGAAGCGTGGCCACGCGCCACCGATTCCACCGCCTTTTTCAGATCGGCATCGATGTTCGGGTAGTCCAGGATGGCCTTGGGGTGCACGCCAATGTTGTTGTTGATGATGAATTCCAGGCGGGCCAGGCCCACGCCCTCGTTGGGCAACTGGCAGAAATCAAATGCCAGTTGGGGGTTGCCCACGTTCATCATGATCTTGACCGGGCTCGCGGGCATGGTGCCGCGCTGGACTTCGGTCACTTCGGTTTCCAGCAGACCGTCATAGATGAAGCCGGTATCACCCTGGGCACAGCTCACCGTCACCAGCATGCCATCCTTCAGGGCGTCGGTCGCGTGGCCACACCCCACGACCGCCGGAATGCCCAGTTCACGGGCAATGATGGCAGCGTGGCAGGTGCGCCCACCGCGGTTGGTCACGATGGCGGCCGCGCGCTTCATGACCGGCTCCCAGTTGGGGTCCGTCATGTCGGTCACCAGGATGTCGCCAGCCTGCACCTTGTCCATCTCGCTGATGTTGTGCACGATGCGCACCGGGCCCGTACCGATCTTCTGACCAATGGCCCGGCCTTCGACCAGCACCGAACCCGACTCCTTGAGCTTGTAGCGGAACTCGGCCTGGTTGCCGGCCTGGCTCTTCACCGTCTCAGGTCGCGCCTGCAGGATGTAGAGCTGGCCGTCCACGCCGTCCTTGCCCCATTCAATATCCATGGGGCGGCCATAGTGCTGCTCGATCACCAGGGCATAGTGGGCCAGCTGCTCCACATCGGCGTCGGTGAGCGAATAGCGGTTGCGCAACTCGGGTGGCACATCGGTGGTTTTGATGAGCTTGCCGCCCTGGGCTTTTTCTTCCGGGGTGGTAAACACCATCTGCAGCAGCTTGGAGCCCAGGTTGCGGCGGATGACGGCACGCTTGCCCGCCTTGAGCATGGGCTTGTGCACATAGAACTCGTCCGGGTTGACGGCGCCCTGAACCACGGTTTCGCCCAAACCGTAGCTGGAGGTGATGAAAACCACCTCCGAAAAACCGGACTCGGTATCGATGGTGAACATCACCCCCGCAGCGCCCAGATCGGAGCGCACCATGCGCTGGATACCAGCGCTCAAGGCCACCACGTCATGGGCAAAGCCCTTGTGCACGCGGTAGCTGATGGCGCGGTCGTTGTACAAGGAGGCAAACACCTCGCGGATCTTGTGCAGGATGTCCTCGATGCCATGCACGTTCAGGAAGGTTTCCTGCTGGCCAGCGAAGGAGGCATCGGGCAGGTCTTCGGCCGTCGCGGACGAGCGCACGGCAAAGGTGGCATCGGCATTGCCGGCGCTGAGGGTGGCAAAGGCCTCACGAATGCCTTTTTCCAGCTCGGGCGGAAACGGCTGGACTTCGACCAGCGCCCGGATTTCGGCACCGACCTGGGCCAGGGCGCGCACGTCCTCCACGTCCAGCGCCGCCAGCTTGGCGCTGATCTTTTCGGTCAGGCCGCCGAATTTCAGGAATTCGCGGAAGGCGTGGGCCGTGGTGGCGAACCCGGTGGGCACTTTGACGCCGGTGGGCAGGTGGGAGATCATCTCCCCCAGACTGGCGTTCTTGCCACCGACCGACTCGACATCGGTCATGCGCAGGTTTTCAAAAGGTACGACCAAATCGGTCGGGCTGAAAAGTTTCGACATTGCTAAGCTCCGGAAGTTAAAACCGTTTTGCAGCCCTCAAGCCGGCACCAGACCCGCCTGCAGCCGCCATTTCCCGTTGTCTGTCGTTGTTCTGGTTAAATCCGGGAAATGCAAAAAATGCGCTAAA
Source organism: Rhodoferax sp. (assembly GCA_019449595.1). Lineage (GTDB taxonomy): Bacteria > Pseudomonadota > Gammaproteobacteria > Burkholderiales > Burkholderiaceae_C > Allorhodoferax. The sequence continues at coordinate 843,384 of JAGRPL010000004.1, read as the reverse complement.
TTGCAGACATTGTAGGGGTCGCCCCACGGGGTCACCAACCACACCGTCGATCCCCACTTGCACTACTCTGACACTCCAACCCTGCCCCACCATGACCCACCGCACCGTATTTTTTGTCTCCGACGGCACCGGAATCACTGCCGAGACATTCGGCAACGCCATCCTCGCCCAGTTCGAGACCAAGGCGCGCCACGTCCGCCTGCCGTTTTGCGACACCGTGGACAAGGCACACCAGGCGGTGCGCCAGATCAACCATACTGGCGTGGTGGACGGCTACCGGCCCATTGTGTTCACGACCCTGGTCAACATGGAGGTGCTCAAGGTCATACAGGACGGATGCCAGGGCATGCTGCTGGACATGTTCGGCACCTTTGTGCACCCGCTGGAAAAGGAGTTCAACCTCAAATCCAGCCACCGCATTGGCCGCTTCAGCGATGCCAGCAAGAGCAAGGAATACCAGAACCGCATCGAAGCCATCAACTTCTCGCTGGCCCACGACGACGGCCAGATGAACCGCGATCTGGAGCAATCCGATGTCATCCTGGTGGGGGTCAGCCGCAGTGGCAAGACGCCGACCTCGCTGTACCTGGCCATGCAATATGGCCTCAAGGCCGCCAACTACCCGCTGATTCCGGAAGACTTTGACCGCCGGCAACTCCCCCCCGCCCTGGTGCCGCACAAGGGGAAGATCTTCGGCCTCACCATCCAGCCCGAGCGGTTGAGCGAGATTCGCAACGAACGCCGCCCCAACTCCAAATACGCCTCCTTGGAGAACTGCCGCCACGAAGTCAGCGAGGCCGAGGCCATGATGCGGCGCACCGGCATCCGCTGGCTGTCCACCACCACCAAGTCGATCGAAGAGATCGCCACCACCATCCTGCAGGAAATCCACCCGGAGCGGCTGGTGTATTAACCCCCGACGCGGTGCGCCAAGCGGCGCACCATGCTTGCGGCAAGGTCATTTTTATTTTTAATAGGAATGATTCGCATTTGTATATACAATAGGCGCTGTCCATTTCCACAACAGCCAGCCACGCCACGTACCGCTTCAGCGCCGTGCCATAGCCAGCCAAACAACGCCCCACCCGGGCCGCTGCCGCCATGCCACCACGCCGAAATTGCACCCAAAATAGCCCTCCAGGCCCCGTCAAATCTGCGCAAGCAGCTACAAAACCGATAGCGCCGAGCACGCTGTTGCCGATCAGCGCCATGCTGTTCATTGCCCCCCTGGGCGCTGCGGCACAAGACGCCAGCGATCCGGCCCCCACCCTGCCCACCGTGGTCATCACGGAACGGGCCGAGGCAACGACCGGCAAAGACGCCTACCGCACCACCCAAACCGCCATCGGCAAGGGCAATCAGCAGCTGCGCGACATTCCCCAGTCCATCACCGTGGTGACCGAGCGCCTCGTGGATGACCGCAATCTGGACACCCTCAAGGAGGTGCTGCACAACACCGCCGGCGTCACCTTCCAGGCCTCCGAGGGCGGTGAGGAGGACATCCGCCTGCGCGGCTTCTCGCTGGCCACCACGGGCGACATCTTTGTGGATGGCATGCGCGACCCGGCCTTCTACGAACGCGACACCTTTGCCAACGACCGCATCGAATTGCTGCGCGGCTCGGCGTCCATGTTGTTTGGCCGGGGCTCCACCGGCGGCGCCGTCAACCAGGTCAGCAAGCAACCCCGCACCGAGGACGTCAGCGAGATCTCCACCACCCTGGGGAGCTACAACTACCGCCGCGTCACCGGCGACTTCATCCTCCAGACCAGCGAAGACGCCGCGCTGCGCATCAACGCGATGGCCACCCGGGCCGACAATAATGGCGCGGGCAGCCGCGTGGACAAACGGGGTCTGGCCGCAGCCTACCGCTTTGGCATCGACACGGCAGACGACGTCACCCTCAGTGTGTACACGCTAGAAAACAACAATGGCATCAACTACGGCATGCCGTGGATCAAACCCACGTCCGCCGCCCCCACGTCGTCCAGCACGCTCAACAACCGCCTGGACCCCAGCGCCTACTACGGCATGGCCAGCGACTACAACAAGGGCACCGCCAACTACGTCACGGCCAGCCACACGCACCGCTTCCAGGACGACAGCACGCTCAAGACCACGCTGCGCAAGGGCCTGTACACCCGGGACCTGCGGGCCAGCGCCATCCGGCTGGCCGCCGGCACCGGACTGGACAACTTCTCCGATGCCACGGTGCTCACCCGTGGCAACAACCCCAAAGTCCAGGACCTGGACGCCACCTACGCCCAAAGCGACTACAGCACCCAGTTCTCCGCGCTGGGCCTAAAGCATGAGGTACTGGCAGGCATCGACCTCGCACGGGAAGCCAAAAACGTCTACCGCGTCAGCGCCGCCACCAAGCCGAACACCACGGTGGGCACGCCCGACGACGGGGCATGGATCGACGAGGGCGCCCGCACCACCAGCGTCTCCAGCGCCTTCGTGGCCGACAATCTGGGCCTGTATGCCCAGGACATGGTGCAGATCGCCCCCAGCTGGAAGCTGCTGGGCGGCCTGCGGTTTGACCGCATGCGCGGCAACTTCGACAACATCGCGGCCAGCGGCGCCATCACCACCTCCTACAACCAGACCATTGCCGACTGGAGCCAGCGCTGGGGCGTGCTGTACCAGCCCGACGCGCGCAGCTCGTTCCACTTTTCCTACGGCACCTCGTTCAACACCTCGGCCGACACCTACTCCTACAGCGCCCTGAGCGCCAACACCGACCCCGAGCAAAGCCGCAACATCGAATTCGGTGCCAAGCTCGACAGCGCCGACAAACGCTTCAGCACCCGGCTGGCGGTGTTCCAGTCCACCAAGTACAACGAACGCAACACCGACCCTGACTCCGCCGCCACCGCCATGCTGCTCTCGGGCAAGCGCCACACCAGCGGGCTGGAAATCGACATCAGCGGCCGCCTGACGCCCCGCTGGGAGGTGTTCGGTTCCTACATGTGGATGCCCGACGCCATGATCGACGTGGCCGCACCCACGGCAACCGCCGGCGAGCGCGCGGGTGAACGCCCGTCGTTGACCCCGGTCCACAGCGGTACCGTGTGGAGCACCTACCAGCTCGACTCCGCCTGGCGCGTGGGGGGCGGCATCAACTTCCGCAGCGAACAGGCCCCCAACCGCAACCCCGGCTTCATGGCACCCGCCTACGCCACGCTGGACCTGATGACCGAATACCGCTTCAGCGAGCGTTACGTACTCAAGGGCAACATCACCAACGTGACCAACGTCCTCTACGCCGACGCCCTGTACACCGCGTTCTACGTGCCGGGCGCGGGGCGCAATGTGCAAGTCACCCTGAACGTCCAATTCTGATGACCCCACGGCATGAACCTGCTCCAACCTGTTCCACAAGGATCTCCATGAACCTGCTATCAACCCTGGGCACCAGCCTGCTTCTGGCCGTGGGATCAGCCTGGTGGATTTGCCGCCCGTAAGCCCCGCGAGGCAACACGCCGCCAGCTTCTACACTATGTGGTCTTTTTTTCCCGCCTTTTCACACCCCTCTGTCCGCATGAACCGCACTCTCTCCATCGTCGCTGGCGTCGTGCTGTTGCACATCGGTGCGCTGTGGGCGCTGCAAACCGGGCTGCTGCGCCGCGTGACCGAATTGTTGGTGCCGGCGGAAATCCTGGTGGAAATCACGACCCCCAGCGCACCCGCCACAGTACCCCCCACCGTAGCATCCCGGGCACCCAGCCCTGCCCCCGCGGCACCCAGGCCGCCGGCACCGGTCAAGGCCCCCGCGCCGGTGGCGGCCCCCACGCCGCAAGCCACAGTGGAACCGGCCCCCGCCAGCACCGCACCGGCGACCGTGGCCACCACCACGGCGCCAGCCAACGCGGGCGCCACGGGCACTGTCACCCCGTTTCCGGCCGGCAGCCCGACCGGCAGCGCCGCGCGGGTGGACCTGCCCTCCAGTGACGCCGACTACCTGCACAACCCCAAGCCGCCCTACCCGCCCCTGAGCAAGCGCCTGGGCGAACAGGGCAAGGTGGTGGTGCGGGTCTTCATCGGCACCGACGGCACGGCGCAGAAAGCCGAAATCAAACAGTCCAGCGGGTTTGACCGCCTGGACCAGTCCGCCCTGGCCACCGCGCTGCGCTGGCGCTACCTGCCCGGCAAGCGCGCCGGCGTGCCGGAGGCCATGTGGTTCAACGTGCCTTTCAATTTTGTTCTTGAATAACCCCAATCTGAATTTTTAGTGGAGTAGTTATGGATTCGCAACTCGGACTTTTGAGCCTCTGGACCCAGGGCGACTGGGTGACCAAATCGGTCGCCCTGATGCTGCTGCTGATGTCGCTGGCCTCGTGGATCGTCATCCTGACCAAGGCGCTGGATATCTTCAAATACCAGGGCGCGGGCCAGCGCACCGAGGCGTTCTGGCACAGCGAAGACTTCGACAGCGGTCTGGCCCGGCTGGGCCCGCAGGACGGCAACCCGTTTGTGCAACTGGCGCTCGCCGGACGCGAGGCCGCAGCGCACCACCGCAACGCCAAGACCCAGCTGCACGACACGCTGGACACCAGCGAGTGGATCAGCCGCTGCCTGCGCAACGCCATCGACGACAGCACGGCGCGCTTCCAGTCGGGCCTAGCCATCCTCGCGTCGGTGGGTTCCACCGCGCCCTTTGTCGGGCTGTTCGGCACGGTCTGGGGCATCTACCATGCGCTCATGGCCATCGGCGCCTCGGGGCAGGCCAGCATCGACAAGGTGGCCGGGCCCATTGGCGAGTCGCTCATCATGACGGCGCTGGGGCTGGCAGTGGCCATTCCCGCGGTGCTGGGCTACAACGCCCTGGTGCGGGGCAACAAGGCCATCCTGACCCGCCTGAACCGCTTTGCACACGACCTGCACGCCTACTTCCTGACGGGCGCCCGGGTGGGCAACGCCGCAGCCGACGGAAAAATCGTCGCCATGAAGAAAGCCTGAAGGAGACTCCCATGGCATTTGGCATGCACGACACCTCGGCCGACACCGACTCCGAGGTCATGAACGAGATCAACATGACGCCCCTGGTGGACGTGATGCTGGTACTGCTCATCATCTTCATCATCACCGTGCCGGTGATGAAAAACGCCGTCAACGTGGAGCTGCCCAGCGCCACCAGCCAGCCGGTAAGCGCCAAGCCCGAGACCATCCAGCTCAGCGTGGACGCCCAGGGCGGCTATTTCTGGAACCAGAACCGGGTGACGCAGGCCGAACTGCCCGCCCTGCTGCAGGCGGAGGCGGGCAAGAACCCGCAACCCGACCTGCACATCCGGGGTGACAAGGCCGCACGCTACGAATTTGTGGCGCAGGCCATGGCGGCGGCCCAGCAGGCGGGCCTGCGCAAGATCGGCTTCATTACCGAGCCGCAGGCGGCCGCAAGTGGCCACTGACCGGATTGACCGTGCAACGCCCGCTTTCCCTTTCGCGCCATCCGGGTGCAACGCCACCCGGTGCACCGCCCGTCACCGACGCCACGGGCCCGGTTACGGACACCGGCGGTGCCGTGCTGCACTCCGCCGACCTGCTGGGTGCGCGCCAGGCCGTCGAAATCGAGCACAACGGCCAGCGCTACCGCCTGCAAGCCACCCGCCAGGGCAAGCTCATCCTGACAAAATAGGCACAAAATGGCCTGCAGACCGCACAGGTCCTGCGCAGGCAGCTATCAAAAAGTGAGTAAATGCGTGCGCCGTTACGCCACGGCGGCCACGCCGGCCTTGGCAATCTGCGCGTCTTCGCTGGACTTGACGCCGCTCACACCCACGGCCCCGAGGCACTGGCCGTCCTTGAGGATGGGCACGGCGCCTTCGAGCATGCCTTCAAGCATGGGTGCGCTCAGGAACGAAGCACGTCCGCCGTTGATCATGTCTTCGTAGATCTTGCTGTCGCGCCGGCCCAGGGCCGAGGTGCGGGCCTTGCTCTGGGCGATGTGGGCCGAAATGGGCGCCGCGCCGTCCAGCCGCTGGAACCACAGCAGATGGCCGCCGTCGTCCACGATGGCAATGCTGGCCGCCCAGTGGTTCTTGACCGCTTCGGCTTCGGCAGCGGCGGCGATCGCCCGGACGTCGGAAAATTCGAGAATGGCTTTTGTTTTCATGGCAAATGTCTCTGTTATGGTTGCAGGGCGCAAGCATAACGTCTGGCGGCAGCCCCGGGCGCGGCAGGGTCTTGATAAGCCCTAGAATGGCCCCACCTGCTGCGGGCAGTATTTGAAGGAGTTACACCATGGACAACCGAATGACCTCTCTGGATCTGGGCTATCTGGCTTCCAGCGAACAGCGCAACCGGGTTTTGCGCAACACCTACGGACTGCTGGCGCTGAGCCTGCTGCCCACCGTGCTGGGGGCTTGGCTGGGCGTTGAACTGGGGCTGGCCGCGCTGTTCCGTGGCTGGCTGGGGATGATCCTGTTCATGGGCGTAGCCTTTGGCTTCATCTACGGTATCGAGAAGACCAAGAATTCCGCCGCCGGCGTGCCCATGCTGCTGGGCTTCACCTTCTTCATGGGCCTGATGCTCTCGCCCATGATCCAGGCGACCCTGGGTTTCCGCAACGGCCCGCAACTGATCATGACGGCGTTTGCCGGCACCGCTGGCGTGTTCATGGGCATGGCCGCGCTGTCCAGTGTTATCAAGCGTGAACTGTCGGGCATGGGCAAGTTCCTGTTCGTCGGGCTGATCATGCTGGTGATCGGCGGCCTGATCAACGCCTTTGTCGGGTCGACTACCGGCATGGTCGTGCTGTCCATGATCAGCATCGGCATCTTCAGTGCTTACATGCTGTATGACTTGAAGCGCATCGTGGACGGCGGCGAGACCAACTACATCAGCGCCACCCTGGCTCTGTACCTGGACATCATCAACGTGTTCCAGAGCCTGCTGGCCCTGTTGGGCATCTTTGGCGGCGAGCGCGAGTGATCGCCCCGGGCGGACACCCCGCCCCGCTCCGCGAAAAAGGCCCATTCGGGCCTTTTTCTTTGCCGGTACGGCGCACCGCCGGCTCAATACCCGGCACAATTTGCCGATATAGAACCCAGACACCCACCACTGCCGCCCCATGATCGCACGCCTCACCCTCTTCGCCTTGACCCTGTTGCTGGCCGGTTGCGACCTGGCCAGCCTGATGGCCGACCCCAGGGAGGCCCAGCGCGAGGCCGACGCCCGGGCCATCGGCAGCGCTTGCCGGCACGGCCTGCGCAGCCTGGAAGACTGCTACGCGCTCAACGAGAAGGCCTCCAAGGCCGCCGTCTTTGCCGGCTGGAAGGAAATGGACCAGTACATGCGCGACAACAAGATCGAAGGCATCGTGCCGGTCGGCAAGAAGCCCCCGGAGCCGACCGAAGAGGTGGTGACCGAGGCCAAATCCAAAGCTGCGGAAAAAACGCAGGAGTAACCCGCCTGCACCCCGACGCAGCGGGTCGGACTACCAACTGGCGTCAGTCCTGCAACTCAAACACCGCCATGCTTTCCACGTGCGCGGTGTGCGGGAACATGTTGACCACCCCGGCGGATGCGCAGCGGTACCCCGCCTCCACCAGCACCCCGGCGTCACGTGCCAGCGTGGCGGGGTTGCAGCTCACGTAGACAATGCGCCGGGGCGCCGTCCAGGCGCGCTCCGCCCCACTGGCCACACCGTCTTTGATGCGCTGGCGCAATGCCGCCAGGGCCTGCACCAGGGCGTAGGCGCCCTCGCGCGGCGGGTCCACCAGCCATTTGTCGGCGGCACCATCTCCGGCCAGCACTTCGGGCGTCATTTCAAACAGGTTGCGCGCTACAAATTCAGTAGCTGCCAGCGCAGGTAAATGGCGACTCACAGCCTGATTGAAGGTGTAATTCTCGCGGGAGCGGGCGACCAGCGCCTCCGCGCCCTCCACGCCCAGCACCGCGCGCGCCTGCGTGGCCAGCGGCAGGGTGAAGTTGCCCAGGCCACAGAACCAGTCGATCACCCGTTCCTGCTTGCCCACGGCCAGCAGACCCAGTGCCCGGGACACCAGGACGCGGTTGATGTGCGGGTTGACCTGGGTGAAGTCGGTCGGGCGAAATGGCATGGTGATGCCAAACTCGGGCAAGGCGTAAGCCAGCTGCCCGGTGGTGTGGCCCGGCAATTCGTCCATCCGGTGCACGGTGTCCAGCCCCTTGGGCTGCAGCCACCACTGCACGCCGGGGTGCGCCTGCGCGAACGCGCGCAAACGCTGCAGGTCCGCATCGCCCAGCGGCTCCAGGTGGCGCAACACCAGGGCCGTCACGTCGGCGCCGCCCATGTCCCCCACGGCCAGCTCGATTTGCGGGCACGCCTCCACGGCGTCCAGCGAGGCGATCAGCGAGCGCAAGGGCATCAGCATGGCGCCCACGTGCGGTGCCAGCACGTGGCACTCCTTCATGTCGGCCACATAGCGGCTCTTGCGCTCGTGGAAGCCCACCAGCACCGCGCCCTTCTTGCGCACATGGCGCACCGACAGGCGGGCCCGGTAACGGTAGCCCCAGGCCGGTCCTTCAATGGCGCGCAGGATGTTGTCCGGCTTGACCTTGCCGATATGCCACAGATTGTCTTCCAGCACGCGCTGTTTCACCGCTACCTGAGCGCCAATGTGCAGATGCTGCATCTTGCAGCCGCCGCAGGCACCTTCGTGCAGGCCGAAATGCGGGCAGGCCGGGCGCACGCGCTGCGAGGATTCCACATGGATCTCGGTCAGCGTGCCCTTCTCAAAGCTGCTCTTGGTGCGGTGAATCTGGGCGCTCACCACCTCGAAAGGCAGCGCGCCATCAATGAACACCACCTTGCCATCGGGCTTGTGGGCAACACCCTGGGCTTCCAGGTCCAGGGATTTCACCTGGAGCCAGCCCTCGGGCAGGTTTTTTTCAGTCGAAATGGGTTCTGTCATACCCGCAATTGTCTCAGGTACGGCGCCGCCCCTGCGCGGCGGCGGCATCGCGCCGGCACCACCCCGGCGTCAGATTAGCGATTCGCGGGTGATGCCGTTGCGCGTCAGGTGGCGTTTGAGCTTGAACAGCGCCTCGTTTTGCACCTGCCGCACCCGCTCACGGGTCAACCCCAGACGGATGCTGAGCACATCCAGGGTTTCCGGCTCCCGGTCATGCAGGCCGAAGCGCCCCTCCAGCACCTCGCGCTCACGCTCCGTCAGGGCGCCCACCCAGTCCTGCAGCAAGCGGTCGACCTCGTGCGACTGGGTGATGTCTTCGGGGGCCAGCGCCAGTTCGTCCACCAGCGTGTCGCCCAGTGAATGCTCGTCACCGGTGCTGTCCAGCGCAGCGTCCAGCGAGCGGGGCGACTCGGCCATGGAAAGCAGATCGGCCACATGGCTGGTTTCCTGCCCCAGCAGCGCGGCAATATCTTCCACCCGGATGCCTTCAGGCCGCCGGGCGACCAGCGCGGCATCGTTCTCCAGCATGCGCCGCGCCCGCATCACGTGCTGGACTTCCCGCACCACGTTGACCGGCAACCGCACCGCCCGCCCCTGGTACATGAGCGCGCGGTCCACCGACTGGCGTATCCACCAGGTGGCGTAGGTGGAAAACCGGAAACCCCGCTCGGGTTCGAACTTGTCGATGGCGTGCATCAGGCCCAGGTTGCCCTCTTCGATCAGGTCGGCCATGGGAACGCCGCGCCCCATATAACCCTTGGCGATGCTCACGACCAGGCGCAGGTTGTGTTCGATCATGCTCTGGCGCGCCTCGAAGTCGCCCGCCCGGGCGCGTGTGGCAACTTCAAACTCCTGCTCAGGTGTGAAGAGTTCGGTGCGCCGGACGCCGCGCAGGTACAGGGCCAGGGCGTCCACCGACTCGTCCTGCGCAGAATCCGCCGAAGGCTCGCCGTGGGTCAGGGCGTCCAGCGCGTGCAACGCGACCGAGTCGATTGCCACGGGGGCACTGTTGGCGGGCGGCGCAAGGGCGTCGGTGTGCGTAGGCGTATCCCCCGCCGCCGGGAAAGCAGCAGCACGGGCAGCAGGACCAGGTGCGCGGGGTTTCTTCATGGTGCTCTCCGCTACCGGGCCGGCAGATACGGGGCCGGATCAACCGGCTTGCCCTTCATGCGCACTTCGAAATGCAGCTTGACCCGGTCGGACTCGCTGCTGCCCATCTCGGCAATTTTCTGCCCCCGGCGAACGAGCTGGTCTTCCTTCACCAGCAGGGAACGGTTGTGGGCGTAGGCACTCAGATAGGTGTTGTCATGCTTGAGGATGACCATGTTGCCGTAGCCCCGCAGGCTGGAGCCGGCATACACCACCCGGCCATCGGCTGCCGCCCGTACCGGGTCACCGGCCGTGCCGCCAAAATCCAGGCCCTTGTTCCTGGACTCGTCAAATACAGCGATAACGGGGCCATCGCTGGGCCAGGCCCATGCCAGCTGATTGAGCGCGGCACAACCGGCCAGGACCAAAGCGGATACCAGCGCGGCCAGGCCATGCGTTCTGTAGCGTCTGACTATCTGACTCAGCCTCAACATGAGCAGTCCTTTCACACACCCCAACACACCGCATCAAACCACCGTAGCCGTCACCCCATTTTCATCGCAAATACACGCACCACGCAAACAGTGGACCCCATTTTGGAATCCACACCGGGCCAGTCAAGTACCTTACCGGGCGGGCAGGTATTTGGCCGGGTCCACCGGTTTGCCCTGCCGGCGCACCTCGAAGTGCAGCTTCACCCGGTCGGCATCGCTGTTGCCCATCTCCGCGATCTTCTGCCCCTTCTTGACCGTCTGGTCTTCCTTGACCAGCAAGGTCTGGTTGTGGGCATAGGCGGTCAGGAAGGTGTTGTTGTGCTTGAGGATGACCAGGTTGCCATAGCCCCGCAGGCCGGCGCCGGCATACACCACGCGGCCTTCGGCGGCGGCCAGCACAGGGTCACCGGCTGCACCGCCAATGTCCAGCCCTTTGTTCTTCACTTCGTCGTAGCCCGCCAGAATCGCCCCGCGGCCCGGCCAGATCAGGCCCAGGTCGTCATCGCTGCCCGCGCCTGCAACGGGTGCCGGTGCCGATGCGGGAGCCGGGGCTGGCGCAGCCACCGGTGCTGCACTGGCTGCAGAAGCCGGCGCCGAGGCTGGCTTGGCGGGCCCGGCCGCAATCGGCGTGGGTGTCACAGCCGCTGACGCCACGGGCTTGGCAACCGCCGTTTCGTGGACGACCGGCGGAACCACCCGCAAGACCTGGCCAACTTCGATGCGGTTGGGGTTCTCCAGGTTGTTCCAGCGGGCAATATCCTTGTGGCTCTGCCCGGTCTCCAGACCGATGTGGATCATGGTGTCACCCGGCTTGACGGTGTAGTAGCCCGCCTTGCCTGCGTTCTCGAAACCTGGTGGCTGCTTGACGGCGGCCGTGCGCCCGTCCATGCCCACCCGGTTGGCAGCGGAACCCCGGTCTTCCACCGGCGCACGATTGAGCGGTTTGGAGCCGCAGCCAGACAGCAGCACGCCCGCAGCAGCCAACACCAACCAGAAACTCCCACGCATAAACCCGAACATAAGCACTTCCTTCAAGCAACGCCTGATTTTAGAGGGACAAAATGCACTGCCTCCAGAAGGGTCTGGCGGATGCCCTGCGGCGTCTTGTCCAACACCAGCAACGCCTGGGTTCCGCCCGGCGCCCCTGCCGCGACCACCGGGGCCACCAGGCGCCCCCCCATGGCCAGCTGATCCACCCAGGCCTGCGGCACGGCCTCGCCCCCGGCCGCGGCAATGATGGCCGCGTACGGCGCGCCCTTGGCGTAGCCCGCCATGCCGTCGCCGAACAACAGGTGCAGATTGGACAGACGCAAGTGGCGCAGGTTCTCGCGCGCCTTGTCGTGCAGGCCGCGCAGGCGCTCGATGCTGTAGACCTCGCTGGCCAGCAGGCTCAGCACGGCGGCCTGGTAGCCACAGCCGGTACCAATCTCCAGCACACGACCCAGCTTGCCGGTCTGACCGTTGCGCAGCAACTCGGCCATGCGCGAGACCACCCCGGGCTTGGAAATGGTCTGCCCCAGCCCGATGGGCAGGCTGGTGTCCTCGTAGGCCTGGTTGACCAGGGCGCTGTCCACAAAACGGTGGCGCTCGACGGTGCCCATGGCCATCAACACCTGCGGGTCGGTCACGCCCTGGGCGGCAAGCTTCTGCACCATGCGCAGGCGCACCGCGCTGGAGTCCATGCCCACGCCATGCGGCACGGCTGCCAGGGGCGCAGGCTTGGCGCCTTGGAGGCCGCCGAACACCGGGGCTTTGGCCACGGTGGTCTGGCCAGCCAATGGCGCGCCGTGCGGGCTGGGTCGGTTCTTGGCCAGCGTCACGTCCAGCCGCGCCGGAAAAGAGGGGCGCTGCTTCATGGCTTGGCCGTTTGCAGGCTGGCAGCCAGGCGCGAAGCGGACTGGGCCCAGTACTGCAGGTTGTCATGGTCGGTCAGGTCCACCTTGAGCGGCGTCATGGCGATGTGGCCCTGGGCGGTGGCATGGAAATCGGTGCCGTCGGCATCGTCCTTCACCGGGCCGGCCGCGCCGATCCAGTACATGGTTTCCCCCCGGGGGCTGACCTGCTGAATGACCTTCTCGGCCGAATGACGCCTGCCCAGGCGGCACAGCTTCATGCTGCCGATCTGCTCATACGGCAAATTGGGAATATTCACATTGAGCAACCAGGGCGTGTGGGTGATCAACTGCTGCTGGGCCATGGCCAACACCAGGTCCCGCGCCTTGCGGGCAGCGGCGTCCACGTGGTGCCAGTCTTTCTCCACCTGCGAGAACGCAATGGCGGGAACCCCAAACAGGTAGCCTTCCATGGCCGCGCCCACGGTACCGGAGTAAATGGTGTCATCGCCCATGTTGGCGCCATTGTTGATGCCCGAAATCACCAGATCCGGCCGGTAGTCCAGCAGACCGGTCAGGGCGATGTGCACGCAGTCGGCCGGAGTGCCGTTCACAAACCGGAATCCGTTGGTCGCCCGGGTCACGTACAGCGGCGAATGCAGGGTCAGCGCATTGGATTTGGCACTGTTGTTGTGTTCGGGGGCAATCACCTCAACCTCGGCCACCTCTTTCAGGGCTTCATACAGCGCCGCAAGACCGGGGGCCTGGTAACCGTCGTCGTTGGAAATAAGGATTTTCATAATCTCGGGGAGTAGCGTGCCATTGTAGGTGGCAGGGCAAACCCTTGGTCGTGCCGGGCGGGTCACGCCAGAGACAATTTTGGCCGCACCATGGCCCTATGATGCGTCCACCTTTTTTGGAGACTTCCCCATGCATGCCTGGCTTTGTGAGAACCCCATCGGCGTTGACGCCCTGACCTGGAAAGAACTGCCCACGCCCCAGCCCAAGGCCGGTGAGGTGCTGATCGCCATCAAGGCCGCGAGCCTGAACTTCCCCGACATCCTGATCGTGCAGAACAAGTACCAGATGAAGCCGCCCCTGCCCTTTGTGCCGGGCTCGGAGTACGCTGGCGTCATCGAGGCCGTAGGCGAAGGCGTCACCCACCTCAAGGTCGGCCAGAACGTGGCCTGCCTCTCCGGCACCGGCGGCTTTGGCACCCACACGCTGGCCCCGGCTGCCCTGTGCATGCCGCTGCCAGCGGGCTTCCCGTTCGTGGACGCGGCCGCCTTCATCATGATCTACGCCACCTCCTACCACGCGCTGGTGGACCGTGCCCAGCTCAAGGCCGGCGAGACCGTGCTGGTGCTGGGCGCTGCCGGCGGCGTGGGCACCTCGGCCATCCAGATCGCCAAGGCCATGGGCGCCAGGGTGATTGCCGCCGCCTCCACCGACGAAAAGTGCGCGCTGTGCAAGAAGATCGGTGCGGATGAAACCATCAACTACACCACCGCCAATCTGCGCGACGCCCTCAAGGAGCTCACCGGCGGCAAGGGGCCGGACGTGATCTACGACCCCGTGGGCGGCGACTTTGCCGAGCCAGCCTTCCGCTCCATTGCCTGGCGTGGGCGTTACCTGGTGGTGGGCTTTGCCTCCGGCCCCATTCCCGCACTGCCCTTCAACCTGGCCCTGCTCAAGGGTGCCAGCATCGTCGGCGTGTTCTGGGGCGACTTTGCCAAGCGCGAACCCAAGGCCAATGCCGCCATGATGGGCGAACTGGCCCAGTGGTATGGCCAGGGCAAGATCAAGCCCGTCATCGACCGCACCATGCCCATGGCCGAGCTCAAGGCCGCCTATGCCCACATGGGTTCGCGCGGCGTCATGGGCAAGCTGGTGATGGTGAACTGACCCGTCCCCACCCTCCTGAACAGCGGAGTTGCGCCAGCGCGGCGCTCTCCACCCCGGTGTGGCTCCAAGCCGGCGTCCGCCCCCCCACACCCTGTAGTGCGCTGCCTTGTCACGCGCAGGCTGCACCATTCCCCACGGGTCGCCACACGTCCCTGCCAGGCTGCGTACCGGAAACCCGTGCCCCACGGGTTCGCCGCCTCACGCCCGTCACGCGAAGCTGTTACAAGGGTCAGTGCAAGACAGGTGTATGTGTTTTTTGGTACAACAACAACGGATGGCGGGGTTTTGCCTAATGACACGCCAGCCTTCACGTCTTAAAGTGGTATGGCCACTTTCAACAATTGACAGAAAAACAGGAGACAAGACAATGAAATTGAAATCAGGATTGACCGCCATCGCACTGGCCTTGACCGCACTGGGTGCTTCGGCAGCCGACCCCATCAAGGTGGGGGTATCCGGCCCCTACACTGGTGGTTCCTCGTCCATGGGCGTCAGCATGCGCGATGGCGTCCGTCTGGCCGCAGACGAAATCAACAAGGCTGGCGGGGTTCTGGGACGCCCCCTGTTGCTGGTCGAACGTGATGACGAAGCCAAGAACGAACGCAGCGTGCAAATCGCGCAGGAACTGATCAACAAGGAAAAAGTGGTCGCCACGCTGGGCTTTATCAACACGGGTGTGGCGTTGGCGTCACAGCGTTTCTACCAAGAAGCCAAGATCCCGGTCATGAATAACGTGGCAACCGGCTCGGTCATTACCCACCAGTTTGACAACCAGCCCGACAACTACATTTTCCGCAATTCGGCTCACGACAGTATCCAGGCGCCCATGATTGTGGAAGAAGCCATTACCCGCCGGGGCTTCAAGAAGGTCGCCATCCTGGCGGACTCCACCAACTACGGTCAACTGGGTCGCGAAGATCTGGAGAAGGCCTTGGCACTGAAGGGCCTCAAGCCCGTGGCCGTCGAAAAGTTCAACATCAAGGATGTTGACATGACCGCCCAGCTGCTCAAGGCCAAGGAAGCCGGCGCCGAAGCCATCCTGACGTACGCCATCGGCCCCGAACTGGCCCAGATCGCCAACGGCATGACCAAGCTCGGCTGGAAAGTCCCCATGGTCGGCAGCTGGACCCTGTCGATGGCCAACTACATCGACAATGCAGGCCCTGGCGGCGAGGGTGCACGCATGCCCCAGACCTTCATCCAGGAGCCAACCACGCCCAAGCGCCAGTCCTTCATCATCAGCTACCTGAAGACCTTCAACCCCAAGAATGCCCGCATCGACTCTCCGGTGTCGGCTGCCCAGGGTTATGACTCGGTCTACCTGCTGGCTGCCGCCATCAAGCAGGCCGGCTCCACGGATGGCCCCAAGGTCAAGGCGGCACTGGAAGACCTGAAGGCTCCGGTGGAAGGCGTGGTGACCACCTACACCAAACCCTTCTCCAAGACCGACCACGAGGCCATCACGGTCAACATTCCCGTCATGGGCGAAGTCAAGGGACAGAAGGTGGTCTACGCTTACCCTGAAGACCAGAAAAAGGCTTCCCAAGTCCGCGTGAAAGACACGGAAGCCAAGGGCGCCCTGTCGCAAACGAAGAAGAAGTAAATAAGGCCACAAGCCATGGACGCGGGATGCGGGCTGTGCCCGTGTCCCGCTACTTCGTGATCTCTGCACCGGCCGACTGGGCCGCGTGTACTCAAAGGACCGTATGCAGATCTTGATTCAACTGGTGTTCAGCGGTATTGCGCTGGGCATGATTTACGCCGTCATTGCATTCGGCTACCAGCTCACATTCGCCACCTCCGACACCCTGAATTTCGGACAGGGTGAGGCCTTGATGCTGGGCGCGCTGGTCGGACTTTCGTGCGTGGGGCTGGGCATCAACTACTGGTTGATGATTCCGCTGGTGTGTCTTTTCGGCGCCGCGCAGGGCGCGCTGGTCGAACGCATTGGTGTGCGTCCGGCCATCAAGATCAAGAGTGAGTTCGGCTGGATCATGTCCACCATTGCACTGGGCATCATTTTCAAGAACGTCGCTGAAAACGTGTGGGGGCGCGACGATCTGCGCTTTCCGTCGCCGCTGCCGGAAGCCCCGCTGCACTTCCTGGGGGCCAACATCCTGCCCATGGAAATCCTCGTCGTGGTGGGCGCGCTGCTGATGATGCTGTCGGTGGAAATATTCAACCGCCGCTCGATCTACGGCAAGGCTGTCGTGGCAACATTCAACGACCGCGACGCCGCCAAGCTGATGGGCATCAATACCAGCTTGGTTATCACCTTCTCCTACGCGCTGTCGTCCATCACGGCCGCGGTCGCGGGGGTATTAATTGCACCACTGACCCTGACCGGCGCCACCATGGGGTCGGTACTGGGCCTCAAGGCGTTCGCGGTCGCCATCATCGGCGGACTGACCAGCGGGTTGGGAATTATTGTGGGGGGGATCATTCTGGGCGTTGCCGAGACCACCACCGGTTTCTACATTTCCACCGGCTACAAGGACGTACCCGGCCTGGTACTGCTGCTCATCGTGCTCGCGCTCAAGCCCGCAGGGCTGTTCGGCAAAAACGCAATCAAGAAAGTTTGAGAATGAAGCGATCGCAATTGGCTCTCTCGGCGCTGGGCATTCTCGCGCTGGCGCTCTTCCCCATGGCGGTGGGTAATCCGTACTACATCCACCTGCTGGAAACCATCATGATCTATGCGATCGTGCTGTTCGGCCTGGATATCGTTGTGGGCTACACCGGACAGGTGTCGCTCGGCCATGCCGGCCTGTTCGGCATCGGTGCCTACACCGCCGGGGTGCTGGTGCTCCATCTGGGGGCTCCACTGTGGGTGACGCTGCCGGCCGCCATCGTGGTCACCGCCATTTTTGGCGCCCTGCTGGCGCTGCCCGCGCTGCGGGTCACCGGGCCCTACCTCGCCATGGTCACACTGGCCTTCGGCACCATCATCCAGATTCTCATCAACGAGATGACTTTCCTCACCGAAGGCCCCATGGGCATCAAAGTGGAGAAGCCCAGCCTCTTTGGTCACCAGATGGACGAGCAGGAGTTTTTCTGGCTGGTCGGGGTTCTGCTGATCGCCTCCCTGGTGCTTGTGCACCGCATTTTGCGGTCACAGCTCGGGCGGGCCTTTGAAGCGTTGCGCGGCAGCCCGGTGGCGTCCGACTGCATGGGCGTTTCGGTTTACCGCTACAAGGTGTACGCCTTCGTCATCAGCGCCGGCCTGGCCGGTCTGGCCGGTTCGCTGTACGCCTACTCCGAGCAGTACATCTCGCCCAACACCTACAACTTCGAACTGACGGTGATGTTCCTGCTGGCCATCATCATGGGCGGGCGCAAGACGCGCGTCGGCGCCATGCTGGGTGCAGCCATCATCGTGATGCTGCCCAAGCTGCTCGACGACATCGAGTTGTTCCGCATGGTGTCCGTGGCACTGGCTGTCCTGATCATCATCGGCAGCGTGGTACTGGTGGCGCGCAAGAAGAAGACGGTGGGCAATGTGGCGATTCCAGTGGCCGTCAGCGTCGCGTTTGCCGGCCTCTCCTACGTGCTGACGGCCATGACCGACTGGCGCCTGTCCATCTTCGGCCTCATCACCCTCTTCGTCGTCTATTACCTGCAGGATGGCATCGTCGGCTTCGTGCGCGCAACCCTGAACCTGCAGAGCTACGCGCAGTCCGACGCCGAAACCACGCGCGCCACCGCCCATGTTGAAAAGGCCCTGCAGCACCAGACCGCTGCCACGGCGGAGGAAATCCTGGTGGCATCCGGCATCCTGATGCAGTTTGGCGGCCTCAAGGCCCTCAACAACGTCGACCTGCGCATCCGGCGCGGCACGATCCACGGCCTGATCGGCCCGAATGGTTCCGGCAAGAGCACGATGATGAACGTCCTGACCGGCATCTACGTGCCAACGGCCGGCAGCATCGCCTTCGAAGACCGTTCACTGGTGAAGCGGAGCTCGTCCGAGATCGCCCTCTCCGGCATAGCCCGGACGTTCCAGAACGTGCAGCTGTTCGGCGAAATGACCGCCATGCAAAACGTGCTGGTCGGCCTGCACCACACCTATGCCAGCAACCTGCTGGACGTGGCCCTGCACACACCGCGCTACCGGCGCGAGCGGGACCAGAGTGCATCCCGCGCGCACGCCCTACTGCAATTCGTGGGGCTGAGCGACCTGGCCGGCGAAGAGGCCCGCAACCTGCCCTACGGTAAGCAGCGGCTGCTCGAAATTGCGCGGGCGCTGGCCCTCAACCCACAGCTACTACTGCTGGACGAGCCCGCAGCCGGCCTGACGGCGCCAGACATCAAGGAGCTGGTTTCCATCATCCAGAAGATTCGGGGTGAAGGCATCACCGTGATCCTCATTGAGCACCACATGGACGTGGTGATGTCGATCTGCGACACGGTCACCGTGCTCGACTTCGGCCAGAAGATTGCCGAGGGCACCCCCTCGGTCGTGCAGACCGACCCCAAGGTCGTCGAGGCCTATCTCGGTGGCGACGCAGCTGCGTTGTCCGCTGCCTGACCCAACCATTTGGACTACAAGATGCTCAAGATTTCCAACCTGCATGCGGGCTATGGCAAGGTCGAGGTGCTGCACGGCATCAGCCTGGAAGTGCCCAAGGGCCGCGTCGTGACCCTGATTGGCAGCAATGGCGCCGGCAAGACCACGACCATGCGCGCCGTTTCCGGCATGATCGCCCCCCGCGAGGGCAACATTACCCTGGGTGAGACCGATATCACCGGCAAGGAGTCGTACCACATTGCCAAGCTGGGGCTGGCCCACTCGCCCGAGGGGCGGCGTGTGTTTGCCACCATGACGGTGAACGACAACCTGCTGCTAGGGGCTTTTCCCCGCTTCACGGGTTCACGGGCCAAGGGCGACGTCAACGCCGACCTGGAACGGGCCATGGAATACTTTCCCCGGCTCAAGGAACGCCGCACGCAGCTCGCCGGCACCCTGTCCGGCGGTGAGCAGCAGATGCTGGCCATGGCCCGCGCCATGATGATGAACCCGGACGTCGTGCTGCTGGACGAGCCTTCCATGGGGCTGGCCCCCATCCTGGTGGAAGAGGTGTTCCACATCATCTCGCGGTTGCGCCAGGAAGGCGTGACCATGCTGCTGGTGGAGCAGTTCGCCGCTGCCGCACTGAACGTGTCCGACTACGGCTACGTGCTGGAAAACGGACGCATTGCCGTGCACGGACCGGCAGACAAACTCAAGAACGATCCGGCCGTGAAGGCCGCTTACCTGGGCGGCCATTAGCCTGCAGGGTGCGCCGGTAAAATGGGCCATGCGCATTACCGGACTCCTTCTCGCCGGCGGCCGCGGCACCCGCATGGGCAGCGTGGACAAGGGGCTGCAGCCGTTTCGCGGCACGCCCATGGCCCTACACGTCCTGCGGCGGCTGGCACCCCAGGTGCAGACTGTCATGGTCAACGCCAACCAGAACCTGGCGGCGTATGCCGCATTGGGTGCGCCGGTCTGGCCCGATGTGATGCCCGATTTTGCCGGCCCGCTGGCCGGTCTGCAGGTCGGGTTGATGCACTGCGAAACTCCGTATCTGGTCAGCGTGCCGTGTGACTCGCCTTTTCTGCCGCCGGACCTGGTGCAGCGCCTGGCCCAAGCCTTGGTCGCCGAGGACGCTGACCTGGCCGTTGCCGTCACGGGGCACGGCGACGCCACGCAGGTGCACCCCGTTTTCTGCCTGCTGAAGACGACCCTGCTGCCGCATCTCACCCAGTACCTGGAAAACGGCGGCCGCAAGATGGCCGCCTGGTATGCCCCGCTGAAAGTCGCGCAGGTGCATTTCGCCGACGAAGCGGCATTTCGCAACATCAATACACGGGATGAACTGCAAACCTGTGACAACGACACGCCGCTGACAAGCTGAAGAATCGACAGCGCGGTCTATCGGTTGCGTGCCGCAGCGCACGATGCCTGGGTCTGCAAAGATGCGGTCTAGGTGGCCCCCAACTTCTCGTCCACCAACCGCTCGCCCACCGCGCGCCCGTGTGCCACCGCCTCGGCTTCCGTCAGGAAGTAGTCGAGCACCGGAAAGCGATGGTCCAGAGCCGCATCCCCGCTCTCCTCGGCTACAACCACCTGGGCGCCAAACCGGCCATCCGCCATTGCCAACGGACCGCAGTGCAAATGATGCCCGCGGTACTTGAAACTGTGATCGGTTGCCATGCTGGGGCCCTCCAAGGAAGTCTGTGCCTATTGTGCACCGCCTATCGCCCGGCAGACTAGCGCAAAGCCATCGCTGCCAACATCAGAACGCCCATCAGAAGCAGCTGGTGCAGCATGTACCAGCTCAGACTCCACCGTCCGATCAGCGCCAGTGCGGCAATGACCCTGGACCTGCTGCGCACGGGAGCCCCCGCACGCAACCATCCCCGTGCCATGACCCACTGCCCCGCAGCCACGCCCCACCACACCGCGCCCAGCCAGGGCAGCAGCGGAACAAAATCTTCGGTGACGGGTTTGCGGCCCACCAAGCCCATCCAGTTCAGCGCCGGCCCGTCCAGAACGGCAAACTGCGGCCATTGCGCATGTGTCTGCGGGGCCAGCACCCCTGCCGCCGCCGCCGCCAGCCCGGCCAGCCACAACCCACGGCCCCAGCCCGCCGTGAGGCGTGCGATCGGCAACATCACGGCCATGCCGTGCAGCACGCCAAAGTAGATCCAGCTCCGGGGAAACACAAGCGCCGACCCCGCACTGACCAGCAGCGCGCAGCCGGCGATCTGGGCCCAGCGCCGCCAGAACCGCGGCCAACCCTGGGCACCGGACACCGCGATCGCCTGCCCCACCCCCGCACAGAACAGGAACAGGCTCAGGATGCAGGTCCGCTGCAGGGTCCAGACCGGTGAGCGGTAGAAATCCTGCTGTATGAACCCGAAGTAGTTGAGATCAAACGCAAAGTGGAACAGCGTCATCCACAGCAGGGCAACGCCACGCACCGCATCCAGCACGTCATGGCGGGTGCGCACCAACCCGGAGAGAGCGGCGCTGCGCGGTGGCACAGGGGTGCGGGACATCGCCATTGCGCTCAGGACGGCTGGGGACCGTCGTAGCCTTCCACAATGACCAGGTCAATGCTCGAAACCGGCTGGCGCAGCGCGATGGCTGCTTGGTACTGCGGCGAGTTCCAGCAATCCAGCGCCGCCTGGTAGGAAGGGAATTCGATCACGATGTTGCGGGACCGGCTGGTGCCTTCGGGACTCTCATAGCGCCCGGCCCGCACGAGGAAACGGGCTCCGAACTGGCGGAAAGGCTCCGCATTGGCGGCAACATAGGCCTTGTACACCTCCGGGTCCGCAACCTCGACCCGCCCAATCCAGTAACCCTTGGCCATGGAACTCTCCAAAAGAAAAAACCCTGCTATCTTTTAAATAGCAGGGTTTCTTGGTATCACTTGGGGTGGCTGATGGGGCTCGAACCCACGACAACAGGAATCACAATCCTGGACTCTACCAACTGAGCTACAGCCACCGTGAGCTTGCAATTATAGCGTGTCTTCGCGCCTATTCTGCAGCAGCCTGTGCACCCAGTGCATTTCTTGCGAGCCGCGGCACCTTGATCTGGACCTTGAAGCGGTCCTTGAGCATCTGGTAATACGCCTGGTTTTCTGCGCCAGCCACCCACTGCGCGTATTGCTGGCGCTCCTGCGCGGCGGCAGCGGGAGCCGGTGCCGTGCGGGGCAGCACCTTGTTGACACGCACCACGGCGTACCCTTGCGTCCCCAGATCCACTCCCACCCATGCCGGCAGAATACTGGTATCGGCATGCAGGGCGGCGTCCAGCACCGGACCTTGAATCGGTTGACCCGCCTCGCGCGACACCACCACGGCAGCGGGCAGGTTGCCCGGGGCAGCGGCCTTCCAGGCAGCCAGCTTCTCGGCGCCCTCTTTCTTCGCCAGCTCGGCGGACCGGCTGGCTACCAGCCGGTCACGCACATTGGCGCGCACTTCGGAAAGTGGCCGCGTGCGTGCCGGCGTGTACTGGGTAATGCGTGCGGCCGCCAGTTGGTTGGCCCCAATTTCAATGGCCTCGGTATTGCGCTTTTTCTCGATCGAGTCGGCCGTGAACAAGGCTGCCAGCAACTTCGGATTGGCCAGCACCAGATTGCCCGCCGGCGCACTCTGCCGTTGCACGTTGGTAGCGGTCTTGACTTCGAGCTTCAGGCGTTCGGCCACGGGCTTGAGGCTGTCGGACTGCTCGTACACGCCGTTGGTAAAGGTCTCTGCCACCTCGGCAAACTTGCGCTGGGCCTGCTGTGCCTTCAGGTCGGCTTCCATGCTGGCACGCAGTTCCTCAAAACTACGCTGCTTGGGGGCCTTGATATCTGTGAGTTTGATGATGTGAAAGCCAAAGTCCGACTCCACCACATCGCTGATTTCGCCCTTTTTCAGGGCAAATGCCACGTCCTCAAACGGCTTCACCATGGCGCCGCGGCCAAAGAAGTCCAGGTCGCCACCGGCGGGCGCAGAACCCGTATCTTGCGAATTCTTGCGGGCCACATCGGCAAAAGTTTCCGGAGCCTTGCGCACCTGGGCCAACAGGGCGTCGGCACGTTCGCGGGCCTTCTGGCGGTCGGCTGCAGGCATGCCCTTGGGGGCGTTGATCAGGATGTGGCTGGCACGACGCTCTTCCTTGCCGCTCAGACGGCTCGCGTTTTGTTCGTAATACGACTTGAGGTCCTGCTCATTGAGGGTAATGGACTTTTTGACGGTGTCGAGATCCAGCACCACATACTCCACGCTGGCGGACTCAGGCGCCTGGAACAGGGCCGGGTTGGCCTGGTAGAACGCCTCAATGTCGGCATCGCTCGGGGCAACCTTGCCCGCATAGTCCGTCGGGCTGAAACGGGCAATTTGCACCTCGCGCCGCTCGAAGAAGGCGTTCAGGGAAACGTCGGCCACCGCCTGGGGCGTAAACGCGGTGCCCACCAAGCCAGCCTCGACCTGGCGCGTGGACAGGTCGCTGCGCACACGGGCCTCAAAACCATCCGGCGTCAGCCCCTGGCTGGCGGCCAGCTGGCGGTAACGCTCGATGTCGAGCTTGCCATCCGGAAGGCGCAGGGACGCGATGGTGGGGTCCTGTTGCAGGGCGCGTGCCAGCCGTGCGTCACTGGTATTGAGGTGCGAACTCTGCACGGCTTCGGACAAGACGCGCTCGCGCACCATCCGCTCCAGGGTGGCATAGCGGGCCTCGGGAGAGTCCAGCAGCTTGGCATCCAGGTTGGGCATGGACTGGCGCAGGCGATCGACCTCGTTCTTGTGCGCGTTGTCCCATTCGCCCCGGGTGATGCTGTGGCTGCCAACCTTGGCTACGGCGGCACCCTCGCCACCCAGGCGGCGAAACCCATCCACACCCACCAGTACAAACGCCGGGATGATCAGCAAGAACATGAGAAACATCATGACCTTTGTGTGCTTGCGGACGAAATCGAACATGCGTTAACTCTCCATGAAAAAACAAAAAAGGCGAACAACACTGTTCGCCTTTGCTGGGTGGTGGTGGGTGATGACGGGCTCGAACCGCCGACCCGCGCCTTGTAAGGGCGCTGCTCTACCAACTGAGCTAATCACCCCACCTTAAACCTCATGTCAGTTCAAGGCATCCTTCAATGCCTTGCCCGGACGGAACTTTGGAACTTTGGCAGCCTTGATTTTAATCGCATCGCCGGTGCGTGGATTGCGACCGGTGCGCGCAGCACGTTTGCCCACTGCAAAAGTACCGAAACCAACCAGGGAAACAGAGCCGCCTTTTTTCAGCGTGGTCTTGACCGCGCCAATCGTGGACTCCAGTGCGCGTGTAGCAGCAGCCTTGGAGATGTCGGCGTGTTTTGCGATGTGTTCAATCAGTTCAGTTTTATTCACAAAGACCCCTTGTATGGAAGCAGAGTTAGTCGAATTGTCTCTTCAAAATCTTGTTATCACCTGACATTGCCACCGGCCATCTGCGTGTTGTGCAGACGACTCAAAGGCAGGTCCGGGGCAAGCTGGTAGCAGCCGAAACTGCTGCGGTCCATTAAAGCCACGGGTCTGACCCGTGTCAATACGCCGTGCAGTATTACGACAGTGCGGAGCCGAATTCTAGTCGCTTTTTTTGGCCCTCCGGAGCGGCACCGGGCAAGAAACATTGTGTTACAGGTCACGCGGGAAGCGCATGGGCGCACCGCGCCAAAACGCCCCGGTCCGGGGACGGCTCAGTGCGCACGGGCACGGATCTCAGGCACCGCCTTTTGCAGGTAATACACCATGGACCAGACGGTCAGCACCGCCGCCATCCAGATCAGCCAGACACCCCACTGATGGGTGTTGACCAGCCCGAACAACACACCGTCAAACAGCAGGAAAGGAATGGCGACCATCTGCACAACCGTCTTGAGCTTGCCGATCATGTGCACGGCCACACTCTTGGAGGCACCGATTTGCGCCATCCATTCGCGCAGGGCGGAAATGGCGATTTCACGGCCAATGATGATCAGCGCCACGAACACATCGGCACGCTGCAGGTGCACCAGCACCAGCACGCAGGCGCAGACCAGGAACTTGTCGGCCACGGGGTCGAGAAAGGCACCGAAGGAAGACGTCTGGTTCAGCCGGCGGGCCAGGTAGCCGTCCAGCCAGTCGGTGGCGGCGAACACCACGAACATGACGGTGGCAATCAGGTTCTTTTCAGCCGGATTGGCGAAGGCATCGGGCAGATAGAAGACACCCACGATGAGCGGAATCGCAAAGATGCGCGTCCAGGTCATGATGGTGGGAATCGTTGTAAACATAGCGTGATTGTGGCACGGCTAATGCAGGGCCCGATAAATTTCATCGGCCAATTCGCGGGAGATGCCATCGACTGTTGCGATGTCGTCCACACTGGCCAGGGCGACGCCCCGCACGCCACCAAAACGCTGCAGCAAACGGGCCCGGCGCTTGGGGCCCACGCCGGGAATTTCCTCCAGCTTGCCACCGCCCACGCGCACCCGGGCCCGCTGGGCACGCATGCCGGTAATGGCAAAGCGGTGGGCCTCGTCCCGGATCTGGGCCACCAGCATCAGCGCCGCCGAATCGGACCCCAGGTAGACCTTGTCCCGCCCGTCGGCAAACACCAGCTCTTCCAGGCCCACCTTGCGGCCCTCGCCTTTTTCCACGCCCACGATCAGCGACAGGTCCAACCCCAGCCCTTCGAAGACGGCGCGGGCCATGGCAACCTGGCCCTTGCCGCCGTCCACCAGCACCAGATCGGGCATGCGAGCCGCACCGGTGGGTGTATGTCCGGCATGCTTGGCCTCCTTCAGCGCCTCGGCCACCTTGCTGTAGCGGCGGGTCAGCACCTGGCGCATGGCGGCGTAGTCGTCCCCCGGGGTGATGCCATCGATGTTGTAGCGCCGGTACTCGGCGTTCTGCATCTTGTGGTGGTGAAACACCACGCACGACGCCTGGGTGGCTTCGCCCGCAGTGTGCGAGATGTCGAAGCACTCCACCCGCAGCTCGTCCAGATTCTCCAGCGTCAGGTCCAGCGCCTCGGCCAGGGCACGGGTGCGCGCCTGCTGCGACCCTTCTTCGGCCAACAGGCGTGCCAGTTGCAGGGCGGCGTTGGTTTGCGCCATCTCCAGCCAGGCGCGGCGTTGTTCGCGCGGCTGGTGCACCGCACTGACCTTGAAACCCACCTGCTCGGACAGCGCCTTCAACAGGCCCTTGCCCACCGGCTCGCTCACGACCAGGGTGGGCGGCATGGGCACATCGATGTAATGCTGGGCCAAAAAGGCTTCCAGCACCTGCACTTCCACCGAAGCCGCCGGCGTCTCGCCCTCGCCCCCGTCGGCCAGACCAGCCGCGTCTTCCACGTGGACCGGAAAATACGGCCGGTCGCCCAGATGGCGTCCGCCGCGCACCATGGCCAGGTTCACGCAGGCCTTGCCGCCCTGCACCTTGACTGCCAGGATGTCCACGTCCCGGTCGGCCACGTTGTCCATCGACTGCTGGTGCAGCACATTCGACAGCGCCGCCACCTGGTTGCGCAGCTCGGCCGCCTGCTCGAACTCCAGCTTGTCGGCATGCATCATCATGCGGGCTTCCAGCGTGCGCATCACTTCCTGGGCGTCGCCCCGCAGGAACTTCTCGGCGTTGGCCACGTCGCTGGCATAGTCCTGCGCCGAGATATGCCCCACACAGGGTGCCGAGCAACGCTTGATCTGGTACAGCAGGCATGGCCGGGTGCGGTTGCTGAACACCGGGTCCTCGCAGGTGCGCAGGCGAAACACCTTCTGCATCAGCAGGATCGCCTCCTTCACCGCCCAGGCGCTGGGGTACGGGCCGAAGTAGCGGTGCTTCTTGTCCACCCCGCCCCGGTAGTACGACACACGGGCAAAGTGGGCCGCCACCGGCGTCGCCGGAGCGGGCGCACCCGAAGCATCCGCCGCCCCGGCCGCACGCGCAGCCGACGGCGGCACCCCGGTCATCTTGAGATACGGGTAGCTCTTGTCGTCCCGAAACAGGATGTTGTAGCGGGGCTGCAGCGTCTTGATGAGGTTGTTTTCCAGCAGCAGCGCTTCCGCTTCGGAGCGCACCACCGTGGTTTCCATGCGCACGATCTTGCTCACCATGTGGCCGATGCGCGTGCCCCCGTGGTTCTTCTGGAAATAGCTCGATACCCGCTTCTTCAGGTTGATGGCCTTGCCCACGTAGAGCAGCTGGTCCGCGCTGTCGAAATAACGGTACACCCCCGGCAGCGCCGGCAGCGCCGCCACTTCGCGCAACAGTTCATCCGGGTGGGCTTGTACGTGGGACATGGTGCGTTATTGTCCGTCCTTTACCCACCCGCATGCCGCTGCGTGGACAATCCGGGCCATGCACGCTTTGCCGCCCTTGCCCGCCACCCCGCCCCTGCTGTGGGATATCTTCTGCCGCGTGATCGACAACTTCGGCGATATCGGCGTGTGCTGGCGCCTGAGCGCCGACCTGGCCGCGCGGGGACACCAGGTGCGCCTGTGGGTGGATGACGCCAGCCCCCTGCAGTGGATGGCCCCCGGCGCCCTGGAGGGCCGCTGGCCCGGGGTGCAGGTACGCGAATGGGGCCAGTCGCAGGACGCCCGCGCACTGGCCGCGCTGGCACCGGCCGACGTCTGGATCGAAGGTTTTGGCTGTGAAATTGCTACAGAATTCATAGCTGCCTACGCGGAATCCACGGATCATAGCGGCCAAAATATCGTTCAATTTCCGGTATGGATCAACCTGGAATACCTGTCCGCCGAGCGCTACGTGGAGCTTGCCCACGGCCTGCCTTCACCGGTCATGAGCGGCCCGGCCAAGGGCTGGACCAAACATTTCTACTACCCCGGCTTTTCGGCACACACCGGCGGGCTGCTGCGCGAACCCGACCTGCTGCAGCGCCAGCAGGCCTTCGCACAGGAGGGCCAGCGTGCCGCCTGGCTGGCCCGCAACGGGGTGGCCTGGGAAGGGGAACAACTGGTGTCCCTGTTCTGCTACGAGCCCCCAGCCCTGCGCGCCCTGCTGGAGCAGCTGGACGCGCAGGCCACGCCCACCCGCCTGCTGGTCACCCCCGGGCGTGCGCAACAGGCCGTGCAGGCTGCCCGCACCGGGCTGCAGCGCCTGCGCATTGACTATCTGCCACACCTGACCCAACACGACTTTGACCACCTGCTGTGGGCCTGCGACCTGAACTGCGTGCGCGGCGAAGACTCCGTGGTGCGCGGCCTGTGGGCGGGCAAGCCGCTGGTGTGGCAGATCTACCCGCAGCAGGACGCCGCCCACCACGCCAAACTGGACGCCTTCCTGGACATGCTGGGCGCCGACGCCACCCTACGCGCCTTCCACTACGCATGGAACGGCGTAACCGGCACCTCCGGGGACGCGCCGCCGCTGCCATTGATTCACCTCAACACATGGTCAGAAACCCTGCAGGCAGCCCGCCAGCGGCTGCTGCAAATGGACGACCTGGGCACGCAGCTGATCGCATTCGTCCAGAAAAAACGGTAAAATTTAGGGCTTTGCTGATATTGCCGCGTGAGAGGGGCAAATCATGCCCCCGCCGCAGACAGCGGCCTATCACGCTGACAGCACAGGCTAGCAGCGACTCCTGTTATTTGATCTTTATGAAAATCGCTCAAGAAATCCGCGCCGGCAACGTCATCATGCACGGCAAAGACCCCATGGTCGTCCTGAAAACCGAATACAGCCGCGGCGGCCGCAACTCGGCCACCGTGCGCATGAAGCTCAAGAGCCTGATCGCCAACTTCGGTACCGAAGTCGTGTTCAAGGCCGACGACAAGATGGACCAGGTCATCCTGGACAAGAAGGAGTGCACCTACTCCTACTTCGCCGACCCCCTGTACGTGTTCATGGACACGGAGTACAACCAGTACGAAGTCGAAGCCGAGAACATGGGCGACACGCTGAACTATCTCGAAGACGGCATGGAAGTCGAAGTGGTGTTCTACGAAGGCAAGGCCATCTCGGTTGAACTGCCCACCAGCGTGGTGCGCGAAATCACCTGGACCGAACCCGCCGTCAAGGGCGACACATCGGGCAAGGTCCTGAAGCCCGCCAAGATCGCCACCGGCTTTGAAGTCGGCGTGCCAATCTTCGTGGCCCAGGGCGACAAGGTCGAAATCGACACCCGCACCGGCGAATACCGCAAGCGCGTGTAATGCCCCCTGGCACCAGCGCCCCCGCGCTGGCATCCGGCAAAAGGCTCCTTCGGGGGCCTTTTTGCTTTCCACCGCTGCCTGCGGCAAACCGGCCCGGTGCCCGGATGGCGGGCCAAATCCGGTGTAGGCTATCCCCATGCACAAAGAGATTTCTGAACCCTCTGCTGCGAGCTCGGTATCGGGCAACGGCGCCTTCACCCCGGCCCGGCTCGCCCTGCGCCGCGTCCTGATTGACACCTACCACGAGAACGTGGCCTACATGCACCGGGACTGCGAGATCTACCGGGCAGAAGGCTTCAAGGCCCTGTCCAAGGTCGAGGTGCGCACCAATGGCCGCCACGTCCTGGCCACGCTCAACGTGGTGGAGGACCCCTCCATCGTGGCCTGCGGCGAACTGGGCCTGTCCATTGCCGCCTTCGCCCAGATGGGCGTGGAAGACGGCCACACCGCCACGGTGTCGCAGGCGGAGCCGCCGGCGTCCATCGGCGCGCTGCACCGCAAGCTCAACGGAGAGCGTCTGGGGCTGGACGATTTCCGCACCATCGTGCAAGACATCGCGCAACACCACTACTCCAAGATCGAGCTCACCGCCTTCGTCGTCGCCTGCAACCGTGACGAACTGGACCGCGAAGAGGTCTACTACCTCACCGAAGCCATGATTGCCGCCGGCAAACGCCTGGACTGGCGCGAGAACATGGTGGTCGACAAGCACTGCATAGGTGGCATTCCGGGCAACCGCACCTCCATGCTGGTGGTGCCCATCGTCGCCGCGCACGGCATGCTGTGCCCCAAGACCTCGTCGCGCGCCATCACCTCACCGGCCGGCACCGCCGACACCATGGAGGTGCTGGCCAACGTCGAGCTGTCCGTGGAGAAGCTGCAGGACATCGTGCGCAAGCACCGTGGCTGCCTGGCCTGGGGTGGCACGGCCAACCTGTCGCCGGCCGACGACGTGCTGATCTCGGTGGAGCGGCCGCTGTCGCTGGATTCGCCAGGGCAGATGGTGGCCTCCATCCTGTCCAAGAAGGTCTCGGCGGGCTCCAGCCATCTGGTGCTCGACATTCCCATCGGCCCCACAGCCAAGGTGCGCTCCATGCCGGACGCCCAGCGCCTGCGGCGCCTGTGCGAGTACGTGGCCCGGCGCCTGAAGCTCACGCTCGACGTGGTGATCACCGACGGCCGCCAGCCCATCGGCTTGGGCATTGGCCCGGTGCTGGAGGCGCGCGACGTCATGCGCGTGCTGGAGAACGACCCCCGCGCGCCCAACGACCTACGGCAGAAGGCCCTGCGGCTGGCCGGGCGCCTGATTGAATGCGACCCCGATGTGCGCGGCGGCGACGGTTTCTCCATTGCCCGCGACATTCTGGATTCGGGCCGTGCGCTGACCAAGATGAACGACATCATCCAGGCCCAGGGCAGCAAGCAGTTTGACCACAACCAGCCGCAACTCGGGGCCCTGACCTTTGAAATCCACGCCACCGAAGCCGGCGTGGTGACCGGCATCGACAACCTGCAGCTGGCGCGCATTGCCGGTCTGGCGGGTGCTCCCAAGGTCAAGGGCGCCGGCGTGGACCTGCTGTGCAAGCTCGGTGCCAACGTGCAACCTGGCACCCTGCTCTACCGCGTCTACGCGGACTTCACGGCGGATCTCGAATTCGCGCGCCAGGCCTGCAAGAAGTCGTCGGGCTACACCATCGGCGAGGCCAGTGAGATGCCGCACGTCTTCGTGGAATTCTGATGGGAGCCACCGCCATGCTGCTGCACTTTGAAGAAGACCGGGCGCTGGCCCAGCGCATTGCCGGCGCAGCCGGCCTGCCCACCGCCGCCATCGACCGCCACCGCTTCCCGGACGGTGAACTCAA
Source organism: Rhodoferax sp. (assembly GCA_019449595.1). Lineage (GTDB taxonomy): Bacteria > Pseudomonadota > Gammaproteobacteria > Burkholderiales > Burkholderiaceae_C > Allorhodoferax. The sequence goes on along the minus strand of JAGRPL010000004.1, from coordinate 812,627 downwards.
GCTGCGTCTGCCCGCCACCCTGCCAACACAAGTCGTGCTGCTGCGCACGCTGGACAACCCCAACGAAAAACTGGTGGAACTGCTGCTGGTGGCCCGCACCGCCCGGGAACTGGGCGCACAACACCTGACGCTGGTGGCGCCCTACCTGGCCTACATGCGCCAGGACATCGCGTTCCAGCCCGGGGAAGTCGTCAGCCAGCGCGTGGTGGGCCGTTTTCTGGCCGACCTGTTCAACGCCGTCATCACCGTCGACCCGCATCTGCACCGCGTTGCCACGCTGCAGGAGGCCATGCCTGTGCCGCAGGCCGTGGTGCTCAGCGGCGCGCCGTTGCTGGCCGACCTGATCGCCGCACACCATACACGCCCCCTGCTGGTTGGCCCGGACGAAGAATCCGCCCAGTGGATTGCGCAGGCAGCCGCGCGCCACCATTTCGACTACGGCGTATGCCGCAAGGTCCGCCATGGCGACCGCCAGGTGGACATTGCGCTGCCCGCGCTGGACGTGGACGGCCGCGCCGTGGTGCTGCTCGACGATGTGGCCAGCAGCGGCCACACCCTGGCTGGTGCGGCGCGCCTGCTGCGGGCTGCCGGTGCCGCCTCGGTGGACGTGGCCGTGACCCACGCCCTGTTTGCGGGCGATGCCCTGCAGGTCATCCAGGCCGCCGGTGTGGGCACAGTCTGGAGCACCGACTGCATCACCCACTCTAGCAACGCTGTCAGCATGGCGCCGCTGATCGCCCAGACCCTATTGACTTTGACCGCCTAGGAAACACGCACTTGGAATCCCCCCACACCCTCACCGAACGCACCCTGGCCGATGCCTGGGCCGACCTCAAGGCCCATGCCGATGCGGGCCTTCCCCTGCAGCCCGACGCCTACCGCCTGGCCTTCGCCGACCCCGAATTCCTGCTGCGCCGCGAAACCCGCGGCATCCGCTTCCAGCTGGAGATGCTCAAACCCGACCTGGACCAGGCCGAGATGGGCATCGACAGCACCATCGTGGTGTTTGGCAGCGCCCGCTTCAGCGCGCCCGAAGACGCCCTGCGCTACCTGGAAGAAGCCCGCAAGAGCGGGGACGCCCAGGCCATGACCGACGCCAAGCGCCACATGCGCAACGCCCACTTCTACGACCAGGCCCGCCTGTTTGGCCGCATCGTGGCCACCCACAGCGCGACGCTGCCGGAGAAGGAGCGCCTGTACATCTGCACCGGCGGCGGCCCCGGCATCATGGAAGCGGCCAACCGCGGCGCCTTCGAGATGGGCGCCCCCACGCTGGGCCTGAACATTGCCCTGCCGCACGAACAGGGCGCCAACCCCTACGTCACGCCGGCCTTGAGCTTCAAGTTCCATTACTTTGCGCTGCGCAAGATGCATTTCATGATGCGCGCCAAGGCACTGGTGGCCTTCCCCGGCGGCTTTGGCACGCTGGACGAACTGTTTGAAGTCATCACCCTGGTGCAGACCAAGAAGGCCAGCCCCGTGCCCATCATCCTGTTCGGTTCGGACTACTGGAAGCGCCTCATCAACCTCGATGTGCTGGTGGAAGAAGGCGCCATCTCCACCGAAGACCTGAAGCTGTTCCAGTACACCGACGACCCGCAGCAAGCCTGGGACGCCATCCGCGCGTTCTACGAGCTGTAAGCCGGCCGGGGGGCCGCCGGCACCGCGTTCAAACCTGGCCGCTGCCGGCTTCCGCGTCGCCGGTGTCCAGGTCCCGGTCGGTCGAAATCAGGGCCTGGGCCTGCGTGTCGGGCAGCGCATCCACCTTCTTGAGCACGCGGCTCATGGCGCGGCTACGGGTCTCGGCGCTGTCCAGGGTGTTGAGCACGGTCTGCGTCTGCGACTTGACCTTGGCCAGCACGCCACCGAATTTCTCGAACTCAGTCTTGACGGCCCCCAGCACCTGCCACACCTCGCTAGAGCGTTTCTCCAGCGCCAGGGTTCTGAAGCCCATCTGCAACGAGCTGAGCATGGCCAGCAAGGTGGTGGGCCCGGCCAGGGTGACGCGGTGGTCCCGCTGCAGGCTCTCCATCAGGCCGGGGCGGCGCAGCACTTCGGCGTATAGGCCCTCGGTGGGCAGGAACAGGATGGCGAAGTCGGTGGTGTGCGGCGGCTCCACGTATTTCTCCACCATGGACTTGGCCTCCAGCCGGATGCGCGCCTCCAGCGCCTTGCCGGCCAGCTCGGCGCCGGCCACGTCCGCGCGGCCCTGGGCGTCGAGCAGGCGCTCGTAATCCTCATTGGGAAACTTGGCATCGATGGGCAGCCACAGCGGCTCGCCGGTGTCGGACTTGCCGGGCAGCTTGATGGCAAAGTCCACCACGTTCTTGCTGCCCGGGCGGGTAGCCACCTGCACGGCGTACTGGTCGGGCACAAACACCTGCTCCAGCAGGCTGGCCAGTTGCGCCTCGCCAAACATGCCGCGCGTCTTCACGTTGGTGAGCAGGTGTTTGAGGTCGCCCACGCCCTGGGCCAGGGTCTGCATTTCGCCCAGGCCCTTGTGCACCTGCTCCAGCCGGTCGGCCACCTGCTTGAAGCTTTCGCCCAGGCGGGCCTGCAGCGTGGACTGCAGCTTCTCGTCCACCGTGGCGCGCATCTCGTCGAGCTTGGTGGCGTTGGTGCTCTGCAGTTGCAGCAGCTGCTTTTCCAGCGTCTCGCGCACTTCGGCCATGCGCCGCGCGTTGGACTCGCCCAGATTGGACAGCTGCAGCGTCAGCGTGTCCGACAGCGTTTTCTGCAGCAGCGCCAGCTGCTGGCCAAAGGCGTCGATCTGGGTGTTCTGCGTGCGCGTGGCCTCCGCCCCCTGCTGGGTCAGCGTCTGCTGGAAGGTGGCCAGGTTCTGCGTGGTCTCCTGGCGCGCGCCGCGCGAAGACTCAGCAATCTCCCGGCGCAACTCGCGCTCCAGCCGCTCGCTGCTGGTTTGCAGCAGGCCACGCAGTTCCTGCAGCTCCTGGCGCTGGGCCTGCGCCTGCGCGTCACCCCCCTGGCGGCGCGCCAGCCACAGCAGCGCGCCCAGATTCACCACCGCCAGCGCCACCAGCGCTCCTGCCAACCAGTCGTTCACGTTACAGCCCTTGTTTCAAAATAAGCATCAAATCAGCCGGCAGCGCCCGTATGCATTGCGCAGACAGCTATACAAATCATAGCAACTACACTGCTGCCGCATTCAGGGGTGTCTTCGCCTTGCCGTGCACCAGGTAGCCGACGAGGTTGTCCACCGCCATCTGTGCCATGGCGCGGCGCGTGCCCACGGTGGCGCTGGCAATGTGCGGCGTGAGCACCACGTTGGGCACGGTGAGCAGGTCGGGGTGCACGCTGGGCTCGCCCTCGAACACGTCCAGCCCGGCCGCGGCAATGCGTTTGTCCCGCAGGGCGGCGGCCAGCGCGGCGTCGTCCACGATGCCGCCGCGGGCGATGTTGACCAGGGTCGCCGAGGGCTTCATCAGGGCCAGCTCGGCAGCGCCGATGGTGTGGTGCGATGCGGCGGAGTACGGCACCACCAGCACCACGTGGTCGGCAGTGCGCAGCAGCTCCTCCTTGCCCACATAGGTGGCGCGGCATTCGGCCTCGGTGGCTGCGTCCAGGCGGCTGCGGTTGTGGTAGACCACCTGCATGCCAAAGCCCAGCGCGCCGCGCCGGGCAATGCCCTGCCCGATGCGCCCCATGCCGATGATGCCCAGCGTGGAGCCATGCACTTCGGCGCCCGAGAACATGTCGTAGCTCCAGCGCGTCCACAGGCCGGCGCGCAGGAAATGCTCGCCCTCGCTCACGCGCCGGGCGGTGGCCATGAGCAGGGCAAAGCCGAAGTCGGCGGTGGTTTCGGTCAGCACATCGGGGGCGTTGGTGCCCAGCACGCCGGCCGCCGTCATGGCGTCAAGGTCGAAGTTGTTGTAGCCCACCGTCATGTTGGCGCAGATCTTCAGCTTCGGGCACTGGGCCAGCAGGGGCGCGGTGATGCGCTCCACGCCAAAGGTCATGACACCGGTCTTGTCCTGCAGGCGACGCGCCAGCTCGTCGGCACTCCAGTCGGCGTCATCCGGGTTGGACTCCACCTCGAAGTGCTGCGACAACTGTTCGACGATGTCGGGAAAGATCGCACGGGTGACGAGGATACGGGGCTTGACAGAGGGTGTGGGCATGGCGGGTGCTCGGTAGAGGGTCAGACCGGGGTTGCGGGCGGCGGCGCAATTTCAAACACCTGGCGCAGATAGGCCAGGTAATTCTTGTCGTCGCACATGTCTTTGGCGGGCGTGTCCGAGAGCTTGGCCACCGGCTGGCCGTTGCAGCGCACCATCTTGATGACGATCTGCAGCGGCTCGTAGCCCAGGTCGTTGGTCAGGTTGGTGCCGATGCCGAAGGCCAGCTGGCAGCGCCCGCGGAACTGCTGGTACAGCGCAATGGTGCGGGGCACGGTCAGCGCGTCGCTGAAGATCAGCGTCTTGGTGCGCGGGTCCACCCGGTTGTGCGCGTAATGGTCCAGCATGCGCTCGCCCCACTGGAAGGGGTCGCCGCTGTCGTGGCGGGCGCCATCAAACAGCTTGCAGAAATAGAGGTCGAAATCGCGCAGGAAGGCGGTCATGCCGTAGACGTCGGACAGGGCAATGCCCAGGTCGCCGCGGTACTCCCGCGCCCAGGACTCGAAGGCAAACACCTGGCTGTCGCGCAGCCGCGGACCCAGGGCCTGCGAGGCCTGCAGGTACTCGTGGGCCATGGTGCCCAGGGGGGTCAGTCCCAGCTTCATGGCCAGCAGCGTGTTGCTGGTGCCGGCAAACTGGCCCGCCGTGCCGCTGCCCAGGCGCGCCACCAGCACGCGCAGCACCTCGTCGTGCCAAGCGCGGGAGAAACGCCGGCGCGTGCCGTAGTCGGCAATCTTCAGGTCAGCCAGGCCCTCGGCCTGCAGCTGGCCGATCTTGACGTCCAGCCGGCGGCGGCCTTCCAGAAAGTCGGGCACCTTCTGCGTGTTGCGGAAGTACACCTCGTTGACGATGGCCAGCACCGGAATCTCGAACAGGATGGTGTGCAGCCAGGGGCCGACGATGACGATCTCGATCTCGCCGCTGGGCAGCGGCGTGACGGTGATGTACTTCTCGTTGAGTTTGAACAGTCCCAGGAAATCCACAAAATCGCTCTTGATGAAGCGCATGGACCGCAGGTAGGCCAACTCGCTGTCCTGGAAATGCAGGCTGCACAGGGAGCGGATCTCGTCCCGGATTTCATCGGCATGCGCCGCCAGATCGATGCCGGGGTTGCGGCACTTGAAGCGGTATTCCACTTGGGCACCGGGAAACTGGTGCAACACCACCTGCATCATGGTGAACTTGTACAGGTCGGTATCCAGGAGGCTGGTGATGATCATGGTTCAAACAGTGGGTGCGGGCTGCGCTGTGAGTGTAATGACCCGGTCGGCCCGCTGTGCCAGCACACCGTTTTGCTCGGCCACCAGCAGGGACATTCCCGTGCCCTTGAGCGCCAGCAAGGCATCGCGGATGGACTCCACCAGCACCGGGGCAATGCCCTCGCAGGGCTCGTCCAGCAGGAGCAGCGTGGGGTTGGTCATCAGCGCACGGGCAATGCTGAGCATCTGCTGCTCGCCGCCGCTCATGTGGGCGGCGCGCCGCCCCAGCATGGCCTGCAGCGCGGGGAACATCTGCAGCACCCACTCCTGGCCCTGCCACCCGGCCCGTGCGGCCACCCGCAGATTCTCCTGCACGGTGAGTGCAGTGAACAGCCGCCGGTCCTCCGGCACATAGCCCAGCCCCCGACGCGCCCGCTGGTGCGGTGGCAGGCCCAGAAGGCTCTGGCCCTGGTAGCGGATGTCGCCCTCGACACGGGGCAGCAGCCCCATGATGGCCTGCAGCAAAGTGGACTTGCCCGCGCCGTTGAGGCCCTGCAGCACCACCAGCTCGCCCGGCTGCACCTGCAGCGACACGCCAAACAGGGCCTGCGCGGCGCCGTGCCAGGCACAGAGGTCACGCACTTCAAACATGGCCAGCCTCCGCGTCCGTGGCGCTGGGCGCCGGCTGCCACCACTGGCCCAAGTAGCGCTGGCGCACGGTGGCGTCCTGCGCAATGTGCTCGGGGCTGCCCTGGGCGGCCAGCGTGCCGTCGATCAGCACCAGCACCCGGTCGGCCACGCCAAACACGGCGTCCATGTTGTGCTCGGTGTACAGCACCGCCATGCCGGCCCGCCCGGCCTGCGGGCGAGTCAACGACTGCACCAGCTGCATGGTGTGCGCCCGCTCGGACGGCGCCAGACCGGCCGCCGGCTCGTCCAGCAACAAGAGATGGGGCGCATCCGCCGCCTGCAGCCCCGCCAGGGCCATGGCCAGCTCCAGGCGCTTCTTGGCACCGTAGGGCAGGCTCTGCGCGCTGGCCTGCGCCCAGTCCGCCAGGCCCACCTGCGCCAGCAGGGCCATGGCCTGCGTGCGGTCAGCCAAATCCAACACGTTATAGGCCTTCAACCCCCGTGGATATTGCGTCAGCAGCTGCACATTTTGTAGCACCGTCAACGCCTCGAAGGTCTGCGCCACCTGGAACGTGCGGGCCATGCCGCGCTGCAGGCGCTGTGCCGGGCGCAGGGTGTCGATGCGCTGACCATTCCACAGCACCTGCCCGGCGGTCAGCGCATGCTGGCCGGCGATGCAGGCAAAGGTGGTGGACTTGCCCGCGCCGTTGGGGCCGATCAGCGCCACGCATTCGCCGGGCGCCACGGTGAACGACACGCCCTTGACCGCCTGCACGCCGCCAAAATGTTTGACCAGACCTTGCACCTGCAGCGTCATGGGCGCGCCCTCCCCGCACCGGTCGGGCGTCGCCAGCCCAGCACCCCCGAGGGCGCCAGCACCATGAGCAGCATCACCAGCAGGCCCAGCGCGCCGCGCCAGTAATCGAAACCGCGCCCCAGCTCCGCCGAAGCGCCCACCAGAATGCCCGCGCCGGCGGCTGCGCCCCATATCTGGTGCATGCCCCCGAGCAAAACGACCAGCAGCGCATCCACCGAGGTGGACACCGATGCCACCGACGGAAACACCGCACCCTGGTGCGCCGCAAACAGCCCCCCCGCCAGCCCGGCCAGCGTGGCACTCTCCACATAGATCCGCAGCTTGATGCCGTGCACTGGCAGGCCGCTGGCCGCCGCGCGCAGGGGTGCATCGCGCACGGCCTGCAGGGCGGCACCCAGGGTGGAGCGGCTCAAGCGCCCCAGCGCTCCCACGCCCAGCAGGGCCAGCCCCACCAGCAGGGCAAAGAACAGGGGCCGCGTGTCATCGGACACCAGATGCAGGCCGATCAGCCCGTTGTCGCCACCGGTCAGCGCCCCCCACTGGCTGGCCGCCGCCCACACCACCTGGGCCAGGGCCAGGGACAACATGGCCAGGTAAACCCCGGCGCTGCGCACCAGCACGCCGCCCACCGCCAGCGCCACCCCCAGGGCCGCCGCACACCCCACAGCCAGGGCGCCCGGCAGGCTCCAGCCCCACACGGCATGCGCCAGCGCGGCACCATAGGCCCCCAGGGCAAAAAAGGCCGCGTGCCCAAAGCTCACCAGTCCGCCCAGCGCCATCATGGACTGCAGGCTGACACCCAGGATCAGCAGAATCAACGCATCGCTGACCAGCGACTGCCAGTAGTCGCCGGCCCACCAGGCCACGGCAGCCAGCGCCATGCCGCCCGCACAGACGGCCCAGAACCCGGCGCGCGAGCGCGGCCGCACCTGGAACGTGTGCGCCACCTCCTGCGGGCCGGCGTCCACCGGCTGGCCCAGCAGGCCCTGCGGGCGCACGGCCAGCACCAGTGCCATGGTCACGAACACCAGCACCAACGTGGCCTGGGGAAACAAGCTGATGCCAAAAGCGTGCACCACGCCAATCAGCACGGCCGCACAAAAAGCGCCGCCGATGCTGCCCAGGCCGCCGGTGACCACCACCACAAAGGTCTCCACCACCGCATTCGCGTCCATCTGCAGATGGGCCGGCTCGCGCGGCAACTGCAAGGCGCCCCCCAGCCCCGCCAGCGCGCAGCCCAGCACCACGGCACCCAGCATCAGCGGTGCGGCGTTGACACCCAGCGCCGACAACATGCTGCGGTCCTGCGTGGCCGCGCGCAGCCGGCTGCCAAACAGGGTGCGCGTGAGCAGCAGGTGCAGGCCCAGCCACACCAGGGGCCCCAGGGCAATGGTGAACGCCTGGTACTGCGGAAAGAACTCATCCCCCAGCGCAATGGCGCCCTTGAGGCCCGGAAAGCGCGGTGCAAACACCTCGTCCGGGCCGAAGGCCCAACGCATGGCGTCGTGCAGGGCCAGACTCAGCCCAAAGGTGGCCACCAGCTGGTACAACTCGGGCACGCCGTACAACCGGCGCAACAGGAAAAATTCGGCGATAGCCCCCATCAACGCTGCGCAGATAGCTCCTAAAAGCATAGCGGCGGCATACAGCCAGGCGCTCTCGCCCCAGGCCGGAAACCAGTCCACCAGCCAGTGCGCGCTGAACAGGGCGCCCAACATGAAGAAGCTGCCGTGCGCGAAATTGACGATACGGGTGACGCCAAAGATCAGCGTCAGCCCGGCCGCCATCAGGAACAGGGTGGTGGCGTAACTCAGCCCGTTGAGGAGCTGGATGGCAACAGAACTCATGGCCAGGCTCGGTACGCGCCGCGGTTCGCCCGGTTCCGAGACATCGGAGCCTCAGTCCAGCCAGTGCGTGAACTCGTGCACCGGCACGCGCGGCGTGTGGAAGGTGTTGACGGCAGCGGTCTCGTCGGCATACCCCAGCGCCATGCCGCACACCAGCATCTCGTCCGGGCCGGCGCCGATATGCGGCATGATGATCTTGGAAAAATTGTTCCACGCCGCCTGCGGGCAGGTGTGCAGGCCGTGGCCGCGCGCTGCCACCATGATGTTCTGCAGGAAGGCGCCGTAATCCACCAGCGACCCGCGGCCCATGACCCGGTCGATGGTGAACATCAGGCCCACCGGCGCGTCAAAGAAGCGGTAGTTGCGCTGGTGCTGCGCGTGCATCTTGTCCTTGTCGCCCTTGCCGATGCCCAGCAGCCCGTACAGGCCCCAGCCGTTTTCGCGGCGGCGATCAATGTAGGGGCTGACCCACTGCTGCGGGTAGTAGTCGTACTCCTCCACGTACTCGGCCACCAGGGCCGGGTCGGTGCGCATGGCGTCATGCGTGGCACACACCTGCTCCACCAGCCGGTCACGGCTGGCGCCCTGCAGCACGTAGACGCGCCAGGGCTGGCAGTTGGTGCCCGACGGGGCGCGGCTGGCGACCTGCAGAATCTGCGTGATCTGTTCGCGGGTGACGGGCTGGTCGGTAAAGGCCCGGACGGACATACGGGAGGCAATTGCCGCATCCACTGCGGAAGGATTCATAACAGGGTCTCCAGAACGGTTTTGAGGTGCGCAGGCAAAGGCACGGGCCTGCGCGTCGTTTTATCCACATACACATGCACGAAATGGCCCTTGGCGGCCGTGAGCCCGGTTTCGCCGAAGATGCCCACTTCGTAACGCACGCTGGAGTTGCCCAGACGCGCCACGCGGATGCCCACGTGCACGGTCTCGGGAAACGCCAGCGAGGCGAAGTAATTGCATTGGGTTTCGATCACCAGCCCGATGGTCTCGCCGGCATGGATGTCCAGCGCACCGTGCTCGATGAGGTAGGCGTTCACCGCCGTATCAAACCAGCTGTAGTACACCACGTTGTTCACGTGCCCGTAGGCGTCGTTGTCCATCCAGCGGGTGGTGATGGGGCGCAGTACGCGGTAGGCGCTGCGCGGCTCCGGCGCAGGCTTTTGAATGGCAGATTCCGTCATGCCCTGATTCTGCCAGCCCCAGGCACCCCAGTGCGCCGCCCCAACTTGCGCCGGCGCCTCCAGTGACGCATGTGTGACCCGCTCATGACAACGGCGCGTTTTAGAAAAATGGTTCTAATTTGTTGCAATGCAGCAAAAAAGACTTGCTAACGGAAACCGCCTCCCTATAATTCGCTCCATGCTGCACTGCAACATAGATGGCAACAGGCCAGGTTACGGAGCAGATCGGATTCTTTACCGCAACTTCTGGAGATATTGACATGCTGACCGTCGAACAAGTAATGGCTTCCCACAAAGCAAACCTCGAAACCCTGTTTGGTCTGACCACCAAGGCCTTCGAAGGCGTAGAAAAAATCGTCGAACTCAACCTGACAGCTTCAAAAGCTGCCTTGGCTGAAGCCAATGAGCACACCCAATCCCTGCTGAGCGTGAAAGACGCCCAGGAATTGCTGGCCCTGCAATCCGGCCTGTTCCAGCCCCTGGCTGAAAAGACCGTGGCCTACAGCCGCCACCTGTACGACATCGCTTCCGGCACCGGCGCTGAATTCACCAAGAATTTCGAAGGCCAGGCTACGGACGCCCAGAAGAAGTTCATGGGTCTGGTGGACAACGCTGCCAAGAACGCACCCGCAGGCTCCGAAGCCGCAGTGGCGATCATGAAAAGCACCGTGGCTGCCGCCAACAACGCCCTGGAATCGGTGCAAAAGGCTGTGAAGCAAGCGACCGAAGTGGCTGAGAGCAATTTCAACGCTGTTGCCACGACCGCCACCAATGCGGCCAAGCAGCCAGCGAAAAAGCGTTAATTCGCTGACAGAAATGTAATTTTTGGTGCAATGACTCTAGCAACCAAGGGAAAACCCTGAGATAATTGCCATCATTGAGAAGTAAGTTTACTTCTCCCCGGTTGTCTCCTCGGGTCCTTTCGAAACCATCAGGTTCAGGGATCCCTTCAAGGCCTCGTTGTAAAACGGGGCCTTTTTTTTGGTCTTTGGGAATCAGTGCGTTTTGGCCGCAATGGCCAAGCGCAGCTGGGGCAGCTGCTGCAACATGGCCTGGCGTCCGGCCTCGATGGACCGCTTGCGGGCGCTGAAATCGGAACTCGAAACCCCGGGCAGTGCCGGACGCACCACCACATCGGCGTCCTTGAGCTCGAAGCTGTTGATGCTCTTGCCCATGATGGAGAAGGTCTGCAGCAGCACGTCCACCGTTCCCCCGCCCAGGTTGCCGTCCGGCGGGCTGGAAATATCCACCGCGATGACCAGCTCGGCCCCCATCTGCCGCGCCGCGCGCACAGGCACGGGGGACACCAGCCCGCCGTCCACATATTCGCGCCCGGAAATCTTGACCGGCTGGAACACGGCGGGCACCGCGCTGGAGGCCCGCACGGCTGTGCCGGTGTCGCCCCGCTGGAACAGCATGCTCTGCCCGCTGTTGAGGTCTGTTGCCACGATTCCCAACGGCAGGGGCATGTCTTCGATCAGGCGGGAGCTGACCTGGCCGTTCACGTAGCGGGCCAGCGCATCACCGCGCAGCATGCCGCGGTTGAACAGGGGCAAGGTCCAATCGGTGATCGCCCCCTCTTCCATGGTCTCGGCCACCCGCTGCAGCTGCTTGCCGTTCTTGCCGCTGGCATAGATCGCCGCGACCAGGCTGCCGGCCGAGGTTCCGGTCACCAGCGTCGGGCGAATCCCGGCCTCCTCCAGCACTTGGATCACCCCCACGTGGGCAAAGCCCCGGGCTGCCCCGCCTCCCAGCGCCAGACCAATGCGGGGAGGCGTCTTGACGGCGGCCACTGGCGCAGGAGGAATGACGTCCGGGGCGATTTCGGGTTTGGGAACGCTGCCGCACCCCACCAGAACCGCGGCACTGACCAACAACAATAAATACTTCATGAGACCCTACGCAAAAACCAACCGGCCCCGGTTCGTTGCGAACAGGGGCCGGTGGGTCAGGATGCCTTAACTGGCGGTGGCTTCTTCCGGCTTGGGCTTGCCCTTTTTCTCGGGCAGGGGCTGGATATCGAGCAGCACTTCCGTCTTGGTTTCGTCCTTGTCATCCAGGTCCACCGTCAACCGGCCGCCTTCGGTCAGGCGGCCAAACAGCAACTCGTCGGCCAGGGCGCGGCGAATGGTGTCCTGGATCAGCCGCTGCATGGGGCGTGCGCCCATGAGCGGGTCGAAGCCCTTCTTGGCCAGGTGCTTGCGCAGCTTGTCGGTAAAGGTGACATCCACCTTCTTCTCGGCCAGCTGGGTTTCGAGCTGCAGCAGGAACTTGTCGACCACCCGCAGGATGATGTTCTCGTCCAGCGCCTTGAAACTCACGATGGCATCGAGCCGGTTGCGGAACTCGGGAGTGAACAGGCGCTTGATGTCGGCTGCCTCATCCCCGGCTTCGCGCGGGTTGGTGAAGCCGATGGTGGCCTTGTTCATGGTCTCGGCACCCGCGTTGGTGGTCATGACAATGATCACGTTGCGGAAGTCGGCCTTGCGCCCGTTGTTGTCCGTCAGTGTGCCGTGGTCCATGACCTGCAGCAGCACATTGAAGATCGCCGGGTGCGCCTTCTCAATCTCGTCGAGCAGCAACACGCAATGCGGCTTCTTGGTGATGGCCTCGGTCAACAGGCCGCCCTGGTCAAAGCCCACGTAGCCGGGAGGCGCGCCAATCAGGCGGCTCACGGCGTGCTGCTCCATGTACTCGCTCATGTCGAAGCGAATCAGATCAATGCCCATGATGTAGGCCAGCTGCTTGGCGGCCTCGGTCTTGCCCACGCCCGTGGGGCCACTGAACAGGAACGAGCCAATGGGCTTGTCGCCCTTGCCCAGGCCGGAACGGGCCATCTTGACGGCCGATGCCAGCACGTCCAGCGCCTTGTCCTGGCCGAACACCACGTTCTTCAGATCCCGCTCCAGGGTCTTGAGCTTGCTGCGGTCGTCGTTGGACACATTGGCCGGCGGAATGCGGGCAATCTTGGCCACGATCTCCTCCACCTCGGTCTTGCTGATGGTCTTCTTGCGCTTGCTCGGTGCCAGGATGCGTTGGGCCGCGCCCGCCTCGTCAATGACGTCGATCGCCTTGTCGGGCAAATGGCGGTCATTGATGTACTTGGCGCTGAGCTCCGCCGCCGCCTGCAGAGCGGCCACGGCGTACTTCACGTTGTGGTGTTCCTCGAACCGGGATTTGAGTCCCTTGAGAATCTCCACCGTCTGCTCGACGGTCGGCTCCACCACGTCCACCTTCTGGAAGCGGCGCGACAGCGCGGCGTCTTTTTCGAAAATGCCCCGGTACTCGGTAAAGGTGGTGGCGCCAATGCATTTCAGCTGCCCGGAACTCAGGGCCGGCTTGAGCAAGTTGGAGGCGTCCAGCGTCCCCCCCGAAGCGGCACCGGCGCCGATCAGGGTGTGAATTTCGTCAATGAACAAGACGGCATGGGGTTTGTCCTTGAGCGACTTCAGGACGCCCTTGAGCCGCTGCTCGAAATCACCCCGGTATTTGGTTCCCGCCAGCAAGGCGCCCATGTCCAGCGAGTACACAATGGCCTCGGACAGGATCTCCGGCACGTCGCCCTGGGTGATGCGCCATGCCAAGCCCTCGGCGATCGCCGTCTTGCCGACGCCCGCCTCACCCACCAGCAGCGGGTTGTTCTTGCGCCGGCGGCACAGGATCTGGATGACGCGCTCCACCTCGTACTCACGGCCGATCAGCGGATCAATCTTGCCTTCCTTGGCGAGCTGGTTCAGGTTCTGTGTGAACTGCTCCAGCGGGGAGGCTTTCTCGTTCTTCTCGGAGGCGCCGCCCTCCTCGTTTTCCACCGGGTTTTCACTGGCTTTAGCCGATTCCGGCGGGTCGCTCTTCTTGATGCCGTGCGCAATGAAATTGACCACGTCCAGCCGGGTCACGCCCTGCTGGTGCAGGTAGTAGACCGCATGCGAATCCTTCTCGCCAAAGATGGCGACCAGCACGTTGGCGCCGGTGACTTCCTTCTTGCCGCTGCCGGTGGACTGCACGTGCATGATGGCGCGCTGAATCACACGCTGGAAACCCAAGGTCGGCTGGGTGTCCACGTCATCGGTTCCAGAGACCTGGGGGGTGTTGTCCTTGATGAAATTCGACAGGGACTTGCGCAAATCGTCAATGTTCGCCGAACACGCGTGCAGCACCTCGGCTGCGCTGGGGTTATCGAGCAACGCGAGCAAAAGATGCTCCACGGTAATGAACTCGTGGCGCTGTTGGCGCGCTTCCACAAACGCCATGTGCAAACTGACTTCCAATTCCTGGGCAATCATGTGATTTCCTTTTGCCTTGCGTTGATGATTGACTGTAAACCGTTTTAAGACCTGGGTTCGTACTTAGGGCTAATTGGCTAGAAATCAACAGGCTCACTGATGCATTTGAGCGGGTGGCCGGCTTTATGGGCCGCCTCCAGCACCTGGTCCACTTTGGTGGCCGCAATGTCCTTGGGGTACACCCCGCACACCGCCTTGCCATCGAGGTGGATTTTCAACATGATCTGGGTCGCAGACTCCAGGTCCTTGCCGAAGAACTCCTGGATCACCACCACCACGAACTCCATGGGGGTGTAGTCGTCATTGAGCATGACGACCTGGTACATCTGCGGTGGTTGGACGCGCTGTGTGCGGCGTTCCAGCACCACCGAGCCGCCCTCGTCCCGGTCCGGCTGGCGAACGGGGGGCTCTGGTGGTTTGAACGGATTATTTGTAGCCATGAATTCCATTCTATCGGTCACCTCGCAATGGCGCCGGCGCCACTCTGAGTTGGTGGCATATCGGACCGATTCAAGCGCCAGACATAAAAAAACCGCCCCGGGCCACACAAGCCCTGGCGGTCTTTCCGTCAACTGGAAACCGGGCGTCCGAAAACGGGCGCCCGGACTCCGTCCACTTACATGTGGTCGATCATGACCTGTCCGAAACCGGAGCAGCTCACCTGGGTTGCACCGTCCATCAGGCGGGCAAAATCGTAGGTCACTTTCTTGCTGTTGATGGACTTCTTCATGGAGCTGATGATCAAATCCGCAGCTTCGACCCAGCCCATGTGGCGCAGCATCATTTCGGCGGACAGGATCTCGGAACCTGGGTTGACATAGTCCTTGCCGGCGTACTTCGGTGCGGTACCGTGGGTCGCTTCAAAGCATGCCACCGAATCCGACAGATTGGCGCCAGGGGCAATGCCGATGCCGCCCACCTGGGCTGCCAGCGCGTCGGACACATAGTCACCATTGAGGTTCAGTGTGGCAATGACGCTGTACTCGGCGGGGCGCAACAAGATTTGCTGCAGGAACGCGTCGGCGATGCTGTCCTTGACGATGATCTCTTTGCCCGTCTTGGGGTTCTTGAACTTGCACCATGGGCCGCCGTCGATCAGCTCGGCACCGAATTCCTTTTGCGCCAGGCCGTAGGACCAGTCACGGAAGCCACCTTCGGTGTACTTCATGATGTTGCCCTTGTGGACGATGGTCACGCTGGGCTTGTCGTTGTCGATGGCGTACTGGATCGCCTTGCGCACTAGGCGCTCGGTGCCTTCACGCGAAACCGGCTTGATGCCGATGCCCGACGTGTTGGGGAAACGGATTTTCTTGACGCCCAGCTCCTCCTGCAGGAACTTGATCAGCTTCTTGGCCTTGTCGCTTTCGGCTTCGAACTCGATACCGGCGTAGATGTCTTCCGAGTTTTCGCGGAAGATCACCATATTGGTCTTCTGTGGCTCTTTCACCGGGCTGGGAACGCCATCAAAATACTGGATGGGGCGCAGGCACACATACAGGTCCAGTTCCTGGCGCAGGGCCACGTTCAGGGAGCGGATACCACCACCCACGGGGGTTGTCAGCGGGCCCTTGATGGACACCACGTATTCGCGCAGGGCCTGCAGGGTTTCTTCGGGCAGCCAGACGTCCGGACCATACACCTTGGTGGATTTCTCACCGGCGTAGACTTCCATCCAGTGGATTTTTCGCTTGCCGGCATACGCCTTGGCGACTGCGGCGTCCACCACCTTCAACATCACGGGGGTAATGTCCAGACCGGTGCCATCCCCTTCGATAAAGGGAATGATCGGCTGGTCGGGCACGTTCAACGACATGTTGGCGTTGACCGTGATTTTTTTGCCTTCGGTGGGAACTTTGATGTGCTGGTACATGGAAAAAAGGTCTCCGTAGATTTTGGGGATCGGAACTACCTGAGAAAGGCTGCTTATGGCAGTCGCTTCTGAAAGTGGCCAAATTTTAGCCTCAAAAAATTACTCGATTCTGTCAACCGGCCGAATTCCGGCGGCGTTGTGGAAGCGTCTTCCCAATGTTGTGGAAGAACGGCCCTCGGGTAAAACCTTTTTTAGGAACTTCAAATGAACAAACTTCTCGCTGCATTGGTTGCTGGTCTCATCTCCGTTGGCGCGTTCGCACAGGCCGCAGCCCCCGCTGCTCCTGCAACACCCGCAGCGCCTGCAACCCAGGCTGCTCCTGCAGCGGCTCCGGCCCCTGCCAAGGAAATGAAGAAAGAAAAGGCCGCCGCTCACAAGGCCAAGAAGTCCAGCCGCAAGGCCAAGAAAGCCGCCAAGAAGCAATAATCTTCTGACGTGACTTGCCAGATGCCCGCGAAAGCGGGCATTTTTCATTGTTCAGCCACAATCTCTGCATGAAAAATACTTTTACCGTCCTGCTGGCAGGATTTGCCCTCTGGAGCACTGGTGTCGCGGCCCAGGGCGTTCCACAGACGCAGTTGCAGCGCATCACCCTGTCTGCCGGCATCCACCAGATCGACACCCAACTGGCGCTCACGCCCGAGCAGCAGGGCATCGGCCTGATGTTCCGCAAGGAAATGCCCCAACACGAGGGCATGCTGTTTGTCTTCCCGGGTCCGAGCCGCCAGTGCTTCTGGATGAAGAACACCGTCCTGCCCCTGACCGCCGCCTTCATCGCCGACGATGGGACGATTGTCAATCTGGAAGACATGAAGCCGCAAACCACCGACTCCCACTGTTCGGCCAAGCCCGTGCGCTATGTACTGGAAATGAACCAGGGCTGGTTTGCCAAAAAAGGCCTGAAGGCTGGGGCCAAACTGTCGGGCCAGCCGTTCTCTGCGGCGAAGTAACCGGTACCGCCCAACAAAAAAGCCGATCCCAAGGTCGGCTTTTTTTATGCGTTCACGCCAGCTGTCAGGCGAAATTGGCTTCGGCAAAGCCCCAGTTCACCAGCTTGTCGAGGTAGGTTTCCACGAACTTCTGGCGCAGGTTGCGGTAATCGATGTAGTACGCATGCTCCCACACGTCGACCGTCAGCAAGGCCTTGTCGGCTGTGGTCAGCGGGGTGCCGGCAGCGCCGGTGTTCACGATGTCCACCGAGCCGTCGGCCTTCTTCACCAGCCAGGTCCAGCCGGAACCGAAGTTGCCCACGGCCGACTTGACGAAAGC
Source organism: Rhodoferax sp. (assembly GCA_019449595.1). Classification (GTDB taxonomy): domain Bacteria; phylum Pseudomonadota; class Gammaproteobacteria; order Burkholderiales; family Burkholderiaceae_C; genus Allorhodoferax. The sequence goes on along the minus strand of JAGRPL010000004.1, from coordinate 795,389 downwards.
TTCCTTGAACGCAGCGTAGCTGCCCCACTTGGCCGTGATAGCAGCCGCCAGTGCACCACTGGGTTCGCCGCCACCGGCGGGCTTCATGCAGTTCCAGAAAAAGGTGTGGTTCCAGATCTGGGCCGCATTGTTGTAGATGCCACCGGTCGATTTCTTGATGATCTCTTCCAGCGTCATGCTTTCAAACTCGGTCCCTTTTTGCAGGTTGTTGAGGTTGACCACATAGGCGTTGTGGTGCTTGCCGTGGTGGAACTCCAAGGTCTCTTTGGAATAGGCGGGTGCCAGTGCGTCGATGGCGTAAGGCAGTGCGGGCAAGGTATGTTCCATGGGATCCTCTCTGTTGCAGGGCTAATAAAGGGTTGATTGTAGAAACTAATTTGACGTTTTGTTGACCACGGTCAAGTCAACCGTACCGTCCGCAAGGGTAGCGCGCACGCGCTGCCCGGCATGGGCCTGTGAAACGCTGGTCAGCGCCGGCCCCTCCTCCCGCGTCAGCCAGGCGTAGCCCCGCTTCAACACGAGCGAAGGATCCAGCAACCCCAGGCGCAACTCCGCGCGCGCAATCCGCTCGCGCTGGTGCTGAAGGGCCCGGCCCGCCGCTGCCGGCAGGTCCTGGTGCCAGCGGGCCGTCTGCGCCTGCCGGTACTGCAGGGCCGAGCGCAAGGCATGGTGCATCTGCTGCTGTGCCGCCGCCAGCTTCAGGCGCTGGCGACCGGCCAGTGCCGAGGGCCGGCCCAGGCGGGTGGCGGCCAAATCCATGCGTTGCGCCTGGCGGTCTTGGTAGCGCTGCAGCGCGTCCTGCATGCGCCCCTCCAGGTCCGCGACCACGCCCAGCCACACCGGCAGGGACTCGGACACCAGTTCGGCCGCCGCAGTGGGCGTGGGAGCCCGAAGATCCGCCACAAAATCGGCAATGGTGAAGTCGGTTTCATGCCCGACGCCGCAGATAACCGGCACCGGACTGCGCGCCAGCATGCGCGCCAGCTGCTCGTCGTTGAACGCCCAGAGGTCTTCCATGGCGCCACCGCCCCGCACCAGCAGGATGACGTCCACATGCACCGCCTGTGGACCGCTAGCCGGCTCGGCCAACGCATACAGTTCGGTCAGTGCCTGCATGAGTTCACGCGGCGCGTTGTCGCCCTGCACAGACGCCGGAGCCAGCACCACGGGAATATGGGGCACACGCCGCTGCAAGGCCGTAACCACGTCGTGCAGAGCCGCCGCGCCCAGTGAGGTCACCACACCAATCCCCCGGGGCATGGGTGGCAGGGCCCGCTTGCGCGCAACCTCGAACAGCCCCTCCTGCTCCAGCTTGGCCTTGATCTTGAAGAATTGCTCGAACAGGGTCCCCTGCCCGGCGGGACGCATGCTCTCCACCACCAGCTGCAGCTCACCGCGAGGCTCATAAACCCCCAGGCGGCCCCGCACTTCCACCCGGTCTCCATCCCGGGGCGCAAAGTCCAGCAAGCCAGCAGCACGCCGGAACATGGCGCAACGCATCTGGCCGGCCGCGTCTTTCAGCGAAAAGTAGCAGTGCCCGCTGGCCGCGCGCGTGAAACCGCTGATCTCTCCGGCCACGCTGACGGGGTTGAAGCGGGCCTCCAGTGCATCGGCAATGGCACGGCACAGGGCGCCGACCTGCCAGACGCGGGATGCCCCAGACGCCAGAACGGTATCAACCATGGCAAGCCGTGGCGCATGCGCCCGGGTACCGGTGGCAAACCTTCCACACCGTGGCCGGTACCTGTGCACCACTGGCACCGCCCTGCGGATCACACCGTTTTTCGTAGAAGGTCATTGATTTCATTGGTTTTTTTGATGCCCTATTTATCATCAATGTGTCAAAGCGATGCAATGGTGCGGGTCGGCACCCGTACCCAACAGAGTTTTGCACAAAGTTATCCACAATTTCTGTGGGCTGCGGGCCGGTCCGGCTGGGCCATAATCGCGAAGCATTTCATCTGCGCGGAGTCCACATTTGTTTTCCATCATACAAGCCGCCGGCTGGCCGATCTGGCCCCTCGTTGCCTGCTCCATATTGGCCCTGGCCATCGTCATCGACCGTTTTGTCAGCCTCAAGGCCAGCAAGGTTGCACCGTCCCAGTTGCTCGATGAAGTGCTGGGTGTGACCCGCACCGGCGTCCCGGCGCCGGACGTCGTTTCGCAGCTGGAACAGAACTCTGCCCTGGGAGAGGTGCTGGCCAGCGGGCTGCGGGCCCTCAACACCGATCCCCAGTGCAGCGAGGAAGATCTGCGCGCCTCGATGGAAAGCACCGGACGCACCGTGGCCCACCGGCTGGAGCAGCGCCTCAGCGCACTGGCCACCATTGCCTCGGCCGCCCCCCTGATGGGGCTTTTCGGCACGGTGGTCGGCATGATCGAAATTTTCGGCTCCCAGGCCCCCGGCGGCGCCACGGGCGGCAACCCGGCGCAACTGGCACACGGCATTTCGATTGCCCTGTACAACACGGCGTTCGGGCTGATCGTGGCCATTCCTTCCCTGATCTTCTGGCGCTACTTCCGGGGGCAGGTCGATGCCTACCTGCTGACGCTGGAACTGTCCGCCGAGCGGCTGGCCCGCCACCTCAAGGCGCTGCGCAAATAACGCCATGAATTTCCGCCCCCGAACCCAGGACGAGCCCGAGATCAATCTGATCCCGTTCATCGACGTGCTGCTGGTGGTGCTGATTTTTCTCATGCTGTCCACCACCTACAGCAAGTTCACGGAGATGCAGCTCAAGCTGCCCGTGGCCGACACCGACGCGCAGCGCGACTACGCCAAGGAAGTGATCGTGGCCGTCAGTGCCGACGGCTCCTACAGCGTGAACCGCGTCCCCGTGGCCGGCCGCAGCATGGCCAGCGTGGCCAGTGCGCTGACCGAAGGCGCCAAGGCCGGCAAGGACACGGTCGTCATCATCAGCGCCGACGCCAGCGCCAAGCACCAGTCCGTGATCACCGTCATGGAAGCGGCCCGGCGCTCGGGTCTGAACCAGATCACCTTTGCCACGCAAACGTCGGCGCAGGCGGGTGGCCAGTAGCAGCATGCCGGGTGCCACGCGGCCTGCGTTGCAAAGCGCCCTGTTGCGTGCATGGACCCGGCGGGGGCTGGTCGCCAGCGTGCTGTGGCCATGGTCGCTGTTGTTTGGTGCCCTGGGCGCGCTGCGCCGCCAGCTTTACCAGTGGGGTCTCCTGACCAGCCGGCATGTGGACGCACTGGTCATCGTGGTGGGCAATGTCGTTGCGGGCGGTGCCGGCAAGACGCCCACGGTCATCGCCCTGGTCCAGCACCTGCAGGCCCAGCACCACCGCGTGGGCGTGATCTCCCGGGGCTACGGACGCCAGCGCAGCGACTGCCTGGAGGTGCTGCCCCACTCGGTGCCCGAAGACGTTGGCGACGAACCCCTGCTGGTGCGCCGCAGCACCGGCGCCCCGGTGTTTGTGGGGCGCAGCCGCCATGAGGCCGCCACAGCCTTGCTGGCGCACTACCCCGACACCCAGATCATTGTGTGCGACGACGGGCTGCAGCACTACGGCCTGTACCGCGATCTGGAAATCTGCGTCTTTGACGACCGGGGCTGCGGCAACGGCTGGCTGCTGCCCGCCGGCCCCCTGCGCGAAGGCTGGCCCCGCCACGCCGTACAGCGGGCGGGGCAACACCCCGAACGCCTGCTGGTTCTGCACACCGGCAGCCGGCCGGCGTTTGCGGGCTACACCGCCCAGCGCAGCCTGGCGCCCGCTGGAGTGCGCCAGGATGGAACACAGGTTGCGCTGACAACCTTGCTGGCTCCCGCAGCCCCGCCCCTGGTGGCCGTGGCCGGCATCGGGCAGCCCGAATCCTTCTTTGCAATGCTGCGCGCCCTCGGCCTGCCCCTGGCCAAGACCGTGGCGCTACCCGATCACTATGATTTTGATAGCTGGTCACGCAATGAGTACGCCGGTCACACGCTGATTTGCACCGAAAAAGACGCCGCCAAACTGTGGCCCCGGGCACCCGATGCCGTGGCCATCCCTCTGGTGCTGACGGCCGAGCCCGCCTTTTGGGCGGCACTGGACACCCACATCGCCAGCGTGCTGGCCGCAAAGTTATCATCGACGCATGGACACAAGACTTCTTGAATTACTCGTTTGCCCGGTCACCAAGGGCCCCCTGGAATACGACCGCGAAAAGCAGGAACTGATTTCGCGCAGTGCGCGGCTGGCGTACCCGGTGCGCGACGGCATCCCGGTCCTGCTCGAAAACGAAGCCCGCACGCTGACCGACGCCGAACTCGACCTGTAGGCCCGCGCATGGGTTACACGGTTCTCATACCCGCCCGGCTGGCATCTTCCCGCCTGCCCAACAAGCCGCTGGCCGACCTGGAAGGCGCCCCCATGGTGGTGCGGGTCGCGCAACGCGTGCGCGCCGGTGTTGCGCCGTCGACCCGGGTGGTGGTGGCGGGCGACAGCCCCTCCATCATCCAGGCCTGCCAGGACCACAGCATTGAAGCGGTCCTGACCCGCGAAGACCACCCCTCGGGCAGCGACCGGCTGGCCGAAGCCAGCGAACTGCTGGCCCTGGACGATGACGAAATTGTGGTGAACGTGCAGGGCGATGAACCCCTCATCGACCCGGCACTGGTGCAAGCCGTTGCCGACCTGCTGCGCGACACCCCCCAGGCCAGCATGGGAACGGCCGCCCACGCCATCGACCAAGTGGCGGACTTTGCCAACCCCAATGTGGTCAAGGTCGTGCTGGACGCCGCCGGTCTGGCGCTGTATTTCAGCCGTGCGCCCATCGCCTGGTGGCGCGACGGCTTTGCCCACGGTATCGACACCCTGCCCCAGCCGGCACCCCTGCGTCACATCGGCATCTATGCCTACCGCGCGGGTTTCCTGCGCCTGTTCCCCCGGCTGGCGCAGGCCCCCATCGAGGTGACCGAGGCACTGGAGCAACTGCGCGCCATGTGGCATGGCTATCGCATCGCCGTGCACGTGAGCGACCATGCTCCCGGCCCCGGTGTGGACACGGCGCAAGACCTGGAACGCGTCCGGGCGTTGTACCGAACCCAGGGTGCGCCGTCTGTAAGTTAAGCGGCATGTCGCCCGTGCTATTCTCGGGGGACAATCGCGTGCCGCGTTGGGCCTGTTGGGGGCCACCGCTGGCGGTCCAGGTTTAGTTCAATCCAAGGGTATCCATGAGACTCATTTTGTTAGGCGCACCCGGCGCAGGCAAAGGCACACAAGCCACCTTCATTTGTCAAAAGTACGGAATTCCACAGATTTCGACCGGTGATATGTTGCGTGCCGCCGTCAAGGCCGGTACGCCGCTGGGCCTGCAGGCCGATGCTGTGATGAAGTCCGGCGGTCTGGTCAGCGACGACCTGATCATCAACCTGGTCAAGGAACGCATTGCCCAGCCCGACTGCGCCAAGGGTTTCCTGTTTGACGGTTTCCCTCGCACCATTCCCCAGGCCGACGCCATGAAGGCCGCCGGCGTGGCGCTGGACTATGTGGTCGAGATCGATGTGCCCTTTGACGCCATCATCGAGCGCATGAGCGGACGCCGCTCGCACCCCGCTTCCGGCCGCACCTACCACGTCAAGTTCAACCCACCCAAAGTGGCCGGTGTGGACGACGTGACGGGAGAGCCCCTGATCCAGCGCGAAGACGACAAGGAAGAAACCGTCAAGAAACGCCTGGATGTCTACAGCGCCCAGACCCGTCCGCTGGTGGACTACTACTCCAACTGGGCCGCCAAGGACCCGGCCAGCGCCCCCAAATACCGCGCCGTCAGCGGCATGGGCGATGTGGAAGTCATCAAGGCCCGCGTGTTCGAGGCACTGGCCAAATAAGCCCCCGGGGCACCAACTGAAAAAGGCCGCTGCAGCGGCCTTTTTTGCGTGCTGCGCGGTCAGCCCTTCGATTCGCTCGCCAGCAACTCCAGCATGAGCGCAATGCGGGCCTTGACGGGGGACAGCCCCTCGGAGTGGGGCAAGCCGGCACCCGGTTCCGTCCCCGGCACCACCTGCCCCCAGGCACAGCGGGTCGCACGCACCACCCGTACGCCCTGCCCTTGCACTTCCTGCAGCGCCGCTTCCAGGTCCTGGTGCACGGTGCCATTACCGGTGCCTGCCACCACGATGCCACGCACAGACGCGCTGCCGTGCGGCGCAGGCGCACACAGAGCCCGCACGGTGGCTCCCGTGGCTCCGGCATAGTTCATGACAATTTCCACCCGCGGCCAATGCTGGGCGGAGAGCTGCCCGATGGCGACCTGCACGGGTACCGGAGCCGCTGGCGGACAGGGATGCACCCAACGCACCCTGCCTTCTTCCACATAGCCCAAGGGACCCGCGTCACCGGAGGTAAAGGCGTCCAGCCGGTAGGGATGCACCTTCTGCACATCGCGGGCCGCGTGAACTGTTCCCGCGCACACTGCCAGTACGCCCCGGGCGTCTGGCGCGCGCGCCAGCGCAACCGCATCCAGCAGGTTCTGGGGGCCATCCGGCGAGAGCGAAGTGGACGGGCGCATGGCGCAGGTCAGCACCACCGCCTTGTGCGCCAGCCCTTCGGCCGGTAACACCCACGACAGGAAAAAAGCGGTCTCTTCCAGCGTATCGGTACCGTGGGTAATGACCAGTCCGCGCACATCCGGCAAAGCCAGGTAATGAGCCACCCGGGACGCCAGGGCGCACCACTGGGGCCACCCCATGTCCTTACTGTCGATCTGGGCGACTTGCTCCACCACCGGCGCATGGTCCGCCAGCGTGACGCGCAACGCCGGCAGGGCCGACAGGAGCTGCTCCACCCCCAATTGGGCGGCCTGGTAGCCCACGTTGTCGGTGGCGCTCTCGGCCGTGCCCGCAATCGTGCCCCCCATTCCCAAAAACACTATCTTTTTCAACATTTTTGCGCGCCCCACTTGCCAACACTATAAAACTGGTTAAAAATACAGGTACTGGATGCCGAAACAGTGTGTATAGACCAACAGCCCTCCCCGGCTCCAGTTACAAGGAGTCAGCATGCTTGAAAGCCCCAAACTCACCGCACGGCAGCAACAGATTCTGGACCTGATCCAAAGCGCCATCGCACGCACCGGCGCCCCACCCACCCGCGCAGAAATCGCCAGCGAGCTCGGGTTCAAATCCGCCAATGCCGCAGAAGAGCATTTGCAGGCCCTGGCACGCAAAGGTGTCATTGAGCTGGTGAGCGGCACCTCCCGCGGCATCCGGCTCAGAAGCGAGGCCATGCGCTCCATCAACGAATCCCGCAGCAAGCAGTTTTCGCTGCCCCTGCCCGGCTTGGCCCAGCTGGCGTTGCCGCTGATTGGCCGTGTGGCCGCAGGCTCGCCCATTCTCGCCCAGGAGCATGTGGACCAAACCTACTACGTGGAAAACAGCCTCTTCCAGCGCCAGCCGGATTACCTGCTGAAGGTGCGCGGAATGTCCATGCGCGATGCCGGCATCATGGACGGAGACCTGCTGGCCGTGCAGGCGACCAAGGATGCCAAGAATGGCCAGATCGTGGTGGCCCGGCTGGGTGATGAAGTCACCGTCAAACGTTTTCGCCGCAACAAGCACCTGATCGAACTGCACCCGGAAAACCCGGACTACCAGACCATTGTGGTCGAACCCGGCGAGCCCTTCGAGATCGAGGGCCTTGCCGTCGGCCTGATCCGCAACACCATGCTCATGTAAACCGGTTGTAACAAGGCATTCTTTATGAACATCGCTCTCCTTGCCCATTCAGGCGTCTTTGCACCGCTCCAGGGACTCGTGCGCTGGTGGACCCAAAGCCGCGCACCGGCCCCGGCAGTGGTGGCGCGTGCCCCTGCAGCGAATCCCGCCTTTGCTCCTGAATCTATAGCTGTCAACGCAATGAAAACGGGCTCCAACGACCAGAAACATGCCGCACACAGACCTCTGCGCATCGTGCGCGTGCTGGAAGCCGGTCAGGCGCGGACCACCGTCGGGCGCATGGTCATCTCTGGCTGCATGGCCGACGTCTGTGCCGAACTGGACCGTCTGGCCGCCCGCGAAGCTGCACTGTCTTAAGCGCCCGCGTACCGGGCGAGACACGCCCGACGGCCTCCCGACAAGGCACAATTGCATCCATGAATATTGTGATTCTGGATGATTATCAGGATGCCATTCGCAAACTGGAATGCGCGGCCAAGCTGGAGAACTACCCAGCCAAGGTGTACACCAATACGGTCAAAGGTATCGGCCAACTCTCGATCCGTCTGAAAGACGCCGATGTGATCGTCCTGGTCCGTGATCGCACCCATGTCACGCGGCAGCTGATCGACAAGCTGCCCAAACTCAAGTTCATCTCGCAAGCCGGACGTATTGGCAGCCACATCGATGTCCAGGCATGCACCGAACGGGGCATTGCCGTCGCCGAGGGCGTGGAGTCGCCTGTGGCTCCGGCCGAGCTGACCTGGGCGCTGATTCTGGCGGCCATGCGCCGGCTGCCGCAATACATTGGGAACCTCAAACACGGTGCGTGGCAGCAGTCCGGGCTGAAGGCCGGCTCCATGCCCGCCAACTTCGGACTGGGCAGCGTGTTGCGTGGCAAGACCCTGGGCATCTGGGGTTACGGCCGGGTCGGCCAACTGGTCGCCGGATACGGCAAGGCCTTTGGCATGCAGGTGCTCATCTGGGGCAGTGACGCCTCGCGGGAGAAAGCCCATCAGGACGGCTATGCAGTGGCCTCCAGCCGCGAAGCCTTTTTTGAAGCGTGCGACGTGCTGTCCCTGCACCTGCAGCTTAGCGAAACCACCCACAATCTGGTCACGCAGACCGATCTCGCGCGCATGAAAACCACTGCGCTGCTCGTGAATACGTCGCGGGCGGAAATTGTAGATACCAACACCCTGATCGGAGCTCTCAATCGCGGGCGCCCCGGCATGGCCGCCGTGGATGTTTTTGAAACCGAACCGATCCTGCAGGGACACGCCCTGCTGCGGCTGGAGAACTGCATCTGCACCCCGCACCTGGGCTACGTGGAACAGGGCAATTACGAAATGCTGTTTGGCGCGGCCTTTGACAACGTCACCAGTTTCATCAAGGGCACCCCCACAAACATCATCAACCCTGGGGCTCTGCAGGTACGTCGCTAACCGGGCACGGGCCGCCAGCGGTGCCGCAGACACCGCCTCGCTGACCGGTGGGCGCCCCGCCTGTTGCAACGGGCCTTGAGGGGCAGCGCGATAATCGCGCGATGAAACCACACTACACCACCATCGGAATCGTGGGTGCCGGCGCCATGGGGCGCGGCATCGCCCAAATTGCAGCCCAGGCCGGCAGCCAGGTACAGCTCTTTGACCTGCAGGCCCCAGCCGCCCAGGCGGCTCAACGCCATGTAACGGAGCAATGGAATCGCCTGCGGGACAAGCAGCGAATCAGCCCCGAAGACGCACAAACCTATGCCGCACGCCTGCACATTGCGCACCAGCTACAAGACCTGGCCCACTGTGATCTGGTCATCGAAGCGGTTGTTGAGCGGTTGGATGTGAAGACCCAGCTGTTCCAGGAGCTCGAAAGCATTGTTTCCTCGTCGGCCGTTCTGGCCACCAACACCTCCTCGCTATCCGTCACCGCCATTGCAGCCGGCCTGAAGCACCCCCAGCGGTTCGCCGGCTTTCACTTCTTCAACCCCGTGCCACTGATGAAGGTGGTGGAGGTCATCGGCGGACTCCGGACGGCGGCGGCGGTGGTCGATGACCTGGCGCGGTACGCCGAGCAAATGGGCCATATGCCCGTGCGGGCACAGGATTCGCCCGGCTTCATCGTCAATCACGCAGGACGCGGGTACGGCACAGAGGCGCTTCGCATCGCCTCCGAGGGCGTTGCCGATTTCGCCACCATCGACCGCATCCTGCGCGACCAGGCCGGTTTCAAACTGGGGCCGTTTGAACTGATGGACCTCACTGGCCTGGACGTTTCCCATCCGGTCATGGAGTCCATCTACCACCAGTATTTCGAAGAGCCGCGCTACCGGCCCAGCGTCATCACCGCGCAGCGGCTGGCGGGCGGGCTCACCGGCCGCAAAGCTGGCGAAGGGTTTTATTCCTATGCCGACGGCGTTGCACAGACACCCGCGGAAGCGGAGGTACCGGTCGTGGCTGAAATGCCGCCCGTATGGGTGTCGCCACGCGCAGCGCGCCGTCTGGAGTTGCTGCAACTGCTCAAGGACCTGGGCGCCCGCATTGAGACGGGGCAATCCCCATCGACCCAGGCCCTGACACTGGTGGCACCCCTGGGGTTTGACGTCACAACCGTTGCCGTAGTCGAGCGACTGGACCCCACGCGCACTGTCGGCATCGACATGCTGGTGGACGACGCCAGCAGCCGTCGCCGCGTGATTGCCACCAACCCGGCGACACGCCCCGACATGCGGGACGCCGCACACGCGCTGTTTGCCCGCGACGGCAAGGCCGTGAGCGTCATCCGCGACAGTGGGGGCTTTGTCACCCAGCGGGTGCTGGCCCACATCATCAACATTGCCAGCGACATGTGCCAGCAATCCGTCTGCTCGCCTGCCGACCTGGAAACGGCGGTCACCTTGGGACTGGGTTATCCCCGCGGCCCGCTGGCCATGGGCAATTTGTACGGCCCCACCAGCATCCTGGAGGTGCTGTTCAACATGCAGACGGTATACGGCGATCCCCGTTACCGCCCCAGCGCGTGGCTGCGCCGGCGCGGCGCCATTGGACTGAGCCTTTTGCACGAAGAACCCTGACGCAGCAAGACGCGCAGGCGACATGCGTCGCCCCCCTGAGGCGGGTCCCGCGAGTGACAATAACGCCGACCCCACCGACCCACACAGTCACCCAAAAGACAGGCTATGGACGAACCTATTCTTACCATTGAAGAACGTGCAGCGATCAACTCCGGTCGCTGGTTTTCAACGCTTTCACCGTCCCTGCGACACGATATACTTCGATGTGCCTACGTCAAACGCCACAAAGACGGCGACCTCTTAGCCGCCCGGGGCGAACCGCCGGACGAGTGGATCGCCTGTGCCAAGGGTGCGGTGCGGGTCAGCTCCACCTCGATCTCCGGCAAGCAGATCACCCTGACCTACGTGGAGCCGGGCATCTGGTTTGGGGACGTTGCGATGTTCGACGGCGACCGGCGCACGCACGATGCCTACGCCCATGGAGAAACCACAACCCTGTGCGTGGTGAAGGCGGATTTCAAAAAGATACTGGCGGCGCACAACGAACTGTACGAAGCCCTGCTGCGCCTGCATGCCCGTCGCATCCGCCAGCTCTACGGCTTGGTGGAGGACCTCAACACCCTGCCCCTGCGCGCACGGCTGGCCAAACAGCTGCTGCATCTGGTGCGCAGCTACGGTGTGCCGTCCTTGAGCAATGCCAACGAAGTGCGGATCGGTCTGCATCTCGCGCAGGAAGAGCTGGCACAGCTGCTGGGCGCCTCGCGCCAGCGGGTCAACCAGGAACTCAAGGCCATGGAGCGGGACAACGCCATTCGCATCGAGCAAGGCGGGCTGGTCATACGTGACCGCGACGCCCTGATGCAGATCATTGAATCCGACGACTAAGCCACACCAACCCGACACCTTATGAGCAATTTCGACCATTTCGTAGGTACCCGATCCGTATCTGACCAGCACGCATTCGATCTGGCTGCGTTGAGCACCTGGCTGGAGAAAAACCTGGAAGGATTTGCCGGCCCCCTGACCGCAGAGATGTTCAAGGGCGGCCAATCCAATCCGACCTACAAGCTCAACACCCCCGGCAAGAGCTACGTGATGCGGGCCAAGCCCGGGCCGGTTGCCAAGCTGCTGCCGTCGGCCCACGCCGTGGAACGCGAGTTTGCCGTCATGCAGGGGTTGCAGGGAACCGATGTGCCCGTGCCCCGCATGTACTGCCTGTGCGAAGATGAATCCGTCATCGGACGCGCCTTTTATGTCATGGAATTCATGCAGGGACGCGTCCTGTGGGACCAGTCGCTGCCCGGCATGGACCGCCCCCAGCGCGCAGCCATCTACAACGAGATGAACCGCGTCATCTCGGCCCTGCACAAGGTGAAGTTCGCCGAACGCGGATTGAGCAGCTACGGCAAACCCGGCAATTACTTTGAACGCCAGATTGGCCGCTGGAGCAAGCAGTACACCGCGTCCATCACGCAACCGATCCCCGAAATGGACCAGTTGATGGAGTGGCTCCCCAAAAACATCCCGGCCATGGCGCGGGACGAAGCCATGGTGAGCATCGTGCACGGAGACTTCCGGCTGGACAACCTGATGTTTGATGCCGAACAACCCAGAGTTCTGGCCGTGCTGGACTGGGAACTCTCCACGCTGGGCCATCCCCTGGCAGATTTCAGCTACCACTGCATGGCGTGGCACATTCCTCCAGGCACCTTCCGCGGCATTGGCGGGCTGGATCTGGCCGACCTGGGCATTCCCAGCGAAGATGAATACATCCGCCTGTACTGCGAGCGTACGGGCCTGGCCACACCGGAGCAGCTCAAGGCCGACTGGAATTTCTACATGGCCTACAACATGTTCCGCATCGCCGCCATTTTGCAGGGCATTGCCAAACGCGTGGAGGCGGGAACCGCCTCCAGCGCGCAGGCTGTCAGCTCCGGAGCGGGCGCGCGTCCCATGGCGCAGATGGCCTGGAAGTTTGCCCAGCAGGCCTGAACGCCACCTCCACCTTTTCAAGTTCACACACCAACGGAGATCCTATGGATTTTGACTACTCACCAAAAACAAAAGAACTGCAAGCCCGCTTGTTGAAGTTCATGGATGACTACATCTACCCGGCAGAAGGCGCCTACCACGCCGAGATCGAGGCCAACACGGCGGCTGGCAAACGCTGGACACCCCTGAAGACCATTGAAAACCTCAAGCCCAAGGCCCAGGCTGCCGGCCTGTGGAACCTGTTCCTGCCAGAAGACAGCGCAGCGGCCTCCGGCTACGCGGGCGCCGGCCTGACCAACCAGGAATATGCCCCCCTGGCCGAGATCATGGGACGCGTCATGTGGTCCAGCGAAGTATTCAACTGCTCCGCTCCCGACACCGGCAACATGGAAACCATCGCCCGCTACGGCTCGGAAGAAAACAAGGCCCGCTGGCTCAAGCCCCTGCTCGAAGGCACCATCCGTTCAGCCTTTGCCATGACGGAACCCCAGGTGGCGTCCAGCGATGCCACCAACATCGAGACCCGCATCGAACGCCAGGGCGACGAATACGTCATCAATGGCCGCAAGTGGTGGACCTCCGGCGCCGGCGATCCGCGCTGCGCCGTGTTCATCACCATGGGCAAGACCGACCCAGAAGCTGCCCGCCACTCGCAGCAAAGCATGGTGCTGGTTCCCGCCAACACCCCCGGCATCAAGATCGTGCGCCCGCTCAACGTGTTTGGTTACGACGACGCTCCCCACGGCCACATGGAAGTGCTGTTTGAAAACGTCCGCGTACCCGTCAGCAACATTCTGCTGGGCGAAGGCCGTGGCTTCGAGATTGCCCAAGGTCGCCTTGGCCCGGGACGCATCCACCACTGTATGCGCCTGATTGGCCTGGCCGAACGCGCCTTGGAGCTGATGTGCAAGCGCGCCTCCCTGCGCGTGGCTTTTGGCAAGCCCATCGCCGCCCAGACCGTGACCCAGGAGCGTATCGCCGAAGCACGTTGCAAGATCGACATGGCCCGCCTGCTCACGCTCAAGGCGGCCTGGATGATGGACGTGGCTGGCAATAAGTTCGCCAAGAACGAAATTGCCATGATCAAGGTCGTGGCCCCCAAGATGGCATGCGATGTCATCGACTGGGCCATCCAGGTACACGGAGGTGCCGGCATGTGTGACGACTTCCCACTGGCTTACGCCTACACCAATGCGCGCACCCTGCGCTTTGCCGACGGCCCGGATGAAGTCCACCGCAACGCCATCGCCAAGTCCGAACTGGGTAAATACAACCCCAAGCCCAAAGCGGCTTGACCCCCCCATGAAAAACGGCGCCACTGGCGCCGTTTTTTTATCTCCCTACCAGGGTGCGCGACTCAGGCCTGACCACAGTTCATTCAAGTCGGCAAAACGCCACTGGGCCGGATCTTCGCGGCTGACAATCTTTTCGCCGGCGCCGGGAAGCGAAAGATCAATGACCTCCGGAACAATGCGCATGTTCGACTTGGTCGAAAAAAACACCTTCACCGAGGGGGTAGTCAGGGATTTTCCCGTCTGCTCCACCACCACGCCCAGGCGGCCAGAGGACAGCCGAACCAGCGACCCAATCGGGTAAATCCCCAGACTCTTCACGAACGCCTGAAACACCTGGCTGTCGAAATGCCCGTTGGCCCATTCGGCCATTTTGCGCAGGGACTCCGCGGGGTCCCAGCCGGATTTGTAAGGGCGGTTCGAGGTAATGGCGTCATACACGTCACAAACAGCCCCCATCTTGGCAAACAGGCTGATCTCATCGCCTCGCAGACCTTTGGGGTAGCCCGATCCATCGATCTTTTCGTGGTGGTGCAGGCACACGTCCAACACCATGGGGTCCACATGGCTGTCTGCCGCCAGCAGGCGATGACCTTCTGCCGGATGCGTCTTGATGATGGTGAACTCCGCTTCCGTGAGTTTGCCCGGCTTGTTCAGCACCTCCATGGGCATCATCGCTTTGCCCAAATCGTGCATCAAGCCGGATAGCCCGGCAGAACGGGTCTGCTGCTCATCCAGCCCCAGCTGCCTGGCCAGCGCGACCATCATGGCGCACACCGCTACCGAATGCATGTACGTGTAGTCGTCGGCCGTCTTGAGCCGCGCCAGGCTGATCAGGGCCCCGGGATTGCGGGTCACCGAATCTGCGATCTCCACCACCAGGTGCTGGGCGGCACGGGTATCCACCGCCTTGCCCATGCGGGCTTCCTGAAACATGGAAATCACTGCCTGCTTGGACTGGTTGCAAATCTGGGTGGCACGCGCCACTTCAACAGCCGTCGAAACGGCTGCCACCTCGCGCTGCACACCTGCAACACGCTGCAATTCCGCTTCGACTTGCGCGTCGGACTCGGCCTCAGACAATGCGGACTGTCCGGGTGCCACATCCAATCCCTTGCCAGAGTCGATCCAGACCTCCTTGATGCTGCTGGACAGGATGGTCTGGATGTCCTTGGGGTCCTGCAGGACAAAGCCGCTGCGCCAAAAGGGGTGCTCCATCCAGGAGCCGCAAAACTCCTTGATATACATGCCCAGCACCAACTGCTCAACGTCGATTTTCTTGAGCATAGGGATGCGGATTGTCAAGTGGATGCGGTGCCAGGGAAATCAGTGCAGATGCCGGGGCTTCCTGCCGCCGCCATGGCCACCACCGTGGTTGCCACCCGACCCGCTCGGGGGCTTCCCCAGGGCCAGTGAGCTGACCAGCGTGTCAAACCGGTGCTCGAACAATTTATCCACCTGGGCTACCACGCCACCGAGTTCAGAGGCATCGAAATGGCGTTCCATCAGGTTGATGACATCCTGCACCAGCAAATCCCTTTGCACCTGCATGATGGCTGCCGGGTTGGGGCCTACAAACAGCATCACAAAATCATCCCGAGACTCACTGCCCGGCTGGGCGTCTTCCTCATCGAACTCGGCGTCGTAGAACGTTACCTCAATGGCAGCGCCGCCGTCCGCGAGTTCATTGAGGTTCATGCAAACCTCGTCCAGCGTCTGGCGAAAATCTTGATCGCCTGCAACCGTCCAGCACATCTGCAACAGGTGCTCGTGCGCGTCAAACTTGATGCCCGGCTCGTCTTCATAGGAGCTGCCTGCACCGTCCGCCAGTGAACGGGCGCCGGCGTATTGCCACAAAGGTTTGAGCCCATCCTGAAGCTGCTCAAACCCGACGTCTGCGCGCAAAGGCACCTGTCCGTGAACATGGATTTCGAAGGGGGCGTTGTAGCGTGGCATAGGCTGAAGTGTAGGTGGTGCCCGAGACCGGAATCGAACCGGTACGCCCGTTATTCACGAAGCGGCGGATTTTAAGTCCGATGTGTCTACCAATTTCACCACTCGGGCGCGTTCGGTCTATTGTGAAACAAAAATGCCCCATCAGCGAACGTTGACGGGGCACTGAGGACCAAATAAATACTGGAGGCGCGGTCCGGAGTCGAACCGGACTAACCGGATTTGCAATCCGGGGCATAACCGCTTTGCTACCGCGCCGCTCTGTCTTCACCTAAAGAAAAAGGGAAGCTGCTTGCTTCCCTTTTCTAAAATATGGAGCGGGAAAAGAGTCTCGAACTCTCGACCTCAACCTTGGCAAGGTTGCGCTCTACCAACTGAGCTATTCCCGCGTTTCAAGCCTCAAATTATAGCGTGGTTTTTTAGGTTTTTTGCAAACTTCCGAAAAATTTTGCTGACCGCCTCGCTATCCGTTCAATGCTTGATCGAATCCTGCGATTGTACCGCAGGAACTGCCGCCGGCGTCGCCGCCACAGCCACAACCTCTTCTTCCGGCAAGGGCACGGGCAGGGTTTCCAGCGCCAGTTCCAGGACTTTGTCGATCCAGCGAACCGGGACAATCTCCAGACCATTCTTCACGTTCTCGGGAATGTCCTGCAGGTCCTTTGCGTTGGCTTCCGGAATCAGCACCGTCTTGATGCCACCGCGCAATGCCGCCAGCAATTTTTCCTTCAGGCCACCGATCTCGGTGACCTCGCCGCGCAAGGTAATCTCACCCGTCATGGCCACATCGCCACGCACCGGAATGCCTGTCAGGGCCGACACAAACGCCGTGGTCATGGCAGCACCCGCACTGGGGCCATCCTTGGGAGTTGCACCGTCCGGCACGTGGATGTGAATGTCCTTCTTCTCGAACACTTCGTCCTTGATGCCCAAACGGCGCGCCCGGCTGCGCACCACGGTGCGCGCGGCCTCGACGGACTCTTTCATCACATCACCGAGGGAGCCGGTGCGGGTGATGACACCCTTGCCCGGTGTCAGCGCAGCCTCGATGGTCAGCAAATCGCCGCCCACTTCGGTCCACGCCAGCCCGACCACCTGCCCCACCTGGTTCTGCTGCTCTGCGCGTCCGTAGGTGTACTTGCGCACGCCCAGATAGTCGTTCAGGTTGTCCGCGGTCACCTTGACCTGCGGCTCCAGCTTCTTCAGCAGCAGGCCCTTCACCACCTTGCGGCAGATCTTGGACAGTTCCCGCTCCAGGGAGCGCACACCGGCTTCGCGGGTGTAGTACCGCACGATGTCGCGCACGGCGTCTTCGGCAATCGCCAGTTCGGAGTCCTTGACGCCGTTGTTCTTCATCTGCTTGGGCAGCAGGTAGGTGATGGCGATATTGGTCTTTTCGTCTTCGGTGTAGCCCGAGAGACGAATCACTTCCATACGGTCCAGCAGGGCCGATGGGATGTTCATGGAGTTGGAGGTGGCCACAAACATCACATCACTCAAGTCGTAGTCGACCTCGACATAGTGATCGCCGAACTTGTGGTTCTGCTCCGGGTCCAGCACCTCCAGCAGCGCGCTGCTGGGGTCGCCACGGAAGTCGGTTCCCAGCTTGTCGATTTCGTCGAGCAGGAACAGGGGGTTACGCGTACCCACCTTGGTCAGGCTCTGCAGCACCTTGCCTGGCATGGCGCCAATGTAGGTGCGGCGGTGGCCGCGGATTTCGGCCTCGTCGCGCATGCCGCCCAGGGCCATGCGCACGTACTTGCGCCCGGTGGCCTTGGCAATGGACTGACCCAGCGACGTCTTGCCCACACCCGGAGGGCCCACCAGGCACAGAATGGGGGCCTTGACCTTGTCCACGCGCTGTTGCACCGCGAGGTATTCCAGAATGCGGTCCTTGACCTTGTCCAGTCCGTAGTGGTCTTCGTTGAGCACTGCCTCGGCATTCGCCAGGTTGTGCTTGATCTTGGTCTTGGCCGTCCAGGGCAGGCCTACCAGCACATCGATGTAATTGCGCACCACGGTAGCCTCGGCCGACATGGGCGACATGAGCTTGAGTTTCTTCAGCTCGGCTTCCGCCTTCTTGAGCGCCTCCTTGGGCATCTTGGCGGCCTTGATCTTTTTCTCGATCTCCTCGATGTCCGCGCCCTCTTCGCCCTCGCCAAGCTCCTTCTGGATGGCCTTGACCTGTTCGTTCAGGTAGAAGTCGCGTTGGTTCTTCTCCATCTGGCGCTTGACGCGTCCGCGGATCTTCTTGTCCACATTCAGGATGTCAACTTCGCGTTCGATTTGCTCGAACAGGTTCTCCAGTCGGTCCTTCACGCTGGAAAGCCCCAGCACGGCCTGTTTGCTGTCAAGCTTCAGGGGCAGATGGGCCGCAATGGTGTCGGCCAGGCGACCAGCATCGTCAATGCTGGAAATGGAGGTCAGGATCTCGGGCGGAATCTTCTTGTTGAGTTTGACGTACTGGTCAAACTGCTGCATGACGGCACGGCGCAGGGCTTCCACCTCGCTGGCCTTCCCGTGGCCTTTTCCCGTACCGTCGGCCGCGGCCTCGATAGGGGTCACATTGGCCGTGAAATGAGACTCGCCCTCCTCGATCTGGTTGACCGATGCCCGCTGATGACCTTCCACCAGCACCTTGACGGTGCCGTCGGGCAGCTTGAGCATTTGCAGGATGGTGGATACGCAGCCGACATCGAACATGTCGGACACCACGGGGTCATCCTTGGCGGCAGCCTTCTGGGCCACCAGCATGATGCGCCGGTCCGCTTCCATGGCGGCTTCCAGAGCCTTGATGCTCTTGGGGCGCCCCACAAACAGGGGAATGACCATGTGCGGGAACACCACCACGTCACGCAAAGGCAACAGCGGCAGTTCAATCGGGAGAGCAGGCAAAGTAATATGGCCAGACATGGGGAACCTCTTAGTTACCTGTTGAATATGGTCCGTGAAGCCTGAATTTCAAGCGCACTGCCATTATCAAAGCAGCAGTGGCTTGAAAATTCAAATAAACCTGCGCAAAAACCTGTCATATCAGGCATTTGTGCGCCCCGGCCTCACGCCTTCTTGGCGATATCGCGGTAAACGAGCAGCGGTGGCTTGTTTTCGTCGATGGTGGTCTCGTCCACCACCACTTTTTCCACATTGGTGGCGTTGGGCAGCTCGTACATGGTGTCAATCAGGGACTGCTCCAGGATCGAGCGCAGGCCGCGGGCACCCGTCTTGCGGGCCAGTGCCTTGCGGGCAATCGCCTTGAGTGCCGCCGGACGGATTTCGAGTTCCGCACCTTCCAGGGCCAGCAGCTTGGTGTACTGCTTGACCAGGGCGTTCTTGGGTTCGGTGAGAATCTGCACCAGCGCATCTTCGGTCAACTCGGCCAAGGCAGCCACCACCGGCATGCGGCCCACCAGCTCGGGAATCAACCCGAACTTGATCAGGTCCTCGGGTTCCACTTCCTTGAACACATCGGTCAGGCTACGCTGCTGCTTGCTCTGGACCGTGGCACCAAACCCGATGCCCGAGGACTGGGTACGGGCCTCGATGACCTTCTCCAGCCCCGCAAACGCGCCGCCACAGATGAACAGGATGTTGGTCGTGTCGATCTGCACGAAGTCCTGGTTGGGGTGCTTGCGTCCGCCCTGGGGCGGCACGCTGGCCATGGTGCCTTCGATGAGCTTCAGCAACGCCTGTTGCACGCCCTCGCCCGACACATCACGGGTGATGGAGGGGTTGTCGGACTTGCGGGAAATTTTGTCGATTTCGTCGATATAGACGATCCCGCGCTGGGCCCGCTCCACGTCGTAATTGCAACTCTGCAGGAGCTTGAGGACAATGTTCTCCACGTCCTCGCCCACGTAACCGGCTTCGGTCAGTGTGGTGGCGTCCGCCATGACGAAGGGCACATCCAGCATGCGTGCCAGGGTTTGCGCCAGCAGGGTCTTGCCCGATCCGGTGGGACCGATGAGCAGGATGTTGCTCTTGGCCAGCTCCACATCGTCTTTCTTGGCTTTTTCCTTGTGGCGCAGGCGCTTGTAGTGGTTGTACACCGCCACGGCCAGCGTCCGTTTGGCGGGTTCCTGCCCGATCACGTAGTTGTCGAGATTGGCCTTGATTTCCGATGGCGTGGGCAGATCGCTGCGCGCCTCGGCGCCTTCGGTCGTGGCGGGCAACTCGTCGCGGATGATCTCGTTGCACAGGTCAATGCACTCATCGCACACAAACACCGATGGTCCTGCGATCAGTTTCTTGACCTCGTGCTGACTCTTGCCACAAAACGAGCAGTACAGGGTTTTTTCGCTGGAAGAGCCTTTTTTCTCGGCCATGGGGTGACTGCCTTTTCGGTGAATGCCCGAATGATACTCAAATACAAAAGGGGCGGCCGCGCCGCCCCACATACCGCTTGAACGGTGTCTTTTCTATCTCAAGCGCGCTTGGAAATGACCTGATCGATCAGGCCATACTCCTTGGATTCCTCGGCCGACATGTAATAGTCGCGCTCCGTATCCTTCGCAATGCGCTCCAGGGGCTGCCCGGTGCGTTCAGCCAAGATCTTGTTGAGCTGCTCGCGTGTCTTCAGGATTTCGCGCGCCGCAATCTCGATCTCGGTTGCCTGTCCCTGGCTGCCACCGGACGGCTGGTGAATCATCACCTTGGAGTTGGGCAACGAGAACCGCTTGCCCTTGGCCCCGGCCGCCAGCAAAAAGGCGCCCATGCTGGCCGCCATGCCGGTGCACAGTGTGGACACGTCGGGCTTGATGAAGTTCATGGTGTCATAAATGGCCATGCCCGCACTCACCGAACCACCGGGTGAGTTGATATAGAACGAAATATCCTTGTCCGGGTTTTCGCTTTCCAGGAACAGGAGCTGTGCCACCACCAGATTGGCGGTCTGGTCGTTGACCGGGCCCACCAGGAAGATCACCCGCTCCTTGAGCAGGCGCGAGTAGATGTCGTAGGACCGCTCGCCCCTGCCCGACTGCTCGATGACCATGGGGATCATGCCCAGTGCCTGTGTTTCCATGTTGCCTGCCGCTCCGTATTTCACATTCATAGCGTCTCCAAAGAAGGATACTTACTGTACCGAAAAACCAATCCCTGAAAGCAAATGGGGCTTGCCTGCAGAACTACAAGCCCTGCCCAAGCCCCTTATGCCGCCAAGCCGTTCGCCTTTTCAGCGAACTGGCACTCAGTTTTGGCCCATCAGCTCGTCGAAGGAGATGGATTTGTCGCTGACCTTGGCCTTGGACAACACAAAGTCGGTGACGTTGTTCTCAATCACCACCGCCTCGACTTCAGCCATGCGGCGGTTGTCGCTGTAGTACCAGCGCACCACGTCAGCCGGCTTTTCGTAGCTGGCGGCCAGTTCGTCAATGTGGGCCTTGATCTGCTCGGGCTTGGCTTGCAGTCCGTTGCTGTGCACCAGCTCGGCCACCACCAGACCCAGCCGCACGCGGCGCTCGGCCTGGGGACGGAACATGTCTTCGGGGATGGGCGCCTTGTCGGCGTCCTTGATGCCGCGCTGCTTCAGGTCGGCGCGCGCGCCTTCAACCATGCGCTCAAGCTCGCCCTGCACGCTGGATTTGGGCAGATCGAGTTCGGCCTTGGACAGCAAGGCATCCATCACGACTTGCTTGTTGCGGGCCAGCAGGCGGTATTTGACCTCGCGCTCCAGGTTCTTGCGAATATCGGCACGCAGGCCGGCCACGGTGGCTTCGGCGATGCCCAGGGACTTGGCCAGTGCGTCGTCCACTTCGGGCAGATGAGCGGCTTCCACCTTCTTCAGGGTCACCAGGAAGTCGGCGGTCTTGCCGGCCACATCCTTGCCATGGTAATCCGCAGGGAACGCCAGCGGGAACGTCTTGCTCTCGCCCGACTTCATGCCACGCACGGCGTTTTCAAACTCCTTGAGCATCTGGCCATCGCCCACGATGAACTGGAAGGCCTCGGCCTTGCCGCCGGCAAAGGGTTCACCGTCGATCTTGCCTTCGAAGTCCACCGTCACGCGGTCGGTGTCCTGGGCTGCGGCGTCCTGGGCGCGCTGGGCGAAGCTGCGGCGCTGCTTGCGCAGGATGTCCACGGTCTTGTCGATGGCTTCTTCCGTCACTTCGGTGCTGATCTTTTCCACTTCAGCCGTGGACAGATCGCCGATCTTGACCTCCGGGAACACCTCAAACACCGCATCAAAAGCCATCTGGCCTTCGGGCGACGCTTCGTTCTCGGTAATGCGGGGCTGACCGGCCACGCGCAGCTGGGCTTCGTTGGCCGCGGTGGAGAAAGCCTCACCGACCTTGTCGTTCATCACTTCGTAGTGGACCGAATAGCCATAGCGCTGGGCCACCACGTTCATGGGGACCTTGCCGGGACGGAAACCGTCCATCTTGACCGTGCGCGCCAGCTTGCGCAAACGGGACTCCACCTCCGACTGGATCACGCCCACGGGCAGTGTCAGCGTGATTTTTCGCTCCAGCTTTTCCAGAGTTTCTACAGTAACGGCCATGATTCACTCCTAAATATTGGTGTTTGCAGGGCTTTCACCTGCGACATTGCGGAAATGCCATGCCTGGATGGTGCGCGGGGGGGGACTCGAACCCCCACACTGTTGCCAGCGTCAGGACCTAAACCTGGTGCGTCTACCAATTTCGCCACCCGCGCAAAAAACAAAAATGGGGGGTCAAAAACCCGTGCAGACACAGCCTGCATGGTTTTGACCACCCACTTGAAATCGGTCAACCGGCTATTTTAACCTGCTGCGGGAGCCTCCCGCTTCACTTTGAACCACGCCGCGTACATGGCCGGCAACGCCAGCAGTGTCAGCACCGTGGCCACGACCAGCCCGCCCATGATGGCGACCGCCATGGGGCCCCAGAAAACCGAGCGCGACAGCGGAATCATCGCCAACACGGCAGCGGCGGCCGTCAGCACGATGGGGCGCAGCCGGCGCACGGCGGACTCCACAATGGCGTCCCAGGTCGGCACACCGGCAGCACGGTCCTGCTCGATCTGGTCGATCAGAATCACCGAGTTGCGCTGGATCATGCCCATCAGGGCAATCACGCCCAGCAAGGCCACAAAGCCAAACGGTCGGCCGGAAACCAGCAGGGCCGCAGCCACACCGGCAATACCGAGCGGGCCGGTCAGGAACACCAGCATGGCGCGGCTGAAGCTGTGCAGCTGCAGCATCAGCAGCGTGAAAGTGACGAACAGCATGACGGGAATACCGGCTGCAATGGACGCCGAGCCCTTGCTGCTCTCTTCCACGGCGCCGGCCACCTCGATGCGATACGCCGTCAGGCCCTTGGCCTTCCAGCCGGCTTCCAGTGCCCGCAACTTGGGCAGCAGCTCGGCTGTGACGGTGGCACCCTGCAGGCCTTCCACGATGTCGCCCTGCACCGTGATGGAGTAATCACGCCCGTCGCGCCACATCACGCCCGGCTCCCACGCAAAAGTGGGCTTGGCGATCTGCGTCAGCGGAATCGACTTGCCACTGGCCGTGGGCAGGTAGGCGTTACCGATGTCGGTGATGGCATTGCGCTCGTCCAGCGGCTGGCGCAGCACGATGTCGATCAGCTTGTCACCCTCGCGGTACTGGCCCACGGTGGTCCCCGACAGGATGGTCTTGGAGGCCTGGGCGATGGACTGGCTGGTCACGCCCAGGGCGCGTGCCTTGGTCTGGTCCACTTCCAGGCGCAGCACCTTGACCGACTCGTTCCAGTTGTCATTCACGCCGCGCATGTTGGTGCTGGCGCGCAGGATGGCCTTGACCTCGTCGGCGCGCGCGCGCAGCACCTGCGGCTCACCGCCGACCACGCGGAACTGCACCGGATACGGCACCGGTGGGCCGTTGGGCAGGATCTTGATACGGGCCCGCACCTCGGGGAACTCCTGCGCCACCAGCGTCTGCAAACGCACGCGCAGGGGCTCGCGCAGCTTCAGGTCCTTGGGCTGGATGATGATCTGCGACACATTGCTCTGCTGGAAGATGGCATCCAGCGGCAGGTAGAAGCGTGGCACGCCCGAGCCCACCCAGGTGGTGACGCTCTGCACGTCGGACTCCTGCATGAGGCGCGCCTCGATGCGCTTGGTGGTTTCCTCGTTGGCGGCGAAAGCCGTGCCTTCCGGGTACCACACGTCCAGCAGGATTTCCGGGCGCGAGGAGTCGGGGAAGAACTGCTGCTGCACCTTGCCCATGCCAGCAATGCCCAGCGCAAACATCAGCACCGTGGCGCCAATGGTCATCCAGCGGTGCTGCACGCACCAGTTCACAGCCTTGCGGAAGGTGTTGTAGAACGGGGTGTCAAACAGCTCGTGCGGCTGGCCGCCCGTGGTCTCTTGGCCCGGTGACTGCTGCGCGGCGGCATGCGGCTTCACCTTGAGCAGCACCGTACCCAGGTACGGCACGAAATACACCGATACGAACCAGCTCAGAACCAACGCCAGAACCGTCACGCCGAAGATGGCGAAGGTGTACTCGCCCGTGGACGAGCGGGCGATGCCGATGGGCAGGAAGCCCACGGCGGTGATCAGCGTGCCCGTCAGCATGGGCATGGCCGTGATCTCGTAGGCGAAGGTGGCCGCGCGCACCTTGTCGTAGCCCTCCTCCATCTTGCGCACCATCATTTCCACGGCAATGATGGCGTCGTCCACCAACAAGCCCAGGGCGATGATCAGCGAGCCCAGCGATATCTTGTGCAGGCCTATGCCCCAGTACTGCATGCCCAGGAAGGTGACCGCCAGCACCAGCGGAATGGTGATACCCACCACCAGGCCGGGGCGAAAGTCCACGTACCAGCGCCGCCACAACGGGTGCTGGCCCTCGCGCTTGTGCAGCCCCAGGCTGAGGAAACTCACGCCCAGCACCACCACCACCGCCTCGATCAGCACGCCAATGAATTCATTGACCGACTTGGCCACGGCCGTGGGTTGATCCTGCACTTCAACCAGCCGGATGCCAGCCGGCAAGGTGGCGCCGATCTTCTCGGTGGCGACCTTGAGCGCCTTGCCCATGGCGATGATGTCGCCACCCTTGTTCATGGACACGCCCATGCCAATGATCTGCTTGCCCTGGTAACGTACCTTGACCTGGGCCGGGTCGACGTAACCGCGCTTGACCTCGGCAATGTCACCCAGACGCAGCTGGTTGCCGCTGGCACCGCGGATGGGCATGGCACGCAGGTCCTCCACCGCTTCGAACTGGCCGCCCACGCGCACCTGCAGCACATCCACCGGCGTCTGCATCGTGCCGGCGCCTTCGATGGCGTTCTGCTGGTTGAGCTGGGCCAGCACCTGGTTCATGTCCAGCCCCAGCTGGGCCAGGCGCTTCTGCGAGATCTCGATGTAGAGCTTTTCGTCCTGCACACCATAGAGCTCGACCTTGTTGACGTCGGCCACCTTGAGCAGCTTCTGACGCACGTCGTCGGCAAAGGTCTTGACCTCGGCATCGGAGAAGCCATCGGCCTGCAGGGCGTAGATCACGCCGTACACATCACCAAATTCGTCGTTGAAGAACGGGCCCTGCACACCGCCGGGCAAGGTGTAGCGCATGTCGCCCACCTTCTTGCGCACCGTGTACCAGGTGTTGGCCACGTCGGCGCCGCGGGTGGAGTCCTTCACCTGGAACAGGATGGTGGTCTCACCGGGCTTGGAATAGCTGCGGATCTTGTCGGCGTTGGGCACTTCCTGCAGGGTGCGCTCGATCTTGTCGGTCACCTGCTCGGCCATCTGCTGGGCGGTGGCGCCGGGCCAGAAGGCGCGCACCACCATCAGGCGAAAGACAAAGGGCGGATCTTCATCCTGCCCGAGCTGGAAGAAGGCCGCCGTGCCCAGAACCATGAGCACGATCATCAGGAACTTGGTCAGCGGAACATGGTCCACCGCCCAACGCGAGAGGTTGAACCCCTTCTCGGGGTGCAGATGCTGGTCGGACATGGTCAGATCACTTTCCCGACGCAGCGGAAGCAGCCGGAGCGGCTGGGGTTGGACTGGATGCTGCTACAGAATTCGTAGCTGCCTGCGCAGCGTTTACGGGTGCCGAAGCCTGTTTTTCCTTGTAAATGGTGACCTTCTGGCCGGGCGATAGCACGTGCACGCCCGCCACAACCACCTGCATGCCGGGCTGCAGGCCGCTGGATACCACAACATCGTTGCCGTCGGCCGTGGCAATCACCACCGGCTGCAGCTTGACCGTCATGCTGGCCGTGTCCAGCACCCACACAGCAGAGGACTGGCCGTCCTGGCGGAAGGCACTGGTGGGCAGCTTCACCACCTGGGCGCCGCTGCGGTCCAGCGACTGCGGTACCACAGCCACCGTGCTGCCCAGCACCAACGCGTCGCTGGCGGGCATGGACACCTTGACGGTGAAAGTGCGCGTCACCGGGTCGGCGCTGGCCGCAACCTCGCGCACGCTGCCTTTGAGCACGCCGCTGGCGCCCCACACCCGCACGTCCACGGCGGAGCCCGCCTTCACGTGCGTCACCTTGTCTTCCGGTACGGCGAACACCACGTCGCGCGGGCCGTCCTGGGCAATGCGCACCACCGGGGTTCCGGCAGCCACCACCTGGCCGGGTTCGGCCTCGATGGCGGTCACCACGCCCGACACGTCCGCCACCAAGGTGGTGTACGCGGCCTGGTTGCCCTGGCCCGACCACTGCGCCAGCGCCTGGTCCGCCTGGGCTTGGGCCGCCTTCAGGGCCGCCTCACGCCGCTCCAGTTCGGCACCGCTGATGAAGTTCTGCTCGCGCAACTCCTTGTAGCGCTTGAAATCGGCCGCCGCCAGATCCCGGTTGGTCGTTGCTGCCGCCAGTTGCGCCTGCGCGGCCTGCGCCGCCAGCTTGTAGTCCTGCGGATCCAGCTGCGCCAGCACCTCGCCGGCCTTCACGCGCTGCCCCAGTTCGGCCTGGCGCCGCACGATCTTGCCCCCCACGCGAAAGCCCAGCCGGGACTCCACCCGCGCCCGCACTTCGCCGGCGAACTCGGCGCCCGACTGCATACCCTGCGCCCCCACCGTCAGGATCTTGACCGCCCGGACGGGCTCTTCCGTCGGGGCGGGTTTGGAACAGGCACTCAGTGCCAGGGCGGCTGCGATGAGCGTCGCGACGAGGGGTGTGGATGGAGTGGACATGGAAGTGCCGTAAAAAGAAGGAAAAACAGTGGCGTGTATTTTAATGACCAATTGGTTAGTAATTTAGGGTAAACGCGAATATCTGTCAACTGACCGGGCCGCCGGGGATCGTCCCAGGGCGGATAATCCGCCCGAACAAGGACCTGCCCCATGCCCATCTACGAATACGCCTGCCGCGACTGCGGCAACCAATTTGAGACCCTGGTACGTACCAGCGATACCCCCGAGTGCCCCCGCTGCCATTCCACCCAGTTGGAAAAGCTGCTGTCGGTCTTTGCCACCACGGGCGACTCGGCCAAGGCCGCGCCGGTCATGCCCAGCGGGTGTGGATCGTGCGGGCACCCCGGCGGGCCCGGGGCGTGCGGAATGGGGTAAGCCCAAGACAATACATACTCCATAGGGTATATTCAGACGACTGAGGCTGCCCCATCTGCCGCGACATCCGCGGTTCAGCCTGACAAGGAGTTGTATGAATTTCCCGGCATTGCTCGAAAACTATTGGCCATTCCTGGCGCTGGGCCTCTGGTTCGCGTACAAGTGGTGGAATTCCCGGCGCGTCGTGGCCCTGCTGCCCGCGCTCAAGCAGCGAGGCGCAGTCCTGGTTGACGTGCGATCGGCCGCGGAGTTTGCAGGCGGGAGCGCCCCCGGCACCGTCAACATCCCCCTGCAGGAGTTGGGCCGCCGGCTGGGCGAAATCCCCAAGACCGCGCCGGTTGTGGTCTGCTGCGCCAGCGGAACCCGCAGCGGCATGGCCAAAATGCTGCTCAAAAAGAACGGCTACCTGGAAGTCCATAACGTCGGAACCTGGAGCAAGCTCATGGGCTGAGCGTCCCGGCACGGGCTTGGCGCCGCACAAGGCAAAATCGGCACCATGCAGACCCCTTTGGCCGCCAGCCCGCCCCCCGTCACCCACTACGAAAACTTCCCCGTTGCCTCGTGGCTGTGCCCGGCCCACTTGCGCCGCCCCATTGCCGCCATCTACCACTTCGCCCGCACGGCAGACGACATCGCCGACGAGGGCGATGCCAGCGCGGCGCAGCGCCTGGACGAACTGCAGGCCTACCGCCACGACCTGAGCGCCGCCTGCCAGGCCGCACCCGAGCCCAGCCGGCGCTGGCCGCAGGTGTTTGGGCCGCTACACGCCGCCATCCGGACACACCAGCTGCCGCCCCAGCTGCTGCACGATCTGCTGGACGCTTTTGTGCAGGACACCCGGCAGTCCGCCGCCGGCACGGGCTACGCCACGCAGGCCGAACTGCTGGACTACTGCCGCCGTTCGGCCAACCCGGTCGGGCGGCTGCTGCTGCACCTGTATGGCGTGACCGACGCGCTGGCGCTGGAGCGCAGCGACGCCATCTGCACCGCCCTGCAACTCATCAATTTCTGGCAGGACCTGAGCGTGGACATTCCCCGCGGCCGCTACTACCTGCCGCAGGACGACTGCGCCCGGCTGGGCGTCTCCTGGCACGACGTGCTGGAGCGCCGGCAGACGGAATCAGCTACCAAATTGATAGCTGCCTGCGCAGGCTCTGCAAGGGCCAGCATGCTAAAAGGTGCCCCATTGGTGCACCAGATCCCCGGGCGCGCCGGCTGGGAGCTGCGCCTGGTGGTGCAAGGCGGGCTGCGCATCCTGGACAAAATCGAAGCCCTGCACTTTGCCACGCTGAACCAGCGCCCTACCCTGCGCGCGTGGGACTTTCCGGTGATGCTGTGGCGCGCGCTGTGGATGTAACAATACAGCCATGACCCCTGCGCAATACGTCCAGCAAAAAGCCGCCGCCTCGGGCAGCAGCTTCTACTACGCCTTCCTGTTTCTGCCGACCTCCCGCCGGGCTGCGATCACCGCTTTTTATGCCTTTTGCCGCGAGGTCGATGACGTGGTGGACGACATGGTGGACATGGGCGTGGCCCACACCAAACTCGCCTGGTGGCAGGGTGAAGTGGCCCAGGCGTTTGCCGGACACCCCACCCACCCGGTGATGCAGGCCCTGATGCCGCTGGCGGCCGAATTCGGCATCGAGCAGCGCCACCTGCAGGCCGTGATCGACGGCTGCCAGATGGACCTGGAGCAGACCCGCTACCTGGACTACCCCGCCCTGCAGCGCTACTGCCACCTGGTGGCCGGCGTCGTGGGAGAGGTGGCCGCGAAGATCTTCGGCCAGACCCAGGAGCAGACCACGCGCTATGCCCACACACTGGGGCAGGCCCTGCAGCTCACCAACATCATCCGTGACGTCGGCGAAGACGCCCTGCGCGGACGCATCTACCTGCCCGTCAACGAGCTGCAGCAGTTTGACGTCAAGGCACACGAAATCCTGAAACGCCAGGGCGCCGATGGCGATGCCGCCGATTTCCAGCGCCGCTTCCAGGCCCTGATGGCCTTCCAGGCCGCACGCGCCCACCGCCTGTACGACGAAGCGCTGGCCCTGCTGCCCGACGCCGACCGCCGCGCGCAAAAGCCCGGCCTGATGATGGCCAGCATCTACCGCACCCTGCTGCGCGAAATCGAACGCGACCAGTTCCAGGTGCTGAACCAGCGCACCAGCCTGACGCCCGTGCGCAAACTGTGGCTGGCCTGGAAGGTCCAGGCGCTGGGACGCGTGTGAAAGTCGCCGTCGTCGGTGCCGGGTGGGCGGGCATGGCGGCAGCTGTAGCGGCCAGCGAAGGCGGGCACGCGGTCACGGTTCTTGAAACAGCCCGCACCCTGGGCGGACGGGCACGGGCGCTGAGTGTGCCCCTGCCCGACGGCACCGAGGCCACGCTGGACAATGGCCAGCACATCCTGATCGGCGCCTACACCGACACCCTGCGCCTCATGCGCCATGTGGGCGTGGACGCCAGAGCCACCCTGCTGCGCGGCCCCCTGTCCCTGCCCTTTGTCGACGGCAGCGGCCTGCAGACGCCCGCCTGGGCCGCCGCCTGGCCGGCGCCGCTGGACGCCCTGGCCGCCATGGCCACGGCGCGCGGCTGGACCTGGCGTGACCGATTGTCCCTGCTGCGGGCCTCCCTTTCCTGGCAACGCGCGCGGTTCGCCTGTGCACCGCAGTTGTCCGTGGCGCAGCTGTGCCGCGGCCTGGCGCCGCGCGTGCTGCAGGAACTGATTGAACCCCTGTGTGTCTCGGCCCTCAACACCCCGGCGGACCAGGCCAGCGCCCAGGTCTTCCTGCGGGTGCTGAAGGATGCCATGTTTGGCGTGCGCGGCGGCTCCCACCTGCTGCTGCCCCGCACCGACCTGACGGCCCTGTTCCCTGCCGCCGCGGCGGACTGGCTCGCGCAGCGCGGCGGGCAGGTACACACCGGCCAGCGTGTGGAGCAACTGCGCTGGGAGGCGGGGCACTGGCATCTGGACGGCACCGCCTTCGACCGCGTGATATGGGCTACTTCAGCATCCGAAGCGAGCCGCGCCCTTGTGGAATGTGCGCAGACAGCTCCTGATTTCATAGCAAAACCCCTGTGCGGCTGGTCTGAAACGGCCGCTGCGCTGCGCTTTGAAGCCATTGCCACGGTCTATGCCTGGGGCGACGGCGCCCGCTTGCCGCATGCCATGCTGGCCCTGCGCACCACGGCACAGGCCCCCGCCCAATTCGTGTTCGACCGCGCCCAGCTCGGCGGCCCCGCGGGCTTGCTGGCCTTCGTGGTGAGCGCCAGCCATGGCCCGCGCGAGGCACTGCAGGCGGCGGTGCTGGCCCAGGCGGCCCAGCAGCTCGCCCCGCTGGAGCTGCCCCCCCTGCAGGCCGTGCAGACCGTGGTGGAAAAACGCGCCACCTTTGCCTGCAGCCCCAGGCTGGAACGCCCCCCCCAGCTCATTGCGCCCGGCCTGTACGCCGCGGGGGACTATGTCGCCGGCCCCTACCCCGCCACCCTGGAAGGGGCGGTGCGCAGCGGCTGGGAGGCCGGCCATGCCCTGCCGCCTGTTTCCACCACTCCACTCCACCCCGACCGCCCATGAACACCACCAGCCTGCCCAGTGTCCAGTTGCGCCTGACGATTGCACCCGAATCGCTGGGCTTTGCCAGTACCGCCGAGCTGGTGCAGCAGCCCCTGCCGTGGATCGGGCAGGAACGCGCCGAAAAGGCCGCCCGTTTCGGCCTGGCCATGGACCAGCCCGACTACAACCTGTTCGTGCTGGGCGAAGTGGGCAGCGGACGCTCGTCCCTGCTCAGCCAGGTGATGCACGAGGCAGCGGCCAGCCGACCTGTGCCGCCGGACCTGTGCTACCTGCACAACTTCGACGCCCCCGAACACCCGCGCGCCCTGCGCATGCCGCCCGGCCAGGGGCGCCAGCTGCGCCAACTCATGGCCAAGCTCACGCACACGCTGCAAAAGGAGATTCCCCTGCGCCTGGGCAGCGAAGACTTCAAATCCGAAAGCGAGCACATCCAGAACGCCTACAAGCAGGAGGAGTCCAAGGCCTATGCGGAGCTCGATGCCTTTGCCGAGGCGCGCCACTTTTCGCTGTTCCGCGAATCCGGGCATCTGGTGTTCACGCTGGTGGGGGACCAGGGACGCGCCCTGACCGAGGGAGAGGCCCACGCCCTGCCCAAGGAACGCCGCGCCGAGATCGACCAGGCCGAACAGGAACTGCGGGGGGAGATTACGCGCTTCATGGAAACCATGCGCCCCATCGAGCGGGTGATGAACGAAGCGCTGTCCGCCCTGCGCCGCCAGGTCGTCAAGCCCGTGCTGGACCATGAGCTGCAGGACATCCGCAACAGCCTGAAAAAGCAGATCAAGGACTCCGTCAAGCTCGGCGCCTACCTGGACCAGGTGCTGCACGACGTTCTGGAACACCTGGAACTCTTCAGCCCGTCGGACGAAGAGGAAGACGAGGAAGCGCGCCGCGAAGCCCTGGCGCAGCTGCTGATGCGCTACCGCGTCAACCTGGTGGTGGACAACGAGGGGCGCACCGGCGCGCCCGTCATCATCGAGCAGAACCCGGTGTTTCGCACGCTGTTTGGCAGCGTCGAGTACCAGGCCGAGGAAGACGTGTTGATGACCGACTTCTCCCGCATCCGCGCCGGCAGCCTGCTCAAGGCGCACGGGGGCTTCTTGCTGCTGCAACTGCGCGACCTGCTGACCGATGAGCTGGCCTG
The DNA here is from genome assembly GCA_019449595.1 of Rhodoferax sp. Taxonomy (GTDB): domain Bacteria; phylum Pseudomonadota; class Gammaproteobacteria; order Burkholderiales; family Burkholderiaceae_C; genus Allorhodoferax. The sequence continues at coordinate 763,281 of JAGRPL010000004.1, read as the reverse complement.
GGAAAAACTGCGGCGCTTCCTGCGCAGCGGGCGCGTGCAGATCGAGGAGCCCGGTACCGCCATGATGCCCATGGCCGCCGTGTCGCTGGAACCCGAGGCGGTGGATGCCGAGGTCAAGATCATCCTCATCGGCTCCGTGGAGCACTACTACGCTCTGCAGGAAGGCGACCCCGAGTTTGCGCGGCGCTTTCGCGTCAAGGTGGACTTTGCCGAGAGCTTTGCCGCCAGCGACGACACCCGCACCGGCACCGCCATCTTTGTCGCGCACGCCTGCCGCAAGCTGGGCCTGCCCCACTTTTCGGCCAGCGCCGTGGCCCGTCTGCTGGAAGATGCCCACCGCGAGGTCGACGACCAGACCCGCCAGAGCGCCAACTTTGCCCGCATCGAGTCCCTGGTGGCCGAGAGTGCCGCCATCTGCCGCACCCGCACCGGCAACGCCGGCAACGGCGACACCCTGGTCAACGCCGCCGATGTGGAGCAGGCCCTGGCCGCACGCCGCCTGCGCCACGACTACCCCGAACAGCGCCTGCGCGAGTCCATTTCCGACGGCGACCGCCTGATTTCCCTGAACGGTGAACATGTGGGCCAGCTCAACGGCCTGACACAGATCGATCTGGGCGACTGGCGCTTTGGCCTGCCCGTGCGCGTGACCGCGCGCACCCATGCCGGCAACGAGGGGCTGATGAACATCGAGCGCGAGGTGGAGATGTCGGGCCCCATCCACGACAAGGGCGTGCTGATCCTGCACAGCTACCTCACGGCCCTGTTTGCCCACATGGCGCCGCTGGCACTGAACGCCTCCATCGTGTTCGAGCAGGAATACAGCGGCGTGGAGGGCGACTCGGCTTCCTGCGCCGAGTTGTACGCCGTGCTGTCATCCCTGTCGGGGCTGCCCCTCAAGCAAGGTATTGCCGTCACTGGCGCCGTCAACCAGCATGGCGAAGTGCTGCCGGTGGGCGGCATCAACGAGAAGATCGAAGGCTGGTTTCGCGTCTGCGAAGCCGCTGGGCTGGACGGCCAGCAGGGCGTACTGATTCCCGCGCGCAACCGCCGCCACCTGATGCTGGAGCCGCAGGTGCTGGACGCGGTCGACCAGGGGCTGTTCCACATCTACACCGCCACCCACGTGCGCGAGGGGCTGGAGCTGCTCACCGCCCAGCCTTCGGGCATGACCGCCCCGGTGGGGCCGTACCCGGCCGACAGCGTGCTCGGCCACGCCGAGCAGACCCTGGCGGCGTACCGCCGTGCCTGCCAGCAAACCCGCCGGCGCAGGCCCCGCAGCTGATTCGGGTATTCCCCGCCAGGCCATTGCGTATGATGGGCGCCAAAAAAGGAGACGCCGTTCATGCACATTGCCCTGAAAATCGTGGCCGCCACGGTCACCGCAGCCGCCGTCGCGGCCGGTGGCGCCATTGCCTGGCACATCCATACCAAGCAACCCGTGCGCAGCGGCACCGTGGCCCTGCAGAAACTGCAGGCCCCGGTGAGCGTGGCCTATGACGAGCGGGGCGTGCCCCACATCCGCGCCAGCAACGAAGCGGACCTGTACCGCGCACTGGGCTACGTGCACGCGCAAGACCGCCTGTTCCAGATGGAAATGGTGCGCCGCCTAGCCCAGGGCGAACTGGCCGAAGTGCTGGGCCCCAAGCTGCTCGACACCGACAGGCTGTTTCGCACCCTGGGCATTCGCGCACGCGCCCAGGACATGGCCGCCCGGATGGACCCCGCAACCCCGTCCAACCAAGCCCTGCTGGCCTACCTGGACGGCATCAACCAGTACCAGGCCGGACACCCCGCGCCGCTGGAGTTTGACATCCTGGGCATCCCCAAGCGCCCTTTCACGCCACAAGACACGTTTGCCGTCTCGGGCTACCTGGCCTACAGCTTTGCCGCCGCCTTCAAGACCGAACCGGCGCTGACCTATATCCGCGACAAGCTGGGCCCCGACTACCTGCGCGTGTTTGACCTGGAGTGGCACCCCGAAGGCGTGCTGGGCGCCACGGCGGCGGCCCGCCTGCCGCAGCAGCCGGCACTGGCCCTCAACGCCAAGGACTGGCAGGGCCTGAGCCAGCTGGCCCAGCTCAGCCAGGACGCGCTGGACGCCGCCGGCGTGCCCGCCTTTGAAGGCAGCAACGCCTGGGCCATCTCCGGTCAGCGCACCGCCAGCGGCAAACCCCTGCTGGCCGGTGACCCGCACATTGCCTACTCGGCACCCGCCGTCTGGTACGAAGCCCACCTGAGCGCCCCCGGCTTCGAGCTGTACGGCCACTACCAGGCACTCAACCCCGTTGCCCTGCTGGGGCACAACGGGCAGTTTGGCTGGAGCCTGACCATGTTCCAGAACGACGACGTGGACCTGATTGCCGAAAAGACCAACCCCGCCAATGCCAACCAGGTCTGGGTGCGTGGCGCCTGGACCGAGCTGCAGAGCCGCAGCGAGACCATCAAGGTCAAAGGTGCACCCGACGTGCAGCTGACCCTGCGCCGCTCACCCCATGGCCCCATCATCACTGACGCCTTCAAGGACAGTTTGGGCACCACCCCCATCGCCATGTGGTGGGCATTCCTGGAAACCGAAAACCCGGTGCTGGAGGCCTTCTACGACCTGAACCGCGCCAACTCCCTGGAGAAGGCCCGCCATGCAGCGGAAAAGATCCACTCTCCCGGCCTCAACGTGGTGTGGGCCAGCGCCAGTGGCGACATCGGCTGGTGGGCAGCCGCCAAGCTGCCCATCCGCCCGGAAGGCGTGAACCCCACGTTCATTCTGGATGGCAGCACCGGTGAAGCCGAGAAGACTGGCTTCTACAACTTCGCCTTCAACCCGCAGGAAGAAAACCCGGCCCGCGGCTACATCGTGTCGGCCAACCACCAGCCGCAGCCGGTCAGCGGCGTGCCCGTGCCCGGCTACTACAACCTGGCCGACCGGGCCCAGCGCCTGGACTCCGTGCTGCGCGACCCCAAGAACAAATGGAACACCGCGGCCGCGCAAGCCCTGCAGCTCGACAGCGGCAACGGCTACGGCCCGCGCACGCTGGCCGCGCTGCTGCCCATCCTCAAGGCCGTCGTCACCGACCCCTACGAAAAGGCGTTCCTGGAACCCCTGGAGTTGTGGAACGGCGACTACACCACCGACGGCATCGCCCCCCTGCTGTTCAGCCAGATGCTGTACGAGTTGGCGCATGAGGCCATGGCCGACGAAATGGGCGAGGTCCAGTTCGCCAACCTGCTCAAGACCCGGGCGCTGGACAGCGCACTGCCCCGGCTGGCCGCCGACGCCAACTCACCCTGGTGGGACAACGTGAAGACCAAGCAGGTGGAAAACCGGTTCGAGACCATGCGCATCGTCTGGGGCAACACGCTGCGGCACCTGGAGGGCCTGTACGGCAAGGACCTGCTGAAGTGGAACTGGGGCCGCGCGCACACCCTCACCCACAACCATCCGCTGGGCATGCAAAAGCCGCTGAACCTGCTGTTCAACGTCGGGCCGTTCCCAGTGCCGGGCGGGCGCGAGACGCCCAACAACTTCTCCGGCAGCATCGGCCCGGCACCCTGGGCGGTGAGCTACGGCCCCTCCACCCGGCGGGTCATTGACTTTGCCGACGCCAGCAAGTCCGTGGGGATCAACCCGGTCGGCCAAAGCGGCGTGCTGTTTGACGCCCACTACTCCGACCAGGCCGAACGCTTCGTGGCCGGCGTGTACGTGCCGCAGTACCTGAGCGAGGCGGACGTCAAGGCCCACACGCAAAGCACGCTGACGCTGCGCCCTTGAACGGCCGGGCCAAGCGGCCGGCCTTAACGGTTAATCGGCCTCCGTGCGGCCCAGCAGGTCGCACAGTTCGGCCAGGTCGGCCACCGTGGCATGTGGCTGCCGAGCCTGGGTCCACAGGTGGTCCTCCCGGTTGACCCACGCGGTCTGCATGCCCGCGTCCAGGGCGCCCAGCACGTCCAACGCGGCGTCATCGCCCACGTGCAGCACGGCCTCTGCTGCGACTCCGGCAGCGCGTGCGGCCACCTCGAAAATGCGCGGGTCGGGCTTACCGACCCCCACGTCCCGGGCGCTGATACTGGCGCAGAAGAATTCACCCACGCCGATCTGGTGCACGTCGGCATTGCCGTTGGACAGCGCCACGATGGGCAGACGCCCCGCCAGCCACGCCAGCGCCGGCCGGACGTCCTCGAACAGGGTCACCTGCATGCGCTGCACCATGAACACGTCCAGTGCCGGCTCGGCCAGCGCCGCGTCGTCACCGGCTCGCTGCAGAGCCAGGCGGATGGACTCGCGCCGCAGGGCGGCCAGATCGTGGGCCAGATCGGGCCACTGGCGTTCGGTGGCCGCCCGCAATTCGCGGCGCATGTGGGGGTTGACAATCAGCGCTGCCGTGGCGGGAGCCTGGGCCTGCAGCCACGTCTGCAAGACCTTCTCGGCCCGTTCGATGGTGGGCCAGATGGGCCACAGGGTATCGTCCAGGTCCAGGGTTATTGCCTTGATTTTGGAAATATCGAGCATAGGTGCGGGAGAATACCGCATGCCCTTTTCCAAAGAACCCTCTTACACCCACGGCCAAGCGCCGCGCACCGCCATCCTGTTGTGCAACCTGGGCACACCCGACGCACCCACCGCGCCGGCGGTACGCCGCTACCTGGCGGAGTTCCTGAGCGACCGCCGGGTGGTGGAGATCCCCCGGCTGCTGTGGCTGCTGATCCTGCACGGCATCATCCTGCGGGTGCGCCCGGCGAAGTCGGCCGCCAAGTACGCCAGCATCTGGACGCCCGAGGGCTCGCCACTGAAGGTGTGGACCGAGAAACAGGCCAAGCTGCTGCAGGGCTGGCTGGGCCAGCGCAACCACCAGGTCAAGGTGCGCTGGGCCATGCGCTACGGCAGCACCTCCATCGCTTCGCAGCTCGACGCCCTGAAGGCCGAGGGCGTGACCCGCGTGCTGGTGGTGCCAGCCTACCCCCAATACAGTGCCACGACCACGGCCAGCGTGTTTGACGCCGTGTACGGCTGGGCGCAGCGCACGCGTGCCCTGCCCGAACTGCGCTTCGTGAACCATTACCACGACGACGCAGGCTACATCGCCGCGCTGGCCGCCAGCATCCAGCGCCACTGGAAGACCCATGGCCGCCCCGACCAGCTGGTGATGAGCTTCCATGGCGTGCCCGAACGCACCCTGCAGTTGGGCGACCCCTACCACTGCGAGTGCCTCAAGACCGCACGCCTGCTGGCCGGGCGCCTGGGGCTGGACGCGGAGCAATACAAGGTCACCTTCCAGTCCCGCCTGGGCCGCGCCAAATGGCTGGAGCCGTATACCGAGCCTACGCTCAGGGCGCTGGCCAAGGCTGGCGTGCAGCGCGTGGACGTGGTGTGTCCGGGTTTCAGCAGCGACTGCCTGGAGACCCTGGAGGAAATTGCCATGGAAGGCCGTGCCGCGTTCCTGCAGGCCGGCGGCAAGGCGTTTGGCTACATCCCCTGCCTGAACGATGACCCGGAGTGGATCGCCGCGCTGTGCAACCTGACCCAGCAGCACCTGGCCGGCTGGCCCACCCAGGCCGCGCCGGATACCGAGGCACTGGCGGCCTCCCGCGCGGCGGCACTGGCACGGGGCGCGCGCCAATAGCGTGCGTGCAGCACACCTAGCGCTATCGTATCAATAGCTAACTACGCAGGTTTCATGGGGGCTAAAGACCGGTTTCATGCATGAAACCGGGGTCGCTTGCGTACCTTACTGACCCAGCAGCTTGCGCGCCTGCTCCAGGCCGCCGTAGTTCTCGACGTGGAGATAACCCATTTTTCGGAGTGTCTCCTGCGCCTTGCCGGAGCGTTGGCCGGAGCGGCAATACAGGATGACGGTGTCATTCTTGTCGACATTGGCCTTGGAGATTTCCTGCCCAATGACTGTGTGGTCGATGTTGAGGGCGCCGGCCACATGGCCTTCGGAATATTCCTGGCTGGTACGCACGTCAATCACCACGTTCTTGGCCAAAGCCGCCGTGGAACCCATCGCCAAAGCCAGAAGCACTGTCAACAATTTCATACATTTCCTTGAACGCCCAGTCGGGCAAGACCTAATTTTTCAACCAACAACCACATCATAAAACACAGGGCTCCGGCTGCCATCGAACATGGGGGCTACAAGCTTGCTGGCTTCCGCGTGAGCGGGGGTGTTGTGCATGGCCATGAAGGTTTCATGGCTCTCATGTTCCACGATGGCTGCATAGTTGCCACCCTGGACGGGTTTCAAGAGTCGTCGGCTGATAAAACCTGCATGGCTTCCAAACTCCTTATTGGTCTGGACAAACCATTCGCGAAACGCGGCATCTTTGCCTGGCTGAATCGGTGGAAATTTAACAATGACAACGAACATGGTATTTACCTCGTTTTGCTGAATGACAAATCCGATCTTGCTGCGCGCGACGATTTCGCCACCCATGCAAGATCGGTCTGGCGCAACTGCCTTGCGCCATTCATTCAACGTACGAGGATCAAAAATGTTCCCACTATTCGAGGCTCCGACATGAGCGCCCGAGGGGTGGCTGTGCCGGCTTTTACAACTTGCCGTACTGGGTGCCGCCGATCATGATGCCGTCGTCCAACGGAGCCAGATCCGACTTGTATTCCCGGTCACCCACATGGATGGCAGGAGGGTTGACGCCCTTGCGCAGGGCATCCATGAACGCCTGGGCTTCCTCATCGGATACCGGCTGGTAGGCTTCGCGTGCCAGCTTGACACCATTGCCGGCAGGCGCCGTTACGCTGTCCACCGGTTTCTTCCGCGCCTGAATCGCGCCGAAGTCGTCTGCGGTGGCCGAATCGGTGACCCGGGGCTGGAATTCGAACTGCTCTTCCGTCTCGCTCACACGCCAGTAGATACCGGTGATCAGAATGCCGTAGCGGTTGTAGGTGTGCGCGCGCATATGCTTCTCCAGGGCGGCGAAGCTTTTTGTCCGGTTCTCCTTGTTGGTGATAAAAGATTTGGCCACATCAATCATGGCGACAAAACGGTGATGGCGCGCATCCACCGGCATGACCTTGAACTTGTACATGCTCCCGATCACCTCCATGGCGAGGAAGGTCTCCCGGATGGACTGGTACAGCATCTCCTGCCGATAGGCCTTGCGTTCGTCCAGGCTCATGCGGTTGACTGCGTCGGGATGCAGATCAACGGCGGCAACCGGCTTGCGTGGCTTGGCTTTAAAGAAGGAAAACATGGATTTCCGTGTTCGCTGAAAGATTCTATGCACCGCGCCGTGACTCGCAAAGCACTTCAATTGTTACAAAAAGCCACTGCATCGGCACGGGAACAGCACCCCGCAGCAACAAAAAAGCCACCCGAAGGTGGCTTTCTGATTTGGCGGAAACGGAGGGATTCGAACCCTCGATGAGGCTCTACACCCCATACTCCCTTAGCAGGGGAGCACCTTCGGCCACTCGGTCACGTTTCCTGAACAGCCCGCATTATCTCACGACTCTGCGGTGTTTTTTCAACCCGGAGGCTGGTCCAGGTCAAAAGCTTTGTGCAAGGCACGCACGGCGAGTTCCATGTACTTCTCGTCAATGACCACGGAGGTCTTGATTTCGGAGGTGGAAATCATCTGGATGTTGATCCCCTCTTCGCTCAGCACGCGGAACATGCGGCTGGCCACGCCCACGTGGCTGCGCATGCCGATACCCACGATCGACACCTTGCAGATCTTGGTGTCGCCCACCACCTGCTCGGCGCCCAAGCTGGGCAGCACTTTTTCCTTGAGCAGGTCCACCGTCTTGGCGTAGTCACCGCGGTTCACCGTGAAGCTGAAATCGGTCTTGCCGTCCTTGCTCAGGTTCTGGATGATCATGTCCACTTCGATGTTGGCGTCAGCCACGGCGCCCAGGATCTGGTAGGCAATGCCGGGTTTGTCGGGCACGCCCATGACGGAGATCTTGGCCTCATCGCGGTTGAATGCAATACCCGAAACGATGGCTTGTTCCATGTTCTCGTCTTCCTCAAAAGTAATCAGAGTGCCGGACTTGGCCTCCTCGTTGATGTCAATGTCCCAGGGCGTGAAGCTGCTCAGGACGCGCAGTGGCACCTTGTATTTGCCGGCAAATTCAACCGAGCGGATCTGCAGCACCTTGGAGCCCATGGATGCCATTTCCAGCATCTCTTCAAAGCTCACGGTCTGCAGGCGGCGTGCTTCGGGTACCACGCGTGGGTCGGTGGTGTAGACACCGTCCACATCGGTGTAGATCAGGCACTCGGCGGCTTTCATGGCCGCTGCGACAGCCACGGCCGAGGTGTCAGAACCGCCACGCCCCAATGTGGTGATGTTACCTTCGTCGTCCATGCCCTGGAAGCCGGTCACGATGACCACCCTGCCCGCCGTCAGATCGGCACGCACACGCGCATCGTCAATCGACTCGATGCGGGCCTTGGTATAGGCGCTGTTGGTACGAATGGGAACCTGCCAGCCCGCATAGCTGACCGACTCCATGCCCTCGGCCTGCAAGGCAATGGCCAGCAGTGCACTGGATGCCTGTTCGCCGGTCGCGGCCAGCATGTCGAGCTCGCGGCCATAGGCCTCGCTCTGCCGGGATGGTGCCAATTCTTTGGCCAGACCCAACAAGCGGTTGGTCTCGCCGCTCATGGCGGAGGGAACCACCACCATCTGGTGACCTGCACGTGCCCATTTGGCAACGCGTTTGGCGACGTTGCGGATGCGGTCCGTAGAACCCATCGACGTGCCGCCGTATTTGTGAACGATCAATGCCATGGAATGAGATTTTTTTGTAGCAAAACCTAGGGATTGTACCAAGTCAGCACATCACCACGGCGCTGCACAAAGCCATGGCCCACCTTGATGTGGATGCGGTGCCCCCGGGTGGTGCAGGCGGCCAGTTGATCCAGCAACTCCTGCAGCTGGGCTGTGCTGGGAATCACCTGAAACCGGCTTCTGAGCCAGTACCGCACGGCGTTGGCCTGGCGCGCACGGCTCAGTTGCTGCAGGGACTTGATCAGCAGCAAGCCATCCGAGGCGCGGCACACCTGCCCGCCATCCTGCACGGCCACCTCATCCAGCACGGCCTGCGCCTGGGCCGCATGCGCCGCACTGCGGGCAAAGGTATCCAGGAACTGCGGAAACGCCGCCTGCAACGCCGGCATCACCCGGGCGCGAATGCGGTTGCGGGTGAACTGCTCATCGGCGTTGGTAGGGTCTTCCACGAACGCGACACCCCGCCCGGCCAGCCAGCTACGGATGTCCGCGCCCGCCACCGCCAGCAGCGGGCGGTAGTAGTCCAGGCCATCGCGCTGCCAGTGGGCAGGCATGGCGCTCAAGCCTCCCAGGCCCGCGCCCCGGCTCAGGGCCAGCAACAGCGTTTCCACCTGGTCATCCGCGTGCTGCGCCAGCGCTACTGATTTAATAGCTGTATGCGCAGGTTCCATGCGGGCTAGCGCATCCAAAGCCTTGTAGCGCGCCTGCCGGGCCGCATCTTCAGGGCTTTGCCCGCTGTGGTGTCGCGCGTCGACCTGCAGCACGCGCAGGGGCACCTTCAGGCGTTCGCACAGGTCGCGGCAATGGCGTTCAAACGTGTGTGCGGCCGCCTGCAGCCCGTGGTTGACATGCAGAGCCACCACCTGACCCGGCCACTTCTCGGCGCATGCCACCAGCAGGGCCGTGGAATCGGCTCCGCCACTCAGGGCGACCGCCAGCGGCAATGCGGGGGCGAAGCCGCGCAATGCCGCGCCAACCGTCACCCTACTTGGCGTTGGCTTTGGTGTCGGTGAAACGCCCATAGCTTTGCAGGCGTTCGTAGCGGCGGTCCACCAGTTCCTTGACCTTCAAGTCGCTGACCTGGCGGTACGCGTCCACCAGGGCACGCTTGAGGAAGGCCGCGGCCTGCTTGGTGTCGCGGTGTGCGCCGCCCACGGGTTCGTTGACGATCTTGTCAATCACGCCCACGGCCTTGAGCCGGTGCGCCGTGATGCCCATGGCCTCGGCCGCGTCGGAAGCCTTGTCCGACGTCTTCCAGAGAATGGAGGCGCAACCTTCGGGGCTGATGACGGCGTAAATGGAGTACTGCAGCATCACCAGCTGGTCCGCCACCGAGATGGCCAGCGCACCACCGGAGCCCCCTTCACCAATGATGGTGGTGATGATGGGCACTTCCAGCTGGGCCATCTCAAAAATGTTGCGGCCAATGGCTTCGGACTGGCCGCGCTCTTCGGCGTCAATGCCGGGGTAGGCACCGGGCGTATCCACAAAGGTGAACACGGGCAACTTGAATTTTTCCGCCAGCTTCATCAGGCGCAGGGCCTTGCGGTAGCCCTCGGGCTTGCTCATGCCAAAGTTGCGCAACCCGCGCTCCTTGGTGTCGCGCCCTTTCTGGTGCCCCAGCACCATGCAGGGCGTGCCGTTGAAACGGGCCAGGCCTCCGACGATGCTCAAGTCATCGGCAAAATGCCGGTCGCCATGCAGCTCCACGAAATGGGTGAAGATTTCCTTGACGTAGTCCAGTGTGTAAGGCCGCTCGGGGTGGCGGGCAATCTTGGTGATCTGCCACGGCGACAGATCACTGTAGATGTCTTTGGTGAGTTGCTGGCTTTTCTTGCTGAGCTGGTCGATTTCGGAAGAAATATCGACTGCCGACTCGTTCTGCACGTAGCGCAGTTCTTCGATTTTCGTTTCAAGTTCCGCAATGGGTTGCTCAAAATCCAGAAAGGTCTTCTTGGCCATGAATCTATCCTAATCAGTTGGGAACAGTGTCAACCGTCTGTCCCGCAAAGTCTCAATAAGTCACCGGCACGGGGTCGAGCGAGCGCCAAATATACCAAGTTGCCACGGTGCAGTACGGCGCCCAGGCCGCAGCCACCTCGCGCGCGTCACTGCGGCTCACCGCATCCCCCGAAAAATAATTGCGGCTGATGCCATTGATCAGGCCCACGTCGTCCAGTGGCAGGATGTTGGGCCGCATGAGGTGGAAGATCAGGAACATCTCGGCCGTCCAGCGGCCTATGCCCCGAATGGCCACCAACTCGGCCACGATGTCCTCGTCGCTCATCTCCTCCCAGGCCGCCACATGCAGGGCGCCACTGTCAAAGTGCAGCGCCAGATCCACCAGGTACTCCACCTTGCGTGCACTCAGGCCCGCGGCGCGCATGTCGTCCACCTTGAGCTTGAGCACGTTGGCCGCCGTCATCTTGCGCAGCAGCAGGGAAAACCGGTCCCACACCGTCTGCGCAGCCTTGACCGATATCTGTTGCCCCACAATGCTGCGCGCCAGCGTGACAAAGGCATCACCCCGGGTTTGCAGGCAGGCGTCTCCGTACTGGGGAATCAGGCGCTTCATCACCCGGTCTTTCTTGACCAGGTGCTTGCAGGCCTCTTCCCAGAAATGCGGCGTCACCGGTGGTGTTGCGGCCGGACGGGCGACCGTCATCATTGCACGGCCTCCCAGGTCGTGCCAGCCGGCGAGTCCTTGAGCACAATGCCCTGGGCCAGCAAATCCTTGCGGATGCTGTCGGCCAAGGCAAAGTCCCGCGCGGCCTTGGCGGCACTGCGCTGGTCAATCAGCGCCTGGATGGCGGTCGCGTCCAGCGCGGCACCCGCCTGCAGGAACACCTCGGGGGCCTGCTGCAGCAGCCCCAGGCAACCGCCCAGGGCCTTGAGCAAGCCCGCCAGCGCGGGCGATTGGGTCCGGTTGACCTCGGTAGCCAGTTCGAACAACACGGCCACCGCCTCGGGTGTGCCAAAGTCTTCATCCATGGCCGCCTTGAAACGTGCGGCCAGGGGCTGGCTCCAGTCCAGGACGTAACCGGCCGGAGGCGGCACCAGCTGCAGTGCGGTGTACAGGCGCTTGAGCGCATTGCGCGCATCGTCCAGGTGCGCGTCACTGTGGTTCAGGGCGCTGCGGTAGTGGGCGCGGATGATGAAAAAGCGGGTCGTTTCCGCATCGTATTGGGCCAGGATATCCCGGATGGTGAAAAAGTTGCCCAGGCTCTTGGACATTTTTTCGTTGTCACGCGTCACAAACCCGTTGTGCATCCACACCCGGGCCAGCGGCTTTCCGGAAGCACCTTCACTCTGTGCAATTTCGTTTTCATGGTGGGGAAATTGCAGGTCGGCTCCACCACCGTGGATGTCAAACGATTCGCCCAGCATCTCGCAGCCCATGGCGGAGCACTCGATATGCCACCCGGGTCGGCCAGAGCCGTAGGCACTGGGCCACTTGGCCTCGGCAGGCTCGGACTCCTTGGCCGACTTCCACAACACGAAGTCCAGCGGATCTTCCTTGCCATCGGCCACCGCCACGCGCTCGCCGGCACGCAATTCATCCAGCGACTTGCCCGACAACTTGCCATAGCCTTCAAACTTGCGCACCGCGTAATTGACGTCGCCGTTCGAGGCGCGGTATGCCAACCCCTTGCCTTCCAGCTTGCCGATCAGGCTCAGCATCTGGGGAACAAATTCGGTGGCGCGTGGCTCATGGGTGGGGCGTTCGATGCCCAGGGCGTCCGCGTCCTGGTGCAGCGCGTCAACCATGCGGTCCGTCAACGCGCGGATGCTCTCGCCGTTTTCCAGGGCGCGGCGGATGATCTTGTCGTCGATATCGGTGACGTTGCGGACATAGGTCACGCGAAAACCGCTGGCCCTGAGCCAGCGCTGCACCACGTCGAAGGCGACCATGGATCGCGCATGCCCCAGGTGGCAGAGGTCATACACCGTCATGCCGCAGACATACATGCGCACATGCCCCGCTTCAATGGGGGAAAACGGTTCCAGTGCACGCGACAGCGTGTTGTAAATGCGCAAACTCATGGGTAATTCGTGGCCATTGCGCAAGGATACAAGTTCCTCGCAATGGCGGGGGCCGATACAGATCTGGTTAGGGGAGACTCTAGGTATTTCAGGAAGGAGCGTGCGCCACCCCTCAGCTACAATCCAGCGCAGTATAAAGCCCCGCTCGCAGGGCTCGACCAACGCGCAAGAACCAAAAGGCTTTATGACGCACGCCAGTTCCCTTGTATTGCAGTCACTTCGGCTGCTGACCCTTTCCGCCACACTGGTAATTTTCCAGGCCTACGCAGACGAGTATGCAGATGTGTCGCAATTGGTGCGTGGGGGCAAGCTCTCGGAAGCCCTTTCCAAGGCAGACCAGTACCTGGCCAGCAAACCGCGTGACCCGCAAATGCGCTTCCTCAAGGGCGTCATCCAGCGCGACTCGGGCAAGACCAGCGATGCCATTGCCACCTTCACCCGGCTGACGGAAGACTACCCGGAGCTGCCAGAACCCTACAACAACCTGGCCGTGCTCTACGCCGGGCAAAGCCAGTTCGACAAGGCGCGCACCGCACTGGAAATGGCTATCCGGACCAACCCCAGTTACGCCACGGCGCATGAAAACCTCGGCGATGTCTATGCCAAGCTGGCCAGCCAGGCCTACAACAAGGCGTTGCAGCTGGATGCCGCCAACCCCGCCGTGCCCCCCAAGCTGGCCTTGATCCGCGAACTCTTCACCCCCACGGGAGCCAAGAACCAGCGCCCCACCGCTGCACCCGTCAGCGCTCCGGCGCTGCCAGCGCCGGCACCCGCGCCCGTAGCAGCCGTCAAACCGCCGCCGGGCCTGCCCGGCCCCGCCAAGGCCCCTGCTGTCGCAGCGGCCCCCGTTGCAACGCCAGCAGTGGCCCCTCCCGCCGCAAGCACCCCGGCTCCCGCAGCACCCGTGGCGGCAGCTCCCGCCCCAGTCGTGGTGGCGAACAGCAACGGCGTGAAAGAAGCTGAAGCCGCCGTGCGCGCATGGGCCAAGGCCTGGGCCGCGAAAGACGTCAAGGGATACCTGGCTGCCTACGGCCGCGAATTTGATCCCCCCGGAAAGCAAAGCCGCAGCGCCTGGGAAGAGGAGCGCCGCCAGCGCATCAACGGCAAGTCCAAGATCAGCCTGAAGCTGGAAAACCTTACGGTCACGGTCAGTGGCAACAAGGCCGTTGCCAAGTTCCGCCAGGACTACAAGGCCGGTGGACTGGCCGTGAGCAGCCGCAAGACACTGGACCTGGTGAAAAGCGGTGACCGCTGGCATATCGTCAGAGAGTCCACCGGAACCTGATCCTCACTGCTGACATGGCGAGACTGCATTTCACCGTCGCACTGCTGTCCTTGCTTCTGGCAAGTGCCGGCCCGCTGCACGCGGCCCCCCAAAAAGGCAAGGCCAAGCTGGTACGCCAGGAATTGCCGGTTGTCAAAGACACCGACGGCGTGGCCGAAGCCCGGCTCATCGAGATTTACAAGCTGATCGGCCAGGCACAAAACCGCGAAGCGCTGACCAAGGCAACCCAGCTGGCAGCAGACCTGCCCAACTTCCAGCTCGCTCAGCTGGTGTACGGCGACTTGCTGGCCGCCAGGACGCGTCCGGTCAAGGCGTTTGGGGATGTCCCCGACACCATGGCACGTGCCGCCAGCGCCACGCTCAAGGAACTTCGGGAAGAGTCGCAGCGCCGCGTCAACGCGCTGCGGGAACGCCCCCCGGCCGGCACGATTCCCTCACAATTCCTGGAGCTTTCGCAACGCTCGCGGCACGCCATTGCGGTGGATGCCTCGCGCTCGCGGCTGTACCTGTTCCAGAACACGCCGGCTGGTCTGAAACTGATTGCGGACTATTACATTTCCGTTGGCAAGGCCGGTACGTCCAAGTCGGTAGAGGGTGACCAGCGCACCCCGCTGGGGGTGTACTACATCACCAGCAACCTGGACCCCAAATCGCTCAAGGATTTTTACGGTTCCGGCGCCCTCCCCATCAGCTACCCCAACGTTCTGGACAGCAAGCGGGGCAAGACCGGCAGTGGCATCTGGTTGCACGGAACGCCCCCCAACCAGTTCTCGCGCCCCCCGCTGGCCACCGACGGCTGCGTGGTACTGGCCAATCCGGACTTGCAGCACATCATCCGCACCGTTGAAGTCCGCTCCACACCGGTGGTGATTGCTTCGCAGTTGCAGTGGGTAGCCCCGCACAGCGTGCGCGCCGAAAGCAAGCCGTTTGAAGATACGCTGTATGCGTGGCGCAATGCCAAGACCTCGGGCAATCTGCAGCAGATTCTGTCGTTCTACACCGCCGACTTCACCAGCAACGGCAAGACGCTGGCCCAGTGGACGCCAACACTGAAAAGCGAGCTGTCCGAAACCCAGGGACGCACCATCCAGCTCAAGGACGTGTCCTACCTGCGCTGGACCGATTCGGCCGACACCATGGTGGTCACATTTGGCGAAGTCGCCGATGGCACGCGCACCGGATGGACCAAGCGCCAGTACTGGATGCGGCAGGGCAACCAGTGGAAGATATTTTTTGAAGGAGTCATCTGATGACAACGCATTGGAACCAATGGACCCGGCGTCTGGTACTCGCCGGATGCACCGCCGCGCTGCTGCCGCTGGCCGCGCAGGCACAGACACCGCCCAAAGTGAAGTTCCAGACCACCCTGGGTGAATTCGTGGTGGAGGTTTACCCCGACAAGGCACCCAAGACCGTCGAAAACTTCCTGCAGTACGTGAAAGACAAGCAGTACGACGGCACGATTTTCCACCGCGTCATCGATAACTTCATGGTGCAGGGCGGTGGCTTCACCAGCGCCATGAACCAGAAATCCACGCGCGCCCCCATCCCGCTGGAAGCCAACAACGGCCTGAAGAACGACCGCGGCACCATTGCCATGGCCCGCACCAGCAATCCCAATTCGGCTACCGCCCAGTTTTTCATCAACGTCGTAGACAACACCAGCCTCAACGCACCTTCGCCGGACGGCTATGGTTACGCGGTATTCGGCAAGGTGACCTCCGGCATGGATGTCATCCAGAAGATCAAGACAACGCCCACCGGACCGGGCGATGTTCCCAAGACCCCCATCGTTATCAACTCCGCCACTTTGGTGAAATAAATCATGAGCAATCCACAAGTCGAACTTCACGTCACCGGTTACGGCGTCATCACCCTGGAACTGGATCAGGACAAGGCCCCCAAGTCGGTCGCCAACTTCCTGTCCTACGTGAACAAGGGCCACTACAACAATACGATTTTTCACCGTGTCATCCCCGGCTTCATGATCCAGGGTGGCGGCATGGAACCCGGGATGAAGCAAAAATCCTGCGATGCCCCCATCGAGAACGAAGCCAATAACGGCCTGAAGAATGCCAACTACACCGTGGCCATGGCGCGCACCGGCGACCCCCACTCGGCTACTGCCCAGTTCTTCATCAACGTTGCCGACAACGGTTTCCTGAACCACACCGCTCCCAACGCCCAGGGCTGGGGCTATGCCGTGTTCGGCAAAGTCGTTTCCGGCTCCGACGTGGTGGACAAGATCAAGACCGTGTCGACCGGCCGCAAGGGCTTCCATGACGACGTGCCCAAGGAAGACGTCGTTATTGAAAAAGCCGTCGCGCTGTAAGCACGCCGCCGCCCGGGATGGAACTCCACGCCCCATCCCGCTGGCGCTGCATCGACATCATTTCGGACCTGCACCTGCAGGAATCCGATTCGGCAACTTTTGAGGCCTGGCGCCACTACCTGGAGCACACCGCGGCCGACGCGGTTTTCATTCTGGGTGACCTGTTCGAGGTCTGGGTGGGCGACGATGTGCTCACCTTGACCACGGGTTTCGAGCACCGATGCGCCGAAGTGTTGCGTTCCGCTGCCAACCGGCTGGACCTATTCATCATGCATGGCAACCGGGATTTCCTGATGGGACCGGCGCTGATGCAGGCCTGCTCAGCCACCCTGCTGGAAGATCCTGCCGTGCTGGCGTTTGCCGGTCAGCGCTGGTTGCTGACCCACGGCGACGCCCTGTGCCTAGACGATACGGCTTACATGCGATTTCGGGCAGAAGTGCGCAGCACACCCTGGCAACGCGATTTTCTCGCCAAGCCCCTGCCCCAGCGTCTGGCACTGGCGCGCGGCATGCGAACCCAAAGCGAGGCACTCAAACACAGCGACACCGTGTACGCCGATGTGGACAGCGCGGCTGCCAACGCCCTGCTGCATGCAAATGCAGCTGACCACATGATCCACGGGCATACACACCGCCCCGGCAAGCACGCGCTGGACGCCGGTCGGGAGCGGCTGGTACTCAGCGACTGGGACCTGCGCGCGCAGCCTCCGCGCGCCGAAGTCTTGCGCCTGCGCGCCAACGCCACCGGCCACGCCAGCACCGTGGAGCGACTGCCCCCCGCCATGGCGGGAGGTGCCCCTCGCTAGCCCTTACTTCCTGAGCAGCACCTTCAGGACATTCTGGACACGGCGGGCAACAGGCGCGCTGAATGGTCCGGCCAGCACCGCCGCGCTATCCTGCCCCCAGGTCTGAGCCGGAGCGGGATCGTTACGGCGGGTCAGCAACTGCAATTGCAGGCTGCGACGCGCGTCCAGGTCTTCGGCCGGTGTGGGCACTTCGGCAGCCATCTCCAGGCGCAGCAGCGCCACATGCGGATCGACCGGCTTGACGGCAACCGCACCCTTGGCCTCACCACCCAGCGCCTGCACCCAGGCGGCACGCACGGCGGGTGCCGCCCGGTTGCCCAGTTCCTGGGTGCCGGGCACCAGGCTGGGGTCGCGCTTTTCCCAGGCGGTCAGCAATTGGGTCAAGGCTTCGCCATGGGCCTGCACAGCCAGCTTCTTGAGGGCCAGCTGGGCATGCTCCAAAGCGTCGCGCTGTGCCCGGAAAGCGGCGTCACCCAGGCGCGGTGCCTCGGAACGGCCCTCGGCACCAAAACGGCCCGAGGGGCGGCCACCGTCACGCCCGTCGGGGCGGGGGCCACGATCACCCGGGCGCTGGCCCGGCTTGGCGTCACGCGGGCCACGGCCGCCGTCGCCGCGATCCCCCCATTTGCCGGGGCGGCCTGCGGCCGCCGCGGGGACTTCCTTGCGGGTTCCCGGGCGGTCGTCACCGCGCGCCGCCACCACAGGTTTGGGCGCAGCCTTGGGTGCTGCGGCCGGCTCGGCAGGTGCCGTGGCCGTGGTGTCGGCATCTGGAGCTGCTATTGTTTCTGTAGCTGTCTGCGCATTGTCCACGGAGGCTGCCGTCACATTTTCAGCAGATTCCGGGGTTTGCGCCATGGCCTTGGCCTGGCTTTCCTGCGATCCGGCCGTCTGCACATCGGCCTGCGCCTGGGCCTGCCCTTGCAGGGCGGCTTCCAGCGCGGCCATGGCCGCGCGGATGGTCTGGGCGTCGCCGCTGGCGTTGGCGGCGTCCAGAGCTTTGGCCGCCTGCAGCACCACGCGGTCACGCTCGCCCAGGGCGGTTTCAGCCTTTTCGCGTTCGGCCGTCTTGCGGTTGAAGGCGTCGTCAATGGGTTTGCGGAAGGCATCCCAGAGCTTTTGTTCCTGGCGGCGGTCCATGGGCACGCGGTGCGCCTGGGCCTGCCAGCGCTGCTGCAGGGCTTTCACGGCATCGATGCGCAACTCGGGCGCGGCGCCCAGCACCTTGGCTTCCTCGATCATGGCGTGGCGCAGGGCCAGGCTCTCGGCCTGCAAGGCCTCCAGCGGCGCAGCCGCCTTGGCAATGGCTGCCTTCCACAAGGGTTGCAGTTCGGCAAAGGCTTTTTCACCCAGATGGCCGGCCTCGCGCCAACGGTCGCCAAACTGGTGCAGGATGCGGTTGAAGCCCTTCCAGTCGTCGTCCAGCGCAGTGGTGTTGGCCTCAGCCCAGGCCTTCACTTCCTCAATCAGCGCCAGGCGCTGGGCCTTGTGCTCGGCCGACTCGGCGCGGACCTTGTCCAGCCAAGCCTCCACCACCTTGTGGGCCTCGTTGCAGGCTTCGTCAAAGCGTTTCCACATGGCGTGGTTGGGCGCGCCGCCTTGGTCCGTCTGTTTCCACTGCTCGCGCAGGGAGCGCAGGGTCTCCTGCATCTTGCGTCCGCCCATGGCCTGGCCTTCGGGGCGCTTGAGCAGGCCTTCGGCCTGGGCCACCAGGGCCTCGCGCAGCTGGTCGGCGCGCCAGCGCTGCCAACCTTCCAGCTCACCGGCCGCTGCCAGGGCGGCATGGGCCTGGTTTTCCAGCTTGTCGTCAATGACTTTCCCAAATTCCTTGAGGGCCTGGCGCAGTGCACCGGCCGCGCCGGCACTGGCCTTGCCATGACCTTCGGCGATTTCCAGCTCCAGGACAGACAGGACTTCCCGCACCTTGGCCGTGGCCTGGGCGCGCACCTCCGGGTCCACCTTGGGCTTGGCCTGCCGGGCCACCGCCTCGACGGGCACACCACGCGCCACGCGCAACTCATCGGCCCACACGGGCACCGGCGGCAACGCGGCGGTCACATCCTGCGCGGCCGCCACGGCGAGCGTCAGCGCCCCCTGGAAAGCCTCCCACACCACCAGCAGTTGACCCCGCGAGGCCTCCAGCAAGGGGGGAAATTTCGCATCCACGCTGGCCCAGCTGGTGTCGGCCACCAACTGCGCGGCCTGCGCCTGCCACTGGTCCACGTCTACCCGCAAGGCATCCAGCACGTTTTGCGCGTCTTTCCAGGATTTGGTCGACAGCACCTCAATGCGCTGCGCCAGCAACACCGCGGCCTCGCGCTGCACCTGTACCCGCCGCTGCAGGTCTTCGATAACCCGCACGCGTTCGGCCAGTTCGGTCTTGAGCAAAGCCAGCGGCTCCCGGCTCAGCGGCGCTCCCGCCTTGGCGGCGTCGCGTTGCCAGGCCAGGGCATCGGCAATATTGAGCTTGGCCATGTCCAGCAAGGCCCGGGCCTTGGCCGCCCATTCGGCTGCCAGCGTCTCCTGACCCTTGATGCGCCGGGCCTCATCGAGCTTCTCGCGCACCAGCTTGGCGGCGCCCTTGTCCTTGACGCTCAGTTCCTTGAACACATCGGCCAACTGCTCCGGGCTGGGGCTACCCAGCAGCCACTCCCGCACGCGCGCCGCACGCTCACCGGCCGTGGGAGCGGAAAAGGCGCCACCGGTCAGACTGTCTAGATGGGCAATATCGTTGTTTTTGGTGGGAGAAGTCGACGTCACGGTAGGCTCGGGAATAGGTTGAAGGGAAATCTGCAACTGCGTATTTTCGCCGCGAATTGGAAGATGCCCAGTGGATTTTGTCCGGTCCGGCGCAAACCCGCTCGCCAGGCCTTCGCTGCAGTGCCTGGATTTACGATGCATTCACCATCAACCGCCCGTCAATACTGCGCATGCAGCTATCAAAAAAGTAGCATGAACCATTTATCGATTACCACAAAGAGCCACCGCGTCGACCCGCCGTAGGGTGCTTTGACCGCATTCCGGCTACCCACGTCCCTAGGGAGCGCGCACGGTGCCTATATATATGAGGTGCACAAACGAGAAAGCCCGAACCCAGACCATCAGGTCCGGACCCGGGCTCGACGGCTGACCACAGGTCCATGCCGTCTGGGCTGACACACGGGAGTTTGAGGTCCCATGGTGTCTAGGAGGCAATAGATTGCCTCCTTGAAATGTCGGGGCCGCTTCATCGCGCTACCACAATGGTATGGACTGGCTACTGCCGACACCTGCCTGTGTTTAACAGGCGGTTCCAGTCTAGTAACGGCCCCGCCCCATTGCAAATTCCTCTTTCAATGGGCTTTGTCGCTCCGATTGCCAGATTTTCTGAGCGCTCCGCCATGTTCGGGAAAGCCGCATCAGGCTTGCTTCTGCGGCCTTATTTAGATATGTCAAGCATATCAATCATCATTTATATGGTTGACTTCGTATATTGCAGCCCCCTAGAATCCGCCCATCCCAAAATTTGACTAGGGATAACCCGCATCCGCTGCCGAACCCGGCATATTCAAATCGCTGCACATGTCGAGTCGACGCCGCAGGATATTGATAGCGTACCAACCCAAACGGGGTGTCTGAAACGGCCTGCTGCCCTGCAGTGGCCAGCCCCAGACCCACGCCAAAGAAGGAAGAGCTATGACAGCGACCCAAAAATTCACCAAGGGCCTGGCAACATTTGCCACCGACATCGCCCAAGGTTTCTTCGAAATCACGCACAACGGCTTTGCCCTGCTGGGCTTGGCCGTGATGTTTGCCGTGATCACCCTGACTGCAAGGCCGGAAATCCGCCAGGCGAGCGAGGTCCAGCTGATGAGCTGGCTCCAAGCGCGCCAAAGCGCCGTTACTGGCGTTACCGGCGTTGCCGACAACGTGGAAGCCGTTGACCGGGCGACCGCCACCAACCCGCACAGCCTGCCCAAGCAACAGGCGGCCGTAGCCTACTGGCTGAGCAAGAAGTACAACGTGGCGCCCGAGCCCCTGAGCGCGCTGGTGGCTGAGGCCTACGAAACCGGCAACCGCGCCAAGCTCGACCCCACGCTGATCCTGGCCATCATGGCCATCGAGTCGGGCTTCAACCCGTTCGCCCAGAGTTCCGTGGGCGCTCAAGGCCTGATGCAGGTCATGACCAAGGTCCACAGCGACAAGTACGAAGGTTTCGGCGGCAAGCTCGCCGCCTTTGACCCGGTTTCCAACCTGCGCGTCGGCGTCAAGGTGCTGCAGGAGTGCATTGCCCGCGCTGGCTCCATTGAAGGGGGCCTCAAATTCTACGTAGGCGCCGGCAACCTGGAAGACGATGGCGGCTATGCCGCCAAGGTCTTGGCTGAGCACAACCGCCTGCAAATGGTGGCATCGGGCCGGGTGGCGACGCCCATCCTGCCGCAAGCCATACCGGTGACGCACCCGGTAAAGCCCCAGGATGCAACCGAAAACCTGGCCGGCCATTTCAACTCGTAAGCGGCGTCAGGTAAAATCCTCCTGCACGCGACTGGCGATAGGCGTCTGAACCCACAGCGGTTCCTGGCGTTGACGTGGGACACCACTGGGAAGCGTGCCGTGGCCACCCTGCAAGGGTGGGCACGTTCAGCCGTTCGCCTGGGCAGCCCTTGTCTCATCTCATGTGAACAAGGTTCATTGTCTTAAAGGACTGCCATGTACAACCGCAACATCCTCGTCGAACAAGCCGATCCCGAACTGTGGACCGCCATTCTGGCCGAAAACGCCCGCCAAGAGCACCACATCGAACTGATCGCCAGTGAAAACTACGCCTCCCCCGCCGTCATGGCCGCGCAAGGCAGCCAGCTGACCAACAAATACGCCGAAGGCTACCCCGGCAAGCGCTACTACGGTGGCTGCGAATACGTGGATGTGGCAGAACAGCTGGCCATTGACCGCGTCAAGCAGATTTTCGGCGCCGAAGCCGCCAACGTGCAGCCCCACTGCGGCGCATCCGCCAACGAGGCCATTTTCCTGGCTTTCCTGAAGCCCGGCGACACCATCATGGGCATGAGCCTGGCCGAAGGCGGCCACCTGACCCACGGCATGCCCCTGAACATGAGCGGCAAGTGGTTCAACGTTGTCTCCTATGGCCTGGATGCCAAGGAAGCCATCGACTACGACGCCATGGAGAAGAAGGCCCACGAAACCAAGCCCAAGCTGATCATCGCTGGCGCCAGCGCCTACTCCCTGGCCATCGACTTTGAGCGTTTTGCCAAGGTCGCCAAGGACGTGGGTGCCATCTTCATGGTCGACATGGCCCACTACGCCGGCCTGATTGCCGCAGGCGTCTACCCCAACCCGGTGCCCCACGCCGACGTGGTGACCTCCACCACGCACAAGAGCCTGCGCGGCCCCCGTGGCGGCATCATCCTGATGAAGGCCCAGCACGAAAAAGCCATCAACAGCGCCATTTTCCCCGGCCTACAGGGTGGCCCGCTGATGCACGTGATTGCCGCCAAGGCCGTGGCGTTCAAGGAAGCCCTGACGCCCGAGTTCAAGGTTTACCAGCAACAGGTGCTGAAAAACGCCCAGATCGTGGCCGAAACCCTCACCCAGCGCGGCCTGCGCATTGTGAGTGGCCGCACCGAGAGCCACGTCATGCTGGTGGACCTGCGCGCCAAGGGCATTACCGGCAAGGAAGCCGAGGCCGTGCTGGGCAGTGCCCACATGACCATCAACAAGAACGCCATCCCCAACGACCCCGAAAAACCCATGGTGACCAGCGGCGTGCGCATCGGCACCCCGGCCATGACCACTCGTGGTTTCAAGGACGAGGAAGCCCGCATCACCGCCAACCTGGTGGCCGACGTGTTGGACAACCCGCGCGATGAGGCCAACATTGCCGCGGTGCGCGCCAAGGTCAACGCCCTGACCGCCCGCTTCCCGGTCTACCGCTGATCCGGGGATTGCACGAGCCATGAAGTGCCCCTTCTGCAGCCACTCCGAGACCCAGGTGGTGGAAACGCGGATTTCTGAAGATGGGGACTTCATCCGCCGCCGGCGCCAATGCGGCTCGTGCGAAAAGCGCTTCACCACCTACGAGCGCCCGGACGTCAACTACCCGGCCATTGTCAAGAAAGACGGCCGGCGCATCGAGTACGAGCGCGCCAAGCTACTGGCCTCGTTCAAGCTGGCACTGCGCAAGCGCCCGGTCAGCACCGAACAAATCGACAGCGCCATCGAGCGGATCGAAGAAAAACTGCTCAACCTGGGCCTGCGCGAAGTGCCCTCCGCCCGCATTGGCGAACTGGTCATGCGCGAACTGAAGAAGCTGGACAAGGTGGCTTACGTGCGTTTTGCCAGCGTTTACCGCAGTTTCGAAGACATTGACGAATTCAAGATGCTGGTGGACGAGGTGCGGCGGTAGGTAAGCCTACGCGGAGGGAAAAATCCGCCAAACGGTTTGCTTGGTCGGACTAACGGGTGGTAAGCGTCTGGTTCCAAAGCCGTCTTGTAAGTACCATCTGGGCATGACAGTCCCTCAAGCCGACTTCCATCTCAAATCCAGCCAATCATGCTCAATCAGCAGACGTAAACGCCCCCGTGAAACCGCAGGTTTTTCACTCGTTGAGGTTTTGATTGCCATTGTAATTCTGACATTTGGGCTCCTGGGAATGGTTGGTATGCAAGCAGCATCGTTGCATGCCAACAGAGAAGCGCAATTGCAGTCAGCAGCCGTAGTCTTGTCCAGAGAATTGGCTGACATGATTCGCGGCAACAAGGCTGTTGGGGTGCTCAGCGGTACCGCGAATCCCTATTTGGGAACTTTCAACTCGCCCCTGGCAGCAGCAACTCCATCATATTGCCTGAACGTTGCTAGCGGCACTTGCACCGATACAACTGATATTGCCAACGCCGAAATGACCGAATGGCTGGCGCGGGTAGATGCGGAGCTTCCAGGTGCGCGTGTAGTTTCATGCTTCGACAGTGCACCTTTCGACTCCAGCGGACTTCCTCAATGGAGTTGCACTAGCGGAGCGGGAGCGGTAATTGTCATAAAAATAGGTTGGACCCGCGGTTCAACTGACAAATCGAAAACGGGTGCAGCAGCGCTCGAACGTGCTACGGACACCAACTCAAAGCCGTCCATAGTTTTACCCGTCACGGCAGGTATTTGATATGTTTATGCAGAAGTTTAAATATCAAAATGCATGTGAACGAACGAAGATGAGGAACCTATCGCATCAACGCGAACGAGGGATGACATTAGTCGAGTTGCTGGTTGCCTTGGTGATTGGCATGCTGATTGCCTTGGCAGCAGTGTCCTCGTTAATTGTGACCCGTCGCGGTTTCAACACAGTGGATGCAGCATCTCAACTGCGGGACAACAGCAGATTCGCCACAGACCTGATTCAACGTATCGTTGCGCAAACAGGATTCAAAGACCCTAAATATGTCACGACTGCGCCAAGTCAGGCAGATATTTCAAACGATGCAGCTGGGCTCATCCCGTCCAACATCACAGGTTTCAACAACGCGCTGTTCAAAACAACTGATCTGACGACTGCTACGGCCCGAACGTCCGGCGTAATTGGCTATGGCAGCGATATTCTCATTCTCAGATACCAAACTGCAAAACTCAACAATGACCCGTCTTCGAATACGGCTGATGGGTCCATGATCGATTGCGCTGGCAACCCAATCACCACGATTCCAATAGATCGGAATGACCGCATGGTGAGTGTCTTTCATGTGAGTCTAGGCAACGATGGGGAGCCGTCCTTAATGTGTTCACGCTCTGCTAACGGTTTAGCTCCGTATACCTCTCAGCCCATTATTCGAGGCGTGGAGAACTTCCAGGTTTTGTATGGCGTAGATGGCTTCACCGCGGAAAAAACGGCATTCACTGGCGCGGCCGATTCAGTTCCTGAAAAGTATTTACGTGCGGATCAAATGGTTGTCGGCGGAGCGACCGACTCCAAGGCAACGTATGACAATTGGCGGCGCGTTCGCAGCATACGTATAGGTATGGTTCTGCGAGGGCCAATAAATTCCCAACAAGAAAAGGTGTCGCAAACCTTTTACCCCTTCGGTTTGGCGAAAGATTCATCCACAGGCACAGTTGGATCTGCTCTGTCATCTGCAGACGACATCGGAACAGTTTTTACCCCCGCAGCGGACGGACGTCTTCGACAAGTCGTCACCGTCACCATTCACCTAAGAAATGATCAGGGGCTTTAAAGAATGAAAAAAAACGCATCCATGGAACGCGCCAATAGCGCAAACCATCGTTCCGATCAGAGGGGAGCCTCCCTGATCATGGTTTTGTTAATTTTGGTTGTAGTTTCTCTGCTGGGCGTCGGCGGTGCGCAAATTGCGCTGATGGGTGAACGCGGAGCCCGCAATGACCGTGATCAGCAAATGGCTTGGCAGGCAGCGGAGGCCGCCTTGATTGATGCGGAAATTGACATGGTGAATACAGGCTCAACCCGTCACGCCCTTTTTGACGGGAAGTCCGCTTCAATATTTCCGGCTACCGGCTGCGGAACATCAGGAAGCTCCAAAGGACTGTGTGCTGCAGTCATGACAGGAAAACCTGCTTGGCTAACGGAGGATTTCACTTCCACTAGCAGCAGTGCAACCACTACGGCATTCGGGACGTTCACGTCCCGCACTTTCGCCGCGGGAGGTGTCGGCATTCAGCCGGCCCAAGCTCCCCGCTATCTCATCGAACCGGTATTGGCGCTTTCGGGGGACAAGTCCAGTCCTGAACCAGAAATCCTATACCGCGTGACTACCATAGGCTTTGGCCCACGCGTGGACATTCAGACAGTTATTCAAATGCTTTACCGAATTTAGTAACTGGAGTGATTTATGCACACCAATGACCGCCCACTTATCCCATCAGCATCACCCCCCCCCGCTAGCACAATGCGATATCTTTTCCGTTTTCTAAGTGATGGGGAAAATTGGTCTTGGAAAAAAAGAATGGCATGGTTTACTGCGCCTCTAGTAGCCATTTCCATTCCCTTTCTGGTTTTTGGCACAGTATCTCCTCCCAACATTCCGGCCATCAATCTGTCTGCCGATCCGCTATATACCCCCACCGCAGCTGACAAACCAGTTCTGGCACTTGCGTTGTCTGTGGAATATCCCACAGTGGGCGCCCAATATGTAGACCCCGACAACAACAACAGCAGCACTACCGAAGATCCAACCTACTCTTCCAGTATCGAATACCTCGGGTATTACGATGCAGAGAGTTGCTATACCTACGACAAAGTTGGAACCGGTGCGCCATCGGGTCAGGAAAGCGACTACAAGCGATTTGTGCGCAGAGGGCCCGCTATTCCACTGAGCACCCCCAATACGGCCAACCCAACATGGACCACACGCTTGTGCTGGGACGGTACAAAAAGCTATAGCAAGGACGACGGTACCACTCCAGCATCGAGCACGACCACCAACGATGCCTTCAGTGGCAACTTTTTGAACTGGGCCTCTAGCTCTGCGATTGATATGTTGCGCCTCTCGCTGACAGGAGGCGACCGGGTTATCGATACGTCCACATTAACGGTTTTGCAACGCGCGATGCTTCCCGATGGCGATCCCATAGCGATGGGGAATAGTTCCAACTTCCCTGCGAAACGTCTCTACAAATCTGGGACTTCACGGGCGATAACGGCTGCTGGTTACGCGTCGCCCTCTTATGCATCCGGAGTACCTTATTTTGGCGCGGTTCCAAGTGCAATGGCAACAGCAGCGGGAACCAGCGACATCTGGGTCGCCAACACCCTCAATCGCATTTATTTTGGCACCAGCAAATCGGGCAACAATTCTGGAGGTTTTGGCAGCTACACCCTGGGCATACCAACATCATGGATCGGAACGATCACGAGCTACGGCTCTCAGCCGAGTGGCTGGCCGGCCTCACCCGTGTATGCACGTGGCGCCACGATCACGCTCACCGGAGTCCAAGAAGTACTTTACGGCCGCAACACCAATTGGAAAAGTGCACCCGCGTCTGGCGTGATCACATGTAATGAAACAACGTTTACGGGCGGTAGCACGAGCACTAGTGCCAATTGTTACGTTCGAGCCAATACAACAAGTGAAAACCCGCCGGCATCTACTGCACTGGCATCTGACCCGTTCTTTTACGCGCGAGTTCAAGTCTGCGATCGCGATGCCACTACTTACGCCCTGAAAGACAAGCGTTACTGGAATCTTTGCAGCAAATACTCTGATAACGATGCAACAACCCCTCATGCTAGCTACAAACCCACTGGGGCCGTTCAAAAATACAGCGACCAGTTACGCTTGGCGGCTTTTGGATATTTGATGGATCAAACAGCCAGCTACAGCAGTGGACGTTATGGCGGTGTTTTGCGCGCGCCTATCAAGTATGTAGGGGCAAAAACATTTGGCATTAATGGCATTGACAACACACCCACCGGCGGGAACCCTAACCAGGAATGGAACCCGGTTACAGGAGTTTTTTATACCAACCCCGACAATAACTCCACAGTTCAAACCGCCGATGGGCGAGGCGTCTACTTAAGTGGGGTCGTTACTTACCTCAACCAATTCGGACGCACCGGCTCAGTCGCAGGTCGATATAAGAAATACGACCCGGTCGGTGAATTGCATTACGAAGCAGTGCGTTACCTGCAGGGCCTTCCGCCATCTACAAGTGCTGTTAGTAGCATTACCACAGACATGTATGACGGTTTTCCAGCGGCCACCACCACGGCCACCGGATGGACCGATCCGTATGGAGGTGGTCGATCCAGTACTGGGGACTACTCCTGCCTGAAAAGCAACATTGTGGTGATTGGAGACAAGAACACCCACGATGGCAATCGGCTACCTACGGCAAGTGCCGCAAATAATATCCCAGACATCTCGGCATGGCGCACGGTAGTACAGAATTTTGAAAAAAACATCGCTTCAAACTACCTGGACGGCCAAGGCGTATCCCGCACCACTGGCAATCCCAATGGAGCCAATAGCAGTGTCCCCACTGACACCAAGACGAGCCAGATTATGGGTTCGGCCTATTGGGCACGCACCCATGACATCCGAGGAACCGGGTGGACCAATGCAACCGTCGCAGGAACAGCCGGAACCACTTTGCAGCGCCCTGGATTGCGCGTAAAAACCTTTACCTTTGACGTCAACGAATACGGCGGATCTAACCTTGCCACAACACGGCGAACATCGAACCAGTTGTTCATGGCAGCCAAGTACGGAGGTTTTGAAACCGACCCATCCAACACCGCCAAGAACCCGTACAACACATGGGGCAACCCCTTCAAGCAAGACGATGGGACAGCCAACAAATATGTCTGGGAGGACACCGACACCCGCGCGTCCCGCCAAGGCGAGGCCAACACCTATTTTTTGCAAAGTGATGCGCGGGGGGTACTCAGCGCATTTGACGATATTTTTGCGCGAGCATCGACTGCTGCAAGGAGTATTGCGGGGGGCGCCATTCAATCCAAGAACCTGACCCAGGTTGGAGACACCATTTATCAGGGGACCTTTGATACTGCTGATTGGAGCGGCGATTTGTTGGCTATCCCCGTAAGTGTGAGCGCCTCCAACGTGGTCAGCATTGGCAATACTTACAACTGGACAGCCGCCACCCGCCTTGCCGCATTGAGCGCACCGGCCACTTCACGTAACATCATTGTGGGAAATTCCGGGGCAACTGCAGACCCTGTTGCTGCGAACTTCACGTGGTCCACGATCGAAACCAGTCTGCAAGCATCCCTGAACAAACCCAACCCGACAGCGACTGCGGACGGATTGGGACAGGACCGTTTGAATTTTCTCCGCGGCGACAAGAGCAAAGAAGGAAGCACATTTAGAACCCGTAGCAAACTAATGGGTGACGTCATCAACTCCGGTGTGGTGTACTCCGGCGCCCCTACCCGCAGCATTGGCGATGCAGGATATGCAACGTTTTACAGCACAAATAAAGACCGCACTCCAGCCGTTTTTGTCGGCGCGAACGACGGAATGCTTCATGCATTTAACGGAATTTCTGGTGATGAGTTGTTTGCGTACATTCCCAGTTGGTTGGGCTCGAAATTGTCCGCTTTGACCAGTACCACCTACGCCAATAGCCACCAAAGTTATATGGATGGCACTCCCGCAGTGACCGAGGCACTGGTCGGAACGGATTGGAAAACGGTATTGGTATCTGGCACCGGTGGGGGGGACGAGGCGTTTTTGCACTCGATGTGACAACACCCGCTTCCTTCACCAAAGACAATGTTATGTGGGAGTTCACCAATGCTGATGATGCAGACCTTGGTTTCGTAACTGGCCGGCCTCAAATTTTGAAACTGCGCACAAGTGCACCAAACGCGACAACCGCAACTTACAAATGGTTTGCCGTATTCGGTAGTGGTGTTAACAACTACGTCACCGACAGTGCTGGAATTTTCAGTTCCACTGGAAGTCCTGCGCTATTCCTGCTGGATCTGAGTAAGCCTGCAGGTACTGCCTGGACCATGGGTACCAATTACTACAAGATCTCTCTGCCCATAGACAGTACATTGAGTACAACCAATGCAACCGGATTGATTAACTTCAGAGCAGCCTTGGGCCTGTCACGCGAGGTAGCTCAAATATTCATGGGAGATCTTCATGGAAATCTCTGGAAGCTTGATTTTTCCTCGCTAGGAGCCACGGACTGGAACATGGGCAAACTCTCCTATTTCAAGCAAGGGACCAGCAACAATCCAATTCCGATGTTTATTGCGAAAGACAGCTCTGGAAACGTGCAGCCAATCACTGTAGCTCCCAGTATTGTTTACGGCCCGATTACCGACAGCAGCTACGTGCTGTTTGGAACTGGCAAGTATCTGGAAAATTCTGACAGGAGCACGGCTAGTACACAGTCAGTCTATATGCTTTACGACAATGCAACGACAACGCTTGACAGCGCACCTGCCAGCTCGGCAACCAGCGCCATCAGTGGTCGAGGTCGATTGAAAACCGGTACCGCCGTTGCTTCAACCGGCGTGGTTACGGTGCCGGCCTTCACAGTGGGTAGGGCGACGACAAATACCGATGCTGATAACCCACGATCAGGCTGGTACTTTGACTTCCCGAACTCAAAGGAACGACAAATCAGCAGTGCAACCGTTTTTGGGGACAAACTGATTTTTGGTAGTCTTATACCCGGAGTCAACTCCAGCAATGCATGCGCTGCATCCGGTGGCGGAGGTAACCAATACACAATTGATATTCTCGGGGGTAGCGGAAACTCAGTAGGCTCGAGTGTCGGCATTTTGGGGGAACCGTTAGTTGCGGAGATTAGCAGTGCCACTACCGTTTCAGCCAGCGATAGCACTGGCCGGCGGATTAAAACCATCACCAGCCAAGTGTTCCAGCAGGGATCCGATGGCGTTTCAGCCAGCAACACAAAAACCAGAACCGTCATTGTTGGCCGCTTGACCTGGCGGCAAATCAACAACTACCAAGACTTGAAGAACGCACCATGAAAATCAATTCAACTCGCGGATTTTCACTGATTGAACTAATGATCGTGGTTGCCATCATCGGCATTCTGGCAAGCATTGCCTACCCAGCCTATACCAATTCAATTCTCAAGGGTAAACGGGCCGAGGGCAGAACCGCCTTAGCCGAACTGATGCAACAACAAGAGCGCTATCTGACACAAAGAAATACGTACCTCGCATTTACCAACACATCGGGCACCACGGATCCTGTCAGCGTACCGTTCAAAGTCTATTCAGGCGATAACCCGGCAAATGCGGCCTATTGGTTGTCGGCAGATACGTGTCCCGATGGCGCGAGCGGCACGCTACCCATAGCTGATTGCGTTCGAGTAGTTGCTACGCCCATAAAAACCGATCCAGAAGCCGGCAGCTTGCGAATGACAAGCACGGGAACCAAAGACTGCACCGGAACAAAAACCACGGTGTGCTGGAAATGAATACCCGTAGCCTCTTTAGTCGGGGTTTCACGTTGATCGAGCTGTTGGTAACCGTAGCTTTGGTCGCGATATTGCTTGCCGTCGCCGCTCCAAGTTTTACCGCTTTCCAACGCAATGCCGAATTGACGTCATTCGTCAATTCCCTGGTTGCTGGTATTAATTCGGCACGAGGTGAAGCGATGAAACGCGGGAGGTATGCCATGGTCGTACCTACAAATGCCACCAACTGGAGCAGCGGCTGGATAGTGTTTGTAGATGTCGATCGATCACAGGCCTATGAAGCCGCCAACGACATTCTTATTCTCTCGCGTGAAGCGCCGCCCAGCTATCTAACAATTACAGCCAATGGCTCAGCTAGCGATTCCTCCCCCTACATGATGTTCGATGCTTCAGGATATTCAAAAACTAAGGCGGGAGGGTTTGGCGCCCTCACCTTTAGTGTCACTAGAAACGATGTGGATTCAAGCCTAGCTGACTCCGAAACCCGGCGAGTCATTATCTCCAGCACAGGTAGAGTGAGAACATGCAAGCCATCGACTGACTCAACTTGCACAAGCTCGGCCACCCAGTAGCCAATGAAAATACCCTGCAAATAAACAACTGTGAGTAATGCATTGAATCTTGCGGTTTCTGAAGCTGTTAAGTCGCTCCTTCTCTCCAGCCCTAACCCCCGAGTTGGCTGCACTCTAACCACGGCAGATGGAAGCGTCATAGGCCAGGGCCACACCCAGCGCGCTGGCGGCCCCCACGCTGAAATCATGGCCCTGCGGGACGCCCAGGTCCAAGGGCACTCGGTCAAGGGGGCCACCGCCTACGTCACGCTGGAGCCCTGCTCCCACCAGGGCCGTACCGGGCCATGCTGCGATGCCCTCATTGCCGCTGGCATCAAAAAAGTGGTGGCCACCAACACCGACCCCAACCCGATGGTGGGCGGACAGGGTTTTGAGCGGCTGCGGGCTGCGGGCGTGGAGGTTGAAGTGCTGCCCCCGGACAACCCGCTGGCCATAGCGTCCCGCGAGCTCAACCTTGGTTTTTTCAGCCGGATGATCCGCAAAACCCCCTGGGTGCGCATGAAAGTGGCCGCTTCGCTGGACGGGAAAACCGCCCTGGACAACGGTGTCAGCCAGTGGATCACCGCTCCCGAAGCCCGCGCCGACGGCCACGCCTGGCGCGCCCGGGCCTGCGCCGTGCTCACCGGCATTGGGACCGTGCTGGCCGACCGCCCCCGGCTGGACGTGCGTCTGGTTGAAACGCCCCGCCAGCCCCACGTGGTGGTGGTCGACAGCAACCTGCAAACGCCCCTGGATGCTCCTCTTTTCATAGCTGGCCGCGCAGTATTCATCTACGCTGCGCGCCAGAACGATACCAAGAAACAGGCCCTGGAAGCCCGGGGCGCCACGGTTGTCTACCAGCCCGGCGTGGACGCCAACGGCACCCCCACCGGCCAGGTGGATCTGGCAGCCATGCTGCTGGACCTGGGCAAACGGGAAATCAACGAACTGCACGTGGAAGCCGGCCACCGGCTCAACGGAGCGCTGATTCAGGCGGGTCTGGTAGACGAATTGCTGATCTACCTGGCCCCCAAACTCCTCGGACAAGGCCGCGATATGGCCCATTTTGGCCCCTTGCGCGCGCTGGAACACGCCTTGCAGCTGGATTTTCGGTCCACCGAAAGGGTCGGCCCCGACCTGCGGATAGTGGCACGCGTGACCGGCAGAGACCATTTTTAGCCAAGAAGTTTTTGTGTCAAGGCCGGGTAGCGGCCCAATCCCTGCGAAAATGCGGGGATGTTTACTGGAATCATCACCGGTGTGGGCCGCATTGCGGCCGTTCACGCCTTGGGCGACGCGCCCACCCACGGCAAGCGCCTCACCATTGAAAGCCCGGCCGGCTACCTGGACGACGTGGGTCTGGGCGACAGCATTGCGCTCAACGGCGCCTGCATGACCGTCACCACACTGGATGCGGCACACCGCCAGTTCACCATCGACATCTCCGCTGAGTCGCTCACGAAAACGGCCGGACTGGACGCCGTGGGCACCATCAACCTGGAAAAGGCCCTGCGCGCCAACGACCGCCTGGGTGGCCATCTGGTGTCCGGCCATGTGGACGGCATCGGCCGGGTCACCCACTTCGCCCAGGTGGGCGAAAGCTGGGAGCTGCGCGTGCTGGCGCCCCAGTCGCTGGCGAAATACCTGGCGTACAAGGGCTCCATCACTATCAACGGCGTGAGCCTCACCGTCAACCGCATTGCCGACCTGGCTGACGGTTGCGAAACCAGCATCAACCTCATTCCCCATACCGTCGAAAATACGGCTCTGGGCACCCTCCAGACCGGCTCGCTGGTCAACCTGGAAATTGACCTTATTGCACGCTATGTCGAGCGCATGCTCGGCAACAACCCACCCGTGTCGGCCTGATACCTATTTCCACCCTACTTACCTATGACAAGGACAACGATGAAACGAGTAGATGATTTCCGCCTTAAGTTCGGCAAAAAAGAGCTGGTGCCGATCATGATTGGCGGAATGGGTGTTGACATTTCCACCGCCGAACTGGCGCTGGAAGCGGCGCGCCTGGGTGGCATTGGGCATATTTCTGACGCACTGATCCATGACGTGTCCGACCGGCGCTTTGACACGGAGTTCGTCAAGGGCAAAACCAAGTTTTACAAAGCCAACATCAACAATTCCGACAAGAGCATCATCCAGTTCGACCTCGGCCATCTGGCCGAAGCCACCCGCCTGCATGTGGGCAGGACCATGGAAGCCAAGCGCGGCGATGGCATGGTGTTTGTCAACATCATGGAAAAGCTGACCATGAATGCCGCGCGTGAAACGCTGCAGGTCCGCCTGAACTCGGCCCTGGATGCCGGCGTGGACGGCATCACCTTGAGTGCCGGCCTGCACCTGGGTTCGTTCGGCCTCATGGCCGACCACCCACGCTTTCGCGACGCCAAGCTCGGCATCATCGTGTCGTCGGTGCGTGCGCTGCAGCTGTTCCTGCGCAAGACCGCGCGCCTGGACCGGCTGCCTGATTTTGTGGTGATTGAGGGCCCGCTGGCCGGCGGTCACCTGGGCTTCGGCATGGACTGGGCCCAATACGATCTGGCCACCATCGTGGCCGAGATTGCCGCCTACCTGAAAGCCGAGCAGCTGGATATTCCGCTGATTGCCGCAGGCGGCATCTTTACCGGCAGCGACGCCACCGCGTTCCTGGAACACGGCGCCGCCGCCGTCCAGGTGGCAACCCGCTTTACGGTGGCCAACGAGTGCGGCCTGCCCGCCAAGGTCAAGCAGGAATATTTCAAGGCCAGCGAAGAAGACATCATCGTCAACACCATTTCGCCCACCGGCTACCCCATGCGCATGCTGCGCAACACACCGGCCATCGGCTCGGGCATCCGCCCCAACTGCGAGGCCTATGGCTACCTGCTAGACGGCAACGGCAACTGCGCCTACATCACCGCCTACAACCAGCAAATTGCGCTGCACCCCGATGGCAAGAACATCTCGGTCATGGACAAGACCTGCCTGTGCACCCATATGCGCAACTACAACTGCTGGACCTGTGGCAGCCTGACCTACCGCCTGAAAGACACCACCCGCAAGGCAGCCGACGGCAGTTACCAGACACTGAGCGCCGAGCACATCTTCAAGGACTACCAGTTCAGCGTGGACAACCAGATTCTGCTGCCCGCCTGAGACACGACACCATGACCACACTCAACCCCGTACCTATTTCTCCTGTTGAAGACATCGTGGCCGACATGCGCGCCGGGCGCATCGTGATCCTGGTGGACGAGGAAGACCGCGAAAACGAAGGCGACCTGGTTCTGGCCGCCGACCACGTGACGGCCGATGCCATCAACTTCATGGCCCGCTTCGGCCGGGGCCTGATCTGCCTGACCCTCACCCGCGAACGCTGCGAGCGGCTGCAATTGCCCCCCATGACGGTGCGCAACGGCGACAAGAAAGGCACGGCCTTCACCGTGTCTATTGAAGCCGCCGAGGGCGTCACCACCGGCATCTCGGCCGCCGACCGTGCCCGCACCGTGCAAGCTGCCGTGGCCAAGGACGCCGTAGCCAGCGATCTGGTGCAACCCGGCCACATCTTCCCCCTGCAGGCCGTCGCGGGCGGCGTGCTCATGCGCGCCGGCCACACCGAGGCCGGTTGCGACCTGGCCACCATGGCGGGTTGCTCGCCGGCCGCCGTCATCTGCGAGATCATGAAGGACGACGGCACCATGGCCCGTCTGCCGGACCTGCAGCTGTTCGCGGCCGAACACGGCCTGAAGATCGGCACCATCGCCGACCTGATCGCATACCGCAGCCGGGTGGAGTCCCTGATCGAGAAAATGGGCGAGCGCACCATCCGCACGGCCTTTGGCGACTTCACGGCCCACGCCTTTCGCGACACCACCGGACACGGCGTGCACCTGGCGCTGGTGCGGGGAGCCTGGGCTGCCGGCGACACGGTTTCGGTCCGTGTGCACGAACCGCTGTCGGTGCTGGATGCGCTGGAAGTCGACCGCAGCATGCACTCCTGGAGCCTGGATGCCGCGTTGTCCCACATTGCCAACGACGGCAAGGGCGTCGTGGTCCTGCTCAACTGCGGTGAAAGCGGTGAACAGTTGCTGTCGCAATTCGACGGCACCGCCCGCCCCGCCCACGCGCCCGAACGTGGCCGCATGGACTTGCGCTCCTACGGCATTGGCGCACAGATTCTGCGCCAGTGCGGCGTGCACAAGATGCGCCTGATGGGCAGCCCGCGCCGCATGCCCAGCATGACCGGCTACGGGCTGGAAATTACCGGCTACATCAGCAAATAAGGAACACACTATGTTTGGCGCAGACAAAGGCACCGTTGCCACCGAAGACAGCCGCATGAACGGCAAGAAGCTCAAAGTGGGCATTGTGCAGGCGCGCTTCAACGCCTCCGTCACCGACGCACTGGCACAGGCCTGCAAGGCAGAACTGCTGGCACTGGGCGTGGCGGAGAGAGACATCGAGCACGTCACCGTGCCCGGCGCGCTGGAAGTCCCCGTGGCCCTGCAGGCCATGGCCGAAAAGGCCAGCTACGACACCCTGATCGCCATCGGCTGCATCATCCGCGGCGAGACCTACCACTTCGAACTGGTCGCCAACGAGTCCGGCGCGGGTGTCACCCGCGTGTCGCTCGACTACCAGCTGCCCATCGCCAATGCCATCCTCACCACCGAAGACATGGCGCAAGCCGTGGCCCGCCAGGTCGAGAAGGGGCGCGACGCCGCCCGCGTTGCCGTGGAAATGGCCAACCTGCTGGAGTCGATTTGATGAGTGACATCCACACGCCCTCGGCCAGCAAACGCCCGCCACGTCAGTCGCGCACCGGGCTGACGAGCACCGGCGCCCGCAAGGCCGGCAGCAAGTCCGACCGCAGCCGTGCGCGTGAGTTCGCCCTGCAGGGCCTGTACCAGAGCCTGGTCGGCGGCAACGCCGTGGACGACATCGACACCTTCACCCGCGACCTAGCCGGTTTCAACAAGGCCGACTCGGTGCATTTCGATGCGCTGCTGCAGGGCTGCGTGGCCGAGGCCGCCCAGCTCGACGCCCTGATCACCCCCCTGCTGGACCGCCCCATGGGAGAAATTTCTCCGGTGGAACACGCCATCATGTGGATCGGCACCTACGAAATGGCGCATTGCCTGGACGTGCCTTGGCGTGTCGTGCTCAACGAGTGCATCGAACTGGCCAAGGAGTTTGGCGGCACCGACGGCCACAAGTACGTGAACGCCGTGCTCAACGGCATCGCCCCCAGCCTGCGGGCGGCCGAGGTGGAAGCCGACCGCGGCCGGGACAAGAAGCCACGCGACTGAGCCGCGCGCCCGCCCATGCAGATATCCTCGCGCGCGCAGAAGATAGAACCCTTCTATGTCATGGAGGTGGCCAAGGCTGCCTCCACCCTGGGCGCGCAGGTGGCGCACACCGATGCGCCCATGATTTTCCTGAACATTGGCGAACCCGACTTCACCGCCCCGCCGCTGGTGCAGGAGGCCGCTGAAAAGGCCATCCGCGACGGGCGCACGCAGTACACCCCGGCCACCGGTCTGCCGGCCCTGCGCGAGCGCATCAGCGACTGGTACACGCAGCGCTTCGGCGTGGACGTGCCAGCCAGCCGCATCGTCATCACAGCGGGCGCCTCGGCGGCGTTGCACCTGGCGTGCATGGCCCTGATCGAGGCGGGCGACGAAATCCTGATGCCCGATCCCAGCTACCCCTGCAACCGGCACTTCGTCAGTGCCAGCGAGGGCCGCGCGGTACTCATCCCCACCACCGCCGAAGAGCGCTTCCAGCTCAGCGCCGACAAGGTCAAGGCCGCCTGGGGCGCACGCACGCGCGGGGTGCTGCTGGCCTCGCCGTCCAACCCCACCGGCACGTCCATCCACCCGGATGCCCTGCGCGATATCCACCAGGTGGTGCAGTCGCATGGCGGCATCACGCTGGTCGATGAAATCTACCTGGGCCTGAGCTTTGAAGCCCGGTTCGGCCAGACCGCCCTGGCGCTGGACGAGCACCTCATCAGCATCAACAGCTTCAGCAAGTACTTCAACATGACCGGCTGGCGCCTGGGCTGGATGGTGGTGCCCGAGAAACTGGTGCCCGTCATCGAGCGCCTGGCGCAAAACCTGTTCATCTGCCCCAGCAGCATTGCCCAGCACGCCGCACTGGCCTGCTTCGAGCCGCAGAGCCTGGCCCTGTACGAGGAACGCCGCCATGAATTCAAGGCCCGGCGCGACTACTTCCTGCCCCAGTTGCAGGCCATGGGGCTGCACGTGCCGGTGCTGCCCGACGGGGCCTTCTATGCCTGGGCCGACTGCTCGCAGGCCTGCGCCAGACTGGGTGTCGAAAACAGTTGGAACTTTGCCTTCGAAATCATGAACAAAGCCCATGTCGCCATTACGCCGGGGCGTGACTTTGGTACCGCCCAGACACACAACTTTGTCCGCTTTTCAACCGCCAGTTCCCTGGCGCACCTGCAGGAGGCCGTGGCCCGCCTGCGCGCGCTGCTGCTGTGATGCGGGCGTTGTCAAACCCCGTGCACCTACCCTGAAACGCTGAAATGAACCAAGACCTCTCCATCCTCCACCTGGTGCTCAACGCCAGTCTTGTGGTGCAAGCCGTCATGCTGCTGCTGATGCTGGTGTCCATCGCCAGCTGGGCCGCCATC
Source organism: Rhodoferax sp. (assembly GCA_019449595.1). Lineage (GTDB taxonomy): Bacteria > Pseudomonadota > Gammaproteobacteria > Burkholderiales > Burkholderiaceae_C > Allorhodoferax. Next base: position 724,909 of record JAGRPL010000004.1, on the reverse strand, counting down.
TTCCGCAAGCTGTTTGCCCTCAAGCGGGTCAAGGGGCTCAACGAATCCTTCGAGCGCGAGTTCTGGTCGGGCTCCAGCCTCAACGACCTGCTGGCCGCCGCCAGCAAGAACGCCAGCCACTGCGGCCCCATGGAGCGCATTTTTGCCAGCGGCATGCGCGAATTCCAGAAACTGCGCGAGCGCCGCATCACCGACGTCGGCACCCTGATGGACGGCGCGCGCCGCGCCATGCGGGCCAGCTTCCAGCGCGAGATGGACGTAGTGGAGAGCAACCTGTCGTTCCTGGCCTCGGTCGGCTCCGTATCCCCCTATGTGGGCCTGTTCGGCACCGTGTGGGGCATCATGCACGCCTTCAGCGGCCTGGCTGCACTCACCCAGGTGACACTGGCCACCGTGGCACCCGGCATTGCGGAAGCACTGGTGGCCACCGCCATCGGCCTGTTCGCGGCCATTCCCGCCGTGGTGGCCTACAACCGCTTTGCGCGCGACATTGACCGCATTGCCACGCAGCAGGAGACCTTCATTGAGGAGTTCTCCAACATCCTGCAGCGCAACGTGGGCGCGCAGGCCAGCAGCACGGGCCGCTGACCATGCCCGCTGTCTCACACCGCGGCCGGGGGCGGCGCACCATCAACGAGATCAACATGGTGCCCTTCATCGACGTGATGCTGGTGTTGCTGATCATCTTCATGGTCACGGCGCCCCTGATCACGCCCAGCATGATTGACCTGCCCAGCGTCGGCAAGGCGGCGCGCCAGCCCGACCAGATCATCCAGGTCGTGCTGGGAAAGAACGACACCCTGGAAATGAAGATCAAGGACCAGACCACGGCGCTCTCGCTCAAGGAGCTGGCCGCTGCCGTCAAGCGCGCGCAAGGCGCCAAAGACAGCGTGGGTGCTGCCAACTCGGCCGTGGTCATCAGCGCTGACAAGAACGTGAAGTACGAAAGCGTGGTCAAGGTCATGGACACCCTGCAGCGCGCCGGCATCCAGCGCGTGGGCCTATCCGTGCAGCTGGCCAACTAGCGCGCACCCGTCAGGTCACCCGCACCACAGCATCCCATGAGCGCCACCACCGCCGAACGCCTGGAGTTTGCACCACCGCCCACGCCGGGCCTGGTGCGCGCCCTGGCCCTGGCCATCGTGGCCCATGCCCTGCTGCTGGCCGTGCTGGCGGTGGGCGTGCAGTGGAAGCGCGACGCCACCCCGGTCACCGTGGAAGCCGAACTCTGGTCCGCCATTCCCGAGCAGGCCGCGCCGCCGGCTCCGGAGCCCGCACCGCCGCCACCGCCCGCCATCCCGGCGCCAGCACCCAAGCCCACCGTGGCGCCACCCGCACCGCCCCCCCCCGTGCCCCTGCCCGACCCCAGCATTGCCATTGCCAAGGAGAAGGCCCGCCTGCAAAAGGAAAAGCAGGCGCAGCAGGACAAGCTGGAGCAGGAAAAGCGGCAGAAGGAAGCGCTGCAAAAACAGAAGCTGCAGGAAGCCAAGGACGCGCGGGAGAAAGCCGCACGCGACAAGGCACTGCATGACAAGGAAGCCCGGGAAAAAACGCTGGCCGACAAGGCCGCCGCCGCCAAGAAGCTGCAGCAGGAGCAGCGAGCCCAAGACGCCAAGGCCGCCAGCGACGCCAGGAACGTGGCCCAGTCGCGCCAGCAGCAGCTCGAGCGCATCGCCCGCATGGCCGGCGCGGCCACCGGCAACGGCGACGCCAGCTCCACCGGGACGGCCAAACAATCCTCCGGGCCGTCGGCCGGCTATGCTGGACGCCTGCGGGCCCGCGTCAAACCCAACATCACCTACACCGAGCCCATATCCGGCAACCCGGCAGCCGAGGTGGAAGTCCGCACGGCCCCCACCGGCACCATCATCAACCGCAAGCTGGTGAAATCCAGCGGCGTGAAGTCGTGGGACGACGCCGTGCTGAACGCCATCGACAAAACCGAAACGCTGCCGCCGGACGTAGACGGCCGGGTGCCGTCGTCGCTGATCCTGATCTTCCGCCCCAAAGACTGAGCGGCATTGCCAGCGCTGCAGGTGCTACAGTTTCAATAGCTGTCTGCGCAGTGAATACGCGGGCTGCAAGCCTTTTTCCTGCTGATTTTCAGCAGCGTCATTCGTAGGCGATCACCGCTTTGCCCTGGTCCGCCTGCGCCCGCCAGCCCGCCAGTGCGGCGTCGGAGGGATAAAAGCGCGCGTTGTCGCCCAGGTGCAGTTCGGCCGCGGCGCCGGAACACTCGTCCGACGCACCACCCGTGCACTGCACCGACAGACGTACCGACAGCCCCCGCACCAGCTCGCCCTGCTCGGTCATCTCGCGCTGTGCCGGAAATTCCTTCACCATGCGCCCCACGTCCGGCACCTTGCCGGTGCCGTCCACCTGCACCGCCACCCGCAGGTATTTGCCGAAACGGCAGCGCGCCTGCTCCAGGTCCCAGATCTGCGTCACGGTGAGCTGCTTGCCGCCGGAGAAGCGGTCATCCCTGACCTTGCCCATGACGATGATGAGTTCGTCGTCTTTCAGCAGGTTCTTGTGGGCGTTGAGCAGGTCTTCTTCCACCCGCGCGTCGATCATGGCGGACTTGTCGTCCAGCTTGAACAGCGCCAGCTTGCCGCGCTGGCCGTTGATGACCCGGAAATCGGTGACGATGCCGGCCAGCAGCTGCGGCTCGCGCGTGTCCAGCAGCTCATCGAGTTGGCGCTTGGCAAAGCGGCGCACCTCCCGCGTCACCTCATCAAACAGGTGGCCCGACAGGTAGAAGCCCACGGCCGTCTTTTCCTGCATCAGGCGCTCTTTCACGCCCCAGGGCATGGCCTCCACCAAGTCCGGCTCCTGCGTGCTGGAGCCGTGGTCGTCCTCGCCCCCCATGTCGAACAGGCCCACCTGGTTGGCGTTGGCGGCACTGGCCGTGGCAAAGTCAAAAGCCCGGTCGATGCTGGCCACCAGCGACGCCCGGTTGAGTTGCAGGGTGTCAAAGGCCCCCGCCTTGATGAGCGCCTCCACGCAGCGCTTGTTCAGGCGCGTGCGGTCCACGCGGCGGGCAAAGTCGAACAGGCTGGTGAACGGCCCGGCCTCGCCCGTGGGGCCCTTGCCGTCGCGCGCCGCCACAATGGCTTCGATAGCCTGCTGACCCGTGCCCTTGACGGCCCCCAGGCCATAGCGGATTTCCTTGTTGGAGATGGGCTCGAACCGGTAGCGCCCGCGGTTGATGTTGGGCGGCTCGAACGACAGCCCCATCTTCTCGGCGTCTTCGAACAAGACTTTCAGCTTGTCGGTGTCGTCCATTTCCACCGTCATGTTGGCGCAGAAGAACTCGGCCGTGTAGTGCACCTTGAGCCAGGCCGTGTGGTAGGCCAGGAGCGAGTAAGCGGCGGCGTGCGACTTGTTGAAGCCGTAGCCAGCGAACTTTTCCATCAGGTCGAAGACCTCGTCGGCCTTCTCCTGGCTGATGTCGTTCTTGGCGGCACCGGCGCGGAAGATGGCGCGGTGCTCGGCCATTTCTTCCGCCTTCTTCTTGCCCATGGCCCGGCGCAGCATGTCGGCGCCACCCAGCGAATAGCCGCCCAGAATCTGCGCGGTCTGCATCACCTGCTCCTGGTAGACCATGATGCCGTAGGTCTCGGAGAGCATGTCGGCCACCAGCGGATGCGGGTACTCGATCACCTCGCGCCCGTGCTTGCGCGCCACGAAGCTGGGAATCAGGTCCATGGGGCCAGGGCGGTACAGGGCGTTCAGCGCAATCAGGTCCTCCAGGCGCGTAGGCTTGGCGTCGCGCAACATGCCCTGCATGCCGCGGCTTTCAAACTGGAACACGGCCTCGGTCTTGCCGTCGGAAAACAGCTTGTAGACCTTGGGGTCGTCCAGCGGCAGGTTCTCGAAGGCAAAGTTCTCCTGCCCCGGGTGGCGCTGCATGATGAACTCGCGCGCAATCTCCAGGATGGTCAGCGTGGCCAGGCCCAAGAAGTCGAACTTCACCAGGCCGATGGCCTCCACGTCGTCCTTGTCGTACTGGCTCACGGCCGATTCGCTGCCGGGCTGCTGGTACAGGGGGCAGAAGTCGGTGAGCTTGCCCGGCGCAATGAGCACGCCCCCGGCGTGCATGCCGATGTTGCGGGTCATGCCCTCCAACTTGCGGGCCAGCTCCAACAGGGTCTTGACGTCTTCTTCCTTCTCCTCGCGCTCGGCCAGGATGGGCTCGGCCTCGGTGGCATACACGTACTTGTCGCTCTTCTTGCCGTCGGTGGGCGGCAGCTGCAGTGTGACGTTGGTGCCCGGCTTGTTGGGGATGAGCTTGCTGATGCCGTCACAGAAGGTATAGCTCATGTCCAGCACGCGGCCCACGTCGCGCACCACGCCGCGCGCGGCCATGGTGCCGAAGGTGGCGATCTGGCTCACGGCGTCCTTGCCGTACTTGCTCTTCACATAGTCGATCACCAGATTGCGGTTGGTCTGGCAGAAGTCGATGTCGAAGTCGGGCATGGAGACCCGCTCGGGGTTCAGGAAACGCTCGAACAGCAGCTTGTAGCGGATGGGGTCCAGATCGGTGATCTTGAGCGCGTAGGCCACCAGCGAGCCGGCACCGGAGCCCCGGCCCGGCCCCACCGGGCAGCCGTTGTTCTTGGCCCAGTTGATGAAGTCGCCCACGATCAGGAAGTAGCCGGGGAAACCCATTTTCAGGATGGTGGTCAGCTCAAATTCGAGGCGCTCCACATACTCGGGCATGCGCTGCGCACGCTCGGCGGCGTCCGGGTACAGGTGCGCCATGCGCTCCTTGAGCCCTTCGTGCGAGGCGTAGCGGAAATATTCCTCTGGCGACATGCGCTGGCCATTGACCTCGGGCGTGGGAAAGTCGGGCAGCTGCGGCTTGCCCAGCACCAACGTCAGGCTGCAGCGCTTGGCAATCTCCAGCGTGTTGGCAATGGCCGAGGGCACATCGGCAAACAGCGCCTCCATCTGCGCGGCCGACTTGAAATACTGCTCGCGCGTGAACTTGCGCACCCGGCGCTGGTTGCCCAGGATCTCGCCGTCGGCAATGCAGACCCGGGCCTCGTGGGCCTCGAAGTCATCGGGCTCGGTGAACTGCACCGGATGCGTTGCCACCACCGGCAGTTTCATGCGTGCCGCCAGTTGCACGGCGGCGGCCACATGGGCTTCGTCGTCCAGGCGCCCGGCGCGCTGCAACTCGATGTAAAACCGGTGCGGGAACACGCTGGCGAGCTGCAGCGCCACGGCATGGGCCCGCGCCGTGTCACCCTGCACCAGCGCCTGACCCACGGGGCCGGCCTGCGCCCCCGACAGGGCGATCAGCCCCTCGCCCAGCTCCTGCAGCCAGGCCAGCTTGACCACGGCCTGGGCTTTCACCACGTTTTGCGTCCAGGCCCGCGCCAGCAACTCCGACAAGTTCAGGTAGCCCTGCTTGTTCTGCACCAGCAGCACGATGCGCGACAGGGCCGCCACATCACCCCCCAGGCCCTCCAGGAAAATCTCGACGCCGATGATGGGCTTGGTGCCCTTGGCGCGCCCCTGTTTGTAAAACTTGATGGCGCCAAACAGGTTGCTCAGGTCCGTAATGGCCAGCGCGGGCTGGCCATCGGCCACCGCCGCCTGGATGATGTCGTCGATGCGGTTGGTGCCGTCAACGACAGAAAATTCGGTGTGCAGGCGCAGGTGTACAAACATGGGACCATTGTAGTTTTTCATGGCCCGTAAAATCGGGGACATGAACCCGGTACTGAACATCTCGGCCTATAAATTTGTCCCGTTGCCGGACACGGCGGCGCTGCGCGAAACGCTTTTGGCCCGCGCGCAGGCGTTGCAGCTCAAAGGCACCATTTTGCTGGCCGAAGAGGGCATCAACCTGTTCCTGGCTGGACCGGCCGACGCTGTGCGCGGCTTCGTGGCCCAATTGCAGGGCGACCCGCGCCTTGCCGACGTGGCCCCCAAGGAAAGCTGGTCCGAAACCCAGCCTTTCAAGAAGATGCTGGTGAAGGTCAAGGGCGAGATCATCCGCATGAACCACCCCACCATCCGGCCCGCCGAAGGCCGGGCGCCGGCCGTTGCCCCCGCCACCGTGAAGCGCTGGCTCGACCAGGGGCATGACGACGCGGGCCGCCCGGTGGTGACGCTGGACACCCGCAACGACTTTGAAGTGGACGCCGGCACCTTTGAAGGCGCCATTGACTGGCGCATTACCAAGTTCACCGAATTTCCGCAGGCCCTGCGCACGCACAAGGCCGACCTCCAGGGCAAGACGGTGGTGAGCTTCTGCACCGGCGGCATCCGCTGCGAGAAGGCGGCCATCCTGATGCGCGAAGAAGGGCTGGAGCATGTGTACCAGCTCGAAGGCGGCATCCTCAAGTACTTTGAGGAAACCGATGCCGCCCACTACCAGGGCGGCTGCTTTGTGTTTGATGAGCGCCGGGCGGTGGATGTGGCACTCAAGGCCACACCGGAATTGGCAAGCCCCCCCGTCAGCGCAGCGTCACCACCGGCTGCGTAGCCAGGCCGGCACGCAGCATCCAGGCAAAGACCGAATCCACGGTCGTGGTCTCGATACGGTCGGCATAGCGCTTTTCATTGGGGTGATCGTCGAAGGCCACATTGGCCGCCGTGACGCGTGCACCCAGGCGAGTCAGCGCACCAATGTTCAACACAGAAGGCTGAAAGCCTTTCAGCAGCAACCAGGACTGGGCCTGCTGCCGGGTGGGGTTGCTCACCGTGGACAAATCTTCGGACAAGGCCAAGGCCATGGTCTCCGTGGCCCATTGGTTGGACTGCTGGTACTTGGAACCCCACACGTAGCTGACCATGCTGTAGGGTTTCTCGTGCAGACGCACGGCGCGGCTTTCGTCTCGCAGCAGGGCCAGCAGTTTGCTCTGGGCCTCGGGTGTCGGAACCACCCAGGCGGCTTCGTACTGCCAAAGGTCGTCCAGAAAGAACTCGCCCAGGCCCTGGCGGTAGATGTCAGCCTCGGCCGTGCCACACTGGTTGAGCTTGTGCAGAATACGCCAGACATGCCCACCCCGGTCATCCGGCTGCTGGTAAGCAAAACCAAAATGCGAGTAACGCAGGCCGTATTTGCTCAAATCCTGCCCGGCACGCGCCAAGATAACAACTTTGGCGCCGCTTTGATCCAGCGCTTGCAAGGTACGCATGGCCAGATTGAGCGAGCGCTCGACCGTGGCTACCGTCATCGGCTGCGGCTCTCCACAGGCGCGCCCCGCGTATGCCGGCCCCAGATGCAGCAGCAACGCAGCAAGCAGCGCCCTGCCAACGACCATCAGGTGTTTCACAGCGTCACGCGCTGGTTGTGCAGCAGGGCACGGCCCGCTTCATTGGGCACAAAGGCAAGAACCTGCCCCGCCACCGACAACACCACACCCGCGCTGATGATGCTCACGCTGACCACCGTACCCACCGTGGTCGAAGCCGCACCAGCCACCTTGCCGGACACTTCAACACTCGCGCGCGCACCATCCGACACGCGCTCCAGCACATACCGGGTGCCTGTCGCCGAGGCTTCAACGCCCTTGACAACCAGCACCGCACCCGCCGTGGAAAAAGCCACTGGCAAGGCCACTGCGGCCCCCACACTGGCACCCACCACCGAGCCCAGCGGCATCAGGGACAGTGCACTGGCCGTGGATGCGTTGTTTTGTGCCTGTGCAGCAGGGACCCCACCGACAACCATGGCGCACGCAAGCACCCAAGCATGTGTGAATTTTTTCAAGATAGCGCTCCTTTGTTTAACGGATCAACACGCAGCACTATATCGGGACCATCCAGACAAAAAAGCCCGAACGCTCTGCATGAGCGTCCGGGCTGATCTAGCGCAAATATGGAAATATCTGCCGCTGGATTACTTGGCCATGGCGGCAATGCGGGCGCCAAACAGACGCGCGGTCTCCAGGTCGCCGGCATTCATTTCTTCGCCGCTGGCGTCGCCCGGGGTCTGGGCCATGGGGCCTGCGCTGGAAGCCAGGTAGTTCACGTCGCTGCGCTGCGAAGCCTTGGTGTTGTTGTAGTTCAGGCCGGTACCCACCCACACGCCACCGTGCTGCATGGCCAGCGTCATGAAGTAATGCAGCGTGGAATGTTTGTCGCCGTTGACGTTGGCGCTGGCAGTGAAGCCGCCAAAAATCTTGTCTTTCCAGGCCTGGGTGTACCAAGGCTTGCTGGAGGCATCGGCAAACTTCTTGAACTGCCAGCTCACGCTGCCCATGTAGGTGGGCGATCCAAAGATGATGGCGTCAGCCGCGGCCAGGGTCTCCCAGGCGCCTTCGGGCAGGTTGCCGTCCGCGTCAATGGCGATGAGCTCTGCGCCCGCGCCCTGGGCCACCGATTGCGCCATGCGCTGGGTGTGACCGTAACCCGAATGAAAAACCACTGCTACTTTTGCCATGAACGAACTCCTGGTTTGCTACTAAAAGAATGGAACCGCTGCGGCGCAGCGCCTCCGTGGGAACAATCTGAAGAATCAGGCGCCGCGCCGGGCGTCAACGCTATAGGCGCCGGCACCGAAAGCCGTCAGCATGAGTAGCCCGCCAGCGATGGCCAGGTTCTTGTAGAACATGATCTGGTTCACCATCACCTGGTCCGCCGGTGCCGCCCAGTACTTGTGAAAGAACAGGCCGGCCGCCACGGTAAACACCGCGGTGATCAACGCTGCCCAACGGGTCTGGAAACCGAGCAGCAAGGCCAGGCCGCCACCCACTTCCACCGCAATGGCCACGGCCGCACCCAGTTCCGGAAACGGCAGCCCGACCGATCCGATGTACCCCGCCGTACCGGCGAAGCCACCCAATTTGGCAATGCCGGCCGGCAGGAACAGCAGTGCCATGAGAATGCGGGCCGCCAGGGCCAGGGGATCTTGCAATTTGGTCGACATGAAAACTCCTTGAATTGAAAAAACAGTCAAAAAAACGATCAGGCTGAAAGATCAAACACCAGCACTTCCGCGGCTTTGCCGTGGGCCAGGGTCAACACGTTTTCAGCCTCCAGCAGCACCGCGTCGCCGGCGCTGAGCACCTGCCCGTTCACCTCCAGCTCACCGCGCAGCAGGTGCACATAGGCTTTGCGCTGGGGGTCCAGCACCAGTTGGGCGCTCTGCTCGCCATCGAGCAGACTGCTGTACAGGCGCGCATCGGCATGGATCAGCACCGAGCCCTCGGCCCCGTCGGGTGAGGCCACCAGCCGCAGCACGCCCTGCTTCTCCGCCGCGGCAAAGGTCTTTTGCTCGTAGCTGGGGGCAATGCCGGTCACATTGGGTTCGATCCAGATCTGGAAGAAATGGGTCGTCTCGTTGGGCGCGTGGTTGAACTCGCTGTGCTGCACCCCCGTGCCGGCACTCATGCGCTGCACGTCGCCCGGGGGAATGCCCTTGACGTTGCCCATGCTGTCCTTGTGCGCCAGGTTGCCCGACACCACGTAGCTGATGATTTCCATATCGCGGTGGCCGTGCGTGCCAAAGCCGGTGCCTGGGGCAATGCGGTCTTCGTTGATGACGCGCAGGTTGCCCCAGCCCATGTGGCGAGGGTCGTAGTAGCCGGCGAATGAAAAGCTGTGGAAGGACTTGAGCCAGCCGTGGTCGGCGTAGCCACGGTCTGCCGATTTGCGTAAGGTCAACATGGTGGGGTTTCCTTGAGGTTCCTGTCGATGGGTAGAACTTTAGGCCCGGCACCGGGACTTTCCATCCACCCTGTTTGATGGCATCATTCAAATAATTTCAACTAAAAAGGTCCATCCATGCAAACTGCACGCGATGTGTTGACCCCCGATGCCCTGGCCATGCTGCAGGCCATCGAGTCGGCTGGCAGCTTTGCCGCCGCCGCCCGCGCCCTGGGGTTGGTGCCCAGCGCCCTGACCTACCGCATCCGCCAGATCGAGGACGCGCTGGACGTGCTGCTGTACGACCGCAGCTCGCGCCAGGCCCGCATGACCGAAGCCGGCGCCTTGCTGATGCGCGAAGGCGCGCGCCTGCTGGGCGAGATCGATGCCGTGGCCAACCGGGTCAAGCGCGTGGCCACCGGCTGGGAGCCACAGCTGACCATTGCCGTGGACACGGTCATCTCCAAGGCCACCGTCATGGAGTTGTGCGAGAGCTTCTTCAGCCTGTCTCCCCCCACCCGCATCCGCCTGCGCGACGAGACCCTCTCCGGCACGCTGGAAGCCCTCACCGCCGGCCAGGCTGACCTGGCCCTGGGCGTGGCCCTGGATGCGGCCAACAACGCCGGCATCCAGGGCAAGACCCTGGGCACCATGCAATTTGTCTACGCGGTGGCACCCCACCACCCGCTGGCCAATGCCCCCGAGCCTTTGAGCGACACCGTCATCCAGCAGCACCGCGCCGTGGCGGTGGCGGACTCCGTCCAGCGCGGCAGGGGCATGACCTACGGCCTGCTGGGCGGACAGGATGTGTTCACCGTCGCCAGCATGCACGCCAAGCTCGATGCCCAGTTGCGCGGTCTGGCGGGTGGCTACCTGCCGCAGTGCATGGCGGGCAGCTACATTGAAACGGGCCGCCTGGTCGTCAAGCAGACCGAGCGCCCGTACCGCACGGTGCCGCTGAGTTACGCCTGGCGCGGAGCCACTTCGTCGACCCAGGGCCGGGCCTTGCAATGGTGGCTGCAGCAGCTCGAAAGCCCGGCCACCCGCACCGCCCTGCTGGAACAACACCGTAGCGCCTGATGCCAGCGTGTATAAAGAGGCATAAACCTTCCCACCACTCTTGGAGACACCGCACATGACCGCTTCCAGACACATCGCCATCGTGGGTGCCGGCATGGCCGCCATCGCCTGCGCCCGCACCCTGGTACAGGCCGGCCACCGTGTCACGGTGTTCGAAAAAAGCCACACCGTGGGCGGCCGCATGGCCACCCGCAACAGCCCGTTTGGCAGCTTTGACCATGGCACGCAGTACTTCACCATCCGCGATCCACGTTTCGAGCTGGCCCTGCAGACCAGCCCCGGGGTGTGCAAACCCTGGAGTGCCAACACGGTGCATGTACTGGACAAGCAGGGCCGTGTCGCCGCGGCCGGCCATCCCGCCGGGGAGGCGCACTGGGTCCCCAAGCCCACCATGAACACCCTGCCACAGCAATGGGCCAGGCCGCTGCTCGACCAGGGCAGCGTGGAGTTGCAGACCCGCGTCGACCGCATCGAACCCGACGCCCTCAACAAGCGGCAATGGCAGGTGCGCACCACCGGCGCCCAGGACAGCACGCATGTGTATTCCGGCTTCGACGCCGTGGTGCTGGCCATCCCGTCGCCACAGGCGCTGGCCCTGCTGCAGGCCTCCCAGATGGGCGCACCGCTGCAGAAGGACATCGGCAAGGTCACGGTCGCGCCCTGCTGGACGCTGATGCTCGCCTTTCCACAGGCGGTGCAACCCGGCCTCACCACGCTGGGGCCGCAGTGGAGCGCTGCCCGCAGTACCCACCACCGCATTGCCTGGCTGGCGCGTGAATCCAGCAAACCGGGCCGCGGCTGGGTGGAGCGCTGGACGGTGCAGGCCAGCGCCGCCTGGTCGCAGGAACACCTGCAGGATGACGAGGCGCGTGTGCAGGCCAAGCTGCTCAAGGCCTTTACCGAAGTCACCGGCATCCGTGCCGAGCCGGCGCACATGGACACCCAGCGCTGGAAGTACGCGCAGACCGTGCAGCCGCTGGGCCGCTCCCACCTGTGGGACGCCAAGACGGGCCTGGGCCTGTGTGGCGACTGGTGCCTGGGCCATCGCGTGGAAGATGCCTTTGTGTCTGGCCTGGAGCTGGCCCTCGCAATCATTTGAGTATCCCGCCTGTCGCCCCCGGCTACCGGGGGCGCTTTGCCCCCTCGCCCACCGGCCCGCTGCATGCAGGCTCGCTGGTGGCCGCCCTGGCGAGCTGGCTCGACGCCCGGGCCCACGGCGGCCTGTGGCTGGTGCGCATCGAAGACGTGGACACGCCGCGCTGCGTGCCTGGAGCCGACCAGACCATCCTGCGCCAGCTCGCCGCCTGTGGCCTGCACCCCGATGAACCGCCGGTGTGGCAGAGCCAGCGCACGCCGCTCTACCAGCAGGCGCTGGAGCACCTGGTCGCACGCGGCCTGGCCTACCCCTGCGCCTGCTCGCGCAAGGACATCGAAGCCGCCCTGCAGCAAGCCGGCATGACAAAGCCCCGCCACGGTGAACTGATCTACCCCGGCACCTGCCGCACCGGCCTGCAGGGCAAGCCCGGGCGCGCCTGGCGGTTGCGCACCGATATTTCAATATCCAATCAGCCTGCAGGCCACGAAGAACCTGCGCAGACAGCTACAAAAATAATAGCAAGCCAGGTAGTGCACTGGACCGACCGCCGCCTGGGTCCCCAACAGCAGGACGTGGCGCAGGAGGTGGGCGATTTCGTGCTCCAGCGCGCCGACGGCCTTTTTGCCTACCAACTCGCCGTGGTGGTGGACGACGCCGCGCAGGGCATCACCCACGTGGTGCGCGGCGAAGACCTGACGGACAACACGGCGCGGCAGATCCTGCTGCAGCGCGCCCTGGGCCTGCCCACGCCACAGTACCTGCACACCCCCCTGGTGTGCGGCGCCAACGGAGAAAAACTCTCCAAGCAAAACGGCGCGCAGGCGCTGGACGTGTCCGACCCGCTGGCCGCACTCAACGCAGCGGCGGCCGTGCTGGGCCTGCCCGCGCAGTCCGGCACGCTGGAGCACGCGCTGGCCCGCTGGACCGGGCTCTGGCGGGCCCAGTTCACCGGCAGCGAATGCTCCACACTGCCTACAATGCAGGCCCAAGCCCTTCACCGCCGACCATGACCACTCCAGCCCCCGACCACGCCACACCCGAAACCGCTGCCCCCGACTCCAGCAAGCCCTTCATGCGCACCATCAAGAGCTTCGTCAAGCGCGCCGGCCGCACGACCACCGGCCAGGCCAAGGCGTTTGAGGAATTGGGCCCCCGGTTCCTGTTGCCCTACCAGCCGTCCGCTATCAATTTGGAAGCTGTCTTCGCAGATTCCAAGCCAGCTGACGGCCAAAATGACTTCCAAGAACACCCCGTTGTGCTGGAAATCGGCTTTGGCATGGGCGAGGCCACGGCCCACATTGCCGGCGTGCTGCCCGAAACGCATTTCCTGTGCTGTGAGGTGCACGAACCCGGCGTAGGCGCGCTCCTGAAGCGCATTGGCGAGCAGAACCTCTCCAACATCCGCATCTGCGCCCACGATGCGGTGGAGGTGATCGACCACATGCTGCCCCTGCAAAGCCTGGACGGCGTGCACATCTTCTTTCCCGACCCCTGGCACAAGACCAAGCACAACAAGCGTCGCCTGATCCAGTCGCCCCTGGTGGCCAAGCTGGCGCAGCGCCTCAAGGTGGGGGGCTACATCCACTGCGCGACCGACTGGCAGCCCTACGCCGAGCAGATCCTGGAGGTGTTGACCGCCGAGCCGCTGTTGAAGAACCGCGCCCTGGCCACGAACCCCGAACTGGCCGGCTATGCACCCAAACCGCACTACCGGCCGCTGACCAAATTCGAGAACCGCGGCATCAAGCTGGGCCACGGCGTGTGGGACCTGGTGTTTGAACGGATCTAGATCTATGGCCCCCACGATAGGCACGGTCCACGGCCTGGGCGGCACAGGGCTTTGCGCAGGTAAAGGAGGAGAGCGCAACGCGCTCGGGGGACACAGAGCAAAACCCTGCGCTGCCCAGACCGTGGGCCCTCACGCTGGCCATGGCCCTGTACCGGCCTAATCCGCCCCCCAACCGCAACGGCGTGGGCGCCAGTTGCGTGGTGTTGCCCCCCGGGCCGTGGCCCCGGGTGCTGGACTTTCTGGTGCAGCGCTTTCCCGGTGTCCGGGCTGACGCCTGGTTGCAGCGCCTGCAAGGCGGCGACGTGCTAGACGACCAGGGCGCACTGGTGCCCCCCGACGCACCCTACCGCGCCGGGCAACGCCTGTACTACTTTCGCACCGTGCAGGCCGAACCCCCCATTCCCTTTGAAGCCACCGTGCTGTGGCAGGACGCGCACCTGCTGGTGGTGGACAAGCCGCACTTCCTGCCCGTGCTGCCATCAGGCAAGTATTTGCAGGAAACCGTGCTGGTGCGGCTCAAGCGCGCGCTGGGTCTGGTCGACCTGTCACCCATCCACCGCATCGACCGCGACACCGCGGGGCTGGTGCTGTTCTCCACACAGACCGCCACCCGCGGCGCCTACCAGAGCCTGTTTCGCCAGCGCACCGTGGACAAGACCTACGAGGCCATTGCGCCGTGGAACCCCGATCTGCCCTGGCCCGTGCGTCGGGAGTCCCGCATCGCCCCGGCCGCACACTTCATGCAGCAGACCGAGGTGGATGGCCCGCCCAACGCCCTCACCCACATCACGCCGCTGGAGGTGCACGGCACGCTGGCGCGCTACGCCCTGAAACCGGTCACCGGGCACCGTCACCAGTTGCGCGTGCACATGGCCGCACTGGGCCTGCCGCTGGTCGGCGACGGCATTTACCCGGTGCTGACGCCCGAAGGCAGCGCCGACTACAACAACCCGCTGCAGCTGCTGGCACGCTCCATCGCCTTCACGGACCCGCTCAGCGGCGAGCCGCGGCAATTTGAGAGCCGGCGCACGCTGCGCCCGCTGTCCTCCATCGCCCAGACCGGCTGAGCCCGGCGCTCAGCGCATCTCGAACAGTTCCTGGTGGAAGTCATCGGCGTTGAGCCCCATGGCCACCAGGTCGCGCCGCAGGGCCTGCCCGAAGGCGGCCGGGCCACAGAACCAGATGTCGGCGTTCCTCCAGTCTGGCACGGCCTCGCACAGGCGCTGGGCGGTGAGCCGGCCGTCGCGTGCGTCCCACAGCACATGAAAATTCACGTTCGCGGCCTGAGCATCTCGTTGCAGCTTGCCTATGGCGTTTTCGTCATACACGGCCGTGGGGTGGAACAGGTCCACGGTCTTGCCGTCGGGCGTACGCGCCAGGGTTTTCATGCGGGCGATGAACGGTGTGATGCCGATGCCCGCCCCCACCCAGATCTGGCGCGGCTTGCTGCCGCTGAAGTTGAAGCGCCCGTACGGGCCCTCCAGCTTCACCACCTCGCCCTTCTTCAGGCTGGTCGGCAGGGTGCGGGTGTAGTCGCCCAGCTCCTTGATGATGAAGGCAATGTGGCCGTCCCCCTTCCAGGCCGAGGAAATCGTGAACGGGTGCGCCCCTTCTTCGGCATGGAAGGTCACAAAGGCAAACTGCCCGGCCTCGTGGCCCGCCCAGCGCCCCCGGATCTGGATGTCCACCTCCAGCACCTGCAGATCGGCATGGCGGATGACGCCCTCGACCTCGCCCACGGTCTGGCGGCCAATGGACACCTTGCGCACGACCACGACCACCGCCGCCACCGTACCTCCCAGCATGAGCAGGCCCATGACCACGCCCAGCGGGCTGCCCCAGTAGTTGAACTGCAGGAGCACCACCGAATGGAACACCAGCACCAGGTAGGCCAGCGTCAGCAGGTGGTGGATCTTGAAAAAATAGCGGTACGGAAACCGCTTCACCAGCGCCAGCACGATCAGGGCCACAGCGGCGTAGAAAGCCCATTCCCCCAAGCCTTCGGCAGGGTGGCGCAGGCCACGCAGGAACCCCTCGATGCCCTCGATCTGTCCGCCCGGCGGCCCCCGACGCGCCGGCCGCTCCAGCCACCCCCAGCCCACCATCCATTTCGGCACTTCAACCCACAGCCAGTGCGTGACGACAATCACCAGACCGGAAATGCCCAGCCACTTGTGCAGGCGGTACATCTTGTCCAAGCCGCCCAGATAGGGTTCGAACATGGTGGGGCGCGCCGCCAGGATCATGGCCACGCTCATCACCCCCATGCCCAGCACGCCGCTGTACTGCAGAAACAGCGGACGCAGTGCAAAAACGCTCCAGCCCCCTCCAGCCAGCCTGTCAACCCACAGCCAAAGCAGTGTCAGCACCACCAGCAGGCCCCAGAAACTCTTCTTGATGTTTTTCATGGTTCGTCCATTCCCGTCCCGTGCAGCGGGACTACTGCCAATGTAGCCGCGCCACGTGAACGCCGTGTAACGCTTCTATCAAGATCCGGCAAAAAAAGCCGGAAATACCTGCCGGAAGCTGGCCGCAACGTCAGGTCGCGCCGCCGGGAAACACTTCCACGCGGTTGCGGCCATTTTCCTTGGCCCGGTACAGGGCCTGGTCGGCCCCGCCAATCATGTCGTCGCTGCGCTGGCGGGTTCGCTGCTTGCGCTCGTACAAGCCGATGCTGATGGTGACCGGAATCAGCGTTCCGTCCTCGCCGAAGAACGGGGTGGCCTCGATGCAGGCCCGCAAGTCCTCGGCCAGCTGGCAGGCGCCTTCGGTAGCCGTGTCGGGCAGGATGACCAGGAACTCCTCCCCCCCCAGACGGCCGATGATGTCCTGGTCGCGCACGCGCGAAATCAGCGTGCTGGCGAGCTTTTTCAGCACCAGATCGCCCGACAAGTGCCCGAACGTGTCGTTGACCCGCTTGAAATGGTCGATGTCGATCATCAGCACCGTCAACGGCTGCTCGGCACGCTGGGCCAGTGCCAGGTTCTGGTGCAGTGACTCGAGCAGGAAACGCCGGTTGGTCAGGCCCGTGAGCTCGTCACGCATGGCCATGTCGCGGTTGCGTGCATCTGCCTGTTCCTTGAGCATGATGACCAGCCCCAGGCTGATCACAATGAGGCACATGCTCACCAGCAAGTAGGTAATGGCCTGGATGCGCGGGTTGGCCACGACCAGAAAGCTCACCTCGCCCATGTGCTGCGCCGTCGCAATGCCGCGGTAGCCATACATGCCCATCAGCATCACCCAGCCAAAGGCCAGCGTGTACTTGCCTCGCCCGGCCAGCTCGCGGCGCCGTTCCCACAGCACGGACAGCACCTGCGCGCACTGCACGATGGCGATGGCCGCACTCAGCAGGATGCGCTCAGCGACCCGATCCACCAGGAAAGCGAAAAACACCGCCAGCACCAGCACCGGGGACCAGACCAGCCAGCGGGGCGGCCGACGCTGCTGGAACTCGAACAGGCCCTCCACGAACAGGGCAATGGAAACGGACAACAGCAGGTTGGCGCCATAGACCGTGATGCCGTCGCTCAAATGGCCCCGCAGGCTCAGCAGCATGTAGCTGGCCGTCTGCGCCACCATGGCCAGTGCCCAGAACAGCATGCCGTTGCGCTCCTTGAAGCGCACGGCCACCGCAGCGGCGATGGTCAGCGTCGCGCTGGCCATCAGCAGCATCAGGAACATGGTGGGGGTATGGGCTTGCATCGGCGCTTACGGATAAGCGCACAGCATAGCGGCTATGCCCCGTGCGGTCTAGCGACCAGGCGCCAGCGGCGCCTCAGACCCACTGGACCTTCAAGCCCACTGCACCTTGGCACGCTCGGCGTACCAACCCTCCACCCGGGCAGTCACTTCGCTTTCAATGCGGCTGCGCCGGATCTTCATGGTGGGCGTCAGACAGCCATTTTCGATGGTCCAGGGCTCGCTGGCGATCACGATCAGCTGCAGCTTCTCGTAGTCGGCCAGTTCGTTGTTCACATCGACCAGCAACTGGCCCAGCTGCGCCTGCACTTCCGCGCGGAACGCGGCATCTCCCTGGCGGGGACGCAGGTCTTCGGCCAGCACGACCATGGCGTAGGCCGACGGTTGCCCCACGCCCGACACCAGGCTGGTCTCCACCATCGGGTGGGCGTTGATGCGGTTCTCGATCGGCGCTGGCGACACGTATTTGCCCTTGGAGGTCTTGAACAGCTCCTTCACGCGCCCGGTGATCTTCAGCAACCCGTCGGCGCGCCGCTCGCCGCGGTCACCGGTGCGGAAGTAACCGTCTGCGGTGAAGACCTCGCCATCGAGGTCGGGGCGCTTGTAGTAGCCCACCATCTGCCCCGGGGACTTGATCAGGATCTCCCCCTCGTCGCTGATGCGCACCTGCACCCCCTCCAGCGGCACCCCGACGCAGCCCGGCGCATTGATGGTGGGGGTGGAGTTGTGCGAATAGGCGAAGTCCTCGGTCATGCCGTAGCCTTCGATCAGGTTCAGCCCCAGGCGGCGGTACCACACGATCAGCGCTGGCGGAATGGGCGCCGAACCGCTGCCCGCCAGCAAGACCTGGTCCAGCCCCAGCCCCTTGAGCACCTTGCGCCCGACCAGGCGGCCCAGCAGGGGGATGCCCAGCAGGCGGTCCAGCTTCTGGGGCGGCATCTTGGAAAAAACGCCCTGCTGGAACTTGAGCCACAAGCGCGGCACCGAGATGAACGTGGTGGGCCGGGCCCGGTTCAGGTCCTGCAGGAAGGTGTCCAGCGCTTCGGCAAAGTAGACATGGGTGTGACCGTCCAGCAGCGAGAGACATTCCACCCAGGCCCGCTCGAAGACGTGGGCCAGCGGCAGGTAGGACAGCACCCGGATTTCCGCCTTCTCGCCAATGCGTGACTGGATGTCGCGCTGCATGAGTTCGCTGACGCGGGTGATGCGCTCGAAGCTGTGCATCACGCCTTTGGGCTGGCCGGTGGAGCCCGAGGTGTACATGAGGATGGCAATGTCGCTCCCCGCCCGCTGGATGCGCCCGGCCAGTGGCGCGGTGCGTGCCGTGATGGCGTCCCAGGTCTCGTAGCTGGTCTGGGGCGCCAGCGGCAGGGCAATGCAGGGCAGGTCCGCCGCAATGCCCGGCTTCTGGTGCTCCCAGGTATCGAGCTTGCCCACAAACAGCAAGCGCGCACCGCTGTGCTCCAGCACGAAGCGGATGGTGTCGGCCGTCTCCGTGGGGAAAATGGCCACCGTCGTGCCGCCGGCCATCCAGATTGCCAGCTCGGCCATGATGAAGTGGGCGCAGTTCTTGGACAGGATGGCGATACGCGCACCCGGCTCAAACCCCTGCGCCCGCAGGTGCGCCGCCATGCGGCGGGCCTGGTCAACCACCTGGCCCCAGGTGTAATCCACGACCTGCCCGCCACCGGTGGGCTGGGTCAGGTAAACCGTTTCAGGTTGCGATGCTTCGTGGTCAAAAACGTAATCCAGCATCAGCTTGGGTGCTGCCATAGGCTTGTCTCCTGGTTGTTATGCCACCAGCCTACCGCATCACGCCGCTCCTGCCCAGTGCGGCAAACACCCCCCTGCCCCTGCACCCACCCACCGGGTGGTGTGCAGGCTGCTCAGGCCTTGATTTCCCTGGCCGTGATCTGGTACTTGAAATCGTCCGGTGCGTAGGAGTCCAGGCGCCCGGCGGCTGTCTCGGCCGTGGGGTACATGAAAAAACCCAGCCGGGGACCCTGGGCATGCGGCAGCGTGACATCGTGGGCGGTGTTGTAGGCCATCCAGTTGCCTTCCCAGCTGCCAAACAGAGCCGCGTTGACCGGCGCCACCAGGGGGTCCTTGGGCGTCTTGATCCAGGTGGGTGTTTCCATGCGCATCACCTTGGCCACATCGGCCGGGTCCATGCCCACCCAGCCATGGCCGGCCAGGTAGACCTCGGCACGGCAATGCTGCGCACCCTTGAGGCTGGCCGGGTTGCCACCCAGTTCGCGGTAGCCAAAGGCGCTGGGTGCCAGGCGCAGGCCATACACGTCGCGGGCCGGCAGACCCACCGCGCGGCACAGGCCCACGAACAGGGCGTTCAGGTCGGCGCACTTGCCGCCCAGGTTGCCGGTTTCCAGCATGGTCTTGATGTCGCCCTCGCCGCAACCGCGCACCTTGGGCTCGCGGTAGGTGTTGGCCACGATCCAGTCGAACAGCTTCTGCGCCTTCTCCACGTCGGTGCGGGCCCCCCGAATGGCCTCTTGCGCCGTGCTGCGCACGATGCCGTCGATGGGCAGCAGGCTGGTGGCCCGGGTCCAGTACCGCAAGCTGGCCGCATCTTCCCGGGGGGCGGTACTCCGGGCCCAGTCCACACCCCGGTTCTGGGTCTGGATGCGGCTGGTGAGTTCCACAAAGGGCTTGGCCTCGTCGGCCGCGAACTCGGCATAGAGCATGCGCGCACCCGAGTGGCCGTCGCTGGTCACCATGGTCGAGCCGTTGCTGGAGAAGCTGCTGTCCATAGATTGCTGCCAGTCGCTGTTGACGCTGGGGATGGGCAGCCAGACCCGGGTCACGCCCTGCGGCTTGGCAATATCGACACGGGTGGTGACTTCAAACGTGCGCCAGGCGCCGGGCCGAGGGCTGAACTGGCGCGGCGCGGCAGCGGTCGTTTGTGCAAAATTGATAGCAGGCAACGCAGTTGCTGCAAGGGCCAGGGCCGAATTCTTCAGGAAAATGCGACGCGCGTCGGTACGCGCAGGCGTTGGCACGCCAGGAGGAACGGTGGTCATTCAGAGAACTCCGGATTGGGGGATAAACGGGCGCAATCGGCGTAGGTCAAAATACCCCGAAATTGGCACTGGCAGCACCCGGACCAGCCGGACACCGCGCACCGATTATCGCCGCACCCGGTATATTCAGGCTCCCCGCACGCCTTTCCCTTCTATCGCGCCTTCCCGCGCACCCATCTGGATGACATTGTTTGAGTTCTGAGTCTCTGGCCGATCTGGCACTGGCCGCTTTTGAGAAAGTCGTGGGTGCCACCCCCGGCTTTCGTCCCCGCCCCGGCCAGCACGCCATGGCCGCCTGTGTGACCGCCACGCTGGCCCGCGCCGACCTGGGCGAGCACCCCGCCCCCACCAAGGCCATTGCCGTCATCCAGGCCGGCACCGGCGTGGGCAAGAGTGCGGCCTATGCCTCCACCGCCATTGCGCTGGCGCTGGAGCGCAAGACGCGGGTGGTGATTTCCACAGCCACTGTGGCGCTGCAAGAGCAGCTCATGACCAAGGACCTGCCGGCGCTGGCGCGCACGATGGACAAGCCCTTTGCATTTGCCTTGGCCAAGGGGCGCGGGCGCTACGTGTGCAAGCTCAAACTGGAGCGACTGGTCGGCTCGGGCGCGGGCAGCGAGGAGCTGTTTGACGCGGACGACGACGCCCCCGCTGCGGCCACCGCCACCCGCTATGGCTCGCCGCTGTCGGAGGAGGCCCTTGAGGAGCGCCGCACCCAGCTCTATGAGACCATGGCCGCCACCCTGGCCACCGGCAGCTGGGACGGCGACCGCGACACCCTGGCCGAGACGCCCGACCCGCGCAACTGGTCCGTGGTGGCGGCCGAGCGCCACACCTGCACGGTGCGCCACTGCCCGCGCTTCAAGGAGTGCAGCTACTACGGGGCCCGCACGCGGCTGGCCGAGGCCAACGTCATTGTGGCCAACCACGACCTGGTGCTGGCCAGCCTGGGCACCAAGACGCTGCCCGACCTGGACAACTGCCTGGTGATCTTTGACGAAGGCCACCACCTGCCGGCCGTGGCACTGGACCAGTTTTCCAGCACCATGGACCTCTCCAACCTACGCTGGCTCGATAAACTGCCCAAGACCGTGCAGGAAGTCAGCAGCAAGCTCAACCTGCACGCCGGCGAGGACGTGCAGACGGTGACCAGCCAGCTCAAGGGTGCCCTGACCACGCTGGCGCGCATGGCGATGGACCTGGTGTGGGCCCACACCGGTCGCAATGCCCGCGGTGAAGGCCAGGACGGCACCCTGCGCTTTGCCGGTGGTGTGCTGCCGGCCGCGCTGGTGGAGCCGGTCACGCAGATCCACGCCCAGGCCGCAGGCCTGTCCAAGGTACTGGAAGCGCTGGGCGTGGACGTGAAGGCCGTGGCCAAGGAAGACCCCAGCCAGGCCGTACTGTGCTCGCAGCTGTACGCCCAGCTGGGCAGTCTGGCACCGCGGCTGGGCAGCGTGGTGTCCACCGCCAGCCTGCTGCTGGAACACGGTGCGCAGCCGCTGGCCAAGTGGCTGCAGGCCCAAAGCGAACACGGCTACCTGACCCTGACGGCGCATGCCTGCCCCATCGTGCCGGGCGATCTGCTGCGCCAGTTCCTGTGGAGCCAGGTGCGCGGGGCCGTGGTCACCTCGGCCTCGCTCACCAGTTGCGGCAGTTTTGATTATTTTTTGCGCGAAGCGGGCCTGTCCAACAACCCCGCCGTGCAGGCGCTGGAAGTGGCCAGCCCGTTCGACTACGCCGCACAGGGCACGCTCACGGTGGTGCACACCCGCACCGACCCCAAGCAGGCCGACGCCTACACCGCCGAAATGGTGCGCCTGCTGATGGCCGACCTGGAGCAGGTGCGGCGCGGCGCGCTGGTGCTGTTCACCTCCCGCGCGCAAATGCGCGCCGCCACCGAAGCCGTGCCGGGTTACCTGAGCGACATGGTGCTGGTGCAGGGTACGCAGTCGCGCGCACGCCTGCTGGCGGCGCATGCGGCGCGGGTGGAGTCGGGCATGCCTTCGGTGCTGTTTGGCCTGCAGTCGTTTGGCGAGGGACTGGATCTACCGGGCTCGCTGTGCGAAACCGTGTTCATTGCCAAGCTCCCGTTTGCCCCGCCCTCGGACCCGGTGGACGAGGCGCGTGCCGAGTGGCTGCGCAGCGTGGGGCGCGACCCGTTCAACGAGCTGGTGATTCCGGCCACCGGCATCAAGCTGCTGCAGTGGACCGGGCGAGCCATCCGCACCGAGGACGACCAGGCGCAGGTGATCTGCTACGACAAGCGCCTGACACAGCAGGCCTACGGGCGGCGCATGCTGGGCGGCTTGCCGCCGTACCAGCTGCACAAGCGGGACGCCTGAGCCCCCCGCCTGCGGCTTTCAGGCCACGTGCTGTGCGAACCGCACCTTCAGCGCAGCCATGGCTGCGGGGGTCAGGCGGTTGCCGTATTGGCTCACCACCTGGCCGGCAGCCTGGTTGGCCAGCCACGCAGCGTGCGCCAGGGTGTGGCCCTGGGTCACGGCGTAGAGGAAGGTGCCGGCAAACATGTCGCCGGCGCCGTTGGTGTCCAGCGCCTTGACCGGAGCAGCCGGCACCTCGATCCGCTGGCCCCCTTCCAGCACGATGCAGCCCTTGGCGCTGCGGGTCAGGCAGACCACGCGGGCGAGCTGGCTGACCTGCTGGCAGATGGCCTCCAGGTCCTGCGTGCCGCACCAGGTCTGCGCTTCTTCTTCGTTGCAGAACAGGTAGTCCAGGCCGTCGCCCACCATGGCGTCCAGGCCCGCGCGGCAGAAGTTGATCATGCTCATGTCGCTCAGGGTCAGTGCCAGCGCCACGCCCGCCTCCTTGGCAATGGCGCGGCCCTGCAAGGCGGCGTCCAGTCCGGTGGGCGATGCGGCCAGGTAGCCTTCCATGTAGTAGACCTTGGACTTGGCAATGTCCTTGGCATGCAGCGCCGTGTGATCCAGCTCGGCGGTGGCGCCCAGGAAGGTGCTCATGCTGCGCTCGGCATCGGGCGTGACCATCACCATGCAGATGCCGGTCTGGCCTTCCGCCGGTTTGGTGTGCGTGAGGTTGGTCGCGACGCCGTTGGCCACCAGGTCTTCGCGGTAGAAGGCGCCCAGTTCGTCGTCCGCCACGCGGCAGGAGTAAAACGCCTTGCCGCCCAGCTGGGCCAGCGCCACCACCGTGTTGCCCGCCGAGCCGCCGCCGGTGCGGCGCACATGCATGCCATGCACATGGGCCAGCAGCGCGGCACGCCGCTCGGCATCGATCAGGGTCATGTGCCGCTTGGCCACGCCCATGCTTTCCAGCTGGGCGTCGGTCACTTCGTATTCAGAGTCCACCAGGGCATTGCCGATGGCGTAGAGGTCGTAATGGGACATGGGGCGGGTGGTTCTTATTGTTCGACGAAGGCGCGCTCGACGACATAGTCGCCCGGCGTCGTGGTGCTGCCTTCGACGAAGCCGCGTGCATCCAGCAGCTCGCGCATGTCCTTGTTCAGTGCCGGGCTGCCGCAGATCATGATGCGGTCGCGGGCGGCATCCAGCTTGGGCAAGCCCAGGTCTTCCTGCAGCTTGCCGCTGGCGAGCAGGTCCGTGGCGCGCCCCCGGTTCTTGAAGGGCTCGCGTGTCACGCTGGGGTAGTACAGCAGCTGCGACTTGACGGCTTCACCCAGGTACTCGTGGTTGGGCAGGTCCACAGTGATGTACTCAGCGTAGGCCAGTTCCTTGACCTCGCGCACACCGTGGAACAGGATGACTTTTTCGAACTTCTCGTACGTGGCCGGGTCGCGGATCAGGCACATGAACGGCGCCAGGCCGGTGCCGGTGCCGATGAGGTACAGGTTCTTGCCGGGCAGCAGGTAGTCGATCAGCAGCGTGCCGGTGGGCTTTTTGCCGACGATGATCTTGTCCCCTACCTGGATGTGCTGCAGCTTCGAGGTCAGCGGACCGTCCGGCACCTTGATGCTCAGGAACTCCAGATGTTCTTCGTAGTTGGCGCTGACGATGCTGTAGGCGCGCAACAGCGGCTTGCCGTTTTCCTGGCGCAGGCCGATCATCGTGAAATGCCCGTTGGAAAAGCGCAAAGCCTGGTCACGCGTGGTGGTGAAGCTGAACAGCCGGTCTGTCCAGTGGTGAACGCTCAATACGGTTTCTTCCAGAAATGCACTCATGGGGGCCCTTGAAAAAGTTCAGTACGGTGGCAGGGAAAACCCTCAATTGTAAAACGCCCGCCTCCCTGCGCCCGGAACGCGCGGAATGCCCCAAAAATTTCTGCGATCATTGACCCATGCCGACTGCCCGCCCCTCCTCCGATACGACCTTGCTGGTCGCCTGCCTGTGCGCCAACTGGTGCGGCACCTGCCGGGACTACCAGCCCCTGTTTGGCACGCTGCAGGCGCAATTTCCGGATGTGCAGTTCCAGTGGGTGGATGTGGAGGACGAAGCCGACCTGGTAGACCCGATCGAAGTGGAGAATTTTCCGACGATCCTGATCGCCACACCCCGCCAGGCGCTGTTCTTTGGCACGGTCACGCCGCACCTGCAAACCCTGCAGCGCCTCATTGAATCGCACCGGACCGACAGCACGCGGCCCCTGCCGGCCTCCCCCGACCTGGATGGCTTGCTGCACCGGCTGTGGCAACGCATGCCCTCCGCGCAGTAGGCGGGCAACCCATGCCAGGCGCCGGGGCTGCCTATTGCAGGATGCCCTTGGTGACATGGTCAATCTGCGTGTTTCCGGTGAACGCCATCGTGATGTCGAGTTCGTTGTGGATGATTTCCAGCGCCTTGGTCACACCGGCCTCACCCATGGCACCGAGACCGTACAGGAACGCACGCCCGATGTAGGTGCCGCGAGCGCCCAGGGCGCGCGCCTTGAGCACGTCCTGACCACTGCGAATGCCGCCATCCATGTGCACCTCGATCTGGTTGCCCACCGCGTCCACAATGGCGGGCAAGGCACGGATGGAGGACTCGGCACCGTCAAGCTGGCGCCCGCCGTGGTTGGAGACGATCAGCGCATCGGCACCGGATTGGACGGCCAGACGCGCGTCTTCAACATCCTGAATGCCCTTCAGGATCAGTTTGCCACCCCAGCGCTGTTTGACCCATTCCACGTCAGCCCAACTCAAGGTCGGATCGAACTGTTCCTTGGTCCAGGCGCTCAGCGAGCTCATGTCGCTCACCCCCCGGGCGTGGCCGATCAGATTGCCAAAACCGTGGCGCCGCGTTGCCGCCATGCCCAGGCACCAGCGCGGCTTGGTCATCAGGTTGATGATGTTGGCCAGCGTGGGCTTGGGCGGCGCCGTCAGGCCGTTCTTCAGGTCCTTGTGGCGCTGCCCGATCACCTGCAGGTCCAGTGTCAGCACCAGTGTCGTGCAGCCCGCTGCCTGTGCCCGGCCCATGAGGCGCTCCATGAAATCACGGTCTTTCATCATGTAGAGCTGGAACCAGAAGGGGTGGTTGCCCGTGCCCGCCGCCACGTCTTCAATGGAGCAGATGCTCATGGTGGAGAGGGTGAACGGAATGCCAAATTTCTGGGCGGCGCGGGCCGCGAGGATCTCGCCATCGGCGTGCTGCATGCCCGTCAGGCCGGTGGGCGCAATGGCCACCGGCATGGCCACCGGCTGGCCGACCATGGTGGTGGCGGTGCTGCGATTGTCCATGTTGACGGCGACGCGCTGGCGCAATTTCAAGGTCTGGAAATCAGACGCATTGGCACGGTAGGTGCCCTCCGTCCAGGAACCCGAATCGGCGTAGTCGTAGAACATGCGCGGCACGCGCTTTTGCGCAAGCACGCGCAAGTCTTCGATGCATGTGATAGTTGGCATGTTTTCTTACCTGACAACCATTGCGGTAAACGGCCACACATAGGCCTGCATGGTCACATACAGTCCGACCAGGCAGGCCAGCGCAATCGAATGGAAGAACACGTAGCGCAAGATGTCGCCTTCATGGTTGAACCAGCGCGTTGCGGTAGAGGCTACGACGATGGATTGCGCATCGATCATCTTGCCCATCACCCCACCCGAGCTGTTCGCGGCACCCATGAGGTTGACCGAAAGACCCAGCTGATCGGCCGCGACTCTTTGCATGCCGCCAAAGAGCACATTGCTTGCGGTATCCGAACCGGTCATGGCCACGCCAATCCATCCCATCAAGGTACCAAAGAACGGATACAGGACACCGGTATTGGCAAACGCCAGCCCCAGGGTTGTGTCGGTACCCGAGTAGCGCGTGAGCGTGCCCAGTCCGAGCATCAGGACAATGGTGATCAGCGAGTAGCGCACCATCCAGAAGGTGCGACCAAAGGCGCGCACCAATTGCAGCGGGTTGTATTTCATGACCAGTCCGCCAATGAGGGCCGACAGCAATATCCCCGTACCCGTTGCCGACAACAGATTGAAGGTATAGACCGCCGCCTCCTTGGTGGGTTTGGAAACCACAGGCGCAACTTTTTCAACCATGTTGTGCAGCCCCGCCATCGGGAATGCGGGGGCGTACAGGCTGTTGAGATAGTTCTTGACCGATGGCAGACCCCAGATGAACACGCACACCGTAAGAATGAGCCACGGCGTCCACGCCTGGATCAGCGCTGCCTTGGAATGCACCTTGAGTGTCACTTCGGGTTGTGCTTCGCCACCGTCGGTTTCATGGCCTTTGAGCGAGGTCGAACGCCACACTGTCTTGGGCTGCCACACGCGCAGGAACAGGATCAGCGAAACCATCGAGACGAGCGCGGCAATGATGTCCACCAACTCCGGGCCGATGAAATTGGAAACCAGGTATTGGGGAATCGCAAATGACAGCCCCGTGACCAGAATGGCGGGCCAGATTTCCATCATGGCCTTGCGCCCCGCGAAGGCCCAGATCAACCAGAACGGCACCAGCAGCGAGAAGAACGGAAGCTGACGCCCGATCATGGCCGTCACGGCCATCAGGTCGTAGCCATGCACTTTTGCCAGCGTAATGACCGGTGTGCCCAGGGCACCAAATGCCACCGGTGCGGTATTGGCGATCAAGCTCAGCCCCGACGCTGCGAGTGGTGAAAATCCGAGGCCAATCAGGATACCTGCGGTCACCGCCACCGGCGTACCAAACCCGGCCGCACCCTCAAAGAAAGCACCGAAGCAGAAGGCGATGAGAAGCAACTGCAGACGCCGGTCGCGCGTAATGCCCGACAAGGAATCCTGCAACACGGCAAAGCTGCCGTTCTGTTCGGCCAGCTGCTGCAAGAAGATGATGTTGAGAACAATCCAGCCGATCGGCAGCAGACCCGTGAAGCCGCCCAGCAAGGCCGCCTTGCCGGCCATCTCGGCGGGCATGCCATAGGCGAGCACGGCAATGAGCAGCGCACTGAGCAAGCCCAGTCCGGCTGCAATGTGCGCCTTGATATGCAAAAAACCAAGGCAAACAAGCATCACCACGACCGGCACAGCGGCCAGCAGGGTGGAAATGACCATGTTTCCAAACGGATCGTAAATTTGTTGCCAGACCATAGAGGGTTCCTCGTTGAATTTGAAATAGATGTGCGCGTAAGCCAGGGGGCGCATGTAGGGAGTTGCTGCGGATTCAACACTGCATAGGCGCCACCTCCCGGCTGCATTCTTCAAGCAGATAGGCCACTGAGCGGTAGGGCAGCCCCGTCTCGTCGGTCAGGCCTATCTCGCACGTGCGGTTGGTGGAAACCCCTTCACAGCAGGCGCTGGGGAGCGCGCTGTGGATCTTCCGCAGCGCATGCGCGTTGAGTTCGGGAACCACAAAACCGCGGTCGCCGCCAAACCCGCAGCAACCCACGTCGCGGGGTTCCGTCACCTGCTCGGCGCAGGCGGCCAGCAGGATGCGCAGCTTGGCGTCCGTTTCGCCACGGCGCACGCTGCAGTTGACATGCAACGCAATGGGACCCGCCTTGCGGCGTATCCGCAATCGCGGCAAAAGCGCATCCACCGCGAACTCATGAAAGTCCAGAATCTGGATCCGTCCATCGACCAGCTTTTTCATGCGCTCCGTGCACGAGCTGGCATCCATCACGACCGGGAGCAGCCCGCCCCTGCCATCATCTGCGGCAACCAGCAATGCGTCCGTCAGGTTCTGGGCCATGGCATCGGCCTCAGATGCCAGCCCTTTGCTGGCCAGCATGAGGCCGCAGCACAGCTTGTTGTATTGCGCTGGCAGGCGCGGGGCATATCCGGCCCGGACCAGGAGTTCCATCACCACATCCGGCAGACCGGATTCGTGCGCGGCGTTACCACCGAAGATACGCCCCCCGCACGCGGGGAGGTAAACCACCGGGTCGCCTTGTTCCGCCCGCTTGCGCGGCGCCTTTCCGGCCTGTGGCAAGGTACTCTTCCAGGCGCCTCCGGTGACCTTGGACATCACGCCGCTACCCACCACTGCAGATGCCACATGCCCGGCGCTCAGTCCGATTCGCGAGAGGCCGACCACCGTGTCGAAGTGGTTCACAACCATTTTCCCGACCGCACGGTTGACGCTGCCCAGGCCTTGTCCACGCAACACGCGCACCAACTCCCCCGTGTCTATGCCGACGGGGCAAGCGGTTGAGCACAAGCCGCAGCCGGCACAGGTATCCAGCCCGAAGTAGGCGAAGTCGGTGGCCAGCGTGCCCTCGCTCTCATGGCCATCCTTGCGGCGCGAAAGCTCCCGCCAGCTGACAATGCGCTGTCGGGGCGACAGTGTCAGTTGATGGGAGGGACAAAGCGGCTCGCAGAATCCGCATTCAATGCACTGATCCACCAGCGCCTGCGCCGCAGGCATGGGCTTAAGGTGTTTCAGATGCGCTTGCGGGTCGGTGTTGAGAATGACGCCGGGGTTCAGCAGATTGCCGGGATCCAGAAGTGACTTGACGCTGCGCATCAGATCGGTTGCTTCGCGCCCCCACTCCAGCTCCACAAACGGCGCCATGTTGCGCCCCGTGCCGTGCTCAGCCTTGAGGGAACCGTCGTAGGTGTCGACCACCAGATGGCATACCTCGTCCATGAACCGGGCATAGCGCGCCACTGCTGCACGGTCCCCAAAGTCCTGGGTGAACACGAAATGCAGATTGCCTTCCAGGGCGTGGCCAAAAATGATGGCTTCGCTGTAACCGTGGCGTGCCAGCAAGGCCTGCAAATCCAGCGTTGCGGCTGCCAGCGACTCCATCGGGAAGGCCACGTCTTCGATGATGACAGTGGTACCGGCGCGGCGCATTGCGCCAACCGACGGGAAGGTGCCCTTGCGCACTTTCCAGTACATCTCGCAAGTGGCCGCATCGGTGAAGAACTGCGCCGGCTCCACCGTATCGATGCCGTCGATGGCACACAGTGCGGTCTTGATCTTCAACTCGAGGGCCGCGCTGGTTTGTGCGCGCACCTCAATCAGCAACGCAGACACATCGGCACCCAGCGCACGGATGGCCTGCGGCATGCCAGGCTGGTCCTGCACCGAACGAAGGGCTGCGCGATCGAGCAACTCCACCGCCGAAACGCGCGCCGGCTTGAGCCGCATGGCCGCCTCGCAGGCACTGCCCATAGAGGGAAAGAACACCAGTGCGCTGGCCTTGAACGGATCTTCTACCACGGTTGCCAGCGTGATGCGCGACAGGAATCCCAAGGTTCCCTCAGAGCCGACCATGAGATGGGTCAGGATGTCCAGAGGATTCTCGAAATCCACCAGCGCGTTAAGGCTGTAGCCGGTGGTGTTCTTGATCTTGAACTTGTGCCGGATGCGCTCGGCCAGGGCGGTGTTGGCACGGGTCTGGGCGCCCAGCTGGGCCAACGCATTTAGCAACGCACCGTGGCTGGCCTGAAAAGCAGCCACGCTGGCGGCATCTTCAGTATCCAGCACCGTTCCGTCGGCCAGCATGACACGCATGCCAAGCAGGGTGCGGTAGGTGTTTTGCGCGATGCCGCAGCACATGCCCGAGGCGTTGTTGGCGGCAATGCCACCGATTTTGCACACCGCAATCGAAGCCGGGTCCGGACCGATCTTGCGACCCAACGGCGCCAGCCGGGCATTCACTTCGCCACCGATGATGCCGGGGCCGAGCCGCACGCTGGCCGCATCGGCCGCAATGTCACAGCTTGCAAATCCCTCACCGATCAGCATCAGCACGCCATCGGTCACGGCCTGCCCGGAAAGACTGGTGCCCGCAGCACGGACGGTCACCGGGCGGCCATGCGCGCGCGCGATCTCCAGCACCGAGCGGACTTCGTCTTCACTTTCAACAATGGCCACCACCTCGGGAACCATGCGGTAGAAGCTGGCGTCCGTGCCATACGCATGCCGGCGCAGTTCGTCCGATAGGACCTGGCCCGGCGGCAGTGCATCCGTCAGCTCTGGGAGAAGTTCTTTCATTTGGTAAAGTGGTAATACCATTACGGGTAATGTATGGGAGAGCACACTTCTTGGATACAAGGGGAAACCCCTAAGTGACAGTGCATTTTTTTTCACAGAATGCAATATGATGAAAATGGTCATACCAATTAAGTTGCCATGTCTCCCAACCGCATATCCTCGACCCGCTTGTCCGATACCGTAGCCTCCGACCTGGAAACCCGCATCCTGGAAGGCTCGCTCAAACCCGGCGACCGTCTTCCCTCGGAGCGCACCCTGGCAATCGAAATGGGGGTGTCCCGGCCCTCTCTGCGCGAAGCAATGCAGAAATTGGTATCGAAAGGCCTGCTCACCACCCGCCACGGCGGTGGCACGGTCGTGACCGATCACCTGGAAACCACCTTTTCGGACCCCTGGAAAGCCATGTTGGACGGCCACCCGATGCTGCAGACCGACATTCTGGAATTCCGCCACATGCTGGAAGGCGAAGCCGCGCTGCTCGCCGCCGAGCGCGCCACCGATGAAGACATCGTTCGCATTGAAGCCACGTTCAATGCACTGGAAGCGGCCTACGACTGCGACGACCTCAGGGCATGCATCGACGCCGATGTCGCTTTTCACCAAGCCATCGCGGAGGCATCGCACAACGCCATGATTGGACACATATCAGCCAGCCTGATGCGTGTGGTGCACGACCATGTTGCGGACAATCTGGTGCACTTGCATGCGCGTCCGGCACAGTGGGCGCATATTCGTGAACAACACCGGAAAATCTGGGACTCCATCCGCAATGGTCATGCACAAGCCTCCCAGCAAGTGGCCAAAGAGCACATTGCATTTGTGCGCAAAAGCATGGAGGACGCCGTCAAACTGCAAAGCCGGCGCAGCAGCGCCCGGCGGCGCTTGAACTGAGCAGGGTCAGCCCATGCGGGGCTGCAGCATGCTGTTGCGGTTGCCTTCGGTATCGCGAAACGCAACATAGCGCCCGACGCCCGGAATCTCCATGGGCTCGCCCAGCACCGTCCCGCCGGCCTCGCGTACCCGTTCCATGGCCGCGCCTATGTCCTCCACTCCGATGACCACGGAGGGGTGCTGGTCGGGTTGGTCGGGTTGATAGGGAAAAAGCCCTCCGTTGATCGCCCCGGCGGGTGCATCGGGCCGGAGGCTTTCCACCACCGTCGTGACCAGGAGATAGTCCCCCATCTCGGGCCCCAGCATCTGCGTCTGCCAGCCAAAAGCCGCCACGTAAAAACGGGCAGCGCGCTCCCGGTCGCGGTATGGCATTTCAAAGTGGATAACTGAGTTCATCCAAACGCCCTCCTGTGCGTCAATGCTAGGTAAACGCCTGTCAAATGCAAGTCGGTCCGTGATTACACTGGTCCCAGCGTGGGCATACCAGCCTGCGGCCAGGCCACACGTGCCCCTCTACTGCCCCGCCTTCAGCAGCGGCGCCCACAGCGCGGCCGCGTCGGCGCTGCCCCAGTCAACCTCCCCGCGCACAACGGCGCGCACGTGGCCATCCGCTGCGATCAGCACCGTGGACGGAAAGATGCGAACACCCCACTGGCGGGCGATGGCCCCCTGCGGGTCGGGCAGCACCGGCAGCCGCAGGCCGGTACGCTGGATAAACTGCGCCACGGTGGCCGGAGACTCCTTGAAGTTGACCGCCAGCACCACCAGCCTGTGCGGCCCCTGGCGCTCGGCCAGGGCCTGCAGCGAGGGCATCTCGGCGCGGCAGGGCTCGCACCAGCTGGCCCAGAAGTTGATCAGAACGGCCTTGCCGCGCAGATCTGCCAGGCGCCAGACCTTGCCGCTCAGGTCGGTAGCCTGCAGAGCGGGAACCGGCGCCGACGGGCTCCAGCGCTGCACGTCAAAGCCCTGCGCCGCCGCGCCGGGGCTGTGCCAAGCCAGCCAGCAGACGGCCAAGCACAGCAGATGGGAACGCGCGATTTTCAGCATTAAATCCGCCTCAAACCCGCATTAAATCTGCGCAGACAGCTACAGATTCAATAGCAAATCAGAGCTTGCCGGCCACCCAACCCTGCACGCTGGCCAGGGCTGCCGGCAGCTTGGCGGGCTCGGTACCGCCGGCCATGGCCATATCAGCCTTGCCGCCGCCCTTGCCGCCCACCTGCGCGGCAATGAAGTTGACCAGCTCGCCCGCCTTGACCTTGCCCGTGGTGTCGGTGGTGACGCCCACGGCCACCTGCACCTTCGCGCCGTCGACCACGGCCAGCACGATGACGCCCGTCTTGAGCTTGTCCTTGAGCTTGTCCATGGTGTCGCGCAAGGTCTTGACGTCGGCGCCGTCCAGCGTGGCCACCAGCAGCTTGACGCCGTTGATGTCCTGCGCCTGCGTCAGCAGCTCGTCGCCCTGGGCGGACGCCAGCTTGCCCTTGAGGGCCGCCAGTTCTTTTTCCAGCGCCTTGGCGTTGTCCACCATCTGGCCCAGGCGGCCGGTCAGCTCGGCCACGGGCGCTTTCACCAGGGCCGCTGCCGCGTCCACGGTGTCTTCCAGGTCCTGCAGGTAGGTCAGCGCATTCTGGCCGGTGACGGCTTCGATGCGGCGCACGCCCGCGGCCACGCCGCTTTCGCCCACCACCTTGAACAGGCCGATGTCGCCGGTGCGCTGCACGTGGGTACCCCCGCACAGTTCGCGGCTGGAGCCGATGTCGAGCACGCGCACGGTCTCGCCGTACTTCTCGCCGAACAGCATCATGGCGCCGGTCTTCTGGGCCGACTCGATGTCCATCACCCGCGCTTGCGTGGCGGCATTGGCCAGGATTTCGGCGTTCACGCGCACTTCGATCTCGCGAATCTGCGCGTCGGTCACCGGTGCGTTGTGCGCAAAGTCAAAGCGGGTGCGCTCGGCATTCACCAGGCTGCCCTTTTGCTGCACGTGGCTGCCCAGCACTTCGCGCAGGGCCTTGTGCATCAGGTGGGTGGCCGAGTGGTTGCGCACGGTGGCGGCACGTTTGGTCGCGTCCACATGGGCCGTCACGGCGTCGCCCACCGCGAGGATGCCGCTTTGCACCACGCCGTGGTGGCCGAACACGTCGGCCTTGATCTTCTGCGTGTCTTCCACCTGGAACAGGCCACCGTCGCAGAACACCGCGCCCTGGTCGCCGACCTGGCCGCCGGACTCGGAATAGAACGGCGTGCTGTCGAGCACCAGCACCCCGGATTGACCCGCCTTGAGCGTGGCAACCGGCGTGCCGTCTGCGTAGAGCGCTACAATTTTGCTTGTCTCCGTCAGCTGCTCGTAGCCCACGAAGGTGTTGCCGGCACCGCTGTATTCCAGCGCCTTGTCCATCTTGAACTTGCCCGCCGCAC
This sequence comes from Rhodoferax sp., assembly GCA_019449595.1. GTDB lineage: Bacteria > Pseudomonadota > Gammaproteobacteria > Burkholderiales > Burkholderiaceae_C > Allorhodoferax. Next base: position 690,949 of record JAGRPL010000004.1, on the reverse strand, counting down.
GGCCCTTGGCCTTTTGCGCCTCCATGGCGGCGGCAAAGCCAGCGCTGTCGACTTCGACCCCGCTTTCACGGCAGACGTCGTTGGTCAGGTCCAGCGGGAAGCCGTAGGTATCGTGCAGCTTGAAGGCCACTTCGCCCGGCAGCACCTTCACCCCGCCGGCCAGCGCCTCGTCCAGAATCTGCATGCCCGTGGCCAGGGTCTCGAAGAAACGCTCCTCTTCCACGCGCAGCACTTCGGTGATACGGGCTTCCTGGTTGGCCAGGTTCGGGTAGGCGGCACCCATGACCTGCACCAGGTCCTTGACCAGCTTGTGGAAGAACGGTGTCTTCTGGCCCAGCTTGTAGCCGTGGCGGATGGCACGGCGCACGATGCGGCGCTGCACGTAGCCGCGGCCTTCGTTGCTGGGAATGACGCCGTCGCTCACCAGGAAAGCGGTGGCGCGGATGTGGTCGGCGATCACGCGCAGGCTCTTGTTGTCCAGGTCGGTGCGACCGGTTTCACGGGCTGCCGCCTTGATGAGCGTGTCGAACAGGTCGATCTCGTAATTGGAATGCACGTGCTGCAGGATGGCCGCCAGGCGCTCCAGACCCATGCCGGTGTCCACGCAGGGCGCGGGCAAGGGCGTGACCGAGCCGTCTTCCGCCATGTCGAACTGCATGAACACGTTGTTCCAGATTTCGATGAAGCGGTCGCCGTCTTCCTCCGGGCTGCCGGGGGGGCCGCCGGGGATGTGGTCACCGTGGTCGTAGAAGATTTCGCTGCACGGACCGCAGGGTCCGGTATCGGCCATCATCCAGAAGTTGTCGCTCTTGTAGCGACCGCCCTTGTTGTCGCCGATGCGGATCACGCGCTCGGGCGGCAGACCGATTTCCTTGGTCCAGATGTCGTAGGCCTCGTCGTCTTCCGCGTACACCGTAGCCAGCAGACGGTCTGCCGGCAGCTTGTAGACCGTGGTCAGCAGTTCCCAGGCCCACTTGAGCGACTCGCGCTTGAAGTAGTCGCCAAAGCTCCAGTTGCCCAGCATCTCGAAGAAGGTGTGGTGGCGCGCGGTGTAGCCCACATTTTCCAGGTCGTTGTGCTTGCCGCCAGCACGCAGGCAGGCCTGCACCGAGGCAGCACGCACGTAGGAGCGCTTGTCGGCACCCAGGAACACGTCCTTGAACTGCACCATGCCCGAGTTGGTGAACATGAGCGTGGGGTCGTTGCCCGGCACGAGCGGGCTGCTGGGGACCACCGTGTGGCCTTTGGAGGCGAAAAAGTCGAGAAACGTCTTGCGGATGTCGGCAACGGTAACGGTGGCTTGGGTCATGGTGGGCAAGAACTCCGGTGAAATGGCAGGGGGCGCCCTGCAAAAGCAGGCGAACCCGTGATTTTAGGTGGCTTTGAGGCCGAGCAGGAAGCTGAGCACGGCCTCGTCCTGCGCCCAGGCCACATTGAAACGCAGCCAGGGGCTGGGCTCCAGGTCGACCGAGAACAGGTGGCCGGGGCCCAGCAGGATGTCCTGCTCGGCCGCCTTGTAGGCCAGTTCGGCGGCATTCTGGACTTCGGGGTGGCGCGCCCACAGGAACATGCCGGCCTTGGGCTCGGTGAACAGCTCGAACCCCAGTTCCAGCAGGCGGCTGGAGAGCTGCTGCTGCCCCTGCGCCAGGCGCTCCCGCAGGGTCTTGATGTGCTTGCGCCAGCGGCCGTCGATCAGGGCGCCGTAAGCCAGCCGCTCGGTGAATTCGGACGAAGTCAGCCCCGAGATCATCTTCAGGCGCACCAGGTCTTCCAGCAGCTCGGGGTTGGCGGCCAGGTAGCCCACGCGGATGTTGGGCGAAATGGTCTTGGAAAAGCTGCTGATGTACACCACCCGGCGCAGTTGGTCCAGGCTGGCCAGCGAGGGGTGCGAGCCGGGGTCGAGGTCGGCATAGATGTCGTTCTCCACCACGGTGATGTCGTATTTCTCGGCCAGTTGCAGAACCCGGTGCAGGTGTGCCAGCGAGGCCGTGGAGCCCGTGGGGCTTTGCAGGCGCGGCTGGGTGAAGAACACCTTGGGCCGGTGCTCGATGATGCGGGCCTCCAGCGTGTCCAGGTCGTACCCGGCCGGTGTGCGCGGCGCCCCCACCAGCTGCGCCCCCAGGAAACGCAGGGAAAACAGCAGGTTGGCGTAGCCGGGCTCGTCCACCAGCACCGCGTCGCCGGGGCGTACCAGCCGGCGGGCCGCCAGGTCCAGCGCCTGGCTGGAGCCCTGGGTCAGCAGCACCTGGTCGGCGCTGAGCACCACCTCGCGCGCGGCCAGCAGGTCACGCACCAGTTGACGCAGGGGCAGATAGCCCCTGGGCTCGCCGTAGCCGCCCAGATCGGTCTCCTGGGCGGCCAGATTGCGCTGGCTGCGGCGCAGGCCGTCGGCAAAAAGCCATTCGCCCGGCAGCCAGCCGCACCCGGGCTTGCTGCGCAGGCCGCGGTTCTCGAAGATCCGCGACAGGAACCACATGGAGTCAAAACTGTAGGAACCCGCTCCCCCGGAGGCCGAGGCGCCCTGGCTGCCGCGGCTGCGGACAAAGAACCCGGAATGCGCCTGCGACTGGAAATACCCCAGTGCCACCAGGCGGTCGTAGGCGTCGACAACGGTGTAGACGCTGACGCCATTGGCGTGTGCGAACTGGCGGATGGAGGGCAGCTTGGCACCCGCACGCAGGGCGCCGTCGTCCACCATCTGGCGAAATCCGCTCACGATCTGGGTTACCAGCGGCACGGAAGACTGAGGATTGAGTGCAAACATCGGAAAAAACAGGCCCCAACGGGCTAGGGTTTGTATGTACTGGTCGTACGGACTGCACAGTGCATTCCAAAACCGCAGCAATCTGTATATGTTAGCTCTAGGGACTGCCCCCTAAAGTCTGCCCCCATAGACGCCCAGACCCACAGGGCTTTTCCAACCACCCGCCACTGTCCAAGGATTCTCATGCAACGCGACGCCCACCTCACCAACGCCGCCCTGTTCGCCCGCCGCGAGGCCGCCATCCCGCGCGGCGTGGGTCACAGCCACCAGATCTTCATCGCCAAGGGCGAGAACGCCGAAATCTGGGACGTGGAAGGCAAACGCTACATCGACTTTGCCGGCGGCATTGCCGTGCTGAACACCGGCCACCGCCACCCGGCCGTCATCCAGGCCGTGAAAGACCAGCTCGACAAGTACACCCACACCTGCTTTCAGGTGCTGGCTTACGAACCCTATGTGGAACTGGCCGAAAAGCTCAACGCCAAGGCGCCGGGCAACTTCGCCAAGAAGACCCTGTTCCTCACCACCGGCGCCGAAGCCGTGGAAAACGCCATCAAGATTGCCCGCGCCTCCACGGGCCGCTCCGGCATCATCTGCTTCGGCGGCGGCTACCACGGCCGCACCCTGCTGACGCTGGCCATGACCGGCAAGGTCGCGCCCTACAAGACGGGCTTTGGCCCCTTCCCCGCCGAGGTGTTCCACGCCGTCTTCCCCAACGCCCTGCACGGCGTGACGGTGGACGATTCCATCGCCTCGGTGGAAGCCATTTTCAAGAACGACATCGAAGCCAAGCGTGTGGCGGCCATCATCCTGGAGCCCGTGCAGGGTGAAGGCGGCTTCCAGGTGGCGCCGCCCGCCTTGCTGCAGCGCCTGCGCGCCCTGTGCGACCAGCACGGCATCCTGCTGATCTGCGACGAGGTGCAGACCGGTGCCGGCCGCACGGGTACCTGGTTTGCCGTGGAGCAAAGCGGCGTGGCCCCCGACCTGATCACCATGGCCAAGTCCATGGCCGGCGGCTTCCCCATTTCCGCCGTGGTGGGCCGCGCCGAAGTGATGGATGCGGCAGCACCGGGTGGCCTGGGCGGCACCTATGCCGGCAGCCCCATCGCCTGCGCCGCCGCGCTGGCCGTGCTGGATGTGTTCGAAAAGGAAAACCTGCTGCAGCGCAGCCGCGATGTCGGCACCCGCCTGGTCAACGGCCTGCAAGCCATCGCCAAGCGCCACAAGTGCATTGGCGACGTGCGCGGCCTGGGTGCCATGGTGGCACTGGAACTGTTCAAGAACGGCGACATCAAGCAACCCGATGCCGACCTGGCCAAGCGCATCGCTGCCGAAGCCACCAAGCGCGGCCTGATCCTGTTGACCTGCGGAACCTACGGCAACGTCATCCGCGTGCTGGTGCCGCTGACCGCCAGCGATGCCCTGCTGGACGAGGGTCTGGCCATCGTGTCCGCCTGCTTTGACGCCGTGGCCTGATCTGCCCACAATGGCACCAAACTTGCGTTTACATGGCGGCGCAAGTCTTGATTCTTCTAGTTACAACAGGCTCCTACGATGACCCAACCCCAAGCCCTCGTCAGCTTCACGGGCGTGCAGAAAACCTATGACGGCACAAGCCTCGTGGTGCGCGACCTGAACCTGGATATCCAGCGTGGCGAATTCCTGTCACTGCTGGGCCCCTCCGGTTCCGGCAAGACCACCACCCTGATGATGCTCGCCGGGTTCGAATCACCCACTGCCGGTGAAATCAGCCTGGACGGCGTGCCCATTACCCGCACGCCGCCCCACAAGCGCAACTTCGGCATGGTGTTCCAGAACTATGCGCTGTTCCCCCACATGACCGTGGCCGACAACATCGCCTACCCGCTGACCGTGCGCAAGGTGTCCGCCGCCGACCGCGAAGCCAAGGTGGCGCGGGCGCTGGACATGGTGCAGCTGGGCCGCATGGGTTCACGCTACCCGTCGCAGCTCTCGGGCGGCCAGCAGCAGCGCGTGGCGCTGGCGCGGGCGCTGGTGTTCGACCCCCAGCTGGTGCTGATGGACGAGCCGCTGGGCGCACTGGACAAGCAGCTGCGCGAACACATGCAGATCGAGATCAAGGCCCTGCACCGCCGCCTGGGCGTGACCTTTGTGTACGTGACGCACGACCAGACGGAAGCCCTGACCATGTCGGACCGCGTGGCCGTCTTCAACGAGGGCATGATCCAGCAGATCGACGTGGTGGACCGCCTCTACGAGACACCAGTCAACCGCTTCGTGGCGGGGTTTGTGGGCGACCGCACGGTACTGCAGGGCGAGGTCGCCAAGCTTGACGGCACCCAGTGCGAAGTGCGCCTGCCCAACGGGGGCGTGCTGCGCGGCTTCAACGTCAATGCCGCCCAGGTGGGCGATGCCGTGCAGTGCGGCATCCGCCCGGAACGGCTCCAGCTGGCGTCCCAGGCCGACGCCAACACCTTTGCGGCCCGCGTGGCCGACGTCATGTACTTTGGCGACCACCTGCGGCTGCGCTGCGAGGTGCCCGGCCAGGCCGACGCCACCATCAAGATGCCTCTGGCGCACCATGAGCTGCCAGAACCCGGCCAGACCGTTCAGGTCCTGGCCCTCGAAAAACACCTGCGTGTGTACCGCTGATTGTCAGCACTTTCAACTTAACTTCTCCTGGAAGGAACCGTCGATGAAACTCAAACCCCTGATGATTGCCGTGGCTGCCATCGTCACCCTGCCGGTGCTCGCACAGAGCCAGCTGACTGTGGTGAATTTTGGTGGTGCCAACGGCGCCGCCCAGAAGAAGGCGTACTTCGAATCGTTTGAAAAAGCCGGCGCGGGCAAAGTGGTGCCCGTCGAATACAACGGCGAGCAGGCCAAGATCAAGGCCATGGTGGAAGCCAAGAACGTGACCTGGGACGTGGTGGAAGTGGAAAGCCCCGACGTGAACCGTGGCTGCGACGAAGGCCTGTTCGAGAAGATGGACTGGTCCAAGGTTGGCAACAAGGCCGACTTCCAGCCCGCCGCCGTGCATGAGTGCGGCGTGGGCACCTTCGTGTGGTCCACCGTGATGGCCTACAACGGCGACAAGCTCAAGACCGCTCCCACCACCTGGGCTGATTTCTGGGATACCAAGAAATTCCCCGGCAAGCGCGGCATGCGCAAGGGCCCGCGTTACAACCTCGAATTCGCCCTGATGGCCGACGGCGTGAAGTCTGCCGACGTCTACAAGGTGCTGGCCACCAAGGAAGGCGCGGACCGTGCCTTCAAGAAGATGACCGAACTCAAGCCCAACATCCAGTTCTGGGAAGCCGGCGCGCAGCCGCCCCAGTTCCTGGTGGCCGGTGACGTGACCATGACCACCGCCTACAACGGCCGCATCGACGCTGCCCAGCGCGAAGGCAAGAACCTGAAGATCACCTGGACCGGCGGCATCTATGACCTGGACTACTGGGTCATGCCCAAGGGCACGCCCAACAAGGCCCTGGCTCAGAAGTTCATCACCCACGCCTCCAGCGCTGATGCCCAGGCCGAGTACGCACGCAACATCTCCTACGGCCCCACCAACAACAAGGCCCTGGCCAAGCTGGACGCCAAGGTACTGAGCCTGCTGCCAACGTCCCCCGCCAACAGCAAGGACGCCCTGCAGTTCAACATCCACTTCTGGGCTGACCAGGGTGAAGCGCTGGAAAAGCGTTTCGCTGCCTGGGCTGCACAGTAAAGCGGACATAAAAAGGGTCAATGCATGAACGCAACGGCTTCCCTGCCCATGACGTCAATCGCCTCTGAGAGCATCGCTGGAGCGGGCCTGGCCCGCCAGCTGGCCCGGGTGGAGCGCCGCAAACGTCTGCGCGCCATGGCATTGACCCTCCCGCTGCTGGTATTCTTGGCGGTCACCTTCCTGGTGCCGCTGGGTGCCTTGCTGGTTCGCGCGGTCGAGAACCCGGAGGTGGCCTCCACCCTGGGCCGCACCGGTGAAGCGCTCGCGCACTGGGACCGCAAGGCGGCCCCGCCTGACGCGGCCTATGCCGCACTGCTGGCCGACCTGGCCGCCATTCCCGAAACCGCGCAGGCCGGCGTGCTGGCCCGCCGGCTCAATTCCGAGGTGAGCGGAGCCCGCTCCCTCATCATGGGCACCTACCGTGCCCTGCCCCTGGGCGAAGGGCTCAGCCCGGAGCAGGCCCGGGAGCACCTGCTGGCCCACGACCCGCGCTGGGGCGAACTGCCCTACTGGTGGGCCATTGCCAAGAACAGTTCCCGCTGGACGCCGGACTACCTGCTGACCTCACTGGACCTCAAGCGCGATGCGCAGGGCCAGATCGTGCGCGTCGGCGCGGAGGAAGCCGCATTCAGCGACATCCTGCTGCGCACCTTCTCCATCAGCGCCGTGGTGACGCTGGTGTGCATCCTGATCGGTTATCCGCTGGCGTACTGGTTGTCCACCCTGAGCGAGCGCCGTGCCAACCTGATGATGATCCTGGTGCTGCTGCCCTTCTGGACCTCGGTGCTGGTGCGCATTGCCGCCTGGATCGTGCTGCTGCAATCCAACGGACTGGTGAACCGCTTCCTGATGTTCACCGGCCTGACGGACGGCCCCATTCCGCTGCTGTTCAACCGGCTGGGCGTGGTGATTGCCATGGTGCATATCCTGCTGCCATTCATGATCCTGCCGCTGTACAGCGTGATGAAGTCGGTGCCGCAGAACTACGTGCGCGCCGCGGTGTCGCTGGGCAGTGCACCGCTGGCCGCCTTCTTCCGGGTCTACGTGCCCCAGACCTACCCCGGCGTGGCTGCGGGTGGCCTGCTGGTGTTCATCACCTCCATAGGCTATTACGTCACCCCAGCCCTGCTGGGTGGCGCAGCCGACCAGATGCTGAGCTACTACGTGGCCCAGTACACCAACGTGGATGTCAACTGGGGCATGGCCTGCGCGCTGGGCTCGGTCCTGCTGACTGCCACACTGATTCTGTATTCCGTGTACCGCCGCTTTGCCAAAGCCGAGTTGAGCCTGGGTTGAACCACCATGAAACCGTCCTCCTTTCCCGCCTACTACACGCTGGCCGACAAACTCGGCTGGTACGGCTTGCGCACGCTGTGCGGCGCGGTGCTGGTGTTCCTGCTGCTGCCGATCCTGGTGATCATTCCGCTGTCGTTCAGCAACTCGTCCTTCCTGTCGTACCCCATTCCGGGCTGGTCCCTGCGCTGGTACCAGGAGATCTTTGCCTCGGAAGACTGGGCCCGCGCCACGCGCAACAGCTTCATCGTGGCCCCGCTGGCCACGCTGCTCGCCACTTCGCTGGGCACCCTGGCCGCCGTGGGGCTGGCGCGCGTGCAGTTCTTTGGCAAGGGCTTGATCACCAGCCTGCTGATCGCCCCCATGGTGGTGCCCATCGTGGTGGTCGGGGTCAGCACCTACCTGTTCTTTGCGCGCATCGGGCTGTCAGACTCGTATACCGGCCTGGTGCTGGTCCATGCCGCCCTGGGGGCACCCTTTGTGGTGACCACGGTGCTGGCCACCCTGCAGAGCTTCAACCAGAACCTGGTCAAGGCCAGCCTGAGCCTGGGGGCCGGGCAGGTCCAAACCTTCTTTCGCATCACCCTGCCGGTCATTGCGCCGGGGGTGATCTCGGGTGCGCTGTTTGCGTTTGCCACCTCGTTTGACGAGGTGGTGGTGACCCTGTTCCTGGCGGGCCCCATGCAGGCCACGTTGCCGCGCCAGATGTTCACCGGCATCCGGGAGAACATTTCCCCCGCCATCGCCGCCGTGGCCACCCTGCTCATCCTCTTCACAGCCACCCTCATGATGGCGCTGGAGTGGCTGCGTGGGCGGGCCAAGTCCAACACCATCTGATACCACACCTATGCCCATGACCTACAACCAGCCCATGGGGGGCAACACCATGCCCCGATTCGGCGGCTGGGCCAGCATGATGCGCCTGCCCATGGTGGGCGAGGCCACGGGGCTGGACGCTGCCTTCATTGGCGTTCCGCTGGACATTGGCACCAGCAACCGCTCGGGCGCACGCTTTGGGCCCCGGCAGATCCGCGCCGAATCCAGTCTGATCCGGCCCTACAACATGGCCACTGGCGCCGCCCCGTTCGATGCCCTGCAGGTGGCCGACCTGGGTGATGTGGCCATCAACACCTACAACCTGCAGAAATCGATCGAGATCATCGAGCGGCATTACCAGCCCGTGGTGGACGCCGGGTGCAGGCCACTGACGCTGGGCGGTGATCACACCATCGTGCTCCCCATCCTGCGGGCCATGGCTCGCCGGCACGGCCCGGTGGCGTTGATCCATGTGGACGCCCACGCCGATGTCAACGATGACATGTTTGGCGAGCGCATTGCACATGGCACGCCATTTCGCCGCGCCGTGGAGGAAGGGCTGCTGCAGACCGACAAGGTCTGGCAGATTGGCCTGCGCGGCAGCGGTTACAGCGCGGAGGACTTCGATTGGCCACGCCAGCAAGGCTTCACCGTGGTGCAGGCCCACGAGGTCTGGTACCAGTCGCTCGCCCCGCTGATGGAGCAGGTGCGTGAATCCATTGGCCAAGCCCCCTGCTACCTGAGCTTTGACATCGACGGCATCGACCCGGCCTTTGCCGGCGGCACCGGCACCCCGGAAATCGGTGGGCTGACGGTGCCCCAGGCGCTGGAGATCATCCGCGGCTGCCATGGCCTGAACCTGGTGGGCGCCGATCTGGTGGAGGTCTCGCCTCCCTATGACGCCACCGGCAACACCGCGTTGCTGGGTGCCAACCTGCTGTTTGAAATGCTGTGCGTGCTGCCCGGCGTGCGCTACCGCTGAACCCGACCTGCCCTTCATACCCATGACCCCGTCCACACGTCCCCAAGCCGTTCCCACCGTGCAAGTCAGCAATGAGCACGTCATCGTGACCGAATGGCGTTTCGCCCCCGGCGCGGAGACCGGCTGGCACACCCACGGCCACAACTATGTGGTGGTACCCCAGACCAACGGCGCCCTGCAGCTGGAAACCCCGGAAGGCCCCAAGACGGTACCGCTGGTTGCAGGCCAATCGTACGCACGTAGCATTGGCGTGCAACACAATGTCATCAACCCAACGGACCACGAAGTGGTCTTCATCGAAGTCGAAGTTCGCTAAATACCGTTCTGCCCACTACACACCATGAGTTCATCCATGCAAAAAACCACTGGCCCCCTGGCCCTGCTCAAGGACCCCACCCTCCTCAAGACCGACGCCCTGATCAACGGCCAATGGATCGCCGGCTCCAGCCGTTTTGACGTGCTGGACCCCGCCACCGGCCAGAAGCTGGCCGACGTGGCCAACCTGGGCCCGGCAGAGACCGAGGCCGCCATCGCAGCGGCCAACGTCGCCTGGCCGGCCTGGCGCACCAAGACGGCCAAGGAGCGCAGCATCATCCTGCGTAAGTGGTTCGATCTGCTGATGGCCAACCAGGAAGACCTAGGGCGCCTGATGACGGCCGAGCAGGGCAAGCCGTTTGCCGAGGCCAAGGGCGAAGTAGCCTATGGCGCCAGCTTTGTGGAGTGGTTTGCCGAAGAAGCCAAGCGCGTCAACGGCGAAACCCTGCCGCAGTTCGACAACAACCGCCGCCTGATGGTCCTGAAGCAGCCCATTGGTGTGTGCGCGGCCATCACGCCCTGGAACTTCCCCCTGGCCATGATCACCCGCAAGGTGGCTCCGGCCCTGGCCGCTGGCTGCCCCGTCATCATCAAGCCGGCCGAGCTGACACCGCTGACGGCCCTGGCCGCCGCCGAGCTGGCCATCCGGGCCGGCATTCCTGCCGGTGTGCTCAACATGATCACCGCCGACAGCAGCAACTCCATTGCCGTGGGCAAGGTGATCTGCGCCAGCGACGTGGTGCGCCACCTGAGCTTTACCGGCTCCACCGAAGTGGGCCGCATTCTCATGGCCCAGTCGGCTCCCACCGTCAAGAAACTGGCACTGGAGCTCGGTGGCAACGCGCCTTTCCTGGTGTTTGACGATGCCGACATCGACAGCGCTGTGGAGGGGGCCTTTGCCAGCAAGTACCGCAACGCCGGCCAGACCTGCGTCTGCTCCAACCGTTTCTACGTGCAGGAAGGCGTGTACGACCAGTTCGTCGAGAAGTTCGCCGCGAAGGTGCGCACCGCCAAGGTCGGCAATGGCTTTGAAGACGGTGTGAACCAGGGCCCGCTGATCGAGGAAGCCGCGCTGGAGAAGGTGCAGCGCCACGTGGATGACGCCGTCGCCAAGGGCGGCAAGGTTCTGGTGGGTGGCAAGCGCCTGGCGGGCCAGTTCTTCGAGCCCACCGTGGTGGCCAACGCTACACCCGACATGCTGTGCGCCCGCGAGGAAACCTTTGGCCCCTTCGCCCCGGTGTTCAAGTTCAAGACCGAGCAGGAAGCCATTGATGCCGCCAACAACACCGAGTTCGGCCTGGCCAGCTACTTCTACAGCCGCGACATCGGGCGCATCTACCGCGTGGGCGAGGCGCTGGAGTACGGCATGGTGGGCATCAACGTCGGCATTTTGGCCACCGAGCACGTGCCCTTCGGCGGGGTCAAGCAGTCCGGCCTGGGCCGCGAAGGCAGCCACTTCGGCATGGACGACTATGTGGAGGTGAAGTACCTCTGCATTGGCGACATCCTGAAGTAAAGCTGGAACGCAAGGCCCATGAATTACCTGGCGAAACTCAAACTCAGCACCCGGCTGGCATGGGCCTTTGGCCTGCTGCTGGTCCTGCTGATGGGCGTAGCCGGCATGGCGGCCAAGCAGATCAGCGTGATTCACGGCGCGCTGGACTATTACACCGCCAACACGACTCCCTCCTTGCAGGCCGTGCGCTCATGGGAGGAACGGATGGCGGCCATTCGCATGCTGCAGGCGCAGCACCTCATGGCCAGTTCCGAAGCCGAGATGACGGAACTCGAAGCGGGCATTCAAACCGCCAGCGACGAACTCAAGGCCGCCCTGGCTGAGCACGAGAAGCTGCTGTCAGGCGATGAAGACCGGGAGCTGTGGCAGAACGTGATCGACGCCACCGGACGGGCCATGGCCGACTGGGACAAGCTCAAGGCCGCTTCCCGCGAGGCGCTCGCCAACCCGGAAAAGGTCGAGGAAGCCCGCCGGCTGTTCACCGGAAAGTCCGAGCGCCTGTCCAAGGCGGCCGCCGTCGCCATCAACCAGAAGTGGGATTTCAAGTCCGGCGTTGCCAAGCAGCTCGCGCAGCAGGGCGCGGAAACCTACCGCCTTTCCCTGATGATGCTGGTGATTGCCTGCGCTGTCGCCCTGGTGGCGGGCATCGGCGCTGCCGCCATCGTCGTGCGCTCCATCGTGCGCCAGATGGGGGGTGAACCCGGTGAGGTGGCCCACATCGCGCTGGCCATTGCAGACGGCAACCTGAGCACGCAGGCATCCTCCGCTTCAGTGCAGGCCGGCAGCGTCATGGCTGCCATGGAAACCATGCGCGAGCGCCTGGCCAAAATCGTGGGCGCGGTGCGCCAAAGCAGCGAGAGCATTGCGACCGGCTCCGCAGAGATTGCGGGCGGGAACGCCGATCTGAGCCACCGCACGGAGGAACAAGCCACCCACCTGCAGCAGACCGTTGTGTTCATGGAGCAGCTGGCAGAAACGGTCCGGCACAACGCCCACACCGCCGATGAAGCCAACCGCCTGGCCTCCAGCGCCTGCACGAGCGCCGTGGCGGGCGGCAACGCCGTGGCCCAGGTGGAGGCCACCATGCAGGGTATTGCCGCCTCGTCCCAGACCATCAACGACATCACCGGCGTGATTGACGGCATTGCCTTCCAGACCAACATCCTGGCGCTCAACGCCGCCGTGGAAGCAGCCCGCGCGGGCGAGCAGGGTCGCGGCTTTGCCGTCGTGGCCAGCGAGGTTCGCCAACTCGCCCACCGTTCAGCGGACGCCGCCAAGGAAATCAAGAAGCTGATCGGCGACAACGTCGGCAAGGTGGAGGCCGGCGCCCGCCAGGTGAACGACGCTGGCGCTTCCATGCAGGAGATCGTCCTGCAGGTGCAAAAGGTCAGCGCGCTGATCGGAGAAATCCACAGTGCAACCACCGAGCAATACGGCGGCATCAGCCGGGTCAGCGAAGCGGTCGGGCGCATGGACCAGGTCACGCTGCAGAATGCCGCCCTGGTGGAGCAAAGCAGCGCCGCCGCAGACAGCCTGAAGGCGCAGGCCGCACGCCTGGCCGATGAGGTTCGCGTGTTTCAGCTCAACGGGCACCCCGCCTGAGCATATCTAGGGGTTTTCCCTTAGATTGGCGCGTTTTTAAATTGCGTGTCATCAAGTTCGGTTACGAAACTACCGATAAACTTACAAGCGGCAGTGCATGAACTGCTGCATGGATGTGCGTCGCACACCTGTTGTTTAACACCGTTGGAGACTCGACAATGAAATTACTGCGCGCCCTGCTCGCCTTCACCCTGGTTGGTTTTGTATCCGTCAATGCCATGGCCCAGGAACACGGCACCAAAGACGAAGCCAAGGCCATGGCCGAAAAGGCGGTCGCCTACATCAAGTCGGCCGGTACTGAAAAGGCGTTCAAGGACTTCACCAGCGACAAGGCCAACTGGACCAAGAAAGACATCTACGTCTACGTCGCGGACTTCCAGGGCAACGTCCTGGCACACGGCGCCAATGAGAAGCTGGTTGGCAAGAGCCTGCTGGAAATGAAAGACCAGAACGGCAAGCAGTTCGTGAAGGAAGCCATCGAGGTCGTCAAGACCAAGGGCTCCGGCTGGATCGATTACGACTGGGCACATCCCCAGACGAAAAAAGTGGAAGGCAAGACCACTTACGTGCTGAAGGCCGGCAATTTTGACGGCTTCGTGGCGGTCGGCATCTACCGTTAAGGGCTACGCACCCGCCAATTGGATAAGGGCCAACATGGGTTGGCCCTTTTTTGTTCCGCTCCCCAAAACCGGGTTCCTACGCAACCCGACTCTTGCCCCGCACACCCCATGCATCAGCTCATTCGCCGCCTGCCAGTCTCCGTCAAGATCACCCTGGCACCGCTTCTTGTCATGATCTTTCTGCTGGCCCTGGCCTTGCAAAGCTACATTGGCAACCGACAGGCCAGCGCCGCACTGGAAGAAATCAGCCAGACCAACCTGCCCAAGATGGCGGCCGCCGGTTCGCTCAAGGAACGGGCCGTGCAGCTCAATGGCATGGTGATGCAGAGCCTGGCCTACGAAGGCGCAGGCCTCAAGCCCGAAATCATCGCCGCACTGGACAAGCGGATTGGCGAAGAATTCAAGGCCTTGGGCGCTTCACTGCAGGAGCAGAAGAAAGCCGCTGGCGACCAGAACCCGCAAACCGTGGCGCAGTTGCTGGCAACCGAAGAGGCATTCAAGAAGTTCGAGCGCAGCGCGCTGGATACCCTGGACATGAAGAGCGCCAGCCTGTCCACCGCCGCGACCATGATGACGGTGTCGGAAGCCGCCTACGCCGAGTTGCGCAAACAGATGACCACCGTGGTGGACTCTGAAATGGCGAGTGGCACCGCCGCCGCAGCGGAAGTCGGCAAGACCGTCGCGTTCATCAACACTGGCACCCTGGTGCTGGCAACCCTCGCCCTGGTGCTGTCCGCCGCAGTCACCTGGTACTGCAACCGCCTGATTGTCCAGCCGCTGGGCGAAGCCGTCTCCATTGCCCGGGAAGTTGCAGACGGCAACCTCAAGCACCACAACATTGCCGCCGGTGGCGACGCCACCGGTCAGGTCCTGCAGGCCCTGGATGACGTTGCCAAGCGCCTGAGCGGCATGATCGACAACATCCGCCGCAACGCCGACCAGATCGACACCGCTGCCAGCGAAATCTCCATAGGCAACAACGACCTGGCTGCGCGCACCGAGCAGACGGCTTCGGCGCTGCAGGCCACCTCGTCCTCGGTCAACGACCTGACCCACACCATCAAGCTCAACGCCGAAACCGCCGTGCAGGCCAATCGCCTGGCTGCCGACGCCTCCCGCGTGGCGCAACAGGGCGGCGACGACGTGGCCGAAGTCGTCAAGACCATGGATGGCATCAGCGCGCAGGCCAAGCGCATTGGCGACATCATTGGCACCATTGACGGCATCGCCTTCCAGACCAACATCCTGGCACTCAACGCCGCCGTCGAAGCAGCCCGTGCCGGTGAGCAAGGGCGTGGTTTTGCAGTGGTGGCTGGCGAGGTGCGCAGCCTGGCCGGACGCAGCGCCGAGGCCGCCAAGGAAATCCGGGGCCTGATCAGCACCTCGATCGAGCAGGTCGAGTCAGGCACCAGCAAGGTGCAAGCGGCGGGCGAAACCATGCGTCGCATCGTGGCGTCCATCGAGCAGGTCAACACCATGGTCGCCGAAATTTCCCGCGCCACGGCCGAACAGGCCGATGGCATCCAGGGCGTCAACCAGGCGGTTTCCGACATGGACAAAAGCACCCAGCAAAATGCCGCCCTGGTGGAAGAAAGCGCGGCCGCGGCCGAATCCCTGCGGGTGCAGGCCGCCGGGCTGGTGCAGGCCATCTCGGTCTTTCGCATGTCCTGAACGCGCCCGACGCGGCAAAGCCCGCGCCGGGCGATGTAAACTAGCGCCGTCTGCGCAGCACTGCGGGTGTAGTTCAATGGTAGAACGGCAGCTTCCCAAGCTTCATACGAGGGTTCGATTCCCTTCACCCGCTCCAGTCCCCCGGCTGCGACACGCCAGCCCCTCTCTTCTTCCCCCGTAAGTACAGCCCCCGCGCCAATTGCCGCGCAGCGGACACGCCCCAATAGCTGCCCAATCAATAACAGCCTTGACATTAATTGCCTAAGCAATTAATATTGACACCCATGAAAACAGCACCACCCGCCCCCCAGCCGCCCGGCCCAGCATGCGACACGTTCTACCGTGCGCAGGGCTACAACCCGGACGAGAGCATGGGCTACCTCATGCGCCAGATCCTGACCATGGTGGCCCAGGAGGTGGAGCAGCAGCTGGCGCACACCGATCTCACCAATGCCCAGTGGCTGCCGCTGTTCAAGCTCTACAACAAACAGGCCTCCACCGTGGCGGAGCTGGCACGCGAGTGCCGCCTGGACACCGGCGCCACCACCCGCTTGCTGGACCGCCTGGAAGCCAAGGGCCTGTGCCGGCGCGAGCGCTCAGAAGCCGACCGGCGTGTGGTGCACATCGCGCTGACGGAAGACGGCAAGAAGGCCGCCAGCGAAATTCCCCAGGTGCTGTGCGGTGTGCAGAACGCCCACCTCGCGGGGTTCAGCCCCGAAGAATTTGAAACCCTCAAAATCTACCTGCGGCGCATCTTTGCCAATGCCCAGGCCATCAAGGCTGCCCACGAACCGACCCGAGCCCCCCATGCCAACTGAATCCCGCGCCACCCCCTCCCTTCGCTGGGCCCACCGCACACTGGGCGCCGTGCTGCTGGCGTCCCTGGGCGCCTGCGCCAACTACTCGGGCATCCTGCCCCAGGCCCGTCCGCTGGACGCCAAGGCACTGGGCCTGCAGGATGGTCCTGCCGCGCCCCGCGCCGCGGCGGCGTCCGCAACCCCGGCACTGGATGCGCAGTGGTGGCGCATGTACAGCGACGCGCAACTCGACCAGCTCATTACCCAGGCCTTGGACAAAAATCCGTCACTGCGCGTTGCGCAGGCGCGGCTGCAGCGCATGCAGGCCGGCAGCGATGCCATCCATGCAGCCGACATTCCCCAACTCGGCGCGGGCGCCGATCTGACGCGCCAGCGCTTCAGCGCCAACAGCATCTACCCGGCGCCGCTGGGCGGCTCCATCCAGGAGCTCGGCACCGTGCAGGCCAACGCCAGCTGGGAGCTGGATTTCTTTGGCAAAAACCGGGCCGCGCTGGAAGCGGCCCTGGGCCAGACACGGGCGGCACAGGCCGATGCCCAGGCAGCCCGCATGCTGCTGGCCAGCAACATCACCCGCACCTACTTTCAGCTGGTGCGCCTGAACGCCCAGCTCGATGTCGCACAGCGCACACTGGCGCAACGGGAACAAACCCGGCAACTGGTGCAGGACCGCGTGAACGCCGGCCTGGACACGCAACTGGAATTGCAGCAAAGCAACAGCGCACTGCCCGATGCCCGCCTGCAGATCGAACTGATCCAGGAGCAGAAAGCCCTGGCCCTCAACGCCCTGGCCGCCCTGACTGCGCAGCCAATTTCGGCTCTGGCCCTTGAAATACCTGCGCAGACAGCTATCAAAACAGTAGCAATTGCACAGACGATCCCCATGGACCTGCTGGGTCGCCGGGCCGACATTGCTGCCGCGCGCTGGCGCGTGGAGGCTGCTGCCCGCGACGTGGACAGCGCCAAGGCCCAGTTCTACCCCAACGTCAACCTGACCGCCTTTGCCGGCTACTCCAGCATCGGCTTTGACCGCCTGCAGAAGACCGGAAGCGACCAGTGGGGTGTGGGCCCCGCCATCCGTCTGCCGCTGTTTGATGCCGGACGCCTGCGCGCCAACCTGCGCGGCAAGACCGCCGACCTCGATGCTGCCGTGGAAAGCTACAACGCGCTGGTGCTCGACGCCGTGCGCGATGTGGCCGACCAGCTGACCTCGGCCCAGGCCATTGGTCGCCAGCAGGCGGAGCACGCCGCCGCGCAGACTTCCGCCGAAGCCGCCTACGCCATCGCCCTGCAGCGCTACCAGGCCGGCCTGGGCAACTACCTCCAGGTGCTGAGTGCCGAAACCGCCGTGCTGGCGCAACGCCGCCAGGGCGTTGACCTGGCAGCGCGCGCCATCGACACGCAGGTGCAGCTGATCCGCGCCCTGGGCGGCGGCTACACCGAAGAACCCGCCACCGCGGCAGTGGCCGCGGCACCCGCCACGGCCCAGCGCTGACCCCCGGCCCCTTTTCGTCCCATTGCCCCAAGAGACACCCCATGAGCAACGCACACACACCCGCCGCCCCCGCCATTGCCGCCCCCAGCCGCAACCGCAAGAAGGTCCTGACAATCCTGTCCACCGTGGTCCTGATCGGGCTGGCCTGGGGCGGTTATGAATGGTTCCTGTCGCGCCACATCGAGACCACCGACAACGCCTACGTACAGGGCAACGTGATCCAGATCACTCCGCAGATTGGCGGCACCGTCACCGCCATCCTGGCCGACGACACCGACTTCGTGAAATCCGGCCAGCCGCTGGTGCAACTGGACCCGGCCGACGCCAAGGTGGCGCTGGAGCAGGCCGAGGCCAATCTGGCCCAGGCGGTACGCCAGGTGCGCACCCTGTATGCCAACAACGGCACGCTGGCGGCACAGGTCACCCTGCGCGAGTCCGACATTGTCAAAGCCCAGACCGAAATCGAGCGCGCCACCGACGACCTGGCCCGCCGCCAGTCGCTGGCCGGCAATGGCGCGGTTTCCAAGGAAGAACTCAACCACGCCAAGTCCCAGTTGACCGCCGCACAGAATGCGCTGGCCGCAGCCCAGGCCGGAGTGAGCGCTGCGCGCGAGCAGCTTTCCAGCAACCAGAGCCTGACCGATGGCACCAACATCGAAGCCCACCCCAGTGTGCTGGCGGCCGCGGCCAAGGTGCGCGAGGCCTACCTGACCCTGCACCGCGCCGCCCTGCCCGCCCCTGTGGATGGCTACGTGGCCAAGCGCACGGTGCAGCTCGGCCAGCGCGTCGCCGCCGGCTCACCGCTGATGTCCATCATCCCGCTCAACCAGCTGTGGGTGGACGCCAACTTCAAGGAAGTGCAGCTGCGCAACATCCGCATCGGCCAGCCCGTGACACTCACGGCCGACCTGTACGGCAAACGCATGGAATACAAAGGCACCGTTGCCGGCCTGGGCGCCGGCACCGGCGCGGCCTTTGCCCTGCTGCCGGCCCAAAACGCCACCGGCAACTGGATCAAGGTGGTGCAGCGCGTGCCGGTGCGCGTGGCACTGGATGCGGCGCAACTGGCGCAGAACCCCCTGCGCGTGGGCCTGTCCATGGAAGCCACCGTGGACGTGACCGACCAGAGTGGCAAGGCCCTGGCCGATGCGCCACGCGGCAACTCCAGTGTGCAGACCGAGGTGTACGCCGCGCTGGACAAGGACGCCAGCACCGAAGTGCAGCGCGTGATCGCGGCCAACCTGGGGCGCAGCAGCAAGCCCGCCGCCCCCAAGGCCCACTAAGCCGGATACTGCATGAGCACGTCTCCCGCCTACACCCCCCAGGCGCCCCTGCAAGGGTCGGCGCGGACGTGGGGCACGATTGCCCTGTCGGCCGCCACGTTCATGAACGTGCTGGACTCCTCCATCGCCAACGTCTCGCTCCCGGCCATTGCCGGGGACCTGGGCGTCAGCCCCAACCAGGGCACCTGGGTCATCACCAGCTTTGGTGTGGCCAACGCCATCGCCCTGCCACTGACGGGCTGGCTCTCGCAGCGCTTCGGCCAGGTCCGTCTGTTTGTCACCAGCGTGCTGCTGTTTGTCCTGACGTCCTGGATGTGCGGTCTGGCACCCAACATGAACACCCTGATCGCCGCGCGCACGCTGCAGGGCTTTGTGGCCGGCCCGATGATGCCGCTGGCCCAGTCCCTGCTGCTCTCCAGCTATCCGCCAGCCATGGCGGGGATGGCGATGGCGCTGTGGGCCATGACGACGCTGGTAGCGCCTGTGATGGGGCCGCTGCTGGGGGGCTGGATCACCGACAACGCCCACTGGGGCTGGATCTTCTACATCAATATTCCGGTCGGTCTGCTGGCCGGGTTCATCACCTGGACCATCTTTCACAAGCGCGAAACCGCGACCCACAAGCTGCCCATCGATACCGTCGGCCTGGCCCTGCTGGTAGTGGCCGTGGGTTGCCTGCAGATCATGCTGGACCGCGGCAAGGAACTCGACTGGTTTCATTCCAGCGAAATCATGACGCTCACCATCGTCTCGGCCATCGCGTTCGCCTTCTTCATCGCCTGGGAACTGACCGACGCGCACCCGGTGGTGGACCTCAAGCTGCTCAAGGTCCGCAACTTCTGGACCGGCACGGTGGCCATGTCGGTGGCCTACAGCCTGTTCATGGGCAACATCGTGCTGCTGCCGTTGTGGCTGCAGCAATACATGGGCTACACCTCTACCCTGGCGGGCATGATGATGGCGCCGGTGGGGCTGTTTGCCATCATTCTCTCGCCCATCGTGGGCAAGAACGTGGCCCGTTTTGACCCGCGCCTGCTGACCTCGTTTGCGTTCGTGGTGTTCTCCCTGGTGCTGTTCATGCGCTCGCACTTCAACACCGGGGCCGACTTCGACACCATCATGGTGCCCACCATCGTGCAGGGCGTGGCGGTAGCGTTCTTCTTCATTCCGCTGACGACCATCACCCTGGGCGGCCTGCCGCCCGAGAAGATTCCATCGGCCTCGGGCCTGTCGAGTTTCGCGCGCATGGTGGGCGGCTCGTTTGGTACCTCGATTGCCATTACCGTGTGGCAGGACCGCACCGCCATGCACCACGCACAGCTGGCCGAACTCGTCAACCGCGGCAGCAGCGCCTCCAACAGCGCACTGGCCGGCTTCAACGCCTCAGGCATGTCAGCGGAGCAGGCGCTCAGCCAGATCAACCGCATGGTGGACCAGCAGGCCGCCATGCTGGCGGTGAACGACGTGTTTTACGCCTCGGCGCTGATTTTCATCACGCTCATTCCCCTGGTCTGGCTGGCACGCCCCAAGCGCATGGGGGCAGCGGCGGCGGCCGACGCTGCGGCCGGCGCGCACTAACGCAATCCGTTAGCACCAAAAAAAACGGGGCTTCACGCCCCGTTTTTTTGTCAGCACCCTGTTCATCACAGGCCGGGATCGTTCCCCAGCGAAGCCCCTACCGCGCGGGCACTGCGCGCCCCACCGTTGTTGACCGACCACGGAATGACCGGCGTCTGCTCGATCGGTTTGGCCTTGGTGAACAGCGCCTGCCAGAAGAAACCGCTCTGGAAGGCAATCACTTCGAACAGGATGTAGCTCTGCGAGCTGCTGGAGAGCCAGAGGTTGTAGGTGGGGTAGAAAACGATGGGCGAAACCAGCAGCGGCAGCATGATGCGCCCGACCTGCACCGAATCGAGCCCCTTGCCCATGTTGAACAGGTCCCAGTAGTAGTTCGCAAACATGCCCATGGTCATCCAGCACGCCAGGTGCCACACAAACACGATGCCGTGGTTGCGCGCCAGCAGCGCCACCCACTGGGGAGAACTCTCGTCGGCGTTGACGATCAGCACCATGAACACCCCCGTGGTGAGGAACACCACGAAATAGATGAACATGAGAAGTTTGAGTGCTCTGGACATGGTTCCCCCGGGTAAGTCTGACTCCGATCTTACCCGGTGTAGGGGGCACATTTACAGAAGTGGGACGCCCGTTTTTTCCTGCAGCTCCTCGCGGCTGACGCCCGGCGCCAGTTCCACCACTTTCAGGCCTTGGGGCGTGACATCCATCACGCCCAGGTCGGTGATGATGCGGTCCACCACACCCACGCCGGTGAGCGGCAGCGTGCACTGGGGCAGGATTTTCAGGTCGATGCTGCCGTCCTTCTTCTTGGCCACGTGTTCCATCAGCACGATGACGCGCTTCACGCCGGCCACCAGGTCCATGGCGCCGCCCATGCCCTTGACCATCTTGCCGGGGATCATCCAGTTGGCCAGGTCGCCCTTCTCGCTGACCTGCATGGCGCCCAGGATGGACAGGTTGATCTTGCCACCCCGGATCATGGCAAAGCTCTCGTGGCTGCCAAAGATGGACGAACCCTTGAGCGTGGTCACGGTCTGCTTACCGGCGTTGATGAGGTCGGCATCGACCTCGTCTTCGGTCGGGAACGGGCCAATGCCCAGCATGCCGTTCTCGGATTGCAGCCACACTTCCTTGTCGGCCGGCACATGGTTGGCCACCAGGGTGGGAATGCCAATGCCCAGGTTCACGTAGAAACCGTCTTCCAGTTCACGGGCGGCACGCGCGGCCATCTGGTCTTGATTCCAGCTCATGTTCAGACTCCTTCTTTCGAGGTAATGGTGCGCTTCTCGATGCGCTTCTCGGGCGTGGCGTTGAGCACGATGCGGTGCACATAGATACCCGGCAGGTGCACCTGGTCGGGCACCATGTCGCCGGTCTCCACGATCTCTTCCACTTCCACCACGCAAATCTTGCCGGCCATGGCAGCGGCCGGGTTGAAGTTGCGCGCGGTCAGGCGAAACTGCAGGTTGCCCGACTTGTCGGCACGGTGCGCCTTGACCAATGCCACCTCGGGCACCAGGGCGCGTTCCATCACGTAGGTCTCGCCGTCAAACTCGCGCAGCTCCTTGCCTTCGGCCACGATGGTGCCCACGCCGGTCTTGGTAAAGAAGGCAGGAATGCCGGCACCGCCAGCGCGCAGCTTCTCGGCCAGGGTGCCCTGGGGCGTGAACTCCAGCTGCAGCTCGCCGGCCAGGTACTGGCGCTCGAACTCCTTGTTCTCGCCCACGTAGCTGGAAATCATCTTCTTGATCTGGCGCGTTTCCAGCAGCTTGCCCAGGCCAAAGCCGTCCACGCCGGCGTTGTTGGAAATGACGGTCAGGTCTTTCACGCCGGTGTCCTTGAGCGCGTCGATCAGCGCCTCGGGAATGCCGCACAGGCCAAAACCGCCAACCGCCAGCAACTGGCCGTCCTTGACGATGCCTTGAAGCGCCGCAGCGGCGCTGGGATAGATCTTGTTCACTGCGCTGGTCTCCTGTAATGAATCAACAGGCGTACGATACTACCTATTGCACTACGTAGTTTCCCGTAAAGTCCAACCCTAGCCCGCCTTGCGCCCCCTGCTCCCATGGACATTGATTACCGTCTCGCCTTCGACATGGCCCCCGTGGGCCTGGTGCTCTCGCGCAACCGCACCATCATGGACTGCAACCAGCACGTGTGTGACATGTTTGGCACCACGCGCGAGCAGCTCGTGGGCCAGTCGTTCCAGGTGCTGTACCCCAGCGCCGACGAGTTCGAGCGCACCGGCGCGCGCATCGCCCCCATCCTCAACCGCAACGGCACCTACTCCGACGACCGCATCATGAAACGGGTGGACGGCCGCCACCAGGGCGAGCCCTTCTGGTGCCACGTGACCGGACGCGCCCTCAACCAGAACGCCCCGCACGAAGCCGGTATCTGGAGCTTTGAAGACCTGAGCGAGCGCCGCCCGGTCAAGGCCGAGCTGACCGCCCGCGAACGCGAAGTGGCCGCGCACCTGATGCAGGGCCTCACCTCCAAGCAGATCGGCAAGACCCTGGCCATCAGCCACCGCACGGTGGAAATCTACCGAGCCCGGCTGATGCGCAAGTACAAGTCCTCCACCACCGTGGACCTGGTGCACAAGCTGATGGCCGGCCAGGTTTGAATGCTACATTTTTAATAGCTATCCACGCAGTATGCGCGGGGCCAAAAGGCCGAATAACCACTTAAATCTGGCCACCCACCACGTCGTTGGCGGTGCGAAACGCCTCCACGGCTGCCGGCACGCCGCAGTAGACGGTGGCGTGCAGCAGCACCTCCTGGATCTCGGCGGCCGTTGCGCCGTTGTTCAGCGCGCCACGCACATGGCCCTTCAGTTCGTTCTGCTTGCCCAGGGCGGTGAGCATGGCCACGGTGATGAGGCTGCGGGTCTTCAGGTCCAGCCCCGGGCGCTGCCACACGTCGCCCCAGGCGGCGCGGGTGATGTGCTCCTGGATGGGCTGGGTAAACGGCGTGGCATTGGCCAGCGCGGTGGCTACAAAGTCCTCACCCATCACAGCCTTGCGGGTGGCCAGGCCCTGTTCGTACGGTGTCGTCATGTCGTTTCCGGTTGGATTGCTGAAAGACCCGAAGGATAATGGTTTGCAAGAACATAAAAGGAGACCCCCCCCATGACGCGCTACCCCCTGCCGGAGCTTGCCGGCCTGCCCGAAGACATCCGCACCAAGATTCTGGAGGTGCAAGAAAAGTCCGGCTTCGTGCCCAACGTCTTTCTGGCCTTCGCCCGCCGGCCGGCCGAATGGCGGGCCTTCTTCGCCTACCACGACGCCCTGATGCTGCGGGAAGAATCGGGCCTGAGCAAGGGTGAGCGCGAGATGATCGTCACCACCACCAGCGCCGCCAACCACTGCCTCTACTGCGTGGTGGCCCACGGCGCCATCCTGCGCATCTACGAGAAGAAGCCGCTGGTGGCCGACCAGGTGGCCACCAACTACCGCAAGGCCGACATCACGCCGCGCCAGCGCGCCATGCTGGACTTCGCCATGAAGGTCTGCCTGCACTCCGACACCATCGAAGACGCCGACTTCGCCGCCTTGCACGTCCATGGCTTCAGCGACGAGGACATCTGGGACATCGGCGCCATCACCGCCTTCTTCGGCCTGTCCAACCGGATGGCCAATCTGTCGGGCATGCTGCCCAATCCGGAGTTCTATCTGCTGGGCCGGCTGCCCAAACAGAAATAACCCACCAGCCCGGCCCAGCGCCGGGCCGCCCCTGCTGTACCGATTCACACAACAAGGAGATCCATTCATGAGCGCGCAAACCAAATTCCTGCTGGACGAAAGCCAGATGCCCAAGTTCTGGTACAACATCCAGGCCGATCTGCCCAAGCCGATGCCCGCCGTGCTGCACCCCGGAACCCTGCAGCCAGTTGGCCCCGACGACCTGGCGCCGCTGTTTCCCATGGCGCTGATCCAGCAGGAGGTGAGCCAGGAACGCGAAATTGAAATTCCCGAGCCGGTGCGCGACGTCTTTCGCCTGTGGCGCCCGGCGCCGCTGTACCGCGCCCACCGGCTGGAAAAAGCGCTCGGCACGCCCGCCCACATCTACTACAAGTACGAGGGCGTCAGCCCCGCCGGCAGCCACAAACCCAACACGGCCGTTCCGCAGGCGTTCTACAACAAGGAAGCCGGAGTCAAGCGCCTGGTGACCGAAACCGGAGCCGGACAATGGGGCACCTCCCTGTCGTTTGCCGGCTCACTCTACGGCCTGGACGTCGAAGTCTTCCAGGTCCGCATCTCCTACGACCAGAAACCCTACCGCCGGGCCGTGATGGAAACCTACGGCGCACGCTGCGTGGCGTCGCCCTCCAATGAAACGGCCTATGGCCGCTCCGTGCTGGCCAAGACCCCCAACCACCCCGGTAGCCTGGGCATTGCCATTTCCGAAGCCGTGGAGCTGGCCGTGCAGCGCGAAGACACCAAGTACGCGCTGGGCTCGGTGCTCAACCACGTACTCCTGCACCAGACCATCATCGGCCAGGAAGCCATGGAGCAGATGAAAATGGCCGATGCCTGGCCCGACGTGGTGATCGGTTGCGCCGGCGGCGGTTCCAACTTTGCCGGCATTGCCTTCCCCTTCATGGGACACGCCTTGCGCGGCGGCGAGAAGTCGCGCATTGTGGCGGTGGAACCTGCCGCCTGCCCCTCGCTGACCCGCGGCATCTATGCCTACGACTTTGGTGACACCGCCGGCATGACGCCGCTGACCAAGATGCACACCCTGGGCAGCCAGTTCACGCCGCCAGGCTTCCACGCCGGCGGCTTGCGCTACCACGGCATGGCGGCGCTCGTGTCGCACTGCAAGGAACTGGGCTTGCTGGAGGCCGTCGCCTACAACCAGGTCGAGTGCTTTGAAGCCGGCGTTCTGTTTGCCCGCAACGAAGGCATCGTGCCCGCCCCCGAATCCAACCACGCGGTCAAAGGCGCCATTGCTGAAGCCCTGCGTTGCAAGCGCGAAGGCAAGGCCGAGAACATCCTGTTCTGCCTGTCCGGCCACGGCCACTTCGACATGGCGTCGTACCAGAAATACTTCGCCGGAGAACTCTCGGACGAAAGCTACGACGAGCGCGATCTGACCGCCTCGCTGGAGGGCTTGCCGAAAGTACCCGGACTGGCCTGACGCAACGCCGGCCAGAACCGGCGTGCGCCACCGCTTACCACCACGGGTAAAAGGGCGGCATGCCGGTCGAAGCCTTGCTCTGGAAGTCCGCCGGGCGTTTTTCCAGAAACGCACGCACGCCCTCCTTGCCGTCCTGGACGCTGGTGTAGAACATGGCCAGCGAATCCACCTGGTGCGCGGCCAGCGGGTGCGGCTGGGCCGAATTGCGGTACAGCATCTGGCGCGCCAGCGCGGTGGCCACGGGCGAGCGCCGGTCGGTCATGCGGTGGGCCAGTTTGTGGGCCTCGGCCAGCAGCTGGTCGTGGGGCACGATGGCCTTGATCAGCCCGCCGCGCAAAGCCTCTTGCGGCTCCAGGATGTCGGCACAGTACACCCACTCCAGCGCCTGGGAGATGCCCACAATGCGCGGCAGAAACCAGCTGGAGCAGGCCTCGGGCACGATGCCGATGCGACCAAACACGAAGCCGATGCGCGCCTTGTCCGACGCCAGACGCACGTCCATGGGCAGGGTCATGGTGGCGCCAATGCCCACCGCCGCGCCGTTGATGGCGCCAATGACCGGCTTGGTGCACTCGTACACCGCCAGTGAAATCATGCCGCCCGTGTCGCGCACGCCCTGCACGATCTCGGGGTCGTCCAGCCGCTCCTGCAGGTCCTGCAAGGTGGGCTGCAGGTCTTCGTTCAGGCCAAATACATTGCCCTCACGGCTCAGGTCCATACCGGCGCAAAAGGCCTTGCCCGCACCGGTGACCACGATGGCGCGCACCGCATCGTCGGCACTGGCCGAGCGGTAGAAGTCGACCAGTTCGTGGGCCATGTCCACGGTAAAGGCGTTCATCTGCTGCGGGCGGTTGAGCGTGAGGGTGAGGATGCCGTCGTCAAGCTGGGTGGCCAGGGTGCTGTAGTTCATATGCTGGGGCAAAAAGAGTGAAATAAGGCGCAATCGGCTACGTGAAAAAACAGTTTAAGCCGCCACACGCCGGGCGCTTGCACCGCAGGCGACAGGTCCGGACAGGCCACGGGTCCATGTTCCTACAATCACCCCATGGCCATTCCCCAAACGTTTATCCAGGAGCTGCTCTCGCGCGTCGACGTGGTGGAGATCGTCGGGCGCTATGTGCCGCTCAAGAAAGGGGGCGCCAATTTCATGGGGCTGTGCCCTTTCCATGGGGAAAAATCGCCCTCGTTCTCAGTCAGTCCCACCAAGCAGTTCTACCACTGCTTTGGCTGCGGCAAGAGCGGCGACGCCATCCGTTTCCTGATGGACCACGCCGGCATGACCTTCATCGAGGCCGTGACGGACCTGGCCCAGCAATACGGCATGCAGATTCCCGAAGACGATGCCTCACCCGAAGACCGCGCCCGTGCCCAGGAACAGCGGCAGAAACAGAACACCCTGACCGACGTGCTGGAAAAGGCGGGTGAGGCCTACCGCCGCCATCTGAAGGACTCCCCCAAGGCAGTGCAGTACCTCAAGGGCCGTGGCCTGTCGGGCCGGGTAGCCAAGCAGTTTGGCCTGGGCTACGCACCCGAAGGCTGGCGCAGCCTGGCCAGCGTGTTCCCCCATTACGACGACCCGCTCCTGGTGGAAAGCGGCCTGGTCATAACCCACACGGAAGACGGCGCTACCGAGGAAAAACGCTACGACCGCTTTCGCGACCGGATCATGTTCCCCATTCGCAACATCAAGGGCGAATGCATCGGTTTTGGCGGGCGCGTGCTGGGCGACGAAAAGCCCAAGTACCTCAACTCCCCCGAAACCCCGGTCTTCAGCAAGGGCCGTGAGCTCTACGGCCTGTTCGAGGCCCGCAACGCCCTGCGCGAGCAAGGCTATGTGCTGGTCACCGAAGGCTATATGGATGTGGTGGCGCTGGCCCAGCTGGGGTTTCCCAATGCCGTGGCCACGCTGGGAACGGCCTGCACTGCCGAGCACGTGCACAAGCTCTTTCGCTTCACCGATGCCGTGGTGTTCAGCTTTGACGGCGATGCCGCTGGCCGGCGCGCCGCGCGCAAGGCGCTGGATGCCGCGCTGCCCTATGCCACCGATGTGCGCAGCATCAAGTTCCTGTTCCTGCCGGCCGAGCACGACCCCGACAGCTTCATCCGCGCACACGGCAAGGACGCCTTTGCCCAGTATGTGGGCGAAGCCACGCCGCTCTCCCGCTTTCTGCTGGAAGCCGCGCGCGAGGGTTGCGACCTGAATACAGCCGAAGGCCGTGCCCACCTGGCCAGCAACGCCAAGCCGCTCTGGGCGCTGCTGCCCGACGGAGCCCTCAAGCTGCAGTTGCTCGGCGAGCTGGCCACGCAGGTGCAACTGCCGAGTCAGGAACTGGGCGCTTTGTGGGCGGCCGGCAGCGGGAACAAGACCCCGTCTGCGGCACGGCACAGCAGCGAACCCGATGACTACGCCGATCACGCCACCGCAACCACATGGGCCCACCCAGGTGACGGCGAGGCCGCCGACAGCTGGAAAAGCAAGCGCAAATGGGACGGGAAGTGGGAAGGAAAGGGAAAATGGGAAGGCAAAAGTAAGTGGGAAGCCAAGCGCCCCAGCCGCCCGCCCCTGCGCGGCCCGCTGGCCACGCGTGCCGACCATGCCACCCGCATCTTGTTCAGCCACAGCGCCCTGTGGGAAACCCTGACGCAGGAAGACCACCATTTGCTGTGTGAATTGCCCGCGCCGCATGGTCCGCTGCTGGCCTGGCTGGAAGCCCAGCTGCACGAGCACGGTCCCCTGCCCTGGGGCGCACTGAAGGAAGCGCTGCCGGGCCACACCGAAGAGGCCCATGTCCTGCGCCTGATGGTGCATGCGCCGGTGCCCCTCGAACCCGCCAGTGAATCTGCGCCTGAGTTGCGCGATCTGCTCAACCGCATGCTGCTGGTTCAGATCGAAAAACAGAAAGACGAAGCCAGTGCCGCGGCCGCCAGCGATCCCTCGGCCTTTGCCCGTTACCGCGAACTCGATGAACGCTGGCGCCAGCTCAAGCAGCTCATTTCGTTTGCACCGCCCGAGAAGCAGTGACCCGCCCCGTGGCGTAACACGCCGGCCGCATTCGGCTCCCGAATTTCTGCAAAACGCCCATTTCAACTGGAAATGGTGCATTTCCGCGCTATACTAACCGGTTGTTTCGGCAAGAGCGACAGCAGCACCTCCGGGCCAGGCCAAGCGTTGACAAGATCACAACCGGCCACCTTACCGCAAGGACTGCATTCCAAATGTTCGCCCTCCCATCTTGCCTTTTGGGGAATGTCCTTCCCTGTCTTGCCTATTAGGGCCGCTGCGCCAGCGACCTCAACGGCCCTTGTTCTGTTCGCCTGTTTTTTTGATGTCCTGAGGTTTTCGCATGCCCGCTCAAAAATCTGCCAAGCCCGTTCAGTCCCCGCCGAAGTCCGATAAGAAAGCCAAAGCCGTGCCCGCATCCAAGCCACCTGTTACCAAGACAAAAGCCCAGCAATTGAAAGAAGCCGCTGACGCGCTTCTCAATGCCGGCGCAGCCGTCAAGAAAAAACCGGGCCGCCCACCGAAAGCGGCAGCAGCAGAATCCAGCGCGCCAGCCAAGACCGGAGCCAAGCGCGGGCGCAAACCCAAGGCAGCAGCAGAGTCGTCGGGCGACGACATGGACATGTCGGACATTGAGGCCGATCTGGTAGGCGAGCCCGCGGCAACCACCTCGGCAACAGGCGAGAAGGTCAAGCCCCTGCGCATGAAGATCAGCAAGGCCAAGGAACGCGCCTTGATGAAGGAATTCGGTCTGGACGAAACCGTCCTGTCCGAAGAAGACATCGCCAAGCGCCGCCAGCGCCTCAAGGCGCTGATTACCCTGGGCAAGACCCGTGGCTACCTGACGCACGGCGAAATCTCGGACCACCTGCCCGACAAGCTGGTCGATGCCGAAACGCTGGAAGTCGTGATCTCCATGTTGAACGACATGGGCGTGGCGGTATACGAACAGACCCCGGACGCGGAAACCCTGTTGCTCAACAACAATGTGTCCACCGCGGCCACGGCCGAAGAAGCCGAGGAAGAAGCCGAAGCCGCCCTGTCCACCGTGGACAGCGAGTTCGGCCGCACCACCGACCCCGTGCGCATGTACATGCGCGAGATGGGCACGGTGGAGCTGCTGACCCGCGAAGGCGAAATCGAGATCGCCAAGCGCATCGAAGGCGGCCTGATGGCCATGATGGAAGCCATCTCGGCCTCCCCCGCCACCATTGCCGAAATCCTGCGCCTGGGCGAGGAAATCCGCGAAGGCAAGGTCGTCATCACCACCATCGTGGACGGTTTCTCCAACCCGAACGAGGCTGACGACTATGTGGCCGAGGAAGACTTCGACGAGTTCGACGAAGCCGACGACGACGACGGCAAGGGCGGCTCCAAGGCCCTGACCAAGAAGCTGGAAGAACTCAAGAAGCAGGCGCTGGAACGTTTCGACCGCCTGCGCGAGCTGTTCGAAAAAGTGCACAAGGTGTACGACAAGGAAGGCTACGGCACGCCCAACTACACCAAGGCCCAAAAGGCCCTGAGCGAAGAGCTGATGTCCATCCGTTTCACCGCCAAGGCCATCGAGAAGCTGTGCGACATGGTGCGCTCCCAGGTGGACGACGTGCGCAAGAAGGAGCGCGAATTGCGCCGCATCATTGTGGACAAGTGCGGCTACCCCCAGGAGCAGTTCATCGCCGACTTCAGCGGTCGCGACAAGAACGGCAACAAGGTGGCATCGCAGTTGCTCAACCTCAAGTGGATCGAGAAGCAGGCTGCGGCCGGCAAGCCCTGGAGCGCGGTCATGGGCCGCAACATTCCGCCGGTGCAGGACCTGCAGCAGAAGCTGACCGACCTGCAGTCGCGCGTGGTGGTGCCGCTGGACCAGCTCAAGGACATCAACAAGCTGATGAACGCTGGCGAATACGCCTCGCGCGCCGCCAAGAAGGAAATGATCGAGGCCAACCTGCGCCTGGTGATTTCCATCGCCAAGAAATACACCAACCGCGGCCTGCAGTTCCTGGACCTGATCCAGGAAGGCAACATCGGCCTGATGAAGGCCGTGGACAAGTTCGAATACCGCCGCGGCTACAAGTTCTCGACCTACGCCACCTGGTGGATCCGCCAGGCCATCACCCGCTCCATTGCGGACCAGGCGCGCACCATCCGCATCCCGGTGCACATGATCGAGACCATCAACAAGATGAACCGCATCAGCCGCCAACACCTGCAGGAGTTCGGTTTCGAGCCCGATGCCTCCGTGCTGGCCGAGCGCATGGAGATTCCGGAAGACAAGATCCGCAAGATCATGAAGATTGCCAAGGAGCCGATCTCCATGGAAACCCCTATTGGGGACGATGACGACAGCCACCTGGGCGATTTCATCGAGGACGGCGCCAACACCGCCCCCATGGAGGCCGCCATGCAAGCCGGCCTGCGCGACGTGGTGAAAGACATTCTGGACAGCCTCACGCCGCGCGAAGCCAAGGTGCTGCGCATGCGCTTCGGTATCGAGATGACTTCCGACCACACCCTGGAAGAAGTGGGCAAGCAGTTCGACGTGACGCGCGAGCGCATCCGCCAGATCGAGGCCAAGGCGCTGCGCAAGCTCAAGCATCCCAGCCGCTCGGACAAGCTGCGCAGCTTCACCGACAACCTGTAAGGGTATCGCCCCATGGCGGACGACCACACCTACACGCTGGCGGGGGTCATGGGCTGGCCGGTGGCGCACTCACGCTCTCCGGTCATCCACAACCACTGGATCCGGCAGCTCGGGCTGCGCGGAGCCTATGTGCTGCTGCCGGTGCAACCGGCGCAACTGGAAACCGCCTTGCGCAGCCTGCCGGTGCTGGGTTTTGCCGGGTGCAACCTGACCATTCCGCACAAGGTAGCGGCACTTCCGCTGGTGGACCGGGTTGAGCCGCTGGCCCAGCGCATCGGCGCCATCAACACCATCGTGGTGGAACCCGATGGATCATTGACCGGCCGCAACACCGATGGCTTTGGCTATATCCAGAGCCTCCTCGATGCCCGGCCCGACTGGCGCGCCGACGCCGGCCCCGTCACGGTCGTGGGTGCAGGCGGCGCGGCGCGGGCTGTGATCGTCAGCCTGATAGAAAGCGGCGCACGCGACATTCGCCTGACCAACCGCAGCTGGGCCAAGGCGCACGACATGGCGCAGGAATTCGGCTCGCCCGTACACGCCGTACCCTGGGAAGACCGGCATGAAGCCCTGGCCGACGTGGCGCTGCTGGTCAACACGACAAACCAGGGCATGCAGGGTGAAGCAGCTCTGGACCTGGCGCTGGACCGGCTCCCCGCCCATGCGCTGGTGTCCGACATCATCTACGTCCCCATGGAAACGCCCTTGCTGGCCGCCGCGCGCCAACGGGGCAATGCCACGGTCAATGGCTTGGGCATGCTGCTCAACCAGGCGCGTCCTGCGTTTGAAGCCTGGTTTGGCGTGCTGCCCGACATCACGCCCGCGCTGCTATCCGAAGTCCAGGCCACGTTCTAACCCGCCTGTTTTCAGTCCGCGTCAGCTATGAATCTTGTAGCAGGCAGAAAACTGCGATATAGTTTCAGTTGATTTAATATGTCGTGCAACGAATGCAGCCGCAGCGGCTGCGCAGCCGCCCGGCCAAAATACCGCATCGAGGAGAGGTAGTTAATGAGTTCGAAAGAATCGGTTGCCATTGGTCAGCTGCTGGAATTGCTGGAATCGCGCTACGCCATGCGCGTGCTGTGGGCCTTGCGCGACGGACACGCCCAAACCTTCCGCTTGCTGCAGGACAGCGTAGGCGGCATTACCCCCAATACGCTCAACACCCGCATCAAGGAGTTGCGCGAGGCCGGCCTGATGACCCATGGCAACGATGGCTACGCCGTCACGCTCGCCGGCGCCGACCTGCTGAAGCGACTCGGCGATTTGCAGGCTTTTGCCGGCAAGTGGGCCGCCGGACAGGCCAAGAAGTCGAAGTAAACCCGTGGCTGCGGGGCGTGGCCCCGCCCGACACACGAAAGACAGGCTGGGCCTGTCTTTTTTTATCTGCAGCATAATTTCACACTTTGCGGGATAACCCCGACTCGCGGCGTACCGGCAACCCGTACCGCCACACCCCATTTTCATAGCGCAAAGGACTTTCCATGCAAACGACCACCACCGGCCTGCAATACGAAGACACCACCGAGGGCACCGGCGCCGTCGCCACCAAGGGTCAAGCCGTCACGGTTCACTACACGGGCTGGCTGTACAACAACGGCACCCAGGGCGCCAAGTTTGACTCCAGCAAGGACCGCAACGACCCGTTTGTCTTCCACTTGGGCGCCGGCATGGTCATTCGCGGCTGGGACGAAGGGGTTGCCGGCATGAAGGTGGGGGGCACCCGCACCCTGATCATTCCCGCCGAGCTGGGCTACGGCTCCCGCGGTGCCGGCGGTGTGATTCCCCCCAACGCAACCCTGAAATTCGACGTCGAACTGCTGGCCGTTGCGGGCTGATTCCGGCGGCCATGGCGGGGGCGTGCCGCAGAAATGCTGCGCGCCCTCTTGAATTGTGTTCCTGAATCCCCACAACTGGATTCGGAAGTAATCAACCTGATG
This sequence comes from Rhodoferax sp., assembly GCA_019449595.1. GTDB lineage: Bacteria > Pseudomonadota > Gammaproteobacteria > Burkholderiales > Burkholderiaceae_C > Allorhodoferax. The sequence continues at coordinate 657,769 of JAGRPL010000004.1, read as the reverse complement.
TATTTGCATGTCTGAAAACCCATCCCATCCCCACTCCGGCGCAGCCAGCGCCCAATACCAGAGCACGGAAGACCTGGTCGGCGCGCAAGCGATGCAGGGAGCAGACGCTCTGGCCCAGGCCCAGGCCGACTTGGCTGCGCTGCAAGCCAAGAGCAGCGAGCTGGCCGACCAGTACCTGCGTGCCAAAGCCGAATCCGAAAATGCCCGGCGACGTGCCGAGGAAGAGATTTCCAAAGCCCGGAAATTTGCCCTGGAAAGCTTCGCCGAAAGCCTGCTGCCGGTGGCTGACAGCCTGGAAGCCGGCCTGATCATCAAGGACGCCACCTCCGAACAGATTCGTGAAGGCGCCCAAGCTACCCTGCGCCAGCTCATTGCCGCGCTGGAGCGCAACAAGGTACAGGCCATCAATCCGGCCGCAGGAACCAAATTTGACCCACATCAACACCAAGCCATCAGCGTAGCCCCCTCGGAGCAAGAGGCCAACACCGTAGTCAGCGTGCTGCAAAAGGGCTATACGATCGCCGATCGCGTGCTGCGCCCGGCGCTGGTCGTTGTGTCGGCCCCGAAATAAGGCGTTTCCGGCACCAATCCGGTTGGACCAGAAACCAGCTGGCACCCAGGGGCTCTTGAAATCGGCAAAACAGGCTTCAAGTGACCCCCATCTGAATTTTCAAAAATAGCAGGAGTAAATCATGGGAAGAATCATCGGCATTGACCTCGGAACCACCAATTCGTGCGTGGCCATCATGGAGGGCAACACGCCCAAGGTCATTGAAAACGCGGAAGGTGCCCGCACCACGCCGTCCATCATTGCCTACCAGGAAGATGGCGAAGTGCTGGTCGGCGCGTCGGCCAAGCGCCAGGCCGTGACCAACCCGAAAAACACGCTGTACGCCGTCAAGCGCCTGATCGGACGCAAGTTCACCGAAAAGGAAGTGCAGAAGGACATCGACCTGATGCCCTACACCATTGCTGCCGCCGACAATGGCGACGCGTGGGTAGAAGTGCGCGGCAACAAGCTCGCCCCCCAGCAGGTCAGCGCCGACGTGCTGCGCAAGATGAAGAAGACCGCCGAAGACTACCTCGGCGAAGAAGTGACCGAAGCCGTGATCACGGTGCCCGCCTACTTCAACGATGCCCAGCGCCAGGCCACCAAGGACGCCGGCCGCATTGCCGGTCTGGACGTCAAGCGCATCATCAACGAACCCACCGCCGCGGCCCTGGCCTTTGGTCTGGACAAGAACGAAAAGGGCGACCGCAAGATTGCCGTCTATGACCTGGGTGGCGGCACGTTCGACGTGTCCATCATCGAAATCGCCGATGTCGATGGCGAGAAGCAGTTCGAAGTGCTGTCCACCAACGGTGACACCTTCCTGGGCGGCGAAGACTTCGACCAGCGCGTCATCGACTTCATCATTGGCGAGTTCAAGAAGGAACAGGGCGTGGACCTGAGCAAGGATGTGCTGGCCCTGCAACGCCTGAAGGAAGCCGCGGAAAAAGCCAAGATCGAGCTCTCCAGCAGCGCGCAGACCGACATCAACCTGCCCTACGTGACCGCCGATGCCTCCGGTCCCAAGCACCTGAACATCAAGCTGACCCGCGCCAAGCTGGAAAGCCTGGTCGAAGAACTGATCGAGCGCACCATTGCCCCGATCCGCACGGCCCTGAAGGACGCTGGCGTTTCCGCCTCGGACATCCACGACGTGATCTTGGTCGGCGGCATGACCCGCATGCCCAAGGTGCAGGAAAAGGTCAAGGAACTGTTCGGCAAGGAACCCCGCAAGGACGTGAACCCCGATGAAGCCGTGGCCGTGGGCGCCGCCATTCAGGGCCAGGTGCTGGCCGGTGACCGCAAGGACGTGCTGCTGCTGGACGTGACGCCCCTGTCGCTCGGTATCGAGACCATGGGTGGCGTGATGACCAAGATGATCAGCAAGAACACCACGATTCCGACCAAGTTCGCACAGACCTTCTCGACCGCGGACGACAACCAGCCAGCCGTGACCATCAAGGTCTTCCAGGGCGAGCGTGAGATTGCCGCTGGCAACAAGATGCTGGGCGAATTCAACCTGGAAGGCATCCCGCCCGCACCGCGTGGCACGCCGCAGATTGAAGTGTCGTTTGACATCGACGCCAACGGTATCCTGCACGTGGGCGCGAAGGACAAGGGCACCGGCAAGGAAAACAAGATCACCATCAAGGCCAACTCCGGTTTGTCCGAAGCGGAGATCCAGCAAATGGTGAAAGACGCCGAACTCAACGCTGCAGACGACAAGAAGAAACTCGAGCTCGTGCAGTCCAAGAACCAGGCCGACTCCAGCGTGCACAGCGTGAAGAAGAGCCTGGCCGAGTACGGCGACAAGCTCGATGCCGGCGAGAAGGAAAAGATCGAAGCCGCCATCAAGGACCTGGAAGACGCCATCAAGGGCGACGACAAGGCCGCGATTGACGAAAAGAACACCGCGCTGATGACCGTGAGCCAGAAGCTGGGCGAGAAGATGTACGCCGACCAGCAGGCCCAGCAGGCTGCTCAGGCCGGTGATGCGTCGGGTGCCGAGCAGGCCCACGCCGGTGCGTCGGCTTCCCAGGCACAAGACGACAACGTGGTGGACGCAGAAGTCAAGGAAGTCAAAAAAGGTTAAGCGCGCCCACCGCGCGCTGCATTGACCCGCCGCGACCGAAGTGTTCCGCACGGAACGTCGGCGCGGCGTTTTGCATCACATTTGCACCCTCAATCGAAGACCCCTAGCGTCTGGCAACAATGGCTAAAAGAGATTTTTACGAAGTGCTGGGCGTTCCCAAGAACGCCTCTGACGAAGACATCAAGAAGTCGTATCGCAAACTCGCGATGAAGCACCACCCGGACCGCAACCAGGGTGAAGCCGGCAAAGCGGCCGAGGAAAAATTCAAGGAAGCCAAGGAAGCCTACGAAATGCTATCGGACCCGCAGAAGCGCGCGGCCTACGACCAGCATGGGCACGCCGGCGTGGACCCCAACATGCGGGGGGGCGCAGAAGGCTACGGCGGCTTTGCCGAGGCCTTTGGCGATATTTTTGGCGACATGTTCGGCCAGCAACGCGGCCGCGCAGGCGGTGGCCGCCAGGTGTTCCGCGGCAACGACCTGAGCTACGCCATGGAAGTCACCCTGGAAGAAGCGGCCCGCGGCAAGGACGCGCAGATCCGCATTCCCAGCTGGGACGCCTGCGAGACCTGCAAGGGCAGCGGCGCCAAGCCCGGCACCCAGGTCAAGACCTGTGGCACCTGCAGCGGCTCCGGTTCCGTGCAGATGCGCCAGGGATTCTTCAGCGTACAGCAAACCTGCCCCACCTGCCGCGGCGCCGGCAAGGTCATTCCCGAGCCCTGCATGGCCTGTCATGGTCAGGGCAAGGTCAAGAAACAGAAGACACTGGAAGTCAAGATTCCCGCCGGCATCGATGGTGGCATGCGCATCCGCAGCACCGGCAATGGCGAGCCCGGAACCAATGGCGGCCCGGCCGGCGACCTGTACATCGAGATCCGCCTCAAGAAGCACGACATCTTTGAGCGGGACGGCGATGACCTGCATTGCTCGGTGCCCATCAGCATGGTCACTGCGGCTCTGGGCGGCGAAATCGATGTGCCGACCCTGGACGGCAAGGCAGCGATTGACATCCCGGAAGGCACCCAGACCGGCAAGCAGTTCCGGCTGCGCGGCAAGGGCATCAAGGGGGTGCGTGCCAGCTACCCGGGCGACCTGTACTGCCACATCTCCGTCGAAACACCGGTCAAGCTGACCGAGCACCAGCGCAAGCTGCTGCGCGAACTCGATGAGTCCCTGCGCAAGGGTGGCAGCAAACACTCTCCCTCGGGCGACAGTTGGACCGACCGGCTGAAGAGTTTTTTCAGCTGATATTCGGCAATTTTTCCACCCACCCCTGGCAGAACCATGCCGCTGCGGTCTATAAAGGACCCAGCGGCATTTTTTTTGTCCACCCGGACAAGGGCTGCTGTGAGCAAAGCAACGTCACATGAGCGTCAACATCACCTTTTTGGGTGGAGCCGACACCGTCACCGGCTCCAAATACCTGGTTCGCCATGCGGACCGCTGTCTGCTGGTGGACTGCGGACTGTTCCAGGGTTACAAGCAACTGCGCCTGCGCAACTGGAATCCGCTGCCCATCGCCCCCGACCAGGTGGACGCCGTGGTCCTCACCCATGCCCACCTGGACCACAGCGGCTACCTGCCCCTGCTGGTCAAGGAGGGCTTCACGGGCCATGCCTACGCATCGCCCGGCACCCAGGCCCTGTGCAAGATCCTGCTGCCCGACAGCGGCCACCTCCAGGAGGAAGACGCCGCCTTTGCCAATCGTCATGGTTTTTCACAGCACGTCCCTGCCCTGCCCCTGTACACCCGGCAGGATGCGCTGGACTGCCTGCCGCTGATCAAGGCCGTTCCCGTCCGGACCGCCTTCCAGCCCATTCCGGACTGGCGTGTGACACTAAGTTCCGCAGGCCACATTCTGGGAGCGTCCAGCGTTCTGTTGGAAGTGGCAGGCCGGCGCATCCTGTTCTCCGGCGATCTGGGGCGGCCCGACGACTCCCTCATGTACCCCCCAGACCCCGCGCCCATGGCCGACACCCTGCTGGTCGAGTCCACCTACGGGAACCGGCGCCATCCGGCTGAGAATCTGCAGGCCGAGCTGGCGCCGGCGCTGCAGCGTCTGGCCAAGCGCGGCGGCGTGGCGGTGGTGCCCGTGTTTGCCGTTGGCCGGGCGCAGGCGCTGCTGCATGCCATTGCGCAGCTCAAGGCGCAGGGGAAAATTCCACGTTCCCTGCCGATTTTTCTGGACAGCCCCATGGCCATCCACACCACACACCTGCTGGAGCAACACATGGGCGAGCACCGGCTCAACGCCCATGAGGTGCAGGCATTGGTGCACTGCGCCACCATGATCAACAGCACCGACGAATCCAAGGCATTGGCCTCACGCCATGGCCCCATGGTCATTCTGTCGGCCAGCGGCATGGCCACTGGCGGGCGAGTGTTGCACCATCTGGAGCACCATGCGGGCAACCACCGCAACATGGTCATCCTCACCGGTTTCCAGGCCCCCGGGACGCGGGGCGCCACACTGGCCAGCGGCGCCAAGTCTGTGCGCATCCATGGTCGCGACGTGGAAGTCAATGCCGAAATCGTGCAACTGGAATCTGCCTCGGCCCACGCCGATGGCGAACAGCTGATGCAATGGCTGCGCACCCTGAAACGGGCGCCTGACCAAGTCTACGTCATCCACGGTGACATGGAGGCCTCGGATGCGCTGCGCGGACGTATCCAGCACGAACTGGGCTGGCGCGCGCTGGTGCCGGAGCACGGCGCCACCTGGCCGTGCTGAACACCCGGTCACCGGGGCCGCTTACCAGCGCTCCATGTACGGCCGCAGGTCCAACTCAAAGGTCCAGGCGTCACGCGGCTGGCTGTGCAGGTGCCAGTAGTTCTCGGCAATGTGCTCGGGGTTGAGAATGCCGTCCTGGTCCTTCAGGGCGTAGCGCTCGGGGAAGGTGGTGCGGATGAAATCGGTGTCGATCGCACCGTCCACCACTACGTGGGCCACGTGGATGTTCTGCGGACCGAGTTCGCGCGCCATGCTCTGCGCCAGAGCACGCAAGGCATGCTTGGCCCCTGCAAACGCGGCAAAATTGGCCGAGCCGCGTAAGCCCGCCGTGGCGCCGGTGAACAGAATGGTGCCGCGCCCGCGCGTGACCATGCGCCGGGCGGCTTGCTGCGCGTTGAGAAAACCGCTGAAGCAGGCCATCTCCCAGATTTTGAAGTACTTGCGCGCAGTCTCCTCCAGGATGCTGCAGGGCACGTTGGCGCCGATGTTGAACACCATCACCTCAATGGGGCCGTGCTCGGCCTCGATCTGCGTGAACAGCGCTGCCACGTCCTCTTCCTTGCGTGCATCGCTGGCATAACCAAAGGCCTGGCCGCCTTCGGCGTGGATGCTCTCCACCAGGGGCTGCAGCTTGTCCGCCGTGCGGCGCGTGACGCAGGCAATGAAGCCCTCGCGGGCAAAGCGCCTGGCAATGGCGCCGCCGGTGGAGTCGCCCGCGCCGATGATCAGCGCGACTTTGGGTTGGGGTGTGGGTGTGGTCATGGATGGCTCCTGGGTTGAAGAGGACGGTCGGAAGATGGCCTACACGGCAGCCTTGCTGCGGACGTTCTGGGTGGCGTTGCTGGTGGGCATGGCCTTGTCAAGAAAGCGGCGGCTGGCCGCCAGAATCTCCTTGCGGGTGCGGTCGCTCTCCACCGCGCGCGCCAGCACCAGAGCACCCACGCACTGGGCGATCAGGGCCCAGCCGGCATCGGGGTCGCCGGTGCGCTGACTCCAGCTCTTCTGCGTGCGCTTGAGCGCGGCCTCCACTGTGCTGCGCACTTCGGGGCCGGCCTGGGCAATTTCTGCGCCCAGCGTAGGCAGCACGCAACCCACCTCGGGGTTCATGGCGTGGAAACTGCTGAGGTAGTCGCGCAGGCATTTGGCGACGTGGTTGTCGGGCGAATCCTGGTCGCCCGCCAACATGGCGCTGCTGTTGTCCATTTCCTGTGCGATCAGGGCCTCGAACAGCGCCTGCTTGGACGGGAAATGGCTGTAGAAGGCGCCCCCGGTCAGGCCGATGGAGGCCATCAGGGCATCCACCCCCGTGGCCTTGAAGCCCCCCTTCTTGGCAATGGCGCGGCTGCGCTCCAGCAGCTTCTGGCGGGTTTCGTCCTTGTGGTTCTTGGCGTAGCGCATAGGGGACCCTGGGTATTTCCTGTTGACATGCAATGGCTCATAGCATAACGTACGTTTAACAAACGATCGTTTAACCATGGAGTCGACAATGTCAAAAACCGCGGAATTTTTCTTTGACGTGGGCAGCCCCGCCAGCTACCTGGCCTGGACCCAGCTACCCGCGCTGTGCGACCAGGCCGGGGCCACGCTGGTCTACCGGCCCATGCTGCTGGGCGGCGTGTTCCAGGCCACGGGCAATGCATCGCCCGCCACCGTGCCGGCCAAAGGCCTCTACATGAATGCAGACCTGGGCCGCTTTGCCAAGCGCTACGGTGTGCCGTTCCAGATCAACCCCTACTTTCCCATCAACACCCTCCAGCTCATGCGCGCCGCCATCGGCGTGCAGCTGCGCCAGCCAGACCGGCTGGACGCCATGCTCACGGCGTTGTTCAACGCGCTGTGGGTAAACGGCGTGAATCTGAACGACCCGATGGCCGTGGCTCAGACCTTGGCTCGGGCCGGCTTCGACCCTGCCGAGATCCAGGCGCTGGCCAGCGACCCAGAAGTGAAAGGCGCCCTGAAAGCCAGCACCGAAGAAGCCGTGCGGCGCGGCGTGTTCGGAGCGCCCACGGTCTTTGTGGGCGACACCATGTTCTTTGGCCAAGATCGGCTGGATTTTGTGAAAGAAGCGCTGGTGTGAATCGCCTGCAACTCATGCAATACCAAGCGAAACCACGGTGACACACGCCTCAAGGCGCACATGATCTGCCCCATTGATCGCATGGGCTCAGTACGGTCCAACGTCGATTGAAATCGGTAGACCGCCAAAGCTACAAAAGAGGTTTTCGGCTTGACGAAGCGTACTCACACAATCGCCCCAAAGCTGCCATCCGCATTTCTAGAAAGATTGTCAGCAAGCAGTCGTCCGACCATCACCGCCCTAGTGTGATGTGCGCAATCGTTAAGATGCACCAGAGACAAAAGGGACAGAACAATGCCATTGAACAAAGAGCAGGTTGAGGCGTTTAGCGGTGTGTTTTACCCATACGCTTCAAAAGTCATACAAAGAGTAAAAGCCCAGGGTGGCAGGTTTGTTTATTACACCTCCGCTGCCACAGCGATGGACATTCTTCGCAATAGCACTCTGTGGATGCGGAACACATTGATGATGAACGACTTCTCTGAAGTTGAACACGGCCTTGACTGTGTGATCAAGGCATATAAATCCGAAGCTGGAACAAAACTAAAGCAGTTCCTAAACGCCCAATTCGAGGGAATCACAGAAGAGATTGAAAACTCTTTTAACGCATGGATTCCAGGGTTTCGCAAAGACACATATGTATTGTGCTTATCGGAACACGTAGCAGAAGATGACCGTTATGGTCGCCTCTCAATGTGGCGGGCTTACGGTGGTAACGCAGGTGTTGCAATCGTAGTCAACGGCGGCGCTCTATTCCGTGAAAGCAATGCACTAGCAGCGTACTCCATGCCAGTAGCGTACCTCGATGAAGTCGGGCTGCAAGAAGAGTTCAATGCTGTCGCTGATTCAATTGAAAAGAATGCAAACTTCCTTCAAGCCCTTGGTCGAGCTGGAACAAGGGACGCCATCTTCCACATGCTCCGATACGCATCCATTTGCACCAAGCATCCCGCATTCAAAGAGGAGCAAGAGTGGAGAGTTGTCGCGTCGCCTGCACTTGAGAGAAGCCCACTGGTGCCAGTAGATGTTGAAGTGATTGGTGGAATACCTCAAAAAGTTCTCAAAATTAAACTGGAAGATCATCCGGAAAAAGGTCTAATAGGCCTTGAACCAAACCAGTTAATCGACCGCATATTGATAGGTCCTTGTGAGCACTCAGCGGTTATTGAACAGGCACTTTGGCAAACCCTCAATGACGCTGGCATCAAAGACTCGGGAAACAAAATCTTCAATACAGGTATCCCATTGCGTGACAATCAGCGATGAATACAAAACAAGGCTCGCGTACTGACTGAAAGCAGACGTTGTTCGAAGAACCTACTTGGCCCGAAGCGGGTACTGTCGATTATTTGACGAGCACCCGCTATCTGCCCATAGCAGCCGCTACTAGAAATTCAACGACCGACTCTCACACGATCTCGATGACGAGGTGCGGATCAAATTGCGGGTTTTCGTTCACACCGTTCTTGGCATATCCGCGTGGGTTGCAGACTACGCGTGTGCCGTTTAACTCGTAGTCAAAACTGTCGTGCGTGTGACCGTGTATCCACAAGTCAACACGCGCCCCGTCGATCAGCCGTTCGGCATCGGAGACAAAGCAGGCGTTCAAGGGTGAATTCGCAAACCGCGGATGAATGCTTTTCGGTGAAGGCGCATGGTGCGTGATGACCACCGTTTTACCAGCGAATGGCGCGGCCAACTCTTTCTCCAGCCAGTTCGCGTGGTGGGCGAACTGCTCTGCGGACGCAACCGGCGTGAACATTGCATCTGACGTTTCGTCCATGCGAATTCTGCTGAAATCACGCATAAAACCCTGGGCTTCGCTGATGGCCACTTCGCGCTGCGCCCCATCTCCAAACAAGCGGAAATCGGTCCAGAGCGTTGTTCCAAGAAAACGTACACCATCGATCACAACGGCATGGTTGTCGAGTACGCGAATACCACTGGAGCCACACAACTGTTTCAGTTCTTGAACCGTTGAGGCAATACTGCCGCCGTAAAACTCGTGATTGCCTGGCACGTAAAGAATGGGTTTATCGAACGCGCCGGCCCACTCAATGGCTTCTTTGGGGCGGGCAATGTCACCCGCGAGAATGACAACGTCCGCATCCGTTTGCGGCACCTCCAATGCCGCAACGTTCAAGTGGAGGTCAGAGAGAACATGAAGCTTCATGGATTGCCCCGCTCATTGGCACCCGCTCCAAAATTAACCCAACTGCAACCGCGCCCGCGCTGCTGCGTACTCGCGCTTGAGCTGGGCCACAAACTCGGCCGCGCCCTGCACCTTGTTGATGACGCCGATGCCCTGACCGCAGCCCCAGATTTCCTTCCAGGCCTTGGCCGAGCTGCCGCCAAAGTTCATCTTGCTGGGGTCGCTCTCGGGCAGGTTCTCCGGGTCCAGGCCGGCAGCGCGGATGCTGGGCGCCAGGTAGTTGCCATGCACGCCGGTGAACAGGTTGCTGTAGACGATGTCGTCCGAGTTGCCCTGCACGATGGCCTGCTTGTAGGCCTCGGCGGCGCGGGCTTCCTCGGTGGCGATGAAGGCCGAGCCGATGTAGGCGAAGTCGGCACCCAGGGCCTGGGCCGCCAGCACGGCGTCGCCGGTGGAGATGGAGCCCGACAGGGCCAGGGGGCCGTCGAACCACTGGCGGATTTCCTGCACCAGCGCAAACGGGCTCTTGGTGCCCGCATGGCCGCCGGCACCCGCAGCCACGGCGATCAGGCCGTCGGCGCCCTTCTCTATGGCCTTGCGGGCGTGCTTGTTGTTGATGACATCGTGCAGCACCACACCGCCGTAGCTGTGGGCGGCGGCGTTGATTTCTTCGCGTGCGCCCAGGGACGTGATGATGATCGGCACCTTGTACTTCACGCACAGGGCCATGTCGTGCTCCAGCCGGTCGTTGCTCTTGTGCACGATCTGGTTGATGGCAAAGGGCGCGGCCGGCTGGTCCGGATGCGCCTTGTTCCAGGCGGCCAGGCCTTCGGTGATCTCGATCAGCCACTCCTCCAGCTGCTCGGCCGGGCGTGCGTTGAGCGCGGGCATGGAGCCCACCACACCGGCAATGCACTGCGCAATCACCAGCTTGGGGTTGCTGATGATGAACAGGGGTGAACCGATCACCGGAAACGGCAGGCGGTCAAGGGGCGCGGGAAGCTTGGACATGTTGTCTCCTCGTCAAGAAATGGATGAAATATGCCTGTAGCCCCCGCATCTATTGCGCAGGTAGCTACAGTTTCAATAGCAGATGAAGCGCTGCGCCGGAATCAGAAAGCGTCCAGCGGCAGTGCGGTCACGCTGTCGGCACCGTCCACGATGCTGTCGCGCAGGCCGGCGGCCTTGACCAGGATGTGGTCGGCATAGAACCGTGCCGTGGTGATCTTGGCCTGCATGAAGGCGGCATCGGTGCCGGCAGCCAGCTGCTCCTGCGCTACCAGCAGGGAGCGGCCCAGCTGCCAGCCCGCCATCAGGTTGCCGGCGAGCATGAGGTAGGGCACGCTGCCCGCAAACACCGCATTGGGGCTGGCCTTGGTGTTGCCGGCCACAAAGTTCACCACGTCCAGGAAGGCTTCGCGGGCGGCTTTCAGGCGCTTGGCCATGGCCACTGCGTCGGCCGTGCCGCTCTTGAGGAGTTCGGCTTCGGTAGTTTCGATCTGCGTCGCAATGCCCTTGGCCGTCTGGCCGCCGTCACGCGCGGTCTTGCGGCCCACCAGGTCATTGGCCTGGATGGCGGTGGTGCCTTCGTAGATGGTCAGGATCTTGGCGTCGCGGTAGTACTGGGCCACGCCGGTCTCTTCGATGAAGCCCATGCCGCCGTGCACCTGCACGGCCAGCGAGGTCACTTCCAGGCTCATCTCGGTGCTGTAGCCCTTGATCAGCGGCACCATGAATTCGTAGAACGCCTGGTTGGGCTTGCGCACCTCGGCGTCCGGGTGGTGGTGGGCCGCGTCGTAGGCGGAAGCCGCCACGCTGGCCATGGCACGGCAGCCCTCGGTGTAGGCACGCATGGTCATGAGCATGCGGCGCACGTCGGGGTGGTGAATGATGGGTGCGCTGGTGCTCATGGAGCCGTCCACCGGACGGCTCTGCACGCGCTCGCGGGCAAAGGTGGCGGCCTTCTGGTAGGCGCGCTCGGCAATGGCAATACCCTGCACCCCCACGCCGTAGCGGGCGGCGTTCATCATGATGAACATGTACTCCAGGCCACGGTTTTCCTGGCCCACCAGATAGCCGATGGCGCCACCGTGGTCGCCATACTGGAGCACGGCCGTGGGGCTGGCCTTGATGCCCATCTTGTGCTCGATGGAGACGCAGTGCACGTCGTTGCGTGCACCCAGGGAGCCGTCCTTGTTGACCATGAACTTGGGCACCACAAACAGGCTGATGCCCTTCACGCCTTCGGGCGCGCCCTGCACGCGGGCCAGCACCAGATGGACGATGTTCTCGGCCATGTCGTGCTCACCCCAGGTGATGAAGATCTTGGTGCCAAACACCTTGTAGGTACCGTCAGGCTGCGGTTCGGCGCGCGAACGCACCATGGCCAGGTCGGAGCCGGCCTGGGGTTCGGTCAGGTTCATGGTGCCGGTCCATTTGCCGCTCACCAGATTGCCCAGGTAGGTGGCCTTGAGCTCGTCGGAACCGGCCGTCAGCAGGGCTTCAATGGCGCCGTCGGAGAGCAACGGGCACAGCGCAAAGCTCATGTTGGCCGAGTTCTGCATTTCGCCGCAGGCTGCGCCAATGGTCTTGGGCAGGCCCTGGCCGCCGAAGTCCACTGGGTGCTGCAAGCCCTGCCAGCCACCGTCCACAAACTGCTTGAAGGCTTCCTTGAAACCGGGGGTGGCGGTGACTGTGCCGTCTTTCCAGCTGGAGGGGTTCTTGTCGCCTTCCCAGTTCAAGGGGGAGAGAACACCCTCATTGAATTTGGCCGCCTCTTCCAGCACCGCCTGCGCGGTATCCAGGCCGGCATCTTCAAACCCCGGAATTTGGGCGATCTGGTCGATCTGGGCCAGGTGTTCGATGTTGAACAGCATGTCTTTGACGGGGGCGACGTAACTCATGGGAACTCTCCAGAAGGAAACTTTAAATAACGGACGGCTTGTTCACGCAGCGGGCGCAGGCCTGCGCCACACGCGCGAAAAAAAAGGGCATCGCACGCGATGCCCTTTTCATGGCAGGGCTCAGAGCGCCGCAACCAGCTCGGGAACGGCGGTGAACAGATCGGCTTCCAGGCCGTAATCCGCCACGCTGAAGATTGGCGCTTCGGGGTCCTTGTTGATGGCGACGATCACCTTCGAGTCCTTCATGCCGGCCAAGTGCTGGATGGCGCCGCTGATGCCGCAGGCCACATACAACTGGGGCGCCACGATCTTGCCGGTCTGACCCACTTGCCAGTCGTTGGGGGCATAGCCAGCGTCCACCGCCGCACGGGAAGCACCCATGGCAGCACCCAGCTTGTCGGCCAGGGGGGTCATGACTTCCATGAACTTCTCGCTGGAACCCAGCGCGCGGCCACCGGAGACGATGATCTTGGCAGCGGTGAGTTCGGGGCGGTCGTTCTTGGCAATTTCAGAGCCCACGTAGGCGGACTTGGCGCTGCCCACGGCAGCTGCCAGGGTTTCCACCGCAGCCGAGCCGCCGGTTGCAGCCGCCGGGTCGAAGCCCGTGGTCCGCACGGTCACCACCTTGACGGCGTCGGCACTTTGCACGGTGGCAATGGCGTTGCCGGCATAGATGGGGCGCTCGAAGGTATCGGCGCTGTCGACCTTGGTGATGTCGGAGATCTGGCCCACGTCCAGCTTGGCCGCCACGCGGGGCGCCACATTCTTGCCCGATGCCGTAGCGGCAAACAGGATGTGGCTGTAGTTGCCAGCAACAGCCAGCACCTGGGCCGCCACGTTTTCGGCCAGGCCGTGCGCGAAGGCTTCGTTGTCGGCATGCAGCACCTTGCTCACGCCGGCGATTTGCGCGGCGGCGGCAGCGGCAGCGGCGGCATTGCTGCCGGCCACCAGAACATGCACGTCACCACCGCACTTGGCGGCGGCGGTCACGGTATTGAGGGTTGCACCCTTGATGGATGCGTTGTCGTGTTCGGCAATTACGAGAGCGGTCATGGGTTTTCCTTAGATGACTTTGGCTTCATTCTTGAGCTTGGCAACCAGCGTGGCGACGTCGGGCACCTTGATGCCGGCGCTGCGCTTGGGTGGTTCCACCACTTTGAGGGTCTTGATGCGCGACGACACATCCACGCCGAGTGCTTCGGGGGTCACGGTGTCGAGCGGCTTCTTCTTGGCCTTCATGATGTTGGGCAACGTCACATAGCGCGGCTCGTTCAGGCGCAGGTCGGTGGTGATCACGGCGGGCATGCTCAGCGACAGGGTCTCGGAACCACCGTCGACTTCGCGGGTCACGACGGCCTTGCCGTCAGCGACTTCAACCTTGCTGGCAAACGTGGCCTGGGGCAGGTCCGCCAGCGCAGCCAACATCTGGCCGGTCTGGTTGCAGTCGTCATCAATGGCCTGCTTGCCCAGGATGATCAGGCCGGGCTGCTCTTTTTCCACCAGCGCCTTGAGCAGCTTGGCAACGGCCAGCGGCTGCAGATCTTCGGCGGTTTCCACCAGGATGGCGCGGTCAGCGCCGATGGCCATGGCCGTGCGCAGGGTTTCCTGGCATTGCGTCACGCCGCAGGACACGGCGATGACTTCGGTGACCACGCCCTTTTCTTTCAGGCGAACTGCCTCTTCCACGGCGATTTCGTCAAAAGGGTTCATGCTCATCTTGACGTTGGCGATATCCACACCGCTTCCGTCCGACTTGACGCGGACCTTCACGTTGTAATCGACCACACGTTTAACCGGTACCAGGACTTTCATTACTGCCACTCCAGATAGTTACAAATTGGTTCTTCTACTTGACGTACACGTCAACTGTCTGATTCTATGCGGCGACGCCCCATCAGGGTGTCGCCTGAGTCGCAATCTCCGCAAAAAGCACAAAATAGAACGACCGTGCTTTTTTGAATTATACCTGTGTGCTACGGTAACGCAACCGCAAAAAAACTTGACCCGCGTCAACCTTGCGCGCGAACCAAGCCACTAGTATGCCCCCATGGCCAGCCCGCCCGTGGGCCGGTTGACCCGAACAACTTCCTGCCCCATGCCACCTACCACTGCAAAAACTTCCCCAGCGGCACGTAAAACCCAACGCAAGCCTGCGTCCTCCACGGCCCCCGCCACCGCCCGCTCCAGCGTGCGCACCGTGGCACGGGGTGACCGGGCCCCCTCGACCCGCCCACGCAGCCTGGAGAAATTTGTAACCACGGAGGCCACACAAGCCGCGCAAGAGCAGCAAGTTGAGGCCGCACTCTCCCTGCTGACGGCCGACGGCAAGCCGGCAACCCGCGCCCAGGCCCTGCGGGCCCTGCTCGAAGGCGCTTCGGCCGACGACCGCCGCGCATTGCGCACGGCGCTGCTCGACCCGCACTCCGAGGCCGCACAAGGCCGTCCCAACCCGGACGACGAGCTGGCCGGCGACTGGCGGGAAGGTGGCTATCCCTACAAGAACCTGCTGCGGCGCAGCGTCTACGAAAAAGAAAAATTCCGCCTGCAGACCGAGCTGCTCAAGCTGCAGGCTTGGGTCAAGGAAACCGGACAGCGCGTGGTGATCCTGTTCGAGGGGCGCGATGCCGCCGGCAAGGGCGGCGCCATCAAACGCTTCATGGAGCACCTGAATCCGCGCGGTGCCCGCGTGGTGGCCCTGGAAAAACCGTCGGAAACCGAACGCGGCCAGTGGTACTTCCAGCGCTACGTGCAGCACCTGCCCACACGCGGAGAGATCGTGCTGTTTGACCGCTCATGGTACAACCGGGCCGGCGTGGAGCGCGTCATGGGCTTTTGCAGCAACGAGGAGTACACCGAATTCATGCGCCAGGCCCCGGACTTCGAGCGGCATCTGGTGCGCAGCGGCGTGCACGTCATCAAGTTCTGGTTCAGCGTCAGCCGCAAGGAGCAGCGCCGCCGCTTCAAGGAGCGCGAAGGCCATCCGCTCAAGCAGTGGAAGCTCAGCCCCATCGATGTGGCGTCACTCGACAAGTGGGACGACTACACCAAGTCCAAGGAAGCCATGTTCTTCGAGACCGACACGGCCGATGCGCCCTGGACCGTCATCAAGAGCGACTGCAAGAAACGCGCGCGCCTCAACGCCATGCGCTACGTGCTGCACAAACTGCCCTACAACAAGGACCTGGAACACATCGGCAAGCTCGACCCCCTGATCGTGGGCCGGGCCCATGTGGTGTACGAGCGCGGCGAGAAGACCGGCGCCATCCTGTAACGCTCAGCGGGTGTGCACCACCCGCTGCGGGTACGGAATGTCAATCTGGTGCGCGCGCAGCGCCGCCAGAATGGCGCGGTTAATGTCGGAGCGCAGGTTCAGCTGCCCCTTCTCCACGTCGCGCACCCAGTACCCGAGCGTGAACTCCAGCCCGTCGGCACCAAACGCCGACAGGTACGCCGCCGGCGCGGGATCGCGCAGCACCCGCGCCTGCTCCAACGCCGCCTGCTGCAGCAGCTGCACCACCAGGTCCACGTCGCTGTCATAGCCCACCGACACCACCGTGCTCTGGTGCAGATGCGGATCGGCCAGGGACAGGTTTTCGACCCGGCTGGTGATCAGCAATTCGTTGGGCATGATGGATTCACGCCCACCCGTGGAGCGCACCACGGTGTAGCGGGCGTTGATCTGGGTGATGACGCCCTCGAAGCCGTCGACGCGCACGGTGTCTCCGATGCGCATGCTGCGCTCGGCCAGGATCACAAAGCCGCTGATGTAGTTGGCCGCCAGCTTCTGCAGGCCAAAGCCGATGCCCACGCCCACGGCCCCCCCCAGCACGGACAGGGCCGTCAGGTCGATGCCCACCGCCGACAGGGCCAGCAGCAGACCGACGAACATCAGCAGGGCCCGCGTGGCGTTGCTCACCGCCTTGCGCAGCGACAGCTCGCTGCCCGTGGCCGAACGCAGCAGGCGCGCTTCCAGCGCCGAAGAAATCCACAGTGTGATGATGAGCACCGCCCCCGCCGTGAGCAGCCCCTCGATCAGGTTGCGCACCGACAGCGTGGCGCCTCCCACCTTCCAGGTGATCTGGTCCAGTTCGTTCAGGATCACCGGCAGCAGTCCGCTGACCCACAGCACCATGGCCAGCCACGCCAGCCACGAGATGGTGTGCTCCAGGCTGCGCGCCCAGCGCGCCTCGGCAAAGGCGGCGCGCAGCACCTTGACCCCCACGCGGATGACCACCAGCGACACCAGCACCGGGATTGCCACCTTGAACGCCGCAATCGGCATCAGCTTGTCCAGGCCGGCACGGGCCACGTAGCCCAGGCACAGCAACACCAGCGGGAACAGGACCCCGTCCATGCCCCGCTTGCCAAACCAGATGGAGCGCGCCTCCTGCAACCCCAGCGCCCGGCGCAATAGGGCCACCAGCCCCCAGGCCAGGGCGACACAGACGGCCAGTACCAGCAGCTCCACCAGCACCGAGGGCTGTGTGAAGGCCGTCAGCCAGCCCTGGAGATCGTCAATCGGCTGGGGTGCAGGCATCCGGACCGGGCTGGTCATCACACATCAGCCAGCACACGGATGTGGGCTTCCACACTGCGGCCCAGGGCGCTCAGGCTGTAGCCCCCCTCCAGGCAGGACACGATGCGGCCCTGCGCGTGGCGCTGCGCCACGTCCTTGATGCGCTGGGTGATCCAGGCGTAATCCGCCTCGACCAGGCCCATCTGGCCCATGTCGTCTTCCCGGTGGGCGTCAAACCCGGCGCTGATGAAGATCATCTCCGGCTGATAGGCCTCCAGGCGCGGCAGCCAATGGGTTTCGATCAGCTCCCGTATCTGCGGGCCCTTGGTGTAGGCCGGCACCGGCATGTTCACCAGGTTGCTGGCCTGCGAAATGGCACTGTCCATCGGGTAGAACGGGTGCTGGTAGAAGCTCACCATCAGAATCCGCTGGTCCCCCGCCACGATGTCTTCCGTGCCGTTGCCGTGGTGCACATCAAAGTCCACGATGGCCACGCGCTTGAGGCCGTGGCGCTCCAGCGCATAGCGCGCGGCAATGGCCACGTTGTTGAAAAAGCAGAAGCCCATGGCCTTGTCATGGCAAGCATGGTGGCCGGGCGGGCGAATAGCGCAGAACGCATTGGCCAGCTCGCCGGCCATCACGGCGTCGGTGGCGGCAATGGCAGCACCGGCCGAGCGCAGGGCCGCGTCCCAGGTGTAGACGTTGATGGAGGTGTCCGGGTCGATCTGTGCATGGGGCGGTCCGCCAGCTGCAATGTCCTCGCGCAGGCTGTCGGTCAGGCCCCGCAACGCGGCCACATGCATGCGGCCGTGGGCCAGTTCGATGTCGGCAATGGGTGCCTGCGGCGCCTCCCGATGGTCCAGCGCGTCGCCCACGCCGCTGATCAGCAGGCGGTCGTCGATCGCGTCCAGGCGCTCGGGGCATTCCGGGTGGCCGGGGCCCATTTCATGTTTGCGGCAATCGCGGTGGGTAAAGTATCCGGTCTTGTTCACCAAAGCACTCGCCTATCAAAATTTCGGGTAACGTCGTGCCATGGATGCACAACTCAAACTTCAATCGTTGCTGGCCCAGCTTAACACGGTGATCGTGGGGAAATCCTTACAGATCCAGGACTGCGTGGCCTGCCTGCTGGCTGGCGGGCACTTGCTGATTGACGACGTGCCCGGCGTGGGCAAGACCACGCTGGCACACGCCCTGGCCCGCACCTTCGGTCTGCAGTTCTCGCGCGTGCAGTTCACCTCGGACCTGATGCCCAGCGACCTCTCCGGTGTGTCCATCTACGAGCGCGGCAAGGAGGCGTTCGTGTTCCACCCGGGACCCATCTTCGCGCAGGTGCTGCTGGCCGACGAGATCAACCGTGCCAGCCCCAAGACCCAGAGCGCCCTGCTGGAAGCCATGGAGGAAAAGCAGGTCACCATCGAGGGCGAAACCCGCCCCCTGCCCCAGCCCTTCTTCGTCATCGCAACCCAGAACCCGCTGGACCAGCTGGGCACCTACGCCCTGCCCGAATCGCAGCTGGACCGTTTCCTGATGCGTATCTCGCTGGGCTACCCCGACCGCGCCGCCGAACGCGAGCTGCTGGCCGGCCAGGACCGGCGCGATGTGGTCGAACGCCTGCCCAGCCTGCTGACGCAGGCCGAGTTGCAGCAGTTGCAGCAGCAGGTGCTGGCCGTCCACGCCGCCGAGCCGCTGCTGGACTATGTGCAGGACCTGATTGCCGCCACCCGCTCGGGCCAGTGGTTTGTCCAGGGCCTGAGCCCGCGCGCCGGCATTGCCGTGGTGCGGGCCGCCAAGGCGCAGGCCTTGCTGAGCGGGCGCGACTACGTGGCCCCCGACGACGTGCAGGCCATCCTGCCACAGACCATTGCCCACCGGCTGATTCCGGTCAGCGACGCCGGGCGCGGCGCCGACGAGCAGGTGCGCGCCCTGCTGCAGGCCGTGCCCCTACCCTGATGGGCCTGAGAAAACGCTTTCAGGTCTGGTTCCAGTCGCGCCTTCCGCTGCGCGACAGCACCCGGCTGACGCAGCGCAACGTCTACATCCTGCCTACCGCCCCCGGCTTCATGCTGGGCGCCACCCTGCTGGTGCTGCTGGTGGCGTCCATCAACTACCAGCTCAACCTGGGCTATGTGCTGACCTTCCTGCTGGCCGGCAGCGCGCTGGTGGGCATGCATGTGGGCCACGGCACGCTGCGCGGCATTACTATGCATTTGATAGCGCCTGACGCAGTATTTGCGGGCTCCAACGCCACCATTGGCATCAATATCCTGAGCCAGCGCAAATCGGTGCGCCACGGCATTGGCCTGGCCGTGCTGGGCACCGACCACTGGAGCTGGACCGATGTGCCGGCCCAGGGCAGCAGCCGGGTGCATGTGGCCTTTCTGGCACCGCACCGCGGCCTGCACCCCGTGCCCGCCCTCACCGCGGAAACCCGCTTTCCGCTGGGCACCTTCCGGGTCTGGACGGTGTGGCGCCCGGCCGCGCAGGTGCTGGTCTACCCGGCACCGGAGAAACACCCGCCTCCCCTGCCTGCTGGCGAGCCCCGCGCCGGCGCCAGCGCCACGGTGCACCGGCAAAGCACGGGCGAGTTTGATGGCGTGCGCGCCTACCGCCGGGGCGACCCGCTGAAGCGGGTGGTGTGGAAAAAAGCCGCCAAGACCGACGAGCTGGTCAGCCGTGATGCCCAGCAGGTGCAGCGCTTTGAGCTCTGGCTGGATCTGGCGCGCACCGGCATCGCCGGCGGCGCGGCCGCCACCGAAGCCCAGCTTGCCCGCCTGTGCGCCTGGGTATTGCAGGCCGACAGCCTGGGCCTGCAATACGGCCTGCGCCTGGCCGGCACCGAGATTGCCCCCGGCAGCGGGCCCACCCACCGCAAAGCCTGCCTGCAGGCGCTGGCCCTGTACTGAGGCCCCGCCATGCTGCAAAGCCTCAAGACCCTGCCCCGCGACGCGCGCGACACCCTGTTCCTGCTCACCGTCATCGGCTGGATCATCGCGCCCCAGGTCAACAACCTGCCCGTGTGGTGCAGCGCCATGGCGGCCCTGGTCTTGCTGTGGCGCGGCTACATCGCCGTGCGGGGCGACAGCCTGCCCTCGCGCTGGTGGCTCACCGGCCTGCTGGTGCTGGCCACCGCTGCCACCTTCGCCAGCTACCGCACGCTGCTCGGGCGCGACGCCGGCGTGACCTTCATCGTGGTGCTGCTGGCCCTCAAGACGCTGGAAATGCGGGCCCGCCGGGACGCCTTCGTCATTTTCTTCCTCGGCTTTTTCACCCTGCTGAGCAACTTCTTTTTCTCGCAGAGCCTGCTCACCGCCGCGGCCATGCTAGTCGGGCTGCTAGGCCTGCTGACGGCCCTGGTCAACAGCCACATGCCCGTGGGGCGCCCGCCCCTGGCGCAGGCCGCCCGAACGGCCGGCTGGATGGCCCTGGCCGGCGCCCCCATCATGGTGGTGCTGTTCGTGCTGTTTCCCCGCGTGGCGCCACTGTGGGGCGTGCCCAGCGACGCCATGAGCGGGCGCAGCGGCCTCTCGGCCAGCATGCAGGTGGGCACCATGGCCAATCTGGCGCTGGACAGCAGCGTGGCCATGCGCATCCGCTTCGACGGCCCCGCGCCACGCCAGAGTGCGTTGTACTTTCGCGGCCCCGTGCTCTCCACCTTTGACGGGCGCGAGTGGCGCCCTCTGCGCTCGCTGTTCCCGCCCCGCATGCAGCCCGCTGCCGACCTGCAGGTGCAAGGCGAGCCCGTGCGCTACCAGGTCACGCTGGAAGCCAACAACCGACCCTGGCTGCTGGTGCTGGATGCCACCCCCACCGCGCCCACGGTCAGCGGCTACACGCCCAGCATGACTGCCGACCTGCAATGGGTGACCGAGCGCCCCATGTCCGACCTGGTGCGCTACAGCGCCCAAAGCTACCCGGCCTTCCGTCACGGCCCCACCCGCCTGGTGGCCGGCCTGCAGGACTACCTGGAGCTGCCCGCCGGCTTCAACCCGCGCACCCGGCAGCTGGCCGCCGAGATGCGCAGCGACCCGCGCTACGCCCGTGCCGACGCCGCCGCCCTGGTGGCCGCGATCCTGGAACGTCTGCGCACCGGCGGCTACACCTACACGCTGGAGCCCGGTGTGTATGGCACCCACACCGCCGACGAGTTCTGGTTCGACCGCAAGGCCGGCTTTTGCGAGCACATTGCCTCTAGCTTCGTGCTGCTGGCGCGCGCGCTGGACATTCCGGCGCGCATCGTCACCGGCTACCAGGGCGGTGAAAGCAACAGCGTCGACGGCTTCTGGACCGTGCGCCAGAGCGATGCCCACGCCTGGGCCGAGGTGTGGATCGCCGGCCAGGGCTGGACGCGGGTGGACCCCACCTCCGCCGTGGCACCCGGGCGCACCGGCACCCTGCTGCGTCTGGAGGCGCCGCGCAACGTCTTTGCCCAGGCCCTGAACACCGTCAGCCCGCGCTTCGCGCTGAACCTGCGCGCCCTGTGGGACGCCGCGAACAACCGCTGGAACCAGTGGGTGCTGAACTATTCGCAGAGCAAGCAACTCAACCTGCTGCGCAACCTGGGCTTCGAGTCCCCCAGTTGGGAAGACCTGAGCTATGTGCTGCTGGCCCTGGTGGTACTGGCCAGCCTGCTGGGCGCGGCCTGGACACTGTGGGAACGCCACCACCAGGACCCCTGGCTACGCCTGCTGCACCAGGCCGCCCGGCGGCTGCAGCGCGCCGGTTGGAGCGTGCCCGCCAACGCCTCCCCCCGCCAGCTCGCCGCCCTGGTGCGCCCCGACGCCGCGGCCGGCGACCCGGCGGCAGCCCGGCTGTGCGACTGGCTGCTGCGCCTGGAAGCGTGGCGCTACGCCCCCCGGCCCGGAGCGGCGCACTTGGGTACACTGCAGCGAGAATTCCGGCAGCTCTCCTGGCCGCAGCGCCCCTCCCTACCGCCCCATCGCCCGTGACACGCAAACTCCTCTCGATTGCTACATTTTTAATAGCGCTCTGCGCAATGCATACGCAGGCTGCAACCCCAAAACAGTCCCAAAAAAAGGCAACCCTGTCCCACGTGACGGCCAGCGCCACCGCCCGCCATGGCAAGCACGCCAAGGCCATCCGGCGCGTTGCCAACCGCGCGGATGCCGGCGGGCCCCTGTATGCCACCCGCCCCGAGGTGCTGCAGATCGCCGACGACATTGCCGCCCGGCGCGACCTGGACCGCGAGTGGGTGCGTCAGGCCATCGGCCATGCCCGCTACCAGCCCGCCGTGGCCCGCGCCATCACCCCTCCACCGGCCGGCGTTCCCAAGAACTGGG
The DNA here is from genome assembly GCA_019449595.1 of Rhodoferax sp. Lineage (GTDB taxonomy): Bacteria > Pseudomonadota > Gammaproteobacteria > Burkholderiales > Burkholderiaceae_C > Allorhodoferax. The sequence goes on along the minus strand of JAGRPL010000004.1, from coordinate 635,449 downwards.
CGCTCTACCGCAGCCGCTTCATCGACCCGGTGCGCATCAAAGCCGGCGTGAAGTTCTGGCAGGACAACCGCGCCGCACTGGAACGCGCCGAGCAGGAGACCGGTGTGCCCGCCAGCATCATCGTCGGCATCGTCGGTGTGGAAACCATCTACGGCCAGCAGACCGGTACCTACCGGGTGATCGACGCGCTGAGCACGCTGGCCTTTGACTTCCCCGCCGCGCACCCCCGCGCGGCACAGCGCGCAGCCTTCTTCCAGTCGGAGCTGGAAGCCTATCTGAGCCTCACGCACCGCACCGGGACCGACCCGCTGGCCCTGCGCGGCAGCTACGCCGGCGCCATGGGCCTGCCCCAGTTCATGCCCTCGAGCTGGAGCAAGTACGCGGTCGATTTCGATGGCGACAGCCGCATCGACCTGTTCCACAGCGCGGCCGACGTCATCGGCTCGGTGGCCAACTACTTCAAGGCCTTCCACTGGCAACGCGGCATGCCCACCCACTATGCCGCGCGCCTGCCGGCAACCGGCGTGGACAAGGCCGCCCTGCTGGCGCCCGACATCGTTCCCACCTTCACGCCCGCCGCGCTCGCGGCCGGCGGCGTCGAACTCGAACCCGCCGCCCTGCAGCACACCGGCCCGCTGGCCCTGGTCGAACTGCAAAACGGCGACGCCCCGCCGCTGTACATCGCGGGCACCGAGAACTTCTACGCCATCACCCGCTACAACTGGAGCGCCTATTACGCCCTGGCCGTCATTGAGCTGGGCCGGGAAGTGGCTGCGGCGCTGAATCCCCCTCTGGAAACACCGGCAGGTACCGTGCCAAAATAGGCCATGCCCGCCGACACCACCCCTCCCACCGCAGCGTCCGCCGCCGCCGACCGGCCGGAGGAAGACGTCACCACCACGCTCTACCGCGCGGCCATCGGCCCGATCAACACCGACTACTACCTCACCCGCTTCAGCCGCTTTGAAGCTGCCGACCGGGCCGGCCCGAGCTGGAACTGGGCCGCCGGCCTGTGCACCCTGAACTGGCTGGCCTTCCGCCACCTGGGCAGCGCCGCGCTGGCCTATGTGGGCGCGCTGGTGGGGCTGGCGCTGATGGTGTTTGGCATTGGCAGCCTGGTGTTCCAGTTTTCCGAGGGCGCACTGCTGGCGCTGGCACTGGTTTTCGGGGCCCTGGCCTTCATCGTTCCCGGCCTGTTCGGCACGGCCGCGTTTCACATCCAGTGCCGCAAGCGAATGGCCAAGGCCCTGGCCGACCACGCCAACATTGCCGATGCCTGCGCCGCCCTCACTGCCCAGGCCAGCAGCCGCCGGCGCATGGGGTGGCTGGCGCTCATCAATGCCATGCTGCTGGGTGCCGCCGTGGGCGTGTACGCCGTGTTTGCCAGCCTGAACGCGCTGACCCATAACCCGGCCGCCCTGGGCGAGCCACGCAACGTGGCCGTGGGCCGCACCACGCAAGCCCCGCTGAGTCAGGCGCCGGCCTCGGAGCCGGCCGCTGCACTGGCCACACCGCCCGCTGCCCCGGCTTCCGCACTGCAGGCCCCGCCCGCAGCGCTGCCGGCTGCCAGTGCGCCTGCCAGCGCTGCCTCGGCAGCCTCCGCCGCCCTCACCCCCGCATCCGCCCCGGCCGTTGCCGCGTCCGCTGCAAGGCCGGCCAACGCTGCCCCCGCCGGCGCAGCCGTTGCCCCCCTGCCCGCAGCCAGTGCGGCGGCCCCGGCCAGCCCATCCACCGCCACGCCCGCCCCGCCGGCGGCAAAGGCACCGGACACCGACACCATGGCCCGCAAGCCGGCAGCCCAGCCCTCCCGCAGCACCGCCGCAGCGCGCAAGCGCCCGCCCCGCGTGCGGGAGCCCGTCGCCAACCGGCGCTTCTTCATCAATGCGGGCCTGTTCGCCGTGGACGACAACGCGGCCAGCGCCCATGCGCGGCTCATGCGCGCCGATCTGCCCGCTTTCACGCAGGTGCTGGAAACCGCCAGCGGCCGGCGCACGCGGGTGCGCGTCGGGCCGTTCGAAACCTACCCCGAGGCCCAGGCCGCAGCCCAGCGCGTCCAGTCCCAGGGGCTGAACGCCACCATCATCCAGCAGTAAGGCGGGCCGGCAGCAGCGCCGGTCAGCGCGGTCAGCGTGGGTAGGGGGTGCCGTCCTTGTGGGCGAACTGCCACGTGCCGTCGACCAGCACGGCCTGGATGTCATCGTCGGGATAGGTCACGGTGTCGCCCGCGCTGCGGTCCCCAACCTCAAGGTACACCACGTCCTGCGCGCTGCGGTTGAGCAGCTGGTGTCCGTCGCCGGTGCCGGCCCGAAAGCCGGCACACATGCCTGCCGAAAGCGGTGTCTCCCCCGCATCCGTCACCAGCACCGCATCACCCTGCAGGATGTAGACGAACTCGTCCTGCCGGGAGTGCGCGTGGCGCAACGCCGACCCGGCACCGGGCAGCAGGCGCACCTGGTTGACACCAAAATGGCTCAACCCGAACAGGTCTCCCAGGGGCCGCTTCTCGCGTCCGGCCATGCGCGCGGCAAAGGGCTGCGGGTAGTTGGATGGCTTGCTACGCGGCGCGGCTTGCGCGGCTGCAACGGCCACGGGGGTGGTCTTTTTCGTCATGGTGCGAGTCTAGGCGGCGACCAGGAAATCGCGGCTGATGTGGCCACCCAGGTCGTTCACGCGATCCAGGAACTGCGTCAGGTAGGCATGCAAGCCGGTGGCCAGAATCTCGTCGATGCGCCCGTACTGCAGTTCGGCACGCAGCTTGCCGGCGCGGCGCAGGGTCTCGCAGGCCGGGTCGCTGGCAATCAGCAGCAGGTTGTTGACCACCTCGTTGAGGCTGGCGTGCAAAGACCGCGGCATGTCCGGGCGCAGGATGAGCAGCTCGGCCACGCGCTCGGGGCGGATCACGTCGCGGTACACCTTGCGGTACACCTCAAAGCCGGACACGCTGCGCAGGATCGCGCTCCAGTGGTAGAAGTCGTACTCTTGGTCCTTCTCGGCAGCCGTGCCAAAGAAGTCTTTTTGCAATGCATGGAATTTCACGTCCAGCAGGCGTGCCGTGTTGTCGGCCCGCTCCAGGAAGGTGCCCAGGCGCATGAAGTGCAGCGACTCGTCGATCAGCATGGTGCCCACGGTGACGCCGCGCGAGAGATGGGAGCGGAACTTGACCCAGTCGAAGAACTGCGCCGGGTCCCGGTCGAACTCGCCCGTCTTCACCCGGCGCAGCACCTCGAGCCAGGTCTGGTTTTGCGTCTCCCAGACCTCGGTGGTGAGCGTGCCGCGCACGGCGCGGGCATTCTCCCGGGCCGCGCCCAGGCACGACAGGATGGAGGACGGGTTGCTCTCGTCCTTCACCATGAAGTCCATCACGTCGCGCGCCGCAATGGCGCCATGGCGGGCGCTGTAGGCCGGCAACAGTTCGCTGATGCTGAGCAGGCCCTTCCAGCCGATCTGCGCCTCCGCGTCGGACTGCGGCAGCAGCGTGGTCTGGTAATTCACATCCAGCATGCGCGCGGTGTTCTCGGCCCTCTCGGTGTAGCGGGCCATCCAGAACAAATGGTCGGCGGTGCGTGACAGCATATTGATCTCCCTATTCCAGAATCCAGGTGTCCTTGGTGCCGCCACCCTGCGACGAGTTCACCACCAGCGAGCCCTCTTTCAGCGCCACACGGGTCAGACCGCCCGGCACCATCTGCACGGTCTTGCCACTGAGAACGTACGGGCGCAGATCGATGTGGCGCGGCGCAATGCCGCTTTCCACGAAGGTCGGGCAACTCGACAGGCTGAGCGTGGGTTGGGCAATGTAGCCCCCAGGGTTGGCCAGGATGGCCTTGCGAAAGTCCTCGATCTCGGCCTTGGTAGCCGCCGGCCCCACCAGCATGCCGTAGCCGCCAGCGCCGTGCACCTCCTTCACCACCAGGTCCTTCAGGTTGGCCAGGGTGTAGACCAGGTCATCGGGGTTGCGGCCCATGTAGGTGGGCACGTTATTCAGGATGGGCTGCTCGCCCAAATAAAACGCGATCATCTGGGGCACGTAGGGATAGATGGACTTGTCGTCGGCCACCCCCGTACCCACGGCGTTGCAGATGCTCACGTGGCCGGCGCGGTAGGCCCCAAGCAGGCCGGCGCACCCCAGGGTGGAGCTAGGCCGGAACACGGCGGGGTCCAGGAAGTCGTCGTCCACGCGGCGGTAGATCACGTCCACCCGCAACGGGCCGCGCGTGGTGCGCATGTAGACGAAGTTGTCCTTCACGAAAAGGTCCTGCCCCTCCACCAGCTCCACCCCCATCTGCTGCGCCAGGAAGGCGTGCTCGAAGTAGGCGCTGTTGTGCATGCCGGGGGTGAGCACCACCACGGTGGGCTCAGCCGTGGTGGCCGGGCTGCTGGCTCGCAGGGTTTCCAGCAGCAAGTCGGGGTAATGCGCAATCGGCGCCACGCGGTGGGCGTTGAACAGCTCGGGAAAGAGCCGCATCATCATCTTGCGGTTTTCCAGCATGTAGCTCACACCGCTGGGCACGCGCAGGTTGTCCTCCAGCACGTAGTACTCGCCCTCACCCTGGGCGTTGGGGGCGCGCACGATGTCGATGCCCGAGATGTGCGAGTAGATGGCGTTGGGCACGTCCACGCCCATCATCTCGGGGCGGAACTGCGCGTTGCGCTCGATCTGCTCGCGCGGGATGATGCCGGCCTGGATGATCTCCTGCCCGTGGTAGACATCGTGGATGAAGCGGTTGAGCGCCGTGACGCGCTGCACCAGCCCCTGTTCCAGGCGGGCCCACTCGTGCGCCGGAATGATGCGCGGAATCAGGTCAAACGGAATCAGGCGCTCGGCGCCGGCACCGTCCTCATCCTTTTCGCCGTACACGGCAAAGGTGATGCCGACGCGGCGGAAGATCATCTCGGCCTCTTCGCGCCGCTGGGCCATCATGTCGCTAGGCTGGCGCGCCAGCCAGGCGTCATAGGTCCGGTAGTGTTCCCGCACCGGCGCGGCGCCGGCAGACGGCGCATACGGCAACTGGGTGTACATCTCGTCGAATTTCTGCATACGGAGCCTCTTTGACAACAGACGGAGCAAGCTTCGGGCCACCTCGCCCTGCACCACTATGGCACACGGTGGTGCCAGTAGCGCAAGCCCTGCGCCCGGGTGCACAATGCGTCTTGCGGTCGGGTGGATTGCCAGGTGAGCGCACCACAATGGGGCGAGTCCAGCACCACCACCTGCCGATCCTGGTACCGCACCAGCACCGGCGCCGCCGGGTGGCCGAAGCGGTTGCGGTACCCCGCCTGCACGATGGCCAGTTGCGGGCCCACCGCGTCCAGAAACGCCGGGCTGCTGGACGTCTTGCTGCCATGGTGCGGCACCAGCAGCACAGTCGCTGCCAGCGGCGCGCCACCGGCCACCAGCCGCGCTTCCTGCGCCTGCTCGATGTCACCCACCAGCAACGCCGTCTGCACCCCATTGGAGATGCGCAGCACGCACGACAGGGCGTTTGACTTGGTCACGGCGTCATAGTCCCCCGCCTGCGGGTGCAGCACCTCGAAGGCTACGTCGTCCCACTCCCAGCGCTGCCCCGCCAGACAGCGTTGCGCCGGATGCAGGGTCTGCAGCGCGTTGGCCGCCTCGATGGAGCTGAGCAGCTGCGCCTGCGGCTGCATGGCCAGCACGGAGGCCGCGCCGCCCACATGGTCCGCGTCCCGGTGGCTGAGCACCACCGTATCCAGCCGCGTGTGCAGCGCCTGCAGCAGCGGCACCAGCACGCGGTTGCCGGCATCGCTTTCCAGACCGAAGCGGGGGCCGGCGTCGTACAGGAGCGCATGGCTGGCAGTGCGCACCAGCACGGCGTTGCCCTGGCCAATGTCCGCGGCCAGCAGCTCGAACTGCCCGGGTGGCGGCAGCGGCGCGCGCCACAGCAGCACCGGCAACAACAGGGGCAGGCCCAGGGTGCGCAAGGCCCGCGGCAGCGGCGCCACCAGCAGCACGCCCCCCAGCACCCCGGCAACCCCCACCCCCAGGGGGGGCATGGCCACAGAGAGGGTGGCCCAGGGCCAGCTGGCGAGCCATTGCAGACAGGCCAGCAGTCCGTCCACGGCACCGGCCGCCACCGCCCACAACGCGGGCACGGCAACCCCCAGCAGGGCCAGCGGCGTCACCACCAGCGTGATCCACGGAACCGCCAGCGCATTGGCCGCCAGCCCCACCAGGGACATCTGGCCGAACAGCAGCAAGGTGAGCGGCGCCAGCGCCACGGTGATGACCCACTGCTCCCGCAGGTTGGAAAAAATGGCGCCTTTCAGCCCCGCAGCACCCGTGGAATCTGCGCGGACAGCTCCTGAATCGGTAGCAAACAGCACCCCCACGGCGACAAAACTCAGCCAGAAGCCGGATTGCAGCAGCGCCCACGGGTCCGCGGCCACCACCACGGCGCAGGCCAGCATCCACACCAACGGCCAGGGCCAGCGCGCGCCCGTCAGGCGCAGCACCGCCACCGTGAGCAACATCAGGCAGGTCCGCTGCGCCGGCACCCCCCAGCCGGAAAAAACGGCATAGGCGCTGGCCAACAGTACCCCGCCCAGCAGGGCCGCGCTGGGCGCGGGCAGCGCCAGGCACAGCCGCCCCGAGCGCCGCCACAGCCTGCCGACCAGCCAGGCCGCCCCCCAGGCGAACATGGTGATGTGCAGCCCGGAGATGGACACCAGGTGCGCCACGCCAGTGGCACGAAACACGTCCCAGTCCAGCCGGTCGATGGCCGCCTGGTCGCCCACCACCAGCGCGGCCAGCACGCCGGCGGTCTGGCGCTGGGCCACGCGGGTAAAGATCCGGTCACGCACCAGCTGGCGCGCCAGCGCCACCGGGTAGCGCCCCGTCTGCCCCAGCCGCACCGCAGCCGGGTCTGCCGGACCGGCGCGCACATAGGCCGTGGCCTGCACGCCCTGCTCCCACAGCCACAGCTCGTAGTCAAACCCGTGCGGGTTGCGGCTGCCGTGGGGCGCCTTCAGCCGCAGGGTCATCTGCCAGCGCTCGCCGGCCTGCAGCGCCTCGGGCAGGCGGTTCAGGCCCGCCAGGGCCTCCCCCGGCGTGTCGCCACGCAGGTAGACGCCGCCATACCAGCCCACGTCCATGCGGGGCGCCACGGCAACCGGCTGGCCGTCCAACTGCGCGGACTCCACCTCCAGCCGAAAGCGCAGACCCGCTTCGTTGCGCTGTGGCAAATTTGCCACCACCCCGGTCACGCGCACGTCGCGGCCTTCCAGCGCCGGCTCCAGCGCGTCTGCCAGATACGCCCCGGCGCGCAGCCCCGCCACGCCCGCCCCGAGCAGGGCGCAGGCCAGCACCAGCGCCGCCATGCGTCCGCCATTTGCTATGTTTTTGATAGCTGCAAACGCATACAAGATGCCGGCCAGAGCCACCAGTCCCGCATAAACCGGCCACCCCCACAATGTCGGCTGCTGCAGCTGCAGGGCCGTGCCCGCGACAAAACCCAGCAAGGCCGCAAAGGGGTTGCGGGTCACACCTGCAGGGAAATACGGTGCGGTAGGCATGCATCCATGCTAACCCGCATGCCCTCGCAAACCGGAAACTGCGTTGTAGACTGTGGCATGGGGACCAAACAACAACCGCCGGGCTTGCTGTCGAAAGTGGCGCGCTATTTCCGCGCGTCCGATTCGGACCAGGCGAGCGCCCAGGATTCACTGCAGACGCGCAGCGGCGAGACCGACAAAAATCCGCTCACGGACCTGATCGAGCGCAAACGGCAGGACGACCTGGTACGCCGGCGTGAATTCAACCACTTGCGCAAGCTGCGCAAGCAGCAACACGGAACGGAAACCCTGGGCGGCGAAGGCATAGGACGCCCCTCGGTGTTCCAGCACAGCTCCGGATACGGCGCCGACGACCGGGCCTCGACGCTGCAGAAAATCAACGCCATTGAAGCCCACATGGTCAATGCTTGGGCCCGTGGCAAGGCCCCGACCGAAGCGCGCATGGCCAGGCGCACGGCCCAGCCGGCTGCGGCCAAACCGGCGCCGCCCCCCGGCGCGGCACCGTTGCCGGTCCTGACCGAGCGGCGCGTCGCTCCGGCCGCTGAGTCGCCAGTCAGTGACGACTTCGATCTGGATTTCACAGGCATGCTGCTGGAGCCCGCCGCCCCGGCACCGGAGCCGGCAGCGCCCCCGGCGCCCGAAGCCGCTCCACAACCCGAGCCTTCCCCTGCGCTGGCGCCCGCGTCCGCACCCGCGGCGGCGGTGGCGACGCCGGTGGTGGACGAGGCGCCGCCAAGTCCCCTGGAAAGTGGCCTGCAGGATGCCGCCATGCGCTTTGCCGAGGGCGACAACGCAGCCGCCGAGGCCGTGCTGCTGGGGCTGCTCCAGGGTGAGGGCATCAACGCCGAGACGGTTGACAGTGTGGTCTTCGCGCTGTTCGACCTGTACCGGGCCACGGGCCAGCAGGACGGCTTTGATGTCGTTGCCATGGATTACGCGGAGCGCTTTGGCCGCTCGCCAGCGGAGTGGTTCTCGCTGCCGGACCGCTTGGGACGGGGCGCTGCCGCTGCCACCGCGCCCGTCGCAAGCCGGGGCATGGCAGACCAGGGAACCGCCTGGGTCTGCCCAGCCGTCCTCGATGCCGCCGCCCTGACCGCCCTGCAGGCACGGTTCCCCGGCCCGACTGCCAACTGGCATGTGGACTGGAGCCTGTTGGCAACCATTGAGCCGCAGGCCGCCACGGCCTTGTCCGAAGTATTTGCTTACTGGTGTACCCACCCGGTGCAGCTGCACTGGCACGGCGTCGATCAACTGTTGCACGCGCTGGAGTTGCACACACCGGCAGACGACCCCAGCGTGGACCCCGTATGGTGGCGCATGCGCCTGGATGCGCTGTGCATCCTGCAACGGCAGGACGCGTTCGATGGGGCCGCGCTGGACTACTGCGTGGTCTACGAAGTGTCACCCCCGTCCTGGAAATCCGTGCAATGCACCTGCGTGCAGGACGCCGCACCCAGCGCATTCGCAAACCTGGCAGAGGACTCTATCATCGCCCCGCTCGAAGACGCACCGGGGTCGGGTGCGCAGATTGCCACCTGCGACCTGGTGGGCGAACTCACCGGAGACGCTGCGCAAGCCCTGGCGGATCTGTACACGGCCTCGCAATCGGCCCCGGACGTGGTGGTCTCGTGTGCGCTGCTGGCCCGCGCCGACTTCAGCGCGGCCAGCGCCATTTTGAACTGGGCGACCGCCAGCACCGCCGAGGGCCGCCATATCCGCTTCGTTCAGGTGCCGCGCCTGGTGGCCCAGTTCTTCCGCATGCTGGGGCTGGACCACTACGCGCACATCGCCGTGCGCGCCAACTGAACCCACGCCGGCGGCTGCGGTGGGCCTCGCTCCCGCCGGGAACGCAGATATTCAGTGCGCGCTGGACGGACCTATTCCAAACCGGCTGAGCCGCATCGGCTTGTACTGGGGGCGCGCGACCAAAACGCGTCTTCGGGCGATCACCGCGGGCGCCGTGCTTGTAAGGGCCCGCCTGGTTTCGGCAACGGCCGCATCACCCGCCCCGTAACGGCTCTCCAGGTCACGCGCCAACATCTCCAATCGCATGGTGTTTCTGGACACGGCAGCGTCAGGCAGGCTACTTTTTGCCACCCGCCGGCCCCCGGCGGGACTGCGACTGGTTGCTGCCCCCGACATGCGACTCGCGGTCGCTGCGGCTATCCGGGGTGCGTTTGCCCTGGTTCAACTGGGTGGTGTGCTGTTCGCCCAGCTTGTTGTGGTCATTCTCGACCTTGCGGGCATGCGGAGTCTGCTGATCACGCGGGTTCTGCGAGTGGGTCATGGTGCTCTCCTGAAGGATTGAAGGCGACGGCTTTCAACGGTTAAAAGCGTAGAGCAATGCGGCAAAAGACGCAAACCCGCTCATCCAGACAAGGCCGCTGCGGCGCGCCAGGCGGCTCCGGCAGGGCCCTGCGGCGCAGGCTCTGCTGCCGGTGGGGTTATCCGATACGCCCTAAGATGGGGCTCTAGCGGCAGACCATGTCAAAAAAATTCCCCAACCATCCGGCCAACCCCGAGCGCATATGCTGGGGCTGCGACAAGTACTGCCCGGCCAACGCCATGATGTGCGGCAACGGGTCGGACCGCACCCAACACCCGTATGAGCTGTTCGGAGAAGGCTGGCAGGATTGGGGTAACGACACCGCCACCGCCCCGGCTGAGCCAGCCGATCCTGCCGCAACCGGCGCCCCCCAAGGCCCTCTCCCACCTGCCTGAGGGCGCTGCACACCGTTTGCGGCATACTGGGCCACCGTGAACCACGTGCCCGCCCCCTCCACCGCCGAAACCACTCCGCCGGTGCGCACACTGGCCCAGGCGCTGGCGTCGCCCCCGGCCGCGCCCGGTCACTTCGACGAGCTGCGTGGGCGCACCCACACCGGCACGGCCACACCGCCATTTGCTACACATTCCATAGCTGACCACGCAGGAATCACGGACATCTGGAGCCAATTCTTTGCCCAATGTGAGACCGACGGCCTGGGCGACCTGGCGCAGCGCAACGCCCGGCTGCAGCGTCAGCTCCACGACAACGGCGTAGCCTGCAACGCCTACCGCGACGACGGCGGACCGCAACGCCCGTGGTCGCCAGAGTTGCTGCCACTGATCCTCCCACCGGCCAGCTGGCAGCACATCGAAGCCGGCATCGCGCAGCGCATGCGCCTGCTCGACCGGGTACTGGCCGATGTGTATGGTCCCCAGCAACTGCTGGCCCGGCGCCTCCTGCCCCCGGCCCTGGTACAGGGGCACCCGGGCTACGCGCGGGCCCTGCATGGCTGGGTACCGCCGGGCGGCACCCATCTGCACCTGGCCGCCTTCGACCTGGCCCACGGGCCGGACGGCCACTGGTGGGTGGTATCCCAGCACACGCAGGCCCCGGCAGGTCTGGGCCACCTGCTGGAAAACCGGCTGGCGGTGTCTCCCCTCTTTGCGCGGGCCTGTGAAAGCCTGGCAGTGCAGCACCTGGGCAGCACCTACCGCGCACTCGTGCACAGCCTGCAGCGCATGAGCCCGGCGGGCCAGGGCGCACACCTCGCCCTGCTCACGCCCGGCCCCTACAGCGCAACCTATTTCGAGCACGCCTTTCTGGCGCGCCACCTCGGCATGACGCTGGTGGAGGGCCGCGACCTGGTGGTGCGCGACCTGCGTCTGTACCTCAGGACCCTGCGCGGGCTGGTGCCCATCCACGGCCTGCTCAAGTGCCTGGACGACGCGTACCTAGACCCGCTGGAACTGCAACCCGACTCCGCGCTGGGCGTGCCCGGCCTGCTCCAGGCCATGCGGGCCGGCCACGTGCTGGTGGCCAATGCGCCGGGCTCAGCCTTTCTGGAGTCGCCGGCGCTGCTGGGCTTTTTGCCGGCCCTGTCCCAGCACCTGCTGGGCGAAACGCTGCGCCTGCCCGCGCTGCCCACCTGGTGGTGCGGCGAGCGTCCGGCGCTGGAAGACGCACTGCCCCGGCTGGCGGAGTGCGTCATTCGCCCCACCTATCCCGACTCCCCCGCGCACGCCCCCGTGCAGGGGCGTGAACTCGACCCTCAAGCGCGGCAAGCCTGGGCCGCGCGCCTGCGCCACCACGGCGACGACTACACCCTGCAGACAGAGGTTCCCCTCTCGCAGATGCCCACCTGGGCCGCACCGGACCCCGCCGCGCACACGGCAGACCTGGTGCCGCGCCCGGTGATGCTGCGGGTGTTTGCCGTGTCGGACGGCACCCAGTCCTGGCGCGTGCTGCCCGGCGGACTGGCCCAGGTGCAGGGCGGTGGCAGCGCCGACGTCTGGGCCCTGAACGCCGGCCCGGTGGACCCCGCCGACCGCTTGCCCCCCCCCTTGGCGTCACTGGTGTCACTGACGCCGCCGCCCCCGCTCGCGCAGCCCCCATGGATCAGTCGCCGGGCCGCCGAAAACCTGTTCTGGCTGGGCCGCTATGCCGAGCGCGCCGACAACCAGGCACGCCTGGCGCAACTCACGCTGGCCTGTCTGTCGGCCGACGCCCCACCCGACCCGACCCTGCTGGCCTGGCTGGAGCGCATGACCCGTTACGCCACCCTGGTGCCGCCGGACTGCCCGCCTCTGACACCGGCCCCCCAGACACTCCAGGCATTCGCACACACGCTGGTCGCCAGCCTGGGCACCACCACCAGCGCGGGCTACAACCTGCGCGCCATGCGGCTGGCCGGCGCCGCCGTACGCGAACGCCTGCCGCAGGCGCACTGGAACCTGATACGGCACACCGAGGAAACCTTTTTCAGCCGTTGCGCCGAACCCGCCGCCGCGGAGGCAGCGCGGGACACCCTCCAGCACACCCGCGACCAGCTGGCCACCCTCGCCGGGCTGCAGGCCCACCAGCCGCGAGAAGACGACGGCTGGTTGCTGCTGGACATTGGGCGCCATCTGGAGCGCCTGGGTTTCCTGTCCAGCGCGCTCCAGCACGGCCTGGCCAGCGGCGCCGTCCAGCAGGCGCACGCCGGTGCCGTCGTCGCCGCCCTGTTTGACCCGGCGCTGGCCTTGCCCACGCCACCGCTGCCCCCCCATGACGCGGCAGCGCTCCTCCACCGGCTGGTGCAGGACCGCAGCCAGCCCCAATCCCTGAGCCAGGTGGCGCATACCCTGCGCAGTCTGCTGGCGCGGCTGGCTGGCAGCAGCCCCCCACCGTCCGGCCCACCCGTGTGGTCCATACCCGACCCCGGCGTCTGGCCGCCGGCAGGCCTGCACGAAGCCGGTGCCGACAAGGCCTTCACCGATCTGACCGAGCGCCTGGCAGCGTGCGGCCAGGCGGTGTACCAGGTGGCCCACGCACTGGGCGCCACCTATTTCACGCACGCGGGCGAGGCCGGGCACAGCCTGGGGACCTGATGCAGCTGCAGATCACCCACTCCACCTGTTACGACTATGTGCCGGCCGTGGAGGCCGCCCAGCACATCGCCTACCTGCAGCCCCTGAACACGGCCACCCAGCAACTGCTGGCCCACAGCCTGCTCATCGAACCCACACCGGCGCAGCACCTGGCGGTGCAGGACGTGTACGGCAACACGCGCACCTACTTCGCACTGCAGGTGCCACACACCCGGCTTACCGTGGTGGCGCACAGCGTGGTACGCACCCACATGCCCCCGCCGCCGCAGAGCCAGCTTGCCTGGGAGACCGTGCGGGACAGCCTGCGCTATGGCGCGCACACCCCCTTTGACGCCGCGGCCGAATTTGTGTTTGCCTCGCCCCACGTGCCGCGCCACGCCGATTTCGCGGCCTACGCCCAGCCCAGCTTTGCCCCCGGAACGCCCTCGCTGCAGGCCGCGCGCGACCTGATGCAGCGCATCCACCGCGACTTCCGTTACGCCAGCCAGAGCACCGAGGTCAGCACCCCAGCGCTGGCAGCGCTGCACCAACGCCAGGGCGTGTGCCAGGATTTCGCCCACATCCTGATCGCCTGCCTGCGTGCCATGGGCCTGCCTGCGCGCTACGTGAGCGGCTACCTGCTGACCCAACCGCCCCCCGGCCAGCCGCGCCTGGTGGGCAGCGATGCCTCGCACGCCTGGGCCGCCGTGTACCTGCCGGACCTGCCCGACACCCCCGGCGGCACGCGCTGGTACGACCTGGACCCCACCAACAACCGCGAAGGCTGGGGCACCCCGGGAGAAGACTATGTCACCCTCGCCGTGGGCCGGGACTATGCCGACGTCTCGCCCCTGCGGGGGGTGATCCACGGCGGCGCCCACCACACCTTGACCGTGGGCGTGACGGTGGAGCCCCTGGCTTTCTAACTAGAATTGCGGCCATGAACATCTACGACACACTCGCCAGCCTCTCCATCACCCTGCCCGCCATGGCCACACCGGCGGCCGCCTACGTTCCGTTTGTGCAGACGGGCAACCTGGTTTTCCTGAGCGGCCACATCGCCAAGAAGGACGGCAAACCCTGGGTGGGGCAACTGGGCAAGAACATGGACACCGCAGAAGGCCAGGCCGCCGCCCGCGCCATTGCCATTGACCTCATGGGCACGCTGCACGCCGCCGTGGGCGATCTGAACCGCATCAAGCGCATCGTCAAGGTGATGTCACTGGTGAACTCCACCGGCGATTTCACCGAGCAGCACCTGGTCACCAACGGCGCCAGCGAACTGCTGGGCCAGGTGTTCGGCGACAAGGGCGCACACGCCCGCAGCGCCTTTGGTGTGGCGCAAATTCCTCTGGGAGCCTGCGTGGAAATTGAACTGATTGCCGAACTGGCCTGAACCGGCCCCGGCGGCGCCTGGCGCCGCCCTGCTCAGGCGCGCGGCAGGGCCAGCGTCGCCCCCGGGTGCCCCGGGTCATCGTGGCGGCTCAGCACCTTGAAGACCGCCACCGCTTCCTTCATGCGATCGGCCTGCTCGCGCAGGCTCTGCGCGGCGGCGGCGCTTTCCTCGACCAGCGCCGCATTCTGCTGAGTCATCTGGTCCAGGTTGCCAATGGCCTGATTGACCTGGGCGATGCCGCTGCTCTGCTCGGTCGCCGCCCCCGTGATCTCGCCAATGACGGCCGTCACGCGCTGGACCGATTCGACAATGTCGCGCATGGTGCTGCCGGCGTCCGCCACCAGACGGGCGCCCGACTCCACCTTTTCCACCGAAGTGCCAATGAGGTTCTTGATCTCCTTGGCGGCCTCGGCCGAGCGCCCGGCCAGGGAACGCACCTCGGTGGCCACCACTGCAAAACCGCGCCCCTGCTCGCCGGCCCGCGCCGCCTCGACCGCGGCGTTGAGCGCCAGGATGTTGGTCTGGAAGGCAATGCCGTCAATCACGCCAATGATGTCGGCGATCTTCTGGCTGCTGGTGTTGATCTCCTGCATGGTGGACACCACCTGCTCCACCACGGTGCCGCCTTTTTCCGCCACCGACGACGCCCGCGCGGCCAGCGAACTGGCCTGGCGCGCGTTGTCGGCGCTCTGCTGCACGTTGCTGGTGAGGTGATCCATGCTGGACGCCGTGGCCTGCAGGTTGCTCGACGTCTGCTCGGTCCGCTGCGCCAGGTCGTTGTTGCCGGTGGCAATTTCGGCGCTGGCTGTGGCGATGCTGTCGGTGCTGCGGCGCACCTGCGAGACCATACGGCCCAGCGATTCGTTCATGGCCGCCAGCGACTTCATCAGGTCACCGAACTCATCTCCACGCGTCAGGTCCATCTGCTGGCTCAGGTCGCCCTGCGCGATGCGGGCCGCCAAGTCGTTGGCCTGCAGCAGGGGCGTGCGGATGGAGCGGATCAGCGTGGCAGAGCCCGCCAGCAGCACCACAATCAGCAGGGCCACGCCGGCGGCGGCAAAGGTAACCGTGTTCTTGCTGCGCTGGGCGTAGTGCTGGCGGATGTCCTCGAAAGCCGCTTCCTGCATGGCGACGAAATCCTTCTGCGACTGCTGGTAGGCCAGAACCGCCGGGCGGTACTGGGCCGTCATCAGGGTCGCCAGGGCATCGAAATTCTGGTCGACCTTGAGCTGGTTGCCCTGGACCCGCAGGTCCAGCATGGTCTTGCGGTTGGCGGCAATTTTCTGCAGTTGCGCCCGGTCGGCGGCCGAGAGCTCCATGGCATCCACTTTTTTCTGGATATCGCTGATCTGTGCCGAGGTGGCCGCGATGTCGTCCTTGAAACCATTGACCACGGCGGGGTCGGAGGTCATGGCCACCGCCAGCGAGCGCACCGCGTTGACTTCGGTCAGCGCCGCCCATTGGCCGACCAGGCGGATCTTCTGGCTCGCCACTTCCAGCTTGGCGGTGCTTTCGGCACGGTCCCCGGCGTTGCGCACCGCCGCAAAGGCAATGATCAGGCCCAGGCCCAAGACAATGGCGCCCGTAGACAGCCACAGCTTGGTGGCGAGTCGCATGTTGTTGAAGTTCATGGTGTCTCCTCGAGATAGCGTATCTGCGACGCATTCATTCTATGACCGCAAACCGCGCCTCACGCGTCCAGTTTCCTAATGGTTTGCCCCTGCACCGCCTGCATCTGTCCGGCAGCAACCGCCTGCGGCGCGATCTCGGCCAGCGGCACCAGCACAAAGGCGCGCTGCGCCATGCGGGGATGCGGCAGCATGAGTTCCGGGCTGTCCATGCGCGTGTCGCCAAACAGCAGGATGTCCAGGTCCAGCGTACGCGGCGCGTTACGGTAGGGGCGCAGGCGGCCGGCGCGGGTTTCAATGGCCTGCAGCTGTGCCAGCAGTTCGTGTGCCCGCAGGCGGGTCTGCACTTCCACCACGGCGTTCACGTAATCCGGTCCGTGGGAGTCCACCGGCGCGCTGGCATACAGCGACGATTGCCGGGTGAGCACCACGCAGTCCAGCGCGGCAATGTCCTGCACGGCCTGGAGCACGGCGGCACAGGCATCCCCCAGGTTGGCACCCAGACCGATGTAGGCGGTGGTCAGGTCCCGCATGGGCAACTCAGGCGCCGGTATCGGCACCTCCCTCGGGATTGCCGGCACCCCGGGCAGCACCGGAGCGGCGCCGGCGCCGGCGCTTGCGGGGGGCGCCACCGCCCTCTTCGCCAGCGGCCTCCGGGCCCACACCGTCAGGGGCGTCAGAAGCGCCGCCACTGCGGGCGCTGCCCGCCGTGCCAGCATCGGCTGGCGCGGCCGCAGCGCGCGGCGCACGTGGCGCGCGCGGACGCTTGTGCTGCTCTTCGCGCACCTGATCCACCATGTCCTGGCGCAGGGTGTCGTCGGCCATGCTGAACTCCTGCCACCAGTCGGCCAGCAACTCATCGACTTCGCCGATGTCGGCACGCAGGCGCATGAAGTCAAACGCCGCGCGGAAGCGCGGTTGCTCCACCATGCCAAACGGCGTGCTGCCCACGCGCTTCTCGAAACGCGGTTGCATGACCCAGATCTCGCGCATGTCGCCGGCAAGCTTGCCGCCGCCCGACACATCGCCAATGCGGGCGTGGAACACATCATCAATGGCGTCCATGAGTGCCGGGTGCGCATGCTGGCGCTGCTCCAGGCGGCGCGCCCAGCCGTCGCGCACGTCGGCCCACAGCACGCAGGCCAGCAGGAAGCTCGGCGCCACCGGCTTGCCTTCGCCCACGCGGCGGTCGGTGTCCTTGAGGGCGGCATTCACAAAGGGCTGCCCGGCACGCTCCACCACCACGTCCAGCAGCGGGTAGATGCCTTTGGCCATGCCCAGCTTCTTCAGGGTCTCGATGGAGGCCAGCGCGTGACCGGTCTGCAGCAACTTGAGCATTTCGTCAAACAGGCGGCTTTGCGGCACGTCGGCCAGCAGGGCCTGGGACTTGACCAGCGGCCCCGCCGTCTTGGACTCCAGCGTGAAGCCCAGACCGCTCAACTTGGCGGCAAAGCGCACGGCGCGGATGATGCGCACCGGGTCTTCGCGGTAGCGCGTGGCCGGGTCGCCAATCATGCGGATCACGCGGTTCTTCACGTCCTTGAAACCGTTGTGGTAGTCCACCACGGTCTGCGACTGCGGGTCGTAGTACATGGCGTTGATGGTGAAATCCCGCCGGGTGGCATCTTCGTCCTGCGGACCCCAGACGTTGTCGCGCAGCACGCGCCCCGTGCTGTCCACCGCGTGCTTCATGCCCGCCAGTTCGCTCTTGCTGGTGCGCTCGTTGCCCGCCACCTGTTCGGCGGCGGCGTTGTCCAGGTAGGCGCGGAAGGTGGAGACTTCAATCACTTCATGCTCGCGCCCGCGGCCATAGACCACGTGCACGATGCGGAAACGCCGCCCGATGATGAAGGCACGCCGGAACAGGCCCTTGACCTGCTCGGGGGTGGCGTCGGTGGCCACGTCGAAGTCCTTGGGACGCAGGCCCACCAGCAAGTCGCGCACCGCGCCGCCCACCACATAGGCCTCAAAGCCGGCACCCTGCAAGGTGCGCACCACGTTGATGGCGCGTTCGTCCACCAGGTTGGGATCAATGCCGTGGACCGACACCGGAATGTCCACCCGCTTGCCGAACTGGGGTTTCTTGCGCGTGGGGGCAGCAGGCGTCTTGCCCAGCAATTTATCGATGAATTTTTTAATCATGTTTTCTCTAGAACAGGTCAAGTATGCGCCATCCACGCGCCTGGGCCAGTGCGCGCAGGCGGTCGTCCGGGTTGGTCGCCACCGGTATGCAGGCCTTTTCAAACAACGGCAGGTCGTTCATGGAGTCGGAGTAGAAGGTGGTTTGCACGGTATCCCACGACAGGCCGCGCGCCTGCAGCCACTGCTCCACCCGCGTGACCTTGCCCTCGCGAAACGAGGGCACGCCGCGAATGGCGCCAGTGAACCAGCCCGAGCCACCTGGCTGGTCGTCGCGCTCCAGCTCCACGGCAATCAGTTCGTCCACACCAAAAGCCTGGGCAATGGGGCGCGTCACGAACTCGTTGGTGGCGGTGACGATCACCACCGCATCGCCGGCCTGCTGGTGCTGGCGCACCAGTTCCAGCGCCTGCGGTTGTATGGCTTTCTGGATGACTTCCCGCATGAAATCTGCGTGCGCAGCTATGGAATTGGTAGCACCCTGGCGGCGCACGGCAGCGGTGGCAAAACGCACGTAGGCCCGTATGTCGAGCGTTCCGTCCTTGTACTGCTCGTAGAACGCATCGTTCTGGCGCTTGAACTCCGCCGCGTCGGTCCAGCCCCGGGCGGTGGTGAATTCACCCCACTCGTAATCGGAGTCGATGGGGATCAGCGTGTAGTCCAGGTCAAACAGGGCCAGGGGGGTCTTCGCACCCCGGTCTGGCCCCTGGGCGCCCGTGGCGGCGTGGGGGATGGGTGCTTGCATCAGTGGTTGTCCATCATGGATTTGATCAGGGGAATGGTGACGGCACGCTGGGTCTGCAGGGCGTAGCCGTCGAGCAGCTCCAGCAGCTCCATCAGGCTGCCCAGGTCGCGGCTGAAGCGGTTGAGCATGAAGTCCATCACTTCGTCGCTCAGGAACACACCCCGGGCGTCGGCCGCCTTGCGCAGCACGGCGCGGCGCTCGGGTTCACTCAGGGGCTGCAGACTGAAGATGTGGCCCCAGCCCAGACGGGTGCGCAGGTCGTCGCGCAATTTGAGGTCCACCGGCGCGAACGCCCCCGCCGCCAGCACCGGGCGCTGGTGGGTCTGGGCGTTCACAAACCAGTTGAAGGCCACGTGCTGCTGCGCCGCGGTATACAGGTGCACGTCGTCCAGCAGCACGGCCGCCCAGGACTCGCTGAACTCGGGCGCCTCGTGCACCGAGGTGTCCAACCAGCCCACGCGCGCGCCCTGCTCGCGCAGGGCTTCGCGGGCGGCCTTGAGCAGGTGGCTCTTGCCGCTGCCGCTGGGGCCCCACAGGTAGGTGGGCACCGGCGAGCGGGTCTGGGCCTGGGCCTTGCTGCCCACCCACAATTCCAGGTGGCGCAGAGCCGCCTCATTGGGGCCGGCACAAAAATTGGCCAGCGTGGGGCCTGTCGACAGGCCAATATCCAGCGCGATCTGCTTCATGCGGTCACCTTCAGCCCCGGTACAGATGGCTGGCCAGGTAGCCGGACCGGACGCGGCGCACCGCCACCAGCAACACGGCACTGACCGGCAGCGCAATCAGTACGCCCACGAATCCCCAGAGCTGACCAAACGCCAGCAGGGCAAAAATGACGGCCAGCGGGTGCAGGCCAATGCGCTTGCCCACCAGGCGGGGCGTCAGGAAGAAGCCCTCGACAATCTGCCCGCCGCCGTACACCACGGCGATCATGATGGCCGCCCGGGCCACGCCCACCGTGCTGGAAAACTCCAGCAAGCCGGCAAACGCCGCCAGCACCAGGCCCACGCCAAACCCCACGTAGGGCACAAACATGGCCAGGCCGGTAAACACACCAATCGGAACCGCCAGATCCAGCCCGAACAGCGACAGGCCCGTGCTGTAGAACAGCGCCATGAGCACCATCACCAGCAGCTGGCCGCGCAGGTACTGCCCCAGCACGGCGTCGGCCTCGTCCAGGAAACTGTCCGTGGCACCACGCAGGCGCGGGGGAATCAGCTCCCGCACCAGGCCGACCAGGCGGCCCCAGTCCATCAGCAGGTAGAACAGCGCCACCGGAATGAGGATCGCATTGCCAATGACAAAAAACGCCACGCTGCCCCCCAGCCGGAGGGACGCCAGGACGCCGCCCACGGTGTTTTCCACGTTGGCATTGAGGTGCTTGACGACAAATGTCTTGACGCTGGCCAGGTCCAGGTTCAGGTGGATGCCCCACTGCGCCAGCCAGGGCTTGAGGGACGCGCCCAGACTCTCCACCACCATGGGCAGCTGTTCGCGCATCTGGGGCAGTTCCTTGGCCAGGATAGGCACCATCAGCAGCAGGACGGCCCCCACCACGAACACAAACAGCAGCTCGACCACCACCACGGCCAGCAGCCGGGGAACGCGGCCCCCCGCCGCATCGTCCAGCCAGTTCACCAGCGGCGTCAGCGCGTAGGCCAGCACGGCCGCCACCACAAAGGGCGTCAGCACCGGGGCAATCAGCCACAGCGCGCAAGCCAGCAATGCCGCGATCAGGCTCCAGGCGACAAAACTTTTTTGGGGAGGGGTGAATTGCATACAGGAAAGACGGGGGCGAACCCTTAAAATCTAGCCAAATTCTATAGGGCTCTGCCACGGCAGCCATGGCCCGCCACTTCACATGACCAATTCAAGCTCCACCACTCCCCTGTCCTACAAAGATGCCGGCGTTGACATTGACGCAGGCGACGCGCTGGTCGAGCGCATCAAGCCGCTGGCCAAGAAAACCATGCGCGAAGGCGTGCTGGCGGGCATCGGCGGCTTCGGCGCCCTGTTCGAGGTGCCCAAGCGCTACCAGGAGCCCGTGCTGGTCTCCGGCACCGACGGCGTGGGCACCAAGCTCAAGCTGGCCTTCGAGTGGAACATGCACGATACCGTGGGCATCGACCTGGTGGCCATGAGCGTCAACGACGTGCTGGTGCAGGGCGCCGAGCCCCTGTTCTTCCTGGACTACTTTGCCTGCGGCAAGCTCGACGTGGACACGGCGGCTGCCGTGGTGGGCGGCATTGCCAAGGGTTGTGAACTGTCTGGCTGCGCCCTGATTGGCGGCGAAACGGCCGAGATGCCCGGCATGTACCCGGCCGGTGAGTACGATCTGGCCGGTTTTGCCGTCGGCGCGGTCGAAAAGTCTAAGATCCTGACCGGCGCCGGCGTCAAGCCCGGCGACGTGGTGCTGGGCCTGGCCTCGGCCGGCGTGCACTCCAACGGTTTCAGCCTGGTGCGCAAGTGCATCGAGCGTGCCGGCGCCAACACCCCCGCCACGCTGGACGGCAAGCCCTTCAAGCAGGCCATCATGGAGCCCACCCGCCTGTACGTGAAGAACGTGCTGGCCGCGCTGGCCGCCCACCCCATCAAGGCCCTGGCCCACATCACCGGTGGCGGTCTGCTGGAAAACATTCCACGCGTGCTGCCCGAAGGCACGGCCGCCCACCTGAAAAAAGGCAGCTGGCCCCAAACCGAACTCTTCGCCTGGCTGCAAAAGACCGCCGGCATTGACGACATCGAAATGAACCGCACCTTCAACAACGGCATCGGCATGGTGGTGGTGATTGACGCCGCCCACGCCGACGCCTGCGCAGCCACGCTGCGCGCGGCCGGCGAAACCGTCTACACCATTGGCGCCATTGCAGCGCGGGGCAACGCAGCCCCAGTGGTCGTTGCCTGACACAGCCCGTGGCTGAACCGGCAGCCCGAACGCACCACCTGCCCGCCGGCGTCTGGGCGCTGGGTCTGGTCAGCATGCTGACCGACATCTCGACCGAAATGGTCAGCGGCCTGCTGCCGGTGTTCCTGATCGCCGGCCTGGGCGCCAGCGCCTCGCTGGTGGGGCTGATCGAAGGCCTGGCGGGCGCCACCACCATGGTGGTCAAGGTCTTTTCCGGCAGCCTGAGCGATTACCTGGGGCGGCGCAAGCCCCTGGTGCTGGGCGGCTACCTGATGTCGGCCCTGGCCAAGCCCCTGCTGGCCATGGCGCCGGGCATCGGATCCATCGCCGCGGCCCGCATCATGGATCGCATGGGCAAGGGGGTGCGCGATGCCCCGCGCGATGCCCTCATTGCCGACATCACCCACGGCAGCGTCCGCGGCGCCGCCTTCGGGCTGCGCCAGGCACTGGACACCGTGGGCGCGTTTGTCGGCCCGCTGCTGGCCATGGGCCTGATGCTGCTGTGGGCCAACGACTACCGCGCCGTGTTCTGGGCCGCCGCCATTCCCTCCACGCTGGCCGCGTTGCTGATGTACCTGGGCGTGCACGAGCCCCACCACCCCAAGGCCGCCACCGCCGGCAACCCCCTGACCCGCAGCAACCTGGCCCAGCTCGACGCCGCCTACTGGTGGCTGGTGGCGGTGGGCGCCACCTTCACGCTGGCCCGCTTCAGCGAAGCGTTTCTGGTGCTGCGCGCCCAGCAGGACGGCCTGCCCCTGGCCTGGACGCCTCTGGTGCTGATTGCCATGAACCTGGTGTACGCCGCGCTGGCCTACCCGTTTGGCAAGCTCTCCGACCAGGCCAACCCCAAGCACCTGCTGGGTGCGGGCCTGCTGGCCCTGATCGGGGCCGATGTGCTGCTGGCCCGCGGCGGCATCGGCATCTGGGGCGGCATTGCCCTGTGGGGCCTGCACATGGCCATGACCCAAGGGCTGCTGTCGGCCATGGTGGCCGGCGCCGCGCCGGCCCACCTGCGGGGCACCGCCTACGGGCTGTTCAACCTGGTCAGCGGCCTGGCCCTGCTGGCCGCCAGCACCCTGGCCGGCCTGCTCTGGGACGTCTGGGGCGCACCGGCCACCTTCACGGCGGGGGCGCTTATCGGCACGCTGGCGCTGTTGCTGCTGTGGTTCAAACCGGCGTTCGCAACCCGGGCACACTGAGCGCGCGCCGGCTCCGGGCACGGGGCAAGCACCTGCTTGCTAGTAAATTCATAGCTGCTTACGCCCGTTCCGTCTGGACTTTTGGCACTTTTTGATCCAAACTGCAGCATCGTCCGCTCTGGAGCACGACTGCATGCCGGTAATCGCCGTGATCAATCGCAAGGGAGGCAGTGGCAAAAGCACCCTGGCAACACACCTCGCCACCTGGCTGGCCCGCCAGGGCGCGGCCGTGATGCTGGGCGATGTCGATCGCCAGCAGTCCACCCGGGCCTGGCTCAAGCGGCGTGACGCCGCCCTGCCGGCCATCGTGCCCTGGGCCATCGACCAGCGCAACGTCCTCAAGGTCCCGCCCGGGGTCACCCACGTCGTGCTGGACACCCCCGGCGGCATGCACGGGTTCGAGCTGGCAAAGGTCATCATGTCCACCGACGCCGTGGTGATGCCCCTGTGCAATTCCCTGTTCGACCGCGAGTCTGCCGCCGCCTGCCTGGCCGAGCTGCAAGCCTTGCCGCGGGTGGCCTCCGGTCGCTGCAAGCTGGGCATCGTGGGCATGCGCATCGACGCGCGGACCCGGGCCGCGCAGACGCTGGAGGCGTGGGCGCAGGCGCAGCAGGTGCCCTTCATCGGCTTCCTGCGCGAAGCCCAGATGTATGTGCGCAGCCTAGACAGCGGACAGACCCTGTTCGACGGCCCACTCCCCGCAGACAACGCCGACCTGCACCAGTGGGAACCCATCGTGCAGTGGCTGCAGCCTCTGGTCGGCCTGCCCTCCCAGCCCCCCGCCACCGCACCTGCACCCGCCGATGCCGGCGGCGAGCGCATTGCGGCCCCCCGCGCTGCCAGCCTGATGCCGGCGCAGGAGGCGCTGGTGCACGGCAACCGCCTGTCCGTGTTTGCGCCGGCCACCCCGGTGGCACAGCCGCCCACCGATGGCCTGTCCTTGCCGCGGCACCCAGGCGGGCTGGACCATTTTGCGGGGCCCCGGAGCCTGCTGCGCCACTGAGTCCACTTCAGTCATCATGTCCTGATTTGATCGAAACCTGTCCGCTACCGAGCGGACTGGCCATCACACCCCAGCAAGAATAAGGACTCCAACCTCTGCTACAAAGGAGTCTTTGATATGAAAAGCTGTCTGATTGTGATTGATGCCCAGGAGTCCTTCCGCCACCGCCCGTACTCCACCGAGCGCGACATGCCCGCCTACCTGGCGGCGCAAAACGCACTCATCACCGGCTGCGTGGCCGGGGGCGTTCCGGTAGTGCGCGTGCTGCATCTGGATGGTCCGGCCGATGCCGCCAACCCCTTCGCACTGGAGTCCGGCCACGTCACGCCGCTGCAGGGACTGGCCCCGTTCACCCCGGCAGCCACCTTCCACAAGCACCGCCACAGCGCGCTGGTGGGCACCGGGCTGGAGGTGTGGCTGACGGAAAACGGCATCGGGCGCCTGATCATCAGCGGCATCCGGACCGAGCAGTGCTGCGAAACCACCACCCGCCATGCGTCCGACCTGGGCTGGCGCGTGGATTACGTGGTGGACGCTACCCTCACCTACGACATGCTGCAGCCCGACGGCCGCCCCCTGAGCGCTGCCGACATCAAGGCCCGCACCGCCACCGTCCTGCAGGACCGGTTTGCCACGCTGTGCACCGTCGAGCAGGCCCTGCAACGCGCCGCCGCTGCCGCACCGTAATACGCCACAGCCGCCACCGCCATGCCTACGCCAGGTGAAACCGGGTTGATCGACGTCTACTTTGTGCTGCTACCCGACAGCCTGATCCTGGACTGGGCCGGCCCCGCCGAGGCCCTGCGCATGGCCAACCAGGCGCTGGTGGCACAGGGTCTTGCACCCCGTTTTGCGCTGCACTTTGTCAGCCCCCACCCCAGCGCCACCAGTTCCGTGGGCGTGGCGGTGACCGGGCTGGAGCGCTTGCCGGCACTACCCACCACCACGCCGTGCTGGGTGGTGTTGGTTGGCCAGCCGGGCCAGACCATCACCGTGGACTCGGACGCCGCGCGCGCGGTCTTGCACTGGCTGCGCGGCCTGCGGCTGGCCAGCGGCCAGGTGGAACTGGTCACCATCTGCGCCGGCGCGGTGCTGGCGGCCCACGCAGGCTTGCTGGCCGGGCGGCGCGCCACCACGCACCACCAGCACCTGGACGAACTGCAACGCGTGGAGCCCCGCTGCGACGTGGTGGCCAACCGGGTGTTTGTCGAGGACGGCGCGGTCTTCAGCAGCGCGGGGGTCACCACCGGCATCGACCTGGTCCTGCACCGCATCAGCACCGTGTGCGGCCCGGCGCTGGCTGCGCAGGTGGCGCAGACCATGGTGGTGGCGCTGCGGCGCGGCCCGCACGACCCCGAGCTGTCGCCCTTCCTGGCCTACCGCAACCACATGCATCCGGCGCTGCACCGCGTGCAGGACGCCGTCAGCCAGACACCGCAAGGCGACTGGAGCGTGCCCGGCATGGCGGCCGTGGCCCACACCTCGCCGCGCCACCTGACACGCTTGTTCCTGGAGCACGCGGGCGTGGCCCCGCTGCAGTACCTGCGCCGCATCCGGCTGGCGGTGGCGCAGGCGGCCCTGCAGTCCGGCCACAACGTGACCCGGGCCGCTGAGGTAGCCGGCTTCGGCTCGGACACGCAACTGCGCCGGGCGTGGCGCCAGTTTGCCGTGGCGGGCACGCCATCCGACGCCGCTTCGCTATCAAATCAATAGCTGGTTACGCAATAGATACGGGCTCAAGCGGGATCCATGCCTGAAAAATGGGGGCTGACTGCCCCCGGCAAGCTCAGCTGCGCCGCAGGGCGTCCACCCGCTGTGCAATGGCGTCCACATCCACCAGGTCGTCGGCGTGCACCAGATAGCACTCCAGGTCGGCCACGGCCTGCTCGGCGTGTCCCAGTTCGGCGTGCGCCAGACCGCGGTCGCGGTACTCGGGCCACGACTCGGGCAGCAAGACCACCAGGCGCTCCTGCACCGCCAGCAGACGCTGCCAGTCGCGCTGGGATTCGTAGATTTCCTTGAGGTTGCGCAGCATGCGCGCGATGATGTCCCGGGGGGTTGCGGTCTGCAGGTACAGCCCCAGCGGCGCCTCGAACTCGTCGAGCAGCCCGCTGCGCCGGCGAAACGGCTCCAGCCGTTCGGCCAGATCTTCGCGGCTGAGCGATTTGCCGCTCAAGGGGTCCAGCACCGCCTGACCCATGGGCAGATTCACCTTGACCATGAAATGCCCGGGGAACCCCACGCCCCGCACGGACAGGCCCAGGCCCTGGGCCAACTCCATCCAGAGCACGGCCAGGGCGATGGGAATACCCCGGCGCGTGCGCAGCACCACGTCGATGAAGCTGTTGTCCGGGTCGTAGTAGTCGTTGACGTTGCCGCCAAAACCCAGCTCCAGGTAGAAGAACTGGTTGAGAACCCGCAGCTTCTGCAGCGGCGCGGCATCGGCCGGAATGCGCCGGCGCACCCGCGCCAGCAACTGGTCCACCTCGTCCAGCACGGTCTGCACGTCCACCTCGGGGTACTCGTCCTGCGCCAGGCTCACGGCGGCCTCGAACAGCACGAAATCGCCATCGCTTTGCACCAGCGACGCGAAATGATCCAGCGGCGTGGGAACGTCAAACGTCAGGTTCATGGCGAATCTCCTCGCTAGGGGTTCAGCGTCGCAGGAACTGCCGCAGGTTCAGCCCGGCAGCCCACACAGCCCCAAGATACACCACACCCGACCCTGCTAGCAACAGCGCCAGCAAAACAATCCGTTTGAGGCTCTCGCCGCGCAGTTCGATCCAGGGGAAGGCCTGCGCCGCCCACAGCAGGTAAATCACCAGCAAGGCGCTGCCCGCCAGCACCTGCAGGGCAAAGCGCCCCCATCCCGGCTCGGGCCGGTACTTCTTGCGCCACAGCAAGCCCGTCAGCAGCCACAGGGCATTGATGAGTGCACCCAGGCTGATGGACAGGGAGAGCCCGGCGTGCTTGAACAGGGGCACGAACACCAGATTGAGCAGCTGCGTGATCACCAGCACCGCCACGGCAATGCGCACCGGCGTCTTGATGTCCTGGCTGGCGTAATAGCCCGGCGCCAGCACCTTGATGGCCACGATGCCCACCAGGCCCGCGCCCCAGCCCATGAGGGCCACGGAGGTCTGCTGCACGTCGTAGGCCGTGAACGCGCCGTAGTGGTAGAGCACCGCCACCAGAGGCTTGGAAAAGAGCAGCAGCCCCAGGGCGCAGGGCACCGACAGCAGCACCACGATGCGCAGCCCCCAATCGAGCAAGGCGGAGTATTTCTTGGCATCGCCCAGCGAACTGGCCAGCGAGAGCTGCGGCATCAGCACCACTCCCAGGGCCACCCCCAGCATGGCGGTGGGGAACTCCATCAGCCGGTCGGCGTAGGTGAGCCAGCTTACGCTTCCGCTGGGCAGGTGGGAGGCGATCTGGGTGTTGATCAGGGTGGAGACCTGCGCCACGCTCACCCCCAGCAGCGCCGGCACCATCAGCGCCGCCACGTTGCGGGTACCCGGGTCGGCCCAGGCGGCGCGCAAGGCCGACCAGCGCCAGCCAAGGTGCGGCATCATGCCCATTCGGTGCAACGCGACGAACTGCACCGACAGCTGCAGCACACCACCGGCCAGCACGCCGGCACACAGTGCGTAAATGGGCTCCAGCCCCATCGATTTGAACCACGGCCCGCCCAGCCAGGCGGCCCCGATCATGGACAGGTTCAGCAGCACCGGCGTGGCGGCGGGCACGGCGAAATGCTTCCAGGTATTGAGCACGCCCGCGGCCAGCGCCACCATGGACATGAAGCCGATGTACGGGAACATCCAGCGCGTCATGACCACGGCCACGTCGTAGCCGTGCGGGTTTTGCTGCAGGCCGCTGGCCATGGCCCAGACCAGCCACGGCGAACCCAGCACGCCCAGTACACAGGTCAGCAGCAGCGCCCACCCCAGCACCGTGGCCACCCGGTCCACCAGCTGGTGGGTGCGGTCGTGCCCGTGCTGTGCCCGCGTGGCCGCCAGCACCGGCACAAACGCCTGGCTGAACGCCCCTTCGCCAAACAGGCGGCGGAAAAAGTTGGGAATGCGAAAGGCCACGTTGAACGCATCCGTCATGGCGCTGGCGCCAAACATCGATGCAATCAGGAGTTCACGCACCAGCCCGGTGATGCGCGACGCCAGGGTCAACAGGGAAACAATAGAGGCGGATTTGAATAGCGACACGGCGCAAAGTGTAGCTGCTGGGCGGCGCTCCTCTGCGAATTTACGTCCTGCTATATAATGGTCGGCTTTGCTGGCATCATCCTCAGACACAAGGAATTATTACTATGGCATCTGGAAAACCCAAGAAAAAGAACCCGCGCCTGGCGTCGGGCCGTAAGCGCGTCCGTCAGGACGTCAAGATCAATGCAGCAAACACCTCCCTGCGTTCCAAATACCGCACCGCGGTGAAGAACGTGGAAAAAGCCGTTCTGGCTGGCGACAAGACCAAAGCTGCTGAACTGTTTGCGAAGATGCAAGCCGTGGTGGACACCGTGGCTGACAAGGGCATCTTCCACAAGAACAAGGCAGCTCGCGACAAGAGCCGTTTGGCTACCAAGGTGAAAGCCTTGGCTCTCGCAGCCTAATTTTTAGGCACATCGCACGCGCAGGGCCCTCAAAACACCCCGCGCGCCGTTTGTAACGGGTGCGCTACCAGCAAAGCAGGAAAGCCGTCGCAAGACGGCTTTTTTGTGCCCGCGCGCTTTTCGCCCTCACTTCATCCGGGACGGCAGGGTGATGGTCTCTCCGGCCACCATGAACGCGCCGCGCCCCCGGTGGTGCAGCGTGCGCGGCTGGTCTTTGCGAGCCGGATCCATCCAGGCCTTCAGTACCTCCAGCACGAAAAAGTTGTAGCGGTTCACCAGCCGCGTGTCGACCACCCGGCATTCCAGGTTGGCGTAGCACTCGGCAATGAGCGGCGCCTCCACCAGCGACGCGGCCACCGGCGTCAACCCGAAGGACGCAAACTTGTCCACCTGGCGCCCGGAGGTGTTGCCGCAGCCCACCACCTGGCTAGCCAGCTCCGCTGTCGGGATGTTGAGCACGCACTGACGGGTGGCCTTGAGTGCGGCAAAGCTGAAGTCGCGGCCGCTGACGATGCAGCCCACCAGCGGCGGCTCGAACTCCATCATGGTGAGCCAGGACAGCGCCATCACGTTGGCCTGCCCTTTGCGCGCGGTGGTGAGCAGCACCACCGGCCCCGGCTCCAGCAGACCATAGACCTTGGACAAAGGAAACGCGCGCTTGGCCATGTTGCCACCTCCGTTGTATCAACCCTTGGGAATGTTGATGATGCGCTCACCCAGCATGTGATTGCCCAGAAAATCCAGAAATTGCCGCACGGCGGGCACCAGCCCCCGGCGGGACGGAAACACCGCATGCACCACGCCCGGCCGGGGCGACCAGCCCGGGAGCACCGGCACCAGGCGCTGGTCCGCCAGTTCTTCCTGGCACATGTAGTCCGGCAGCACGCAAATGCCGGTGCCCGCCACCACGGCGAACTTGAGTGTGAGCAAATCGTCGGCCGTGTAGCAGGGGCGGTGCTGGAATTCGTAGGCGTGCCCGCCGGGGCCCTGCAGCCACCAGGCCGAGCGGCCATCCGTGCAGGACATGGCCACCGTCGACAGCCGCGCCAGGTCTTGCACCGTGGCGGGTCGCCCTTCGCGCGCCAACTGGGTCGGGCTGGCCACCAGCCAGGACTGCGTGGTGCCCAGGTTCTTGACCACCAGGCTGGCGCTCTCGCCCAGGTCGGTGCGCACCCGCAGGGCCACATCCACCCCGTCTTCCAGCAGATCCACCACCCGGTTGGTCACCTGCATTTCCACCCGGACCAGGGGGTTCTGGGCCAGAAACGCCGGCAGCAAGGGCCCTATGGTGGACTGCGCCAGCGTGACCGGACAGGTCACCCGCACGGTGCCGCGCGGCACGGTCTGGATATGGGCCACGGCATCGGCAGCGGCCAGGGCCTCGTCGCGGATGGCCGCGCAGTGCCGGTGGTACAGCTCACCCGCGCCGGTCAGCGACAGCTTGCGCGTGGTGCGCTGCAACAGACGCACCCCCAGACGGGCTTCCAGTTCGGCCACCCGCCGCGACAGCCGGGACTTGGGCACGCCCAGTGCACGGCCCGCTGCCGCAAACCCCTTGCGGTCCACCACCTCCGCAAAGTACACCATGTCGTTGAGATCCTGCATGGGCGCTCCATTCGCTACATATTCGAGACAATGAATCGCATTTTCGCCTACTTATCAAATATTGATATCACCATCACAATTAATCCGTTGCCACACACCGTGGTTCTAAGAGAGATTAATCATGAAACTGCTTCACATTGATTCCAGCGTCCTGGGCGACAACTCGGTTTCCCGCCAACTCACCGGCCACATCGTTGCCCAGTGGGTGGCCGCCCACCCCGGTACGGTGGTGGACTACCTCGACCTGGCAGAAAACGCGCCCAGCCACCTGTCCATCGACTCCCTGGGCTTTCGCTTGGGCGCACAGGACGCCACCCTGAGCCCGGTGCAGCAGCGCGAAAACGCCCTGTCGGAAGCGCTGGTCAGCCAGTTCCTCGCCGCGGACGTCATCGTGGTGGGAGCCCCCCTGTACAACTTCGCCATTCCCAGCCAGCTCAAGGCCTGGATTGACCGCGTGGCCCAGGCCGGCCGCACCTTCAAATACACCGAGAAAGGTCCCCAGGGGCTGGCCGGTGGTAAGACGGTGCTCGTCGCATCGACCCGCGGCGGCGTGTATTCCACCAGCGACGCGGGCCGTGCCATGGAACACCAGGAAAGCTACCTGCAAACCGTGTTCGGCTTCTTCGGCATCACCGACGTGCAGTTTGTGCGCGCCGAAGGTCTGGCCATGGGCGAAGACGCCAAAGCTGCAGCTGTGGCCGGTGCCCAGACCCAGATCAAGGGTCTGGTGAGCGTTGCCGCCAACCAGCCACGCGCCGCTGTGGCAGCCTGAAGCATCCCCGGGGGATGCCAGCGCGGGGAATTTGTGCTCAAATGGGCATGCGGGCAGTCCGCACGCGGGAATTTGACATGACTTCCATTGCCTCCATCTCCCTCTCGGGCATGAACGCCGCGCAGACGCAGCTCAACGCGTCTGCGCACAACATTGCGAACCTCGCAACCGCCGAGTTCCACCGCCAGGAAGTTGTGCAGAGCGCGCAGGCCGGCGGTGGCGTGACCACGTCCCTCACCCGCTCGGACGTGGAAGGCCCCGCACTGGAAACCGACGTGGTGACCCAGCTGCAGGCCAAAA
Organism: Rhodoferax sp.; assembly: GCA_019449595.1. GTDB lineage: Bacteria > Pseudomonadota > Gammaproteobacteria > Burkholderiales > Burkholderiaceae_C > Allorhodoferax. The sequence goes on along the minus strand of JAGRPL010000004.1, from coordinate 604,266 downwards.
ACGCGTTCCTGGCCAATCTGGCCGTTTTCAAGACCAGCGACAAGATGGCGGGAGCCCTGTTCGACACCACCGCATAAGGTGGTGTGGCGGCGGCGCATTGCGCCCGTTGAAGGTTAGCCGCGCCCGGTGGCGGGGTCGCGGGCCGGTGCACCGGCCGGCAGTTCGGGCCGGGTCTCGCTGACCTGCAGATCGTTGTCTTTCGCAAAGTTCATGCAAAAGTCCCACGCCATGACGTCGTAGTCGCGCAAGTCGCTGTGGATGATCACGCATTTCACTGCGCCGATGGCGGTGGGAATGCACCAGGGCGAGTAGCCCAGATGGCTGCCGGGTTGTGGTCCGCCCGGACGGAATTGGCTCATCACCCCTGCCAGGCGTTCGGCCCAATCACTGGGACGGAACGTTTTGCCCTGTCGGGTCAACCCCAGGATATAGAGTTCTTTGGGAGGTGTGGAAGCCATCGGTTGGACGTATATCGCGGCTCTCGGACGGAACCGGCATGTTGTGCCATGCGGGGAATTCTACCCCCCGCAACTGTCATGAAGATGACAGCTTGGCGTGCCAGGCAACACCGCATCACTGTGATGCCAATTTGTCACCGGCCCCGATCGGGCGATGCGCCTAAAATCAGGCTTCAACGGCCCAACCAGCCTCTGTTTGAGTTGGGCCGCCTTGTTTCTGAGCCAACCCGGAGCCTCTACATGACCGCCGCCACGCAACCCGCCGCACCGTCTTCACCCCACGTGATGAACACCTATGGCCGCCTGCCCATTGCCTTCACGCATGGCCAGGGTTGCCGCGTCTGGGACACCCAGGGCCGCGCCTACCTGGATGCGCTCGGTGGTATTGCCGTCAACACCGTGGGGCACAACCACCCCAAGCTGGTGGCCGCCCTGCAGGACCAGGTGACCAAGCTCATCCACACCTCCAACTACTACCACGTCACCCTGCAGGAAGAACTCGCCAAGCTGCTGGTTGAGCGCTCGGGCATGAGCAATGTGTTCTTCTGCTCCACGGGCCTGGAGGCCAACGAGGCCGCGCTCAAGCTGGCACGCAAGTTCGGCCACGACAAGGGCATTGAGCGCCCCGAGATCGTGGTCTACGAGAAAGCCTTCCATGGCCGCTCCATTGCCACACTCAGCGCCACCGGCAACCCCAAGGTGCAAGCTGGCTTCGGCCCGCTGGTGGAAGGCTTCATCCGCGTGCCCATCAACAACATCGAACAGCTCAAGGCCGCCACCGAGGGCAACCCCAATGTGGTGGCTGTGTTCTTCGAAGCCATCCAGGGCGAAGGCGGCATCAACCCCATGCACATGGACTACCTGCGCGACGTGCGCGCCCTGTGCAACGAGCGCGACTGGCTGCTGATGATCGACGAAGTGCAGTGCGGCATGGGCCGCACCGGCAAGTGGTTCGCCCACCAGTGGGCCGGCATCCAGCCCGACGTCATGCCCCTGGCCAAGGGCCTGGGTTCGGGCGTGCCAGTGGGCGCGGTGGTGGCCGGCCCCAAGGCCGCCAGCATCTTTGCACCCGGCAACCACGGCAGCACCTTTGGCGGCAATCCGCTGGCCATGCGCGCCGGCGTGGAAACCATCCGCATCATGGAAGAGCAGAAGCTGCTGGCCAATGCGGCCACGGTGGGCGCCCACCTGAAAGCGGCCCTGGAGAAAGCCCTGGCGGCCGAGCTGGCCAGCGGTGCCGTGAAGGAAGTCCGTGGCCAGGGACTGATGCTGGGTGTGGACCTGTCCAAGCCCTGCGCCGCGCTGGTGCAGGAATGCGCCGACCACGGCCTGCTGATCAGCGTGACGGCCGAGACGGTGGTCCGCCTCGTGCCCTCCCTGATCCTGACCACGGCCGAAGCCGACGAAATCGTGGCCATCCTGTGTCCCCTGATCCAGAAGCTGCTCCAGGCCTGAGCGCGTGTCCCAACCGATTGCCCGCCATACCCCATGAAACATTACCTGCAATTCAGTGACCTCAGCGCCGACGAATACGCCTACCTGTTTGAGCGGGCGGCCCTGATCAAGAAGAAATTCAAGTCCTACGAAAAACACCACCCGCTGGTGGACCGCACACTGGCCATGATTTTCGAGAAGGCCTCCACCCGCACCCGCGTGAGCTTCGAGGCCGGCATGTACCAGATGGGCGGCAGCGTGGTGCACCTGACCACGGGCGACAGCCAGCTGGGCCGCGCCGAGCCGATTGAGGACAGCGCCAAGGTCATCAGCCGCATGACCGACCTGGTGATGATCCGCACCTTCGAGCAAACCAAGATCGAGCGCTTTGCCGCCCACTCGCGCGTGCCGGTCATCAACGGCCTGACCAACGAGTTCCACCCCTGCCAGATCCTGGCCGACATCTTCACCTACATTGAGCACCGCGGCTCCATCCAGGGCAAGACCGTGGCCTGGGTGGGCGACGGCAACAACATGGCCAACACCTGGCTGCAGGCCGCCGCCCTGCTGGGTTTCCACCTGCGCGTGAGCACCCCCAACGGCTATGAACTGGACGAGAAAGTGGCCACCACGCCAAACGGAATGGGCGCAGGCAGCTATGAAACTTATAGCAATCCGATGGACGCCTGTGCCGGCGCCGACCTGGTCACCACCGATGTCTGGACCAGCATGGGCTACGAAGCCGAGAACGAGGCGCGACGCAAGGCCTTTGCCGCCTGGTGCGTGGACACCCGCATGATGGCGGCCGCGCAGCCCGACGCCCTGTTCATGCACTGCCTGCCCGCACACCGGGGTGAAGAGGTACAGGCCGAGGTCATCGACGGGCCCCAGTCCGTGGTGTGGGATGAAGCAGAAAACCGCATGCACGTGCAGAAGGCCCTGATGGAATACCTGCTGCTGGGCCGCCAGAGCTGAGGACACCTGCGCGTGAGTGCCTGCACCACCTGTGGCGCCTGCTGCGCCTGCTTCCGCGTGGACTTTGCGGTCTACGAACTCGACGACATGGGCGGGCGCGTGCCCAGCGGGCTGGCGGTGGAAGTCAACGGCAGCACGGCCCGCATGCGGGGGACCGACCACGTTCCCATCCGCTGCGCGGCGCTCACCGGCAAGGTGGGTGAAGCGGTAGGCTGCGGCATCTACGAATGGCGGCCCTCCCCGTGCCGCGAATTCGAGGAAGGCTCCGACGCCTGCCACCGGGCCCGCAGCCGGCATGGCCTGGAGCCGCTGGACGCGGCCGCCGGCTGACTCACTCCCGCAGCTTGCGGTACAGCGTGTTGCGGCTGATGCCCAGGCGGCGCGCTGCCTCCGACAGGTTGCCCTCGCAGTCCGCGACTGTGCGGCCTATGGTCTGGCGCGACAGGGTGCGCAGATCCAGGGGCGCCTCGTCCTCCAGCGCCCCGTTGACAGCCAGCGGCGACACCGGAGTTTTCAGTGCGCGCACCAGGTCGTCGGGCAACTGCTCCCAGCCAATCACCCCCTCGTGGGCATCCAGCAAGGCGCAGGCAGTGCGCAGGGCATTGACCAGCTGGCGGATATTCCCCGGCCAGCGGTAGCTGCGCAGGGCCTGCAGCACGTCCGGCGCCACGGCCACGTTGCGATCGGGCAGCAGCGTCTGCAGGGTCCGTGCCAGCAGATGGTCCAGGTCGGTGCGATCCCGCAGGGCCGGCAGCAGCAGGGTCAGGCCGTTCAGGCGGTAATACAGGTCCTCCCGGAAGCGCCCGCTGGCCAGTTCCGCAGGCAAGTCGCGGTGGGTGGCGCATATGAGGCAGAAGTCCACCGCCACCGGCTTGCCGCCACCCAGCGGCACCACCTCACGCTCCTGTAGCACCCGCAGCAGGCGGGCCTGCAGGGCCAGCGGCATGTCGCCAATCTCGTCCAGGAACAGCGTGCCGCCATGCGCTTCGCGGATGCGCCCCGGCGCGCCTTCGCGCCGCGCCCCCGTGAAGGCGCCGCCCTGGTAACCAAACAGCTCGGCTTCGATCAGGTTCTCCGGCAGGGCCGCGCAGTTCACGGCCACAAAGGCCTGCCCCCGGCGTGCGCTGCTTTCGTGCACCGCGCGGGCAAACAGCTCCTTGCCCACGCCCGACTCGCCCTGCAGGAGCAGCGCGATCGGCTTGTCCATGACCTTGCGGGCCCGTGCAATGGCGGCCTGCAGCACCGCGTCCCCCGTGTCCAGGCTGGCCAGGGCATCGGCCGGCTGCTCCCGTGACGGCACACCCGCCACCGTGCGCTCCCGGTGGCGATCCGGGTGCAGGGAGCCGGTCAGGCAACCGGCCTCCACCCGCACCCAGACGGCGCGCCCGGACGCCGTGTGCACCACGTGCGGCGTGGAACTGGCACGCTGGGACCAGTCCAGTAAACGGTCCAGCGACTCGGCCAGAACCTGGCCCAGCCGCACCGCGGGCAGGCCGGGCCAGTCCAGGCCCAGCAGATCCAGCGCGGCAGCATTGGCGCCAGCCAGGGAACCGTCCTCGCGCACGGCCAGCAGGCCTTCGGCCACCGTGCCAATGCCTTCGGGCTGGACATGGAAACGCAGCCGCAGGCCGCGCCACTGGCGCGGGTCGTGACGGGTGTCAAACAGGCGGTGTTCGATCATGCGGGCGGCCGAACGCACCAGACCCAGGGTGTGGCGGTGGTAACCACGGTGGTCGCCCGAAACGTCCAGCGCCCCCAGCAGGCAGCCATGGGAGTCGTGAATGGGCACGGCAGCGCAGGTCAGGAAGCCGTTGCGCTCCAGATAATGCTCGTCGGCATGCACCACCACCGCCCGGTCATCGGTCAGCGCCGTGCCAATGGCATTGGTGCCCCGGTACTGCTCGTGCCAGCTCGCGCCCGGACGCAGGGCCACCCGCTCGGCACGGCCAATGAATTGCGGATCGCCAAAGGTGTGCAGCAGCATGCCGTCGGCGCCGGCCAGGATGCCCATGCTGTCGGTGTCACGGGTTTGCTCGTACAGGAATTCCATCACCGGCCGGGCATGGGCCACCAGCTCGCGCTGGCGCTCCAGCTCCCGCGCCAGTTGGGCAGCCGACGCATTGGGCGCGCCCGGCATGCGGCCGCAGGGCTGCAGGCCCGCCTGCCAGCTGCGCAGCCAGGAGCGCGCCAGCTCGGGTGCGATGAGATCAGGTGGCAAGCTGCCACGGTTCATCAACTGGCGGCGTGCTTCGCGCAGCACACTGGGCACCGGTCGTTCCTGCAGGGCGTTGGATGGCATGGCCGTTTGTCTCCTGATGATTCGGGGGCACGGGATGGGTGCACCATCTCCAGCCTTGCCGCTACGGCTGCGGCGGCAAGTCTTGCATTGTGCGCCTGTGGCGCACGCTGTTTCAACCGGAAATTCCACCCGACTGTTCCGTTTTGGCACAGCCTGTCCCGCGCGCTGGCACACCTGGCGCACCGCCCTGTCCGCGCCCCACCCCGCAAACCGGGCATTTGAGCCCGGTTTGCCGGATTTCCGGTTGAAAAGCGCGGCTGGCACAGCTCCTGCAAACAGGTGCCGGCGGAACAGCCGCACCACCCGGTACGCGGCCTCCCATTGAAACCAACAACTGACTGGAGACAACCCATGCTGTACGCACCCCCCGGCACCGCCGGCGCCAAAGTCGCTTTCAAGACCCGCTACGACAACTTCATCGGCGGCAAGTTCGTCGCCCCCGTGCGCGGCGAGTACTTTGACGTGGTGACCCCCATCACCGGAAAGCCCTACACCCAAGCCGCCCGCTCCACCGCGGAAGACATCGAGCGGGCGCTGGACGCGGCCCATGCCGCCTCCGCCCAGTGGGGCAAGACGCCGGCCGCCGAGCGGGCCAACATCCTGCTCAAGATTGCCGACCGCATTGAAGCCAACCTGGAAGCCCTGGCCTACGCCGAGACCGTGGACAACGGCAAGGCCATCCGCGAGACGCTCAACGCCGACATTCCCCTCACCGTGGACCATTTCCGCTACTTTGCCGGCTGCCTGCGTGCGCAGGAAGGCAGCCTGAGCGAGATCGACGGCGACACCATCGCCTACCACTTCCATGAACCCCTGGGCGTGGTCGGCCAGATCATTCCCTGGAACTTCCCCATCCTGATGGCGGCCTGGAAACTGGCCCCCGCACTGGCCGCCGGCAACTGCGTGGTGCTCAAGCCCGCCGAGTCCACCCCCATCTCCATCCTGGTGCTGGCAGAGCTGATTGCCGACCTGCTGCCCGCCGGCGTGCTCAACATCGTCAACGGCTTTGGCCGCGAAGCCGGCATGCCACTGGCCAGCAGCAAGCGCATTGCCAAGATTGCCTTCACCGGCTCCACCGCCACGGGGCGCGTGATTGCCCAGGCCGCAGCCAACAACCTGATTCCCGCCACGCTGGAACTCGGCGGCAAGTCGCCCAACATCTTCTTTGCCGACATCATGGAGAAGGACGACGACTTCCTAGACAAGGCCATTGAAGGCATGGTGCTGTTTGCCTTCAACCAGGGCGAGGTCTGCACCTGCCCGTCGCGCGCACTGATCCAGGAATCCATCTACGACAAGTTCATGGAACGCGTGCTGGCCCGCGTCAAGGCCATCAAGCAGGGCAGCCCGCTGGACACCGACAGCATGATGGGCGCGCAGGCCTCCCAGGTACAGATGGACAAGATCCAGTCCTACCTGAAGCTGGGCAAGGAAGAAGGCGCGCAGGTGCTCATCGGCGGCGACCGCGCCCAGCTGCCAGGCGATCTGGCGGGGGGCTACTACATCCAGCCCACCCTGTTCAAGGGCCACAACAAGATGCGCATCTTCCAGGAAGAAATCTTTGGCCCGGTGCTGGCGGTAACGACCTTCAAGGACGAGGCCGAAGCCCTGGCCATTGCCAACGACACGCCCTATGGCCTGGGTGCCGGCGTGTGGTCGCGCAACGGTGCCACCGCCTACCGCATGGGCCGCGCCATCCAGGCCGGCCGCGTCTGGACCAACTGCTACCACGCCTACCCGGCCCATGCCACCTTCGGCGGCTACAAGGAATCGGGCATCGGCCGTGAAACGCACAAGGTCATGCTCGACCACTACCAGCAGACCAAGAACCTGCTGGTGAGCTACAGCCCCAAGGCCCTGGGTTTCTTCTAATCGCCCGCCCCCCTGGGTGAATGCGTGAGAGGGCGGCCAGCGGCCGCCCTCTGCACTGGAGCACCCATTGCCACAAGGAGAATGCCATGGTTGAACGCGTCATCGCCACCGATACGGCACAGGCCCTGATCGCGCGCCTGCAGGCGCGGCACGGCGAGCAGCTGATGTTCTTCCAGTCGGGCGGCTGCTGTGACGGCAGTGCCCCCATGTGCTACCTGGTGGGCGAATTGACGATCGGCCCCCATGACCGGCTGCTGGGCCACATCGGTGGCTGTCCGTTCTACATCAGCGCGTCGCAGTACGCCTATTGGCAGCACACCCAGCTGGTCATCGACGTCACCGCCGGCCATAGCGACAATTTTTCGCTGGAAGGCTCCGAAGGGGTGAGCTTCATCACCCGCTCACGCCTGTTTACCGACGCCGAATACGCGGCCCTGGCGCCGCTGGACTGACGCGTCGGCCATTTCCGTTTCCTGTTGGGAATTACCGACACCACACCGGGTGCGACGGTGGTAAGTTTCCCGACCATGATCACCCTGCAAGACTGCCTGGCCCGCGACGCGGCCGACCCGCTGCGCACCCTGCGCGAGCTGTTTTCCATTCCCCCTGGCGTCATCTACCTGGACGGCAATTCGCTCGGCGCCATGCCCAAGGCCGCCCCCGCCCGCGCCGCGGAAGTGGTCACTCGGGAATGGGGACACGACCTGATCCGGTCGTGGAACACGGCCGGCTGGCACAGCCTGCCCCAGCGCCTGGGCAACCAGCTTGCGCCCCTGATCGGAGCCGCAGCAGACGAGGTGGTGGTCACCGACAGCACCTCCATCAACCTGTTCAAGGTGCTGTCCGCCGCGCTGTCCATGGCAGCGCAGGACACGCCGCAGCGCAAGCTGGTGGTGAGCGAACGCAGCAACTTCCCCACCGACCTGTACATTGCCGAAGGCCTGTGCCGCGAGCGTGGCTATACCCTGCAGCTGGTGGAGTCCGACGAGATCGCCGCCGCGCTGACACCCCAGGTTGCCGTGCTGGTGCTCACCCATGTGAACTACCGCACCGGCGCCATGCACGACATGGCCGGCGTCACCGCGGCGGCCCATGCGGTCGGGGCGCGGGTGGTCTGGGACCTGGCGCACAGCGCGGGCGCCGTGCCGGTCGACCTGCAGGGCGCCAACGCCGACTTCGCCGTTGGCTGCGGCTACAAATACCTCAACGGCGGCCCAGGCGCTCCGGCCTTCGTCTGGGTTCACCCCCGCCACACCGACCGCTTCTGGCAACCGCTCTCCGGCTGGTGGGGCCATGCCGCACCGTTTGCCTTCACGCCCGGTTACGAGCCGGCCGCCGGCATCACCCGCTACCTGTGCGGGACCCCGCCCATCGTGAGCCTGTCCCTGCTGGAATGCGGCCTGGACGCCTTTGCCGCGGCGCAGCCACTGGGCGGCATGGCGGCCTTGCGCGCCAAGTCACTGGCACTGACCGACCTCTTCATGGCGCTGGTGGAGCAGCGCTGCGCCGGCCATGATCTGGGTCTGGCCACCCCGCGGGCGCACCACCAGCGCGGCTCGCAGGTGAGCCTGACGCGCGAATCGGCAAACGGCGAGTCCGGCGCCTTTGCCATCGTGCAAGCGCTGATTGCACGGGGCGTGGTGGGTGATTTTCGCGCCGGCGACGGCCACCGTCACCCCGACATCCTGCGCTTTGGCTTCACGCCGCTATACCTCGGCTTTGCCGATGTGTGGACCGCGGTGGACCAGCTGCACCAGGTGCTGCACAGCGGGGAATGGCAGGCCGCGCAGTTCCGCCAGCAGCACGCGGTGACCTGAGTGGTACCCGCCTTTCCATCGGGGGAGTGCCCCTGCCCCATCGGATAAAATGGGGCTCGCCCTTGATTCGCAGTTCCCTCGGTTCCTTTTGGCAGCCCCCTGGCATGCCTCCCACGGGACGACCCGGCTGGCTGGCCGCTCCATTCCCTGTCCCCTCCATCCACTCCCAACAGCAATGAACGTGAACAACCTCTCCATTGGCAAACGACTGGGTCTGGGCTTTGGCCTGCTGATCCTCCTGATCATCACGGCCAACGCCATTGCCGTGCTGCGCCTGAACCAGGTGGGCGAAATCACCACGCGCACGGTCGAGAAGGACTGGGTCAAGGCCGAAGCCGCCAGCGTGATCAATGCCACCACACGGGCCAACGCCCGGCGCACCATGGAACTGCTGATCGTCACCGATCCCCAGCAACTGACCCGGATCAAGGACGAGATCAACACCAACAAGAAAACCATCGACGACGCGCTGGCCACACTGGAGCAGATGGTGCACCTGCCCCAGGGCCGGGCCTTGCTGGCCACCATCAAGGAAAAGCGCGGTCTGTATGTTGCCTCCTTCACCAAGGTCCGCCAGCTGGTCGAACAGGGACAGCACGATGAGGCCGTGCGGGTCATGAACACCGAGACCCTGCCCGCCATTGACGCCTTGCAGGAACCCATTGCCGCCCTGAGCAGCCTGCAGAAAGAGATCGTGCTGGCCAGCAGTGCCGAGGCCAGCCAGAGCATTGCGTCCGGACGCACGCTGATGCTGGTGCTGGGCTTTCTGGCCACCGTGCTGGGGGTATTTGCCGCACACGCGATCACCCGCTCCATCATCCGCCCGATGCAGCAGGCCGTCCAAGTGGCCCGGGCCGTTGCCGACGGCAACCTGGGCAGCCACATCCAGATCCGGACCCAGGATGAAACGGGGCAACTGCTGCATGCCCTGCAGGACATGAACACCAGTCTGGTCCACATCGTCTCCAACGTGCGCAACGGCACGGCCGCCATGGCCAACGCCACCAGCGAGATTGCCGCCGGCAACCAGGACCTGTCGCAGCGCACCGAGGAACAGGCCGCCGCACTGGAGCAGACCACCGCCTCGCTGGGGGAGCTCACCGACACCGTCAAGCAGAACTACGCCAGCGGGCGGCAGGCCAATGAAATGGCCAGTGCCGCCTCCGAAGTGGCGATCAAGGGCGGCACCGTGGTCGGCCAGTTGGTGCAGACCATGGAAGACATCAACACCTCCTCGGCCAGGATTGCCGACATCATCGGCGTCATTGACGGCATTGCCTTCCAGACCAACATCCTGGCACTCAACGCCGCGGTCGAAGCGGCGCGCGCGGGTGAACAGGGCCGCGGCTTCGCGGTGGTGGCCAGCGAAGTGCGCAGCCTGGCCGGCCGCTCGGCCACGGCCGCCAAGGAAATCAAGCAGCTCATCGAAACCTCGGTGGCCAATGTGGTCGACGGCTGCAAGCTGGTGGAGCAGGCCGGCAGCACCATGGACGAAATCGTGGTGAGCGTGCGCCGGGTGTCCGACATCATGGGCGAAATGAGCACCGCCAGCCGTGACCAGTCTGCGGGCATCGACCAGATCAACCTCGCCATGGGGCAGATGGACCAGGTCACACAGGGCAACGCGGCCCTGGTGGAAGAGGCCGCCGCCGCCGCGCAGGCGCTGGCGCACCAGGCCCAGCAACTGGTGGCATCGGTCAGCGTCTTCAAGCTCGACCACACCAGCCATCTGCTGGCGCTGCCCTCCCCCACCGCCTGAACACCGCAGGAGAACCGCACCATGGCCTATTTCGAATGGGGTCCGGACCTCGTCATCGACAACGGGGCGCTGGACGAAGACCACCAGAAGCTGGTGGCGCTGGTCAACGAACTGCACACGGCGACCAGCCAGGGTTTGGGGCACACCGTGGTCGCCAAGGTCCTGTCCGAAGTCGTGCTCTACACCCAGGAACACCTGGTGCGGGAAGAAGCCCTGATGGCAGCCATTGGTTTCCCGGGTCTGGCGGGCCACAAGCAGGTCCACGACCGGTTCATGGCCGACATGCGTGACCTGCAGCAGAAATATGCCAACGGCAGCATCACCGTGGCGTCCCAGCTGTCATCCAAGCTGCGCGACTGGCTGTCCATCCACATCCGCCGCTCCGACAAGGAGCTGGTCCCTTACGTGAAACCAAAACACCCGCGCCGGGCGGGCGTCGCCTAGCCGCCGGGTCAGGCGGTCGGTCCGCGGTACAGCCAAGGCACGTCCAGCAGCCGCTCGCCCAGCAAGCGCATGGACAGGTCGCGCCCCCAGCGCACCAGGCCGGAGGCGTGGAAAATCTCGCCGTTGCGGATGGACCGCGCCTGCACCCGCGCGTTGCGCTGCCAGCGCTGTTGCGCATAGAGTTGCAGGCGCTGCTCGAGCGGCCGCTCGGGCCCCGCCAGCACCTGCTGCAGGCAGGCCGCGTCTTCAATGGCCATGCCCGCACCCTGCGCCATGTAGGGCCGCATGGGATGTGCCGCATCGCCCAACAGCGCCACCCGCCCGCGGACCTGTTCATGGGCGCCCCGCATGGGCGCCCGGTCACACAGCGCCCACAGGCGCCAGAGATCGATGGCACCCACCAAATCCTTCAGCGGGGCACAGGTGTGCGCCATGGCGGCCCGCAGGTCCTCGGCATGGGTGGCATGGTCCCACTCCTCCTCGTTGCCGTTGATGCGCCCCTCCACAATGCCCACCACGTTCAGCCACTCGCCGCGGCGCACCGGGTACTGCACCACGTGCAAGCCCGGTCCCAGCCACACCGTCACATCCTGGCTGCGCAACCGTTCGGGCACGTCCCGCTGGGGCACCATGGCCCGGTAGGCCAGATGGCCCGTCACGCGGGGCGGGGCGTCGCCCAGCACCAGCTGGCGCACGTGGCTCCACAGGCCATCGGCCCCCACCAGGGCATCGCCCTGCAGTTCCAGCCCGCCCAGGGTCTGCACACGCACCGCGTCCGGCTCCTGGACCAGGTTCTCCACCCATTGATCCAGGAGCAGCTGCACGTCCGTGCGCGGCCGCAGGGCCTTGAGCAGCACCTGGTGCAGGTCCGCGCGGTGGATGGTGGCGTACGGGGCGCCGTACAGCGCACGGGCCCGCTCCCCCAGGCGCAAGCGCCCGAGTTCGGCCCCGCTGGCGGCATCGCGCACCCGCAGCACCGCCGGAAACGCCGCCACCCGGCTCAACTCCTGGCCCAGCCCCCACCCGTACAGCACCCGCACCACGTTGGGGCCCATCTGGATGCCCGCCCCCACCTCGGTGAACGCGCCCGCACGCTCCAGCAATTGCACCGGCCAGCCCGCCTGGCTGCAGGCCATGGCGGCTGCCAGCCCCCCAATGCCGCCGCCCGCTATCAAAATTTTTCGTGACATGGGGCAATTGTGCGGGAAATACCCGGTCAAACCCTTGACGTACGACAGGTTTGAATCAGCGCATGGCACCCGATGGCCCGGTGCGGGACAATAGAGGCCATGAGCCTCAAATCCCCTGAATTGCTGCTACCCGCCGGGTCCCTGGACAAGATGCGTGCCGCCTACGACTTCGGCGCCGACGCGGTCTACGCCGGCCAGCCCCGCTACAGCCTGCGCGCGCGCAACAACGAATTTCGCCTGGAGCAGATTGAAACCGGCATCCAGGAAGCGCACGCCCGGGGCAAGAAGTTTTTCCTGACCAGCAACCTGCTGCCGCACAACGACAAGGTGCGCACCTACCTGCGCGACATCGAGCCGGTGATTGCCATGCGGCCCGACGGCATCATCATGGCCGACCCCGGCCTGATCATGATGGTGCGCGAAGGCATGGACAAGGGCAATTTCGCCGACGTACCCATCCACCTCTCGGTGCAGGCCAATACCGTCAACTACATGGCGGTGAAGTTCTGGCAGAAGGTGGGCGTGACGCGCATCATCCTCTCGCGCGAACTCAGCCTGGACGAGATCGAGAAGATCCGCCAGGAATGCCCCGACATGGAGCTGGAGGTGTTCGTGCACGGCGCGCTGTGCATTGCCTACTCGGGCCGCTGCCTCTTGAGTGGCTACTTCAACCGGCGCGACCCCAACCAGGGCACCTGCACCAACGCCTGCCGCTGGAACTACGCCACCCAGCCCAGTGCCGTGGACCCCAATACCGGCGAGGCCATCGCCGTCAAGATGGAAGCCGGCTTCAACTTCAACGAAGCCCAGCAGGAAGCCGAGCAGTCCTTCGCGGCCTGCGGCGGCAGCCCGCGCCACCCGGCCGCCGACCAGGTCTACCTGCTGGAGGAAGCCGGGCGCCCGGGGCAGCTCATGCCCATCATGGAAGACGAGCACGGCACCTACATCATGAACAGCAAGGACCTGCGCGCCGTGGAGCACGTGGAGCGCCTGGTGAAGATTGGCGTGGACTCGCTCAAGGTAGAAGGCCGCACCAAGAGCCTGTACTACGTGGCCCGCACCGCGCAGACCTACCGCCGCGCCATTGACGATGCGGTGGCCGGGCGGCCCTTCAACCCCCAGCTCATCACCGAGCTCGAAGGTCTGGCCAACCGCGGCTTCACCAGCGGCTTCCTGGAGCGCCGTCCGTCACAGGACTACCAGAACTACGAAACCGGCCACTCCGACATCGGCCACAGCCATTTCGTGGGCGAAGTGCGCGGTGTCACCGACGGCTGGGCCGAGGTCGAGGTGAAGAACAAGTTCCTGGTCGGCGACCAGATCGAGGTCATCCACCCCAGCGGCAACCACACCTTCACGCTGGAGCAGATGCGCAACCTGGACGGCGAAGCCATCACGGCGGCGCCCGGCAGCCCGCTGCAGGTGCGCATTCCACTGGAAGCGCGCTATGCCGGCGCCCTGCTGGCGCGCATGCTGCCGGCCTGAGGCCGGGCAGCCACGCGTTTGCTCACTTTTTGATAGCTACCCGCGCAAGCTGCGCGGGGGCTGGATCAGTAAGTGATGCTTAAAGTATCGGCATCCACATTGATCACTGGCTTGCCCAGCACCGCGCTGGCGGCATAGGCAAAGGCCTGGGCCCACTGGGCGTCGGCGAACTTGGCCGGGCCCGCGGCCTGGGCCACCACCACCACGCGGTCGGCCATCAGCAACTTGCCGGTGGCGCGCAGGGGCTCGCATTCCATTTCGGTGAACTGCTGGTCCAGCCACTGGCGCGCGGCGTCGCGCTCCATGGCCTGCTCGGGGTTGATGGCCACCCGCACGGGGGCGGCGTTATTGAACTTGACGGAAACTTCACTGCGCATGGTTTACTCCTGATGACAGGATCATAGAACCAAAATGCAGCCCCGCCGTCAGCCCTGCAGCAGTTGCCGCAGCACAAACGGCAAGATGCCGCCGGCGCGGTAGTACTCCACCTCAATGGGCGTGTCGATGCGCAGGCGCAGCGTCGCCACGGTACGGCTGCCGTCGGCGCGGGTCACCACCAGCTCGGCATCGCTCTGGGGCTGCAGGTCGGGGTCGAGGATGATGTCGATGTGCTCGTCGCCGGTCAGCTCCAGGGTCTGCCAGCTTTCGCCGCCCTTGAACTGCAGGGGCAGCACACCCATGCCCACCAGGTTGCTGCGGTGGATGCGCTCGAAGCTCTTGGCCACCACGGCCTTGATGCCCAGCAGCTGCGTGCCCTTGGCCGCCCAGTCGCGGCTGGAGCCCGTGCCGTATTCCTCGCCGGCGAACACCACGGTGGGCGTGCCCTGTGCCATGTAGCGCATGGCGGCGTCGTAAATGGACATCTTCTCGGCCTTGGCGCCGTGTTCCTCGAACTGGAACAGGGTGACGCCGCCCTCCTCGCGCGAGCCCGCGGCGTCGGCCGGGAGCATCAGGTTCTTGATGCGCACATTGGCAAAGGTGCCGCGCACCATGACATCGTGGTTGCCGCGGCGCGCACCGTAGCTGTTGAAGTCGGCCTTGGACACCCCGTTCTGGATCAGCCACTGTCCCGCTGGGGAGCTTTCCTTGATGGAGCCGGCCGGCGAGATATGGTCGGTGGTGATGGAGTCGCCAAACAGCGCCATGATGCGGGCGTCAAACACATTTCCGGCATCATTCGGGCCTCTGGGCCTTATGGAATCTGCGTGAACAGCTCCTGAATCCATAGCAAACGTGCTGAAGAACGGCGGTTCCGCAATGTAGGTGCTGTGCGGCCAGGTATAGGTCTGCCCGGCCACGCCCTTGATCTGCTCCCACAGCGGGCCCGGTTCGGTCTTGACCTTGCCGTAGTTGGCCTGGAAGGCCTTGCCGTTCATGGCGTGCGCGAGCAACTGGTAGATCTCGTCGCTGGTGGGCCAGATGTCGCCCAGGTACACGGCCTGCTCCTGGCCGTCGGGGCCCTTGACCCAGCCCACCGGCTCCGTCATGAGGTCGCGCTGCACGGTGCCGGCAATGGCATAGGCCACCACCAGCGGAGGGCTGGCCAGGAAGTTGGCCTTGAGATTGGGGTGGATGCGCGCCTCGAAGTTGCGGTTGCCAGACAGCACGGCGGCACAGACCAGGTCGTTCTGCGTGATCATCGCATTGAGTTCGGGCGTGAGGTCGCCCGCGTTGCCGATGCAGGTGGTGCAGCCATAGCCGGCCACCGCAAAGCCCAGCTGTTCCAGGTAGGGCAGCAGCCCGGTCTTGGTGAGGTACTCGGTCACGATGCGCGAGCCCGGTGCCAACGAGGTCTTGATGTGGGGCTGCACCGTCAGCCCCGCCTGCACCGCCTTCTTGGCCAGCAGGCCCGCAGCCAGCAGTACGCTGGGGTTGGAGGTATTGGTGCAGCTGGTGATGGCGGCGATGAGCACGTCGCCATGGCCCACGCTGACCGTGTCCGCCGTATGCCGGGTCGCCTGCGCGGGCGACTTGCTGGCCTCCAGCGTGGAGCGGTTCTGCACCATCTCGGCAACATCGCGGCTGGCGAGCGGGTCCAGCGCCGGTGGCGGCGGGGCCACGCTGTCCCACGCAGCCCGGGTGGGGTGCACCGGGTAGCGCATGCGCAGGCGGTCTGCCTTCTGGTTGAAGCCGTTCTCGGCGTTGGGCTTGCTGAACAGTGCAGCGAACTGCCGCGCCACCTGGCCCAGCTCGATGCGGTCCTGCGGGCGCTTGGGCCCCGCCAGGCTGGGGGTGACGCTGCCCAGGTCCAGCTTGACCACCTGCGAGTAGTCAATGTCCCCCAGCCGGGGGATGCCAAACAGGCCCTGCGCCCGGAAGTAGGCTTCAAACGTCTCGATCTCGGCCTTGGTACGGCCCGTGCCCTGGAAGTACTCGATGGTCTTTTCGTCCACTGGGAAGAAGCCCATGGTGGCGCCATACTCCGGCGCCATGTTGCCGATGGTCGCCCGGTCGGGCAGTGCCAGCGTGCGCGTGCCCTCGCCAAAGAACTCGACGAACTTGCCCACCACCTTCTGCTGGCGCAGCAGCTCGGTCACGGTCAGCACCAGATCGGTGGCGGTGACGCCCTCGCGCAGGCGCCCGGTGAGTTCCATGCCCACCACGTCCGGAGTAAGGAAGTACACCGGCTGGCCCAGCATGGCGGCTTCGGCCTCGATGCCGCCCACCCCCCAGCCCACCACGCCGATGCCGTTGATCATGGTGGTGTGGCTGTCGGTGCCCACCAGGGTGTCGGGATAGCAGGTGCCGTCCTTCGCCTGGTGGACGCCGCGGGCCAGGTATTCCAGGTTGACCTGGTGCACGATGCCGAAGCCCGGGGGCACCACGCCAAACGTGTCAAAGGCCTGCATGCCCCACTTCATGAATTCGTAGCGCTCGCGGTTGCGCTGGAACTCCAGCCGCATGTTCAGGTCCAGCGCGTCGGGCGTGCCGTAGTGGTCCACCATGATCGAGTGGTCCACCACCAGGTCCACGGGAACCAGGGGTTCGATGCGCTTGGGGTCCTTGCCCAGCTTCACCGCCACGCTGCGCATGGCGGCCAGGTCGGCCAGCAGCGGCACGCCCGTGAAGTCCTGCAGCACCACGCGTGACACCACGAAAGGGATTTCATCGGTGCGCGCGGCGCGGGGTTCCCAGTTGGCCAGCTGCGCCACGTGCTCGGCGGTGACCTTGTTGCCATCGCAGTTGCGCAGAACGGACTCCAGCACGATGCGGATCGACACCGGCAGGCGGTTCACGCGAGGAAACTGGTCCGCCAGTTCCGGCAGGGAGTACAGCCGCCCCGTTTTTCCCGATGCCGTCTTGAAAGTCTTGAGGGTGGATGCGAACGCGTGGGACATGACAATCTCCTGTGAAGGGTATCAATGGCCCCATTCTGGCAGCAAGCCCATTGCCATGGCAAACACGTGCCTATTGGGGTGTCGCCAGCTCCCGCACCACTTCGTCGGCATCGTCGCGCAGCTGCAGCGCCATGTCGCTGGCCAGCGCCAGCCGGCGCAGCACCCAGGGGCTGAGATCGGTTTCAAAGGGGTCCGGCAGCCACATCGTCTCCGACGCCACCACGCGGGTGCGCGCCACGCCTGCCGCACCCGCCGGCTGCGGGCCTTTGAGCGTACCTTCGATCAGGGTAGCGGTCTGGCTCAGCGCCTCGCCGATCTGTTCAGGCTTGAGGTGCCCGCGCCGGCGCAGCAGCATGGACTTGACGGCGGTGAGTTGCGCCAGCATCTGGTAGCTGTGCGCCAGCAAGCGCCCCAAGGGCTCCAGCGGCGGACGGACCGCGCGCGGCTCCGAGAGGGAGCGCTGCGTGGCCTGCACCAGGGCCGACAGGCTGTCATACGCCTCCCGCCGGGCCAGCCGCCACGCCAGCTCGGGCGTGTTGTCGACGGCCTGCAACTGCCCCAGCCCCAGGGCCACGCGGGCGTGGCGGGCCTGGGCCGCGAGTGTGCGGGTCACCAGCGCCGGAATCTGGGTGCGCTCCCACGACGGCAGCAGGTAGCTGAACGCCCAGGCAATGGCCACGCCCATCAGCGTGTCGGCCACGCGTTCGACCACTTCGAACACCGGGCTGACCCCGGCATTGAGCATGTTCGCCTGCAGCAGGCCCAGCACGGTGGCCGCCACCGCCGTCACCAGATAGCGCTTGATGGCGAAGGCATGGGAGACAGCCTGGGCCAGCGTCACGATCACCAGCAGCACCCAATGGGATGGGTGGACCGCCAACAAGGCCCCCGCCAGCACGCAACCCACCAGCGTTCCCGCCACCCGGCTGTTGCGCCGCTCCAGCGTCTGCGCCAGGCTGCCCCGCAACACCACCACGATGGTCAGCAGAATCCAGTAGTCGTGCGTCCCCCAGGGCAGCGCCAGCGACAGGGCGTACGCCGTGCCGATGGCCAGCGCGGCCCGGATGGCGTGGCGCAGCGCCGGCGCCTCCCAGCGCCACAGTCCGCCAAAAGGCCGCCACGACCACGCCGTGGGGCTGACAAACATCTGCCAGGCCGTGCGCACGATGGCCAGGTCGGGCTCCAGTTCGCCACGCGCCAGGGCAATCAGGCGCAGCGCCTCATCATTGATGTTGCCCACGCGGTTGGCCAGGCCGCGGGCCAGCACGGCCGGCTCGGGGGTGGCCGCGTCGCCAGCGGACAGGGCCTCCGGCTCCCAGCGCAGTGCCGCCAGCTGGGGCCGGTGGCTGGCAAAGGGAACCGGACGGCGCCCTTGCAGCAGGGCATCCGCCAGCTGCGCAATTTCCTGGGCCATGGCTTGCAGCACCTCCCGCAACGCGCCGAGCAAGGGGGCGTGACCGGTATGGGTCTTCAGGGTATCGAGGTCCAGCTCGCAGGCCAGCAGATGGTCGCGCATTTCCAGCACCGCAATCAGCATGCCAGCCAGACGCTGGCGACCCGGTGTACGCGGCGACTCCAGCACGATGTTGCGGGCCGCCTGCAACTGGTCGGCCAGCGCCGCCTGCTGTTGCAGGATCTGGCCAATCAGGGGGCGTTGTGCCCCTTGCGGCGCTTCCCCCGGTGCAAACTGCTGCGCCTGCGTGCGCATGAGCGCGGCAAGCGACAACAGCGTGTCGGCCAGCATCTGGACCCGGTAGCGGGCGTTGAGCACGGCATTGGACAGCGTGGCGTAGACCACATACAGGCCCGCACCCAGCGCGAAATACAGGCTGCTGACCCCGGCGGTGGTGTTCTGCGGCACCGCCATGGAAAAGACCATGGCAAACATGATGGAGATCGAAATCGGCAAGCCGCGCTTGCCCCAGGCCGCCCCCAGAAATGCGACGAACGTGGCCGGCACCAGCAGCAGCCCCAGATGACCGGGCGCGGCGTGCAGCCGTTGCACAGCCCAGAACAACGGCAACCCGATCAGGGCGGCCGGCAGCAATTGCCAGAACTTGCCGCGCCGGGGAGCCGCCTGGTCCGGCGGAATGCAGACCACCACGCCGACCGATGCCACCGCCGCGGCAAAACTGCCCAGCAGGTAATGGACGCTGCCCGAGATCAGCAGCAGCCCCAATGCCGCCGACAGGCCGTTGAGCACATAGTGGCTCAGCAGCACACGCAGGGCCGCCTGGAGACGGAAATCGGAGGAACGCACCATCAGGCCGTCATCGGGTTGGGGAACATGGAAACTCCGCTAGGCAGGAACACCGCAGCAGCACAAAGCCGTTGCCGGCCAATATAGCTGTTTTAGGTGCGCCCGACCCGCGGCAGTGACAGCCCAGCCAGGTACGCATCCAGCGCCTGCGCGCCGACCACCTCCAGGTCAAAGGCCTTGGGGTCCAGCAGCCAGTTATGCATCAGGCCGTCGATGAGCGCGTGCAGCCCGATGGCCGCTGGGCGCACGGAAATGCTTTTGGGCAATTGCCCGCTGTCCACCGCCAGCGACAACAGGCGGTGCAGGTCGTCCATGCACTCGTCGCGCTCGGTAATGTGACGCACGCGCAGGGCCAGCAACTCGTCCACGTACTCGACCTTGTGGGACGCGATTTCAAACACCCTTTGCACCTGTTGGTCGTGCACGGTCTGGTGGAAAGCCGTGGCAACGTTGCGACACAGGTGCTGCAACGGGTTTGCGGCCTCCACCTCGGGGGATCTGTTGAGGCTGGCCACCATGGGCAGGGTCACGCGCTGCAGCATGGCGTCAAACACATCGGCCTTGTTCTGGAAATGCCAGTAGATGGCGCCCCGCGTGAGGCCGGCATCCTGGGCAATCTCCTGCAGCGAGGTGCGCGACACCCCGCGACGCTGGAACACGCGCTCGGCGGCGTCCAGAATCTGGTCGCGAGTCAGCAAGGCGTCTTCTTTGGTACGGCGGACCATGATGGGCTTGGATTTACGAAGGGTTTACAACATACATTCAACGATGTATGTATACTAATTCAGAAATTTGCAATTGCCAGCAGTTTTTGTTGCACTCCCCTAGACTGGCGCAACACGAGCGCTTTCGGCACCCCGGTCATCCCACTCCCTGTCACAAGGATTTTCCATGTCCTCACCCCATTCTGTTGCCGACTTCCAAGGCCGCCCCGCCCCCTTTCACCGCCCGGCCTTGCTGGCTCTGCTGCCGCTGGCCGCGATCCTGGTTGCCTGCGGCGCCAAGGACGGCACCCCTGCCGCCGGCCCCGGCGGCATGCCGCCCGCCGAGGTGGGCGTGGTCACCGTGGCTCCCCAGTCGGTTGCACTGCAGACCGAGTTGCCCGGGCGCGTGAGCCCGGTGCGCGTGGCCCAGGTGCGCGCACGCGTCACCGGTGTGGTGCAGCAACGGCTGTTCCGTGAAGGCAGCGAGGTCAAGGCCGGCCAGGTGCTGTACCGGATTGACGCCGCACCGTACCAGGCCGCTCTGGAAAGCGCCCAAGCCAGCGTCGTCAAAGGCCAGGCCAATCTGACCCAGGCAACGACCCAGGTGGAGCGCTACAAGCCGCTGGTGGAAGCCAACGCCATCAGCAAGCAGGAATACGCGACGCTGGTCACCACGCAGAAGCAGGCCGAAGCCGACCTGGCCACCGCCAAGGCCGCTGTGCAGACCGCCCGCATCAACCTCGACTACGCCACCGTCACGGCCCCCATTTCCGGACGTATCGGCCAGTCGCTGGTGACCGAGGGCGCCCTGGTAAGCCAGACCGAAGCCACCCAGCTCGCCGTCATCCAGCAAACCGGCACCGTGTACGTGAACTTCACCCAGTCCAGCACCGACGTGCTGCGCCTGCGCAAGGCCATTGCCTCCAAGCAACTGCGCAGCGCAGGCGACGGCTCGGTGCCCGTGCGCATTGTGCTGGAGGACGGCACCGAGCTGCCCAAGCCCGGCAAGCTGCTGTTTTCCGACCTGACGGTGGACGCCACCTCGGGCCAGATCACGCTGCGCGCCGAAGTGGCCAACCCCGACGGCCTGCTGCTGCCGGGCCAGTACGTGCGCGTGCGCCTGTCGCAGGCCGAACTGCCTTCGGGCGTGCTGCTGCCGCAGCAGGCGGTCACCCGCACCAACCAGGGGGACACCGTGCTGGTCGTCAGTGCCGATGGCAAGCCCGGCCCCCGCCCGGTCAAGGTCGGCAACGCGCAGGACAGCCAGTGGGTGATCCTGGACGGGCTCAAACCCGGTGACCAGGTCATCGTGGACGGCTTCCAGAAAATGATGGTGCCCGGCGCGCCGGTCAAGGCCGTGCCCTGGAAGGGTGCTGGCGCGGCCGCCGACGCAGCAGCGCCTGCAGCTCCAGCAGCCTCGGCTCCCGCTGCCACGGCCTCGGCCACCAAATAAGGGGCACGTCCATGGCCCAGTTCTTCATCAACCGGCCCATCTTTGCCTGGGTCATTGCACTCTTCATCCTGGTGATGGGCAGCGTGGCGATCACGCAGCTGCCCGTGTCCCAGTACCCGCCGGTGGCGCCGCCGTCCATCGTGATCACAGCCGGCTACCCCGGCGCCTCGGCCCAGACGCTGGAGGACAGCGTGCTCTCCGTGATCGAGCGCGAAATGAACGGCTCGCCCGGCATGATCTACATGGAATCGGTGGCGCAAGCCAACGGCACCGGCACCATCACCGTCAGCTTCGAACCTGGCACAAACCCCGACCTGGCGCAGGTGGACGTGCAGAACCGCCTGTCGCGGGCCACCCCTCGCCTGCCGGCCGCAGTGACGCAGCAGGGCGTGCGGGTGGACAAGTCGCGTTCCAACTTCCTGCTGTTCACCATGCTGTCATCGGACAACCCCGATTTCGACGTCGTGGCACTGGGTGACTACGCTTCGCGCAACGTGCTGCCCGAAATCCAGCGCCTGCCCGGCATCGGCCAGGCCCAGCTGTTCGGCACCGAGCGCGCCATGCGCATCTGGATCGACCCCGCCAAACTCACCGGCTACAACCTGTCCGCCGCCGATGTGAACAACGCCATCAAGGCGCAGAACGCACAGGTCTCCTCCGGCGCCATTGGTGACCTGCCCAACATCACCGGCCAGGGTATTTCGGCCACCGTGGTGGTGAACGGCCAGCTCAGCAGCGAAGCGCAGTTCGGCAACATCGTGCTGCGGGCCAATGCCGACGGCTCGGCCGTGCGCCTGAAAGACGTGGCCCGCATCGAGCTGGGCGCCCAGTCCTTCGCCACCTCGGCGCGCCTGAACGGGCAGCCCGCCACCGGCATCGGCGTTCAGCTGGCGCCCAGCGGCAACGCCCTGGCGGCCGCCCAGGCCGTGCGCCAACGCATGGAGCAACTGCAGCCCTACTTTCCCAAGGGCGTGAAGTGGACCATTCCGTACGACAGCTCGCGCTTTGTGAAGATTTCCATCAGCCAGGTGGCAGAGACCCTGGTGGAGGCCATCATCCTGGTGTTCCTGGTGATGTTCCTGTTCCTGCAGAACTTCCGCTACACCATCATCCCCACCATCGTGGTGCCGGTGGCGCTGATGGGCACCTTCGCCACCATGCTGGCGCTGGGCTTTTCCATCAACGTGCTGACCATGTTCGGCATGGTGCTGGTGATCGGCATCGTGGTGGACGATGCCATCGTGGTGGTGGAAAACGTGGAGCGCATCATGAGCGAGGAAGGTCTGCCGCCGCTGCAGGCCACGCGCAAGGCCATGGGCCAGATCTCGGGCGCCATCATCGGCGTGACCGTGGTGCTGATTGCGGTGTTTGTGCCGCTGGCCTTCTTCAAGGGCTCGGTCGGCAACATCTACCGCCAGTTCTCGGCGGTGATGGTCAGCTCCATCGGCTTCTCGGCCTTCATGGCGCTGTCGCTCACCCCGGCCTTGTGCGCCACCCTGCTCAAGCCGGTGGAAGCCGGCCACCACCACGCCAAGAGCGGTTTCTTTGGCTGGTTCAACCGCGGCTTCTCCCGCACGGCCAAGAACTACGAGGGCTTTGTGGCGCGCCTGCTCAAGCGGGCCGGCCGCTACCTCATCATCTACGTGGCCATCATTGCGGCGGTGGTGGTGTTCTACCTGCGTCTGCCCACCTCCTTCCTGCCCAATGAAGACCAGGGCACCATGCTGGTCAACGTGCAGCTGCCGCCCGGCGCCACCCAGGAGCGCACGCTCAATGTGATGCAGCAGGTGGAAGGCTTCATCCTCAAGCAGCCCGAAGTGCAAAACATGGTGAGCGTGCTGGGCTTCAGCTTCTCCGGCCAGGGACAGAATGCCGCACTGGCTTTTGTGACCCTCAAGGACTGGTCCGAGCGCAAGGGCGAGGAGCACTCCGCCCAGTCCCTTGCAGGGCGCGCCTTTGGCGCCCTCATGGGGATTCGCGACGCGTTCATCTTCCCCCTGAGCCCACCGCCCATTCCCGAACTGGGCACGGCCTCGGGCTTCACCTTCCGCCTGCAGGACCGTGGCGGCAAGGGCCACGACGCCCTGGTGGCCGCACGCAACCAGTTGCTCGGCATGGCGTCCAAGAGCAAGCTGCTCACCCAGGTCCGTCCGGACGGGCTGGAAGACGCCTCGCAGCTGCAGATCGACATCGACCGCGACAAGGCCAGCGCCCTGGGGGTGGGTTTTGATTCCATCAACGCCACCATCTCCACGGCGCTGGGCTCGGCCTACATCAACGACTTCCCGAACCAGGGTCGCCTGCAGCGCGTGGTGGTGCAGGCCGACGCCATGTCGCGCATGCAACCCGAGCACATCCTTCAGCTGACTACCGCCAATGTCCAGGGCAAGCCGGTGCCGCTGTCCGCCTTTGCCAGCACGCGCTGGGTCAAGGGAGCCATGCAGACGGTGCGCTACAACGGCTATCCGGCCATGCGCATCGGCGGCTCGGCGGCTCCGGGCTACAGCTCGGGCGCGGCCATGGACGAAATGGAAAAACTGGCTGCCCAGCTGCCCGAGGGCTTCGCCTTCGAGTGGACCGGCCAGTCCCGCGAGGAAAAACTGGCTGGCTCGCAAGCCATGGTGCTGTACGGCTTTGCCATTCTGGCGGTGTTCCTGTGCCTGGCGGCGCTGTACGAGAGCTGGTCCATCCCGCTGGCGGTGATTCTGGTGGTGCCCCTGGGCGTGCTGGGCGTGCTGCTGGCCACGGTGCTGCGCGGCTATGCCAACGACGTGTACTTCCAGGTGGGCCTGATCACCATCATTGGCCTGTCGGCCAAGAACGCCATCCTGATCATCGAGTTCGCCAAGGACCTGCAAGCCCAGGGCAAGGGCGTGATCGAGTCGGCGCTGGCGGCCGCGCACATGCGCTTTCGCCCCATCTTGATGACCTCCATGGCCTTCATGCTGGGCGTGCTGCCACTGGCCATAGCCAGCGGCGCGGGCTCGGCCAGCCAGCGCGCCATCGGCACCGGCGTCATCGGCGGCAGCCTGGTGGGCACCGTGCTGGCCGTCTTGTTTGTCCCGATCTTTTTCGTGGTGGTGCGCAGCTTTTTCAAGGGCAGCGAACGCCAGCACCAGTTTGATGCCGAGCACGGTCACCAGATAGGAGTCGACACCCATGAATGACCTGCGCATGCACAACCCGCAGCCCTCGCAGCCCTCGCAGCCCCTGCTGCGCCTGAGCACCCTGGCTGCCGCCCTGTGGCTGGCCGGCTGCAGTTTCATCCCCAGCTATGAACGCCCGCCAGCACCCGTGGCCGGCAGTTTTGCCAACGCGTCGGCCACCGCTCAAACGGCAGCCGCGAGTGCGCCCCGGGTGGCAGCCGATATCGACTGGCAGGACTTCTTCCGTGACGCCCGCCTCAAGCGCCTGATCGAGCTGTCCCTGCAGGCCAACCGCGACCTGCGCGTGGCGGTGCTCACGATCGAGCAAACCCGCGCCAAGCTGCAGGTGGCTCGGGCCGACCTGCTGCCCACCGTGAATGCCGGCATTACCGGCTCGCGCGGCGCCACGGCTTCGGGCGCCGTGGGCAGCACCTTCACGGCCGGCCTGAGCGTCACCGCCTACGAGCTGGACCTCTTCGGCCGGGTCCGGGCCCTGAGCCAGGCCGCGCAGGCGCAGCTGCTGAGCACCGAGGAAGCGCGCAAGACGGTACAGATTGCGCTGATCGCCTCGGTCGCCAACACCTACCTGAACCTGCTGGCCGACGACGAGCTGCTGCGGGTCACGCGCGAGACGCTGGCCACGCGCCAGGAGTCGCTCAGGCTCACCCAGCTCAAGTTCGACAACGACGCCGCCTCCAAGCTGGACCTCAGCCAGGCGCAGTCCCTGCTGGAAAGCGCCAAGGCCTCGCTGGCCCAACTCACCCGTCAGCGTGCACAGGACGAAAACGCCCTGGTGCTGCTGGTGGGCCAGCCGCTGCCGGCCGACCTACCCGCCAGCCTGGCCCTGACGGGCCAGAACCTGCTGCCCGACCTGCCCGCCGGTGTGCCCTCCGAGCTGCTGGTGCGTCGCCCCGACGTGCGGCAGGCCGAACAGCAGCTGCTGGCCTACAACGCCAACATCGGCGCAGCCCGGGCCGCCTTCTTCCCGCGCATCACCCTCACCGGCAGCGTGGGCGTGGCCAGCAGCGACCTCGACAAGCTGTTCACCACCGATACCTCGGCCTGGACCTTTGCGCCCCAGTTGCTGGTGCCGATTTTCGATGCCGGGCGTAACCGCGCCAACCTCGACGCCGCCAAGGCCAGCCGGGACATTGCGGTGGCCCAGTACGAGAAAGCCATCCAGACTGGCTTCAAGGAAGTTTCCGACGCCCTGGCCGGCCGCGCCACACTGGACGAGCAGCTGCGCGCCCAGACCGCGCAGCTGAATGCTGAACAGACGCGCATGCAGCTAACCGACCTGCGCTTCAAGGCCGGCGCGGCCAACTCCTTTGAGGTGCTGGACGCCCAGCGTTCGCTGTTTGCGGCGCAGCAGGCCCTGGTGCAGGTGCAGGTGCAGCAGGTGCAGAACCTGGTGACGCTGTACAAGGTGCTGGGTGGCGGCTGGAAAGAGGCCACGGCAACCCCTTAACGGCGTTAAAAAGACCGGCTCGCTTGCGCAAATGCCGCCCCGCTACCGGGGCCACACCAGCAGGCAGCCGGTCACCAGCAGCACCGCCGCGGTCAGGGTGCGAAAGCGCGCTTCGCTGACACGGTGGTGCAACCATTCGCCCAGCCACCAGCCGGCTCCGATGACCGGCAAATACGCCCCCACCATGGGCAGTGCGCGGCCCAGCCGACCATCGAGCCAGAACGCCAGGGTCAGGCCGCTGTCGAGCGCCAGCCACACCACGATCAGGGTCATGCGAAAGCGCGCCTTGTTCAAGGGCAACCCCGACAGCGCGTACACCAGCAAGGGGCCGCCCGAGGCAAACAAACCATGGGTGATGCCCGCCAGCGTGATCAGCGTCTGGGTCAGCCAGACTGGGCGCGGGGCGAGAGGCACAGCCCGGTGGGTGCGCCACAGCGCTCGCGCCGCAAACCACACAATGAGCACGCCAAACACCTGGCGCATCAGCGACTCGTTCAGCCAGGGCTTGAGGACATAACCCAGCACGGTTCCCGCAGCCATGCCGGGCAACACCACGCGCAACAGCAGGTGACGGTCGATGTGGCCACGGTGGCGCCACGCCATGGCCAGACCCAAGGTCATGGACAAAGGCACCAGAACCGGCACCAGCGTGGCGATGGGCAGCACCAGCGCACCCAGCGCCAGAGCGATCACCGTGCCACCAAAACCGCTAATGACTTCGAGCGTAAATCCACACAGGATGAACACCCCCAAACCGATCCAGGTCCAATCCATGTGCACCCAGAGTGGCTCAACGAAGCGTTTTCTTCTGCTGCCGGGCGACGTACCACTGCGCCAGACGCTCCACCACAGCGTTCATCTGGCCCTTCAGACCTGGTTCCGGCGCGTGAGCAGGGCCGCCATGCAGGTCCATATCCTGCCCGCCCGCCTGGTACATCTGGGCAAACATGTCGAGCACCTTCTTGCGCACCATGCCGCGCAAGGGGATGTGGCTCATCATGCCGTAGGTCGCCGCGCTGCCGCTCTGTGCCAGTTCCGGGTGGGCCTTGACGGTTGCGACCGCTTCCTGCAGGTCGCTCAGATAGGCATCCATTACTTCCAGGTGGCTGGCGGTGATCATGGCGTGCAGGCCGTCCGGCCTTTGCAGGCGGTTGACCTTCCAGCCCTTGGCGTCCATCTGGTCGCCCACGGCAAAGATATTGACCCCAGGGTCCGCGGACCCGTAGCCCAGCAGCGGCCCCGTGGGGTCTCCCATCACATACAGCTCGGGAATGGCTTGAACGCCCTGCTTCATCTGGTCAAAAGCCTGCATGGTACGCTGCGCCAGATCACGGTAGCCGCTCTTGCCAAAGTGCTGCATGGCAGCCCACGCGGCCGCATAGGCGCCGCCGGGGCGCGTTCCCAGCAAGGCGGGGGAAGCAAATACGCCGCCAGGCCAATCCTCGTACACAAACATCTGGTGCTTGAGGTAGTCGAGATTGCGGTAGGTGATGGTAGACGCCCCCTTGGAGGCAAAACCGTATTTGTGGATGTCGGCCGAGATGCTGGTCACGCCGGGCACGCGGTAGTCCCACAGCGGCAGCGGGCGCCCGTTCATCTCCATGAACGGCAGGATGAACCCACCCACGCAGGCATCCACATGCAGGGGTATATTGCGCTTGAGCGCAATGGCGCTGAAGGCCTCGATGGGGTCTATGGTTCCGTGCGGGTACTCGGGGGCGGAGCCCAGAATCATGACCGTATTGCGGTTGCACAGGCGCGCCAGTTTCTTCACATCGGCACGCAGGTTCTTGTCCAGCGGCAGCCGGCGCACTTTCACGCCAAAATATTCGGAGGCCTTGAACCAGGCCACATGCGCGGTGACCGGCAGCACCATCTCAGGGCGGGTAACGCCACGCGTGCGGGCCAGATCGCGGTAGGTCTTGACGGCCAGCATACAGCTTTCGGTGCCGCCCGAAGTGACCACACCGCACACCTCGGGTGTCCCGTGCAACAGGTCAGCCACGCTGGCAATGATGTCGTTCTCGAAGCGCTTGAGACTCTTGAACGCCGTGGGGTTGAGGCCGTTGGCACTGGAAAACTCCTGGTAGGCCTCGCCCAGGAAATGGGCGTATTCCTCGTTTAGGTAGTACACCAGACTCCACAGGCGTCCCTCCTTGTAATGGGGGTCGTCGCTGGCATATGTTTTCAGTTCTGCGAGCACATCCGCCTGGGGGCGACCTTGGCTGGGCAGGGCCGTCTTGGTGTTCATGGTGTATTTCCTTTGGGTTTGAATCGGCGGTAGAGCCACAGCGCCAGCAGCCCCCCAATGAGGGCGGACACGATAAAGCCCTGAAACTGGTGCACCAGGGCCAGAATTTCCTCCCAACGCCCTCCCACATAGCGCACGCCATACACCAGCAGTGGCAGCTCGATCAGCGCGGCCAGACCGTCGTAGACGAACAGGTGGCGGTACGGCATCTTGAGCGAGCCCGCGGCCAGGAACAGGGCGGTGCGAATACCAGGCAAGAAACGCACGACAAAGATGTAGGCCGGTCCATAGCGGTGCATCGTGGCCTGCATGGCTTCAAGCTTGTGGGGCGGCATGATGCGGGCCAGAAAAGGGTGGCGCAGCAGGCCGGCGCCAAAACGGTGTCCCCAGTGAAACACCAGCGTATCGCCGCCCAGCAGGCCAAACCACGCCACCACCATCAATGGCACCGGTTCCATCACCCCCTTAAGCGTGAGGGCGCTGGCGGCCAGCAACACAATGTCCTCGTTCATCGGCAAGCCGATGCCGCAACCGAACAACAAAGCGAACATCACGCCATACGCAGGCATGCCCTGCAACGATTGCACAAAGGGCCAGACCGATTCCATCATGGAGTTTTCCGTTTCTCAAAAAGGTCCACCGGGCACTGCACACGTCAAGCTGCGGCGTTGACCCGACCACTTCCCGGATGGTGCGGTGTTTGCGCATGCAAAACTTGACAATGAAGGACTATGATTTGACTTTCAAGGACATTCGGGTAAGCCCTGATCCAACGGAAAAACACGCCCTCCATGACCACATTGATACGCGCCGCTGCCTTGCAGGGCTATGAAACAGCCGCCCGGTCCATTGGAAGGGATCCGCTGGCCGAGTTGCGCAAGGTGAACCTGTCGATCCGCAACCTGATCGAGACCGACAATTTCATTGCCTACCAGGCCTTTATCCGCCTGCTGGAAAATACGGCGCAGGCGGGAAAATGCCCTGACTTTGGCCTGAAGCTGGCCCAGCACCAGACCGCCTTCCTGGAAGGCCCCCTGACCCTGCTGATGCGGCACGCCGAGACCCTGAAGGCCGCCCTCTCCCTGGGGGCGCAATACAGCCACATCTTCAGTCCGGTGATGCGTACCTCCCTGGTTCCCGTACCCGACCAGCCCCATCTGGTGGACGTGACTGTCATCGTCAACGACGGCACCTTGACGGCCTGCGCACAGGCAACGGAGTTCGTGCTCCTGGGAGTCCTGAACGTCCTGCGCTGGCTCACCAACAACCAGCTCCGCCCCCAACAGGTTTTGATTCCCCACGCCCGCATGGGCTCCAGCGCGCACTACGCCAGGTACCTGGATTGCGAATGCCGTTTCGATACCGCTTTCGCCGCGGTGCGCATTGCCACAGCGGAGCTCGACACGGCGCTCCCCGGGAGGAACGCGCTCCTGATGCACATGGCGCAAAGCTACATCGAGCAGCACTTCGGCACGTCGCACAACCTGGTATCGGACCGGGTGCGCACCCTGCTACGCCAGCTGATGGCCATGGGTCGCGTGAACCAGACCGACATTGCGGCCGCACTATCCCTGCACCCCAAGACCCTGCAGCGCCGACTGCAGCGGGAAGGCCAGCGTTTTGACACGCTGCTCGATGCCGTGCGACGCGACCGCTTTCTGGAACTGTTGCTGCAATCGACCAAACCAAGCCTGGCCCACATTGCGCTCATGGTGGGTTATTGCGAACATTCGGTCCTCACGCGCAGCTGCCACCGGTGGTTTGGCTGCAGCCCCCGGGAACTGCGGCACAGGCAGCAGGCAGCGCCAGACCCGGCGGCACCGCTTCGCTACTGAACGATTCCCAGGTACAGGAAGAGCCCGTAGCCGACAACCAGCGCCGCGCCCAGCACACGTGGCAGGCGCCCCAGCAACGCGATGGACAGGAAATGGACCGCGGCGGCGCCCAGAATGATGAAAACACCCATCTGGAAATAGCCGGGAATATCAATCGTGTCGAACAGGGCAAACAGCCCGATGCACATGGGAATGCAGATGTGGCTGTCGCCAATCTGCGAACTGACCACGATGTCCTGCCGCCCCACGTACCCGTAGTACAGCGCAATGAAGGCATTGGGCAACACCATCAGCACGCCGCTGAGCCAGCCCAGGTTCCCGGAATTCAGCACCTTGCCGTCGGCG
Organism: Rhodoferax sp.; assembly: GCA_019449595.1. Classification (GTDB taxonomy): domain Bacteria; phylum Pseudomonadota; class Gammaproteobacteria; order Burkholderiales; family Burkholderiaceae_C; genus Allorhodoferax. The sequence goes on along the minus strand of JAGRPL010000004.1, from coordinate 573,733 downwards.
TGGCCGATCCAGGTCACAAGGTGGTCGATGCTCAGGTAGATGCCGTAGGCGCTCACGGCAATCAGCACCAGGTCGATGGCGATCGACCAGTGGAAGCTGCGGTTCTTGCGCACGTTGTTCTTGAGGATTTCAAACACGTGCAGGATTTGCCAGAACAGGAACAGGCCGACCAGCACCAGCCCGTCATACAGATCGATGACCTTGTCCTTGCCCAGCGCCCACAGGGTCCCGGTGAACAGGAACAGGGCAATCAGGGTAAACAGGAGATCGAGCCGGTACAGACGGTAGACGTCGTCCTGTTTTTTCTTCTTGCCGCCGGCGGTCTTCCTGGGAGCAATGGCCGAGCTGCAGAAAATGGCCGAGAGTCCCAGGATGAGCGTCAGGTTGGTGACGTTGTTGACGATGCAGTTCTCGATGACCTGCCGGCCGTTGCCCGCGGAACGGCTCATCACGTAGGCGAAGATTAGGTTCGCGAACCCCGAGCAGTAGGGCATGATCAGCGTCCCCAGCACGGTGCCTTCAAAGCCCTTGTTTTCGATCGCGCGCAGGCGCCAAATCATCAGGATGGACGCCGCCACAAACAGACCCAGCAGTGCCAGCGGGTTGGAGAAATACACCAGAAACTGCTTCTCTACACTGCGCACTGAAAACAACCGGCTGAATTGGACATGGGTGGAGGATACTTTATGTAAACTGCCCCTTTTTGCGAAAGAAAGTCCCCATGCAAAGCCCCGCCGCACTGCCCGCCAATGAAACCGCCGAACGCATCGTTCGCCATTTCCAGGCGGAGGGATTTTCCGGCATCTCGGAGGCGCTGATAGTCCGCGTGCGCCTGAAGAAAGGGGACCGGCAGACCGTCGACGCGGCGTTTGATGCGGCAGTCGAGCAGGAGATCATGCCGCCGCTGGGCGAGTTCTTCGAGATGCACCCCTACGGGCATTTTGCCGACCTGCGCAGCTTTGCCGAAGCCCGGGCCGCCTTCAAGGCCGACTTTGGCGTCAGCCTGCGCCGGGAACTGCCCAGCATCTACTTCGACGCCGCCCCGGTCGTCATCGACGATGCCCTGGCAACGGGCACCAAGTACGACGCGATGATCAAGCTCAGCGACAACATCGGCGGCTACGCCCTGGCCATTCTCCTGAACGACCCGACCTCCTCGTTTTTCGAGTACCTCGGCAGCCACCGCGGCTACGACTGGGGCAAGATCATGGGCGATTTTGGAGCAGTGGCCACCTCGTTCGAGCGGGAGTGGGAGCTTTTCTGACTATCAAATCAGGAGCAACCCACGCAATCGATACGGGGGTTGCAACTGTATGGGGCCAGTAAAAAGCCCTACTCCACCCGCGTCACGCTGTTGGGTTTGAAGCCCAGGTCTGCCGCCTTGCCCTTGCGGGCACGGGCGGCGCGGGCATTGTTCAGGCTGCGGATTTCCAGCGTCTCCTCCCGATCCTTGCCGCCACGGCCTATGCCGGCAATGCGCACGCTGCGGGTGTAGGCCGCTGCACCGGCCAGGGTGTCCTTGGCTTCCAGGTCGATCAGCATCAGGCCGCGCCCACCCTTGGCTTGCGGCTTGAGTTCCGTGATCTCGAAGGTCAGGATGCGGCCACCGGTGGAGGCACAGGCCACGTGCGTGGCAGGCGCCACCAGCGCGGCCGGCGTGCCCGGTGTGACGACCTTGCCCTGGGCGCCCGCCACCAGCGAGGGGCAGCACAGGGTTTCACCCGCGTTGACCGTGACAAAGGCCTTGCCCGCCTTCTGGCGCGAGACCATGTTCTCCACGGTGGCCAGGAAGCCATAGCCGGCACTGCTGCTGAGCAACAGCGTGGCGGCCGCCGGCCCGGCAAAGTAGTACAGCAACTGCGTGCCGGTTTCGAGTTCCAGCAGGGTGGTGACGGGCTGGCCATCACCGCGCCCGCCGGGCAACAGGGACACGTCGATGGAGTACACCCGCCCGTTTGAGCCAAACACCAGCAAGGTGTCGACACTGCGGCATTCAAACGTGCCGTACAGGCCGTCACCGGCCTTGAAGGCAAAGCTGGACGCCTCGTGGCCATGGCCGGTGCGCGCGCGCACCCAGCCTTTCTGGCTGACCACCACGGTAACGGGCTCGTCCACCACCTTGACCTCGGCCACGGCTTTCTTCTCGGCCTGGATCAGGGTGCGGCGCGGGTCCGCAAAGGTCTTGGCGTCCGCCTCGATCTCCTTGACCATCAGGCGGCGCAGCGCGGCCGGGCTGGCCAGGATTTCTTCCAGCTTGCCCTGCTCGCCCCGCAGTTCGGCCAGCTCCTGTTCGATCTTGATGGCTTCCAGCCGCGCCAGTTGGCGCAGGCGGATTTCCAGGATGTCCTCGGCCTGACGGTCGCTCAGGTTGAAGCGTGCGATCAGCGCCGCCTTGGGCTCGTCCGACTGGCGGATGATGGCAATCACCTCGTCGATGTTGAGCAACACCGTCTGGCGGCCTTCGAGGATGTGGATGCGGTCCAGCACCTTGCTTAGGCGGTGCTGCGAGCGCTTCTCGATGGTGCTCTGGCGAAACGCAATCCATTCCTGCAGCATCTGGCGCAGGGATTTCTGGACGGGCCGGCCGTCCAGCCCGATCATGGTCAGGTTGATGGGCGAAGACGTTTCCAGGCTGGTGTAGGCCAAGAGCGCGGTGATCAGCTCCTGCTGCAGGGTACGGCTGGTCTTGGGCTCGAACACCAGGCGCACCGGCGCGTCCTTGTTGGACTCGTCGCGCACCACGTCCAGCACAGCCAGGATGCTGGCCTTGAGCTGGGTCTGCTCCTGGCTCAGCGCCTTCTTGCCGGCCTTGACCTTGGGGTTGGTCAGCTCCTCGATTTCTTCCAGCACGCGCTGGCTGCTGACACCCGGCGGCAGCTCGGTGACCACCAGCTGCCACTGGCCGCGCGCCAGGTCTTCGATCTTCCAGCGGGCGCGCACCTTGAGCGAGCCGCGCCCGGTGCGGTAGGCGTCGGCAATGTCGCTGGCCGAGCTGATGATCTGGCCGCCGCCGGGGAAGTCGGGGCCGGGGATGAGCGCCGCCAGGGCGTCGTCGGTGAGCGCCGGGGTCTTGATCAGGGCCACGCAGGCGTCGGCCACTTCGCGCAGGTTGTGGCTGGGGATTTCGGTGGCCAGGCCCACGGCAATGCCGCTGGCGCCGTTGAGCAGGGAAAACGGCAGGCGCGCCGGCAGCTGGCGCGGCTCTTCGGTGGAGCCGTCGTAGTTGGGCTGGAAGTCCACCGTGCCCTGGTCGATTTCGTCGAGCAGCAGGCTGGTGATCCTGGACAGCCGCGCCTCGGTATAGCGCATGGCGGCAGCGCCGTCGCCATCGCGCGAGCCGAAGTTGCCCTGGCCGTCGATCAGCGGGTAGCGCTGGGAAAAATCCTGCGCCATGCGCACCAGGGCGTCGTAGGCCGCCTGGTCGCCGTGGGGGTGGAAGCGGCCCAGCACGTCACCCACGACGCGGGCGCTTTTCACCGGCTTGGCTGCAGTGTTGCCATTGGGTCCGCCAAAACCCAGCCCCATGCGCGACATGGAGTACAGGATGCGCCGCTGCACGGGCTTCTGGCCGTCGCAGACGTCGGGCAGGGCACGGCCCTTGACCACGGACAGGGCGTACTCCAGGTAGGCGCGCTGGGCGTAGGTGGCCAGGTTGAGCTGGCCGTCGTCTTCCGCGGGAGCGGAGGCAAGGTCGAGAATCGGTTGGTCGGTCATTTTTATAGACAAAAACAAGCTGTAGCCGGCATAAAACCTGCGCCAACAGCTATCAATTCAATAGCTAAACATCCAGTTCGACAGAGTCGCCATGCAACTCCATCAGCTCGCGCCGGGCGGCGGCCTCGCCCTTGCCCATGAGCTTGGTGATCAGGGACTCGGTGGCACCAAAGTCGATGGCCCCCAGCGCCACGGGCAGCAGGCGGCGGGTGTCGGGGTTGAGCGTGGTGTCCCACAGCTGCTCGGCATTCATTTCCCCCAGGCCTTTGAAGCGGCTGATGGTCCAAGCGCCTTCGCGCACGCCTTCCTTGCGCAGCTTGTCCAGGATGGCGGTGAGCTCGCCCTCGTCCAGCGCATAGGCCTTGCTGGCCGGTTTCTTGCCACGCGCCGGCGCATCGACGCGGAACAGCGGCGGACGGGCCACAAACACGTGACCGGTTTCGATGAGCTTGGGAAAGTGGCGAAAGAACAGCGTGAGCAACAGCACCTGGATATGGGAGCCGTCGACGTCGGCATCGCTCAGGATGCAGACCTTGCCGTAGCGCAGACCACTCAGGTCCGGCGTGTCGTCGGGGCCGTGCGGGTCCACGCCGATGGCGACCGAGATGTCATGGATTTCGGTGTTGGCAAACAGGCGGTCGCGGTCCACCTCCCAGGTGTTCAGGACCTTTCCGCGCAGCGGCAAGATGGCCTGGTTCTCCTTGTCGCGCCCCATCTTGGCGCTGCCGCCGGCGGAGTCGCCCTCGACCAGGAAAACCTCGTTGTACAGAATGTCGCGGCTCTCGCAGTCGGTCAGCTTGCCGGGCAGCACGGCCACGCCGGAGCTCTTGCGCTTCTCCACCTTCTGGCCGGCCTTTTGCCGCGACTGTGCTGCCTTGATGGCCAGCTCGGCCAGCTTCTTGCCGTATTCCACGTGCTGGTTCAGCCACAGCTCCAGCGCCGGGCGCACAAAGCTAGACACCAGGCGCACCGCGTCGCGCGAGTTGAGCCGTTCCTTGATCTGGCCCTGGAACTGCGGGTCCAGCACCTTGGTGGAGAGCACGTAGCTGGCGCGGGCGAACACGTCCTCGGGCATGAGCTTCACGCCCTTGGGCAGCAGCGAGTGCAGCTCGATGAAGCTCTTGACGGCGGTGAACAGGCCGTCGCGCAGGCCGCTCTCGTGCGTGCCGCCGGCGCTGGTGGGAATCAGGTTGACGTAGCTCTCGCGCACCGGCTGGCCGTCTTCGGTGAAGGCCACGCACCAGGCGGCGCCCTCGCCTTCGGCAAAGTTGTCGTTCTGGCCGTCGGCAAAGCCCTCGCCGTCAAACAGGGGAATGACGGGCTCGCCATTGAGCGTCTGCATCAGGTAGTCGCGCAGACCGCCCTTGTAGAGCCAGGTCTGGGTTTCCCGGGTCTTCTCCACGGTCAGGGTGACACTCACCCCGGGCATCAGCACGGCCTTGGAGCGCAGCAGGTGGGTCAGCTCGCCCATGGGCAGCGCGGCAGACTCGAAGTATTTGGCCTCGGGCCACACGCGCACCGTGGTGCCGGACTTGCGGTCGCCCTCGGCGGCCTTGCGCGCCTGCAGGGGCTGGGTCACGTCGCCGTGCTCGAACACCAGGCCCGCCACCTGGCCTTCGCGGTAGCTGGTGGCCTCCAGCCGCTTGGCCAGGGCGTTGGTCACGCTCACGCCCACGCCGTGCAGGCCGCCGGAGAAGCTATAGGCCCCGCCTGTGCCCTTGTCGAACTTGCCGCCGGCGTGCAGGCGGGTGAACACCAGCTCGATCACCGGCGCCTTTTCTTCCGGGTGCAGGCCAAACGGGATGCCGCGGCCATCGTCCTCCACCGAGACCGATCCGTCGACGTGCAGCGTGACCTTGATCTTCTTGCCGTAGCCGCCCAGCGCTTCGTCCGCCGCGTTGTCCAGCACTTCCTGGATGACGTGCAGCGGGTTGTCGGTGCGGGTGTACATGCCCGGACGTTGCTTGACCGGCTCCAGGCCTTTGAGGACCCGGATGGAGCCTTCGGAGTATTCAGAGTTGGGTTTGACAGACATAGCGCGGCATTGTAGTCCCACGGCAGGAATTAACTGTACATATAACCAGCCAACCCCTGCAACACCAACCCCACGGGCCGTGGTCGACAGCCGGATTGGCTACATTAAGCACATGCATCCGTCCCCAAAGCCCCTCTCCCTCACGCAGTTGCTCCTGTGCGGCGCGGCCATCGTCACCCTGTCCATGGGCGTGCGCCACGGTTTCGGTCTGTGGCTGCAGCCCATTACCCAGGCACACGGCTGGAACCGCGAAAACTTTGCCTTCGCCATTGCCATCCAGAACCTGGCCTGGGGCTTCTCCGGCATTTTTGCGGGCATGCTGGCCGACCGGTTTGGCGCCTTCCGCGTCATCGCGCTGGGCGCCGTTCTGTATGCCCTGGGCCTGGTGGGCATGGCCTACGCCCCCACCCCCCCGCTCTTCGCCCTGGCCACCGGCGTCCTGATCGGCGTGGCCCAGGCGGGAACCACCTATGCCGTGGTCTATGGCGTCATCGGCCGCAATGTGCCGGCAGAGAAACGCTCCTGGGCCATGGGCATCACCGCGGCAGCCGGTTCGTTCGGCCAGTTCCTGATGGTGCCGACCGAAGGCTTCCTGATCAGCTCCGTGGGCTGGCAGCAGGCCCTGGTGTGGCTGGGGCTGGCCGCCCTGCTGATGGCGCCGCTGGCCTGGGGCCTGCGCGAACCCGGGTTTGCCGGCAGCGCCCACCACCAGCGCGAACAGACCATTTTTCAGGCCCTGCACGAAGCCTTCAAGTACCCCAGCTTCCAGCTGCTGATGGCCGGCTACTTTGTCTGCGGCTTCCAGGTGGTGTTCATCGGCGTGCACATGCCAAGCTACCTGCGCGACAAGGGCCTGTCGCCCCAGGTCGCCAGCTATGCGCTGGCCCTGATCGGCCTGTTCAACGTGTTTGGCACCTACGCGGCGGGCGTGTTGGGGCAAAAGCTGCCCAAGCGCAACATCCTGGCCTTCATCTACCTGGCGCGCTCGGTGGCCATCAGCCTCTTCCTGCTGGTGCCGCTGTCGCCGGCCAGCGTCTACGTGTTTGCCAGCGTCATGGGGTTCCTGTGGCTGTCCACGGTCCCGGTGACCAACGCCACGGTGGCCCAGATCTTCGGGGTGGCGCACCTGTCCATGCTCAGCGGCTTCGTATTCTTCAGCCACCAGATCGGCTCCTTCCTGGGCGTGTGGCTGGGTGGCTATCTGTATGACCGCACCGGCAGCTACGACATCGTCTGGTACATCGCCATCGGGCTGGGCGTGATGGCGGCGCTGGTGAATCTGCCGGTCCAGGAACGGGCCATTGCCCGGCCCCTGCCGCAGGGCGTGCACTGATACCATGAAGCCGGGCCGCCAATGGTTCGCCGCCGCGCTGGCACTGGCCGTGCTCGCCGGCGTGTTTGCCCTGTACACCCGGCCCGATTTCCTGGTACAGCTGGCCAACCAGCTGTGGGCCTGTTTCTGAATTCTTGCGCATACACCCATGACGGACACCAACCAGCCTACGCAGACCAACACCACCATCATCACCGGCGCTTCGGACGGCATCGGCGCGGAAATGGCGCGCCAGCTGGCCCGCGCCCACGGCAGCAGCGCGGCCCTCGTGCTGGCAGCCCGCAATGCAGCGCTGCTGGCGGCCGTGGCCGCCCAGTGCGAGGCGTTGGGCGCCCGCGTGCTGGTGGTACCGACCGATGTGTCCGAACACGCGCAATGCCGTGCGCTGGTGGAGCAGACCGTGCGCACCTTCGGCCGCGTGGACACGCTTATCAACAACGCCGGCATTTCCGCCCAGGCCCTTTTCAGCGAGGTCAAGGCCGAGGACCTGGGCTGGTATGAGCAGCTGATGCGCGTCAACCTGTGGGGCAGCGTGTGGTGCACCCACGCCGCCCTGCCCTACCTGAAAGCCAGCCGGGGCCGCATCGTGGCGGTGTCCTCGCTGGCCGGGCTGATCGCCCTGCCCGGGCGCACGGCCTACAGCACCTCGAAATTTGCCATGACCGGTTTCTTCGAGGCGCTGCGCACCGAGCTGCAGAGCGCGGGGGTCACGGTCACCACCGCTTTTCCCGGCGTGGTGCTGACCAACATCCGCACCCGGGGCCTCAACGCTGCCGGACAGACCGCGGGGTCCAGCGGCCTCAAAGAGGACAAGGCCATGGGCGTGGAGGAATGCGCCCGTCACATCCTGGCCGGCATGGAGCAGCGCCAGCGCGAGGTCCTCATGACCCCCCAGGGCAAGGTGGCCCGCTGGCTCAAGCTCCTGGCCCCCCGCATGGTGGACCGCATGGCGCTGGCGGCGCTGAAAGACGAGGTCAAGCCCCGATGAACGCCCCCGCGCCAGACCCGCACACCCGGGGCGCACCCTCCCCGTGGATCGTGCGCTGGTCGCACCTGCTGCAACCCGGCACCACCGTGCTGGACGTGGCCTGCGGGTCAGGCCGCCACCTGGCCTGGTTTGCCCACAGCGGACACGCCGTGACCGGCATTGACCGCAATCTGGCCGCCGTCCAGGATCTGGCCGGTGTCGCCACGCTGGTGGACGCCGATATCGAGAACGCCCCCTGGCCGCTGCAGTCCGGCCAGGTTCCGCGCGCCTTCGGTGCCGTGGTGGTCACCAACTACCTGTGGCGCCCGCTCCTGCCCACCCTGGTGAACAGCGTGGCCCCCGGCGGGGTTTTGCTATACGAAACCTTCACCAGCGGCAACGAGACGGTGGGACGCCCAACGCGCGCCGAGTTTTTGCTGCGCCCCGGGGAACTCCTGGAGGCTTGCCAGGATCTGGACATCGTGGCGTACGAAAACGGCTACCTGGACAACCCGCCCCGGTTCGTCCAGCGCATCGCTGCGCTACGATCCGGAACCGGCGACACGCCAGCACAGAAACAATCCAGACACCTACTCTAGGTAAAATGGCCAATTACTGAACAGACACACGACATGAACTCTCCTCAAGGTCAAATCAAGGGCAGCATCGTGGCCCTCGTCACCCCGATGCACGACGACGGCTCGGTGGACTATCCTGCGCTGCGCAAACTGATTGACTGGCACATTGCCGAAGGGACCGACTGCGTTGGCGTTGTCGGCACCACCGGCGAGTCGCCCACGGTCACGGTGGAGGAGCATTGCGAGATCATCCGCGTGTCGGTGGAGCAGGCTGCCGGGCGCGTTCCCATCATGGCCGGCTGCGGCGCCAACTCCACGGCAGAGGCCATCGAGCTGGCGCGCTTTGCGAAGAAGGTGGGCGCCGATTGCCAGCTGCAGGTCGTCCCCTACTACAACAAGCCCACGCAGGAAGGGCAGTACCAACACTTCAAGGCAATCGCCGAGGCCGTGGACCTGCCCGTCATCCTGTACAACGTGCCGGGACGCTCGGTGGCCGATATGGCGCACGACACGGTCATGCGGCTGGCCCAGGTGCCCGGCATCGTCGGCATCAAGGAGGCCACGGGCAACATCGAACGCGCCCAGTGGCTGATCAAGGAAGCGCCCAAGGGCTTTGCGGTCTACTCCGGGGATGACCCCACGGCGGTGGCCCTGATGCTGTGCGGCGGCCACGGCAACGTGAGTGTCACCGCCAACGTGGCACCGCGCCTGATGCACGAACTGTGCATGGCCGCCATTGCCGGCAATGTGCAGCGCGCCATGGAAATCCAGATGCAGCTGCTGCCGCTGCACAAGGCCCTGTTCGTCGAGTCCAACCCGATTCCCGTGAAGTGGGCGGTGGCCCGCATGGGGCTGTGCCAAGAAGCCCTGCGCCTGCCCTTGACCGTGCTGACACCCGCCAACCGGCCGGGGCTGGAACGCGTCATGCAGTCCACGGGTCTGATATGACCCCCCTTTCCCATTCGAGGATTTCCGTGAACCCATTTTTCAAAGTCAGCCTGCTGGCAACAGCCATTGCGCTATCCGCCTGCTCCGCGCTGGAAACAGACAAGGTGGACTACCGCAGTACCGCCAAGGCACCGGCACTGGACATCCCTCCGGACCTGACCCAATTGTCCAAGGAGACCCGCTACAGCGTCGTCGATGGCGCAGTGTCGGCCTCCGGCTACCAGGCCAACCAGGCCACAGCCGCCCAGACCCCGGTGGCAACCCTGTCCGTGGGAGATGTACGGATCGAACGCTCCGGCAACCAGCGCTGGCTGGTCGTCAAACGCCCTGCCGACAAGCTGTGGGAACCGGTGAAGGATTTCTGGCAGGAAAACGGCTTCCAGCTGGCCATGGACCAGAGCAGCCTGGGCATCATGGAAACCGACTGGGCCGAGAACCGCGCCAAGATTCCCCAGGATGCCATTCGCAGCGCCCTGGGCAAACTCTTTGACTCGCTCTATTCGACCCCCGAACGCGACAAGTTCCGCACCCGCCTGGAGCGCGACGCCAACGGCGACACCGAAATTTTCATCAGCCACCGCGGCATGATCGAGGTCTACACCTCCTCCGAGAATAAAAACACGGTGTGGCAACCCCGGGCGGTCGACCCTGAACTGGAAGCCGAGTTCTTGCGTCGCCTGATGGTCAAGCTGGGCATGACCCAGGAGCAGTCCAAGGCCCTCGTGGCCAATAGCGTGGCCAAGTCCACCACCGCCATTGCCACGGAAAACGGCCAGCCGGTAGTACGCATCGAAGAAGGGTTTGAGCGCGCGTGGCGCCGCGTTGGGCTGGCATTGGACCGCACCGGCTTCACGGTGGAAGACCGGGACCGCAAGCAGGGCATTTATTTTGTGCGCTACGTTCCGCTGGTGGCCGACAGTGAGCCCGGATTTTTCAGCAAACTGTTCAGTGGCTCCGACAAGACGGTTGATGCGTCGAAGTTCCAGATTGCCGTGCGCAGCCAGGCGAACGTGACCACGGTTTCCGTTCTGGACGCCAAGGGGGCGCCTGAGAAATCCGCCACGGCACAGCGCATTGTCAAAGTGATCGCGGACGACATCAAATAACCACATCGGGGTGACACGCCCCGGTGTTGGGACGAAAAAAAACCACCTCGCGGTGGTTTTTTTTCGCGTGCAAGAAATTACTTCTTGGCTGGCTCAGCAGCTGCGGGAGCAGCAGCAGGAGCGGAAGCAGCAGCTTCAGCAGCGGGAGCAGCGGCAGGAGCAGCAGCGGCGGGAGCAGCCACGGGTGCGGGAGCAGCTTCTTCTTTTTTACCGCAAGCAGCCAGGGCAGCAGCAGCGATAACAGCTGCCAAAACGAGAGATTTGTTCATTTTTAAAAACTAGAGTGAGTTAACGAAACAATTTCCGGAAATTGTCAAGGCAGCAAGCCGCCCGGACGCAGACAAAAAGCATTCGATCTCTTTCTGCCCGGCTGCAAATTGTACAGGAAACCAAAACCCTACCACGGGGAAACCCTTAACACCTTACACACTACAGACCCAGTGTCGTGGCCGGGAACCCGGGCACGCTTTGCCGCAGGTACTCATCAAGTTGCTGCCTGAGCAGTACCCGGCGCTGCGCCTCGTACGTGGTCACCCCCGTGCTGCGCTCCGGATCCAGGCGGTGCAGCATCCACTGCGGACTCCACAGGGCACTGGGCAGTTCACCGGCATCCCGGGTCCTGCTCACCCGGCATTCGACGATATGGTCCCATTGGCAACGCCAGCCGACAAAACGCGGGTGGTAGCGCAGGACCGCGTCGTAGCGCTGCGCCAGCATCACCAGACGGCGCCCCCGACCGGACCACGCCTGCAGGGATTCGACAACCTCCCGCTCGCGCAGGGGCCAGTCTTCAAAACTGGCATCGCTCCACACCATCTCGGGCCATCCCTCGCGCGCGGCACACGCCAGGGCATCGCGTACCAGCTGGGCAAAACTCTGGGGGCCGGCAAAGGGCCCGGTCAGCAACGGCCCCGTATCGTCACTGGTCGGCATGCACCCACCCCGCTTCCACCCATTCGGCCAGCAGCCCACGGGCCGCAGGGCTCAGGCGCCGGATCTCCGCAGGCTGCAAAGACCGCTGGTCGGCCAGCAGGTGCATCAGCTGTGCATCGCGCCCGGACGCCCGAAAGCTCTCCCCATTCACGAACACATGGTGGGCGTCATACAGCATGCGGGTGCAGCGGTCCAGCGTGACGGCGCCCTCCCAGGCCACCGCCCCCCCCGCATCAAAGCCGACATGGGCCTTGGGTTCACTCAGATACTCGCCCAACGCCCGTGGCACCGCCAGGGGGTCGCGCAAGGCATCGGCCAAAGCGCCCCGCGCGAATTCCACCAAGCCCTCGGGAATGGCCCCGCAACCGGCAACCGCCGGTTGCCGCGGGTCACGGTACAAGCCGGCACCCGCCTGCTCCTGGGCATCGTCGGCCAGGCGCTGCAACAGCTCTGCGGCCAACTCGCCACGGCTGGGGGACCGAAAGCCGATGGAATAGGTCATGCACTCACCCTGCGCAATGCCGTCGTGGGCGTAGCGCGGCGGCAGGTACAGCATGTCGCCCGGGTTCAACACAAACTCCTGCTCCGGCTCGAACCGGGCCAGGATCTTGAGGGGGAGATCCGGCTGCAGGCTCAGGTCTTTCTGGCGTCCGATGCGCCAGCGCCGCTGCCCATGGGCCTGCAGCAAGAACACGTCGTAGCTGTCGAAATGCGGCCCCACGCCACCGCCCTCGGTGGCGTAGCTGACCATCAGGTCGTCCAGCCGGGCGTCGGGCACAAAACGGAACTGGTTCATCAGGGCATGCGCCCGCTCGTCGTGCAGGTCCACCCCCTGCACCAGCAGGGTCCAGCCGGGCTGCTTGAACGCTGGCAGCGCCTTGCGATTGAACGGACCATGCCGGAAACGCCAGCTGCGAGCCGTGTGCGGGTCTGCCTGGACCACCAGGCGAGACTGCACCTCTTCCCGGGCCGCCAGGTCCAGCAACTCCGCGCGGCTCAGCAGCGGCTGGAAACCGGGAATGGCCTGGCGGATCACCAGCGGCTTCTTCTGCCAGTGACGCTGCATGAAGGTCTTGGGGGACAGGCCGCCGAGCAGCGACAGGGGTTCATTCACATTCATGGGGTCATTTTCCGGTCAGGTACAAGCACAGCGCAATTCAAACTGCGACAATTCTCGTATGGAAATCACTGAACAATGCGTCGTTGCCCTCACTTGGACGCTGAAAGACACCTTGGGCGAAGAACTGGACGTGCTGGACGAGCCCGCCGAATTCCTGGTTGGCGGCAACGACCTGTTGCCCGCCATCGAGGCTGCGCTGCAGGGCCACAGCGCAGGCGCCAAACTCAACCTGCAGATCGAACCCGAACAGGCGTTTGGTGACTTCAACGACCAGCTGATCTTTCTGGAGCCCCGCAACCTGTTCCCCCAGGAACTGCAGGAAGGGCTGACCATGGAGGGATCCGCCCTGCCCGCCGGCTGCAACCCCGCGGCCCCCAAGGACGCGCTGTACACCATCACCGACATCTACCCCGAACACGTAGTGCTGGACGGCAACCACCCGTTGGCCGGCATTGCCATTCGCGTCAGCCTGAAGGTGGAATCTGTACGCGAAGCCACCGAAGAGGAAATTGGCCGCGGCTCAGCCGGCACCGGCTTCTACCGCATCCAGCCGGTCCACACCGAACTGCCCGGTAGCGATACCGTGCACTGACGCACGCCCACAAGGCGAAACTGCGGTTTACGCCTTGCCGGTGGAGCCGTACCCGCCCTCGCCGCGCTGCGAGGCCGGAAACTCGGTCACCACATTGAACTGCGCCTGCACCACCGGCACGATGACCAGCTGGGCAATGCGCTCCAGGGGTTCGATGGTGAACGCGGTGCTGCTGCGGTTCCAGGCGCTGACCATGAGCTGCCCCTGGTAATCGCTGTCGATCAGCCCCACCAGATTGCCCAGCACGATGCCGTGCTTGTGGCCCAACCCCGAGCGCGGCAGGATCAGGGCCGCGTAGCCGGGGTCCTGCAGGTAGATGGCCATGCCGGTAGGTACCAGTTGCCAGGCGTTGGGCGCCAGCGTGAGCGGCTCGCTCAGGCAGGCCCGCAAATCCAGGCCGGCGCTGCCGGGCGTGGCGTAGGTGGGCAGCTGGTCGGCCAGGCGGCTGTCGATGATCTTGATGTCAATTTTCATGGAACACATTTTTCAGGAAGAAGAAGGCTGCAGACGGCTGGCAATCTCGGCCACCAGCAGGCGCGCCAGCGCCAGCTTGGAGGCGCGGGGTATTTCCTTGGCGCCTGCCGCATCCACCAGCAGCAGGGCGTTGTCATCCTGACCGAAGGTGGCGGGGCCGATATTGCCCACCAGCAAGGGCACCCCTTTGCGGGCCCGCTTGGCCGTGGCGTGCGCCAGCAGGTCGTGGCTTTCCGCGGCAAAGCCGACGCAATACAGCGCCCCGCTTTGCGCCCGGGGCGAGCTGGCCACGGTAGCCAGAATGTCGGCGTTTTCCACAAAGCCCAGCGCCGGGGGCAGGCCGGAGCCGTCTTTCTTGATCTTCTGGTCCGCCGGCTGGGCCGGCCGCCAGTCGGCCACAGCGGCCGTTGCTATGAATATGCTAGCTGCCTGCGCAGCATCCACGCAGGCTGCAAGCATATCGGATGCGGATTTCACGTCCACGCGCTGCACTCCCCTGGGGGTCGACAGGCTGACGGGACCGGCCACCAACGTGACCTGTGCGCCCGCCTCATGGGCCGCCCGGGCAATGGCAAAGCCCATTTTTCCGCTGGACAGGTTGGTGATGCCGCGCACCGGGTCAATGGCCTCGAAGGTGGGGCCGGCCGTGACCAGCACGTGCTGCCCCGCCAGCACCTTGGGCTGGAAGAAGGCCACCACATCCTGCAGCAGCTCCTGGGGTTCCAGCATGCGCCCATCGCCGGTTTCGCCGCACGCCTGGTCGCCCGTGCCCACACCCAAAACGGTGCAGCCGTCCGCCTGCAACTGGGCCCGGTTGCGCTGGGTCGCCGGGTGGTCCCACATTTCGCGGTTCATGGCCGGGGCGATCAGCAGGGGCACCCGGTCCAGGGGGCGCGCCAGGCACATCAGGCTCAGCAGGTCGTCGGCCCCGCCGTGCAGCAGCTTGGCCATGAAATCGGCACTGCAGGGGGCAATGAGAATGGCATCGGCCTCCCGGCTGAGGTTGATGTGCGCCATGTTGTTGGGTTCGCGGGCGTCCCACTGGGAACCGTACACCGGCCGGTTGGAGAGCGCCTGCATGGTCACGGGCGTGATGAACTGGGTGGCGGATTCGGTCATGACCACCTGGACCGTCGCCCCTTCCTTGACCAGCGCGCGGCACAATTCGGCTGCCTTGTAGCAGGCAATCCCCCCGGTCAGCCCCAAAACAATGTGTTTTCCAGCAAGATCATTCATGGGTGGCAATGTAGCAGAGAGCCTGACCTTTATAATCTCCGTTTACCACCTCCCTGAGCGTTATCAGCTCCCCCTGACATGACCAAATTTGTCTTCGTCACCGGCGGTGTGGTGTCCTCCCTTGGAAAGGGAATCGCCTCAGCCTCCCTCGCTGCGATTTTGGAATCGCGGGGCCTTACAGTCACTTTAATCAAGCTCGATCCCTACCTCAACGTGGATCCGGGGACCATGTCCCCGCTGCAGCACGGTGAAGTGTTCGTCACCGATGACGGCGCCGAAACCGACCTCGATCTGGGCCACTATGAGCGATTCATCGAATCGCGCATGCGCAAGGCCAACAACTTCACCACCGGCCAGATCTATAAGAGCGTGCTCGACAAGGAACGCCGCGGCGACTACCTGGGCAAGACCGTGCAGGTCATCCCCCACGTCACCAACGAAATCCAGGAATTCGTCAAGCGCGGCGCGCGTTTTGGCGAGCCCGACGCGGTGGATGTGGCCATCGTGGAAATTGGCGGCACCGTGGGCGACATCGAGTCCCTGCCCTTCCTGGAGGCCGTGCGCCAGATGAGCCTGAAGCTCGGCCCCAACAACAGCGCTTTCGTGCACCTGAGCTACCTGCCCTGGATTGCCGCGGCCGGCGAGCTCAAGACCAAGCCCACCCAGCACACGGCCAAGCAGCTACGCGAGATCGGCATCCAGGCCGACGTGCTGCTGTGCCGCGCCGACCGCCCGATTCCCGACGAAGAGCGCGCCAAGATCTCCCTGTTCTCCAACGTGCCCGAGTGGGGCGTGATCTCCATGTGGGACGTGGACACCATCTACAAGGTGCCGCGCATGCTGCACGAGCAGGGTCTGGACGGCCTCATCTGCGACAAGCTGCGCCTGAACACGCCTCCGGCCAACCTCAAGCGCTGGGACGACCTGGTTTTTGAAACCGAGCACCCCCAGGGTGAAGTCACCATTGCCATGGTGGGCAAGTATGTGGACCTGTCGGACAGCTACAAGTCGGTCAACGAGGCCCTGCGCCACGCCGGCATGAAGAACCATGTGCGCGTGAAGATCGAGCACGTGGATTCGGAAACCATCACTGAGGACACCGTTTCGCGCCTGGCCAAGTACGACGCCATCCTGGTGCCCGGGGGCTTCGGCAAGCGCGGCATCGAAGGCAAGATCAGCACCGCCCGCTTCGCCCGCGAGAACAAGGTGCCCTACCTGGGCATCTGCCTGGGGATGCAGGTGGCCACCATCGAGTTCGCCCGCCATGTGGCCGGCCTGAAGGACGCCAACAGCACCGAATTCGACCCCGCCTGCCCCAACCCGGTGATCGCCCTGATCACCGAATGGAAGGACGCCGACGGCACCATCAAGACCCGCAACGCCAACTCCGACCTCGGTGGCACCATGCGCCTGGGCGCGCAGAGTTCCGATGTCGCCAAGGGCACGCTGGCCCACAAGATCTATGGCGACGTGGTGACCGAGCGCCACCGCCACCGCTACGAAGCCAACGTGAACTACCTGGACACCCTGCGCAAGGCGGGCCTGGTCATCTCCGCGCTGACTCAGCGCGAGCACCTGACCGAAGTGGTCGAGTTGCCGCAAGCCACCCACCCCTGGTTCATGGGCGTGCAGTTCCACCCCGAGTTCAAGTCCACGCCCTGGAACGGCCACCCGCTGTTCAATGCCTTCATCAAGGCGGCGCTGGACCGCCAGAACGCGGGCAAGGCCCTGAAGGCGGTTGCATAACATGAAGCTATGTGGGTTTGATATTGGACTGGAGCACCGGTTTTTCCTGATTGCCGGCCCCTGCGTCATCGAGTCCGAGCAGCTGCAGATGGACACGGCCGGCACGCTCAAGGAAATCACCAGCGCGCTGGGCATTCCCTTCATCTTCAAGAGCAGCTTTGACAAGGCCAACCGCTCCAGCGGCAGCACCTTTCGCGGCCCCGGCATCGACAAGGGGCTCGAGATCCTGGCCAAGGTCAAGCGCGAACTGGGCCTGCCGGTGCTGACCGACGTGCATGACGAAGTGCAGATTGCGCAGGTGGCCTCTGTGGTGGATGTGCTCCAGACCCCCGCCTTCCTGTGTCGCCAGACCGACTTCATCCGCGCCGTGGCCCAGAGTGGCAAGCCGGTGAACATCAAGAAGGGCCAGTTCCTCGCGCCCCACGACATGAAGAATGTCATCGACAAGGCCCGTGCCGCCGCGCGCGAAAAGGGCCTGCCCGAGGACGCCTTCATGGCCTGCGAGCGCGGCGCCAGCTTCGGCTACAACAATCTGGTGAGCGACATGCGCTCACTGGCCATCATGCGCGAGACCGGTGCCCCGGTGGTGTTTGACGCCACGCATTCGGTGCAGTTGCCCGGTGGCCAGGGCACCAGCAGCGGCGGCCAGCGCGAGATGGTTCCGGTTCTGGCCCGCGCGGCCGTGGCCGTGGGCGTGGCCGGCCTGTTCATGGAAACCCACCCGGACCCTGCCAAAGCCATGAGCGACGGCCCCAACGCGGTACCCCTCAAACACATGAAGGCCCTGCTGGAAACGCTGGTCGACCTGGACCGCGTGACCAAGAAGAACGGCTTTCTGGAAAACCATTTCGGCGCCTGACCCCTCTGCCACCCAGTTTTTGATTTTTTATTTAAGGAAGAAACGCAATGAGTGCAATTGTTGACATCGTCGGTCGCGAGATCCTGGATTCGCGCGGCAACCCCACCGTGGAATGCGACGTGCTGCTGGAATCCGGCACGATGGGTCGCGCCGCCGTGCCCTCGGGTGCATCCACCGGTTCGCGCGAAGCCATCGAGCTGCGCGACGGTGACAAGAAACGTTACGGCGGCAAGGGTGTCCTGAAGGCAGTGGAATTCATCAACACCGAAATCTCCGAGGCTGTGCTGGGCCTGGACGCCTCCGAACAGGCGTTCCTGGACCAGACCCTGATCGACCTGGACGGCACCGACAACAAGAGCCGCCTGGGCGCCAACGCCATGCTGGCCGTGTCCATGGCCGTGGCCCGCGCCGCCGCCGAAGAGTCCGGCCTGCCCCTGTACCGCTACTTTGGCGGCATGGGCCGCATGCAGATGCCGGTTCCCATGATGAACGTGGTCAACGGCGGCGCGCACGCCAACAACAACCTCGACCTGCAAGAGCTGATGATCATCCCCGTGGGTGCGCCCAGCTTCCGCGAAGCCATCCGCTACGGCGCCGAAGTGTTCCATGCCCTGAAGAAGATCCTGCACGACAAGGGCATGAGCATTGCGGTCGGCGACGAAGGGGGTTTTGCCCCCAACGTGCCCAGCCACGAAGCCGCCATCCAGATGATCCTGGAAGCCATCGACAAGGCCGGCTTTGTGGCCGGTGAGCAAGTCGCCCTGGGCCTGGACTGCGCCGCCTCCGAGTTCTACAAGGACGGCAAATACGTGCTGGCTGGCGAAGGCCTGACGCTGGACGCCCAAGAGTGGACCAACATCCTAGCCACCTGGGTCGACAAGTACCCCATCATCAGCATCGAAGACGGCATGGCCGAAGGCGACTGGGACGGCTGGAAGCTGCTGACCGACCGCCTGGGCAAGAAAGTGCAGATCGTGGGTGACGACCTGTTCGTCACCAACACCAAGATCCTCAAGGAAGGCATCGACAAGGGCATCGCCAACTCGATTCTCATCAAGATCAACCAGATCGGCACCCTGACCGAAACCTTCGAAGCCATCGAGATGGCCAAGCGCGCCGGCTACACCGCCGTCATCAGCCACCGCTCCGGCGAAACCGAAGACAGCACCATTGCCGACATCGCCGTGGGCACCAACGCGGGCCAGATCAAGACCGGTTCCCTGAGCCGTTCCGACCGCATGGCCAAGTACAACCAGCTGCTGCGCATCGAAGAAGACCTGGGTGACATCGCCAGCTACCCTGGCCGTGCGGCGTTTTACAACCTGAAGTAACGGCTTCGTGGGCGCTCGCCTCGTTCCTGCCGCCTTGATTGCCCTGCTCGTCATCGTGCACGGGCAATTGTGGTTTGGGCGGGGCAGCGTGCCCAATGTGTCCCATTTGACGGGACAGCTGGAAGAGCAAAAGCGCAACAACGCGCAGGCGGCCCAGGTCAACGAGCGCCTGGCAGCGGAAATCAACGACCTGCACGAGGGCCTGGAAATCGTCGAGGAGAAGGCCCGCGCCGAACTCGGCATGGTCAAGTCCAACGAGATTTACGTCCAGGTCGCCAAATAGCGCGCCCGGACGTCCGCCCCCCTGCACCCTGGTTAGTGCGGCTCCGTGCCCCCTGGCACCCGGAGCACCGCAGCGGTAAAGAGCTGGGCTGCGTCCACCGCATCAAACCGGTACTGGGCACCGCAGAACTCGCACGCCACCTCAATGTCGGCGCGTTCCGCCAGAATGCCCTGGGCCTCCTCCTGGCCCAACCCCACGATCATCTTGCCCACCCGTTCGCGGCTGCATGTGCAGGCAAAGTGCGGCGCCGTATCGCCCACCAGGGGCTCAAAGCGGGTGATCTGCTCCTCCCAGAACAGGCGGCGCAAGATGGTGTCCACGTCCAGCGTCAGCAGTTCGTCGCGCTGCAGGGTGCCTGCCAGAATGGCAATGCGGTTGTAGTGCTCGTTCAGACCGATCTGGTCCTCGTTTTCCTTGCTGACCATGCTGCCCGCCAGGTTGCCGGAACCTGCCATGGGCAGGCGCTGGATCAGCAGACCTGCAGCCACCTGGTCGTTGGCGGCCAGCACCAGTGTGGTGTCAAGCTGCTCGCTCTGCAGCATGTAGTGCTCCAGCACAGCGCTGAGTTTTTCGAGCTTGTGTCCCTGGTCATCAAACAGGGGTACAACCCCCTGGTACGGTTGCTGGCCGGGAAACTTGCTGTTGGGGTCCAGCGTGATGGCGCAGCGCCCGGCGTTGGCCACGTTGACCATCTGGCTCAGGGTGGTGGTGGGCTCGACGCTGCCGATCACCGTTGCCGTGGCCCGCAGCGCCAGGTCCGGCTGCACCTCGACGACGGCCAGCTTAACCGGTCCATCGCCAAAGATCTGCAGGGTCAGCGAGCCGTCAAACTTGATGTTGGACTGCATCAGCGCCGCCGCGGCCACCATCTCGCCCAGCATGTCGCGCACCGGCTCGGCATAAGCACCGGTGTTGCTGTTGGAGGCCCGCCGCCGCAGGATCTCCGTCCAGGTATCGGTCAGCCGCACCACCATGCCGCGCACCGGCAAACCATCGAACAGGAATTTGTGAAGTTCAGACACGCTCTGCGCTCGCTTATGCAATTTTCTTGAGACCGGCCTTGAAGCGGCGCGCGTTCTCGATGTAATGAAGGGCACTCATCTTGAGGCCGTCTTGCTGGGCTTGGGTCAGCTCGCGCACGGCTTTGGCAGGGCTGCCGATGATCATGGAGCCGTCCGGGAATTCCTTGCCTTCCGTCACCAGGGCGCCAGCGCCCACAATGCAGCCCTTGCCGATCTTGGCGCCATTGAGCACCACGGCGCCGATGCCGATAAGCGAGCCGTCGCCGATGCTGCAGCCGTGCAGCATCACCTTGTGCCCCACGGTCACGTTGTCCCCCACGACCAGCGGCTTGCCAATATCGGCGTGGAGCACGCTGGCGTCCTGAATATTGGAGCCCCGGCCAATCTGGATGGTTTCGGTGTCACCGCGGATCACCACGCCAAACCAGACGCTGGCATCCTCCGCCAGCTCCACATTGCCCATTACCTGCGCACTGTCCGCCACCCAAGCAGACTCCGCCACGCGAGGGCAGATGTGGTCAAGTTCGTAAATAGCCATGGTATTTCCTGATGTTTCCTGTGATTGTCCGAAAAGGGGAATACCTAGAATTGTAGGTTTGGAACCAAAGCACGGCACCCTGGAGGCTTTTTGAAGCCGAGTTGCAGGCTTGGGTCGGGTTAACCTGATCCCTTTCTGCCCCACACCCGGCTATCCTCCACGTCACTGGATAAACTGTTATTGGCGAATTCCCCGGCTCCGACCCGCTATCGCAAACCAAAGGCAAAGGCGCGAACCCCATGAACAACCTGAAGATATCGACCCGACTCGTCATGCTGGTCTGCATGCTTTCGCTCATGCTGATTGCTGGTGCCGCCATGGGCCTGTATGGCATCGCCAAGGCCAACGATGCGCTGAATTCGGTGTATGTGGACCGCATGCAACCCGTCACACAACTCGACGAGATCATGCGGGTCACGCTGCGTAACCAGTTGCTGGTGTCCAACTCGCTGGCGGAATCCGATCCCGGGAACATCAAGAAGAACCTGGAGGAAATTGATGCCAACGTGATCAGCAGCGCCAAGCTGTGGGATGCCTATATGGCCACCAAGATGGACGACAAGGAAGCGGCCCTCGCCAAGGCCTTTGTCGTGGACCGCACAACCGCGCTGCAACAGGGCATGAAGCCCACACTCGACGCCCTGCGCGACCTGAACCTGATCGAGGCTCGCCAGCTGAGCAACGAAAAGCTGAGCCCGCTGTACGACAAGATGCGCGCCAGCCTAGTGCCCCTGCAAAAGCTGCAGATGGAAGTCGCCACCGAAGAATACGACACCGCCGTCCAGCGCTACACGATCATCCGCAACCTGGCCGTGTTCTCCCTGGCTGCGGGCCTGCCCTTTGCCGCCTTCCTGAGCTTCCTGCTCATCCGCGGCCTCTCGCGTGCGCTGGAGAAAGCCGTTGAGGTTGCCTACGCCGTGGCACAAGGCGACTTGACCCAGACTATTGAGGTTCGGGGCGACAACGAAATGGCGCGCCTGATGAAGGCACTCACGGCCATGAGTGAATCGCTGATCAAGGTCGTCAGCTCCGTGCGCCAGGGCTCCGACGGCGTGGCCACGGCCAGCGCCGAAATCGCCCAGGGCAACAACGACCTCTCGGCCCGAACCGAACAGCAGGCCAGCGCTCTGGAACAGACCGCCGCCTCCATGGAGGAGTTGGGCTCCACCGTCAAGCAAAACGCCGACAGCGCCCGCCAGGCCAATCAGCTGGCCATGAACGCCTCCACCGTCGCCGTCAAGGGCGGCGAGGTCGTCGGCCAGGTGGTCAACACCATGAAGGGCATCAACGAGTCCAGCCGCAAGATCTCCGACATCATCAGCGTGATCGACGGCATTGCCTTTCAGACCAACATCCTGGCCCTGAATGCGGCCGTGGAAGCGGCCCGCGCCGGCGAGCAGGGCCGCGGCTTTGCCGTGGTGGCATCGGAAGTGCGCTCGCTGGCCGGACGCAGTGCCGAGGCCGCCAAGGAGATCAAGAACCTCATTGGCGCCAGCGTGGAGCGGGTGGAGCACGGCACGGCCCTGGTGGACCAGGCCGGTATCACCATGACCGAGGTGGTCAGCAGCATCAAGCGGGTGACCGACATCATGGGTGAGATCAGCGCGGCCAGCGCCGAGCAGTCAGCCGGGGTCAACCAGGTGGGCGAGGCGGTGACACAGATGGACCAGGCCACGCAGCAGAATGCGGCGCTGGTGGAGGAGATGGCGGCAGCGGCCTCCAGCCTCAAGAGCCAGGCCCAGGAACTGGTGCAGACGGTGGCGGTATTCAAGCTGTCGGAAAACGACGTCCGATCGGCCAGCCCCGTCATCGCCCCGGCGGTGCGCCTGACACCTGCGCGCGCAGCGGTCCCCCTGCCTAGCGCCTACAAGGGCACCGAGCGCCGTACCGGGACCCCGTCCTTGGGCCACGCCCCCGCCCCCCTTGCCAGCAAGGCCGCGGGTAGCGCGGGCGTGGGAATCAACCTGGACAACGCCATTGAGGCCCACGCCAACTGGCGCGCCAAATTGCGCAATGCAGCGTCCCGCAAGGAGACCATGGATGCCGAAGTGGCCGGATGCGACGACCGCTGCGAACTGGGCAAATGGCTGTACGGCTCGGGGCAGAAAAGTTTTGGCGGCAAGCCGTCCTTCGTGAGCCTCATCGAGGCCCACCGTGAATTTCACCAGGAAGCTGGCAAGGTCGCCCAACTGATCAACCAGGGTGCCTACGTCGAAGCAGAGCAGCAACTGTTCAACGACACCAACTTCTCCCGCGCATCCCAAAAGGTGGAAGCTGCCGTGGTGCATTTGAAGAACGAACTCAAGAAGGCGCCGGCTGCACCGGTTGCCCGGCCGGGCACGGCAACGGCCAGACCGGCCCCCAAAGTGGCCGTGAAGGCGGCCCGGGCGGCGAGCGACGACGATTGGGAGACTTTTTAAGGAACCGCACCGTCGTTCTGAAGCAGGGGAATAACAGGGTGGCAGCAGTTTGCTATAAATAATATAGCTGCCAACGCAGTGTTTATGGAAGGATGCGGCATATTTCATGCGTAAATATGCCGACGGCTTTGGCACCACCAAGCCCCGGGCCGCCTGGCACAGGAGGCCGCGGCGTGGCTGTGCCCGGATAAAGTCAGCACCGTCCATCTGCCACGACGCCTACCCCCGCCCAACCCATGACCCACCGGGACTCCCCACCAGAACCCCGCTTCAGCTATCCCACGGTGGTGGCGGTTGCGGTGTTTCTGGTCGCTGCGCTGGTGTCCAGCGCCCTGATCTGGAAGCAGGAGCAGCGGACCGAGCGCGAGAAGCGGCTGCGCATCGCCGCGCTGGCCAACGACCACGCCAACGCCATCCAGACGGCCATGGACCGGGCTCTGTCCGTGACCTACGCACTGTCCGCTCTGGTGCGCCAGGGCAAGGGCCAGGTACCGGACTTCGAGAGCCTGGCTTCGGAAATGCTGCGCCTGTACCCGGGCGTCTCGGTTCTGGGCCTGGCGCCCGGCGGCATCATCCAGCGGGTGGTTCCCCTGTCCGGCAATGAAAAGTCCATCGGTTTCAACACCCTGCAAGACCCCATTCAGGGCACGGAAACCCGAAAGGCCATAGAGACCGGCCGGCTCACGCTGGCCGGCCCGGTCAACCTGGTGCAGGGTGGACAGGGTGTGATCGGCCGCCTGCCCATCTTTCTGGACGATGCTGAAGGCAAGCCGGTCTTCTGGGGGCTCACCTATGCC
Organism: Rhodoferax sp.; assembly: GCA_019449595.1. Taxonomy (GTDB): domain Bacteria; phylum Pseudomonadota; class Gammaproteobacteria; order Burkholderiales; family Burkholderiaceae_C; genus Allorhodoferax. The sequence goes on along the minus strand of JAGRPL010000004.1, from coordinate 549,701 downwards.
GTCATCCGGTTTCCGCAGGCGCTGTCGGCCGTGCGGATCAACCAGTTGCAGGAGCACGGACTGCACTACACCTTGTGGCGCACCGCCCCGGATACGGGCGTCCGGCAGGTTATTCTGGCTTCGACCCCCGCCGAACTGGACGCTCCGGTCGAACAGTCCCTGTCCTTGCCCAACGGGCAATGGACGCTGAGCGTGGCCCCCATTGGCGGCTGGCGCGACACCCGCACGCTGGCCCTCCAGATAGTGCTCGGGCTGGTCTTCAGCCTGACCGTGGCCTACACCGCCAAGCTGATGCTCGACCTGAAGGCGCACGAGAAAGGCCAGGAGGCCCTGATCGCCGAACGCACCCGCGCCATTGCCGCCTCGCAAAACAAGCTGCAGGCCACGCTGGACGCCATTCCCGACCTGATGGTGGAAATCGGGCTTGATGGCACCTGCCACGACTTCCATGCGCCGCGCGTGGAGGAAAACGTTCCGCGTGCCAATTTTCTGGTGGGCAAGAAAGTGTCCGACGTCCTGCCGGCGGATGCCGCCCATGCCGTGATGTCGGCGCTGCAGGAGGCCGCGCAGCACGGTCATGTCGACCAGCAGGAGTTTTTCCTGCAGCTGCCCCAGGGCACCCTCTGGTTCGAAATATCCGTGGCCCGCAAGGTCAACGAATCCGGCGCAGAGCCCCGTTTCATCCTGCTCTCGCGCAACATCACGCAACGCAAGCAGACGGAATCCGAATTGCGGGTGGCCGCCACCGCATTCAACTCCCAGGAAGGCATGGCCATCACCGGCACCAACAAGGTCATTCTGCGTGTCAATCCGGCCTTCACCGCCATCACCGGTTATGGCCCCGACGAAGCCAGCGGCAGAAGCCTGAACTTCCTCAACTCCGGGCGCCACGACGCCGCGTTCTACGCCAGCATGTGGGCCAGCGTCCACGCAACCGGGGTCTGGCACGGAGAGGTCTGGAACCGACGGAAAAATGGGGAAATCTACCCCGACTGGCGCACCATCACCGCCGTCAAGGACGAACACGGCGCAATCACCCACTATGTCAACAGCTTCACGGACATCACCCAGCGCAAGGCCACCGAAGAAGAGATCAACAAGCTCGCTTTTTACGACCCGCTGACCGGCCTGCCCAACCGCAGACTGCTGCTGGATCGCCTGCGCCAGGCGCTGGCGGTCAGCAGCCGCAGCGGGCGCCACGGCGCCCTGCAGTTCATCGACCTGGACAACTTCAAGACCCTCAACGACACCCTCGGCCACGACATGGGAGACCGGTTGCTGCAGCAGGTGGCGCAGCGGTTGACGACATGCATGCGCCAGGGCGATACCGTGGCCCGGCTCGGTGGCGACGAATTCGTGGTCATGCTCGAAGAACTCAGCACCAGCCGGGAAGAGGCGGCCGCCCACGCTGAAGTGGTGGGCGAGAAGATTTTGGCAACCATCAATCTGCCCTACCGCCTGGCGGGGCTGGAGTACCACATCACGCCCAGCATCGGCATCACGCTGTACAGCGGCAGCCAGGAAAGCACCGACGAGTTGCTCAAGCAGGCTGACCTGGCCATGTACCAGGCCAAATCCGCAGGGCGCAACACCCTGCGCTTCTTCGATCCCGCCATGCAGGCCGTGGTCACGGCACGGGCGGCGCTGGAGTCCGATATCCGCCAGGGCATTCTCAAGGCGCAGTTTCTGCTGTACTACCAGCCCCAGATCAACCGCAGTGGCCAGGCCATCGGCGCCGAAGCCCTGCTGCGCTGGCCGCACCCCACGCGGGGCATGGTCTCACCGATGGAGTTCATTGGCCTGGCCGAGGACACCGGCCTGATTCTGCCCCTGGGCAACTGGGTCATGGAAACGGCCTGTTCCCAACTGGCCGCATGGGCCCGACAGGAGCGCATGCAGCACCTCACACTGGCCGTCAACGTCAGTGCGCGCCAGTTCCGGCAGCAGGATTTCGTGCCGTATGTGCTGGACCTGCTCAGCTATACAGGCGCCAACCCGCACCGGCTGAAGCTGGAACTCACCGAAAGTCTGCTGGTCAACGACGTCGAAGACACCATCGCCAAGATGACTGCGCTACGCGAACACGGGGTCGGGTTCTCGCTGGACGACTTCGGAACCGGCTATTCGTCCCTGTCCTACCTCAAGCGCCTGCCCCTGGACCAGCTGAAAATCGACCAGTCCTTTGTGCGCGATCTGATGACCGACCCCAACGACGCGTCCATTGCGCGCACGGTCATTGCCCTGGGCCACAGCCTGGGCCTGACCGTGATTGCCGAGGGCGTGGAAACGGCGGCGCAGCAGGATTTTCTGGCCCAGCAAGGCTGTGACGCCTACCAGGGCTACCTGTTTGGCCGCCCCATGCCGTTGGCCGATTTCGACCGGTACATGCACGCGGGCTGACCGTGCCCGCCGGGCTCAGCCACGCGGGTGGTGCTGCGCATGCAGTGCCGCCAGGCGCTCGCGTGCCACATGGGTATAGATGGTGGTGGTGGAAATATCGGCGTGCCCCAGCAGCATCTGCACGGCCCGCAGATCGGCTCCGTGGTTGAGCAGGTGCGTGGCAAAGGCATGGCGCAGCGTATGCGGTGACAGCGGCGCCCGGATGTGTGCCGCCAGGGCGTATTTTTTCACCACCATCCAGAACATCACACGCGACATGGCGCTGCCCGGGTTGGCACCCCGCACGGTCACGAACAGGTCATCGGTCTGCTTGCCGGCCAGCAGCTCGGCCCGGGGCCCGCCCAGGTACTGGCGCAGCCAGACGCTGGCCACCTCGCCAAAGGGCACCAGCCGCTCCTTGCTCCCCTTGCCCATCACGCGCAGCACGTTGTCGTTCAGGCCCAGGTTGAAAGTCTTGAGCGTCACCAACTCGCTCACCCGCAAACCGCTGGCATACATCAGTTCCAGCATGGTGCGGTCACGCACGCCCAGCGCCGTGGCGGTATCGGGTGCCGCCAACAGGGCTTCCACCTGCGCCTCGGTCAGGGTCTTGGGCACCCGCAACGCCTGCTTGGCCGACTGCAGCTGCAGGGTGGGGTCGGCGTCCACCAAGTGCTCGCGCAGGGCCCAGCGGAAGTAGCGCTTGAACACCGTCAGCCGGCGATTGGCAGTCGTTGCCTTGGTGGTGCTGTGGCGGTCGGCAAAATAGGCCTGCAGGTCCGGCTCGCGGGTCTGCAACAGGGTGCGCGACCGCTGCGCCAGCCAGTTGGCGTACACCGCCAGGTCGCGCCGGTACGCAGCCAGGGTGTTCTTCGACAACCCTTCCTCGAGCCAGAGGGCATCGATGAAGGCGTCAATATCCGCCAGATTGGCGCCACTGGCCGCATGCAACTGCGTCATTCCAGCCGCAGCTTGGCGGACTCCACCACCTTCTTGTAGACCTCGTACTCGGCCTTGATCTGGGCCGCAAACTGCTCCGGGGTGTTGCCCACGATCAGGGAACCCGTGTCTTCAATACGTTTGCGCACCGCGGGGTCTTCCAGCACCTTGCGCACGCCGGCGTTGATCTTGTCCACCACATCCTTGGGCATGCCCTTGGGGCCGTAGATGCCGTAGAACGCCATGCGGTTGGCGGGCTCCAGCCCCACCTCCTTGAACGTGGGCACCTGGGGCAACTGGGACAAGCGCTGCGGCGCCGCCACCACGATGGGGACCAGCTTGTGGGCCTGGATGAAGGGCATGGCAGACGGCATGTTGTCGAAGATCATGGGCACCTGGCCTGCCACGGTATCGTTCAGCGCCGGGCCGGCCCCCCGGTATGGGATATGGGTGATGAAAACACCCGTCAGGCTCTTGAACAGCTCGGTCTGCAAATGGCCAATGCCTCCCGTGCCCGAAGTCGCATACGAGTATTTCCCCGGATGGCTGTTCAACTCTGCCAGGAAGCTTTTGTAATCCTTGGCCGGGAAGCTGGGATGCACCGCAATCACGTTGGGCGTGGCCGCCACGTTGATGACGGGCGTAAAGTCGGTCAACGGGTTGTAGGGGTTGCGGGGGTTGATGGCCGGGTTGGCCGCCACGGTGGACACGGTGGCCATGCCCAGCGCATAGCCGTCGGGCGCGGCCTTGGCCGTCTCGTTGGCGCCCACCACGCCACCGCCGCCGGCCTTGTTTTCCACAATCACACTCTGGCCCAGCACTTTTCCCAGCGGGTCGGCAATCACCCGCGCAATGATGTCGGTGGTGCCTCCGGGGGCAAAAGGAACCTGCAACTTGATAACCCGGTTGGGATAGCCCTGGGCCAGCGCGGCACCGGCAAGGGTAGCGATACCCAACGTGACAAGCGTACGGCGATACATGGTGGCGATTCTCCTGCGTAAGAGGTACGGACCCTGGAACCAGGGAGCATGGTAACCCGGCACCGGTCAGGCGGCCGCTGCCCGCGGCAAAGCGACCGTAATGGACGTCGTGTTGGCGTCATCCGAGACATCCAGCGCGATATGGCCCGCCTGGGCCTCGGCCAACAGCTTGGCGGAATAGGTCCCCAGCCCGGTCCCCCCCTGCTTGCCCCGGGTCACGAACTTGTCGAAGAAGCGTCCCCGGATATCTGCTGGCACGGCGCCGGTATTCACGATCACAACCTGCAGCGGATCGCCGTCCACCAGCGTCACTGACACCGTACCGTTCGGCGGTGCGGCTTCGCAGGCATTCTTGATCAGGTTCTGGAACAACGAGTAACACAGCATGGCGTCGCCTGTAGCCAGCGGCGAAGTACCACCCGCTGCGGGCTCGGCATTCACGGTCAGGGCCAGGTGCTTGTCCGCAAACGCAGCCTGCGATATTTCAGCGATGCGCCGCAGGATGTCGCCCAGCTTCACGGGCCTGGCATCCAGGGTGAAGCGGCCCGTCTCAATCTTGAACAGCTCGGACGAGAGGTTGCTCATGTCCAGCACCTGCAGGGCCGTCTCCTCCACCATGCGCAGCTGTTCGGTCAGCTTGTCGCGGCCCATGGATTCGTCTTCGACCAGCGTCTGCACCAGGCCGATGATGCCTGCCAGCGGCCCCTTCATGTCGTGGCGGGTGATCTGCTCCACATCCTCGCGCAGACGGGCCGCGTCCATCATGCCGTCGTAGTCGGCCTGCAGTTGCTTGCGCAACTCCACGTAGCGCATGAAATTGCGCACCCGCAACTTGAGCACTTCCGGATCGATGGGCTTGCTGACAAAATCCACCGCCCCCAGCTCCAGCCCCTTCAGGCGCGCCTCGTCTCCGGTCATGCCGGTGACAAATATGACGGGGATGGTTTCGGCGACCGGGTGCTCGCGCATGCGCCGTGCCACCTCAAACCCGTCCATATCCGGCATCATGATGTCCAGCAGGACCAGGTCAGGCGGATCATCGGAGCAGCAGATCTCCAGCGCCTTCGCGCCGTTGTTGGCAATGCGCACGCGGTAGGCGTCCTGGAACAGGTGCGAGAGCAGGTGCAGGTTGTCGGGAGTATCGTCAACCACCAGGATGGTGGGCGGACGCAATGCCTTGGCCGGCGGAACCACACCACCCGCAGCCGTGCCCACGGGGGATGCGTCGGGTGCCGCATCCGCTGCGCCAAACATCTTGCGGGGCTTCCAGGCCAGTGCCTTTTCCACCCGCCGGGCCAGGCGCTCGGCCGTGTAGGGCTTGAGCAGCAGGTCGCTGACACCGCAGGCAATGGCTTCCGCCACGCGCTCGCGCTCGGCCTCGGCCGTGATCATGACAAAGGGAACGCCATAGAGCCTGGCGTCGGAACGTACGGCCTTGAGCAGCTCCAGGCCCGACATGTTCGGCATGTTCCAGTCCGAGAGCACCATGTCAACGCGCCGCTTTTGCAGCATCCGCAAGGCCTCGGCGCCATTGTTGGCGGTAACCACCTCGTCCACACCCAATGCACGCAACTGGGACGCGGTCACTTTGCGCATGATTTCGAAATCATCGACCACCATGAACACGGATTGCTTGGGAAATTTCATGGATTCATTCCTGCGACCTGATTACTCGGCGGCGATGGGCTCGACCACCGCAACCGCCCCATATGCCTCTTTTTGGGCCATGTCACCATCGCTGTCGGCAAAACGCAGGGCGGTCGCCCGGAAGACCTCCTGCAGGGCCATGAAGGCGTCGACGATGTCGGGATCGAAATGCGACGCCCTGCCGCTGAGGATGATTTGAACCGCCTTCTCGTGCGGCATGCCGTCCTTGTAGACACGCCGGCTGATGAGCGCGTCGTACACGTCGGCCAGCGCCATCAGGCGCGCCGAGATCGGTATGGCATCGCCGCACAGTCCCTGCGGGTATCCGGTGCCGTCCCATTTCTCATGGTGCGACAGCGCAATTTCCTTGGCCATGCGCAGAAACTCCACGTCGGTTCCCAGCGAGCGCTCGGCGCACTCAATGGCATTGCGGCCCAGCGTGGTGTGCGTCTTCATGATCTCGAACTCTTGCGGCTCAAAGCGGCCCGGCTTCAGCAGGATGCGGTCCGGGATGCCGACCTTGCCGATGTCATGCAGCGGAGCCGACTTGAACAGCACCGTGATGGTTCGCTCCGTCAGAAAGTCCGAGAAGCGCGGGTGGTCACGCAATTTTTCCGCCAGCGCCTGGACGTAATGCTGGGTGCGGCGAATGTGGTTTCCGGTGTCGCTGTCCCGCGTTTCGGCCAGGGACGCCATCGCCTGGATGGTCACATCCTGGATCGCGGCAACCTCACGCGTACGCTTGGCAACCTCCTGCTCCAGGTAGTCGTTCTGGTCCCGCAGGAAGTCGGCGGAGGCCTTCAGCGCCAGATGGGTCTTGACCCGCGCCATGACAATCGGCGGGCTCACCGGCTTGGTGATGTAGTCCACCGCCCCCAGTTCGAGGCCTTTGCGCTCGTCCTCCATTTCCGCTTTCGCCGTGAGGAAGATCACCGGAATGTCCCGCGTCCCCGCCGTGGCCTTGAGGCGCTGGCACACCTCGTAGCCATTCATTCCCGGCATCATGACGTCGAGCAGGATCAGGTCAGGCGGGTTGCTTTCGGCGAGCCTGAGCGCCCGCTCCCCGCTGTTGGCCACCCGCACGATGTAGTGGTCCCGCAGGAGAACGCTCATCAGGGCCAGGTTGTCGGGTGTGTCATCCACCACCATGACGGTGGCTTTGCCGGAAAGATCGGTGGTAGTCATGCCATGGAGTCCTCAAGTGGCGACGGCGACAGCCGCCCTGAGCTGCGCCAGGGCTTCGTCAAAGTCAAACGCCTTCACGGCGTTGTCAATCCGGCGGTAGTGGTCCGGGTATGCGGCGGCCAGAAGCGCGGCGTGCTCGTCCAGCACGTCACCCACCGTGGAGTCGCCGTAGGAAAGCAAGGCATCCAGCTGCTCCGTCACGGCACGCACCTGCGCCGGGTCCACCGCCGTCCCGCCTGATGCGGCCCCTGGCGCACGCACAGGGTCTGTCTCCATCGCCGCCAGCCCCTCCACCACCGGCCCCAGTTCGGCCAGGGTTCTGTCCAGCAGCTGGGCCACCTGCGCGTCTGTTGCACCCTCGCGGCACGCCTGCTCCAGTTCACCTGCCACGGCATACAGACTCCAGGCGCAGATCGTGCCTGCAGACCCTTTGAGCGTGTGCGCCAGGCGCTCCGGTGCCGTGGCATCGGCACCGCTGCGGGCAGCGCGGAAGCTGGCGCCAAAATCGCACTGGCAATCGTGGAACATGACCAGCATGGAGCGATAAAACTTCTCGTCGCCCATGGTTCGGGCGAGCCCCGCCGCAATGTCAATGCCGGGCAAGACCGCCGGAAGATCCGCAGCACTTCCCGTCTTCGTCCGCACGGCGACGGGGCCACCTGGCGCACGGTTTGCCACCGCGGCCGGCTGAACCCACTTGGCAATGGTGGCAAACATCTCACCCACATTGAGGGGCTTGGCAATGTGGTCCTGCATGCCTGCCGCTATGACTTTCTCGCGGTCGCCCGCCATGGCGTTGGCCGTCATGGCAATGATGGGCAGCGCATTCAGTGCCGGGTTCTTGCGAATTTCCCGTGTTGCGGTGTAACCGTCCATCACTGGCATCTGGCAATCCATCAGCACGCCGTCAAAACGGGTGTCGTGCGCCAGCACGTCAAGCGCTTCCTGGCCGTTGCAGGCGACCACGGCCTGCACACCCGCCATTCGCAGCAATTCGAGCGCCAGCTCCTGGTTCATCTCGTTGTCCTCAACCAGCAGCAGCCGGGCGCCGGCAAGCCGGGCCATGGCCGCGCTGTGGTTGTCGGCCTTCGTCGCAGCACGGCTCTCCGTCACAACCCCCTTGTCCAGCGCCTCGCCAATGGCCTCCAGCAACGTTGACGCCATGACCGGCTTGGTCAGCACAGACTTCAGCACCACGCCGCGCTGCTCGGCCGATCCCAGCGCCTCCTCGCGGCCATACGCCGTGACCATGATCACGGCGGGCACATGCACCAGATGCTCCCCCTGCAACTGGCGGACGGTTTCAATGCCGTCCATGACCGGCATTTTCCAGTCCATCAGCACCAGGTCATACGGCCGGCCTTTCTGCTCGGCCTCGACCACCTGGGACAGGGCCTGCGTGCCATCGCGGGCCACCTCCACCGCGATGCCGAAACCGCGCGCCATGGTGGCAATGATCTCGCGTGCCGACGCGTTGTCGTCCACCACCAGAACGCGCACGCCATGCAGTTCCTCCACGTGCAGCATGCGCCGTGGCATGGGTTCCGCCTGGACTCCGAAACGGGCCTGGAAATGGAAGGTGGACCCCTGGCCCACCGTGCTCTCCACCCAGATGCGCCCCTGCATCTGCTCGACAAGGTTCTTGGAGATGGCCAGCCCCAGTCCGGTGCCGCCATATTTGCGGGTGGTCGAACTATCTGCCTGGCTGAACGACTGGAACATCTTTGCGCATTGCTCCGGTGTCATGCCGATGCCGGAGTCCTTCACCCAGAAGTGCAGTTCAACCTCGCCCGCGCTGTCGTCCACCTTCTCGATGCCGACCACAATTTCCCCGCTCTCCGTGAACTTGACGGCGTTGTTGCCCAGATTCACCAGCACCTGGCCCAGCCGCAACGGGTCGCCCACCAGCGCGGTGGGAATGTTGGTACCCGCGTTGAAGAGCAGCTCCAGTCCCTTGTCCTCAGCCTTGATGCCCACCAGGTTGGCCAGGTTGTCCATGACATCTTCCAGCCGGAAGTCGATCTTCTCCATCGTCATCTTGCCGGCTTCGATCTTGGAGAAATCGAGAATGTCGTTGATGATGCCCAGCAGGTTCTCCGATGCCCGGTTGACCTTCTCGATGTAGTTGCGCTGCTGCTTGTCGAGCGCCGTCTGCAGCGCCAGATGCGACATGCCGATGATGGCGTTCATGGGCGTTCGGATTTCGTGGCTCATGTTGGCCAGGAAATCGCTCTTGGCCTTGGTAGCCTCCTCGGCCACGCGGCGGGCCTCCAGCATGGCCTTCTCCGCCGCCTTGCGCTCGGCAATGTCTTCGTACACCCACACCGCCACCCGGTCATAACCCGGAATGCGCACCCCCTGCCCCGACACCATGGCCTCGAACTTGGAGCCATCCTTGCGCTGGAAGTCCCACTCCACATGGGCATCCCGTCCGGCCCCCAGCAGGGGACCGACGATTTCACCGAAGGCCTGGTAGTTCTGCGCCGACTCGAACATGATGGCGCCCGGCTGTCCCACCAGCTCGTCCACCGTGCAGCCGATGTGCTCGGCAATGCGCTTGTTGGCCCGCAGAATGATGCCGTCTGCCGTGTAGACGATGCCGTTGGGGGCGTTCTCGAAAATGGCCTGCTGCTCTTCCAGCAGCTTCTTGATCTCCGCCTGCTGGCATTCAATTTCCTGGCGCGCCCGGCGCCGCTCGGTGATGTCGTCGACCGTGAACTGCAACAGGCGCTTGCCGCCGTAGTTGAACGCCATCAGGTGCACTTCGGCATCCCAGATTTCACCGTTGGCCCGTTGGGCCCGCCATTCAAACGTGGTGATCCCCTGCTTGGCGACGGTGCGGCGGAACTGGTCGCCCGCCGTGATGCTGTCGGTGCCGTCGTATTGCGTCGGCGCCGAAAACTCCAACGGCATCTTGCCCAGCACGTCGTCGCGCGAGGCATAGCCGTACATGCGCACCGCCGCCACGTTGCAGTCGATGATGCCCACCGCCGGATCGAGAATGACGATGGGGCGGGACGACTCCTGGAACAGCATCTTGTTGTAGGCTTCGCTGTCCCGCAGCGTCGCCTCGGCCATCCTGCGTTCGGTAATGTCCTGGTGGATGCCTACCACCCGCTGTGGCAAGCCATTGCCGTCGCGCTCGGCTGCGTGGCCGATGTCGAGAATCCACTTCCAGTCGCCCGATTTGGTTCGCATCCGGTATTCCGAGCGGTACTGGGCGTCTTCGTTGTTCAGGAAGCGGCGCAGGCATTCATTGGCCTGCTCCAGGTCCTCGGGATGCACCAGGCTGCTCCAGCATGCGTGGTGGGTCGGGTAACTGGTATCGAGCTCCTGCTTGGTGTAGCCCAGCATCTCGGCCCAGATGTCGTTGATGATCACATGGGTGATGACGCCGCCGGCGTCCAGGTACCAGTCCCACAGGCCGAGGTTGGCACCGTACAGGGCCAGGTTGAGGCGCTGTTCGCTTTGCGCCAGCCGTTCCTCGGCCACCTGGCGTTCGGTGGCCGCCGCCCGCGCCTGCGTCACGTCCTCCAGCATCCAGACGGTGCCGCGCCCCAAGTCGGTCGCATCGATGGCGCTGCCGCTCATGCGGCACCAGAAGCGGGAACCATCCTTGCGCACCAGCTCCTGCTCGCGCTGGTGGATTTCTCCGCGGGCCAGCTGCGCGTAGCCGGTGCCCACGTCGGAATCACTGGCGTCGTCGGTGTACCAGATGCGCGTGCGCTGCCCGATCTGTTCACCGGGCGCGTAACCCAGCATCTGGTCCAGCTGCCGGTTGCTGCGGATGATGAAACGGTCCTTCAGGAAGGCAATGCCCAGGGTGGCCGCTTCAAACATCGCGCTTTGCTCGGCATTGGCAATGCGCGCCGCTTCGGCCGCCTTTTCACGCTCCGTGATGTCGTAGGTCCAGGTCACCAGGTAGCGGCCATCCGTGAAATCCATCAACACCGAGGTCAGCAGGACCGTCAGCGGCGTGCCGTCCATGCTGACGAAATCAGCCTGGTAGTCGCTCACCGCACCATCACGGCGCAGTTGGGCCACAAACGCCTCGCGGTCCGCCTGGTTGCGCCAGTAATCGGTGGTGCGGTGGTTGCCAATTTTTTCCGGCCCGATGGCCAGCATCTCGGCCAGCCGGCGGTTGGAAAAGATGGACTGCCCGTCCTCGGTGCTGATCGTCACCCCGGCCGGACTGTTCTCCAGCACCCGGCGCAGCCGCTCCTCGCTCTGGCGCGTTTCACGCTCCAGCCGCTTGCGCTCGGCAATGTCTTCGTACACCCACACCGCCACCCGCTCGTAACCCGGAAGACGAATGCCCTGCCCGGACACCAGCGCCTCCAGCTTGGAGCCGTCCTTCTTGACGAACTCCCACTCGACGTGCACGTCCTTGCCGGCACGCAGCGAGGGCGCCACCGCCTCGCCGAACGCACGGAAACTCTCGGGCGAGGTGAACATGATGCTCGCGGCCGACTGCCCGACCAGCTCGTCCACCGTGCGGCCCAAGTGCTCGGCCAGACGCCGGTTGGCCCGCAGGATGATGCCGTCGGCGGTGTACGACATGCCGTTGGGCGCGTTCTCGAAAATGACCTGCTGTTCTTCCAGCAGTTTCTGGATCTCGCGCTGCTGGGCATCCATCTCCGCGCGCACCCGCTTTTTCTCGGTGATGTCTTCCACCGTGAAGCGCAGCAACTGCCGGCCACCGCAGTCGAAGGCCATCAGGCGCACCTCGGCGTCCCAGATTTCACCATTGCCGCGTTGCGCGCGCCACTGGGCATTGGCAACACCGTTCTTGAGCGTCGCACGGGCCAGCGCCTCGCCGGCGGTCTGGGTGTCGGTGCCGTCGTACTGGGTGGGGGCCGAAAAGGCCAGCGGCATCTTGCCCAGCACCTCTTCGCGCGAGGCGTAGCCATACATGTGCACGGCCGCCAGGTTGCAGTCCACGATGCCGGTCGACGGATCAAGGATGACGATGGGATAGGACGCCTCCTGGAATACGGTCTTGTTGTAGGCCTCGCTCTCCTGGAGCGTGGCTTCCGCGCGGGCCCGCTGCGCCTCGGAAAGGGCCAGCTTCTCCGCCAGCAGGCGGTTCTCGCCTCGCAGCGCGGCGAGCTCAGCTTTTACGGCATCCAGGGAATCGTCGACCATATCCACCCTTGTTCAGCGTCCTGGCGCAGGATACCATTGCCCTTTTCCCGTCAAGTCCCTGTCACATCAGGTACTGAGGAAGATCAAATTCCACCCCGGGCGCTGGTATTCTCGACCGGTGAACTTCGCCCAGCTCCTCTTCCCCGACTTCTCGCTCATCCTGTGCGGCTACCTGCTGTGCCGCCACACAGCCCTGAACCGCTCGGTCTGGAGCCCGGTCGAGGCGCTGGTCTACTACTTCCTGTTTCCGGTCCTGCTGTTCCACTCCATCATCAAAAGCCCGCTGGACCTGGGCGCCGCCTCGCGGCTGATGGGCGCAGGCTGGGCTCTGGGACTGGCGGGCATTGCGCTGGCCTACGCCCTGCCCCACGTGCCGCTGCTGGGCCGCTGGATCAACCGGCGCGACCACGCCAGCAGCGCCCAGGTGGCGTTCCGCTTCAATTCATTCATTGGCCTGGCTCTGGCCGACCGGCTGGCTGGACCGCAGGGACTGCAATTGATTGCGATGCTGATTGGCGTGTGCGTGCCGCTGATGAACGTGGGCGCGGTGTGGCCCATGGCTCGCCACGCCGAGCGCGGTTTTGCAGGCGAACTGTTGCGCAACCCCCTGATCATTGGCACCCTGTCCGGCCTGCTGGCCAACCTGCTGGGGTTTACCCTGCCTGTGTGGCTGGAGCCGTCCTTCAGCCGGATCGGTGCCGCGTCCCTGGCCCTCGGGTTGATGGCGGCCGGTGCCGGCATGCAATTCGGCGCGCTGGCCCGGGCCAAGACACTGGCTACTGCCCTGCTGCTCATTCGCCACCTGGCGCTGCCCCTGGTGGCGCTGGGCCTGGCGACACTCTTTCGTCTCAGTGCGGTGGAAACCACCATCCTGCTGGCCTTCTCGGCCCTGCCCACGGCCTCCAGCTGCTACGTGCTGGCCACCCGCATGGGCTACGACGGCGCCTACGTAGGGGGGCTGGTCACGCTCTCCACCCTGCTGGGCACGCTCAGCCTGCCCTTTGCGCTGGGCGTGTTGCGGTAAGCCGCCGGATTGTCTTCAACCGGAAGACAATTAATCAGGCTGGCGCCTGTTTATCTTCGCCAGCCAAACAAATACAGTTCACTCCATGCACCGCCCTGGCGATGCAGCGTAACCATCCGCTCCCAAAGGAACCTGAACATGCAAACCGCGCACAACACCCTTGGCCCCCTACAAACCAACCCGGCCTTTGGCCTGGCGTTCCGGCTGCGGCACCCGCTGCCGGCCCAACTCACCCTGTGTGTGGTGCTGCTGCACGGCGTCGGCGGCAACGAAACCAATCTGCTGGAACTCGCCAACGGCCTGGATGGCGAAACGCTGGTGGTGTTTCCCCAGGGCCGCTTGCCCCTGGGCCCCCAGCAGTTCGCCTGGTTCCGGGTTGCCTTCACGGCCAACGGCCCCAGCATCGTGGCGCAGGAAGCCGAAGACAGCCGACAGGCCCTGATCCACTTCGTGGAGCAACTGCAGGCGGCCTACGGAATCGCCCCCGGCCGCACCGTCATCGCCGGCTTCAGCCAGGGCGGCATCATGAGCGCCAGTGTGGCGCTGTCCGCCCCGCAGCGCGTGGCCGGTTTTGGCGTTCTGTCGGGTCGCATCCTGCCGGAACTGGAACCAGTGCTGGCCGGCAGAGAGCAACTGACCCGGTTGCAGGGCTTCATCGGCCACGGTGAACACGACAGCAAGCTGCCCGTGTCCTGGGCCCATAAGGCGGATCAGCTGTTGGCAGACCTAGGCGTGCCGCACACCCTGCGCCTGTACCCGATGGACCACGGCATCAGTGCCGCCCTACACGCCGATTTTCTGGAATGGCTCAACCAGACCCTGCAATGAGGTAACCCACCATGACCGCTCACCCTGAATCCACCCTGCGCAAGGGCTACGACGCCCTGCAAGCCCAGCTTGCGCCCGGCACCGCCATCACGCTGCTGGAACTGGGGGCGCAACACACCGGGGTGATCAGCGGAAGCGGCCACGCACCCGCCACTGCCCTGGTGCTGGCCATCGGCTCGCAGCACACGGCGCACGCGTTTTTCAGGCATGCGGTGCCCACGCCACTGGAGCTGGAAACCGCCATCGCCACCGTGGAAGACGAGGTGACGCGGGCGCGCGCCATCCTGGTGCCGAACTCCCGGCTGTACTCCGCCGACGCATTGGTGCGCCAGATTGCGCTGCTGGCGGGTGTGCCACCGGCTGCCACCCTGCACCTGACGCTGGAAGCCGTGGAGCAGACCTTCAACCGACTCGCCGCATTGTCACAGGGCCGGCCGGCGACTCAGGACACGCTGCCGCCCGATGCTGCGTTTGCGGCCGCGCTGCTGATCCTGCGCGAATTCATGCACCACCTTCAGTTCACCTCCATCACCGTGGTGGAAGGTCTGGGCCGTTAACGCTCGCCAAATGGCAATGGCCAGTCTTTAGAACGACTCCCAGTCCCCGGCGTCACCACCCTTGGTGCCCGAGGAAACCGCTGGCGGCGTCAGGGCCGCAGTTTTCTGCGCCGGCTTGGGAGCCATCCGGCTGGCCAGCTTCGGCGTGGATGGGGATGGGGAACGGGAGGGTGCCAATGCATGCACTGCGGGTCGGGCACGCGGCGCAAAACCCGCGCGGTCTTGGCCAAGCTTGAACACGCTGACCACCTGCACCAGTTCTTGCGCCTGCAGCTTGAGACTGGATGCCGCAGCCGCCATCTCTTCCACCAGGGCCGCATTCTGCTGGGTGGTTTGATCCATCTGCGTCACGGCCTCGCCAACCTGCGACACGCCGGCGCTCTGCTCGGTACTGGCCGCGCTGATCTCACCCATGATGTCGGTCACTCGGCGGATGCTGTTCACCACCTCGGTCATGGTGCTGCCGGCCTGGTCCACCAGTGCCGTGCCGTGCTCGACGCGCTCCACACTGGCATTGATCAGGGTCTTGATTTCCTTGGCCGCCTCTGCCGAACGACCGGCCAGACTTCGGACTTCCGTTGCAACCACGGCAAAGCCGCGACCCTGCTCGCCCGCGCGCGCCGCTTCCACCGCGGCATTCAGGGCCAGGATATTGGTCTGAAAGGCAATGCCGTCAATCACGCTGATGATGTCGCTGATTTTCTTGCTCGACGTGTTGATGTCCTTCATGGTTTCCACCACCTTGGCCACCACCTCGCCACCCTGTGCCGCCACACCGGACGCCGACTGGGCCAACTGGTTGGCCTGCCGGGCGTTGTCGGCGTTTTGTTTGACGGTGGAACTCAGTTCCTCCATGGAAGCCGCCGTCTCTTCCAGGGCGCTGGCCTGGCTTTCCGTGCGGGCACTCAGGTCCTGGTTGCCCTGGGCGATTTCAGCACTGGCCGTCGCAACCCCCTCCGAGCCTTGGCGTACCGCGCTGACGACTTTCGCCAGGTTGCCTTGCATGGCCGCCAGACTGGCCATCAAGCTGTCGGCGTCCCCGGGTTTGACGGCCGTCGTTTGCGTGAAATCGCCCTGGGACACGGCACGCGCCAAATCCGCAGCGACTCGGGGCTCACCCCCCAGCTCCTTCAGCAGGCTGCGCGTGATGAGCAGCCCGATGCCCGCGGCAAGGGCGAGCGACAGCAAGCCCAGGCCCACCAGGATGGAAAGTGAACCGCTGTAGGTCTCGGCCGCATCCTTGGCGGACGCTTGCATGGCCTCTCTCTGGAACGCGATCATGGCGTTGACCGAATTCTTGTAAGCCACCAGTACCGGACGCAATTGGCTGCTGAGGTAGGCCCGGGCTTCATCCGGCTTGTCCGCCGCGATCAGGGCCAGCAGGGCGTCCTGGCCGGCACTGTACTTGTTGCGGTGGTCGTGCATCTGCTGCAGCAATTCCTTGCCCTTGGGCAGCACAATGACCTTGTCGAGCAACGCAAAGGCCTTCGAACTCTCTTCCCGCGCCGCCTGGATGGCCTCCACCTGCTTTTGCCGGTCCGCCGGGTCCTGGGTCAGCATCATGTTGCGCAGGGCAATGGCAATGGCGTCAATTTGCGCCAGCGCGACGGATGTGGTTTCGATTTTTGGCAGACGGTCATCGACCAAGAACTGCATGCCGTCCTTTATTTGGCGCATGGAGTTGGCGCCAATACCCAAAATCAGCACCAGCATGGCGCAAACGACACCGAAACCGACCGTCAGTCGGGACCTGACTTTCCAGGTAGACAGATTCATGAAATTCCTTGGGCGCTACTTGGACAGCGCCAACTAAACTAGAAGCAGGTAGGACGAAATTGTCTCAACTTCCCTGCATTTCTGCCGGCGGCGTTCCAATCCCCTACAAGGTGCAGGTTTGCTCCAGTGCCCAGGCCACGTGCTCGCGCACCAGCGCACTGGGATGTTCGGCACGCCGGAGCAGCGCCGCACGCACATCCACACCGGCACGCAACGCGTTGCCCAGGGCGACGGCAATATTGCGCAGCCAGCGCTCATGGCCGATGCGGCGTATGGGACTGCCTTCGGTGCGCTGCAGGAATTCCGCTTCCGTCCAGTCAAACAGCTGCACCAGTTGCTGGCCGCTCAGGCCTTCGCGCGGATCAAAATCCGGCAGGGCGCTGCGCTGCGCAAACTTGTTCCACGGGCACACCAGCTGGCAGTCGTCGCAGCCGTAGATGCGGTTGCCCAGCAACGGGCGCAGGTCCTCGGGGATGGGCCCGCCGTGCTCGATGGTCAGGTACGAGATGCAGCGCCGCGCATCCAGCCGGTGCGGCGCCACAATGGCCCGCGTGGGGCAGACGTCGATGCAGGCCGTGCAGGTGCCGCAATGCCCCTGCACCGGCGCGCTGGCCGGCAGCGCCACGTCCACATAGATTTCGCCCAGGAAGAACAGCGACCCGGCTTCGCGGTTGAGCAGCAGCGTGTGCTTGCCGCGCCAGCCCTGCCCGCTGCGCGCGGCCAGCTCGGCCTCCAACACGGGTGCCGAATCGGTGAACACGCGGTGGCCAAACGGGCCGATGGCAGTGGCAATGCGGTCACTGAGTTTTTGCAGGCGGCTGCGCAAGACCTTGTGGTAATCCCGCCCCCGGGCATAGATGGACACAATACCTTCACCCGGGTGTTGCAGGCGCTCCAGCTCCAGATTGGTCCAGCCCTCGGGTGTGGTCTGGGGCAGATAATCCATGCGGGCCGTGATGACGCTCAGGGTTCCGGGCACCAGCTCGGCGGGGCGCGCGCGCTTGAGGCCGTGGCTGGCCATGTAGGCCATGTCGCCGTGAAACCCCTGCTCCAGCCAGGTCAGCAAACCGGCCTCGGCGGAGGTCAGATCGACACCGGTCACACCTATTTGAGAGAATCCCAGTTCCCGGGCCCACGCCTGTATTTGCGAAACCAGTTGGTTGCCATCGAATTGAGTGCTGTTGATCGTCACGCTCCTATTGTAAAAACCCTGCGCTGGCTGGACGAAACCGCCACGCAGGCGTTTGCCCAGGCCCTGGCCGCACAGCCCGCGCTGGGTCATGCCTTCATTGCCCTGCATGGCGATCTGGGCGCGGGCAAGACCACACTGGTGCGCCACCTGCTGCACGCGCTGGGCGTGACCGGACGCATCAAGAGCCCCACCTACGCGGTGGTGGAGCCGTATGAATTGCCCGGTCTGAACGTGTGGCATTTCGACTTCTACCGTTTTGCCGACCCGCGCGAGTGGGAAGACGCGGGCTTTCGCGACATCTTTGCCAGCACCGGCCTGAAGCTGGCCGAGTGGCCGGAGAAAGCCGGCGCCATGCTGCCCACGGCCGATCTGGACATCACCCTGCTGACCACCCCCGACGCCACGCGCCACGTCACCCTGGTAGCCCACACGCCCACCGGCGCGGCCCTGCTGCACGCCGCCGACGGCAACGGAGCCGGCACGTGAAACGCCGCACCCTCCTGCAAAGTGGCAGCATCGTCCTGACGCTGGGCCTGGCGCAGCTGGCGCGTGGCGCCACCATCCTCACGGTGCGGGTCTGGCCCGCGCCCGAATACTCGCGCGTCACCATCGAGTCCGACGCCGCGCTCACCGCCAAGCCGCAGTTTGTGCCCAGCCCGCCGCGGCTGGCGGTGGACATCGAAGGCATCACCCTCAACCCCGCGCTCAAGGAGCTGGTCGCCAAGGTCCGCCCCGACGACCCCAACATTGCCGGCATCCGTGTGGGGCAGTTCACCCCCAACGTGGTGCGCCTGGTGGTGGACCTGAAGCTGCCCATTCGCCCCCAGGTGTTCACGCTGACGCCCGTGGCCGCCTATCAGCACCGGCTGGTGCTGGACCTCTACCCGACGCAGGAAATCGACCCGCTGGAAGCCCTGATTGCCCAGCGTCTGAAAGACGGCACGCCCGCGCCCGCCGCATCCGCCCACACCGGCGCCGACCCGCTGGGCGAGCTGATTGCGCGACACGTGCAGAGCCCACCCGACAAGCCCGCTTCCAGCCCGGCATCTGCTACACAATCCATAGCTTCCAGCGCAGGTTCCACGGCGCCTGCAGGCCAGAATGACACCAAAAACGGCACCGACCGGCTGATCATCATCGCCCTCGACCCCGGCCACGGCGGTGAAGACCCCGGCGCCATCGGCCCCGGCGGCACGCGCGAAAAAGACGTGGTGCTGCGCCTGGCCCACCTGCTGCGCGACCGCATCAACGCCACCAGCGTGAACGGCAACGCCATGCGCGCCTACCTCACGCGCGACGCCGACTTCTTTGTCCCGCTGCAGGTGCGGGTGCAGAAGGCGCGCCGGGTGCAGGCCGATCTCTTCGTGAGCCTGCATGCCGACGCGTTCTTCACGCCCGATCCGCAGGGTGCCAGCGTGTTTGCCCTCAGCCAGGGCGGTGCCTCCAGCAGCGCCGCGCGCTGGATGGCCGCCAAGGAGAACAAGGCCGATCTCGTGGGCGGACTCAACATCAAGGCCAAGGACGCCTCGGTGCTGCGCGCCTTGCTGGACATGAGCACCACGGCGCAGATCAACGACAGCCTCAAGCTGGGCAAGACGCTGCTGGGCGAAATTGGCCGCGTCGGCAAACTGCACAAGCCCCGCGTGGAACAGGCGGCCTTTGCGGTGCTCAAGGCGCCCGACATTCCCAGCGTGCTGGTGGAGGCGGCCTTCATCAGCAACCCCAAGGAAGAGGCCAAACTCAACAGCGAGGAATACCAGAACCAGCTGGCCGACGCCCTGATGCGCGGCATCGAGGGCTATTTCTCCAAGAACCCGCCGCTGGCGCGCAACCGCGTCCGAAGCTGACGCCGCGCACAGCGGCCGGGGTCAGCCGGGCAGCGTCATACGGCCGCCTTGCGCCGCGCCTTCCAGGCCCCCGCCAGGATGATGAGCCCGGGCACCAGGATCAGGGCCCAGATGATCTTGTCCAGATGCGCCTTCACAAACGGGATGTTGCCGAAGAAGTAGCCGATGGTGACGATGCCACCCACCCACAGGGCACCCCCCACGACATCGAACAGCATGAAGCGCGTGCGCGTCATCTGTGCCACTCCGGCCACAAAGGGCGCAAACGTGCGCAGGAACGGCATGAAGCGCGCCGCCACGATGGTGATGCCGCCATAACGCTCGTAGAACGCGTGCGCCGCATTGAAGGCGTTGCGGTTGAACAGGCGCGAGTTTTCCCACTGGAACACCTTGGGACCAAAGTAGTGGCCAATGGTGTAGTTGGACTGGTTGCCCAGCACCGCCGCCGCAAACAGCAACCCCACGGACAAGGGGTAGTTCATCAGCCCCACCCCGCACATGGCGCCCACCACAAACAGCAGCGAATCCCCCGGCAGGAACGGCATGACCACCACGCCGGTTTCCACAAAGATCACCAGAAACAGCAAGGCGTACACCCACAGGCCGTAGTTCTGGATGAACGCCTCCAGGTATTTGTCGACGTGGAGGATGAAGTCAATGGCAAAGCTAACAAGTTCCATGCAGGGGATTATCCCTGCCGCGCGCCGGACTCAGCGCGCCAGGTAGCCGCCGTCCACCGGATAGTAGGCGCCGGTAACAAACGACGCCCGCTCCGAAGACAGCCAGGCCACCAGCTCCGCCACTTCCTCGGGACGCCCCAGACGCCCGATGGGGTGCCCTCCAACCAGCATGGCGTTGATGCCGGCGTCCTGCTCCAGCGCGCCGATCATAGGGGTGTGGATGAAGCCCGGCCCCACCGCGTTGACCCGCACGCCCTGCGCGCTGTACTCCAGTGCCGCCACCTGGGTCAACCCCAGCACGCCATGCTTGGCCGCGGTGTAGGCCGGACTGCCGGCAAAACCCACGGCGCCGAGAATGGACGCCATGTTGACGATGGAGCCGCCACCGGTCTTAAGCATGGCGGCAATCTGGTACTTCATGCCGTAGAACACACCCGAGAGGTTGATGTTGAGGACCTGCGCCCAGCCGTCCAGCGGGTAGTCGGCGGTGGGCGCGGACGGCCCACCAATGCCGGCGTTGTTGCAGGCCACGTCGAGCCGGCCGAAATGCGCCACCGTGCGCTCAACCAGCCGGGCTCCGTCTGCGGGCTGGCCCACATCGGCCGCCACAAAAAGGGCTTCGCCACCCTGGGCCCGCACCAGGGCAGCAGTTTCCTCGCCGCCTTGCACGTTCATGTCGGACACCACCACCCGGGCCCCCTCGCGCGCCCAGACCAGCGCCACCGCACGCCCGATGCCCGACGACCCACCCGTGACCAGCGCCACCTTGTTCTTGAGCATAAAACCCCCTTGCTTGTTGAATGACCGGTATGCCAAAACATTGTGCAGCCGATTCCGGCACGAATCAATAAGCGGCCCCGCAGGCCCGGCCGGCCTGAAATGCCGGAGAATTGGTATAGATTCACGTGCAACGCAAAGTAAATACCCATGACTGAAACCACCCAACGCCCCGCCCTGCCCGACCATCTGTCCGTCGACCCGCGTAGCCCCCACCATGTCGCGGCCGTGTTCGAGCACGACATTGGCATCCGCCTCAATGACAAGGAGCGCACCGATGTCGAGGAATACTGCATCAGCGAAGGCTGGGTGAAGGTGCCCGCCGGCAAGACGGTGGACCGCAAGGGCAAGCCGCTGCTGATCAAGCTCAAGGGCAAAGTCGAGGCGTTCTACCTCTAGGCCGCCCGGCAGCCGCCCCGCACGCCAGCCCCCCTCCCATTGCCCCAACCGGAAAGCACCCGCCCCATGCCTACACTGACGACCCCACCGAAAAACACCCGGCGCCTGCGCAGCACCACGCTGGCGGCAATGGCCCTGGCGTCCGTGACGCTGCTGGGAGGCTGCTCCATCTGGCCCAAAGCGCTGACTTTCTCGTCCGACCCGGACCCGGTTCCCGAGCAGCCGGCGCCTGCCGCATCGGCCCCGGTTGCCGCAGCACCGGCGCCCGTGGAGGCCAAACCGGTGGTCACCAGCACCGCCATCGCACAACCCCAGGTCACGCCGGCTCCGGCGCCCGTCGTTGCTGCGCCCGAGACCAAGGTGCCTGCCGCCCCAGCGGTAGCCGTCGCCCGGACCGCGCCGGCAGCCGAGCTGGCGCCGGGCTTCTACATCAACGTGGGGGTGTTTGCCGTTTCCGCCAACGGTACCCGTGCGTACCACAAGCTGGAGAAGGCCGGCCTGCCGGTGTTCTCCGACGGCGTGCAGAGCAAGAAAGGCCCGGCCACCCGGGTGCGCGTGGGCCCGTTCCCCACCCAGGCCAAGGCGGACGCTGCCGCGAAAAAGATCCACGCGCTCAAGCTGGACGCGGTCGTCTTCCACCACTGAACGCGGCGCCCGCGGGCGCCGCTGCGTTCAACGCCGGGTGATGGTGTTGCCCGCGTTCTTGACCGCATCACCCACGGCGTAGCCGGGGTCCTGGTCGAACTCGAAGTTGTTCTTGCTGCCGTTTTCGTACTGCACGCTCACGGTCCAGACCTTGTGGGTCTTGATCTTTTCCTCGATCTTCTTGCCCGCATAGGCACCGCCGGCAGCGCCCGCGATGGTGGCAATGTCCTTGCCGATGCCGCCACCCACCTGGTTGCCCAGCAAGGCGCCGCCCACGCCGCCGGCAATCATGCCCAGAGCGGTCGATTCACCCGCCTTTTCCGTCACCGACACCGCCACCACCTTGCCGCAATCGGCGCACACTGGAGCAGCGGCCGTGCCCTTGGCCGTGGACGTTGTCACGCCCGCGCGGGCCTTGGCCTCCGCCAGGCTCTTGTCGTATTCCGTCTTGGCATCGCGGCGGCACTGCAGGCGTCCGGTGGATGTCGGTTCATCGTTGCACAGCGCCTTGTCCTGGTTGTAGCGGGTCAGCGCCGCCTTGTTGTCCGCAGCCAGTTGCGCCTTGGGCGTCAGGGGCGTCTGGGCCCAGGTCGCGGGAGCCAAGGCTCCCAGGGCAATGGCGCAGGCCAACACGAGCGTATTTTTTTTCATGGTGCAACTCCTTAAATTTGTGGATACCGCAGGGCACCTGAGGGGTGTCGCCTTTCACTCTACACCATGCATTCCCGGGTGTCGAGGCGCCTTGGCGGGGCATTCGCCACCCGGTGCGACGCACCACGCTGCGCCCCCTAAAATGGCCGGGTGAACGCCGTCCCTGCCCCCACTCCCCGCCGCCCCATCCGTGAACTCCCGGACGAGCTGATCAGCCAGATCGCCGCCGGCGAAGTGGTGGAACGCCCCGCCTCCGTGGTGCGCGAACTGGTGGACAACGCGCTGGACGCAGGCGCCACCCAGATCACCGTGCGCCTGCTCGCCGGCGGCGTGCGGCTGATCAGCGTGGAAGACGACGGCATGGGCATTGTGGTGGACGATCTGCCCATTGCCTTCAAGCGCCATGCCACCAGCAAGATCGGCAACCTGCACGACCTGGAATCGGTGGCCACCATGGGGTTTCGCGGCGAAGCCCTGGCCGCTATCAATTCAATAGCTGACTGCGCAATTCTGTCCAGGGCCAGCGACCAGTCTTCCGCCTATTTGCTGGACGGCCGCACGGGCGAGCTCAAGCCCGTGGCGCGCAGCCACGGCACCACGGTCGAGGTGAAGGAGCTGTTCTTCAGCACGCCGGCGCGGCGCAAGTTCCTCAAGACCGACGCCACCGAGCTGGCGCACTGCATCGAGTCCGTGCGCCGCCACGCCCTGGCCCGCCCCGACGTGGGCTTTGCCATCTGGCACGAGGGCAAGCTGGTGGAGCAGTGGCGCCGTTGCAGCGGCATGCCGCCGGAGCAGGCGCTGGACCAGCGGCTGGCCGACGTGCTGGGCGCCGACTTCATTGCCCAGTCCCTCTCCGTGAACTGGCGCAGCAGCCGCACCGACGGCGCCGCGGGCCTGCAGGTGTGGGGCCGCGTGGGCATTCCCGACGCCGCACGCTCACGCGCCGACCAGCAGTTCTGCTACGTCAACGGCCGCTTCGTGCGCGACAAGGTGCTCACCCACGCCGCCCGCAGTGCCTATGAAGACGTGCTGCACGGCCACCGCCAGCCGGTATACGCGCTGTACCTGGCCATGGACCCGGCGCGGGTGGACGTGAACGTGCACCCCACCAAGATCGAAGTGCGCTTTCGCGACAGCCGCGAAGTGCACCAGGCCGTGCGCCACGCCGTGGAAGACACCCTGGCCAAGCCACGCGCCGCCGCCGCGCAAGACCCCACCACCCCGGCGGACGCAGTCGGTGGCGACACAGCAGCCTCCCGTTTTTATGCAAAAAAAGTGGCCGCAGCCCCCATGTACTCTGCGCAGCCAGCTATCAATTTCGCAGCGGAACTGGCGCCCGCCGGCCACCACGTAAGCGACATCAGCCTCCTTTGGCAACGCAGCGTGAGCCCGCCGCAAGGCTGGGCGGCAGAGCGTTCTGCGCAGGTAAAGGGGGAGCCCGCGCAGCGGGCGGAGGACACGGAGCAGAACGCTCTGCCGCCCAGCCGCCCCCCCAGCAGCGAACCAGAAACCCAAACCTGGCCCCTGGGAAGAGCCCTGGCCCAACTGCAAGGCATCTACATCCTGGCCGAGAACGCCCAGGGCCTGGTCATTGTGGACATGCACGCCGCGCACGAACGCATCGTCTATGAGCGGCTCAAGACCCAGATCAACCTGACCGCCCCGGACGGCACCGTTCACCCCCTGGCCAGCCAGCCGCTGCTGATTCCCGCCACCTTTGCCGCCACGCCGCACGAGGTGGCCACCGCCGAGGCCCACACCGCCACGCTCCACACCCTGGGGCTGGAGATCACCCCGTTCTCGCCCAAGACCCTGGCCGTGCGCGCCGTGCCCACCACCCTGGCCCAGGGCGACGCCGTGGAACTGGCGCGCAGCGTGCTGGCGGAATTGGCCCAGCACGACGCCAGCACCGTGATCCAGCGCGCGCAAAACGAGTTGCTGGCCACCATGGCCTGCCACGGCGCCGTGCGCGCCAACCGGCGCCTGACTCTGGACGAGATGAACGCCCTGCTGCGCCAGATGGAAGCCACCGAGCGCAGCGACCAGTGCAACCACGGCCGGCCCACCTGGCGCCAGCTGAAACTGCGCGATCTGGATGCGTTGTTTTTACGCGGCCAGTAGACACCCCGGCGACTGCCGAACGCGGGTGACCGCAACACAATGACCCATCCGTGAAAACCAAACACTTTGCGCAGCTGGTTGCGCTGTCCGCCCTGTGGGGCGCCTCCTTCATGCTCATCCGCATTGCCAGCCCCGCACTGGGGCCCAATGTGCTGGCCGCCCTGCGCATTGGCATGGCCACGCTCACGCTCGCCGTGCTGATGCGTACCATGCGCCACCCGTGGCCCACCGGCCACTGGCGCGAACTGGCGCTGCTGGGGGGGCTGGCGGTGGCGCTGCCCTTCCTGCTGTTTGCCTGGGCGGCGCTGCAATTGCCCGCCGGGTACAGCGCCCTGCTCAATTCCACGGCGGTGGTGTTTGGCATCATCGCGTCGGCCTGGATCAAGGAAGACGCCCTCACCCTGCGCAAGCTGGCAGGCTGCATCTGCGGCTTTGGCGGCGTGGCGCTGATCGTGGGTCTGGGGCCGGTGGCGCCATCGGCCAAGGTGTTCGTTGCCGCGCTGGCCTGCATCGGCGGTGCGGCCGGCTATGGCTTTGCCACCCCCCTGATGAAGCGCGCACTCAGCCGCATGGAGCCGCTGCAGATTGCCGCCGGCATCCACGCCCTGGGCCTGCTGATGCTGGCCCCCTTGGCCGCCTGGAGCTGGCCGCAGGCGCATTTCACGCCCGGGGCCTTGCTGGCCGTGGCCATCATGGGCGTAGTGACCTCGGGGCTGGCGTACTGGATGCACATCCGCATCCTGGCGGAAGTCTCGTCGGTGGCGGCCATGAGCCCGACCTTCATGATTCCTGTCTTCGGTGTGCTGTGGGGCCACCTGTTCCTGGGCGAGCAGCTCAGCACCGGCATCTTTGCCGGCGGCGCCCTGGTGCTGCTGGCCAGCGCGTTGATCACCGGTTTCAACCCCTGGCAGAAATGGCTGGACGCGGTGGACGCCAAGCCCTGAGCGGGCCCGTCCGCACCTGCCCGCATCAGCGCTTGCGGGCTGTCACTTCCATCTCGATGCGCATGCGCGGGTCCAGCAAGCCGGCGGAGATCATCATCGCAGCGGGGCGTACCGTACCCCAGTAGCGGCGCAACACCGGCCAGCACTGCGCAAACTCGCTGGCCACCGGCACCACATAGGTCACGCGCACCACATCGGCCAGGGTGGCGCCGGCCTGCTGCAGCGCCGCCTGGATATTTTGCAGGCATTGCTCTGCCTGGGCCTCAATGCCCTCGGCAATGGTCATGCTGGCGTAATCGAAACCGGTGGTGCCCGAAACAAAGATCCAGTCACCGTCCACCACCGCACGGGAGTAGCCGATCTCGGCCTCGAAGGTGGAACCCGAACTGATCAGCTGGCGCGACATGGTTTTCTCCAGAGCCCGAAAGCACCCACTATAGCCGCCACGTCCGCACGCGGCCTGCCGCAACAGCAGCGCCGTCCCTGTCCATCCTGACATGTTTGTAAGAAAACTTTTACCCGCGAACCCCTGTACCGAAGGAAAAAACGGTGTCTTTTCACCTGTATATTCAGACCCTGTAGAAGGGAGGCGGTCTCCCCTCATCACGCCGGGATCGACTCTGTGCACGCCTGTGTTTCTTTAGCCGTTTTGCCTTCTTCGACCGTGCCATCGGGCACGCGGACGCCGGATTTGCAGTGACATGCCCGCGTTGCCTTTTTTCCCACTCCCCTGCGGTTCCCGCGCGCTGTGACGGTCACGGGCCTGAGCTTCTTTGACGGCGTAGCCATCGCGTCGAGTTGCGTCTCCTTGGTGCTGGCATGGGCCTTCGCGCGCCTGCAACGCCTGGACGACAGCCCGGGAACGGGCCTGCTGTCCCTGGCCATGGCCCTGGGTGGGTTTGCGTGGTTCACTTCGGCGGTCTACGGCCACTTCGTGTACCACGGCTCCCCGGTGCGCTATGTCATCGTTATCGTGCCGGCATTGCTGGCGGTCTCCTGCCTGCTCGCCGGGGTGCTGCACTTCATTAGCCGTGGCTACACGCCGTGGAAGCGGCTGGTGGCCATGATGCTGGCACAGATCTCTCTGGCCAACCTGGTCTGGGCCCTGGGAGGCCCCCGCTGGATCACCGATTCCATCCTGACCCTCATCGTCGCCAGCGGCGGGGTGTATTGCCTCACGCAGCACCGCAAACGCCCGGATGCAGGCTACCTGCCCATCGCCGTCGCCCTGTTCTTCTACCCCCTGGCCGGCATAGCCGTTTACGCTTTGTCCATTGGCGTGGAAGACCAGCGGCGCCTGCTCGGCATCCCCTTCGCGCTGATGGGTGTCATGGTGCTGTTTGTCGGTTTCTTCCGCACGCACGTGGTCATGTCAAACCAGCTGCTCCAGATCCAGAATGCCGATCTGAAATTGCGCGAACTGGTGTACTACGACGAGGTGACCGGACTGCGCAGCGCCCACAGCCAGCGGGTGCGCATGGAAGACCTCCTGGAGCGCAAGACGTCCTTCGCCCTGATCACCGTCAACCTGGACAAGTTCCACTTCGTCAATGACAACCTGGGCCCGGTGGGGGGCAATGCCATCATTGCCGAGGTGGGAAAAATCGTCCGGGATGCCATCGGCCACTGGGGCGAACCGGCACGCGGGGCCGGCGCCGAATTCACGATTCTGGTGAAGAACATCACCGAAAAAACCACCTTGATGAACCTGGCCAGCAGGATTCTGGAGCGGATGGCGTCGCCCCTGCATTACGAGGCGTCCAACATCTTTGTCACGCTCTCCATCGGCATCGCGCAATACCCCGCTGACTCGACCAACGCGGACGACCTCCTGCGCATGTCGGAGGTAGCCCTGCACGAGGCCCAGCGGCTGGGGGGCAATTGCGTGTGCGAATACGACTCCTGGATGGACCTGGTCCTGCAGGCCCACGTGTGGCTGGACCACAATATCCGGGCCGGCATGGACCTGGGGCAGTTCGAGCTGCACTACCAGCCCAAGCTCCTGCTGCACAACGGCCAGGCCGACGGCGTGGAGGCCCTGCTGCGCTGGAAGCATCCCGTGCGCGGAAACATCAGCCCGGAGCAATTCATCAGCCGGGCCGAAGCCAACGGCATGATCATTCCCCTGGGGCGCTGGGTCATCGACACCGCCGCCCGGCACGCCGCGGCCTGGGCCGCGCAGGGGCGCCCTGTCCGGGTGGCCGTCAATGTCAGCGCCCGGCAACTCAACGACCCGGGCCTCCTGACGATCCTGCAGGCCGCACAAAATACGGCCTGCGGCCTTCTGGATATCGAGCTGACCGAGAGCTGCCTGGCGCACAACGAAAGCGAATCCATGAAATTCATCTCCCACTGCCGGGACATGGGTTTTGGTGTGCACCTGGACGACTTCGGCACCGGCTATTCGTCCCTCTCGCGCCTGCACAACCTGCCGCTCACGACCATCAAGCTGGATCGCTCGTTCATCGCCCCCATCGGGACGGACGAAAAGGCCCACGCGCTCCTGCGCGCCATGGTCAGCATCGGCAAGGAACTCGATCTGCAGATCGTTGCCGAAGGCGTGGAAACCCAGGAACAGGCGGACTACCTCAAGGCACTGGACGTCACGTACGCGCAGGGCTGGCTGTATGCCCCCGCCATGGCCGCCGAGGCGCTGACCACCTGGTGGCACGACAACCTCCAGCTGACCGCCCACACCGCCCGGAGCTAGGCCGGAGCGCGGGTACGCAAACGTAGAATCCGGCAACGATGTCTGCCGCCCGCTCCCTGCCTTTCTCCCCCTCCCTGCGCACCGAACTCCACGCCCTCTGGCTGCTGGCCTGGCCCATCCTGGTCGGGCAGCTGGCCAACGTAGGCATGTCGGCGGTGGACGTAGCCATGGCCGGACACGCCTCGGCGCAGGACCTGGCCGGCGTCTCCCTGGGCGTGTCGATCTGGAACATCGTCATCATCACCCTCATGGGCGTGATGCTGTCGGTGAACCCGCTGGTGGCCCACTATGTCGGCGCGCGCGAGTTCCACCGGGTGCCGCATGTGGTGCGCCAGGCGCTCTGGAAGGCACTAGGCATGGGTCTGCTGGCCTTTGCCGCAGCCAACCTGTCGGCCCGCGTGTTCGACCACATGGCGCTGGAGCCGCTGGTGCGGGACGGCGCCCAGGGCTTTGTCCACATCACCAGCTTTGCGCTGCCCGCCTTTGCCGCCTACCGCGTGCTCTACGGCTACAGCGCCAGCCTGAACCAGACCAAACCCATGATGGTGATCGCGCTGGGGGCGCTGGCCCTCAACGTGCTGGTCAACTGGTTGTTGGTGTTTGGCCACTGGGGCTTTCCACGCCTGGGCGGGCTGGGCTGCGCCTGGGCCACGCTGCTGTGCGTGTGGTTCAACCTGGGCGGACTGCTGTGGTGGATGCACCGCAGCCCGGCCTACCGCAGCACCTGGCCCTTTGACCGCTTCGAGGGGCCGCACCGCCAGAAGGTGGGCCGCCTGCTCAGGCTGGGCCTGCCCATTGGGGTGACCTACTTTGCCGAGACCACGGCGTTTGGCCTCATTGCCCTGCTGGTGGCCCGCTTTGGCAGCACACAGATCGCAGCACACCAGATTGCGCTGAACTTCACCTCGCTGGTGTTCATGGTGCCGCTGAGCCTGGGCGTGGCGCTGCTCACGCGCGTGGGCCAATCGCTGGGCGCCGGCGACCCGGTGGCGGCGCGCTTTCGCGCCTGGGTGGGCGTGGGTGCGGCACTGGGCTTGGCCGTGGTGTCCGCCGTGGGTATGGCGCTGTTCAATACCCAGATTGCCGCCGCCTACACCACCGACGCCACGGTAGCCGCAGCGGCGGCCCAGCTGCTGTTCCTGGCGGCCGTCTTCCAGCTGTCCGATGCCACGCAGGTGGTCACCAGCAGCGCCATCCGCGGCTACAAGGTCACCCGCTCGCCCATGGTGATTCAGCTCACGGCGTTCTGGGTGGTGTCGCTGCCGCTGGGTTGCGCCCTGGGGCTGGCACCCGCATGGCTGCCGTGGCGTCCGGCGCAGCCCCTGCAGGCCCAGGGCTTCTGGATTGCCCTGGTGGCGGGCCTCACGGTGGGGGCCGTCGGCCTGGTGCTGCTGCTGCGCTACGTGGCGCGCCAGCACCTGCCACCCGGCGAATCCGTTACGCTGTAAGCCATGCGCACCCCCGCCCCGCTCCCCTACCACCTCTGCCTGGCCGGCCCCACCGCCGCCGGCAAGACCGCCGCGGCGCTGGCCATTGCGCAGGCGCATCCGTGCGAGATCATCAGCGTCGACTCGGCGCTGGTGTACCGCGGCATGGACATCGGAACGGCCAAACCCAGTGCGGCCGAGCAGGCCACCGTGCCCCACCACCTGATCGACATCCGCGATCCGCTGCAGGCCTACAGCGCCGCCGAATTCGTCACCGATGCGCAGCAGCTGATCCGCGCCATTGCCGCACGCGGCAAACTGCCACTGCTGGTGGGCGGCACCATGCTGTACTTCAAGGCCCTGTTCGACGGCATAGACCCCATGCCCGCAGCCGACCCGGCCGTGCGCGCCGTGCTGGAAAGGGAAGCCCAGGCCAAGGGCTGGCCCGCCTTGCACGCCGAGCTGGCGCAGGTGGACCCCGTGACAGCCGCGCGGCTGGCACCCGCCGACAGCCAGCGCATCCAGCGTGCGCTGGAGGTCTACCGGGTGTCGGGCTTGCCCTTGTCGCACTTCCACGCCCG
Organism: Rhodoferax sp.; assembly: GCA_019449595.1. GTDB lineage: Bacteria > Pseudomonadota > Gammaproteobacteria > Burkholderiales > Burkholderiaceae_C > Allorhodoferax. The sequence goes on along the minus strand of JAGRPL010000004.1, from coordinate 519,267 downwards.
CCAGAATGCTACAGAAAACAGAGCTGTCGACGCAGGTTCCATGCCGTTCAGGACCCTGATTTCCCTGGAACCCGCGGATCGCAGCTGGCTGCACGAACGCATTGCCCAGCGCTTTGACGCCATGCTGGCGCAGGGTTTCCTCGACGAGGTGCGGGCCCTGCGCGCGCGCGGCGACCTGCACCCCGATCTGCCGTCCATGCGCTGCGTGGGCTACCGCCAGGCCTGGGAAGCCCTGGACGGCAGCCTGCCCATGGCCGAGCTGCGCGAGCGCGGCATCGCGGCCACGCGCCAGCTCGCCAAGCGCCAGATCACCTGGCTGCGCTCCATGCCCGAACGCGTGGTGGTGGCCTGCGACCAGCCCGACGCGCTGGCCACCGTGCTGCAACACGCCCGCGCGGCGCTGGCCCGCCAGCACCTCACCCCACCATGAGCCTGCAGCTGCACCAGCTCAGCAAACGTTACGGCGACACGCCGGTGTTTGCCAACGTGTCGCTCACCGTGGCGCCGGGCGAGTTCGTGGCCATCGTGGGCGAGTCGGGCGTGGGCAAATCCACCCTGCTCAACTGCATGGCCGGGCTGGACCACTGGGACGGCGGCAGCGTGCACCTGGACGGCACCGACCTGGGCCCGCTCGACGACGACGCCCGCACCCTGCTGCGGCGCCAGAAGGTGGGCTTTGTGTTCCAGGCCTTCCATGTGCTGGGGCACCTGGACGTGACGCAGAACGTGGCCTTGCCGCTGCTGCTGCTGGGCACCCCGGACGACGCCCGCGTGCAGGCCATGCTGCAAGCCGTGGGCCTGGAAGGATTGGGCCAACGCCTGCCGCAGCAACTCAGCGGCGGCCAGTTGCAGCGCGTGGCCATTGCGCGGGCCCTGGTGCACCGCCCCACCGTGTTGCTGGCCGACGAGCCCACCGGCAACCTCGACCCCGCCACCGCCGCCCGGGTCATGGACGCCCTAGTGGCGCAGACCCGCCTGCACGGCACCGCGCTGGTGCTGGTGACGCACTCGGAGGCCGCCACCGCCCAGGCCGACCGCGTGCTGCGGCTGCGCCCGGACGGTTTCGAGAACCGCACGTAGAGCCCCACGCCATGGCAGCCCCCACCGCCTCCCCGCTGTGGCCCCTGCTGCGCAGTTTTTCCTGGCAGGAATTGCGCCACCACCCCTGGCGCAACGCCGCCGCCGTGGTGTCGGTCATGCTGGGCGTGGCGCTGGCGTTTTCGGTGCACCTCATCAACGCCTCGGCGCTGGACGAATTCGCGCAGGCCGTGCGCGCGGTTGGCGGCCAGCCCGACTGGGTACTGCGCGCCGACCGCGGCGTGGACGACGCGCTGCTGGCCCGCGTGGCCCACCACCCCGATGTGGCGCTGGCCAATCCGGTGCTGGAGCTCAGCACCTACGCCCTGCCAGACCCGCCCGGCGCCGCGCAGCGGGTGCCCTTGCGCATCCTGGGCGTGGACACCCTGCAGATCGCGCAGATGGCACCCGACCTGCTGCCCGTGCCCGCAGCCGGACAGGACCGCCTGGCCCTGCTCGCCCCCGACACCGTGTTCCTGAACCCCGCCGCCCGCAGCCGCCTGCCCGGCGACCGCCTGCAGTTGCAGCGCGGCCTGCAGCTCGGCCGTGTGCACGTGGCCGGCAGCGTGGGTGCCGCCGGCAGCCCGCTGGCGGTGATGGACATTGCCGCTGCGCAGGAATTCTTTGGCCAGCTGGGGCCGCTGTCGCGGGTGGAGCTGCGCCTGCGCTCCGGGGTGGACCGCTCGGCCTTTGCCCGCACGCTGCAGGGCGCACCCGACTGGCCCGCCGGCGCCCAGCTGGTGGAGCCGGGCGACGCGCTGCAGCGCATGGACACCCTGTCGCGGGCCTACCGCGTCAACCTCACCGTGCTGGCCCTGGTGGCGCTGTTTACCGGCAGCTTCCTGGTGTTCTCGGTGCTGGCCCTGAGTGTGGCCCGCCGCGCGCCGCAGCTGGCCCTGCTGGGCGTGCTGGGGCTCACCGGCGCGCAGCGCCTGCGCCTGGTGCTGCTGGAGGCGCTGGCTTTGGGCACCGTGGGCAGCGCGCTGGGCGTTGCCCTGGGCAGTGCGCTGGCGGCGCTGGCGCTGCGCCTGCTGGGCGGCGATCTGGGAGGTGGCTACTTCGCCGGCGCTGCACCCACGCTGCAGTGGAGCGCCCCGGCGGCCCTGGTGTTTGGCAGTCTGGGCGTGGTGGCGGCGCTGGTGGGCGCTTGGTGGCCGGCGCGCTGGGCGCAGGCCCTGCCCCCGGCGCAGACGCTCAAGGGGCTGGGCGCCCTGCAAGCCCACGGCACCCGCGCCGGGCTGGGCGCGGCCCTGCTCGCCGCCGCGGGCCTGCTGGCCTGGGTGCCACCGCTGTGGGGCATGCCGCTGGCGGCGTATGCCAGCGTGGCGCTGCTGCTGGTGGGCGGCATTGTCGGCCTGCCCTGGCTAGTCGGCAGCGTGCTGGACCGCGTGGCGCCACACGTGGCCCGCCGGGCCCTGCCCCTGCTGGCGGTGGAGCGTGCGCGGCGGGTGCGCGAAAGCGCCGCGGTGGCGGTCAGCGGCGTGGTGGCCGCGCTCAGCCTGGCCGTGGCCCTGACGGTGATGGTGGCGAGTTTTCGCCACTCGGTCGCGCAGTGGCTGGACGCCGTGTTGCCCGCCGCCCTGTATGTGCGCACGGCCAGCAGCGGCAGCACCTTTGACACCGCCTACTTTGAACCAGCCTATGTGGCCGCCGCCGCCCGGCTGCCCGGCGTGCAGCGCCTGCGCACGCAGCGCACCCTGCAATGGCTGCCCGACCCGGCCCAGCCCCCGGTCACCCTGGTGGCCAAGCCGCTGGACCACGGTGCGAACCTGCCCCTGGTGGGCCCCGCGCTGCCCGTTCCCGCGGGCCAGACGGGCATTTACGTGAGCGAGGCCATGGTGGACCTGCACGGCGCCCGGCCGGGCACCGTGTACACCCCGTTATCGGAGTATTTCAAGCCTGCAGACCGCACAAAACCTGCGCAGACAGCTCCGTTTTTTGTAGCAGGCGTGTGGCGCGACTACGCCCGCCAGTTTGGCAGCATCGCCCTGGAGCAGGCCGACTTTGAACGGCTCAGCGGCGACACACGCGTCAACGACCTCGCGTTCTGGGTGGAACCCGGCACCGACCTGGCAGCGCTGCAGCAGGCGCTGCGCGACCTGGCCGACCAGCAGGCCGGCACGCCGGGCGGCGGCGCGGCGAGTCTGCTGGAGTTTGGCTCGGCGAGCGAGATTCGCACCCACTCGCTGGGCATTTTCGACCGCAGCTTTGCCGTGACCTACTGGCTGCAGGCCGTGGCCATTGGCATCGGCCTGTTTGGCGTGGCGGCCTCGTTCAGCGCCCAGGTGCTGGCGCGGCGCAAGGAGTTTGGCCTGCTGGTGCACCTGGGCCTGACACGCCGCCAGGTGATGCGCGTGGTGGCGCTGGAAGGGGCGGCGTGGACCACGCTGGGTGCCCTGGCCGGCGTGGGCCTGGGGCTGGCCGTGGCCGTGGTGCTGGTGCACGTGGTCAACCCGCAGAGCTTTCACTGGAGCATGGAGCTGACGGTGCCCGCCCTGCGCCTGCTGGCGCTGGCGGCGGCCGTGGTGCTGGCCGGCACGCTGACGGCCTGGCTGGCCGGACGCGCCGCTGCCGGGCACGATGCGGTACTGGCGGTCAAGGAAGACTGGTAAGGACTGCGACGGGGCGGCGTCACTCGTGGCGCAAAGCGTCGATCGGGTCCATGCGCGCCGCACGGCGGGCCGGGAAGTAGCCAAACAGCACGCCAATGGCTGCCGAGAACACGAAGGACAGCACGTTGACCCCCAGGTTGAAGGTGTAAGGCACGTCCATCAGCCGGGCCAGCCCCAGCGAGGCCCCGGTCGCCAGCACGATGCCGATCAACCCGCCCATGGCCGCCAGCACCACGGCCTCGATCAGGAATTGCAGCAGCACCTCGCGCTCCAGCGCGCCGATGGCCAGGCGCAGGCCGATCTCGCGCGTGCGCTCGGTCACGCTCACCAGCATGATGTTCATGATGCCGATGCCGCCCACCAGCAGGCTCACCGCGGCCACCGCCCCCAGCAGCATGGTCAGCACCTTGGTGGTGCCCGAGAGGGTGTCGGCCAGCTGCTTGGTGTCGAGCACGTTGAAGTTGTCCTCGTCGGTGCTGGCCAGCTTGCGCCGCTCGCGCAGCAGCTGCGTGATGCCGGCCGTGACGCGAGTGGCATCACTGCCGTCCTTCATGGACACCAGCAGCGTGTTGACCCGCGTGTTGCCGGTGATGCGCCGCTGCAGCGTCTTCAGGGGCACCAGCACCAGGTCGTCCTGATCGTTGCCGAAAGCGCCCTGCCCCTTGGAGGCCAGCACGCCGACGACCTCGCACGAGATCTGCTTCACGCGCAGCTGCGCCCCCTCGGCACCGCTGCCGCCAAACAACTCGCGCTGCACCGTCTGGCCGATCAGACACACGGCGGAGCCGGCGCGCAGCTCGTCGTCGGAAAACGCCCGTCCGTTGGCGATGGCCCAGTTGCCGGTCACCAGCCAGTCGTTGGTGCTGCCGATGGCGCTGCTGGTCCAGTTGCGGCCGTTGGCCACCAGCGTGGCGCTGGTGCGCGCCTCGGGGGCCACGGCGGCAATGCCGCCAATCTGGGTGGCGATGGCTTCGGCGTCGGCTTCCTTGAAGGCCGGCCCGCCGCCGCCGCCCGGCCCCATGCGCTGGCCGGGGCGCACCTGCAGCAGGTTGGTGCCCAGGCCGGAGATCTGGTTCTGCACCGCCAGGGTGGCGCCGTTGCCCAGCGTCACCATGGTGATGACGGCGCTGACGCCGATCACGATGCCCAGGATGGTCAGGAACGAGCGCATCAGGTTGCGCCGGATGGAGCGCAGGGCCAGCAGCAGGGTGTTGAGCAGCATCAGGGAGCCTGTGTCGAGGTGGCAAGGGCTGGCAGGTCCGCATCGGCTTGCTGCAGGCCGACCGGGTGCGGGTTGCGTTCGTCGCTGTGCACCACGCCGTCCACAAAGTGCACGATGCGCCGCGCGTAGGCCGCCATGTCGGGTTCGTGCGTGACCATCAGCACGGTGATGCCGTGGTCCACATTGAGGCGCCACAGCAGGTCCATGATCTCGCGGCTGCGCTGGGTGTCCAGGTTGCCGGTAGGCTCGTCGGCCAACAGCACGGCCGGCTCGGTGACGATGGCGCGCGCAATGGCCACCCGCTGCTGCTGCCCGCCCGACAGCTCGGCCGGCGTGTGGTGCTCCCAGCCCGTGAGGCCCACGGAGGCCAGCGCCTTGGCCGCCGCGGCGTGGCGCGCGGCCGCGGCCTCACCGCGGTACAGCAGGGGCAGCTCCACGTTCTCCTGGGCCGAGGTGCGGGCCAGCAGGTTGAAGCCCTGGAAGACGAAGCCGAAGAAACGCCGCCGCAGGCGCGCGCGCTGGTCACGCGTGAGCGTCTCCACGTGGGTCCCCTGAAACAGGTATTCGCCGCTGGTGGGTGTGTCCAGCCCGCCCAGGGTGTTCATGGCGGTGGACTTGCCCGATCCGCTGGGCCCCATGATGGCCACGAAGTCGCCGGCCTCGATGTCCAGGTTCACCCCCTTGAGCGCCTGCAGTGCCGTGGCTCCTTCGCCATAGACCTTGGTGATGCCGCGCAGGCGGATCAGCGGTTCACTCATTGCGCGGCCCCCGCGGCGCGCTGGTCGGTGATGACGGCCATGCCTTCCTGCAGGCCCTCGCCACTCACCTCGGTCATGCGGCCGTCCGAAATGCCGGGCATCACAGTCACCGCCATGGCCTGACCATCCTTGAGCACCCAGACCTGCTTGGCACTGGCCGTGGCGCCCTTGGCGTCCCCGGCCTTGCGCGATGCAGTGCGGGGCATGCGCGGCAGGAGCTTGGACATGACGCCACCGCCACCCGCATCGGCCGCCACGCCTTTGCCGCTGGCGTTTGACGGCACAAACCGCAGCGCCGTGTTGGGAACCAGCAGCACGCCGGTGCGCTCGGTCGACACAATGGTGGCTGCCGCCGTCATGCCGGGGCGCAGGCTCAGGTCGGTGTTGTCCACATCCAGGTAGGTGGTGTAGGTGACCACGTTGTCGGTCTTGGTGGAGCCGTAAGCCACGCGGGTGATCTTGGCCGGATAGCGGCGTGACGGATAGGCGCTGACGGTGAAGCTGGCTTTCTGTCCCACCTCAACCGAGCCCACGTCGGCTTCGTCCACACTCACCTCCAGCCGCAGGCGGGCAATGTCTTCGGCGATGGAAAACAGCGTCACCGCCTGCAGCGATGCCGCCACGGCGTTGCCGGGGTCCACCGAACGGGACAGCACCACGCCGTCGATGGGGGAACGGATGGACGCCTTGGACAGGTTGGTCTCATCAGTAGACAAAGTGGCGCGGGCCTGGGCGACGCTGGCGCGGGCGCTGTCATCGGCCGCCACGGCGCGGTCCACGGTGGCGCGGGCGGTGTCCAGCTCGGTGGCCGACGGCACCTTGCCGCCGGAGAGGCGCGCCACTTCTTCAAACCGGGCTAGGCTGGCCTGGGTTTCCTTGACCGTGGCCGTGCTCTGCGCCTGCTGCGCCAGCGCAGCGGCCAGCGCGGCGCGCGAGCGCAGCACCTGGTCCGACAGCTTGGAGGTGTCGAGTTCCACCAGGATCTGCCCTTTCTTGACCCGGTCATTCACGTCGACGAATACCCGGGTGACCGTACCCGATAGCTCGCTGCCGATGTTCACGGCACGCGTGGGCTGCAGGGTGCCGTTGGCTGAGACCGTCAGCGTCAGGTTGCCCTTGTGCACGGCCTCGGTCACATAGCTGGGCTGGGTGCTGGTATTGCGTCTGGCCTGCCAGTACGCCAACCCGCCCCCCACGACCAGCACGGCGGCGGCAGCGGCCCAGAGCGCGCGGCGTTGCCACCAGTGGCGTGGCGGTTCGTCGCCCAGCAGGGTCTGCAGGTCGGAGGCTTCGGGGGCAGCGGGCTCGGCCGCGGGGTTAGGAGTGTTCATGGTGTCGGTCAACAGGAAAAGGGTTGCTGCGGGGTCAGACGGCTCCTCAGGGGCCTGCCATCTCCTGTGCGGGCGTCCAGCCGCCGCCCAGCGCCTTGTACAGGCGCACGTGGTCGGAACTCAGGCTGGCGCGCGTAGTGGCCACGCTGTCCTGGGTGGACAGCAGGGTGCGCTGGGTGTCGAGCACGGTACGGAAATCGATCAGTCCGCTGGCGTAGCGCTGGCGCGCCAGCAGGTCGGCGTTGGCCGCCGCCTCGGTGGCGGCCTGCAGGCGCGCCAGGCGCTCGCGGTCGCCCTGCAGGGCCACCAGTGCGTCCTCCACGTCCTTCAGGGCCGTGAGCACGGCAGCCTGGTACGCCACGCGGGCCTGCTCCAGCGCCGCCTCCTGCGCACGCACCTGGGCACGGGCGGCCCCGCCGTCAAACAGCGGCACCGACACACTAGCCAGAAGGGAATTGAGCACGGTAGCGCCGTTGGTCAGGGTGCTCAGCGTCAGCGCGCTCAAGCCCACCGAGCCGCTGATCTGGAACCCGGGGTAGCGTGCGGCGTCGGCCTGCGCCACGCGGTCCAGCGCGGCGCTGATGCGGTGCTCGGCCGCGCGCACGTCGGGGCGCTGGCGCAGGGTTTGCGCGGGAATGCTCAGTGCCAGGTCGGGTGGCGGCTGGGGCACGGCTGCCGGGGGCGTCAACACGGCGCCAACCGTGTCCCGCAGAGCGCCGGGCGCCTGCCCCGTCAGCACGGCCAGGCTGCTCAGGTCTTGCGCCACGCTGGTCTGCAGGGCGGGAATCTGGGCGCCGGTCTGTTCGCTGGCCGCAACGGCCTGCTCCACGTCCAGCGACGAGGCCAGGCCGGCCTGGGCACGCCAGCGCGTGATCTGCAAGGTTTCGGTCTGTGCCGCCAGGTTGCTGCGGGCAATGGCCAGGCGTTCCTGCAATCCGCGCAGATCGATGTAGGTCACCGCCACCTCGGCCGCCATGGAGACCTGCACGTTGGCCAAGTTGGCCTGCGCCGCCTGCGCGTCGGCTTCGGCAGCGCTCAGGGTGCTGCGCAGGCCGCCGAAGACATCGGGCTCCCAGCTCGCATCAAACCCGGCCTGGAAGGTATTGGCCGGGGTGTTGCTGTTGGTCTGGTTGCTCTGCGCCGACGCGGACGCCTTGACCGTTGGCCCCAGGCCCGCCGCCCGGACATCGCGCAAGGCGCGGGACTGCTGCAAGGCGGCCTGCGCCGTGCGCACATCGGTATTGGCCTGCAAGGCCTGTGTGACCAGGGCGCTGAGCTGGGGGTCGTTGAAACGCTGCCACCACTGTCCCAGCGATACCGCCGCCGGCGCGGGCGCACCGGACGTGGCGGACCAGGCGGCCGGAACGGGCGTTGGCGGCAGTGCCGGGCGCTGGGATGACAGCGTGCTGCAGCCGGCAAGGGCCACCACCAACACCCAGGCAGCCCGCGCCGGGAGCCGGCCGACGGAGTGCACAGGGGAACGATCCGGTTTGTAAGCAGTCATCAAGTCACATTGCGCGGTAGTTTCACGGTGCCATTGTGAACGGGCTACGTGTCGCAGGGCAAGGAGGCAGGTTAAGTCTTGTAAAGTTGGGCGGGCTGGCACCTGCCACCCACCACTGGACCTCTGATTTTGAAACCGCTGTCCTTTCCATTGAGTCGACGCTGCCTGTTGGGTGCGGGTCTGGTGCTGGGTGCGCCCGCCATGGCCCGGCCGCGCGCGCAGCTGCAGTTTCCAAAAGACGCCGGTGCGCACCCCGACTACGCCACCGAGTGGTGGTACGTCACCGGCTACGCCGTTGCCGAAGACACCCCGGCAACCTTTGGCTTTCAGGTCACGTTCTTTCGCAAGCGGGTGGCACGGACCCAGGCCCTGCAGTCACGCTTTGCAGCCAGGCAGCTGATTTTTGCGCATGCGGCACTGACCGATGTGCAGGGCCGCACACACTGGCACGACCAGCGCGTGGCCCGCTGGTCCGGCGCCGAGGGCGGCCAGAACCCGGCCGACAGCGCGTGGGCCAGCACCCGCAACACCGCCGTGCAGTTGCGCGACTGGTCCCTGCAACGCGAGGGCGACCACTTCATGACCCTGGTGCACGGCACCGATTTTTCGCTGGAGCTCATCCTGACTCCCAGCCAGCCGGTGCTGCTGCAGGGGGACCAGGGTCTCTCGCGCAAGGGGCCGGATACCGCCCAGACGAGCTACTACTACAGCGTGCCCCAGCTGCAGGTCGCCGGCACGCTGGCCTTGCAGGGCCGGCGCCACCGCGTGGCCGCGGGCAGCATGGCCTGGCTGGACCATGAGTGGAGTCAGGAAATGCTGCACCCGCAGGCGGTGGGCTGGGACTGGATCGGCATCAATTTGCTCGATGGCAGCGCGCTGACCGCCTTTCGCCTGCGCGACCCCAGCGGCCAGGCCCTGTGGGACGGCGGCTCGTTTCGCTCGGGAGGCACGCTGTTCACCTTCCGGCGCGGCGAGGTGCTGTTTCGGCCCCTGCGCACCTGGCAAAGCCCCTTGAGCCGTGCCCGCTATCCGGTGGAGTGGATCGTGCGCACGCCGGCCGACCACTACACGGTGCGTGCCGTGGTGGACAATCAGGAACTCGACAGCCGCAACTCCACCGGTGCCATCTACTGGGAAGGCCTGTGCGAGGTGATGGACAGCAACAACCGGCTGGTGGGACGCGGCTACCTGGAAATGACCGGCTACGCCACCCCGCTGCGCCTGTAGCCCGCAGAGGGGGGTATGCCCTCAGAAATCGACCACCAGCGAGAGGTTCACGTGACGTCCCGGCTGGGAATAGGCGTCGATCAGGGTGGCGGCGCTGGCCGTCGTCAGCCCCTGCACGTCGGACCACAACCAGTATTTGCGGTCGGTGAGGTTGATGATGGCCGCAGTCAGGCGCACGTCCTTGCGGATGCGCCATTGGCCGGACACATCCAGCGTGGTTGCCTCCGGCATGTCAGCGTACTGGGTACCGCTGCTCAGCCCGGCCGTCGGGTCCACGTCCGACGCATTCTTGGCTGCGTGGTAGCGCCAGTCCACGCGCACGGACCAGGTGCCGTTGGCATAGCCCAAGCCCAGGGCCAGCAAGGCCGGGTCAATGGAATTCAGGGGCCGTCCGGTGCCGTTGTCGCGGCCGCGTGTCTGGCCATACGCGAACGGGGTGGACCAGCGACCGCCGGCCCAATAGCCCCAGTCCATGTTGCCACTCAGCTCAAACCCCCAGATCGTCGCGTTGTCCACGTTGACCGACTGGTAGACACAGCCCGGCGCCAGCGCGCCACAGGCGGCAGGGTTTCCCGACAGCAGCTTCTTGTCCACGATCAGCTGGTTGTAGTCGCCGGTGAAGGCCGCCACGTCCACCGTGAGCCGGTCCATGCGACCGCGCACGCCGAACTCGATGTTCTTGCTGGTTTCCGGCTTCAGATCGGGATTGGACAGATAGGTCGCATAGCCGCTGGAGGTGGACTCGGAAAAACCGTTGAGCTGTGTGGCATTGGGGGCGCGAAAGCCGGTGGCGTAATTGGCAAACACGCTCCATTCGGGAGCGGCCCGAAAGACCGTTCCAATTTTCGGTGTCCACTGCGTCCCCGACAGGGACGTCGCGGGCTGCCCGTAACCGTCCAGGCTGGTCACGTCGAGCACAAAGCGCTCCAGCCGGACGCCCGGTGTCACGCTCCAGCGCTCGCTTCCCAGCTCGGACTGGGCATACAGCGCGGCCGTGCTGTCACGGGAATCCGGAAAGTATTTCTTGGGCACATAGGCTGGCAGAGGGGCCGCATCGGCGCCCCCGAACCAGCTGGTGATGTCGGTGCTGGCAAGGTCCAGCCCGTAGGTGTTGCGGGCGGTCCAGTCGGCCGAGATGGGCAGCGTCTTGCTGGCCTGCACGCTGGCCTGGCGGGCGTGCTCGCTGTACAGGGTGTTGCGGGTGCGCAGGGCATTGGGCGCGGTATTGACGATCGTCTGGCCGTTGTCCTGGGCATCCGAGTTCTGCAGGCTGACCACGGTTTGCAACTGGTCGGCCCAGGCCATGCGCGGCTGGTAACGGGCGTCCCAGGTCAGCCGGTCACGCCGCTGGTCCTGGTTGGCGTTTTCGGACAGCACGGTCGATGAGGACACCGTCAGCGGGGGCTTGGCCCGGCTGGACAGCAGCTCCGTGTCGGACTTCTTGTCCACATGCTCCAGCGTCAGCACATGCTTTTGACTGGCATCCGGCTGGATCACCAGCTTGGCCAGCAGGGAATCGTTGCGGTTGGTCTGCGGGTTGGCCGTGGTCCGGGTCACGTTGGCCGCGTCATTGGAGCCCAGGGTGTGCAGACCGTTGGCCGTCTGTGTCGTGCCGGTGAGCATCCATTGCACGGTTTCGCTGGCGCGCCCGGCCACGGTAGTCGCCACCCGCAAGCCGTCGTCGTCACCACTCCAGCCGGCCGCCACCCGACCACCCAGGTTTTTCGACTCCGCGCCGGTCCCCGTCAGGAAGTCGGACGGCTCGTAGGTGATGAAATTCACCAGGCCGGCGATGCCGTCGGATCCATAGAGCACCGAACTGGGACCGCGCACCAGTTCGATGCGCTTGAGCAGGTCCAGCGAGATGGTGTCCCGGCCAAAGGCGCTGTTGCCATTCACATAACTGCGCGGCAGACGGATGCCGTCCACCAGCATGAGCACCCGGTTGCCGCCCAGGCCACGGATATTGAAGCCGGCGTTGCCGTCGCGCCCGGTGGTGTTGGGGCGACCGGCGACGCCAAACCGCGCGGGCGCGTGCTTGACGGAGACGTTGGGCAGGTCGGCGACCAGGTCCTTGATGTCGACTATCTGCTTCTGCTCCAGATCCGTGGGGGTCACAACGTCCATGGACAACGGCAGGTCGTCGCGCACCGCTTCATTGCGGGAGCCGCTGACAACCACCTCCTTCAGCGTCCCGAAAGGAGCCTGGGCCCATGCCGCACCACAGGTCATGCAGGCCAGCGCCACGCCCGCGGCGCAGACAGACAGCGCGGAAAACCTGGAACGGCGGAGGACTGCCATATGTATCTTGATCATGCTTCGAGTCAATTATTAAGTAGTAACCCTAGGCACAAAGATACTTACGCAATGCATCAATGATCTAAATCAATATTGAAAGGCGGGTTATGCCAGAATATAACGAGGCCCGCTGACATTGAATTGCCGCGACCCACAGCGCGCACGCCCTGCCCGGCAGAGCGTTAAAACCGGGGTTTCGGCTACATAGGAGTCCTTACATGAGAACCCGAAAGCTGTCGCGCGTAGCGGCCTTGGCGCTGACCACACTGGCCCTCACTGCATTTGCGCAGGACAAGAAGAGCGTATCGGAGCCCGAAAAGAATTACCAGGCTGGCACCTCGCCACTGGTGGCCGAGCCTATGCTCCAGAGCACCAACCCCAAGGCTCCGCCCATGACGCAGGCCGAGTTCGATGCGGCGCGCAAGATCTATTTTGAACGTTGCGCAGGTTGCCACGGCGTGTTGCGCAAAGGCGCGACCGGCAAGCCCCTCACACCCGATATCACCATCGGCAAAGGCACGGACTACCTGAAAGTGTTCATCGCGTACGGCTCTCCCGCTGGCATGCCCAACTGGCAAACCTCCGGTGAATTGAGCGAGACCCAAGTGGACCTGATGGCGCGCTACGTTCAGCAAGACCCTCCCCAGCCGCCCGAGTGGAGCATGGCCGACATGAAGTCGACCTGGAAGGTTACGGTTGCCCCCAAGGACCGTCCTACCAAGAAGATGAACAACTACAACATCTCCAACATCTTCTCCACCACGCTGCGTGACACCGGCGAAGTGGCGCTGATCGACGGCGATACCAAGCAGATCATCAACATTGTCAAGACCGGCTATGCCGTGCACATTTCCCGCACGTCGGCATCGGGACGCTATCTGTTCGTGATCGGTCGTGACGGCCGCGTCAACATGATCGACCTGTGGATGCCCAAGCCCGACAACGTCGCTGAAATCCGCATTGGCCTGGAAGCCCGCTCGGTCGACACGTCCAAGTACAAAGGCAAGGACGGCGATTTCACCGACAAGCTGGTCATCGCTGGTGCCTACTGGCCGCCCCAGTTCGTGATCATGAAGGGTGACACCCTGGAGCCGCTCAAGATCGTGGGAACCCGCGGCATGACGGTTGACACCCAGGAATACCACCCCGAACCCCGCGTGGCTTCCATCGTGGCTTCGCACTTCAAGCCCGAGTTCATCGTCAACGTGAAGGAAACCGGCAAGACCCTGATGGTCAATTACGCCGACGTGAACGCGCTGAAGATCACCGAACTGGGTTCGGCCCGCTTCCTGCATGACGGCGGCTGGGACTCCACCAAGCGCTACTTCATGGTGGCGGCCAATAACAGTAACAAGGTTGGCGTGATTGATGCCAAGGAAGACAAACTGGCAGCGATCGTCGACGTGGGCAAGATCCCCCACCCCGGCCGTGGCGCCAACTTTGTGCATCCGAAGTTCGGTCCTGTGTGGTCCACCGGCCACCTGGGTGACGACACCCTTTCGCTCATCGGTACCGACCCGGTCAAGCACAAGCAATTCGCCTTCAAGGAAGTTGCCAAGCTGAAGGGCCCAGGCGGCGGTGCGTTGTTCATCAAGAGCCACCCCAAGTCCACCCACCTGTACTCGGACGCTCCTCTGAACCCCGATCCCAAGGTGTCCCAGTCGGTCGTCGTGTATGACATCAAGAACCTCGACAAGGGTTACACCGTGCTGCCAATCGCAGAATGGGCCGGACTCCCTGACGACGGTGGTGCCAAGCGCGTCGTGCAGCCTGAGTACAACAAGGCGGGCGATGAGGTGTGGTTTGCGGTCTGGTCTGCCAAGAACAAGCAGTCGGCTCTGGTGGTCGTAGACGACAAGACCCTCAAGCTCAAGACCGTGATCAAGGATCCGCGGATCATCACCCCCACGGGTCACTTCAACATCAACAACACGCAGCACGACATTTATTGATCCGTGTCAGCGTGACGAACAAAGGGGCCCCTCGGGGCCCCTTTTCTCTTGGTCTGCAATTTTCTGCAGCAGCGCGACAAGGTCATCGGTACACAAGGCCCATCCGGGCAACAAAAAACCCGCCAGAGGCGGGTTTTTTGTTGCGGCCCCAAAGGGCCTGTCAGACACGTTGGCTTACTTCAGCGACAGCACCCAAGCAGCCAGTTTCTTGGCTTCGGCTTCATTCACCTGGGCATTGGCGGGCATGGGAACAGGGCCCCACACACCAGCACCGCCCTTGATGATCTTTGCAGCCAGCATGTCAGCTGCCTTGGCGTCGCCAGCATATTTCTTGGCAACATCCTTGTAAGCAGGGCCGACCACTTTTTTATCAACTGCGTGGCAAGCCATGCAGTTTTTGGAGGTAGCCAACGCCTGATCAGCAAATGCGGGCGCGGCCAGCGTAACACCGGCGAGAACTGCCAAGGAAGCCAAATGGATACGTTTCATATTTTTCCTCGTGGGTTGAGTGTTTAGGGCCATCGCGGATAACCCGCAACCCCTTAACGGATTGTAGCGACTGTGGTTGACCCACACCGCTTTCCGAGAATAGCAGACCCGACCCGCTTAATCATTGATCTATGTTATATGTTTGCCTTGATGCGCTGACGCAACACCATGGGAACGCCGGGCCACAGCGGAGCCCCGCACGGCCAGGCACGGGCTCGCAGCGGCACATCTGCTATCAATTTGGAAGCTGTTTGCGCAATAACCACGAGGTCTAACGGCCTGTATCATGCCCATTTTCCGGTGCCGCTTGTTGTGCCGCCCTACCGCCCCCACCTGCATAGCCATGACCTCTGAACGCGCCAAAGCCCAAAACCCCAAATCCCTCTCCGGCTTGCTGCCATTTTTGCGCCCCTACCGCGGGCGCATCGGGCTGGCACTGGTGTTTCTGGTGCTGGCGGCCATGGCCACTTTGGCCTTTCCGCTGGCCCTGCGCAGCCTGATCGACGGCGGACTGGTCCACACGGACAAGGGCGAACAGGTCATGGCCCTGCGCGAGCATTTTGCGGCCCTGTTTGCCGTGGCCGTGGCGCTGGGGTTGTTTTCTGCCGCACGTTTTTACATGGTGAGCTGGCTGGGCGAACGTGTCACCGCCGACCTGCGCAACGCGGTGTACAGCCATGTGCTGGAGCAGAGCCCCGAATTTTTCGAAACCACCCAGACGGGCGAAGTGCTATCGCGCCTGTCGGCCGATACCACGCTGGTGCAGACCGTGGTGGGCTCGTCCCTGAGCATGGGCTTGCGCAACCTCGTGATGGGAATCGGTGCGCTGGGTATTCTGGTGTGGACCAACCCGTACGTGATGTTCCAGGTGCTGGGGGTGCTGGTGCTGGTGGTACTACCCAGCCTGTGGTTCGGCCGGCGGGTGCGCAAGCTGTCCCGCGCCAGCCAGGACCGCATTGCCGACTCCAGTTCGATCGCGGCCGAGGTCCTCAACGCCATCCCGGTCGTGCAGAGCTATACCGCCGAAGCGCGGGAAGCCCAGCGCTTCACCGCCTCAACCAACAACGCCTTTGACACCGCCATCCGGCGCTCCCGGGCGCGTTCGGTGCTGGTGGCGTTCATCATCATCGCCACCTCGGCTGCCTTGCTGTGGGGCCTGTACCAAGGAACACAGGCCGTCATGGCCGGGCGCATATCGGCCGGACATCTGGGGCAGACCGTGGTGTACGTCATCATTCTGGCCAGCGCCTTTGCCATTCTGGGCGAGGTCTACGGTGACTTGCTGCGCGCCGCCGGCGCAACCGAGCGATTGATGGAATTGCTCAATACCCAATCGCCCATTGCCTCGCCTCCCAACCCGGTTGCAGCACCCATGCCGGCAGCCGGAAGCGCCGTCGCGTTCGAAGCCATCCAGTTCCACTACCCCTCGCGCCCGCTGCAACCCGCCTTGTCGGATTTCTCGCTGGACATCCAGCCGGGCCAGACCGTGGCCATTGTGGGGCCCAGCGGTGCCGGCAAGAGCACCGTGTTCCAGCTCTTGCTGCGCTTCTACGATCCCACCAGCGGTCGCATTGTTCTAGACGGCGTGAGCACGCGCGAGATGTCGCTGGGAGCCCTGCGCCAGCGTATCGGCATCGTGCCGCAGGATGCCGTCATTTTCTCCAGCAGCGCCCTGGACAATATCCGGTACGGCAAGCCCGACGCCAGCGATGCCGAGGTGCTGGTGGCAGCCAAGGCAGCGTTTGCACACGAATTCATCACCGCCCTGCCCGAGGGCTACAACACCTTTCTGGGCGAGCGCGGGCTGCGCCTGTCGGGTGGACAGCGCCAGCGCATTGCCATCGCCCGCGCCATGCTGAAGAACCCACCGCTACTGCTGCTGGACGAAGCCACCAGCGCGCTGGATGCCGAGAGCGAACGCATGGTGCAAGCGGCCCTGGAGTCGGCCATGCGGGACCGCACCACCCTGGTCATTGCCCACCGGCTGGCCACCGTGCAAAAGGCCGACCGCATTGTGGTGCTGGACCATGGCCGCCTGGTGGAGCAAGGCACCCACGCCGAGCTGGTGGCACGCGGCGGGGTTTATGCCGGACTGGCAGCCCTGCAGTTCAATGCCTGAGCACGCCGTGGACGGCATGATGCGAAAAATCGCGTCAACACACGGTTATTAATTTTTTGCATAGTTTGCAAAAAACTTGGCCTTAGACAGGGGCCGTGGGCACACCTACAGTGCGGGACATCACTTCTCCCACAAGGAAACCCATGTCACCCAACGCCACGCCCCCCGTCGCTTCGTCCCTGATCGCCCCCCCCCTGGGGCACGCCCTTCCCTCTTACCTGCAAGCCGACAACCTGGGGCCCTGGGGCATTTATCTGCAGCAGGTCGATCGGGTGATCCCGTATCTGGGGCATCTCGCCCGCTGGGCGGAAACCCTCAAGCGCCCCAAACGCGCCCTCGTGGTGGACGTGCCCATCCAGCTGGACAACGGCACTGTCGCCCACTTCGAGGGTTACCGGGTGCAACACAACACCTCGCGCGGCCCGGGCAAGGGCGGCGTGCGCTTCCACCAGGATGTAACCCTGTCGGAAGTGATGGCGCTGTCGGCCTGGATGTCCATCAAGAACGCCGCCGTCAACGTGCCCTACGGTGGCGCCAAGGGCGGCATCCGGGTGGACCCCAAGGCCCTGTCACGCGGCGAACTGGAGCGCATGACCCGCCGCTACACCAGCGAAATCGGCATCATCATCGGCCCCACGAAAGACATTCCTGCCCCGGATGTCAACACCAACGAACAGGTCATGGCCTGGATGATGGATACCTACTCCATGAACCAGGGTGCCACGGCCACCGGCGTTGTCACCGGCAAGCCGGTGGACCTGGGTGGGTCCCTGGGGCGCCGTGACGCCACCGGACGGGGCGTGTTTACGGTGGGCATGGAAGCGGCACAGCACATCGGGCTGGACGTTGTATCGGCCCGGGTCGCAGTGCAGGGGTTTGGCAACGTAGGCGGCGTGGCGGCGCGCCTGTTTGCGCAAACGGGCGCCCGCGTGGTGGCGGTGCAAGACCATGGCGGAACCATCTACCAGGCATCGGGGCTGGATGTTCCTGCCCTGCAGGCGCACGTGGCGGCGACCGGCTCGGTGGCCGGTTTCCCACAGGCCGAAGTGATCGCCAACGACACGTTCTGGGATGTGGATTGCGACATCCTGATTCCTGCCGCGCTGGAGCAGCAGATCACGGCCGCCAATGCCGGACGGATCAAGGCCCGGATGATCATTGAAGGCGCCAATGGCCCGACCACGCCGGCGGCCGACGACATCCTGCAGGAGCGCGGCATACTGGTACTGCCGGACGTGATTGCCAACGCCGGCGGTGTGACCGTGAGCTACTTTGAATGGGTGCAGGATTTCTCCAGCTACTTCTGGAGCGAAGACGAGATCAACGCCCGGCTGGTGCGCATCATGAAAGAGGCCTTTTCCGGTGTGTGGCAGGTCGCGCAAGACCACAAGGTGAGCCTGCGCACAGCGACCTTCATTGTGGCCTGCAAGCGCATACTGCACGCCCGCGAGTTGCGCGGCCTCTACCCCTGACCCGTATGGCGGGAGCCCCTATTGCAGGGGCTCCTTCAGAGCGGCCGGCAGCACCAGCGGCAGGACTTCAATGCCCTCGTCCAACAGTGCACTGGCCTCTTCGGCTGTGGCCGTGCCACGTATGCTGCGCTCCTCGGTCTCGCGGTAGTGCATCTTACGGGCCTCTTCGGCGAACCGGTCACCCACATCGGTCGTGCGGGCCACAATCTGCCGCGCCACGGCAAGCCACGTTGCGGCCAGTGCCTGGTCCGTGCTGGCAAGCGTGGTGGCGGCCTGCTGCACCGCCCCGCCGTCACGGCCACCTGCCAGGTTCAACCGGGGTGCGCTCAGTTTCTTGGCCACCGAGGGGTCACCACACACGGGGCACTGCACCAGGGAGCGCCCGCACTGGGCCACAAAATCATCTTCCGAGGCAAACCAGCCCTCGAAAACGTGCCCATGCGTGCATTGCAGATCCAGTACTTTCATGGTGCCATTGTCAGCGATCCGGCTCAACCGCGGCGGCGTACCAGTCCAGCATCCAAGCGCCATTGAGCACGTTCTGCAACCAGAGGGCACCGGTAAGGGTCTTGGCGTCAGTGACCTTGCCGTGTTGGCACCACTGCAGCAGCTCGGCGGGCGTCGCCGTGAAGACATCCAGGAATTCCCCGCTGTCCAGATGGCGCTCGCCCAAGGTGAGCCCCCGAGCGAACCAGATGTCGATGAACTCGGTGGAATACGCAATCACCGGGTGCAGGACGCCGGCACGCGCCCATTCGCGGGCACGGTAGCCAGTCTCTTCCTGGAGCTCTCGCTGGGCACAGGCCAACACGGTCTCGCCAGCATCGAGCTTGCCCGCAGGGAACTCGATCATCACCTGGCCAACGGGATAACGGAATTGCCGCTCGAGCACCACGCGCCAGTGCCCGGCTTCGTCCTGCAGGAGCGGGATCACCATCACCGCCCCCGGATGCACCACGTACTCCCGGACGGCAGTCTTGCCATCCGGCAAGGCTACCGAGTCGGCAAACGCATGCAGGAACCGGCCTTTGAAGAGTTCCTCGCTGGAGAGCCTGCGCTCGACGAGATGCCGATCATCCATGCTGCCCCGCCAGGGTCAGGACTTGCGCATGACCAGATACCGGTAGACGAAACCCGGAAACGCAAAGGTCAGAAACAGAAACACCGTGATGGCGTAAAACTCCCAGGTCTGGGGAGCGATCTCTCCGGCGCGCTTCTCCAGCAGCAGCGCCACGCCGCCCACCAGCAGGTAACAGGCGACCAGTTCCAGCAACCGCGCACCAAGCGTCTTGGGTTTCTGCAACGCCACCAGCCCCAGCACCCGCTGTGTGACAAAGGGGTAGTTGGCGGCCGCCAGGGCCAGGATCACGACACACCAGACAGCAAAAGACGTGGACATGTTGAGGCGCTAAATAGGGAGGCGCAAAAAACCTGCGTGCGGGTGTGCGTTCAGGTACCCAGCATCTGCCGGATGGCGTTTCCGCACAGTGCCAGCAAGCCGCTGGGGAACAGGCCCAGGCCGAGTACCAGTGCGGCATTGATGCACAGCACCACGCGCACGTCCAGGGGCGCCACCACACTGCTGGCCGTTATGGGGGCATCAAAGTACATCACCTTGATGACCCGCAGGTAGTAGAACGCACCGATCAGCGACATCATGACGGCAAACACCGCAATGGCCAGCCCGAACGCCTGTCCGGAAGCCACCAGAGCCTGCAAGACGGCCAGCTTTGCGTAGAACCCCACCAGCGGAGGAATACCGGCCAGGGAAAGCAGGCATACGGCCATCACACCAGCATACAGGGGACTGCGCTGATTCAGGCCGGCCAGATCGGCAATTTCTTCGCTCTCGAAACCTTCCTGCGACAGGAGCAGCAACACACCAAAGCTTGCCAGTGTGGTCAACACATAGGTGATGACGTAGAACATGGCCGAGCTATAGGCGTTCGCCGCGAAGGACAAGGCATCACCATTGACCACACCGGACACCAGCCCCAGCAGCACGAAGCCCATCTGGGAAATGGTGGAGAAGGCCAGCATGCGCTTGACATTGGTCTGCGCAATAGCTGCCAGGTTACCAATCAGCAGTGATCCGACGGCCAGCACCAGCAACATTTGCTGCCAGTCAAGGGCCAGCGGCAACATCCCTTCCACCAGCAACCGGATGACAATCGCGAAGGCGGCCAACTTGGGCGCACCGCCGATCATCAGGGTAATCGCCGTCGGGGCGCCCTGGTAGACGTCCGGGATCCACATATGGAACGGCACGACACCCAGCTTGAACGCCAGACCAGACACCACAAAGACGAGGCCGAATACCAGCACCTGGTGCCGGATCTGGCCGGAAGCAATGGCCTTGAACACCGCGTTCACGTCCAGGGTTCCGGTGGCACCGTACATCATGGACATGCCATACAGCAGGAAACCCGAAGCCATGGCACCCAACACAAAATACTTCATGGCCGCCTCGGTTGCGGTCGCATTGTCGCGGCGCAGCGCCACCAGAGCGTAGCTGGACAGCGTCAGCAATTCCAGACCGAGGTAAATCACCAGGAAGTTGTTCCCGGAGATCATGACGGACATGCCCAGCAGGGCGAACATGCTCAGCGTGAACAACTCTCCGCCGCGCAACATGCTCCGGTGTCCCGCGTAGGTCCGGCCATACACCAGCGTGACCATCACCGCCAGGGTGGCAAAGCACTTGAGCCAGCTGCCCATGGTGTCGCTGACCACCATATTGCCAAAGCCGTACAGGGTGGAGCCCGTGAGGGCCAGGTCCGCCTGCATGTAGGCCACGACGGCCAGCGTCAGCAACGTGATCAGGTAGGTAGTCCCGCGCATGGGGCTCTTGACGCCGAGGTCCAGCAGCGCAATGACGCAGGTCATCACCAGCAATACGAACTCGGGGTAAGCCGTGATCCAACTGATTTTGTCAATCATCTTTCGTCTCTCAGTTCAGTTTGATCAGTACAACTTGGAAACCGCAACGTGCTTGAGCAGCTGCGCGACCGAAACATCCATGACATCCGTGAAGGGCTTCGGATAAATACCCATCCACAGAACAGCAACCGCCAGCAGGGCTAGCATCAGGAACTCGCGACCATTGATGTCGATGAGCGATTTCACGTGGTCGTTGGTCACCGGCCCCAGGTACACGCGCTTGAACATCCACAGCGTGTAGGCAGCGCCAAAGATCAACGCACTGGCGGCACCAAAACCAATCCAGAAGTTGAACTTGACCGCACCCAGGATGACCATCCATTCGCCCACGAAGCCGGCCGTTCCCGGCAAGCCGCAATTGGCCATGGAGAAAAACAGGGCAAACGCCGCGAATTTGGGCATGGTGTTGACGACGCCACCGTAGCTGGCAATCTCGCGGGAGTGCACGCGGTCGTACAGCACCCCGATGGACAGGAACATGGCAGCCGACACAAAGCCGTGGGCAATCATCTGCACCACACCACCAGCCACGCCGACATCATTGAAAATGAAGAAGCCCAGAGTCACAAAACCCATGTGGGCCACGGACGAATACGCCACCAGCTTCTTCATGTCCTGCTGGACCATGGCGACCAGGCCCACATAGACCACGGCAATCAGCGACAGCGCAATCATCAGCCAGGCCCACTCATGCGCGGCATCCGGGGCGATAGGCAGGGAGAAGCGCAGGAAGCCATAGGCACCCAGCTTGAGCATGATGGCCGCCAGCACGGCCGATCCACCGGTGGGCGCCTCCACGTGCACGTCGGGCAGCCAGGTGTGCACCGGCCACATGGGCACCTTGACGGCGAAGGCGGCGAAGAAGGCAAAGAACAGCATGGTCTGCGCAGTGCGATCCAGCGGCAATGCGTGCCAGACGGACAGGTCGAAGCTGCCGCCCGACTTGGTGTACAGGTAGATCAGGGCAACCAGCATCAGCAAGGAGCCCAGCAAGGTGTACAGAAAAAACTTGAACGCCGCGTAAATCTTGTTGGGACCGCCCCAGATGCCGATGATCAGGTACATCGGAATCAGCGTGGCTTCGAAGAACACGTAGAACAGCAACCCGTCCTGCGCGCAAAACACGCCGATCATCAGCCCGCTGAGAATGAGAAAGGCACCCATGTACTGGTTGACGCGCCGGGTAATGACCTCCCAGCCAGCGATAACCACCACCACATTGATGAAGGCCGTCAACAGCACGAACCAGAAGGAAATGCCATCAATACCCAGGTGGTAGTTCACATTGAAGCGTTCAATCCAGGACGTCTTTTCAACATACTGCAAGGCGGCTGTCGTGGTATCGAACTGGCCGTACAGCGGCAAGGTCACCAGAAAGCTGACCAGCGCGCCAATCAACGCCACCCGACGCACCGCCGGGGCCTGGTCATCACGACCCAGTGCCAACAACACCACACCGAACGCAATAGGCGTCCAGATCGCAAGGCTCAACAATCCCATGTTCTTTTTCTCCTACTTGAGCCAGACAAAATACGTCATGAGCACAAAGATGCCCAAGATCATGGCCAGTGCGTAGTGGTACAGGTATCCGGTCTGTACCTTGCGCACGGCGCCCGAAACCAGTCCAACCAGTTTCCACGAGCCGTTCACCAGCGCGCCGTCGATGACAGCCTGGTCGCCCACCTTCCACAGGCCGGTGCCGATCAGGCGTGCACCCCGGGCCAGGATGTTTTCATTAATCCAGTCCAGGTAATACTTGTTTTCAAGCAGGTTGAAAATCGGCATGGCCCTGCGCTTGATCGCCGCCGGCAGGGCCGGGTTGACCATGTACATGTAGTACGCCAGTGCTACTCCGCCCAGAGCAAGCCACAGGGGCAAGGTGGACACGGCATGCAGCGCCATCTGCACCGGGCCGTGGAATGCATGGGCCATCTCCTCCATCGCGGGATGTTTCTCCAGGTTGATGAAGATGGCGTCCTTGAAAAAGTCGCCGTACAGCATGGGGGTGATGGTCAGGAAGCCGATCACCACTGACGGAATGGCCAGGAGGATCAGGGGAACCGTCACCACCCAAGGGGACTCATGCGGGCCGTGGTGTTCGCCATGATCGTCGTGGTGGTCATCGTGGCCATGGTGGGCGTCCGGGTTCTGGTCAAAGCGCTCTTTGCCGTGGAACACCAGGAAGTACATCCGGAAAGAATAGAAAGCGGTCACGAAAACGCCAGCCAGCACGGCAAACGATGCGAAACCCGCCGCAGGCAAGTGGCTCTCTAGGACGGCTTCGATGATACTGTCCTTGGAGTAGAAACCGGCGAAAAATGGCGTTCCGATCAAGGCCAGCGAACCCAGCAGCGAAGTGATCCAGGTGATGGGCATGTACTTGCGCAAGCCGCCCATCCAGCGGATGTCCTGGTTGTGGTGCACGCCCATGATCACCGAACCGGCAGCAAGGAACAACAGGGCCTTGAAGAAAGCGTGGGTCATCAGGTGGAATACCGCCACCGAATAGGCCGAGGCGCCCAGGGCAACGGTCATGTACCCCAGCTGCGACAGGGTGGAGTACGCAACCACCCGTTTGATGTCGTTCTGGATGATGCCCAGGAACCCCATGAACAGTGCGGTGATGGCGCCAATGACCATGATGAAGTTCAAGGCAGTTTCACTGAGCTCGAACAACGGCGACATCCGCGCCACCATGAAAATGCCTGCGGTCACCATCGTCGCAGCGTGGATCAGCGCGGAAATGGGTGTGGGACCTTCCATGGAATCCGGCAGCCAGACGTGCAGGGGGAACTGCGCCGACTTGCCCATGGCGCCGATGAACAGGCAGATGCAGATCACCGTAATCAGCATCCAGCTGGTTCCCGGGAAGCTCAATGCCGCCAGTTCCGCCGACTTGGCAAAAGTCTCGGTGTAATTCAGTGTCCCGGCGAATGCCGCGATCAGGCCAATGCCCAGGATGAAACCGAAATCGCCGACCCGGTTAACCAGGAACGCCTTCATGTTCGCAAAAATGGCCGTGGGTTTGTTGAACCAGAAACCGATCAACAAATAAGACACCAGGCCCACCGCTTCCCAGCCGAAGAACAGCTGGAGCATGTTGTTGCTCATCACCAGCATCAACATGGAGAAGGTAAACAACGAGATGTAGGAGAAGAAACGGTTGTACCCCTTGTCCTCATGCATGTAGCCGATGGTGTACAGGTGCACCATCAGGGACACGAAGGTCACCACGCACATCATCATGGCGGTCAGGCCGTCCACCAGGAAACCGATCTCCATTTTGAGCCCCCCTACCACCATCCAGGTGTAGAGGGTTTCGTTGAAGCGCGCGCCATCCAGCACGACGGACTTCAAGGTCAAAGCTGAAATGACGAACGCCACCAGTACACCCAGAATAGTCAGGGAGTGGCTGGCACCGCGGCCGATCCGGTTGCCGCCAAAGCGGGTACCGAAGACGCCGGCCAGCACCGAGCCCAGCAGCGGAGCGAGAGGCACCGCCAGCAACGTAGAAGCAGACAGGGTTTGACTCATCTTGATTAACCCTTGAGCGTATTGAGTTCATCCACACTGATGCCGGACTTGTTCCGGAACAACAGCACCAGTATCGCGAGCCCGATGGCGGACTCGGCGGCGGCAACCGTCAGTATGAAAAACACGAAGATCTGACCGTGCATGTCATGCAGGTAGTAGGAAAATGCGACGAAATTGGTGTTGACTGCCAGCAACATGAGCTCAATGGCCATCAACAGCACAATCAGGTTGCGGCGATTCAAAAAGATACCAACCACCGACAGCGCAAACAGCATGGCGCCCAGCGAGAGGAAATGTCCAAGTGTCAGCGTCATGCTTTTGTCTCCGCTTGGGTGGGAGCTGCAACCGGCTCGGCAACGGCCGGCTGGGTTGCAGCCATTTTCACGACGGTCATGCGATCCCGCGCCTTGACCCGCACCTGATCACCGGGGCTCACGTACTTGCTGTCCTTGCGTGCACGCAAGGTCAGGGCAATTGCGGCGAACATGGCCACCAGCAAGATGGCAGCAGCCACTTCAAGTGGATAGAGGTACTGGGTGTACAGCAACTTGCCCAGCAGCTTGGTATTGGAAAGCTGGGTCGCTCCAGGCACCGCAGCGGCCGCAACGGAGGGCTCGTCGACCACGCGGAAGCCTCCCATCAGCACCGCCGCCATCTCCAGCGCAATCACCACGCCGACAAGAGCCGCCAGCGGAAAATGTTTCCAGAAACCAACGCGCATGTCTTCCACGTCGATATCCAGCATCATCACCACAAACAGGAACAGCACCATCACTGCCCCCACGTACACCAGCACCAGCGTGATGGACAGGAACTCCGCCTTCAGCAGCATCCAAATCATGGCCGCCTGGAAAAAGGTCAACACCAGAAACAGGGCTGCGTGAACCGGATTGCGCGCCGTGATGACGCGGAAGGCTGCGAACAGCAGCACCGCCGAAAACAGATAAAACAAACCTGCCGTAATACTCATGATTCAAACTCTTTCTTGCGACGGATCAGCGGTATTTGGCGTCTGCCTGCTTGTTGGCAGCGATTTCGCTTTCGTAGCGATCGCCCACGGCCAGCAGCATGTCCTTGGTGAAATACAGATCTCCGCGCTTCTCTCCGTGGTATTCCAGAATGTGCGTCTCCACGATGGAATCCACCGGGCAGCTCTCTTCACAGAAACCGCAGAAAATGCACTTGGTCAAATCGATGTCGTAGCGCGTGGTGCGGCGGGAACCGTCTGCGCGCTGGTCCGACTCGATGGTGATCGCCATGGCCGGGCACACGGCCTCGCACAGCTTGCAGGCAATGCAACGCTCTTCACCGTTTTCATAGCGGCGCAGGGCGTGCAGCCCACGGAAACGGGGCGACAGAGGCGTCTTTTCCTCGGGGAACTGGACGGTTACCTTGCGACGAAACGTATACCGGCCGGTCAGCGCAAGACCCTTGAACAATTCCACCAGCAGAAAGCTGTAGAGGAAATCCTTGAGCGAGAAAGCAGAGGGCATACGGACTGCGTTGTTTGAAGACATGGTTGGGACCTCTTACTTCCAGATATTGAAGGAGGTTTGCATCCAAGTGCCCACGACCACCAGCCACACCAGTGTGACGGGGATGAACACCTTCCAACCCAGACGCATGATCTGGTCGTAACGGAAACGGGGGAACGTTGCCCGAACCCAGATGAACAGGCTCACAATGGCGAACGTCTTGATACCGAGCCAGATCCAGCCTGGAATCCAGTCCAGCGCAGCAACGGGAGACAGCCAGCCGCCCAGGAACATGGTGCTGGCCAGAATGGAGACCAGCCACATGTTGGCGTACTCGGCCAGGTAGAACATGGCATAGGACATGCCGGAGTACTCCACCATGTGGCCCGCAACGATTTCGGCTTCGCCTTCGACCACGTCAAAGGGGTGGCGGTTGGTTTCAGCCAGACCGGAAATCACGTACACCACAAAGATCGGGAGCAGAGAGAGCCAGTTCCACGACAGGAAACCCAGGCCCATCTGTGCGAATTGCCCCTTGCCCTGGCTGGTGACGATGTCCGTCATGTTCATGCTGGCCGACACCATCAGGACCACCACCAAGCAAAAACCCATGGCGATTTCATAACTGACCATCTGGGCCGACGCACGCATGGCACCCAAGAAAGAGTACTTGGAATTTGCTGCCCAGCCGGAAATCACCACACCATACACTTCCATCGACGTGATGGCCATCACCAGCAGCAGACCGGCGTTCACGTTGGCCAGCGCGACTTCGGGGCCGAACGGAATGACGGCCCAGGCGGCCATTGCCGGCATGATGGTCAAGATGGGGCCAATGAAGAACAGCCCCTTGCTGGCGGCCGTCGGAACCAGAATCTCCTTGACCAGCAGCTTCAGCGCGTCCGCAATGGGCTGCAGCAAGCCCCAGGGACCGACCCGGTTGGGGCCGATGCGAACCTGCATCCAGCCCAGCAGCTTGCGCTCCCACAGTGTTGTGTAAGCAACCGCGCCCATCAGCGGCAGCACCACGGCCACGATCTTGATGAGCGTCCAGATGATGGGCCAGGCAATGCCCGTCCACCATGCCGCGGGAACCAGTCCCATGCCGGCGTTGTACCACGTGTCAATCATGCCAGCGTCTCCTGAGCAGTCTGCGTTTGCGCAGCGGCACGCCCATCAGCCGTCAGCTGCAGCGATGTCGCGCGTCGCACGATGCCGTCAAGTTGATAAATGCCAGCCACAGCAGGCTCCACGGCGGGCGCCGACAGGTCGGCAGCCACCTGGCAGGCATTGCTCAGGCGTTCGGACGGAACCTGGGCGGGCACGCCGCCGTTATCGGCGTGCATGTGGACCAGCACGTCCTGCGACGATTCGAATGCAAACCCGGGCAAGTCCAGGAGGTTGGCCAGCACACGCAGCACCTTCCAGGCCGGACGGGTCTCGCCCAGCGGCTTGACCACGGCATGGAACCCCTGCAACCGCCCTTCGGCGTTCACAAAAGTGCCTGATGTTTCAGTAAATGGCGCGATCGGCAACAGGACGTCGCTGAACGCCATGTTGGCCTTGAACGGACTCAGGGTCACGACCATCTCGCACTGCCCCAAAGCCTTGGCCGCAGCAGCCCCTGCTGCCGAGTCAAACTCGGGTTCGTTGTTCAACAAGAACGCGGCCTTCAGGCCACCCGCCAGCATCTGCCCGGCGTGCAGACCACCTTGGCCCGGTGTTGCGCCAGCCAGCTGGGCGCCCACTGTATTCGCGGCTTCGGTCAGGAAGCCCACCGTCGCGCCCGTCTGTTCGCCAATCCAGTTGGCCAGCGACAGCAGACTGGAAGCCCGCGCATGGTGCGCGGCCGCATTGCCCAGCAAAACCGCCTTGCGCTCACCGCCCAGCAGTGACTTGGCAATGGCCTGCGCCACCGGGGTTGCAGTTCCGGCAGCAGGAGCGGGAACGCCCTTTTCGGCCGCCACCGCCGCAGCGATATCGGCCAGCGCCTGCACCCAGCGAGCGGCAGGAGCCACCGATGTATGCGCGACCGGCATGGCCCAGTCCACCTGAGCAGCACCCACGACGCTGACGGCGCAACCCACCCGGGCAGCCTGGCGAATACGCTGAGCAAACAGGGGGTGATCCTTGCGCAAATTCGAACCCACCACCAACACGCGCTGCAGCTGCGACAGGGCCGCAATGGACGTGCCGAGGTACCGCGCGCCGGAAGCGACGTCAAACTCCGCATTGCGCAGACGGTAATCGATGTTCTCACTGCCCAGGCCGCGCACCAGCGCGCCCGTCAGGTACAACTCCTCCAGCGTGCTGTGGGGGCTCACCAGCGCACCGATGGCGCTGGCGCCGTGGTCGGCCTTGATGTGCTGAAGTCCGTTGGCCACATATTCCAGTGCGGTCTGCCAGTCCACCGTAGTCCATTTCCCATCCTGCTTGAGCATCGGCTGGGTAAGACGTTCGTCGCTGTTGAGCGCCTCGTAGGAGAACCGGTCACGGTCTGCAATCCAGCATTCGTTGACCGCCTCATTCTCCAGCGGAACCACGCGCATGACCTTGTTGTTCTTGACTTGAACAATCAAATTGGCGCCAGTGGAATCGTGGGGGCTAACCGACTTGCGGCGCGACAACTCCCAGGTCCGGGCGCTGTAGCGGAACGGCTTGCTGGTCAGCGCGCCGACGGGGCAGATATCGATCATGTTGCCCGACAACTCCGAGTCCACCGAGTTGCCGACAAAGGTCTCGATCTCGGCGTGCTCACCGCGGTTCGACATACCCAGCTCCATCACGCCAGCCACTTCCTGCCCGAAACGTACGCACCGTGTGCAGTGGATGCAGCGGCTCATTTCCTCCATGGAAATCAGGGGCCCAACGTCCTTGTGGGCCACCACGCGTTTTTCTTCCTCGTAACGGGATGCCGAAGCGCCGTAGCCCACGGCCAGGTCCTGCAGCTGGCATTCACCGCCCTGGTCGCAAATGGGGCAGTCCAGCGGATGGTTGATCAGCAGGAACTCCATGACCGACTTCTGGGCCTTGATGGCTTTGTCGCTCTTGGTACGCACCACCATGCCCTGGGTGACCGGCGTTGCGCAGGCGGGCATGGGCTTGGGCATTTTTTCCACGTCGACCAGGCACATGCGGCAGCTCGCCGCGATGCTGAGTTTCTTGTGGTAGCAAAAATGGGGAATGTAGGTGCCCGCCTTTTCAGCCGCATGCATGACCATGCTGCCTTCGGTGATTTCAACCTTTTTGCCGTCGAGTTCGATTTCAATCATCTTGGGACTCGCTCAAACGTAAGCCGGGACCATGCAGGTCTTGTGCTCAACGTGGTACTCAAATTCGTGCCGGAAATGCTTGATCATGGCGCGCACGGGCATGGCGGCCGCATCGCCCAGCGCACAGATCGTGCGCCCCTGGATGTTTTCCGCCACGTTGTCCAGCAGGTCCATGTCGCTGGCGCGGCCCTGGCCGTTTTCAACCCGGTCCACCATGCGCGACAGCCAGCCCGTGCCTTCGCGGCAAGGCGTGCACTGCCCGCAGGACTCGTGCATGTAGAAGTAGCTCAACCGCTGCAGGGCCTTGACCATGCAACGCGTATCGTCCATGACGATCACGGCACCCGAACCCAGCATGGACCCCGCCTTGGCGATGGAGTCGTAATCCATGGTGCATTCCATGATGATGGAAGCCGGCAGTACAGGAGAAGAAGACCCGCCCGGGATCACAGCCTTGAGCTGCCGGCCCCCGCGCACACCACCCGCGAGCTCCAGCAGCTTGGCAAAGGGCGTACCCATGGGAATCTCGTAATTACCCGGACGCTCCACATCCCCGCTGATGGAATAGATCTTGGTGCCGCCATTGTTGGGCTTGCCACATTCCAGGTACGCCTGGCCGCCATTGCGGATGATCCACGGCACCGCAGCAAACGTCTCGGTGTTGTTAATCGTGGTGGGCTTGCCATACAGGCCGAAGCTGGCCGGAAATGGTGGCTTGAAACGGGGCTGCCCCTTCTTGCCTTCCAGCGACTCCAGCAGTGCCGTTTCTTCGCCACAGATGTAGGCGCCGAAACCGTGCGCTGCATGCAGCTGAAAGCTGAAATTGCTGCCAAGGATGTTATTGCCGAGCAGGCCGGCAGCACGGGCTTCTTCCAGGGCCTCTTCAAAACGCTCGTAAGCGGAGAAGATTTCGCCGTGGATGTAGTTGTACCCCACCGTGATGCCCATCGCGTACGCCGCAATGGCCATGCCTTCGATCACGATATGCGGGTTGAACTGCAGAATGTCCCGGTCCTTGCAGGTGCCGGGCTCGCCCTCGTCCGAGTTGCAGACCAGGTATTTCTGACCAGGAAACTGACGCGGCATGAAGCTCCACTTCAGACCGGTCGGGAAACCCGCGCCACCGCGCCCGCGCAACGAAGATTCCTTCACCGTGGCAATGACCTGGTCCTGGGTCAACCCCTCGCCACCGGCCTTGCCCAAAATCTTGCGCAGGGCCTGGTAGCCTCCGCGTGCTTGGTAATCCTTGAGCCGCCAATTGGAGCCGTCCAGCCCCGCATAGATTTGCGGGTTGATGTGACGGTCGTGGAAGCAGGTCTGGACACCGGTGGCCCGGAATTGCGACAGGATGTTTTGTGCGCTCATGGCTTGTCTCCCGCCGCACGCAGACCGTCCACCAGTTGGTCGATCTTCTCGGATGTCATGAAGCTGCACATGGAACGGTCATTCACCAGCAGCACTGGCGAGTCGGCGCAGGCGCCCAGGCACTCACTCTGCTGCAAGGTGAACAGGCCATCGGCCGTGGTTTCACCCATGGAAATGCCCAGTTTCTGCTCCAGGTACTGGAGCGTCTTGACGCCATCGCGCAGCTGGCACGGCAGATTGGTGCACACGTTGAGCTTGTACTTGCCAACCGGCTTCTGGTTGTACATGTTGTAGAAGGTGGTGACTTCGTGGACCGCCATGGGTGGCATGCCCAGGTATTCCGCAACCGCCTTCTCACTGTCTGCACTGACATAGCCCAGCTCTTGCTGGACGATGGACAGGCAGGCCATCACCGCAGACTGTTTCTGGTCTGCGGGGTACTTGGCGACTTCTTTGGCGAAGCGCGCTTGGGTGGCTTCAGAGATCATCGATCAATCTCTCCAAAAACAATATCCATGGTGCCGATAATCGACACCGCATCGGCAATCATGTGACCGCTGGCCATCTCATTGAGGCCGGCCAGATGGGCAAATCCTGGTGGACGGATCTTCATGCGGTACGGCTTGTTGGCGCCATCGCTGACAAGGTAAATGCCGAACTCGCCCTTGGGGTGTTCGACCGCCGCGTAGGCCTCGCCTTCGGGCACATGGAAGCCTTCGGAGAACAGCTTGAAGTGGTGGATCAGCTCTTCCATGTTGGTCTTCATGGCTTCCCGCGAGGGCGCCGCCACCTTGTGGTTGTCGGTGATGACCGGGCCGGGGTTGGCACGCAACCAGTCCACGCACTGCTTGATGATGCGGTTGGACTGCTTCATCTCTTCCATGCGGACCAGGTAGCGGTCGTACACGTCGCCCGTCTTGCCGACCGGAATGTCGAAATCCAGCTGGTCGTACACGTCGTAGGGCTGCTTCTTGCGCAGATCCCAGGCAATGCCGGAGCCGCGCAGCATGGGACCGGAGAAACCCATGTTCAGGGCGCGCTCGGGTGCGACCACGCCGATATTGACCGTACGCTGCTTCCAGATGCGGTTCTCCGTGAGCAGCGTGTGGTACTCCTCCATGCACTTCGGGAAGCGCTGGGTGAAGTCGTCGATGAAGTCCAGCAGCGAACCCTGGCGGTTGCGGTTGAACTCCGCCACGCCCTTGGCGCTGCGCACCTTGCTGGCCTTGAGCTGCGGCATGGTGTCGGGCAAATCGCGATAGACACCGCCCGGACGGAAATAGGCCGCATGCATGCGCGCGCCACTGGCCGCCTCGTACATGTCGAACAGGTCTTCGCGCTCGCGGAAGGTGTAGATCAGGATGGTGGAGCTGCCGCAGTCGTTACCATGCGAGCCCAGCCACATCAGGTGGTTGAGCAGGCGGGTGATTTCGGCAAACATGACACGGATGTACTGCGCCCGCACCGGCACATCGATACCGAGCAGCTTTTCAACCGCGAGGCAGTAGGCGTGCTCGTTGCACATCATGGAGACGTAGTCGAGCCGGTCCATGTATGGCAAGGCCTGAATGTAGGTCTTGCTCTCGGCCAGCTTTTCAGTCGCCCGGTGCAGCAGTCCGATGTGCGGGTCCGCGCGCTGGATGACTTCGCCGTCGAGCTCCAGCACCAAACGCAGAACGCCGTGCGCCGCAGGGTGCTGCGGCCCGAAGTTGAGGGTGTAGTTCTTTATTTCAGCCATGGATCGAACCGCTTACTGCAAGCCCCCGTAGTTGTCTTCACGGATGATGCGCGGCGTGATTTCGCGCGTTTCAATCGTGACGGGCTGGTAAATGACGCGCGCCTGCTCGGCGTCGTACCGCATTTCCACATGCCCGGTGGTCGGAAAATCCTTGCGGAAGGGATGGCCGATGAAACCGTAGTCCGTCAGAATGCGGCGCAAATCCGCATGGCCCTCGAACACGATGCCAAACAGGTCGAACGCCTCGCGCTCGAACCAGTCGGCGGAGTTCCAGATGTCGGTCACCGAGGGCAGCACCGGCATGTCGTCGTCGGGCGCAAACACCTTCAGGCGCACGCGCTGGTTCAAGCTGATCGACAGCAGATGGCTGACGGCACAAAAGCGCGGACCTTCGTACGCGCCTGCCTTGTAATCGGAATAGTCCACACCACACAGGTCCATCAGCTGCTCAAAGCGGCAGGACGGCGCATCGCGCAGCACCAGGGCAGCCGCACGGTAATCGGCCGCCGCGACCACCACGGTGAGTTCACCCCGGTCAATGGCAATGTGTTTGATCTTGTCACCCAGCGCAGCGGTCACCGCGTCGCGCAGGGCTTCGGGGGAGATGGAAAAAGCAGTCATATCTCTCCTTCAGGCCCGGGCAATGGTTTCGGTGCGGCGAATCTTTTGCTGCAATTGCAAAATGCCGTAGACCAGCGCCTCTGCGGTCGGCGGGCAACCCGGCACATACACATCCACCGGCACGATGCGGTCGCAGCCACGGACCACGGAATAGCTGTAGTGGTAGTAGCCACCGCCATTGGCACACGACCCCATGCTGATGACCCAGCGCGGCTCCGACATCTGGTCGTACACCTTGCGCAGGGCAGGTGCCATCTTGTTGCACAGCGTGCCGGCAACAATCATCAAGTCGGACTGGCGGGGGCTGGCACGAAACACTTCGGAGCCAAAACGACTCAGGTCGTAGCGGGCAGCCGCGGCATGCATCATCTCCACCGCACAGCAAGCCAGACCGAAGGTCATGGGCCACACGGAACCAGTCTTGGCCCAATTCACCACCGAGTCGTAACTGGTGGTGATAAAGCCCTCTTTCAGAACACCTTCAATCATCACTCACTCCCAGTCCAGGGCGCCTTTTTGCCACATGTACACAAAGCCAATGGTCAAAACAGTCACAAACTCAATACCCACCAAAAACCCGAATGTCCCGATCTCCTTGAGCGTCACCGCCCAGGGAAACAAAAAGGCCGTTTCCAGATCGAACAAGATGAACAGGATGGCGACGAGGTAGTAGCGGACGTCGAACTTCATCCGGGCATCTTCAAACGCCTCGAAGCCACACTCGTAGGGGGAATTTTTTGCCGGGTCCGGCCGATTGGGACCCAGGATGTAACCAAGAACCTGCGGGACCACGCCGATGGCGAGGCCGACCAAGATGAACAGGAGGACGGGAAGATATTGATCGAGGTTCATCTTGAAATTCTGATCACCGTTAATACATGCCCAGGTATTGATCTGGGCAAACAGAATTGTTGGTGCCGTCGGCGAGACTCGAACTCGCACAGCTTTCGCCACTACCCCCTCAAGATAGCGTGTCTACCAATTTCACCACGACGGCGGCTCTCAAATGCCTGGATTGCGTGAGGGACCTTGCGGTTTATTTGCGCCCTCCAGAACCATAGGAGTTTACCCTGATTTTCCCTCCTTTCAGGAGGGAACCCGCAATAAAAGGGGCAATTATTTTGCAGGAATCTGGGCGGCACCCGATGCCGCCACGGTCGGTGCCGGCGCTGCGTCAGCCACTACGGGGGCCACCACGGCAGCACCTTCCAGGACGCTGCCGGAACTTGCCGGACGCAGGTTGCCGAAATACGCCAGCGCCAGGGTGCAGACAAAAAACACGGAGGCCAGCACCGCGGTGGTGCGCGACAGGAAGTTCGCGCTGCCGCTGGCACCAAACAGGCTGCCGGAACTTCCGCTGCCAAATGCCGCGCCCATGTCCGCGCCCTTGCCATGCTGCACCAGAATCAGGCCGATCATGGCCAGGGCGGACAGCATTTGCACCGTCAGAATAACCGTCAACACAATGTTCATACTCAACTCCTAAATAGATAACTAGCCGCAGTCCGCTCAGTGCGCGGCTGCGATGATGGACAAAAAGTCGATCGCCTTGAGGGACGCTCCGCCCACCAGCCCGCCGTCGATGTCGGCCTGCGCCAGCAACTGGGCGGCATTGGCGGCATTCATGCTGCCGCCGTACAGAATGTGAACGCGATCGGCATGCTCGGTTGCTGCCCGCAATTGAGCGCGCAGAACGGCATGCACCTGCTGCGCCTCCTCGGGACTGGCGGTCTTGCCGGTACCGATGGCCCACACCGGCTCATACGCCACGACGATCTCGCTGATACAGTGGCCAATGGTGTGGATGGCGGCTGCCAGCTGGCGCTTGACCACTTCCTCCGTCCGCCCCGCTTCCCGCTCCGCCAGTGTCTCGCCCACACACACCACCGGCGTGATGCCGGCCGCCAGCGCGCGCTGCGCCTTGGCCACCACCACGGCATCGGTTTCGCCATGGTACTGGCGGCGCTCGGAGTGGCCGACCAGGCAATACCGCGTGCCAAAGTCCTTGAGCATGTCCGCCGAGACCTCGCCGGTGAACGCTCCGGCCCCGTGCTGGGACACATCCTGCGCACCCAGTTCAATGCCGCTTCCGGCAACCAGGCGCTGCACCTGGGCCAGGTACGGTGCCGGTACGCAGACCGCCACCTGGCACTGCCAGTTGGCCGAACCCGCCAGCAAGGCCTGCAACAGCGCTTCGTTGGAAGCACTGGAGCCATTCATCTTCCAGTTACCTGCAATGAGTTTCTTCTTCATGCTGTACCCCAAGTCAAAACAATCTTTCCCACATGCTGGTTGGACTCCATCAGCGCATGCGCGCGCGAGGCCTGTTCCGCGGGAAACACACTGTGCACCACCGGCTTGATGCGCCCGGCTGCCAGCAGCGGCCAGACCTGCTGCAGGCAGGCCTGCGCAATGGCTTGCTTGAAAGCCACCGGCTGCGGCCGCAAAGTCGAGCCCGTGATGGTCAGCCGCTTGCGCAGCACCAGACCGGCGTTGATCTCGCTGCGCACGCCGCCCTGTACCGCGATGATGACCAGACGCGCATCCGCCGCCATGCAGGCCAGCTCCTTGGCGATGTAATCACCCGCCACCATGTCGAGCACCACGTCCACACCCCGCCCGTCGGTCAGGCGCAGCACCTCGGCCTGGAAATCGTGGGTCTTGTAGTTGACGGCGTGGTCTGCCCCCAAGGCCAGGCACGCTGCACACTTGGCGTCGCTGCCCGCAGTGACAATCACCCTGGCGCCAAACGCCTTGGCCAGCTGGATGGCCGTCACGCCAATGCCGCTGGAGCCACCCTGCACCAGCAGGGTTTCCCCCGCCTGCAGCCGCCCGCGGTCAAACACATTGCTCCAGACCGTGAAAACCGTTTCCGGCAGGCTGGCAGCCTCAACGTCGCTCCACCCTGCGGGTATCGGCAGGCATTGGGCTGCCGGTGCCACGCAATACTCGGCATAGCCACCGCCGGCAACCAGGGCGCAGACCCGGTCACCAATCTTCAGGCCAGCGCTCTGCAGCGCCTGGGCGTCGCCCTCCACCACCGTACCGGCCACTTCCAGTCCGGGGATGTCGGACGCGCCGGGCGGTGCCGAATAGTGCCCCGCCCGCTGCAGCACGTCAGGGCGGTTGATGCCGCTAGCACTGACGCGGATGCACACCTCCCCCACGCCCGCCACGGGCGCAGGACGCTGCCCCAGACGCAGAACGTCCGGGCCGCCGAAGGATGCAATTTCGATTACTTTCATGGCCAAATGAACCGATAGCCGGCTTCGCTACTGCGCAGACAGCTATCGATTTGCTAGCAAGCGCCAATCAACCCTGTTCGGAAGACTGGGCCGGACGGTCCAGCAAGGCCTTCATGGACAGCTTGATGCGGCCCTTTTCGTCGGTTTCCAGAACCTTGACCTTGACGATCTGGCCTTCGGACAGGTAGTCCGTCACTTTCTCGACGCGCTCATGGGCGATCTGGCTGATGTGCAGCAGGCCGTCCTTGCCGGGCAGCAGGTTCACCAGGGCGCCGAAGTCCAGGATCTTGGTGACCGGGCCTTCGTAGACCTTGCCGATTTCGACTTCAGCCGTGATCTCGGTTATGCGACGCTTGGCTTCATCCGCCTTGGCACCGTCGGTGGCGGCAATGGTGATGGTGCCGTCTTCCTCGATGTTGATCTGGCAACCGGTCTCTTCGGTCAGCGCACGGATCACGGCGCCGCCCTTACCGATCACGTCGCGGATCTTCTCGGGGTTGATCTTCATGGTGTAGAGCTTGGGAGCGAAGCTGGAGATCTCGGTCTTGGCCTCGCCCATGGCTTCCTGCATCTTGCCCAGGATGTGCATGCGGGCTTCCTTGGCCTGGGCCAATGCGACCTGCATGATTTCCTTGGTGATGCCCTGGATCTTGATGTCCATCTGCAGCGCAGTAATACCGTTGGTGGTACCGGCCACCTTGAAGTCCATGTCACCCAGGTGGTCTTCGTCACCCAGGATGTCGGTCAGCACGGCGAAGCGGTTGTCTTCCTTGATCAGGCCCATGGCGATACCGGCCACGTGCGCCTTCATGGGCACGCCGGCATCCATCAGGGACAGGCAGCCGCCGCAGACGGAAGCCATGGAGGACGAACCGTTGGACTCGGTGATTTCCGACACCACGCGCATGGTGTAGGGGAAGTCTTCCTTGCTCGGCAGCACGGCAACCAGTGCGCGCTTGGCCAGGCGGCCGTGGCCGATTTCGCGGCGCTTGGGCGTGCCCACGCG
Organism: Rhodoferax sp.; assembly: GCA_019449595.1. Taxonomy (GTDB): domain Bacteria; phylum Pseudomonadota; class Gammaproteobacteria; order Burkholderiales; family Burkholderiaceae_C; genus Allorhodoferax. Next base: position 482,010 of record JAGRPL010000004.1, on the reverse strand, counting down.
GCCGGTTTCGCCGGTGGCGAAGGGAGGCATGTTGTAGTGCAGCATGAAGCGGTCTTCGTACTCGCCGCTCAGGGCGTCAATGCGCTGGGCATCGCGCTCGGTGCCCAGCGTGGTCACGACCAGCGCCTGGGTTTCGCCACGGGTAAACAGGGCCGAACCGTGGGTACGGGGCAGCACGCTGTTGCGGATTTCGATGGCGCGCACGGTGCGGGTGTCGCGACCGTCGATACGGGGCTCGCCAGCCAGAATCTGGCCGCGCACGATCTTGGCTTCGATGTCGAACAGCAGGCCGTCAACCGCCACGCTGTCAAACTCCACGCCCTCGGCCTTCAGACCGGCTTTGGTCCAGGTTGTTACTTCACGCGTCGCCTTGGTGCGCGCCTGCTTGTTGCGGATCTGGTAGGCCGCAACCAGCTTGTCCTTGGCCAATGCATCAACCTTGGCGATCAGCACTTCATCCTTGGCGGGAGCTTTCCAGTCCCACACCGGCTTGCCGGCTTCGCGCACCAGTTCGTGGATGGCGTTGATGGCAATGTTGCCCTGCTCGTGGCCGTAGACCACGGCGCCGAGCATGATTTCTTCGGACAGTTGCTGGGCTTCGGACTCGACCATCAGCACGGCGGCTTCGGTACCGGCAACGACCAGGTCCATGACCGAGTCCTTGCGCTGGGTCTGGCCGGGGTTCAACACGTATTCACCGTTGATGTAACCCACGCGGGCGGCACCGATGGGGCCGTTGAACGGAATGCCGGAGACGGACAGTGCCGCGCTGACCGCGATCATGGCCGCGATGTCGGCGTCCACTTCGGGGTTCAGGGACACGGTGTGGATGACCACGTGCACTTCGTTGAAGAAGCCTTCGGGGAACAGCGGGCGGATCGGGCGGTCGATCAGGCGGCTGGTCAGCGTCTCGAACTCGCTGGGGCGGCCTTCACGCTTGAAGAAGCTGCCGGGGATCTTGCCGGCGGCGTAGGTCTTTTCCAGGTAATCCACCGTCAGGGGGAAGAAGTCCTGGCCGGGCTTGCCTTCGGTCTTGGCAACCACGGTGGCCAACACCACGGTGCCGTCCATGTCCAGCAGCACGGCGCCGGTGGACTGGCGGGCAATTTCGCCGGTTTCCATGGTGACCGTGTGTTGGCCCCACTGGAACGTCTTGGTAACTTTGTTGAACATGCTCATGTTTCTCTCCTGGTTTTTTTGCGGAAACCCGCTGGCAGGTAAAGGCCACCTGCCGAAGCCCGGAGTCAACATCCCAGAACACGATGCCATTCCAGAGAAACTTGCGCAATTGCCCCGGCTTAAGAGGGCAAATTTCTCTGGAATGACACAGCTTCGCTCTGTTTTTGTCGTCTCCGAAGTAAAAAACGCCTGAGCTAGTAACCTAACTCAGGCGTCTGTCATTCACTGCAACGCTTACTTGCGCAGACCCAGCTTGGCGATCAGCGCGGTGTAACGGTCGTGGTCCTTCTTGTTCAGATAGGCCAGCAGGCTCTTGCGGGTGTTGACCATGCGCACCAGACCGCGGCGACCGTGGTGGTCCTTGGCGTGGGTCTTGAAGTGGGGCATCAGTTCGTTGATGCGGGCGGTCAACAGTGCAACTTGCACTTCGGGGCTACCGGTGTCACCGGGCTTGCGGGCGTTGTCTTTGACAACAGCGGCTTTGATGCTGGATGCGATCATTTCAATTTCCTGTATTTGGGGACTGGCGCACCACGTGCGGGCCCCGGTTTCTGAACTTGCGCCTAACGCTGGAACTGCAATAGGCGTGCGCCTTGCCGAATGCAAAGCCGCTCGATTATAGCCTGATTGGGCGCCCCTGCCAAACCAGGGGGCCCCGCCGCGCTCAGGGGCGCTGCATCCGGCAGCTCGTGGGCTGCTCGGCTGCGGCAGGTGCAATGGTTTTCACCACGCGAAAACCGTAACCCGACCCCTCCACATCGAACTTGACGCCCGGCGTGCCCAGACGGTCCATCACCCCCACCACCAGCGGCTGCTGGAACTGGTGGTCGGCCGCCCGCATGGTGCCGGACTGTCCGCCCAGGGCCACCTTGGCATGCTCCAGCTGCGTCCCCACGGCCACCACGTCCAGCGCCGCCCCCGCCTTGGCACCGCCCTTGCGGTCCGCCGCCTCGATCGCCTGGGCCAGCGACTCGACCATCAGCTGCATGCGCATGTGCACGTAATCGTCGGCCGGCAAGGGATAGCGCGCCTTGAAAGCGCGGTAGAACGCCGCGCTGCCGCCGGTCTGCACGTTGGGCAGCCAGTCGGCCACCGCCACCACCTTGCCTATGCCGGCCTCACCAATGGCCGCCGGCGCGCCCAGCGCGTTGCCGTAGAAGGTGTAGAACTTGCCCTCAAAGCCGGCGTCCTTCGCCGCCTTCACCAGCAGCGTCAGGTCATTGCCCCAGTTGCCGGTGATGACAGCCTGCGCCCCGCTGGCCTTGATCTTGGCGGCATAGGGCAGGAAGTCCTTCACGCGCGCCATGGGGTGCAATTCCTCGCCCACGATTTCCACGTCCGGGCGCTGCACGGCCAGCTGGCGCCGGGCCTCGCGCAGCACCGCCTGGCCAAAGCTGTAATCCTGCCCGATCAGGTACACGCTCCGGAGCGCCTTGTCGTCCTGGATGGCGCTCATGAGTGCGGCCATGCGCATGTCGGCATGGGCATCGAAGCGGAAATGCCAGAAGCTGCATTTCTCGTTGGTCAGCGCGGGATCGACCGCGGAATAGTTGAGAAAGAGCACGCGGCGCGCCGGGTCGCGCTCGTTGTGCTTGTTGATGGCATCGATCAGCGCCGCGGCATTGGCCGACGAGTTGCCCTGCAGGATGACGCGGGCGCCACCGTCGATGGCCGAACGCAACACCGACAAAGCCTCCTCGTTCTGGCCCTTGCTGTCAAACCGCTCCAGCGCCAGCAACTGGTGGCCGCCCGCCACCGCGGGGCGCTTCACGCCGCCGCGCGCATTCACGCGCTCCACCGCCCAGACCAGGTTGCGGTACACCGCCTCACCGGCGTTGGCGGTAGGCCCGCTCAGACCTTCGATCATGGCCAGCTTGATGGGCGCCACCGGGGCCGGCGCCGCCACGCTGACCGACAGCGCAGGCGCGGCAAATAATGCCGCAGCACATGTTTTCAAGGCCCAACGCGAAAGAATAAACATGGGAAATTTCTCTTGAAATGAGAGGGATGGAGCGCAGCTTAGGTTCATGCGGCGCTCATGGTGAGTGCCGCGCAGTGTACTAGGAGTTTCACCATGTTTTTTGCCACCACCGCCCAGCCCCAGGTCCGCCGCCAGGCCTATGCCAATGCCGGTCGCACGCTGGAGCGCTTCATGGACGATGCGCTGCGCGCAAGCACCCGCCAGACCTGTGCCTACACGCAGGATGAAACCGCCTTCAACCTGACACTGGACGTACCCGGCATCGCCAAGGACCAGCTGGCCATTGCCATCGAGGGCACCGTCGTGCGCATCAACAGCAAGGAAGGCGCAGCCCGCCGCTACAACGTTGCCTACGAACTGCCGCAGGACATTGACACGGCGCAAAGCACCGCCAAGCTGGAAAACGGCGTGCTCACCCTCAAGCTGGCCAAGAAAGTGCCGGTCAGCACCGCCACCGAACTGGTGGTGCACTGAGCTCTCTCTATAGCTGTGGCAGGCTGTCCAGCGGCCAGCGCGGTTTGACGTCGAAGGCGTAGGCCGTGCTGGGTTGCTGCAGGCCACCCTGCAGCCGCATGGCCGCAGCCATGGCGATCATGGCACCGTTGTCGGTACACAGGTGCAGCTCGGGGTAATGCACCCGCACGCCGCGCTTGGCGCACTCGGCGTTGAGCTGTTCGCGCAGGTTGCGGTTGGCCCCCACGCCGCCGGCCACCACCACGCGGCGCAGGCCCGTCTGCTGGAGTGCCGCAACCGACTTCTTCAGCAGCACCTCCACAATGGCCGCCTGCGTGGAGGCCGCCAGATCGCGGCGCGCCTGCTCGGGCAGCGCCTCGAAGTGCGCCACGCCGGCCGCAGCCACCATGCGCTGCGCCTGCACCAGCACCGCCGTCTTCAGCCCCGCAAACGAAAAATCCAGGTTTCCACTGTGCAGCAGGGGCCGCGGCAGCTTGAAGGCTGCCGGGTTGCCCTGCTCGGCCATCCGGGCCAGTGCCGGCCCGCCGGGGTAACCCAGGCCCATGAGCTTGGCGGACTTGTCAAACGCCTCGCCCGCGGCGTCATCGATCGTCTCGCCCAGCAGTTCGTAGCGCCCCACGCCATCGACCCGCATCAGCTGGGTGTGGCCGCCGGACACCAGCAGGGCCACGAACGGAAACTCGGGCGGATCAGCACTCAGGAACGGCGACAGCAAATGCCCCTCCAGATGGTGCACCCCCAGCACCGGCTTGCCCAGCGCAGCCCCCAGCGCGCAGGCCACACCAGCCCCCACCAGCAGCGCCCCGGCCAGCCCGGGTCCGCGGGTGTAGGCCACCACATCCACCTCGGCCAGCGTGCGTCCGCAGGCGGTCAACACCTCCTGCGTGAGCGGCAGCACCCGGCGGATATGGTCGCGGCTGGCCAGTTCAGGGACCACGCCGCCAAAGGCCTGGTGCATCTCGATCTGGCTGTACAACGCATGCGCCAGCAGCGTGGGCACGCCCTGGCCGCGCCCCTGCACCATGGCCACCCCCGTTTCGTCACACGACGACTCAATCCCCAGCACCAGCATGTTTGTACCCATAGGGTGCCGAGTTTAGGGGAAGCGGCCACGGACCCCGGGCACAATGCCGGCCATGCACGCCCCACTGACACCCCCGAACCTGTGCTGGAACGACGACGTCGTCGCCAGCCTGGAGCGTGCCACGCTGGACGCGGTGGCCCCGCAGGCATGGCGGGAATGGGAGAGCTGGCTGCTGCCCTTTGACACCTCCACCATCGGCCGCGCCACCAGCGCCGTGCCCCTGCGCCACCACGGGCTGGACGCGGCTGCGATGGCCGCCATTGCCCGGCAATACGCCCAGCGCCAGCTGCGCCCCGCCTTTCGGGTAGCGGATGTGCCGGGCCTGGCCCCCGTGCAGGCCGCGCTGCAGCGGCTGGGCTTTCGCGCCGAGCAACCCACCCTGGTGCAAACCGGCAGCGTGGCGGCACTGCGTGCGGCCTGCACCACCGAGCCCGCGCCGGTGACGCCCGCCCCGGACGCCGCCTGGGCCGCGGTCTACACGGCACCGGGCTTTGACCCGGTGGACGGCGCCCACCGCGTGCAAGCCCTGAGCCGCAGCCACCACGCGGTATACGCCAGCCTGTCGGAAAACCACCTGCCGCTGGCAGCCGGTACGGCGGCCTTCAGCCAGGGCTGGGCCAGCATCCACGGCATGCGCACCGTGCCGTCGGCCCGCGGGCGCGGCCTGGCGACCCGCATTCTGGGCGGCCTGGCCGATGCGGCGCTGGCGCGCGGGCTGACGCGTGTTTTTCTGCAAGTGGAAGAAGGCAACCAGACCGCCTTGGCGCTATACCAGCGGGCCGGTCTGGCCACCGCCTGGCGCTACCACTACTGGCGCCAGCCCTGAACCCCGCTGCGCGGCAGTGGGCGAGCCGCAGGCTGGCGCGTTTTTTGCATGCCCACTCCACATGACCGAAGCACTGCGCATCGTAGTAATCACAGCGGACCTGGCGATCCAGGACCCCGCAGACACCCACGCCCTGGACCAGGCCGAACGCTCGCGCAGCCTGCGCATCGGGCTGCTGGAAAACGGCTTCAACCTGGTGGCGTCCCTGCCTGCCGACGTGTTCCTGACCGAGCGCCTGGCCCAGCTGCAACCCGACCTGATCATTGTGGACGCCGAGAGCGAAGCCCGCGACGCGCTGGAGCACGTGGTCATGGCCACCCGCGATGCGCGCCGCCCAATCGTCATGTTCACCAACGACAACGACAGCGCCGCGGCCCGGGCCGCCGTGGCGGCAGGGGTATCGGCCTACATCGTGGCGGGCCTGTCCAGCGAACGCATACGGCCCATCCTGGATGTGGCGCTGGCGCGCTTCGAGCACGAGCAGGCCCTGCGCCAGGAGCTGGCCGATACGCGCAGCGAACTCCACGAGCTCAACAGCGCCGTCCAGGACCGCAAGACCATCGACCGCGCCAAGGCCCTGCTGATGCAGCGCCAGCAGCTCACCGAGGACGCCGCCTACGCCAGGCTGCGCAAGACGGCCATGGACAAGAACCTCAGAATCGTGGAAGTGGCCCAGCGCATGCTGGACGTGGCCGACCTGCTGGGCTAGGCGCGTCGGTCAGCGCCCGGCGGGCAGACGCTCATTTGCCCTCTTCGGGCGCGGGCTCGTCGGAGCCCTTGATTTTCTTGGCAACGGTCTTGGCCGCATTTCCGGTGGCGGTGGCGCCACGCTCCACGCCGTGGGCAACCGCCTCGGCTCCGCGCTTGATGCCCTTGGCGGCAGCGTGCGCGCCGCGCTCGATGCCGCTGGCAGCGGCCTTGGCGGCATGCACCGTGGCGTTCTCCACCTTGGTGACCACACCCGGCTCCGACGTCTTGGCAGGCTCCGCCGCTTCCTGCGCGCCAGCGGAGACCCCACCAGCGATCGCGACAACCAGGCCCATCGCGGCAATGTATCGGCAACGCATCATTGATGACTCCATTTCTTGGTGTTCCGGAGGGCTGATTCTGGCGCATGGGGCCGCACACTGCCCACCCTGAAGATGCAAGGATAGGTAAAAACCTGCAAACCCGCCAAGCGGCACGGCAAGACCCCGCCCGAGCGCCGCAGGCGGCGCCGCGCCGTTGCATGACCGATCCTGCATTTGGTGCACTGCACACTTTCAGTGCCGGCCGGCAACCAGGATGCAATTTACACATCAAAACACCTTGTAACGTCCGTAAAGTCTGCGCAGACAGCTATCAAAAACAGAGCAACAGCCGCCACGTCGCGCGCCAGGCCGCGGCCAAAGGAAGTTGGCACGCTCATTGCATTAGTCCTACCAAGACCCCCGGGGGTCACGCGACAGGCACTACCTAACGGCGGGCAGTGCCTGTCCATCCGGACAAAGGCGTCCCCACCTGCACACGGCTTGCTGCAAGCACCGTGCAGCGTGCGGACGCCTTTTTTGTTGTCTATTCGTTGGGAGCTTTGCCATGACCGATCTTCTGAAAGCCAGACTCAGCCGCCGTGCGGTGCTGCAAACCGCCACCGTGGGTGCCGTCGGCATCACCCCGGCCCTGCGTGCCGCCGTGTACGCCGCGGGCTCCGATGCACCCGAGAAAGCCGAGGTCCGCATCGGCTTCATCCCGCTGACCGACTGCGCCAGCGTGGTCATGGCCTCGGTGCTGGGTTTTGACAAGAAGCACGGCGTGAAAATCGTCCCGAGCAAGGAAGCCAGCTGGGCCGGCGTGCGCGACAAGCTGGTCAACGGCGAACTGGACTTCGCCCATGTGCTCTACGGCCTGGTCTACGGCGTGCACCTGGGGGTCAGCGGCCCCAAAAAAGACATGGCCGTGCTCATGACGCTCAACCAGAACGGCCAGGCCATCACCCTGTCCAAGAAGCTGGCTGACAAGGGCGCCGTGGATGGCGCCGGCCTGGCCCGGCTCATGCGCGCCGAAAAGCGCGAGTACACCTTTGCCCAGACCTTCCCCACCGGCACGCACGCCATGTGGCTGTACTACTGGCTGGCGGCCAACGGCATCAACCCGATGCAGGACGCCAAGGCCATCACCGTGCCGCCGCCCCAGATGGTGGCCAACATGCGCGTGGGCAACATGGACGGTTTCTGCGTGGGTGAGCCCTGGAACCACCGCGCCATCATCGACGGCATCGGCGTCACCGCCGCCACCACGCAGGACATCTGGAAGGACCATCCGGAGAAGGTGCTGGGCACCACGTCCGAGTTCGTCAAGAAGTACCCCAACACGGCGCGTGCCGTAACGGCCGCCATCATCGAGGCCGGCCAGTGGATCGACGCCAGCCTGTCCAACAAGTCCAGGATGGCCGAGACCATTGCCGACAAGAGCTACGTGAACACCAGCGTGGACGCCATCAACCAGCGCATCCTGGGCCGCTACCAGAACGGCCTGGGCAAGACCTGGGACGACCCCAACCACATGAAGTTCTACAACGACGGTACGGTGAACTTCCCCTACCTGAGTGACGGCATGTGGTTCCTCACGCAGCACAAGCGCTGGGGCCTGCTCAAGGACCACCCGGACTATCTGGCCGTGGCCAGGCAGATCAACCAGACCGAGCTCTACAAGCAGGCCGCCACCGCCGCCAAGGCGCCGGTGCCGAAGGACGCCCTGCGCAGCGCCAAGCTGATCGACGGCGTGGTGTGGGACGGCAAGGACCCCCGCAAATATGCAGACGGTTTCAAGATCAAAGCGTAAGGAACACCCCATGGTCAGCGCTGTATTCCACTCCCCGTTGGCGGTTGCCGACACCAGTTCCGCTGTCAAAACAGAAGCGGTACACGCACAACCCACGCCGGCTGCCAGCACAAAAGAACCCCAAAACCCGGCACCCGCCACCGTGCCGCGCGACTGGCGCGGCCTGGCGCTGGCGGTGCTGCCGCCGCTGCTGGGCCTGGGCCTGCTGGTGGGCATCTGGGCCCTGGTGAGCATCAGCACCGCCAGCAGCATCCCCAGCCCCCTGGAAACCTGGAAACAGGCCGTGGAGCTGTTCAGCGATCCGTTCTACCGCAAGGGCCCCAACGACCAGGGCGTGGGCTGGAACGTGCTGGCCTCGCTGGAGCGCGTGGCGCTGGGCTTCGGCCTGGCGGCAGCGGTGGGCATCCCGGCCGGCTTCCTGATCGGGCGCTTCGAGTTCTTGAGCCGCATGTTCAACCCGCTCATCAGCCTGCTGCGCCCGGTGTCACCACTGGCCTGGCTGCCCATTGGCCTCTTGGTGTTCAAGGGCGCCAACCCGGCGGCCATCTGGACCATCTTCATCTGCTCGATCTGGCCCATGGTCATCAACACCGTCGTGGGCGTGCAGCGCGTGCCGCAGGACTACATGAACGTGGCCCGCGTGCTCAACCTCTCCGAATGGAAGATCGTGACCAAGATCCTGTTCCCCTCGGTGCTGCCTTACATGCTGACCGGCGTGCGCCTGGCCGTGGGAACGGCGTGGCTGGTGATCGTGGCCGCCGAGATGCTGACCGGCGGCGTGGGCATCGGCTTCTGGGTGTGGGACGAGTGGAACAACCTCAACGTCAAGAACATCATCATCGCCATCTTCGTGATCGGCATCGTGGGGCTGGTGCTGGAGTACGCCCTCATCTGCATCGCCACCGCCTTTACGTTTGACGAGGTCAAGTCATGAACAGCAAGTACATCGAAATCCAGAACGTCGCCCAGACCTTCAAGACCCGCAAGGGGCCGTTCCCCGCCCTGCGCGACATCAACCTCACCATTGCCAAGGGCGAGTTCGTGGCGCTGATCGGCCACTCCGGCTGCGGCAAGTCCACGCTGCTGAACCTGATTGCGGGCCTGACCCTGCCCAGCGCCGGCACCCTGATCTGCGCCAACCGCGAAATCGCCGGCCCCGGCCCGGAGCGTGCCGTGGTGTTCCAAAACCACTCGCTGCTGCCCTGGCTCACCTGCTTCGAGAACGTGTACCTGGGCGTGGAGCGCGTGTTTGGCGCCGCCTCCAGGAACGACGGCGCTCCCAGCGAGAACAAGGCCCAGCTCGCGCAGCGCACCGACGCCGCGCTGGCGCTGGTGGGGCTGAGTGCCGCCGCGCACAAGCGCCCCGGCGAGATCTCCGGCGGCATGAAGCAGCGCGTGGGCATTGCCCGGGCCCTGGCCATGGAGCCCAAGGTGCTGCTGATGGACGAGCCCTTCGGTGCGCTGGATGCCCTCACCCGCGCCAAGCTGCAGGACGAGCTGCTCGACATCGTGGCGCGCACCAAAAGCACGGTGGTGATGGTGACGCACGACGTGGACGAGGCGGTGCTACTGAGCGACCGGATCGTGATGATGACCAACGGCCCGGCTGCCACCGTCGGCGAGGTGCTGCGCGTGGACCTGCCGCGCCCGCGCCGGCGCGTGGAACTGGCCGACAGCACCGAGTACCTGGGTTACCGCAAGGCGGTGATCGACTTTCTGTACACCCGCCAGGCCCACGTTGAAAAGGCCGCCTGAGGAGAGCACCATGGACATGCGCGTAACCACCCCCACCAAACTCAAGCTCGTCATGGTCGGCAACGGCATGGCCGGCGTGCGCACGCTCGAAGAGCTGCTGAAAATTGCACCCGACCTGTACGACATCACCGTCTTCGGTTCCGAGCCGCACCCCAACTACAACCGCATCCTGCTCTCGCCGGTGCTGGCCGGCGAGCAGACGCTGAACGAAATCGTGCTCAACCCGTTCGAGTGGTACGCCGAGAACCACATCACCCTGCACGCCGGCTGGACCGTGACCGCCGTGGACCGCGTGCGCCGCGTGGTGCATGCCACCAACCCGGCCGGTGAAACCATCAGCACCGCCTACGACCGCCTGCTGCTGGCCACCGGCTCCCAGCCCTTCATGCTGCCCATTCCCGGCAAGGAGCTGGAAGGCGTGCTGGCCTACCGCGACATTGCGGACACACAGGCCATGATCGATGCCGCCGCACGTTACCGGCACGCCGTCGTCATCGGCGGCGGCCTGCTGGGTCTGGAGGCCGCCAACGGCCTGATGAAGCGCGGCATGCACGTGCATGTGGTGCACGTGGCGCCCTGGCTCATGGAGCGCCAGCTCGACGACGTGGCGGCCAACCTGCTGCGCAAGTCGCTGGAAGAGCGCGGCATGCAATTCCTGATGGGCGCCCAGACGCAGGAGTTGCTCGGCGGTGACGACGGCCGGGTCCGGGCGGTCCGCTTCAAGGACGGCACCGAGGTGCCCGCCGATCTGGTGGTGATGGCCGTGGGCATCCGCCCCAACACGGCGCTGGCCGAAAGCATGCACCTGCACGTGAACCGCGGCATCGTGGTGAGCGACACCCTGCAGACCGTGACCGACGCGCGCATCTACGCCGTGGGCGAATGCGCGGCGCACCGCGGCATTGCCTACGGTCTGGTGGCGCCGCTGTTCGAGCAGGGCAAGGTGCTGGCCAACCACCTGGCGGAGTTCGGCATCGGCCGCTACCAGGGGTCGCTGACCTCCACCAAGCTCAAGGTCACCGGCATTGACCTGTTTTCCGCCGGCAACTTCATGGGTGCCTCCTCCGGGCGCCCGGAAGATGCCAGCGCCGAGGAAATCGTCATGAGCGACCCCTACGGCGGCGTCTACAAGAAACTGGTCATTCAGGACGACAAGCTGATCGGGGCCTGCCTGTACGGCGACACCGTGGACGGCAGCTACTATTTCAAGCTGCTGCGCGACGGCCGCAGCGTGGCCGACATCCGCGACCGGCTGATGTTCGGCGAGTCCAACATCGGCGACGCCGGCCACGAAGGCCACAGCAAGGCCGCCGCCATGCGGGACACGGACGAGGTCTGCGGCTGCAACGGCGTGACCAAGGGCGCCATCTGCAAGGCCATCAAGGAGAAAGGCCTGTTCACCCTGGACGAGGTGCGCAAGCACACCAAGGCCAGCGCGTCGTGCGGCTCGTGCACCGGCCTGGTAGAGCAGATCCTGATGGCCACCGCCGGTGGCGACTACTCGGCCACACCCAAGACCAAGGCCCTGTGCGGCTGCACCGAGTACGGCCACCAGGCCGTGCGCGACGCCATCCGTGCCAACCGGCTCATCACCATTGCCAGCGTGTTCCAGTTCCTGGAGTGGAAGACGCCCAACGGCTGCGCCAGCTGCAGGCCCGCCGTCAACTACTACCTCATCAGCACCTGGCCGAAAGAGGCCAAGGACGACCCGCAGAGCCGCGCCATCAACGAGCGCAGCCACGCCAACATCCAGAAGGACGGCACCTACAGCGTGATCCCGCGCATGTGGGGCGGTGAAACCACGGCCGCCGAGCTGCGCCGCATCGCCGATGTGGTGGACAAGTACCAGATCCCCACCGTGAAGGTGACAGGCGGCCAGCGCATCGACCTGCTGGGCGTGAAGAAGGAAGACCTGCCCGCCGTGTGGAAAGACATCGGCATGCCCAGCGGCCACGCCTACGCCAAGGCCCTGCGCACCGTGAAGACCTGCGTGGGCTCCGAGTGGTGCCGCATGGGCACGCAGGACAGCACCCAGATGGGCAAGGACCTGGAGCGCGCCTTTGTGGGCATGTACGCCCCGCACAAGGTCAAGTTCGCTGTGTCGGGTTGCCCGCGCAACTGCGCCGAGGCCGGCATCAAGGACGTGGGCATCATCGGCGTGGACAGCGGCTGGGAGATGTACGTGGCCGGCAACGGCGGCATCAAGACCGAGGTGGCCCACTTTCTGGTCAAGCTCAAGACCGCCGCCGAAGTGCTGGAGTACACCGGCGCGTTCTGCGAGCTGTACCGCCAGGAGGGCTGGTACCTGGAGCGCACCGTGCATTTCGTGGCCCGGGTCGGCCTGGACTATGTGAAGAAACGCGTCCTGGAAGACGCCGCCGGGCGCCAGGCCTTGTGGGACCAGTTGCAGTGTGCCCTGGCGGGCGAGCCCGACCCCTGGTTTGACTTCAAGGCCGCCGGCGTGGACCTGCGCCAGTTTGACGCCCTGACGACCTGAAACATTCTGTAACAATTTTTCTGCAATCTCACCAAATGGAAAGAGGCATAAGGGATACTACTTATTTTTCCACGTGAGACTGCCATGCAACCAAATACCTTGAAACGCCGCGTCTTTATTTCCGCCGCCATTGGCCTGCCATTGTTGAGCGTGCACGCCCAGGTCAGCGACCTGAGCGACGCCATCAACAAGGCCGGACGCCAGCGTATGCTGAGCCAGCGCATGGGAAAAGCATGGTTGGCGTTGGTGCATGGCGTTGAGGTCACCAGCGCGCAGCAGGTGCTGGACAAATCCATGGCCCTGTTCGACCGCCAGCTGGTCGAGCTCAAGGCCTATGCCTCGACCCCCGACATCCAGGGCACCTACGGCAAGCTCGACACCGCCTGGAGTGCCTACAAGGCCGCCCTGGTAGGGACCGCCCCGGCCCGCGAAGGCGCCGCGGCCCTGCTGCAGCTCGACGAGCGGGTGCTCGCGCTGGCCAATCAGGGTACGTTGCAGTACGAGGCCGTGCAGGGCAAGCCGCTGGGCAAGCTGGTCAACATCGCCGGACGCCAGCGCATGCTGAGCCAGCGCATGGCCATGTATTTTCTCGCGGCCCGCCTGCAGGTCAACACCGCCGTCGCCGCGGCCGAAGTCGAGAAATCCCGCGCCGAGTTCGTGAACGCCATGGCCCAGCTGCGCAACGCTCCGCAAACCAACGAACGCATCCGCAGCGAGCTGGAGCTGGCCGACGGACAGTGGGTGTTCTTCAACTCTGCCCTGCAAAAGGTCAACGTCGTCAGCAACAACTCGACCAAGCCCCTCGCCGAAGTATTCATGGCCAGCGAAAACCTGCTGACCGTCATGGACCGTGTCACCAGCCTGTATTCGGCCATCAAGACCTGAACGGTCCGATTGCCGACACCACAGACCCGCTCGTAACGCCCTCCACTGACACCCGCCGGACCCACCATGAAACCAAGCACACTGACCCGTAGAACCGTTATCCTCGCTGCCGCCGCGAGCCTGCCCCTGTCGGGCGCTCTGGCCCAGGTCGCCGACCTGAATGACGCCATCAACAAGGCCGGGAGCCTGCGCATGCTCAGCGAGCGCCTGGGCAAGGCCTGGCTGGCGCTGGCGCAGGGCATCGAAAGCAGCAATGCCCAGCAGGTGCTGGACAAGTCCGCTGCCCTGTTCGACCGCCAACTGGTCGAGCTCAAGACCTATGCCGCAACGCCGGACGTCCGCGACACCTACGCCAAGCTGGAGGGGGCATGGGGGTCCTACAAGACCGCGCTCACGGGCGCCGCGCCGGCCAAGGAAGGTGCGGCGACCCTGCTGCAGTACGAAGCCAAGGTGCTGGCGCTGGCCCACCAGGGCACCACGCAGTTCGAATCTGCCACCGAGAAGCCGCTGGGCAAGCTGGTGAACATCGCCGGGCGCCAGCGCATGCTGAGCCAGCGCATGGCCATGTACTACCTGGCGGCCAAGCTGCCCGTGGACGCCACCACCGCCATGGGCGAAATCGACAAGGCCCGCGCCGAGTTCGTGCGCGCCATGCCCGTGTTGCGCGACGCGCCGCAGACGACCGCCCGCATCAAGGACGAATTGCAGCAAGCCGAGCTGCAATGGGTCCTGTTCGATGCCGCGCTGCAAAAAGTGAATGTGCCCAGCAACTACCCCGTCAAGCACATGAGTGATGTCTTCGTGGCCAGCGAAAAGATGCTGGCCATGATGGACCGTGTCACCAGTTTGTATTCGGCCATCAAGACATGATGGCCTCACACCAACCGCATGGAACCCCATTCGTGGGGCCCATGCAGCTATAAAAGGAATAGCAAAATGAGTGAATGGACCCCCGTCTGCCGCGTTGAAGACATCCCCGTACTCGGCGCCCGCCGGGTCGCCCGCCCCCAGGGGCTGGATGTGGCCGTATTCCGCAACGACGCGGGGGACATTTTTGCTCTGCTGGACCGCTGCCCCCACAAGGGCGGCCCGCTGTCGCAAGGCATCGTGTTCGGCACCAGTGTGGCCTGCCCGCTGCACAACTGGACCATCAGCCTGCACTCCGGAGAGGCCGCCGCACCCGACGAAGGCTGCACCCCGCGCTTTGCCGTGCAGGTGGCCGATGGCCAGGTCCTGCTCAACACCGCCGAACTGGCGCACCACGCCACCGATCTGACCCGCCCCCTGGCCGGTCCCGCCTGCCGCCAGACCGCTGGCGCATGAGCACCGAAACCCGATCCACCTGCCCCTACTGCGGGGTGGGTTGCGGTGTCATCATTGCATCGCAAGACGGGCAGATCACCGGCGTGCGCGGCGACCCCGACCACCCGGCCAACTTCGGCCGCCTGTGCACCAAGGGCTCCACCCTGGCCCTGACGGCCAGCGCGCCCATCGCACAGCAGACCCGGCTGCTGCAGCCCCTGCAGCGCCTGCAGCGCGGTGGCGCCGCCACCCCGGTAAGCTGGGAGCAGGCGCTGGACCACGCCAGCACCCAGTTCGCCCGCATCATCCAGACGCACGGCCCCGACGCCGTGGGGTTTTACGTCAGCGGCCAGCTGCTCACCGAAGACTATTACGCCTTCAACAAGCTCGCCAAGGGCCTGGTCGGCACCAACAACATCGACACCAACTCGCGCCTGTGCATGAGCAGCGCAGTTGCCGGCTACAAGCAGACGCTGGGCGCCGATGCGCCACCGGCCTGCTACGACGACATCCACCACGCGCAGTGCATCTTCATCGCCGGCTCGAACTTGGCCTACGCGCACCCCATCCTGTTTCGCCGCGTGGAAGACGCCAAGAAGGTCAACCCGCACCTGAAGGTCATCGTCTGCGACCCGCGCGCCACCGACACCGCCGAGATCGCCGACCTGTTCCTGCCGTTGCAGCCCGGCACCGACGTGATGCTGTTCAACGGCATGCTGCACGCCATGCTGCAGCAGGGCTGGCTTGACGCCGCCTATGTGGCCGAACACACAAGTGGTTTCGAGGACCTCAAGGCCTCCGTGCGCGACTGCACGCCCGAACGCGTGTCGCAGGTGTGCGGCGTTTCCCGCGAGGCCGTGCTGGAGGCGGCACGCCTGTTTGCCGGCGGGCCTGCGGGCCGCGCCACCGCGCGCACGCCGACCCTGAGCCTGTACTGCCAGGGCCTGAACCAGTCCAGCAGCGGCACGGCCAAGAATGCGGCCCTTATCAACCTGCACCTGGCCACCGGACAAATCGGCAGGCCCGGCGCCGGCCCCTTCTCGCTCACCGGCCAGCCCAACGCCATGGGCGGGCGTGAAGTGGGCGGCATGGCCAATCTGCTCAGCGCCCACCGCGACCTGGCCAACCCCGCGCACCGCGCCGAAGTGGCTGCGCTGTGGGGCGTGCCAAGCGTGCCCGAGGCACCCGGCAAGACGGCGATGGAGATGTTCCAGGCCGCCGCCGACGGCGAGATCAAAGCCCTGTGGATTGCCTGCACCAACCCGGCGCACAGCATGCCCGACCAGGCCACGGTGCGCCAGGCGCTTGCGCGCGCCGAGCTCGTGGTGGTGCAGGAAGCATTTGCCACCACCGCCACCGCCGCCTATGCTGACCTGCTGCTGCCCGCCACCACCTGGGGCGAAAAGGACGGCACAGTGACCAACAGCGAGCGGCGGATTTCCCGCGTGCGCGCAGCCGTCCCGCCCCCCACACCGCAGGCATCGACACAAGGGCAGGCACAAGGACCGCGCCACGACTGGTCCATCGCCGTCGACTTTGCCCGGCGGCTGGAGCAGCGCCTGCCCGGAGCCCCCCGGGGGCTGTTTCCCTACACCACGCCCGAGTCCATCTGGAACGAACACCGCGCCTCCACCCAGGGGCGCGACCTGGACATCACCGGCCTGTCCTACGCCCAGCTCGACGCGCAAGGCCCCCAGCAATGGCCCCTGCCGCTGGGCGCACCCCACGGCACCGCGCGGCTCTACACCGACGCCCGCTTCCCCACCTCCGACGGCCGGGCCCGCTTCGTAGCCACCCCCTACCAGCCGGTGGCGCAGCCGCGCACCGCACGCTACCCGATCGCGCTGACCACCGGGCGCCTGCGCGACCAGTGGCATGGCATGAGCCGCACCGGCACGCTGGGCCGCCTCTTTGGCCATGTAGCCGAGCCGGCCGTCCAGATGCACCCGCAGGACATGCAGCAGCGCCAGCTGCACGACGGCGACCTGGTGCACGTCACCAGCCCGCAAGGCTCCATCGTCGTGCCGGTCCAGACCGACAGCGGGCTGGGCCTGGGCCAGGCCTTCATGGCCATGCACTGGGGCGAGGAATACCTCAGTGGTTCCAGCAGCACCGGGCGGGTGCTGGCCGGCGTGAACGCCCTCACCACCCCGGCATGCTGCCCCACGTCCCACCAGCCCGAGTTCAAGCACACGCCGGTCAAGATCCTCAAGGCCGAGCTGCCCTGGGCGCTGTTGGGCGTGGCGTGGCTGCCGCAGGCGCGGGTCTTGCAGGTCCGCGAGCAACTCAAGGGCTTGATGGCGCGGTTTCCCTTTGCCAGCTGCACCCCCTTTGGCCGCGACCGCACCGGCGTGCTGTTTCGGGCTGCCGGCCACGAAGCGCCCCCGGACGGGGTGCTAGCCAACATTGAAGCCCTGCTGGGCCTGGAGGGCACCGATGTGCTGCGCTACGCCGACAGAAAGCGCGGCCAGCGCCGCACGGTGCAGCTGGTGCGCCCCGAACAGGCCGCAGACCCGGCGGCCACGGTCCAGCTCAACGCCTTTGTGCTGGCCGGCGACACCAGCGCCCAGCACTGGATCACCACCCTGCTGCAGGACGCCCTGCCGGCGCAGGCCTATGGCCGCCTGCTGCTGTCGCCAGGCGCCACCGCACCGGTGGCCGTGCAATCGCGCGGTAAGCCGGTGTGCACCTGCTTCAACGTGACCGATACGGCCATCACCGCACAGCTGGGCCAGTGCCGAGGGTACGCCGACGAGCGCCTGGCGCAACTGCAGGGCGCGCTGCAATGCGGCACCAACTGCGGCTCCTGCCTGCCCGAGATCCAGCGCATGGTGCGCGTCTCCATGCAGCCCGTGCCGGCGGCCTGATATCCCGCACAATGCAACCATGGGCATTGGAAAATACATCAAGGAAATCGGGCGCGGCAAGGACGGAGCGCGCAACCTGACGCGCGAGCAGGCCGCCGACCTGTTCGGCCAGGTGCTTGACGGCACCGTCACCGATCTGGAAGTGGGCGCCTTCTGCATCGCCATGCGCATCAAGGGCGAAACCCCCGAGGAGATGGCCGGCTTTCTCGACGCCACCCACCAGCGCCTGCACCGGGTGCCGGCGGGCGCCACGCCCACCGTCGTCATTCCCAGCTACAACGGCGCCCGCAAGCTGCCGGTGCTCACCCCACTGCTGGCGCTGCTGCTGGCACGCGAGGGCCTGGCGGTTCTGGTGCATGGCACGGCCACCGAGTCCCAGCGCATTCTCGCCTCCGAAGTGCTGCTGGAGCTTGGCATCCCTGCGCAGACAGCTATCGAATCCATAGCACCCGGCAGCGTGGCCTACGTGCCCACGGCGCTGCTGAACCCGGGCCTGCAGCGCCTGCTGGACGTGCGCCGGGTGGTGGGCCTGCGCAACCCGGCCCACAGCCTGGTCAAGCTGATGATTCCCTGCGCCGGCCCGAGCCTGCTGGTGAGCAGCTACACGCACCCCGAGTACGCCGAGTCCATGGCCGCCACGCTGGCCCTGACAGGCACCAACGCCCTGCTGCTGCGCGGCACCGAAGGCGAGGCCGTGGCCGACCCGCGGCGCACACCCCGGATGCAGGCCTTCGTGGGCGGCCACAGCGTGGAGTTGCAGAGCCACCAGAGCGGCAGCCTGGCCGAACTGCCCGCGCTGCCCGCCACCATTGATGCACCCAGCACCGCGGCCTACATCCGCAGCGTGCTCAGCGGTGCGCAGCCGGTGCCGGCCCCCATTGCCCAGCAAGTGGCCCACATCTTGCGTCTGGTGCAGTCACCATGACACACCACCTTGCATCCCCTTCGTGCTCCGGCCAGGTCACCCTCGTGGGTGCCGGCCCCGGCGACCCCGATCTGCTCACCGTCAAGGCCCTCAAGGCCATCCAGGCGGCGACCGTGCTGCTGGTCGATGACCTGGTGAACGAGGCCATCGTGGCCTTTGCCGCACCCACGGCACGCGTGGTGTACGTGGGCAAGCGCGGCGGCTGCCAGTCGACCCCGCAGTCCTTCATCGAAAAACTCATGCTCACCGCTGCGCAGGAAGGCGAGACCGTGGTGCGCCTCAAGGGCGGCGACCCCTTCCTGTTTGGCCGCGGCGGCGTGGAGGTGGAGCACCTGCAGGCCGCCGGTGTGCGGGTGCACGTTATCAACGGCATCACTTCCGGGCTGGCGGCTGCCACGTCCCTGGGCGTGCCGCTGACCCACCGCGAACATGCCCACGGCGTGGTGTTCGTCACCGGCCATGCCAAGCCGGGCGATGCCGGCACCGACTGGCGGGCCCTGGCCGCCACGGCCCGCCAGGCCCGGCTCACGCTGGTGATTTACATGGGCGTCAGCGGCGCGGCCCGCATCCAGGGCGAACTGCTGCACGGACTGCCGGCCAGCACGCCGGTGGCCATCATCCAGAACGCCAGCCTGCCCCACCAACGCCACGCCGTGTGCACCTTGGATCAGCTGCAGGCCACGATTGCGCGCGAGCAACTGGCCAGCCCCAGCATCATCGTGGTGGGTGACGTGCTGCAAGGCCTGCTGGCGCTGCAGCAGCCGCAAGCCGGACAGCGCAGCGCCTGAGTGGCGCGCCCCGCTGCCACCACCGGTCCCCAGCCTTGCCCCGGGCGCCTGACGGAATCCGGCCAGAAACGTGTCTGCAGAGGGCTGGGTGGCGTCGGCCATGGGCTTGCGCCGGACTACCCCCTCCCGGGATGCGACAGGCCAGCGTCTACACTGCGCCCCATGCAAAAGTTTGACGTGGTGATCGTGGGCGCCGGTGCCGCCGGCCTGTTCTGTGCCGGTGTGGCGGGCCAGCTGGGCCTGAAGGTGCTGGTGCTGGACCACAGCGACCAGGTGGCGGAGAAGATCCGCATCTCGGGCGGCGGACGCTGCAACTTCACCAACAAGGACACCACGGCGGCCAACTTCCTCGGCGAGAACCCGCGCTTTTGCCGCTCGGCCCTGTCGCGCTACACCCCGGGCGACTTCACCGCCCTGCTGCAACGCCACCACATTCCGTTCCACGAAAAGCACAAGGGCCAGCTGTTCTGCGACCGTTCGGCCGAAGACATCGTGCAGATGCTGCTGGCCGAGTGCGCCGCCGGTGGCGTCACGCGCTGGCAGCCCTGCAGTGTGAAATCCATACGCTATCTGGCCACAACCCCTCATGGAAACAGCGCAGGTAGCTATGAAATTGATAGTAGCCACGGGACCGTCCAGTGCGCCGCCGTCGTGGTGGCCACTGGCGGCCTGTCGATTCCCAAGATTGGCGCCACCGACTTCGGCTGGCGCATTGCCCGGCAATTCGACCTGCCCGTCGTTCCCCCCCGCCCGGCACTGGTGCCGCTCACCTTTGATGCCGACGCCTGGGCCCCGTTCGCCCAACTGTCGGGCCTGTCCCTACCGGTGCAGATTGAAACCGGCAGCAAGAAGGACAAGGTGGCCTTCCTGGAAGACCTGCTGTTCACCCACCGCGGCCTGAGCGGCCCCGGCGTGCTGCAGATATCGAGCTACTGGCGGGAGGGCACGCCCATCCGCCTGAACCTGGCGCCCGGACAGGATGCCGCCCAGTGGCTGCAGCAGGCCAAAGCCCGCTCGCGCAAGCTGATCGCCAACGAACTGACGGCCCTGGTGCCCGCGCGGCTGGCCGACGCCTGGGTGGCCCAGGGCGCGGCCCCGGGGCACAACTGGCAACGCCCGGTCAACGAAGCCTCCGACAAGGCGCTGGCCGCACTGGCCGAACGCCTGAACCGCTGGGAGCTCACCCCCACCGGCACGGAGGGCTACAAGAAGGCCGAGGTCACGGCCGGCGGCGTGGATACCACCGCGCTGTCCAGCCAGACCCTGGAGTCGCGCCAGAGCGGCCTGTATTTCATTGGCGAGGTGGTGGATGTGACCGGCTGGCTGGGCGGCTACAACTTCCAGTGGGCCTGGGCCAGCGGCTACGCCTGCGCGCAGGGCCTGGCGGCCAAGCTGAGGGCGCCCGCAGCCGCCGACCGCGTTTAGCGTCTGGCCGGGCGGGCGCGTTTGAATGTTGGCCCAAAAACGTTATAATCCAAGGCTTTTCTGGCAATACCCCGTCGGCCAATACTAGTTAAGACGGGGAACACCGCTGAGCGAGGCATGTGGGGCCCGATCTCCCCCCGTGAATCTTGATCAGCACATTTTGGACAACATTACGTAATGACAACCATCCGTGTAAAAGAAAACGAGCCGTTTGACGTAGCCCTGCGTCGCTTCAAGCGCACCATCGAAAAACTGGGCTTGCTGACCGACCTGCGCGCCCGCGAGTTCTACGAGAAGCCCACTGCCGAGCGCAAGCGCAAGAAGGCCGCTGCCGTCAAGCGCAACTACAAGCGCATCCGCAGCATGCAGCTCCCGAAGAAACTCTACTGACAGTTTCTGGCCCCGAAGCTGCTCGCAGTTTCCGGCCCACAAAAAAGCTCGCTTGGGGACGCTCCGGCGGGCTTTTTTTGTTTTCACCCCTCTCTCTTTCAGGAATCCACGCCATGTCACTCAAAGACCAAATCACGGAAGATATGAAAACCGCCATGCGCGCCAAGGACAGCGAGCGCTTGGGCACCATCCGCCTGCTGCTGGCCGCGTGCAAGCAGAAGGAAGTGGACGAGCGTGTGGAGCTGGACGACGTGGCCGTGGTGGCCATCGTGGACAAGCTGATCAAGCAGCGCAAGGACAGCATCGAGGCCTTCGTCAAGGCCGAACGCCAGGAACTGGCAGACAAGGAAGCCGCCGAGATGAAGGTGCTGCAGGCCTACCTGCCCCAGCGCATGGGCGCCGACGAGGTGCTGGCCGAAGTGAAGGCCATCGTGGCCGAACTGGGCGCCAAGGGCCCGGGCGACATGGGCAAGGTCATGGGGGTGGTCAAGACCCGGCTGGCCGGCAAGGCCGAAATGGGCACCGTGTCAGCCGCCGTGAAGACCGCGCTGGCCGGCTAAACCGCGTTGGGCTGCCACTGAATCCGCAGTGGCAGCGACGCAAAGCCGCTGGCCGGATAGACGGCCGTCTGTGGCGCCTGCTGGGGCACCAGCTCCAGACGCTGCGTATGGCGCAGCAACTCTTCCAGCAGGATGCGCAACTCCAGCCGAGCCAGCGGTGCCCCGGGGCAGACATGGATACCCGCGCCGTACAACAGATTCTGTGACGGATTGCGGTCCAGCCGAAACCCGTCCGGGTCGCCAAACACGGCCTCGTCCCGATTGGCCGACGCCCACATCAGCGTAATGCGATCGCCCGCCATCAGGGCCTGCCCACCGATCTGGGTGGGTTCGGTGGCAATCCGGCGGTTGCTGAACAGCGGCGGATGGATGCGCAGGATTTCATCAATGGCCGCTGGCAGCAATGCCGGCTGTGCGCGCAGCTGCTCCTGCAAGGCGGGCTGTGCTGCCAGGTAGTGGGCCAGTATCGCCACGCTGGCAGCCATAGTGCCGAGTTCACCCACCGTCCAGTTGCGCAAGATGCTGACAATGGCATCCTCTCCCAGCTCCTTGCCAGCAATCCGGGTGCGCAGCAGGCTGGTGGTGATGTCCTCCGGCGCGGCCTCACCGGCATCGCGGCGCACCCTCAACAGCGCCTTGATGTAGCCGTCAAACTCCAGCGCCACGGCGTCCATTGCCGCTTGCTCACGCGACAACGTGGCTTGCTGGTTGCGGCGTATCCATTGGCGCAGCGGTTCATGCAGGTCCGCCGGCCAGCCCAGAAACGCGCATTCGATGCGCAAGACAAAATCTTCCGCAAAGGTGGTCATCTCCACGACCCCCTCGTGCGCTGACAGGTCCTGCAACTGTGTCACTGCAATCTCGCGGCACAGGGGTGCAAAGTCCTGCATGCGCTGCGCATTGAAGTACGGCTCAATCACGCGCCGGTAGCGGGTGTGCTCCGGCGGGTCCATCCCGTTGGGCACGGAAGGGTAGCGGGAAACCGCATTGCTGAAGGTACGGTGGTCGCCCAGCACCCGCAGCACATCTTCATGCCGGAACACGGACCAGTGCAGGTACCCGCTGTGCGCCACCGGACAGCGCTGACGCATCCGGTCGTAGGCGGCAATGGGGTCGTTGATGACCGATTCGGACCGTGGGTCCCAGTTGTCGGGTTCAGTGCGGGTAGTCATAAGGAGCGGATTAAAAATACATCATCACATGATGTATTTAACCAGCAATCCCTGCCACAGCGCAAGTCTGCGCTGACTACAAGGCGGCGGCAATGGAGAGGGAAATGCCCGCAGGGGGCTCAGCTCCCCGCCACCTTCATGCGGTTGACCAGGATGGAGCCCACCGTCTTGGCGCCGTAGTTGTAGGTGTCGGCGCCGACCGCCTCGATGCCCTTGAGCATGGCCCGCATGTTTCCGGCAATGGTGATCTCGTGCACCGGGTAGGCAATGCGCCCTTTTTCCACCCAGAAGCCGCTGGCACCGCGGGAGTAGTCACCCGTGACGTAGTTCACGCCCTGGCCCATGAGCTCGGTCACGAACAGACCGGTGCCCAGCTTCTTCAGCATGGCGTCCAGATCGTCTCCGGGCCGGGTCAGGCGCGAGGTGAACGTGAGGTTGTGCGAGCCACCGGCATTGCCTGTGGTCTGCATGCCCAGCTTGCGCGCCGAGTAGCTGCTCAGGAAATACCCCTGCACGCGCCCGCCTTCCACCACCTGGCGGGCCCTGACGCTGACGCCTTCGTCATCGAAGGGCGAGCTGCCCTTGCCGCGCAGCACAAACGGGTCTTCCCGCACATCGATGTGCCGGGGCAGCACGATCTTGCCCAGGGAGTCCAGCAGGAACGAGCTCTTGCGGTACAGCGCGCCGCCGCTGAGGGCCTGCACGAGCCCGCCCACCAGGCCCGACGCCAGCGGTGACTCGAACAGCACCGGGCATTCCACGGTCGCAATCTTGCGTGCCTTCAGGCGGCTCAGGGCGCGCTCGGCGGCGTAGCGGCCAATGGCTGCGGGCGATGCCAGTTCGCCCGGGTGGCGCATGGAGCTGTACCAGCTGTCGCGCTGCATGTCATCGCCCTTGCCGGCAATCGGCGACACCGACATGGAATGGCGCGAGCTGGCGTAACCGCCGCGAAAACCGCGGGTATGGGCGCTGAAGAAATGCGACTGCTGGGCCGACACGGCCGCGCCTTCGCTGTTGGTGATGCGCCGGTCGGTGGCCAGGGCCGCCGCCTCGCACTCCAGCGCCAAGCGCATGGCCTCTTCGCTGGTGATGGCCCAGGGGTGAAACAGGTCCAGGTCGCGCGCGCGGTCGGCCACGGGAGCGATGTCCTTCGCGTCGGGCAGGCTGGCAAAGGGGTCTTCGGCCGTGAAACGCGCAATGTCGTAGGCGGCGCGCACCGTCTGGGCAATGGCGGCCTGCGAAAAATCGGAGGTGCTGGCGTTGCCCCGGCGGTTGCCCACGTACACGGTCACGCCCAGCGACTTGTCGCGGTTGCGCTCCACATTCTCCAGCTCGCCATTGCGCACCGAAACGCTCAGGCCGCAGCCCTCGGACACCTCGGCGCCGGCATCGGTCGCCCCCAGCTTTTTGGCCTGCGCCAGCGCCGCATCCACCAGCGATTCGAAAAACGGGCGACTGTGGGCAAAGCCACTGTCCGCCGGCTTGGCCGGGGAAGACGATTTGGGGGAAGAATGGGGTTTGTGCATAGCGGAGGCTATGATACTTGGCTATATGAGCAAACTAAAAAAAGGCTACTTCGTCAAGGGCAAGTTCGTTGCCGAAGGCAGCGAACTGGACCTGGAATTCAAGCGTGAGCTCAAGGGTACGGACGAAAAGAGCCGTACCGACCTCAAACGGGAAAGCACCGAGCTGCAGAAGCTCGGCGAAGACCTGCTGACCCTGCGCGCCGACCTGATCACGCGCCTGGAACTCCCCGAAAAACTGGTGGAAGCCCTGGCCGAGTACAAGCGCATCACCAACTTCGAGGGGCGCCGCCGCCTGCTGCAGTTCATCGGCAAGCGCATGCGCCAGCTCCCTCCGGAGACGCTGGACGCCATCCGCACCGCGCTGGTGGAGCAGCACACGCCCTCGGCGCAGGAAACGCTGGCGCTGCATGCGGCCGAGCAATGGCGTGACCGCCTGATTGCCGACGACGATGCGGTCGGCCAGTGGATGAACGTCAGCCCCGGCACCGACAGCCAGCAGTTGCGCGCCCTGATCCGCCAGGCCCGCAAGGACGCCAAGCCCGAGAAACCCGGCGAGGCGCTACGCCATGGCCGCGCCTACCGTGACATCTTCCAGCTGGTGCGTGAGCAGTTGGCGCAGGGCCCCGATGTGCCCGACACCACAGCCGACACCGCCGAGCTGCCCCACAACCCGGGAGCCGATGCATGAGCGGCACCACCTCTTCGGCACTGGAGCCGGTCCGGATCGGCCTGGTGTCCGTCAGCGACCGCGCCTCCAGCGGCGTGTACGAAGACAAGGGCCTGCCCGCCCTGCAAGACTGGCTGGCGCGCGCGCTGCAGAACCCGTTGACCTTCGAGACCCGGCTGATTCCCGACGAGCGCGAAACCATCAGCGCCACCCTGGTGGAGCTGGTGCAGGCGGGCTGCAGCCTGGTGCTCACCACCGGTGGCACCGGCCCGGCCCTGCGCGACGTGACCCCCGAAGCCACCCTGGCCGTGGCGCACAAGGAAATGCCCGGTTTTGGCGAGCAGATGCGCCAGGTCAGCCTGAAATTTGTGCCCACCGCGATCCTGTCGCGCCAGGTGGCCGTGATCCGGGACCAGAGCCTGATCATCAACCTGCCCGGCCAGCCCAAGTCGATTGCCGAAACGCTGGAAGGCCTGAGAGACGCCGAAGGCCAGTCGGTGGTACCCGGCATTTTTGCCGCCGTGCCCTACTGCATCGACCTCATTGGCGGCCCCTACCTGCAGACCCACGATGCGGTGTGCAAGGCCTTCCGGCCCAAGAGCGCCATCCGCCCCCTGGCGGCGTAAACCGGACTACTTGCCCAGCAGCTGGTTGAGGCGCTCGGCCTCGAAGCATTCCTTGCGCGCCGCGTCCCCCGGCACACAGTCGGTGGCGGTGCGGTTGGCCGACAGCTTTTCGATCGCCTGCCACAGCATGGCGATCTGGTGCTCCTGGCCCGAAGCCGAGTCGATCAGCCCGCGCAGGGCCTGGCTCACCGGGTCGTCGTCCTGGGTGATGCCGTAGGCAGTGAACTTGCGGTCGGTGCTGGTGACATCGGCGCTTTCGCCGCTCTTGCTGGGAATGATGCGCGCCGGAATGCCCACCGCCGTGGCGCCGGCCGGCACCGGCTTGATCACCACCGCGTTGCTGCCGATCTTGGCGCCGTCTCCCACCTCGAAGCCGCCCAGCACCTTGGCACCGGCGCTCACCACCACGTCCTTGCCCAGGGTGGGGTGGCGCTTGACGCCCTTGTACAGCGAGGTTCCGCCCAGGGTCACCCCCTGGTAGATGGTGCAGCCGTCGCCGATTTCGGCGGTCTCGCCCACCACCACACCCATGGCGTGGTCAAAGAACACCCGCTGGCCGATGATGGCACCGGGATGGATCTCAATGCCCGTGAGCCCGCGCGCGCAATGCGAGATGAAACGCCCCAGCCACTTGAACCCATGGGTCCAGCACCAGTGCGCCGGCCGGTGCAGCACCACCGCATGCAGGCCGGGGTAGCAGGTCAGCACCTCCCAGGTGGTCCGCGCAGCGGGGTCGCGGTCCAGGATGCATTGGATGTCGGAGCGTAGGCGGGAAAACATGGCTAGGAGTCTATCCGCTCAGGGAATCGCCTGCCACCGGCGCGGACTTGGCTTGCGACCGCTGCAGGATGGATTTGGCAATGCCGCGCAAGATGTGGATTTCCTCCTCCTCCAGCGCCGCCCGGTTGAACAGCTGGTTCAGGCGCGGCATGAGCTTCTTGGGGGAGGCGGGGTCCAGAAACTTCAGCGCCACCAGCGCCTGCTCCAGGTGGTTGAGCATGCCGCTGACCTGCGCCATGTCCGCCCGCGCAGGCCGCGGCACCGTCGGCTGCACGCCAAAGCCCCCCAGGGCCAGGCGCCACTCGTAGGCGATGACCTGCAGCGCCGCGCCGATGTTGAGCGAACCAAACTGGGGGTTGCTGGGAATGCTCAGGCAGACATTGCAGCGGTACACGTCTTCGTTGCGCATGCCGAAACGCTCGGAACCAAACAGGAAGCCGACCCCCGTTTGACCCGCCAAATGGGCTTGCAGACCAGGTTCCACCTGCGCAGAGTGCTGCGCTTTTGATAGCAACTCGAAATGTTCACGCGGCGTGGTGGTGGGCGGGCCGAAGTCGCGTGGGGTCATGGCCGTGGCGCACAGGTGGGAGATGCCGTCCAGCGCCTCGTCCAGCGTGTCGACAATGCGGCACTTCTCCAGCACGTCCAGCGCCCCGCTGGCGCGCTGGATGGTTTCTTCGCGGCGCAAGACGTTGGCCCAGCGCGGCGCCACCAGCACCAGGTCGTCAAAGCCCATGGTTTTCATGGCGCGGGCCGCAGCACCCACGTTGCCCGCGTGGCTGGTCTGGATGAGAATGAATCGGGTTTTCACTGTGGTGTGTTTCCGGTAAAACGGCCAAGTTTCAGCGCCGGCCGGCAACGGCCCGCAAGGTTTTTCACGCTGAAGCTAAAATGGGCCTATTGTCGCCGCCCGCATCGCCGCGCGGATCCACCCAGCTCTTCACCACAATTTATGTCGCTCAATCTGCACCCCATGGTCAACGTGGCTGTCAAAGCCGCCCGTGCCGCCGGTTCCATCATCAATCGCGCCGCGCTCGATATCGAGTCGGTGCGCGTGTCCCAGAAAAAGGCCAACGACTTCGTCACCGAAGTGGATCAGGCTGCAGAACAGGCGATCATAGAAACCCTGCTGACGGCCTATCCGGGCCACGGCATCTGGGCCGAGGAATCCGGACGCGAGCATGGCGCCAAGGACTCCGAGTTCGTGTGGATCATCGATCCGCTGGACGGCACCACCAATTTCATCCACGGCCTGCCCATCTACTGCGTCAGCATTGCGCTGACCGTCAGGGGCAAGATCGAACAGGCGGTGGTGTACGACCCCACCCGCAACGACCTCTTCACCGCCACCAAAGGCCGCGGCGCCTACCTGAACGACCGCCGCCTGCGCGTCTCCAAACGGACCCAACTGCGGGAATCCCTCATTTCCACCGGCTTTCCCTTCCGCCCGGGCGACAACTTCAGCAACTACCTGGCCATGATGGGCGATGTGATGCAGCGCACGGCCGGCCTGCGCCGCCCCGGCGCCGCCGCACTGGACCTGGCCTACGTGGCCGCCGGTTACACCGACGGCTTCTTTGAAACCGGCCTGCAACCGTGGGACGTGGCCGCGGGCTCGCTGCTCATCACCGAGGCCGGCGGCCTGGTGGGCAACTTCACTGGGGAATCCGAGTTCCTGGAACAGGGTGAATGCCTGGCCGGCACCCCCCGCGTCTACGGGCAGTTGGTGGGCATTCTGGGCAAATACAGCAAGTTCGCCAGCGCCGGCGAGAAGGCCACGCTGCGCCAGGCCGCCCAGGCACCCGCCGAAGCAGCGCCCGATGCGGCGTCCGACGACGCCACTGGCGACGCACCGTTCTGATGTTCTGAATCACTCCGGCCGGTTCAAGACCGGTCGGACGCTTCGCCCAGCTGCAACTCCCCAACGGGAACCGGCCGGCCAAAGAAATATCCCTGGAAGGCCTTGCAGCCGTTGCGCAGCAGAAAGTCGCGCTGGCCGGCGGTTTCCACCCCTTCGGCCACGGCGCCCAGATCCAGGCTCTGGGCCAGGTTGAGGATGGTGCGGGCAATGGCCGCGTCGTTGGGGTCGGTCAGTACGTCGCGCACGAACGACTGGTCGATCTTGAGCTGGTCCAGCGGCAGGCGCTTGAGGTAGGACAGCGAGGAATAGCCGGTTCCGAAATCGTCCAGCGAGAAGCCCACACCAATGGAGCGCAACTCGCTCATCTTGACGATGGCGTCGTCAAAATCGCTCAGCAACAGGCTCTCGGTCAGCTCCAGCTTCAGGCGATAGGGGTTGGCGCCACTCAGGCGCAGCAGGGTCAGTATCTGGCTGGAAAACTCGGGGTGGCGGAACTGGCGCGCACTTACATTCACGGCCATGGTCAGGTTGCGGGTGGCGGGCTGCGTGCTCCAGGCCACCAGCTGCGCGCAGGCCTCCTTCAGCACCCACTCCCCCAGTGGCAGGATCAGGCCGGTCTGCTCGGCCACCGGAATGAACTCCCCCGGCGACACCAGCCCGCGCTGCGGATGCTGCCAGCGCAACAGGGCCTCCACGCCGGTCACGCGGCTGCACTCGTCGACCACCGGCTGGTAGTACAGCCGGAACTCGTCGCGCGCCAGCCCCTGGCGCAGGTCTGCCTCCAGCGCCGCCCGCGACGAGGCCGCGGCCTGCATGGCCGGGTCAAAGAAGCGCAGGGTGTTGCGCCCGGCCGCCTTGGCCTGGTACATGGCCAGATCGGCGCGCTTGAGCAGCTCGTCCACGCTTTGCTGGTGGTCGAAGAACAGCGTCACACCAATGCTGGGGGAGCTGTGGTGCTGCTGGCCACCCAATTCGAAATGCCGGTTGAGTGCCTCCAGGATTTTCTTGCCCACGGCCTCGGCCTGCGCACCGGCCTCCAGCGCGTTCTCGCTCAGTTCTTCCAGCATGACCACGAATTCGTCGCCACCCAGGCGGGCCACCGTGTCAATGCTGCGCACGCAGGCACTCAGGCGCGCGGCCACCTGCTTGAGCAGCTCGTCGCCCATGTGGTGCCCCACGGTGTCGTTGAGCATCTTGAAGTTGTCCAGATCGATGAACAGCAGTGCACCGTAGCTGCCCCGGCGCGTGCCGGACTCCACCGCATGGTTCAGCCGGTCGATCAGCAGGCGCCGGTTGGGCAAACCGGTCAGGGCATCGAAAAACGCCAGCCGCTCAATGTCGGCCTCGGCCTGCTTGCGCGCGGTGATATCGCGCCCGGTACCCCGGTAGCCCCGGAACACGCCGTCGGCGTCAAACACGGGCGCGCCACTGATGGAGACCCAGACCAGAACGTTGTCCGCGCCCCGGCGCTGCATTTCAAAATCCCGGAACGTCTCGCGCGCGTCCAGCGCGGCGCGGTGGGCGGCCCACTGCTCCGGGCTGACGCCCACTACATCGTCCCCCCACCGCGTGGTTCCAAGGACCTGTTTGGCCCGCAAGGCTCTGGCGGCATCCACGCTGCCCTGCACGCGAATGAACCGGTAGTGTTCGTCCTGCTCCCAGTACCAGTCAGAGGACAGCTCGGTCAGGCTGCGAAAGCGCGCCTCGCTGTCCTGCAGGCGTGCAACCACCTCTTTCTGGGCAGTGATGTCGCCAATCGAACCACACCACAGCACCGAACCATTGGGTTGCCGCTCGGGCTGCGAGTTGCCCAGCAGCCAGCGCACCACGTTGTTGGCGTCCCGCGCACGGAATTCGCATTGCCAGATCGACAGCGTGTCCATCGACGCCCGGGCGGTTTCCATGATGTGGGGCAGGTCCTCCGCCATGATCCGATCCCGGAGCCGGGCCGGGTCGGCACGCACCTCGGCCTCGGTGACGCCAAAGAGCTGCTGCACGGCGGCACTGACGAACGGAAACGCCATCCGGCCATCGGGCCACCACTGGAACTCGTACAGCATGCTGGGCGCGCGGCTGGTGATTTTCTGAACAAAAGCCAGCTGGTCGCTCACGGTCTGCAGGGCCTGCCGCTCTGCCGTGAACTCCTGCACCACGCCCAGGTCGGCCTTGACGACACCGTTCTCGATCTGCCGCTGCATGCGCGAGCGCAGCCAGATGGTGTGGCCGTCCGGCTGCTGCCAGCGGTACTCCACCACTTCGCCCGTCATCCGCTTGAGAGCCTGCTTGACCTTTTCACGGTCTTCCTTCACCACCCGGCGCAGGTGCGCGCCGACCGGTGCCGACTGGATCTCCCCTAGGCCACCCACCTGGGAATAACCGTGGGACAGGTGCACCGTGGGGTCCCCCGGGTAGACCACCCAGTGCCCGACCCGGGCCACCGTTTCGGTCATCTCGTAGATCTTGACCTGGCGGTTGAGTTTTTCATTGGCCTGTTCCAGCGCCTTTTCGCCGGCCTGGAGTGCCTCCCGGGCCAGGTTTTCCGCAGTGACGTCGCGCGCGTAAACCAGGATGTAGGCCTCGCCCTGGACCGACACCCGCGTGGCGTTGATGCGCACCATGCGGGGCAGGCCGTCCCGCAGGAACACGGTGACATCGACATCCGTCAGGCGCCCGCCCATCTTCAGGGGGTAGAACGCTTTCTCGCGGGCGGCCGAGTCGGCCCAGTGCCCGATCTCCACCGCGGTATGGCCCACCACCTCGCGACGGTCATAGCCGGTGTACTTGAGCCACTCGTCGTTCACCGCCACGATCACGTCGTCGCGCACGCGGGTAACGGCAATGGCCTCCGGGCTCTGGCTGAAGACAACCCCGAAAAACGAGGTGTCGTCAGACACGAAAACGTCGGGGTCTGTGGCGTGCGCGGACGGGGGGGGCGCAGGTTGCACGCTATCGGGAGAGGTCGCCACAGTGGATTCTTGGGAGAACGGAATGAAATTGCCACCATGATAGGGCCCACACCCCGCACTGCCCATTAGTGGCTACCCTTGTAGTGATCATGGATCAAGCTTTTTCCAGCCCGGCCTCGGCGGGGGCTGGCCGCTGCCCCCTCAGCCCGGCTCCAGCGACACAAACATGCGCTCGCCGCTGCGCTGGATTAGCAACACCGCCGCACCGGCCTTCTTGCCGATTCCGCCAACAACCTGGTCGACCGACTTCAGCGGCGCCCCGTTGAGGGTCAGCAGCACGTCACCCGGCACCAGGCCAGCCCAGGCCTCCGCCCCGGCAACACGCTGCACCAGAAGACCGCCCTGCACATGGGCAATGGCCTGCTCGTCGCGCGTCAACGGGCGCAGGGCCAAGCCCAGCGGCCCGGACGACGGGCCGGCCTCGCGCGAAGCCCGGGCGCGCACGCCCTCCTCCAGGCGCCCCAGCGTGGCCGGGAACTCCAGCATGCGGCGGTCGCGCCAGATCTTGAACAGCAGGACATCACCCGGTGCGGCACGGCTGATCCGGCTGCTCAGGTCCCCGGAGCGGACCAGCGCCTCGCCATTGGCGTGCGTCACCACGTCACCGGCCTTGAGCCCGGCATGTGCCGCCGCGCTGCCGGGCACCACGGACGTGACCAGCGCGCCATCGGGCAGGTCCAGGCCACGCGCCTGCGCCAGCGCCGGGCTCAGGTCCTGCACCCGGGCGCCCAGCCAGGCGTGGGACACGCGGCCGCTGGCAAGGATCTGGTCCCGGACCTTCAGCGCCACCTGAATCGGAATGGCAAACGACGCCCCCTGGTACGCACCCGACTGCGGGTAAATCTGGGCATTGAGGCCCACCACGGCGCCGCTGCCATCGAGCAGCGGCCCCCCCGAACTGCCAGGCGGCACCACCGCATCGGTCTGGATGAAGGGCACCGCCGAGTCACCGGGCAGCGAGCGCCCCCTGGCGCTGACGATGCCCTGCGACACCGCCGGATCGAAGCCCAACGGCGCCCCCATGGCCAGGACGGGGTCGCCCACCTGCGCCTGCTCGGCATCCCCCAGGCGCACCACGGGCAGGTTCCCGGCATTCATGCGCAACACCGCCACATCGCTCACGGTGTCCACCCCCAGTACCTGGGCCCGGTACTCACGCCGGTCCCCCAGGCGCACGGTGGCCTGCTGGGCGTCGCGCACCAGGTGCGCATTGGTCAGCACCAGCCCATCGGCGCTGATGATGAACCCCGAACCCTGGCTACGAAACTGCACCGGCACCCGCAGCCCCGGCGTGCGGGCCTGGAACTCGGGGATGCCGCGGTAAAAGAGATAGAAAGGGTCCCCCAGATCGAGCGTGCCCCCATCGGACACCCCCAGGGGTTGTCCGGTCACGGAAATGCCCACCACGGCCGGGGCCGACTGCTGCACGACGGCCCGAAAATTGGGTGCGGCCCCTGCCGGCAACGGCGCAATGGGCACTGGCGCAACCGTGTAGCCCGCACCCGGATCGGATACGTCACGGCCAGACAACCACCCCCGTGGCAGGAAACCGACGGCCGCCACCGCCACCAGGCCCACACCCACCAGGGACAGGACCAACGTCTTACGGGTCATTAACCCCTCCCCTCCAAAACCGTGCAGACACAGCAGCACAGGGGAATGCTAGACGGGCTTCTCGCACACCCCTTGCGATTTCGCAAGCCACTGGACGACGTTACCGGCTAGTCACGCCATTGGCACCAGCCCATCCGTTCAGCAGAAACGCGATTGATGGGCACCGCGAGGGATTGCCGCGAAAAGATTTCACTTGCAGTTGTTGTGAAGCTTCCACTTTTCTTCGTGGCCCAGCGCCTTGGCAAAATCCGGGACTTTGCAGCGCTGCGCTTCTGCGGGATCAATGGGCGCTGCTGATGGGGCGGCAACGGGTGCCTCCAACTCGGCAGTCCCCTTGGGCGCCGTGCTGTAAACCCACTGGGCGATGGTGCCGACCGCAACGGCAAACGCGATGACGATGGCCATCTGAGCAAGAGAAGTAGACGAAGCCTGCTCTGCGGGCATGTCGCACACCCCACCCGGACACAGCTGCGCTTTTTCTGCATTGAACAGGTTGTAAAGCTTGCAGCCAATGCAGATGCCGAATGCTGTTTCGAAGAAAAGCAAAATCAGGCACATCGAGCACACGATCAGGTTGATGGGCCCGATGACATGGTTGAGCACCACCAGGTAAAACATAGTGGCCGCCAGCACGAAGCCGATGGCCCATGCGAACCGCTTTTGCGGAGCACCGCTCCATTCCGGCGGCTGCTTGCGCACTATCCACTGCCCCAGAATCATGACCGGCGCAAAACGCGGATTCACAAAAATGCGGATGGTGAACTCGATCAGGAAGCTGACCACAAACACCCGTGTGGGCTGGAAGTTGCCGGTGAGCCATGCATTCATGAAGCAGATCAGCGCCGGGAAAAACAATATTCCCGCAGCTGCGCGCACAGCCCGCTCGTTGAGGACAGGTATTTGAAATTCGGGTCGCACTTCACCGAACTGAAGAATGGATTGGGTCACGGCTACCTCGCTGGGCTGATGCGCAAGTATTGCGTGCAAATGATAAATATCATATGATTAAAATCATATCAAGTAGAATTTACCCATGTGTGCAGACGCCGTCCAAGAGCTTCACGAACTGCTGCCAAAGAGTTTGCTTGCGTCCTGCGAGGAAGCGGCGCTCACCAAAGGAACCTGCCTGTTCAAGGCTGGCGACAGCCCAAAGCACATGTTTTTCGTGGTCAATGGCGAAGTGGTCTTGGAACGCCCAGGACTGCAGGGCTCTGCCGTCATCCTGCAGCGTACACGCAGGGGGTTCGTCGGAGAGGCAAGCCTGAAGTCTTCAAAGTACCACTGCCAGGGGCAGGTGGTCGCCCACTCCAGGATCGTCCAAATTCCCATCGGTGATATCCGCGATGCACTCGATGGCGATTCAAGCTTCGCCGGGCGCTGGATTGCCATGCTCAACAAGGAGGTCAAACGTCTGCGGCTGCAATGCGAGAGGCTTTCCCTCACCAGGGTGCAGGACCGTTTCGTCCATCTTCTGGAAAGCGAAGGGGCCGATGGTCGTTTTCCCATCGGCACCGGGATCAAATCGCTGGCATCCGAGCTTGGCGTTACCCACGAAGCGTTGTATCGCTGCATCTATTCGATGGAGAAACAGGGCACGCTCGAACGCACCGAAACCCACCTGTGCTTGACCCAACCGCGGGAGAAGTGACCACCAACGCCCCCCAATGCAGGGAGCGGCAAAACTGCTTCAGCAGCTCCCGTTTCGCCTGCATTCGCGCCTGATAATCGGTCCTTTATCGGCAGATCGACCGGTGCGGGACAATGGCCCTTGCATTTCCCTGCGGCACCCAAACCCGCTGAAGACCCTAGGGGCGGCTTTTACATGACATCCAAGTCCTTGATTTCAAAAGATAAAAACCAGGCGCCGAGCGAGGACACGCCGTTGGCCGCCCACACGCCCATGATGGCCCAGTACCTGGCCCTCAAGGCCGAGTACCCCGACACCCTGCTCTTCTACCGCATGGGCGACTTCTACGAGATGTTCTACGCCGACGCCGAGAAGGCCGCGCGCCTGCTCGACATCACCCTCACCACCCGCGGCCAGTCGGCCGGCCAGCCCATCTCCATGGCCGGCGTGCCCTTTCACGCCATGGAGGGGTACCTGGCCAAGCTGATCCGCCAAGGCGAGTCGGTGGCCATCTGCGAGCAGGTGGGCGAGGTCACCGGCAAGGGCCCGGTAGAGCGCAAGGTGATGCGCGTGGTCACCCCCGGTACCCTGACCGACACCGAACTGCTGAGCGAGAAAACCGAATCCATCCTCATGGCCGTGCACCAGGGCCCGCGCAACCGCTGCGGCCTGGCTTGGCTCAGCGTCACCCAGGGCGTGGTGCACTTGGCCGAATGCGCCCCCGACGAGGTGCCCGAGTGGGTGGCCCGCGTGGCACCCAGCGAGCTGGCCTACAGCACCGGTGTCACCCAGGCTTTCGAGGACCGCCTCAAGCGCCTGCGCCGGGGCAGCGCTGTGTACCTGACGGCCCGCCCCGAATGGCAGTTTGACAGCGCCCTGGGCCAGCGCAAGCTGCTCGACGTGCTGCAGGCCGCCAGCTTGGCCGGCTGGAACGCACAGGACCTGCCCCAGGCGCATGCGGCCTGCGCCGCCCTGCTGGGCTATGCCGAACACACCCAGGGCCGCACCCTGAGCCACATCCGCACCGTGCAGGTGCAGCGCGACGGCGAACTGATAGCCCTGCCGCCCACCACCCGGCGCAACCTGGAGCTGGTGCAGACCCTGCGCGGCGAAGACGCGCCCACCCTGTTCTCGCTGCTGGACACCTGCATGACCGGCATGGGCAGCCGCCTGTTCAAGAGCTGGCTGCTGGAGCCCCGGCGCGACCGCAGCCAGGCCCAGCAACGGCTGGACGCCATTGCCACGCTGCGCCCGGCGCTGTGGCAGATCCTGCGCGGCCAGCTCAAGGGCAGCGCCGACATGGAGCGCATCACCGCCCGCACCGCCCTGCGCCAGGTGCGTCCGCGCGAGCTGGTTGCCCTGCTGAACACGCTACAGAAAACAGAGCAGATCACGCAGCATCTGAGAGGTCTTGAAGGCTATCTGGCTGCCATTTCCGAAGACCTGCACCCACCCGCAGAGTGCGCCGCCCTACTGCAGCAAGCCATAGCCCCCGAGCCGGCCGCCCTGGTGCGCGACGGTGGCGTCATTGCCAGCGGCTTTGACGCCGAGCTCGACGAGCTGCGCGCCATCCAGACCAACTGCGACAGCTTCCTGCTCGAACTCGAAGGGCGCGAAAAGGCCCGCACCGGCATTGCCAACCTGCGGGTGCAGTTCAACCGGGTGCACGGTTTCTACATCGAGGTCAGCCAGGGCCAGCTGGACAAGGTGCCCGAAGATTACCGCCGCCGCCAGACGCTGAAGAACGCCGAGCGCTTCATCACCCCCGAGCTCAAGGCCTTTGAAGACAAGGCCCTGTCCGCGCAGGAGCGCGGCCTGGCCCGCGAGAAGTGGCTGTTCGAGCAGGTGCTGGACCGGCTGCAGGCCTTCATTCCCATGCTGACCCGCACGGCGCGCGCGCTGGCTGCGCTGGACGCGCTGTGCGCACTGGCCGAGCGCTCGCTCACGCTGGACTGGTGCGCGCCGCAGTTCGTGGTGGAGCCCTGCATCGCCATCACCGCCGGGCGCCACCCCGTGGTGCAGGCGCGGCTGGCGGAGCTCTCCAGTGGCAATTTCATCGCCAACGACACCCACATGGGGCCCCGGCAGCGCCTGCAGATCATCACCGGCCCCAACATGGGCGGCAAATCGACCTACATGCGCCAAGTGGCGCTGATCGTGCTGCTGGCCTCCATCGGCAGCTATGTGCCGGCCAGCGCCTGCCGCCTGGGGCCCATAGACGCCATCCACACCCGCATTGGCGCGGCCGACGACCTGGCCAACGCCCAGTCCACCTTCATGCTGGAGATGACCGAGGCAGCGCAGATCCTGCACGCCGCCACGCCGCACAGCCTGGTGCTGATGGACGAGATCGGTCGCGGCACCAGCACCTTTGACGGCCTGGCCCTGG
This sequence comes from Rhodoferax sp., assembly GCA_019449595.1. GTDB lineage: Bacteria > Pseudomonadota > Gammaproteobacteria > Burkholderiales > Burkholderiaceae_C > Allorhodoferax. Next base: position 445,024 of record JAGRPL010000004.1, on the reverse strand, counting down.
CCAGCGCGATTGCCACGCAGCTGCATGACAAGACCCAGGCCTTCACTCTGTTTGCCACGCACTACTTCGAGCTGACCGAGTTCCCCGCCACGCACCACCAGGCGCTCAACGTGCACGTCAGTGCCACCGAGTCGGGCCGCGACATCGTCTTCCTGCACGAAATCCAGAGCGGCCCGGCCAGCAAGAGCTACGGCATCCAGGTCGCCCGGCTGGCGGGCATGCCGGCGGCCGTGCTCAACCAGGCCCGCCATGCGCTGGACGCGCTGGAGTCGCAAGCCACCCAGAGCCGCCCGCAGGTGGACCTCTTTGCCGCGCCACCCGCTACAGAAACAATAGCTGTCAGCGCAGTGGATACGGCGCTTGCAGCCATAAACCCTGACAGTCTGAGCCCACGTGAGGCGCTGGAGGCGCTGTACCAGCTGAAGGCGCTGGGCACCAGGGCGTAGCGCCCTTCGGCGTACGCCCTGCCCTACACTCTCCCCTTTGCACCCGGACCATCCGAAAATGACCTACTGCGTCGCCATCAAACTCAACGCCGGCCTGGTTTTTCTCTCCGACTCCCGCACCAACGCCGGGCTGGACCAGATCAGCACCTTCCGCAAGATGATCGTCTACGAGAAGCCGGGCGAGCGCTTCATGGTGCTGCTGTCGGCCGGCAACCTGAGCATCACTCAATCAGTGCGCGAGATCCTTCAGGTGGAAAAGCTCAAGGACCACGAGACCGACGAAGGCATCACCATCTGGAACGCCAAGAGCATGTTCGACGCCGCCCGCGTGCTGGGCTCGGCCATCCGCAAGGTGTACGAGCGCGACGCCGTCTCGCTCAAGCAGGCCGGTGTGGACTTCAATGTGTCGCTCATCTTCGGCGGCCAGATCCAGGGCGAAGGCATGCGCCTGTTCCAGGTGTATTCGGCCGGCAACTTCATCGAGGCCACGCTGGAGACGCCCTATTTCCAGGTCGGTGAATCCAAGTACGGCAAGCCCGTGCTGGACCGCGTCATCACCCCGGCCACGCCGCTGGACGAAGCTGCCAAGTGCGCGCTGGTGTCCATGGACTCCACGCTCAAGTCCAACCTGTCGGTGGGGCTGCCGCTGGACATGGTGGTGTACGAGGCCAACCAGTTCCGCACCGACAAGATTGTCTGCATCGACGAGAACAACCCCTACTTCCGCATGCTGCACGGCAGCTGGGGGCAGAAGCTGCGCGAGGTGTTCGACAGCATTGAAGACCCCCAGTGGAACGGCGGCCCGACCGAGGTGCCGCTGCGCGTGCCCTCGGCGCGCAGCCTGCCCCTGAAGAAAATCACGACCCCTGAAGAAAAACTGATCTGACGCCCGTCAGACTTGCCGCCCCCATGTCCACCATCGTTTTCTCCCACGCCAACAGCTTTCCCGCCAGCACCTACAAGGTGCTGTTCAAGAGCCTGCGCGCGCGTGGCTACACCGTCAAGGCCATTGAGCAATACGGCCATGACCCGCGCTACCCCGTCAGCAACAACTGGCCCCAGGTGGTGCAGCAACTCATCGACTTCGCGCAGGGCGAGGTCGAGAAGGCCGGCGCGCCGGTCTGGCTGGTCGGCCATTCGCTGGGTGGTTTCCTGAGCCTGATGGCCGCGGTGCGCCAGCCCGAGCTGGCGCGCGGCGTGGTGCTGATTGACTCCCCCATCCTGGGCGGCTGGCGCTCCACCGCCGTGGGCGTGATGAAGACCACGCAGGTAATGGGCTCGCTCTCGCCCGGTGCCGTCAGCCGGCAGCGCCGCATGAGCTGGCCTTCGGTGGAAGCGGCCTACGAGCACTTTCGCCACAAGAAGGCCTTTGCCAAGTGGGACGACCAGGTGCTGCTGGACTATGTGACCTACGGCACGCACGAAGCCGACGGCAAGCGCGTGCTCAACTTCCACCGCGACGTGGAAACCCTGTTCTACAACACCGTGCCCGACAACCTGGACCGCCTGCTGGCGCGCCACCCGCTCAAGTGCCCGGTCACCTTCATCGGCGGGCGCGCCTCGCAGGAGATGAAGCAGGTGGGGATGGCCATGACCGAGAAGATCACCCGGGGCCGCACGCTCATGCTCGACGGCAGCCACCTCTTTCCCATGGAAAAGCCCCTGGCCACCGCAGCCGCCATCGAAACGGCGCTGCGCAACATGGAGCACTGAAAAGGGTCAGTCGACCCAGTGCACCACGCCGGTCCAGGCCGTGGCCAGCACCACCACACCAAAGGCGATGCGGTAGTAGGCAAAGCCGGTGAAGCTGTGGGTGGCAATGAAGCGCAGCAGCCAGCGCACGCACAGCCAAGCGCTGAGGAAGGACACCACCAGCCCCACGCCAAACAGCGGCAGGTCCGCCAGGCTCAGCAGGGCGCGCTCCTTGTACAGGCTGTATGCGCCGGCGCCGATCAGGGTGGGAATGGCCAGGTAGAACGAGAAGTCGGTTGCCGCCTTGCGCGACAGGCCCAGCAGCATGCCGCCAATGATGGTGGCGCCGCTGCGGCTGGTGCCCGGAATCATGGCCAGGCACTGCGCCAGGCCCACCTTGAGGGCGTCCTTCCAGGTCATGTCGTCGGCGTCGGTCACGTGCACGGCATTGCCGCCGGCAGCCTGACGCTTCTCGGCCCACAGGATAATGAAGCCCCCCACGATGAACGTGGTGGCCACCACCGCCGGCGTGAACAGATACGCCTTGATGGCCTTGCCAAACAGCAACCCCAGCACCACCGCGGGCAGGAAGGCAATCAGCACGTTGAGCGCCAGCGTCTGCGCCTGCCGGCCGGTGGGCAGGTCCGCCAGCGTGGCGCGGATCTTGTCCCAGTACACCAGCACCACGGCAAAGATGGCGCCGGTCTGGATGGCAATGTCGAACACCTTGGCCTTGTCGTCGTCAAAACCTAGCAGGGAGCCTGCCAGGATCAGGTGGCCGGTGCTCGAAATCGGCAGGAATTCGGTCAACCCCTCGACGATGCCCATGACGGTGGCCTTGACCAGCAATGCAATATCCAAAACACGCTCCTAAAAATTGAATTGGAAGGGCTTAACCCTTTTTGGTTCCCCACTATTGTCCACTGCCGGCGTCACGGTATTGCGGCGCGGCCCTGCAGACCCGGCGCCTCGTTCATAAAATGCATCGCAAATATTTCTTATAGTGCCGCATGCCCACCCCCAAGAAAACCATTCCCATCCGCCTGCAGGCGGCCACCGCTGACGACGGCGCGACGGTGTCACTGTACGAAAAACAGGTCAAGATCTACCCGCGCTCCGTGCGCGGCTGGTTTGCCAACTGGCGCTGGCTGATGGTCTGGATCACGCAGGTGGTGTTCTACGGCCTGCCCTGGCTGCAGTGGAACGGCCGCCAGGCCGTGCTCTTTGATCTGAACGAGCGGCGCTTCTACGTCATGGGCCTGATGCTGCACCCGCAGGACTTCATCTACCTGGCGGCGCTGCTGGTCATCTCGGCGCTGGCGCTGTTCTTCTTCACCGCCGTGGCGGGGCGCCTATGGTGCGGCTACGCCTGCCCGCAAACCGTGTACACCGAGATGTTCCTCTGGGTCGAGCGCCACACCGAAGGCGACCGTCTGGCCCGCATGCGGCTGGACGCCGCGCCCTGGGGGTTGGAGAAACTCGCGCGCAAGGGCAGCAAGCAGCTCATCTGGATTGCCATTGGCCTGGTCACGGGCTTTACCTTCGTGGGCTACTTCACGCCCATCCGCACCCTGGTCGGCGAGCTGGCGGTGCTGTCGCTCTCGCCCTGGGAATGGTTCTGGGTGCTGTTCTACGGTTTCATGACCTACGGCAACGCCGGCTACATGCGCGAGCAGGTGTGCAAGTACATGTGCCCCTACGCCCGCTTCCAGAGCGCGCTGATCGACATGGACTCCATGGTCATTGCCTACGACACCGGCCGCGGCGAATCCCGCGGCTCGCGCCCGCGCAAGGCCGACCCCAAGGCCCTGGGCCTGGGCGACTGCATCGACTGCACTCTGTGCGTGCAGGTGTGCCCCACCGGCATCGATATCCGCGATGGCCTGCAAAACGAGTGCATTGCCTGCGCCGCCTGCATCGACGTCTGCGACGACGTGATGGGCAAGATGGGCTACGCCACCGGGCTGATCCGCTACTCGTCGGGCAACGGCATCGCCCAGTCCCTGACGCCGGGGCAGATGGTGCGCCGCGTGTGGCGCCCCCGCGTGCTGATCTACGGCGCCTTGCTGCTGGTCACCAGCCTGGTCTTTGTGGGCAGCCTGTCCCTGCGCAAGGGCTACTCCGTGAACATCATCAAGGACCGCGGCACGCTGGCCCGCGTGGTGGGCAGTGGCTACGTGGAAAACGTCTACCGCCTGCAAGTCACCAACGGCACCGAGCAGCCCCAGCGCTACCACGTGAGCGTTTCCGGCCTGCCGGGGCTTGCCATCGTCACGCCGCCCGAACTGAACGTGGAGGCCACCGGCATCGAGTCGCTGCCCGTGCGCCTGACCCTGCCCCCCGATGCGGCGGAGAGCTACCGCGGGCAGGCCAACCCCATCGTGTTCGACATCCAGACGGAGCACGCCGGCGAGGTCGTGACTCTGCACGAAAAATCCACCTTCTTCGTGCCGCGCTGAAAGCGCGCCCGATGGGAGGTCAGAAGCTGGTGGCTAGCATCACCACCACGGCCACCGCCATGACCGCCGTGGCGGCCCAGCCGAAGACCCGGTGCCGGGTGGAGATGGTGAGCCGGCCCATCAGGCGCTCAGACTGGCCGATCCACATGAGCGCCGCCATGATGGGCACCGAAATGACGCCGTTCACAATGGCGCTCCAAACCAGGGCCTTGATCGGGTCCACCTCCAGGTAGCCCATGACCGTGCCAATGCCCGTGGCCGCCACGATGATGAGGTAGAAGCCCTTGGCCTCCCGAAAGCCGTGCGACAGGCCGGCCGTCCAGCCATACAACTCGCTGACGGCGTAAGCTGCTGAACCCGCCAGCACGGGTACGGCCAGCAGGCCGGTCCCGATGATGCCCAGCGCGAAGATGGCAAAGGCAAACTCTCCGGCCACCGGCCGCAGCGCCTCGGCCGCCTGGGCCGATGTCTGGATGTTGGTGATGCCCTGCTGGTTCAGCGTGACCGCCGTAGCAACGACGATGCACAGCGCGATGACGTTGGAAAACGTCATGCCCACATACGTGTCGCTCTTGATGCGCGACAAATGCTCGGCCGCATATTCGGGGTGCGTGCGCAGCGCCTGCGCCTCGGGGCGGCGGTTGTTGTCTTCCACTTCCTGCGCGGCCTGCCAGAAAAACAGGTAGGGGCTGATGGTGGTTCCCAGCACCGCTACCACCATGGCCGCATAGTCCTTGAGCGAGGTGCCCGACGGAATGAAGGACCACGGGTGCAGCGACTCCGCAATGGCCTGCCGCCACGGCACCTGCACCGTCAGGATCACCGCCACATAGGCAAACAGTGCCAGCGTGAGCCATTTCAGGATGCGCACCGTGCTCTCGTACGAGAAGATCACCTGCGTGGCAATGCACAGCAGGCCAAAGCCCACCACGTACAGGGCCAGCGGCCCGCCCATGAGCAACCGCGCAGCCTCGCCCATGGCGCCAATGTCGGCCGCAATGTTGATGGTATTGGCCACCACCAGCAGGCCCACCAGCGTGACGGTCAGCCAGCGCGGGAACATCTTGTTGATGTTGCTGGCCAGCCCCTCGCCGGTCACCCAGCCAATGCGGGCCGACAGCATCTGGATGCCAATCATCAGCGGCGTGGTGATGAGCAGCGTCCACACCAGCGCAAAGCGGAACTGGGAGCCGGCCTGCGAGTAGGTGGCAATGCCGCTGGGGTCGTCGTCCGCGGCCCCCGTGATGAGGCCCGGTCCGAGCCGGCGAACAATATTCTTTGCGGTTTGGGTCACCATTGCAATTTCCCCCTGCTGCGTCGCAAACACATGCGACGGCTGTGGCGCTCCATCGGGCGCCGGTTCTCAAAAAAAGACCTGGGGATGCATTCGAATGCGGGGCAAAGGCCCCGGGCATTCGTTTCGCTTGCCAGGCACGTTGGGCATGTGCCTCCGTGCCGAGTCTGACAAGCGATGACGACAACGGTGTGTCTAGGTGCCCGTCAAACTGACCGGAGGCCGGGAACTTTCGGATTCCATGGCTGAGGCCGGTAGTGAATAAGAGGCGGATTGTAAGCACCCGTTCCGCCTGGGCGGGGAACGGTTTTGTAAATCAGGAGTAAAGGTGCGGGGCTTTCAGTTGTCCCAATCGCCGCCGCCACCGCCGTCGTCCCACGAGCCCGAGTCGGCCACGCCGAAGTCCTGGCCGCCCATGTCGCCGTTGCCGGCCAGCGGCTCGTAGGTGTTGTCGACCACCGGTGACGGTGCGACCTGCGTGTCGTGGCCCATCAAGCTCTTGCCGATGGCCTGGGCCGCCATCACGCCGGCGCCCACCGCCAGGCCCGTTGCCAGCCCGCCCATGACCTGGCCGCCCAGCCCGCTACCCGCAGGCTGGCCGTAGCCCGGCTGACCATACGCCGGCACCGCAGCGGGGCCCGCACCAAACGTCTGGGGACCATTCAGGCCATTGCCGCCCCCATAGACCACAGGCGCCGCCGGCTGGGCGCGCTGGCGGGTCAGGAAGACGACCAAGGCCACGGCGACCCCGCCCAAGAGCAGCACCATGCCCCAGGGAAACGGTGACGAGGCCGGGCGCGGCTCCAGGGCCTGCCCAGCGGACACGGGGGCCGCCACGGCCCGGCTCGACGATGCCCCGCCGGCGCCTGCCGCCAGCTGGCTGCGCAAGCCCTGCACAGCAGCCGGCCTGGCAAACGGCAACCCGGGCGCCAGCTTCTCGGCCAGCGCCAGCTCTTCGCGGGCGCGGGCGGCCTGGCCCTGCTGCGCGGACAGCTCCGCCTGCACAAAGTGGGCCTTGGCGCTGTTCGGGTGGGCCACCAGCACCTGCTGCATCATGGTCTGGGCCTGGTCCAGCCGGCCGGCGTGCGCCGCTTCGTAGACCTGGTTCAGCGTGGGCTCGGACTGCGCCATGGCCAGGCCGCAGCCCAGCAGGGCCACTACCGCCAGGCAGCGTTTGATCGTTCGGTTCAGCATGGGTACTTCCTTTTTCCAAATCCTGTGGTTGCGCAAACAGGCCCGCCAACGCAAGGCGACCGGCTGCTCTTGCGAGATGGTGGCGTGCAGCCCAAACACAAGGGAAGAAAAACTTCTTTACAAGCCTGCTCTGAATTTGAGGCCAATTCAGGCTCCAGAGCCCGTATTAACTGCGCAGATTGCTATCTTTTCAGGAGCAAACACAGCATGCCCATGCGGTCGCTGCCGTTGTCCACGCCGCCGGCGAGCGCTTGCGCAAGCCCCGGCGGCACACTACGATGGTGCCCAGCAGACCATAAGAAAGAAAGGCCGAGAGACTATGACGATACGGTACAGCAACATGGCAATCCACCTGCCCGAGACCAAGATGCGCATCTACCCCACCAAGGTGGTCAACATCATCGGCGGCCCGGGCAGCGACAAGTCCCTGTATTCGGCGGCCATCATCCTGTACCTGAACCTGCACAACAAGACCGTGGAAACCATTCCCGACTTTGCCAAGTCGCTGGTGTGGCAGCAGAACTTCCAGGTGCTCAAGAACCAGTATTTCATTGCCCAGCGCCAATTCGAGATGCTCAACCTGCTCGACGGCCAGGTGCAGTTCCTCATCACCGAGTGCTCGCTGCCCCAGGTGCTGTACTACAACGAGAACTACCCGGACAACATCTGCGACGTCGCCAAAACCCGCGCCCAGATTCTGGAGTGGTACCGGCAGCACAACAACATCAACATCCTGGTGGAGCGTGGCGACAAGAAATACGTGCACACCGGGCGCTTCCAGGACGAAGAGCAGGCCCGTGACATCGACCGCGGCCTGCGCGGGCTTCTGAGCCGCGAGGGCATTCCCTTCACCCTGCTGCCACCCGACATCGACGCCATCAACGCCTTTGCCGCCACGCTGCTGGACTGAGCGCCCGCCAGCCCGGCGCTAGGCCCGGGGCCGCAAGCCCTCGGGCACGAACCGGCTCAGGCGGACGTGGATGGCGGCCTCGTGCCGCTGCCACCACACACCCAGCCACACCACCCCCAGGCCCAGCAGGGTCAGCGCAAACGGGAACAACAGGCTGTCCTTGAACACCCGGTGCGACAGGTAGCCCAGGTACATGGCCACGCCCAGCGCCCCCAGCACGGTGAACACGCGCCGCCCAATCGCAGCCCCCAGCAGCACCAGCGCCACGTTCAGCACGCAGTACAGGAACTTGCTCAGCTCGCTGTCGGACTGGCGCAGGCTCAGCCCGCACCAGAACATGATGGCGCCAAACAGGTACAGCCAGTAGGCGTAATCCTGGCGCCACTCGGGCGTATCGGCACGGCGGCTGCGCGCGTCCACCCACATGGCCAGGGCGCAGGTACCCAGGCCGAACACCAGCGACACGTCGCGGGTGAACTGCCAGTCGAACCCCTGGCTCTGCATCAGGCCGTTGGCCACGTCCATGCTCATGTACCACAGGGTCACCGCAATGGGCATCACCATGAAGGGCAGCCGGTAGCGCCACAGCATGACCACGCCCGCGGCCAGCGTGGCGAACTCCAATGTCATCCAGCGCCAGTCAATGCGCGTGTGGTAGGCCGAAAAGTTGCTGGAGCCGCCCGGTGGCCACAGGCCCAGCAGGCTCTGCACGCACCACACGGCCAGCGGCACCAGGCACACCGCCAGCGTGGCCAGAATGCCAGCCGGCACCGGCAGGCCGCGGGTCTTGAAATGGTCGGCAACCTTCAGGCACGCAAAGCCATACGCCAGCGCAATGGCCAGCAGGCCGGCCGGGCCCATGGCCTGAAAGCCCAGCGTCATGAACAGCGACATGGCGCTGATGGCCACCATGCCGCCAAAGTAGTACAGCACGTTCACCAAGCCAAACCGGGGGCCCTGGGAGTGCGCAGCCAGCGGCCCCGGCGCGGTAGGCTGGGTGGCAGGGTCCAGCAGCGTCCAGCGCTGCCACAGGGCGTCGGCCTGGCTGGCGGTAATCAGGCCGCTACGGGCGGCGTCCTGTACGTCGGCTTGCTGGAGAACCACGCGGTCCGGGGTGGGTTGGGTCATGGGTGCAGGCGGGGTTGGTGGCTGGCAAAAGAGCATGGTAGCGCAGGCTTGCGGCGTCTAGAATTGGTTGCATGAGCTCTCCTACACCTGACACCCCCAAGTCCAGCAACTTTTTGCGCCAGATCATCGAACACGACCTGGCCGCAGGCACCTACACCGGCCGCCATTGGGCCGGCCGCCCGGGCGACGCCGACCAGCAGGTGCAGGGCAAGCCCGACCTGGCCAGCATCCGCACCCGTTTTCCCCCAGAGCCCAATGGCTACCTGCACGTGGGCCACGCCAAGAGCATCTGCATCAACTTCGGCTTGGCGCGCGACTACCACGGCGTGTGCCACCTGCGCTTTGACGACACCAACCCCGAGAAGGAAGACACCGAGTACGTCAACAGCATCATCGACGCGGTGAAGTGGCTGGGCTTCGACTGGAACGGCAGCCCCGGCGCCGCCCCCTACCAGGCCAGCGACTACTTTGGCTTCATGTACCGCGCAGCGGAATACCTGATTGAAACCGGCCACGCCTACGTGGACGAGCAGACGCCCGAGCAGATGCGCGAGAACCGCGGCGACTTTGTGAAGCCCGGCACCGACAGCCCTTTCCGCAACCGCACCCCGGCCGAGAACCTGGCGCGCTTTCGCGAAATGAAAGACGGCAAGCTGCCTGACGGCGCCGCCGTGCTGCGCGCCAAGATCAGCATGGCGCACCCCAACATCAACCTGCGCGACCCGGCCATCTACCGCATCAAGCACGCCGAGCACCACGCCACCGGCAACCAGTGGTGCATCTACCCGATGTACAGCTTTGCCCACCCCATTGAGGACGCGCTGGAAAACATCACCCACAGCCTGTGCACGCTGGAGTTTGAAGACCAGCGCCCCTTCTACGACTGGACGCTGGAACGCATCGTGCCCATCCTGCGCGGGCCGCAGTTTGCCCACGCCAAGACGCTGATCGAAAAGATCGAGCAGCAGGGCCTGGAAGCCGGCAAGGAATTTGCCCTGCACTGCCACAACCAGGCCGACAAGCTGTTCGCCAGCGCCGCCGAAGGCGAAATGCGCGCCCTGTTTGTGCGTTGGGAGCACGACCGCGACGCCATCCTGCGCGACCTGCCAACCTTCTTTGCGCTGCTGAAAGAGCACACCGCGCAGTTCACGCCCCTGCTGGCCCACGCGCTGGACCAGGAGCGCCCCAACCCCTTCCTACTGCCGCACCAGCACGAGTTTGCCCGCCTGAACCTCACCTACGTCATCACCAGCAAGCGCAAACTGGCCGCCCTGGTGAACGAGCACAAGGTCAACGGCTGGGACGACCCGCGCATGCCAACCATCGTGGGCCTGCGCCGGCGCGGCTACACGCCCGAAGCCATCCAGTCGTTTGCCGAACGCATTGGCGTGACCAAGAGCGACAGCTGGATCGACTACAGCACCCTGGAAGGCTGCCTGCGCGAAGACCTGGAAGCCAAGGCCCACCGCGGCATGGCCGTCATCAACCCCGTGAAGCTGGTGCTGACCAACTGGGACGAGGTGATGGGCGCCGGCCACCTGGAGCCATGCACCCAGCCCGCCCTGCCCCACCCGCCCGAAGGCGTGGAAAGCCCCACGCGCCACTTCACCATCGGCAAAGAGGTGTGGATCGAGCGCGAAGACTTTGAAGAAGTGCCCCCCAAGGGCTACAAGCGCTTGTTCCCCGGCAACAAGGTGCGTCTGAAGGGCGGCTACGTCATCGAGTGCACCGGCTGCACCAAAGACGCCAACGGCCAGATCACGGAAGTGCTGGCCACCGTGGTGCCCGACACCAAGAGCGGCACCCCCGGCAGCGACCTGGTGAAGGTGAAAGCCGCCATCACCTGGGTGGGCGTGGCCGACGGTGTGCACGCCGAAGTGCGCATGTACGACCGCCTGTTCAGCGACGCCCAGCCCGACGCGGGCGGCAAGGACTTTTTGGAGAGCCTGAACCCGAACAGCCTGAAGATCGTCACCGCGATCGTGGAGCCGTCACTGGCCAACGCCGCGCCGGACCAGAAGTTTCAGTTTGAACGGCATGGGTACTTTGTGGCGGATCGTATTGACCACGTTGCCGGGACCAAGCCGGTGTTTAACTTGGCGGTGGGGTTGAAGGATAGTTGGGGGAAGTAAGTTCACCAGAAAGGGGCCGCGATCATCGGCGACATCTGGCGACTTTCAAATCGGAGCAGAGTAATGCTAACTAGGTTGAGGGTACAAGGCTTCAAAAGCCTACAAGATGCGGAAGTTCGATTTGGCCCGTTTACGTGCATCGCAGGCACCAACGGGGCAGGCAAATCAAATCTATTCGATGTAATTCTTTTTCTGCGAGATCTTGCAGATCACTCGATTATCGAAGCCGCTTATCGCGTGCGGGACCGATCGGGCAGCAAACGCGGTGATCTGAAGTCTTTATTTACAAGAACACCTGACTCTACGCTTTCTAACATCGTTATTGAAGCGGACATCATCGTTCCCGATGAGGTAACAGACGATTTTGGGCGCATTACAAACCCCAGCACTACATTTCTTCGGTACACGATCGAACTCAAATATAGCGGCGAAATCGACTCAACTGAACGAATTGAACTCGTATCCGAAGAACTAACCTACATCCCAAGAAGTAGTGCAAAAAAACGTGTCGGCTTCTCTCTTTCAAAAGAGTTCTCCTCAACTGCTTTCCGAGGCGAACGTCGCGCACCTTACATCACAACAGAACATGAACCAGAAGGTTCTGTAATCAAGATCAGTCAAGACGGAAATCAAGGTCGGCCGTCTCAAATCCCTGCCAAGAACTCTCCAAGAACAGTCTTGGGCTCCGCAAACACAGACGAGCGCCCGACCATTCTGGCTGCGCGCAGAGAAATGCAAAGTTGGAAGCTTCTTCAACTTGAGCCTTCGCGCCTTCGATCCCCGGATGAGTTCTCCGACGATCCACATATCACCTATGACGGGGCACATATCCCCTCTACTCTTGAGCGCATAAATCGATATGAGGAAATCTCAAATCGAGTAGCAACGCTGCTACCAGAAGTACGCAGCGTTTCCGTCGATATAGACAACACGCGCCGATTGAAAACACTCCTAATGGAACAACGGAACGGAGTAATTCACAAAGCCCGCGCATTGTCTGATGGCACATTGCGCTTTTTGGCACTGGCAACGATGGCCTTCGACACCGAAGCAAAGGGGCTCATTTGCCTTGAGGAGCCAGAGAATGGCATTCATCCATCGCGCATTTCCGCGATTCTTGAATTGCTTCGCGAAATGGCAATCGACCCGGAATATGGCGTTGGTTTAGACAACCCTCTACGACAAGTAATCATCAACACCCATTCACCTGTCGTTGTCAGAAACCTCACTCCGGATGAGCTCTTAGTTGCGGTGCCGATCAGAAAGCGTGGGGCACTGTTCACAGCATATGGAGCCATGGTGAACTCTTGGCGTCTCACTCAAGGTGACCGAAATCCAGAGTGCACGCCAACAGTAACCCTTGCAGAGTTGCTGGACTACTTGCACAACTCAGATTCAGCAACAGTCGAAGAGGTGAGAGGAAGCCGTCTTTGGCAACTCGCTTCACAACAAGGTGTTTTTGAGTTCATGGACGATGGGAGCAACCTTGTCCATCATTAACATGACTTTGGTCTGCGACGGCAGCTCCGACATTTGTCTACAAGATGTCATTCAATGGCTGATGGACACGAATTTTCCGGATATCGCATTTCGCATAGTTCCTGCAAAAGAAGTTATTCCGGCTCGCGACCCGTTACACCATCGTTTGTCCCGCGCCTACGAACTCTATCAACCTGACTTAATTCTCTGCCACAGAGATGCCGAAGCTGTCACCCTTGAAGACCGTGTAGCGGAGATCGCTAACGCATCTGAGTTACTTGACGCTCCAGTCCCGATCGTCCCTCTAGTTCCTGTGCGCATGCTTGAGAGTTGGTTATTGGTAGACGAACCGGCAATACGGTGTGCAGCAAATAATCGAAATGGAACCACCCCTCTTCAGTTGCCGACACCGGATCGCATTGAGAGGCTCCCGGATCCGAAGGCAAAACTATTTGACCTTCTAAAAATAGCGTGCGATCTGCCTCCGCAACGATTAAGACGCTTCAATGTCGAACAATCTCGATCGCGAGTCACTGGCTTTATGCAGTCTTTTGAACCACTACGACAGCAACAGGGATTCCAACGGTTTGAACAGTCATTTATTGACGCAGTTGGTAGCCTAACTAAGGCAGCCGATATCGAGGACTAGAGTTCCATATTGAAGCTCAGGAGAGTTCTGAAATGAAAGCCACCTGGAACAACACCGTCATTGCCGAGAGTGACGACACCGTGCTGGTGGAAGGCAACCACTACTTCCCCGAGCACACGCTCAAGCGCGAGTACGTCACCTTCAGCAACCACAAGACCACTTGCCCCTGGAAGGGCGAGGCGCATTACTACTCGCTCATGGTCAACGGCGACATGCTGCCCGACGCCGTGTGGTTCTACCCCGAACCCAATCCCGAGGCCCACTTGATCCAGGGCCGCGTGGCATTCTGGAAGGGCGTGAAGATCGAGGAATGAGCGCCATGCTCGCTGCGCCGCCCCACGTCCTCGCCTTCGACATCTTCGGCACCGTGGTGGACTGGCATGGCAGCATCGCGCGCGAGGTGCAGGCGCTACGGCCGGGTGTGGACGGCGCGGCCTTTGCCCGCGCCTGGCGCGCGGGCTACCGGCCGGCCATGGCGCGCGTGATGAGTGGCGAGCTGGGCTGGACGCTGATCGACGACCTGCACCGCAGGATCCTCGACGAGATCCTGCCGCAATTCGGCCTGCAGGACATGAGCGAGGACGAGCGCCGCCACCTGAACAAGGCCTGGCACCGGCTGGACCCGTGGCCGGACACGTTGGCCGGCCTTCGGCGACTCAAATCGAAGTTCACGCTCTGCACGCTCTCCAACGGCAACCTGGGCCTGCTGGCCAACATGGCCAAGCGCGCCGGCCTGCCCTGGGACTGCATTCTCTCGGCCGAGGTGTTCCGCGCCTACAAGCCGGACCCGGCCACGTATCTGGGCGTGGCGCGCGTGTTCGACGTGCCGCCGGCGCAGGTGATGCTGGTGGCCACCCACCAGGACGACCTGGCCGCCGCCCGCGCCTGCGGCCTGCAGACGGCCTATGTGGAACGCCCGATGGAGTTTGGCGGCGGCCACGGCAAGGACGATACGCCCAACCCAGCCAACACCCTGCACGCGCGCGACCTGCTGCAGCTGGCCGAGCAGTTGGCCTACTGACCCGTCATGCCCCGCCGCAAGCACCACCACGTCTACGTGGTCGAACTCTCCCCAGACGTGCTGCTGGAGCCGCGCTTTCGCAAGAACAACCCGCACTACGTGGAGGGCAAGCCCTGCGTCTACGTGGGCATGACGGGCCTGGACCCGGACGTGCGCTTTGACAAGCACAAGGCCGGCATTCAGGCCAACCGCTATGTGCAGCAGTACGGCCTGCGCCTGCTGCCGGACCTGTACGAGGGCTTCAACCCCATGCGCTATGAGGAGGCGGTGGACCGCGAGATTGAAGTCGCCATCGACCTGCGCTCGGCGGGGTTTGGCGTGTGGCAGGCCTGACCGCCTGACCGGCTAGTGCCTTGGTTTGCTACTGTTTGGGTAGCTGTCTGCGCAGACACCATTCACGGTTTTTTGCACTCCGCACGGCTGTTGGCGGCCTTGATGTAGGCAATCAGGTCGTTGCGTTCGCCGGCGTTGGCCACGCCGTCATAGGTCATGGTGCTGCCGGGAACCATGGCCAGCGGCTTGCGCAGAAAGTGGTCCAGCGTTTTTTCGTTCCACACAATGCCGGATTGGCGCATGGCAGCCGAGTAGTCAAAGCCCGGCACGGTGCCCGCGCGGCGGCCCAGCAGGCCGCAGTGGCGCGGGCCTACCCGGTCGTACGCCAGCGCGTGGCAGGCGGCGCAGCGCGCGTACAGCTGCTCGCCCCGCACAATATCTGGCCCGGCAGGTGCCGCCATGCCGGTGCCCGTTGCCCCGAGCACCAGCACAGCCACCGCAATGCAATGGCAGCGTGACATCAGACCATGAAGGCAGAAGGCACGGGGGCCTCGCCAATGGCTTGGCGCAAGACAGCCCAGTGCATGGCCTCGTCACCCAGAATGCTGGCTGCCGCCTTGGCCAGGTCGCGGTTGCCAAACAGCGGGACGGCGCCCAGATAGGCACTCACGGCGCCCTGCTCCAGCTTGGCGGCAAACTTCAAGACGTCCAGCTCCGCCTTCAGCTGGTCCACCGGGAAGTCATAGCGGGCCTTGGCTGCGGCGGGCTTGCCGCCCAGCGTCTCCACGGTCTTGGAAAGCAGGGCCACGTGCTCCTTGTGGTGGCCCTGGAATGTCAGTGCCAGTTCCAGCACGGGCTTGCTGAGCAATTTGCTCTCGGCCCCCAGCTGGTACGCGGCAATGGCTTCCAGCTCGGCACCGATGGCCGTGTTGAGGATCTGGATATCGCTCCCCTTGGCACCGCCGGACTTGGCGGCCAGCGCGTCGTTGCCGGCCATCAGTGCCACGGCGGCGCCCGACAAAACCAGACCGCCCGAGCGGCCCAGAAACAGGCGCCGTGCCGCGGTGGGGGTGGACATTTGAAAGAAAGACATGATGATCTCCTGTTGAAAAAAATAGGTGACCGGGCTGGTCACGGACGAGAGGACCCACGTTCTGAGCCGATCTGGCTCAACACGCCGGCAACGATGCGGTCGCAACGTGCACCGGCAAAAGAGAAGGCGTCGCCAATGGCCATGTCGATGTCGCGCGACAGGCCTTCGCGCAGGATGCTGCGGGCCCGGAAAAAGCGCGAGCGCACGGTGGCCTGCGGTATGTCCAGCGCCAACGCGGCTTCTTCCACGCTCATTTCCTCCACTCCGCGCAGCATGAACACGGTGCGAAAGGTATCGGGCAGGGCGTCAATGCGTGCCTCGATCTGCTGGCGAATTTGCGCGCGCATGGCGCTGGTTTCGGGTTGGTCGTCGGGGTTGGCCTGCATGTGGGTCTCCAGGGTCTCGCGTTCGGCGTCCATCTCGGCGTTCAACGGCAGCACCTGGGCGCCCGTGCGGCGCAAGCGGCCCAGCGCCGCGTTGACGACGATGCGCACCAGCCAGGTGGACAGCCGGGCATCCGCCCTGAAACTGCCCATGGACCGCCAGGCCCGCAGATAGGCCTCTTGCAGGACATCTTCCGTGTCGTCGTCGCTCTTGAGGATGCTGCGCGCGGTGCGAAAGAGCAGGCGGTTGTTGCGGCGCATGATCATGGCAAAGGCAAGGTCATTGCCGGCAGTGACCATGGCGACCAGTTCGGCGTCGGAGCTGGCGTCCGGGGGCATGGAGTGGAGTGCGTGTTGGGTGTTCATGGCGGTTCCTGTCCATTAGATGGGGCATGGGCCGACGGCGTTCCGCTTTTCGGTTACGCTCCCCACCCACACAAACACGGAATCTCTATGAAAAAGCTCAATATCACCATTCAAGTCGAAATGTCCGTACCCGACGACTGGGAACTGGTACAGACCTCCGAAGGCACGCCGGTGGTCAAGCTGCCCAATGGTCAGTTCATGGACGTGGCCATCGAACCCCTGTTCGCCACCGACCCCGAGGAAACCTGGTCCAGCACCGAAGACGAGGACGTGCTCAACGACATCCTGGACATGGTGGAGAGCGAGGCCGTGGCCTACGAATTCGTCAGCGAGTAAACGCGCAAGTACGCTCTGCTACCGTGTGGCGGCCATGGACTGCCCATAGTGGTAGCTGATTTGGGCGTCGCTGTAGCGGTACTCCGCCCCCACCGGGCAGCTGTTGCGCGCCAGGCAGCGGTCGCGGCAGGCGGAATTGGGCTGGTGCCGGTAGCTCAGGCAGGCCTTCAGGTTGAAGCCGCCGTCCAGCGCGCCAGCCGGGCACTGGCCCACGCAGATGCGGCCAGGGCAGGTGTCGCAGGGAGACGGGCTTTCCACAAGCGGCGTGGGCGCCAGGGTGGTGTCGGCCAGCACCACGGCGCGGTAGGCAAACCAGCTGCCCCAGGCCACATGCACGCCCACCATGAAGGGCGAAGCATGGTGCCAGCCCGCCAGTTGTCCCAGGCGCTGCAGGCCAACGGCCGTGGGGCCGGGGTAGACAAAGCAATGCCGCACACCTGGCTGCGTATGGGCCAGCCAGGCAGCAACTTGGGTGCGCGTGAACGCATCGATGGGGTGCTCGCCCTCCATGCCGGCCAAAGCCAGCTGCTGCCACAGCAAGCCGCCCAGATGGCCGATCAGCAGCAGCTGGCGGTAGGGGGCAGCCGCATCCACCGGCAGCGCCGCCTGCACGTCGGCGGGCAGGTCGGCCAGGTTGAAAACGGCTTGCAGGTTCAAGCCCTGCGCGTTGAGGTCAGCAAATGGGGAGCCCGCGTGGGCGGGGGGCGGGTTGGCGGTCATGCGCAAAGTATCGCACCGGCACCTGGCCGATAAAAAATACTTGCCCCTGCTGTCTGTGGGCTTCTGTGTGGATAAGCGTGTTTACAAGCCGCCAAACCCGCGCCAGCATTGGCTTTGCACAGAGTGCCTTGTTTTTAGGCAGGTACGGAAACCGCCATTTCTGGCAGCGCCGGGTGTGGTAGGCACCGGCAAAACCTCACGCACCCGGGGCCATGCAAAAACTTTTACCATTCCCCGCTTGCACAGCTTCCCCGCCGCCCTGCCCCATGTCTGACACGCCCACCCTGTTTACCGCCCGCACCGAACCTGACGACCTGCAGGCCGACGCGTGGTCCAACGAGCCGCTGCTGGTGTCGCTGGAAATGGGGGGCAGCAACTGGCCCAGCTCGTGCCGCAGCGGCAACTGCCGCACCTGCATTGGCCAGCTGAAAAGCGGCACTGTGCGCTACGAGATGGAGTGGCCCGGCCTGAGCGCCGAAGAAAAGGCCGAGGGCTACGTGCTGCCCTGCGTGGCCTACCCCTGTTCCGACGTGGTGGTGCAGCCGGGCTACTGAGCCGCACACCTGGCAACCTTTGGTTGCACAACGGGCCGCGCCGTTGACACGCCAGATACATCAGCACCACACTATGAGGGCTCATTCACCACGAGGAGCCCGCCATGAAGTTCAATGCCATTGTGTGTGCCGTAACGGCCGCTAGCCTGGGGTTTAGCGCACTCGCCTTCGGGGCCGACCACGACCGGCGCGAGCGCAACGACCGCGCAGACCAACGCCGGGAGCAGCGGCACGACTACCAGGACCAGCGTCGGGAACGCCAGCGGGAGTACCGCGACGACCGCCGGGAGCGTCGGCAGGACTTCCAGGACGAGCGCCGCAACGACCGCCACAACTATTACTACAACGCGCGCGGCCCGGAGTTCCGCCGTGGCGCCCCCATTCCGTACGAGTACCGCCGCTACCCCTATGTGGTGGTGGACTACCGCCTGCACCACCTGGCGCCGCCCCCGCGGGGCCAGCACTGGGTGCAGGTGGGGCCGGACTATGTGCTGGTTGCCATTGCCACGGGCCTGATCGTGAGCATTGTTCTGGGTTACTGAGTTCTTGAAAAAACAATACCGAGGAGACACCGATGTTTGGATTGATGCAGGACCGCCCGCTGTTGATTGCGTCGCTGATTGAACACGCCGCCACGTTTCACCCCGAGACGGAAATCGTTTCACGCCTGCCCGAGGGCGCGGTGCACCGCACCAACTGGCTGGGCGTGCGTCAGCGCGCCAAGCAGGTGGCCAACGCCATGGCGGCGCTGGGCGTGCAGCCGGGTGACCGGGTGGGCACGCTGGCCTGGAATTCGTACCGGCATCTGGCGCTGTACTACGGTGTCTCGGGCAGCGGCGCCGTGCTGCACACAGTGAACCCCCGGCTGTTTCCCGAGCAGATTGACTACATCGTCAACCACGCCGAAGACAAGGTGCTGTTCTTCGACATCACCTTTGCGGAGCTGGTGGAAAAGCTGGCTCCCCTGCTCAAGTCGGTCAAGACCTTTGTGGCCATGACGGACCGGGCGCACATGCCCGCCATCCAGGTGCCCAACCTGCTGTGCTTCGAGGAGCTGCTGGATGCGCAGAGCACCGACTACACCTGGCCCGAGCTGGACGAGCGCACGGCCTCTTCGCTGTGCTACACCTCGGGCACCACGGGCAACCCCAAGGGGGTCTTGTATTCGCACCGCTCCACCGTGCTGCACACGCTGATGGAGCTGGCCCCCGATACCTTTGGCATCAGTTCCGGCGAAACGCTGCTGCTGGTGGTGCCCATGTTCCACGCCAACGCCTGGGGCACGCCCTATGCCGCGGCCATGGTGGGCGCCAAGCTGGTCATGCCCGGCCCGCACCTGGACGGCAAGAGCATCTACACGCTCATGCGCGACGAAAAGGTGACCTTCTCGCAGGGCGTACCCACGGTGTGGCTCATGCTGTTCCAGTACCTGGACGCCAACCCCGACGTGCGCCCACGCGAGCTGGGCGTCAAGCGCATCGGCATTGGCGGTGCGGCGGTGTCGCGCGCCATGCTGGAGCGCTTCGAGAACGACTTTGGCGCCGAGGTGGTTCAGGGCTGGGGCATGACCGAAACCAGCCCCATCGGGGTGATCAGCAAACTGCTGCCCAAGCATGCGGCGCTGGCGGGCGACGAGCTGCTGAAGATCAAGCTCAAGCAGGGCCGCGGCGTCTGGGGAGTGGACCTGAAAATCGTGGACGAAAACGGCCAGGCGCTGCCGTGGGACGGCAAGGCCTTTGGCCACCTGCATGTGCGCGGCCCCTGGATCACCAGTGGCTACTACAAGAGCGAGGGCGGCGCGGTGCTGGATGCCGAGGGCTTCTTCCCCACTGGCGACGTGGCCACCATAGACCCCGACGGCTACCTGCAACTGGTGGACCGGGCCAAGGACGTGATCAAGTCCGGCGGCGAGTGGATTTCGTCGATTGATGTCGAGAACATCGCCATGGGCCACCCGGGCGTGGCAGAGGCCGCCATCATCGGCGTGGCGCACCCCAAGTGGCAGGAGCGGCCGCTGCTGATCGTGGTGAAACGCCCCGGCCAGGAGGTCACACGGGACGGCATGCTGGACTACCTGGGTTCCCGCATCGCGAAATGGTGGCTGCCCGACGATGTGGTGTTCGTGGACAGCCTGCCGCATACGGCCACGGGCAAGCTGCTCAAGACCAGCCTGCGCGCGCAGTTCAAGGACTACCGTTTGCCTACCGCCTGAAAAATACTTACCCCTGTTTAATGTGGGCCACGCTGTGGATAACCCTGCTCATATGCGTCGGGGGCCGCGCCAGCATTGGCTTTGGACACAGTGCCCAATAATTAAGCACGCTCAGGGTTAACCCGAGGAATTTTCTCCTGTTTCTCCAATGACGGCAAATTGTGTGATAGCAAAAAGTTTTTGCCATAAATACATTGCTGCGCAGCATAAAACGCCCGGTTTTACCCCCATTTCCTCTGGATAGCTTTGTGGATAACTTTGTTCACAAGTCGCAAAACCCGCGCTACCACTGGGTTTGCAACGGCCTGCCCGGCAATTGACCAGCGGTGGGGCCGATATGATGCAGGCCCCACTCTTTGCCAATGGATGTTGATGTATGCACCTGGACCGTATCGATGACTAACGCACAGTGGTTTTTGCTGGTGGGCGCGCTGCTGCTGGTCATGGGCCTGACGTTTACCGTACTCAAGCGCTCCCCCATCACGGCGGCCATCGTCTACTTGCTGGTGGGCCTGGTGGTGGGGCCCAGTGGGCTCAACCTGTTCCACTTCAACCCGCTCAAGGAGTCCGCGCTGCTGGAGATGCTGACGGAGGTGGTGGTGCTGATTTCGCTGTTCTCGGCCGGCGTGAAGATGCCGGTGCCGTTCAGCCTGGCGCGCTGGCGCACACCCATTCTGCTGGCCACGGTGTCCATGGGCATTACGGTGGCGCTGGTGGCGGCGCTAGCGTATTTCGTGCTGGGCCTGCCGCTGGGGGCCGGCGTGCTGCTGGGCGCCATACTGGCGCCCACCGACCCGGTGCTGGCCACCGACGTGCAGGTTCGCCACCCCGGCGACCGCGACCAGCTGCGCTTTACCCTGACCTGCGAGGCCGGCATGAATGACGGCAGCGCCTTCCCGTTTGTGATGCTGGGCCTGGGTCTGCTGGGTCTGCATGACCTGGGCGACCTGGGGCTGAAATGGCTGCTGGTGGACGTGCTGTGGGCCACGGCCGCCAGCGTGGTGATTGGTGGCGTGGCCGGCGTGGCGCTGGCTCGCCTGGGGTGGACGCTGCGCCGTGCGCCCCACCAGCACGTGCTGCTGGACGACTTTCTGGGCCTGGGGCTGATTGGTGTGGTCTACGGCCTGACGGTCATGGTGAACGCCTGGGGTTTTCTGGCGGTGTTTTTTGCCGCTGTGGCGCTGCGCCAGACCGAGCAGAAGCTGGCCCGGGGCAGCCACGCGCCGCTGGGCGCCGGGGAGCAGGCGGAACCGGTGCCCACGGTCAGCGAAGGCTCGCTGGTGTTCAAGGAGCATCTGGAGCGGCTCTCGGAGTTGCTGCTGGTGCTGCTGGTGGGCGGCACGCTGTTTCTCAATTCCTGGACCTGGGAGGCCGTGGGCGTGGCGCTGTTTGTGTTCGTGGTGGCGCGCCCCGTGAGCGTGCTGGTGGGCCTGTGGGGCACCGGCACGGCGTGGCGCATGCGGGGCATGACGGGCTGGTTTGGCGTGCGCGGCATTGGCTCGCTGTACTACCTGATGTACGCCATCCAGCACGGCCTGTCCGAGCCGCTGTCCTTGAAGCTGATTCAGCTGACGCTGATTGTGGTGACCCTGTCCATCTTCCTGCACGGCGTCAGCGTCAAGCCGCTGATGGAGCGCGTCTGGCGGCGTGACAAGCCGGCGCCGTCACCATGAAGGCCCTGCACACGCGCGAGGACGCCGCTGCCCTCTTCCACGCCCTGCAGCAGCAAGCCCGCGCGCAGGGCGTTGCCCTGCGCCAGCCGCCGCCCGAACCCACCAGCTGCTGCGGGCGTGGCTGCAACGGCTGCGTGTGGGAAGGGTTCTTTGCCGCCGCCCATTTCTGGCAGGAAGACGCGCTACAAGCCCTGCAGGCCGCCCAGCCCTGAGGCCGCCGCCCGTGCCATAGGTGTCACGCACGCGGCACGGCGCCCGACCGGCCAGCGCTTAGACTGGCCGGCAAACATTCACCAGGAGACTTCCCCCATGCTTACCTTGTGCGGCTTTGCCATTTCCAACTACTACAACGTGGCCAAGATGGCCCTGCTAGAAAAAGGCGTGCCTTTTGCCGAAGAGCATGTGATGACGGGCAGCAAGGAGGAGGCGGTGCTGGGCTGCTCGCCGCTGGGCAAGATTCCGTTCATCCGCACACCGCACGGCCCCCTGTGCGAGAGCCATGCCATTCTGGAGTACATCGAGTCCAGCTACCCCACACCGGCGTTGCTGCCCGCCGACGCATTTGCCGCCGCCAAGGTACGCGAGCTGATGATGTTCATCGACCTGCACCTGGAGCTGGTGGCGCGTGAGCTGTACACCCAGGCCTTCTTTGGCGGCACGGTGAGCGAGTCGGCCCAGGCACGCGTGCGCAAGCAACTGGAAAAGAACATTGCCGGCTTCAAACGCTTGGTGAAGTTTGGGCCCTACGTGGCAGGCGACACCTTCACGCTGGCCGACTGCGTGGCCTTCAACAACCTGCCCCTGGTGGGCATGGCCACGCGCGCCATCTACGGCGAAGACCTGCTGGCGGCTGCCGGCGTGGACTACAAGCCCTATCTCAAGCTGGTAGGCGAACGCAGCAGCGCGCAGAAAGTGGTGGCAGACCGCAAGGCGGCCACCACCAAGGCGTAATCAGCGCGCCACCAGAACCGGCACGGACGACTCGGCCACCACCTTGGTGGCCACGCTGCCCAGCATAAGGCGCGCAATGCCGGTGCGGCCGTGGGAGCCCATGACGATCAGGTCGGCCCCTTCGGTCACGGCGGTTTGCACCACGCCGCTGGCGGCAGCCACGTCTTCCACCAGGCGCACCTGCAGGGCCACGGGTGTACCGCCCTGCTTGCAGAGCGCCTCCACCTTCGCGTGGGCGGCTGCGGCGGCTTGCTGGGCCGATGCCATGTAGGCCTGGAACCCCATGGGGTTGACTTCACCCAGGCCGATGTAGGGATAGGGGTCCACCACGTACACCGCCGTCAGCTTGGCGCCGTGCGTGCGCGCCAGGCCCACGGCCAGTTGGGCCGCGTGCTCGGAGGCGGCAGATCCGTCGGTGGCGATAAGAATGTGCTTGAACATGGAATACCTCGCAAAAAAATTGGGTGTAGGTGAATGCTAACCTGCCCGGGCTGCATTACAGCAGCAGAACGAGATAGTAATATCGGCCCATAGGCTTCATTTCGAGGCTGGCTTGGAGGACATATGGCAAAAGAGCAGCGCAAGGAAAAAATGGTGAAGAAGCCCAAGAAGGACACTTCGGAACCCAAGAACTCGACATCCGACCGCCCCATGGCGCCGGTGACGGCCGTGATTCCCCGCGGCAAGGACAAAAACAAATAAGCGCCTGCCCCTTTCGGGGCAGACGCTTGGGGTATCAACAGGCGCCGCAACGGCGCCTTGTTTTTTAGGCCCGGTTGGTGCGGCCCGCAGGCACCGCCAGAGGCTGCTGGCGCTTGCCGCCGGTCAGCAGGCGCAGGGCAAACAGGGCCAGGAAGACCGTGCCCACGGCGAACACGATGTCACCGGGAACCCGCAGCCAGACCATGGTTTCCATGAAGTGCGAGTGCACCACTTCCGGCGAGCGGGCAAACCACATGCCCTTGGTGATGCTGGCCCAGGCCTGGTACACACCAGCCGGCACCAGCGAGATGAACACCATCATGGCCAGACCGATGTTGAGCGACCAGAACATGGGCGACAGCAGCTTGTCGGACCACGCAGCGCGGTCAGACAGCCCCCGCAGGCAGAACAGCAGCAGACCGATGCCCAGCATGCCGTACACACCGAAGAGCGCGGCGTGGCCGTGCGCAGCCGTCATGTTGAGGCCTTGCAAGTAGTACAGGGCAATGGGGGTGTTGATGGAGAAGCCCAGGAGACCAGCGCCCACCACGTTCCAGAAGCCCACGGCGATGAAGCACAGGATGGACCACTTGTAGGCCTGCACCCAGGGGGCGACCTTGGAGCGCTGGTAGTTGCGGTAGGCCTCGACACCGATCATGGCCAGGGGCACCACTTCCAGCGCCGAGAACATGGCGCCGATGGCGATCACGAAAGTGGGCGTGCCGGTGAAGTACAGGTGGTGCAGCGTGCCCAGGATGCCGCCGAACAGGAACACGATGGTCTCCAGCACGATGGCGCTGTTGGCGGTGGCGGCACGGATCAGGCCCAGGCGGGTGAACAACAGGGCAATCACGGCGGTGGCGAACACCTCAAAGAAACCTTCCACCCACAGGTGCACCAGCCACCAGCGCCAGTACTCGATCATGGAGTAGTGGGTGTGCTTGCCCCAGGTGAGCGAGGTGGCGTAGAAGCCGCCAATGCACAGGGCTGCCAGGAACACCATGGCGATCAGGCCACGGCTCTCGGACGGGGTCTTGAGCGCCGGCATCAGGCCACGGCCCAGCAGGGTCACCCAGAACAGCAGGCCGATGAACAGCAGGATCTGCCAGACGCGGCCCATGCTGGTGAATTCCAGACCCTGGTTGCCGATCCAGAAGGAGAAGTTGTTGCCCAGATGCTGCAGGCTGCCCAGCCAGCCGAAGGCAGTGGAGCCCACCACGATGAACAGCAGCGCGTAGAACAGCACGTTCACGCCCAGCTTCTGGTACTTGGGTTCGTGGCCCGAAATGGCCGGCGCAATGTACAGGCCAGTGGCCAGCCAGGCGGTGGCAATCCACAGCACCGCAAACTGGGTGTGGATGGTGCGGCTCACGGTGAACGGCAGGATCTGCGCCAGCGGAATGCCGAAGAAGCTCTGCCCTTCGACCGCGTAGTGGGCGGTAATGACACCCATGCCAACCTGCGCCATGATCAGGCCAATCACCACATAGAAGTACTTGCGGGTGGCCAGCATGGACGGCGTGGGCTTGAGGCTGAACAGCGGGTCGGCCTTGGGAGGAGTGGGGTCTGCCTCTTCGTGTCCCGTGGAGTGGAAGAAGATCATGCCGGCAATGGCGGCAATCATGAAGATCACGCTGGCAATGGACCACATGCCCGCACCGGCGGTGGGCGTGTTGGCCACCAGCGGCTCATGCGGCCAGTTGCTGGTGTAGCTGAGGTCGGTTTCACCCGGACGGTCGGTGGCGGCAGCCCATGCCGACCAGAAGATGAAGGCTGGCAGCGCCTGCAGGTCTTCCTGGTTGGGGACCGAGCCGGAACTCATGGCGTACTGCTCACGCAGTTTGTCCAGCGACGCATCATCGCCAAACAGGCCCATGTAGTGCTTGACCACCTGCTCGACCGCCTGCGCGCGCTCCGGCGACAGGGTGATGGCGCCGGTTGCCGCGTCATAGGTATTGGCGCGCAGCTCCGTCTTCAGGCGGGCGTTGAGTTCCGCCTGCTGGCCGACACCCAGTTGCTCGAAGGACTTGCCGAAATCGCGCTGCGCCCACACGTCACGCAAGGCCAGGGCCTCGCGGTGCAACCAGTCGGCCGACCAATCCGGGGCAACGTAGCTGCCGTGGCCCCAGACGGAACCCAACTGCTGCCCGCCGGCAGACAGCCAAGCTTCCTGGCCCCGCAGAACCTGCCCTTCGGAGAAGAGCACCGTTCCTTTGGTGCTGACGACCTGTTTTGGAATGGGCGGCGCTGTGAGATAAATCTCGGTACCAACCCAACCCAGAACGGCAAAGGACAGTACGCAGATCACAGCGAGCCAAGTCCAGAGTTTGCGTGTTGCATGCATGGCAAATTTCCTTCTTGGTAGTGATTAAAAAACAAAACTGAATTTAAGATGCATTCTATCTGCATCTTATTAAAGATGGAAGATATTTGTATGTTTATTTGCACAATCCGCCCCTCCTTCCGCCCGTCAGTGCAAAATAGGCGGTAAACCACCAAAATGCATACACTATTAAGCGGCTGCGCAACAGTGCGCCCAATTACCCTTTACCGGATACCCACTGCGCCATGAGACTCACCACCTACACCGACTACTCACTGCGCACGCTGATGTACCTGGCTGCCAATCAGGACCGGCTGGTCACGATCCAGGAAATTGCGGACTTGCACAAAATTGCCAAGAACCACCTGACCAAGGTGGTGCACCAGCTCGGTCTGCTGGGCCTGGCCCAGACCGTGCGGGGCCGCAACGGCGGCCTCAAGCTGGGCAAGACGCCGGCAGAGATCAACATCGGGGCCGTGGTGCGCAGCACCGAGACCGATTTCTTCATGGCCGAGTGCTTCGACCGCGACAAGAACGCCTGCATACTGAGCTCATCCTGCACCCTCAAAGGGGTGTTGCACACGGCCACCGCCGCATTCCTGGAAGTGCTGGATGGCGTGACGCTGGAAGACCTGATGCGAAAAGGTGGCAGCCGCAGTGGCAGCGTGGCCGTCAAATCCATCCGCGTGCAATCCAAGGCCAAGACCCCAAAGGCCTGACCGCCAACGCACCAACCGGCGCAAGAAGAAAGCGGCATGCCTGCCAACTGGTACGAGCGCCACATCCTGCCCGGCGCGCTGGACTATGCCTGCGGCCTGCCCATGATCAGTCGCCAGCGCCAGCTGGTGGTGCCCCTGGCACAGGGTCGCGTGCTGGAAGTGGGCATTGGCACCGGGCTCAACATGCCCTACTACGACAATCGCCGCGTCACCCACATCACCGGGCTGGACCCGGCACTGCAACTGCACCCGCTGGCGCGCGAGCGCATTGCCCAGGCGGGCCTGGACGTGGAGCTGGTGGGCCTGTCAGCCGAGCAGATTCCCCGGCCCGATGCCAGTTTTGACACCGTGCTGGTGACCTACACGCTGTGCACCATTCCCGACCCATTGGCCGCTTTGCGGGAAATGCGCCGCGTGCTGGCGCCGGGCGGACGGCTGCTGTATTGCGAACACGGCCGCGCACCCGATGCCTCGGTGCAGCGCTGGCAGGAGCGGCTGCAGCCGCTATGGGGCAAGCTGGCAGGCGGCTGCCACCTGGGGCGCGACATTCCGGCCCTGCTGCAGGAAGCGGGTTTTGCCTTGCCGGACCTGCACACGCGCTACCTGCCAGGCCCCCGCCCGTTCACCTTCCACTACTGGGGTGTCGCCTTGCCGGCGTGAGCCGGCCTGGAACCGGCATCGAACACACCGCCGAGCAATTCGGGCAGGCGCTCGGTTCCCATCTTGAAACCGCAGGCCTGGGCATGGCCGCCGCCGCCCATGCTTTCGGCCAGGCTGATGCAGTCGAAATCGCGCTGCGAACGCAGGCCGGCCTTGACGACGCCCCCTTTGCCGGCACTCCACATCAGGGCAAAGGTGCCGCTTTGGCGGGAGAGCATGTCGCCCACCAGGCTGTGGAACATGCCCGGCGCGTTGACCATGAGCCCGTGCTGGCCATTGAAGGTCAGAGGTTGTGCGCCCTCGGCGATATCGGCCGCCAGCTTGCTGAATTTGTCGTCCATGGCCTGCCCACGCGCCATGAAGGCGGCAAGCTGTGCCGCGTTGAAGGACGCCATCTCGGCCCAGTGCGCAAAATCGAAGCGTTCCATGTCCAGGGCCGCCAGAAAGCCTGCACTTTCGGGGTACTGCCACACCCAGATGTCACGGTCTTCAATGAAGCGCACGAGGTCGGGCATCGGCCGCTCGGGCTGGAAGAACTCCCAGGCCAGCCGTGAGCCCGCCTTGTGCATGTCGAAATGCACCACGCCGCAACGGCAGACAAAACCGGTGAGCTTTTCGGCGGCGCTCTTGTGGTGGTCCAGCATCACAAGCTTGGCGGCACGCGCGTCAATGCCCTGCATGATTTCCGGCGAGAACGAGAAATCCAGGATGTAGACCGCGCGGCCGTGCAGGCTGGGCAGGTCATCGACGGTCTTGATGTCACCGTGGTCCAGGCCCAGGAATTCAGCCTTGCCCCCGTAGTACAGCCAGGCGGCCAGGGCGGCGGCAAAGCCGTCCGGGCAACTGCGGCCGTGGTAGAGAACCAGGGGATTGGGGTCGTTTTTGTCGGGTGCAACCGGCAGTTGCAGGGAAAGTATCTTGTTCATGGCGGCTCCATTGTCGCCCAGCGGCGCCCGTTGGGGGGCCGGCCATGCCAGTACCATGTTGTGATGAACGCACATTCTGCCTCCGCCCCCTCCGTCACCGGCCTCAGTAGCGCTGAAGCCGCCCGCCGGCTGGCCGCCGACGGCCCCAACCTGCTGCCCGGCAGTGCCCCGAAGTCCACCTGGGCCATCGTGCGCGACGTGCTGACCGAACCCATGTTTCTGATGCTGCTGGCCGCTGGCAGCATCTACCTGGCATTGGGGGACCGTGCCGAGGCGTTGTTTCTGCTCGGATTTGTGTTTGTGGTCATCGGCATCACGCTGGCGCAGGAGCGCAAGACCCAGCGGGCACTGGAGTCGCTGCGCGACCTCTCGGCCCCGCGCGCGCTGGTCGTGCGCGACGGCCAGGAGCAGCGCATTGCCGGGCGCGACGTGGTGCGTGGCGATGTGCTGGTGCTGCGCGAAGGCGACCGCGTTGCAGCCGACGCCCGGCTGTTGGAAGGGCAACTGGAAGTGGACGAGTCCCTGCTCACCGGAGAGGCCGTGCCGGTGGCCAAGACCACGACGGCCACCGCGCCCACTGCGGTCATGAGCCATGACGACACCGCCGCCGTGTTTGCCAGCACCGTGGTCACCCGGGGCGTTGGCCTGGCCGAGGTGCACGCCACGGCCAGTGCCACGGCGGTGGGGCGCATTGGCGCCGATCTGGCCGCCACCGTGGAGCCGCCGTCCGCCCTGCAGCAGTCCTCCCGCGCACTGGTGCGCCGCCTGGGCCTGGGCGCGCTGGCGCTGGCCTGCGCCCAGGTCCTGCTGGGCTGGTGGTGGGATGGCCGCCCCCTGCTGGAGAGCCTGCTGGGCGGCATTGCCCTGGCCATGGCCATTCTGCCGGAGGAGATCCCGGTCATTCTCACCGTGTTTCTGGCACTGGGTGCCTGGCGCATTGCCCGCCAGCAGGTGCTGACACGGCGTGTCTCGGCCGTCGAGGCGCTGGGGGCCATCACGGTGCTGGCCGTGGACAAAACGGGCACACTCACCCAGAACCGCATGGCCGTTGCCGAGCTGGCCACGGCGAACGGGCAGTTTGCGCCCGCCGCCACCGCCCCGTCGTCACCCGAGGACATGCCCGAGGAATTCCATGCGCTGACCGAGTTCGCCATGCTGGCCACACCCGGCGACCCGTTCGATCCCATGGAAAAAGCCATCCAGCTCTTTGGCCACCGGTGGCTGGCTGGCACCGAACACGTGCACGATGGCCGCGAGCCCGAGAACGAATACGCCCTCTCCGGCGAAATTCTGGCCATGACGCGGGTCTACGCCAGTGCCAACCCGGCCGAACATCTGCTGGCCACCAAGGGCGCGCCCGAAGCCGTGGCCGACCTGTGCCACCTGGCGCCGGAGCAGCGCGCGGCCATCCACCGTCAGGTGGAGGCCATGGCCACCCGCGGCTTGCGTGTGCTGGGGGTGGCCTGTGGGCGCTGGGCCAGCGCGCCGGCCGACACCCCGGCGAGCGGACGCCCCGCCTGGCCCGCGAGCCAGCATGACTTCGACTTCGAATTCCTGGGCCTGGTCGGCCTGGCCGACCCACCGCGCCCCGAGGTGCCCGCCGCGCTGGCGGAGTGCCGGCGCGCTGGCGTGCGCGTGATCATGATGACCGGCGACCACCCCGCCACGGCCCTCGCGATTGCGCGCCAGGTCGGTCTGTCGGAGCGGCCGGACGTCATAACCGGCCAGGAAATCGCCGAACTGGACGATGCCGCGCTGCGCACCCGGCTGCGCCATGTGGACCTCTGCGCCCGGCTGCAGCCGGCGCACAAGCTGCGCCTGGTGCAGCTGCTGCGGGGAGCGGGCGAAGTGGTGGCCATGACCGGCGACGGTGTCAACGACGCACCCGCGCTCAAGGCCGCCGATGTGGGCGTTGCCATGGGCGAGCGCGGCACCGACGTGGCGCGCGAAGCGGCGGCATTGGTGCTGCTGGATGACAGCTTTGCACGCATCGTGGCGGCCATCCGCCAGGGGCGGCACATTGACGACAACATCCGCAAGGCCACGCGCTTCGTCTTTGCCGTGCACATGCCCATCATCGGACTGACACTGATTCCCGCGCTGCTGCAGTGGCCCGTGCTGTTGCTACCGGTGCACATTGTGCTGCTGGAGCTGCTGATCGACCCGGCCTGCTCCATCGTCTTCGAGGCCGAACCCGAAGCCCGCGGCCTGATGGAGCGCACACCGCGCCCGGTGTCCGACTCCCCCTTTGCCGGCACCACGCTGGGTTATGCCGTACTGCAGGGCCTGGGCGTGGCCGGGGTCCTGCTGCTGGGCTATGCCTGGCTGATCGAACATGCGTGGAACGCACTGCAAAGCCGCAGCGTGGTGTTTGTTGCGCTGGTGTTGAGCGTGATGCTGCTGATCGTGGCCAACCGCGACCAGACCCGCTCCGCACTCCGGGGGGTGCTGCTGCCCAACCCCTGGCTTGCGCGCATGGCGGCCGCCATGGCGCTGCTGTTGCTGGCCGTGCTGGCGGTACCCTGGCTGCGCACGACCATGGGTCTGGCACCGCCGGACCTGGCAGGACTGACCGCCGGCCTGGTCATGCTGGCGGCAAGCGGCGTGTGGCTCGAACTGCTGCGGCGCGGCAGGCAGCTGCTGTCTAGGCCGGGCCGCTCCTGAAGGCCGGCTCGGCAGGCCCCACGGCAGCCCACGCCGGATCGGGCTTGAATGCGTGGGCCCAGGGCAGCACGGCCTGGGCCGCCATGGGGCGGGCAATGCCAAAGCCCTGCGCGCAATCACAGCCCAGCTGGAGCAGCCGCACACCATGCGCTGGCGTCTCCACGCCCTCGGCAATGACCTTGCGGTTGAAGACCCGTGCCAGACCGATCACGGCACTGACCAGCACCAGGTCATCCTGATCTTCCAGGATGTTGCGCACGAAAGTCTGGTCAATCTTCAGGGTTTCGGCGGGCAGGGTCTTGAGGTAGGCCAGGGACGAATAGCCGGTACCGAAATCGTCCAGGGCGAATTTCACGCCCAGGGCCTGGCAGGCCTGCATGATCTCGCACACATGCTGCAGATCGTCCAACGCGGCGGACTCGAGAATTTCGATCTCCAGCAACCCCGGTGGCACGTCCGGAAACGCCTCCAGCGTCTTCTTGAGCCACACCACGAAGTCCTTGAGCTGGAAATGACGCCCCGCAATGTTCACGCTGACACTCCAGTGCATGCCGCGGGCCTGCCACTGCCGCATCTGCAGCAGCGCCTGGCGCAGCACCCACTCGCCGATATTCACAATGAGGTCGGTGTTGCCCACCATGGGCAGGAAATCCGACGGGCCCAGCAAGCCCTTGTCCGGGTGCTGCCAGCGCAACAGCGCCTCCATGCCGACGATCTCGCCGGTCCGCATGTTGACCTTGGGCTGAAAATGGAGCCGCAGTTCGCCGTCGAGCAGCGCGCTGCGGACCCGGGCCCGCTGCGTGTGCTGGGTCTGCACTTCCTTGTCCAGGTCCGCGTCAAAGAGGTGCACGCGGTTGCGCCCGATCTGCTTGGCCTGGTACATGGCCTGGTCTGCATGGCGCAGCAAGGTGTCAGGGCTGACGTCGTCGTCGGGGTAGATGGCAATGCCGGCGCTGGCCGTCAGGTAAATGGTTTCGTCATCAATCACGTAGGGGCGCGCGAGCTCGGCCAGCACGCGGCGCACCATGTTCTCGATCACGCTGGCCTTGGTCTGCCCGCCAATCAGCAGCACGAATTCGTCGCCGCCCAGCCGTGCCACGCCATCGCCTTCGGCCGTCAGACGGCTCAGGCGCGAGGCCACTTCCTGCAGCAGGCGATCTCCGTACGCACTGCTGTAGCGCTCGTTGACCTGCTGGAAATGGTCCAGGTCCAGCAGGCACACCGCCTGCAACTGGTGGTTTTTCTGCGCCCGCGCAATCGCCTGCTGGAACGCCTCGATCAGGGCGGCGCGGTTTTCCAGTCCGGTCAGTTCGTCGTGGCTGGCCAGCCAGTCGATCTGCCGCTTGAGGTAGCGCTTCTCGCTGACATCGCGGAACACCAGAACACACCCGATGGCCGAACCATCGACCTTGGTGATCGGCGACGCCGTGTAGTCAATGGAGTAGCGCTTGCCGGACCGGTCCACCAGCGCCTGGTTGGAGGCGTGCACCACGGCGTTGTCGCGCAGGGCGTTGCTCCAGGTCTTCCCGGCCACGGACTGGCTCGGGTCCTCGGCCAGCTCGAACACGTCGCCCAGCAGGCGACCCGCCGCCTGCTCCGGCGTCCAGCCGGTCAGCTGCTGCGCCGCCGTATTCAGGGTCTCCACGCGCCAGTGCAGGTCGGTGGTGATAACGCCATCACCGATGGACGACAACGTCACCTCGGCCCGCTCCTTCTCCAGAACGAGGGCACCCTGCGCCTGCTTGAGGGGGGACACGTCCACCAGCACGCAGATGGCGCCGGCGTCCTCGCCTTCGATGGTGGAAAAGGTGGCCTTGTAGTAAATGGTCTGGATAACCTTGCCCGCGCGTGTGGTCACGCTGAGCTCCTGCACCGAGCGGTCGTCGGCCGCGGACTCCGCAGAGCCGACGCGGTCCACCTTGTTGAAGATGCCCTGCATGGGTTGCCCCACCAGATCCTCGGACCGGACCCCGAACAGGTTTTCCCAGGCGGTGTTGACGCGCAGGCAGATTCCTTTGGCATCAACCACGAACACGGGAATGGGCAGCGCGTTGGACAGCTGCAGCGTGAAATGCAGCTGCTCGCTGAGCTTGTGCTGGCTTGAACGCAGGGACTCCACCAGAACCTGCACTTCGTGCGCCATGGCATTGAAGGTCTGCGCCACGGCCCGCCCTTCGTACGTGCCGACGACGTCCATCCGCGCGTTGTAGTCTCCGCTTCTGAACTGGTTGGTGGCACGGGCCAGGCGTCGCAGCATGGCGCCATTGCTGCGCAGCAACAGGGACAGCAGGAAGAACACGATGAAGGTGATGGCCGCCGTCATCTTGACCTGGGTGACCAGGGCCACCCACACGCCATTGATGCCACCCACCACAGACGGCATCAGGCTGAGCGCGACGTTCTCCTGGCCGGACAGCACAACCAGGTAGGTGACGTCCGCCGGCTGCGGTGGCACAAAGCGCAGGAACCAAACCGGGTACAAAGGCACCGGCAAGTCCGGATTGGAGACCTCGATCAGCGTGGCGTGCGTCTGCCAGCGGATGGTGGCGATGTCCGGGTTGGAACGCACCTCGTCGTCGATGACACGCCGCAGCCGCTCCTGGTCGCCCGTCTGCGCGTACTCTGCCAGCGCCGGCATGAGCGCGTGGCGGATGTGGCTCAATTCACGGGTGCTGCGGCTGTTGATTTCCCGGAAGGACGCATCGATGAACAACTGGTAGCGCAGGCCGGAAAAAAGCAGGATGAGCACCAGGATGGGTATGTACATCCGGACATACAGCCGCGAATTCAGCCAGGTTGAGAATGCGCGCTCGACGACTTTCATGTTGGTCGCCGGTCTGCCGCTTGGTGCCGCCGCGGCAACCAGAGCACCGCCCCGTCACGGCAACTGGAATGCATGCCCATGTCTACCCTCCCTGTTGAACATCCGGCTGCAACGCATGGCAACGCCGTCACATGACAACACCACCCGGGCAATTTGTAGTTATAGGCCCGTTGCGGAATTTATCAATCTGCGACCCGGCAACACCGCACCTGAGCCACAGCCAAGCTGCCTGCCACGCGGGTCAGCCCAAGGGTGTCACACTACGCAACTTCCGTCAAATGCTATTTATTTCATAGCTTGCGACGCAATATACACAAGCCGGACCATACCCCCAGACCTCGCAGTGGTGCCGCCTTTTGGGCGACAATCGGCGCCCACCCCCTTTGAATCGCCTTTTCCACCCACACCGCCGATGAGCAGCAACCACGTCCACGACCACAGTCACCACGCCCCCGCATCATTCAACCGGGCTTTTGCCATTGGCATGGTCCTGAACCTGCTTTTCGTGGCGGTGGAAGCGTTCTACGGCTGGCGCATCAACTCGCTGGCTCTGCTGGCCGACGCCGGACACAACCTCAGCGATGTGGCCAGCCTGGGACTGGCCTGGGCCGGCGCTCTCGCGGCGCGCTGGCGCCCCAATGCCCGGTACTCCTACGGCTGGAAGCGGGCCTCCATCCTGGCGGCCTTTGTCAACGCGGTACTGCTGCTGGTCGCCATGGGCTCCCTGGTGTGGGAGGCCCTGCACCGCATGGCCTCACCGCAGGTCGTGGATGGTGTCACCGTCATGGCCGTTGCCTCCGTGGGCATTCTGGTCAACACGGCCACAGCCCTGCTGTTCATGCGCGGTGGCGAACACGACCTCAACATCCGCGGCGCCTTCGTGCATATGGCCGCCGACGCCCTGGTATCGCTGGGGGTGGTGGTGGCCGGGGCCCTGTACCTGTGGCAAGGCTGGAGCTGGATCGACCCGGTCATGAGCCTGCTGATCGCCGCGGTCATCATCGTCGGGACCTGGGGACTGTTCCGCCAGTCCCTGCACCTGCTGTTCGACGGCGTGCCCGACCACATCCCCCTGGCCGACGTGCACGCCTACCTGAGCAGCCTGCCCGAGGTGACCGAGGTGAGCGACCTGCATGTGTGGGCCATGGGCACCACCCAGGTGGCGTTGACCGCCCACCTGGTGACGCCGCAAGGGCATCCGGGCGACGCTTTTCTGGCGGAGATCAACCACCAGCTGCACGACCGCTTCGAAATCACGCACGTCACCGTGCAGGTTCTCACGGCCAGCACCGGGCCACTCTGCCAGCCCCAACCCGCCCACTGAGCCGCCCGGCCGCGCGAGGCCGGTGCAAAGCCCTTTTTTATAAGATGCATTTAATTTGCATCTTATTGCGTATTTTTCTAGAATGAAGACCAGTCGGTGCCACGCCTTGTGCTGCACCACCCCTCTTGTCTCACCAGAAAGAACGCCCATGAACATCGACCGCTTCAAGCACCAGCACGTTGAAATCCTCTCGTGCATATCGGCCCTGCGGACCCATTCCCACCGGGGCATAAGCGACAACGCCGCCGAAATAGCCCGCCTGATCGTGGCCATGAGTTCCACGATCAAGCTGCACCTGGCCGTGGAAGACTCTGTGCTGTACCCGGCACTCAACAAGAGCCAGGACTCCGCGCTCGCCGCCATGGGCAAGCGTTTTCAGGACGAGATGAAGCACATCGCTGCAAGCTACCTGGCCTTCTCCCGCAAGTGGAACAGCGCCGCCAGTGTTTCGAACAATCCGGAAGAATTTCGCACCGATGCCAACAGCGTGCTCAAGGTGCTGTACGAGCGCATGCAAAAGGAAAACACAGACTTCTACCCGGTCATCGAAGCCCATTAACCATTTGGGTCCGCGTGCATAAGCCCGCTCGGCAGATGCCCGGCGGGCCGCCTGGGTAGCAGCCCGCGCACGCCCTCAGTGGGGCACGGAGATCGACTTCCAGCCGGCGTGGTCAAAGTACTTGCCGTAGGTGTTCAGACCCTGGGCAATCTGCACCACGCCAGACGCCCGGCTCTTGCCCTGCTTGCCTTCGGCTTTCTCCGCGCCATTGAGCATGTCGCCAATCACGGTGTGCAACTGGGCATCGGCCTGGGGGTCGAGCTTGCAGTTTTCCACGATGTACGCCACCTGCGTGTTCACCTCCTTGCTCAGAGCCTCGTATTCGGCCGCCGTGGCCTTGCCCGCGTGGGCCTTGGGCAAGGTGGTAGCCACGGAAGTGCGGATGGCCGTCATGGCCTGGCGCAGGGGGCCATCGGTCTCCCACTTCTTGCCCGCGTTGAGCGTGATCGCGTGTCCGGCCTCGGCGCCGTGCGCCGAGTGGTCGGCGGCCAGTGCGGCCAGCGGGGTTGCCAGGGTGGCGGCCATCAAGACATACAAGGGAAATTTCATGGTGTGCTCCAGTTCAGATAAGGAAAATCGGTCCGACACATGCCGGACCTTGCTTGCCTTAACGAACATGCACTGAGAATGTTCCTTTTATTTTTTCCCGCTGGCCGCGACGGCGGTGATCCGCGCGTCAATCCCGGTGCAGCAGCTCTTCCTCGGTGGCCTCCTGTGCGTAGCGCCCCAGGAGCAGCTCCATCAGCCGGGCCCGCTGCTTGGCGTTGAGTACTTCCCGCTCGGCCAGCAGCTGGGTAATCACCCGCTGCTGCTGGGCATCCTGCAGGGCGGCGATCCGCGCCTGCTCCGCGTCGATGTCTGCCCGCTGCGGCGCGGCGGCAAAAATGGCCCGCACCAGCGCCTCGCGGTGGCGGCGTATTTCACTCCAGTTGGCCGCCAGGTCGCGCAGGAACGCCGGCTCCAGCTGCTGCCAGCGCTGGCGTTGTTCGGCGCTCAATTGCAGATCATCCGGCAGGTTCAGATGGGGCGCCGGCGCGGCGGCCGGCGGCACCCAGGGCAGTGCCTGGCGGAAGACCACCGCACCGATGATGCCGATGTTGAGTGACAGCGAGACGGCCAGCAGCCATCGGGTAAGCGTGCGGTTCATGGCATTCCTTTCGATACACGGCACAATTCGGCCATCGCGCACAGGCCACCGGGCGGCACCGGGTCAAACACCCGTGCCATCGTGGCGCGCGGCGCGCTGATGGCACTGCCCCCCACCAGCAGACCGCCCAGCCAGACACCCGAGGCCATGGCCACCATCGCCAGCCCCGCCGGTGCCCAGCCGCCCCAGCCGGCCCAGACCGGGCGAGGTGGCGGGCGATTGCGGCCCAGCCCGGCCAGCAGTTGGTCGTTCAGGCGCGCGCCCAGATCAAACCCCAGCGCCGGCGACGGCAGTGCTTGCAGACTCTGGTGCAGCGCCTGCAACGCCTGGAGCTGTTGCTGGCAACGGGGACAGCCCTGCACATGCGCGGCCAGCCGCGCCTGGGCACGGGGCTTGAGCCCGTGGTCGGCGTAGGCCGACAACTCTTCATAGGGGGGGCAGGTCATGGCAAATCCTCCAGTCCGTTCGGTACGGTTTCGATCAGGGTACGGCGCGCCCGCGCCAGGCGCGACTTGACCGTGCCGAGGTTGATATCCAGCACCGCGGCAATGTCGTCGTACGACAGGTCCTCGATTTCCCGCAGCAACACAATCTCGCGGTGCTCAGCGGGCAGGCGCAGCAAGGCGGCGTCCAGCAGGCGCAGGCGCTGCGCCATTTCCAGCGCGGCATCGGGGCCTGGGGTCGGGTCCGGGGCATCGGCGTCGTCTTCCAGGGCCACGAATTCCACGGTTTTGTGGCGCCGCAACAGGTCAAACGCCAGGTTGCGCGCAATGCGAAACAGCCAGGTGGTGAAGCGTGCGTCCGGCCGCCAGAGCGGCAAGCCCTGGAACGCGCGCAGGAACGTCTCCTGCGTCAGGTCCAGCGCATCGTCCTGCGAACGGGTCAGCCGCACCAGAAAGCGGTAGATGCGGTCCTGGTAGCGCGCCACCAGTTCCGTGAACGCCGCCACCTCACCCCGCTGCGCGCGCGTGATGCATTCGGTCTCGTCGAGGTCGCGGTGGTTTCGCATGGCTGGAACCCCGTTCAACGAACGGGCGCGGAAAAAGTTCCAGCTACTGTAGCCGGTGCGGCTCCCGGCGCACGGGCGGGTTCAGGGCGAAATTTTCTGCTTGAGTATTTTGGCCACCGGCTGCGGCAGTTTTTCCAGGGCGCCCAGCACATGCGGCAGGGCTTTGAGCTTCAGGCCGGAAAACGCGTTGGGCACGATCACCTCGATCAGGTGCGGGCCGGCATGCGCCAGCGCAAAGTCCAGGGCAGTGTTGAGCTGCTCGCAGGTGGCGGCGCGCACGGAGTGCACGCCCAGCCCGTTGCCCAGCGCAACAAAGTCCAGCGGCGGCGTCGAGAGGTCGAGCTGCGACCTGGCGATGGGCCCCACCGTGTCGGCCCCCACGCGCTCCAGTTCCATGTTGAGGATGGCGTACGAGCGGTTGTTGAACACAATGGTGATGACATTGAGCTGCTCGCGCGCCATCGTCCACAAGGCCTGGATGGTGTACATGGCCGAGCCATCGCCCACCAGCGCAAACACCTGGCGGTCCGGGCATGCAATGGCCGCGCCCACGGCCACCGGCAGCCCCTGGCCGATGGCGCCGCCGGTCAGGGTCAGCAGGTCGTGCCGGGGTGCCTGCGCGGTGTGCTTGGACAGGGTAACGCCCGAGGTCTGTGCCTCGTCCGACACAATGGCCCGCTCAGGCAGAACCGCGGCCACCGCCTGGCACACCTTGTCGGCCGTCAGCGCGCCACTGGGGCGCTTGGGCACCGCGGGCTCCAGCAGCGCGGGCGCCACATCCTGCGCCCGCAACACGGCCGCCAGCGCCTGCAGGCTGCCCAGCACGTCCTGGTCCAGCCCCGCCAAGGTGTGGACCTTGCAACCCTCGGGCACCAGATAGCTCTTCTTGCCGGGGTAGGCAAAGAACGACACCGGGGCCTTGGCGTCCACCAGGATCAGGTGCTCCAGCCCGGCCAGTTGCACCGAGGCCAGTTCGGCCAGATAGGCCAGCCGCTCCACGTAGGGCAAGCCCGCGCCGCGCTCCATGCGGGTGGGGAAAACCTCGGCATGCAGAACCGCCCCCGTGGCCCCGGAAATACGCGATGCCAGCAGCAGTGCCGGCTCACGCAACGCCTTGCCACCCAGGAGAATGGCCGTCTTGCCACCACCGGTCAGCGCCTGGGCAACCGCGGCAAGGGTCTCGGCGGATGCCACGGGCGCAACGGCCGGAACCGGGGGCGCCGCGGGCTCGGCCCCCTCGCCCCAGGACACGTCCGCCGGCAAGATCAGGGTGGCCACGGCAGCAGGCGTTGCCGTGGCGGCCGCCACCGCGTCCACCGCGTCGCGGCACAGCGCCTGCGTGCTGGCCGAGGTGCGCACCCACGGCGACACGTTGCGGGCCACGGTCTCGATGTCGGACTGCAACTGCGCGTCGTACTGCACATGGGTGGTGGCATGGTCGCCGACGATGTTGACGATGGGCACGCGGGCCTTGCGGGCGTTATGCAGGTTGGCCAGGCCGTTGCCCAGACCGCAGCCCAGGTGCAGCAAGGTGGCGGCCGGCTTGCCAGCCATGCGGGCGTACCCGTCGGCCGCGCCGGTGGCTACGCCCTCGAACAGGGTCAGCACGGCCCGCATCTCGGGCGCCGAATCCAGCGCGGCGACGAAGTGCATCTCCGAGGTGCCGGGGTTGGTAAAGCAGGCCGTCACGCCGGCGTCGATCAAGGTGCGCACCAGCGCTTGTGCTCCGTTGGTCATGGATATGTCTCCTTCTGTATTTATGTATCTATCGTCAAACCGCTTGGGCAATGGCCTGCGCCGCCATGCGTGCTGACAGGATGCATCCGCCCAGGAAGGTGCCTTCCAGTGCGCGCAGGCCGTGCACGCCGCCGCCGCCAAAGCCGGCCGCCTCGCCCACCGCATACAGCCCCGGTATGGGTTCGTTACCGGTGCTGAGCACGCGGCTGTGCAGATCGGTCTGGATGCCGCCCAGGCTCTTGCGGCTGGTGATGAATTCGCGGATGGCGATCAGCGGCAGCGCCTTGGCGTCGTTGATGGGCTGGAACTTGCACAGGCGCACCTTGTCGCCCCGGTACTGCCGCAG
Source organism: Rhodoferax sp. (assembly GCA_019449595.1). Taxonomy (GTDB): domain Bacteria; phylum Pseudomonadota; class Gammaproteobacteria; order Burkholderiales; family Burkholderiaceae_C; genus Allorhodoferax. The sequence goes on along the minus strand of JAGRPL010000004.1, from coordinate 405,119 downwards.
CGCGGCGATGCGGCGCAACTGCTCGTCGTTCATGTACTTGTCGCCGCGGGCAATGGTGGCGTCGTAGCTGGACACTGCGTCGCTCACCGCGTCCAGCTGCACCGCAGCGTCGCCCTGCAATGCGTTCATTTTCTCCACCAGTTCGGGCAGGCTTTGGGCCACCACGAAGTCCTTGCAGTGGGTCAGCATGTCGTTGACCAGCCAGCGGTTGCCCAGCAGCACGTCGCGCAGGAAGCCAAACACCTTCTTGTCGCGCAGCGACGGGTTGAACTCGGCGCCCGAAATGGCCAGTTCCTTGAGGGCAATGCGGTGGTTCATCACCTGCCACGAATACGCTTTTTCCTGGGCGCAGATGTCGGTCACCAGGCGGCGGGTGTCAAAGCCCGACACCAGGGGCTGCGGCCCCATGCGCTCGCCGCGCCAGTTGAGCCACAGGGCCGAGCGCGACGGCACCAGGGACAGGCCATGGTTGGGCTTGCGCGGGCGCGGGTGGTGCACGCCGGCGGCGTAGTTCCACATCTTGTCGAGGTGGGTGAGCCTGCCGCCCACGTTGGCCACCGCCGTGTGCAGCGTGCCGTCGGCAAAGCGGTGCGAGCCGTTGAGAAGGGTTTCGGGCGGGCGGCCCCAGTCGGCATGCCAGTGCTGGCGCACCATGTCCAGGCTGCCATTGATGCCGCCGGTGGCCACCACCACCTGCTCGGCGCGGGCTTCGAAGGGAATGCCGCTGCCCTCTGCACAGCCCTGCACACCACAGACCGTGCCGTTTTCCACCAGCACCTGCTCCACGCGCTGGCCAAACTGCAGGGTGAGCCGGCCGGCGTTGGGGTGGCTGCGCAGGGCCGCCATCAGCTGTTCCGCCAGCGCCTTGCCCGTGCCCCAGACCATGTGGAACCGCGGCAAGGAGTTGCCCGGACGGAACTCCCCACGCTCCACCCAGTTCACCACCGGAAAGAACCGCACGCCATGCCGGTGGACCCAATTGCGCACATCCGGCGTGCAGCGGTGCACATAGGCCTCGGCCCACGCGCGGGGCCAGTGGTCATCCGGACCGAACTCGGCAAAGCTGCACCAGTCGCGCAGCGCCAGCTCCGTGGAGTCGCGCATGCCCAGACGCCGCTGCTCGGGTGAGTCGACAAAAAACATGCCGCCAAAGCTCTCGCGGGCCAGGCCGCCGAACACCTCCGGCTGGTCCCGCTCCAGCAGCAGCACCGTCTTGCCGCTGTCGAGCAACTCCAGCGCGGTAGTGATACCGGCAATGCCGCCGCCCACGATGAGCACCTCACTGCGGTACTGTTGCATGGCTTGTCTCGCTTTCTTGTTGGGTTACCATTCTGGCGCCATCTTAGGCAGGCGCCAGCCCCGCGGCATTGTCCGCACGAGCAGCGCCCCTTGTCTTTTTAATCCCGAACGGATGAACCAGGCCAATCAATCGACCGACAAGACCGTGGGCATCGGCTGGGTGCAGGCCATAGTTGCGGCGGCGCAGCATGGCGGCGCCAACCCGGCCGACCTGCTGGCGCGCGCCGGCATTGCCGTGATGCCGGCCGACCCGCTGGCACGCCTGCCGCTGGACGCCGTGGTGCGGCTGTGGCGCGCCGCCGCCGAGCTGACCGGCGACACGGCATTTGGCCTGCACATGGGGCTGTCCATCGAACCGACTTCCTTCAACGTGGTGGCCTACACGCTGGTCTCCAGCACCACCCTGCGCGAAGCGTTCGGCCACATGCAGCGTTTCCAGCGGCTGGTGAGCGATGGCGCCCGCCTGCAGCTGGTGGAACAGAACGGGTTGGCCTGGCTGGTCTACCACCCGGTGGAAGACCGTCTGAGCTTTGCGCCCATGCAGGCCGAAGCCGTGCTGTCGTGTTCGGTGCGCCTGCTGCGCTGGATTCTGGGGCCGGCGTTTTCGCCCCAGCGGATCTGCATGACCCATGCCGCCATCAGCCCGCCGTCGGTGTACCGCGACATCCTGGGCTGCGCGGTGGAATTCCAGAGCACCTTCAGCGGCCTGGGCCTGCCCACCGCCCTGCTCGACACCCTGCTGCCCGCACGCAACCCCGAACTGTGCCGCCTGCACGAGGCGCTGGCGCGCCAGCACCTGGCCTCGCTGGAGAATACCGCCAGCTTCAAGACCCGGGTAGCCGCCGTGCTGCAGCAGATGCTGGCACAGGGCCTGGCACAGAAGGAACCGGTAGCCGATGTGCTGGGCGTTTCGCCCCGGGTGCTGCAACAGCGCCTGTCCCAGGAGGGCACCAGCTTTCTGGCCACACTGGACGAAGTGCGCCACGCCCTGGCGCTGGACTACCTGAGCGACCCCATGCTGAGCCTGGGGCAGGTTGCCGTGCTGCTGCACTTTTCGGACGCCAGTGCGTTCTACCGGGCATTCAAGCGCTGGACCGGCAGCGTGCCAGGCGAGTACCGGCGGCAGGCCGCCGCGGCCCCCGCTGCCACACGGCAGGCGTGAGGACTGGCGGTCAGCGGCCTGCGGCGCCCAGCGCCCGCAGCTTGTCGCACCACTGGCGCACGCCGTCCGGGCCCAGTTTGTCGACCTGGCCGATGTAGGTTTCCTTCACCGGCGCAATGCCGACAAAGCCCAGAATATTGCGCACCAGTGACTTGATGCTGTGGGCCCGGAAATACCAGCGGTACAGCAGGGCCGGCATGCCCATGGTGACCACCACGCGAGCCGAGCGGCCGGTGAGTCCCTTGCGGCCCATGGGGTTGCTGCCCTGGGCCTTGAAGGCAAAGCCCGGTCGCGCCACCTGTTCCAGAAAGCCCTTGAGCACGGCGGGCATGTCACCCAGCCACAACGGAAAGACCAGCACCAGGTGCTGCGCCCAGGCAATGTCGGCTTGAGCCTGCTGCAGGCAGGGCGGCAGCACACCGTGCTCCCAGTCTTCCTGGCTGCGCAGCAGCGGGAAGTCCAGCTGGGCCACCTGCACGCGGCGCACCGTATGGCCTGCCCGCTGCGCCCCTTCGACGTAGGCGTCGGCCAGGGTCTGGCACAGATGGCCCTGCTCCGGGTCCGGGTGCCCCTCTATGAACACGATTCGCCTGCTGGTCATGGGTGGTCCCTGTGGTTTGCAACGCGTCAATTGCTATGTTTTTCATAGCTGTCTGCGCATATTCTAAGCGGCCAAATGCGCGTTTTTATCGTGAATTTCCGTAACCAGCCTTCTTCACCATAACCGTTATATAAAAATATATACTACGCACCTCAAACAAGGGTTTTCTTCATGCAACTGTCCTTTGGCAAACGCGCTTTCGCCGTCCTCGCTCTCAGCCTTGCCATCGGTTCGGCCAGTGCAGAAGAACTGATTGTGTCGGCTGCCGCCAGCCTGACCAACGCCTTCAAAGCGCTGGGCCCGGCCTTCGAGGCGCAGCACCCCGGCACCAAGGTGCTGTTCAACTTTGCCGCCTCGGACGCTTTGGTACAGCAGATTGCCAAGGGCGCGCCGGTCGACGTGTTCGCCTCGGCCGACCAGGACGCCATGGACGCAGCCCAGGCGCAGCAGCTGCTGGCCGTCGGCACGCGCAAGAACTTCGTCGGCAACAGCCTGGTGCTCATCGTGCCGGCCGACAGCACGCTGGCTCTTGCCACCGTGGCCGACCTGGCACAGGCCGCCGTCAAGCGCGTCGCCGTGGGCAACCCGGCCAGCGTGCCGGTGGGGCGCTACACCCGGCACGCGCTGGAGCAGGCCAAGCTCTGGTCTGCCGTGGAGCCCAAGGCCATCTACGCGCAATCGGTGCGCCAGGGCCTGGACTACGTGGCGCGCGGCGAGGTGGATGCCGGCTTTGTCTACAACACCGATGCCGCCATCCAGAAGACCAAGGTGCGCGTGGTGACCACCGTGCCCACTGAAACCGCCATCCGCTACCCCATTGCCGCCATTGCCAACCGCCCGCACGGCGAGACAGCCCGCCAGTTCATCGACTTCACGCTGTCGGCCACCGGGCAGGCCCTGCTGGGTCAGTACGGTTTCCTGAAGCCCTGAGCCCCTCCGACCCGACGCCATGGACGCCGCCTGGATTGCCCTGAGCCTGTCACTGAAAGTGGCGTTCTGGGCCACCGCCCTGAACCTGGTGCTGGGCGTGGGCGCGGGCTATGCCCTGGCACGCGGCCGGTTTGCCGGGCGCGACGTGCTCGACGCCGTGCTGACCCTGCCCATGGTGATGCCGCCCACGGTGCTGGGCTACTACCTGCTGGTGCTGCTGGGGCGCAAGGGCGTGGTGGGCGCCTGGCTGCAAGACCACTTCGGCATTACCCTGATCTTCACCTGGCAGGGCGCCGTCATTGCCGCCACGGTGGTGGCGTTCCCGCTGGTCTTCAAGTCGGCACGGGCGGCCTTTGAGGCGGTGGACACCCAGCTGGAACAGGCCGCGCGGGTGCTGGGGGTGGGCAACGTGGGGGTGTTCTTCCGCATCACACTGCCGCTGGCCTGGCGCGGCATTCTGGCCGGCCTGCTGCTGGCCTTTGCGCGCGGCATGGGCGAGTTTGGCGCCACGCTGATGGTGGCCGGCAGCATTCCGGGCCGGACGCAGACCCTCTCGGTGGCCGTCTATGAAGCCGTGCAGGCCGGCCAGGACGACACCGCCAACCTGCTGGTACTCATCACCTCCCTCACCTGCATGGCCGTGCTGCTGGCAGCCGGCAAGCTGGCACCCGGGCGCACCGCGCACCCCTGAGGCAAACGTCCATGCAGTTCAACGTCGACATCCAGAAAACCCTGCGCGCCGGCCACCGCACGTTTGACCTGCGGGTGCGCTTCCAGTCCACCTGCCAGCGGCTGGTGATCTACGGCCCCTCGGGCGCGGGCAAGAGTCTGACGCTCAGGGCCATGGCCGGCCTGCTGACGCCCGACGCCGGGTGCATCCAGCTCGGTGGGCACACGCTGCTTAACAGCGCCACCGGAACCAACCTGCCCGCGCAGCAGCGCCAGATGGCCTATCTGTTCCAGGACTACGCACTGTTTCCCCACCTGACGGTGCGCCAGAACGTGGCCTTCGGCGCCCGGCGCGGCTGGCTCAACCCACGCACGCGGGTGGCCGATCCGGCGGTGGACTACTGGCTGCAGGCCTTCGAGCTGCAGGCCGTGGCACACCAGTACCCGGCACAACTGTCAGGCGGGCAACGCCAGCGCACGGCCCTGGCGCGCGCCCTGGTGCCGCACCCGCGTGCGCTGCTGCTGGACGAGCCCTTCGCCGCGCTGGACCCGGCCCTGCGCGGGCGCATGCGCAGCGAGCTCGACCGCCTGCAACGCCAGCTGAACGTGCCCATGGTGCTGATCACGCACGACCCGGACGACGTGGCAGCGTTTGGCGAGCACGTGCTCACCCTGTGCGACGGAAAAATTCAGGAGAATGAGGATGCCTGACGTGACCACCATGAACGACCAAACCATCGCCCTGCGGGGCTCGGTATGGATGACGGTCGGCGGCGAAAACCTGGGCGGCCCCGGCCGCATTGCCCTGCTGGCCGCCATCCATGCGTCCGGCTCCATCACGCAGGCGGCCAAGGCCATGAAGATGAGCTACAAGGCCGCGTGGGACGCGATCGACGGCATGAACAACCTGGCCGGCGAGCCACTGGTGGAGCGGCTCACCGGTGGCAAGGGCGGTGGCGGCACCCGGCTGACCCGGCGCGGCCAGCAGCTGGTCGACAATTTCCGGCTGATCGAATCCGAACACCGGCGTTTCATCGACCAGCTCAGCCAGCAGGCCGAGGGGGTCACCAACGACTATTTCCTGATCCGGAGAATGACCATGAAAACCAGTGCACGCAATCAGTTTCTGGGCACCGTCACCGCCGTGCAGCACGGTGCCGTCAACGATGAAATCGAACTCGCCATCGTGGGCGATCAGAAACTGGTGGCCACGGTGACGCACGAGAGCACCGAAGGCCTGGGGCTGCGGCTGGGCGCGGAAGCGTTCGCGCTCATCAAGGCTTCGTCCATCATTGTTGCGACCGACACGCAGGGCGCCCGCTTCTCGGCGCGCAACCGGCTGGCGGGCACCGTCAGCCGCCTGCAGACGGGGGCCGTGAACACTGAGGTGGTCATCGACCTGCCCGGCGGTGGCGCCATCGCGGCCGTCATCACCAACGAGAGCGCAAGCACCCTGGGTCTGGCCGTGGGGCAGCCGGCCACGGCCATTTTCAAGGCGTCCAGTGTTATTGTCGGAACCCCGGCCTGAGCCGGACCCTGTGTTCACCCCTGTAGACCTAGCCCGGGAAACCGATCCCCCCATGAAAGTATTTGGCATTGCCGGTCACTCCGGCATGGGTAAGACCACGCTGCTGGAGCGGCTGGTCCCCGAACTCGCGTCGCGCGGCCTGCGCGTGTCGCTCATCAAGCACAGCCACAAGTCGATCGACATCGACCGCCCCGGCAAGGACTCCTACCGCCTGCGCGAAGCGGGCTGCAACGAAGTGGTGCTGCTGGGCAACGAACGCTGGGCCCTCATGCACGAGCTGCGCGGCGAACCCGAGCCGTCGGTGGAATACCTGCTGGGGCGCCTGCAGCCCTGCGACCTGGTGCTGATCGAAGGCTTCAAGCAGGGCGATTTTCCCAAGCTCGAAGTCTGGCGCGCATCGCAGGAGCGCGCCACCCTGTGGCCCGACTGGCCCAACATTGTGGGCATTGCCTCCGATACGCCACCCGAGGCCGGCGAGGCTGCCCACCCGGCACGCCTGGCGCTGCACGACCTGCACGCCATTGCCGACTTCGTCCTCCAGCACGCCCAGCCGCTCTGAGCGGACCGCCGTTTTGCTATGGTTTCCGTAGCTGTCTGCGCAGTGAATACGGGCGCTTCAGGCCGTTTTAGTCTGAAATTTCGTCGTCCGTTGCTTGCACACGGGGCGGGCGCGGCACTTTCTTGAAGCGGATGGCGCGGTCCAGCTCGATGGCGTCTTTCTTGACCTGTCGCTCGGCGTCGAGCTTCTGGCCATGGGCCAGCCACTCGGCGAATTCGGCGGGGGTCTCCAGCGTCATGCGCCCCATCACGGCGGCGCGGAAGTCGTGGATCACCACCTCGGCCGCCTTCTGCAGGTTGATCCGGCCACCGCTTTGCAGCGCGCCGCGCTTGCGGCCGATGGCCTCGAGCAGTTGCTCGTCGGTCTGCCCGGCCACGCCCTGCAGCTTGTAGCGCGCCTCCACCTGGGCCGGGTAGTGCTGGCGCAGGTAGTCCAGCAGTTCCAGGGCCACTTCTTCTTCGTCAAAGGCGTTCTTGCCAATGGCGCCGCTGGCGGCCAGGTTGTAGCCGCTCTTGGCCACGATGATGCGCGGCCACAGCACGCCGGGCGTGTCAAACAGGTAGAAGGCGTCCTGCAGCACGATGCGCTGCTCGATCTTGGTCACGCCGGCCTCGTCGCCGGTCTTGGCGGCACGCTTGCCCTTCAAGGTGTTGATGAGCGTGGACTTGCCCACGTTGGGAATGCCACAGATCAACACCCGCATGGGCTTGGCCATGCTGCTGCCCCGGTGCGGCGCCAGGGCAAAGCAGGCGTCGATCAGCGCCTTGGCCGGCGCCGCCATGCTGGCGTCCAGCCCCAGGGCACGGGTGCCCGACAGGGCGTTGAAGTGGGCCAGCCACTCCTGGGTGCGCGCCGGGTCGGCCAGGTCCTGCTTGTTGAGCACCTTCAGGGCCGGCTTGCCCGCCGTGAGCTGGGCCAGCATGGGGTTGGCGCTGGAGCCCGGCAGGCGCGCGTCCAGCAGCTCGATGACCACATCGATCTCCCTGATGCGCTCTTCGATCGCCTTGCGCGTCAGGTGCATGTGACCGGGGAACCACTGGATTGCCATGCCGTTTTACCTCGTGTGGATGCGCATCAGACCTTGGCCAGCGCCTGCGCCAGGTCCGCCTGCAGGTCATCAATGTGCTCGATGCCCACCGACAGGCGCACCATGTTTTCGCTCACGCCGGCCTTGGCCATTTCGGCCGCATCGAGCTGGCGGTGCGTGGTGGAGGCCGGGTGCGTGGCCAGCGACTTGGCATCGCCAATGTTCACCAGGCGCGTGAACAGGCCCAGCGCGTCGAGGAAGCGTGCGCCGGCGGCCCGGGGGTCGGCATCGCTGCTCTTGAGACCGAAGCTCAAGATGCCCGAAGCCCGCCCGCCCATCTGGCGTTGCGCCAGTGCGTGGTCCGGATGGTCTGGCAGACCGGCATAGCGCACCCATTCCACCTTGGGATGGCTCTGCAGGAACTTGGCCAGCGCTAGGCTGTTGTCGCAGGTGCGGTCCATGCGCAGCGGCAGGGTCTCGATGCCCTGCAGCGTCAGCCAGGCGTTGAACGGCGAAATGGCGGCACCCATGTTGCGCAGGGGCACCACGCGGGCGCGACCAATGTAGGCGGCGGCGCCCAGCGCCTCGGTGTAGACCACGCCGTGGTAGCTCACATCGGGCTCGTTCAGGCGCTTGAAGCGCGCCTTGTGCTCGGCCCAGGGGAACTTTCCGCTGTCGACGATGATGCCGCCAATGCTGTTGCCGTGGCCGTTCATGTACTTGGTCAGCGCATGCACCACGATGTCGGCACCGTGCTCGATGGGGCGGCACAGGTAGGGGCTGGGCACGGTGTTGTCCACGATCAGCGGCACGCCAGCACCGTGCGCCACCTTGGCCAGTGCGGCGATGTCGGTCACGTTGCCCAGCGGGTTGCCGATGGATTCACAGAACACCGCCTTGGTGCGGGCATCGATCAGCTTGGCAAAGCTCGCCGGGTCGCGCGGGTCGGCAAAGCGCACCTCAATGCCCTGCTGCGGGAAGGTGTGGGCAAACAGGTTGTAGGTGCCGCCATACAGCGTGCTGGCCGAGACGATGTTGTCGCCGGTCTCGGCAATGGTCTGGATGGCCGCCGTGATGGCCGCCATGCCGGACGCCATGGCCAGTGCCGCCACGCCGCCTTCGAGCGCCGCCACGCGCTGCTCCAGCACGTCGGTGGTCGGGTTCATGATGCGGGTGTAGATGTTGCCGGCCACCTTCAGGTCAAACAGGTCGGCGCCGTGCTGTGCGCTGTCAAAGGCGTAGGCCGTGGTCTGGTACAGCGGCACCGCTGCGGACTTGGTGGTGGGGTCGGGCGTGTAGCCGCCGTGGACGGCAATGGTTTCGATCTTCATGCAAAAGACTCCTGGGTTGAAATGGATGGGGTTTGCGTGCCCCGGATTGTCGGGCAGTTTGCGCGTCGCCCCCGACCTAGACAGGCCGCTCTAGGAAATAGCGGGAATTTAAGGTGTCTCCACTAGGGTGAGCCGGGAGAATCCGCCCCAGTTCCCTTCCCCATTCTATTTACCCGGAGATCCTCATGGCCAACCAGACCCTTTCCACCGTGACCAGCGACCTGATTGCATCGTATGGCAAGACCGCCAAGAACGTCATCCACGCCTACCGCGTGGGCAACGAGCGCGCGATCGGCTTCATGGACCAGCGCTGGGCCAGTGCCGTGGGCAAGGCCGGCAACCGCCTCAGCGCCGAAGCGCGGGACAACGCCGTGGCTGCGCAGCAGAAGCTGACCGGCTACTACGCCAAGGGCGTTGCGCTGACGACCGACAGCGCCGACAGCGTGGTGGACAAGGCCGTGGAACTGGCCGGACTGGGCCTGACCCAGGTTGCCGCCAACGCCGGCCGCTTTGAAAAGGCCACCGGAGTGACCGCCCTGAACACCCTGGCCGTGGCCGCCGTGCCGGCCGCCCAGGCCGTGACCAAGGTAGCCGCCAAGCTGGAAGCGCAGACCGGCGCGTTGGCCGGCAAGATTGCGGGCAAGAAGCCCAAGGCCAAGACGGCCGCCAAAACCACGGTCAAGCGCGCACCGGCCAAGAAAGCGGCGCGTTAACCGTCAGTCAATGGCCAGACGCTGGGCGTTGCCACCGGTTTTCTTGGGCAAGGTCAGCGTCAGCACGCCGTTTTCGTATTTGGCTTTCGCCAGGGACTGGTCGATGTCCTGCGGCAGCTGGAAGCTGCGGGCCACCGAGCCGAAATAGCGCTCGCTGCGCAGCACTTTCTCGTCCTTGGTCTGCAAATCCTGCTGCTTGACTTCGGCCTGCAGGGTGACCATGTTGCCATCCAGCGAAACGTGGATGTCTTCCTTGGCCACGCCCGGCACCTCGGCATGCACGGTGTAGGCCTGGTCGGTTTCCTTCACATCGATCTTGATCTGCTCCGGCCCGGGCAAGGGGTCTCCGTGCAGGGGTTTGACGTAAAAGCCGGGGGCCACATCGCGGAAGAATTCGTCCAGCAGATTGCCGCGTCGAATCAATGAACTCATGCGTACGCTCCTTTGCCTGAAGTTGCAACGGCGCCACCACGACGCCGTCCTGCATCGATATGCAGTTTTACTTTAGTGCCTTGAAGCGCCGCGCGCAAGAAATCCGCCGCCGTCAGGCTTGCGAATTCTCAGGTCCACCCTGCTTTTCCGCGACCAGGCGTTTGGGCGACAGGTACTCCTGCAGGTAGATATCGAAGGGCATGGTGTCGGCCGCCTCGATGCGGCGCTGGTCGTCCCAGGACGCCTGCGACGCGTCCTCAAACTGGCGGCGCACGGCCGGTGCCAGCGGCACGTCCAGCATGACCTGTTTGGTGTGCGCGGACTGCGCCTTGGCAAAGGCCACGAACGAGCCGTCAAAGCGCTCGGTCACCGCACGCAGAACCCGCGCCGACGGCAGCACGTCGGGGTGGTGCAAGGCCTGCTCGGCCGCCTGCACGGCCGCCATGTGGTCGGCGCCGCCATGGACGGCGTCCATGGCCTGGGCAATCGGCGCCAGTTGCCGGACCAGGTCCAGGCCCCAGGTGGTCAGCGCCACGGTGCCGTCGCCGCACTCCAGTTGCAGGCCCGGCTCGCGCCCGCGCTCGGCCACGTTGTGCTGGTTGCGCCCCAGGGCGGCAATTTCCTGCGGGGTGTCGGGCGGGCTGTCCGTGAGCAGGCAGTGCAGCAGGAACACGTCCAGGAACCGCATGGTCTGGGCGTTGATGCCCACCGGCTCAAACGGGTCCAGGTCCATGAGGCGCACCTCGACATACTCCACGCCCCGCTCGCGCAGGGCGTGCAGGGGCCGTTCCCCCGGAAAGATGACCCGCTTGGGGCGGATGGTGCCGTAGAACTCGTTCTCGATCTGCAGCAGGCTGGTGCCCAACTGGCGGTACGCGCCATCGGGGCCGCGAACGCCAATGGCCTCGTACGGCGCATAGGGGCGCGTCAGCGCGTCCTGCAGGGAGTCGCCATAGCCCTGCAGGCTGTTGTAGCTCACGGCCAGCGAGGCCTGCGCGTCGCTCTGGTAGCCCAGGCGCCCCATGCGCAGCGAAGTCGCATAGGGCCGGTACATGGTGTGCGCATTGAGCGCCTCCAGCAGGTGCGTGCGCCCGGCCACGAACGACGAGCACACCGCGGGCGACGCGCCGAACAGGTACAGCAGCAGGAAGGCGTGGCGGCGGAAATTGCGGATGAGCCCGAAATAGGCTTCGCTGGACACCCCGGGCAGCGACCAGTTGTAATGGATGCCCGAAATGGTCTGCATGCGCCGGCCATAACGGTAGCCCAGCCCCGTGCGGTACACGCTCTTGGTGCGCCCGACATTGGAACTGCCGTACTGCCCGATGGGAATGGCATCGTCCTGCGGCAGCCCGCAGGGCATGCTGGACACCCACAGCATCTCATCGCCCAGGGCGCTGGTGGTAAAGCGCTGCACCTGCGTGAGCTCGTCCACGCACGCCTGCACGCTGGCATGCGCGCCGGTGATGAGCTCCACCTGGGACTCGCAGAAATCGGTGGTGATATGGGGGTGTGTGAGCGCCGACCCCAGTGCAGCCGGATGGGGCGTCATGGCCAGCGCGCCGTCGGGCAGCGCACGCAGGCTTTCCTTTTCGATACCGCGGCGTATGCCCTGAAGACGCTGGGGCGTCAAGGAGCCCAGGGCCCCTCTCAAACTATCCATGGCTGTGGCCCTTCAACTTTTTTTTGGTTAAGGCAAAGGTAACACAGGCCGGCATTTCCCGCCGGCCGTGGGGGTGTCCTGCGCAGCGCCTCAGGCCGCGCCGAGGTGCGCCGTGGCCCGGGTGATTTCGTGGGACCCTTGCGCGGCGCCGCTTTGCGGCACCATGTCGTCGGCGCGCTGCGTCACCTGCGCCAACTGCTCGGCCAGCCGCTCGGGTGACTGGCCGTCGATCCCGATCCAGGCGCCTTGCGTCAGGGTGATGTGCGCCGCCTCCACGCTGCCGGCGCCCGCGCACAGGGTGGTGCGGGTGGGCGCGCTCTCGGCCACCAGCACCAGCATGGCAGGCACCACGGCTTCGGGCTTGAGCGCGGCCAGCACAGCCGGCGGCATCAGGTCTTCGGTCATGCGGGTGGCCGCCGTGGGGGCCAGGCAGTTCACGCGGATGTCATGCTTGGCGCCTTCCAGCGACAGCGTCTGCATCAGGCCCACCAGCGCCATCTTGGCGGCGCCGTAGTTGGACTGGCCAAAGTTGCCGTACAAGCCGGAGGACGACGTCGTCATCAGGATGCGGCCGTACTTCTGTTCCACCATGTGCGGCCACACCGCCTTGGTGCAGTGCACGGCACCCATGAGGTGCACATCCACCACCAGCCGGAAATCGGCCAGCTCCATCTTGGCAAAACTCTTGTCGCGCAGGATGCCGGCGTTGTTGACCAGAATGTCCACGCGGCCCCAGGTGTCCACAGCCTGCTGCACCATGGCCTGCACGGCTTCGAAGTCGGTCACCGAGGCGCCGTTGGCAATGGCCTCGCCACCGGCGGCCCGGATTTCTTCCACCACCGCCTGTGCCGCGGTCATGGAGCCGCCAGAGCCGTCACGGGCGCCGCCCAGGTCATTGACCAGCACCTTGGCGCCGCGCGCTGCCAGCGCCAACGCATGTTGGCGGCCCAGGCCACCACCGGCACCCGTCACAATGGCCACGCGCCCCTTGAATTCGATATCCATAATCTGTTTCCTGAAAATAAGAGAGAGAAAACCCGCGCCAGGCTTCTGTTAGCCTTTGCACATCCGAACGCACTGTACTGCATGCGTTTGCCATTCCTGTTACCCGAAGCGACACCGCCATGGAACTGAATTCCGAAATCCCCACCGCCCCACCCCGCCACGCCTCCACCGTGGTCATGCTGCGGGATACGCCGCGCGGGCTGGAGGTGTTCCTGGTCAAGCGCCACGGACTGTCGGACGTGATGGGAGGCGCCTACGTGTTTCCGGGCGGCAAGCTCGACGACACCGACGCCCTGCTGGACGTGCAGACCCACCTGGACCAGGAACCGGCACAGCTGCACCAGGCCCTGGGCGAGCCCGACACGCCGGTGGCCACCGCCGTGGGGCTGTATGTGGCAGCGCTGCGCGAGGCCTTTGAAGAGTCCCGGGTGCTGTTCACGCAGGATGCCGCCGTGGCCCGGGCTGCGCTCCAGCACCAGCAGGCCACGGCCTTCAACCAGATGCTGGCCGACCTGGCGGTGCGCCTGCAAACCCGCAACGTGCTGCCCTGGTCGCGCTGGATCACGCCGCGCATGCCCTCGGTGTCCACCAAGCGCTTTGACACCCGGTTTTTCATCACCACCGTGCCGCCCGAGCAGGAAGCCAGCCACGACAACCACGAGCTGACGGAAAGCGTGTGGCTGCCGCCGCGCACCGCGCTGGAACAGTACTGGAACGGCGAGATCCAGCTGGCCCCGCCCCAGATCATGAGCCTGGCGCATCTGGCCCGCCACGCCACCGTGCAGAGCGTGATGGACAGCGCCCGCAGCGCCCCGCCGCCGCTCATCCTGCCGGAGACCTTTGACGAAGGCGGCACCCGCGTGCTGTGCTACCCCGGCGACCCGGCCCACTCGGTCTCTGCCCGCGCCCTGCCCGGCCCGACCCGCCTGCTGTTTCGCAACAAGCGCTTTGAGCCGGCCGAGGGCTTTGAGGCGCTGTTTATGTAACGCGCGGGCGTTTGGCCTACGAACCTGATGACAACATCGGAACGTCAGCGCCAATACCCCACACCCGGTCAATGGCGGCTTTGACCTTGGCCTCCATGCGGCGCACCAGCTCGCGGTTGGCGTGAACCAACGCCTGCTCAGCTTCGATCTCGGCAACGATGGCACGTTGGGTTTCTATAGTTGGAAGGGGAATCATGAATTCACGAATCTGATCTGTCGTGAGATTCATAAAAACCGTCCCGACTGACTGCGACTTGTTGGCTTCCTTATTTACGAGCAGCACGTAATAAAAAAACTCCGGCAAGAGACGCTGTATGTCCAAATCACGGAAGCCTACAAATCCGTCATGGATACAGGCATCAAGTTCCAAAATTGCCGGCAAACCGGGATTGCCGCTCACTGCCATAACTACGCTGCCTGCCAACATGGGGCGACTTTTCTTTGCACCTTCTTCTGTCAGCGTGTCGATGGCAGGAGTTACACGCATACCGTCCCGCGTAATGTCAGCGACCATCAATCGCGGCACCGGACCACCAAAGTATTTGGGATCACCCTGCGGTCGGGGGGAGCTGCCTCGTACCAGATGGCAGAGCTCGTCCAGTCTTGTCGAATCCCAATTCGGGCTTATGGCCAGACGCGGCTTGTAGTTGTCGAGCACCTGCCTGGCGCCGTCGATGATTTTTTGGTAACCCTCGATTTCGGCCACGATTTGCCGAACTCAGCGCTGATGGGGTCGCGCAGGCCGTGCTTGAGCAGAGTTTCGCAAAACAGCAGGTTGGTGGCATCGGAAAAGAACTTCTTCTCAAAACTCTTTTGCTTGAAGCGCTGCTCGCTGGTTTGCTCGCCATCAGAAGCTTCGCTGATCACCACGGCGGCGTAGCCTTGGTCGGATAACAACTGGGTGGTGACGGTGGTGCGGGCATCGACCACCAGCGGGTTGATCAGGAAGCCGTCACGCACGCCATCCAGCAGCGAATAGCGGTAAGTGGGTTCGCCGCTTTCGCAGCCAAAGGTGCGGTAGGTGTCCAGCAACAGGCGACGCTCTGCCTCACGCGGGTCTTTGGTGGTGGGCTTGGATGCATCAAACTTCTTGATGTAGTCCTTGGGCGTAGCGGTGAGGCCCAGCTTGTAACCCACAAAGTAATCAAACACGGCACGCGCATTGCCGCCAATGGAGCGGTGGGCTTCGTCGGAAATGACCAAGTCGAAGTCGGTCGGCGCGAACTGCTTGAACTTGTTGTTGAACAGAAGCGACTGCACGGTGGTGACCACAATCTCGGCCTTGCGCCAGTCATCGCGATTTTCTTTGTAGATGCTGGACTTGTAATCGTTCTTGAGCAAAGCCACAAAAGCCTTGTTGGCCTGGTCTTCCAGCTCCAGCCGGTCCACTAAAAACAGCACACGCCGCGCATTGCCGGTGCGTAAAAACAATTTGATGATGGCGGCGGAGGTGAGCGTCTTGCCAGTTCCGGTGGCCATCTCCAACAAGAAACGGGTTTTGCCGTCTTTTACGGCCGCCTGAATGCTTTGTGCCGCGCGCTGCTGGTACACGCGCAGGAAGCGCAGGCGGTTTTTCTGGATGAAGTCGCCTCGCAGTGTCTCGGTCTTCCAGTCTGCCGCATGATCGTAGGCTGGCATTTGGGTTCGGGCGATGGTGTCCAGCGGTACATCTTCGCCCACCAGCCGTGCGGGGTCGGGCTGGAACTGACTGTAACCCTTGATGGCGCCAGGCGCGGGAAAGGCGGTGATGACGTGTGGGTTGCCTTGGTGCAGGTCCCACAGGTAATGCAGGTTGCCGTTGCTCAGGATGACGAAACGGCAGTTCTGGCTCTTGGCGTATTTGCGGGCCTGCTCTTTGCCGTCCAGCGGGTTCCTGCTTTCGGCCTTGGCTTCCAACACCACGAAGGGGACCCCCCGATCGTCCAGCAGTAAAAAATCGATGAATCCCTTGGACTGCAATTCAAAGTCGTTGCCCATGGCATCAACTTGAATTTGTGTGAGCTTGACGTTAGGTTCCAGCGCAATGGTGGCTGGTCCTTCCGGTGTGTCGAAGAAACGCCACCCGGCAGACTCCAAAAGCTTGTTGATCTTTATGCGGGCTTGTGCCTCTTTTGACATGGTGCGTCTCCCCTTGCATCCATTCTAGGTTACCGTTCGCGCCCTCAATAGAATTGCCGGTGATAATGAAAGTTACGGTAAATATTGGCCGCAGACGCCATGCAATCTACGTAGACAGCTATTAATTTGATAGCGCCTAGTCGCCCTGCGCACCCAGTGCACCGTGCGCCTCCAGCCACTGGCGCACCAGCGCCGGGTCGTGCAGGACGCGCAGCTCGGTATAGGCCGCTTCGGCCTGCGGGTAGCGCTGGCGCATGAAGTTGAGCCACTGCTTGAGCCGCCCAGCCTGCTGGCGGCGCTCCAGGCGAGCCACCACCAGCTCCCAGAAAGCGCCCATCAGGGGCAGCACATCGTCCCAGGGCACCACTGGCTCGCTGTGCCGCGGGTCACGCGTGCCAGCGTCGGCCGCACGGATGGCCAGCGCCAGGCCGGGGTCCACCACCATGCCACGCCCCAGCATGAGGTGCTCGCAGCCCGAAGCCTGGCGGCAGCGGCGGGCATCCTCCACCGACCAGATCTCGCCATTGGCCACCACGGGAATGGAAACGCCCAGGCGGATGTCGTTCACCCGCTCCCAGTAGGCCGGCGGGCGGTAGGCGTGGGCCTTGGTCCGGGCGTGCACCACCAGCTCTTCGGCGCCGCCATCGGCCAGGGCCTGCGCACACTCGACCGCACGGGTGTCGTCGTTGAAGCCCAGGCGCATCTTGGCCGACACCGGCACATGGGCGGGCACGGCACGGCGCACGGCACTGACGATGGCGTGCAGCTCCTCGGGGTACTGCAGTAGCATGGCGCCGCCGCCGTGGCGATTGACCACCTTGGCCGGGCAGCCAAAGTTAAGGTCAATGCCATGCGGCCCCAGCTCGGCCAGGCGCGCCGCGTTCTCGGCCATGCTGATCGGGTCGGAGCCCAGCAGCTGCGCCCGCACTGGCACGCCCGACGGCGTGCGCCCGCCGTGAAGCAGCTCGGGCATGATGCGCAGGAAGGTGCGCTCGGTCAGCAGCGTGTGGGTGACGCGGATGAACTCGGACACGCAGCGGTCCACCCCGCCCACGCGGGTCAGGACGTCACGCAGCACACAGTCGAGCAGGCCCTCCATGGGGGCGAGGTAGATACGAGGGGGCACAGGGGTTCAGGCAAGCCAATGGTTGGGGACGCGCATGCCGCATTGTCACTGCATTGCCGCCTTGGCGCAGGCGCGGGGGGCTGCATTCACAGCGTCCCCTGCACCGCCGAGTTGGGCGCAACTTCGCAAAGGCGGCTCAAAATTGAGTCGCAAGCCGTGACGATTGAATTGCAATTGGTGAATCGCATCGCGATCTGCTGGCAGCGCTGATGCAATGAACTGTCAGTGGTCAGTTTCTTTAACACATCGGCAACAACATGAGGGACATACTGCTTTGGCAAAACCTCTTGCGCCACACCGAGGCGCACCGCGCGGTCGGAGTTGTCAAACTGGTCATAAGCGACAGGCCGGATAAGTTGTGGAACGCCTGCACGGAATGCTTGGCTAGTAGAGCCAATACCGCCGTGATGGACGAATGCGGCAAGCTTGGGCAACAAGGCACCAAAGGGCGCATAGTCGACGTGAATCACACCTTTGGGCAATGAAGCCGGAACTTGCTGTGGGAAATGCGTTAGGAGGATCGCTCGTAACCCCGCAGTTTCAGAGGCTTCGACAGATGTTTGGAAGAACTCATGTGCCGTGGCGGTGGCTGTTCCTGCCGAGAAGGCAACAGGCGGCTGACCGGCTTTTATAAATTCGTCGAGGCTTGGCGAGAGGGAAACCTGATTGCCGTGATCATATAAAGGAAAGTCGGCCAGAGCCACGTGTCCAGGCCAGTCGCTTTGGGGCTCGCCGAACCAGTCTGGAAACAATCCAACTACGCAGTCTGCCTCGTGAATCCAGGACCGGAATATCCGATCCACACTAGGCAGGCCGAGCTCGGCCCGATATCTGTTGAGTGGCGCCGTGAAGTTGGGGTCATAAAAGATCTTGTCGAGCATCCACCAAGCCGTCCGTTTCAGCAGAGATGATGTATGCGAATTGATCCAGTTTGGCACCAATCGTGGCGGTCTCAGGTCGGACCGAAAGACGGACGGTGCCAAGTGAACGGTTGCACAAGGAATATGGTCGGTTTCTCTCAGTAAGCGGGGCGAAAACAATAAGGAATTTCCGATGGCAATTGTTTCGCCAGGAACAACATCGGATTTCATGGCCCGATAGTATTCAGGGCAGATTTCGGCATATTCCCTTGCTACACGCTTGAAAGCACGGCTTGGGTCGCCGTCTGCCAGTTCGCCAAATAACGAAGAATATTTCTCGACCGTACTTATGGGTACGAAGCGGATTGCCGCATCTGTTGTGTAACTGCGGAAGAACGGATTTGCATAAAGAATGACTTCGTGTCCGCGGGCGGCGAACTCTCGACCCAGTGCAACAAATGGCAGTACATCGCCGTGACTGCCTGCTGTAGAAATTAGTACTCTCATCTGGAATGTCTTAAGTGATCGCTTGTTGAAAAAGTGCCGACCCACAATCAGTGCTTATCAACCGCACCACAGTGCGCGCAAGAAGCGATGACGTGATTCACGGCAGATAAACGCTGGTTGTTGATCTTGTCGGATGGTGGCTTGGGCGTGGCGCATGGCCTAGTGGGCGTTGCGCCCTGGCCGAAGGCCGAAGCTGTTGGGGTGAACGTGCTGCTCCCAGTGTTGCTGTACCACTTGGGCAATGGCTTGCTGGATGAACCGATCCACCACGGTGGGGATGCCCAGTAAACGTTTTCTTCCGTCCGGTTTTAGGATTTCCACGTACTTCACGGGTCTGTGCTGGTAAGTGCCTGCCACCAGTTGTTCGCGAATGCGGGGCCAGTGCGCTCTGAGGTGGCTGCGCAAGGCCAAGAATGAAGTGATGGTCTGTAGCAGCCAGCCGGAGCGAGTCCGCTCGATTGAAGGGATGGCCTCCGTTGTTTTGCACAACAGCTACGCCCCGCCACGAGAAAGCTTATTAGCCGCCGAACCGAGCAGGATCTGCGAGTAGAGCTTGTGAAAGCCATGAAAGGCTGTGAACTGCCAACCAAGACCAGCACGCGTTCTCGGCACAACAGCAGAACCAAAGAACAGAACAGTAGTGTTGTCGACACTCGGCGACTGCGGATGGACCATGAGCCACGACCTGGTTCTTCCGAAGGCAAGGACAATTTGATTGTGGTTTCGAGCTTCCACTTGCCACGCCGAAAAGTTGCTCACTTCGCCACTTGCAAGTGCCTGGGCATCTTGATCTTTCGACGGAAGGCCAAGAGCACGGGCAAGAAGCCAGCGTTCCAGCTTGAAGATAGGTGTTGTGTAGAAAGCGGCCATGAACTCTGCGAGTGAGACAGACTGATCAAGTTTGACTGAATAGCAGTCGGTGTAGGCTCCAGTCTTCACGTACCCTTGGAGCAGTGCGTCGGATGGCAATGCAGCAGTTTGAGCGGTTGGCATGAGACAAACGTATTTTTCTCTGCCTAACGTAAGGCACTTCGAAAAACCTGCAAATTACTCTGGTCGCTGCGTATTAATCTGACCATAAATATCCAAAGAATGGCTTTTGCATCGGTATTCCACTCGTCATACTGGACGAATACCAGATGTGAAGTTTCTCATGAAACCACGCAACCCACCGCTGCAGTCTACCCGCTTGCGGGACCAGGTTCGTGATTCGGCATCTGCACTACAGCTTGGGCACTGAGGAGGTTTACTTGTATTGGATTTGGTTTTTCATACGCTGGCATGGGCGTACTGGGCGAATGAAACATCACCACGAGATGGGTGCGCCCGAAGTGGAGGTTTTTTTTGACCATGCTGGCCACCGAACTGACCAAGGACGAAGTGGCGGGGGTGTTGGCCCAGATGGACGGTGTCACTGCTTTGCTCGCGCGATTGTTGTACGGCACAGGCATGCGCTTGATGGCGGGCATTCACAAGCCGGTGTCCGTTCACACGCTGCAGCACTCATTTGTCACCCCCCTGCTGCAAGCCGGCATTGATATTCGCACCGTGCAAAAACCGCTGGGCCACAGCGATGTGAGCACCACCATGATTTACACCCATGTGCTCAAGGTGGCAGCGGGCGGCACAGCCAGACCACTGGCATCTCGGTCACTGCTCTCCAGTGTTTCTTACTACAAAAAGCATAGCTTTTCACGCAGTAAATTGAAGGGCTACAGCCCGATTCGGCACACAAACCAGACTTGGATGCGGGAAAAGGCCCCATCGGCCAACCCCGCCCCTTCACTCAATGCCGAATCAAATGGTCAAACGCGCTCAGCGCGGCCTTGGCGCCATCGCCCGCCGCAATCACGATCTGCTTGTACGGCACCGTGGTGCAGTCCCCCGCGGCAAACACGCCGGGCACGTTGGTGTGGCCCTTGGCGTCCACCACAATTTCGCCAAACTTGGAAAGCTCCAGCGTGCCCTTGAGCCACTCGGTGTTGGGCACCAGGCCGATCTGCACGAACACGCCTTCCAGGTTGACTAGGTGCTCCTGGCCGGTGGCGCGGTCCTTGTAGCGCATGCCGTTGACCTTGCCGTCCAGCCCGGTGATTTCCAGGGTCTGGGCGTTGGTGTGCACCGTCACGTTGGGCAGGCTGTGCAGCTTCTTCACCAGCACGGCATCGGCCTTGAGCTCGGGCATGAATTCGATCACGGTCACGTGCTGCACCACGCCAGCCAGGTCGATGGCGGCTTCCACGCCGGAGTTGCCACCGCCGATCACGGCCACGTCCTTGCCCTTGAAAAGCGGGCCGTCGCAGTGCGGGCAGTAGGCCACGCCCTTGTTCTTGTATTCGGCCTCGCCGGGCACGTTCACGTTGCGCCAGCGCGCGCCGGTACTCAGGATCACGGTCTTGGCCTTGAGGCTGCCACCGTTGGCCAGCACCACTTCGGTCAGGCCGCCGGGTTGCGTGGCGGGGATGAGCTTGTCGGCCCGCTGCAGGTTCATGATGTCCACGTCGTAGGCGCGGGTGTGGGCTTCCAGCGCAGCGGCAAACTTGGGGCCGTCGGTTTCCAGCACCGAGATGTAGTTCTCGATGGCAAGTGTGTCGTTCACCTGGCCGCCAAAGCGCTCGGCGGCCACACCGGTGCGGATGCCTTTGCGGGCAGCGTACACGGCGGCGGCGGCGCCAGCAGGGCCACCACCGACGATGAGCACGTCGTACGGCGCCTTGGCGCTGAGCTTGGCGGCGTCTTTGGCGGCGGCGCCGGTGTCGAGCTTGGAGACGATTTCTTCCACCAGCATGTGGCCGGAGCTGAACATCTGGCCATTGAGGAACACCATGGGCACGGCCATGATCTCGCGCTCGGTCACTTCCTGCTGGAAGGCGCCGCCCTCGATCACCGTGGTCTTGATTCTGGGGTTGAGGATGGCCATGAGCGAAAGCGCCTGCACCACGTCCGGGCAGTTGTGGCAGGTCAGGCTCATGTAGACCTCAAAGTGGTAGTCACCGTCCAGCGCCTGGATCTGCTCGATGACGTCCTGCTCCACCTTGGGCGGGTGGCCGCCGGTCCACAGCAGGGCCAGCACCAGCGAGGTGAACTCGTGGCCCAGGGGCAGGCCGGCAAAGCGCAGGCTGGTGGCGGCGCCTGCACGCTGCAGCGTGAAAGACGGTTTGCGGGCGTCGGTACCGTCAAAACGCACACTGATCTTGTCAGCGCGCAGGCCCTGGATGGTTTCCAGCAGCGCGCGGGTGTCGCGGCTGGTTTCGCTGTCATCCAGGGAGGCCACCATCTCGAAGGGCTGGGACACGCGTTCCAGGTAGGCGGCCAACTGGGCCTTGAGGGTATCGTCGAGCATGGTGGTTTCCTTTTACTACTGATTTGATAGCTGCCTACGCAGGTTCTACGCGGGCTGGCAGCCATTTTTGCGCATAAAAAAGCCGGACGGCAAGGCGCTGGGCGCCCTGACGCAGTCCGGCTTGTGGGTGCCTTCAAGCAGGCACCGCCTATGGCCGGGGCAGGCTTAGATCTTGCCGACCAGGTCCAGGGACGGCGTGATGGTCTTGGCGCCTTCGTTCCACTTGGCAGGGCACACCTGGCCGGGGTGGGCGGCGGTGTACTGGGCAGCCTTGAGCTTGCGCACGGTTTCCTTCACGTCGCGGGCGATTTCATTGGAATGGATTTCCAGCGTCTTGATCGTCAGCTCGGGGTTGATGATGAAGGTGCCGCGCAGGGCCAGGCCTTCTTCCGGAATGTGCACGCCAAAGGCGTTGGTCAGCGTGTGGGTGGGGTCGCCCACCAGGGGGAACTTGGCCTTGCCCACGGCGTCGGAGGTTTCGTGCCACACCTTGTGCGAGAAGTGGGTGTCGGTGGTGACGATGTAGACCTCAGCACCGGCCTTCTGGAACTCGGCATAGTGCTCGGCCGCGTCTTCGATTTCGGTGGGGCAGTTGAAGGTGAAGGCAGCCGGCATGAAGATCAGCACGGACCACTTGCCCTTGAGGGACTGCTCGGTCACTTCGATGAATTCACCCTTGCCGCTGCGGTTGACGAAGGCGGTGGTCTTGAAAGGCTGGACTTGGGTATTGATCAGGGACATGGTTGGTTTCCTCGTGAAGTTGCTGTTCTGCAAATGAACAGGGTGAATACTAGCCCTTCTATGGAGTCATGTGGTTTGATTGATCCAATCAATCAAATTGACAAAACCTATGGCGCCCCAGCCCTAGTCCTTGAACACGCTCTGGTGCAGCCGGCGCAGGGACCACCACACGCCGGTCGCCACCACGGGAATGGCCACGGCGGCGGTCATTTCGGGGCTCCAGGGCCAGCCCCAGTGCTGGGCACCCTTGGCCAGGTAGCTCACCAGCCCGACGATGTAGTAGGTGATGGCGGCCACGGACAGCCCCTCCACCGTGGACTGCAGCTTGATCTGGATGTCCTGGCGGCTGTTCATGGTGGCCAGCAGGGCCTGGCTGCTTTGCTGCTGCTCGATCTCGACCCGGGTGCGCAGCAGGTTGCTGATGCGCGAGACGCGCTGCGAGAGCGCGTCCTGGCGCCGCGCCGACCATGCACAGGTGCTGCGCGCGGGTGAGAGCCGGCGGTCCATGAATTCGCGGATGGTCTGCATGCCCGCCAGGCGGGACTCGGCAATGTCGACGATGCGCTTGTCCACCAGCTCGAAATACGCCGCACTGGCCGAGAACCGCGAGTGCGTGGCGGCGTGCTGGCTTTCCACCTGCCCGGCCAGGCGGGTCAGGCGGTCCAGCAGCAGGGGTTCGTCGTCGCGCGTGGCCGAGCGGATGGCCTGTGCCAGCTCCGCCAGCTCGCGCTCGGCGGAAGCGAGCACCTGCGAGGCATCACGCGCCGCGGGCAGGCCCAGCAGAGCCGCCATGCGGTAGGTTTCGATTTCCAGCAGGCTCTGCACCAGCCGCCCCAGGCGGCGCGGCGCCATGCCCCCTGCCAGCAGGACCATGCGCGAAAAGCCGTCGGCGTGCACCGCAAAATCGGTATAGACCTCGGCAAAGCCATCGGCCACGGTGGACGCCACCAGGGTCTCTTCGTGCAGCACATGCTTGACCAGCGAACCCGACCCAAACGCCTTGGTGGGCAACACCCACACGTGCATGCTCGCCAGGCACTGGCCCGGTAGCGCCGCAAACCAGCGCTGGGGCACGGCGTCCAGCGCGGCCTCGGGCTCGCGCTCGCCGAAGTGCTCTGCGTTGAGCGGGCGCATGAAGGTCCAGGTGACAAACTCGGTATGCAGTTCCCAGCGCACGCGGTAGGGGCCCAGGTCCATGCGCACATGGGTCGAGCCCGCGTTGGGCTGGGGCAGGTGGTGGTCGCGGGCGAGCTCGGCAATATGCGCCCAGCTGGCTTCACGCTGGGCCGCGTCGCACACCATCACCACATGGGAGATGCTCACCGGCACGCCCATGGCCTCGGGCGGCCGGGCGTGGATTTCGTTATGTAGCGCAACGCGCTGGGGGTGTTGCTGCAACATGTCAGTCCTCAACAAAGGCTTCCTCTCGTTTGGATTTCACCGATGGCATGAGCACCACCACCAGCAACAGCGCCGCCGCGGCCAGTAGGCCGGCAGACAGCGGACGGGTCAAAAACACGCTCCAGTCGCCACGCGAGAGCAACAGGGCCCGGCGCAGATACTCTTCCATCATGGGCCCGAGTATGAAGCCCAGCAGCAGCGGTGCCGGCTCGGTTCCCAGCTTGATGAGCAGGTAGCCGATGAAACCGAAGATACCCACCATCCAGATGTCAAAGGTGGCATTGTTGGTGGAGTACACGCCAATGGCGCAGAACAGCACGATGGCCGGAAACAGCCAGCGGTAGGGCGCGCTGAGCAGCTTGATCCAGATGCCGATGAGCGGCAGGTTCAGGACCACCAGCATGAGGTTGCCGATCCACATGGAGGCAATCAGGCCCCAGAACAGCTCGGGGTTGCTGGTCATCACCTGCGGCCCGGGCTGGATGTTGTGGATGGTCATGGCGCCCACCATCAGGGCCATCACGGCGTTGGGCGGAATACCCAGCGTCAGCAGGGGAATGAAGGAGGTCTGCGCCCCTGCGTTGTTGGCGGACTCCGGCGACGCCACGCCCCGGATGTTGCCCTTGCCAAACGGCACTTCACCCGGGCGCAACTTGGTGCGCTTCTCCAGCGTGTAGGCAGCAAACGACGCCATCACCGCGCCGCCGCCGGGCAGGATGCCCAGCACCGAACCCAGCGTCGTGCCCCGCAGCACCGCCGGCACCATGTTCCTGAAATCTTCCTTCGTGGGCCACAGGCCGGTGACGTTGGCGGTGAACACCTCCCGCTCGCTCTCATGCTTGCCCAGATTGGTGATGATTTCCCCATAGCCGAACACACCCATGGCAATCACGATGAAACCAATGCCGTCGGTCAGCTCCGGAATGTCAAAGCTGAAACGCGACACGCCGGAATTGACGTCGGTGCCCACCATGCCCAGCAGCAGGCCCAGCACGATCATGGCAATGGCCTTGAGCAAGGAGCCCGAGGCCAGCACCACGGCGCCGATCAGGCCCAACACCATCAGCGAGAAATACTCCGCCGGACCGAACTGGAAGGCCAGCTCCGTCAGGGGCGCCGCAAAGGCCGCCAGGATGAGCGTGCCCACGCAGCCGGCAAAGAAGGAGCCCAGGCCAGCGGCAGCCAGCGCGGGGCCCGCCCGCCCGTTGCGCGCCATCTGGTAGCCGTCGATCACGGTCACCACGGAAGACGACTCCCCCGGCAAGTTGACCAGGATGGCGGTGGTGGAGCCACCGTACTGCGCGCCGTAGTAGATGCCGGCCAGCATGATCAGCGCCGACGCCGGCGCCAGTGAGTAGGTTGCCGGCAGCAGCATGGCAATGGTGGCCAGCGGGCCAATGCCCGGCAGCACACCGATCACGGTGCCCAGGAAACAGCCGACAAACGCGTACAGCAGGTTCTGCGCGGTGAACGCCACGCCGAAACCGAGCGCCAGGTTGTGAAACAGCTCCATGGTGGGTCCTCAGGCGACGATGAAGGCGGGCCAGACCGGAAACTGCAGCTTGAGCAGCAGGACAAACGCCACATAGCTCATGGCGGCCAGCACCGTGGCCAGCACGGCCGTCTCCTTGGCATTGAACGCGTCCCCGGCCAGGCTGGCAATGAAGGTCAGCGCGTAGATGCCCGCGATCAGGCCCATGGCCGGCAGATGGATGCTGGGCAGGCCGCCCACCATGACGCCGAACACCAGGTTGGCCGCGATGATGAAGAACAGGGGCTTCCAGGCCAGCTTGCCGATCTTGTCACCGTCCACCGTCTCCACCACCAGGGCCTTGAAGGTAATGATGCCACCCAGAACCGCCAGCAGAATGCCCAGTGCCAGCGGAAAGTAGCCGGGGCCCATGCGCGCGCCGGTGCCGATGGTGTAGCCGGTGGCGCCCCAGGCAAAGGCCACGCCGGCCACCATGAACATGAGGCCGGAAAAAAAATCCTTCTGACTTTTTATATTCATCACGTGTCTCCTCTGCCCCATCAGTGCATGGGTGGCGTGGACGATAACACCTCGTCCATCACCGTCAGCCCTTCCGCCACCCGCAGGGCGCCGGCCAGCCGCAGCGGGCGCATGCCGTCGGCCACAGCCTGGCGGCGCAAGGCGTCGATGGACGGGTCGCCACTGACCTTGGCCTTGAAGCCTTCGGACACCACCAGCAACTCGTACAGGCCCATGCGCCCCATGAAACCCGTCATGCGGCAGTCCACGCAGCCGACCGGCTTGTAGGGCTGGTAGCCGCCGTTGATCTGCCAGGGTTTGATCAGTTCGCCCAGGGCTTCGCGGCTGGTGTCCTCGTCGCGCACCCGGCACTGCTTGCACAGCGTGCGCACCAGGCGCTGCGCCAGCACGCCCAGCAGGGTGGCGTTGATGAGGTACGACGGAATGCCCAGCTCCAGCAGCCGCGTCACGGCCGAGGGCGCGTCGTTGGTGTGCAGGGTGGAGAACACCAGGTGGCCGGTGAGCGCCGCCTGCACCGCCATCTCGGCGGTTTCCAGGTCGCGGATCTCGCCCACCATGATGATGTCGGGGTCCTGGCGCATCAGGGCGCGCAGCCCTTGCGGGAAACCGAAGTCGAGCTGGGGTTGCACCTGGGTCTGGTTGAAGGCGGGTTCGATCATTTCAATCGGGTCTTCCACCGTGCTGACGTTGACCTCCTCGGTGGCCACCCGCTTGAGCGTGGAGTACAGCGTGGTGGTCTTGCCCGAGCCCGTGGGTCCGGTCACCAGGATGATGCCGTGGGGCCGCTTGACCAGCGACTCCCAACGCTGCGCGTCGTGGCTGGAGAAGCCCAGGGCATCCAGATCCTTGACCGTGTTGTCGGGGTCGAAAATCCGCATCACCATCTTCTCGCCAAACGCGGTGGGCAGGGTGGAGATGCGCATCTCGATCTCGTCGCCGCGCGGGTTGCGCGTCTTGATGCGGCCGTCCTGCGGGCGGCGCTTCTCGATGATGTCCATGCGCCCCAGCAGCTTGATGCGCGCCGTCATGGCGTTGAGCACGCCCATGGGCATCTGGTACACCGGGTGCAGCACGCCGTCAA
The DNA here is from genome assembly GCA_019449595.1 of Rhodoferax sp. Taxonomy (GTDB): domain Bacteria; phylum Pseudomonadota; class Gammaproteobacteria; order Burkholderiales; family Burkholderiaceae_C; genus Allorhodoferax. The sequence continues at coordinate 378,026 of JAGRPL010000004.1, read as the reverse complement.
TGCGAAAGCGAATGACGCCCTGTTCGCGCCGGGGTTCCATGTGGATGTCGCTGGCGCGCTGGTCAAAGGCGTATTGCCACAACCAGTCGACCACCTGGACGACACCCTGGTCGTTGGCATCGAGTTGCTTGTTGGTCTTGCCCAGCTCCACCAGTTGCTCGAAACTGGCGCCGTTGTTGGCGCCGGATTTGCTGGCCGCCCGCACCGATTTGGCCAGGGCATAGAACTCGGCGGTGTAGCGGTGGATTTCCTGCGGGCTGGCCACCACCCGACGCACGCTGCGCCGGGACTGGCGTTCCACCTCGTCCACCCAGCCGGTGACAAAGGGCTCGGACGTGGCCACGGTCACCTCGGTGGGCGTCACCGCCACAGGCAAAATTTTGTGGCGCTCGGCGTAGGCGGCGCCCATGGCGTCGGCTACCTTGCCCACGTCCACCTTCAGGGGATCGATGCGCAGGTAGTCCAGCCCGCACCGTCCGGCCAGCCACTGGGTCAGCGACTCGATGTCCAGCGGCTTGTTGTCCGAGGCCCGGCGCATGGACACACTGGCCAGGCGCACCAGCGGGTGCTGCGCGCTTTCGGCCTGCGAGCAGCGCGCCACGGTGCGCTGGGCCTCATCGGCGGAAATGATGGCGTCGCGCTGCAGCCACTCCACCAGGCTGCGCCAGTCCACCGGTCCGTTGTGTGCGGCCTTGCCAGGCGCCGTGTGCTTGTGCTGTGGGCTCATGGGTACACCGGTTTGAAAACGCGCACCCACTTGTCCGCCGGCAGGCCCCACTGGCGCTGGATGACATCCGCGCGCTCAAACAGCAGCGCGCGGCTGGGGCGCACCGGCGTGCGCTGGGCCAGCACCACGGTATTGCCTTCGCGTGTGGCCTTGAAGGCCCAAATGGCCTCCTTGCCAAAGGCGGCCACCATGTTGTCCACGCTGCGCTGGAAACTGGAGGTGCGCCCGAACAGGTTCACCGTCATGCAACCGTCTTCCGTGAGCACCTTGCGACAGTCGGCGTAGAACTCGGCGCTGTCAAACACCGGGCCGGCCGCCTCCTGGTCGTACAGGTCCACCTGCAGGGCGTCGACCGCACCCAACCAGCGGGGTTGCCGAATCTCCTGCGAGGCATCGGCCAGCACCACCTGCAGGCGGGCATTGTCCTGCGGCAGCTTGAACCAGCCGCGACAGGCCGCCACCACCTGCGGGTTGAGTTCGATCGCGGCCGTCTTCATCTGCATCACCTTGTAGCAGAACTTGGTGAGCGACGCCGCCCCCAGGCCCAGCTGCAGGGCCTGGCGCTTGGACACCGTTGCCGGGTCCACAAACAGCAGCCAGGCCATCATGCGCTGGACGTACTCATGCACCAGCACTAAGGGGGCATCCACCAGCATGGAGCCCTGGATCCAGATGCTGTCCAGGTGCAGGTGGCGGACGGGGCCGTCATCGGAGAAATTGACTTCGGGGAGGGTAAGGGGAGCTTTTCGTGCCATGGGGATTTATACCAGCAGCGCCGCCAGCTTCGGCAAGGCCTGGCAGGCGTTGTCTGTAGTGGCCTGCGCCAGCACCTCTACCGGAATGCCGCGCAGTTGGGCAATCACCTGGGCAATGCGGGGCAACTCCCCCGGCTCGTTGCGTCCCTGGCCCCCGCCCGCCCCCCGCTGCTGCGCCGGAACGTAGCGCCAGTGCGGCGGCATGTCCGGTGCATCGGTCTCCAGCACAAGGGCCTCCAGCGGCAGGGTCTGGACCAGCCGGCGCAGCTGCAAGGCCCGCTCAAAGGTCACGGCACCGCCAAAACCCAGCTTGAAGCCCAGCCGGATGAATTCCTGCGCCTGCACCGCGCTGCCGTTGAAGGCGTGGGCAATGCCGGTCCACGGAGGGCCGCCCTTGCCCACCTCGCGCAGTTGCTTGAGCAGGCGGTCCGCCGAGCGGCGCACATGCAGCAATACCGGCAACTGGTACTGGCGGGCCAGCTGCAGCTGCGCCCGGTAGAAATGTTCCTGCTGCTCGCGCAGCGGGCTCTCGCACAAGGCGGGCACAAAGTAGTCCAGCCCAATCTCGCCCACCGCCACCAGGCGCGGGTCCGCATGGTGGGCCTGCAGCTGCGCCTGCAGCGCCAACAGGTCATCGGGTCCGGCCTGCGCCACGTACAGGGGGTGGATGCCCAGGCCGTAGCTGTCGCCGCCGGCATGGGCCAGCTGGCGCACGGTGTCAAAGTTGGCCACTTCCACCGCGGGGATGACGCAGTGCCGCACGCCCGCCGCACGCGCGCGGGCCTGCACCGCACCCCGGTCCGCGGCGAACTCTGCCGCATCGAGATGGCAGTGGGTATCGATGAACGTCATGGCGCCCCCGTCCGCTCCCGCCAGCTCCCCGGGCTGCTCCCGGTCCATTCCTTGAAGGCGTGATTGAACGCGCTCTGGTCCTGAAAGCCCAGCAGAAACGCAATGTCGGCGAGGCTCAGACTGCGCTGGCGCAAGTAGTCCTGCGCCAATTCCCGGCGCGTGCGATCCAGCACCTGCTGGAAACTGGCGCCGGCTTCGCTGAGCTTGCGCTGCAAGGTGCGTTGGGTGAGGTTCAGGTCCTGTGCCACCAGCGGCAAGCGGGCGCGGTCCTGCGACAGACTCCTGGCAATGGCCGCCCCCACCTGCGCCACGATGCCCGCATGCGCCTGGGTGCGCATTTTTTTGCGCAGCAACTGCTCGGCGTGTTGCTGCAGCACCGGGTACAGCCCGACGTCCGCGTTGGGCACCGGCAAAGCCAGCAGCGCCGCATCAAAACGGGCGCAGTTGCGGGGAGCATCAAACACCACGTCGGCACCGAAAATGCGCCTGTGCTCGCTGCAGTCGCTGGGGGCCGCGTGGGAGAACGCCACCGCAGCCGGCGGCAACGGTGCCCCGGCGAGCCACTCGCCAAACACCCGTACCCCGGCAAACACGCTCTCGGCCAGATGCCGGCTGGCCTGGGGAAAATGGCTGTTCCACTGGTACTCGGCCACTCCGTTATCGACCACCAGCGCCGAGCGCCCCAGATCGTGGGCCAGGCTTTCGTAGCGCTGGGTTTGCTGGAACACCTGGCCGAAGTCCCGGCAGCTCAGCAGGATGAGTCCGTAGACGCTGTAGGTTCCCAGCTTGACCCGCTCACCGACCTGCAGCCCGAAATGCGGGTGCTCCGCCAGTTGCGCGCCCGCGTCGAGCAAGCGCACGTAGTCCTGCGCGGCCAGCGACTCGGGTTGGGGCGACAGGGCATGGGCAGGCAGGCCAGCCGCGAGCGCGAGCGCGCGCAAGTCGACACCCCGCTCCACGGCCAGTTCCAGCAGGGGCTGCACATAGGCCCCTGCCACCCGGCCGCCACCGCCCTCAGGCCCGCTGTCCAGGCTTGGCATGATTGAACAAACGAATTGTCATGAAAGCGCAATACGCCTCAAAAGGGGTTGACTAAGCTGGCGGCCAGTGTAGCAATTGCATGCCGCACACCCACAGAAAGAGGTTGACCATGAAGCGGTGGAATGGCTGGGGCGACGACGCCATTGAACTGGAATTGCATGCCGATGCGATGGCGTTCCTGCAGCGGCGCATCGGCCCCGGAACCCCACCAACCGATGCCACGCTGGAGCAGGCGTGCGCCGGCATTCCCGCCAGCCGCCTGCCCGCACACCCCCTGGTCGACACCCGCCCCGAAACGCGCCTGCGCAACAGCCTGGGCCAGAGCCTGCCTGACTGGCTCAAGCTGCGCAGCGGCCAGGTCGGCACGGTGACCGACGGTGTGGCCTTTCCCGAGGGCGGTGAGCAGGTGCGTGAACTGCTGGACTATGCGCAGAGCTGCGGTGCCGCCGTCATCCCCATCGGGGGCGGCACCAGCGTGGTCGGCCACCTGACCGTGCCTGCAGGGCCGCAGCCCGTGCTCACGGTCAACCTGTCGCGCCTGTGCCGGCTTACCAACCTGGACCGCCAGGCGCAGCTGGCCACCTTTGGCGCCGGCGTGCTGGGCCCGGACCTGGAGGCGCAGCTGCGCGCCCACGGCTACACGCTGGGGCATTTTCCGCAGTCGTTTGAATACTCCACGCTGGGCGGCTGGGTGGTGACGCGCTCCTCGGGCCAACAGTCGCTGCGCTACGGGCGCATCGAGCAGCTGTTTGCCGGCGGCACCGTGGAAACGCCCCGCGGCACTCTGCGCGTGGCCACCTTCCCGGCCTCGGCAGCGGGCACGGACCTGCGCGAGCTGGTGCTGGGCTCGGAAGGCCGTCTGGGCATCCTGACGGAGGCCACGGTGCGCGTGTCGCCCCTGCCGCAGCGCGAGGAGTTCCATGCTGTCTTCTTCCCGACCTGGGAGCAGGCGCAGGGCGCGGTGCGCACCATGGCGCAGGCCAGGCTGGCGCTGTCCATGCTGCGGCTGTCCAACCCCATCGAAACCCAGACCACACTCACCATGGCCGGGCACGCGCGCCTGATAGGCCTCCTGGAAACCTACCTGGGCTGGCGCGGTTGCCGGGAGCAGAAGTGCCTGCTGCTGCTGGGCGCCAGCGGCTCAAGCGATACCGTGGCCCACGCGCTGCGCGGTGCCCTGCGCACCGCCCGGGGCTACGGCGGTGTGGCCATCGGCCAAGCCATGGGCAACAAGTGGAAGGCCAACCGCTTTCGCAATGTCTACCTGCGCAACGCCCTGTGGCACAAAGGCTATGCCATCGACACTGTGGAAACGGCGTGCGACTGGAGCCGCGTCACGCCCATGATGCAGGCGCTGGAGGATGCCGCCACCCACGCCCTGGCGCAGAGCGGTGAAAAAGTCCACACCTACACCCACCTCTCGCACATCTACGCCCAAGGGGCCAGCGTCTACACCACCTTTGCCTACCGACTGGCGGGCGACCATGCCACGGACCTGGCCCGCTGGCGCAGCCTGAAGGCGGCGGTGAGCCAGGCCATCGTGACCCACGGCGGAACCATCAGCCACCAGCACGGCGTGGGGCTGGACCATGCGCCCTACCTGGAAGCCGAGAAGGGGCCCCTGGGCATCGCCGCCCTGCGCAGCCTGTTTCACCACTTCGACCCCCGCGGCATGATGAACCCCGGCAAGCTGGTGGGCTCGGACACGCCATGAGCCCGGAGCCCCACACCTTGCCCGGCGCAGCACGCGCGCACCTGCTGCAGACCCTGGCGCAGCCGGAGTGGGATCTGGTCATCATCGGCGGCGGCATCACCGGTGCCGGCATTTTGCTGGAGGCCGCACGCCGCGGCTACAAGGCCCTGCTGGTGGAGCAGCGCGACTTTGCCTGGGGCACCTCCAGCCGCTCCTCCAAGCTGGTGCACGGCGGGCTGCGCTATCTGAAGGAAGGCCAGTTGCGCCTGACCCGCGACTCGGTGCGCGAGCGGCAGACCCTGCTGCAGCAGGCCCGTGGCCTGGTGGAGCCGCAGAGCTTTGCCTTTGCCGACTACAAGGACCGCAAGCCCGGTCGCTGGGTGTTCCAGCTCGGCCTGGCCGTGTATGACTGGCTGGCCGGCCAGCGCGCGCGCCACCATTACCCGGCCGACGAATTCCTCCTGCTGGCGCCCCACATTGCCCGCGCCGACCTGAAGGGCGGCCTGTGCTACCTGGACGCCAAGACCGACGACGCCCGCCTGGTGCTGCGGGTGCTGCAGGAGGCCCGCAGCCTGGGCGGCATGGCCATCAACTACCTGCAGGCCCAGCACCTGCTGCGGGCGGGTGACGCCACGCACGGCAGGGTCAGCGGCGTGCAGCTGCAAGACGCGGTGGCCGGCGCCAGCTACCCGGTGCGCGCCCGGGTGGTCGTCAACGCCACTGGCGCCTGGGCCGACCGCCTGCGCCAACAGCAGGGCGCGCCACGGCGGCTGCGCCCTCTGCGCGGCAGCCATCTGGTGCTGCCCGCCTGGCGCCTGCCGGTGGCGCAGGCGGTGAGCCTGATGCACCCGCAGGATGGCCGCCCGGTGTTTGCCTTCCCCTGGGAAGGCGCCACCCTGGTAGGCACCACGGACGTGGACCACGGCGCCGACCTGCAGCAGGAGGCAGCCATCACGCCGGCCGAGCTGGATTACCTGATGGCCGCCCTGCGCTGGCAGTTTCCGCAACTCGCACTGGAGCCCGGCGACGTGATTGCCACCTACGCCGGCGTGCGCCCGGTGATCGACACTGGCAAGACTGACCCCTCCAAGGAAGGCCGTGACCACGCCGTGTGGATGGAAGACGGCCTGCTCACCGACACCGGCGGCAAGCTCACCACCTTCCGCCTGATCGCGCTGGACGCCCTGCGCCAGCTCGAACCCCTGCTGCCCCGGGGCAGGCCCGTTCCGCCCGGTGCGCCCGTACTGGCACCCGGCGCACCGCTGCCAGTGTCGGGGGAGTTGACCGCGCAGCAGCGCCAGCGCCTGCAGGGCCACTACGGCCCGCTGGCCGCGGCGGTGGTGGCAGCCGCGCAAGCCGGTGAGCTGCATGCCATCCCTGGCACGGAAACCCTGTGGGTGGAGCTGCGCTGGGCCGCGCGCACCGAAGCCGTGGTGCACCTGCAGGACCTGCTGCTGCGGCGCACCCGCCTGGGCCTGCTGCTGCGGGGCGGCGGAACCGAACACCTGGCGCGCATCCGCACCCTCTGCCAGGGTGAACTGGGCTGGAGCGATGCGTACTGGGACGCCGAACAGGCGGCCTACCTGGCCCTGTGGCACAGCCACTACCGTCCGCCACAACCCCTGCGGGGGAGCACCCATGCCTGAGTCCACCATCCTGGCCATCGACAACGGCACGCAAAGCGTGCGCGCGCTGCTGTTCGACCTGCACGGCAACATCGTCGCCAAGGCGCAGGTGCATCTGGAGGCCTACTTCTCCACCCACCCCGGCTGGGCCGAGCACGACCCCGAGGACTACTGGCAGGCCGTGTGCACCGCCTGCCAGCGCCTGTGGCAAGAGAACCCCGGCGTGCGCGATACGGTGCAGGGCGTGGCCGTGACCACCCAGCGCGGCACCATGATCAATCTGGGTGCTGACGGCCAGCCACTGCGCCCGGCCATCACCTGGCTGGACCAGCGCCGCACCAACACTGTGCCCCCCATCAGCCTCCTGTGGCAAAGCGCCTTCAAGCTGGCCGGCGTGTCCCACACCATCAACTACTTCCGCGGCGAAGCCGAGGCCAACTGGATCAAGGCCCACCAGCCCGCTATCTGGGAGCAGACCCGCCAGTACGTCATGCTCTCGGGCTACCTCAACCACCGCCTGTGCGGACGCTTTGTCGATTCGGTGGGCTCGCAGGTGGGCTACCTGCCGTTTGACTACAAGCGCCTGGCCTGGGCGGGCCCGCGCGACTGGAAGTGGCAGGCGCTGGCCGTGAAGCCGGAGTGGCTGCCCGAACTGGTGGCTCCGGGCACGCGCATGGGCGCCATCACGCCGCAGGCCGGCGCGGCCACCGGTATTCCCGTGGGCACGCCGCTGCTGGCCGCCGCCGCCGACAAGGCCTGCGAGGTCATCGGCGCGGGCTGCCGCGAGCCGCACATCGGCTGCCTGAGCTACGGCACCACGGCCACCATCAACACCACCAGCAGCCGGTACCTGGAGGTCACGCCCTTCATTCCGCCCTACCCGTCAGCCATACCCGGCGCGTACAGCACCGAGGTGCAGATCTTTCGCGGCTACTGGATGGTCAACTGGTTCAAGGAGCAGTTCGGCCACCCCGAGCAACACCAGTCGTCCGCGCTCGGCGTCCCGCCCGAAGCCCTGTTCGACGAGCTGGTCAACTCGGTGCCGCCGGGCTCCATGGGGCTGATGCTGCAGCCCTACTGGTCGCCGGGCATCAAGATCCCCGGCCCCGAGGCCAAGGGTGCCATCATCGGCTTTGGCGATGTGCACACCCGGGCCCATGTCTACCGCGCCATCCTCGAAGGCCTGGCCTACGCGCTGCGCGAGGGCAAGGAGCGCATCGAACAGCGCAGCGGCGTGCCCATCACCGAGCTGCGCATCTCCGGCGGCGGCTCGCAGAGCGACGCCGCCATGCAGCTCACCGCCGACATCTTCGGTCTGCCCACGTCGCGGCCCCATGTGTACGAGACCTCGGGCCTGGGCGCCGCCATCGACGCCGCCGTGGGGCTGGGCCTGCACCCGGATTTCAGCACCGCCGTGGCGGCCATGACCCGGATTGGAAAGACCTTCGAACCCCTGGCCACCCACCACGCCACCTACGACGCGCTGTACCACCGGGTCTACCAGAAGATGTACGGCCGGCTGCAGCCGCTGTACCGGGCCATCCAGCACATCACAGGGTACCCGCGCCTGCATTGAGTGGCCCCAACCACCCCGCAACGCACCCAGATTGGGCGTTTGTTGAGATAAACACACCAAAACTATGCATTTTATGGATATGCAGCACTTATTTGGTGCATAAACAATGAGAAAATAGCCGCTACTTTCTTTTTGCACCAAATAAAGGCACGCGCGATGAAATACCCGTCTTTGGAAAGCTTCCTGGCTCATGTGGCTGAACGCAATCCCCACCAACCTGAGTTTCTTCAGGCGGTCACCGAAGTCATGGAAAGCCTGTGGCCCTTCATCGAAAAGCACCCCCGATACGCCGAGCACAGCCTGCTGGAACGCCTGGTGGAGCCCGAGCGCGTGATCATGTTCCGCGTGTCATGGACGGACGACCATGGCTCCGTGCAGGTCAACCGCGGCTACCGTATCCAGCACAGCATGGCCATTGGCCCCTACAAGGGCGGCCTGCGCTTTCACCCCTCGGTGAATCTGTCGGTGCTGAAGTTCCTGGCTTTCGAGCAAACCTTCAAGAACGCGCTCACCACCCTGCCCATGGGCGGTGGCAAGGGCGGCTCCGACTTCGACCCCAAGGGCAAGAGCCCCGCCGAAATCATGCGCTTCTGCCAGGCCTTTGCCAGCGAACTGTTCCGCCACATCGGGTCTGACACCGACGTTCCGGCCGGCGACATTGGTGTGGGTGGGCGTGAGGTCGGCTTCATTGCCGGCATGTACAAGAAGCTCAGCAACCGCGCCGACTGCGTGTTCACGGGCAAGGGGCTGTCATTTGGCGGCTCGTTGATTCGCCCCGAAGCCACGGGCTACGGCACGGTGTATTTCGCGCAGGAAATGCTCAAGACGCGCGGCAAGTCGTTTGATGGCCTGCGCGTCTCGGTATCGGGCTCGGGCAATGTGGCCCAGTACGCCGTGGACAAGGCCATGGCCTTGGGCGCCAAGGTGGTCACGGTGTCGGATTCGAGCGGCACCATCGTTGATGAGGACGGTTTCACCACGGCCAAGCTGGCTGAGCTGATGGAGGTGAAGAACCACCTCTACGGTCGTGTGAGCGATTACGCCAAACGCACCGGGGTGAAGTTTGAAGCGGGCAAGAAACCCTGGCATGTGCCCGTGGACGTGGCCCTGCCCTGCGCCACGCAGAACGAACTGGACGCCGCGGACGCTGCCACCCTCATCCAGAACGGCGTGCTGTGCGTGGCCGAAGGCGCCAACATGCCGTCCACCATCGAAGCCGCCAAGGCGTTTGAGGCCGCAGGCGTGCTGTACGCGCCGGGCAAGGCCAGCAACGCCGGTGGCGTGGCCACCTCGGGCCTGGAGATGAGCCAGAACGCCATGCGCCTGAACTGGACGGCCGAAGAGGTGGACAACCGCCTGCTGATGATCATGCAAGGCATCCACACCGCCTGTCTGAAGCACGGCGTCCGCGCCGATGGCACGGTGAGCTACATCGACGGCGCCAATGTGGCCGGCTTCGTCAAGGTGGCCGACGCCATGCTGGCGCAGGGCGTGATCTAAATCAGGCCGCAGGCCCCAGGCGCCCTGACACCAGGGTGAGCTGGCGGCTGCAGCGCGCGGCCAGCGCGGCGTCGTGCGTCACCAGCACAAAGGCGGTGCCGTGGGCACGCGCCAGTTCCAGCATGAGGTCGAACACGCCATCGGCAGTGCTGCGGTCCAGGTTGCCGGTGGGCTCGTCGGCCAGCACGCAGTCGGGCCGGGTCACCAGCGCCCGGGCAATGGCCACGCGTTGGCGCTCGCCGCCCGACAACTCTGCCGGGCGATGGTGCACGCGGTCCTGCAAACCCACGCTTGCTAACATTTTCATAGCTGTCTGCGCACACTCTGCGCGGTCCAGACGCCGAATGGTCAATGGCATGGCGACATTGTCCAGGGCACTGAACTCGGGCAGCAGGTGGTGAAACTGGTACACAAAGCCCAGGTGCTGGTTGCGCAGGCGCCCCTGCTGGGCGGCGCCCAGGCGGGCCAGGTTCTGCCCGTGCAGTTCGACCGTGCCGCTGGTGGGAGCATCCAGCCCGCCCAACAGGTGCAAGAGCGTGCTCTTGCCGGAGCCGGAGGCGCCGACGATGGCCAGGGTCTCGCCCCGGCGCACCTGCAGGTCCACGCCCTGCAGCACAGTCACGTCCAGCCGGCCCTCGGCAAAGCGCTTGGTCAGGCCCTGGGCCCGCAAGACGACTTCGCCCGTTCCTGCGGGCACCGGCGAACTTCCGCCCAGCCCGGCCACCAGCCGGTACTGCGCGGCGCCGACCGCGGCGCGCGATGCAGGATCGAGCGGCGACGGGCCGCCCCTAGCCGCGAGGGCCCCCTCGGGGGGCAGAGAGGACACGTCAGTGCCGAACGTGGGGGCATCATTTCTACTCATAACGCAAAGCCTCCGCCGGGTTGACACGGCTGGCGCGCCAGCTCGGATACAGGGTGGCCACAAAGGCCATCACCAGGGCAATCACCGCAATCGGCACGATGTCGCCTTGCTGCGGATCGCTGGGCATGCGGCTGATCAGGTAGATGTCCTTGGGCAGGAAACTGGCGCCCAGCGCGTGTTCCAGCGCCGGCACGATGACGTCGATGTTGAAGGCCACGCCCAGGCCCAGCGCCAGACCGGCCAGCGTGCCGATGACGCCGACCATGGCGCCCTGCACCACAAAGATGCCCATGATGCTGCCCGGGCTGGCCCCCAGCGTGCGCAGGATGGCGATGTCGGCGCGCTTGTCGGTCACCGTCATCACCAGCGTGCTCACCAGGTTGAAGGCCGCCACCGCCACGATAAGCGTGAGGATGATGAACATCATGCGTTTTTCGACCTGCACGGCCGCAAACCAGGTGCGGTTCTGGCGCGTCCAGTCGCGGATGTAGAGCTCGCCCGTCAATGTGCGGCTGAGTTCGTCGGCCACCTGGCGCGCCTGGTGCAGGTCGCGCAGCTTCAGGCGCACGCCCGTGGGGCCTTCGAGGCGGAAAATCCGGGCCGCGTCGTCCACATGCACAAAGGCCATGGCCGAGTCGTACTCGTAGTGGCCGGAGTCAAACGTGCCCACCACTGTCATCTGCTTGAGCCGGGGCACGACGCCGGCGGGGGTGACCTGCCCGCTGGGCGCCACCAGGGTCACCTTGTCGCCGGTGCGCACACCCAGGCTGCGCGCCAGCTCGGCACCCAGCACCACGCCAAAGCCGCCCGGCGCCAGCTGGGCCAGCACCGCGGACTGGGCGCCGGCGGCCAGATCGGTCACCTCGTGTTCCAGCGCGGGGTCAATGCCGCGCACCATCACGCCCTTCATGTCCTCGCCGCGCGCCAGCAAGGCCTGGGCCGCGATGAACGGGGCCGCACCCACCACCTGCGGATGGGAGCGGACCTGGCTCAGCGTCAGGGCGACATCGGGCAGCGCCTGGCCGCTGGCGGCATAGACCTCGATGTGCGAGACCACGCCCAGCATGCGGTCGCGCACCTCTTTCTGGAAGCCGTTCATCACGCTGAGCACGATGATGAGGGCCGCCACCCCCAGCGCAATGCCCAGCATGGAGACCCCGGAGATGAAGGAAATAAAGCCGTTGCGCCGGGTAGTGCGGCCGGCCCGCGTGTAGCGCCAGCCCACAATGAGCTCATAGGGAATTTGCGTCATCCCCGGATTGTGGCATCCATGCGGGACAATCAGGGCATGCACACCGTTATCTCCTACGCGGCACCCGCCGGCCCCCAGTGCCGCCAGGCCCTGGACGGGCTGCAGCTGCCCCACCTGACGCGCCTGCTGCGCCAGCTCAGCCCCGGCACCGCACACCCCGGCCAGGCCGACCAGCTCACACCCCTGCACGAACGCGTGCAGGCCCGCCATCTGGGCCTGGGGGATGCCCCCGACGGCCTGCTGCCCTGGGCCGCGCAGGACGCCGCCCAACTGGGCCTCACCGCCGCGCACGGCGGCGAAGGCTGGGCCTGGATCACACCCTGCCAGTGGCAGGTGCACACCCACCATGTGGAAATGGCCGACCCGCAGCAGCTGGCGCTCACGCCGGACGAAGCCCTGGCCCTGCACGCGGCCATGCAGCCCTACTTTGCCGAGGACGGCATCACCCTGTTCCCCCACGCACTGGCGCACACGCACACCCGCTGGCTGGCGCAGGGCGAGGTCTTCCGGGCCCTGCCCACCGCCTCGCTGGACCGCGTGTCCGGGCAGCCGGTCGATGCCTGGATACCCCGCCAGGAGCAGGCCAAGGCCCTGCGGCGGCTGCAGAACGAAATGCAGATGCTGCTCTACACCCACGCTGTCAACGACGCGCGTGCCGCACGCGGCCAGCCCACGGTGAACTCCTTCTGGGCCAGCGGCACCGGCACGTGGGCCCCGGCCGACACCGCGGCCGGCCCCAGCACTGTGCTGCACACCCTGCGCAGCGCCGCGCTGCAGGACGACGCCCCCGCCTGGGCCCAGGCCTGGCAGGAACTGGACCGCACCACCCTGGCCGAACTGCTGGAGCACCTGCAGGCCGGCCAGAAGGTGCAGCTCACCCTGTGCGGCGAGCAGCAGGCGCAGACCCTGCAATGGCAGGCCCCCGCGCTGTGGGAGCGCCTGCGCCGGCGCCTGGCTGCACCGCAGGCCACCACCTGGTTGAAGACCTTATGAACATCGTTCCCCGCGACATTCCGCCGCGCTCCGTCTGGGCACTGGAACAGGCCGGCATCCACCCGCTGCTGGCGCGCCTGTACGCCGCACGCGGCGTCACCGGCACCGAAGAACTGGACGACGCCCTGGCCAAGCTGCTGCCCCCCAGCACCATGCGGGGCCTGCCCGAGGCCGCCACCCTGCTGGCCGACGCCATGGACGCAGGCAAGCACCTGTGCGTCGTAGCCGACTACGACTGCGATGGCGCTACCGCCTGCGCCGTGGCCCTGCGCGGGCTCAAACTACTAGGCGCCCGCCACGTCAGCTACATCGTGCCGGATCGCATCGTCGATGGCTATGGCCTGACCCCGCCCATTGCCCGGCGCGTGAAAGACGCCGGCGCCGACGTGCTGATCACCGTGGACAACGGCATCGCCAGCGTCGAGGGCGTGGCCACCGCACGGGAACTGGGCCTGCAGGTGCTGGTGACCGACCACCATCTGCCCGCGCCCGAACTGCCGAACGCGGATGTGATCGTCAACCCCAACCAGCCCGGCTGCCCGTTTGAAAGCAAGTCGATAGCCGGTGTGGGGGTGATGTTCTACGTGCTGCTGGCGCTGCGCAGCGAACTGCGCAACCGCGGCGTGTTCACGGCGCAGAACCAGCCCAAGCTCGACACCCTGCTGCCGCTGGTGGCGCTGGGCACCGTGGCCGACGTCGTGCGGCTGGACGCCAACAACCGCCGCCTCGTCGCCCAGGGACTCAAGCGGGTGCGCGGCGGCGCCATGCCTGCGGGCCTGGCCAGCCTGTTTGCGGCGGCCGGACGCAACGCCGGCATTGCCACCACCTTCGACTTCGGCTTTGCCCTGGGGCCGCGCATCAACGCCGCTGGGCGCCTGTCAGACATGACGCTGGGCATTGAATGCCTGCTCACCGACGACCCGGCCCGCGCCGACGAGCTGGCCAAAACGCTGGATGGCATCAACCGCGAGCGCCGCGAGATCGAGGGCGACATGCGCGAGCAGGCCATGATGATTGCCGAAGGGCTGTTCGAGGAAGGAGACGAACCGCCGCCGGCCATCTGCGTGTTCGACCCCGACTTCCACGAAGGCGTGGTCGGCATCGTGGCCAGCCGCATCAAGGACAAGCTGCACCGCCCCAGCTTCGTCTTCGCCGCCAGTGCTGCACCGGGCAAGGAACACGAGCTCAAGGGCTCGGGCCGCTCGATCCCCGGCTTTCACCTGCGCGATGCGCTGGACCTGGTGGCCAAGCGCAACCCCGGCGTGCTGCTGCGCTTTGGCGGCCACGCCATGGCAGCCGGCTGCACCATCACCGAGGACGGGCTGGACGCCTTTGAGCAGGGGCTCATCGCGGTCGCCCAGGAGTGGCTGGACTCTGCCACGCTGACCCGCCGCCTGGACACCGACGGCCCGCTGGCGCCCGAGTACCGCCGCGTGGAACTGGTGGACACCCTGCACAAGGAGGTCTGGGGCCAGGGCTTTGCGGCGCCCACTTTCAGCGAAGAGGTTGAGGTGATCTCGCAGCGGCTGGTGGGTGAAAAACACCTGGCGCTCAAGCTCAAGCACCAGGGCCAGCCGGTGGACGGGATCTGGTTCGGCCACACCGAGCCGCTGCCGGCCAGGGTCACGCTGGCCTTCCGCCTGGACGCAGACGAATGGAACGGCGTGCGCAGGGTGCGCTTTCTGGTCGAAGGGGCGGAGATTTAGCATCTTTTCGCCTTCCAGGACCCGTGAATACTGCGCAGATAGCTATTGTTTTAATAGCATGTCAGCTTGTGTAAGATGCAGGCAAATTTTTAAGGAGTTATCCCATGTCCCGTGAAGTCGTCGTTGTCAGCGGTGTGCGCACCGCCATTGGTACCTTTGGTGGCAGCCTGAAAGACATTCCCCCCACCGAACTGGCCGCGCAGGTGGTGCGCGAGTCGCTCAAGCGCGCCAATGTGGACGGCAAGGACGTCGGCCACGTGGTGTTCGGCCATGTCGTCAACACCGAGCCCAAGGACATGTACCTGTCCCGCGTGGCCGCCATCAACGGGGGCTGCGCCGAAGGCACACCGGCCTTCAACGTGAACCGCCTGTGCGGTTCGGGCCTGCAGGCCATCGTCTCGGCCAGCCAGAGCATCCTGCTGGGCGACACCGACATCGCCATCGGCGGCGGCGCCGAGAACATGAGCCGCGCGCCCTTTGCCAGCCTGAACATGCGCTGGGGCGCCCGCATGGGTGACACCAAGATGGTGGACATGATGATCGGCGCGCTGCACGACCCCTTCCACACCATCCACATGGGCGTGACGGCCGAGAACATCGCCGCCAAGTGGGGCATCAGCCGCGAAGACCAGGACGCCCTGGCCGTGGAAAGCCACAACCGCGCCCAGCGCGCCACCGAGGCGGGCTACTTCAAGGACCAGATCCTGCCCGTCATGCTCAAGAGCAAGAAGGGCGACGTGGCCTACGCGGTGGACGAGCACTTCCGCTCCAACTGCAGCCTGGCCGACATGGCCAAGCTCAAGCCCGCATTCCTGAAGGAAAACGGCACGGTGACCGCCGGCAACGCCTCGGGCATCAATGACGCGGCCGCCGCCGTGGTGCTGATGGAAGCCGGCGCTGCCAAGGCCCGCGGCGCAAAGCCGCTGGCCCGCCTGGTGTCCTACGCCCACGCCGGCGTCGACCCCAAGTACATGGGCATCGGCCCGGTGCCGGCCACGCAGCTGGCCCTGAAGAAGGCCGGCCTGACGGTGAACGACCTGGACGTGATCGAGGCCAACGAAGCCTTTGCCGCCCAGGCCTGCGCCGTGAGCCGCGACCTGGGTCTGGACCCGGCCAAGGTCAACCCCAACGGTTCGGGCATTTCGCTGGGCCACCCCATTGGCGCCACCGGCGCGCTGATCACCGTGAAGGCCATTTACGAGCTGCAGCGCATCCAGGGCCGCTACGCCCTGGTGACCATGTGCATTGGCGGCGGCCAGGGTATTGCCGCCATCTTCGAGCGGCTTTAAGCCGCGGCGCCCGGGCCACCGGGCAGCATGTGCCCGGTCTCGACGCAGCGCGCGTGCCAGGACAGCGCCTCATTCAGGATGTGGGGCGTGTGCTGGCCGGGCGCGGCGCGCTGGGCGCGTTCAAAGTAGTCCTGTAGGGCCGGGCGGTAGTCCGGGTGGGCGCATTTCTCAATGACCAGCCGGGCCCGCTGCGTGGGCGACAGGCCGCGCAAGTCGGCCAGCCCCTGCTCGGTCACGATCACTTCCACATCGTGCTCGGTGTGGTCCACGTGCGAGACCATGGGCACGATGCAGGAAATGGCGCCGTTCTTGGCCACCGAGGGCGTCACGAAGAACGACAGGTAGGCGTTGCGCGCAAAGTCGCCCGAGCCGCCAATGCCGTTCATGATGCCCGAGCCCATGATGTGGGTGGAGTTCACATTGCCGTAGAGGTCGGCCTCGATCATGGCGTTCATGGCAATGATGCCCAGGCGGCGCACGACCTCAGGGTGGTTGCTGATTTCCTGCGGCCGCAGCACGATGCGCTCGCGGTAGAAGTCGATGTTGGCGTTGAAGTCGGCCAGGGCCTTGGGGCTGAGCGACAGCGCGGTGGCCGAGGCCATGGTGAGCTTGCCCGAGCGCAGCATGTCCAGCATGCCATCCTGCAGCACTTCCGTGTACGCCGTCATGTTCTCGAACGGGCTTTCGTTGAGGCCCGCCAGCACGGCGTTGGCAATGTTGCCCACACCCGACTGCAGCGGCAGCAAATTGGCCGGCAGGCGGCCGCGTTTGACCTCGTGCTGCAGGAATTCGATGATGTGGCCGGCAATGCGCTGCGAGATCTCGTCTGGCGCGCTGAAGGCCGAGTTGCGGTCATGCTGGTTGGTTTCCACCACGGCGACGACCTTGTTCAGGTCGCAGCGCAGATAGGGCTCGCCGATGCGATCGCCCGGGCGCACCAGCGGAATGGGCTGGCGGTCGGGCGGCAGGCGCGTGCCGTAGTAGATGTCGTGCATGCCCTCCAGACCGGGGTTCTGCATGGTGTTGACTTCCAGGATGATCTTGTCCGCCTGGTCCAGCCAGGTCTTGTTGTTGCCCACGGAGGACGAGGGAATCAGCCGCCCGTCGGGCAGGATGCCCGCAACTTCGACCACGGCCACATCCAGATGCCCCAGGAAGCCGAACCAGGCCAGCTGGGCCACGTGCGAGAGGTGGATGTCGGTGTACTGCATGCGCCCGGCATTGATCTGCTTGCGCACCGTGGGGTCCGACTGGTAGGGCAGGCGCATGGCAATGCCATCCACGCCGGCCAGCACGCCGTCGAGCTCGGGCGCGGTGGAGGCGCCGGTCCACAGGCCGATGCGGAACTGTTCGCCCTGGGCGCTGAGGCGCTCGATGCGCTTGGCCAGCGCATGGGGCACCGCCTTGGGATAGCCCGCACCGGTAAAGCCGCTCATGCCGACGTTGGCACCGGCCGGAATCAGCGCGGCCGCTGCGTCGGCCGACATGATGCGGGATTGCAGGAGGGGGTTACGTATGCGATCGGCAGTGGACATAGGAACTCGAAAGTGGGAAAGAAGAAACACCGGCGCGCGAAATCGCGCCAAACGCTGGAATCTTATCAGGTGAGCCCGTATAGTTAAGGGTAAACCCTAGGTCCTGACCGTCGCCGCCGGCGGCGGCCTTGCCCATGTTAGGGTTCTGGCTGGCGCTGACGGAAACATTCCATGGACAAACATTACCTCACCCCCCTTTTTGCCCCCGAATCCATTGTGGTTTTCGCGGGTCAGGCCGACGATGCGGCCACGCAGACCTCGCAGGCCCGGGCACTGCATGAGGCATTGCGGGCCCAGCGCTTCCACGGGAACCTGGTGTTTGTGGACATCCATACCAGCGGCACGCTGGCCGACCTCGCACAGACCCGGGCCGACCTCGCCATCATCGCCCTGCCCCCGCAGGACATCGCCGCCGCGCTGGAAATCGCCGGGCGCATGGCCTGTCGCTCGGCGCTGGTGATCTCCAGCGGCATCAGCAGCGACGACGCCGAGAGATTCAAGAAAATTGCCCGCCGCGAAGGGGTGCACCTGCTGGGCCCCAACAGCCTGGGCCTGCAGCGCCCGCTGCTGCAGCTCAATGCCAGCGCAGCCGGGCCCCTGGCCCGCACGGGTTCGCTGGCGCTGGTGTCGCAGTCGGGGGCGCTGACGTCCTCCATGCTCGACTGGGCCAGCAACAACGCGGTAGGGTTCTCGTCGGTGGTGTCCCTGGGCCCGCACACGGGGGTGGACATTGCCGACGTGCTGGACTTCCTGGCCAACGATGCCCACACCCACAGCATCGTCGTCTACATGGAAGGCATTGCCGACGCGCGCCGCTTCATGAGCGCGCTGCGCACGGCGGCCAACGCCAAGCCGGTGGTGGTGCTCAAGGCCGGCCGCAAGCCCGCCGGCAACGAAGCCGCGCAGACCCACAGCGGCGCCATCGTCGGCAGCGACGACGTGTTTGACGCCGCCCTGCGCCGCGCCGGCGCGGTGCGGGTGCGCTCCTTCGTGGCGCTGTTCTCGGCCTCCAAATGCCTGGCCTCGCGCTACCGGCCGGTGGGCAAGCGACTGGCCATCGTCACCAACGGCGGCGGGCCGGGCGTGCTGGCGGCCGACTGGGTCAATGAAATCCTGCTGCAACTGGGCAAGCTGTCGCCGGAAACGGTCCGCGCCCTCAAGCCGCAGCTGCCCGCGCTAGCGTCGCTGTCGGACCTGATCGACCTGTCGGAAGACGCCGGGCCCGAGCATTACCACGCCGCCATTACCGCAGCCGACCACGACCGCCAGATCGACGGCGTGCTGGCCATCTACTCGCCCAAGGCCGGCGGCGACGCCTCGGCCGTGGCGCGCGCGGTGGCCGACGTGAAGCGCACCATGGGCAAGCCCCTGCTGTCGTGCTGGATGGGCGACGCCTCGGTGGTACCGGCCCGCGGCATCCTGCTGGAAGCCTCCATTCCCAGTTTCCGCACGCCCGAGGCCGCCGTGGGCGCCTTTGGCAACATCGCCTCGTTCTACCAGGCCCAGCAGTTGCTGCAACAGACGCCGCCACCGCTGTCCACCCTGGCCCAACCCGACATCGAAGGCGCACGGCTGGTGATCGAGGGGGTGCTGGCCGAGCGCCGCAAGGTACTGACCGAGATGGAGTCCAAGACCCTGCTGTCGGCCTTCCACATTCCCGTGACCCAGACCATCCTGGCGCGCAGCGCCAACGAGGCGATGATGATCGCCACGCAGCTGGGCTTTCCGGTGGCGCTCAAGATCGACTCGCCCGACATCAGCCACAAGTCCGACGTGCTGGGCGTGGCGCTCAACATTGCCAACGCCACCAGCGTGCGCGACAGCTACAACGACATGATGCAGGCGGTGGCCCGCCTGCAGCCCCATGCCCGCATCAATGGCGTGACGGTGCAGAAGATGGCACGCGCGCGCCGCGGCCGCGAGGTCTGCGTCGGCCTGGTCACCGACGATCCGTTTGGTCCGGTGATCACCTTCGGCGCCGGTGGCACCATGATCGAGCTGATCAACGACCGGGCCATGGAGCTGCCGCCACTCAACCAGTTTCTGGCCCGCCGCCTGATCGAACGCTCCCGCGTGGCCGAAACGCTGGGCGAGTGGCGCGGCAGCAGCGCGGTCAACATGGATGCGCTGGAGCAGGTGCTGCTGCGCGTCTCGGAAATGGTGTGCGAGCTGCCCCAGCTGCGCGAGATGGACATCAACCCCCTGATCGTCGACGAGTCGGGCGTGGTGGCGGTGGATGCCCGCATCGTCATCGACCACGCGCCACAGGCCGCCAGCGGACGCTCCAACAACTACAACCACCTGGCCATCCTGCCCTACCCGGCACGCTTCGAGCAGGTCTGGCCGCTGCGCGGCGGCGGGGAGTACCTGGTGCGTCCCATCCACCCCGACGACGCCCAGATGCTGCAGGCCCTGGTGCAGAGCCTGTCGCCCGAGAGCCGCTACTTCCGCTTCGTGTCGTCCCTGGCCGAACTGCCGCCGTCCATGCTGGCACGGTTCACGCTGATCGACTACGACCGCGAAATGGCGCTGGTCGCCGTGTTCAAGGAACGCATGGCCGGACCGGATGGCGACATCGTCGAGTCCGAACGCATCGTGGGTGTCTCGCGCTACATCACCAACCCCGACCAGTCGAGCTGCGAGTTCGCCCTGGTGGTGGCCGATGACTTCAACGGCAAGGGCCTGGGCTCACGTCTGATGCAGAGCATCATGGACGTGGCGCGCGAAAAGGGCCTGTCCGACATTGAAGGCCTGGTGCTGGCCAACAACCCCGGCATGCTCAAGCTCATGCGGAGCCTGGGCTTCACCGTCAAGTCGTATGCCGAGGACGCCGACTTCAAGCTGGTCACGCACGCGCTATGACATCCGCAGAGACCCTGGCAACAGGGCGGCGCCATCCATTACCGGATTTTCTGACCTTCATCAACCGCCGCTGGCAACGCGCCCCGTAAGCTCGGGACCCTTTCCAGCACCCTCCAGGAGAACTTTCCATGCCCGCACTTGAATGGTCGGATGCCCTGTCGCTCGATTTGCCCATGATGGACACCACCCACCAGGAGTTCGTCGAACTGCTGGCCGTGGTGGAAGCGGCCTCCGACGCAGACCTGCTGCCCGCCTGGCAACAGCTGGTCGACCACACCGACGACCACTTCGGCCGCGAGGACCGCTGGATGGCCGACACCCGTTTTGCCTCCAGCAACTGCCACAGCACGCAGCACCATGTCGTGCTGCAGATCATGCAGGACGGCGCGGCCAAGGCGGACCGCGCCATGGTGCGGCAAATGGCCCGCGAGCTGGCTGTCTGGTTCCCGCAGCACGCCCAGGCCATGGATGCCGCCCTGGCCCTGCACATGCGCCGCGTGGGCTACGACCCGCTCACCGGCATCGTGCACGCCCCCGAATCCCTGCCCCGCGAAGAAATCCAGGGCTGCGGCGGCGTCACCTGCTCCGACAGCGAAGCAGCCGAAGTAGCCGCCTGAGCCCCGGCATGCCCACCGATATGCCCGTCCACCGCCACCGCCCGCACGAGGACGTGCAGGCGCTGATCACGGGCACCCTGTTTGTCGCCCTGGGCGTGGCCATGTACGGCCACGCCGGCCTGCTGACCGGCGGCACGGCCGGACTGGCGTTCCTGGCCCATTACGCCAGTGGCGTCGGTTTTGGCCCGGCGTTCTTCCTCATCAACCTGCCGTTCTACGTGTTTGCCTGGCGGCGCATGGGCCCGGTCTTCACGGTCAAGACCTTTGCCGCCGTGGCCTTGCTGTCGCTGTTTGTGCACTTCCTGCCACTGGGCCTGCGCTTTGAGTACCTGTCGGCACCGCTGGCCGTGGTGCTGGGGGGCTTGCTGATGGGCACCGGCATGCTGATCCTGTTTCGGCACAAGGCCAGCCTGGGCGGCCTCAACGTGCTGGTGCTGTACCTGCAGGAGCAGCTGGGCTGGCGCGCCGGCAAGACCCAGATGCTGCTCGACAGCCTGATCGTGCTGGGCGCGCTCTTCGTGGCCGACTGGCAGCGCGTGGGGTTGTCGGTGCTGGGCGCCGTCGTGCTGAACCTGACACTGGCCATCAACCACCGCCCGGGGCGCTACATGGCCGTCTAGGCGCGCACGCCCTAGCCAGCCACCATCTCCACGATCTGAATCTGGTTGCGCCCGGCCCGCTTGGCCTGGTAGAGGGCCTCGTCGGCCTGCTTGAGCAGCGCCGGAGCGCCCAGTCCGGGCACCAGTTCGGCAATGCCGCACGAGAAGGTGCAGGAAAACCAGGTGTCCTGCACCGGATGGCGGAAATGGGAAAAGTCGACCCGTATGCGGTCCAGCACCTGCTGCGCCCGCTGCGCGTCCGAATCGGGCAGGACTACCAGGAACTCCTCACCCCCGTAGCGTCCCACCGCGTCGGTCCTGCGCAGGCGCTGCTTGAGCAACCAGGCCAGGCTGCGGATCACCTGGTCGCCCAGGGGGTGGCCAAAGGTGTCGTTGACCTTCTTGAAGTGGTCGATGTCGATCATGGCCACGCTCAGCGGCGTGCCCTCGGCCAGGGCCATGCTCACGGCCGCATCCAGGCGCTGCTTGGACGTGGTGTGGTTGAGCAGGCCCGTGAGGCTGTCCAGGTACATGGAACGGCGCAGAATGCGGTAGCGCTCGATCTTGCTCTGGACCACCGCATTCAGGATCACCGGGTTGAACGGCTTGGTCAGGAAGTGGTCGCCGCCCAGGCGCAGGGCCTCCACCTGCAGGGCCACGCTGGTGTCGGCCGACAGATAGACCACCGGCGTCGAGAGAAACTCCTCGTGCTGGCGGATGACCCGGGTCACCTCCACCCCGGTGCAACCGGGCATGTACATGTCCATCAGCACCAGATCCGGCTGGAACCGGACCAGGCTGGTCAGCACCTCCTGCGGCCGGGCGATGGCCTTGGACTCGATGCCGCACTCGCCCAGCGTGCGCTGGATCAGCGTGCTGGCGGTCTTGGAATCTTCCACTACCAGCACCCGGTAGGGCGACTCCACCTCCGTGACGCAGAGCTTGACCATGCGGTTCATGATGACGGCCTGCGCCGTGCCCACCGGGAAGCAGAAATTGCAACCGGCCCGCAGGGCCAGCTTGATGGCGTCGAAGTCGGCCGTCAGGTTGAGCCCCATGATGCTGCTGACCGAAAACCGGCCACGCAGGGCCTGCACCCGTTCGATGAAGGCCGCGGGCTCCAGGCCCAGGGCATCCACCAGTACCATGACCGGCTCCTGGGTCACTTCCGGGGCGGCGTGCGGGCTGTGCAGCGCGACCTGGATGTTGAAATAGCCCGCCTGCGTGACCAGATCCTGCCAGCTGTCGGGGGTGGCTGTCAGCAGCCAGATGTTCTTGGTTGCCAGCAGGTCGGTCGCGGCGCTGCCGTCCTGGTGCTGGCGCCGCTCGGGTGCCGCGGCGGCGTTGTCCCCCAGGAAGGTGGCAATGCGGGCGCCGATTTCACCAATCTGGCCATCGAGCTCCTCCAGCATCGCGTCGGGTATGCGGTCCCCGCTCCAGCTGTCGAACAAGGCCAGCACGTTTTGCTCCAGCGCGCGGGCGCTCTGGTGCAGGCCCGACAGGCCCTTGGACTCCAGGAACGCCGTGAAACTGGAAACGGCAACCGCAAACTCCACGAAACTGTCAAATACCGGATGGCCTTTGCAGGATTGCCACTGCGCCAGGAATCCATCGCTTTTTCTCTTGAGCTCGGCAGGTGAACAAGACATGTCTCTCCTCGTGACCGGTTGACCGGTTCTGTGGGTATCTTAGTTTGTGTTGTCGTCCTGGAAACCACCCGCGCGCAGGGTTACCACCAGCGTATCGCGATGCCCCGCCGTGCCCAGGGGCTGAATGGGTGTGGACTCATGGATCACCCGCGCATCGTCGAGCAGCAGCACCGACCAGGGTTCACTCAGGGTGAACCGCTGCCCGTTGGGGCCTGCCGCCTCGAATACCCGGGTTTCTCCACCTTTGACACCCTGGCGACTGACCAGGAATACAGCCACTAAGTCTACCCCGTCACGGTGGGCGCCTTCCGGCGTGGGGCGGCCAATGCCGTCGGTGGTGTCAATGCGGAACTGGTGCGCCTCCCCATACCAGGTCTGCGCTCCCTTGAGCTGCGAGCACAGCGCCCCCAGCATCAGCAGCAAGCGGGACCAGGCGGCGTGCGCCACCGTGGCCGGAGCCAGCGGCTCAAACCAGCGCTGCATGCCGCCGTGCAGGGCGTTGTATTGCAACGGCTGCCAATGGGCCCGATGCGCCACCGGCACCACCTGGCCGCCCTGCAGCACGAAGCTGCCGTGGCGGCGCCGGCGGTAGCGGCCACCGTCTTTGAGGTAGTTGTCCGGAGGCAGGTCGTCCCAGCCCGGCAGCAGCGTGTTCAGGTCGTCCAGCGCCACGTGGGCCAGCTGTGCGACCGACTGCGCGTCCAGCACGGCATACCCCTGCCGGCGCAGCACCGGCACCACATCGGCCGGTGCGACACAGGGTGGAGCAAAAAACTCGGTCGTCATGGAGAGAAGCATAACCCCACGGCGTGACATATTTGCCCTCCAGCCCTGCAGGGTGCACGGGTTTGTCACCTTGGCAACGCATGGCCCTGGCGCACACGGCTACCATGCCCCATCCAACCCGAACCCCCTTCGGGAATTTTCAGAAATGGAAGCGCCCATGTCCGCACTCAGCACCCTCGTCAACCACCAGATCCGCCTCGCGGCCCGCCCCGTCGGCATGCCAAAACCCACGGACTGGAGCCACACCACCGAAGCCGTGGCCGAACCGCAGGAGGGTGGCGTCACCCTCAAGACCCTGGCCCTCTCGCTGGACCCCGCCATGCGCGGCTGGATGAACGAAGGCAAGAGCTACATCCCCCCGGTGGGCATTTGCGAAGTCATGCGCGCCGGCGGCGTGGGCCAGGTTATCGCGTCGAAGAACCCCGCCTATGCCGTGGGTGACTATGTCAGCGCCACCTTTGGCGTGCAGGAATACATCACCATCGCCGCCGACGAGATGAAGCGCAACGGCCTGGCCAAGATCGACCTGCGACTGGGCAGCCTCACCCAGTGGATGAACGTGCTAGGCATGCCCGGCATGACCGGCTACTTCGGCCTGATGGACGTGGGCCAGCCCAAGGCGGGCGAAACCGTGGTGGTGTCCGGCGCCGCCGGTGCCGTGGGCCAGACCGTGGGCCAGATGGCCAAGATCAAGGGCTGCCGCGTGGTGGGCATTGCCGGCGGACAGGCCAAGTGCGAGTGGGTGGTGAAGGAGCTGGGCTTTGATGCCTGCATCGACTACAAGGCCGGCCCCGGTGCCGTGCGCGCCGGCCTGAAGGAGCACTGCCCCAAAGGCGTGGACATCTACTTCGACAACGTGGGCGGCGAAATCCTGGACGACGTGCTGGCCAAGATCACCCGGGGAGCCCGCATCATCATCTGCGGCGCCATCAGCCAGTACAACAACACTACGCCCATCCAGGGTCCCAAGAACTACCTGAGCCTGCTGGTCAACCGCGCCCGCATGGAAGGCATCGTGGTGTTCGACTACGCCGACCGCTACCCCCTGGCCATTGCCGAAATGGCCGGCTACATCAAGGATGGCCGCATGAAGAGCAAGGAAGACGTGGTGGAAGGCCTGCAAACCTTCCCCGAAACGCTACTCAAGCTGTTCAACGGCGAGAACTTCGGCAAGCTGGTGCTGGAAGTGGCGAAGAACTGAGCTGCGTCTGCGCATCTGGCACGGGGTTCTGCGGCTCCCCCCACGCCAGGGTGTGGTAGTCGAATCCGGCCGCCAGCGTCGGCTTGATGATCTGAAAATACGGTGACACGTCGAAGTCGCGCGGCACGTACAGGCTGTAGTGGCGCACATGCAAAATCTCGCGCACATGGTCTACATGCTCCGGGTCCTGCAGGTGTACGGTCTCGATCAACGGCAGGATCGGGTAGCGCACCGACTCGAAGCACTGGGCGATCAGCGTCGAGCAGATGGCGCGCGTAGGGTCGCCGCTGCCGACCGCCAGCATGCGGCGGCGCCAACGCGGCGGGACCGGCGGCGTAGGCAGCAGGTAGCGCGCCAGATCCAACACATTCTTGAGATCGTATTGCTCGCCCAGCCGCTGCACGGCGAAGTCGCACACGCGCTGCGCCTCTTCGGGCGTCATACCCACCGGACGGCATATCCGGCAATGCAGGCCCCGAAAATGCGCCAGGCCGACGGCGTGTACGCCGAGTTCCATATCCGCCTCGACCAGGCACAAGGGCAGGCCGTCCGGCCCATGCGGTCCCGCCTGCGCACCCACAAACAGCGCGGCGTGCGACCAGGTCGATTGCGTCAGGTATTTGATGGCCATGCTGATGCGCGTGTTGCCCTCCACCAGCAGCACGTCGCCGGGGCGCAAACAGGCGGCAAGCTTGTCCGGGTCGATGGGCCACGTGGCGTTGACGTCGCTGCCCGTGCTCCGACGCGTCAGGTAGCGGCTGAGCCAGCGCCCGAGCCAGCGGGCGACGGTTTTCATGGTGCCATCCAGCGTCTTCTTGCGTTCTGCATTTCACTCTCTTTTCGATAGCTGTATATGCATATTCCAGGGGTGCTGGCAATCGATTTTACTGAATGGGCGTCGGCGTGGTCTCATGGACTTTGCCCACCAGTTTCGTCAGCATGCGGCCTTGCGCTTCTTTGATCATTTGCACCGGGTTGAAGGCCCTGTCCGCATGAAGCACCTGGCCTCCATGGTGCAACTGGCGGCACCCAGTGCTTCACTGCTGGGGCGGCCTGAGTTCCAGTCGTCAACTCTTTGAACGCCTGATCTGCTAACGAATGACATTGCGCCACTGACATCGGACATGACGCTCGCGGAAACGCTGCAACGCTTCATGGACCATTGCGGGGAACGTCTGCCCGTGATCGACAACCTGGCCTCTCCGGTCTTGCTGGGCGTGGTCAACAAGAGCACCTTGCGCGCCAGCCGGAGCGCGTGTAAAAAAAGAATTGCTCAAGTCACCTCACGGACAACGCACAGTCCTATCATCGGGTGCACCTTCCCAACGCTCATCCTTTGCCCGATTGGATTCTTGCCGTGACCCATCTGCCTATTTCGCCCACAGCGCCGGCCTGGCGCACGGCCCTGGCCGATATGTCGCCGGCCAACTTCGGTATGGTCATGGCGACCGGTATCGTGTCAATGGGCTGCAACATGCTGGGCCTGCACGCGCTGGCCTTGGTGCTGTTCACGCTCAATGTGCTGCTCTATGTGCTGATGTGGGGGCTCTACCTGGCGCGCCTCGTGCTCTTTCGCAAACGTTTTTTTGACGACCTGTTTGACCACCTGCGCGGCCCCGCCTTTTTCACCGCTGTGGCGGCCACCAATGTGCTGGGCAGCCAGTGCCTGCTGCTGATGCACTGGACCACTGCAGGTCTGGTCTTGTGGGCCTGGGGCCTGGCGTTGTGGCTGCTTCTGACCTACACCATCTTCACGGTACTCACCATCAAGGAAAAAAAGCCCACACTGGATCGCGGCATCAGCGGCGGCTGGCTGCTGGCGGTCGTGGCAACGCAATCCGTGGCGGTTCTCAGCGCGCTGCTGGCCACGCACATTGACCAACCCCTGCGGCTGGAGCTGAACTTCTTCGCGCTCTCGATGTGGCTGTGGGGTGGCATGCTCTACATCTGGATGATGTCGCTCATCTTCTACCGCTACACCTTCTTTCCGTTCAGCCCGGGCGACCTCTCGCCGCCCTACTGGATCAACATGGGCGCCATGGCGATCTCGACGCTGGCGGGCTCGCTGCTCATTATCAACACGCCGGACGCGCCTTTCATCGCCTCACTGCTGCCCTTTCTGAAAGGGTTCACGGTGTTTTACTGGGCAACCGGCACTTGGTGGATTCCCATGCTGCTGGTGCTGGCCGTGTGGCGCTACGGCACCAAGCAGTTTGGCCTGCACTACGACCCCTTGTACTGGGGGGCCGTGTTTCCGCTGGGCATGTACGCTGCGTGCACGCAGGAAATGCGCCTGGCAATGGGCTTTGATTTCCTCAGTGTGCTGCCGATGGTGTTTCTGGGCGTCGCGCTGCTCACCTGGAGCTTGGCCTGTATCGGTGCAACCAAACAGGCTTGGCGCATCACGGTGCGCGGGTTGGAGGTTTAAACGGTCATCAAGCCGCCAGCGCGGTGGCCTTGATGTGGTCCAAGACTACAAACAGCACATTCACCTGGGCGGACGTGAACAGCGCGTCTGGCGATGCCGCCAGACCAGAAGGCGTTCCATATCTGGTCAATTTTGCTTTTGAGGCCGCCAGTGAACATGTCAGAGTGGGGGGGTAAGGCAGGCTACGAGGATAGCCTATGCAGCGCGCCCCCCAAAACGCTATGCATTTAATAGCTGCCTGCGCAGGTTATACGCAGTCTGGAGACCTATTCGGCTTGAAAAATGGGCCTACTACCCTGCCCTGCGGGGTTTAGTCCAGCAGCGCCGCGTACACCAGGTTGCGAAACAGCGGGCGGTAGTAGTCGCGCTGGTTGGGGGCCTGGATCATCATGAGGGCGAAAAAGTCCTTGGCCGGGTCCACAAAGAACGTGGTGCCGGCGATGCCGCCCCAGTAGTACAGGCCCTTGGAGCCGGCCATGGTGGCCACGCCCTCCTCCAAGCGCACGGCAAAGCCCAGGCCGAAGCCGTGACCGGGCGGCAGCAGTTCGCCCGAGCGGCCGGCGCGGTGCACGCCGATGCCGCCCAGATGGTCGGCCGTCATGGTGCGCACGGTGGCGGGGCTGAGGATGCGCTGGCCGTCCAGCACGCCGCCGTTCAACAGGCACTGCAGAAAGCGGGCGTAGTCGGCACTGGTGGAGGCCAGGCCGGCGCCGCCGGCCTGCATGGCCACAGACTTGCGCACGTCGATCAGGCGCATGGGAATGCCACCGTCGGGGTCTTTCTCGAATGCCTCGGCAATGCGGTGGTGTTTTTCGGGTGGCACCACGAAGCTGGTGTCCACCATGCCCAGCGGCCCCAGGATGTTCTCTTGCAGAAACGCCCCCAGGCTCTGGCCGCTCACGGCTTCCACCAGCGCGCCCAGCAGATCGGTGGCGCGGCTGTATTCCCACACGGTACCGGGCTCGAACATCAGCGGAATGCCAGCCAGCGCCTGGGCAAACTCCGCGTTGCTGCGGTCGCGCGAGGCCAGGCGCGCCTGGGCGTACTGGCGCTGGATGGGTTCGCTGCCCAGGATTTCGTAGGTCAGGCCCGCCGTGTGGCGTAGCAGGTCCTGCACCGTGGGCGCGGCCTTGGGGTGGCGCAGCACCGTGTGGCCGGTGATGTGGCTGGCCACCTGCACATCGGCAAAGGCCGGCAGGTGCTGGGCGACCGGGTCGCTGAGCAGCAGTTGCCCGCGTTCCACGAGCACCATCACCGCCACCGAGACGATGGGCTTGGTCATGGAGTAGATGCGGA
This sequence comes from Rhodoferax sp., assembly GCA_019449595.1. Classification (GTDB taxonomy): domain Bacteria; phylum Pseudomonadota; class Gammaproteobacteria; order Burkholderiales; family Burkholderiaceae_C; genus Allorhodoferax. Next base: position 349,182 of record JAGRPL010000004.1, on the reverse strand, counting down.
AGATGGCGTCCAACGCCATGGGCGTGCCGGCGGCTGGGTCTTGCCGGCCCACGGCTTCATGCAACACCACCTGGCCGCGCCGGGCAATCAGGGCCACGGCGCCGGGCAGGCGGGCGCGGTCCACCTCGGCCTGCAGCACCTGGATGAGGTGGCGCGTGCGCTGCGGGCAAAAGCCCAGGGTGGCGGGTGCGCCGGCGGGCAGAACAGGGGAAGCAGTCATGGCACAGGCTCCTCGGATACGGGGTGCAAGGAAGGCAGACGGGCACCGCAATGCAGACAGTAGCGGGCCTCGGGCAAGTGGCCCTCGGTCAGGCACTCGGGGCAGGTGCGCGCCGGGTGGGCGGAAGAAAAACGCCGGGCGGTCATCTCCGCGGTGACAATGCCGGTGGGCACTGCCAGCGTGCCCCAGCCCAGCAGCATCATGGCCGAGGAAATGAGGCGCCCCAGGTCGGTCTTGGGCGTGATGTCGCCAAAGCCCACGGTGGTCATGGTGGTGATGGCCCAGTAGACGGCGGTGGGGATGCTGGTGAAGCCGTTGGCCGGCCCCTCCACCACGTACATCAGGGTGCCCATGACCAGCACGATCATCAGCACCGCCGACAGGAACACCATGATCTTGCGCCGGCTCGCCTGCAGGGCGCGCCCCAGGGACTGGTACTCCACCACGTAGGCGGTGAGCTTGAACACCCTGAACACCCGCAGCAGGCGCAGCACCCGCACATCGATCAGGGCATGCACCTCCGGCACCAGCAGGGCCACGTAGGTGGGCAGCAGCGCCAGCAGGTCGATAATGCCAAAGAAGCTCAACGCATAGCGCCACGGGTGGCGCACGCAGGCCAGGCGCGCCACGTACTCCAGCGTGAAGGCCGCGGTGAAGACCCACTCCAGCGCCGCGAACACCAGGCGGTGGGGCGGCGCAATGCCCTGCATGCTGTCGATCACCACCACCAGCACGCTGGCCAGGATGATGCCGATCAGCCACTGGTCAAACCGCCGGCCGGCCCGCGTGTCCGATTCAAAGATGACGCGGTACAGCCGCTGCCGCCAGGCGGCTTGTGCGGGGTCTCCTTCGGTACGGTGTGTGTCTTCTGCCATCAACCCTCTGCTTCCTGCAAGTGGCGCCACATGACTTTGCCGGTACCACTCTTGGGAAGGGTGCTGGCGAACTGCACCACGCGCGGTACCTTGTATACCGCCATATTGTCGCGGCACCAGTCGATGATGTCCTGCTCGGTCACCAGATCCTGGTGCGAAGGCCGCAAGACCACCACCGCCTTCACCGATTCACCGCGGTAGCTGTCCCGGGTGGAGATGATGCAGGCCTCCTGAATGGCTGGGTGGCGGTACATCAGCGCTTCCACCTCGGCGGGCCAAACCTTGAAGCCCGACGCGTTGATCATGCGCTTGAGGCGGTCGGTAATGAAGAAGTAACCGTCTTCGTCGACCCGACCCAGGTCACCGGAGCGGAAGAAGCGCTTGCCGTCGATCTCGACAAAGGCAGCGGCCGTGGCGTCCGGGCGCTTCCAGTAGCCCTGGAACACCTCGGGGCCGTGGATGACGATTTCGCCCTGCTCGCCCACGGCCATTTCCTGCAGGGTTTCCGGGTCCACCACGCGGGCGTCGGTGCTCATGAAGGGAATGCCCAGGCACTGCTGCTTGGGCGCGTCCGGCGGGTTGCTGTGCGAGGGGGCCGCGGTCTCGGTCAGGCCGTAGCCTTCCACGTAGCGCAGGTCGTACTGCTCCAGCAGGCGCTGGGCCACGGCCTGGGGCATGGCCGCCCCGCCGCCACCGATGTAGACCAGGCTGGTGAGGTCGAAACTGGCGAAGTTGGGGCTGCCCAGCAGGTCAATGACCATGGTGGGAATGTTGGTCCAGTGCGTCACCTTCCAGCGCGAAATCAGGCGCCCGGCCAGGTCGCGGTCCCAGCGCGGCATGACGATGAGCGTGGCGCCGCCGCGGATGCTGGTGTGCATGACGCTGACCATGCCGGTGATGTGGAACATGGGCACCACGGATAGCACCACATTCTCGGCCGAGCCGTTGCCCCACAGCCCGGCGGCGACCGCGTTGTGCATGACGCTGGAGTGCGGGTGCATGCAGCCCTTGGGCAGGCCGGTGGTGCCGCTGGTGTAGGGCAGCAGGGCCATGTCGGCGGGGCCCACCGCCAGCGCCGGCGGCGCATCGGTCACGCCCAGCGCGTCGTCCCAGCGCAGCACCTGCCCGCCCTGCAGCGACGGCAGGGCGTGCTGGGTCAGCAGCCAGTCCCGCCAGGCGGCAGGAGGCGCGTTGTCGCCGCTCACCGTGGCGTCAAAGGCATCGGTGAAGTGCGTCACGACCAGGTGGCTCAGGCGGTCCTTGGCGTCCAGCGCGTCACTGGCGCGGGCCAGCTCGGCCGCCAGGTCGGCCGTGGTGATGGCGACCTTGGCGTCGGGGTCGGTGATGTAGTGCTTGAGCTCTTCGGCGCGGTTCATGGGGTTGACCGGCACCACCACGGCATTGGCGCGCAGGATGGCAAAGTGGGCAATCACCAGCTGCGGGCAGTTCTGCATGTTGAGGACCACCCGGTCACCCTTTTTCACACCCAGCCCGTGCAGGCAGGCCGCCAGACGCTCGGCCTTTTGCAGCAGCCCGGCATAGCTCACCACCTGCCCGAAGAAGACCAGTGCCGGCTTGTCCGGGTAGCGCCGGGCGCTGGTCTCCAGGTTGTCCCACAGGGACGTCGCCGGCAGATTGATGGCATGGGGCAGCCGCTTGGGCCAGAACTTGTAATGGGCGCGCACGAGAACTCCTGATGCAGATGGGAATGCACCAAGCCTAGCGCGCATTGGCGCCGCCCGCATCCGGGTCACCCCCCGAAAACTGCCCGCGCAGTCACCCACGCGACGCCCGCAGCGGCTACCATTCAGGCATCGGGCAGCGCCCGGGAATGCGGCTCCCATCCCCTTCTTACTTTGACAGGAGAACCCTTGATGACAACGAAACCGGTCAGATTGGCAACCGCGGCGCTCACCATGCTGGGCACCCTGCTGCTGGCGGCTCCGGCCCACGCCGGCAAGACCCTGGATGCCATCAAGGCGCGCGGGCAGGTCATTTGTGGCGTGCACACCGGCCTGGCGGGCTTTGGCGCCGCCGACTCCACGGGCAAATGGACCGGGCTGGATGTGGACGTGTGCCGCGCCGTGGCCGCTGCCGTGCTGGGCGATGGGGAAAAGGTGAAATGGGTGCCCCTGCCGCCGGCGGCACGCTTCACGGCGCTGCAATCGGGTGAGGTGGACATTCTCTCGCGCAACACCACCTTCACGCTGACCCGCGACGCCTCGCTGGGCCTGAACCAGACCGCCGTCACCTACTACGACGGCCAGGGTTTCATGGTGCCCGTCAAGAGCAAGATCAAGAGCGCCAAGCAGCTCAAGGGGCAGACCGTGTGCGTGCAAAGCGGCACCACCACCGAGAAGAACCTGACCGACTACTCCAAGGCCAACGGCCTGGCCATCAAGCCGGTGGTGTTCGACAAGCTCGAAGCCGCCGAGGGCGCGTACTTCTCGGGGCGCTGCATCGCGTACACCACCGACGCCTCCGGCCTGGCCTCGGTACGCAACAAGTCGGCCAAGAACCCGTCCGACCACCTGATCCTGCCCGAGCTGATCTCCAAGGAACCCCTGGGCCCCCTGGTGCGCCGCGGCGACGACGAATGGTTTGCCATTGTGAAATGGGTGATCTACGGCCTGATGGAAGCCGAGGAATACGGCATCACGCAAGCCAATGTGGACCAATTGAAGGCCACCAGCAAGGACCCCGTCTTGGGCCGCATCCTGGGCACCACGGAAGACACCGGCAAACTGTTGGGCCTGGACCGGGACTGGATGGCGCGCACCATCAAGGCCACCGGCAACTACGGCGAAATCTTTGAACGCAACGTGGGTTCCAAGTCCGCTCTGCAACTGCCGCGCGGCCTGAACAATCCGTGGAACAAGGGCGGCATCATGTACGCCCCTCCGATCCGCTGACGCACACCACGCGATGGGCATGCCGGTCAAACGGAAACGCTGGTCCTGGCGCAGCCAGGCGTCTCGCGCGCTGATGTACCAAGGGGTCACCCTCGCTGCCATTGCGGCGGTGTTGCTGTTTCTGGAGCACAACACCAGCGCCAACATGCATGCGCGGGGCATACGCACCGGTTTTGATTTTCTCAGCAGCGCCGCCGGTTTCGACATTGGCGAAAGCCTGTTTCCCTTTGATTCGGGCGAGCCCTACTGGCGGGCCTTCCTGGTCGGTTTTGTCAACACGCTGCGCATCGCGGTACTGGGCATCGTGCTCACCACCGTGATCGGCACCCTGGTGGGGGTGGGCCGCTTCTCGCGCAATGCACTGGTGCGCGGCCTGTGCATCACCTATGTGGAATTCTTCCGCAACATCCCCGTGCTGCTGCAGCTGCTGATGTGGTACCTGATGTTCACCCAGGTGCTGCCCTCTGCCTCCGAGCCGCTGGCCTGGGGGCCGCTGTACCTGAGCAAGGGGGGGCTGAACTTTCCCATTCCCGTGTGGGCCAGCGGCCATGTCTGGGCGGCCGGGGGGCTGCTGGCGGGCGGGGTGATGGGCTGGGTCTACCGCCGTTACGCGCGCCGGTCGTTTGAGCAGACCGGCCAGCCCCGAAGCATGGTCTGGGTGCCACTGGCGCTGGTGCTGGCCGGTGGCGTGCTGGGCTGGGTCCTGGGCGGTGCACCCGCTGCCTGGAATGTTCCCCTGCAGGGTGAATTTGCGGTGGAGAACGGCGGCGCCCTCACGCCGGAGTTTCTGGCGGTGCTGCTAGGCCTGACGACCTACACCGCCGCGTTTGTGGCCGAGGTGGTGCGCGGTGGCATCCAGTCGGTGGCGGCCGGGCAGATCGAGGCCGCCAGCGCCCTGGGGCTGAGCCGCGGCCAGACCATGCGCCTGATCACGCTGCCGCAGGCCCTGCGCGTGATCATTCCACCGGTGACGAACCAGTACCTGAACCTGACCAAGAACTCCTCCCTGGCCGTGGCCATCGGCTACCCGGATGTGGTGTCGATTGCCAGCACCACCATCAACCAGACCGGCCGCGCGATGGAATGCATCGCGGTCATCATGCTGGTGTACCTCAGCACCTCGCTGTTCACCTCTCTGCTGATGAACTGGTACAACGCCCGCGCAGCGATCCAGGACCGTTGAAGACTGCTTATGCCTGGCACGACCTACCAACCCATCGCGCCCCGGCCCGCCCCGTTCAAAAGCGAGGGCCTGCTGGCGTGGATCCGCATCAACCTGTTCAATGACTGGAAAACCACACTGGGCACCCTCGTGATCGCCGGCCTGCTGCTGTACGTGCTGCCGCCCTTGGTCCAGTGGGCGCTGTTCCAGGCCCACTGGCGACCCGACTACGAGGCCTGCCACGCCGCCGCCACAGGCGCCTGCTGGGGTGTGATTGCTGAGAAATACCGGCTCATCCTGTTTGGGCGCTACCCGTTTGAAGACCAGTGGCGCCCGCTGGTGGCCACGCTGCTGCTGGTCGGCCTGGTGGTGGCCAGTGGCATACGGGCCTTCTGGAAGCCCTGGCTGGCGGCGCTGTGGGTCGCCATGCTCGGCATCTTCTTCGTGCTGATGCGGGGAGGCGTTCTGGGCCTTGCCCCGGTGGAAACCGACCGTTGGGGCGGCCTGCCGCTGACGATCGTGCTGGCCCTGCTGTCCATGTCGCTGGCCTTTCCCATTGCCGTGGTGGTAGCGCTGGGACGCCGATCGGACATGCCCGCCATCCGCAGCCTCTGCAGCATCTATGTGGAACTGATCCGCGGGGTGCCGCTGATTTCGGTTCTGTTCATGGCGTCTTTCATGTTTCCGCTGCTGATGCCCCAGGGCTTCAACATCGATGTCCTGATCCGGGTCCTGCTCGGCATCACGCTGTTTGCTGCAGCCTATATGGCCGAGGTCATCCGCGGCGGCCTGCAGGCCATTCCCAAGGGCCAGCTGGAAGCGGCGGCCACGCTGGGCCTGTCGTACTGGCAGACGCAGCGCCTGGTCGTGCTGCCGCAGGCGCTGGCCATGGTGGTGCCCGGCATCATGAACGGCTTCATCTCCACCTTCAAGGACACTTCGCTGGTGACCATCGTGAGCCTGTACGAACTCACGGGTGCCATGGGCCTGGCACTCAACGCCGACGCCAACTGGCGCCCCTTCAAGATCGAGGGCTACCTGTTCATCGCACTGATCTACTTCACCTTCTGTTTTTCCATGTCGCGCTACAGCCTGTGGATTGAAAAACAGCTCAACAAAGGCAACCGCCGCGCATGACTGAACCCATCATCCTCTTCGACAAGGTCAACAAGTGGTACGGCAACGCCTTCCATGTGCTGCGCGACATCGACCTCTCGGTGGCCCGGGGCGAGCGCATCGTCATCTGCGGGCCCTCGGGCTCCGGCAAGTCCACGCTGATCCGCTGCATCAACCGCCTGGAGGAGCACCAGCAGGGCTGTCTGCTGGTGGACGGCGTGGAGCTCACCGACGACATCAAGGTCATCGACGACGTGCGCAAGAAAGTGGGCATGGTGTTCCAGCAGTTCAACCTCTTTCCCCACCTCACGGTGCTGGAGAACCTCACGCTGTCGCCCATGTGGGTGGGCAAGCTGCCCCGCAAGGAGGCCGAGGAAAAAGCCATGGAGCAGCTCCAGCGCGTGCGCATTGCCGAGCAGGCCCACAAGTACCCGCTGCAGCTCTCCGGTGGCCAGCAGCAGCGCGTGGCCATTGCCCGCGCCCTGTGCCTGACACCGAAGATCATGCTGTTTGACGAGCCCACCTCCGCGCTGGACCCGGAAATGATCAAGGAGGTGCTCGACGTGATGGTGGAGCTGGCCAGCCAGGGCATGACCATGGTCTGCATCACCCACGAAATGGGCTTTGCCAAGGCCGCCGCCGACCGCGTGATCTTCATGGACGAGGGGCAGATCGTGGAGCAGAACACGCCGGACGAATTCTTCAGCCACCCGCAGAGCGAACGCAGCCAGAACTTCCTGGCCAACATCCTGGGGCACTGACGCCGCGCCCGCGCGCCGGCGGCGTTACGGGGAGGCGGTGGACAGACCCGGACCCAGCCGGTCCGTCGTCCAACGCAGCAGGTCCAGCCACATCTGGCGGATCTCGGCCTCCTGCGGCGTGCGCGAGGCACTGGTGAGCTCGATCGTCACCACCGGCACCCCCTTGTGGATGCCCCCGTAGTTGCCCAGCGAGCCGGGGTAGATGCCCACCTGGTCCAGGTACAGGCGCCCCAGGCGGCTGGGCGGCGAGGCCGGGCCGTCAAAGTCGAGCACGCCGTACGGCGCGTGGACACTGACGATCAGATTGGGCTTGAAGCGCTCCATCTGCTCCAGCAGGAAACGCGACTCGGGCTCTGACAGCGGCTTGCTGCCCGGCCAGCGGCGGGGGTCGCGGTGGGTGCGGGTTTCCCAATACACCTTGGCATCGCGCGCCCAGTTGGGCGTGGGGAAGTTGCGGTTCAGGTCCACGCCATGGGCGTTGACGCGCCGCGAGGGCCGGGAAAACAGCCCGTCCGGATTGAGCACCGGAATGAAACGCCAATGAATGGGCAGCGGCGTGTCGGCCGGCGGCGTCTGGGCCAGCGCAATCCAATGGAACACCAGGGAGCCGGAGGACATTTCATCGCCATGGATGCCGCCCAGCACCAGCACGCGCAGGCGCGGGTCGCCGGGGCGGATATCGCGGCTCCAGATGGTGCGCCCCATGACCGAGCGGGCCTGGGTGTCCTGCAGCTGGGCGGCTTCGCACAGCGCCGGTCCCAGGTTTGGTATTTTCGAAGAAAAATCGCGGCAATACCGCTCCGGCATTGCGTGAGACGCTATGCTAACCATAGCAAGCAGGCCGACAAGAAGATAGGGCAGGCGCATGCCGCAATTGTAGGGCTACCCTACGCGGGTACGGGGTTGTTGGCGGCGGGCCGCCGCGCCGGCGCCGATTTCAGGTAAATTGCGCGCATGCCTTTGTCAGCCACCCCGCCGCGGGCCCTCCCCCCCAACTTCTCCCAACCCGAATTCCGCAAAGCCCTGGGCATGTTTGCCACCGGGGTCACGATTGTCACGGCCCGCTCGGGTGATGGCACCCTCATCGGCCTCACCGCCAACTCGTTCAACTCGGTGTCGCTGGCACCGCCGCTGGTGCTGTGGAGCCTGTCGCGCGCGGCCGGCTCGCTGGCGGCGTTCAGCACCGGCTCCCACTACGCCATCAACATCCTGAGCGCCGACCAGCAGGACCTGGCACGGCAGTTTTCCCACCGGGGCATCGACCGCTTTGCCGGCGTGCGTTTCACGCCCGGCACCGGTGGCGCGCCACTGCTGGAAGGGGCAGCGGCCACGTTTGAATGCTTCAACCGCAGCCGCTACGAGGAGGGCGACCACGTCATCTTTGTGGGCGAGGTGGAGCGCTGCGCCCACCGCGCGGGCGCCTCACCGCTGCTCTACCACGGCGGCAAGTTCTACGCCGAGCACCCCCTTTGAGCCCGCGCAAGGCCCACCTGGACCCGCTGGCCGTCGGCCTGCTGCTGGCCTGCTTTGTGTTCTGGGGCTTCCAGCAGGTGCTGGTCAAGGCCACGCTGGCCGAGGTGGCACCGGTGTTCCAGTCGGCCCTGCGGCTGGCTGGCGCAACCGTGCTGTTGCTGCTGTGGTGTGCCTGGCGCGGTGTGCGGCTGTTCGAACGCGACGGCACGCTGGGCGCCGGCCTGCTGGCCGGAACGCTGTTTGCGCTGGAGTTCGTGTGCCTGTTCATCGGGCTGCAGTACGGTTCGGCCTCGCGACTGACGCTGTTCCTGTACACCTCGCCGCTGTGGGTGGCCGTGCTGGTGCCCTGGGTGGCGAAAACGGAACACCTGTCGCGCACGCAGTGGCTGGGGCTGGCACTGGCCTTCGGTGCCGTGGCGCTCACGCTGCGCGAAGGCCTGACGGTGGCCGGGCAGCCGCTGCAGTGGCTGGGCGACCTGCTGGGCCTGGCCGCCGGCATGTTCTGGGGGCTGACCACAGTGGTGATTCGCAGCAGCAGCCTGTCGCGCATCTCGGCGGAGAAACTGCTCTTCTACCAGGTGGGCCTGAGTGCGGCCGTGCTGCCGCTGATTTCCTGGGGCCTGGGTGAGCCCTGGCACGCCAGCTTCAGCGCCTTTGCCGCCACCTCGCTGGTGCTGCAGATCGGCGTGGGCGCGTTTGCCAGCTACCTGGTGTGGATGTGGATCCTGGGCCGCTATCCGGCCACCAAGGTCAGTGTCTTTGCCTTTCTGACCCCGGTCTTTGCCCTGGTCTTTGCCGCTTTGTGGCTGGGCGAAGCGGTGACCCCCACCCTGCTGGCGGCGCTGGCCCTGGTGGGCGCAGGCATCACGCTGGTCAACCGCGGCGCCCGCCCGCTAGCAAAATCATAGCTGTCTGCGCAATATCGGCGCGGGTTGCAGCCTGAAAACAGCCTGATTTACAGCGTGATGTCCATGCTGTTGCGCATGGCCGTCTGGGCCACGGCGTTCAGCGCACCATCGACCACAGGCTGCCCCGAGATGATGCGCAGGCTGCCCACCGCCATCAGCTTGTCGCGGGAGCGGCGCGTCATGGACTGGGTCGTCCCCACGGCACTGGTGAACAGGAACAGCGTGCCGTGCGGGCTGGTCCAGGTGAGCTGCGTGCGCATCCACTGGCCGTTGATGCGCAGCTCCACCCAGGTTCCCAGCGCCAGCTCCGGCGCATCGGCCTCGGCAGCAGCCAGCGAGGGGGCTGCGGCAGAAACGTCGTCCGCCAAGGCCTGCGGCATGTCCGGCAACTCCATGAAATTGGAAGTGCGCGCCTCCTCCGGCGCCACCCACGGGTCGCCGTCCTGCACCCCATGCGCGCGTGCGGGCAGCGGCGCCGGCGCCACCACGGGCGCAGCCGCTGGCGCACCGGCAGGCTTGCGCGCCGATTCGAACGCCATCTGGTGCAAGCCCATCAGGGCCTCCAGAAACGCGCTGGTCTTGGTTACGGGATAGCTGATGGTCTCCAACCCCTCGCGCAGGGTGGCCAGCAGCAGCGGTACCAGACGGGTCAGCTTGGCCGTGTTCTGGCGCGTCAGCTCCGGGTGGGTGCTCCACAGCAGGGCCGAAATAAGCGCCTGGTATTTGTTGGCCACGGCGGCGCCACCGGCACCTGCCATGCGCGCCTGCGCCACCACCTGGGCCCAGGGGCCGCACAGGAAGTCGATCACCACCGGCGGCACCCGCGAGGCGTCGGCGTGGGACTCGATCTCGCGTCCAATCTTTTCGGCCAGCACGTTGCGCTGCTCGGCGTGCTGCAGCACTTCCACCGCCCGGTCGCGGGCCTGTGTCTCGCGCTGCGCCAGGCGGCCCCAGGTGCTGCGCAGCGAGCCCAGGACCTGTTCAAACGGTTCGGCGTTATCGATCTCGGCGCCCGCCAGCGGCGCCACGGCCTGCTGCAACGCGCGCATGAATTCGGTGCACCCGGGCGCCTGCTCCGAGGCATAGGCCAAGCTGCGGTGGGTCATCTCCTGCAGCAACACCCGCGCCGGGTGCTGCTTGTCGGTAAAGAAGCGGGGGTCCGCCAGCGCCAGGCGCAGCAGGGCGGGCTCCAGCTCGCGTACCAGCCGCTGCATGGGGGCCAGCAACCGCGCATCCCGGGCGATGTTGTCCACCATCAGGGCCACCACCTCCAGACTCAGCGCCTGCGCCACGCCACTGGCCTGGGGGCGCGCACCCTGCTGGGCGGCCCGGGCAGCGGCAGGCGCGTTGCGGCGCTGTTCCAGGCGCTGGACCACCTGGTCCACCTGTTTCATTTCCTGGAGGGCTTCCAGTGCCGCCGGCATGGTGGCATCGAAATCGGTCTCCGGCGCTTCCCGGCGGGCCGGGCCGCTCTCGAACTCGCGTGAGAACCGCTGGGCAAACGACTCGACGGCGCGAGCGCCGCCGGCCTGCTGGTCCAGTTCGCCAGCCAGCAGGCGGCGCAGCCGGTCCAGCGTCAGCACGGCCCCGTTGCCCGCCGGCGCGCGCGCAGGAGGCGCCGCACCACCGGCCAGCGGCTGCAGGGTCGGCTCCGCCGCGGTGGCTGGCGCACCAGCCCCCACGTCCGTGACCGTGAACGACGGCGCCTGCGCGCCACCGTCACCACTGCCCGCACCACTGCTCGGGGTTTGCAGCACCGCATACCCGGCGGCAACCACGCCTTCCAACCGCAGTCGGGCAGACACCTCGTCGTACAGCTTGCGCAGCTCCTGCCCCAGGGCCGCGCCCATGCAATCGAGCCAGTTGAGCCGGGTGGCCTCGGGGACCGGCATCTGGCCCAGCACCTCTTTCAGGGCGGTGACATACACCTCGGGGCGCAGGGGATTGCGTTCGGGGCGCACGGTCTTGAGCCCCTGGGCACTGGCAACCAGGGTGTTGAGTTCGGCCAGATTGCTATCGGTGGCCAGCGACGCGACCTGCTGGGCACGCGCCACGGTCACGCTCTCCTGCACCTGCCACTCGTCCATCAGCTCCAGCTGATCGAATTGCACCGAACCGGCCGCGGCCGGTTCGGCCTGCCGGCCCCGGTCGGTGTCGGCAAACGCCGTGCGCAAGGCCTGTACGTAGAGGGTGCGCAGCTCGTCTTCCCGGCTCAGCAGCAACTGGGCGGATGCCGCCAATGCATCGCGTTCGCGCAGGTCGCGGGCGGCGACCTCGCGGGAGCGCAGCGTGGTCCGTGCCGCGGCAACCAGCTTGCCCATCAACGCCGACCCGCCGGCGGCCGCCCCGTCCAGGACGGACCGGACCAAGGCCGGATTCGGACCAGAAGCGGGAGGCGGGACGGCGGGCATGGTGTGGAAGATGACCGCGGGTGGCTACTTCAGCGCCTTGAAACGCATGCGCTTGGGCTTGGCACCCTCTTCGCCCAGGCGCTTCTTCTTGTCGGCCTCGTACTCCTGGTAGTTGCCGTCGAAGAAGGTCCACTGGCTGTCGCCTTCGCAGGCCAGGATGTGGGTGGCAATACGGTCCAGGAACCAGCGGTCGTGGCTGATGACCAGGATGGAGCCCGCAAATTCCAGCAGGGCATCTTCCAGGGCGCGCAGGGTTTCCACGTCCAGGTCGTTGGAGGGCTCGTCCAGCATCAGCACGTTGCCGCCGGCGATCAGGGTCTTGGCCAGGTGCAGGCGGCCGCGCTCACCGCCGGACAGCATGCCCACCTTCTTCTGCTGGTCGGCACCGTTGAAGTTGAAACGGCCGCAGTAGGCGCGGCTGGCCATCTGGAACTTGCCCACGTTGAGGATGTCCAGTCCGCCGGACACGTCTTCCCACACGGTCTTGTCGTTGGACAGGTCGTCGCGGTTCTGGTCGACAAAGGCCATCTTCACGGTCTGGCCGATCTTGACTTCGCCGGAATCGGGCTTCTCGCGTCCGGCGATCAGCTTGAACAGGGTGGACTTGCCGGCGCCGTTGGGGCCGATGATGCCGACGATGGCGCCGGCCGGAATCTTGAAGCTCAGGTTGTCGATCAGCACGCGGTCGCCAAAGGACTTGGTGACGTTGGTGAACTCGATGACTTCATGCCCCAGGCGCTCGGCCACGGGGATGAAGATTTCCTGGGTTTCGTTGCGCTTCTGGTATTCGTAATCGCTCAGTTCCTCGAAGCGGGCCAGACGGGCCTTGCTCTTGGCCTGGCGGGCCTTGGGATTCTGGCGCGACCATTCCAGCTCTTTCTTCAGGGCCTTGGCGCGCGCTTCCTCGCCCTTTTGCTCGGCTTCCAGACGGGCCTGCTTCTGCATCAGCCAGTCGGAGTAGTTGCCCTTGTAGGGGATGCCGGAGCCGCGGTCCAGTTCCAGAATCCACTCGGCGGCGTTGTCCAGGAAGTAGCGGTCGTGGGTGATGGCCACCACGGTGCCGGGGTAGCGCTGCAGAAACTGTTCCAGCCAGTCCACGGACTCGGCGTCCAGGTGGTTGGTGGGTTCGTCGAGCAACAGCATGTCGGGCTTGGACAGCAGCAACTGGCACAAGGCCACGCGGCGTTTCTCACCACCGGACAGCAGGCCGATCTTGGCCTCCCACGGCGGCAGACGCAAGGCGTCGGCGGCGATTTCCAGCTGGTGCTCGGAGTCGGTTCCGGCGCTGCCGATGATGGCTTCCATCTTGGCCTGCTCTTCGGCCAGCGCGTCGAAGTCGGCGTCTTCCTCGGCGTAGGCGGCGTAGATTTCCTCCAGGCGTGCCTTGGCCTTGACCACGTCGCCCATGCCCGCTTCCACGGCTTCGCGCACGGTCTGCTCGGGGTCCAGCTGCGGTTCCTGGGGCAGATAGCCGATATTCAGGCCCGGCATGGGCAGGGCCTCGCCTTCGAATTCCTTGTCGACGCCGGCCATGATCTTGAGCAGGGTGGACTTGCCGGAACCGTTGGTGCCCAACACGCCAATCTTGGCGCCCGGGAAAAAGCTGAGGGAAATGTCTTTGAGAATGAACTTCTTCGGCGGCACGATCTTGCCGAGGTGGTTCATGGAAAATACGTATTGGGCCATTACGGTGTTACTTTTTGGAAGCGTAAAAGCAGCATTATCGACTGCAGCACCTCCAAACGGTGGTGATCGGGCCCTATTTACGCGCCCCCTCCCGTTTTTTCCAGGTCGTTGCGCAGGGCCGCCAGGGCCACCGCGTCCAGGGCGTGCTCCATGATCCGGCCGTCGGAAACCAGCCGGATCAGGCCCATGGCGCGCAGGCGTTCCATGGTGCGCCGGGACATGGAATGCGACATGCCGCCGGAAGACGTGAACATGAACAGGGTGCGGTGCGGGCTGGCCCAGGTCAGCTGGGCGCGCACCCACTGGCCGGCCAGCGCGAGATCCACCCAGGAACCGGTGCCCAGGCTTTGCACCGTCCAGGACTCCTGTCCTGTCGCGTCCGGCAGCTCCTCGGGCTCGGCGTAGTCCTGCAGCAGCTCTTCCGTGCCGTGCAGATAGCCCGAATCGACGGCTTCGTCTTCGGCCATCCACAGGTCATCCGACCCGGGTTCGACGCTGTCCTGCGCGTCGGCGTCCGCCTCCGCCGCCACGGACTCTGCGGCCCCCTCGGCAGCCGACGCGGCACGGGCACTGTCAAACGCCTGTTCGTGGAAGGTGATCAGCTCGTCAAAGAACACCGCCATGCGCTCGGGTGGATAGGAAATCTGGCTCAGGCCCTGGCGCATCTTGACCAGCATGCCCGGCACCATCTGCACCAGGCGGGCGCGGTTGCGCCGCGCCCGGCGCGGCTGCACGCTCCAGATCAGGTCGTCCACCAGGCCCAGGTAGCCGTCGGCGTCCACCGTGCCGTCCACGCACTGCAGCTGCGACTGGGCCACCACCTGCGCCCAGGGGCCGCGCAGGAAATTGACCACGATCTCGGGCACGCTCTTGTTGTGCAGGCGCTCGGTGAAGTCCTGCGCCAGCCGCTGGGCCAGCAGGTTGCGCTGCTCGGCGCGCAGCAGCCCGCGGGCCGCTTCCTCGGCGCGCTGGCGCTGGTCGTGCTCCTCGTGGCTCCAGCCCTCCTCGAGCTTGCGCAGGACGCGCGCAAAACCGGCTGCATCGCCCTCGCCCCAGGCCAGCACGTTGACGGCGTTCTCCAGCGTTTTCTGGAAATGGGCATAACCCGACGCGTTTTCCGACGGAAACGCCAGGCTGCGCCCGGTGAGCTTGTCCAGAAACTGGCGTGCCGGGTGCTGGCGTTCGCTGAAAAACCGGGGGTCCGACTGCGAGAGCTTGATCAGCACCGGCTCCAGCGTCTTCAGCGCCTTGCGCACCGGTGGCAGCAGGCGCTGGTCCTGCAGCAGGTTCTCCAGCATCAGCCGCACCACCTCTTCCCCCAGCTCGCGCCCCAGCTTCTTGCTCTTGGTCTGTTCCAGCAGCACCACCTTGTCGCTGGCCGCCGGCGCCTGGCTGGCGCGGGCGGTCAGGCGTTTGATCATGGGCTCCATCAGCTTCATGTCTTCCAGCGCCACAAAGGAGGCCGGCACGGTGTGCATGAAGTCCTTCACGCCAGCCACCAGCGGTGTGGCGTCCAGTTCGCCCGAGAGCAGGCGACGCAACTTGTCCAGCGTGAGCATGGTGCGGCTCACGGAGTTTTCTGCCGGCTTGGTCGGCACGCCGAAACCAGCGCCCCCGCTGCCCACTCCGCCCACCGGCTCCACGCCCTGGGTGCGCAGCCATTCGGACACTTCCTTGTAGAGCTGGCGCAGGCTGACGCCCAGCATGCCCGCTGCGGGCGTCATCAGGGCGGCGCGGGCCGCGTCATCGGCCACATGCTCCTGCAGGCTGTCCCGCAGGGCATACACAAAGGACTCCGGCTTGATCGGATTCAGGTGGGGCTGCACGGTGACCCAGCCCAGCAGGCTGCTGATCAGCGCATTGAGCGCCGGCAGCACGTCGTCCACCGCCAGCAGGATTTCCTGCTGCGTCAGTGCAAATTCGATGTTGGCGTCGATCTGCTCTTCTTCGAGAAACTGGAAATCGTCGAAGCGCACCAGCGGCTGCTCCGTCTTGCGGAACGCCTCGCCCCCGTACACCGCGGCGCGCAGGGCGGCGGCAAAGCTCTTCTTCAGGGCCTGTGCATGGGCGTCGAGCTGCTCAATGGCCGCCTTGGCCGCCGGGGTCTGCTCCACCCGCAGGCTTTTCCCGCGCGTGGGCAGCAGTGTTGCGCGCAAGCCCGCCAGCACGTCGTCCACCAGGGTGTCGCTCTGCTGGAGAACCGCCTCCAGGCAATCGTGCAGGGTCGGCTTGAACGTGCCGGGCTCGTTGGCCACACCAAAACGCCGCAACATGAACTTTTTCATCGTGCTGCATTCTCCCCGTTGCCTGCCACGCTGACCAGCCCCCTGACATATTGTTACCAGCCGCAGGCTGCACGAAGACGTCAATTCCGGTGCTTTTTGCGGTTTGGGGCCTGTCGTGCGACAATATGGGTTGTTGCGGCGCGTCAGTTGCCCGCAACTCCAGCACCTTGCTGGGGGCAAGACCGACAATCTCTGCCCACTTTTGCATCCATCTGCCTTTGACTGACTGGCGGCGCAAGCCCCCAGACAGGCCGATATCCCTAGCGCCCTGGGTGGGCGCCACACTATGAACTTCGAAGAATTGAACCTGGCCCCGGCCATTGTGAAAGCCGTGCGCGAGCAGGGTTACGAGACCCCCACCGCAATTCAGGCCCAGGCCATTCCGCTGGTCCTGGAAGGCCATGACCTGCTGGGCGGCGCCCAGACCGGTACCGGCAAGACGGCAGCCTTCACCCTGCCCATGCTGCACCGCCTCTCCCTGAACCCCGGCGCCCAGAACAAATTTGGCGGCACCGGCATCCGCGCCCTGGTGCTGACCCCCACCCGCGAACTCGCCGCCCAGGTGGAAGAATCCGTGCGGACCTACGGCAAGTACCTGCAACTCTCCAGCACCGTGGTGTTTGGCGGCGTGGGCATGAACCCGCAAATCGCCAAGGTCAAGAAGGGCGTGGACATCCTGGTGGCCACACCCGGACGCCTGCTGGACCTAATGCAGCAAGGCATGCTGGACCTGGGCCAGGTGCAGATGCTGGTGCTCGACGAAGCCGACCGCATGCTGGACATGGGTTTCATCCATGACGTGAAGAAGGTGCTGGCCGCCGTGCCCAAGGACAAGCAGAGCCTGCTGTTCTCGGCCACCTTCAGCGATGAAATCCGCGACCTGGCCAACAGCCTGCTGAAGAACCCGCAAAGCGTGCAGGTCACGCCGCGCAACACCACGGTGCAGCGCATCACGCAGGTGATCCACCCCGTGGGCCGCGGCAAGAAAAAGGCCCTGCTGGCCCACATCATCCAGGAACACAACTGGAGCCAGGTGCTGGTGTTCACTCGCACCAAGTTTGGCGCCAACAACGTGGCCGAATTCCTGACCAAGAACGGCATCAGCGCCATGGCTCTGCACGGCAACAAGAGCCAGGCCGCCCGCACGCAGGCCCTGGCCGGCTTCAAGAGCGGCGAAGTGCGTGCCCTGGTGGCCACCGACATTGCCGCGCGCGGCATCGACATCGACGACCTGCCACACGTCGTCAACTACGAAATCCCCAACGTCAGCGAAGACTATGTGCACCGCATCGGCCGCACCGGTCGTGCCGGTGCCGACGGCGCGGCAGTGAATCTGGTGTGCATGGACGAAGAAGGTTTCATGCAGGACATCGAACGCTTCACCAAGCAAGAAATTCCGGTCGTCGTCGTGGACGGTTTTGGCCCCGAAGCGGGTGAGCGCGCCGAACCCATCGCCATGGGCCGCCAGACCATCTGGGGCGGCGCAGGCAAACCGCCCAGCCGCGACGTCATGCAGGCAGCCGCCAAGGCCGCCCGCACCGAGATGCTGCAGCGCGTGCGTGAAAACAAGGCCGGTCAAGGCGAGCGCGGCGGCCAGGGTGCCGGTCGCGGCAACGGCGGCGGTGGCCGTGGCGGTCAGGGCGCCCGTGGCAACGGTGGTCAGGGCGGCGGCGGTCGCGGGGGCGAGCAAGCTCCCCGGCCCCAAGGCGCCCGTGGCCCGCAAGGCGCCGGACGCGGCCCCAACCGCGATCGCGCACCCCAGGGTGACGCACAGCCGCGCAGCCACGAAGGCCGTTTCGCCGGCGGCATGGGCGAGCCCCGTGCCCCCCGCGCGGCGGCAGGTGGCCAGCCCGACCCGATGCGCACCAGTGTCGATATGATGGCCGAACGCGGCGCGCGCCGCGGCTACGGCGGTGGCAATCGTGGTGGTTCAGGCAATGGAGGCGGCAATGGCGGATCACGCTCGGGTGGCTATGGTGGCGGGGGCAACGGGACTCGTGGGTCGGGAAATCCTCGCGGCCCTTTTAGCCGATAAAACCTACACGTCGGTCCACTGCGTGGGCCGACGCACGTTGCCACTGCAGCACCCCAAACTGGTCCAGCACGTGGTGGATTTCAAGGCCCTACCGGCCTTGCCCCGCGTGGATGACTGCTTCATTGCCCTTGGCACCACCATCAAGGTGGCCGGCAGCCAGGCGGCTTTTCGCGCCGTGGATTTCGATACCGTGGTAGCACTGGCCCGCGCAGCACATGCGCAGGGCGCTACCAAATTAGGAGTGATCAGCGCCATGGGCGCCGACGCCCGCTCCCCTGTTTTCTACAACCGCGTCAAAGGCGAAATGGAAGCCGCGCTGGCTTCCCTCGGTTTTGACAGCCTGGTGATCGCACGCCCCTCCATGCTGGCGGGGCACCGCGAGGCGCTGGACCAGCCGGTGCGCAACGGCGAACGCATCGCCCTTGTGGTGACGCGCTGGTTCAAACCGGTGATTCCTGCCAACTACCGCTCCATCCAGGCCGGCGACGTGGCACGGGCGCTGGTCCACGCCGTCAAGGCGAGTGCACCCGGCGTCCAGCGGCTGCTGTCCGGCGCCATGCAGCCGGCCTGAGCCGCACGCGGCGCTAGCCGCGTACGAACAGCGTCACCAGCGGGTCCGGCCCCACCTGGCGGCTCCAATGGCCATGGATGGCCGGGTCGAACGTGGCCCCTTCAGGCAACAAGTCTGCACTGTAGAAATGCTCACCGGGCTTGAAAATGCGCGAGACGCCGCCCTGCAGGCCAATCTCCATCTGCCCGCCGAGAATGAAACACCACTGGGTGTGGCCCGAGCAGTGGAACTGGCTGCGAAAGCCCACCGGGCTGTGGCGCAACTGGTAACCCCCGGACGCAAACAACTCCGACAACAGAGACTGCGGATTGCCCTGCTCCAGCGGCACGGCTTCCTCGCGGAACCGCGCGCGGCCGTCGGTATCGGTGAACAAAACAACTTTGGTGAATGCAGTCATGGCGGGCTCGGTATTGGGATGCCCGAATTATCCCCAATGGCTCAGGCCGGCTGCGGCACCACCACCCGCACCAGCGGCGCCTCGCGAATCGGCAGATGGATCAGAGCCGCGCCGATGGCCAGCGCAATGTCGGCATACCAGACCCAGTCGTAGCTGCCGGTCCAATCCAGCACCTTGCCGCCCAGAAAGGCACCGAGAAAGCCGCCGATCTGGTGGGTCAGCATGACCACCCCAAACAGCGTGGCCATATTGCCCACGCCAAAGAACTTGGCCACCAGCCCGGCGGTCGGCGGCACGGTGGACAAAAAAGTAAGCCCCATCACGGCGGCAAACACCAGCACCACCGGCCCGGTCTTGGGCGCCAGCAGGAACACCAGCACCGCCAACGCGCGTGCGCCATACACCAGCGACAGCAGCGATTTCATGCGCCAGCGCCCCACGGCCCAGCCCATGGCTACGCTGCCGACGATGTTGAACAGGCCCAGCATGGCCAGAGCCCAGGCGCCCCATTGGGTGGGCAAGCCGCACTGCGCCACCACGCCGGGCAGGTGGGTGGCCAGAAACGCCACATGGAAGCCACAGACGAAAAAGCCACCTGCCAACATCAAAAAGCTGGGCGTGTGCAAGGCCTGTCGAATCGCCTCGCGGGTCCCCACCGGCGGCTGGTGCACCGTGCCAGCATGCTGAGGGCCTCCCTTCAGGAAGAACGCCGCCGGCAAGGCCAGCAATACCAACAACCCCAGCACCTGCATGGCCGAGGCCCAACCCACGCCCACCATCAACGCGCCAGCCACCGGCGCCATCATGAACTGGCCGAACGAGCCGCCCGCATTGATGATGCCGGTGGCCATGCCGCGCTTGTCCGCCGGGATCAGCCGCGCCGTGGCCGCCATCAGCACCGCCGGACCCGCCATGCCGGCGCCGCCCGCTGCGAGAACGCCAATGGCAAAGATCAGTCCCGCCGTGCTGGTCATGAACGGGGTGATGAAGGTGCCGATGGCCACCAACGTCACACCAATGAACAGCACGCGCCCCCCACCCACCCGATCGGAAAAGGCGCCGGCAAACGGCTGGGTCAGACCCCACCAGAGTTGGCCGAAGGCAAAGGCCAGGCTGATACTGCCCACGCCCAGCTCGGTCGATGTGTTCAGCGCGCTCAAGAACAGGCCCATCGTCTGGCGCGTGCCCATGGTCAGTGCAAAGGTGGCGGCAGCGGCCAGCAGCACCAGCCAGACGGCCTGTTGCTTGCGCGATGGCAGAGAGGGGGTTGCATCAATCATGGTCGGCTCCGGCATCCGTTTCGTTTGAGGCCAGCAAGGCCAGCGACTCTTGGATCAGCGCGTGCAGGGCCTGCACCCGCTCCAGGCCCAGCGTCTGGTTCAGGTGCTCCTGGGCCGCCTTCCAGTGGCGCTGCGCCTGGCTGCGTTTCTCGCGCCCGGCCGCGGTGGCGCAGACCAGGCGGCTGCGGCCGTCCACCCCGGCCGTCATCTCGACCCAGCCGGCATCCACCAGGGGTTTGAGGTTGCGCGTCAGCGTGGAGGGCTCCAGTTCCATGGCCTGAGCCAGATCCAGGGGGCGAATCGGGCCCAGCTTGACGACGAAGGACAGCAGCGAATACTGGGTGGTCTTCAGACCAATTTGCGCCATCTCCAAGTCATAGCGCTGCGACACGCGGCGCGTGAGCTGGCGCAGCTGCAGGTTGGTGCAGCCTTGGGGTTTGGGTGCCACGGGCGTGGCGGCCCGCTCTGTAACGGTGGTGACATTGCGCATGGCTTCATTGTAGCTACAATTGTTGCATATGCAAGTTAATTGCAGCATTCACTGAAAGGACACCCCATGAGCACCCCCAACCAACTCGAAGCCTGGCTGGCCGAGGAACAGGCCGTTCTGGCGGCGCTGGAGCGCGGCCCCGGCCCCGGCGTGGCGCGCCCGGAGCAGATTGCCGGCATGACCGGCCTGGAAGTGATGCAGGCCATGCTGCGCGGCGACATTCCCTACGCCGCCATTGCCAAGACGCTGGACTTCACCATCGTGGAGGTCGACGCAGGCCGTGCCGTGTTCCAGGGCACGCCCGGCCCGGCGCACCTCAACCCCATGGGGGGCATCCACGGTGGCTGGTATGCCACGCTGCTGGACTCGGCGCTGGGCTGCGCCATCCACACCCTGATGCCGCCGGGGCGCGGCTACACCACGGCCGAGCTGGGCGTGAACCTGGTCAAGGCCATAGGCCCCAAGGCGCCGCGCGTGCGGGCCGAAGGCAAGGTCGTGCACTGCGGGCGGCAGCTGGCCACCGCCGAGGCACGCCTGTTCGGCCCGGACGGCACGCTGTACGCCCATGCCACCACCACCTGCCTGGTGTTTGAACTGCCCAAGGGCTGATCCGCCGGTTTGACGCCACAATCAGGGCCGGCACGTGATTCCTTTCAACCCACACCGCTCCTGACCATGCGACTTCTCCACACCATGCTGCGCGTCGGCAATCTGCAACGCTCCATCAACTTCTACACCCAGATCCTGGGCATGCAGCTGCTGCGCCAATCCGAAAACCCCGAGTACAAATACTCGCTGGCCTTCCTCGGGTTTGATGGCGGCAACCCCGGCCAGGCGGAGATCGAGCTCACCTACAACTGGGGCGTGGAACACTACGAGCTGGGCACCGCCTACGGCCACATCGCCCTGGGCGTGCCTGATGCCTACGCCGCCTGCGCCAAGATCAAGGCCGCCGGCGGCAACGTGACGCGAGAGGCCGGCCCCGTCCAGGGCGGCAGCACCGTCATTGCCTTTGTGACCGATCCGGATGGCTACAAGATCGAACTGATCCAGCGCGCCGGAAACGCCGAAGGTACCGGGCTGCGCTAGCCTGACGACATCGGTAGATCAGCCCGCGGAAGGTGGCGTCTTTGACTTGTCAAGGCGATCTTCCAACTCGCCTATATACGCTGCGAGCGTGTTTCCTGACTGCTCTATAGCCGTGCGAAGATTACTTTCGAGTCGTTCCGTTCTTGCCTCCTCTTCGGAATGGGACTTCGCATGCAGGTTTGCCAGCTTCAACAACTCTGCCTCTATGAGGCTGCGCAATTCGCTGAAACGGGATGCTTCTGCCTGGTCTGCAAGCTCTCGGCTCGCCTTCAATTCACGCGACTGCCGACGGGTTTCAAGAAGGGCCGAAGTCTGCAGGTAGACCACAAAAACGAGGAAAAGGACCGTAACAAAAATTAGCAGCCCAAGCATGGCAAGCCCCAATGGAATCCGGGCGGTAGTAAAGCCAAGCGACAGGTCGGTCGGCGTAATGAAAACATTCCAATTGAGCGCAGAGAAGGCAGCGATGGCCGCCAAAACGAGAAGCAACAACAGAGTAGAAAGCTTCATAAGAAACATCCCCAGTAATTGATCGAGTATCAAGGCCACACCCCGTGGCAAACGACGCCGGAACGCCTATGCCCCGCTGTCCACGCATCGCACTGTTCTTCGGCCACCATAGCCAAAAGGCCGCGCAGATCCCAGTGCCGCTTACTTGCGCAAAGTCTGCGTGTCCTTGGCCAGTTGGGTGATCTTGCCCCATTCTCCCTTAACCAGCGCATCGGCCGGCACCAGCCAGGAGCCGCCTACGCACACCACGTTGGGCAGCGCCAGAAACTCGGGAGCGTTCTGCAGGGTCACTCCGCCCGTGGGGCAGAAGCGCACATCGAAGAAGGGACCGCCCCAGGCCTTGAGCATGGCGGGGCCGCCGGCCTGCAGGGCCGGGAAGAATTTCAGTTCGGTAAAACCGTCTTCCAGCGCCTGCATGATTTCGCTGCCCGTGGCCACGCCGGGCAGCAGGGCCAGGCCCGCATCGCGGCAGGCCTGCCCCACCGTACGGGTGTAGCCGGGGCTCACCGCAAAGCGGGCGCCGGCTCGGGCGGCGGCCTGGGCATCGGCCGGGGAACGCACGGTGCCCGCGCCCACCACGGCCTCGGGCACCTCGCGGGCAATGGCCTGCATGCAGGCCAACGCCTGCGGCGTGCGCAGCGTCACCTCCAGCATGCGGATGCCGCCGGCCACCAGCGCGCGCGCCAAGGGCACGGCGTGGGCCACGTCGCTGAGCACGATGACGGGAATGACGGGGGCGTCCTGCATGACCTGCAGAGCGGACAGCGGTGTATTTACAGCCACGTGCATGCTCCTTCTTCCGCGGTCAGCGCGTTGCGGCGCATGTTGGCAAACAGTTCACGCCCCATACCCAGGCCGTTGGACACGCGCAGCGCATCGGGCATGGGCGACAGCAGGCGCGCGTCCCACTCGGCGGCATCGACCAGCACCTGCAGCGTGCCGGCATCGGCATCCAGGCGGATGCGGTCGCCGCTGCGCACCTTGGCCAGCGGGCCGCCGGCTGCCGCCTCGGGCGAGACATGGATGGCCGCCGGCACCTTGCCCGACGCGCCACTCATGCGGCCGTCGGTGACCAGGGCCACCCGGTAGCCCTTGCCCTGCAGCACAGCCAGCGGTGGCGTCAGCTTGTGCAGCTCGGGCATGCCATTGGCTTGCGGGCCCTGCCAGCGCACCACGCAAATCACGTCCTGGTTGAGCTCGTTGGCGTTGAAGGCGTGGTGCAGGGCCTCCTGCGAATCGAACACGCGGCACGGGGCTTCGATCACGTGGCGATCGTCGGGCACGGCAGACACCTTGATCACGCTGCGCCCCAGGTTGCCCTGCAGGAGCTTGAGGCCGCCGTGGACGCTGAACGGGGCACTGACCGGGCGCACCACGGACAGGTCCTGGCTGGCGCCGGCGTCGTGCCAGTGCAGCACGCCGTTTTCGGGGTGCGCGTCGGGAATGGCGGTGTATTCGCGCAGGCCGCCGGCACGCACAGTCAGCACGTCGGGGTGCAGAAAACCGGCGTCCAGCAGCTCGCGGATCACGAAGCCCGGGCCGCCGGCGGCCTGGAACTGGTTCACGTCGGCAGTGCCGTTGGGGTAGACATGGGTCAGCAGCGGCACCACGTCGGACAGGGCCGAGAAATCGTCCCAGTCGATGGTGATGCCCGCCGCGCGCGCCACCGCCACCCAGTGGATCAGGTGGTTGGTGGAGCCGCCGGTGGCCAGCAAGGCCACCATGGCATTGACGATGCTGCGCTCGTCCACCACCCGGCCAATGGGCGCGAAGCGCTTCGCCTTGGTGATGTCCAGCACCGTGCGCACCGCCTCGCGCGTGAGTTCGTCGCGCACCTCGGCACCGGGGTTGATGAAGGCGGTGCCTGGCACGTGCAGGCCCATGGCCTCCAGCAGCATCTGGTTGCTGTTGGCGGTGCCGTAGAAGGTGCAGGTGCCCGGGGCGTGGTAGGCGGCCGACTCGGCCGCCAGCAGCTCGGCGCGCCCGACCAGCCCCTGCGCCGCCTGTTCGCGCACCTTGCTTTTCTCGCTGTTGGACAGGCCCGAGGTCATGGGCCCCGCCGGCACGAACACCGTGGGCAGGTGGCCGAAGTGCAGCGCGCCAATCAGCAGGCCGGGCACGATCTTGTCGCACACGCCCAGCATCAGCGCCGCGTCAAACACGTCGTGGCTCAGGGCGATGGCGGTGCCCATGGCGATGGTGTCGCGGGAGAACAGGCTCAGCTCCATGCCGGCCGTGCCCTGGGTCACGCCATCGCACATGGCAGGCACGCCGCCGGCCACCTGCGCCGTGGCACCCAGGCGGCGGGCCTCGGTCTTGATGAGGTCGGGGTAGGTCTGCAGCGGCGCGTGGGCCGAGAGCATGTCGTTATAGGCCGTGACGATGCCGATGTTGGCACCGCGCTCCACCACCACCTGGAACTTGTCGATGGACGTGGCACGCGCCTTGTCGCCATCGGGCATGGCCGCAAAGGCGTGGGCCACGTTGGCGCACCCCATGCGCTGCGCGCCGGGTGGGCGCGCGGCGGCGGCGTCCAGACGGGCCAGGTAGGCACTGCGGGCGGGGGCACTGCGCTCGCGGATGCGGCGGGTAACCGCTTCCACGACCGGATGGAGGGGGGACAGATTGGACATGGTGTTATGTAACAAAATTACATCTTGGATGGTAACTGGGAAACCCCACGCTGGGAATGCCCCCGGTTACCAACGGGGTACAAGCAGGGCCCCGCCGTCAGGCCAGCCGGGCGTTCCAGAGCGAACGGACCCGGACCAGGTCGTCCACCGTATCAATATCTTCCACGCAGCCAGGGTCCGTTACTATGAATTTTGTAGCTGTGTGCGCAGATACCACGGGGGCTGCGCCCTGATTTCCCTGCAAATTAGCCAGTGCCTCGCCACAGGTGCGGGTAAAGCGCACCGGGTGACCGCGCTGGCCGCCGTACAGCGGCAGAAGCACCTCGGTGGCCAGTGGCGCACAGGCGATCTGCAGCAGCGTCTGCGGCGCAATCAGGGGCAGGTCGGCCGGTAGCACCATCCACCCCGGAGCGTCCCACGTGGCCCGCACGGCGGCGGCAATGGAGTCGCCCATGCCGGGGTGGCCGGCCTCTTCCAGGTGCCAGCGCAGGCCACTGGCTTGCACCGCGTCCAGCGTGCGCTGCAACACCGTGCGCCCGGCCAGATCGGCCTGCAGCTTGTGGGTCTGGCCGCCGGATGCCTGAAACCGTTCGCCTCGCCCGGAGGCCAGCACTAGGACAACCGGCAGGTCGTGCGCGTCCGTCATGACTGATTCCCCTGGCTCCGGCTCAGGCCAAGGCGCAAGCGGACCGGCTAGGGACCTCCGGCACCGCCGCCACCCGGTTCTTGACCTGGACGATCTGCGCCACGATGGAGACTGCAATCTCGGCCGGCGTGCGGGCGCCCAGGCGCAGCCCCACCGGCCCGTGCAAGCGGTCCAGTTGCGCAGCCGACAAATCGAAATGCTGGGCCAGCCGTTTCTTGCGCGCGTCCTGGTTGCGCTGCGAGCCCAGGGCCCCCACGTAGAACGCGTCCGAGGTCAGCGCCTCCAGCAGCGCCATGTCGTCGAGCTTAGGGTCGTGGGTGAGGGCCACGATGGCGGTGTGGGCATCGGCCTGCAGCTCCCGCACCACGTCGTCGGGCATGCCTTCCACGCGCTGCACGCCTGGCGCACCGTGGCCCGCCAGGGTAAAAGCGTACTCCTCGCGCGGGTCGCACACCAGCACCTCGAAGTCCAGCGCCGTGGCCATGGCCGCCACGGCCTGCGACAGCTGTCCGGCCCCAATCAACAGCAGCCGCCAGCGCGGGCCAAACAGGGTCGTCAAAGTGGAGCCATCAAAATGCATGGCCTGCCCCCGCACCGCATCGTGCAGGGTGACGGCGCCGCTGGCCAGCGTCAGGGTGCGCGCCACCAGTTGGTGCGCCGCAGTGCGCTCCAGCACAGCTTGCACCCAGGTGGTATCGCGCAACGGCTCCTGCACCAGGCGCAGGGTGCCGCCGCACGGCAGGCCGAAACGGGCCGCCTCCTCCTTGGAAACACCGTAGGCCAGCATGGCCGGCTTGCCGGTCGCCGGCTCGCTGCGCGGGTCTGTGGCGGCCTGCTGCATCGTCGCTTTCGTGCGGGCGATCAGGTCGTCCTCCACGCAGCCGCCCGACACCGAGCCGCTCACCATGCCGTCGCCGCGCACGGCCAGCAGTGCACCGGGCGGACGCGGCGCACTGCCCCAGGTCTCCACCACCGTCACCAGGCTGACGGCGTGCCCGGCCTGCTTCCAGGCCAGGGCATCGGCCAGCACCCGAAGGTCAAGGCTTTCCATTGCGGTTCTCGCGTTCGCCGGCGTCAGGCCTGTTTGATGGCATCGCCCGTGATGGGCAGCTTGCGCACGCGCTTGCCGGTCAGCGTGGCCACGGCATTGGCAATGGCCGGGGCCACCAGGGCGGTGGCCGGCTCGCCCACGCCGCCCGGGTTCTCGGTGCTGTCGACCAGAATGATGTCGATCTGCGGCGTGTCGCGCATGCGCACCAGTTGGAACTGGTGGAAGTTGGTCTGCTGCACGCGCCCCTTGTCCAGGGTGATTTCCTGCAGGATGGCCGCCCCCATGCCGAACACCACGCTGGACTGGATCTGGGCCTCCACCGTATCGGGGTTGACCATGCGGCCCACGTCGGCCGCCACCGTCACGCGGTGGACCTTGACGCCGCTGCCCTCCAGGCTGATCTCGGCCACCTGCGCCATGTAGGTGTCGTAGCCTTCCATGATGGCGATGCCGCGCGCGTGCCCGGCCGCCAGCGGCTTGCCCCAGCCGGCCTTTTCCGCCGCCAGCTTGAGCACGTTGGCAATGCGGGGCTGGTTGCCCAGCATGCTCATGCGGTACGCGTAGGGGTCGGTGCCGGCCGCCGTGGCCAGCTCGTCGATGAAGCTCTCGTTGGCAAAGGCATTGAGCGCGTGGCTCACCGAGCGCCAGTAGCCCACCCGCAGGCCGGCATCGTGCTTGACGATGTCGTGCTTGGTGGCGGGAATGTCGTAGCGCGCCACCGCGGCCTCGATCATCAGCGGGTCCTGCACCTCGGCCGGCAGGCCGAAGACGCGCCCGGTCACCGACTGCGAAGTCAGGCGGTAGGTCATGGCGGTGGGTTTGCCATCGGCCCCCACGGCGGCGGCCAGCGTGTTGACCGCCTGGGGCCGGTAGAAGTCGTGCGTCATATCGTCCTCGCGCGACCACACCAGCTTGACGGGCTTGCCCACGGCCTTGGAAATCTGCGCCGCCTGGACGATGAAGTCGAGGTCGATGCGGCGGCCAAAGCCACCGCCCAGAAAGGTGGTCTCAACGGTCACGTCTTCGGGCTTGAGCCCCACCGCCGCGGCCACCGTGCCCTGGGCGCCGTCCTGCCACTGCGTGGGGCCGATCAGCCGCATCTTCCCGTTGCGGAAATCGGCGGTGAAATTCATGGGCTCCAGCGGCGAGTGCGACAGCAGCTGGCTCACGTACTCGGCGCGGATGACCTTGGGCGCTGCCGCAATGACGGCATCGGCATCTCCCACCGCCTTGAGCGGCAGGGCCTTGCCGGTCTTGGACGCGGCGCGAATGCCTTCGAGCATGTTTTTCTCGTTGAGCGCAGCGCCGGGGCCCTCGTCCCAGTTCACCACCAGCGTCTTGCGCGCCATGTTGGCGCGCCACCAGCTGTCGGCCACCACGGCCACACCGTCGGGAATCTCCACCACGCTCACGACACCGGGCATGGACTGCGCGCGGATGGCATCAAACGACTTGACCTTGCCACCGATCACCGGACACTGCTCCAGTGCGGCGTAGACCATGCCGGGCAGCTTGACGTCGATGCCGAACTGCGCCGTGCCGTTGACCTTGGCCGGCGTGTCCAGGCGCCGGGTGCGCTTGCCCACGATGCGGAAATCCTTGGGGTCCTTGATGGCCACTTTCTCGGGCACCGGCAGCTTGGAGGCATCGGCCGCCAGGGCGCCGTAGGTGGCCTTCTTGCCTTTGGGGCCCAGGACCATGCCATTGACGGCCTTGATCTCGCTGCGGTCCACCTTCCAGCGCGCGGCGGCGGCGCTGATCAGCATCTCGCGCACCTGCGCGCCGCCCACGCGCAGCTTCTCCCAGCCATCGCGCACCGAGGTGGAGCCCCCGGTCAGCTGCGGGCCGCCCAGCAAGGGGTTGCCGTAGAGCTTACCGTTGGCCGGCGCAATTTCCACCTTGATGGCCTTGATGTCGACGTTGAGCTCTTCGGCGATCAGCATCGGCATGGAGGTGTACACGCCCTGCCCCATTTCGGAACGCGCCGAGAGCAGCGTGATGGTGTTGTCCTCGGCAATGTGCACCCAGGCATTGGGTGCGTAAACCGCGCTGCCGGCGGCCTGCAGGGCGCCCGGCAGGGCAATGCCCATCAGCAGGCCTCCGCTGGCCAGGGCAGAAGTCTTGAGAAAGTCGCGACGTGAAGTGGTCATGCTGTTTCTCCTCAGGCTTTGCGCATCATGGAGGCGGCATCCTTGATGGCCGCCTTGATCCGGGGATAGGTTCCGCAGCGGCACAGGTTGCCGTTCATGGCGGCATCGATGTCGGCGTCGGTCGGGTTCTTGTTGCCCTCCAGCAGCGCGGCCGCGCTCATGAGCTGGCCCGACTGGCAGTAGCCGCACTGCGGCACATCGTGCTTGATCCACGCCACCTGCAGGGGGTGGGTATTGTTCTTGGACAGCCCTTCGACCGTGGAGACCTTCTTGCCCGCCACCGTGGACAGGGGCGTCTGACACGCCTTGACCGACGCCCCGTTGACGTGCACGGTGCAGGCCCCGCAATACGACGCGCCGCAGCCAAACTTGGTGCCGGTCATGCCCAGCTCGTCACGAATGACCCACAACAGGGGGGTGTCGGGCTCGGCATGGGCTTCGACGGTTTTGCCATTGACCTGGAATTTGACGCTCATGGGGGTGTCTCCTGAAAGTGGAGCGAAAGGGCCTATACCACAATCGCAACAAACAGCTTAGACCTGGATCAAACAATCGCTATTCGGGTAAACCCCGGTGCGCGGGCAACTCCACGGACCGCCCGCCCCGCCGGCGCCAGCGGGGTGCCAGGCCCCCCGGACCTCCCTATACTGCGGGCATGACTTCCATCGCCGACCTCCGCAAGAGCTACGAACGCGCCGAACTCGACGAGAGCGCCTCGCACAGCGACCCCCTGCAGCAATTCGACCAGTGGCTCCAGGAAGCCATTGCCTCCGAGGTGCCCGAGCCCAACGCCATGACTGTGGCCACCGTGGCCAGCAACCTGCGCCCCTCCACCCGGGTGGTGCTGATCAAGGGCTACGACGCGCAGGGCATCACCTGGTACAGCAACTACGAGAGCCGCAAGGGCCAGGAGCTGGCGGGCAACCCGTTTGCCGCGCTGCAGTTCCACTGGGTGGAGCTGGAACGCGTGGTGCGCATCGAGGGCGTGGTGGAGCGGGTGAGCGCCGAAGAGAGCGACGCCTATTTCCATACCCGCCCGCTGGACTCGCGCATCGGGGCCTGGGCATCGCCCCAGAGCCAGGTGATTGCCGGGCGCAGCGTGCTGGTGGCCAACGCCGCCAAGTATGGCGCCCGCTTCCTGCTGCAACCGCCGCGCCCGCCGCACTGGGGCGGCTACCGCCTCAAGCCCGACCGCTGGGAGTTCTGGCAAGGCCGCAAGAGCCGTCTGCACGACCGCCTGCGCTACACGCTGGCCGCCGACGGGCAGTGGGTGCGCGAACGGCTGGCGCCTTAACGAGGCGCCCTACTTCACCGCCACGGCGTCGGTCACGCGGTAGTACAGACCATAGGGGTCGTCGTGGAGGACCGCAAACTGCCCCTCTACCACCACCGGCTCCATCGAGTACTTCACCGGGGTCTTGGTCTTGACCTCCACCATGCTCTCCGGCCCGCCGGGCACGCAGAACGCGCAGGTCAGCGGCACCGAACTCAGCAAGAAGTGTTTCTGCTTTTCGCCCGGGTCCAGCGGCATCATGAAGCCCTGCACGCGCTGGCTCTTCTGGTTCAGGGCCAAGATGGGCGCGGTGAATACCGGCAGCATCCGGTTCTTCTCCACCTTGGTTTTCACCGCGGTAAGCACCGACCAGGGCAGCACATCGGCCCGCTCCTGCAGCGGCGGGAACGGGCTGTTGGGGGGGTGCACGCCAGGACCGGCACCCAAAGGCAGTGCGCCACCGCCCAGCGGCGAACTCAGCTGCGCCGAGGCCCCCAGCGGCAGCAGGCAGGCGCACAGCGCCGCCGCCAGTACGCTGCGGCGGGTGGAGGGGCGAATGGTGGTGCGTTGCATGGTGGACTCCTTGACCCGTCTATCTTAGTGCTCGTGCTTCATTCCACAAAACCGACCAATGGCCAGCCCCTTGCAGGCCTGCAGCAATTCCTTCTCGCAGACCTCGTCTTTCTTGCCGGACTCCAGGCACTGGGCGGCAGCCTCGTGGGCGGCAGCCATGGCGCGGTGGCGGGCGATGTCCTGTTGGGTGTCGGCATCCAGCGGTTTCTCGGCCGCTATGGAAACCGTAGCAGTCAACGCAATCATTGCGAGGGCTAGCAGTGTCTTATGCATCATTTTTCCTTGGTGGGGTAGAAGTTATCGGCCTTGCAGCAGCTCCAGCACGCTCACGCGGTAGGCCCCCAGCGCCGGCAGAATCGCCGCCGCTAGCGATACGCCCAGCGCCAGGACCGGCACCAGTGCCAGTTCCACCGGCCAGACCATGCCGCCAATGAGCAGCGAGTGGTCCAGTTGCAGCATCCAACCCAGCGCGGCCGTCAGCGCCTGGCCGCCGGCCAGCCCCAGCACGGCCGCCAGCAGGCCCAGCCACAGCGCTTCGGACAGCAGCAGCGCCGCCACACGCCGCGGGGGCGCGCCCAGCATGCGCAGCAGTGCCAGATCGCCCCGGCGTTCGCGCACCGCGCTCCACAGGGCGATGAACACGCTCAGGCCCGCCGTGAGCAGGAGCACGCCAGCAAAGGCGCGCAGCACGTCGGTGCCCACACCCAGCATGCTGAGCAGGCGGGTGATTTCCAGCGCGGGCGCGGCGGCCTGCATTTCGGTGCTGGTGTTGATGTAGCGCGGAAAGGTCATGGCCGCCATGGGCGTCTTGTAGCGCACCAGCGCCAGGGTCACTTCGCGCTCCTCCTCCATGATCTTGCGGTCTTCGTCATCCACGGCGGTGTAGTCTTCGTGCACCTTCCAGACGGAGGCCGTGTCGGTGAGGATCAGTCGGTCCAGCACGCTGCCGGAGGGCGCCAGAATGCCGTGCACGGTGTAGGTGCTGTCGCCATGGACATGGCCCCCAGCACCCAGGCCGTGCGAACCGGCAAACGTGTCCCCCAGCTTCAGGCCCATTTTCTGGGCCACGGTGGAACCCAGCACCACCTGCATGGGCGCGTTCCACAGTGCACCCTGGGCCAGCGTGGCCTGGTAGTGCGTGATGTAGTCGTGCGAGGTGCCCACGATGCGAAAGCCGCGGAAGTTGTCGCCCAGGCTGATGGGAATGACCTGGGCCACCAGCGGGTGCGCGCGCAGCGCCTGCACGGCCTTGAGCGGCACGTTGCCCGGCGGCACGTCGATGTGGAACACGCCCGAGAGAATGAGCTGCATGGGGCTGCCCTTGGCCCCTACCACCACGTCAATGCCGGCCAGATCGCGGTCAAAGGCCCGGCTGAACTGGTAGTTCACCAGCAGCAGAAAGGTGATGGAAGCCAGCCCCAGGCTCAAGAGCAGCAGGTTCAGGGCCGCCCCCAGAGGACGGGACCACAGGTAGCGCCAGGCAAGTGCTATTGTTTTCATAGCTGTTTGCGCAGTAATTTCAAGGACTGGAAGCCGTTTTGACCATCCGTTCCCGGGGGTATCAGGGCCGCTACGCGGGCGTCGTGGGTGGCAATCACCAGCGTGGCGCCCTGGGTGCGGGCGGTGGCCAGCAACAGCCCCACGGCATCGGCGGCGGCTTCGTCGTCCAGGCTGGCCGTGGGCTCGTCGGCCAGGATCACGCGGGGTTGCGCCAACACGGCGCGCGCCAGCGCCACGCGCTGCGCCTGCCCGCCCGAGAGCTGTGCGGGTTTGCGCTGGGCCAGGTCCTGCACGCCCAGGGCAATCAGGGCGGCGTCGATGCGCGCCGGGTCTTGCGGCTGGCCGCTTGCCCATTGCGCCATGGCCAGGTTCTGCGCCACGGTGAGTGCGGCGCTGAGGTGCAGTTTCTGGGGCAAAAAGCCAATGGCCCGGGCTCGCCAGGCGTCTGCCGCCACCGGCTTGAGCGCGGCCAGCGCCTGCCTCGCCACCGTCAGTGAGCCCGACGTAGGCGCCACCAAACCGGCCACCAGCGCCAGCCAGGTGGACTTGCCGCAGCCCGAAGGGCCGCTGAGCAGCAGCACCGCGCCTTGGGCAACATCTACGTCGGGAAATTCCAGCCGGGGGCCGTTCGGGTAGTGGTAACCCAGTTGGAGCGTTTGAATCATGGCCGGTCAGAATAGCAAAGCGGCATAAAGTTCCCGCAGCCCGGACCGGACCGCCTTGGTCAGCCCGCGCGCGGGCGCACCGTGCCAGCCAGCTCCGCGGACGGCGTGACCGTTCCCTTGGCGTGGCGCTGGTTGTTGCAGAAGTCGTGGCTGATGGCCAGGTTTTCGAGGTGGCTGCTGCCGCCCTCGCTCAGCGGGCGGATGTGCTCCAGCGTGGCCGCACCGGGCAGCACGTGGCCGCCACATACCCAGCAGGGCACCACACCGTGCAACTGGCGGGCCACAGTCTTGTAGATCTTGTCGCGGGTGAGGGCCAATCGGCTCATGGGGCGCGGCTCAGGTCTTTTGCAGCCGCGCAAACGTCTTGCGGAACTTGGCCACCTTGGGTGCGGCCACCGCCATGCAATAGCCCTGGTGGGGGTTGCGGGCGAAGAAGTCCTGGTGGTAGTCCTCGGCCGGCCAGTAATTGGACAACGGCAGCACCTCGGTGACGATGGGGTGGCTGTACACGCCGCTGGCCGCCATCTCGGCGATCACGGCCTGCGCCACGGCCTGCTGCTCGGGTGTGGAGAAGTAGATGCCGCTGCGGTACTGCGTGCCCACGTCGTTGCCCTGGCGGTTGAGCGTGGTGGGGTCGTGGATGACGAAGAAAATCTCCAGCACCTCGCGCGTGCTGATCTGCGCCGGGTCGTAGACCAGCTTGACCACCTCGTTGTGGCCAGTGGTGCCGGTGCACACCTGCTCGTAGCTGGGGTGCTGCAGGTGGCCGTTGCTGTAGCCGGACTCGACATCGAGCACGCCGCGCACCTGCACGTATACCGCCTCCGTGCACCAGAAGCAGCCGCCGCCCAGGGTGATGGTTTCAGTAGCAGAGGACATACAGGGGGTCTCCGTCAATCGACTTGCGCCAGTGGCTCTAGAGCCGGCGCAAGCCGTGTTGGGCGCTCCAGCGCGAAAGCGGTATCTCGACATGGTACGCAAACCCCAGCGCCACTGCCGTGCAGGCGCCCCAGCTGACCAGCAGCGCAATGAGCCCCGCCAGCGGTGTCGTCAGCCCCGCGTGCACGAACAGCGCATTCGCCAGCATCAGGACCGGAAAATGCACCAGAAACAGGGCGTAGGACGCCTGCCCCAGAACCGACACCGGCCGCACCAGCACGGTGGGCAGCGCCGGCACCCGCTTGTGGCGCCACTTCACTGCGCGCGGCCAGAGCTTGGTGCCCAGCCACAACGCCACGGCCAGCGCCAGGGCAATGCGCCCCCGGAAATCCAGCGCCAGGGCCGAGACGCCAATCAGCGCCAGCAGGGCCAGAATGAGCCCCGGCCGGCGGGACTTGCCGGCCCACGCGGCCACCGCCCCCATGCCGTAGGAGGCGAAAAAATAGAGCGCCCAGTTGTCCCAATCCGGATCGCGGTTGAAGTGAAACAGCGACAGCAGCAGCAGCCCAACGACCAGCGCCCGTGCCAGCTTGCGGGCGAACGCGTGCCCACGCCCCACCTGGTGGGCCAGCCACATGCACAGGGCCATCAGGGCAAAGAGCTGGAAGTCGATCGCCACATACCAGGCGCCGGCCGACAGCGCCTCGTACCCCAGCACGCCGTGCAGCAGCAGGGCATGGGCCAGCACCTGCGGCCAGGTGGGTGCCGCGGGAATGTATTCATCGGGCATCCACTGGCGCACCGCGGCGGCGCAGACGGCCGAGATGGCCAGCGCCACCAGAAACGGCAGGATGAGCCGCTGGTAGCGGCGCAGCAGCGTGCGCCACAGTGGGGCCGGATGCGCGCCGCCCGAAGGCTCCAGGCTCTGGGTCGCCAGGTAGCCCCCCAGCACCAGAAACGCCTGCACCATCATGCGCGCGTAGTCGTACAGCCATTCCATGAGGTCGGGTGCGGCAATGCTGATGGCATCCCCTATGGGCCCATAGGCCGCAAAGTGGTGCAGCACGATGCTTTGCGAAGCTAATATTTTCAGCGCATCAATATGCGCGCGGCGAGACTGCATGACGGGAAATCAGGGAGCCGGAAGAACCAGATCAGCCGTTCCGGGGCGGACCCACCGCGCAAACTCACGGGTGGTGTCAATACAGCCTCCGGCATCGGTGTAGATGCCGCGGGCCTCACGGTAGCGTTCCATGACGGCCATGATACGCCGGAGCTCGGCGGGCTGCTGCAGCGTGGCTTCAATGCACACGGCTACCTTGTCCTCGTCGATGCGTTCCTCACCCTCAGCGTCGCGGTAGAGACCATGGCGCCAGTGGTAGATTTCCAGGCATTTCTGCATCAGGGTATAGGGCTGGTCGCGCTTCCAGAAATTGGTGAACAACCCGCCGCCCAAGTACATGACCCAGGAGCCCTCGAACCCGGACGCCTCGGCCGAGGCTTCGTCGGGGTTGCGAAACCAGGTGCGGTCCCCCGGCACGAAATAGTGCGGCGGCAACGGCGCCTCCATGGAGCCCTGCTCGCGCAGGAACACCTCGTGGAATTCGCCCGACCGGATGGGCCGCTGGGTCCACAGGGTCTGCAACTGCTGCAGCAGTGCCGGGTTGCACGTCTGCAGTTCCTGCGCGATGCCCAGCACGATGACGTATTCCGAGGCGCGGTAGCAGGAGAACGAATACAACGTGCCCGACACCTCGGGCTGGGTCGCCTTGGTCAACGCAGTGATCAGCGACACGTTGGGCCGGATGACGAAGCCCCGGTCTTCGTCGTAGGTCCAGCAATCTTCTGGCCGCTCGGCCTCGGAGGTGTGAAACGCCAGCGTGGTCTTGCGGGCCGCCTGCACGATGTTGTGCCGGATGCGCACGGCCGACAGCAGCTCGTCCACACTGGGAAATTCAAAAGCCACCGGCCCCATGAGCATGGCCACCACGATCTCGCGGGTCAGGTCGTCGGGCCGGTTCTGGGTGTCGAGGTGCAGGGTATCGGTGAGCTGCAGCGTGTCGTGGCCGGGCGCCCAGGCCTCGCGGGTGGCGTCATCGAGCCGCAGGTTCAGATACGCACCCAGGGCATCGTGCCCGACCGACGCCAGCACATGGGGCAGCAGGTCGGGCGCCTGAAGCTGCGCCAGTACGTCCTGGCAGGCGCGGGCAGCGTCAATCGGCGCAGGAAATCGGACCACCAGGCCACTGCAGGAGCTGATGCACGGGTTGCCTGGGGTGTTCATCTGCTGTGCGTGTCTTTCCGTGGTCAAACTTTTTGAATGACAGGCAATATACCCGACGACCACGGGCCCAATCAGCGGATGCGCGGTGGTGCCTGCAGCTGCTCGGGCGTGGTGAAGTAGGCCGCCGTGGAGCCGGCACGCGCCCGCCCCTGGGCCAGCTCATGGCGGGCCACGGTGCGCAGGTGCACTTCGTCGGGGCCGTCCATCAGGTGCAGGGCACGGCCCCAGGTCCAGAAGAAGGCCAGTGGCGTGTCGGGCGACAGGCCCATGGCGCCAAAAATCTGCATGGCGCGGTCCACCACGCGCGACTGCAGGCGCGCGGCCACGACCTTGATGGCCGCCACCTGGGCGCGCAGCGCACCGGGCTCGACCGCGCCGGCGGGCTGGTCCAGCATCCAGGCCACCTGCAGCACCAGCAGGCGGGCCTGGTCGATCTCCATGCGCGACTCGGCAATCCAGTCCTGCACATTGGAAAAGTCCGACAGGTATTTGCCAAAGGCCTGGCGCTCCAGCGTGCGCTCGGTGGCCAGCGCCAGCGCCAATTCGCACTGGCCAATGGCGCGCATGCAGTGGTGCACGCGCCCCGGCCCCAGGCGCGCCTGCGCCATGGCAAAACCGGCGCCCCAGGCACCCAGCAAATGGTCAGCGGGCACGCGCACGTCGCGCAGCACGATCTCGCAATGCCCTTCAGGCGAGTGGTGGTGCACCACAGGAATGTTGCGCACCACCTGCACGCCCGCGGTATCCAGGGGAATGAGCACCATGCTGTGCTGGTGGTGGGCGCTGGCATCAGCCCCCTCGTCTTCTGCATCGGTGGTGTTGCGGCACATCACGATCATCAGCTTGCACTGCGGATGGGACACGCCGGTGATGAACCACTTGCGACCATTGAGCACCAGCTGGTCGCCCTCGCGGCGCACGGTGGTCTGCAGATTGGTGGGGTCGCTGGAGGCCACATCGGGTTCGGACATGGCAAAGGCCGAACGCATCTGACCGTTGAGCAGGGGTTCCAGCCACTGCGTGCGCTGCGCCGGCGTGGCAAACCGGTGCAGCAGTTCCATGTTGCCGGTGTCGGGCGCGCTGCAGTTGAACACCTCGGGCGCCCAGTGCAGGCGGCCCATGGTTTCGGCCAGCGGCGCGTATTCCAAATTGCTCAGGCGGGTGCCTGGCTCATCGGCGCCCAGGCAGGGCAGGAACAGGTTCCACAACCCCTCCTCCCGCGCCAGGGTCTTGAGGTCTTCCAGAAACGGCGGCGGGTACACCCCGTCCTGCACCGAACGGTGCCAGGCCGCGTTGTAGGGCAGCACATAGCGCTGCATGAAGGCATCCAGGCGTTGGCGCAAGTCCTGCGCCCGGGAGGAATGTGCAAAGTCCATGCATCTATTGTCGCCGGCAGGTGGGGCGCCGTCTGAACGCAGGTGACAGCTTGGGCAGATGGCGACTGAGGGCCCGCCCCCAAGCGTTCATAGGGTTGCGTGCAGGGTCGGATGTCATCGCAAACTCACCCATTTGGGGGATAGGCTAAATATACGCACCCGACTAGAGTGTGAAATTACCTTAGCGTTTATAGGCAAAAAGAACAATTTCGGTGCCAATTTTTCACGCTCGAACACATGTTTAAGAAAGTCCCATTTTGGCTAAAAACGACGTAATACTCATCGACTCTCTCCTTCAACAAATGCAGGCGACGACGCCAGGCATCGACATAGGCGGACTATTCGAGCGATTCGTCCTCGAGCAAATTTTGAAGAACTTCGATCTCTCGAAGGAGGAGATCGACTTCGGATGGACCGATGGCTCGCTCGACGGAGGCATCGACGGCTTTTACGTCTTAATCAATGGTCGGCTACTTACTGATCCCACCGATTTTTCTTGGCCACGTACTGGCGCAGAGATTCAGGTCTATCTCATTACTTCCAAGCATCACGCTACATTTCAGCAGGCCCCCTTAGACGCAATCCTTGCCTCTGTGCAGGAACTCTTTGATCTATCACGGTCGAACGCAGAACTTGCCGGGAAGTACTCGGTCGACATCAAACTCTGCAGAGACATGTTCTTCGCCGCTTTTCGGCAGTTGTCTCTTTACCGGCCAGCACTTTCCTTCAACATAATCTACGCCTCTCGTGGTGATACAGGAATTCTCGGAGAAAGCATCTCTGCGCGAGCGAAGCAACTCACCGATCTGCTGAACTCATACTTCAGTGCCTCAGTCGCGACGTTCACTGCGCTAGGCGCAACCGAGCTTGTGGAGCTTCATCGAGAAGTCAAAAGCTTTGCCTTAGACCTACCAGTTCAAGAATGCCTCACCGCCGGTCAAGAAGGCTACGTGGTTCTAGCAAAACTTAAGGACTACTGCACATTTGTGCAAGACGAGAAAGGCCACCTTCGTCGTTACTTGTTCGACTCGAACGTCCGCGCGTATCTGGGAGTGAACCTAGTAAATGCAGACATTTCGGAGACGCTTGCCACCAATGCTGCACCAAACTTCTGGTGGCTAAACAACGGCGTCACCATTCTCGCCACGAGTGCGTCGTTAGTGGGAAAGACACTCAAGCTTCGAGACATTCAGATCGTAAACGGGCTTCAAACAACGGAATCAATACACCGCCATTACGCGACATCGACGCCCCCGGCCAACGAACAAAGAACCCTCCTTGTCAAGGTTATCGTCTCTCAAGATGAGACCGTCCGCGATCAAGTGATTCGCGCCACAAACAACCAAAGCGCCGTAGAACCAGCCGCCCTTCACGCAACAGATCGAATTCAGCGAAGCATCGAAGAGATTTTGCTGCGCCATGATTGGTTCTACGAGCGGCGCACTAATTTCTACAAGAACGAAGGTCGGCCCGAAGCCAGGATACTTTCTCCACTTGCGATTGCAGCTGGCTCTGTGGCACTTCTTCTCAAAAATCCAATCAAATCATCGAAACTCCGCCAGAAGCATCTGCGTACACCAGAGGCCTACCAGATCGTCTATTCAGAGACATTCCCGCTAAATGCGTGGCCAGTTGTCGCATCGCTTATCCGCGCGGCCGAAAGCACAATCGTTCGTTCGCACAAGGCAAGACGATCCGCGCAAGGACAGCACCTATCTGCATGGCGTGGGCTCCTAGCATACGTTGCAGTCGCTCGAATCTATGGAACCTGTGCGTTCAAGCATCAAGATGTGGTGGCCATCGACCTAGCCAAAATTACAGACATCTTCATGGACGAATGCTGGGCAGCAATCTCGCAAGCAGTCGGAAGTCCTGGTTCCACTAAAGTTTCCGAGACACAGATGATGAAAGTCGCGATCGTGATGGGATCAAAGTGGGGAGTACAGGGCCATCCCGCCGACGGTAAACGTGATCTCCCCACTCCCGCTCCTGTTGCCGGACCGGCAGCACAGCCCAGCCACACTGAGAGTGAAGATTTTTTGAAGTCGGTCAGCGATGCGCTAACTCCTCAGCCGTGGAAGCCCGGAATCCATGTTCAAGTCGCAGAAGCAATAGGCGCCAAGCCCTATAGGGTGACAAAAGCCATTCAGACGCTTATCGCTAGAGGCGTTTGGCTTCAGCAGCGTGATGGAGTTGTCTTCGACAGAGACGGAAAAGAAGTGGCACGGGACATGTCGCGCTTCACGGAAATATAGTGCCTTGACCGAGTCATCATTCAAGCGAGAACCCAGCTTAGAGCCTAACCTTTATGTGCGGATCAACTCAAACAGCACCCACCCTTTGCCACCCTCCTATCAAAGATTGAACGTCTGCTTTCGTACTTGGCGCAGTATCGCTTTGGGTCGATTCCGGAATGCAGAGACCAACCTTCATCGGACGCGCATCCCACAGAAGCCATAGATTGTTAAAGCTATTGCGTTTTTTCGAAAATTTCAAACAATTTAGACCTCTAGTCATCACAGAATCTGCGTAGACAGCTACGAAATTCATAGCAAATCCTACGCAAAGAAACGCAGGTGCGACTTACAACTCCAGTGCTTTAAACACACCATCCATGCGCGCCGTCACATCGGCATCCATGGTGATGGTGCGGCCCCATTCGCGTTGCGTCTCGCCGGGCCATTTGTTGGTGGCATCCAGCCCCATCTTGCTGCCCAGACCGCTCACGGGGGAGGCAAAGTCCAGGTAATCGATGGGAGTGTTCTCCACCATCATGGTGTCGCGCACCGGGTCGACACGGGTGGTCAGGGCCCAGATGACTTCCTTCCAGTCGCGCACGTTCACATCGTCGTCCACCACCACGATGAACTTGGTGTACATGAACTGGCGCAGGTGGCTCCACACGCCCATCATGATGCGCCGGGCGTGGCCGGGGTAGGCCTTCTTGATCTGCACCACGGCCATGCGGTAACTGCAGCCTTCGGGCGGCAGATAGAAGTCGGTGATTTCAGGGAACTGGCGCTGCAGCAAAGGAATGAACAGCTCGTTGAGCGCCATGCCCAGAACCGCCGGCTCGTCCGGTGGCTTACCGGTGTAGGTGGAGTGGTAGATGGGGTCGCGGCGCAGGGTGATGCGGTCCACGGTAAACACGGGGAAATCGGCCTGCTCGTTGTAGTAGCCGGTGTGGTCGCCGTAGGGGCCTTCCAGCGCATGCTGGTAGCCGCTGATGTGGTTGGCGTCAGGGTAGATGTGGCCTTCGAGCACGATCTCGGCGCTGGCGGGCACCTGCAGGTCGCTGCCCAGGGCCTTGACGAGTTCGGTGCGGCTGCCACGCAGCAGGCCGGCAAACTGGTACTCCGAGAGGCTGTCGGGCACGGGGGTGACGGCACCCAGGATGGTGGCCGGGTCCGCGCCCAATGCCACGCACACCGGATAGGGCTGACCAGGGTTCCTGGCGCAGTGGTCGCGAAAGTCCAGCGCGCCGCCACGGTGCGCCAGCCAACGCATGATGAGCTGGTTGCGCGAGAGCACCTGCTGGCGGTAGATACCCAGGTTCTGGCGCGCCTTGTGCGGCCCGCGGGTGATGACCAGGCCCCAGGTGATGAGCGGCGCCACGTCGCCCGGCCAGCAGTGCTGCACGGGCAGGCGTGCCAGGTCCACGTCCTGGCCTTCCCACACCACGTCCTGGCACGGAGCCGAACGCAACTCCTTGGGCGCCATGTTCCACAGGGTTTTGAGCAGGCTGCGCATGCCCACCATTTCCTTGAAACCCTTGGGTGCCTCGGGCTCCTTCAGAGACGCCAGCAGCTCCCCAAACGGGCGCAGACCGCTCAAGGCCGGCACCCCCATGGCGCGCGCCACGCGCTCGGGTGTGCCAAACAGGTTGCCCAGCACCGGCATGCTGTAGCCCGTGGGGTTTTCAAACAGGATGGCGGGGCCACCGGCGCGCAGCACGCGGTCGCACAGGGCGGTCATTTCCAGATGGGGCGACACGGGCTGGGCCACGCGGCGCAGTTCACCTGCCTGCTCCAGCTGGGCCATGAAGTCGCGCAGGTCGCGGTAGGGCATATCGGTAGGGACTCGGGTTAATCGGTGGCGGACGTCGGCTCCTGCCCTTGCCAGCGCAGCGCCAGGGTGTGGGGCAGGTCCAGCAGATCCAGCACGCGCGCCACGCTGGCGTCGATGATGTCATCCACCGTTTGCGGGCGCAGGTAGAACGCCGGCATGGGCGGACAGACGATGGCGCCCATTTCGGTCACGCTGACCATGTTGCGCAGGTGCACCAGGTGCAGGGGCGACTCGCGCACCATGAGCACCAGGCGGCGGCGCTCCTTGAGCACAACATCGGCGGCGCGGGTCAGCAGGTTATCGGACAGGCCGTGCGCCACGGCCGCCAGCGTGCGCATGGAACACGGCGCAATGACCATGCCGCTGCACTGGAAGGAGCCGCTGGCAATGGCGGCGCCCACGTTGCGCGCGTCGTGCACGCAGTCGGCCAGGGCTTCCACCGCCGCCCGGTCCAGGCCGTGCTCCTGCTGCACGTTGCGCCAGCCGGCGTCCGACACCACCAGATGGGACTCCACGCCCAGCATGCCGCGCAGCGCCTGCAGCAGGCGCACGCCGTAGACGGCGCCACTGGCGCCCGAGATGGCAACGATGATGCGCCGCGGCACGGGAGCCGCCGCGTGGGCTGGGGTGGTGCTCATGCGGACGTCGCAACCATTTCGCGCGCCTGCGGCGTGTCCTGGCAGCCCCGCAGGCAGGCGTCCCCCGCCCCGGTCGTTCCGGTCAGCGGCGTGG
Organism: Rhodoferax sp.; assembly: GCA_019449595.1. GTDB lineage: Bacteria > Pseudomonadota > Gammaproteobacteria > Burkholderiales > Burkholderiaceae_C > Allorhodoferax. Next base: position 307,171 of record JAGRPL010000004.1, on the reverse strand, counting down.
CCAGCAGATCGGCCTGCACGCGTTGCAGCACCATGGCCGCCTGCTCGGCGTCAAAGTCTTCGTGCTTGCGCTTTTTCACGCCGTATTGCTGCAACTGGTAGTGGCGGTCGGCGGCGATGCCGTGGCGTGCCAGGCTGCTTTGCACGCACACCAGCGGGCAGCCATCGAGCGCGATGATGGGTCGGCCAGACTGCGCAATCTTCAACAGGTGAGGCACGTCGCCGCCCACGCCGGCAATGCACGACATTTCGGCCACGCCGTGGCGGTCCAGCCGCAAGGCGACATGGTTGGCCAGCTGCGCCGCGCTGGAGCACCCCGAGCAGGAATACACCAGCGGCAGGACGGCTCCCCGCTCCTTCATGCCTACTCTCCGGGATGGTGCGCAGGCGCGGTAGCAGCACGCCGTGGCGCAAAGCGGGCCAGCACCTGGCTGGGCATCCATTGCTGCAGGTCGAACACTGGCAGCTCCAGCGCATCCAGCGCATTCTTCACCACCAGGCCCAGCTCGGTATCCCCCTCCATGGACAGGCGGCGGCTGAAGAACAGGGTGTCGGGGTCTTCCTGGCGCTGCGCCAGGCGCAGGAAATCGTGTGCGCTGGCGCTGATGGTGAGGTCGGTCTCCGGCTGCCTGTGGCTGGCCATGAAGCGATCACCGGTGCAGGTGTAGTCGAACGTCAGGCGTGCGTCGCGCACCTGGATGCGCAGTTTCTTGCCCAGCAGGATCTGGCGCACATCCGCCGGAAGATGCGGCACCAGGACCCGGTTGAGCGCTGTCACCAGCAACACCGAGCCCGGATAAGCCGGCAGGCGCGACAGCACGGAACCCACAGTGGGCGGCAGCAAGAAGGGAGCAGATGGGTTCATGGCAATCCAGTCAATCAGGCGACAAAAAACAGCACGGTAAAGAAGTGGCAGCTACTGCCCGCCAGCACAAACAAATGCCACACGCCGTGGCCATGGCGGACCTTGTGGTCCGTGGCGTAGAAAACAATGCCCGCCGTGTAGAAGGCACCCCCCGCAGCCAGCCAGGCAAAGCCCAGGGGCGTGAGCGCATCCCACAGGGGCGACACCGCCACCAGTGCCAGCCAGCCCATGAGCACGTAGATGACCAGGGACAGCACGCGCGCGCCTTTGGCAAACCAGATTTCCTGCAGAATGCCCAGCAGGGCCAGCCCCCACACCACGCCCAGCAGCGACCAGCCCCAGGGCCCGCGCAGCGACACCAGCGCAAACGGCGTGTAGCTGCCCGCGATCAGCAGATAAATGGAGCAGTGGTCGAGCTTGCGCAGCACCGCCTTGGCGCGGCCGCGCACGCTGTGGTAGAGCGTGGAAGCCACATACAGGGCCACCAGCATGGCGCCGTAGATGCTGAAGCTGACAATCTTCCAGGGGTCGCCAAGGTGTGCCGCAAGCCCGACCAACACGGCGGCTCCAGCCAGCGCCAGCCCCGCACCGATGAGGTGGCTGATACTGTTGAAGCGCTCACCGTAGTACATGGTGATCAGGCTGCGACTGCCTGCCCCGCCGATGCGACCTGGTCCAGCCCCGGCTGGCCATGCCAATAGCCGTTGCATCCCTGGTCGGGCATGAGCGGCTGCATGCTTTGCAGCGCCGCCTGGGGCGCCAGCGTCTGCTTGCGCACCGCGTCGAACACGGCCACCACCTCGGCCATGTTTTCCGACTGGGGACTCAGGCGCACCACGTCCACGCCTAGGGTGCGCATGTCGTCCAGCGCGTCCACCAGGTTGTAGACCTTGGCCGACTGGGTTTGCGTTCCGTTGAGCACCAGGAAACCGGACTGCTCGCGCGTTTTCAGCAGCAGGCCATCGGGGTTCGCAATGCAGCTGAAGCGGCAATCGTCCTTGGGCAGGTTGTGATGCCGCGCCGTGAAGCAGCGTGCCGAAAAGGCCAGCGGCATGCGACCGTAGGCAAACACCTCGGTCTGCAGCCCGGCAGGCAGGCCCTGCTGCATCACGGCCAGATCGGTGCGCTTCATTTCCAGCGGCATGACCCAGCGCGTGGCCCCCAGCGAAGCCATCCATTGCAGCGACGGCAGGTTGTAGAGGTTGAGGTGCGGACCGGCCACAAACGGCACCTTGCCCACCAAGCTCTGCACGGCGCCCATGTCATTGGCTTCGACCAGAAAGTCGCCATTGCTGGCGATCTTGTGCATGGTGCCGACTTCGGCCCCCGACTCCAGCAACACCTGGGTGGACAGGACGACTTCCTTGCCCGCCGCGCGCAGCCGCTTGGCAATGTCCAGCCAGTCCGACAGACGCAGCTCGTGGCGGCGCGAGCACACGGTCTCGCCCAGGTACACCACATCGACCGCCGTGCTGGCCATGGCGTCGTAAAAACTGAAGATGGCCTCGCGCTGCCAGTAGTACAGCAAAGGGCCCAAAGCGATTTTCATGGTGCGGGATTCCATTATTTCCAGGGGCGGTGGTAGGCACCCAGCGTATGTTGCTGGCCTTCGGCGACGTTGTCCAGATTGTTCATCCAGACCGGTTTGGGTGCGTAACGGTGCGGATTGGCCACACAGTGGTCAATGGCTTCACGCCAGACCTTGGTGACCTGCGCCACATAGGCAGGGCTGCGCTGGCGCCCCTCGATCTTGATGGCGCGCACGCCCATCTTCATGAGCTGGGGCAGCAGCTCCAGCGTATTGAGGCTGGTGGGCTCTTCGATGGCGTAGTAGTTCTCGTCGTTCCCCACGTCAAAGCGTCCCTTGCACAACGTAGGGTAGCCGGCGTTCTCGCCATCGGCGTAGCGGTCGATCAGCACCCCGTTCAGGCGCGACTCAAGCCCCTTGGGGGTTTCCTGCCAGCGCACGGCCTTGGGTGGCGAGCACACGCCGTGGGTGTTGGGCGACTCGCCGGTGACGTAGCTGGACAGGGCACAACGCCCCTCCACCATCACGCACAGGCTGCCAAAGCCAAACACTTCAATCTCTACCGGTGTCTTCTCGATCACCTGCTGCACCTGCGTGAGCGAGAGCACGCGCGGCAGCACCGCGCGCACCACGCCAAACTGCTCGCGGTAGAAGTTGATGGCGTCGAAATTGGTGGCCGAGCCCTGCACCGACAAGTGCAGGCGCAGCTGCGGGTGGCGCGCCACGGCGTACTGCATGAGGCCCGGGTCCGCCAGGATGACGGCGTTCACGCCCAGATCCACCGCCTTGTCCAGCGCGGTGCGCCAGGGCTCGGGATTGGACGCCTGCGGGTAGGTATTGAGCGCCATGAAGACTTTGCAGCCCCGGTCATGGGCATAGCGGATGCCATTGGCAATGGCCGCCTCGTCGAAGTTGAGGCCGGCAAAGTTGCGCGCATTGGTCGCATCGCGCAGACCGAGGTAGACGCAGTTGGCGCCGTTGTCCACGGCGGCTTTCAGGGCCGGCAGGCTACCGGCCGGACATACCAGTTCCATGGGAGCGGTATCAGCAAGTGGGGTTGAAGGTTCCATGCGGGTGTGGGGGTTTGAGGCAGGTCCCAAAGGGGCCCTTGGCACTGGGCGGAACGATACGCCGACGCCCGACGCCGGGTGTTGATCCTGGTCAACGAAGAATCAGAATGCCAGACAAAATCAGTCGGACAATCAGGCGGCGACCGGGGTTCGCCCGATCCGCACGCTTTTGGCCCCCGCCCCCTCTGCCTTTTGGCAGCCTCACCGCCCGCGCTTGACCCTGGATGGCCCGCACAGTACACTAATAACCAACCAGTCATTAACTTCATGACCTCTTCCTGCCCCATTTGCGAGATTGCCGCCACCGTGCGGGCCAAGCGTGAGCGCCGCAAGGAGGCACGCCCGGGGGAATTGCTGGCCGCAGCACTGGAACTGTTCGTCGAGAAGGGCTTCGCCGCCACCCGCGTCGAAGAGGTTGCCAAACGGGCGGGAGTATCCAAGGGCACGCTGTTTCTCTATTTTTCCAGTAAGGAAGAGCTGTTCAAGGCCGTGGTGCGCGAGAACATCTCCGGACGCTTTGACGAATGGAACGCCCAGTTTGCCCATTTTGAAGGCAGTTCCGCCGACATGCTGCGTTACGGCATCCAGGTCTGGTGGGAACGCATTGGCGCGACCAAGGCCGCGGGCATCACCAAGCTGATGCTCAGCGAGGCCCGTAATTTCCCGGAGCTGACCAGCTTCTACCAGCACGAAGTCATTCAACCGGGCACCGACCTGATCCAGCGCGTCCTGCAGCGCGGCGTGGACCGCGGCGAGTTCCGCCCCATCGACATCCGTTACGGCGCCTACACCCTGCTGGCACCCATGCTGTTTCTGGCCATGGCCAGTTACAGTGCGCTCAACCCGCAACTTGATCCGAAACAGTACATTGCCGTGCAGGTTGAAACCATACTCTACGGGCTGAGCAGCCAACCGGCGGGCTCTTCCCCAACCCAGGAACCCCGAACATCATGAAACGTTGGTTGAAATGGATCGTCGTCGGCGTGGTCGTCGCGCTGCTGGCCGCAGGCGTGCTGCGCGCCCTGTCAGCCCGCAAGGCCCAGAAGGCGGCGCTTGAGGCCCAACAGGTGGCACAGAAGGCACAAGCCACCGTGGAGCTCACGCCCGCCGATCTGCTGGTGGTCAAGACCCTGGATCTGACGCAGGGCCTGGCCATCTCCGGCCCCCTCAAGGCCGTGAATTCCGCGGTGGTGAAAGCCCGCGTGGCCGGCGAGCTGCAGGGCTTGACGCTGCGCGAAGGCGACGTGGTGAAAGCCGGCCAGATCATCGCCCGCGTGGACTCCACCGAGTTCCGGGCCCGGGTGCGCCAGGCACAGCAGCAGGCCGAGGCCGCCAAGGCCCAGGTCGACATCGCCAAGCGCAGTTTTGACAACAACAGCTCGCTGGTGGACAAGGGTTTCATTTCGAAGACGGCACTGGAATCGTCGCTGGCCACGCTCGCGGGCGCCGAGGCCAGCTACCGGGCCGCACAGGCCGGTGCGGACGTGGCCGCCAAATCGCTGGACGACACGGTGCTGCGGGCCCCCATTTCCGGCCAGATCGCCCAGCGACTGGCCCAGCCGGGCGAGCGCGTGGCGGTGGATGCGCGCATTGTGGAGATCGTCGACCTCAGCCGCCTGGAACTGGAAGCCAGCCTGAGCGCCACCGAATCGCTGGGCGTGCAGGTGGGCCAGACCGCACAGCTGACCGTGGAAGGTGCGACCAAGCCACTGACCGCCAAGGTCGTGCGCGTGAATCCCAGCGCTGTGGCCGGCAGCCGCGCCGTGCTGGCCTACCTTGTCATGGAGCCCGCCCCCGGCTTGCGCCAGGGCCTGTTTGCCCAGGGCACCCTGGGCACCGGCACCACGCACACCCTGGCGGTTCCCCTGACGGCCGTACGCACCGACAAGCCGCAACCGTACGTGCAGGTTCTCAGCAACGGGCAGGTGGTGCACCAGACGGTCACGCTCGGCCCGCGTGGCGAAGCGGACGGCCAGAGCATGGTCGGCATCGAGGGCGTGGCCGAAGGCGCCACCGTGCTCAGTGGCAGCGTGGGCAGCATCCGCGCGGGCACCGTGGCCAAACTGCCGGCAAGCGCCAAGTAAGCCATGTGGTTCACCCGCGTCAGCCTTCAAAATCCGGTCTTTGCCACCATGGTCATGCTGGCCCTGGTGGTACTGGGCTTCTTCTCCCTGCAACGCCTGCAAGTCGACCAGTTCCCCAACGTGGACTTCCCGGTGGTGGTGGTCATTGCCGACTACCCTGGGGCCTCGCCCGAGATCGTGGAGAGCGAGGTTTCCAAGAAGATCGAGGAAGGCGTCAATTCCATAGCCGGCATCAACGCCCTGACTTCGCGCAGCTACGAAGGCCAGTCGGTGGTGGTGATCGAGTTTGGCCTGCACATCGACGGACGCAAGGCCGCCGACGACGTGCGCGAGAAGGTGGCGGCCGTGCGGCCCAACCTGCGCACCGAGGTCAAGGAGCCGCGGGTGCTGCGTTTCGACCCGGCGGCGCGCGCCATCTGGTCCGTGGCGGTACTGCCCGACAACAGCGCCCCGGCGGACAAGCGCATGAGCGCCGTGGAACTCACCAACTGGGCCGAGCAGACCTTCAAGAAACGGCTGGAAAACGTGCGCGGCGTCGGCTCGGTCACCCTGGTGGGTGGAACCCTGCGCGAAATCAATGTGTACCTGAACCCCCAGGCCCTGGAGGCCTTCGGCGTCACGCCCGACCAGGTAGTCGCGGCCGTGCGCAACGAGAACCAGGACGTGCCGGTTGGCACCATCCACTCCAGCGAGCAGGAACGCGTCATCCAGATCCAGGCGCGCATGCAGCGCCCCGAGGACTTCGGCAAGATCATCGTGGCCCGCAAGAATGGCGCCCCCGTACGGGTGGACCAGCTGGCGCGGGTGGTGGACGGCGCACAGGAGATCGAGAACCTGGCCCTGTACAACGGGCAGCGCACGCTGTTGCTCAACGTCCAGAAATCACAGGACGAAAACACCATTGCCGTGGTGGACGCCCTGCAAAAGACCCTGGCCGAGATGAAGAAGCAGCTGCCCGCCGGCGTGAAGCTGGAGCAGATCACCGACGGTTCGCGCCAGATCCGCGTGTCGGTCGACAACGTGCGCCAGACGCTGATCGAAGGCGCGGCACTGACGGTGCTCATCGTGTTCCTGTTCCTGAACTCGTGGCGCTCCACCGTCATCACGGGCCTGACCTTGCCCATCGCGCTGATCGGCACCTTCTTCTTCATGAACCTGTTCGGCTTCACCATCAACATGATCACGCTCATGGCGCTGAGCCTTTGCGTGGGCCTGCTGATCGACGACGCCATCGTGGTGCGCGAAAACATCGTGCGCCACGTGCAGATGGGCAAGACACCCTACCAGGCCTCGCTGGACGGCACACAGGAAATCGGTCTGGCCGTGCTGGCCACCACGCTGTCCATCGTGGCGGTGTTCATGCCCATCGGCTTCATGGGCGGCATCATCGGCAAGTTCTTCCACGAGTTCGGCATCACCATTGTGGCGGCCGTGCTGATCTCGATGTTCGTCAGCTTCACGCTGGACCCCATGATGTCCTCCATCTGGCACGACCCCAGCATTGAGGCCCACGGCCATCGCCACGCTCCAGTCACGCTGTACGACAAGACCATTGGCCGCGTCACGGGTTGGTTCGACCACGCCACCGACTGGCTGGCCGACGCCTACCAGAGCATCCTGCGCTGGGCTCTGGTCCACAAGCTGGCCACGGTAGGACTGGCGCTGGGCATTTTCGTGGGCAGCATCTTCATGGTGCCGCTGCTGGGAACCGAGTTCGTGCCCAAGGCCGATTTCTCGGAAACCATGCTGAACTTCAACACGCCAGTGGGTTCCTCGCTGGAAGTCACTGAGGCGAAGGCACGCCAGGTGGAGGCCATCGTCCGCGAGTTCCCCGAGGTGCGCTACACCCTGACGACCATCAACACCGGCAGCGTCAACGGCAAGATCTACGCCAGCATCTACATCCGCATGGTGGACCGCAAGAACCGCAGCTTCAGCGTCGACACCATGTCGACCATCCTGCGCCAGCGGCTCCAGCGGGTGCCAGGCATCACCGTCACCCACGTGGGCCTGCTGGACTCGGTGGGCGGGCAGAAGCAGATCCTGTTTTCCATCCAGGGGGCTGACACCGCCGAACTGGAGCGCCTGACCCAGCTGGCAATGGCCAAGATCCGCAACATCCCCGGCCTGGTCGATCTGGACTCCAGCGCCAAGCCCAACAAGCCCACGCTGGACGTGGTGGTCAAGCGCGACATCGCGTCAGACCTGGGCCTGAGCGTTGCACAGGTGGGCTCGGCCCTGCGCACCCTGGTGGCAGGCCAGACCGTCAGCAACTGGCGCGCACCAGATGACCAGACCTACGACGTCAACGTCCGCCTGTCACCGCAAACCCGCGACAACCCGCGGGATCTGGACCTGCTGCCCTTCACCGTGGGCAGCAACACCGATGGCAGCCCGCGCATCGTGCGGCTCAACCAGGTGGCCGAGGTGCGGGAATCCACCGGCCCCAACCAGATCAACCGGCGCGACCTGATGCGCGAAGTGGCCATCAGCGGCAACGTGTCGGGCCGCTCCGCCGGCGAGGTGTCGGCCGACATCACCGCAGCCATGGACACCATCGCCATGCCGCCGGGCTACGGCTACAAGTTCAGCGGCTCCACCAAGGACATGGCCGAGGCGTTTGGTTACGCCATCTCGGCGCTGGCGCTGGCCGTGGTCTTCATCTACATGATTCTGGCCAGCCAGTTCAAGAGCTTCCTCCAGCCGCTGGCCCTCATGACCGCCCTGCCCCTGACGCTGATCGGTGTGGTGCTGGCCCTGATGATGTTCAACTCCACCCTGTCCATGTTCTCGATCATCGGCGTGGTGATGCTGATGGGCCTGGTGACCAAGAACGCAATTTTGCTGGTGGACTTTGCCATCCGCGCCCAGGAAGACGGCATGGAGCGCAGTGCCGCCCTGCTGATGGCGGCCAAGGTGCGGCTGCGCCCCATCCTGATGACCACGCTGGCCATGATCTTCGGCATGCTGCCGCTGGCGCTGGCGCTGTCGGAAGGGGCGGAAATGCGCGCGCCCATGGGGCAGGCCGTCATCGGCGGTGTCATCACCTCGTCCCTGCTGACACTGGTGGTGGTGCCCGTGGTGTATTGCTACATGGATGATCTGGCGCAATGGGTGCGCCGCCTCTGGAACGGTTCAAAAAACCCTTCCCGGTAAAATTTACGATAATCGGCTAACATACCCCATGGAGTATAGAAAATGAACCTCGAAAAAGCCCGCTTCAACATGATTGAGCAGCAAGTCCGCCCCTGGAACGTGCTGGATGCCTCGGTGCTGGAACTGCTCACGGTCGTGAAGCGGGAAGACTTCGTGCCGCTGGCCCACAAGAGCCTGGCTTTCTCCGATCTCGAAATTCCCCTGCCGGGCGGCCAGTGCATGCTGGCGCCACGCCTGGAAGCCCGCCTGCTGCAGGACCTGGCCGTCCAGCCCCACGAGACCGTGCTGGAAATCGGTGCAGGGTCCGGCTACATGGCCGCCCTGCTGGCGCACCGGGCACACCGCGTGGTGTCGCTGGAAATCGTGCCGGAACTGGCCAAGATGGCCCGTGACAACCTGCGCAACGCCGGCGTCCAGAACGCCGAGGTCCGCCTGGCCGACGGGGCCGACCCCGTGCCCGCCGAAGGCAGCTACGACGTCATCCTGCTCAGCGGCTCCGTGGCCGAAGTGCCCCACACCCTGCTGTCGCTGCTGAAAGTCGGCGGCCGCCTGGCTGCCATCGTGGGCGAAGAGCCGGTCATGCGCGCCACCTTCGTGACCCGCACCAGCGACACCGCCTTCCGTACCGTGCAGAGCTGGGACACCTGTGCCCCCCGCCTGCAAAACTTCCCGGAGCCTTCGCGCTTCCAGTTCTGAGCCAACCCTGAGTACCCCATGATCACCCAAGTCCGTCCCCGTGAACTGGCCCAATGGCTGCAAAGCGTACGTCCCCATGGCGAGCCCGTGGTGCTGGACGTGCGCGAGCCGTACGAACTGCAGATGGCCAGCGTCACGCCGGACGGCTTCACCATGGTGAGCATTCCCATGGGTGTCATTCCGCCACGTCTGTCGGAACTGGATCCCCAACGCCCCATTGCCTGCCTCTGCCACCACGGCGGACGCAGCATGCAGGTGGCCCATTTCCTGGAGAGCCGTGGCTTCGCGCACGTTGCCAACATTGCGGGCGGCATCAATGCCTGGTCCGCAGAGCTCGACCCTTCCATCGCACGCTATTGATTGACCCCCTGTTGATCACCTGCAGCCCCTTGTTTACGAGCCTGAGAAAGACCACCATGCCACGCCAACGCCCTCTTCCCCCATTGCGCCTGCTTCCCCTGCTCCTGGCCCTGGGTGCCTCCGTGTCGCTGCCGGTGCAGGCGCAAAGCCTGGTCGACCTGTACGACGCCGCGCGCAGCTACGACGCCACCTACCAGTCCGCCAAGTCGCAATATGACGCCACCCTGGCCAAGGCTGCGCAGGCCAAGGCCGCCATCCTGCCCACGGCGGGTCTGACGGCCTCGGCAAGCCAGATCAACCAGGACACCCAGCTGCCCACGGCGGCGGCCAAGAACTACAACTACACGGCCCAGACCACCACCCTCGCGGTGTCGCAGCCCCTATACCGTCCCGCCAACTGGGCCACCTACGAGCAGGGCAACAAGAGCGTCGAACTGGCGCAGGCCCAGCTGACGGCCGCCGAACAGGACCTGATCGTGCGCGTCAGCCAGGCGTACTTTGACGTGCTGGCGTCCAGCGACAGCTTGGCGTTTGTCAAGAGCCAGAAGGCCGCCGTGGCCGAGCAGCTCGCTTCCGCCAAGCGCAATTTTGAAGTGGGCACCTCCACCATCACCGATACCCGCGAAGCCCAGGCCCGCTTTGACCTGGTCGTTGCCCAGGAACTGGCAGCGGAGAACGACCTGCGCGTCAAGTCCCTGGCCCTAGACCAGTTGGTGGGCCAGCCCCATACCAGCCCCAAACCCCTGCGTGCACCGCTGGTTCTGGCCGAGTTGCAGCCGGCCGAGGTCGAGCAATGGGTCATCCAGTCGCAGGACAACCAGCCCAGCATCCGCCAGGCCGCCCTGGCACTGGACGTGGCCAAGCTGGAAACCAGCAAGGCCGAAGCCGGCCACAAGCCCACCCTGGACCTGACCGGTAGCTACACCGTCGCCCAGACGCAGGACGGCACCTCCTCGCTGCCCGGTACAAGCACCCGGGGCAACCAGGCCGCCGTGGGCGTGACCTTTACCCTGCCCCTGTTTGCCGGTTTCTCCACCCAGAACCGCGTCAAGGAAACCCTGGCGCTGGAAGAGAAGGCCCGCGCCGACCTGGAAACCGCCCGCCGCGGCGTGGCACAGGGCACGCGGACTGCGTTCTTTGGCGTGCAATCGGGCCAGGCCCAGGTGAAGGCCCTGGAAGCCGCCGAGGCCTCCAGCCAGAGCGCGCTGGACGCCAACAAGCTGGGCTACCAGGTGGGCGTGCGCATCAACATCGATGTGCTCAACGCCCAGAGCCAGTTGTTTGACACCAAAGCCAAGCTGGCCAAGGCCCGCTACGACGTGCTGGTGGGTGGCCTGAAACTGCGCCAGGCCAGCGGCGTTCTCGCCGCCTCCGACCTGCAGCCCATCAACAGCCAGCTAGCCCCGTAACAGGTCCCGCACCGCCTCGGCGGTGCGCTGCGCGGCCCCCCGGTGAGCCTGGGTCAGCGCACTGGCGGCAGCACGGGCCTGCTGCAGCGCCGCCGGCGCCTGCAGCAAGGCCAGGGCCCGGTCCACCGCCCGCGGCAGGTCGGGCTGCTCGAAAGCGGCACCGGCCGCCTGCGCCAATTCTGCCGCCTGCGCGAAATTGAAGGTGTGCGGCCCCATCACCACCGGGCAGCCGCAGGCCGCCGCCTCAATCAGGTTCTGGCCACCCAGCGGCGCAAAACTGCCGCCCAGCAAGGCCACGTCCGCCAGGGCAAAGTACTGCGCCATTTCACCCAGCGAATCCCCCAGCCAGATATCGGCCGCCACGGACTGCTGCGCCCAGCTGCTGCGGCGCGACACCGTAAAACCCTGCGCTTCGCACAGGCGGGCCACCTCCTCGAAACGCTGCGGATGGCGGGGTACGATCAACCACTGCACGCCGTTTGCTACTGTATTGATAGCTGTCTGCGCAGTATCCACGGCAGCTTGCGAGCGTATTTGCTTCAATTTTTCCAGCAGCAGCGCCTCCTCGCCCTCGCGTGAGCTGGCAAACAGCACCACCGGCGCGGCCCGCGCCGCACGCCAGGCACGCCCCTGCGCGAGTTGCGCGGCATCAGGCGTGGCGTCGAACTTGAAGTTCCCCAGCACCCCCTGCACGGGTGCGCCCAGCTGCCGCAGGCGTACCGCGTCGTCGGCGGACTGGGCCCACACGGCCCGCAGCCCCCCATACGCCGGCCGCGACAGCCAGGCCAGGCGCAGGGCCTGGCGCAACGACTTGTCGCTCAGGCGTGCATTGACCAGACACAGCGGGATGCCAGCCTGCGCGCAAGCCGCCACCATGTTGGGCCAGACCTCGGTTTCCACCAGCAGCCCCACGCGGGGCCGGAAATGCGCCAGGAAGCGCGCCACGGCGCCCGGTGTGTCCCACGGCTGCCAGACCTGCACGTCGCCGGGCTGCAGCAGAGCGCGCCCCTGGGCGCGGCCGGTAGCAGTGCCATGCGTGAGCAGCAGGCGCATACCCGGCAGCGCCAGGCGCAGCTGCGCCACCAGCACGGCGGCCGCCCGCGTCTCCCCCAGCGAGACGGCGTGGACCCAGACGAAGAACGACGCCGTGCCAGGAAGGGTGGTCTGCTCGGAATCGGGCGCGGCGTAGTAGCCAAAGCGCTCCTCGATGGCGTGGCCGTATTCGGGCTCCGCCCGCGCGCGCCGGCGCAGCTTGCGCCGCACCAGCGGCTGCAGCAACTGCATCACCCCGGAGTACACCCCGCGCATCATGGGCTCTGCACCGGTGGCGCCAGGCGTTCCCAGGCGCGCCACACCACGTCCACGCTGGGCTGGGGTGTGGCAAAGACGCTGACCTGGCGGGGCAGGTCCGCAGAGGCTCCGTTGTGTGGGCCGGTGCGCCAGGCGGTGTCGAAGTTGTAGATCTGCACGTGCGGCAGATCCAGCGCCACGGCAATGTGGCTCAGGCCGCTGTCCACGCCCACCACGCCGGCACAGCCGGCCATGGTGTCCACCAGGGCGTCCAGTCCCATGGAGGGCCAGACCCAGGCATCGTCCAGTGCCGCCGCAATGGCCTGGCTGGTGGCCTGCTCGGCGGCGTTGCCGTGCGCCAGCGCCACGGAAAAGCCGCTGCCGTTCAGGCGCCGGCCCAGCTCCACCCACGACGCCACGGGCCACTGCTTGTCGGCCCGCGAACTGCCGTGCACCAGGGCCACGCAGGGCCTGCGCGCGGCCGGGGCGTTGGCGCCCCCACCCGCAGGCGCCGGTGCGGCGAGGCCACCGGGCTGCAGACCAAAAACCGCCGGCCCCGTCACCGTGTAACCCAGGGCCGCCGCGCACAGCAGGCGGGAGCGCTGCACCGCGTGCACATGCGGCTCCAGTGCAATGGGCACATCGGCGACCCAGCGGGCCGGCGCTTCAAAACTGGAGCCATCGGTCTGGTTGGCCAGGCCGAAGCGGTGCCCCTGCGGCGCGGTGCGCGCCAGCCAGGACACCAAGGCCGACTTGGTCAGGCCCTGCAGATCAATCACCGCGTCGTAGGCCTCGCGCTGCAGCGCGGTCTTGAAGGCACGCCACTCGGCGCGGGTCTGCGGCGCCAGCGGCGCCTTGCGCCAACGGCGCAGGTCGCAGGTGATGACCCGCGCCACGCCGTGGCAGCGCGCCACCAGCGGCGCAAAGGCGCTCTCCACCACCCAGTCCACCTGGGCTTGCGGCACGGCGCGCAGCAGGTCCTGTACGGCAGGCATGGCGTGCACCACATCCCCCAGCGAGGACAGCTTGACGACCAGGACCTTCACCGCGGCAGCCTTCAATGCGCGGCCTCGGCCACCGTGGCGTCGGGCTTCACGGCGCGCAGCAGGCCCAGCAGGGCGGCCTCGATGCGCGCCAGCGCCTCGGGCGTGTGGCCTTCAAAGCGCAGCACCAGCACCGGCGTGGTGTTGGAGGCGCGGATCAGTCCGAAGCCGTCCGGCCAGTCCACGCGCAGGCCATCGATGGTGTTCACCGTGGCGGGCGCCGCAAAGTGCGCCTGGGCCACCAGCTGCTCCACCACGGCATGCGGCTCGCCTTCGGCGCACGGCACGTTGAGTTCGGGCGTGGAAAAACTGGTCGGCAAGGCGTTGAGCAGGGCACTGGCGTCGGCCGCGCGGCTGACGATTTCGAGCAGGCGGCACCCGGCGTAGGTGCCGTCGTCAAAGCCGTACCAGCGTTCCTTGAAGAAGATGTGGCCGCTCATCTCGCCGCCCAGGGGCGAGCCGATTTCGCGCATCTTGGCCTTGATCAGCGAATGGCCGGTCTTGTACATCAGCGGCACGCCGCCGGCCGCGGCAATGGCCGGCGCCAGGCGTTGCGAGCACTTCACGTCAAACAGGATGGTGCCACCCGGCGCGCGTGACAGCACGTCCTGTGCGAACAGCATCATCTGGCGGTCGGGGTAGATGTTGTTGCCGTCCCGCGTGACGATGCCCAGGCGGTCGCCATCGCCATCGAATGCCAGGCCGAGTTCGGCGTCGCTGGCCTGGAGGGCGGCGATGAGGTCCTTCAGGTTCTCGGGCTTGCTCGGGTCGGGGTGGTGGTTGGGAAAGTTGCCGTCCACTTCGCTGAACAGCTCGGTCACCTCGCAGCCAATGGCCCGCAGGATGGCGGGAGCCGATGCGCCGGCCACGCCGTTGCCGCAGTCCACCACAATTTTCAGGGGACGCGCCAGGCGGATGTCGCCGACGATGCGATCCCGGTAGGCGTCCAGCACGTCCACCGCGCGGCGCGTGCCACCGGCCTGCAGATTCCAGCGCTCGGTTTCCATCATGCGGCGCAGGGCCTGGATGTCTTCGCCGTAGATGGCACGACCGGCCATCACCATCTTGAAGCCGTTGTAGTCCTTGGGGTTGTGGCTGCCCGTAACCTGGATACCACTCTGGCACAGCGTGTTGGCCGCAAAGTACAGCATGGGCGTCGTCACCAGGCCGACGTCGATGACCGCGATGCCGGCCTCCTGCAGTCCGCGCATCAGCGCCTCGGCCAGGCCCGGACCACTCAGGCGGCCATCGCGCCCGACGGCCACCGTCGTCTCGCCCTGCGCCCGGGCCACCGTGCCGAAGGCACGGCCCAGCCCGAGGGCGACGTCCTCGTTGATCGTGCTGGGCACGATGCCCCGGATGTCGTACGCTTTGAAAATGCTGGCAGAGAGGTGCATAGGGGGGGGGTGAGTCTGTGTGGCTGGCATTGTAGGCGGGGACGCCAGGGACGACAGGTCCGGAAATGGCTACTTTATCGGAACGTTCTGCGTATTATGTCCACCATGCGCAGCACACCCGCTCCTGTCACCCCCGCCTCTGGGGACGACGCCTGCTACCTGGCCCTGAAGGCCCGGGATGCGCGCTTTGACGGCCAGTTCTTTACCGGCGTCACCTCCACCGGCATCTACTGCCGCCCGGTCTGCCGCGTGCGCACGCCCAAGCGGGAAAACTGCCGGTTTTTCGCCCTGGCGGCCCAGGCTGAAGCCGCCGGTTTCCGGCCCTGCCTGCGCTGCCGCCCGGAGCTGGCACCGGGTGCGGCCGCCGTGGCTACCACCACCGTGCCCTGGTCCGTGCAGGACGCCTCGGCCATCCTGGCCCGCCAGGCGGCCTGCCTGCTCGACACCCCCGAGGGCTGGAGCGAGGGTGCCCCCAGCATCGCCGCGCTGGCCGCGCGGCTGGGCGTGAGCGCGCGCCACGTGCGGCGCATTTTCGAGGCCCAGTGGGGCGTCTCGCCCCTGCAGTACCTGCAGACGCGGCGCCTGCTCACTGCCAAGCAGCTGCTCACCGATACCCCGTTGCCCATCACCCAGGTGGCCGCCCTGAGCGGCTACGCCAGCGTGCGCCGCTTCAACGCGGCGTTTGCCGGCCACTACCGGCTGCAGCCCCGCCAGCTGCGCCAGGCCAGCCACCCCGGCGGCGAAAGCACCCCAGCCACCGGGTCCATTGTGCTCAAGGCTGCCTACCGGCCCCCGTACGACGTGGCCGCGATGCTGGACTTTTTTGCCACCCGCCAGATCGACGGCCTGGAAGCCGTGGACCGGGACCGGCTGACGCTCACGCGCACCCTGGCCCTGGATGGGACCGGGCAAGCGCGCCAGGGCTGGGTGCAGGCCCGGTTTGAACCGGAGCGCTGCACGGTGGTCCTGCACATCAGCGCCTCCCTGGCCGGCGCGCTGCCCTTGGTGCGGGCCCGGCTGCGGGCCCTGCTGGACCTGGACGCCGACCCATGCGCCATCGCCGCCGTGCTGGAGAGCGACTTCCCCGGCACAGCCGGCCTGCGCGTGCCGGGTTGCCTGGACGGCTTTGAGCTGGGCGTGCGGGCCATCCTGGGCCAGCAGATCACGGTGCGGGCCGCCCGTACGCTGGGCGCGCGGCTGGTGGAACGCTACGGCACGCCGCTGGCCGATGCCCCAGGCCCGGTGACGCGTCTGTTCCCCACGCCGCAGGCGCTGGGCGCCGCATCGGGTGAAGACCTGGGGCAGCTGGGCATCGTGCGCCAGCGCCAGCGCGCCATCCAGGCATTGGCCCAGGCCGTGGCCGAGGGCCGGCTGAGCCTGCACCCCGGTGCCGATGTGCCGGCCACCCTGGCCGCGCTGCAGGCGCTGCCCGGTGTGGGCCCCTGGACGGCCCACTACATTGCCATGCGGGCCCTGCGCTGGCCCGATGCCTTTCCTGCCGGCGACGTGGCCCTGCACAAGGCCCTGGGCGTGCAGGACGCATCCCGACCACAGCAGGCGGCCGAGCAGGCCTCGCAACGCTGGCGCCCGTGGCGCAGCTACGCCGTGGTGCGGGCCTGGGCCCGCCTGGCCGCGCCACCGCCGGACACCATTTCACTATCAAATGCATAGCTATCCACGCAATCCATACGGGGGCTTCGGCCTGTTTTAACCATGAAATTCACACCCATTCCTGTACGCTGCGCCCTGGCCAGTCCCTGGGGCCCCATGACGCTGGCAGCCAACGACACCGCCCTCGTGTGGGTCGGCTTTGACGGCCAGCGCTACGAAACCGACCGGCAGTCGTGGCCCGTGGACGCCAGCCACCCGGTGCTGCGCCAGACGGCCGAACAGCTGCAGCAGTACTTTGCCGGCGAGCGCCAGACCTTTGACGTGCCGCTGGACCTGGGCTGCGGCACGGCGTTCCAGCAACGCGTCTGGCAGGCGCTGCTGGCCATCGGGCCGGGTGCCACCAGCACCTATGGCGCCGTCAGCCAGCACATCGGCCAGCCCAGCGCCGTGCGCGCCGTGGGCGGCGCCATCGGGCGCAACCCCATCAGCATCCTCGTGCCCTGCCACCGGGTGCTGGGCGCCCAGGGCGCGCTGACGGGTTATTCGGGCGGCATGGATCGCAAGATTGCCCTGCTGCAGCTGGAAGGTGTGCTGTGACGGCGCCGGTAGCAGCCACCCACTCCAAAGGCTGGGTGCTGGAATTCGTGCTGCTGGCGGCTATCTGGGGCGCGTCCTTCCTGTTCATGCGCATCGGCACGCTGCAACTCGGCGCCCTACCGACAGCCGGCCTGCGCGTGGGCATTGCGGCGCTGTTCCTGCTGCCCATCCTGCTGGCGCGGGGGCTGGGCCGGGCGCTGCGCGCGCACTGGAAGCTCACCTTCGTCGTCGGCATCCTGAACTCGGCCATTCCTTTTGCCTGCTTCACCTACGCCCTGCAGTCCATCACCTCCGGCCTGTCGTCCATCCTGAACGCCACCGTGCCCCTGTTTGGCGCCGTCATTGCCTGGCTGTGGCTCAAGGACCGGCCCAACGGTTCGCGCATCCTGGGCCTGGCCGTCGGCTTCCTGGGCGTTGCGCTGCTGGCCTGGGACAAGGCCAGCTTCAAGCCCGATGCCAGCGGCAACGCCACGGGCTGGGCCGTGCTGGCCTGCCTGCTGGCCACGCTGTGCTACGGCATTTCGGCCAGCTTCACCAAGCGCTACATGGCCGGCATGCCCTCGCTGGTGTCGGCCACCGGCAGCCAGCTGGGCGCGGCCGTGGGGCTGCTGCCGCTGACCTGGTGGTACTGGCCGGCCCACGCGGTGTCGCTGGACGCCTGGCTGGCCGTCATCGCCCTGGGCGTGCTGTGTTCGGGGGTTGCCTACATCCTGTATTTCCGCCTCATCGAACGGGCCGGGCCGGCGCGTGCACTGGCGGTGACCTTTGCCATTCCGGTATTTGCCGTGCTCTACGGCGTGGCGTTCCTGGGTGAAGTGGTGACGCCGTGGATGGTGGGCTGCGGCCTGGTCATCGTGGCCGGAACCACGCTGTCCACCGGGCTGATTGCGCTGGGCCGCAAGTAACGCAAGAGTTTTGCCGTAGGGCCGCCCCAAGGCAAAACGCGGCCCCCGCGGGGGGCAGGGCGCCACACACAGTGGGCAACCGTGGGGGTCTTATTGAATGGCGCCGGCCATCACGTTGATGCTCAGCGCCAGCACCAGCATGTTGAAGGCAAAGGCGGTCACGCTGTGCAGCAGGGTGAGGCGGCGCATGGGGCGCGAGGTGACCACTACATCGGACACCTGCGAGGTCATGCCCACCACGTGCGCGTAGTACAGAAAGTCGAAATAGTCGGGCGGCAGCTTGCCGGGGAACTCCAGTCCGGCGCCCTGCGGGTGGCCATGCAGCTCTGACTGGTAGTAGCGGTGCGCGTAGCGGAAGGCAAAGATGGTCTGCATCAGCAGCCAGGACGCTGCCAGCGCGAGCATGGACAACGCCAGGTGCGCCAGCCGCTGCGCCAGTGCCAGGTCCTTGACGTGCTGCAGCATGACGGCAATGGCCCCCGCGCTGGCAAAGGCCGACAGCAGCAGCAGCAGGAACAGCAGCAGCCCCGGCTGGTCCTGCGCCTGGGCCCGCGCCCGGGTGCGTGCGGCATCGAACTCCACGGCCAGCCACCAGGCCAGCACCAGGAAGGTGATCGCGCCGGCACACCAGGCCAGCAGCGCATGCGACTGCGTGGCAAGGGGCAGCGGCAGCAGGGCCACCGCCGCGCCCACGACCACGGCGTACACCACCCGCTGGTGCCCCGTGGTTTCGGAGAAGTGGCGGCGCATGGCGGCTACTGCCGGATCACGTCAGCCCCCGCGGGGGGCTTGAACTGGAAGCTGCTGGCGGCCAGCGGCGCATTCGCCTGGAAGCCGCTGAAGCGCAGGCTGGACTGCTGGCCAAAGCTGTCCAGGATGTCGAGCATCACCAGCGCACCGGCGCGGAAACCGACGCGCACGCTGTGCAGCGAACTGTCCTTGGCCTTGGGCGTGGCCACCACCCACTCCAGACCGTCCCGGTCGGGCGCGGCGGCCAGCACAAAGTCGGCCTGCAGAGCCCGCACATCGGAGGCCGAAGCGATCAGCGCCGCCGGCGTGGAGCCCAGCACCTGCGCCTGCTTGCGGGCGGTAACCTGGTTCAGGTCGGCGTCATACAGCCACAGGGTCTGGCCGTCGGCCACGATGGTCTGCGGGAACGGCTTCTGGTAGACGAAGCGAAAGCGCCCGGGACGCGCAAACTCGAAGGTACCGCTGGAGGTCTTGGTGCGGGCGGCCTGCCCTTCCTTGGCCGGCAGGGTGACCACCTGGGTGAAGTCGGTGTGCGCCGTCTTCACGGTCTTGATGAAGTTTTCAAGGCTTTCCAGGCCGTCCGCCCTCGCAGTCATTGCGCAGACAGCTATCAAAAGAGTAGCAAACAGTTTATTCATGTTCAGTCGGGGTCAGAGCACACGGGCTGTGCAAAAGTGGTATGACCCACAAAAAGCTATTCGGTTCGCGCCGGCACCAGGATGTCACGCTGGCCGCTGCTGCTCATGGTGCTGACCAGGCCGGCTTTCTCCATGTCTTCCACCAGGCGGGCGGCGCGGTTGTAGCCGATCTTGAGGTGGCGCTGCACCAGCGAGATGCTGGCCTTGCGGTTCTTCAGCACCACTTCCACGGCCTGGTCGTACAGCGGGTCTTTCTCGCCACCGCCGCTGCCGTCCGTGCCGGGCTCGCCGTCACCGTCGACCGTGCCGCCTTCGAGCACGCCCTCGATGTAGTTGGGTTCGCCCTGGCTCTTGAGGTAGCTCACCACGCGCTGCACTTCCTCGTCGCTGACAAAGGCGCCGTGCACGCGGATGGGCAGGCCGGTGCCGCTGGCCATGTAAAGCATGTCGCCCATGCCCAGCAGGGCCTCGGCGCCCATCTGGTCGAGGATGGTGCGGCTGTCAATCTTGGAGCCGACCGAGAAGGCAATGCGGGTGGGAATGTTGGCCTTGATCAGGCCGGTGATCACGTCCACGCTGGGGCGCTGGGTGGCCAGAATCAGATGGATGCCCGCCGCGCGCGCCTTCTGCGCCAGCCGGGCGATCAGCTCCTCGATCTTCTTGCCAATGACCATCATCAGGTCCGCCAGCTCGTCGATGATGACCACAATGTGCGGCTCGCGCTGCAGCGGTTCCGGCGCCTCGGGGGTGAGGCTGAAGGGGTTGTAGAGGAATTCGCCACGCGCCGTGGCTTCGTCGATCTTGTGGTTGTAGCCCGCCAGGTTGCGCACGCCGACCTTGCTCATCACCTTGTAGCGGCGCTCCATCTCGGCCACACACCAGGTCAGGCCGTGGGCGGCCTGCTTCATGTCGGTCACTACGGGGCACAGCAGATGGGGGATGCCCTCGTACATCGACATTTCCAGCATCTTGGGGTCGATCATCATCAGCCGCACATCGCGGGCCTCGGCCTTGTACAGGAGCGAGAGGATCATGGCGTTGATGCCGACCGACTTGCCCGAGCCGGTGGTACCGGCCACCAGCACGTGCGGCATCTTGGCCAGGTCGGCCACCACGGGGTTGCCCACGATGTCCTTGCCCAGGCCCATGGTCAGCAGGCTCTTGGCCTCGTTGTAGACCTGCGAACCCAGGATCTCGGACAGCTTGATGCTCTGGCGCTTGGCGTTGGGCAACTCCAGCGCCATGTAGTTCTTGCCGGGAATGGTCTCCACCACGCGGATGGACACCAGGCTCAGGGACCGCGCCAGATCCTTGGCCAGGCCCACGATCTGCGAGCCCTTGACGCCGGTGGCGGGCTCGATCTCGTAGCGGGTGATGACCGGGCCGGGCTGCGCCAGCACCACGCGCACATCGACGCCGAAGTCCTTGAGCTTTTTCTCGATCATGCGGCTGGTCATCTCCAGCGTCTCGGGGGCCACGGTTTCCTGGCGCAGCTGCGCCCCGTCGAGCAGGCTCACCTGCGGCAGCTTGCTGTCGGGCATCTCGGAAAACAGCGGCTTCTGCCGTTCCTTGGCCACCCGGTCGCTGGGCGGCAGCTCCATGATGACCGGCTCGATATAGACCGGCTGCGGGTGGTGCACCTCGATCTCCTCGCGCTCTTCCAGCAGGATTTCTTCCCGCTCACGCACCGCCTGCTGGCCCAACTCCCGGTCCTGGGCCAATTCCCGCTTCTCGCGCCGCGACTGCACCTGGGCGTCCATCCAGGCGCCGATGCGCTCGGCCACTTGCATCCAGGAAAAACCAAAGACCAGCGCCGACCCGATCACGCCCAGCGCAATCGACACCAGACCGGCGCCCGCAAAACCCAGCCACTTCACCCCCAGGGGGCCCACCAGATAGCCCAAAGCGCCGCCGCTGTGGTCCGGCAAGCGCGGCTCCAGGCTGTACAGCCGGGACCATTCCAGGGCCGTGCTGGCGCACAGCAGCAAGACCAGCCCGACCCAGAACACCACGCGGTGCGCGACCACCGGAGCGGGCGCGGCCGCCGTCACGCCAGCGGCATCGCCCCGCAGCCGGTCGGCCAGCACGGCCAGCCACAGGCGTACGCAGACCGCCACGCACCACCAGACGGAAAAGCCCAGCAGGAAGTAACTGATATCGGCGATCCAGGCCCCCAGGCGCCCGGCCCGGTTGTGCACCGGCAGGCCCACGCCCGAGGTGGACCAGGCGGCGTCCTGCGGCGAGTAGGTCAAAAGGGCAATCAGCCACAAGGCCAGCAGCACAAAGCCGGCAATCAGCGTGATTTCGCTGGCAAAGCGCCCCAGGCCGGTAGGCTCGCGCTGCGGCGCGGGCGAGGAGGAATGAAGGGGGTGGAGGGAGTAGGTCATGGAGCGAATCAGTCCGGGTTAGCTTAACGCAAGCTGCGCCGGCGCGGGAATCCTCAGCGCGGCGTGCGGCGGCGCTCGCACACGCGCACCACGCCCCCGTCGAGCGTCTGGATGAAGCCACCCTCCTCGAAGTCCTTCATGACCCGGCTGACCATTTCGCGCGATGCGCCGACCATCTTGGCCAGGTCCTGGCGCGAGATCTTGTCGCGGATCAGGCGGTCACCGTTCTCCGTGGGCACTGCGGTCTCCAGCAGCACGGTGGCCACGCGCCCATAGACGCCCATCAGGGCCAGGGAACCGATTTTCTGGTCGGCACTGCGCAGGCGCTGCACCAGGCCGCGCATCACGGCGTGGGCCATGGCCGTGCTCTCGCCCAGGCAGCGCAGGAAATCGTCGCGACCGAGCAACAGTACGTCGGTCTGCACTTCCGCCACGGCCGAGGCCGAGTGGGCATCGTTGTCGATCAGGCTCATCTCGCCGATGTAGTCACCGGCCTTCAGGGTGGCCAGGATGACCTCGCGGCCCTTGCGGTCGGTGATCAGCACGCGGGCGCGGCCCGCCAGGATGATGTGCAAGGCGTGTGAGACCTTCCCCTGCTCCACCAGGCTCTCGCCCCGCTTGTAGCGCCGCTTGGTGACCGCATCGGCCACGGACTCGGCCTGCTTGGGCGTCAGCGTTGCGAACAGGGGAACCCTGCGGATCAAATCCAGGTTGCTCAACATTACCATGCCATGGTTTCCATATAGATCATGTGGCGTTTCTTACAATCGGGTCTGTGCCCGGGTCGCGCAGTTCAGAAACCGCCGCATGGGCACGCACTGAAATGGTGTGCATTGCCTCCAAATGTACACGGCCCGGCTCCCGTTTTATGCTAACAAAGGTTACACAATGTCTGACCCCAAACACGCCAAGGTTCTGATTCTGGGCTCCGGCCCTGCCGGCTACACGGCCGCCGTCTACGCGGCACGCGCCAACCTCAGCCCGATGCTGGTAACCGGCATGGCACAAGGCGGCCAGCTGATGACCACCACCGAAGTGGACAACTGGCCCGCTGACGTGCACGGCGTGCAGGGCCCGGACCTGATGCAGCGCTTCCTGGAGCACGCCGAGCGCTTCAAGACCGACATCGTGTTCGACCACATCAGCGCGGTGGACCTGTCCAAGCGTCCCTTCACCCTGACCGGCGACAGCGGCACCTACACCTGCGACTCGCTGATCATCGCCACCGGCGCCTCGGCCAAGTACCTGGGCCTGCCCAGCGAAACGGCCTTCATGGGCCGCGGCGTCTCCGGCTGCGCCACCTGCGACGGTTTTTTCTACCGTGACCAGCCCGTCTGCGTGGTGGGCGGCGGCAACACGGCGGTGGAAGAGGCGCTGTACCTGTCCAACATCGCCAGCAAGGTGGTTCTGGTGCACCGGCGCGACAAGTTCAAGGCCGAGCCCATTCTCATCGACAAGCTGATGGAAAAAGTGGCCTCCGGCAAGATCGAACTCAAGACCTTCCGCACGCTGGAAGAGGTGCTGGGCGATGCGTCGGGCGTCACCGGCATCCGCCTCAAGAACGTGCAGGACGGCTCCCTGGAAGACCTCACGCTCAACGGCTGCTTCATCGCCATCGGCCACGCCCCCAACAGCGACATCTTCAAGGGCCAGCTGGAGATGGACGGCGGCTATATCGTCACCCAGGGCGGCCTCAAGGGCTTTGCCACGCAAACCTCCGTGCCCGGCGTCTTTGCCGCCGGTGACGTGGCCGACCACGTGTACCGCCAGGCCATCACCAGCGCCGGCACCGGCTGCATGGCGGCACTGGACGCCCAGCGCTTCCTGGAACAGGAATAAAGCCCCCACGCGGCGCCGCCGCGCGGGTCGCTACCCCCGAGGCGGCTCATTTGCCTTGGAGCGGCCCGGTGGCCAATTGCCTTCTTGGGGAGTTTTCGCCTATAATCCGAGGCTTTGCTGAATTCCGCCCGTGAGGGCTTGGATCCAGTAACAAACACCGCCGAGCAATTGGCGGGGGGTTACCGCCACCCTTTTCATTGGCGAGGTGAGGCTAGAGCGAGACCGCACGGCCTGCGAAAGCAGCCCTGTGGTCGCCAGTGATAGCCGTTAAAGAAGTATCGGAGTGTCCTCATGGCACGCGTATGTCAAGTTACGGGCAAAGGCCCCATGGTCGGGAACAATGTTTCCCACGCCAACAA
The DNA here is from genome assembly GCA_019449595.1 of Rhodoferax sp. Classification (GTDB taxonomy): domain Bacteria; phylum Pseudomonadota; class Gammaproteobacteria; order Burkholderiales; family Burkholderiaceae_C; genus Allorhodoferax. Next base: position 283,188 of record JAGRPL010000004.1, on the reverse strand, counting down.
CAAAACCAAGCGCCGGTTCCTGCCGAACCTGCAATACCGCCGTTTCTGGGTCGAGACAGAAAACCGCTGGGTTCGCCTGCGCGTCTCCAGCGCAGCCCTGCGTCTGATCGACAAGAACGGTATTGATTCTGTGCTCGCAGACCTGCGCGCACGTGGCCAAGCTTAAGGAGCAGCACCATGGCAACCAAAGGCGGACGCGAAAAAATCAAGCTGGAATCTACTGCTGGCACCGGTCACTTCTACACCACCAGCAAGAACAAGAAGACCATGCCCGAGAAGATGCTGATCAAGAAATTTGATCCCAAAGCTCGCAAGCATGTGGACTACAAGGAAATGAAGCTCAAGTAATGTCCTGGGGGCAGATCTTCCGCTCTGCCCTCTCGCTTCAAGCCTCAACAAAAAAGCCCGACCCGTTCGGGCTTTTTTGTGTCCGCAATAATCCACTCCCATGACCCCGCTCACCCTGCGCCGCATCAACGACCTCGTGTACAGCGTGGAAACCGCGCAGGGCGAGCACGTGGGCAACCTGAAATGGATTCAGGGACGCTGGAAGTTCAAGGCCATCGGCTACGACCCGGCGGGTGACGTGATTCCGGGGGGCGGGCCGCTGACCCACCAGCACAACATGGTGTTTGACACACTGGATGCCGCCGAAGTGAATGCACGACTGGGCGGCCGCTGACGGAGTGGCTGCGCACCGCGCTACCATAGGGCCCCCACCCACCCTTGGCACCCGCACACCCATGCCCGCGACCATTGCCCTCCCCATGCCTGCCCCCAGCGGCGAAGAACTCAAGGCCGCACGTCTGGCGGCAGGACTGAGCCAGGCCCAGGCGGCCGAACTGATGGGTTACGCCCTGCAGGTGGGCAGCCGCGGCGGCGTGCAGTCACGCACCTGGCAGGCCCTGGAAAGCCCGAGCGACGAACGCACCATGCCGGGACCGGTGTTTGCGATGTTTCTGCTGCTCACCGGGCAGCACCCACACTACACACTGGCCAGCAGGCCGCCGGCGGCGACCGACCCGGCCTGACGCCGCGCCGCCTACGCCACGCGGGCGGCCCGCAGCTTCATCGAAAACTCGCGCAGGGCCGCAATACCGCTTTCTTCGGCGCGCTGGCACCAGGCCTGCAGGTCTGCCGTCAGCTGCTCACGCGACACCGAGGTGTCGAGCCACATCTGGCGCAGCTCTTCGCGCATGGTGACCATCTTGTCGAGCAGGGGCGATGCGGCGCGGGCCCGGGCCAGTTCGGGGGCGACGGATGCGGGCACCTTCTCTCCATCGCGGTGCATCCAGCGCCGGGCGGCCTGGATGACGCTGGCATCGGCACTGCGGGCTCGCATGGCCTGCAACTCGTCACGCGCGGCCTGGCGCACGCCCTTGGCATAGCGGGCCATGATTTCATAGCGGTTGGCAATCAGCGCTTCCAGCGTCTTCTCGTCGGCCACCGCACGCATGGCGCCATAGGCTGCCCGGGGCGGAGTCTTCTTCACCGTAGCCAGGCCGAGGCGTTGCAGCAGGCGGATATACACCCAGCCCATATCCAGCTCATAGGGCTTGACCGACAGCTTGGCCGATGTGGGATAGGTATGGTGGTTGTTGTGCAGCTCTTCGCCGGCAATGAGAATGCCCCAGGGCGAGATGTTGGTGCTGGCGTCGGCCGCCTCGAAGTTGCGGTAGCCCCAGTAGTGCGCCGCCCCGTTGATGATGCCGGCGGCCATGACCGGCGTCCAGGCCATCTGCACCGCCCACACCGCCAGACCGGCGGCGCCGAACAGGGCCAAGTCGATCACCAGCATCAGGCTCACGCCCAGCGAGGAGTAACGGCTGTAGAGCGCGCGCTCGATCCAGTCGTTGGGTGTGCCGTGGCCGAAGCGGGCCAGGGTGTCCAGGTTTCTGGACTCGGCGCGGTACAGCTCGGCGCCCTGCAGCAGCACCGTCCGGATGCCATGCACATGCGGGCTGTGCGGGTCTTCGGCCTGTTCGCATTTGGCGTGGTGCTTGCGGTGGACGGCGGCCCACTCCCGGGTCACCTGGCCGGTGGTCAGCCACAGCCAGAAACGGAAGAAATGTGAGGCTGCGGGGTGCAGGTCCAGGGCGCGGTGCGCCTGGTGGCGGTGCAGGAACACCGTGACGCTGACCATGGTGACGTGGGTCAGGGCCAGGGTCAGCAGCACCAACTGCCACCAGTGCAGGGCCCACACGCCGTGGGCAAGCCATTCAACCGCTGCGTCCAGCACAGCCCAATCCGGTAACAACATGGTCCGATCACTCTCTCAATGGAAAAACAGGATGCCCGACGCCGGGCATCATCCCGCGTGGCCGTCCAGCATGGTAGGCACTTTGAAAAAAGGGAGCGGCAACAGGGCTTTTCCAGCCCCGAGCCACTGCCCCCGCCAGGCGTTTATTTCTTCTGCCAGACCGCGGCAAAGAAGCCGTCTGTCGCGTGGCGGTGCGGCCACAGACGCAGGTACAGCTGGCCGTTGTCACCGCCGCTGCACAGGGAGGCCGCTTGCTCGACCTTGAGCCCGGTCAGCACCTCGGCTGCCGGCAACGGGACGAAATCCGGGTTGGCGGCAGAAAAGGCATCGGCTATGGCCTCGTTTTCCTGCGGCAGGATGCTGCAGGTGGCGTACACCAGCCGCCCGCCGGGCTTGAGCATGCGGGATGCGCTCTGCAAAATGGCTGCCTGCTTGACGGCCATTTCCTCCACGGTCTGCAGATTCTGGCGCCATTTCAGGTCCGGGTTGCGCCGCAGCGTACCCAGCCCGGTGCACGGCGCGTCCACCAGCACGCGGTCCATCTTGCCGGTCAGGCGCTTGACCCGGTCATCGCGCTCATGGGCAATGGCTGCCGGGTGCACGTTGGACAGGCCGCTGCGCTTGAGGCGCGACTTGAACGCGTCCAGCCGGTGCGCCGAGGTGTCGAACGCATACAGACGCCCGGTGCTGCGCATGGCCGCACCCAGGGCCAGCGTCTTGCCGCCGGCACCGGCACAGAAGTCCACCACCATCTCGCCGCGCTTGGGGTCCAGCAGCATGGACAGCAGCTGGGAGCCCTCGTCCTGCACCTCGAACTCGCCGCGGACAAAGGCCTCGTTCTTGTTCAGCGCGGGCTTGCCGGCAATGCGCAGGCCCCAGGGGGAATACGGCGTGTTGATGGCCTTGATACCGGCCTGGGCCAGCTCCTTTTGCACATCCGCCCGCTTGGCCTTGAACGTATTGACCCGCAGGTCCAGCCCGGCGCCCTTGTTCAGGGCTTCCACCAGAGGCCAGAATTCGTCGCCCAGCTGGTCCTTGAGCGGCTGCACCAGCCACTCGGGCAGGTTGTGGCGGTGGCGCTCCATCAGGTCGGCCGGGGTGACTTTCTCGCACTGGTCCAGCCAGTTCTTTTCCTGGTCGGTAAGCGCGCTGCGCAGAAAGTCCCCGGGGCCGTAGAAGCCCAGAATGGCCAGGCGACGCTCCTTGGGACCACTGCCGGACGGTGCCAAGTGGTCGAACAACAGCTTCTTGCGCAGCACGGTGTAGACCGTTTCGGCCAGCGTGGCACGCTCGCGCGGCCCCAGCCCCCGGTTGTCGCGGAAGAAACGCGACACGGTGGCGTCGGCGGGGTGGTCGAATTTGAGGGTGAGCCGGACCAGTTCGGAACAGGCGTCTAACAGGGCTTTTGGATGCATAACCTACGATTGTCCCATGAGTGCAGAAAAATTACCCCCCCTGGTCACCACCCCACCCGGCCGGTACCGGCATTACAAAGGCCGGATGTACCAGGTGCTCGACACCGTGCGCCACAGCGAAACGCTGGAACCCATGACCCTGTACCGGGCGCTGTACGGCGAGCAGGGCCTGTGGGTACGCCCCGCCGCCATGTTTGCGGAAACCGTTCTGGTCGACGGCGTCAGGCAAGCCCGCTTCACCCGCATCGCCGACTGATGCGTGCGCGCAGCAGCGTCACGCCCACTCTGCCAGCCCCAAATTTTTAATAAAATTAGCCGAAAAGCGCCGTATTCATTGCGCAGACAGCTACATTTTTTGTAGCAATTGAGCCACCGCGCGGGGATAGATCAGGTGTTCCTGCGTGAGCACGCGGGCCGCCAGCACTTCCGCCGTGTCGCCCGGCACCACCGGCACCACCGCCTGCGCCAGGATGGGGCCGTGGTCCAGTTCGGGCGTGACCAGGTGCACCGTGGCACCGGCAAACTGGCAACCGGCATCCAGCGCCCGCTGGTGGGTGTTCAGCCCCCCGAAAGCCGGCAGCAGCGAGGGGTGTATGTTGGTCAGGCGCCCGGCGTAGCGCTGCACGAAACCCGGCGTGAGGATCCGCATGAAGCCGGCCAGCACCACCAGCACAGGCTGCGCGGGGGAATCAAACCCGTCAATCAACGCAGCCAGCGCACTGTCGAAGGCCTCCCGTGTAGCGAACGCCTTGTGGTCCAGCACCTCGGTGGCGATGCCGTGCTCCCGGGCAAAAACCAGCCCCTGGGCATCTGCCTTGTTGCTGATCACAGCAGCGACCCGCGCCTGGCGGGTTTGGGCCCAGTTTTCACGTTGGGCGGCCCGGATGATGGCGGCCATGTTGGAGCCGCTGCCAGAGATCAGTATGACGATGTTTTTCATGGGAAGCGCCGATTATGACCGTGCGTGGCGCCGCGCCCGGCGCGGACGACCGGCAAAAAATGTCGCCGTTTGGACAGCTGCAAGCGAACGGTCGTGCTAAAAAGACGGTTGTTGATGTACCGAGACCGAACGACTGGAGACCCCTGATGGATTTGGCATTTACCCCTGAAGAGCAGAAATTCCGCGAAGAGATTCGCGCCTGGGTGGGCGCAAACCTGCCTGCCGACATTGCCCACAAGGTGCACAACGCCCTGCACCTGACCCGCGACGACATGCAGCGCTGGGCCAAGATTCTGGGCAAGAAGGGTTGGCTGGGCTTTGGGTGGCCCAAGGAATTCGGCGGCCCGGGCTGGAATTCGACCCAAAAGCACCTGTTCGAGGAAGAGTGCGCGCTGGCCGGAGCACCGCGCATCGTGCCTTTCGGCCCCGTAATGGTGGCCCCGGTGATCATGGCCTTTGGCACGCCCGAGCAGCACAAGCGTTTCCTGCCCGGCATCGCCAGCGGAGAAGTCTGGTGGAGCCAGGGCTACAGCGAGCCCGGTTCCGGCTCCGACTTGGCCTCCGTCAAGACCCGCGCCGAACGCCAGGGCAACAAGTACATCGTCAACGGCCAGAAGACCTGGACCACCCTGGGCCAGTATGGCGAGTGGATTTTCTGCCTGGTGCGCACCAGCACCGAGGGCAAGCCCCAGACCGGCATCTCCTTCCTGCTGATCGACATGAAGAGCCCCGGCGTGACGGTGCGCCCCATCATCATGCTCGACGGCGGCCACGAGGTGAACGAGGTGTTCTTCGACAACGTCGAAGTCCCGGCCGAGAACCTGATCGGCGAAGAGAACAAGGGTTGGACCTACGCCAAGCACCTGCTCAGCCACGAGCGCACCAACATCGCCGACGTGAACCGTGCCAAGCGCGAACTCGAACGCCTCAAGCGCCTGGCCAAGGCCGAAGGCGTGTACGACGATGTCCGTTTCCGCGACGAAATCGCCAAGCTGGAAGTGGACGTGGTGGCGCTGGAAATGCTGGTACTGCGCGTGCTGGCCGCCGAGAAATCCGGCAAGAACTCGCTGGACATCGCCGGCCTGCTCAAGATCCGCGGCAGCGAGATCCAGCAGCGCTACTCCGAGCTGATGATGCTGGCCGCCGGCCCCGCCGCTCTGCCCCTGATCCGCGAAGCCATGGAAGCCGGCTGGCAGGGCGACCAGGCCGTGGCACGCTGTGCGCCGCTAGCGTCCACGTACTTCAACATGCGCAAGACCACCATCTACGGCGGCAGCAACGAAGTGCAACGCAACATCGTCTCCCAGTTCGTGCTGGGCTGAAGGCAATACACCCCCAATTACAGGTGACACAAAATGGATTTTGATTTTTCTGACGACCAGGTACAACTCGGCGACGCCGTACGCAAATGGGTGGACAAGGGCTACACCTTCGAACGCCGCCGCAGCATCGAGAAGGCCGGCGGTTTTGACCGCGCCGCGTGGAACGAGCTGGCCGAGCTGGGCCTGTGCGGCCTGTACGTTCCCGAAGACGATGGCGGCCTGGGCATGGGCCCGGTCGAAGGCATGGTAGTAATGGAAGAGCTGGGTCGCGGCATCGTGCTCGAACCCCTGGCGCAGTCGCTGATCGCCGGTGGTGTGCTGGCCGGTTACGCCGACGCTGCCACCAAGACCGCCTGGCTGCCCAAGATTGCCAGCGGCGAAGCCCTGGTGGTGCTGGCCTACCAGGAACGCGCCGCCCGCTACAAGCTGGACGTGTGCGAAGCCAAGGCCACACAGGCGCCCGGCGGTTATGTGCTCAACGCCACCAAGACCGTGGTGCCCGTGGGCGACCAGGCCGATGCCTTCATCGTGCCGGCAAAAATCAACAGCCAGCTGGCGCTGTTCCTGGTGGAGCGCAAGTCCGCCGGCGTCACCACAACCGGCTACGGCACCCAGGACGGCAGCCGCGCAGCCGACGTCAGTCTGAAGAACGCACCCGCCACCCTGATCACCCAGGACGGCCAAACGGCCCTGGAGCATGCCGTGGACATCGGCATTGCCGCCACCTGCGCCGAAGCGGTAGGGGTCATGGACAAGACCATGGCCATCACCGCCGAATACCTCAACACCCGCAAGCAGTTCGGCGTGGTGATCAGCAGCTTCCAGGCTCTGCGCCACCGCGCGGCCGACATGAAGATGCAGCTGGAACTGGCCCGCTCCATGAGCTACTACGCCAGTCTCAAGCTCAATGCACCCGCAGCCGAGCGCCGTGCCGCACTGGCCCGCGCAAAGTACCAGCTGGGCCAGTCCATGCGCTTCGTGGGCCAGCAGGCCGTGCAACTGCATGGCGGCATCGGCGTAACGGACGAGTACATCGTCAGCCACTACTTCAAGAAGCTCACGCAACTGGAAATGACGTTTGGCGACACCCTGCACCACCTGGGTGAGGTTTCCAACCGCATGCAGGACACGGCCGGCGTGTTCGCCTGAACGCCAGTCTGTAACAGGGAAACCTTCACATTCCTGGCGCCGACGCAGCGGGAAGTCCCCTAAAATACCCGTCCATACAAGCCGTGCCGCTGGCACCGGCGCTCATGGACGGGATTTTCATCGTGACTTCACATGCTGCCGGGCTTACAGCGTAAGCAGACCGACTGGGCCATGGGCACGGTAGCGCGGCTACTGCGCCCGATTGTCCGCTTGGCGCTGGGCATGGGTCTCAAGCACAGCCAGCTGGATGCGCTGCTGCGGCAAAGCCTGCTCAGCGAAGCCCGCAGTGTGCTCACCGCCCGGGGCGGGACACCCACCAACGTCAGCCAGCTGGCCATGGTCACCGGCCTGCACCGCAAGGATGTCACCAGCCGCCTGCGCGAAGGCGACGACGGCGGCATTCCCCACACCGAGGCCTCGCCCGCGTCGCGGGTATTCACCCGATGGCTGCAGCAGGTCATGGCCGATCCGGCCTTGTGGCGCCTGCCCATTGCCGACAAGGCGGCAGGCATGTCCTTTGAAACCCTGGCCCGGATGGAGACCCGGGGCGACGTCCATGCTCGGGCACTGCTGGAGGACATGGAGCGGCTCGGCGTGGTCCGCTGTGACGGCAGATTTGTGGAGCTGACCCGCGACGGTTTTGTTCCCTCCAACGACCTGCAGACCCTGCTGTCCTTCCTGGCGGACAACGGTCGGGACCATTTGTCCGCCGGCGTTGCCAATGTGACCGGCGAGGCGCCCCGCTTTCTGGAACGGGCCATCTTCACCGAGGGGCTCTCGGAAGCCGAGTGCGAGGCACTGCAGGCCGGCATCCGCAAGGATTGGGACCAGCTGCACGCCAAAATCTATTCGGACATGCTGGCCTCCGAGCAACGCAGCACGGACGCACCCACCCACCGGATGCGGGTGGGGATTTTTACCTATTTCGAACCCTCCCAGGGCGGCGCGCAGCCGCCCGAGGCAGGGTCCACCGGAGCCCCATCGTGAGAACGCTGGGCTTCGCGCTACGGGTGGCCGTGGTCATGGCCAGCCTGGCCTCGTGCGGAGGCGGATCGACCGATGTGGCGTCCTACCCCGGCTCGGGTGGCACCGGCATCGACCCCGGCTCCGGCGGCACCGGCAATGTGGCCAGCGTCGGCTCCGTCGACGGATTTGGCAGCGTGATCGTCAACGGCGTCACCTACGACAACACGTCCACCACCAACAGCCTGGACTCCATTTCGACACTGGCGCTGGGCATGGTGGTGCGCATTTCGGGCAGCCTGAACAGCCAGACCACCGGGGTGGCGCAAACCCTCTCGGCCGGCGTCGAACTGATGGATACGGTGGCGTCCACCAACCCGGGCGCTGGCACGCTGGTGGTTGCCGGTGTCACCGTACAGACGGGTACGGCAACGGTGTACGACGGCGTTGCGGGCCTGTCCGCCCTGTCGGCCGCTGACCCCGTGTTTGTTTACGGTGTTCCGGAAGGCAGCAGGCTGTTGGCCACCCGCATCGAAAAGCGCGCTTCGCTGCCCCGGTTCCAGACCACCGGCGCCATACAGTCCGTCGACACCCTGGCGCAGACCTTCCAGCTGGGAACACTCACCATCAGTTACGGCGGAACCAGCTACGCGGGTGGCCTGACTGCGGCCGGCCTGGCCACCGGGGTGATTGTCCAGGTCCGCGCCCCCAGCGCCCCTGTGGCCGGCTTGCTCAACGCCCAACAGCTGCAGCTCTGGCAACCCGCCAACCCCCAGGCCGGCGGAAACGTGCACCTGCGCGGCGCGGTTTCGGATTTCTCCACGCTGGCGTCCTTCCGGGTTCTGGGAATACCCGTCAAAGCGGACGGCAATGGGGTCCAGTTCGTGGGTTCCAGCGCGTCCATCGGCAACGGCAGCGAAGTGCAGGTGAAGGGCCACTGGCTCAACAACGTTCTGGTGGCCCAGAAGGTCACGGTTTACACCGGCACCGGCGGCGCGCCAGTGACCTATTCGCTCAGCGGCCCCATGAGTCTGCTCGATACCGGGCAGCAGAGTTTTTCCGTCAAGGGCCAGAAAGCCGTCTACACCGTGCCAGGCACCACCTTCGCCAATGGAACGGTGGCAGACCTGCAAAACGGCAAGAAAGTGCAAGTGCTGGGTACGCAAGTGACCAACGGCGTGCTCAGCGCCACCTCCGTGACCTTCCTCCCCTGACCCCCGCACCGGGGCTCCCCGGTGCCTCCCAGCCGCATCCGTTACGCCTGTCGGGTTTTACCTACCGCTTGTCGCTTACACTGCTTGCAAATGGTAATTTTTCACATAATCAAACCGGGTTGAGTACAGGAAAACCCGGGCCATTCAATCAGGAGTGTGAAATGCAGGCAGGTCGGCACCCACGCAGGGAACACGGGTTTACCCTGATCGAACTGATGATCACCGTAGCGGTCATCGGAATCTTGGCGGCAGTTGCCTTTCCCTCGTATACCCAGTACATCGTCCGGGCCAACCGCTCGGCGGCACAGAGTTTCATGTACACGGTGGCCAACCGGCAGGAGCAGTCCATGCTGAATGCTCGCAGCTATTTTTCGGTTGCCACGGGTACCGCCGCCGAATGGACTGCGGCTTCCATCACGGTTCCCGCCGAGGTACAAGCCAATTACGTGATCACAGTGGCCAGCGACAACACGGCTGGCGCCCCCCCGACCTACACCATTACGGCAACCCCAAGCGGCGTGCAGGCCCAGCGGGACACCAAGTGCGCCAACCTCACCCTGGCGCAGGACGGCGCCAAGGGCAAATCGGGCTCGGCACCTTCGGTATCGGCTTGCTGGTGAGCTCACCATGAACACGCAGTACTCCCCGCCTCGCTTGACGCGCAATGGCCAGCGCGGCTTCTCGCTGATCGAGCTGATGGTGGTCGTTGTGCTGGTGGCCATTCTGCTGACCATCGGGGTGCCGTCCTTCAGCAATTTCATCGTCGGGCAACGCGTCAAGACCGCAGCCTTCGATCTGGCCAGCACCCTGCTGCTGGCCCGCAGTGAAGCGATCAAACGCAACGCCGACGTCACGGTGGCACCCAAGGTTGCTGCCGACGGATGGGTTGGCGGCTGGACGGTGACCGTGGGAACCACAACCCTGTCCGAGCAGGCAGCCTACGGCGGCATCGCCATCACCAACCCCAGCATTCCGGCCAACGTGGTTTACCAGGGTGCCTCCGGACGACCGACCGCCGGCAAGACCCAGTTCACGCTCAGCGGCGGCCAGTCAAGCCGGTGTGTCACCGTGGACCTCAGTGGCATGACCAGTACTAAAACAGGAGCATGCCCATGAAACGGACGCACAGCATGGTGGGCCGGCGTCGGGGAGCCCGGGGCTCCAGCCTGATCGAGATTCTGGTGTCGCTGTTGATCCTGATGGTGGCCTTGCTGGGCCTGACCGGCCTGATGGTCCAAAGCCAGAACTCGCAACTGGAATCCTACCAGCGCGTGCAGGCCCTGGCCCTGGCGCAGGATATGGTCTCCCGTATCAATGCCAACTCGGCCGTAGCATCCTGCTACGTCCTGGCCAGCTACTTGGGTACCAACTCCCCCCTGGTCAGCGGCACGGCAGCTACCACCAACAAAGCCAACGTGCCGCAGTGCACGGCGGGGACCGCCAACCAGCAGGCGCGCGCCAACCAGGATCTGGCCGACTGGCACGACCTGATCCTGGGCAGCGCCGAAGTGGTCGGCACCAACAAGGTCGGTGCGGTGCTGGGGGCTCGCGGCTGCGTATCGCTAATTGCCGGCACCACCAACGAGTACCAGGTCAGTGTCGCCTGGCAGGGCGGAGGCGCCACCTATGCCCCGCCGGCCGGTATTACGTGCGGCAAGGACTTGTACGGTACCGACACCCAGCGGCGTGCGGTCAGCCTGCCACTGCACATCACCAACCTGTCCTGAGCCATGTTCCTCATCTACCCCCATACGCTCCCCCCCGCCGGTCGCGGCCGATCCGGACTGCGGGCGCGACAAGCCGGGCTGACCCTGATCGAACTGATGATCTCCATCACCGTAGGCCTTTTCCTGGTGGCGGGGTTGGCAACCTTGATCGCCAACCAGAGTGGCACCCGGGCAGAAATCGACAAATCCGGCCGGATGATTGAAAGCGGCCGGTATGCGCTGCAAACCCTGGTCCAGGACCTCCAACTGGCCGGCTACTGGGGTGAGCTGTCGATCATTCCCACGGCTCCGGCCGCGCTGCCCGATCCCTGCGCGACTGCGGTTGCCGACATCCAGCCTGCCCTGCCGCTGCACCTGCAGGGCAAGAGCGATGTCATTGTCGCCACGCTCGCGACCGAACCCATAACCTGCGTCACCAACCAGCTGGCCAACACCGACGTGCTGGTCATTCGGCGTACGGACACGCAGGAAATCCCTCTGGCCAGCGCCGTGGCGGGGCAGGTCTATGTTCAGACCGGACTGACGCCCTCGGGGATGGGCCTGGAATACCGGATGGGAACCGGCAGCGATACCTCGGTATTCACCCTGAAGAAAAAAGACGGCACCGCCGCCAGTCTGCGCAAGGTGTTGGTCCACATCTATTACGTGAGCCAGTGCAGTGAACCGGTGGCCAACAGCTGCGCCGGCGCCGATGGAGGAACCCCCATACCCACGCTCAAACGCATGGAACTCGGCGTTGCTGCAGGCAACCCGGCCATGACCGCTGTGTCGATTGCCGAAGGCATTGAAAACCTGCAAATTGACTACGGCGTGGACACCGACAACGACGGCGTTCCGGACGGCGACTACACCAATGGCGCGGCGCTGGGCGTCAGCGACTGGCCCAACGTGATGAGTGTGAAAGTGAATTTGCTGGCCAAGAGCCCCGAAACCACCGCGGGCTACACCGACACCAAGCTCTACGACCTGGGAAGCTTCAAAACCACGGCGGCCATGAATGACCACTACAAGCGCCACGTTTTTTCCCAGACCGTGCGCATCATCAATCCGAGCGGCAGGAGGCCATTGTGAACACGCAAGCCACGCAGAAAGGCACCACACTGATCGTCACGCTGATCATGATGGTGGTGCTCACCCTGCTTGTCATCTCGGCCATCCGCTTTGGCAACATCAACCTGAAGATTGCCGGCAACATGCAATCACAATCGGAAGCCGTGGCCGCAACGCAAATTGCCATCGAGCGGGTCATGGAACAGGTCAAGGACGCGCCCAACATCGACAAGATTGCGGCCAGCACCACCAGCACGCCCGCCATCAACACCGGCGGCGCCGATTACAAGGTTGCCTGGAAAGCCCCGGCCTGCGTCAGCACCCGCCCTGTCAGCAACGCCGAGCTCAGCACCAGCAAGCCGGCAGACCTGCCCTGCTTCGAGTCGAGCGACAGCGACAAGCAGGTGAACGCCAGTGGCAGCCTGACCACCAGCCCGTCGGCCTGCAACGACCAGCAGTGGGGCGTGGAGGCATCGGTTGACGACCCCTCCAGTGGAACCAAGGTAACAACCTACCAGGGCTTTTCCGTGCGCGTGTCGGCGCAGGTTCAGTGCCCCTGATCACCCGTATTGAATAGCCCGTCGTTTGGAGCACATGATGAAAAAAAATCTGCGCACTGTCTTGTTGACTGGCCTGTGCCTGTTCGTTGGATTGTCGGCATCGGTACGGGCGGAGGACACCGACATCTATGTCGACAATTCCGGCACGGCCGGAACCCCCAACGTCCTGTTCATTTTCGATAACGCGGCTAGCTTCGATGCCAGCGCCACCAATACCTGCACCTATGTGGACGACCACCAGGCGCCCTCCCTGGGCAACACCTCGGGTGGCGTGGAGCAATGCGCGCTGTACAACACGGTCTATGCGCTGACGCCCAACTCGGTGAACATTGGTCTGATGGTGTACGAGTCCAACAATATCCGGGACGTCACCAACGCCAACTGCGGGAACTCCAACGGCGGATGCCTCGTACAGCCGCTGATCCCCATGAGCGGAACGGCCAAGGCGGCATTCCTGGCCTGGATCAAGACCTGGAAAACCACCGGCGGCACTGGCGACGGCTACATCAAGTCCAGCACCGAGCGCACCGGCGCCGTCATGCAGGAAGCCTGGGCCTACTACAAGGGCGCCACGGGTCTCTCGGGACGCAACTACGCGGGCATACAACCCACAGCGGGCTGCCAGAAGAACTTCGTCATTTTCGTCGGCAACGCCTTTGGCACCTCCGGCACACCGGGAGACGGCGGCAGCGCCGCCATCTACAGCTCTCTGGCAAGTGCAGGCGCCTCGGCTGACCAGTTGAAAAGCATAGCGATCCCCTCGGGTTCGTACGGTGCCAGCAATTTCTCCTGCGGCAACTACAGCATGGGCAACCACACCGACTCGTCCGGTCTGTACGGTGACGAGTGGTCCCAGTTCATGAAGAACACGGACATCTTCAGCACCCTTGACGACAGCCAGGGCATCATCACCTACACCATCGGCTTTCTGGGGACCACCTGCAAGCCCGACTACCCGGCCCTGATGACCAGCATGGCCAAAGTTGGCGGTGGCAAGTACTTTGCCACCAGCAGCTACGACGAGATCAAGACCGCCATCGACAAGATCCTCAACGAGGTGCAGGCGGTCAACAGCGTGTTCGCCTCAGCCACCCTGCCCGTCAGCGTCAACGCACAAGGCACCTACCTGAACCAGATTTACCTGGGCATGTTCCGCCCCGACCCCTTTGCGCTGCCGCGCTGGGTGGGCAACCTCAAACAGTTCCAGTTCGCCCTGGTCTACAACGACCCGTCCAAACCCGACCCCAACAATGCCTCGCTGATCCTGGCAGATGCCAACGGCGATGCGGCCATCAGTTCGACCTCCACCGGGTTCATTTCAGCCAACGCAGTGAGCTTCTGGACCTACAAGGACACCAGCAACGCGCCGGATGACGCTACCACCGGTGGCTTCTTCGTCAACGACTCGCGCGGCGCCGGAAAGACCTTCGACAAAGTGGATGGTGAACAAGTCGACAAAGGCGGCGCAGCGCAGCAGATCCGAAAAAAGATACTGACGACGAATTACACCAGCACGCCGGCAGGTCCCCGCAAGGTGTACACCTTCTGTCCCGGCCAGGCCCCGCTGAGCGGCGGCTTTGCAACGGTGAGTGCAAGCTGCAACGCGGCACTGAACAACACGAGCAACGCATTTGCCACCAGCAACGCCAGCATTACCGACACAGTGCTGGGTTCGAGCTCCGGCTTCACCCTGGCGGCCGGCGCGCTCACCCGTACCGGCAACGTGGCCACCATCACCAAGGCCGGCCATGGATTCTCGACGCTGGATCGCGTCACCATTACCGGCGCCACCCAGCCGGAATACAACGTCACCAACGTGGCCGTGACGGCGGCCACCGCCAACACCTTCAGTTTCCCGGTTCTCGAATCACCGGCCTCGCCTGCAGGCGGTGGAACGGCCAAGAAGGGCGGAACGACCGTCACGATTGCCGCATGGGACGCCGCCATCCCCGGCGTGGTCCGTGTCCTGGGCAGCACGACCGTGACGGTAAACACCACCACAGCGCACGGCTTTTCCACAGGTGACAGCGTGACACTGGCCAACATCAGTGACGCCAACGGCTCGGTTATCCCGGCCTACAACGGAAGCCCCACGGTCACGGTAACCGGAACCAACAGCTTCACCTACAGTGTGGCATCCATCGGGCCGGTATCGCCCGCCACGGGAACGATCAAGGTCACCAAGGTCGGTGCCAGCGACCGCACTTCGCTCATCAATTGGGTGCGCGGGGAAGACAACTACGGCGACGAAGCCGGCCCGGGCAACGGCATAACGGTTCGGCCGTCGGTGCATGGCGACGTGCTGCATTCCCGACCCGTGGTGGTGAACTACGGCGATAGCCGCGGCACAGTGGTGTTCTACGGCGCCAACGACGGCATGTTCCACGCCGTCAACGGCAACCAGACCACCGCGCTGGCCAACTACGACGGCACCACGGTGCCCGCGGGTGGCGAGTTCTGGAGCCTGGTGCTGCCGGAGCACTACAGCAAGCTCAATCGCCAGCGCATCAACGCGCCCGAATTGAAATTCCCCTCCACCACACTGGCAACGGCCCAGACCAAGGACTACTTTGTCGACGGACCAACCGGTGTCTACCAGAAACTGAAATACCAGCTCAAGGCCGACGGCACGCCCGATACGACCCTGCCCCAGGTCATTGACAAAGCCTATCTGTACCTGGCCATGCGCCGTGGCGGACGCTTCCTGTACGCTATCGACGTAACCACGCCCAACAATCCCCAGGTTCTCTGGAAAATCGACCAGAACACTGCAGGTTTCTCGGAGCTCGGCCAGACCTGGTCCCGCCCCCGTATCACGGTGCTGAACAACTATGGCAGCGGCACTCCGGTTCTGGTATTTGGCGCAGGCTATGACCCTGCGCAGGACAGCGAGCCCCCCACCACGAACACCATGGGGCGAGGCATATTCGTCGTCAACGCAGAAACCGGCGCCTTGATCTGGAGCGCCAATCCCACCTGCACCACCAGCGCCACGTGCCGCAATGTGCCCGGCATGAACTACGCCATCCCGTCGGAAGTGACCTTTGTCGACCGGGACGCAGACGGAAAAACCGACAAGGCCTATGTGGGCGACACCGGCGGCAATATCTGGCGCATGGACCTTTTTGACGCCAGCCCCGCCAACTGGACCGTGAGCAAGCTGGCGGCCTTGGGTTGCAGCAGCGGCACCTGTGCTGCGGGAACCACGCCCCGGAAGTTCTTCTTCCCTGCGGCGGTTGTCTCTGTGGGGGTAACCGGTGGCACGACCTCCTACGACGCTGTCATGCTGGCCTCTGGTGACCGCGAGCACCCCCTGAAGGACACAGCCACCAACTCCGCCTACAACGTCACCAACCGCGTCTACTTCCTCAAGGACACCAACACCGCAGTGGCAACCCCCACCGTGAGCGTCACGGTGGAGACGCCACCGAGCCCCAACCCCGCTCCATCCATGCTGGGCCTGTTCGATGCCACCAGCACCAACTACGCGGGCACCCTGAACGGCTACTACATCACGTTCAGTGGTGCGGGTGAAAAATCGGTCAACGCGCCTGTCACGGTGTACGGCTCCACCTACTTCGGAACCAACACGCCGGCAACGCCTTCGGCTACATCCTGCAAGTCCACGCTCGGCGTCGCCAAAGGTTATGCACTCAACCCCTTTACCGGCGGCTATTCCAGCAACGTCTTCGATGGTGGCGGCTTGCCTCCTTCCCCCGTGTCCGGGTTGGTCAGCCTCACCCTGCAGGACGGTAGCTCCCTGCTGCGCAAGTTCTGCATTGGTTGCGCCGGCGCCCCTCCCACAACGGGAGGAACCCCTCCACCGGCCTGTAACTCCGCGCTGCAGAACTGCCTGCCGGACAAAGGCATTCCCAAGAGCCTGAAACGGTCGTACTGGTACACCAAGTAAGGTTTCCCAAAAAAAGCCCTGGGGCCGGAATCCGGCCCCAGGGCTTTTTTGCAACGAAAACCGAACCGCCAAAAAGTCGCTAGGCTGCCAGTTGTTGTTCCTGTGCGGCCATGATCTGGTCCAGCGCCCGTGCAACGATGGGTTCCTGGTCCAGCACCCGCAGGCGTCCCAGCCGCAGCATGGCCGCGACTTCACGTTCCGAGCGCACAAACGCATCGAAACCTTCGCGGTTGGTAAACAGCAGGCGGGTGCGCATGGGGCTGATCCAGCTCAGGCGCGAACGGACGTGGACATCGTCGTCCAGCGTCACATCGAACCACAAGCCCCGCGTGAACGACTGCGCCTGCGCATCAAAGGTGTCTTCCAGCGCAAACTGCCGGGCTGCGCGACGCTCGTCGAGCTGTTGCATGGCGGCCTGCCCTTCGCGGGCCTCCAGTTCGCCCAACCCGGTGTCTACGGGCGGGGCTTGCGTGAGGCGAATGGCCAGTGTGTGGGTGGTGATCAGACGGCGGGTGAACGTGGCGCGGGGCTTGCCATTCCATTCAATGGCATCCAGCCCGGCGTTGAGCTGGCGCACCATCTCCGGCAGCACGGCAACCAGCTCACGCCGCTGCTCGGATGTGGTCTTGGGCTGGGTGGACCAGATCAGGCGCTCCATGGTCGCCAGTGCCTGCTCGTAGCTGGGCATCTGCGGGTCCTTGTCCACCATGGCCCGGGCCACCACCTGGCGCCACTGGGTCGTCAGGAATGGCAGCAGAAACGGCACCAAGGGCTGATCAACCGATAGCGCCTGGATGCGCTCATGGATCAACTCATCCACCTGGGCCAGAGCGTCGTCCCAGCTTTCGCCCCGATGCTCCTGCTGGGCAACCGGCTCCACCCGGGCCTGGGCCTGCTGCTCCGACTCGAACAGGAATTCGGTGAACTCCCGCAACAAATCGGCAAACAGGGTCAGGTCGTCTTCAAAATCCGTCAGCACCCGCTGCACCGTGCTCTCGATGCGGACGTACAACGGGTCGGCTTCCCCTTTTTCCGGCGCCCAGGCCACCGAAGCCCCGGCCAGCGTATCTACCAGGCGGCGCGCCGGGTGCTCGTCGGACAAAAAGAAATCGCGGTCGATCATGGCCGCCTTGAGCACCGGAATCTGCAGGCGCCCGATGATGACCTTCATCTGCATCGGAATGGCCTGGTCGGCAAACACGAAATCGAACACCTCGGCCAGCGCATCCACCGTACCGCGGTCCAGCTCCGGTGCGTGGCGCACCTCGTCGCGGTCGCGCATCTGGCGCAGCACGTTCTGCCTGGACGGGTCCTGACCGGCCTCCCAATGCTGCGGCGGCGCCGCACCCGCGCCGGCCTGCAGGTTGCCCAGATAACCCATCAGGGCCGGGTCGGCAACGCCAAACGCAGCGTGCGTCAGCGGCCCTGCGTCCCCATCCTCCGGCGCCCCAGCACCGTCACCTCGGGCTCCCAGACCCAGGCGCTGCAGAAACTGGCGGGCATGCGCCGCGACACTGCGCCCGGCCGGCGCCAGCGCGCCCCAAGCCGAACGGGTTGGTTCTTCCGCCCCCAGCGGCGCCGGTCGCGACGACGGCGACGCGCCATCCAACGGGGCGAATGCGCTGGCACTGCGCTTGATGATCAATGCCCGCTGCGCGGGCACCCCCGCCTTCTGCAGGGTGGCATTCAACTCTTCGTACAAGGGAACCAGGTCCAGCCAGAATACCGGCTCCAGGGAGAGCACCAGATCGGTGGTGGCCTGGGCATCCAGTTCACAGCGGTCCCATGCGCCCACAAAAGCACGCAGCAAAACCAGAGGCTGGAACGGGTTGTCCTGCACGACACTGCTTTCGCGGCCCAGCAACACGCCCAAACGCTGCGTCAGCGGCTCCAGCACCGCCTCGTAGCGGGCCGTAAAGCGCTGGGCCACCCGGTCGAGCATCAGGACGCGCTCTACTTCGTCAACATCAATCAGACTCAGACCGTCAAGGGCGCCCGCAGCCGTGTTGGCCGGTCGGCGCATTCCCGGCAAGGCCGCGCTCAGCTCGCCCGACAGTTCTTCGGCCAGTGTTTTCTGAAAGGCCCGGTTGAAGCGATCCCCGTAACGGCCCAGCAGCAGGTGGATGGACCGCAGGTTTTGGCCCTGCCCCAATGGCGGCTTGGCATCCACCAGCGCCATCAGCCGGTCTCGCACCCGCGTCAGGGTCTGGTCCTCATGCTTGGCAACATGGGCCAGGGTTTGGGTCACGAGCGTGCGC
Source organism: Rhodoferax sp. (assembly GCA_019449595.1). Taxonomy (GTDB): domain Bacteria; phylum Pseudomonadota; class Gammaproteobacteria; order Burkholderiales; family Burkholderiaceae_C; genus Allorhodoferax. Next base: position 264,420 of record JAGRPL010000004.1, on the reverse strand, counting down.
GCCAACGCCAGCACCTGCTGTTCGCGGCCCGTGCGTCCATGTGTCGGAATCATTTGCTCGCGCATCACCGTTCAATCTGCAGAGATCTCCAGCGGCCAAAACGACCACGTGAAGGAAGGAAACAAGTTCGTTTGAATTGTGGTTCATTTCCCTCAACGCACGCACCCTGTAAGGCTTAACTTCGGCTGAAAAACGGCCGCATGAACGAGATAGATGTAAGGGGTTGTAACCGGCGCGCCGATTCACCCGAAAACCCTCACGCCAGCAGGCGTGAAGACCGCGGCACGTGGGCCATCAGGAACTCCATCTGGTCGGCCAGAATGCGGCGGTTGCGCAGGATGAAGTCTTCCCACAGGCTGGGCACGTAGGGCGTGTACAGGAGCGGCATTTGGGCTTGCTCCGGGGTGCGGTGGCTCTTGCGGTGGTTGCAGGGGCGGCAAGCGGTGACCACGTTCATCCAGGTATCGACCCCGTTCTGCGCAAAGGGCACGATGTGCTCGCGCGTCAGGTCCGACTCATGGAAATGTCCGCCGCAGTAGGCGCACACATTGCGGTCGCGAATGAACAGCTTGGCGTTGGTCAGGCCGGGGCGCAGGTTGAACGGGTTGATGTTGGGGACGCCGCGCGTGCCAATGATGCTGTTGACCCGGATGATGGACTGCGCACCCGTGACGGCGTTGTGCCCGCCGCGGAACACCGCCACCTCGCCACCCGACTCCCAACGCACCTCGTCGGAGGCGTAATGGATGACCGCCTGTTCCAGCGAGATCCACGATTGCGGCAGCCCCTGGGCTGACAGTTTCAAGACTTTCAAAACACGCCTCCTGTAACGGTTACAACAACCACCAACCGGGAATGCACATCTCTGCAGTCAGGCGCCATGGAGCACGGCGCGCTGCTGCGTCACAATATACCCTGTTTCTGTGACAAACTGGCTTCCAGCATGGGCGCTCCCTGCGCGGCCTGCTATCAAAAAGATAACAAATCCATGAAGGTATTTCGCGGCTTCCACCACCCGGGCGTTGCGCCCGCCTGCGCCCTGACGATCGGCAACTTCGATGGTGTCCACCGGGGCCACCAGGCCATGCTTGCCCTGCTGCGCGGCGAAGCCCAGCAGCGCGGCGTGCCCAGCTGCGTGCTCACCTTTGAACCGCATCCGCGCGACTACTTTGCCGAACTGCACAGGAAACCCGAACTGGCCCCGGCGCGTGTGGGCACGTTGCGCGACAAGCTCGAAGACCTGGCCCAATGCGGCGTGGACCAGACCGTGGTGCTGCCCTTTGACGCCCGACTGGCCAACCAGTCGCCGCAGAAATTCATCCAGCAGGTGCTGATCGACGGCCTGGGTGCCCGTTACGTGCTGGTGGGTGACGATTTCCGCTTTGGCGCCCAGCGCGCCGGCGACTACGCCCTGCTGGACGCCGCCGGCGATGCCAACGGTTTTGACGTGGCGCGCATGAACAGCTACGAAGTCCACGGCCTGCGCGTGTCCAGCTCCGCAGTACGCGACGCCCTGGGTCAGGGCCGCATGGCGGACGCCGCGCGCCTGCTGGGCCGGCCCTACTGCATCTCGGGCCACGTGGTGCACGGGCGCAAGCTGGGCCGCACCCTGGGCTTCAAGACACTCAATTTGCGTTTTGCGCACTGGAAGCCGGCGGCCAGCGGCATCTTTGCCGTGCTGGTGCACGGCCTGGTTGGCGAACCCCTCGAGGGCGTGGCCAACCTGGGCGTGCGTCCGTCACTGGACCCCAATGACGTCAACGGCGGACGGGTCCTGCTGGAAACCCATTGCATGGACTGGCCCGCCGAACTGGGCCCCGAGGGGGCCTACGGTAAAATCATCCGCGTGGAACTGCTGCACAAACTGCACGACGAGCTGAAATACGACGGTCTGGACAGCCTCACCCGGGGCATCCACCAGGACTGCGATGACGCGCGCGCCTGGTTCGCTGCCCGAATTTGACGGGGCTCACCCGACGCACCTTGCCCCGCGTCTTGTCCCGTTTGTCCCATCGCCTGCCGCCGCTTTGGCCCCGGGCACGGCCCCTCCCGATTTTCCAGATTGCAATTCGCCATGACTGACAAAGTTGACTACCGCAGCACCCTGAACCTGCCCGACACCCCGTTTCCCATGCGCGGCGACCTGCCCAAGCGCGAGCCGGCCTGGGTAAAAGACTGGAACGAGCACGGCCTGTACCAGAAGCTGCGCACGGCACGCCAGGGTGCCCCGCTGTTTGTGCTGCACGACGGCCCGCCCTACGCCAACGGCAAACTGCACATTGGCCATGCGCTGAACAAGGTGCTCAAGGACATGATCGTCAAGAGCAAGCAGCTGGGCGGTTTTGACGCCCAATACATCCCCGGCTGGGACTGCCACGGCCTGCCCATCGAGAACGCCATCGAAAAACTGCATGGCCGCAACCTGAGCCGGGACGACATGCAGGCCAAGAGCCGCGCCTACGCCACCGAGCAGATCAACCAGCAGCGTGAAGACTTCAAACGCCTGGGCGTGCTCGGCGACTGGGAACGCCCCTACAAGACCATGAACCCCGCGAATGAGGCCGGCGAAATCCGCGCCTTCAAGCGCGTGATCGAGCGCGGCTTTGTCTATCGGGGCTTGAAGCCCGTGTACTGGTGCTTTGACTGTGGCTCCAGCCTGGCCGAGTTCGAGATCGAGTACGCCGACAAGAAGAGCGACACGCTCGACGTGGCCTTTGAAGCCGCCGACCCGCAGGCCCTGGCCAAGGCCTTCGGTCTGGCCGCCCTGCCCGCTAGCGAAAAGTCGGCCTTCATCGTCATCTGGACCACCACCGCCTGGACCATTCCCGCCAACCAGGCGCTCAACGCCCACCCCGAACTGACCTACGCGCTGGTGGATACACCGCGCGGCCTCCTGGTGCTGGCCGAAAGCCTGGTCGAGAAGTGCCTGGAACGCTACGGCGTGCAGGGCACCGTGGTGGCCACGACCACCGGCGAGAAGCTGGGTGGCCTGCACTTCAAGCACCCACTGTACGACGTGGACCCCGGCTACGCCCGCCTGTCGCCCGTGTACCTGGCCGACTACGTGAGCGCGGTGGACGGCACCGGCATCGTGCACTCGGCCCCCGCTTACGGTGTGGACGACTTCAACAGCTGCGTGGCCCATGGCTTGAAGTACGACGACATTCTCAACCCCGTGCAAGGCAACGGCAGCTATGCCGAAGACCTGCCGCTGTTTGGTGGCCTCAACATCTGGAAGGCCTGCCCGGTCATCCTCGCCACCCTCCAGGAAAACCAGCGTCTGCTGGCCACGCAGGCCATCACCCACAGCTACCCGCACTGCTGGCGCCACAAGACACCGGTGATCTACCGCGCTGCGGCCCAGTGGTTCATCCGCATGGACGAAGGCCCCGGCGTATTCACCAAGGACAAGGCGCCCAAGACCCTGCGCCAGCTCGCCCTGGACGCCATCGAACAAACCAACTTCTACCCGGAAAACGGCAAGACCCGCCTGCGCGACATGATCGCCAACCGGCCCGACTGGTGCATCAGCCGCCAGCGCAGCTGGGGCGTGCCCGTGCCCTTCTTCCTGCATAAGGATTCGGGCGAGCTGCACCCCAACACCATGGCCATCCTGGACCAGGCCGCCGACATTGTCGAAAAAGGCGGCATCGAAGCCTGGAGCCGCGTCACCACGGCCGACATCCTGGGTACGGCGGACGCCGAGCACTACACCAAGAGCACCGACATTCTGGAAGTGTGGTTTGACTCCGGCAGCACCTTCCAGCACGTGCTGCGCGGCAGCCACAAGGACGCCTATGCCCGCCCACCCTTCCACGCAGAAGGCCCCGAAGCCGACCTGTACCTGGAAGGCCACGACCAGCACCGCGGCTGGTTCCACAGCTCGCTGCTCCTGGGCTGCGCCCTGTACGACCGCGCACCCTACAAGGGCCTGTTGACCCACGGCTTTGCCACCGACGGCCAGGGCCGCAAGATGAGCAAGAGCCTGGGCAACACGGTGGAGCCGCAAGCCATCACCACCAAGATGGGCGCCGAGATCGTGCGCCTGTGGGTGGCCTCCACCGACTACTCGGGCGACCTCAACATCGACGACAAGATCCTGGCCCGCGTGGTGGACACCTACCGCCGCGTGCGCAACACCTTGAAGTTCCTGCTGGCCAACGTCAGCGATTTCGACCCCGTCAAAGACGCCGTGCCGCTGGAGCAGATGCTGGAGATCGACCGCTACGCCCTGAGCCGTGCGGCCCAGTTGCAGACCGACATCCTGGCGCACTACAAGGTGTACGAATTCCACCCCGTGGTGGCCAAGCTGCAGGTTTACTGCAGCGAAGACCTGGGGGCGTTCTACCTGGACGTCCTGAAAGACCGCCTCTACACCACCGGTGCCAACTCCAAAGCCCGCCGCTCGGCGCAGACCGCGCTGTGGCAGATCACCCAGGCCATGCTGCGCTGGATGGCGCCGTTCCTGAGCTTCACGGCCGAAGAAGCGTGGGCGGTCCTGGGTACCGAAGGCAAGACACCCACCGCCACCCGGGAGTCCATCTTCATGGACGGCTACGTGGCGCTGGAGGCGCCCGACGTGGATCTGCTGGCCAAGTGGGGCCGCATCCGCGAGATCCGCGAAGCGGTGAACAAGGACATTGAAACCCTGCGCGCCGCCGGCCAGGTGGGATCAAGCCTGCAGGCCACGGTGCAGCTCACCGTGCCGGCCGAAGACCACGCATTGCTGTCCAGCCTGGGCGAAGACCTCAAGTTCGTCTTCATCACATCTGCTATTGAATTAATAGCTGGTGACGCAGTATCTGCGGTGGTTGCACCATCAAAAGCCGTCAAATGCGAGCGCTGCTGGCATTACCGTGACGATGTCGGCACGGACGCCGCCCACCCCACCCTGTGCGGCCGCTGCACCAGCAACCTCTATGGCGCGGGCGAAGCCCGCAAGTGCGCATGAGCCCCCGCATGCAGCACGGCGTGCATGCACGCTCCCCGGTGGGAGGCGCCTGATGGCACGGGGCGGCAAAAGTGGTGGCGGCGGCCTGCTGCAGTGGCTGGGCCTGGCTCTCATCGTGCTGCTGGTGGACCAGTTCACCAAGGTGCTGGTGGTGGGCTACTACCACCCGGGCGAGGGCACCTATGTCACCAGCTTCTTCAACCTCGTGCGGGTGCACAACAGCGGGGCGGCGTTCTCCTTCCTGGCCGGCGCCTCGGGCTGGCAACGCTGGTTTTTCACCGTGCTGGGGATCGTGGCGGGGGCCGTGATCGTGTGGATGCTCAAGACCCACCCTGGCCAGCGCCTGTTCAGCTTTGCCATGGCCTGCATCCTGGGCGGTGCCTTGGGCAACGTGATCGACCGCCTGCTGTACGGCTACGTGGTCGATTTCCTGGACTTCCACTGGCTCGGCATGCACTTCCCGGCCTTCAACATCGCCGACAGCGCCATCACCGTCGGCGCCGTGTGCCTGGTTCTGGACGAGCTGCTGCGGGTGCGCCGCACCCACTGAGGCCCTTTGGGCAGGCGCCAGTCATCTGGCAGCGCATTCTCTCTAGGGGAAAACACCAAGCACCTTGTAGCACGGCAGACATATAACTGTCATGCCCGTGCATTAGTCTGCCCAGCGTGTTGCAGCCTGCAACACCCAACGCTTCAAGGACATCCCCATGACTTTCAAACGCGCCATCATTGCGTCTGCAGTTTTCACGCTCGGCCTGGCCGGCTCGGCCATTGCACAGGAAAAGACCCTGCGCCTGCTCACCTGGGCCGACTATGCCCCTGCTGCCGTGGTGGAACAGTTTGAAAAGGAGACCGGCTACAAGGTCGAGCTGACCCTTTCCAACAACGAGGAAATGATCTCCAAGCTGCGCGCCACCGGCGGGGCCGGCTTTGACCTGGCGCAGCCCTCGCAGGACCGCATTGCCGGCCCGCAGAGGGAATTCGGCATCTACAAGCCCCTGGACCTGAGCAAGCTCAAGGCCGAGCAGTTCATCCCCTCCATGCTGGAAGCCACCAAGGGCAACACCACGGTGGACGGCAAGGTCTATGGCCTGCCCCACATCTGGGGGACCGATGGCCTGGTGGTGAACACCCAGCTGGCCAAGATGACCGACTACCCCGACCTGTGCAAGCCCGAATACAAGGGCAAAGTGGCCTACCGCCTCAAGCGCCCCACCCTGCTGGCCTTTGCCTTTGCCTCCGGCAAGAACCCCTTTGCCCTGTACCACGACGCCAAGGCCTACAGCGCCCTGATGGACGAAGTGGGAAAGACCCTGGTGGCCTGCAAGCCCAACGTGAAGTTCTACTGGGACAACAAGGACCAGCTGCTCAACGGCATGCGCACCGGCGAGATCGTGGGCGCCATGATGTGGGACACCGGCGGCTGGAAGCTCAACGGCGAGAAGGCCGAGATCCGGTACATCGCCCCCAAGGCCGGCGCCATGGGCTGGATTGACACCTTTGCCATCCCTGCCAAGGGCAAGAACGACGCCGCCGCCTACGCCTGGATCAACTTCAACATGCGCCCCGAGATTGCCGCCAAGGTGGCGGGCGCGGCCGGCAACTTCACCGCATCCAAGGGCGCAGACCAGTTGATGGACGCCAAGCTCAAGGCCCAGTTCGCCACCAGCTTCCCCGAGGCGGCGCTGAAGAACATCAAGTGGTACCCGGCCGTTCCCGCTGGCATTGAAGAGATTGAAGGCCGCGTGCTGGACCGCATCAAGGCGGCCAACTGATTTGCCGTTGACCGCCACCCCCGCTGCGCCCGCAGGGGCGCAGCCCGACCTCCAGGCTCGCGGTATCGCCAAGTGCTACGGCGCCCATGCGGCCGTGGACGACCTGTCCTTCACCGTGGAGCGGGGCAGCTTCTTCTCCATACTCGGCCCTTCGGGCTGCGGCAAGACCACGCTCCTGCGCATGGTGGCCGGCTTCCAGAGCCCGGACGCCGGCGAAATCCATATTGGCGGCCAATCCATGCAGGGCGAGCCACCCAACCGGCGGCCGGTGAACATGGTGTTCCAGCACCTGGCGCTGTTTCCCATGATGAGCGTGGGCGACAACGTGGGCTACGGCCTGGCACGCCGCGGCGTGGCGCGAGAAGAAATCAAGCGCCGCGTGGGCGAGATGCTGGAGCGGGTGAGCCTGGCCGGCGCCCAGAGCAAGCGCGTGGACCAGCTCTCGGGCGGCCAGCGCCAGCGCGTGGCCATTGCCCGCAGCCTGGTGCTGGAGCCCACCCTGCTGCTGCTGGACGAACCGCTGGGCGCACTGGACCTCAAGCTGCGCGAGCACATGAAGATCGAGCTCAAGCAGCTGCAGGCGGCTTTTGGCACCACCTTTGTCTACATCACCCACGATCAGTCGGAAGCCCTGGTGCTGTCCGACCACGTGGCGGTGATGAACCACGGCCGCTTTGAGCAGCTGGATACGCCGCAGGCGCTGTACTACGCGCCACAAACCCCGTTTGTGGCCGGCTTTGTGGGCGCCAACAACCGCCTGCCGGGCAAGGCGGTGGACGTGCAGGGCGACCGTGTGCAGCTGGTCAGCGCCAGCGGGCTGGTCATGCACGCGCGCCGGGCCGGAAATCGCCCCATTCACGCGGGTGATTTTGTAGAGGCATTTGTGCGCCCGGAAGTTATCCGCATTGCGCGGACAGCTACTGAATTCATAGCAACTGGCATGTCGCACCACACGGGCGTGGTGGAGAGCCTGCTGTTTGACGGTGCCAACTCCGCCGTGCTGGTGCACGAAACCGCCACGCAGGCGGCATTCCGCATCGCGCTGCCGCAGACCGGCCAGTTCGCCGACCTGCGCGCCGGCGAGACCGTGGCGTTTGGCTTTGACCCGCAACGAGCGGTGTGCTTCGCAGCGCCGCCTGTCCATGATGCCGCCTGAAGCTGCACCCCAGCGCGCCGTGCAGCGGCTGCTGGCCATGCTGCTGCTGGCGCCGGCGCTGCTGTGGCTGGTGGGCCTGATCGTGCTGCCCCACGCCGAGCTGGCCATGCTGTCGCTGCGCACGCGGGTGGCCCCCCGCGTGTACGAACCCAGCCTGGCACAGTACCTCACCTTCCTGGAGGAGCCGCTGTATTGGCGCACCCTGGTGCGCACGGCATGGATGTCGGTCCTGGCCACCGCCATCACCCTGCTGATGGCGTTTCCCATGGCCTGGACGATTGCCAAGATCGCCCGTGGCCGCGCCAAGGCGCTGCTGTTCGTGCTGTGCCTGATCCCGTTCTGGGTCAGCGAAACCGTGCGTACCCTGGGCTGGATGATTCTGCTGCGCGAGTCCGGCGTGCTGCCCGGTCTGATGGTGTGGCTGGGGCTCACGCCAGCGCCAGTGGAGCTGCTGTACCACGACGCCACCATTCTGGTGGGCCTGGTGTACACGTCCATGCTGTTCATGCTCATCCCGCTCGTGAGCGCACTGGAAAGCCTGGACGACTCCCTCATCGAGGCGGCCTACGATCTGGGCGGCAACGGCTGGTCCATCCTGCGCCAGATCATCCTGCCACACGCCGCGCCGGGCATGGTGGCGGGTTGCATCGTGGTGTTCATGCTCACACTGGGCAACTACCTCACGCCCACCCTGCTGGGCGGCAAGAACTCGCTGTGGTTTACCGAGCAGATCTACACCCAGTTCATCACCCGCTTCAACTGGGAGCAGGGTGCGGCCTTCGGCTTTCTGCTACTGGGCCTGAGCATCGCCACCGTGTGGCTGGGGCTCAGGCTATCCGGCCAGAAATTCGGCGAAGTGATGCAGCGCACATGATTCCCTCACTGCCCCGCCCCGCCTGGCTGCGCGCCAGCACCGTGGTCTACGGTGTGCTGTTCCTGGCCTTCCTGTTCCTGCCGCTGGCGGTGGTGGCGGTGTTCGCATTCAACGACGCGCCCTACCCGGCCCCACCGTGGCAGGGCTTTACGCTGGACTGGTTTCTGGGCAACCCCGCCACCGCCAGCGGCGGTGCGCCGCGCCGCGGCCTGTTTGCCGACACCGCCCTCCTGCATAGCCTGTGGACCAGCGTGGTGGTGGCCTGCTGGGTCACGGTGCTCACGGTCGCGGTGGGAACCGCCAATGCATTTCTGCTGGAACGCCACACCTTTCGCGGCAAGCGCGCCCTGAGCCTGCTGATGCTGGCGCCGCTGGTGATCCCGGGCGTGATCCTGGGCATCTCCATCCTGGCCTTCGCCAGCCGCATCGCCAACCTGGTCGACGACCTGTGGGGCCTGGAGCTGGAATTTCTGCGGCCCGGCCTGCCACTGGTGGTGCTGGGGCAGTTTGCCTACATTGCTTCCATTGCCACGCTCACCATCTCGGCCCGACTCAAGCGCTTCGACATGGCACTGGAAGAAGCGGCCTACAACCTGGGCGCCTCGCGGCTGGCCGTGTTCACCACCATCACCCTGCCCTACCTGCAGCCGGCGCTCATCGGGGCCGCAGCCATTGCGTTTCTGATGTCGTTCGAGAACTTCAACACCACACTCATGCTGGTGGGCTCGGATGCGCCGCTCACCGTGACGATGTACGGCCGCATGCGGGAGGGTGCCACGCCGGTGCTCAACGCGGTCAGCCTGTTCCTGATGGTGGCGTCCGGCGTGCTGGCACTTACGCTGCTGCGCCGCTCCGCCCCGCCAGATTCCGGCAGCAGACCCTGAACCCTGTCACCGCAAGGGGCGGTCTCTGCCTAGAAGCGCACGCCGACCGCGATCAACAACTCGTTATAGGTGAAAGACTGTGCCGCCTTGTCACCGCGGGCACTGGTCAACACATCGGGCAGGTTCACGTAGCCGTATTTGTAGGCGGTGCGAAAGAACACGTCTTTGTACACGTCCACCTCCAAGCCGGCCCCCACACCGACCGAATAGCCCGACAGGTGGAATTCATCGTTGCGCACCTGGTTCACCATGTGCATGGTGACATTGCTTTTGGGAATGACCACACCCACGCCAGCCAGCGCGAACACCTTGGCGTGGTGGTTGTCACCAAACCAGTCCACCGGACGCTGCTTCTCCAGCTCGAGACTCACGATGTTCAGTCCGTCCGTATGCTCGTAGTTCAACCAGTTGTCTGCAATGACTTGCTGGCCGGATTGGGTTACGCCTTTGATCTGCCCTTCAATCGGCACGGACTGATCCTGCGTGACCACGTATTTCATGTGGTCCAGGTTCAAGGCAACGGCGGTATCCGCGTTGTACTGGTACGCCAAGCGCATATTGGTCTGCGGAATGGTCATTTCCGCAGGGTTCAGGAAATACTGGAAGAGGCCCCCGCCGCCGACATCCGACTGCATGTCCTTGGCTTCGACATCCTTGATGGTGAAGTCGTGGTCGGAGCCTTTGAAATGGATGTCGCTATGCGAATACGTAGAGCGGTTCCAACCCCAGTAAACCGACCACCGTTTGGTGGTGTCCGCATCTTTCTGGGCGGCTGTTCGGGTATCGGCCGCAGCCGTCGCAGCGATAGGGACCGGCTTGTTCGGCGCTGCGTCTGCCAACAGCACGGTGTTGGTGATTCGGGCGACGCTGCTGGGGAGTGCCAAAAAATTGGCGGCGCACACCAACGCAACCTGCAAAGGGCGGGCGGAAATATTTTTCATAGGGAGTGGGACAATTTTATCCCGCCCCCCCCTACCCGACAGGCCTACAGGGTCAGGATAGTGCAACCAGTTGTTTTGCGTGCCTCAAGGTCCCGGTGGGCCTGCTGCACCTGCTCCAGCGGGTAACGCTGGTCAATACGAATCTCGACCTTGCCGCTGACCACCACCCCGAACAGTTCATCGGCCATGGCCTGCGTGCTTTCACGCGTGGCAATGTGGGTGAACAGGGTCTGGCGCGTGACGTAGAGCGAGCCTTTGGCCCCCAGCACGCCAGGGGCAAACGGTGCCACCGGGCCCGAGGCGTTGCCGAAGCTGGCCATCAGGCCAAAGGGGGCCAGGCAGTCCAGGGATTTCTCCCAGGTGTCCTTGCCCACCGAGTCGTACACCACCTTCACGCCCTTGCCCCCCGTAATCTCCTTTACCCGGGCCAGGAAATCTTCCTTGGCGTAGTTGATGGCGTGCGCCGCGCCGTGCTCCAGCGCCAGCGCGCACTTGGCGTCCGACCCTGCCGTGCCAATGAGCTGCAGACCCAGGGCGCGCGCCCACTGGCAGGCAATCAAACCCACGCCACCGGCGGCGGCATGGAACAGCACGAAGTCGCCCGGGTTCAGCCCGCCCTGGGGCAGCGTCTTCCGCAGCAGGTACTGCGCCGTCAGGCCCTTGAGCATCATGGCAGCGCCGGTATCAAACGAGATGGCATCGGGCAGCTTGCAGACGCACGTGGCCGGCATCACCCGCACATCGCAGTAGCTGCCCGGGGGCTGGCTGGCGTAGGCGGCACGGTCTCCTGCCTGCAAGTGGGTCACGCCGGGGCCCACCGCCTCCACCACACCGGCCGCCTCCATGCCCAGCTGCAGAGGCATGGCCATGGGATACAGGCCGCTGCGCTGGTATACGTCGATGAAGTTCAGCCCCACGGCATGGTGGCGTATGCGGATCTCGCCCGGACCCGGATCCCCCACACTGACCTGCACCAGCTTGAGTTGCTCGGGACCACCGTGCTGGTCGATGTGAATGGCTCTGGACAGGATGGGCATGCGCGGGTCTCCGGTGAAATCAGGCGGCACGCTCCCTGCGCGCCGCAGGGCACCATCCTGCCACGAAATGGCCCTGCGCGTGCGGGTACGGTGAAGGGCTTGGTACAGTTCCCGCCATGTCCCAACGCCTGACTCCCTCCGCCTTTGTGCTGCTGCTCATTCCCCCCCTGCTGTGGGCCGGCAATGCCGTGGTGGGGCGTCTCGTCAGTCCGGCGATTTCGCCCATGACCCTGAACCTGTTGCGCTGGACATTGGCGTTTCTGATCCTGCTGCCGCTGGCCCGTGACGTCCTGCGCCGCAGCAGCCCCTTATGGAGCCAGTGGCGGCATTTCACGCTACTGAGTCTGTTCAGCATTGGCGGCTTCAACGCCTTGCTCTATCTGGCGCTCAACACCTCCACGCCCATCAACGTCACGCTGGTGGGCGCCAGCCTGCCGATCTGGATGCTGCTGTTCGGGCGGGTGTTTTTCGGGCAAACCATCTCGGGGCGACAGATGCTGGGCGCCGTGCTGTCCATTGGCGGCGTGCTGCTGGTGCTATGCCGGGGCCAGTGGGCACTGTTGCGGGGGCTGCATCTGGTGATGGGCGATTTGTATGTGCTGCTGGCCAGCATGGGCTGGGCGTACTACAGCTGGATGCTGGCCCACCCCACCCCGAAAGCCGCCGCGTTGCGTACCGATTGGGCCGCTTTCTTGATGGGGCAAATCGTGTTTGGCCTGCTGTGGTCCGCCGCATTCACCGGTGCCGAGTGGGCACTGACCGATGCACATGTCGACTGGAGCGGGTCTCTGCTGGCGGCCTTGCTGTTCATCGCCGTGGGGCCGGCGCTGATCGCTTACCGCGCATGGGGCGCAGGCGTGTCGCGCGCCGGGCCGGCAGCGGCGGGGTTCTTCATCAACCTGACGCCGCTATTCACCGCATTGCTGTCCACTGCCTTTCTGGGAGAGACACCGCAGCTCTTTCATGGGGTGGCGTTTGTACTCATCGTGTCGGGCATCGTGCTGTCGTCACGGCGGTGATGTTGATACCTTTTGTTACATCCGTGTGCGCACCGAGAGTCGGTCTGTTGATTCTCCTCAAAGGCACCACCGAAAGGCGGAGAACCGTGACTTTAATCACAGCCAAATGCCATATGCCTAGGTAAAGTTCCCGGCTAACAAACAAAGAAACACAGGGAAGTGGTATGCAAGAGAACGGTTCGAACGGGTCGCGAACGGCACAAGCCTGCGCGCCCAGGCCGCATGGCAAGGGCGCGTGGCAGGGGCTTGCCCTGGCTCCTGCGTTGGCCCTGCTTCTGGGTGCCTGCAGCCCGGCCCTGACACCGGTCACACCGGAGGCGCAGAACACACCGGAGCCCGCCCCTGCTGTAGCGCCCTCCAATGCCACCATGCGCGTCATTGTGCAATTCCGGACCCCCGTTGCGTATGCCGACTCCACCTTCCTGCAAACCCTGGGCCAGCAGGCCAATGCCCGCATCACCTACCTCGCCAGCGTGTCCGCCGACACCCATGTGTACCGGATCGAACCGCTGGGCAACCAGCGCCCGGTTGACGTGCTGCAGCGTCTGAGCGAAGCCCCATCCGTACTTCGCGCCGAAGTGGACGCGCTGGCGCACCCGTCCTGAAACACCAACCATTTACCTCAACGTCAACTTAAGGGATCACCATGACGATAAAGCCAAAACATATTGGCATCACCGCGATTGCACTGTCCGTCGCAACCGCCAGCACCTTGTCCACGGCGCAGCTGACCTCGCCGGTTCCGGTGGCTCCCGGCGCACGGGCATCCGCCTTTGCCGGACCATTGCAAACTGGGCCCGAGTTCAATCGCCTGATCATCAAGTTCAAGGACCAGGCCGTCACGCGTGCCGGTGCATTTGATTTCAATACCGCCCGTAGCCAGGTGTCTATGCTGGAAAGCAACGCCGCCCTGCAAGTGGCCAGCACCAATGCGGGCGGGCTGGCATACCTCAAGTCGGTCACTTCCCAAACCCACGTCGCCACCACAGGCCAGAAGCTCAGCCGCGCCGAACTGTTTGCACTGGCCAAGCAGATCGAGCAAGACCCGCGGGTAGCCTACGCCGAAATCGACGAACGGGCCTACCCGTCCTACGTGCCCAACGATCCGTCCTATGCGGGATCACAATGGCACTACCAGTCCTCTGCCACCTACCCCGGCGGCATCAACCTGCCCACTGCGTGGGACAAGGCCACCGGTACGGGCGTGGTGGTAGCCGTGATTGACACCGGCTACCGGCCGCATGCCGATCTGGCCGCCAACATCGTTGCGGGCTATGACCTCATCAGCGACACCACCGTCGCCAACGACGGAGATGGCCGCGACGCCGATGCCAGCGACCCGGGCGACTGGAGCACGGGTGTGGGCTGCACCGCCCGCAACAGCAGTTGGCATGGTACTCACGTCGCCGGCACCATTGCAGCAGTCACCAACAACGGCACCGGCGGAGCCGGCGTGGCGTTCAACGCCAAGGTTCTGCCCGTGCGCGCACTGGGCGTATGCGGCGGCTACATGTCCGACATCGCCGCCGGCATGCGGTGGGCTGCTGGACTGAACGTACCCGGCGTGCCAGACAACACCGCCAACAAGGCCAAGGTGTTGAACCTGAGTCTGGGCGGTGCCGGAGCCTGCGATGCGACTTCCCAGGCTGCGATCGATGCGGTCCGCGCTGCAGGCAGCGTGGTGGTGGTGGCCACAGGCAACGACAGCAATAAAACCACAATCAGCTCACCTGCCAACTGCACCGGCGTGATCGCGGTAACCGCCCATACCAAACTGGGTGACAACGCCAGCTATGCCAACACTGGCGCCGGCACCGTCATCAGCGGCCCGGGCGGCGGCACAGGGACCACCATTGCAGGCGACGGCGCAACGGTGTACTCCACCTTGAACACCGGCACCACCGTTCCTGCTGCCGACACCTACGCCGGCTACCAGGGCACTAGCATGGCAACCCCCCACGTTGCCGGCATTGCCGCCTTGTTGGCCAGCCTGCAGCCGACCATTACCCCCGACACACTGAGTTCCATCCTGACCAGTTCCGCCCGGCCACACCCGGTCGGCACGTATTGCCAACTGAATCCTGCCGTGAACTGCGGTACGGGCCTGGTTGATGCCAATGCAGCAATTGATCGTCTCAATTCACAGGCACCCACAGTGGCTGCCTCGGTTTTGGAAGCTGGTACCCGTCTCACTGGAACGACCGTTAGCTTGAAGGCAACGCCCACAGCCGGCGGCAGTGGCAACACGGCATTCACCTACGCGTGGACCAAAATTGCAGGTGGCACCGTAACCCTGAGCAGCACCACATCAGCCACACCAACCTTCACGGCGCCCACACCGGGGGGAACCTACACCTTCAAGGTCACTGTCACCGATGGCCTTGGACTGGCTGCCTCGAACCAAGTCAGCGTAACCACCGACACCGCTCCGGTTATGACTTCAAGCGCAACCCAGACCGTGGCTCCCGGCGGCAATCTCAGCTTCACTGCCACAGCGTCCGATGCAGAGAACAACACGGTAGCTTTCGTTGCCGCAGGTCTGCCCGCCGGTGCAACATTTAATGCGGCTACAGGCGTGTTCAACTGGAACCCGGCTGGACCTCTTGGGACTTACACGTTCACGATCACGCCAAGTGACGGCGTTTTTAGCGGAACACCGCAGACGGTGTCCATAACGGTTGCAGTACCAACCGCGCAACCTGCCAGCGGCGGCGGCGGTGGTGCCATGGACGGGCTGGATGCCCTTGCCCTGCTGTCACTGGCCGGGCTGGGCCTGCTCGGGCGTCGCCGGCGCACCACGCGCGCCTGACACCAGCAGCACCAACCCCATACCGCCCAAGGCCCCGGCAATATGGGCGGGGTGGTAGACCGGAAAGCTCCAGCCGCCCCATGGTGCGGCTGGTGTGTCACCTGACTGCCACCACAGCTTGAAGGCCAACGCACCCAGCAGAGCCAGGCCCACCCCGCGCGTGGCGTTGAACCAGGGCCCGCTCGCAGCACCCGTGCGCAACCCCTGTGCACGGCCCACCCAGACCATGTACAGGGCATTGCCCGCCAGCAGCCCGTGCAAGGCGCCGGAAGCCCCCGCGTAGTAGCCGCACTGGGCGTCCAGTGCCAGCACCACCGCCACGCCGGCATAGCCACCGCCCAGCGCCAGCAGTTGCTGGCGCCAACCCAGCCAACGCCCGCTCCAAAGGGCGAGCACGGCGAAGGCCAGGGCATTGCCCAGCGCATGCCCCAGGCTCAGATGCACCCACTGCGCCGTCAGCAGCTGCCAGTACGCGCCCTGTGCGTAGCGCAGGCGCGTGAACTGCAGCGCCTCGGCGGCGCCCGGCCACAGCTGCAGCCCCAGCGTGCACACGCCAAAGCCCACGACCAGGGCCGCCAGCAGCGACCGGTACCGGGTATTACCGTTCACGTGCAGAGAATTCACGAAGATTTCAATACGTGCCCGGGTAGGCACCGCCATCGGCCAGCACGTTCTGGCCGTTGATGTAACCCGCCTGCACGCTACACAGGAAGGCGCAGATGGCGCCAAACTCCTGCGGCGTACCGAAGCGGCGCGCCGGAATGGCCTGGCGGCGGGCGGCCACCAGGGCCTCCACCGGCTGGCCGGTTCTCTGCGCTGTTGCCTGCATGGTGGTCTTGATGCGGTCGGTGTCAAACACCCCGGGCAGCAGGTTGTTGATGGTGACACCCTGCGCCGCCACGCTGCTGCGCGCCACGCCGGCCACAAAGCCCGTCAGGCCGCTGCGCGCGCCGTTGGACAGACCCAAGATGTCAATGGGCGCTTTCACTGAACTGGACGTGATATTGACGATGCGGCCAAAGCCACGCGCCGCCATGCTATCCACCGTAGCCTTGATGAGTTCAATGGGCGTGAGCATGTTGGCGTCCACAGCCCGGATCCACGCCTCGCGGTCCCAATCGCGGAAATCGCCAGGCGGCGGGCCGCCGGCGTTGGTGACGACGATGTCGAAGTCGCGGCGCATGGCAAACACGGCGGCCCGCCCAGCCTCGGTAGTGATGTCTTGCGCACAAAACAGCACGCTGGCGCCCGTGGATCCTGCGTCAACAGCTCTCAATTTGGCAGCAGATGCTTCCAGCTGCTCGGCGCCCCGCGCCACGATCAGCACGTTCACGCCCTCCTGCACCAGTGCCTGCGCGCAACCCAGGCCCAGCCCCTTGCTGGCGCCACACACCAACGCCCATTTACCGCGAATGCCCAAATCCATGCTGATTCTCCTGTGCCGCTGTTGCCAAACAAAACCGATATCGCAGATGATACGGACTCCACTCACAGCCTGCCCCTTGCCCATGCCCGCAAAAGCCCCGGACCCCCACGCCGCCCTGCAGCCCTATGCCGACAAGATCACCACCGCCGAGGCGGCCGTGGGACACATCCACAACGGCGAGCATGTGTTTGTGGGCACCGGCTGTGCCGCGCCCCACCGGTTGCTGCAGGTGCTGGAGACCATGGCTGTGCCGCCCGCCGACGTGGAGTTGCTGCACTTTCTCACCATCAAGGCCTTTGGCCACGACGCGCAGGGCCAGAGCACCACACGCTTTCGCCACCGCAGCTTCTTTGTCGGCACCGACATGCGCGCGGCCATCAAGCAGGGGCTGGTGGACTATGTGCCCATGTCCATTGCCCGTGTGCCCGAGATGATTGCGCTGGGTCGCATTCCGGTGGATGTGGCGCTCATCCAGGTGTCGCTGCCCGATGCCTTTGGCTACGTGAGCCTGGGCGTGTCGGTGGACATCATTCCGGCGGCCGTGGCCCGCGCCCGGTTGGTGATTGCCGAGGTGAACCCCGCCATGCCCCGTTCCATGGGCGACTCCACTCTGCACATCAGCCGCATCCACCACCTGGTGCCCGTCAACGCGCCCATCACCGAAATGGACCGCATGCCGGTGCAGGCCGAAGCCGTGCAGCGCATTGCGCGCTACATTGCCGGCATCATCGACGACGGCTCCACCCTGCAGATCGGCCTGGGTCCGGTGGCCCACGAAGCCCTGCAGTACCTGACCGACCGCAAGGACCTGGGCATCCACTCCGACCTGATCACCGATGCCATCCTGCCGCTGCTCGAAAACGGCAGCTTGACCGGTGCGCGCAAGACCCGCCAGGCCTTCAAGATCGTGGCCAGTCTGGCGCTGGGCTCGCGCGCGCTGTACGACCACATCGACCAGAACCCGCTGTTCGTGTTCCAGCCCATCGAAGCGGTGTGCAACCCAGTGACCATTGCGGCGCAGTACAAGATGGTGGCCATTGCGCAAGGCTTTGCGGTGGACCTTACCGGCCAGGTCTGCATCGACCAGTTTGGCGGCGAGTTCTACAGCGGCATGGGCTGCCAGGACGAGTTCTTGCGCGGCGCTTCGCGCTCCCCCGGCGGCAAGCCCATCATCTGCATGAGCTCCACCACCGAAGACGGCAAGGCTTCGCGCATCCGTCCGGCGCTGCTGGCGGGCGAGGCCGCCACCATTGCCCGCACCGACGTGCACTACGTGGTCACCGAATACGGCATTGCCTACCTGTTTGGCAAATCCATCCGCGAGCGCGCTACGGCGCTGATCGAGCTGGCGCACCCACAGTTCCGCCCCGAGCTGTTTGCCCAGGCCCAGGCGCTGGGCTACCTGGCCGCCGACCAGACCCTGCAGAACCTGCGCGCCTACCCGGTGGAAGAAGAGCGCACCGTTGTCCTCAAGGACGGCCGCACCGTGAAGCTGCGCCCGGCCCTCTCCAGCGACGCCCAGGGCATACGCGACCTGTTCCACCACCTGAGCGAAGCCGACATCTACACCCGCTTCTTCCGCCATGTGCGCGGCCTCTCGAACGCCGACGTGCAACGCCTGTGCAACCTCAACTACGAGCACGAGGTGGCGTTTGTGGCCACCACCGGCCCGCGCGAAGACGAGCACATCGTGGGGCAGTCGTGCTACTTCACCAACCCCACCACCAACCTGGCCGACACCGCCTTCATGGTGCACCCGGACTGGCAGGGCTGCGGCCTGGGAACCGCCATGCAGGACTGCATGGCCCAGCACGCCGCCAAGCGCGGCCTGCGCGGCTTTGTGGCCGACGTGCTACCCGGAAACAACCGCATGCTGCGCCTGGCGCACAAGGGCTCGGACACGGTACAGGTGGAGCGCAACAGCGACTCGGTGCATTTGACGCAGTTGTTTTAACCCCTATCGCTACCCTGTCAGGGTTTGCCTGGGCGGATGCAATCAACCTGGATTGCGTGGAGCTTGAAGGCTCAGCAAGAACCGAAAACCCGGTGCGCATTTGCACTAGGTCAATCAACTAACGGTTTATTGCAGATCACCTGAAAATTCACCCGAATGGGGGATGTACGACTCCGAGCCGGCTGTTTAACCTACGGCACGAACTCTCTCCAAACGTATCGATGAACATCCTCCAGCGAGCCGGGCTTGTGGCCCTCGCTGGCTTAGCCGCAATTTATTTCCAGCCCCGTCAACAACACCATCTCCGACTTGTTGGGGGCAGGCTACCCAGCCTCACCAGCGCATGGTCTGACTGGTGGAACAACTAAAACCAGCCACGGTTACGACATATCCAACGCATCGGCAGCGCCCGCGCCAGATGCGGCAACAACCCGGAATCAAATCAGCCTCTACTTCCCGCCAGACAAGCGCAGGAAGCTACATATTTAATAGCAAAGAGAAGAAACATCAATGACCCGTTTTGCATTCAAAAGCACCATGCTGTGCACCGCCTTCGCAGTCTTGTCCACCAGCTTGGCAGTGAGTACGGCCACAGCCCAAGACATTGCGCCCATCAAGGTCGAGTATTCGCAGATCTACCCGGATGGCAGCCGTCTGGCGACCGCACCTACCGAGGTGCGCATCCTTAAAGCCGAGCAAATGCAAAAGAACGTGGCGGGCAAAGTGGCCTTGGGCGTGCTGCTATTTGCCATAGGCGGCGGAACCGGGTTTACTAGCAGCAGCAAAGACAACATGGTCGGCACAAGCATTGAACCCTTGGAAGACCGAAGCAACATTCAGACACCAAAGCCTGATGCATTTGCTACGCGCCTGCAAACCGTGATGACTTCTACGGTAAAAAATGACCCGGATCTGACCGCCAAGACCTTCGAAAAACCTTTGCTGATAGCCGGAGGAATGACACAGTTGGTTTACGAAGGGCTCACGGGCCCCGAGGCTGAGCTGTACCGACTGAAGTCGGACTGGACGGTGTACAAGCGCAAAGAGGGGTTTGTCATGCTGTCCAATCCCAATGTGGTGGTCGATTGCAGCTACCAGTCGCCTACGGCCCAGTCGCAGGTGGCCTGGGCCGAAAACAGCTATGCCCAAGTCAAGAGGGAGATCGAGGCCAACCTTGCTGACTGCGAGGAGAAGGTACTGGCTGCGGCACCAGCGCTCCTGAAAGAGTGACGGCGAGCGCAGTCAGACTGACGGGCGTGTAACACCCAAAACCACGCCCCCTTACGCCAGGCCTTGGATCCAGCCCAAGGCTCTGTTTGACCGTCGCGACAGAATCCGCCCGTAGCTGCGGCAAACCCCGCATGCACGGCACCTAGCTCATGGGCTTGCTGTCAAGGGCAATGCTGTATCTTTAACCCCGCGCCCGGCTGCACACAAAAACGCCGGCAATCACCAGCACTGTGCCGGCCACCAGCCAGGCCGTGAACGGCTCGCCCAGCACCAGCACACCCATGATCATGGTGGACATGGGGCCCACCATGCCGACCTGGGCGGCCAGGCCGGAGCCGATGCGCTCGATGGCCATCATGACCATCATCACGGGCACCACCGTGCACAGCGTGGCGTTGAGCACGGAGAGCCAGACCACCTGCGGCGCCACCGCCAGCACGCTGTCCAGCGGCCGCAGAACCACAAACTGCGCAATGCACAGCACACAGGCCACCGAAGTGGCCAGCCCCACCAGGCGCAGGGAGCCCAGGCGCTGCACCATCTCGCCGCTGTAGAACAGGTACAGCGCGTAACTCACAGCGCTCAAGAACACCAGCACGGCGCCCAGCGCCACGTCGGCGCCCTGCAAAGTGACCTCGTGGCCGAACACCAGCAGCACACCGGCATAGCTGATAGCCATGCCCAGTGCCTGGCGCCGGCCAATGCGCCGCCCAAACAGCACCAGCCCCAGCAACAGCACCAGCGTGGGGTTGAGATACAGGATAAGCCGCTCCAGCGACGCGGTGATGTAGGCCAGCCCGGCAAAGTCCAGAAAACTCGCCAGGTAATAGCCGGTCACACCCAGCCAGACCACGCCCAGCACGTCCTTGCGCGTCAGGGGCGCCACCGGCTTGCCGGCCCGGGGGCGGCTGGCCCACCAGCTCATGGCCACAAAGAACGGCAGCGCAAACAGCATGCGCAGCATGATGAGGGTGACGGCATCCACCCCGTAGCGGTAGGCCAACTTGACGATGATGGCCTTGCCGCTGAAGGCGATGGCGCCCAGCGTGGCCAGCAGCAAACCGGTTGCTATGGATTTAGGAGCTATCTGCGCAGAAGACACGGGTGCTACAGCCATTTTTTTTATCTGAATTTTGCTGCTGCACGCTGGCTGGCTGTGAGCCCCAGCAACGCCAGCGCCCCGGCGGCCACGCCCACCAGCGCATTCAGGCACACGGGCAGCAGGGCCTGCACGGCGCCGCCCAGCGCGCCCGATGCCGCCACCGCCTGCGCCACCAGCGCCAGCACCCCGTGGTGCAAAGGCCCCAGCCCGTGGACCAGAATGCCGCCGCCCACCAGGAACATGGCGGCCGTACCCACCACCGCCAACGTTTTCATGAGCCAGGGCGCCGACCGCAGCAGTCCCCGGCCCAGCGCCTGCTGCACCCCGGCCCACGCGCCCGAACCCGGTTTCTTGCTGAGATACAGGCCCAGATCGTCAATCTTCACGATGCCGCCCACAATGCCGTACACACCCAGTGTCATCACCACCGCCACGCCCGCCAGCACCACCAGCTGCGTCATCCAGGGGCTGGCCTGCACCGTGCCCAGGGTAATGGCAATGATCTCGGCCGACAGGATGAAATCGGTGCGGATGGCGCCCTTGACCTTGTCGCGCTCCAGGGCCAGCAGGTCCACCGCCGGGTCGGCCAGGGCCTGCAACAGTTCGTCCGCATGGGCCTGGTCCTCGGCGCCGCTGTGGAAGAACTTGTGTGCCAGCTTCTCGAAGCCTTCCAGGCACAGGTAGGCGCCACCCACCATGAGCAGGGGCGTCACCGCCCAGGGCAGGACGATGCTGATAAGCAGTGCCGAGGGCACCAGAATGAGCTTGTTGACCAGTGAGCCCTTGCACACCGCCCACACCACCGGCAGCTCCCGGTCTGCCGTGACGCCGGCCACCTGCTGGGCGTTGAGCGCCAGGTCGTCGCCCAGCACGCCGGCCGTTTTCTGGGCCGCCACTTTGGAGAGCACGGCGACGTCGTCCAGGATGGTGGCAATGTCGTCAATCAGGGCAAGAAGGCTGCTGGCCATGGGGGTAAATCAGGAGTGAACAGGCACCCATTGTCGCCGCAGCTCCCGCTGGCGTGCAGTAACATGCCTGCACCTTTCTACAACCACCATCAAGGAGCAACCATGGCTGTCACTGTCAAGGTCGAACTGGGCTATGAATTTGCTGTCAAGGCGTCCGCCAAGGACGTGTTCGACGTGCTGTCCGACGTACCCACGTCGGCCAGTTTCTACCCCAAGGTCGACAAGCTGGTGGACCTGGGCGGCGGAGCCTACCGCTGGGAAATGGAAAAGATCGGCCTGGCTCAGGTGAACCTGCAGACCGTGTACGCATCCAAATACGTGTCCAACAAGGCCAAGGGCACGGTGGTGTGGACCCCGGTCAAGGGCGAAGGCAACGCCCTGGTGTCGGGTAGCTGGAAGATCACCGACAACAAGAAGTCCACCCAACTGGTGCTCACCATTGAAGGCGAGCTGACCATTGCCCTGCCCGGCCTCATGAAGATGATCATCGCCCCCGTGGTGGAGGCCGAGTTCGAGAAGCTGACCGAGCAGTACATCGCCAACCTCACCAAACGGTTCGGTGGCGAGGCCTGAACCGCTCAGCTGAAGTCCGCGTCCAGCACGACGCGGTAGCGGGCCTTGCCCGAGCGCAGGTGGTCCAGCGCATCATTCATGCGGCTCATGGGGAAGTGCTCCACCTGGGGCGCAATGCCGTGGCGGGCGCAGAACTCCAGCATCCTGGTCAGCACGGTCGGCGATGGCGTCGGCGAGGCCGAAATGCTGCGCTGCCACGACAACAGGCCACCCGTCTTCACCTTCATGGCCTCGGTCACCACGCCCACCATGTGCAACCGTCCCTTGGGGGCCAGGGTGGACAGCAGGGCGTCCCACTCCAGGCTGGCGCCAGCGGTGACCAGCAAGAAGTCCAGGCTGCCGGCAATCGCCTTCAGCGCCTTCACGTCCACGCTGCTCACGGTGTGGTGCGCGCCCAGCAGCAAGGCCTCTTCGCGCTTGGACGGCGTGGAGGTAAAAGCCGTGACCTCGCAGCCCCAGGCGCGGGCGAACTTCACCGCCAGGTGGCCCAGCCCGCCAATGCCGACCACGCCCACCTTGTCGGTGGGCTTGATGTCGTGGATCACAAACGGCAGGAAGGCCGTGCCCCCACCGCACATGAGCGGCCCGGCGCTGGAGGGCTCCAGGCCCTGCGGAATGGGCAGGCTCCAGCTCCAGTGCGCGCGCACGCGGTCGGCAAAACCACCATGGCGGCCGATGATGGTGGGCTGGCGCTTGGTGCACAGGTTCTGCTCGCCACCCATGCAGAAGTTGCAGTGGCAGCAGCTGTGGCTGTGCCAGCCCAGGCCCACGCGCTGGCCCAGCACGCGGCCCTTGGCCTGGTCGCCCACCGCCACCACGGTGCCGATCACCTCATGGCCGGGTACCAGGGGGTAGGTGGCGGGGAACCATTCGCTGTCCACCATGGCCAGGTCGGAATGGCACACGCCGCAGTACTCCACGGCAATTTCCACATCTTCGGGGTGCATCGGGCCCGGGTCAAAATCCAGTCGCTCCAGTGCGCTCCCCGCCTGCGTGGCAGCCCATCCGCGAAACAAAGCCATGGTCAGTCTCCTATAAAAGGCCAAGATTAATGCTTTTGCCCCGAAAATGCCGGGCGTACCTGTAACACCCGCGACGGCAGAAACCCGGCGCATAATCAGCCCGGCATTGGACCTAGCCAATGCGGATTTACCAAAAAGCCCATCACCATGCATCGTGTCGCCATCAGCAGCACCGGCCTTTTCACGCCGCCCGAAGTCATCACCAATGAAGAGCTGGTCGCAGCCTTCAACCAGTACGTCCACCTGGAAAACGCGAAATACGCCACCGAGATCGCCGCCGGCACCCGCGCCGCGCTGACCGAGTCAAACGTCGAGTTCATTGAGAAGGCGTCCGGCATCAAGCGCCGCTATGTAATGGAGAAAAGCGGCGTACTCGACCCCCGGCGCATGCGCCCGGTCTTCACGGCCCGCCCCGACTCCGAGCTGTCGCTGATGGCCGAGATGGGCGTCAAGGCCGCCCAGGACGCGCTGGCCAAGGCCGGCAAGACCGCCGCCGACGTGGACGCTGTCATCTGCGCTGCCGCCAACATGCAGCGCCCCTACCCTGCCATGGGCGTGGAAATCCAGACCGCGCTGGGCGTCCAGGGCTACGCGTTTGACATGAACGTGGCCTGCTCGTCGGCCACCTTTGGCATCGAGATGGCCACCAACGCCGTGCGCACCGGCTCGGCACGTGCCGTGCTGGTGGTCAGCCCGGAGCTGCCGTCGGCCCACCTGGCCTGGAAAGACCGCGACTGCCACTTCATCTTCGGCGATGTGTGCACCGCCGTGCTGGTGCAACGGCTGGACCTGGCACCTGCGGGTTCCTTTGAAATTCTGGGTACGCGCCTGCTCAGCACCTTCTCCAACGCCATCCGCAACAACGCCGGCTTCATGTCGCGCGCCGAAGACCGCGACCCGGAAGACCGCGACCAGCTCTTCCGCCAAGAGGGGCGCAAGGTGTTCAAAGAGGTGTGCCCCATGGCCGCCGAGCACATTGCCGGCCATCTGGCGTCGCTGGACCTGCAACCCACGCAGGTGCGTCGTTTCTGGCTGCACCAGGCCAACCTGTCCATGAACCAGCTCATCAGCCGCAAGCTGCTGGGGCGCGACGCCACGCTGGACGACGCACCGGTGATCCTGGACGAATTTGCCAACACCGCGTCGGCAGGCTCCATCATCGCTTTCCACCGCCACCACGCCGACATCCAGCCGGGTGATGTGGGGGTCATCTGCTCGTTCGGAGCGGGTTACTCCATCGGCAGCGCGATCGTCAAGAAACTGTAGGGAAAGGGCCCCGCTGGGGGCCCGGCCACTCAGGCCAGCGCGCGCTTCAGGCGGATTTCTTCCACCTTCACCGGGCCGATGGCAACGGTCTTGGCGGAGTTGAGTTCGCGCTTGAAGCCGGCCAGGTCGTGAAAGCGCAGTGCCCGGTCGTTGGCAATGGGCACCCAGATGGAAACGTGGGTGCACCCTTCCTCCTGCAGTCCCTCACGGGCGGCATCCCACAGCGCCAGCCCCACACCTTTGCCCCAGTAGGGCTGCGCCACGTAGATGGCCCAGATTTCGCCCATGGTGGGGGGCGTGCCCTTGTCACGGGAGCGGTCAAAACCGACAAATCCCACGATCTTGTCGTCATCCAGCGCCACCTGCACCTGCGGCTCCGCGTATTCGATGGCTTCGCGCCAGTAGGCCTGGCGCTTGTCCAGGGGCATCAGGGGAATGGGGGTGTCCATCACCGCAGACTGGAAAGCCTCGCGTACCGTGGCGTTGTGCAATTCAGCGATGGCTTTGGCATCGCGCAAAGTGGCGGGGCGTACCTTGTAGGTTGTCGTACTGGACATGTCTGAGCGTCAACTTAAAACAGAAATTGGGAAAAGTCTGCAATTGTCGCCGCAAACGCCTTGCAGGCCTCTGACAAGGCCGCCGCCAACGGGACATGTCCGCCAGCCGGCCCTGAGATCAACACCCTTGCCAGTGCGCCCCGGAACACCTGACAATGTGTGAAACCTTTCTCGGGATCCACAATGGCTGCACCTATCACGGTTACTCCAGACGACCTGCCCCTGCAATGCCTTTACCGCTGGGAACGCGAGCGCGGCGACCGGATCTACCTGACCCAGCCCATGGGCAGCGGGGCCGTGCAGGACCTCTCCTGGCGCCAGGCTGCCGACCAGGTGCGGCGCATGGCCGGCTGGCTGCAGGCCCAGGGCTGGCCTGCCGGCAGCCGGGTGGCCATCATCGGCAAGAACAGCGCCCACTGGGTCCTGGCGGACCTGGCCATCTGGATGGCGGGCCATGTATCCGTGCCGATCTACCCCACCTTCAACGCCGAGGCGCTGTCCTACATCCTGCAGCACAGCGAGAGCCGGGCCTGCTTTGTCGGCAAGATGGACGACAGCAGCCAGTTGCAGGCCGGCGTGCCGGCGGGTGTCCCCCTGGTGGCCCTGCCCCTGGCGCCCGCCATCGCGGCGCTGCAGTGGAACACGCTGCTGGCGCAAACCCCACCCGTTCCAGGCATGCCCGTGCGCGACCCGGACGACGTCGGCACCATCATCTACACCTCGGGCACCACCGGCAAACCCAAGGGCGTGGTGCACACGTTCCGGGCCATGGCATGGGCGGTCACCAGCGGCACCCAGCGGGTGCGCATGGACAGCGGCGACCGCTTCATCTCCTACCTGCCGCTGGCCCATGTGGCCGAACGCATGCTGATTGAGCAGGGCTCCCTGCGCTATGGCAGCCATATCTTCTTTGCCGAGTCGCTCGACACCTTCCTGCAGGATCTGCAGCGCGCCCGCCCCACCATCTTTTTCTCGGTGCCCCGCCTGTGGGTCAAGTTCCAACAGGGCATATACGCCAAGATGCCCGCGCACAAACTCCAGACCCTGCTGCGCCTGCCGCTCATCGGCTCGCTGGTGCGCCGCAAAATCCTCAGAGGCCTGGGCCTGGACCACTGCCGCCTGGCCGCCGGGGGTGCAGCCCCCATGCCGCCCGACGTGCTGCAGTGGTACCGCAACCTTGGCCTGGACCTGATCGAGGTCTACGGCATGACCGAAAACTGCGGCGCCTCCCACTCCACCTTGCCGGGTTCGCACCAGACCGGTTCCGTCGGCCTGCCCTACACCGGGGTGGAAAGCCGCATCGACCCCGAAACCGGCGAAATCCTGATGCGCAGCCCCGCACTGATGCAAGGCTACTACCGGGAGCCCGAGCAGACCGCCGCGGCCCTGACGGCCGACGGCTGGCTGCGCACCGGAGACAAGGGCAGCATTGATGCCGGCGGCTTCCTGCGCATCACCGGGCGCGTCAAGGACATCTTCAAGACCAGCAAGGGCAAATACGTGGCCCCCGCGCCCATCGAGGACCTGCTGGTGCTGCACCCCGACATTGAAGCCTGCGCCGTGACCGGCGCCGCATTGGACCAGCCCATCGGGCTGGTCATGCTGTCACAGGACGCCGCCGCAAGAAGCGCCTCCCGGGACTACCGAGAGACCCTGACCGCCTCCCTCCAGCAGCACCTGAATACCGTCAACGCGCGCCTGGAGCCGCATGAGAAGCTCGCTTGCCTGGCCATAGTCACTACCCAATGGACACCGGAAAACGGCATGGTGACGCCCACCCTCAAAGTCAAGCGTCCGCGCATTGAAGACGCCTATGCGGCCCGCTATGCCGAGTGGCTCCGCCAGGGCCAGCCGGTGGTGTGGGCCGGCCCCTGAACGGCGTGCTCCGGTTGTGCCCACCGGCCGGGCCGCAGAGGAGTTTGATATAAACCAAGGCGCTGCGCTCCAGCACCGCCAACCCCACGCCATGCCACTCCACACCCGCCTCTTCGCCACCTGGGTCATCCTGACCCTGGCCGGCTGTTCCAGCCTGCCACCGCAAGGGCCGGAAAAGGACAAGACTTACGCCATCACCGTGCTGCACACCAATGACCACCACGGCCGGTTCTGGCACAACCGCGACGGCGAGTACGGCATGGCGGCCCGCAAGACCGTGGTGGACGCCATCCGGTCCGAGGTAGCCGCCGCCGGGGGCTACAGCCTGCTGCTCGACGGCGGGGACGTGAACACCGGCGTGCCCGAGTCCGACCTGCAGGACGCCGTGCCCGACTTCAAGGGCATGAACCTGCTGGGCTACGACGCCATGGCGGTGGGCAACCACGAATTCGACAAAAGCCCCACCGTGCTGGCCATGCAGCGCCAGCTGGCACAGTTTCCGCTGCTGTCCGCCAACATCTACGCCGGGGGCCGGCGCTTGTTTGAGCCTTACAGGATTTTCAACTTGGGTGGCGTGCGCGTGGCGGTTATCGGAATGACCACCGACGACACCCGGAAAATGGCCAACCCGGAAAACATCCGAGGTCTTGAGTTTCGCAGCCCCCTGCAGGAAGCCGCGCAGGTGGTCCCCGAGGCACGCGCGCAGGCCGACATCGTGATTGCCGCCACGCACATGGGACACTACGAAAACGGCAACCACGGCACCCAGGCGCCGGGAGACGTAGAGATGGCGCGCGCCGTTGCGGGCATCGATCTGGTGGTGGGCGGGCACACGCAGAACCCGGCCTGCATGCGGGCCGAGAACGTGCTCGACAGGGCCTATGTGCCGGGCACGCCGTGCCAGCCCGACCGGCAGAACGGCACCTGGATCGTGCAGGCCCATGAGTGGGGCAAATACGTGGGTCGTGCTGACTTCCAGTACCGCAACGGCACCTTCACGCTGGTGCGCTACGCGCTGATCCCCATCAACCTCAAACATGCCGTGACCAGCGCCGATGGCCAGACCCAACTGGAGCGCTACGCCCCGGCCATTGCCGAAAATCGGGAGATGCTGCAACTGCTGCAGCCCTACCAGGACTTCGGCCAGCAAAAGCTGCTGGTGGATGTGGGCCGCAGCGACACGCGGCTGGAGGGCACCCGTGCCCTGGTGCGCCGCCAGCCCACCGATCTGGGCGTTCTGATCGGCGAGGCCATGCGGGACAAAACCCGGGCCGATTTCGCGGTGGTGAACGCCGGCGGCATCCGTGACTCGCTGCCGGCGGGCACCATCAGCTACAAGGACATCCTGAAGGTCCATCCCTTTGGCAACACGCTGGTCACACTGGACCTGACCGGGCAGGAGGTGCTGGACTACCTCGCCCACGTGGTGCAGATCAGCCCCGGCTCCGGTGGCTTCCCCCATTTCGCGGGTATCCGCCTGCGCATTGCTGCCGGCGCTGTCCGGGAGGCCACCATCCAGGGCGCTCCCATTGATCCCGCAAAGACCTACCGAATGGCCATCCACCAGTTCATGGCCGTGGGTGGCGACGGCTACCCTGCCATGACCGGGCACCCCAGCTATGTCAACACAGGTTTTGTGGACGCCGATGTGCTGCGTGGCTACATTGCAGCCCACAGTCCGCTCCAGGCCGCGCGCTTTGCGCCGGGCGACAGCGTGGTCCGCAACTGATACCCTGACGCCATGAACAGCCCTGCCCGCCGCAAAAAGTTCCGCTTCATTCCGCGCCCCGCCTTCCTGTCAGGCAAGACCAGGCACGGCCCGCAGGACCTGATCCTGGACGGCTATGCCCCCACTCAGATGATCGAGGACCTGCGCAAGTACCAGTCCGAACTGGAAGTGCAGAACAAGGCCCTGCGGTACAGCCAGCAGGAAGCGGAAGGGGCCTCGGAGCGCTTTGCCACCCTGTTTTCCAGCGTGCCACTGGCTCTGATGGTGGTGGACGAAGAGGGGCTGGTCATGGCCAGCAACGCCATGGCCCTGCGCCTTTTCCAGCCACTGGAAAGCGATCCGCCACTGAACTTCCTGTTGCCGTTTGTCGGCCCGGACCACACCGATGTCGTGGCCGTGGCCTTTCTCAACGCCAAGATGACCGGGACCGCCGAGGTCAACGAAATTGCCTTCCTCGCCGGCTCGCAGGGAACCTTCACCGGCGACCTGCACATTGCACGCATCGAAAATCCGCAGGACGACCTGGCCCACTTCATCTGCGCCATCATCGACCAGGGGCCGCTGCTGGCCCAGCGGCGCGCCCTGCAGGTCAGCGCCGACATCCTGCGCCAGCGCAACGAAGACCTGCTGCTCAGCGAAAATCGCATGGCGGCCATCATCAACTCGTCCCTGGACGCCATTTTGTGCATTGATGAGAACCAGTGCATCACCGTGTTCAACCCGGCCGCCACGACCCTGTTCGAATGCTCGGCAGAAATGGCCTTTGGCAGCAAGCTCGGCCGCTTTCTGCCCGATGTGGAAAAGGCCCTGGAGTCCGGCAAGGTGCCGGCGCAAAGCACGCTGGGCGAGTTCCAGGCCACCACCCTGAAGGGGCGCGAGATCTTTGTCGAAATCAGCATTTCGCTGGAACGGCGTCTGCGCGCCCGCAACCCGCTGACCCCGGCCCGCAGCGCCGATATTGCCCAGCGGGAACGCCAGCCTGGACATGGTGCCATTACCACCATTTTTGCGCGTGACCTGACGTCCCGCAAGCGGGCCGAGACCCAGCGCCTGGCGCTGGAAACCCAATTGCGCGAGTCGCAGAAAATGCAGGCCATGGGCACCATGGCCGGAGGCATTGCGCACGACTTCAACAACATCCTGAGCGCAATTCTGGGTAACGTGGACCTTGCCAAACAGGACACGGCATCAGACTCGCCGGCCTTTCCCAGCCTGAAGGAAATTGAGAAGGCCGGACGGCGCGCCCGCGATCTGGTTCGCCAGATCCTGACCTTCAGCCGCAATGAACTCCCCAAGCGCATCCCCATCCATCTGGCGGAAGTGGTGGACGAGACGGTCCGCCTGGCCAAAGTGACCCTGCCGCCGTCCGTGGAGTTGCGGGTCATCGTGGCACCCGACAGCGCACCGGTCCTAGCCGACGCGACCCAGGTGCAGCAGGCCCTTTTGAACCTGTGCACCAACGCGATTCTCGCCATCGGCGACGAAAAAGGATCGGTCACCATCGAGCTGGCCAATTGCGTGCTCGACCACGCGCCAACGGGCAACATGGGCTTGCCCCCCGGGCGCTACGTCACTCTCACGGTGCGGGACACCGGCAAGGGCATGTCACCGGAAACCCTGCAGCGGGTGTTTGAGCCTTTTTTCACCACCCGCGTGGTGGGTCAGGGAACGGGCCTGGGCCTGTCCGTGGTCCACGGCATCATGCAGACCCACCAGGGCGCCATCGATGTACAGAGCGAGCCCGGCAAGGGCAGCGTGTTTACCCTGTACTTTCCCGCCACCCAGGGTGACGCAGCCGCCACCTCCCCCGAGGTGCCCAACGTCCCCCAGGTGCAAGGCAAGGGCCGCCATGTCATGTACGTGGACGACGACCAGGCGCTGGTCTTCCTGATCTCGCGGGTGCTGACCCGCAAAGGATTCGCCGTCACGGTGTTCACCGACCCCCACGAAGCCCAAGCCGCCCTGCAGGCCGACCCGCAAGCGTTCGACCTGCTGGTGACCGACTACAACATGCCAGGCTACAGCGGCGTCGACCTGCTGCGCCAGGCCAAGCGGATTCGCCCGGATTTGCCGGTGGCGCTGGCGTCGGGGTACGTCACGCCCGAGCTGGAGCAAAGCGCCATCCGCGAGGGCGCCAACGCGCTCATCTACAAGCCCAACGACGTCAACGAGTTCTGCGAAACCGTGCAACGCTTGATCACCGGACAGGATGCAGCCTGATCTGCCACCGCACGAAAGCGGTGTCCACATCCTGTACGCGGACGAAGCCCTCGTTGTATTGAACAAGCCGGCCGGGCTGCTGGCCGTGCCGGGCCGCGGCGCCGACAAGCAGGACTGCCTGAGCGCGCGGGTGCAGAGCCTCTACCCCGATGCATTGGTCGTGCACCGGCTGGACATGGCAACCTCCGGCCTGGTCGTGATGGCCCGTGGTGCCCCCGCGCAACGGCTGCTGAGCGAGGCTTTTGCCCAACGGCAGGTGCACAAGCGCTATGTGGCCGTCGTCAGCGGCCAGCTGGCACCCACCGCAGGCGGATGGCAGACCATCGATCTGCCCATCCTGGTGGACTGGCCCAACCGCCCCCGTCGCATGATCGACTGGCAGCAAGGCAAGGCCAGCGTCACCCGTTGGCAAGTGATGCAGTTCGACCCGGAGCACCACACCACCCGCGTCGAGCTCGAGCCTGTGACCGGGCGCACCCACCAGTTGCGCGTGCACCTGCAGGCGATCGGGCACCCCATCCTGGGCGACGCACTGTACGCGCCACCTGCGGTGCTCGCCCAGGCGCAACGCCTGTTGCTGCACGCCTGCGCGCTGGCATTTGCCCACCCCGTGGACGGGCGCGCCCTGCAGTTCTGCTGCCCTGCCGATTTCTGAGCCAGCCTCCGGGTAAAGCCGGCGCCCGGCAAGCCGGCCGCCCTGCGCCTAAAATGGCACAGTGACCCACCTACTGAACGCCGATCTCCATTGCCACTCTGTTGTTTCTGACGGTACGCTCACGCCGGAAGAACTGGCAGCGCGCGCCAGCGCCAACGGCGTCGAGCTGTGGGCCTTGACCGACCATGACGAGGTAGCCGGCCAGCACCGCGCCCTGGACGCCGCCCGTGCGCAGGGCATGCGCTACCTGACGGGAACCGAAATCTCGGTCACCTTCATCGGCCAGACTGTCCACATCGTGGGGCTGGGGTTCGACCCCCTCAATGAAGAGCTGGTGCGTGGGCTCCACCGCACACGGGGCGGACGGGAACTGCGGGCCAGGGAAATGGCCGAAGGGCTGGCCAAGGTGGGCATCAAGCACGCATACGAGGGCGCACTCAAGTTCGTGGGCAACCCGGAGCTGATTTCGCGCACCCATTTCGCCCGCTTTCTGGTGGAAAGCGGCGTGTGCAAGGAAACCAACGAGGTATTCCGCAAGTACCTGACCGAAGGCAAGCCCGGCTATGTGCCCCACCGCTGGGCGTCGCTCAAGGATGCCGTCGGCTGGATTACCGGCGCGGGTGGCATGGCCGTTATTGCCCATCCGGCGCGTTACAAGTTCACCCCCACCGAAGAGTTTGCGCTGTTCACCGAATTCAAAAACCATGGAGGCCAGGGCGTTGAAGTAGTCACCGGCAGCCACAGTGCAGCCGAGTACGTGACCTACGCCGAGACCGCCCGCGAATTCGGCCTGGCCGCGTCCCGCGGCAGCGACTTCCACAGCCCCGACGAAAGCCACACCGAGCTGGGCACCCTGCCCCTGCTGCCAGGCAACCTCACTCCGGTGTGGGAATCGCTGGCGGCACGCATCCAATAACCCTTTCCGACTCCACCTGAGATCGTCCCAACGGCATGGCCCAGTACTTCGAAGTTCACCCCGAAAACCCCCAGCCCCGCTTGCTGAAGCAGGCCGTTGCCCTGCTGGAAAAGGGCGGCATTCTGGCCGTACCCACCGACTCCAGCTACGCGCTGGTCTGCCACCTGGATGACAAAGCCGCCGTCGACACCATGCGGCGCATTCGGGGGGTTGACGACAAACACCACCTCACCCTGCTGTGCCGCGACCTGAGCGAACTGGCCAGCTACGCCAAGGTCGACAACACGCAGTACCGCCTGCTCAAGTCGGTCACGCCGGGACCGTTTACCTTCATTCTGGAAGCCAGCAAGGAAGTGCCGCGCCGGGTCAGCCACCCCTCGCGCAAGACCATTGGCCTGCGCGTGCCCGAACATGCCGTGCTCCAGGCCCTGCTGGCCCTGCACGAAGGCGCGCTGCTGGCCACAACCCTGATTGCACCCGGTGAAACCGAGCCCTTGAACGACGCCGCCGACATCCGTGACCGCTTTGAAAAGCTCCTGGCGGGAATCGTGGATGCGGGCGCGTGCGCACAGGAGCCCACCACCGTGATCGACCTGACCGGCAGCGAACCCGAGGTGCTGCGCCAGGGACGGGGCGACCTGGCCCGCCTGGGACTCTAGGCTGGCCCACGGCTTTCGCCCCATACTTCAGCCCCAAACCACCCCAGGATTTCCGACACGTGGCCCTTGAAAACCTCATCCAAACCGTAGCCCTGTATGCCCTGCCGGTGCTCTTTTCGATCACCCTGCACGAAGCCGCACACGGCTATGCGGCGCGGCATTTTGGTGACAACACTGCCTGGAAAATGGGTCGGGTCACGCTGAACCCCATGCGCCACGTCGACCCCATGGGCACCATCGTGATGCCGTTGTTGCTGTACTTTGCCACCTCCGGGGCCTTCCTGTTCGGCTATGCCAAACCGGTTCCCGTGCGCTTTGGCAATTTGCGCAACCCCAAGCGCGACATGGTGTGGGTCGCGCTGGCCGGGCCTGGCGCCAACCTGGTGCAGGCCTTGCTGTGGGGCATTGCGCTGTACGTGCTGCAGGGCGCTGGCGTCTCGGAGCCCTTCTTTCTCAAGATGTGCCAAGGCGGCGTGCTGGTCAACGTGGTGATGTTTGCCTTCAACCTGTTTCCCCTGCCGCCACTGGACGGTGGCCGCATCCTGGTCGGACTGCTGCCTCACCGCCAGGCCCTGCTGGTGTCACGCCTGGAGCCGTGGGGATTTTTCATCGTCATGGCGCTGGTCATCATGGGGGTGATCAGCACGCTGTGGATGCAGCCCGTGATGGCGCTCACCTTTGGCCTGCTGGATTTCTTGCTCACCCCTTTCGCGGCCCTGATCCGGTAAGCACCCCCACCCCGCTTCACCTACTAACTGTCTTCCCCATGAGTTCCACACGTTTTCTGACCGGCATCACCACCTCAGGCACCCCCCACCTGGGCAACTACGTCGGCTCCATCCGGCCCTCTGTGCGGGCCAGCCAGGCCGACCATGTAGAAAGCTACTACTTCCTGGCCGACTACCACGCGCTCATCAAGATCGACGAACCCTCACGCATCCAGCGCTCCACGCTGGAGATTGCCGCCAGCTGGCTGGCCGCGGGGCTGAACCCCGAGCGCGTCACGTTTTACCGCCAGTCCGACATCCCCGAGATTCCGGAGCTCACCTGGCTGCTCACCTGCGTGACCGGCAAGGGCGTGCTCAACCGGGCCCATGCCTACAAGGCCGCCGTCGACAAGAACAGCGCGTCCGGCCAGGACCCCGACATGGACGTGAGTGCCGGGCTGTTCATGTACCCGGTGCTGATGGGGGCCGACATTCTGATGTTCAACGCCCACCTGGTGCCGGTGGGTCGCGACCAGATCCAGCACATCGAGATGGCGCGCGACATGGCCAACAGCTTCAACCACCGCTATGGCGAGCACTTCGTGCCTCCGCAAGCGGTGATCGAGGAATCGGTGGCCACGCTGCCCGGGCTGGATGGCCGCAAGATGAGCAAGAGCTACGACAACACCATTCCGCTGTTCGCCCCGCGTGAGCAGCTCAAGAAACTGATTGCCGGCATCAAGACCGATTCCCGCGCCCCCGGCGAACCCAAAGACACGGAAGGCTCGGCCCTGTTCCAGATTTACCAGGCCTTTGCCAGCGACGAGGAAGCGCAGGCCCTGCGTAGCGCCTACGCCAATGGCATCGCCTGGGGCGATGCCAAGCAAATCCTCTTCGAACGCATTGACCGCGAAATTGCCCCCATGCGCGAGGCGTATGAAGACCTGATCAACCATCCGGCAAAAATTGAAGCCATCCTGCTTGCCGGCGCTGCCAAGGCGCGCCAGCGCGCCACGCCCTTCATGGCCGAGCTGCGCCACGCCGTGGGTTTGCGCAAACTCGGTGACCAGACCAAGACCGCGGCACAAAAGGCCACCAAGGCCGCCCTGCCCAATTTCAAGCAATACCGCGAGGCGGACGGCCAGTTCCGCTTCAAGCTGGTAGACGCCCAGGGACGCCTGCTGCTGCAGAGCCTGGGGTTTGAATCCCCCCGGCAGGCTGCACAAGCCATTGGCCTGCTGCAAAAACAGGGCGCCAGCGCCTTGCCAGAACTGACCAGCCAGCTGGAAGCGCTGGACGTGGACATGGCTGACGTAACCGCCGCATTGGCGCAGTTAGCTGCAGCCGGATAGTCCCCGCTCGGTAATTCAGGACGGCGCGGCGTAGGGCGCCGCGCTGGCAAAGCCATACACCCGCTCGGGCGGCAGGCGCGCCACCAGAGTCCGGTCTGCCACGGCCTCGACAATGGCGAACGCGGGCAAGGCAGTATCGCGATGCTCCGTGTGCACCGTGGGGCGGCCCGCCACATCGGTAATGGCCGCCACGATCGGGCATTTGACCTTGTCCGTGCGCCGCATGACCACCCCTATTTCCCCGCTGACGAGCCGGACCACGTCACCGGGCGGAAAAATTCCCAACTCCTTGATGACGGCGCTCGACAGGGCTCCCCCCTGGTCCTCCCGGAACATCTGCTTGGCGGCGTCCTGGAGCGTCATCGCCGAGCGCAGCTTGCGCACCGTGATCCGGGCCATGAACACATCCGCCGTGCGCAACGCAAGCGCCACCTCCGACACGTCGCTCAAACCCTGCGGATAGCCTGTGCCATCCGGGCGCTCATGGTGCTGGGCGACCGCACGCAGCCAGTCCCCGTCGTCCACACCCGCCTGCACCAGCCAGTCGGCAGCCTCCTGCGGGTGGCGGCGCAGCAGCGCTTTCTGGCTTTCCCAGGGCGCCACGTCCTGATTGGACAACTGCCCCTGCAGATCCAGCACCGCCATGTTCATGGTGATGGCCGCCTTGACCAGGCTTGCGGCGCGCGCCTCGGGCCACTGCAGCCGCCGGGCCATCAGAAGACACAGGATGGCGGTATGCACCGCATGGTTGTAACCGTAGAGAAAAGGGTCCTCGGACTCCTGGCGGATGGCGTGGTAAAGGGCGATATCCACATCCTGGTCCACCCGCGCAATCAAGTCCGCGGCAAACACCTCCACCCGCTCCACCAGACCGGGCGTGTGTGGCACCTTGAGCATGAGCTTGCGCATTTCATCACCACTGCGGTCCCACAGACCAAACAGATTCAGCACACGCGGGATGCTACGCTCGGGCAAGGGTGCCTCATGCAATTCAACGGCCCGGGCCTCCTGCGCATCCACAAAGGCACCGCGCAGCAGCAACAGCTCCAGCTGGTGCTCGCTGTCGATCACGTGCCCGCGCAACAGCAGCAGGTTGCTCTGTTCGTCGCGAACATTCCAGGGCAGGGGCTTTCCCACATGCACCTTGAAACGCGGCAGGCGCAACAGTTTCATGAACAGTCCTTTGGACACGCAAAGTCGAATTGTGCCGCCGAACGGCATCGGGCGGGGACGTTATGCTGGAAGCTGATACATGGAGCCCACATGAGCCACTACCCCAACGACATCTACACCGAGCCCGCCAACGTCGACGCCGACACCCTGCGCAACCTGGGGCCACTGCGTGCCATGGCAGGCATCTGGCAAGGCGTGCGCGGCCTGGACGTCAAACCCAAGGCCGAAGGCCCGAAAAAACAGGCGTTCGTCGAACGCTTCGAGCTGCAGCCCATCGACCCGCAAACCAATGGTCCCCAGCTGTTCTACGGTTTGCGCTACCACACCCACATCACCAAGCCCGAGCAAAGCAAGACCTACCATGACCAGGTGGGCTACTGGCTGTGGGAACCCGCCACCGGCACGGTGATCCAGACCCTGGCCATCCCCCGGGGGCAGATTGCCATGGCCGTCGGCCATGCCGCCGCCGATGCCACGCAGTTTGAACTGGTGGCGCAGCGCGAGTCCACCACCTACGGCATCTGCTCCAACCCGTTTCTGGAGCATGCATTCAAGACGGTGGAATACCGCATTCAGGTCACGTTCCACCCCGACGGCACCTGGTCCTACGACGAAGACACGGTCATGGTGATTCGCGGCCAGACCGAGCCCTTTCAC
The DNA here is from genome assembly GCA_019449595.1 of Rhodoferax sp. Classification (GTDB taxonomy): domain Bacteria; phylum Pseudomonadota; class Gammaproteobacteria; order Burkholderiales; family Burkholderiaceae_C; genus Allorhodoferax. The sequence continues at coordinate 226,933 of JAGRPL010000004.1, read as the reverse complement.
CACACCGACCGCAACACCCTGCACAAGATCGGCGAGCCCGAACCCAATCCGCTGGCCCGCCGCTAGGCCCGCGCCCGACGCCCCCACCCAACCGGCCGGCCGGCCGGCCGGGGCGAACCGTCCCCTTTTTTCCTGCCAACACCCCCAGCAGCCCTGAGGCCGGCATGGCGCCGCTGTTCGCGTGTTTCATTAAATTTCTACAAAAATCGGTATTAATTGACACTTATCGTCAAATATTGTGTAATATTTTGTAAGACGCTGGTGACAACCCCACCAAAAAACCGTAGGGCCACAGGCGCCGCATGGGATGGAGCCCCCTTGCTCCGTTTATTCACAAAGGAGTTCACGATGAACACGACAATGCACAAGCTGGTAGTGGCAATGGGTACGGTGGTGATGGCCGGGGGCGCCTGGGCGCTCGACAACGCAACCGCGTCCGCATCTGCGGACGTGTTGACACCCATTTCAATTGCGAAGAACACGGACATGGCCTTCGGCAGCCTGGTGATCGGCAACGGCCTGGTGACGCTGAGTACGGCGGGCGCCCGGACCAAGGCCGGGACAACCGCCCTGCCGACCAGCGGCACCTCGCCCGCGGCGGCCAAATTCACCGTGACCGGTACGGGTGCCAATACCTTCTCGATCGACACCACGGGCAGTGACTCCACGCTGACGGATGGTTCTTCCAACACGATGGCCATCACCTGGCTGGTCGAAGCCCAATCGGGCACCGCGGCGGCAAGCGGTATCACCAGCGCGGGCAACAACTCGACGACCGGCACACTCGCTTCCGGCACCGCGACCATTTATGGCGGCGGCCTGCTGACCGTGGGTGCGGCGCAGGTTGCGGGTGCCTATACCGGCAACCTCAAGATCACGGTAGCCTACAACTGACCGTGCGTTCCCGGCAGCCAACACCCCATACCGCCATGTCTCGCCGTGCACAGGAACGTTGCCGTCAACCCAGCTGGGACACGGCCGGAGTGTTGCTGACGTCGGTGGCAATCTGGATCTACCTGGGAGCCCTGCCGCCGGGCCATGCCCTGGCGGCCACGGCAACGGGCAGCGCCAGCGCGACCATCATTGCGCCGGTTCCCGTCACCGTGCAGGAAACATTGGGTGGGATACCCGCCACGGTCAGCACCTCCACGGGCTGGGTCACGGTCTTGCTGCCGCCAGCGAGCCCGCCGCCCCCCGTGACGGCCACGGGCTCTAGCTCCGGCGCAGGTTCCGGTTCCAGCGCGGGCTCCACGGCAGCCACCGCGGCGGCGGCCACTGCTGGCGCACCCGGTGCATCCTCCAACGGCCGCCCCGGTTCGGGACCCGGTTCCGGGGATGGCACGCTAGGCTCGGGCATGGCCGCCTCCCTGTCATCGGCGCCGCCTCCCGCAGGGGGCACGTCGGGCAGCTACAACGTCACGGTGGCCTTCAATTGAAACACCCCATCGTCACCACCCCACGTACAGAGGCATGGCGCAGCGTACTGCTCGTGGCCGGCCTGGCTGCAATCGCTCCGGCGTGGGCGCAAATCAGCCTGAGCAAATCCGCGGACCTGGTATTTGGCGGCTTTGTGGCCAGCAGCGGGGGCACGGTAACCGTGGCCCCCAACGGCGGGCGCAGCAAGAGCGGCAGCGTGCTGCTGGTGACACAGGGCGCTTCTGGCGCAGCGGCGCAGTTCACCGTAACCGGCACGGCCGATGCCACCTACGCCATCACACTGCCGGCCAACGATACGGTGACCCTGTCGGACGGCAGTCACACCATGGCTGTCAACAACTTCACCAGCACCCCGAGTGGAACCGGAACGCTGACTGGCGGCTCGCAGGTGTTGCGGGTCGGGGCTACCCTGACAGCCGGTAACGCCCAGACGCCCGGCAGCTACACCGGGTCCTTCAATGTATCCGTGCAATACAACTGAGCGGCCACGCTGCCCTGTTCAACCTCTGTGAAAGGCCCACCATGCATCTATTGCCCCCCGGACGCACCACTGTCCACTGGCTGGCGGCGCTGACACTGCTGGTACTGGCACGCACCGCCCTGGCGGACCTGGCGCTGTATCCCACCCGTATCGTGCTGGAAAAGAACCAACGCGCCGCGCAGGTGGAACTGATGAACAACGGCACCGAGCCCGAGACCTACCGCATCAACCTGGTCAACCGGCGCATGGGCGAGACCGGTGAATTCATCGCCATTGACACCCCCGGACCGGGCGAGCACTTTGCCGACCCGCTGCTGCGCTACTCGCCACGGCAAGTGACGGTGCAGCCTGGCACTTCGCAGACCGTGCGCATTCTGCTGCGCAAACCCGCGGACCTGGCACCAGGCGAATATCGCTCGCACCTGCAGTTTGACCGCGTGGCTGAGGCCGCGGGCACCAGCAGTGTGGAGTCGGCAGGCCAGGCGGGCAACAAGGAGATTGGCGTGGTCATCAAGGCGCTGGTCGGCGCGTCCATTCCAGTCATCGTCCGTCATGGTGACACGCAAGCCAGCGTTGCGTTGCAGAACCTGGCTCTGCAACCGGCCACCGCCACGGAGGGCCCGGCACTGACCCTGCAGATGGCGCGCAGCGGCAACCGCTCGGTGTACGGCGACCTGGCGGTCACCTTCACACCCCAGGGCGGCGCGCCGCTGGAGGTTGCCAAGGCCGGTGGCGTGGCGGTGTATGTGCCCAATGCGCTGCGCCGCGCCCGCATGCCGCTGCAACTGCCACCGGGAACCCGGCTGGCGGGTGGCAGCCTGCACCTGACCTACCGAGAGCGCCCGGAGGCAGGCGCACACCTGCTGGCCGAGGCAACCCTGAACCTGCCTTGAGTGCGGGGTAGCCACACGCGCGCACCCGCCATGCGAACCCTGAAACAGCCCTTGGGGGCTCTCCCCTGCCTGCTTGCGGCTCTCGCGGCAACGGCAGCCATGGCCCAGCCCCTTCCCGCGGCCACACCGCCACCGGTCGCGCCCAAAGGCCGCGCCGCCGCCGAGGCCAACCTGCTCCTGCTGGACGTTCGACTCGACGGCACCGTGCTGTCCGACAGCCTGACCGCCTACCAGGATGGCCCGCAGATTCTGCTGCCCCTGGGTGAGCTGGCGCGCCTGCTCACCCTGGCCATCACCGTGCAACCCGAGGCCGGTAGCGCCAGCGGCTACATCCTGCGGGAAGACAACCCGTTCGGGCTGAACGTGGAACAGGCCATTGCCAGCATCGCCGGGCGCGAGACCAGCTACGAGGCACGCCGCGCGCGGGTCATTGGCGACGACATCTATATCTCCAGCCAATTGCTGTCGCGCTGGCTGCCCATCGACTTCGAAATTGACCTGCCATCGCTGCAGCTGCGCATCAAACCGCGGGAAAAACTGCCCCTGCAAGCGCGCCTGGAGCGCGAGCGCACCGCAGCGCATCTGCGCACCGCTGCAACCGTCGACGACAGCGACCCGGGCTACCCCCGCCAGCTGGCGCCCTATCAGCTGATTGACCGGCCTTTCATTGACCAGACCTTCGGTGCCGACGCGCGCTTTGGCAATGGCTCCAAGCAGTACAACACCGCCTATACCGCCTACCTGACCGCCGATGTGCTGGGCATGGAGGGAGCGGCCTACATCAGTGCCACACGTGACAAGTCGACACCCGACTCCCGGGTCACCCTGGGCCGCAACGACCCCGACGCCGGCTTGCTCGGCCCCGCACAGGCACGCAGCTTCATGCTGGGCAACATCCAGGCGCCCAGTGTGCCCAACATCCTGTCCACCAACCCGACCGGCAGCGGCGGCACCGTGAGCAACCGCCGACTCGACCAGCCCACCAGCTTTGACCGCCAGAGCCTGCGCGGCGACCTGCCGCCGGGCTGGGATGTCACCCTGTACTACAACGACGCGGTGCTGGGCTTCCAGCAATCGCGGGGCGACGGGTTGTATGCCTTCGATGATCTGCCCCTGTCCTACGGTCGCAACGACTTCCAGCTGGTCTTCAACGGCCCGCTGGGGCAAATGCGCACCGAGCGCAAGAGTTTTCTGCTGGACCAGTCCGCCGTGCAGCCCGGCGAATTCCTGTACACGCTCACACAGCACACGGCAGACAACGGCAGCAATCGCAGCGTGGCCAAGTTCGACATGGGCCTGTTCAAGGAGCTGGCCGCCACCGCCACCTTTGTGCGCCTGCCACGCCCCGTCACGGGCCAGAGCACCAGCGAACAGCGTGCCTACTCCCAGTTCGGGCTGCGGGGCTACCTGCCATCGGCCATCATCACCTCGGATCTGATCCTCGCCCAGAACGGCGGCCTGCTGGGCGAACTGGGTCTGAAGACGCAGTTGGGAACCTATGCCGTGGACCTGCTGCACACCCAGCTGCAAGACGGCTATGACAGCGACGTGTTCAGTGCCAGCAACAACCCCATCCGCCAGCGCGACAAGGTGCGGGCCGTGGGCACGCTGGTGCCCAGCGGCCTGCCGCGCATGCCCGTGGCACTGGAGGTGCAGCGCGAGCAGCTGCAGTCCGGCGTCTCCAACGACCAGGTCTCCGGCCGGCTGTCGTTTCTGGCGGCTGAAACGTCGTACACCAACGGGCTGAACTGGCTCACCTCCAGTGGCGCCGGCCTGCCCACCACCACCACCACGACCGGCACGCTGCAACTGAGCCGCCGGGTGGCCGACATGGGGCTGTCCGGACAGCTCGGCTACTCCCTGAACCCGGAGAGCCGCTTTGACACCCTCTCCGTCGTGGCCGACCGCAATCTGGCATCGGGGTACCGGGTCAACGTCGGTCTGCTGCGCGATTTCACCGGCAACAGCACGCTGATCTCCGGCGGCCTGAGCAAAAACCTGGGCCCCATTGCCCTTGCCGTGAGCGGCAGCTACTCCGACAAGCATGAGTACGCCATCGCGCTCCAGCTGTTCATGGCCCTGGGCCGCGACGCCCGCAGCGGCAAGTGGTTCGCCGACGGTGTACCCATGGCCGGCACCGGTGCGGTATCCGCACAGGCCTTCGTGGACCGCAACCTCAACGGCATACACGACCCGGGGGAAGAGTGGGTTCCCAATGCCGGGTTCATCGTCAACCGGGGTGGCCGTCACCCCAACCGCACCGACGACACCGGCGAGGCCCTGCTCAACCGGCTGCCGGCCGGGCGCTACGCCGACATCGGCATCGACACGACCACGCTGGAGGACCCGCAGTGGAAGCCCGTCACCGAAGGGGTGCGCGTGCTGCCGCGCCCGGGGCTGGTGCAGACCGTCGAATTTCCCGTGGTCTCCACGACTGACATTGATGGCACCACCTATCTGGTGGAAAAAGGCAGCCGCCGTGGCATTGGTGACGTGCTGCTCGAACTGGTGGACAGCAGCGGTGCCGTCACCATGCGCACCCGCAGCGCATCCGACGGGTTCTACACCCTGCACCAGGTCATGCCGGGGCGCTACACGCTGCGGGTCTCGCCGGAGCAGGTCCAAAAACTCCGGCTGGTGGCCAGCAAGGCGCGCCGGGTGGAGGTGCAGCCTGATGGCGACTTCCTCAACGGCCTGGATCTGGAGTTGCAGCTGCCAACACCGTGAACCGGCGCCCGCGCCGCGTTCTCCCGGCGCGATTGCAACGATCGCCATTTGCCATTACGCTTGAAGCACCACCGCAATCCGATGGGGCGTGTGATCCGCAAGCCCTGAAGCAACGGGCGGTACACGGTGGACGAAGGCGGTTCCATTTTTTGGGAGAGACCCATGAAACGCATCTACTTGTGGACGGGCCTGGTGGCCATGGCTTTCACCTCCAGCGCGGCCCTGGCCAATGCCGAGCTGGCGAAGGCGAAAAACTGCATGGTTTGCCATGCCATGACCAGCAAGCTGGTCGGTCCCGCGTTCAACAGCATCGCGGCACGGTACGAAGACCAGAAAAATGCCGAAGACAAACTGACCAAAAAAGTGCTCATCGGCGGCTACGGCGTGTGGGGCCAGGTTCCCATGCCTGCCAACCCGCAGGTCAGCGAAGCGGAAGCCCGCACGCTGGTCAAATGGATTTTGGCCCAGTAGTCCCATGGGGCATGGGGTTCGGGCTTGTCCGCAAGCCGTGGTTTTCCTACAATCCAACCATGGCGCGTTCTGTTTGCCCCCGGCTCCACTCGGTTGCAGCCCTGCCCTTCATGGCAGGTGCGGCGGTGTGGTCGCGCACCGTGACGGGTACCGCCGGTCTGCGCCGTCCGGTCGCACATTCCTGAGCCCGGCGATACCTCCTTCCCCCTTTTCTTTTTGCGCAATCCACCATCGCCGGGCCTCCACCCCGCGCGATCGCGGCCGTCTCTCGCCTCTCACGGGGCGGCCGCACTACACGGAGTGCACCATGCACGCAAACCAAGAAAGCCTGCGACTGCTGACCGAGCTGGACTTCATTCGCCTGAAAAAACTAACCGGTGGCGACCTGCCTGGCGAACTGTCAGACAGCCAGGGTCTGGTGGACCTGCTGCCGTCCCGGGAGATCCCGCCGGACGTCGTCACCATGAACTCCCAGGTGGAGATTGTGTTTCCCGCCACCGGCCTGCGCCAGAAGATGACCCTGTGCTATCCGGCCGATGCCGAACCTGGCCTCGGACGGGTGTCCGCGCTCGCCCCCATGGGCTCGGCCTTGCTGGGCCTGCGCGTTGGCGCGCGGGCACAGTGGAACATGCCCGGCGGAGAGGCCCAGGCAGCAGAGGTGGCCGCCATCCTGTTCCAGCCGGAAGCTGCTGGCCACTACACAACCTAGAGCATGCACACCCCCCGGCGGTTGCGCCGGGGTGACGAAAGGAGGCCCGTACCCAGACCCGTCACCACACAGCCTGTGTCATCCCGAAACAGCCCATTTTTTTGAGGAATTCCCATGTTTCCAGAGTACCGCGACCTGATCACACAGCTCAAGACGAGCAACCACCATTTCACCCGTCTGTTCGATCAGCACAACCAGCTCGACCAACAGATCAAGAATATGGAGTCCAGCATCCCGCAGGGGACCCATGAGGAAATCGAAAACCTGAAAAAGAAGAAATTGCACCTCAAGGACGAGCTGTACGACATCCTTCGGAAGATTGAGGCCGACAAGGCCTGACGCGCGACACGGCAGCAACAAAAACCCCGCAAACGCGGGGTTCGTGGCGAAGTGTGTGGCCGTTACCGTCGGTGGCCATTTGGGGCCCCGACGGGCCGCTCATGTGGCGCGTGTCGGTTTGTGTTTTTTGGCAGCTGCATTGTGCGCCACAGCAGCACGGACAAGTTCCTTGAAGGCAACCGCATTGACGTGCTCACCCTCATGGATGTCGATAGCGCGCCTTACGTTGCCATCAAGACCTGAGTTGAACAGCTTTGCGGGATCGCTGAGGGCAGCCCCCTTGGCAAAGGTGAGCTTCACTTTGGCCTTGTAAATTTCGCCCGTACAGATGATGCCGTTCAGGGACCAGACGGGCGTTCCCATCCATTTCACTTCTTCAATGACATCGGGGGCAGCCTCTTTGATCAGCCCGCGCACGGTTCCAAGAGCGCTCCCGCGCCAGTCTCCAAGCGCAGCGAGCTTTCCGTCAATGAACTCCGATGCCGATTGGCTATCGTTAGAAACGTTTTGATTCATGGTGTTGTCCTGGTAGACCAACGTTCAGGGTGAGTGGACTCACACGGTTTTATACGGGAAATTTGATCGCCCGCAGGGCGTGCGCCTCGCTCACAATTCGGCCATTTCCATGATTTTGCAGACCGTTCTCCAGTTGCGATCCGTCATGGGAACACCCAGCAGTCTCTCGGCGCTGGCGGCGAGTTTTGATCTGCCAACCCCCTCGGGCGCGTGCAGATAAAACACCCTTTCGGACAAGTGAAACCGTTCGCTGTCCTTCCGGAGACCGGAGAGTTTCTCCAGATCCGGGTTCTTGGGGCATGCGGCGAGAAAGCCGAGGTGCAAGCTAACGGGGTCGAGCACAGCCTCTGGAAAGGGGTTTTCCGCAATCGCTTTGGCAAGGGCTTCGCGGGTGAGCATTTGCACATGCGGCTCGAAGCCACGGCGCTTCTTGATCTCCGCGGAAAGTTGCTCAGCAAGACGCGCTGCATTCTTTTCGGCGCTCTCGAATACGGCATTTCCGCTTTGAATATAGGTCCTCACCTTCCGTGCCCCCATTGCTTCCAGCGTAGCGACAAGCTCCGGCATCGGAAGGGTGCCGTTGCCGCCCACATTGATGCCGCGAAGCAGCGCAACGTAGGTATTCATACCGCCACGGCCCGGGTGCCGGTCACGAGCACCCAGGATTCAAGTGCGTTCGAACCGCTGCTCATGGACAACCGTTCCCCATTGGTTTCCAGGATGCTCCTGAACGAGACGGAAATGATGCGACTCGTAGAGGTGCCTTGCCGCGTCCAGACCTGCAAAGGTCCACAGGTAAGTGGTGTGGCGGAGCTTGACGAATCCAAGGCAATGCCTGCCGCGGACCCCGCGGTTCCATCGGGCAACTGAGATTTGAGCTGTTCATCCAATCCTCCCAATTTGCACTATAGCAATGGCCGCTTGGGGCCGCTTGGGGACGCTGGGGGCGCTGGGGGCGCTGGGGGCGACAGGTTGCTTGTGGCTCCAGGTCGTCAATCATGCAGACAAAAAAAATAGCCCATGGTTGACATGGGCTATTTTTATTTCTTGGCGGAGAGAGTGGGATTCGAACCCACGGTACCTTGCGGTACGCTTGATTTCGAGTCAAGTACATTCGACCACTCTGCCATCTCTCCTGAAATCGCTTCGATTGGACGAAGCGCGTATTCTATCAGGGTCGCAGGGTCACCATGCCGCCCAGGTACGGGCGCAGGGCTTCGGGCACGGTGACCGAGCCGTCGGCGTTCTGGTAGTTCTCCAGCACGGCCACCAGGGTGCGGCCCACGGCCAGACCGGAGCCGTTGAGGGTGTGCACCAGCTCGTTCTTGCCCTGGGCGTTCTTGTAGCGGGCCTGCAGGCGGCGGGCCTGGAAGGCCTCGCAGTTGGAGACCGAGCTGATCTCGCGGTAGGTGTTCTGCGCCGGCAGCCACACCTCCAGGTCGTAGGTCTTGCTGGCACCAAAGCCCATGTCGCCGGTGCACAGGCTCATCACGCGGTAGGGCAGGCCCAGCTTTTGCAGGATGGCTTCGGCGTGGCGGGTCATCTCCTCCAACGTGTCGTAGCTGGTGTCGGGGTGCACGATCTGCACCATTTCCACCTTGTCGAACTGGTGCTGGCGGATCAGGCCGCGCGTGTCGCGTCCGGCGCTGCCGGCCTCGGAGCGAAAGCACGGCGTGTGGGCGGTGAGCTTGATCGGCAGGTCGGCCTCGGGCAGGACCACGTCGCGCACGAAATTGGTCAGCGGCACTTCGCTGGTGGGAATGAGGTACAGCGCGGTGTGGTCGGGCTGGACTTCGCCCTCCTGGCCGCCCTTCTTGGCGGCGAACAGGTCGCCCTCGAACTTGGGCAACTGGCCCGTGCCCCGGAGCGACTCGCCGTTGACGGCGTAGGGCACATAGCACTCGGTGTAGCCGTGTTCCTGCGTCTGCACGTCGAGCATGAACTGGCTCAAGGCGCGGTGCAGGCGGGCCACCGGGCCTTTCATCACGGTGAAGCGCGAACCCGAGAGCTTGACGCCCATCTCGAAGTCCAGCCCCAGCGGCGTGCCAACGTCCACGTGGTCTTTGATCTCAAACGCCATGGGCGCGGGCGTACCCCAGCGGCGCACTTCCACGTTGCCATGTTCGTCCGCGCCGCGCGGCACGCTGTCGTGCGGCAGGTTGGGCACGGCCAGCAGCAGGGTCTGCATCTCGGCCTGAATGGCATCCAGCCGGGTGGCGGAGGCGTCCAGCTCGGTCTTCAGACCGGCCACTTCGGCCATGGCCGCCTCGGCCTCGGCGTGCAGGCCCTTGCCCTTGAGCATGCCAATCTGCTTGGCGGACGCGTTGCGCTTGCTTTGCAGCTCTTCGGTGCGCATCTGCAGGGTCTTGCGCTCGGCCTCCAGCGCCTTGAACGCGTCCACATCCAGAAACGCCTGCGGCTGTTTGCGGGTTTCCAGACGGGCGACGACCGAATCCAGGTCTTTGCGCAGCAGGGTGATATCTAACATGGCGTTCTCGTACTTCTGTATCAAATTGGGCTCTAGCCCGCTATTTTATTACGTGAATAGCTATGCAAACGATAGCAGACACCGGCGCGCTCAGGCGTCGATCTTCAGGCCCTTGGGCAGCGGAAACTTCACCGTCTCCTCAATGCCGTCCATCTTGCGCACTGAGACCGCGCCCAGCGCCCGGATGCGGTCAATCACCTGGCGCACCAGAATCTCGGGGGCCGAGGCACCGGCGGTCAGGCCGACGCGGCTCTTGCCTTCGAACCAGGCGGTCTGCAGCTCGTCGGCGTTGTCCACCATGTAGCTGGTCACACCCAGCTTGCGCGCCAGCTCGGCCAGGCGGTTGCTGTTGGAGCTGGTGGGGCTGCCCACCACGATCATGATGTCCACCTGCGGCGACAGGATCTTGATGGCGTCCTGGCGGTTCTGCGTGGCGTAGCAGATGTCCTGCTGCTTGGGGGCCTGCACGTTGGGAAAGCGCGCGCGCACCGCCGCCGCAATGTCGGCGGCGTCGTCCACGCTCAGCGTGGTCTGGGTGACCAGCGCCAGCTTCTCGGTCTGGCGGGGCTGGATGCGGGCCACGTCGGCCACGTCTTCCACCAGGTGGATGCCGCTTTCCAGCTGGCCCATGGTGCCTTCCACTTCCGGGTGCCCCTTGTGGCCGATCATGATGAACTCGAAACCTTCCTTGTGCAGCTTGGCCACTTCGACGTGGACCTTGCTCACCAGCGGACAGGTGGCGTCGAAGATCTGGAAGCCGCGGCGCTGCGCTTCCTGCTGGATGGCCAGGCTCACGCCATGCGCCGAGAACACCAGCGTGGCGCCGGGGGGCACGTCATCGAGCTCCTCAATGAAGATGGCGCCCTTGGCCTTGAGGTCGTTGACCACATAGGTGTTGTGCACGATCTCGTGGCGCACGTAGATGGGGCGGCCGAACTTCTGCAGCGCGCGCTCCACGATTTCAATGGCCCGGTCCACCCCGGCACAGAAACCACGGGGCTCGGCCAGCAGGATTTCCTGCGTGGTGCTCATAGGATGCCGATCACCTGCACTTCAAACGTGACCGGCTGGCCGGCCAGCGGGTGGTTGAAGTCGAACAGCACGCCCTTGCCCTCCAGCACCTGCAGCACCACGCCGGCAAACTGGCCCTGGCCGTCGGGCGTGGGGAATTGCACAGCTTCGCCCACCTGGTACTCCTCGTCGGGGTCGCCCAGTGAGTTGAGCTCCTTGCGGGAGAGCCATTGCTGCATGTCGGGATTGCGCTCGCCAAAGGCAGCGCCGGCCGGCAGCTCGAACACCTGGCGCGCGCCCTCCTGCAGGCCCAGCAGGCAGGCGTCCAGGGCGGGTGACAACTCACCCGTGCCGAGGGTCAGCGTGGAAGGCTTGCCTTCAAAGGTGCTGATCACCTCCCCGGCAGGGCCGCTCAGGCGGTAATGCAGCGTCAGGAAAGAGCCGGGCTGGATGGTGGGGGGCGTGGTGGTCATATAAGTCCCTATAAACTGCCTCTATTGTAGAAACCTGCGCGTCCGTCCGGCCGCCCCGCCTGCCATGCCCCTCAAAGACCTGCCCCCCGACGCCCGTCCGCGGGAAAAGCTGCTGGCCCGGGGCGCGCAAGCCCTGAGCGACGCCGAACTGCTGGCCCTGCTGCTGCGCACCGGCATTGCAGGCAAAGGCGTGCTGCAGATGGCCGATGAGCTGCTGCACCTCAAGAAAAACCGCCCCCACGGCAGCCCGGACGGCGGCTTTGACGGCCTGGCCGGCCTGCTGCACGCCACGGCCGACGACCTCAAGCACGTCAAGGGCCTGGGCCCGGCCAAGCGGGCCGAGCTGGTGGCGGTGCTGGAACTGGCCCGCCGCGCCATGGCCCAGCAACTGCAGGAGCGCACCGTATTTGCCAACCCCGAGACCATCAAGCACTACCTGAAGCTGCACCTGGCCGGGCGCGGGCACGAGGTGTTTGCCGTGCTGTTTCTGGATGTCCAGAACCGGCTGCTGGCCATGGAAGAGCTGTTTCGCGGCACGCTCACGCAAACCAGCGTCTACCCGCGCGAGGTGGTGCTGCGCGCCCTGCACCACCAGGCCAGCGCCGTGGTGCTGGCCCACAACCACCCCAGCGGCACCGTGCAGCCCTCGCGCGCCGACGAGGCGCTGACGCAAACCCTCCGGGCCGCACTGGCCCTGGTGGACGTGCGCGTGCTCGACCACTTCATCGTCGGCCCCGGCCAGGCGCTGTCCATGGCCGAGAAGGGGCTGCTGTGAGCGCGGCCAAGCCACCGTCGGCCAAGGCCCGGACGCTCAAGGTCAGCTCCCTGGCCGACCTCCAGCAGGTCCGCAAGGCCATTGCAGCGCAGGCCGAACGCGAAGCCCAGGCCGCTGCCCAGCGCGCGCAGGAAGCCCGGCGCCTGGCCGCCCAGAACAACCTGTTCCAGGCGGCCGTGGGAGCCGTCCAGCGCCTGCCCGAGCCCCGCACCACCAGCCTCAAACCCGCACCGCCGGCGCCCACCCCCAAGCAACGCCAGCTGGACGAGGCGGCGGCGCTGCGCGAAGCCCTGAGCGACGAGGTCGACGTCAGCAGCCTGCTCGACACCGACGACCAGCTCAGCTTTCGCCGCTCCGGCGTCGGCGTGGACGTCACCCAGAACCTGCGCCGCGGCAAATGGGCGATCCAGCGTCAGGTGGACCTGCACGGCCTGCGCAGCGACGAGGCGCGCGACACGCTGGGCGCCTTCATCCGCGAGGCCTGCCGCCAGGGCCTGCGCTGCGTGCGTGTGGTGCATGGCAAGGGGCTGGGCTCGCCGGGCAAGACCCCGGTGCTCAAGGACAAGGTGCACCGCTGGCTGGTGCAGAAGAACGAAGTGGTGGCCTTTGTCCAGGCGCCCCCCATGCAGGGCGGCGCCGGCGCCCTGATCGTGCTGCTGCAGCCAGCCACCGCCAGCGCGCGACAAAGACGCGAATAGTGTGATTTTTTTGGATGCAACAGCCTCCTGATTCCCATAAAATATGCGCATGCAGCTATTAAAAAGATAGCGTTCTACATACTCCACCGCATCAGCCAGTCCGGCGTCGGCGTGTGTACCTGCCGGTCTTGGACCACAACAAGAAAACACGCTGACAAGGGAGTTCGACCCCACGACACTCCGGAAACCGGGCCAGCCGGTCCGTTCCTGGGTGCACCGTAATTTGCGACATGAAACGGCCTAACTACCCTCTGCAGTCCCTGCGGGATCAATGGCTGGTTCTGGCGGCCGCCCTGCTCCTGCTCGGTCTTTTTGGCGGCCTCAACGGCTACAAGCAATACACCGACACCGGGCTGCGCGAGCAGGACCGCTTGCTGGCGATCACGCACGTCATCCAGACCGATATCGAGCAGAACCTGCTCTCCATCGACGCCGTGCTGACCGGGCTGCGCCGGGAGCCCCTTTTGAACGCCACCCCCAGCGCCCCGTTGAACGTGCGGCTGCGCATGCTGGTCGACGCCATGCCGATGGTACGCACCATCGCGCTGCTGGACGCCCGCGGAACCATCCGGGCCAGCAGCCGGCCGGAGATTCTGAACCCGCATGACAACTTCGCCCAACGCGACTATTTCCGACGGCCCCAGGAAAGCCCCCGCAGCGACATGCTGTTCGTCTCGCCTCCGTTTCTGACCAAGGCCGGCATCTACACCATCACCGTCTCGCGCCGGCTCACCAATGCCCGGGGGCAGTTTGCCGGCGTCATTGTGGCCACACTGGACCCGCAGTATTTCTACCCCTTGCTGAGCTCCGGGCGCCACGCGCCCGACATGCAGGTCGCCCTCTTTCACGGCGCAGGCCAGATATTCCTGGTCGCGCCAAAGGAAGTGGACGCGCGCTCGGGCAGCATGCCGGGTAGCAACCCGCATCCGGTGATGCGGGTCCAGCTGAACATCCAGCCCGCTGCCCTGCACATGGACCAGCCTCTGGGCGTTCTGGTGACGCGCAAGCTCGATGCCGTCTATGCCCCCTGGTGGCACGACGCCTGGATACGGTTGATCAACTTTTTCGTCCTCGTGCTGCTGCTGGCATTGGGCCTGTACAACCACCAACGCAAGACTTCGCAGTCGGCGCAGCGGGAAGCCGACGCCCACCGGGCGCTGCAGGCCAACGAGCAGTTTCTAGCCACGATCACCGATAGCGTGCCCGGGATGATCAGCTACTGGAGCCACGACCTGCGCTGCAAGTTCGCCAACAACCAGTACCGCGAGTGGTTCGGCAAGACGGCACAGGACATGCGCGAAATGCCCCTGCGCGACTTGCTGGGCGCCGAGCTGTTCCAGCAGAACGCACCCCGCATCCAGTCCGTGCTGCGGGGCGAGCCCCAGAGTTTCGAGCGCAAGCTGGTCAAGGCCGATGGCAGCACGCGCTACGCCTACGCGCACTACATTCCGGACCGGGATGGCGAACAGGTCAAGGGGTTCTTTGTCCTCATCTCCGACATCGACCCGCTCAAGCAGGCGCAAATCGCGCTCACCCAGAGCGAAGCGCAGCTCAGGGCCATCATCGCCGCCGAGCCGGAGTGCGTGAAGATCCTGGCCCTCGACGGCACCCTACTGCAAATGAACCGTGCCGGTTTGGCCATGATCGAGGCCGACTCCGAAGCCCAGGTCGTGGGCCAGCCGGTGGTCGACCTGGTGCAGTCCGAGCACCAACGCGCCTTCAAGGACCTGCACGACCGGGTGGCCCGGGGTGCAGAAGGCACGCTGGAGTTTGAGATCGTCGGCCTCAAGGGCACCCGGCGCTGGCTGGACACCCACGCCGTGCCCCTGTACGACGCCCAGGGGCAGGTATATGCCGTGCTGGGCGTGACCCGCGACGTGACGCAGCGCAAGGCGCTGGAAAACACCCTCAAGCATTTCGAGGCCATCATCGAGTCGTCGCAGGACGCCATCATCAGCAAGAACCTCGACGGCATGGTGACGAGCTGGAACGCCGGCGCCACGGCCATGTTCGGCTACACCGACCACGAGATGATCGGCCAGCGCATGCTGGCGCTCTACCCCGCGGACCGGCAGCACGAAGAGATGCAGGTCCTGGAGCACATCCGCACCGGCCAGACGGTTCCGCGCTTTGAGACCGTGCGGGTGCGCAAGGACGGTGTGCAGATCGATGTCAGCGCCACCATTTCACTCCTGCGCGACAGCCGGGGCCTAGTCTTGGGCGCATCCATCATTGCGCGCGACATCACGCAGCGCAAGAACGCCGACCGCGAACTGCGCCGCCTGGCGCAGACCGACGCGCTCACGGGCCTGCTCAACCGCCGCCAGTTCATGACGACGGCGAACCAGGAGTTGTCGCGCACCCGGCGCTACGGCGGGCCGCTCTCCGTCCTGATGATGGATATCGACCACTTCAAGACCGTCAACGACACCCACGGACACCAGACGGGGGACATGGTCATCCGCGCACTCGGACAGGTGTGCCGGGAGGCGCTGCGCGACATCGACATCATTGGCCGCATCGGCGGCGAGGAGTTCGCAATCGTCCTGCCGCAGACCGACTCCACCCGCGCGCTGGATGCCGCCGAGCGGCTGCGCCAGGCCGTGGCCGGCACCGAGGTGGCGCAGGAACATGGCCTGCCGCTGCGTTTCACGGTGTCGATCGGCGTGGCGACGCTCACGCGCGCCGACACCAACCTCGATACCCTGCTGGGCTGGGCCGACAAGGCCATGTACGTTGCCAAGAACGGGGGGCGCAACCGCGTGTGCGATTACGCAGCCATTAGACCCGCAGATACCGCAAATGCTGCGTAGACAGCTATCAAATACATAGCAATAGACGGATACCTCAGGTCGGCGCCCGGCGCAGCGTCTCCACCACCGGGCGGCGCAACACGTCGCGCAACCCCCACCAGCCGGCCGCCAGCGCCAGCACGGCGCCGGCCAAGGCGCCCAGCAGCGGCACCCACAGCGACACCGTCCACTCGAACTCGAACACGTAGCGCGCCAGCGCCCAGCCCACCGCGGCCGCCACGATGGATGCCAGGAAGCCGGCCAGCAGGCCCACGCCCGCCAGTTCGGCGCGCTGCACCTGGCGCAGCAGGCTGCCCCGCGCACCCACGGCCCGCATGATGGCGAACTCGCGCGCGCGCTCCTCGCGCGTGGCCGTCACGGCGGCAAACAGCACCACCAGACCGGCCGCCAGCGTGAAGCCGAACAGGAACTCCACCGCGCCAATCACCTGGTCAAGCACGCGCTGCACCTGGGCAATGGTGGTCGTCATGTCCACATTGGTCACATTGGGAAACTGGCGCACCAGGGCGTTGTCAAAACCCTTGAGGGCCGGGGCCTTGAAGGCGCTCATGTAGGTGGTGGGCACGTTGTCCAGGCGGCTCACCGGGTAGATGACGAAGAAGTTGGCCCGCATGGAACCCCAGTCCACCTTGCGCAGCGAGGTCACCCGCGATTCGGTCTGGGTGCCGGCCACGTCAAAGCGCAGCGTGTCGCCCAGCTGCAGGTTGAGCGTCTTGGCAATGCCCTGCTCCACGCTGATGGCGCCCGGCTCCTCATCGGTCCAGCGGCCGGCCACCACGTCGTTCTTCGGCGGCAGGGTGGCGCGGAAAGACACATTGAACTCGCGGTCCAGCAGGCGCTTGGCGCGTTCCTCGGCATAGTCATCCGGCGTCACGGTGCGGCCATTCACGGCCACCAGGCGCCCGCGGACCATGGGGTACCAGTCGAAATGGGCGACCCCGGCGGTCTTCAGCGCCTGCTGGAAGGCCGATGCCTGCTCGGGCATGACGTTGATGACAAAGCGGTTGGGCGCGTCCGGCGGCGTGGCCCGGCGCCAGCTGCTGATGAGGTCGGTGCGCAGCAGCACCAGCAGCACCAGGGCCAGCAGGCCCACAGCCAGCGCGCTGACTTGCACCACGGTGTAGGCAGGCCGCGCCGACATCTGCCGCGTGGCCAGCACCAGCCAGCGCGGCGCGGTGGTCTCGTTCACGCTTCTGCGCAGAAGCTTGATGGCCAGCCAGCTGAAGACGGCAAACACCGCCACCGCGCCGGCAAAGCCGCCCACGGCAATCAGGCCCAGCGTCACATCGCTGCTGGCGGTGAGCAGCAGGGCGGCAAAGCCGGTCACGCCCACGCCCAGCACCCCCAGCGAGGCAGGCCGCAGGTTGCCCACCTCGCGGCGGATCACGCGCAGCGGCGGCACCTGGGCCAGCTGCAGCACCGGCGGCAGGCCAAAGGCCAGCAGCAGCGTCAGCCCCATGCCCAGGCCCAGCAGCACCGGCCATACGGTGGCCGCAGGCAGGGCGGCGTCCACCAGGCCGGCAAGCAGCAGCACAAACAGGTAGTGCACGCCGTAGCCCAGCAACACGCCCAGCGCGCTGGCAAACAGCCCCACCAGGGCGAACTCGAAGGTGTAGCTGGCGGCAATGGTGCGCTGGCTCAGGCCCAGCACGCGCAGCATGGCGCAGTCGTCCAGGTGGCTGGCGGCAAAGGCCCGCGCCGACAGGGCCACCGCCACGGCGCTGAGCAAGGCGGCCAGCAGGGCCACCAGGCTCAGGAACTTGTCGGCCCGGTCCAGCGTCTGGCTCATCTCGGGGCGCCCGCCCTGCAGCGACTCCACGCGTACGCCGCGCACCCCGGGCTGCTTGACCTGGGCGTCGGCCCAGGCCACGAACCTCTTCACCGGGGCGTCGTCGCCCGCCACGGCCATGCGGTAGGTCAGGCGGCTGGCGGGCTGGATGAGTTTGGTGGCGGCAATGTCCTGCGTGTTGATCATCACGCGCGGCGCAAAGTTCATGAAGCCCGCGCCCCGGTCCGGCTCGATCACGATGATGCGGTCAATCCGCAGCTGGGCGTCGCCCAGCAGCAGCGGGTCGCCCATCTTCAGCCCCAGCGCCTCCAGCAGCGCGGCGTCCACCCAGGCCTGGCCGGGGGCGGGAATGTCGCGGGTGACTGCATCGGGCGCATCGGGGTCCGGGGCGATGCGCAGCGCACCGCGCAGGGGGTAACCGGGCTCCACCACTTTCAGCGCCACCAGCTTGGCACCACCGCCCTGCGCGTCGCTGGCGCGCGCCATGGTGGGAAAGCCCGCCGTGCTCACCACCGACAGGCCCAGCGCGCGGGCCTTCTCCGCAAAGACCGCCGGCGTGGGGTTGTCGCTGGACACCACGGCGTCGCCGCCCAGCAGCTGGCGCGCATCGCGCTGCAGCCCGCCCTTGAGCCGGTCCGCAAAGAAGCCAACGGCAGTGAGCGCAGCCACGGCCAGCGTCACGGCCACGATCAGCAGGCGCAGGTCGCCCGAACGCACATCGCGCCACAAGGTACGCCAGCCCAAACGCCAGAAGGAAATCGTCATGGCCTGCCCCCTTGCAACCGGGTTCACGTGTTCTTGCTGATGGTGATGGACGGAAACTTGGAGGAAAAATCCCGGTTCTTGGCCGCAATGGCCACGGCCACCTTGCGCGCCACCGCCTTGTAGATGCCGGCCACCTCGCCATCAGGATCGGCCACCACGGTGGGCTTGCCGCCGTCGGCCTGCACGCGGATCTGCAGCGCCAGGGGCAGCGCCCCCAGGTAGTCCATGCCGTACTCGGCAGCCATCTTCTTGCCGCCGTCGGCACCGAAGATGTGCTCCACATGGCCGCAGTTGCTGCACACATGTACCGCCATGTTCTCGACGATGCCCAGGATGGGCACGCCCACCTTCTCGAACATCTTGATGCCCTTCCTGGCGTCCAGCAGGGCAATGTCCTGCGGCGTGGTCACGATCACGGCACCCGTCATGGGCACGCGCTGGCTCAGGCTGAGCTGGATGTCGCCGGTGCCCGGGGGCATGTCCACCACCAGGTAGTCCAGGTCTTTCCAGTTCGTCTGGCGCAGCAGCTGGTCCAGCGCCTGGGTAGCCATGGGGCCGCGCCAGACCGTGGCCTCGTCGGGCGCCACCAAAAAGCCGATGGACATGACCTGCACGCCGTAGTTCTGCAGGGGCTCCATGGTCTTGCCGTCGGCCGACTCCGGCCTGCCGGTGATGCCCATCATCATGGGCATGCTGGGGCCGTAGATGTCGGCGTCGAGCAGGCCCACCCGGGCGCCTTCGGCGGCCAGCGCCAGCGCCAGGTTGGCCGCCGTGGTGCTCTTGCCCACGCCGCCCTTGCCGGAAGCCACGGCCACGATGTTCTTGACGCCCGGCAAGAGCTGCACGCCGCGCTGCACGGCATGCGCCTGCACCTGCAGGCGCGCCTGCACGGCCACGCTGCCCACGCCGGGCACGGTTTGGGCGGCGGCCGTCAGGGCCTGCACGAATTGCGGCATCTGGCTTTGCGCCGGGTAGCCCAGCTCCAGGTCAAAGCGGACGTCCGCCCCCTGGATGGACAGGTTCTTGATGCACTTGCTGCCGACGAAATCGTGGCCGGTGTTGGGATCGATGACGCCCTGCAGCGCGTCCATGATTGCCTGGTTGGTCAATGCCATTGAAAACTCCTGTGGAGTGGGGAGTCTAGCGAACCCGGGTATTCCCGCGGTCGCCGTGGGTCCATAAGGGATAACCCCGCGCACATTCTGGCGCAATTCCGGGTTTTGGCCCGCGGACGGCGCCCCATAATGGTTGCCATGAGCAGCCCGCATACCACCGTCCCCACCACCGGATTGCTGTTGACCGGCGGCGGCGCGCGGGCGGCCTACCAGGTGGGCGTGCTGGAGGCGATTGCCGACATCCGGCTGGCCTGCGGCGCGGGCGAGCAACCCAACCCCTTCCCCATCATTGCCGGCACGTCGGCCGGTGCCGTCAACGCCTCGGCGCTGGCCTGCGGTGCCGACAACTTCGACGCCACCGTGCGCATGATCGCCGCGACCTGGCGCGGTTTCCACGCCGACCAGATCTACCGCGCCGACCACCTCGCCATGCTGCGCTCGGGCGCCACCTGGATGACCCTGCTCTCGCTGGGCTGGGTGCTGGCCAAGTGGCGGCGCATCAAGCCGCGCTCTCTGCTGGACAACAGCCCCCTGCACACGCTGCTCAACCGCGTGGTGCCGCTGGAGCGCCTGCCCTACCTGATCCGCAAGGGCCACGTGCGGGCGCTGGCCGTGACCGCGTCAAGCTACAGCTCGGGCGAGCACGTGACGTTCTTCCAGGGCGACAAGCGCATCATGCCCTGGGTGCGCAGCCAGCGGCTGGCCGTGCGCGACAAGATCACCCACGCGCATCTGCTGGCCTCCAGCGCCATTCCCTTTGTGTTTCCGGCCACCGAGCTGCACATCAACGGCGCCACCGAGTACTTCGGCGACGGCTCCATGCGCCAGTCGGCCCCCGTCTCGCCGGCCATCCACCTGGGCGCCGAGCGCATCCTGGTGGTGGGCGCCGGACGCATGCACGAACCCAAGAACGACGCCCACCTGAACGCCGCCAACGCCTACCCCAGCATTGCGCAGATTGCGGGCCATGCCCTGTCCAACATCTTCCTGGACGCGCTGGCGGTGGACGTGGAACGGGCCCGGCGCATCAACCAGACCATCAGCCTGGTGCCCCCGGACGCCCGCAAGAGCAGCGCCCTGCGCCCGCTGGAGCTGCTGGTCATCGCGCCCAGCCAGCGGCTCGACACCATCGCGTCGCGCCACGTGGGCGACCTGCCGCACGCGGTGCGCACCATGCTCGGGGGCGTGGGCGTGTCCGAGCGCCAGGCCGACGTCAAGGGCGCCGCGCTGGCCAGCTACCTGCTGTTTGAAACCGGCTACACCAGCGAACTGATGGCCCTGGGCTACGCCGACGCCCAGCGCCAGAAGGCCGAGGTCTGCCGCTTTTTCGGCTGGACCGACCCCGGGCAACCCGCGCACGCCCCGGCCAGCGAAGCGCCCGAACGCCGCGTGGACCCCCTGCGGATGCGCTGATTTCCGGCGGTTGTGCCGTGCCCCATAATGAAGCGGTAGGTTCTTTTCCACCACTGCCAGGGGAATACCGCCACCATGCCCATCACTGATTCGGCCTATCCCGCGCAAGCCACGGTGCTCGTCGTCGATGACACCAAGGAAAACCTGACCGTCATCGGGCAGCTGCTACGCCCCTACTTCCATGTGCGGGTGGCCAACTCGGGACAGCGGGCCCTGCAGGTGGTGGAAACCGCCCCCCGGCCCGACCTGATCCTGCTGGACGTGATGATGCCGCAGATGAACGGCTACCAGGTGCTGGAGTCCCTGCGCACCCAGGAGCACCTGCGCCACATTCCGGTGATTTTCGTCACCGCCATGGATGCCGACGAAGACGAAGAGCGTGGCCTGGCACTGGGCGCCGTCGATTACGTCACCAAACCCGTCAAGCCCGCGCTCCTGTTGGCACGCATACGTGCCCAGCTGGAACTCAAGAAGGCCCGCGACTGGCTGAGCGACCAGAACGCCTTTCTCGACGCCGAAGTGCACCGGCGCATGGCCGAGAACGAGCTGATCAAGGACTTCAGCCTGCTGGCCATGGCCACGCTGGCAGAAAAGCGGGACAACGAAACCGGCAACCACCTGCGCCGCACGCAGGCCTACATCGAGGCGCTCATGGAGCGCCTGAAAAGCCACCCCCGTTTTCGCGCCGCGCTGGCAACCGAAGACCAGCGCCAGCGCATTGCCAAGGCCGCGCCGCTGCACGACATCGGCAAGGTCGGCATTCCGGACGCCATCCTCCTGAAGCCCGGCAAGCTCACCCCCGCCGAGTTCGAGATCATGAAAACGCACGCCGCCATCGGCGCGCAGGCCATTGGAGAGGCGATGCAGCGCGTGCAGGACACGCCATCGCCCGCCGACGCCGCGGCACAGCCGACCGCCGGCCCGCTGGCGTTTCTGGAGACCGCGCAGCAGATCGCCGGCAACCACCACGAGAAGTGGGACGGCTCGGGCTACCCCGCGGGCCTGCAGGGCGACGCCATTCCCCTGTGCGCGCGCCTGATGGCCCTGGCCGATGTCTTTGACGCCCTGATCTCGCAGCGCCATTACAAGAAAGCGTTTTCGCTGGAGGACACGGTCCACATCATTGTCGAAGGCCGCGGCAAGCACTTTGACCCGGACATTGTGGATGCCTTCACGCAGCTGGTCGATGACTTCACCGGCATCGCCGCACGCTATGCCGACGCCCCCGCCCTCCACGCAGGAGACTGAGCATGCGCCCACTGCACCACGCACTGCCGCCCCGTCCCCGCACACGACACTGGGGTTGCATCCTGGCGCTGTGCGGCCTGCTGGGCGGCGCGCAGGCGACCGAAACGCTGCCGGCGCCGGCCCCTTTTGTGGAGCGTTTTGCGGACCGGTCCCTGCTGGCGCAGATACAGCACGGCGGGTTTGTGCTGTACATGCGCCACGGCACCACCGACAACCGCCGTGCTGACCAGGCCCCCCGCATCGACCTGAGCGACTGCCGGACCCAGCGCCAGCTCAACAACGCCGGTCGCAGGATGGCCGTCAGCGTCGGCCAGGCCATGCGCCAGGCCAAGATCCCGGTCACTGCAGTGCTTTACAGCCCGCTGTGCCGCGCCCGTGAAACCGCCGAACTGGCATTTCCCGCCCAGCGCCTGCACCTCCAGCCCGAAAACAACCTCGCCTACTCCGCCAACCTCACCACCGAAGAAAAGAAGCCCGTCCTGGCGGCAACACGCAAGCTGCTGTCCACACCGGTACCGGCCGGCAGCAACCTGGTGGTGGTAGCCCACGCCCCCAACATGGCCGACCTGATCGGCTACTTCGTCAAGCCCGAGGGAACGGTGGTGGTCATTCGCCCCCTGGGTGACGGCCGCTTCGAGTACGTGGCCAGTATCCCGCCCACCCTGTGGGCCCAGTTGCGCGAACCCCCGCCATGAAGCCGCAGCTTCCCTTTTTCACCCGGACGCCCCCGCCATGCCCTTTGTCGATCTGAACCGGTTGCGACGCGTCCGGTTCCTGCTGTATTTTTTCCTGCCCGTGGCCTTGGCGCTCACCGCCGGGGCCGTGTTCGATTACGTGGCACAAAGCAAATTGCGCGCCGCGCAGGAAGCCGCCTCGCGCGCGCAGACCGAGCGCCTGCTCGAGTCCGTCGAAGCCGCCGCCATCAGCAAGCAGCTGCTGGAGATCCAGCTGGGCGTCTCCCAGGCCCTGACGGCTGCCAAGGCCGGAAAGATCAACGAGGAGCAGGCCTACCGCCTGCACACGCAGATCGTGGACAAGCTCGCGCTGCTGGAGCAGCGGCTGATTGCCATTGCCAGCGTCCACGAGCAGGAGCTGGTGCGAGCCATGCTGCCGGCCACGCTGCAGTCCTTCGCCCATTTCCGTGAATTCGCGCTGATGAGCACCGACCTCATGTCCGTCAACCGGGACCTGGCGGGGCAGCACCTGGTGCAGGCGGGCGAGCACTACGCCCAGTTCGCCCTGCAGCTCTCGAAGATCATCGACATCTACATCGACAACGCCCAGCACAAGGGTGCCCAGGTGCAGCAGGAGCTGCAGGCGTATGGCCAGCGCATGGTGACCATCAGCGCCCTGGGCACGGCCGTGCTGATCCTGCTGTGGCTGCTGGCCGCCATATCCCTGGCGCGCCGCCTGGACCGGCTCAACACCAGCCTGCAGGATCTGTCTCTGGGCCAGGAGAGCGCCGGCGACGCAAAGACCTTTGCCGCGGTGGCCGCCATGGCCAAACGCACGGACTCCCTGATCAGCGACATGGCGCGCGCGGTGCTGGCCTTTCGCGATGCCCAGCGCGAGCGGCGCCAGGCGCAGGAAGCCCTGCGCGACAGCGAGGAGCTGTACGCCAGCGTCTTCAGCCAGGCCCCCGTGGGGATTGTGGTGGTGGACCTGGAGGACCTGCGTTTCACCCAGTTCAACGAGGCCACCTACACCAGCCTGGGCTACAGCCGCGAAGAGTTTGCCCAGCTCTCGATCTACGACATCCAGGCCGACCTGACGCGCGCGGAGGTGGACCAGCGCGTGCGCCAGATCGTCATCGAAGGCGGCCTGGCCTTTGAAAACCGGCGCCGCACCAAGCAGGGCGATTTCCGGGACTACTGGATTTCCATGCGCCCGCTGCGCCTGCGCAACAAGACCTTCATGACCGGGGTCTGGGTGGACATCACCGACCGCAAACGCACCGAGCAGGAGTTGATGCGCTACCGCGACGAGCTGGAACAGCTGGTGGGCGAGCGCACCGCCAAACTGGAAGAGACCAGCAACGCCCTCACCCGACAAACCCTGCAGCTGCAATACGCCAACGCGGAGTTGCGCCACGCCACCCAGGTGGCCGAAAGCGCCAACCAGGCCAAGAGCGCCTTCCTGGCCAACATGAGCCACGAAATCCGCACCCCCATGAACGCCATCATCGGCCTGACGCACCTGATCCGGCGCGACACCACCAATGCACGCCAGCAGCAGCAGCTCGACAAGGTGTCGGGCGCCGCCATGCATCTGCTGGCGGTGATCAACGACATCCTCGATTTCTCCAAGATCGAGGCCGGGAAAATGGCGCTGGACCCCACCGATTTCGAGCTGGAGCGTGTCATCAGCAACGTGTTCGCCCTCACGGCCGACAAGGCCGAGGCCAAGGGGCTGGAAGTAGCCGTGGAAATTGGCAGCCTGCCCGCCGTGCTGCATGGCGACGGCGTGCGGCTGGGCCAGATCCTGCTCAACTTCGTCAGCAACGCCATCAAGTTCACCGAAAAAGGCAGCGTGGTCCTGCACGGGCGCATCACGCGCCAGGAAGGCAACCAGGCCTGGATCCGCTTTGAAGTGCGCGACACCGGCATCGGGCTGAGCGCCGAGCAGCAGACCAAGCTGTTTGCGGCCTTCCAGCAGGCCGACGTGTCGACCACCCGCACCTACGGCGGGACCGGTCTGGGGCTGGCCATTTCCCAGCGCCTGGCCGGGATGATGGACGGCCAGGTCGGCGTGCACAGCGCGCCGGGCACAGGCAGCACCTTCTGGTTCGAGGCCCCTTTTGGCATGAATGCCGCCGCCCCCTCGCGGGCCAGCAGCGTGCTGCCACCCGGCACGCGGGTGCTGGTGGTGGACGACATGGAGGAAGCGCGCGAACCCATGACCGACATGCTGACCACCCTGGGCGCGCGGGCCGACGCGGTCGCCTCGGGCATGCAGGCGCTGGTACGCATTGCCGAGGCCGACGCGCTGGGCGACCCGTACCGGATCGTGCTGTCCGACTGGCAGATGCCCGGCCTCAACGGGCTGGAAACCTGCCAGCGCATCCGGCAGTTGGCCCTGCGCCAGCAACCGGTGTGCATACTCGTCAGCGGCAGCGTGGGTTGCCCGACGGAAGACGCCGAAGGGGGCGTGTTCGCCGCCTTCCTGCCCAAGCCCGTCATGCCGGCCCTGCTGGCCGACACCATCGCCAGCACCTGGGGACAGGCGCACACCACCACCGTGGCGCCGGTGCGCGGCACGGCGACGCCCCGCTTTGTGGCCGGGCAACGCATCCTGCTGGCCGAAGACAATGCGCTCAACCAGGAAGTCGCCCGCGAACTGCTGCAGGACCTGGGTTTTGTGGTGGACATCGCCGACGACGGTCTGGCCGCCGTTGCCTGCGCGCAGCGTGCCCCCTACGACCTGATCCTCATGGACATCCAGATGCCCAACATGGACGGGCTGGAGGCCACCCGCCAGATCCGGGCCCAGCCGCAGCACGCCCACACGCCGGTGATTGCCATGACGGCCAACGCGTTTGCCGAGGACAAGGCCGTCGCGCTGCAGGCCGGCATGAACGACCACATTCCCAAGCCGGTGGACCCCGACCAGTTGTGCCGGGTGCTGGCCACCTGGCTGCCGCAAGCCCCGGACCCCGCCGCCGCCCCGCAGGTGCCGGACGGCGGCAGCCCCCTGCTCCCAGTGGCGGACGCCGGCGTGCGGCAGGTGCTGGAACAGATCGGGGAACTCAACCTGGAAGCCGGTCTGCGGGCCCTGCGCGGAGACGCCTCCCGACTGGCCGGCCTGCTGCAGCACTTTGCCAGCGACCATGCGGGCGACGCCCGCAAGGCGCGTGCCGACATCCGCCAGGCGGACCCGCAAGCCGCCCTGCGCCGCCTGCACACCCTCAAGGGGCTGGCGGGAACGCTGGGCCTGACGGCCGTGCAGACCCACGCCGCGGCGGTGGAAGACGCGCTCAGGCACACACAGGCCCCCGCCGCCGTGGACACCGCGCTGGACCAGCTCGGCGCCGCCCTGACCCGAACGGTGGACGCCCTGCAGCCGCTGGGGCAGTTTCCCGCCGGCGCTGCGGCACCCGAGAGCCCGCTGCCCGAACTGCAGGCCAGGCTGCAGACCCTGCGCAACTTGCTGGCCACCGATGACCTGGATGCGGCCGACCTGTTTGCCGAACTGCAACCAGCCCTGGAGCAGCACTACCCCCGGCAGGCCAAGGCCCTGGGGCAGGCGATTGACGCCTTCGCCTTCCAGGAGGCGCACACCCTGCTGCGGTCCCTGCTGGGCGAAGACACTCCCGAGCCGGGCCCCGCCTCGCAAAAGGCCGCCCACGACTAAAATCAGAGGCTGTACCCAGAAAGCCCCGTTTTCATGCCACGCCAACTCTTCGTCACCACCGCCCTGCCCTACGCCAACGGCAACTTCCACATCGGCCACATCATGGAATACATCCAGGCCGACATCTGGGTGCGGTTCCAGCGCATGCAGGGCCATGCCGTGAACTTCTGCGGCGCCGACGATACCCATGGCGCGCCCATCATGATCGCGGCCGAAAAGGCCGGCAAGACGCCCCAGCAGTTCGTGGCCGACATCGCTGCCGGGCGCAAGCAGTACCTGGATGGCTTTCACATCAGCTTTGACAACTGGCACAGCACCGACGGCCCGGAGAACCACGCCCTGGCGCAGCAGATCTACCGTGACCTGCGCGACAACGCCGGCGGCTCGCTGATCGAGACCCGCACCATTGAGCAGTTCTTCGACCCCGAGAAGAACATGTTCCTGCCCGACCGTTTCATCAAGGGCGAATGCCCCAAATGCCACGCCAAGGACCAGTACGGCGACAACTGCGAAGTGTGCGGCGCAGTCTATGCCCCGACCGACCTCATCAACCCGTTCTCGGCCCTGTCGGGGGCCAAGCCGGTGCTGAAAAATTCCGAGCACTTCTTCTTCAAGCTGTCGGACCCGCGCTGCGTCGAATTCCTGTCCCGCTGGACGCAGGACGGCAAGCTGCAGCCCGAGGTGGCCAACAAGGTCAAGGAATGGTTCTCGGTGCGCACCAACCCCGACGGCACGCAAAGCGAAGGCCTGGGCGACTGGGACATCTCGCGCGACGCGCCCTACTTCGGCATCGAGATCCCCGACGCGCCGGGCAAGTACTTCTACGTCTGGCTGGACGCCCCCATCGGCTACCTGGCGTCGCTGAAGAACCTGCTGGAAAAGCGCGGCGAGGACTACGACGCCTACATGGCCAACCCGGCGCTGGAGCAGTACCACTTCATCGGCAAGGACATCGTCACCTTCCACACCCTGTTCTGGCCCGCCACCCTGCACTTCAGCGGCCGCAAGGTGCCCGACAACGTGTTCGTGCACGGTTTCCTGACCGTGAACAACGGCGAGAAGATGAGCAAGAGCCGCGGCACGGGCCTCGACCCGCTCAAGTACCTCAGCCTGGGCATGAACGCCGAGTGGCTGCGCTACTACCTGGCAGCCAAGCTCTCCGCCCGCAACGAAGACATCGACTTCAACGCCGACGACTTCATGCTGCGGGTCAACAGCGACCTGATCGGCAAGTACGTCAACATCGCCAGCCGCGCCGCGGGCTTTCTGACCAAGCGCTTCGAGGGCAAGTTGACCCGGGACTTTGGCGCGCAGGGCAGCGCGCTGCTGGCCGAAATCCGCGCCGCCGGCCCGGCGCTGGCCCAGATGTACGAGACCCGCGAGTTCGGCAAGGCCACGCGCGAGATCATGGCGCTGGCCGACAAGGTCAACGCCTACGTGGACCAGAACAAGCCCTGGGACCTGGCCAAGGACACGGCCAACAACGAAGCCCTGCACCAGGTCTGCTCGGTGCTGATCAACACCTTTGCCGTGCTGACCCGCTACCTGGCCCCGGTGCTGCCCGCACTGGCCGGGGCCGTGGAAACCTTTGTCGGCACCAGCATGCAGCAATGGGACGTGGCCGGCGATGTGGCCGCCATCCAGCCCTACCAGCACCTGATGCAACGCGTCACCCCCGAGCAGCTGGATGCACTTTTCGAGCCAAAAGAGCCAACAGCACCCGTAGAACCTGCGCAGGCAGCTCCTAAAAAAGGAGCAAAACCCGCGGCAGCCGCCACCCCGGCAGACCCCAACGCCCCCGGCGGCGAGGCGCTGGCGTCCACCATCGGCATCGACGACTTTGCCAAGATCGACCTGCGCATCGCCAGGATCGTCAACTGCGAGGCGGTGGAAGGTTCCACCAAATTGTTGCGCCTGACGCTGGACGTGGGCGAGAAGGACGAAGCCGGCCAGCCCCGGATGCGCAACGTGTTCAGCGGCATTGCCAGCATGTACCAGCCGGCGCAACTGGTGGGCCAGCTCACCGTGCTGGTGGCCAACCTGGCGCCGCGCAAGATGAAGTTCGGCCTGAGCGAGGGCATGGTGCTGGCCGCCAGCCACGCCGACGAAGCCGCCCAGCCGGGCATCTACATCCTCAACCCGTGGCCCGGTGCCCAGCCGGGCATGCGGATTCACTAACCGACCGGACACACTCCCATGGCAAGGCTTGTCGACAAGGTGCTCCGATGAACTGGCCAGCATGGGAATTCCAGCCCAAGATCCGGGTCGCCCTGCAAGGCTATACCCGGCAGCGTTTCCTGCGTGACGTGGGTGCCGGCCTGACCGTGGGCGTCGTGGCGCTGCCGCTGGCCATGGCCTTTGCCATTGCCAGCGGGCTCAAACCCGAGGCCGGCCTGTTCACCGCCATCATTGCCGGCCTGCTGGTCTCGCTGTTGGGCGGCAGCCGGGTGCAGATTGGCGGCCCTGCAGGCGCCTTCATCGTCATCGTCTACGGCATCGTCGAGCGCTACGGCCTGGCCAACCTGATCATTGCCACCGCCATGTCGGGCGTGATCCTGTTTGCCATGGGGTTCTTCCGCATGGGCACGCTGATCCGCTTCATTCCGGTGGCCGTGGTGATCGGCTTTACCAACGGCATTGCGGTGCTGATTGCGCTGTCGCAGGTCAAGGATTTCCTGGGCTTGCGCGTCACCGCCATGCCGGCCGATTTCTTCGGCATCCTGTCCACCCTGCAGCACACGCTGCCCACCATCAACCTGCAGGCCACGGCCGTAGCCACGCTGTGCCTGGGCGGCATCGTGCTGTGGCGCGTGGCCATGCCGCGCCTGGGCGTGCGTCACCCCTGGGCCAGCCGGCTGACCGTGGTGCCTGGCTCGGTCGTGGTGCTGGTGCTGGCCACGGTGGGCGTGTCACTGCTCAAGCTGCCGGTGGAGACCATCGGCAGCCGCTTTGGCGGCATTCCATCGGCCTTGCCGGCGCTGCAGTGGCCGGCGTTCTCCTGGGCGTCGGCGCGCTTCCTGTTCATTCCGGCTGTCACGCTGGCGCTGCTGGGCGCCATCGAGTCGCTCCTGTGCGCGCGCGTGGCCGACGGCATGATTGGCGACCGCCACAACCCCAACCAGGAGCTGATGGCCCAGGGCATTGCCAACTTCGTCACCCCGTTCTTTGGCGGCATGCCAGCCACCGGCACCATCGCGCGCACCGGCACCAACGTCAAGAGCGGTGCCAGCACCCCCGTTGCCGGCATCGTGCACTCGGTCACCCTGCTGCTGATTGTTTTGCTGGCGGCGCCGCTGGCGCAGGACATTCCGCTGGCGGCCATGGCGGCGATCCTGATGTTCGTGGCCTGGAACATGGGCGAGTGGCGCGAGTTCCTGCACCTGCGCCAGTTCCGCCTGCCCTACCGGGTCACGCTGCTGGCGGTGTTCTTCCTGACCGTGGTGTTTGATCTGACGGTGGCCGTAGAGGTGGGGCTGGTGGCTGCCTGCATCACGTTCATCTACCGGATCTCCAGCCTGTCGCGCTGCGAAGCGGTGGACCTGTCCAGCCACCCGGCACTGACCGGGCCGGACCGCGACATTGCCGGCTACCGCCTGTACGGCGCCCTGTTCTTTGGCGCCGTCAAGCTGGTCGAGGACCTGCAGGACCGGCTCCCCCGCGACGCCCTGGTGCTGGACCTGAAGAACGTGATCTACATCGACTCCTCCGGGGCCGACACCCTCAACGACCTAGCGCGCACCTGCACCCGCGTCGGCGTGCGCCTGCTGGTGTGCGGCCTGAGCCACCAGCCCCTGGACATTGCCCGGCGCAGCGGTTTCGTGTACCTGGTGGGGGCCGGCCACCTCTACCCAGACCTGAACGCCGGCCTGGCCGCCGCCGCGCAACCCGCGGCCGACCTGCCCGCGGCGGCGTGACGCGCCCGGCCCGGTAAAATGCGCCAACGAGGTTCACCAAGGTTATTGCCATGAGTATTTTTCGCCGCCCCGACTACAAGTCCGAAGCCACCCAGTTCATCGACCAGCTCAAGGTCGCCCAGCCCGAGCTCGAGGCGCAGCAGCGCCAGGGCCGCAACCTGCTGTGGGACAAGGTGGTGGACCGCATCCTCTGGAAAGGCTTTCGCAACGCCCGCGTGGCCCAGAAGCCCTACGTCTACCAGACTGACAGCAATTAAGCATAAAAACAGGCTGCGAGCCGCGCAAAAACTGCGCAACTCGCTCTTGTTTTCATAGCAAAACCATGACGCAAACTTCTGCGGACGCCGCCTCCACCGAGCCGCAAGTGACGGTCCTGCCCGCCATGCCGGAGGTGGTGGACCAGGTGGCCCTGGCCCGCCTGTACGGCGAGCCGCTGTTTGCCATGCCGCAGGATTTGTACATCCCGCCCGACGCGCTGGAAGTGTTCCTGGAGGCGTTCGAGGGCCCGCTGGACCTGCTGCTCTACCTGATCCGCAAGCAGAATTTCAACATTCTGGACATTCCCATGCTCAGCGTGACGCGCCAGTACCTGGTCTATGTGGACCAGATCCGCAAGCGCAACCTGGAACTGGCCGCCGAATACCTGCTGATGGCGGCCATGCTGATCGAGATCAAGTCGCGCATGCTGCTGCCGCCCAAGAAGGTGGCCGAGGGAGAAGAGGCCGAAGACCCCCGCGCCGAGTTGGTGCGCCGTCTGCTCGAATACGAGCAGATGAAGCAGGCCGCGGCCCGGCTCAACGCCATTCCCCAGTACGGACGCGACTTTCTCAAGGCCGAGGTCTACATCGAGCAGTCCCTGCAGCCGCGCTTCCCCGAAGTCAACCTGACCGACCTGCAGGAAGCCTGGCGCGACATCCTCAAGCGGGCCAAGCTGGTGCAGCACCACAAGATCACCCGCGAGGAACTCTCCGTGCGCGAGCACATGGGCATCGTGCTCAAGAAGCTGCAGGGCCGGCGCTTTGTCGGTTTCGAAGAGCTGTTTGACGCCGCCAGCGGCGCTCCGGTGCTGGTGGTGACCTTCATCGCCCTGCTGGAGCTGGCCAAGGAAACCCTGATCGAAATCACCCAGGCCGAGGCGTTTGCCCCTATCTACGTGCGCCTGGCCTACGCCCCCACTTGAACCACGGCAACACCGCCTGCCGGGAATGCGCTACATTCGCCCCGGCATCGCCCACACCTGCCCCTTGGAGTAACACCATGACACAGCCCAGCGACAGCAACACCGCGGCCCAGCATGCCACCCCCTATGGCACCCTGCCCCCGGCCTCGCCCATGCCCAGCCGCAAGCCCATCAGCCTGCCGCGCATCGCCGAGATGCGTGCCCGCGGCGAGAAGATCGCCATGATCACGGCCTACGACGCCACCTTCGCCGCCGTGGCCGACGCCGCCGGCATGGACAGCATCCTGGTCGGCGACTCCCTGGGCATGGTCAGCCAGGGTCTGCACACCACCGTGGGCGTGACGCTGGACGACATGCGCTACCACACCGAGATCGTGGCCCGCGGCCTGCGCCGCGCCCAGGGCACGGCCTGGCTGATCGGCGACCTGCCGTTTGGCAGCTACCAGGAGTCCAAGGAACAGGCCATCCGCAGTGCCGGTGTACTGATGCAGGCTGGCGCCCACATGGTCAAGTTGGAAGGCGGTGGCTGGACCACCGAGATCGTGCACTTCCTGGTGGAGCGCGGCATCCCCGTGTGCGCCCACCTGGGGCTGACGCCGCAGACCGTGCACTCCCTGGGCGGCTACCGGGTGCAGGGCCGCTCGCAGGCCAGCGCCGAAGTGCTCAAGCGCCATGCCCACGAGCTGCAGGATGCCGGCGCCACCATGCTGGTACTGGAAATGGTACCCGCGCCGCTGTCGGCCGAGCTGACCACCGAGCTGACGCACTGCGCCACCATCGGCATTGGCGCCGGCAAGGACACGGCCGGCCAGGTGCTGGTGATGCACGACATGCTGGGCCTGAACCTGGGCAAGAATCCCAAGTTCGTGCGCAACTTCATGGACGGCGCCACCAGCATCCGCGGCGCCTTTGAAGCCTACGTCGCCGCCGTCAAGAACGGCAGCTTCCCCGAAGACGCCATCCACGCCTGGTGACCTGCCCATGAAAATCATCCACACCATCGCCGAACTGCGCGAGGAACTCAGCGCCTACCGCCACCCCGCCGTGGTCCCCACCATGGGCAACCTGCACGCCGGCCACCTGGCGCTGGTACGCCAGGCCAAGCCGCTGGGCGACGTGACGGTATCCACCATCTTCGTCAACCGCTTGCAGTTCGCGCCGCACGAAGACTTCGACACCTACCCGCGCACCCTGGACGCGGACTGTGCCCAGCTGGAAGCCGCCGGCTGCGACATCGTCTTCGCTCCCAAGGAAGCGGAGATGTACCCGCAGCCGCAAACCTTCAAGGTGCACCCACCCACTGAACTGAGCGACATCCTGGAGGGGCATTTCCGCCCCGGCTTCTTCATCGGTGTCTGCACCGTGGTGCTCAAGCTGCTGTCCCTGACGCAGGCGCGCACGGCCCTGTTTGGCAAGAAGGACTACCAGCAGCTCATGGTGATCCGCAACATGGTCAAGCAGTTCGCCATGCCCATCACCATCATCGGCGGCGAGACCCAGCGCGCCGAGGACGGCCTGGCCCTGTCCTCGCGCAACGGCTACCTGAGCCCGGCCGAACGTGCGCAAGCGGTGCAGCTCAGCGCCACACTGCGCAGCATCGTGGAAGCCGTGCGCGCCAACCCGGGCATGGATGCTGCCGCCTTGGCCCGCTTGGAAACCCAGGCCATGCAAAGCCTCAGCCAGACCGGCTGGCGCCCCGACTACGTGGCCGTGCGCCGCCAGGCCGATCTGCAGCCGCCCCAGGCCGGTGATGCGCTGGTGGTGCTGGCCGCAGCGCGGCTGGGCGCCACGCGCCTGATCGACAACCTGGAAATCTGACCGGCGCCCCTCTGCTTTTTTGACAGAAAAGCAGTTGCAGCGCCCGCGTACTCTGCGCAGACAGCTACGGTATTGATAGCAGACTACAGGAAGCGGTCCAGGATTTTCTTGCTCTGCGGGTCCAGCGCGTACTGGTCGCGGATCAGGAACTGGATGCCGTGCGAATCGGCCACCAGCAGGCTGCCCGCCGTGCCAATGCGGCGGATGTCCTCGTCGCCCCGCAGCACAAACGCGGTGGCGCCGCGGTCGGTCTGCACGCTCCAGGTGCAGGGCGTCGAGAAACTGGTCACCGACACAATGGCCTGGATCACGGGCACGAATTCACGGGTGGCCAGCTCCTCGCGGATCAGGCTTTGAGCGGGCTCGGCCAGGGCGTCGAGCTGCTCGATCCACGCCACTTCCTTGCCGTCCGTGCTGACCAGCGCGATGCCCACCTCGGGCGACTGGATGGGAAACGCGCGCACGGGCACCACGCCAACAAAGCGCTCCCCCTGCTGCGTGGTCAAAACCAGCTTGCCAAACGGATCGCGCTGCAATGCCCATTCCCCCAGGAGTACCCAGTTTTGCGTGCTGCTCATTGTGAAGCATCCATATCAACATCCATATTGCGGGCCTGTGCCTGGTACAGGGCGAAGTAAGCGCCTTCCTTGGCCATCAGGGCATCGTGCGAGCCCTCTTCCACCACCCGGCCGCGGTCCAGCACCACCAGGCGGTCGGCCCGGTGCAGGGTGGAGAGGCGGTGCGCAATGGCAATGGTGGTGCGGCCTTGCACCAGGTTCTCCAGCGCCTTCTGGATTTCCTTCTCGGTTTCGGAGTCCACTGAGGACGTGGCCTCGTCCAAAATCAGAATGCGCGGATCGATCAGCAGGGCCCGCGCAATGGAGATGCGCTGGCGCTCGCCGCCGGACAGGCCCTGGCCGCGCTCGCCCACCATGGAGTCGTAGCCCTGCGGCAGACGCAGGATGAACTCGTGCGCGTGCGCCGCGCGCGCCGCGGCAATGATGTCGTCCCGGGTCGCGTCAGGCTTGCCGTAGGCTATGTTCTCGGCAATGGTGCCGAAAAACAGGAACGGCTCCTGCAGCACCAGGCCGATGTTCCGGCGGTAGTCCGAAATGGCGTAGGAACGGATGTCCACGCCGTCGACCTTGATGGAGCCCTCGGACACGTCGTAGAAACGGCAGATGAGGTTGACCAGCGTGCTCTTGCCCGAGCCGCTGTGGCCCACCAGGCCAATCATTTCCCCCGGGGCGATGTTCAGGCTGATGCCGCGATTGACCTCGCGGTTGCCGTAGCGGAAACCCACGTCGCGCACCTCGATGCGCCCCTGCACCTTGCCCACGTGCACCGGCTGGGCCGGCTCGGGCACGCTGGAGACGTGGTCCAGGATGTCGAAGATGCGCTTGGCGGCCGAGGCGGATTTCTGCGTGACCGACACGATGCGGCTCATGGAGTCGAGCCGCCCGTAGAAGCGCCCGATGTAGGCAATGGCGGCCAGCAGCATACCCACCGTGATGTCGCCCTTGGAGACCTGCCAGATGCCAAAGCCCCACACCACCAGCAGACCGATTTCCGTCAGCAGGGACACGCTGGGCGAGAACAGCGACCAGATCTTGTTGATGCGGTCATTGACCAGCAGGTTGTGCTTGTTGGCCTCGCGGAAGCGCCGGGCCTCGCGCTGCTCCTGGGCAAAGGCCTTGACCACCCGGATGCCGGGAATGGTGTCGGCCAGCACGTTGGTCACCTCGCCCCACACCCGGTCGATCTTCTCGAAGCCGGTTTGCAGGCGGTAGCGCACGAAGTGGATCATCCAGCCGATGAACGGCAGCGGCACCAGGGTGATCAGGGCCAGCCAGGGGTTCATGGAGAACAGCACCACGGCGGTCATGACGATCATGATCACGTCGCTGGCAAAGTCGGTCAGGTGCAGCGACAGGTAGACCGCAATGCGGTCGCTCTCGCTGCCCACGCGCGAAAGCAGGTCGCCGGTGCGCTTGCCGCCGAAGTACTCCAGCGACAGGCGTAGCAGGTGCTCATAGGTCGTGGTGCGCAGGTCGGCGGCGATGCGCTCGGACACCAGCGCCAGCACATAGGTCTTGGCCCAGCTCAGCACCCAGGCCAGCAGGCCGGCCCCCAGGAGGCCGGAGAGGTACCAGGCAATGGTGCGGGGTTCGATGTGCTGGCCGTTCTGGAAGGGAATCAGCACTTCGTCGACCAGGGGAATGGTCAGGTAGGGGGGCACCTGGCTGGCCGCCGTTCCCAGCAGCATGAGCACAAAACCCAGCAGCAGCTGGCCGCGGTAGGGCTGGGCAAAGCGCCACAGCCGGAACAGCGTCCAGGTGGAGGGCGGCGTGTGGACCACCTTGGTGCACACCGGGCACTCGTCCTGGTCGGGCTCCAGCACGGCCTTGCAGGTGGGGCAGACGTTGTGCAGCGCCGGCGCCACCGGCTCCCCGGTCACGTGGCTGTGCAACTGCGCCTGGAACTGGTCCACCAGCCGGATGGCCTGCAGGTTCTGCCCCAGCGTGAAGCGCCAGGTGGCCAGCAGCCCCTGCGGGTTCACCAGATCCAGGTGCCCCACCCCGGCGTGGTCGTGGTGGCGCAGGGCCATGCCGGGCTGGTATTCCCAGTGCCGCCACTGGGTTTCCCCGTCGGTCCGGCTGAACAGGCGCAAGTTAGTGACCACCAGCAAACCGTTGACGAAATGCAAATGGGTGTTCAGGTCAACCTCCAGGGCCGCCAGAACGTTCTCCCGTGGAAGGAGCTGTGCTTGCACCTCGGCGCGCCAGTGGGCAGAAATGTCGCCGGGCAAGGAGCTGACTGCAAGGGCTTCAGTAGTCATTGAGAGCAGGAATTTTTGTAACTTTTTAAATGGGAAACCCGGGCTTGCCCGTTTATGACAAGTGTCATACTTTACGATACCCGGTTTGGAGCCCCCGCGTTCTGCCCCACAGAGTCAAGGCAAACGAGAATACACAACGCGGGCAGTGGCGTATCGGTGCACTGCCCCAGCCAGAATGAGCCATGACGCACAAGAAAAATATTGAAATTCTCCGGGTAACACACCTGCGTGGCCCCAATATCTGGACCTACCGCCCCGTGATCGAGGCCTGGGTAGACATCGGCGAACTCGAAGACCACCCCTCCAACACCCTGCCCGGCTTCTACGAACGGCTGACCGCGTTTCTGCCCAGCCTGGTCGAGCACCGCTGCAGCCCCGGCGTGCGCGGCGGTTTCCTGCAGCGCCTGCGCGACGGCACCTGGCCGGCGCACATCATCGAGCACGTCACCCTGGAGCTGCAGAACCTGGCCGGCATGCGCACCGGGTTTGGCAAGTCCCGGCAAACCTCGCAGCGCGGGATCTACAAGATCGCCTTTCGCACCCGCCAGGAACAGATTGGCCGCCAGGCGCTGGTGGCTGCCCGCGACCTGGTGATGGCCGCCATCAACGACACCCCCTTTGACGTGGCCGCCACGGTGCGCCACCTGGGCGAGCAGGTCGACTCCCTGTGCCTGGGGCCCAGCACCGCGCACATCGTGGACGCCGCCACCGACCGGCGCATTCCGTCCATCCGCCTGACGGGCGGCAACCTGGTGCAGCTGGGCTACGGCATCCAGCAGCGCCGCATCTGGACCGCCGAGACCGACCAGACGTCGGCCATCGCCGAGGAAATCGCCAGCGACAAGGACCTCACCAAGTCCCTGCTGCAGTCCTGCGGCGTAGCCGTGCCCGAAGGCCGGCTGGTGCGCAGCGTCGAGGAAGCCTGGGAAGCGGCGCAGGACATCGGCCTGCCCGTGGTCCTCAAACCCTACGACGGCAACCATGGGCGCGGCGTCTCCCTGAACCTGCAGACGCAAAGCGACGTCGAGGCTGCCTACCACCTGGCCTTGCGCAAGGGCGGCGGCAGCAGCGTCATTGTCGAGTCCTTCATCCCCGGCAACGAACACCGCCTGCTGGTGGTGGGCCGGCGCGTGGTGGCGGCAGCGCGGGGCGAGGAGTTGTCGGTAATCGGCGACGGCATCTCCAACATCGACGCCCTGGCCCAGGCCCAGATCAACACCGACCCGCGCCGGGGCACCGGGGAAGAGTTCCCCCTCAACGTGGTCATCCCCAGCGACAGCGCCGAAGTCATCCTGGAACTCGAGCGCGTCGGCCTGACGCCGGACTCCGTTCCCGCGCAAGGCCAGAAGGTGCTGATCCAGCGCAATGGCAACGTGGCGTTCGACGTCACCGACAGCATGCACCCGTCGGTCGCCGCCACGGCCGCCCTGGCCGCACGCGTGGTGGGCCTGGACATTGCCGGCGTGGACATGGTGCTGGAAGACATCACCAAGCCCATGACCAGCCAGCGCGGCGCCGTCATCGAGGTCAACGCCAGCCCCGGACTGCTGGCCCACATCAAGCCGGCCGAGGGCCAGGGCCGTCCGGTGGGCAAGGCCGTCGTGGAACACCTGTTCGGCACCGACAAGGATGGACGCATTCCCGTGGTGGGCATCACCGGCACGCAAAAAACTGCGCGCATCGCCCGGCTGGTGGCCTGGCTGGCCCACATCAGCGGCAAGCACGTGGGCCTGGCCTGCAGCGAGGGACTGTACCTGGACGGTCGCCAGGTCGACGCCCGGGACTGTGCCCACTGGGAAGCCGGACAGCGCCTGCTGATCAACCGCTCGGTGCAGGCCGCCGTGTTCGAGAACGGCAGCCAGATGATCCTGGCCGAAGGCCTGGCCTACGACAAGTGCACGGTGGGCGTGGTCACCGACGTCAGCTGGCAGGAGTCGCTGGCCGCCTTCGACATCCTGGACGCCGAGCAGACCTACAAGGTGGTGCGCACCCAGGTTGACGTCGTACTGCCCAGCGGCACCGTGGTCCTCAACTCGGCCGATCCCCAGGTGGTGGAGATGGCCGAGCTGTGCGATGGCGAGGTGATTTTCTACGGCCTGGATCCGGAGCAGCCCACCATGGCCGCGCACCGCGCCGGCGGCAAGCGTGTGGTGTACCTGCGCGACGAGCACATCGTGCTGGCCCTGGGCACCGAAGAGGTCGCACGCTTCCCCCTGTCCAGCCTCAAACCCGCCAAGGCATCCCAGCCCGAAATGGTGATGGCGGCCGTGGCCGCCGCCTGGGCCCTGAACATTTCGCCGGAACTGATCGGCGCAGGCCTGTGCACGTTTGAATCCAGCCCGAAGAAAACCCCTTATTAATTGCATGCGCGGGTAGACGCCCCAGCCCACCCGCCACCACGAGACACACCATGGAAGTCACCCGTATCAGGGCCCTGCGCGGACCCAACCTCTGGAGCCACCACACGGCCATACAGTCGGTCGTGTCCTGCAGCGCCGAGGAAAGCCTGGTCAGCGGCATGGAAGGGTTCGAGACCCGCCTGCGGGCCCGTTTCCCGGAAATCGGCCCCTTCCAGCCCACCGGCCACGACACCTCCATTTCCATGGCCCATGTGCTGGAGCTGGCGGCCCTGGGCCTGCAGGCGCAGGCGGGCTGCCCCGTCACCTTCAGTTGCACCACCGCGACCGTGGAACCCCACGTGTACCAAGTGGTGGTGGAGTACAGCGAAGAGGCCGTGGGCCGGCTGGCGCTGGAACTGGCAGAGGCACTGTGCCTGGCCGCGCGGGATGACACCCCGTTCGACCTGGCCGATGCCCTAGCCCAGCTGCGCGACCTGGACGAGGACGTGCGCCTGGGCCCAAGCACCGGCTGCATTGTGGATGCGGCCGTGGCCCGCGGCATTCCCTACAGCCGCATGACCGAAGGCAGCATGGTGCGCTTTGGCTGGGGCAGCAAGCAGCGGCGCATCCAGGCCGCCGAAATGGACTCCACCAGTGCCATTTCCGAAGCCATTGCCCAGGACAAGGACCTGACCAAGAAACTGCTGTCCGCCGCCGGCGTGCCCGTGCCCATGGGGCGCGAAGTGCGCGATGCCGAGGACGCCTGGGCAGCCGCCTGCGAAATCGGCCTGCCCGTGGTGGTCAAGCCCAACGACGGCAACCAGGGCAAGGGCGTTACCGTCAACATCACCAGCAAGGAACATCTGCTGAAGGCCTACGCCATTGCCACCCAGTTCCGCGACGACATCCTGGTCGAGCGGTACATGCCCGGCAACGATTTCCGTCTGCTGGTGGTGGGCAACAAGCTGGTGGCCGCGGCCCGCCGCGACCCGCCCACGGTGGTGGGCGACGGCGTGCACACCATCACACAGCTGGTGGACCAGGTCAACCTGGACCCGCGCCGCGGCAGCGGGCACTCCACGTCGCTGACCAAAATCCGCATCGACGACATTGCCCGCTCCTGCCTGGCCACCCAGGGCGTGACCGCCGACGACATTCCCGACAAGGGCCGGCGCATCAATTTGCGCAACAACGCCAACCTGTCCACCGGCGGCTCGGCCACCGACGTGACCGACGACGTGCACCCCGATGTGGCCGCGCGCGCCGTGGCCGCGGCGCACATGGTGGGGCTGGACATCTGTGGCGTGGACGTGGTGTGCGACAGCATCCTGCGCCCGATCGAGGAACAGGGCGGCGGCGTGGTGGAAGTCAACGCCGCGCCAGGCCTGCGCATGCACCTGGCGCCCTCGTTCGGCAAGGGCCGGGCCGTGGGCGAGGCCATCATTTCCAGCATGTTCAAGAACGGGCAGGACGGGCGCATTCCCATCGTGGCCGTCACCGGAACCAACGGCAAGACCACCACCGTGCGGCTGATCTCGCACCTGCTGACCTACAACGGGCTGCGGGTGGGCATGACCAACACCGACGGCGTCTATGTGGACGGCACCTGCATCGACACCGGCGACTGCAGCGGCCCCAAGAGCGCCAAGAGCGTGCTGCTGCACCCGGACGTGGACGCCGCCGTGCTGGAAACCGCGCGGGGCGGCGTGCTGCGCGAAGGCCTGGCCTTTGACCGCTGCGACGTGGCCGTGGTGACCAACGTGGGCAGCGGCGACCACCTGGGCCTGAACTACATCACCACGGTGCAGGACCTGGCCGTGCTCAAGCGCGTCATCGTCCAGAACGTGGCGCCCACGGGCGTGGCCGTACTCAATGCCGCCGACCCCGCCGTGGCCGCCATGGCCAGCAAGTGCCGCGGCGCCGTGACGTTTTTTGCCGCCGACAAGAACCACCCCGTCATGGCCACGCACCGGGCCCAGGGGCAGGCGGTGGTCTACGTCGAGGACGGCCACATCGTGGCTGCCAAGGGCGATTTCCAGCAGACCATTGCCCTGAAGGATGTGCCGCTGACACTGGGCGGCGCCATCGGCTTCCAGGTCGACAACGTCATGGCGGCCGTGGCGGCCGTGTGGGCGCTGGATGTGCCGTGGGACACCATCCGCAAGGGGCTGGCCCGCTTCTCCAACGACACGGACAACGCCCAGGGGCGCTTCAACCTGTTCCAGTACCGCGGCGCCACGGTCATTGCCGACTACGGCCACAACCCGGACGCCATGATCGCGCTGGTGCAGGCCGTGCAGGCCATGTCCGGCACGCGGCGCAGCGTGGTCATCAGCGGTGCGGGCGACCGGCGCGACCAGGACATCCGCCAGCAGACCGAAATCCTGGGCAATGCCTTCGATGAAGTCGTGCTCTACGAGGACCAGTGCCAGCGCGGCCGCAAGGACGGTGAAGTGGTGGCCCTGCTGCGCCAGGGCCTGGCCAACGCGCAGCGCACCACTGACATTTCGGAGATCAAGGGGGAGTTCCGCGCCATCGACACCGCCATGGACAAGCTGGCGCCCGGCGAACTGTGCCTGATTCTGGTGGACCAGGTGGAAGAAGCGCTGGCCCACATTGCGGCGCGGGTCCAGCAGGGCTGAAGCCGCCCGGCGGATCAGAACGCCGAGCCGTTCCCTTCGCTGGCGGGTTCGCGCCCCATCAGGGTCGCCACGGCCTGCGCCGGTTGCAGGCGCCCGTCCAGCAAATCCACCACGCTGCGGGCAATCGGCATGTCCACGCCCAGGCTGCGGGCGCGCTGCACCACGGTGCGGGCGCAGTACACGCCCTCGGCAACGTGGCCCAGAGCCTCCACCGCCTGCTGCAGGGTCTTGCCCTGCGCCAGGGCCAGACCCACGCGCCGGTTGCGCGACAGATCGCCCGTGGCCGTGAGCACCAGATCCCCCAGACCACTCAAGCCCATGAAAGTTTCGGCCCGGGCGCCCAATGCCAGCCCCAGGCGGGTCATTTCGGCCAGTCCTCGCGTGATCAGAGCGGCGCGGGCGTTCAACCCCAGCTGCAAGCCATCGCACAGACCGGTGGCAATGGCCAGCACGTTCTTGACGGCACCGCCCACCTCCACCCCGACGACGTCGTCGTTGGCATACACCCGCAGTGTCGGACTGTGAAAGCCGGCCACCAGTGCGTCGCGCACGTCCGCATACGCGCTGGCCGCGACCAGCGCGGTGGGTTGGCCCTGTGCCACTTCCTGCGCAAAACTGGGACCGCTGAGCACGCCGGCCCGCAGACCGGGTGCCACCTGGCCCTGAACCTCATGGCCCAGCAGGCCGGGCGCCTCGCCCACACCCTGTTCGAACCCCTTGCACAGCCACGCCACCGGGACGGTGCACTGG
The DNA here is from genome assembly GCA_019449595.1 of Rhodoferax sp. Lineage (GTDB taxonomy): Bacteria > Pseudomonadota > Gammaproteobacteria > Burkholderiales > Burkholderiaceae_C > Allorhodoferax. The sequence goes on along the minus strand of JAGRPL010000004.1, from coordinate 184,940 downwards.
CGCAAGGTGCCGAGCAGGCCGCGCAGGCCCGCCATGGGGGACGCCACGATGACCAGGTCCTGGTGCGCCAGCTCCGTCGCCAGCGGCTGGGCACTGATCAGCAGGCCCGATGGCAACGCCACCCCGGGCAGGTAACGCTGGTTCACGCGCTGGCGGGCCAGGGCCTGGCCCTGCGCCGCGTCACGCACCCACAGGGTCACGGCATGCTGCGCCGCCGGGTTGCCACTGGCACTGACCGCCAGCGCCGTACCCCAGGCGCCACCACCCAGCACTATTATTTTCATAGCTAGCTACGCAATCAACACGGGGGCTGCAAGCCCAAAATGCCCGAAATTACTGGGGCAGGCTGCCGTTGGCGGCGCTGGCTGCTTCCATCTGCTGCTGCTCGTACATGGCCTGGAAGTTGATTTCCGACAGGTGCACGGGCGGGAAGCCGCCGCGCTGGACGATGTCGGCCACGTTGCCGCGCAGGTAGGGGTAGACGATCTGCGGGCAGGCAATGCCCATGATCTGGCCCATCTGCTCTTCGGGCACGTTGCGGATCTCGAAAATGCCGGCCTGCTTGGCTTCCACCAGGAACACGGTCTTGTCCTTGATCTTGGTCTGCACGGTGGCAGTCACGCACACTTCAAAAACGCCCTCGGCAACCGGCGTGGCTTCCACGCCCAGCTGGATGTCCACCGCCGGCTGTTCCTGCTCCAGCAGGATGGCGGGAGAGTTGGGCTGCTCCAGCGAAGCTTCCTTGAGGTAGACGCGCTGAATCTGGAATACGGGGGTCTGGTCTGACATGGGAACAGTCTTTCAAAGTAGGGCAAGGCCCGCCCGCGGGGTGCCGGACAGACGTGCAACAAAAATAGCGTTACCGCGGAATTATCTCAGGCCGCAAGCGGCTCCTGGCGCACTATTCAGGCCGCATTGAGCAAAGGCAACAAACCGCCCCGGCTGTCCAGCGCCATCAGGTCGTCGCAGCCGCCCACGTGGGTTGCGCCGATGAAAATCTGCGGCACGGTGCGCCGGCCAGTCAATTCCATCATCTTGGCGCGCTCTTCGGGCTGGGTATCGATGCGCACCTCTTCGATGTGCGCCACCCCCTTGGACTGGAGGACGCGCTTGGCCTGGATGCAATAGGGGCAGACAGCGGTGGTGTACATCTTGACGGCTTGCATGGGAGGTGCGCTTTCTATGGCAAATAAGGAATGGGGCCTGACACCCCATATGGGGCAACGCTCAGGTTTTTTCAACCGGCAGGTTAGCCGCTTTCCACGCCGCGAGCCCGCCGCCCAGCGATTGAGCCTGCTCGTAACCCAGTTTCTTGGCGATCGCCACGGCACGGCCGGAGCGCGCGCCGGACTGGCACACCAGGATCAGGGGCAGCGCCTTGTTCTTGACGGCGCCTGCCAGCTTGGCTTCCAGATCGTCCAGCGGGATATTCCTGGCGCCGCCCACGTGGCCCGCGGCAAACTCCTGCGGGGAGCAGACGTCAATCACCACGCCTTTTTCGCGGTTGATCAGCTGCACGGCACCGGCGGGGTCCAGACCCGCCGTGGCAGCACCCTGGATCACGGGCCACAACAGCAGGGCGCCCGAAGCCAGGGCGATGGAGATCAACATCCAGTTATCGAAAATGAATTTCACTTTGTTCCTTGTTGGTTACGTATCCGTCAGCCTGCCATTTTAGAATGGCGGCTGTTTCGCTGCCGGGACTCCCGGCTCCATCCCCGCATTTATTCCCGTCACCATGTACAAACTCGTTCTCATCCGCCACGGCGAATCCACCTGGAACCTTGAAAACCGCTTCACCGGCTGGACCGACGTCGATCTGACCCCCACCGGCGTATCGCAAGCCATGTCCGCCGGCAAGCTGCTCAAGGCCGAAGGCTACGAGTTCGACCTGTGCTACACCAGCGTGCTCAAGCGTGCCATCCACACCCTGTGGTACTGCCTGGACGAGATGGACCGCACCTGGCTGCCGGTGGCCAAGAGCTGGCGCCTCAACGAGCGCCACTACGGCGCGCTGCAGGGACTGGACAAGGCGGAAACCGCCAAGCAATTTGGCGATGACCAGGTGCTGGTCTGGCGCCGCAGCTACGACACCCCGCCGCCCGCGCTGGAAGCCACCGACCCCCGCTGCGAGCGTGGCGACCGACGCTACGCCAACCTCAAACCCGAAGACGTACCGCTGACCGAGTGCCTGAAAGACACCGTGGCGCGGGTGCTGCCCTTCTGGAGCGAGTCGATGGCCCCCGCCATCAAGGCCGGCAAGCGCGTGCTGGTGGCGGCCCACGGCAACTCGATCCGGGCCCTGGTGAAGTACCTGGACAACATCTCGGACGACGACATCGTGGGCCTGAACATCCCCAACGGCATTCCGCTGGTCTACGAGCTCGACGCCAACCTCAAACCCATCCGCCACTACTACTTGGGCGACGCCGAAGCCGCCGCCAAGGCCGCAGCGGCAGTTGCAGCCCAGGGAAAAGCGTAAAAAATACGGCTTGCAACCACCCGGATTGACCGCACCTACACAAATCCGGGAACCGGGGGCTGCAAAACGCCTCCAAGGTGTATATTGGGCCGATACAGGAATATTTATGGGTCAAAAACTGAAAATTGCGGGCTGGGTAGGTGTGGGCGTTCTCGCCGGTGCGCTGACGACCGTGTCGCTGCAAACCGTGGCACGCAACACGCTGGCGCCGCTTCCGCTGGAAGAGCTGCAGCAGCTGGCCGCCGTCTTCGGCATGGTCAAGAGCGACTATGTGGAACCGGTGGACGAAAAGAAGCTCATCACCGAAGCCATTTCCGGCATGGTCTCCAGCCTGGACCCCCATTCCCAGTACTTTGACAAGAAATCGCTGAAGGAATTCAAGGAAGGCACTTCCGGGAAATTCGTCGGCGTGGGCATCGAAATCACGCAGGAAGACGGCCTGGTCAAGGTCGTCTCGCCGATCGAGGGCTCCCCCGCCTTTCGCGCCGGCCTCAAGACCAATGACCTGATCACCCGCGTGGACGACACCGCCATCAAGGGCCTGACCCTCAACGATGCCGTCAAGCGCATGCGGGGCGAACCCAACACCAAGGTGGTGCTCACGGTGTTCCGCAAGGACGAGAACCGGACCTTCACCGTCACCATCACCCGCGAAGAAATCAAGCAGCAGTCGGTGCGCGGCAAGTTGGTGGAACCTGGCTACGCCTGGATCCGCGTCAGCCAGTTCCAGGAGCGCACGGTCGAGGACTTCGCCCACAAGATTGAAGAGCTCTACAAGCAGGACCCGCGCATCAAGGGCATGGTGCTGGATCTGCGCAACGACCCCGGCGGCCTGCTGACCGCCGCCATTGCGGTGTCCGCCACCTTCCTGCCTGAAAACGTCACGGTGGTGTCCACCAACGGCCAGACGCCCGAAAGCAAGCAGGTTCTGCGGGCCACCCTGCGCGACTACCTGGGACGCGACGGCTCCGACCCCCTGAAAGGCTTGCCCGCCAGCCTGAAGAAGGTTCCCCTAGTGGTGCTGGTCAACGAAGGCTCCGCCTCGGCCAGTGAAATCGTGGCCGGTGCCCTGCAGGACCACAAACGCGCCACCATCATGGGCGCCCAGACCTTCGGCAAGGGCTCGGTGCAGACCTTCCGCCCCCTGGGGCCCGACACCGGTCTGAAGATCACGACCTCGCGCTACTACACCCCCAGCGGCAAGTCCATCCAGGCCAAGGGCATCGTGCCCGACGTGATGGTGGACGAAACCGAAGAGGGCAGCCCGTTTGCTGTCCTGCGTACCCGCGAAGCCGATCTGGGCAAGCACCTGGCCAGCGGTCAGGGCGAGGAAGTCAAGGACCCCGGCCTGGAAAAAGCCCGCGACGAAGCCCTCAAGCGCCTGGAGGAAGAATCGCGCAAGCCCGCCTCCGAGCGCCGCCCGCCCGAGTTTGGTTCCGACAAGGATTTCCAGCTGGCCCAGGCCATCAACCAGCTCAAGGGTCGTGCGGTCCTGGTCAGCAAGACCCTGGTGGAGCGCAAGGAAGAACCCAAGGACAACTAGGGCATGGCCCCGACGCTGGTCGCTTCACGTACTGCGCAGCCCCCCACGGGGGCTGTTTTGCCTTGGGACGACCCGGCGGCGATACGGCTCCATGGATGACTCGCAACTGCTGCGCTACTCGCGCCACATCCTGCTCGACGAGCTGGGAATCGAGGGGCAGCAGCGCATCCTGCAGGCGCATGCGCTCATCATCGGCCTGGGCGGTCTGGGCTCCCCCGCCGCCCTGTACCTGGCCACGGCGGGTGTAGGGCACCTCACCCTGGTCGACCACGACACGGTCGACCTGACCAACCTGCAGCGCCAGATCATCCATACCGAAGCCCGTGTCGGCCAACCCAAGGTGGAGTCGGCCCGCCAGGCGTTGCTGACCATCAACCCCAGCCTGCACATCACCACCCTGGCCGTGCGCGCCGACGCCGGGCAGCTGGCCACTCTGGTGGCCCAGGCCGATGTGGTGCTGGACTGCAGCGACAATTTCGCCACCCGCCAGGCACTCAATGCCGCCTGCGTGCGCCACCGCGTGCCACTGGTCTCGGGTGCGGCCATCCGCTTTGACGGCCAGCTCGCGGTGTATGACCCCCGACGCGACGACTCGCCCTGCTACGCCTGCGTCTTTCCCCCCGACACCACCTTCGAGGAAACCCGCTGCGCCACCATGGGCGTGTTCGCGCCGCTGGTGGGCATCATGGGCAGCATGCAGGCCGCCGAGGCGCTGAAGCTGCTCAGTGGAGCGGGCGAACCGGCCACCGGGCGGCTGCTGATGCTCGACGGCCGCGGCATGGGCTGGACCGACATCCGCCTGCCGCGCAACCCGGCGTGCCCGGTGTGTGGCAGCACGCACGCCGCCGCATGACCCGATTCACCCGCTGGCTGCCGTTTCTGGCCTGGCCCCGCCCCAACGCCACGCTGCTGCGCGGTGAAGTCGCCGCCGGGCTGACGGTGTCGCTGGTCATCGTGCCGCAGTCGGTGGCCTACGCGGCGCTGGCGGGCATGCCCCTGGTCACCGGCATCTACGCGTCTTTTCTGCCGGCTCTGGTGGCGGTGCTGTGGAGCGCATCACCCCGGCTGTCGGTAGGGCCCACCGCCCTCTCCAGTCTGCTGGTCACCGCCTCGCTGGCGGGCCTGGCCGAACCCGGCAGTGCCCAATGGGTGGCGCTGGCGGTGTGGCTGGCGCTGCTGAGCGGCCTGATGCAGGTCGGTTTGGGGCTGGGGCGCTTTGGCTGGATTCTCAACCTGGTCAGCGCCCCCGTATTGGCCGGTTTCACCCAGGCGGCCACGGTGCTGATCGTGTTGTCACAGTTGCCGGCCCTGCTGGGCATGCAAGGGGACTGGTCCGTCTGGCTGGCCGCACCCCATGTCGATGCCATGGCCGCCGCCTTCGGCCTGGGCAGCCTGGCCTTGCTGGTGGTCGGCAAGCAGCTGGCCCCCAACGCCCCCATCGTGATGGTCACCGTCATTGGCGCGGGCGCCCTCAGCTACGCCAGCGGTTTCTCCGGGCACGGCGGCGCCGTCATTGGCGCGCTGCCCTCCGGGCTGCCGGGCCTGTACTGGCCGGGCACGCTGGCCTGGGGCACGCTGGGCGCACTGATCGTGCCGGCCATGGTCATCACCCTGGTGAGCTTTCTGGAGACCGCCTCCAGTGCCAAGGTGGAGAACCTGCGCGAACACAAGCCCTGGAACGACAACCAGGACCTGATTGCGCAGGGCCTGGCCAAGCTGGCGTCCGGCGCCACCGGCAGCTTCCCCACCAGCTCGTCGTTCTCGCGCTCGGCCATCAATCTGTACGCGGGGGCCCAGACCGGCTGGGCCACGGTGGTGACGGTGGTCATGGTCCTGGCCGTCCTGCTGTGGCTGACCCCGGCGCTGTACCACGTGCCGTCCGCGGTGCTGGCAGCCGTAGTCGTGGCGGCCGTCAGCAGCCTGCTCAAGCCAGCCAGTTTTGTGCGGTTGTGGCGCCTGCTGCGCATGGAAGCATTCACCATGGGGGTGACTTTCCTGGTCACGCTGCTGACGGCGCCGCGCATTTACTGGGGGGTGCTGGCCGGCGTCATGCTGGGCCTGATTGACTTCCTGCACCAGCGCCTGCACCCGCGCATCATCGAAGTGGGCCTGCACCCGGACGGCAGCCTGCGTGACCGCCACCTCTGGGACCTGGCGCCGCTGGCCGATCACATGTATGCGCTGCGCATGGACGCCGAGCTCGACTTTGCGGCAGCCAGCAGCTTCGAGCGCAACATATCCGGCTACCTGGCGGCACACCCGGACACCCGGCATGTGTGCCTGTTTGCCCATCCCATCAACCGCATCGACGCCACCGGTGTGGAAGTTTTCAGCGCCCTGCGGGTAGCGCTGCAGGCACACGGCGTCACGCTGCACATCAGCGGCATCAAATTGCCGGTGGAAACCGTGTTGCGAAGAGCCGGCCAGCTGGACGACAGCCCCTTGCTGCAGCTCTACCGCACCGATACCGAGGCTCTGGCGCAGATCGCGCGGCTGCGGGGCGCGACCGGAACCCCGGCTGCATAAGCGCGAGAAATACTTGGCGAATTGCGGTCAAATGCCCGCGATGCCAGCCGTTTTTGCAGCGACCATGACAGTGGTTCCTGTTAGACTTTATCGGCTCAACTTTGAATCACGCCGTGGCTCCCTCCCCTTCCAATCCCTTCGTTGAATTGTGTCAACTGCAGTTGGATGACGCGCGGGCGCTGCTGGACCACGACATGGTGATGGCCCTGCCTCCGCCCGAGGAGTCGGCCCGCGATTACCTGCAAAGCGTCATTGACGGCTTGTGCGAACTGTCGCTCAGGGACCCGCTGACCGGCCTGGCCAACCGGCGCCAGTTCCGCGCCACGCTGGACCGCAACATTGACATGGTCGCGCGCTCCGGCGAACCGACACTTCTGCTGATGCTGGACATCGACCATTTCAAGAAGGTCAACGACACCTACGGCCACCAGGCCGGCGACCGCGTGTTGCAGGCCGTCGCAAAATGCCTGGCCGCTTGCGTGCGCCCCATGGACACGCTGGCCCGCTACGGGGGGGAAGAGTTCTCCGTGGTCATGCCCTACTGCCATACGGCCTTCGGCATGGTGGTGGCCGAGCGCATCCGCTCCGCCGTGGAAGCTTTGGTGATCCCGATTTCCCCCAGCGTGACGCTCCAGGTCACAGTCAGCGTGGGCGGTGCCTATGCGCCAGAATGGGTCCGCTCGACCGCCGCCCTGTGGACGGAGCGCGCCGACACCCAGCTGTACCGGGCCAAGGCCAGCGGCCGCAACTGCGTCTGTCTGGATCAGCAGCAAGAAATCTATGTCAGCGCCGAAGAAAAGACCCTCCTGTTTAGCCATCTCGCGCTCGGGGACCCGGCGTGGATCGAGAATGTTTCCAGCGACGTGCCGGGCCCAGCGGCCCATGGCGCCATGCAAAGGGTGAATTGATGTCTGACGTGTTGAATCCCCCGGAAACCACCGCCGCCGGCGCGGGCGTGCCGCTCAAGCCGCTCGGAAAGGTGCTGGCCGTCACCAGCGGCAAGGGCGGCGTGGGCAAGACTTTCGTGTCCGCCAACCTGGCCGCTGCACTGGCCAAACTGGGCCAGCGGGTTCTGGTGCTGGACGCCGACCTGGGACTGGCAAACCTGGACGTGGTGCTCAACCTGTACCCCAAGGTGACCCTGCACGACGTCTTTACCGGCAAGGCCCGGCTGGAAGACGCCATCGTCCGGGCACCCGGCGGGTTTTCCGTACTGCTGGCGGGTTCCGGCATGGTGGAGTACTCCCGCCTGTCACCCGAGGTGCGGGACGACTTTCTGCGCATCATGGAGGGGCTGGTGCCCCACTACGACGTGGTGCTGCTGGACACCGGCGCCGGCATCTCCGACGTGGTGCTGTTTGCCGTGTCCCTGGCCTCCGAGGTTCTGGTGGTGGCCACCCCCGAGCCCACCTCCCTGACCGACGCCTACGCCACCATCAAGGTGCTGGTCGGGCAGCAGAAGCGCCAGAACATCCGCATGGTGATCAACCAGACCGCCCGCCTGGGCGACGGACGCGCCATCACCACACAGCTGCAGCAGGTGCTCGACCGCTTTGTCCCCAGCGAACCCGGCCGTCCGGTCAAGCTGATCCACATGGGCGACATCCCGGCCGACCCCTCCGTGCGGCAAGCCGTCATGCGCCGGCAGCTGCTGCTGCAAAACACCCCCGGCTGCCCTGCGGCACTGGCCATCTCCCAGCTGGCGCTCAAGCTCCAGGAAACCGTCATCCCCCGGCGTTGATGCCGGGCGCGGCCTGCGCGCTGACGATCCACCCCTCCAACGGGTCCATCTCCGGCGGCAAGCCATAGCAGGGTGCGCCCTGCCGATGCTGCTGCCAGGCCCAGGCCGCCTGCAGCAGGCACAGCACGGCGTCCAGCGCATCACCCGAAGTATCTGCCACCAGGGCATCGCGCTGGGCATGCGTGACTTTCAGGCGCAGGTGCAGACGGGTCTGCCCCATTTCCAGCGCCGTCACCAGGTCCTTGCGGGCGATCAGGCGCTCGGGCGTCTGCTTGGCCTTGTCATCGCTCTTGTAGCTGCGTGCGCCCAGTATTTCGCGCGCCAGCAGGCCGGGATAGGCCTCCAGTGCCACCCGGCGCGGCTGCCCGGTGGCGTCCACGTCTTGCGGGTCTCCCGCATGCAAGCCCGGCAAATGGATGCCGGCTTCCAGCAGGCGCGGCACACCGGCATGCAGCATGTAGGCCACCGGCGGGTTGACCCATTTCATGGACGGACTGGAGTGGGCTGGCCAGTCGGTCGCCCGGTGGGCAAATTTGGCGCCCTTCGGCCGGGCGTCGCAAAACGCGGCGAAGGTGGCGCGTACCGTCGCGCGGTCCAATGCCGCATAGTGGCGCATGCACGCCGCCCAGTCACGGGGCCAATCCAGGGTTTCGACCAGTTCCCGGGGCAAGCCAAAGGGCAGGTCAAACGCCCCCACCCAGCTACGTGGCTGCTGCAGCCAGCCCGAGAACGCGTCCAATGACGCCAAGCGCTCCAGCCGGGACAGCAGAACCCGTCCGCGCTCCAGATGCCCCAGGGCCAGCACAATGGGTTTGCGCGCTGTGGGCCGGCTGGAAAAGTCGCAGCCGACCAGCTCGGTCACGTCCGGCGGAGCGTGCGGCGGGGTTGTGGGCCCGCAAACGCCAACTTCAGACCCGGCCAATGATGGACGCCGTGGCCATCAGCTCTTCCAGCAGGGCCAGCGATACCTTGCCCGACACCGCATAAGGGTCCAGCTCGGGTTTTTCGGCGTACTTGAGCAGGATGCTGGTGTTGATCTTGGACATGTTGACCTGCCCCATGGTCCAGCCGCCAAAACGCCGCTCGAAAATTTCTTCGTAGTGCAGCAGCACCACGTCCTTGTGGCGCGCGTCCTTCTGGATGTGCCCATACAACTCGCTCACCGCGTTGCGGCCGCCTTCTATGGCCTGCAGGAAGATGCCGCCGCCGTAGCACAGGATACCGGTGATGCCGCAGGTGGGGTTGTACTGCCGCGACTGCGTGAGGATGGACTCGATGGAATCGGCGCTGGGATCTACGGCGCGACTGGCGTAAAGCAAACGGACCAACATGGGTATCAGCCTTTCCGGGGAATCAGGGACAAGAACTCGCGGCGCAGGTTCGGGTCTTTCAGGAACACGCCGCGCATGACCGAGTTGATCATCTTGCTGTCCATGTCCTTCACGCCGCGCCAGGCCATGCAGTAGTGGCTGGCTTCCATGACGATGGCCAGGCCGTCGGGCTGGGTCTTTTCCTGGATCAGGTCGGCCAGCTGCACCACCGCCTCTTCCTGGATTTGCGGCCGGCCCATGATCCACTCGGCCAGACGGGCGTACTTGGACAGGCCAATCACGTTGGTGTGCTCATTGGGCATGACGCCGATCCAGATCTTGCCGATGACCGGGCAGAAGTGGTGGCTGCAGGCGCTGCGCACGGTGATGGGGCCTACGATCATCAGCTCGTTGAGGTGGCCGACGTTGGGGAATTCGGTGATGGTGGGGCCGGTGACGTAGCGCCCCCGGAATACCTCGTTGACGTACATCTTGGCCACGCGGCGGGCCGTCTTGTCGGTATTGTGGTCGTTTGCGGTGTCGATCACCAGGCTGTCGAGCACGGCCTGCATCTTGACTTCCACTTCGTCCAGGAGCTTTTCCAGTTCGCCGGGCTCCACAAACTGCGCAATGTTGTCGTTGGCGTTGAAGCGCTTGCGGGCGGCCAGCAGCCGCTCCCTGATCTTGACGGAAACAGGGGTTCCCTCATCGGCATCGGATGGGTTCATGGTGCTCTGTGTTTTCATTAACATGCCAGCATACTACCAGCCTTTAAACAATAAGGTTTTTGGCCGCGAGCCCCCGCGCCTTTTGCGCAGACAGCTATCAAATCAATAGCGGCTACCCGTCAGAAACAGCATCAGCCGCATCAGCCAGAACGCCAGCCGGTCCAGGAAACGCTGGCGCCATGGCCGGTTGGCAAACACCTGGGCATCCAACCGCACAGCCTGGGTGTCCATGGCGGTGGTCAGGCAGGTGCGCAGCTCCTGGACAAACGCCCCATCCTCGACCACCACATTGGCCTCCCGTGCCAGCAGCAGGCTCAAGGGGTCCAGGTTGCTGGAACCCACGGTGGCCCATTGTTCGTCGATCACCGCCACCTTGGCGTGCAGGAAGCTCGCGGCGTACTCGTGGATTTCGATGCCGGCGGCCAGCAGCTTGCCGTACACCGGTCGGGCGGCGTGGTACTGCATGAAGTTCTCATACCGCCCCTGCAACAGCAGGCGCACGCGCACCCCCCGTCCAGCCGCATGCACCAGTGCCCGGCGCAGCTTGCCGCCCGGCACAAAGTACGCGTTGGCAATCAGCACCTCCTGGCGAGCCTCTGCAATGGCCTTGCGGTAGACCTGCTCAATGCGGCTGCGGTTGCGCACGTTGTCCCGCAGCACCAGCGCGGCGCTGGCACCGGTGCCGGCGCCCGGCACCCTGAGCGGGCCGGCAGGCTGCGGCGTGAAGGCCTTCTGCAGAGACTGGCGGGCCTCCTCGAAGTCCCAGCGCTCCAGCTGCCGGGTGATCTGCAGCCGCTCCCAGAACTGGGCCATGGCGCGGTGGGCATCGACCACCAGCGGCCCCTCCACCCGCACCGAAAAATCAAAACGGGGCGCGTCCAGCGCCGTGTGGTCCGGTTCGTAATAGTCGTCCAGGATGTTGATGCCGCCACAAAAGGCGACACGCCCATCCACCACACAGAGCTTGCGGTGCAGGCGCCGCCAGCGCCCCGGGATCAGCAGCCCCCAGCGCCCCAGCGGGGAAAAGAGGTGCCAGCGCACTCCCGCCTCGGTAAAGCGGTGCACCCAGTCCGCCGGCACCGTCGGGGTTCCGATGCCATCCATCACCAAGTACACGGGCACGCCCCGCCGCGCGGCGCGCACCAGCGCGGCGGCCACCCGCTCGCCGGAGGCGTCAAAGCTGAAGATGTAGGTCTCCAGCCGGACCTCCTGCACGCTGCGGTCAATGGCCTCCACCATGGCCGCAAAGCACGCAACCCCGCCCTGCAGGAGCCGCAGCTGGTGCCCGGGGCTGAACACCGGAACCGTCAAGAGGCACCCTGCGGCAACTCAAACTCCGCAATCAGGGGCAGGTGGTCCGACATGCGGCCCCAGATGCGCCCCCGCGGCACCTGCAGGCCCCGGGGAATGAGCCCGCGCGCATACACATGGTCCAGCTGCACCACCGGCAGGCGCGAAGGGAAAGTGCCAACGCGCTGCTGCCCGCAGGTCACCAGCCCGGCAGCCCCCAGTGCGTTCTGCACCAGCGAGCCCCAGTCGTTGAAGTCGCCAGCCACGACGATGGGGGCATCGGCGGGTATTTCGCGCGCGACAAACCGCTGCAGCTGCGCCAGCTGGCGCACCCGGCTGGCCTTGATCAGGCCCAGGTGCACCACCACCACATGCACGGTGCGTCCTTCCACCAGGACTTCCGCGTGCAGCAGGCCCCGTTGCTCGAACCGGTGGTCCGACATGTCTTCGTGCTGGTGCGCAACCACCGGCCAGCGTGACAGCATGGCATTGCCGTGCTCGCCGTGCCGGGTATGGGCGTTGGTGCGGTACACAGCCTCATAACCCTCCGGTGCCAGGAAATCGGCCTGGGGCATCTCGGGCCAGTGGGTGAAGTACTCGGCTTCGCGGCGGTGCACCTTGCGCACTTCCTGCAGGCACACGATGTCGGCGTCCAGCTGCTCGATGGCGTGGCCCAGGTTGTGGATCTCCAGCCGCCGCCGCGGCCCGATGCCCTGCACACCCTTGTGGATGTTGTAGGTCGCTACGCGCAAGAGTGTCATGCTGTCACGTCCTTTCCAATGGCACCGCCGCCGCAAACCGCGCCAGCTGCAGTATGGCCTCGGCATTGGACGGCGAAAAACACTGTTCGGCCGCCTCCCGGTAAGGCAGCCAGCGGTAATGGGTGTGCTCACGCGGGTTCAGGGTAACGGGGGTTCCCGCTGGCACCTGCAGCCCGAACAGGCGTTCGGTATTGTGCGTCACCCCGGGGGCGTAGCGGTGCCGCCAGCGCGGGTAGATCGCGTACACATTTTCCAGATGCCAGTCCTGCAGCACCACGTCCGGACGGCTGGCGGGGCCGCAATCGATGCCGGTTTCCTCGGCCACCTCCCGCACCGCCGTCTGCGCCCACGTCTCGTCCAGGGCGTCCTTGCTGCCGGTGACCGACTGCCAGAACGCGGCGTCCCCCACGCCCTCGGTTCGGCGGATCAGCAACACCTCCAGCGCCGGGGTGTGGATGACCACCAGCACGGATTGGGGAATCTTGTAGGGTGTGGACATAAAAAAGGGCGCTACCCGAGCGCCCTTTCATTGTGCACCAGACCCGTTCAGCCGGCGGTCTTGGCAGCCTCGGGGGTGCGCAGGCGGATGTGCAGCTCGCGCAGCTGCTTCTCGTCCACGGGCGACGGCGCTTGCGTGAGCAGACACTGGGCGCGCTGTGTCTTGGGGAAGGCGATCACGTCGCGGATGGACTCGGCGCCGGTCATCAGCGTGACGATGCGGTCCAGGCCGAAGGCCAAGCCACCGTGCGGGGGCGCGCCGTACTGCAGGGCGTCGAGCAGGAAGCCGAACTTGAGCTGCGCTTCTTCGGGGCTGATCTTGAGTGCGTCGAACACCTTCTGCTGTACGTCGGCGCGGTGGATACGGACCGAGCCGCCCCCCATTTCCCAGCCGTTGAGCACCATGTCGTAGCCCTTGGAGATGCACTTCTCGGGCGCGGTGACCATCCAGTCCTCGTGGCCGTCCTTGGGGGCAGTGAAGGGGTGGTGGGTCGCGGTGTAGCGCTGGGCTTCCTCGTCGAACTCGAACATCGGGAAGTCCACCACCCACATGGGGCGCCAGCCGCCGGTGAACAGGCCGTTCTTCTTGCCGAATTCGCTGTGGCCGATCTTGATGCGCAGGGCACCGATGGCGTCGTTGACGACCTTGGCCTTGTCCGCGCCGAAGAAGATCAGGTCGCCATTCTGGGCGCCGGAGCGCTCCAGCACGGCAGCCAATGCGACGTCATGGATGTTCTTGACGATGGGGCTCTGCAGGCCATCGCGGCCTTTGGACAGGTCGTTGACGCGGATGTAGGCCAGACCCTTGGCGCCGTAGATCTTGACGAACTCGGTGTAGGCGTCGATCTCACCGCGGCTGATGCCGCCGCCTTCCGCGGAGCCACCGGGCACGCGCAGGGCGACCACGCGGCCATTCTTCATGGTGGCGGCACCGGAGAAGACCTTGAAGTCGACGTCCTTCATCACGTCGGTCAGTTCGGTGAACTGCAGGTTCACGCGCAGGTCGGGCTTGTCGGAGCCGTACAGGTGCATGGCCTGCTCGTAGGTCATGACCGGGAATTCGCCCAGGTCCACGTTGATGGTGTTCTTGAACACCGTGGTGATCATGCCCTGGAACATGGCACGGATTTCTTCCTCGCCCAGGAACGAGGTCTCGATATCGATCTGGGTGAATTCGGGCTGGCGGTCGGCGCGCAGGTCTTCGTCGCGGAAGCACTTGGTGATCTGGTAGTAGCGGTCAAAGCCGGCCACCATCAGCAGCTGCTTGAACAGCTGGGGGCTTTGCGGCAGCGCGAAAAACTGGCCGTCGTGCACGCGGCTGGGCACCAGGTAGTCGCGGGCACCTTCGGGCGTGCTCTTGGTGAGCATGGGGGTTTCGATGTCGACGAAGCCGTTGGCGTCGAGGAACTTGCGCACTTCCATGGACACGCGGTAGCGCAGCATCAGGTTGTTCTGCATGTAGGGGCGGCGCAGGTCCAGCACACGGTGCGTCAGACGCGTGGTTTCCGACAGGTTGTCCTCATCGAGCTGGAACGGTGGCGTCACCGAGGGGTTGAGCACCGTCAGCTCATGGCACAGCACCTCGATCTTGCCGCTCTTGAGGTTATCGTTGACCGTGCCTGCGGGACGCGCGCGCACCAGGCCCTTGACCTGGATGCAGAACTCGTTGCGCAGGCCTTCGGCGGCGCTGAACATGTCGGCGCGGTCGGGGTCGCACACCACCTGCACATACCCTTCGCGGTCGCGCAGGTCGACAAAGATCACGCCACCGTGGTCGCGGCGGCGGTTCACCCAGCCGCACAGGGAAACGGTTTCGCCCAGTTGGGCTTCGGTCACCAGACCGCAATAGTGGGAGCGCATGGCCATAGCTTGCTTTCAGGGCGCCACCGTGACCGGCAGCGGAACATGGTTAAGGGTTATCTGGGGGGCACCGATTTTTGCACCGGCATGGCGGGGGGAACCGCGCCCATGGAAATCACGTAGGTCAGCGCCTGGTCCACGCTCATGTCGAGTTCGACGACATCGGCCCGGGGCAGCATCAGGAAGAAGCCGCTGGTCGGGTTGGGCGTGGTGGGTACGTAGACGCTGATGTAGTCGGGGCCGAGGTGGGACGCCACCTCGCCGCCTGGCACACCGGTCTGGAAGGCGATGGTCCAGCTGCCCTGGCGGGGGTACTGGATCAGCAGCGCCGTGCGAAACGCATTGCCGTTGCTGGAAAACAGCGTGTCCGACACCTTCTTGACGCTGTTGTAGATGGATTTGACGATCGGGATGTTGGCAAAGATGCGGTCCCACTGCTTGATCCACCACCGCCCCGCCACGTTGGATACCAGCGCGCCGGTGAACAGCATGACGGACACCACGAGTAGCACGCCCAGGCCGGGAATGTTGTGCAGGCGATCCAGCACGGGCCCCAGGGTGGCCGGCGTCACGGCCGCCAGCGCCGACAGGAAGCCGCCGAACACCGCATCCAGCATGCCAACCAGCCACAGCAGCACCCAGATGGTGATGGCCAGCGGCAGCCAGACCATCAGGCCGGTGAGCATGTATTTTTTGAAGGGCACGGGCAATCCAGTCGGTTGGGCGGCAGGCGTCAGCTGCCCGATGCCGGCGCAGCGGGCGCAGCAGCCGGTTCAGCCTTGGGTGCCGGGGATTCGGCAGCGGGGGCGGCAGCCTCCGCGGTGGACGGCGCCACGCCGGTTGCGGGGGCGCTGCCGCCACCCTTGAAATCGGTGGCGTACCAGCCCGAACCCTTCAGCTGGAAGCCGGCCGCAGTGACCTGCTTCTTGAACGTGGGCTGGGCGCACGAAGGACACACCTCCAGCGGAGCATCCGACATTTTCTGCAATACGTCCTTGGCAAACCCGCAGGACTCGCATTTATAGGCGTATATGGGCATGGCTTTGGGGCTCTGACTTCAAGTTGCAAAGCCTTCAATTATAAGGCTCGCACTAGAAAAGCCGTACGCGGACCACAAACTGCATGACGACCATGCCCAGGGCAAACCCGATCACGGCATACACCAGCGCCTGCAGCAGGCGGTTGGTGCGCCGCTGCTCGGCCAGCAGCTCGTCCATGACCCGCCCGGAATCCGCCCCCCCGCGGCGCAAATAGGCATGCAGCAGCATGGGCAGCTCGGGCAGCAGCTTGGCGTAGCGGGGCGCCTGGTCCTTGAGCTGGTCGAGCAGCTTTTGCGGCCCCACCTGGCCCATCATCCATTTTTCGAGGAAGGGCTTGGCCGTGGCCCACAGGTCCAGTTCGGGGTCGAGCTCGCGCCCCAGGCCCTCGATGTTGAGCAGTGTCTTCTGCAGCAGCACCAGCTGGGGCTGGATTTCCACCTGGAAGCGCCGCGAGGCCTGAAACAGACGCATCAGCACCATGCCCAGGGAGATTTCCCGCAGGGGCCGGTCGAAATACGGTTCGCACACGGCCCGCACGGCCGCCTCCAGCTCGTCGACCCGAGTCCCCGGAGGAACCCAGCCGGACTCGATGTGCAGCTCCGCCACGCGCTTGTAGTCGCGCCGGAAGAAGGCCGCAAAATTCTGCGCCAGGTATTCCTTGTCGGTCTCGGTCAGGGTTCCGACAATGCCGAAATCCAGCGAGATGTAGCGGCCAAACGTCTGCGGGTCCAGGCTGACCTGGATATTGCCCGGGTGCATGTCGGCGTGGAAAAACCCGTCGCGAAACACCTGGGTAAAGAAGATGGTGACACCGTCGCGCGCCAGTTTGGGAATATCCACCCCCGCCGCCCGCAGGCGGTCCACCTGGCTGATGGGCACGCCGTGCATGCGCTCCATCACCAGCACATCGGTGGTGCAGTAGTCCCACAGCATCTCCGGCACCAGCACCAGCTGCAGGCCTTCCATGTTGCGTCGCAGCTGGGCGGCACTGGACGCCTCGCGCACCAGGTCCAGCTCGTCATGCAGGTACTTGTCGAACTCCGCCACCACCTCGCGCGGGCGCAGGCGCTTGCCATCAGCCGACAGACTGTCCACCCAGCCCGCCATCATGCGCATCAGACTCAGGTCTTTCTCGATGGCCGCGAGCATGCCCGGGCGCAGCACCTTGACGGCCACCTCGCGCAGCCGGTTGTTGCGGTCGCGCAGCACGGCAAAGTGCACCTGGGCAATGGAGGCGCTGGCCACCGGCTCCTGTTCGAACGACACAAACAGCTCGCTCAGGGGCTTGCGCAGGGCGCGCTCGATGGTGGCCACGGCCACCTCGGAGGGAAACGGCGGAACCCGGTCCTGCAGGCGCGCCAGTTCGTCGGCAATGTCCACGGGCATCAGGTCCCGCCGGGTGGACAGCACCTGGCCAAACTTGACAAAAATGGGGCCCAGGCGCTCCAGCGCCTCGCGCAGGCGCTGGCCGCGTGGCGCGTCCAGCGCGCGGCCAAAGGTGAGCACCCGCGTCAGGCGCGCCAGCCAGGGTTTCTGGAAACCGCTGAGAACCAGCTCGTCGAGTCCGTAGCGGAAGACCACCCAGACAATGAAAACCCCGCGGTACAGGCGACTCATGCAGCCGACCCGCTGGCACTGCCGTTGGTGCTGCCGCCGGTACGCCGGCCCACAAACTGCTGCACGGCCTGCGCCAGCGTCTGTGCCGCCTGCACCAGCGCATGGGCCGGGGCATCGCCCAGCACCCGGGCCAGGTCTTCCTCGATGTCCCAGCGCAAATGGTCGGCCAGCCAGTTCACCTCGGCTGCCAGCTGCACGTCGCCCTCAATGCGCACCGCCGGCTTGTCGCCCTGCAGCAGGGCCTGCGCGATGGCCAAGGGCGATTCTTCGGCAATGACCAGCTTGAGGTCGGCCGGCGCACCGGCAGCGGCCAGGTCCAGCAGGCCGGCGGGGGTGACCTGCACCGTGAAGGTCAGGCTGCGCCACTGCATGAGCACCACACGCCCTTTTTGCCGGACCAGGCGCTCCATGGCCTGCGGCTCCTGCATCAACACATGGTTAAGCAGCAGCACAATGCGCCGGTGCGTCTCATCGACGGCCCAGGCGGGCGGCGCGGGAGGTAGATTGAAGTTTTGGAGGAGGCCCTCCAGCATGGAAAAAGGGGACTGTGTTGCCATAGTCCCCCATTATTCCCCGAATACGGGCCGGTTCCGCCATTGCGGCGGTCAGCCCCTGTGGATGTCCGGCCTATTGCATGCCTATTGCAGGGCCTGCACGCCGGCCACCAGCCAGCCGCTGGGGCCGCTCTTGGCTTTGGTCATGTTCCAGACTTCACGGAACGGGCTGGGACCCGCCGACGGTTCCTCGCGGATCATGCCGGAGAACTCCACGCTGGCCATGTAGGCGTCGTCCAGCTCTTCAATGCCCAGCAGGTGGGCCTCGATCATCACGACCTCGGTGAGGTTGGGGCTGGCGCCGGTGTGGGTTTCCCGCTCGGCCAGCTGCGACCGGATCTCGCCCAGCATGGCGTCGGTCATCATGGCCCGCAGCGCCGGGATGTCGGACTTGTCCCACGCCGCCTGCAGGGTCACGAAATTGGTCTTGGCCGCTTTGAGAAAGCCCTCGCTGTCAAACCCGGCGGGAATGCCCCAGCTCTGCGAGCCGGACAGGGCCGAACCGATCATGGAACCCGATGCCGGGCTGGCCGGCTCGAACGCCATGCCACCCCGCTCCCAGGGCCGCGCGGAGGCGTCGTTGCCCACGTTCTCGGGCCGGTAGGGCTTGGCATCGACCGAGGGCACATGGCCCGCGCCCTGGAACGCAAACGGTTGCCCTGCGGCGGGCTGCGGCGTACGGCTGCGCAGGAACCAGCGCACCGCCGCCACGGCGGCCAGAGCGAGCACGGCAAACATCAGGATCTGGCCGAAGCCTTCGCCCATGCCCAGGGAATGGGCCAGCCAGGCCAGCCCCAGGCCGGCAGCCAGGCCGCCCAGCATGGCACCCCAGGGGCGCTTGGGCGCGGGAGCCGGGGCCGGTGCGGCCGCGGGGGCCGGCTTGGGCGCGGCGTTGGTCACGTTCTGCGCCGGCGCGGCCGGCGTGGCCTCACGGCGCGTGACGTTGGACGACTGCTTGCCAAACGACTTGCCACCGCCCAGGCGCGCGGCCTCGGCGTTGAACCCTGACACCGCCAGGAAGGTAGCCAGCACCACTGTCCAGATTTTCATAACATCTCCAAAGTAACTCCGCAGCTGGGGCCGGACGGGGTTTTTCCAAGTCTCAACATTTGATTCCGACATGCAAGGCCACCACACCACCCGTCATGTTGTGAAAGTCCACATGGCCGAATCCGGCTTTGTGCATCATGGCCTTGAGCTCCTGCTGCCCGGGGTGCATGCGGATGGACTCGGCCAGGTAGCGGTAGCTGGCGTCGTCGCCCGCCACCAGCTTGCCCAGGCGGGGCAGCACCTTGAACGAATACCAGTCGTACACCTTCTCCAGCGGGGCCGCCACCTTGGAGAACTCCAGCACCAGCAGCTTGCCGCCGGGCTTGAGCACGCGATTCATCTCGGCCAGGGCCACATCCTTGTGGGTCATGTTGCGCAGGCCGAAGGCCACGCTGACCAGGTTGAAGTGGTTGTCGGGGAACGGCAGCTTCTCGGCGTCGCACACCGTGGTGGGCAGCACCACGCCGGCGTCGATCAGGCGGTTGCGCCCGGTGCGCAGCATGGCCTCGTTGATGTCGGTGTGCACCACCTGGCCGCTCTTGCCCACCTTCTTGGAGAAGGCCAGGGCCAGATCGCCCGTGCCACCGGCAATGTCCAGCGCCCGGTCACCCTCGTGCAGGTTGGCCACCAGCACGGTGTAGGCCTTCCAGGCGCGGTGCAGCCCCATGGACATGAGGTCGTTCATCAGGTCGTACTTGGGGGCAACGGAGTCGAAAACGCCCCGCACGTGTTGCGCCTTTTCGGATTCATCGACCGAACGGAAACCAAAGTGAGTTGTTGTCATGGTCAAATTTTATAGGAAAAACAGGCTGCAAACCCCATCCATATTGCGCAAACAGCTATAAAAACAATAGCAAGACTCGCCCACTCAGTGGCTGGAACAGCCGGGGCCGGCCTTGGGCGCCATGGGCGCATCGCGGTCAGCGCCGGCCGCCTTGAGCCGGTCTGCGTAATCCTGCCACAACTGTGCCTGCTGCGAACCGAGAAAGTACAGGTAATCCCAGGTGAAGATGCCGGAGGCGTGGCCGTCGGAAAAATGGGGCTGCACCGCGTAATTGCCCACGGGCTCCAGGGCGTCCAGCGTCACGTCGCGCTTGCCGGTCTGCAGGGTTTCCTGCCCGGCGCCGTGCCCCTGCACCTCGGCCGATGGCGAGTACACGCGCATCAGCTCGAACGGAATGCGAAAGTGCGCGCCGTCCGAAAAACGGATCTCGAGCACCCGCGACTGGCTGTGCACCGTCAGATCCTGCGGGGTCGGAGCCCCGGCCTTCAAGCCTGCCATAGCCGTCCTTTCGTTCTGCGTGGTCTACACCAGCACCCGTTCGATGCCGCCGGCATTGGCCGTCTGCACGTACTCGGGCATCCAGTTCGTGCCCAGGATCTGCTTGGCCATCTCGACCACGATGTAGTCGGCTTCCAGCAGGCCGTTCTGCACGTCGTCCTGGTAGCGGTTCAGGCCCATCAGGCAGCTCGGGCACGAGGTGAGGATCTTCACGTTCTGCTCGGCCGGCACCGCGCCGCTGCTGCGCAGCTGGGCCTCGCCTTTGCGGATTTCCTCTTCCTTGCGGAAGCGCACCTGGGTGGAGACATCGGGGCGCGACACGGCCAGGCTGCCGCTCTCGCCGCAGCAGCGTTCGCTCTTGAGCACCTTGTCGCCCACCAGGGCACGCACGGTCTTCATGGAGTCGCCCTGCTTCATGGGGTTGTGGCAGGGCTCGTGGTACAGGTAGCCCGGCTGGTCGGCCGGCAGCGTGATGCCTTTTTCCAGCAGGTATTCGTGGATGTCGATGATGCGGCTGTCCGGGAATATCTTGTCGAACTCGTAGCCCTGCAGCTGGTCGTAGCAGGTGCCGCAGCTCACCACCACGGTCTTGATGTCCAGATAGTTCAGCGTGTTGGCCACGCGGTGGAACAGCACCCGGTTGTCGGTGATCATCTTCTCGGCCTTGTCGAACTGGCCGTTGCCGCGCTGGGGGTAGCCGCAGCACAGGTAGCCCGGCGGCAGCACAGTCTGCACACCCGCATGCCACAGCATGGCCTGCGTGGCCAGGCCGACCTGGCTGAACAGGCGCTCGGAGCCGCAGCCGGGGAAGTAGAACACCGCTTCCGTCTCGGCCGTGGTGGTCTGCGGGTTGCGGATGATGGGCACGTAATCCGGGTCCTCGATGTCCATCAGCGCGCGCGCCGTCTTCTTGGGCAGGCCACCGGGCATCTTCTTGTTGATGAAGTGGATGACCTGCTCCTTGATGGGCGCCGTGCCCACCGTGGCCGGCGGCGCACTGGTCTGCTTGCGCGCCACCAGGGACAGCACGCGGTTGCCCAGGCGCTGGCCCTTGAAGCTGAGGTTGGTCAGCGCATGGGCGAACTGGATGCCGCCAATGCTCTGCGTGCCGATGAACCAGGCCTGGAACGCCGCCATGGGGCGGAAGCTCTTCTTGCCCATCTTGCGCAGCAGGTTGCGCATGTTCATGGTGACGTCGCCGAAGTCGATCTTCACCGGGCACGGCGACAGGCACTTGTGGCACACCGTGCAGTGGTCGGCCACGTCCTCGAACTCCTCCCAGTGCTTGATGGAGATGCCGCGGCGGGTCTGCTCCTCGTACAGGAAGGCTTCCACCAGGAGCGAGGTCGCCAGGATCTTGTTGCGCGGGCTGTACAGCAGGTTGGCGCGCGGCACGTGGGTGCTGCACACCGGCTTGCACTTGCCGCAGCGCAGGCAGTCCTTCACCGAATCGGCAATGGCGCCAATGTCGCTCTGCTGCATGATCAGCGACTCGTGGCCCATCAGGCCGAAGGACGGCGTGTAGGCGTTGGTCAGGTCGGCATAGGCCGGGAAATTCTGGGCCATATCACCGCCCAGACCGCTTGCAGCCTGCGCAGCGTGCTCCTGATTGCGTAGCAGCTTGCCCTTGTTGAAGCGGCCTTCGGGGTCGACCTTGGCCTTGTAGTCGGTGAACGGCTGCAGCTCGGCATCGCTCAGGAACTCCAGCTTGGTGATGCCAATGCCGTGTTCGCCCGAGATCACGCCGTCCAGCGAGCGCGCCAGCGCCATGATGCGCTTGACCGCGCCGTGCGCGGCCTGCAGCATGTCGTAGTCGTCGCTGTTGACGGGGATGTTGGTGTGCACGTTGCCGTCGCCGGCGTGCATGTGCAGCGCCACCCAGACGCGGCCCTTGAGCACGCGCTGGTGGATGGCCGTGCATTCGGCCAGGATGGCTTCGAACGCGCCGCCGGTGAAGATGCCCTGCAACGGTGCGCGCAGCTGGGTTTTCCAGCTGGCACGCAGGGTGTGGTCCTGCAGCTGCGGGAACAGGCTCTCCACCTGGTCGAGCCACCCCTGCCATTGCGCGCGCACCTCGGCAATGCATGCCAGGGCCTGCGCCACGCGGTCCTCCAGCATCTCGGCCGAAGGGATCTCGCTGGCGTCGTCCGACTTGCCCAGCGGCAGGTTGCCACGGGCAAAGAACTCCTGCAGGGCGTCGCACAGGGCCAGCTTGTTGCGCAGGCTCAGTTCGATGTTGATGCGCTCGATGCCGTCGGTGTACTCGGCCATGCGCGGCAGGGGAATGACCACGTCCTCGTTGATCTTGAAGGCGTTGGTGTGGCGCGAGATGGCCGCGGTCTTCTTGCGGTCGAGCCAGAATTTCTTGCGCGCCTCCGGGCTGATGGCGATGAAGCCCTCACCGCTGCGCGAGTTGGCAATGCGCACCACCTCGCTGGTGGCGCGGGCCACGGCGTCGGCGTCGTCGCCGGCAATGTCGCCAAACAGCACCATCTTGGGCAGGCCGCCGCGCTTGCTCTTGGTGGCGTAGCCCACGGCCTTGAGGTAGCGGTCGTCCAGGTGTTCCAGCCCGGCCAGCACCACGCCGCTGCGCTTTTGCTCGGCGAACATGAAGTCCTTGATTTCGACGATGCTGGGCACGGCGCCGCGCGCATGGCCGAAAAATTCCAGGCACACCGTGCGGGTGTGCGCGGGCATGCGGTGCACCACCCAGCGGGCGCTGGTGATGAGGCCGTCGCAGCCCTCCTTCTGGATGCCGGGCAGGCCGCTGAGGAACTTGTCGGTCACGTCCTTGCCCAGGCCTTCCTTGCGGAAGGTCTTGCCCGGGATGTCCAGGCGCTCGGTGCGCAGTCTGGTCTTGCCGTCGGCCTTGAAATACTGCAGCTCGAAGCTGGCCACATCCACGTCGTGGATCTTGCCCAGGTTGTGGTTCAGCCGCGTCACCTCCAGCCACTCGGCCTGCGGCGTCACCATGCGCCAGGAGGCCAGGTTGTCCAGCGCCGTGCCCCACAGCACGGCCTTCTTGCCGCCAGCGTTCATGGCAATGTTGCCGCCAACGCAGGAGGCTTCGGCCGAGGTTGGGTCCACCGCAAATACGTAGCCGCCGCGCTCAGCGGCATCGGCCACGCGTTGGGTCACCACACCGGCTTCGGTCCAGACCGTGGCCACGTCGTGCTCCAGCCCGGGCAGGCGGCGCATCTCGACCTCGGTCATGGCCTCGAGCTTTTCGGTGTTGATGACAGCCGATTTCCAGGTCAGCGGAATGGCGCCGCCGGTGTAGCCAGTGCCGCCCCCGCGCGGGATGATGGTCAGGCCGATGTCGATGCAGCCCTTGACCAGACCGGCCATTTCGGCCTCGGTGTCCGGGGTGAGCACCACAAACGGGTATTCCACGCGCCAGTCGGTGGCGTCGGTCACGTGCGACACCCTGGAGAGGCCGTCGAACTTGATGTTGTCCTTGGCGGTGAGCCGGTTGAACAGTTTCTGCGCCTTTCTGCGCAGCGTGGCCACATCCACAAAAGCCGCGTCAAAGGCCTGCACGGCGGCGCGGGCCGCCACCAGCAGCTGGCCCACCATGGCGTCACGCTCGGGGTCGGTCTGCGGCGTGCGGCGTTTTTCCACCTCAGCCAGGCGGTGGTTCAGGGCATCGACCAGCTGGCCGCGGCGCTTGGGGTTGTCCAGCAGGTCATCCTGCAGGTAGGGGTTGCGCTGCACCACCCAGATGTCGCCCAGCACCTCGTACAGCATGCGGGCCGAGCGGCCCGTGCGGCGCTCGCCGCGCAGCTGGTTGAGCAGCGTCCAGGCGGGCTCGCCCAGCAGGCGGATCACGATCTCCCGGTCGGAAAACGAGGTGTAGTTGTAGGGGATTTCGCGGATGCGTTCGTGCACGTGCGGCGCCGGATGGGCGCCGGACAAAAGGTGGTTGAGCGAAGTGGGAGCGTTCATCGGGTATTTCGGTTGCGGCCCAGGCAGGTGGACGGGCCGCTTTGGCAGAGGGAAGATGTTACCGCAGTGCACCAATCACCCACGGTCTCTACTGGAACCCCACCCGGCAGGGCACTGGCCCGATGCCCGCCAAGCAGCCACAATCGCCATTACACCCAACCGTTTCAGGGCCCACAACACCATGAACGCCACCACCCATCCCCTGCCGCCCCTGGCCCACTGGCCCTATCCGCGCTGGATCGCCCACCGCGGCGCCGGCAAACTGGCCCCCGAGAACACCCTGGCCGCCTTCCGCCTGGGGGCCAGCCACGGCTACCGCATGTTCGAGTGCGACGTGAAGCTCAGCCAGGACGGGGTGCCCTTTCTGCTGCACGACGACACCCTGCAGCGCACCACCAACGCCCGCGCCCGGCTGGGTGAGGGGCACAGCGCCCTTGGCGGCGACCACCCCTGGGGCCTGCTGGCGCAACTGGACGCTGGCAGCTGGCATTCCCGCGCCTATGCCGGCGAGCCCCTGCCCACGCTGGACGCCGTGGCCGCCTTCTGCCTGCGCAACCACCTGTTCCTGAACCTGGAGCTCAAGCCCAGCCCCGGCACCGAGCGCCACACCGGCGAAGTGGTGGCTCGGCACGTGGCGCGGCTGTGGCAGGACGAGGCAGTGGCGCCGCTGCTCAGCTCCTTTGACGTCGAGGCCCTGGAGGGCGCCCGCCACGCCCATGCCGAACTGCCCCGCGGGCTGCTGCTGGAATCCCTGTGGAACGGCTGGCTGGAAGCAGCGCGCGCGCTGGACTGCGTGGCCATCATCTGCCACCACGCCCTGTGGGACAGCCACAGCGTGGCCCAGGCCCAGGCCGGCGGCTTTCGCACCCTGAGCTACACCGTCAACGACGCGGACGAGGCCCAGCGCCTGCTCGACCTGGGCACGGACGGTCTCATCACCGACCGCGTGGACGCCTTCAGCCCGGACTGACCTAGCGCCGCCCGCGCGCGGCCCACCACTGGCTGGCAGCCACCGCCGCCACCAGGGCGCCGTAGGAGGCCATCTTGCCGTCGCGACCGAAAAACCACAGTCCCAGCGCCAGGGCCAGCACGCCCACTATGGAATTGATAGCAGTCTGCGCAGCAACGGAGCGGATTGCCAGTTTTTTTCGGTTGAAAATCGGTGTTGCCACGGCCAGCACCAAGCCGACGGCCACGGCGGGAGCCAGAAAATTGAGCAGGTGGTTCAGCAGGTCCAGAGGGCCCATACAGACGGGCGCAGGGCCCCGGAGTTGGTTGTGGTGCCGACGATTTTATAATTGGGTATAACGTGCATATATGGCAGTCTGGACTTTAGGCATCAACCACACCACCGCACCGCTGGATTTGCGGGGCCGGTTTGCGTTCGCCATGGACCAGATCGAACCCCATTTGCGCGGGTTGCGCCAGTCGCTCAACCGCATGCCAGAGGCGGCCATCGTCTCCACCTGCAACCGCACCGAGATCTACTGCGCCGGCGAACAGTCGGAGCTGGAACCCACGCTGGACTGGCTGGCCCACTCGGCCGGCATTTCCCCCGAAATACTGCGCTCGCATACCTACAGCCTGCAGGACAGCCAGGCCGCGCGCCACGCCTTCCGGGTGGCCAGCGGGCTGGACTCCATGGTGCTGGGCGAGCCCCAGATCCTGGGACAGTTGAAAGACGCCGTGCGCGCCGCCGACGCCGCGGGCGCCCTGGGCACCACCCTCTCCCAGCTGTTCCAGCGCTCCTTTGCCGTGGCCAAGGAAGTGCGCACGTCCACCGAAATCGGCGCGCACTCCATCAGCATGGCCGCCGCCGCCGTGCGTCTGGCGGGCCAGCTGTTTGAAGACCTGGGCAAGGTCAAGGTGCTGTTTGTGGGCGCCGGCGAGATGATCGAGCTGTGCGCCACCCACTTTGCGGCCAAGAACCCAAAGTCCATCGCCATTGCCAACCGCACGCTGGAGCGCGGTGAAAAGCTCGCCACCCGCTTCGGCGGCGAGGTCATGCGCCTGGCCGACCTGCCCAGCAGGCTGCACGAATTCGACGCCGTCATCAGCTGCACCGCCAGCACTCTGCCCATCATCGGTCTGGGTGCCGTGGAGCGGGCTCTGAAAAAACGCCGCCACCGCCCCATGTTCATGGTCGATCTGGCCGTGCCACGCGACATCGAGATCGAGGTCAAGGCCCTGGAAGACGTGTACCTGTACACCGTGGACGACCTGGCCAGCGTGGTGCAGACCGCGCAGGCTAGCCGCCAGGCCGCCGTGGCGCAGGCCGAAGCCATTGTGGATGCCGGCGTGCAGAGCTTCATGCACTGGGTGGACCAGCGTGCCAGCGTGCCGCTGATCCAGCAGCTCAACGCCCAAGCCGATATCTGGCGCGCTTCTGAGTTGGCCCGGGCCCGCAAGCTGCTGGCCAAGGGCGAGCCGGTGGACGCCGTGCTGGAAGCCCTCTCCAAGGGCCTGACGCAAAAAATGCTGCACGGCGCCATGGCCGAGCTGCACACCGGCGACGCCCAGGCCCGCGAGCGCGCGGGCGCGGCCATTTCGCATTTCTTCTTACGCAACAGCCGTTAGCTGCGCTGGCCCCCACTCTCCCCCACCCCTCTCCCCCGCTGGGCGAGAGGGGCGCCTAACAGCCACATCTTGTTATTTCGCTTCGGATAGGGCCTTACCGTCGTCGCGCTACCCGTCATCCAGATTGCATGCCCATGAAAGCTTTTTTCCGCCAACAACTGGTCCGCTACACCGAACGCCAGGCCGAGCTGGAGTTCCTGCTGTCCCGCGAAGACATCATGAAGGACATGGAGCAGTTCCTCAAACTCTCGCGTGAGCACACCGATGTGTCGGCCGTGGCCAGCCGCTGGGCGCGCTACCAGCAACGTGAGGCCGATCTGGCCAGTGCACAAGAGATGAAATCCGACCCCGACATGGCGGAAATGGCGGAAGAAGAAATCACCAGCGCCACGACCGAACTGACGCAACTGGAGGGCGAGCTGCAGCGCATGCTGCTGCCCAAGGACCCGGATGATGCCCGCCCGGCGTTTGTGGAAATCCGCGCCGGCACCGGCGGCGACGAGTCCGCCCTGTTTGCCGGCGACCTGCTGCGCATGTACATGCGCTACGCCGACCGCTGCGGCTGGAAGAGCGAGATTGTCAGCGAATCGCCCAGCGAGCTGGGTGGCTACAAGGAAGTGGTGGTGCGCATGGAAGGCCACCACAACGGTACCGGCGCCTACGGTGCGCTGAAGTTCGAATCCGGCGGTCACCGCGTGCAGCGCGTGCCCGCCACCGAGACCCAGGGCCGCATCCACACCAGCGCCTGCACCGTGGCCGTACTGGCCGAGCAGGACGAGGCCGAGGCCATCAAGATCAACCCCTCGGACCTGCGCATCGACACCTACCGCGCCAGCGGCGCCGGCGGCCAGCACATCAACAAGACCGACTCGGCCGTGCGCATCACGCACATTCCCACCGGCATCGTGGCTGAATGCCAGGACGGACGCAGCCAGCACAGCAACAAGGCGCAGGCGCTGAAAGTCTTGACCGCCCGCATCCACGAGAAAGAACGCAGCGAACGCGCCGCCAAGGACGCCGCCGAGCGCAAGAGCTTGGTGGGCAGCGGCGACCGCAGCGACCGCATCCGCACCTACAACTTCCCGCAGGGGCGCCTGACCGACCACCGCATCAACCTCACGCTGTACAAGCTGCTCGCCATCATGGAAGGCGATCTGGACGATGTGGTGCAGGCCCTGCAAGCCTACGAGGCGGCCGAGCAGCTGGCGGCACTGGAACTCAGCGCCAACCGGTGACGGGCATTTTTACAGGTTAGATCGTGCCGCAGACGCCGTATTCATTGCGTGCACAGCTATTGAATTCATAGCATATGCAAGCCCCCACCGATCTCCCGCCGGCACCCGCAACCGTGGCACAGGGCCTGGCGCTGGCACAGGCACAGGGCCTGGACCGGCTGGACGCCCAGCTGCTGGTGCTGCACGCGCTGGGCCAAAGCGCCCACGACCGTGCCTGGCTGCTGGCGCACGACACCGATCCCCTGCCCCCACAGGCCCAGGCCACGCTGACCCAGGCCGTGCGCCGCCGCGTGGCCGGCGAGCCGCTGGCCTACATCACCGGCCACAAGGAGTTCTACGGGCTGGACCTGGTGGTGGATGCCCGGGTGCTGGTGCCCCGCCCCGATACCGAAACCCTGGTGGACTGGGCACTGGAGGTGCTGGGCGAGCGCCCCGGCGCCACTGTCCTGGACCTGGGTACCGGCAGCGGCGCCATCGCCCTGGCGCTGCAGGCCACCCGGGCTGACCTGCAGGTCCACGCTCTGGATTACAGCCAGCACGCCCTGGCCGTGGCCCAGGGCAATGCCCGGCGGTTGGGTCTACCGGTGCAGTTCCGCCAGGGGTCCTGGCTGGACGGCATGACCGGCTGCTTCGACGCCATCGTCTCCAACCCGCCCTACATCGCCGAGGCCGACCCGCATCTGGCGGCCCTGGCCCACGAGCCCCCGCAGGCCCTGACCAGCGGTGCCGACGGGCTGGACGACATCCGCACCATCATTCGCCAGGCGCCGGCCCACCTGACGCCCGGCGGCTGGCTGCTGCTGGAGCATGGCTACGACCAGGCGCCAGCAGTGCAGGCCCTGCTGCAGGCGGCGGGGCTGCAAGCCGTGCAATCCCGGCACGACCTGGGCGGCATTGCGCGCTGCAGCGGGGCTCGCCTGCCGGGGGCAATACCCACGCTGGCCGGCGGCCGGCCGCAAGACGGGGGATAATGCTGCTTTCGTATGCATCTATAGGCCGATGGGGCCTGTTTTTATGGAGTTTTGGCGATGAGCGACACACAACAACGCATTGATGAGCTGGTAAAGAACAATGAAATCCTGCTCTTCATGAAGGGCACCGCCAGCTTCCCGCAGTGCGGTTTTTCCGGCCGTGCCATCCAGATCCTGAAGGCCTGCGGCATCGACACCAAGACGGTCAAGACCGTGAACGTGCTGGAAGACGACGAAATCCGCGCCGGCATCAAGGACTACAGCCAGTGGCCCACCATTCCGCAGCTCTACGTCAAGGGCGAGTTCATCGGTGGCTCGGACATCATGATGGAGATGTACGAGAGCGGCGATCTGCAAAAAGCCCTGGGCACCGCAGCGGCCTGATTTTCTCGTCGCCCCCCTGATGCGCAGCCCGGATCAGCCGGGCTGTGCGTTTGGCGCACCCCACTCATCCCGCTACCTGGCAGCAAACTCCCACAGCCGCCTGGCACCCAGCACGGCATTGGGATACGGCGCCTTGCCCCGTGAGCCGTTGTAGCGCCCCAGGGCCAGGAACAGATCGCCGTTTTCGCGCTCCAGGTAGTGGCGCAGGATCACGCAGCCAAAGCGCAGGTTGGTCTGCATGTGGAACAGCTTGCCGGCGTCGCCGTCGCCCAGCACCCGGGTCCAGAACGGCATGACCTGCATGTAGCCGCGCGCCCCCACGAACGACACCGCGTATTTGCGGAAGTTGCTCTCCACCTGGATCAGCCCCAGCACCAGCGCCACATCCAGGCCGGCACGCTTGCTCTCGTACCAGACGGTCTGCAAGAACTCCTTGCGCGTCTCCCACTCGGGTTTTTTCTTCTTCAGCTTCTCGCTCATGGCACCCAGCCAGCGCAGGTACGCCAGGCGCGACTCGGTGTCGGCAAACTCGGGGATGGGGGGCGCCGCGTTGTGGATGGCCGAACTCAGGGCCGTGCGCACCGAGTCCACCAGCGGCTCTTCCACCTGGCGCCCTGCCCAGACCGGCGCCCGGACCGACAACAGGCCCAGGCCGGCCAGCAGGGGCAGAACCACCCGCCTTCTGGATACGGCCGTTGTCACCCCATCCGCAGGTGTCATGCAGCCAGTTTGGCCATGATCAGGCTCACCACATCCGCCACGGCCACCGGGCTGGCGGCGCTGTCGCGGCGGTGCTGGTATTCGACCTGGCCGTCCTTGAGACCGCGGTCGCCGATGGTGACGCGGTGTGGCACACCAATGAGCTCCCAGTCGGCAAACATGGCGCCGGGGCGCTCGTTGCGGTCGTCCAGCAGCACGTCCACGCCGGCGGCCAGCAGTTCGGCGTACAGCGCGTCGGCTGCGGCCTTCACGTCGGGGAAACGGTCGGGGCTGATGGGGCACAGCACCACGGTGAAGGGCGCAATGGCGTCGGGCCAGATGATGCCCTTGTCGTCGTGGTTCTGCTCGATGGCGGCGGCCGGCAAGCGGGTGATGCCGATCCCGTAGCAACCCATTTCCATGAACTGCGGCTTGCCGTTGACGTCCAGGAACGTCGCATTCATGGCCTGGCTGTACTTGGTGCCCAGGTAGAACACGTGGCCCACCTCGATGCCGCGCTCGATGGCCAGCACGCCCTTGCCGTCGGGCGATAAGTCGCCATCGACCACATTGCGCAGGTCGGCCACCAGGTCGGGCTCGGGCAGGTCACGGCCCCAGTTGACGCCGCGGATGTGGAAGTCTTCTTCGTTGGCGCCGCAAATCCAGTCGGCCATGACGGCGACTTCGCGGTCGGCCACGATCTTGAGCGGCTGCTTCAGACCGATTGGGCCCAGGTAGCCGGGCTTGCAGCCGAAGTGGGCCGCGATTTCGTCCACCGTGGCAAAGCGGAACTCCGCCAGCCCGGGCAGCTTGCGGACCTTGACTTCGTTCATGGCGTGGTCACCGCGCAGCAGCAGCAGCCAGACCTGGGTTTTCACGACCACGCCCTGCTCGTCCTTCTCGTCGGTCGCCAGCACCAGCGACTTGATGGTGGTGGCGAGCGGCACGCCCAGCAGCTCGGCCACGTCTTCGCAGGTGCTCTTGCCCGGCGTTGCTACCTTTTCCATAGCTGCCTGCGCAGCCGCACGGGGGGCGGCAGGCGCCAAGGCCTCCGCTTTTTCAATGTTGGCCGCGTAGTCGCTGGTGGGGCAATAGATGATGGCGTCTTCGCCGGTGGAGGCAATCACCTGGAATTCTTCGGACAGATCGCCACCGATGGCGCCGCTGTCGGCGGCCACGGCACGGTAGCGCAGGCCGAAGCGGTCAAAAATCTTGCGATAGGCCCCGGCCATGACCTGGTAGCTGGCCTTGGCGGCAGTCTGGTCGCGGTCGAAGCTGTAGGCGTCCTTCATGGTGAATTCGCGCCCGCGCATCAGGCCAAAGCGCGGACGGCGTTCATCGCGGAACTTGGTCTGGATCTGGTAGAAGTTCTTGGGTAGCTGCTTGTAACTCTTGATTTCCTGGCGCGCAATGTCGGTGACCACTTCCTCGCTGGTGGGCTGCACCACGTAATCGCGGCCATGGCGGTCCTGGATGCGCAGCAGCTCCGGGCCCATCTTGTCGAAACGGCCGGTTTCCTGCCAGAGCTCGGCCGGCTGTACGACCGGCATGGTCAACTCCACCGCGCCGGCACGGTTCATCTCCTCGCGCACGATGGCCTCCACCTTGCGGATGACGCGCAGGCCCATGGGCATGTAGGTGTAGATGCCCGCACCCAGCTTCTTGATCATCCCGGCGCGCATCATCAGCTTGTGGCTGACCACTTCGGCGTCCGCGGGCGCCTCCTTGAGGGTGGAAATGAGGAATTGGGAGGCTTTCATGACTTGACTCGCTGAACAATAGACGCCTTCGCCCCTTGATGCACCGCACATGCTGTGCATAATGAACGAAGTTTAAAAATTGGGGTTTGATTATGCTTGACCGGGACGGCTTTCGGCCCAACGTCGGCATCATCCTGCTCAACCAGAAAAATCAGGTATTTTGGGGGAAGCGCATTCGCACCCATTCGTGGCAGTTTCCGCAAGGCGGAATTGACTGGGGGGAGACCCCCGAGCAGGCGATGATCCGCGAACTGCACGAAGAGGTGGGGCTCCAGCCGGAGCATGTGAGCGTGGTTGCCCGAACCCGAGACTGGTTGCGCTACGAGGTGCCTGACCGTTACATCCGGCGTGATGCGCGCGGCCATTACAAGGGCCAGAAACAGATCTGGTTTCTGCTGCAACTGATCGGTCACGACTGGAATCTGAACCTGCGCGCGACCGACCATCCGGAATTTGACGCCTGGCGCTGGAACGACTACTGGGTGCCGCTGGACGCCGTGGTCGAATTCAAGCGCGGGGTCTACGAAATGGCCCTGACGGAACTGGCGCGCTACCTGCCCCGCCAGGAGCCGCGCAACCGCTACCTGCGCCACGGGAACCGCGTGCGCGAGCCGGGAAGCACCGGCACACCCGAGCCGCAGGCCACTGGCACAAAGGCCTTGCCTGCGGCCGGCCCGGCGGACCCCGCCACGGACTCCAGCCTGCCCCCCAACCGGAATCACAACCATGCGCGTTGAACGCTTGCTCGCACTGGGCGCCCTGCTGCTGGCGGGCGCCGCCTGGGCACAAAACGGCCCAGATAACCCGGACTGGGTGGAAGACAAGATTCCCCCACCGCCAGCCTTCTCCCGGGACCAGCTGGTTACCGTCGACATGCCTTCCTACGTATCGGTGAAAGTCGGTGTGGACCCGCAGACGCTGTCCGTGGGCGCCGATGGCGTAGTGCGCTATGTCATGGTGATGCGCAACAGCTCGGGCTCGGTCAACGCCGTGTACGAGGGTATCCGCTGCGTCACCGACGAGGTGAAAACCTATGCGCGAGCCGGCAACTCGGGCCAGTGGACACTGGTAGAGCAGCCCCAGTGGAGACCCGTCAACGACAACATGCCGTCACGCCACGCCTGGGCATTTGCCCGTCAGGGCGGCTGCGAGAACCGGCTGGCGACCAGCAAGGACGCCATCATCAAGGCCTTGCGGGAAGGGAAAAAATCCACCCGCAAGGACTGGGGATACTGAAGCAACCCGCCTAGCGGGTCAGCACCAGGTTGTCGCGATGCAGCATCTCGGGTTCGCCGGCGTAGCCAAGCAGTTTCTCGAATTCGCCTGACGGCTTGCGGCACAGCAGACGCGCTTCCGCACTGGAGTAGTTGGCCAGGCCGCGTGCAATCTCGGCGCCGACGGCATCGCGCACCGCAATCACGTCGCCGCGTGAAAAATCGCCGTCCACCTGCACCATGCCGATGGGCAGCAGGCTTTTCCCTTCGTCGCGCAATTTGACGGCGGCACCGGCATCCACCACCACCGCGCCCCGCAATTGCAGATGGTCCGCCATCCACTGCTTGCGCGCCTGATTCTTCTGGGTTTGCGCCACCAGCAGCGTGCCGATCGCCTCGCCCTGCGACAGGCGAATCAGGGCATCGGGCTCACGGCCCCAGGCAATCACCGTGGAAGCCCCGGAGCCCGCGGCGCGCTTGGCGGCCAGGATTTTGGTGATCATGCCGCCGCGCCCAATGCTGGAACCTGCGCCGCCGGCCATGGCTTCCAGTGCGGCGTCCCCGGCCTGTGCCTCGTGCACAAACTGTGCAGCGGGGTCCTTGCGCGGGTCGGCGGTGAACAGGCCTTTCTGGTCCGTCAGGATGACCAGGGCATCGGCTTCCACCAGATTGGCCACCAGTGCACCCAGGGTGTCGTTGTCGCCAAACTTGATTTCGTCGTTGACCACCGTATCGTTTTCGTTGATGACGGGCACCACGCCCAGCTTGAGCAGGGTCAACAGGGTGGAGCGGGCATTGAGATACCGCTCCCGATCGGCCAGGTCGGCGTGGGTCAGCAGCACCTGCGCACTGCCCAGCCCGTTGAGCTTGAGCTTGGTCTCGTACATCTGGGCCAGGCCCATCTGCCCCACGGCGGCGGCGGCCTGCAGTTCCTGAATCGCCTTGGGGCGGGTTGTCCAGCCCAGGCGTTTCATGCCTTCGGCGATGGCACCGCTGGAGACCATGACGACTTCGCGGCCGTCCTGGATCAGGTGCGCCATCTGGCGGCACCACTCGCCGATGGCCACTTCATCCAGACCCCGTCCGTCATTGGTCACCAGACTGGAGCCCACCTTGACCACGATGCGCCGCGCATCGCGTAGCACCACTGAATTTGAATTATTTGCCATAGTCAGCTGTAGATGCCATTCAGATTGCGCAGGCAGCTACCAATTTAATAGCACTTACGATGCGTCCGTCTGATTCGCGAACCGAGGATCCACTTCCACATGCGGCTGCTCGGCGACCTGCTGGTCCTTGATGTGCCGGTAGATTTCCTTGATCAGGGGCTCGCAACCCTCCCGCGTCAGGGCCGATATCTCAAACACCGGTCCCTTCCACTTGAAGCGCTTGACAAAGTCCTTGACGAGCGTGTCGCGCTGGTCGGCGGGCACCATGTCGAGCTTGTTGAGCACCAGCCAGCGCGGCTTCTTGTACAGCGCCTGGTCGTATTTCTTGAGCTCGTTCACGATGGCCTTGGCCTGCGCCACCGTATCCACCCCCTCGTCAAACGGGGCCACATCCACAATATGCAGCAACAGGCGGGTGCGCTGCAAATGGCGCAGGAAGAGATGCCCCAGCCCGGCGCCCTCCGCGGCCCCTTCGATGAGCCCTGGCAAATCGGCCACGACAAAGCTTTGTTCCGGCCCGACACGCACCACACCCAGGTTGGGATGCAGCGTCGTGAAAGGGTAATCGGCAATGCGGGGCCGCGCATTGGAGATGGCGGTGATGAACGTCGACTTGCCGGCGTTGGGCATGCCCAGCAGCCCCACATCGGCCAGCACCTTCAGTTCGAGCTTCAGGCTCTTCTTTTCACCGGGCCAGCCGGGCGTCTTCTGGCGCGGTGCACGGTTGATGGCGCTTTTGAAACGCAGGTTGCCAAAGCCACCGTCTCCGCCCTTGGCGATGGTGATGACCTCACCCGGCTTGAGCAGTTCATACAGCACTTCACCGGTTTCCGCGTCGGAAATGATGGTGCCCACTGGCATCTTCAGCGTAATGTCATCACCCGCTGCGCCGAACATGTCGGAGCCCATGCCGTGTTCGCCGCGCTTGGCGTCGTGGCGGCGCGAGAAACGGTAGTCCACCAGGGTATTGAGGTTGGGGTCCGCCACGGCGAACACATGGCCGCCACGGCCACCATCGCCCCCGTTGGGACCACCAAACTCCTTGTACTTTTCATGCCGGAAGGAGACGCAGCCCGCCCCACCATCTCCTGCAGAGATATCAATATAGGCTTCGTCAACAAACTTCATGGTATTTCACCCGGTTATAAACGAAAAACCCCGCGCCACGGCGCAGGGTTTCTCTGGTGGAGTATCTGCAGATCAGGCTGCAGTAACGCTCACCGTGTGCTTGTTCAATGCGCCCTGGACGGCGAATGAAACGTGTCCGTCCGTCAGCGCGAACAGGGTGTGATCCTTGCCGATGCCGACATTGGTGCCGGGGTGGAACTTGGTTCCACGCTGGCGCACGATGATGGAGCCAGCGCTGATCAACTCACCGCCAAACGCCTTCACACCGAGCATTTTGGGCTTGGAATCGCGCCCGTTTCGCGTAGAGCCGCCGCCTTTTTTCTGTGCCATGACCTACGCTCCTTAAGCCTTGATCGCACCGATTTGCAGTTCGGTGAACTGCTGGCGATGCCCTTGACGTTTCTGGTAGTGCTTGCGACGGCGCATCTTGAAAATGCGCACCTTGTCGTGCTTGCCGTGAGAAATTACTGTGACCGTGACGGTCGCGCCGGACACCAAGGGTGTGCCAACCTTCAATTCAGCGCCGTTGCCGACAGCCAGAACCTGGTCGATCACAATCTCTTGGCCTACGTCCGCAGCAATCTGTTCTACTTTAATTTTTTCGCCAGCAGCAACCCGATATTGCTTGCCACCGGTTTTTATGACCGCGTACATGTTGACCTCTTTAACTTGACTCCGCAAACGGATTTTCGCAGAGCCCGGCAGTATACCATCCCGGCGCCCAAACGGCAAATACCCCTAGATACGCGCCCGGCCCCCCGGGGGCCTTCTATACAATCCCACCACTAACCAACCGTTTGACTGCCTTGCACGCCACTCCTTCCGGCTCATCGACTGGGCTCACCATCATCGAACACGACATGCACCAGGTCGACCGGGTCATCGCCTCGCGGCTGGACTCCGGCGTCCCCCTGGTTGGCAGCGTTTCCCACTACATCATCGCGGCAGGCGGCAAGCGACTGCGCCCCGCCCTGCTGCTGCTGTGCTGCGGGGCCCTGGGCTTCACCGGCGAGCAGCGTTTCAACATGGCCGCCGTGGTGGAGTTCATCCACACCGCCACCCTGCTGCACGACGACGTGGTGGACGACTCCACGCTGCGGCGCGGCAGCGCGACCGCAAACGCGAAATTCGGCAACCCAGCCAGCGTGCTGGTTGGCGATTTTCTTTATTCCCGCGCCTTCCAGATGATGGTGGACACCCAAAGCATGCGCATCATGCAGGTGCTGGCCGATGCCACCAACATCATTGCCGAGGGTGAAGTCATGCAGCTGATGAACATGCACAACGCCGCGCTGGACGAAGTGGGCTATCTGCAGGTCATTCGCTCCAAGACGGCCAAGCTGTTTGAAGCCAGCGCCCGGGTCGGCGCCATCCTGGCCGGGGCCGACCCGACCATGGAAGCCGCCTGCGCCGACTATGGTCAGGCATTGGGAACCGCTTTTCAGGTGATCGACGACGTGCTCGACTACACGGGCGATGCATCGGTCATGGGCAAGAACCTGGGCGACGACCTGCGCGAAGGCAAGGCCACGCTGCCCCTGATTGCCGCCATGCAACGCGGCTCGGAACACGAGCGGGCAACGATCCAGCAGGCAATCGAGACCGGCGCTGTGGCCATGCTGGACGACGTCATCCGCATTGTCAAGGAAACCGGGGCTCTAGATATTGCCCGCGCCGCCGCCCAACAGGAAGCCCGACGGGCCATTGCCGCAGCCCAGGGCCTTCCATCCGGCTTGCATACCGACTGTTTGGTACAATTGGCGACTCAGCTGCTGGAGAGAACCCACTGACGACCTTTCGGGAGCCAGTATCTCCAAACGGGGTGTAGCTTAGCCTGGTAGAGCGCTACGTTCGGGACGTAGAGGCCGGAGGTTCGAATCCTCTCACCCCGACCAGTCATGGATGTGTTGTCAATCCACATCCACCGAGCGGCCGTTTCCCTCCTTACGATTTACATTGCGGGTGCAATCAGCGATGATGCCCTGATTTCGCTGCAACGTACATTCTTACTGGGTCATGGCCGCTGTCGATACCATCCAACGTGAATCCCCCGCCATCGCCCTTCCCGGCCTGGGGCGTGCCTTGGTCACCGCCGGCAAGCTGGGCCAGACCTCCGCCGAGGACATCTACCGCAAAACCCTCGCCGGCAAGAGCAGCTTCATCGCCGAGTTGGTTGGCTCGGGAGCCGTCTCCGCCTCCGATCTGGCACACACGCTCTCGGCTGCATTTGCCGCGCCCCTGATCGATCTGGATGCCGTTGACCCGCAGCGGCTGCCAAAGGGTTTGCTGGACAACAAGATCTGCAGCGACTACCGCGTTGTGGTGTTGAGCAAGCACAGCAACCGCCTGATCGTTGCAACCGCTGACCCCTCCGACCAGGCTGCAGCGGAAAAAATCAAGTTCTCGACCCAGATGGGCGTTGAATGGGTCATAGCCGAATACGACAAACTGTCCAAACTGGTGGAAGCCAGCACGACCAGCGCCTCGGAGGCCATGGAAGACATCATCGGCGGCGACTTCGAATTCGACGAAGCGTCCACCGAAGTCATCAGCGACAACACCCAGACGAACGTCGCCGAAGTGGAAGACGCACCGGTCGTCCGCTTTCTTCAGAAAATGCTGATGGACGCCTTCAGCATGCGGGCCTCCGACCTGCATTTCGAGCCCTACGAGCACACCTACCGCGTACGTTTTCGCATTGACGGCGAGCTGCGGGAAATTGCGTCCCCCCCCATTGCCATCAAGGAAAAACTCGCCTCCCGGATCAAGGTGATCTCCCGCATGGACATCTCCGAGAAGCGTGTGCCCCAGGACGGCCGTATGAAGCTCAAGGTCGGCGCCGACCGGGTGATCGATTTCCGCGTCAGTACGCTGCCGACGCTTTTCGGCGAAAAGATCGTGATCCGGATTCTGGACCCGAGCAGTGCCAAGCTCGGCATTGACGCCCTAGGTTACGAGCCAGAGGAAAAGGAGCGCCTGCTCAAGGCCATCGGTCGGCCCTACGGCATGATTCTGGTCACCGGGCCCACAGGTTCGGGCAAGACGGTATCGCTCTACACCTGCCTCAACCTGCTCAACCAGCCCGGCGTCAACATTGCCACGGCGGAAGATCCGTCGGAAATCAACCTGCCCGGCGTCAACCAGGTCAATGTCAATGAGAAGGCAGGCCTGACCTTTGCCGCTGCACTGAAATCCTTCTTGCGCCAGGACCCAGACATCATCATGGTGGGTGAAATCCGTGATCTGGAAACGGCCGACATCTCCATCAAGGCCGCACAAACCGGACACCTTGTGCTGTCCACGCTGCACACCAACGACGCGCCGGCAACGTTGACCCGCATGCGCAACATGGGCATTGCGCCCTTCAATATTGCATCCAGCGTCATCTTGATCACCGCACAACGCCTGGCCCGGCGTCTGTGCGCGAGCTGCAAGGCTCCGGCAGAGCTTCCCCGGGAAACACTGCTCGCTGCCGGGTTTCAGGAATCGGAACTGGACGGAACCTGGAAGACCTACCGCGCCGTGGGCTGCTCCATGTGTAACAACGGTTACAAAGGACGTGTCGGCATTTACCAAGTCATGCCAATCAGTGATGAAATCCAGCGCATCATCCTGCGGGACGGCAGCGCCCTGGATATTGCAGCGCAAGCGCAGCTGGAAGGCGTGCGTTCTTTGCGACAATCCGGCCTGCATAAAGCCAAGCAGGGACTGACTTCGCTGGAAGAGGTTCTGGCCGTCACCAACGAATAAAGAGTAACCCAGGGGACTATATGGCAACTGCCAAGACAGCAGACAGCAAGGACGCCGTTTTTGAATGGGAAGGCAAGGATCGCAACGGCAAGCAGGTCCGGGGCGAACTGCGCGCCGCTGGCGAGAACCAGATCAAGGCCTCGCTCAGAAGGCAGGGGGTCACTCCGACCAAGATCAAGAAGCGCAAGATGAGCGCGGGCAAGAAGATCAAACCCAAGGACCTTGCCATTTTCACGCGGCAGCTCGCCACCATGATGAAAGCCGGCGTTCCCCTGCTCCAGGCCTTTGACATCGTGGGCCGTGGCAACCCCAACCCCCGCGTCACCAAGCTGCTCAACGACATTCGCACCGATGTGGAGACGGGCACCTCCCTCAGCGTCGCGTTCCGGAAATTTCCCCTGTACTTTGACAACCTCTATTGCAACCTGGTGGAGGCCGGCGAGTCGGCCGGTATTCTGGACCAGTTGCTGGACCGCCTGGCGGTGTACATGGAGAAGACCGAGGCCATCAAGTCCAAAATCAAGTCGGCGCTGATGTACCCCATCTCCGTGCTGGTCGTGGCATTTGTCGTGGTGGCCGTGATCATGATCTTTGTGATTCCATCGTTCAAGCAGGTGTTTACGTCCTTCGGCGGCGAGCTGCCCATGCCCACGCTGATGGTCATTGCGATGAGTGAGTTCTTCATCCAGTACTGGTACCTGATCTTCGGCGGCATTGGCGGCGGCGTGTACTTTTTCATGGAGTCCTGGAAGCGCAACAAGAAAATGCAGGCCGTCATGGACCGCATCATGCTGAAGCTCCCCATTTTTGGCGTGCTGGTGGAAAAATCCTGCATCGCCCGCTGGACACGCACCCTGTCGACCATGTTTGCCGCCGGTGTGCCTTTGGTGGAAGCGCTGGATTCGGTGGGTGGCGCGGCGGGCAACAATGTGTTCGAGGAGGCCACGCTCAAGATCCAACAGGAAGTCTCGACCGGCACCGCCCTCACGGCGGCCATGACCAACGCCAACCTGTTTCCTTCCA
Organism: Rhodoferax sp.; assembly: GCA_019449595.1. Taxonomy (GTDB): domain Bacteria; phylum Pseudomonadota; class Gammaproteobacteria; order Burkholderiales; family Burkholderiaceae_C; genus Allorhodoferax. The sequence goes on along the minus strand of JAGRPL010000004.1, from coordinate 144,803 downwards.
TGGTTCTGCAGATGTGCGCCATCGGTGAAGAGTCCGGCTCCATTGACCATATGCTGGGCAAGGCTGCCGATTTTTTCGAAGCCGAAGTGGATGACATGGTGGCGGGCATCTCCAGCCTGATGGAGCCCATCATCATCGTGATCCTGGGCACCGTGATCGGTGGCATTGTGGTGGCCATGTACCTGCCCATTTTCAAGTTGGGCCAGGTGGTTTGATGACATTGACTTTGCAAGGACTTGAAGCCTCCATCGCCGCCGTACTGGGCCTCCTGATCGGCAGCTTTCTCAACGTCGTCATATACCGGTTGCCCAAGATGCTGGAACGGCAATGGGCGGCGGAATGCGCCGAAATGGCGGGCAAACCACCAGAAACTGCGGCACCGTTCAATCTGATGGTGCCGCGCTCCCGGTGCCCGCACTGTGGACACATGATCCGCTGGTATGAAAACGTGCCAGTCATCAGCTACCTGCTGCTGCGCGGACGCTGCTCGGCCTGCAAAGCCGCCATCAGCGTGCGCTATCCGCTGGTTGAGGTTGCCACCAGCGGCCTGTTCTTCTTCAGCGTCTGGCAATGGGGTGCGACGGCCACGGGCGCCATCTGGTGTGCGTTTGCCGCCACCCTGCTCGCGCTGGCACTCATCGACTGGGATACCACCCTGCTGCCGGACGATCTGACATTGCCCCTGCTGTGGCTGGGGCTGGTGGCCTCGGCGCTGCAATGGACGCCGGTGGGACTGCATGCATCGCTCTGGGGGGCAGTAGCCGGTTACCTTTCCCTCTGGTCGGTGTACTGGCTTTTCAAGCTGGTGACCGGCAAGGAGGGCATGGGCTATGGTGACTTCAAGCTGTTTGCAGCCCTGGGGGCCTGGTTTGGCTGGCAAGCCCTGATTCCCATGATTTTGCTCGCCTCCATTATTGGAGCCATCGTAGGTATTGCCATGAAGTTCAGCACCGGCTTGCGGGAGGGCGGCTACGTCCCCTTCGGGCCTTTTCTTGCCGGAGCAGGCTTGACCGCCCTCATCCTCGGGCCGACCGCACTGCGCCAGGCCATCGGGCTCTGAGCATGGGCACCGTTGCGACCCGGCTGGGCCTGACCGGAGGCATCGGCAGCGGCAAGAGCACGGTTGCCGGCATGCTGGCGCGCCAGGGTGCGGTTGTCATTGATGCAGACGCCATTTCCCGGGCCACCACCGCAGCCGGAGGCGCCGCCATTGCCCTGCTGAAGGCCGCTTTCGGCCCCACCCTGCTGACGCCCGAAGGTGCGCTGGACCGCGACCAGATGCGCGCACTGATTTACGCCGATCCATCCGCCAAGGCCCGGCTGGAAGGCATTGTGCATCCCCTGGTTGGCCAGGCGATTACGCTGCAGGCACAACAAGCCCAAGCCGCAGGTGCGGCCTGCCTGGTGTTTGACATCCCCTTGCTGGTGGAGTCCCGGCACTGGCGAAAGACACTGGACCGGATTCTGGTCATTGACTGCACGCAAGCCACCCAGATCACCCGCGTTGCCGCACGCAATGGCCTGAGCGAAGCCGAAGTGCACAAAATTCTGGCTGCACAAGCCTCCCGTTCCCAACGGCTGGCAGCAGCCGACATGGTGGTGTTCAACGATGGCATTACCATGGACGAACTTGCACGGCAGGTGCAGGAAATTGGACCCCAGTTCGGGCTATGATTCGGCCACCGGAAAAATCAGCGTGATCCTTTACGAATACCCCTTCAACGAGCGCATTCGCACCTATTTGCGTCTGGAGCACCTGTTTCTGCGTTTGGCAGAACTGATGTCCCGCACAGAAGCGCTGGACCACCATTTCGCCATCACCACCATCTTCGAGGTCATGGACGTTGGTGCCCGCGCCGACCTGAAATCCGATGTCCTCAAAGACCTGGACAAGCAGAAGCAGATCCTGAATGGCTACCGCGGCAACCCGGCCATTGCGGAAGGAGTGCTCGACGACATCGTCCAGCAACTGGACCGCTGCTTCAGTGCCTTGAATGGCCAGCCCGGCAAAGCCGGCCAATCACTCACGGAAAACGACTGGCTCATGAGCATCCGCAGCCGTGTGGGCATTCCGGGTGGCACATGCGAATTCGATTTACCGGCTTACTATGCCTGGCAACACGGCAGCGCCGCTGCGCGCCAGACTGATCTGCAGCGCTGGGCCGCATCGCTCTCCCCGCTGGCCGAATCCATCCACCTGCTGCTCAAGTTGTTACGGGACTCCGGCTCTCCTCAGAAAGTCATCGCGGTCGGCGGACAGTTCCAGCAGAATCTGCCACAAGGGCGCACGTTCCAGTTGCTGCGCTTGGCGCTGGATCCCGCATTGAACCTGATCCCGGAAATCAGCGGCAACCGCCTGATGGTCTCCATCCGCCTCATGCGCCACGAAGATGACGACCGCTTGCACTCCAGCAATACCGACGGCACTTTTGAGCTGGCGCTGTGCTCCTGAAACCCCAGGAATCCGCACCCATGGATCAGACTGACGACGCAGACACCGCGACCCCGCGCCGAATCGTGCGCTGCCCGACCTGCGGCGGCGACAGCGTGTACAGCCCCTCCAACCCTGCGCGGCCCTTTTGCAGCGAGCGCTGCAAAAACATGGACTTCGGCGCCTGGGCCAGCGAAACCTTCCGGGTGCCCACGCAGGCGGCACCGGACGATCTGATGTTTAACGAGACCCCTCGGATGTAGCCGGCAGGCACTCCAAATAGGCGCTTATTCAGGGCTGTAGACCGCTAATTCTCTGCGCGGGCAGTTATCGAATGTGTAGCACCCTGGAATTGCTGCTCTTCTGCCAGCCACTCCAGCACCGGAACCGTCCCGGGTAGAACCGGCTGAACCCGGACCGGCAGACGCTCCCAGGAAAAAGACTGTGCCTCCCGCATCTGCAAAGCACCGGTCCAGGCAAACACCTTGCAGAAATGCAGCCGCACCAACGCGTGGGGGTAGTCCACCATTTCCACTTTCCAGGGCAAGGCGGATGCGATTTCAATCCCCAACTCTTCCTGCAGTTCCCGCCGCAAGGCCTGCTCCACCGATTCCCCGGCTTCCAGCTTGCCGCCGGGAAACTCCCAGTAACCGGCATAGACCTTGCCGTGCGGCCGTGATGTAAGCAAGAAAACGCCATCCGGGCGCACCAGCACGCCAACGGCCACATCCACCACCGCACGGTCGACGCCCCCCAATCGGATGGCGCCAGGATCGGCCACCAAGGGCTGGCCCGTCATGGCGTGGTGCTGCGGCGCCCCGCAAAGTCCCGGGCAAACTGCCAGGCCACCCGGCCGCTTCGCGATCCCCGCTCCAGGGCCCAGACCAGTGCCTCGGGGCGGGCTGCTGCGATGTGTTGCGCATCCACCCCCAGGGCCGACAGCCACTGCGCAACAATTTGTAAATACTCATCCTGGCTGAACGAGTAAAAACTCACCCACAAGCCAAACCGCTCGGAGAGGGAAATCTTCTCTTCCACGACCTCTCCAGGATGCACCTCGCCATCGGCCGTGTGGGTGTAGCTCAGGTTCTCGGCCATGTATTCCGGCAACAGGTGGCGACGGTTGCTGGTGGCGTAAACCAGCACATTGGGTGTCGCGGCTGCCACGGATCCGTCCAGCACCGATTTCAGCGCCTTGTAGCCTGGCTCGCCTTCATCAAAGCTCAAGTCATCACAGAAGATGATGAACTTCTCCGGCCGCTGGGCGACCAGTTCCACAATGTCAGGCAAGTCCACCAATTCCGCCTTGTCAACCTCGATCAGGCGCAGACCCTGGTCTGCATAGGCATGCAGGCAGGCCCGGATGAGCGACGACTTGCCGGTTCCCCGTGCGCCAGTCAGCAGCACGTTGTTGGCGGGTACGCCACGCACAAACTGTTCGGTATTGCGCTGGATCTTTTCCTTCTGGACGTCAATTTCCTTCAGGTCATCTAGACTGATGGCGCCAATGTGGCCAACCGGTGCAATGACGCCCTGCCCCGAGCTGCGTCGGCGGTAGCGGAATGCAATGGAGGCGCCCCAGTCCGGCTGCACCAAGGCATGGGGCAAGGCCGCCTCGATACGCTCCATCAAGAGCTCTGCACGCGCCAGGAAGGCCGATAGCTGCTCAGTCATGCCTCAGGAGCGGTAATCGGCGTTGATCGTCACGTAATCGTGGCTCAGGTCGCAGGTCCACACCGTGTCCGTGGCGGTGCCACGCCCCAGGCCGACACGCACCGTGATTTCGCTTTGCTTCATGACGCGTTGCCCGTCCTCCTCTCGGTATGCCGGGTTGCGCCCGCCTTGGGTAGCCACGTGCACATCGTCCAGAAACAGTTCAATGCGGCTCTGGTCCAGATCCTCAATGCCAGCATAACCCACCGCGGCCAAAATGCGCCCCAGATTGGGATCGCTGGCAAAGAAGGCCGTTTTCACCAGGGGCGAATGGGCAATGGCATAGGCCACCTGGCGGCATTCACCGGCGTCACGCCCCCCCTCCACCTCAATGGCGATGAACTTGGTCGCTCCTTCGCCATCACGCACAATTGCCTGAGCCAGATTGCGCGCCACACCCAGCATGGCGTTCTTCAGGGCCTGTCCGTCCGGACTATCCAGCGACTCAATCACACCGTGTCCCGCGCGGTTGGACGCAATCACCACCAATGAGTCGTTGGTGGACGTGTCGCCGTCCACCGTTACCCGGTTGAAAGACCCTTCGGCCAACTCCCGTGTCAGCTGCTGCATGACCGACTGGCTCACGCAGGCATCGGTCGCAATAAAGCCCAGCATGGTGGCCATATTCGGGCGGATCATGCCCGCGCCCTTGCTGATGCCGGTGATATGCACCGGCACGCCGCCAATAGTCACCTGTGCCCCAAAGGCCTTGGGTGCCGTGTCGGTGGTCATGATGCCTTCTGCCGCACGCAACCAGTTGCCCGGCTTCGCGTCTGCAATAGCCGCAGCCAGACCGGCCTCAATGCGCTCGTTAGGCAGGGGCTCCATGATGACCCCCGTGGAAAACGGCAGTATCTGCTCCACGGAAATGCCCAGATGCTGCGCCAGGGCCGCGCAGGTGCTGCGCGCCCGCGCCAGACCATCAGCGCCGGTGCCGGCATTGGCATTGCCGGTGTTGATCAGCATGGCCCGAATTCCGGCACCACTTGCCAGATGCTGGCGGCAAATCTGCACCGGAGCGGCGCAGAAGCGGTTGCTGGTAAAGACGCCAGCCACCGAGGCCCCTTCGTCCATCAGCACCACGGTCAAATCCTTGCGGCCGGCTTTGCGCACGCCGGCCTCGGTCACGCCAATGCGAACGCCCGCAATGGGGAAAAGCGTATCGATATCAGGAGCAGGCAAATTGACGGGCATTGCTATCTTTCAGGCCAGTTTTCCATGGCATTGCTTGTATTTCTTGCCGCTGCCACAGGGGCAGGGGTCGTTGCGTCCCACCCGGGGAACCTGGCCGGCAGCGGCATCGCGCACCGTCTCCGGGTCCACGGTGGTTTGCACCTCACCGGTTTCCGTCGGGGCGCTGTAAGTGACGTTGCTGATGGTCTCGCCGCGAGTCTCCAGGGCTTCAGCCGCTTCTTCCAGCTGCTCACTGGACTGGATCTTCACCGTCATCAGAACCTTGGTGACCTCGTTCTTCACCGAGTCCAGCAACTGCCCGAACAACTCGAAGGCCTCGCGTTTGTATTCCTGCTTGGGTTGCTTTTGCGCATAACCCCGCAGGTGAATGCCCTGGCGCAGGTAGTCCAGCGCACTCAGGTGATCGCGCCAGTGGCTGTCAATGCTCTGCAGCAACACCATGCGCTCGAACTGCGTGAAGTTCTCCACTCCCACCTGATCCACCTTGGTCTGGAAAACCCCATGGGCCGCCTCGACCACGGCCGTCAGCAAGTCTTCGTCCGTGATGGCGTTCGCTTCTTGCACGCGCTGGTGCAGATCGAGTTCGATCAGCCACTCCTCGGCCAACACCTTTTGCAGGGCCTGCACATCCCACTGCTCCTCCACGGATTCGTCCGGGATGTACTGGCGCACCAGATCCTGGAAGCAGCCCTCGCGCAACGATGCGATCTGGGCACTCAGGTCCTGCGCGTCCAGAATGGCATTGCGTTGCTGGTAAATGACCTTGCGCTGGTCGTTGGACACGTCGTCGTACTCCAGCAACTGCTTGCGCATGTCGAAGTTCCGCGCCTCGACCTTGCGCTGCGCGCTCTCGATGCTGCGGGTCACGATGCCGGCTTCGATGGCTTCGCCTTCGGGCATCTTCAGCCGGTCCATGATGGCCTTGACCCGGTCCCCGGCAAAGATGCGCATCAGGGAATCATCCAGGCTCAAGTAAAACCGCGAGGAACCCGGATCCCCCTGGCGGCCGGAGCGGCCACGCAACTGGTTGTCAATGCGGCGTGACTCGTGGCGCTCGGTGGCAATGATGCGCAAGCCACCCAGTGCCTTGACCTTTTCGTGCTCGACCAGCCACTCAGCCCGCAACGCTGCAATTTTCTGCTGCTGGGCAGAGGCATCCAGCGTTTCATCCGCTTCCACGGCTTCGATCGCTTTTTCCACGCTGCCACCCAGGACGATGTCGGTTCCCCGACCGGCCATGTTGGTGGCGATGGTGATCATCTTGGAACGGCCGGCCTGGGCCACGATATCGGCCTCGCGCGCGTGCTGCTTGGCGTTGAGCACCTGGTGCGGCAACTTTTCCTTGTCGAGCAGCTGGGAAATGATTTCCGAGTTCTCGATCGAGGTGGTTCCCACCAGCACCGGCTGGCCGCGCTCATGGCATTCGCGGATGTCCTTGATCGCCGCCTCGTATTTCTCGCGCGTGGTCTTGTAGATCCGGTCAAGCTGATCGTCTCGGCGGCTGACGCGGTTGGGCGGAATGACGACGGTTTCCAGGCCGTAAATTTCCTGGAACTCGTAGGCCTCGGTATCAGCCGTTCCGGTCATGCCGGCGAGCTTGCCGTAAAGACGGAAATAGTTCTGGAACGTGATGGAAGCCAGCGTCTGATTTTCGGCCTGGATGGCCACGCCTTCCTTGGCCTCCACTGCCTGGTGCAAACCGTCGCTCCAGCGCCGTCCGGTCATCAGGCGGCCGGTGAATTCGTCCACGATGATGATTTCGCCCTGCTGCACCACATAGTGCTGGTCGCGATGGAAGACATGGTGCGCCCGCAATGCCGCATACAGGTGGTGCATGAGCGTGATGTTGGCCGGGTCATACAGCGAGGAGCCTGCTGGAATCAATCCCATCTCGGCAAAAATCCACTCGGCGGTCTCATGCCCCTGCTCAGTCAGAAACACCTGGTGGCTTTTCTCGTCCACCGTGAAATCACCCGGCTTGGTAACGCCCTCGCCGGTACGGGGATCCGCCTCACCCTCCTGGCGCACCAGCTGGGGCGCCGCCTTGTTGATGGCCAGATACATCTCCGTATGGTCTTCCGCCTGACCGCTGATGATGAGCGGCGTACGCGCCTCGTCGATCAAGATGGAGTCCACCTCGTCCACGATCGCGTAATGCAGGCCACGCTGCACGCGGTCGGACACCTCGTAGACCATGTTGTCACGCAGGTAGTCGAATCCGTATTCGTTGTTGGTGCCATACGTAATGTCGGCACTGTAGGCGGCCTGCTTCTCCTCGCGCGGCATCTGCGGCAGGTTGATACCCACCGTCAAGCCCAGGAAGTTGTAGAGGCGCCCCATCCACTGGGCATCGCGACTGGCCAGGTAGTCGTTGACCGTGACCACGTGCACACCCTTGCCTGCAAGGGCATTGAGGTAGACCGGCAGCGTGGCAGTGAGCGTCTTGCCTTCACCCGTGCGCATCTCGGAAATTTTCCCGTAATGCAGCGACATACCCCCCAGCATTTGCACATCGAAATGCCGCATCTTCATGACCCGCTTGGAGCCTTCGCGCACTACGGCAAAAGCCTCGGGAAGAATGGCATCCACCGATTCGCCCTTGGCTAGGCGCTCCTTGAATTCCTGCGTCTTCGCGCGCAGCCCCTCGTCAGTCAGCTGCTCGAACTGCGGCTCCATGGCGTTGATGCGCGCAACGACGCTCTGGTATTGCTTGAGCAGGCGGTCATTGCGACTGCCGAAGATTTTGGTAAGGATATTGATGGCCATGCATGCAAGACTGGCCTGCGCCTCCCGATGAGGCCACAGAACAGCGCAGTCCTTTATCTAATCTGAATGAAATGGGGGTGTTCCCGCGCAATGCAACCACCAACAGCGGCTGCACGGCACCGGAAATACCAGATCGCTGATTTTAGCGTTGCCCGGACGCTGCAGCGGGTACAGCGCCATTGTGGGAACGCGGTGGCAGCGCAGCGGGGAGTTTTGCCTGGGCCACCTGGTTCGCAGACAGTCCGCGTCCGGCATCAAGGAATTTCTGCGGATCCTGGGTTACCCCCTGCACCAGCACCTCGAAATGCAGGTGGGGCCCGGTCGAACGTCCGGTGGAACCCACTTCCGCAATCTTCTGGCCCCGCTTGATCAGGTCGCCCTTTTTCACATCCACCTTGGAGGCATGGGCATAGCGCGTGACGAGGTTGTTGCCATGGTCGATTTCGACCATGTTGCCGTATTCCGGGTGAAACTCCTGCGTCACTACCACACCGCCTGCCGCGGCAAAAATGGGTGTTCCCGGTGTTGCTGGGAAATCCAGCCCGGTATGCAAGGCCGAACGTCCGGTAAAGGGGTCAATGCGCCAACCGAACACCGAACCCAGATTGGCGCTGAAAACCGGTCGCTGGGTGGGAATCGTCATTTTCTTGATTTTCTGCTCAAACAAGCGCGACTCCAGCACCGTCATCAGGTCGGTGCGCTGATTGGCCAGATGGTCCAGCTGCTCCAGCGTGCCCTGCAACTCCTCCATGGTCAAATCGCGACCGGGCACCAACGCCCCACCTTGCCCGGGTTTGATCTTGATGTCTGCGGGATTCACCCCCGCCAGGCCGGATACGCGCTCGCCCAGCGACTCCAACTGCAGCATCTTGGCCTGCATCTCGCCCAGCTTGCGGGCCATGACCTCAATGTTTTCGCGCATGAACCGGTCCCGCTGTGCCACTTCATCCTTGACCACCAGCTTGACGAGCGCGCCGATGACGGGCCACCCCTCACGGGCGCCCTTGAGAAAAACCCAGTGGTACAGGCCGGCAGAGACCAGCATCAGTGTGAGGGACAGCCCAACCAGGGCCAGGGCAAGCTTGGTGCCGCTCAAATGAACTGCGCGGCTTTTGACCAACCAGGCATCCGTGATAATCAACTGCATCGGGGACTTCCTCGCATTTCAAATCATGAACCGTCGCAACCACTCCGTTACGCTGCTGCAAGCCACGCAGGACTCGCCGACCCTGGCGCGCCTGGCAGACCTCGCAATGGAATCCTCGGCCCGCCTCAAGTCGGTCGAGAAGCTGATTCCGGCCACCTTGCGATCGGCGGTCAAAGCCGGTCCGATTGAAGGCCCGGTCTGGTGCCTGCTTCTCGACAACAACGCGGCCGCGGCGAAGATTCGCCAACTGCTGCCCTCTCTGGAATCGCATCTGCGCTCCAAGGGCTGGGAGGTGAACAGCATCCGGATCAAAGTCCAGATGGCACACAAACCCACATGAAATCGCAGCAAGACTGACCGCGAAAAAAAATGGTGCCGATTATCGGATTCGAACTGATGACCTACCGCTTACAAGGCGGTTCCTGCTCGAAGCAGACATCCTCCTACGCCTTGTATTGTAAGACAATACAAGTTAGCAGGCACTAACTCAAAAGTCACATTTGGTGACCGTTTGGTCAAATCGACCAAACGGAATAAACAACGTGGATGTACTGCACTTTGTGGAGTACAAAGTGAGCAAGGACACATACGTCAAAAAAGTGCTGACAAGCACAGGTAAGGAAAAGTACCAAGCAGCGGTCTGGTACCAAGGAATTTTCTATACGTCAAAGACTTTCGACGTCAAGAAATCAGCAGTTCAGTTCAAAGAAAAAAAATTAACGGAAATAATCGCAGGCAAGTTGCAACCCGCAAAAGCCCGTCGCAAAGAGCGCGAGGTTCTACAGGACCTTGACCGACCAATGAGCTATTGGGCGAATGCATATGTCCAGGAAAATCCAGATAACCACGGCCAACGTCTCAATGACTATGCCCTTATCGGGAAGTTGCTGACCGACAAAACTCTCAAAGATTTTCATGGTCGGCGTGGGGCCCAGCTCATTGCGCAGCTGAAAACCGATTGGAAATTTGACCGACAGCCACGTTCAAATAGTGATGCGTTGAACCAGGCAGGCAAAACAAAGCCGTTGGGTGACAACACAGTCCGTTTACGACTGACCGCACTCACCCGCCTTTTGCGCTATGCCGGGACGAAAATTTCAGAAGACACGCCTTTTCGCGTGCCCGACATGAAATTGGATGCCTTCGCATTCACATTGCCCGTAGCACATGGAAACAAGCGCCAGCGGCTCGCCAGCGATAGTGAGTATGCCAAGCTCCTCAGTTGCACGACTCTTCCTGAAAATTTCGCAGATTATCTAAAGGTCATCGATGAAACAGGCTGTCGTCTCAGCGAAATCCGAAATGCAAAGGGCTCGGATATTGAATTTTACGAATCCAATGGAAAAATCGTTGGTGGTCGCCTCACCTTGTTGAAACACAAGACCGAGCACAAAACCAAGCAGCCACGATATGTGCCTTTGTCCCAATCGGCTGCACAGATTTTTGTCGAGCGAATTGTTGAGGCCACAGGGGATAGCCCACTATTCGGAAACCTGGGCAGTGCTGACGACGTATGCAAAGCATTTGACGACGCCTGCACCGCAATGGGCTTGGAAGACCTGCTTCTGAAAGATTTTCGGCGTTCTTTCATCAATCGCAACAAGAACTGTTTGTCTAATCTTGACCTGTTCAATATTACGGGGGACACGGCGTTTTTGAACATGGCGAATGCCAGCGAATCCGAACGTGCGGTCGCTGCGGCAGTGGGGCACAAAAACTTGAAAACTACCGCTGGGTATTCCGTTGCTGAAATGCAGCGCCTTGCCCAGGTCTTTACTCTTACCAGTCGCCTATCGCGTGTCATGGAGCTGACAGAGGCAACCGCGTTCGACACTGATTTGATTGAAGCGTCGGAAATAACTATTCACCTTAAACAGGGTGGCGCCCAAGTTGGCCACTCAGTTCAACAGACGCCATTGCAGGTGTTCGCCTAAAGCATCCAGCTGTCAAAGCATTGATGCGACACGCTGAAAAATAAAACTTTTTCCTTATAGGTGACGCAAGCGTGTTGCTTGCGGCACCTGCGTCTCATCGAGTCCACCATGACCTTCGTGCCAAATCTGCGGACTCTGAGGTGTTTTTTATGTTCATACCCTTCAACAGGGATTCTTATTTCCCGCATCGCATGATGCAGGCGGTCTCCGGTCGCGTTTTTCAGCTGTGCGTATCTTTGCAGAACCACCAGTTTTCGGTTCGGGAGGATGCTCATGGCTAAATCTTTCGAACCCCACAACTACGCGTCCGCATTGCTGGCGTGTGGAAACATGGCCAGTGAGTCGAAATTGCTTTACCAATGGACAGGAACCCATTGGCAAGTTATAGAAGACGACGAAGCCGAGGTGTCCGCGTACCACTGGCTGGTTGCGCATAGGGCGGATTTCGCCAGCGCTGCTAACGCCAAGCAGGCCGTTCGCGCTGCAGTGCTTTTCCTACCCAAGCTTGCCGACCCGACCGACGAGGTCGTCGTGCCGGTCAGCAATGGCTACGTGCATATCAACGGCACCCGGTTGGAATTGCGTCCTGCAGACCCGACGTTGGGTATCCGGCACGTCCTGCGCTGCGCATTTGACGCGAAGGCTACCGCCCCAAGTTTTGAGCGTTTTTTGCTGCGTGCACTGCCGGATGACTCGGTTCGTGCTCGGGTGCAGGAGTACATTGGCTACACGTTTTTGGCAGATGCACGCTTTCAAACCGCGCAGCTTTGGCTCGGCGAGGGCGCTAATGGCAAAGGGGTTCTTGCAAATATTGTGCAAGCCCTGCACAGCAACATTGCCGCCGTGAATCTCGATGCGCTGGAAGGATTCAAACTCAGTGTCCTGGTCGGAGCCAACCTCATTTATGCCGACGAGGTACCCCGCAGCCGCATCAATGAACAGCTCATCAAGTCTATGATTGCCGGGGAGCGGGTTCAAATCGACCGAAAGCACCGCGACCCACTAAGCATTCATATCCGTGGCAAGTGGGTTGTTTGTGGCAACCACCTGCCCGCTGTCGCAGACCATAGCGTAGGCTTCTGGCGGCGCTGGGATATCGTCCCATTTGGCGGTACGGTTCCACCCAAAGAGCGGGACCCGCAACTGGCGAGACGCATCATCGAGACCGAACTGTCTGGTGTTTTGTTGTGGGCGCTGGAAGGACTGTTGCGGCTTTTAGCACGGGGCGGCTTCGAATCCGAAGTGCCAGCGGCCATGGCCCATGCCCTGCAGGAGGCCAAGATGGACACGAACTCGGTCATGGCGTGGCTCGACGATGCGTGCGTCACCGTGCAGGGTGAATGCACCGTGACCAAAGCTCTGGTGTTCGAGCATTACCGCAACTGGTGCAGTGACAATGCCTTGCAAACCTTGGGCTCCACCCAATTCTGGAAACGCCTACGCGAATCCCATAAGCAGCTGGTCTGCGAGCGCCGCCGCACCGGGCGGGGCCAGCAGTATTACTGCAACGTTTATGTGCCTGGGGGCTTTGCAGGGCTCTGATTACCAACCATGCACATCCATGAAGGGCCACCGTACGGTGGCCCTTTTTGCATCGTCATGGGGCTGACTGTGCCAAGTGATTTTTAAGATTCTTTTTCACAGCATTTCTCTATGCGATATTTTTGAAATTCAGTTGGTTCAGGGGGCACAGCAGGTGCAGGGTGACTTCCGTAGGGCAAAGGGAGACAACGCGGCCGAGGCGTTGCTGTTCAGATATTTTTCTGAACTGAATCATGCGTGGAGAGCACCGTTCGGCTAGGCGACACTCTTGACTGTCAATAAAACGCAATGGCCTTGAAACTGTATAGCGATGTCTCAAAACGGACCCGGGAACGCAGTTCATCCAACTTCCAGCCCTTTGAAAAGAGGTCTTGGGACAGTTTTTTTTCAAATCCAGTTGTGCATATAAAAATGACCTGTCTCAAGCGGTGGGTGCCATCGATGTCTACTGCTTCACCCAGGCGCGTATCGCGCCAGATTTGCAATAGAAAACGCATGAGGTGGTCATAGTCTTTGCGGTTGCGGTGACTACGCTCCACTTCCACGAACCAGACATCATTTCCGGACTTCAGCACAACATCTGGTTTTTTACCCATCACACCGTCGGCACCGCCAAGCCAACGACCTTGCGCGATTTCTCGCTCCGTCGATACTCTGAAACCTTGCAACATGGCACTGATGGCGACCTCATTCGCAACATTGCGATGCAGGAAAAACGCTGCATGGTATCGGCGCAGCATGTCTTTACCGGTGGAAGCTGGGAGACCAAACCCTTGCAAGGCACGGGCACCTTTTTCCGATAAGGCGTAAATCCAGCTTCCGTTCGGGGCTTGCGTCATCAGCACCATCCGACGCTCTCGGAGCTTGGACAGGTGGCGCTGAATGCGTCGAATGTCCACCGGACTGGCAATTGGCGGCTGCAGCATTGGCCCTCCTTTCGGCGGTGTCTTCGACGCCGCGCCACTGCTGAGGCTCGCCAGGTCTCTCGTCCTGAGCCATCCAAAGCGATGCAGCAGACGCATGATGCCGGTCTGCTCTTCCATGCCCGCTTCGCGGCCATCCTTAACTCCCATTTTTTCGCTCACGTCTTCTCCGTTTTCCCGCATTACGGGACTGTTGTTTTGACGTGTAGCTACAAAATCAAACTGACCCTCCCGGCTGCGCCCGGGGGCGTCAGGGGGGAGCGTCAGCCGTTAGTACGGCTAACGCAGCCCACCGCCAGGTGCTCAGTCGGGCTGGACGCCCGGCACCGCTTGCTTTTCTGGACGAAAAGCATGGGCAATATGGGACAGGGCGCCCCAGCCTTCCATGACGCTTTGCGCGTCATTCCAGGCTCGGGCAACCCGCCCGACCCGTTGCGCTGGACGCTGCACTTGCTGTGGTTCGCTGTGCTCACTCGGCCAGGTTGCCCGAGCCTGTCGGACTCGGTGCGCCGGGACTTTCAGTCCCCCACTGCGAAACCGGAAGGGCTTGGGCCTTCCTATCGCACGACGCCGGGCTAGCGCCCTGTCGGCTATTTTCTTGCGGCACCCTCTAGGTCAGCCGTTCTCAACCGCTTGGGCGGTAGAGCGGTCTGACGGCTGCGGCTGAACGCCTGGCCCCGTGTCTTGCACGGCTCCCGAACTTCCGGCGGTCTGTGTCCGCCAGGCATCCGACGCACGGATGCCATTGCCGCCGACTTGTCGGCGTTGTCACCTCATTTGCGACCGTAGCCGAAGCCATCCAACGACCAAGCGCCCCGCCCTTCGGGTGGCTCAGCATCCGGTCCCTGTGCGGGCTGCGGCTTCGATTCCAGCGCTTTCACGTTACGCCGTTTCGGCTCCCTGTGTCGCAGGCGACGGACTCCGAAAAGACGGCGGCAAAGGCGATGCCCCGGACATCGCCAAAAGCCAAGGAGCCAAAAAACAAGGCTCTGAATCTTGAAATCCGGCAAACGTGAAAGACCACATGCAAGAGCTGACCACCCCACAAGCGGCACCGGAAATGGTGCGCATGACGCCCGAAGAATGGGCCAAAACCCATCGGGATTTCAAAGGCACGTTTCAGGGGCAGCGGTACGTGCTACGCATGTCCCATCGAGGCACGGCCATGGTGCCTGTCCAAATCGTCAAGGAGAAAAAATGAGAAATGCAGAAGTGATTTACAGCTACAGCCGAGCCCAAGCCATTGACGATGGGGTGCTGGTGGATGTGTCAGCCATGGCGAAGGAGGCCGGTTTTCGGTATGCCGTGGCGCTGACAGCGGCGGCATGGGCCGACTGCGTGGCCTGGCCAGAGAACAGACGGGGTGCCGGACAGAGCGAGACCGGCAGGTTGTGGGATGTCCTGTGGATGACCAAGCTCGCCATCAAGGGGGCCGGAGGCGACCGTGTCAGCGTGTCGGTACTCCGCGTTCCTGCCCATGGCGGACGTCCAACGCTTGCCGCGTTGCAGGCGATGGTGGGGCCTGGTGACGCTTGGGAGCCGGTCATCACCATCATGCTGCCGGGTGAAGACTGAAGTTTGCGGCCCCGCTCAGGCGGGGTGGTGTTGATGAAGGGTGGACGTATGTTTTGGCGAAGTATCTTTGATTTATTTGGGTTCCATGGCAGCACGATAAGCAGCTCAAGTTCGACCGATATGCCGGTTGTGAACCCGGCCACGGGTCTTCCCATGCTGGACGGCAACACGGGCGGGGTCGATGTCGGCGGCAGTCCCTTCGGCATCGACACCCATCAAAGTACTATGGACAGCTTCAGCAGCATGGGCTCGAACCCATGGGATTAGCTCCGGTGGAGCCTACACCTGGGCACTACTACCGTCAGCACCAGACCGTGCCCGCAGGGCCTCGTACAACTGCGCCGGTCCCAGCAGAATATCTTTGAGTCCGTCGCGCACGCGTTCGGACCCCAAGGCCTGCGTGCTCATGGTGGTATGCGCTTCCAGGGCATCCATGATGGCGTGCATCACGGCTTCTTTGAGGTCGGGCGAGTTGGCGAACTGCTCCTTGCTGTTGCTGGCGGCCTGACTGACCAGGGTTTCGTTTTCCAGCAGCTTGCCTTTCAGAACGCCGTTGACGTAGACCAGTTGGTCATCATCGCTGAGTTCGCCTTCGAACAAGCCATTCACCTTCTGGATGATTTCCTTGAGGTAGGCATGCTGCTTTTCTTGTACCGAGCCGGTGCCCACCGCATCCATGGGTGGCAGTTTGTAGGTGCCATCGGCATTCAGGCTCAGCGGCTGCTTGCCATGGTTCTTGAGGGTGTGGTGGGTCAACACCACCTTGGACAAGTCCACGGTATCGCGTTCACGACCGAACTCCAGCAACGGGATGAGCCGCTTGAAGAACAGAAAACGCTTTTCGATGTCGGTGTTGCCGTAGTCGAAAATTTGCGATAGAAACGAATACAGGCGCACAAAACTGCCCATGTCGTTCTTAAACAGCACCAGCGCATCCAGGATGTCTTTGGCAGCCTGGATGGCCTTGGAGTCCCCTAGTGCGTCGGCTTGGGTCTTTTCCTGCTTGGCGGCTTTGTAGCGTTTGAGCAGGCGGTCGGCTACCGGAGCGATGGCCGCATCCAACTGCTTTTGCGTGCCATTGGGGTCTACGTCCACCTTGGCTACGCGCTCTACTTCGAAATCATCGTAATGGCCGCTGGCATCGAGCTTTGCCCGCAGGTCATAGACCAGGTGCGGGTCGGTACTCGCTTCCAGCTCAGCGGTTTCGTAATAGGTCTTGAACGCCTTCAGGATGTCGGCGGGTTCGTTGACGAAGTCGAGGATGTATGTAGTGTCCTTGCCGGGGTGGGCACGGTTCAGGCGCGACAGGGTCTGAACGGCTTGGATGCCACCCAGCAGTTTGTCGATATACATGCCGCACAGCAAGGGCTGGTCAAAGCCAGTTTGGAATTTGTTCGCCACCAGCAACAGGTGGTATTCCGGTTCCGCAAAGGCATCACGGATGTCTCGGCCTTTGAGGCCGGGGTTCAGGTCTTTGCTGGTTTCGCTAACCGGCGCTGGGTAGCTCTCCGGGTCATCGACTTCACCGGAGAACGCGACCATCACGCCCAGCTTGTAGCCCTGGCGCTCGATGTAGCCACGAATGGCCTTTTGCCAGCGCACGGCCTCTTTGCGGCTACCGACCACGACCATGGCTTTGGCCTTGCCCGAAAGCAGGGGTTGCACGTTCTCGCGGAAGTGCTCCACGACCACTTGCACCTTCTGGGCAATGTTGTACGGGTGCAGACGCACCCAGCCCATGATTCCCTTCATGGCCGTGCTGCGCTCGACCTGCGTCTCGTCATACTCCTTGCCGTCGTGGGCGAGCTTGAACGCCAACTTGTAGCTGGTGTAGTTCTTGAGCACGTCCAGAATAAAGCCCTCTTCGATGGCCTGGCGCATCGAATAGACGTGAAACGGCAGGGGCAGACCATCAGGGCCGGGACGGCCAAACAATTCCAGGGTCTTCTGCTTGGGGGTAGCGGTGAACGCGATGTACGTCAGGCTTTTGGCCCCCTCACTGTCGGCACTGCGTGCGGCCATTTGGGCGGCCAGCAGAAGTTCCGTGTCCACTTCGCCACCGTCTTGCAGCGCAGCCCATTCTTCGACCGACAGCAATTGCTTGAGCTTGGCCGCTGCCTCACCGCTTTGCGAGCTGTGGGCCTCGTCGGCAATCACAGCAAAGCGCTTACCTTCGGTGGCCGCCAGCTCTTGCACGGCCTGTAAGGCGAAGGGAAATGTCTGGATGGTGCAGATGATGATTTTCTTCCCATCCTTGAGCGCCTGGCTGAGCTGGGCGCTTTTGCTGCCGTGGTCGTTGGTGATGCTTTCCACCACACCATGGGTGCGCTCGAAGTCAAAAATGGCTTCCTTGAGCTGGGCGTCCAGCACATTGCGGTCGCTGACGACCAGGACGCTGTCAAACAGCTTCTGATGCTCGGCGTTGTGCAGGTCGGCCAGGAAGTGGGCAGTCCAGGCAATGGAGTTGGTTTTGCCCGAGCCTGCCGAGTGCTGGATGAGGTAACGCTGACCAGCGCCCTGTGCCAGAACGTCAGCCACCAGCTTGCGGGTAGCGTCGAGCTGGTGATACCTAGGGAACACAACGCTTTTGAGCTGCTTCTTGTCATCCCGCTTGCCAATGAGATAGCGGTGCAGGATGTCGAGCCAACTGTCGGGTGCCCAGACCTCTTCCCAGAGGTACGACGTGGCGAAGCCTTCGGGGTTGGGCGCGTTGCCTGCGGCCCCTTGGTTGCCCTTGTTGAATGGCAGGAAGTAGGTAGCCGGACCTGCCAGCTTGGTGGTCATCATGACCTCGCTCTGGCTGACCGCGAAATGCACCAAGGCACCACCAGGGAAGCCAAGAAGAGGCTCCAGCACGCCGCCTTTGGGTTGCGGCAAGCGGTCAAAGCGGTATTGGTCTACCGCGTCCTGCACGCTTTGTGTGAAGTCTGATTTGAGTTCTGCCGTGGCGACTGCGATGCCATTCAGAAACAACACCAGGTCCAGTGCGTCTTTGGGGTTGTTCGGTGAATGCCGCACCTGGCGCACCACCCGCAGCCGGTTGGCGGCGTAATGCTGCAACGTGACCGGGTTGATGGCCAACGCGGGTTTGAACTGCGCCAGACTCAAGGGCTCTTTGAGCCCGAGCATTTCGACACCACGGCGCAAAACATCTAGGGTGCCGCGTTCGTTGAGGCTTTTACGCACACGCTCTGCCAGGCGTTCAGCCAAGGCCGGGCCATGGGTTTTGGTCAGGCGCTGCCATGTATCGGGCTGGGTGGATTCCACCCAAGCCAGCAGGTCGGGCATGAACAGGCCATTGGCACGGTCGTAGTGTTCGGCATCACTTTCGGCATAGAGCCAGCCATGCTGGCCAAGGTGGGTGCAAATGGCCGACTCGAAGTGGATTTCCTTGTGCAGAGCGGACATCATGCGGCCTTCGGTTGGGGGACAAGGCCGCACACGTCGATTTGACCCGTCACGGCGGCGGCGATGAGGGCGCTGCGGCGCTCCTTAAGTAACGTGATGGCGCGTTCGGATTCGGCTCTGAGGGCGTCGAGTTTGGCAGTCTCTAAATCCAGAAAGGTGACGATATTGGTTTGTTCGGTGCTTGGCGGAATAAGTGTCGGTAGGCGCTTAATGTCGGCGAATTTCATGGACTGTCGTAGTCCACCGCCCATCGAATAGAAAACCTTCGTGACGTCGTAAGCACGAAGTAGGTAGTTTAAGTACCGAGCATGAATGCCAGTGGGCTTCACAGCAGTGTAGGCCGATGTGATGATGCCCTGCTCCTCTACAAGAGCCGTGCGAAGGCTGCGTTTGTCGTTCTGGAGGTCGGTGAGCCTGAAGACAATTTCGTTTGGTCGAATAATTTGATAAGTCTCGAATGACTCGGGCAGAAGACCTTCATTGGACTCGATATTCTTTCGAACAATACGTCCATAGCTCAAGGAAAGAAGGTTGTCCTCACGCATGCCATCGTTGGGTTCATAGCATTCTGGGGCGACACAAAAGAAAGGTTTGATTGACCAATGTCCCGGCACTTGCCCAAGCCACTCCACACCAGAGTCTTTCATCGGTGCGTTCGGTTTCAGACCCTTAGTGACTGCATGGCAAATGGTGGCCTGACGCTTTTCGGCGAGTAGGGTGACAAGCTTTTCCTGCTCGGCAACCAGGGCGTCGATTTTTTCGGTCTCGCGGTCTAGGAATGCTGTGATGGCGGTCTGCTCTGGCTCTGACGGTACGGCAATAGGCATACGCTTTAGGTCAGCGAACTTCATCGACTGCCGCAGCCCGCCGCCCATCGAGTAGAAGACTTTGCCGAGGTCGTAGGCCCTCAACAGGTAAGCCAAAAACGCCGACGATGCGCCCTTTGGCTCAAGGGCTAGGTAGGCGGAGGTGATGATGCCTCGTTCCTGCACCTGCGCGCTGCGGAGGCTGCGCTTGTCGTTCTGAAGGTCCGTCAGACGCAGGACGATATCTCCCCTCTGAACTATTTGATAGGTCTCAAAGGACTCAGGAAGCAGGCCATTGTTTGAGTCAATGTCCTTTCGGACGATTCGGCCATAGCTTAGCGACAGGAGGTTGTTTTCTTGCATGCCCACGTTCGACTCAGTGCGTTCTCTTGCCACTCCCACCAGCGGCAAAACGCCCCAATGTGCAGGCAAGGCACCGACCCATGGAATGCCGCTTTCCCTGTAGTTCCCATACTCCGGAAAACTCATTCCGCTAGCTCCTCCAGCATCTTCATGATGCTGGCCGTGACAGTCTTCAACTCCTCATCGATAACGTGCAGGCTGCGCGGCGGCTCGAAGACGTAGAAGTGTCGGTTAAAGGGAATCTCGTAGCCGACCTTGCTCTTTTCTTCGTCAATCCAGGCGTCAGGCGCGTGCGGCAACACCTCCCGCGCGAAGTAGTCCTGGATGTTTTCACCCAGCGGCACGTTTTCAGTGTCGCGTAACGCTGAGTCTGGCTGGGGTTTGCCTTTCTGCTTGCCCTTGGCGCCGAGCACCGTGTTGCCTGCTTCATCGCGCAAGGGACGCTCCACCGTGATGGTGGTATAGCCGAAGTCGGCATTGTTGAAGATGCGGGAGATGGGCTTGCCGTCTTCCTCTGCATCTACGAAGTCGCCAAACATTCTGGTAACTATGGAAATGTGCTCGTCGCTCATTTCCTTGCGCTTGCTACCCAGGCTCTTCCGCATCCTCTGCCAGTAGGCACTAGCATCAATGAGCTGAACCTTGCCTTTACGGGCCGCAGGCTTCTTGTTGGAAAGAATCCAGACGTAGGTGGCGATTCCCGTGTTGTAAAACATGTCGGTCGGCAGGCCAATGATAGCCTCGACCAAGTCGTTTTCCAATACATAGCGGCGGATTTCACTCTCGCCGCTGCCTGCACCACCGGTATACAGTGGGGAGCCGTTCAGAACAATGCCAAAGCGGCTGCCACCATCGGTAGACGGACGCATCTTGGAGAGCAGATGCATCAGGAAAAGCATGGAGCCGTCGGACACACGCGGCAAGCCAGGGCCGAAACGCCCGTCAAAGCCCTTTTGCTCATGCTCCTGGCGGACGGTCTTCTCCACCTTTTTCCATTCCACGCCGAAGGGGGGATTGGAGAGCATGTAATCGAACTTGCGCCCGCTATGGCCGTCCTCACTCAGGGTGTTGCCCACGACGATGTTGCCCACGTCCTGCCCTTTGATGAGCATGTCGGCTTTACAGATGGCATAGGACTCGTCATTCAGCTCCTGGCCGAACATGGTCAGGCGGGCTTGCGGGTTGTGGTCCAGCAGATATTCACCGGCCACCGACAGCATGCCGCCCGTGCCCGCTGTCGGGTCATAGATGGTCCGCACGACGGCGTTGCCCGCGCTCAAGACATCGTCATCCTCGATGAAGAGCAGGTTGACCATGAGGCGGATGACTTCACGGGGCGTGAAATGTTCCCCTGCGGTTTCATTGCTGATTTCGGCGAACTTACGAATGAGTTCTTCGAACACCAGGCCCATGTGTATGTTGTCCACGGTGGCCGGGTGCAGGTCGATGTTGGCGAACTTTTCGACGACCAGGTAAAGCAGGTTGGCCTTGGCGAGCCGCTCGACCTGGGTATAAAAATCGAAGCGCTCAAAGATGTCCCGTGCCTCCGGGGAGAACCCCTGGACGTAGGCATAGAGGTTCTGGCGGATATGGTCCTGGTCGCCGAGTAACTTGACTAGGTCGAGGGGCGAGGTGTTGAAGAACGTCTGCCCGGCTTTGCGCAGGAGGAAGGGTGCAGGGTTCAGCCCGGCCTTGGTCTTGGCCTCGAATTCGGCCAGGACGTCGGGCTTGGTGGCTTCCAGCACGCAATCCAGGCGGCGCAGGATAGTGAAAGGGAGGATGACCTTGCCATATTCAGACTGCTTGTAATCGCCGCGCAGCAGGTCGGCAACAGACCAAATGAAAGACGAAAGTGCTTGATGGTTCATGGGCTCCCTAGATTTCTTGTGCATGCCCAGCGGCCAAATAGCTTGGCTGTCACTGTGCATGAGTCGCCCCAAGCTTACCTCACAGCAGACTCCAATCGTCAGCGCATCGCCTTTCGACAAGCCTTCTCGAACTCTGAACGTATAAAGTAGGTCTGCCGGAAGTTGCCAATTTTGCACATGGGTGGCAAAGCTCCGTCAACAATCATCCGATAGACAGTGCGACGACTGACTCGCAGTTCAATGCACACATCAGCCAACGTCATAA
This sequence comes from Rhodoferax sp., assembly GCA_019449595.1. Classification (GTDB taxonomy): domain Bacteria; phylum Pseudomonadota; class Gammaproteobacteria; order Burkholderiales; family Burkholderiaceae_C; genus Allorhodoferax. The sequence goes on along the minus strand of JAGRPL010000004.1, from coordinate 122,868 downwards.
GCTCCATAAAAATCTCCTTGAAAAATCAACAAGAGAGATAGCTAATGTGTTTATCTGACGGGGGGACTGTTTTGCCATTTGGTCTCCGTTTGGTCAAACGAAGTAGGCAATTGGCTTGAATTGGCAGCCCTTGGCACAGTAGACTGTAGGGTCTTTAAGAGGCTACTGTATGTGGGAAAAGTTGCCTCGGCCTCTGCAAACCCTTGCTAGGCTTAGAGTTTTCCCTTTTACGCAGTATTTCCACGCTTGGGAATGAGGCTAAGAAAATGGTGCCGATTATCGGATTCGAACTGATGACCTACCGCTTACAAGGCGGTTGCTCTACCAACTGAGCTAAATCGGCACGTCGCGCATTCTACATCACGCCCTTGCCTGTCAGCGCGGCCACAGCGGCCGGCCTTCGCCTATTTGACGCGTGTCAGTGAGGGCTTGCCGCCACCCGAAGGGCGCGGAGGGGTGTCAGGGCCGTTGTCTTCCACCACACCGGTCACACGGGTCAGCACCGTGGGCTTGGCATCGGCCATTACCGTTGCCGTATCCGGGGCGGTAGCGCCGGAACTCGCCAGCATGGGAAACGCCATGCCCTGTCCGTTTTCACGGGCATAGATGGCCAGCACCCGATCCACGGGCACCAGGATATCGCGCGCCACGCCACCAAACCGCCCCTTGAACTCGATGAACTCATTGCCCAGGTTCAGGGAACTCGTCGCGTCAAAACTGATGTTCAGGACGATTTCGCCATCCTTCACATACTCATTCGGCACGCGCACCGTTTCGTCCACCAGGACAGCGATGAAAGGGGTCAGACCATTGTCCGTGCACCATTCATATAAGGCCCGGATGAGATAGGGGCGCGTGGAACTGGAGTCTGTGGCGTCAATCATGGGAACCGGCCGTGCAGACGTTACTTGCGCATCACTTTTTCAGATGGCGTCAGCGCTTCAATGTAAGCCGGACGCGAGAAGATGCGCTCCGCGTATTTCAACAAAGGCGCCGCGTTCTTGCTGAGATCAATGCCGTAGAAATCCAGGCGCCAGAGCAGGGGCGCAATCGCCACGTCCAGCATGGAGAAGTTGTCCCCCAGCATGTACTTGTTCTTCAGGAACACGGGAGCCAGCTGCGTGAGGCGGTCGCGGATATGGGCACGCGCCTTGTCGAGGGCCTTTTCATTGCCCTTGGAGGTACGGGCCTCCAGCGTGGAAACGTGCGTGAACAACTCCTTTTCGAAGTTGAGCAGGAACAGGCGCACACGGGCCCGGTCCACCGGGTCTCCGGGCATCAGCTGGGGATGCGGGAAGCGTTCGTCAATGTACTCGTTGATGATGTTGGACTCGTACAGAATGAGGTCGCGTTCCACCAGAATCGGCACTTGCCCGTACGGGTTCATGACGCTGATGTCTTCCGGCTTGTTGTACAAATCCACATCGCGAATTTCGAAGTCCATGCCCTTCTCAAACAGGACAAAGCGGCAACGGTGGGAAAAAGGGCAGGTTGTTCCTGAATACAGCACCATCATGGCGAAAGACTCCTAAAAATTAAAAAGAGTGGGCTGCCGTCGCGAACCCACTCCGAAGCACCAGGCTGCCCTTTTGGAGCACGGCCTGATCGCACAACGACCGTATTACTTGATGTCTTTCCAGTACGCGGCGTTCAGGCGCCATGCGAACAAGGTCAACACCGACAGGAACAACAACACCCACACGCCCAAGCGCACTCGGGTATTTTGGGCCGGCTCGGCCATCCATTGCAAGTACCCAACCAGATCGCCCATGGCCTGGTCGAACTGCGCGGGCGTCATGGTACCGGGCGTCAACTGCTCGAAGCCCTTGAAAACGTGCGCTTCCTGGCCATGTTCGGTCACCGTTTCGAAGACGGCTGCACGCTTGCCCTGCAATTCCCACATGACGTGGGGCATGCCCACATTGGGGAACACCAGGTTGTTCCAGCCGGTGGCCTTGGTGTCGTCCACATAGAACCCACGCAGGTAGGTGTACAGGTAGTCGGCGCCCGTTCCCTTGCCAGCCGCAGAACGCGAACGGGCAATCACGGTGAGGTCCGGCGGGTTGGCGCCAAACCATTCCTTGGCCTGACGGGGGTCAATGGCCGACTTCATGGTTTCGCCAACCTTTTCGGTGGTGAACAGCAGGTTGTCCTTGATCTGCTGCTCGGTCAAGCCGATGTCGCGCAGACGGTTGAAGCGCATGAACGCGGCCGAATGGCAGTTCAGGCAGTAATTGACGAACAGCTTGGCGCCGTTTTGCAGGGCTGCCAAATCCGTGGTCTTCTCAGGCGCCTTGTCCCAGGCGGGACCGGCCGTGTTGGCCTGCGCACCAACCATGAAGCCGAGCGCCGCAAGCAAAGTGATGACTACTTTTTTCATTTGCATACTCTCCGGCTCAGTGGGCAGAAAAATTGACACGGGTGGGTTCCGGCTTGGTCTTGCCCAGGCGGCTCCACCATGGCATCAGGAGGAAGAAGCCGAAGTAGAACAGGGTTCCCAACTGCGACACACGCTCACCGACCGGCGACGGCGGTTGCGTACCCAGATAGGCCAGGATCACGAAATTGACCACAAAAACGCCGTACACGTACTTGTGCCAGTCCGGACGGTAGCGGATCGACTTGACCGGGCTGTTGTCCAGCCAGGGCAGGAAGAACAGGATGACCACTGCGCCACCCATGGCCACCACACCCCAGAACTTCGCGTCGATGGACAGCATCATGGCGATGACGACCACGGCACCGCCGACGATCACACCCTTGAAAATCGTGGGCATCTTGAGCTTGATGACACTGAACGCGGCTGCGCCGAACACGCAGGCGATCAACACATACACCATCTCGGTGGTGATGGCACGCAGCATCGAGTAGAAGGGCGTGAAGTACCAGACGGGCGCAATGTGCAACGGTGTCTGCAGCGGGTCGGCCGGAATGAAGTTGTTGTACTCCAGGAAGTAGCCGCCGAACTCGGGCGCGAAGAAGATGATGGCGGAGAACACCATCAGGAACATGCAGACCGCAAAAATGTCATGCACCGTGTAGTAGGGGTGAAACGGAACGCCGTCCAGGGGAATGCCATCAGGACCCTTGTTGGCCTTGATTTCAATGCCATCCGGATTGTTGGAGCCCACATCGTGCAAAGCCAGCAAGTGCGCGACCACCAGGCCCAGCAGCACCAGCGGCACCGCAATCACGTGGAAGCTGAAGAAGCGGTTCAGCGTGGCATCGCCCACCACATAATCGCCACGAATCAGCAGCGCCAGATCGGGGCCGACAAACGGCACAGCGGCAAACAGGTTCACGATCACCTGGGCGCCCCAGTAGCTCATCTGGCCCCAGGGCAACAGGTAGCCCATGAAGGCTTCGCCCATGAGCGCGAGGAAAATTGCACAACCGAACAGCCAGACCAGCTCACGGGGCTTGCGGTAGCTGCCGTACAGCAGGCCGCGGAACATGTGCAGGTACACCACCACAAAGAACGCCGAGGCGCCCGTGGAGTGCATGTAGCGGATCAGCCAGCCCCACGGCACATCACGCATGATGTATTCAACGGAGCCGAACGCCAGCGCAGCGTCTGGCTTGTAGTGCATGACCAGGAAAATGCCGGTCACGATCTGGATGACCAGCACCAGCATGGCCAGCGAACCGAAGATGTACCAGAAGTTGAAGTTCTTCGGAGCGTAGTACTCCGACATGTGGACGCGGTAGGCATCAAAGGCCGTGGGCACGCGGTTCTCGAACCAGTTGGTGAGCTTGGCGCCTGCCGACGCGTTGGGGGAAATTTCCTTGAAATCAGCCATTTCTTGTGTCCTCAGGCTTTCTTGTCTTCACCGATCAACAGCTTGCTGTCGGAGAGGTACATGTGGGGCGGAATTTCGAGGTTGTCTGGCGCCGGCTTGTTCTTGAAAACGCGGCCCGCCATGTCAAAGGTAGAACCGTGGCAGGGGCACAGGAAACCGCCCTGCCAGTCATCCGGCAGGGACGGCTGCGCGCCAGTCTGGAATTTGTCGGAAGGCGAGCAACCCAGGTGGGTGCAGATGCCGACGGCAACAAAGTACTCCGGCTTGATGGAGCGGGCTTCGTTGCGGGCATACACCGGCGTGAACTCGTCGGGCTTGCGCTTGGACTCCGGGTCGGCCAGCTGGCCGGTGATCTTGGAGAGTGCCGCCAGCTGCTCGGGCGTGCGGCGCACGATCCATACAGGCTTGCCGCGCCACTCCACCGTCATTTTTTCGCCTGGCTTGAGGCCGGCGATGTCCACTTCAACCGCAGCACCAGCCGCTTTGGCCCGCTCGGAGGGTTGGAACGTACTCACAAAGGGGACAGCGACTGCGCCAACGCCAACTGCGCCCGCGCAACTGGAAGCGATTAACCAGGTCCGCTTGCTGGAGTCGATCTGTTTGGTGTCGACAGGGGTTTCACTCATGAGAATCCTCAATGAACATCACTACTAGGGAAAGTGGGCATTGTAGCTGACGGCCAAAGCCCAATTCAATGCCAATGGGCCACTTCATTTGACAAGATCACCCGTTGGGCGATACTGACTCCATCTTTACATCCAGCGGGAGCGTTCAGCCATGGGAATGATTCAGGAATTCAAGGATTTCGCCGTCAAGGGCAACGTCATCGACCTGGCCGTGGGTGTGATCATCGGGGGGGCCTTCGGCAAGATCGTGGACTCCGTGGTGGGCGACCTCATCATGCCGCTCGTGGGAGCCGTCGTCGGCAAGCTCGATTTTTCCAGCCTGTTTGTCGTGCTGGGCAACGTTCCCCCGGGCACGGCCAACACGCTCGATGCCCTAAAGAAAGCCGGCGTCCCGGTGTTCGCCTACGGCAATTTCATCACGGTGGCCGTCAACTTCGCCATCCTGGCGTTCATCATTTTCCTGATGGTCAAGCAGATCAACCGCCTGAAGCGCGAGACACCCGCCGCCGCTCCTGCACCCGCCGCGACCCCGGAAGACGTGCTTTTGCTGCGGGAAATCCGCGACAGCCTGAAGAAATAGACCCCCACGCTCCGCCGCTGCGCGGGTCGCTTCCCCCCAAGGGGGCTAATTTCCCTTGGGGCGGCCCGGCGGGAAATTGCCTGCTTCCGTTGCCAGTATTTTTGCCATGCGCACGGCTTCCAGCAGGCTGGAAGCGTCGGCCCGCCCCGTGCCGGCAATGTCGAACGCCGTACCGTGGTCGGGACTGGTGCGCACCAGCGGCAGGCCCAGCGTGACGTTGACCCCTTTTTCCACGCCCAGGTACTTCACCGGGATGAGGCCCTGGTCGTGGTACATGGCCACCACCACATCGAACTCCCCTGCCACGCCACCCGGGTTGCGGGCCCGCATGAAAACCGTGTCGGGTGCCCAGGGGCCACTCACCAGGCAGCCCTGGGCGCGGGCGGCCTCCATGGCCGGCGCAATCACCTCCAGCTCCTCACGTCCAAACAGCCCGCCCTCCCCGGCGTGCGGGTTGAGCCCCGCCACCGCAATGCGGGGCGCGCGCCCCAGCACCCGTGACAGGGCCGCGTGGGTAATGCGCAGCGTTTGCAGCACGTTGTCAAACGTCACCGCTTCAATGGCTTGGCGCAACGACACGTGGATGCTGACCAGCACCGTGCGCAGCTCGTCATTGGCCAGCATCATGCGCACCGGCACCTCGGCGACCGGCTTGCCCAGGTAGCGCGCCGCCTGATCCTGCAGCAATTCCGTGTGCCCCGGGAAGCGGTCATAAGGGGCTCCGGCGGCGGACAAGGCCTCCTTGTGCAGAGGCGCCGTCACCAGCGCGCACACCGCACCACGCAAGGCCGCATCGGCGGCCCATTCCACGCAGCAACCGGCATAAGCCCCCGCCACCTTGCTGACCATCCCCCAGGCCACCGGCTCCAGCGCCGGCCCCACCTGCAGTACGGCAATGCAATGCGGCGGCACGTCCAGCGCTTCTGCGGGCGAGGCAATGGCGGCCACCGGCAAGGCGGCCTGCCCCGGGCCCGCCACCACCGCCGCGGCGCGGCGCAGCGTGCCCACATCGCCAGCGACAAAACACCCCCGCAGGGTCTGGGGCTGGGCGCGAAAGGCCTTGGCAATGATTTCCGGCCCGATGCCGGCCGCATCCCCCATGGTGATGGCCAGGGGCTGGGGTGTTGCAACGGACTGTGTCATGGTGGTTGAAGGCTCCCGGACGGTCAGGCAGGGTTGTCGATGTCAATGAACGTGTGCTCCAGCCCCAGCTGCGCGGCAACGTGGGCCGCCAGTGCCGGCGCCCCATAGCGCTCGGTGGCGTGGTGCCCGCACGCCAGATACGCCACACCGCACTCCCGCGCCAGATGAGCCTGCGGTTCGGAAATTTCGCCGGTGATGAAGGCGTCCACGCCGGCGGCAATGGCTTCCTCAAAATAGCCCTGTGCACCGCCGCTGCACCAGCCGATGCGGCGCACCGGCCCCGGTTTGCCCGGCACCAGAACCACGGAGCGCCCCAGCACCGCTTCCACCCGGTTCGCCAGGGCTTGGGCGCCGGCAAAGGCCTGCTCGCCGATCCAGCCCAATTGCTGTTCGCCAAAACGCCCTACTTCCTGCAGCCCCAGCTGTTTTCCGAGCTGCGCGTTGTTGCCAAGCTCCGGGTGCGCGTCCAGCGGCAGATGGTAGGCAAAGAGGTTGATGTCGTGCGCCAGCAAAGGCGCCAGGCGTTGGCGCATCCAGCCGGTCACGCGGCCGTCCTGGCCGCGCCAGAACAGGCCATGGTGCACCAGCAGGGTATCGGCCCCCGCGGCAATGGCGGCTTCGATCAGCGCCAGACTGGCGGTCACGCCGGAGGCGATTTTGCGCACCTCCAGCCGCCCTTCCACCTGCAAGCCATTGGGGCAATAGTCCTTGAAACGGTCCGGCTGGAGCAGGGCATCCAGCGCGGCGTGCAATGTGGGGCGATCGGTCATGGCGGCGGGTCTGCGCGGTGCGCGTGGGGTTCAATCGGTAGGGGCATTGTCGTTGATGCCACAGGCCCGGGTGAGGTCGGCTCCGGCTCCAGGCTGCTGTCGCACCCCTGGTCCGCCGCAATCCCGCGCAGCGCCGCACGGCGCAGCACCGGCGCGAGCCACCGGGCCAGCCACCGCAGAGCCGGCGGCAGGGCCTGCTCCAGCTTCGCCCGGGGCGCCTGCACCGCACCGCAGCGGTACTGCGCCAGTGCGCCGTCCCAGAGCAGCGCACGGCAGGCCCCGGTGCGCCGGCCCGACAGCACCATGCCCATGGGACACGGTTCACTCAGGCAGCACACGCCGCAGCCATTGCACGCAGCGCCCTGGGCCGGCTTGGCTGGCGCCTGCGGATGGATGTGGATGATCTGCTGGGAGTGGGCCATGGCAAGCCCCGAATGTACCGCGGCGCTCTGCCAAAACCCGCACAGGCAGCCCAGAATGGCGCAGGCGCCCTACAATTTGGGCCCGGGTTGCACGTTGTGTGCGCAGTCCCATCTGGAAACTCCATGAAACGTCTTTGGCTGCTGTTCTCCCAAACCGCCACCGTGCTGCTGGCGGCCTACTTTGTCGTCGCCACACTCAAACCACAGTGGCTGGGACATGCCCCGTCCGTGGCGGGTACCGTGGCACTCATCGAAGCCCCGGCAACGCCGGCCGGCGAACCGCCCGTGGGCAGCCTGCGCCTGGCGGCGCAGAAAGCGTCGTCCGCCGTGGTCAGCATCAACACCAGCAAGGCCGCCCGCAAGAACCCCAACAGCGAAGACCCCTGGTTCAAGTTCTTTTTCGGCGACCAGAGCAATGAGCCGCAAGCCGGCCTGGGCAGCGGCGTCATCGTGAGCCCCAACGGCTATATCCTGACCAACAACCACGTGGTGGACGGGGCGGACGAGATCGAAGTGGTGCTCAATGACAGCCGCAGCGCCCGCGCCAAGGTCATCGGCACCGATCCGGATACCGACCTGGCCATCCTCAAGATCGAACTCGACAAGCTGCCCGTGATCGTGCTGGGCAATTCCGATGCCGCCCAGGTGGGCGACCGGGTGCTGGCCATTGGCAACCCCTTTGGCGTGGGGCAGACCGTCACCAGCGGCATCGTCAGCGCCCTGGGGCGCAACCAGCTGGGCATCAACACCTTCGAGAACTTCATCCAGACCGACGCCGCCATCAACCCCGGCAACTCCGGCGGCGCGCTGGTGGACACCAACGGCCACCTGCTGGGCATCAACACGGCCATCTATTCGCGCTCGGGGGGCAACATGGGCATTGGTTTTGCCATTCCGGTGTCGACAGCCAAGCAGGTGCTCGAAGGCATCGTGAAAGACGGCCAGATCACCCGCGGCTGGATTGGCGTGGAACCCAACGACCTGTCCCCCGAACTGGCGGAAACCTTTGACGTCAAGCCCCACCAGGGCGTCATCATCACCGGGGTGCTGCAAAACGGCCCGGCCGCCCAGGCCGGCATCCGCCCGGGTGACGTGATCGTGAAGATTGGCAACCAACCGGTGGCCGACGTGACCCAGCTGCTGTCGCAGGTGGCGGCCCTCAAACCCGGCGTTGCCGCCCACTTTGCAATCGAGCGCAAGAACCAGGCCCTGGAGCTGGACGTGACCCCCGGGGTACGACCCCGGCCCCGCGCCGTCAACCGGCAGGAGTGATGCGGTAGCGCAGCCCGCCAGGGGCGCAGACCGGCGCTACGCCTGCGGGGCTGCCGCGTCGTCGTCTGACGGCGGCTGCGTGTACTTGATGAAGAACTGGGCTGCCCAGATGCCCACCTCGTACAACAGGTACATGGGTACCAGCAGGGCCAGCATGGACACCGGGTCGGGCGGCGTCACCATGCCGGCCACGGCCGCCGCGCCCACCACGAAATACGAGCGGAACGCCTTGAACTGCTCCACGCTAATCAGCCCCATGCGCGCCAGAATGACCACCACGATCGGCACCTCGAAGGCCACCCCGAACGCGATAAACATGGTGATGACGAAGTCCAGATAGGCATCAATATCCGGGCTGACGGCGACGGAGGCCGGCGCCATTCTCTGGATCGCGGGAAAAGCCTGGCCGAAAACGAAGAAGTAGCAGAAGGCAGCGCCCAGATAGAACAACACGGTGCTGGAGATCACCAGCGGCACCACCAGCCTGCGTTCGTGCTTGTAGAGCCCCGGCGCCACAAAGGCCCAGACCTGGTACAGCACCCAGGGCAGCGCCAGCCCGAACGCGGCCAGCACCGACACCTTGATGGGCACCAGAAACGGCGACACCACGCCCACGGCAATCATGCGCGAACCTTCGGGCAGCGCCCGCACCAGCGGCATGGCCAGCAGGTCGTACAGATGCGAAGGGCCGGGGTAGAACACCAGCACCGCAAACACGGCGCCAATGCCGTAGAGGCAGTACATCAGGCGGTCCCGCAACTCCAGCAGGTGCTGTATGAACGGCTGTTCGGTCCCGGCGAGTTCGTCCTGGGGGTCTTTGTTGTCGGCCATCAATGCATCTTGGGTGGGCGAAACCGGGCTACCCGTGCAGCACCCGACAGGGCCTTGGTCCGCACGCCCGCACGGGCCTTGTACCACTGCGGCGTGGCACCCAGCTTGGTGCGCCAATGTTTCTGGGGATGGCGATACTGCGGGTATTCGTCAGCCGGCGCGGTATCGGTGTCGGCTGCGGTGCCGGCCGCCTCGGACAGGGTTTGCTCAAACGCGCTGGCGGTGGTCTGAATGGATTGCTCCACGTCCCGCGCGGCGCTCTCCATCGTGTCTTTCATCTTGCGCAGCTCGTCGAGCTCCATGGAGCGGTTGACCTCGGCTTTGACGTCGGCCACATAGCTGCGCGCGCGCCCCACCAGCGTGCCGATGGTGCGGGCCAGCCCGGGCAGGCGCTCCGGACCAATCACCACCAGGGCAATGGCGCCGAGGATGGCGATCTTGGTTACACCGATGTCAAGCATGCAGCAAGTGGCTCACAACGAACGTACGCAGGCGCTGTCTCAGTGCTTGACCTTGACATCCACGTCAATTGCGGATTTGGCCTCGGTCTTTTCGCTGGCAACCAGGGTGGGTGCCGGTGTTTCTGCCGGCTGCTCGGGCGTGCTGCCGTCCTTCATGCCGTCTTTGAAACCCTTGACCGCGCTACCGAGGTCGGTACCAATGTTCTTGAGCTTCTTGGTGCCGAAGATCAGGACGATGATGACCAGAAAAATAATCAGATGTGTAGTGGATAAACCCATGGTTAACTCCTTGGTAATTGCGCGATTTTAGACTCTCACCCCCGCAGCCAGGGACGCGGACCGCCCATGACGTGGAAGTGGAGATGGTTAACTTCCTGCCCGCCTTCGGCGCCGGTATTGGTCACTAGCCGAAAGCCCCCCTGCGGGTAGGGATTGCACCCTTCCTGCAAGGCCAGCCGCGGCACCAGGGCCATCATGCGCCCCATCAGCCCGGCGTGCTCGGCGCTGACCTGGGCCATGCTGGGAATGTGCAGCTTGGGGATGATCAGGAAGTGCACCGGCGACCACGGGTGGATGTCGTGGAAGGCATAGAACTCGTCATCCTCGTACACCGCGCGGGAGGGAATCTTCTTCGCCAGAATCTTGCAGAACAGGCAATCGGGATCGTGGTCGGTGACCGTCGCACTCATGCGGGAATCTCCATGGGCAAGCCCTTGTTCATCGCCACCAGGCCAGTAACGATGCGGTAGAGGAACCAGACCGAGATCGCAGTCCATGCGATCCAGCCCGGGAACAGAAACAGCAGCCACAGCGGCACCGTCAGCAGGTACAGCAGCCCGGCCACCACCACGCTGCGGATGCGCCAGCGGAAGTGGGACGCGTGCCAGGTGCCCTCGGCGTCGTCCTTCTTCACCAGGTCCAGCACCAGTGCCGCAATCAGCAGCACGGGGCCGAACTGGCCGCCGGGAATCAGCGCCCCGATGGCGACGATCAGGTGCAGCACATAGCTGATGGTGCCCACCGTGTTGAGCGCCTGCAGTTTTTCCAGCTGGGCCCGGTCGCCGTTTCCGCCGTCGAAGTCGTCGGCACTCATGATTGGCCTCCCTCGCGTGCCTGCACCTTGCGCAGGGCTTTTTCCTCGATGCCGCTGGTGCCCTCGCGGCGCTCCAGCTCGGCCACCACGTCGGCCGGCGCCAGGCCGTAATGGGCCAGCGCCACCATGCTGTGGAACCACAGGTCGGCCACCTCGCCCACCAGTTTGGCCTTGTCGCCGCCGTGGTCCACATCCTTGGCCGCCATGACAACTTCGGTGGCCTCTTCGCCGATCTTTTTCAGAAACGCATCGGGTCCCTTGTGCAGCAGGCGTGCCACGTAGCTGGTGGCGGGGTCGCCGCCGTTGGCCGCCTTGCGCGTCTCAATGACGGCGGCCAGGCGGGCCAGCGCATCGGAAGTGTTTGGGATGGTCATGGTTCTGCTCGGTTGGGGACAGGGCTGAAGACCTGTCCCGCAGGATTATTTGCTGTAGATGCTTTGCGGGTCTTTCAGGACCGGGTCGACACTCTGCCAGACGCCGTCTTTCAGCACGCTGAAGAAACAGCTGTGGCGCCCGGTGTGGCAGGCAATGCCAGGCTCGTGCCCCAGCTGGGTGACCTTGAGCAGGATGACGTCGTTGTCGCAATCCATGCGGATTTCATGCACGGTCTGCACGTGGCCGGACTCCTCGCCCTTGAACCACAGCTTGCCGCGCGAACGGCTGAAATACACCGCCCGCCCCAACTCGGCGGTCTTTTGCAGGGCCTCGCGGTTCATCCAGGCAAACATCAGCACGTCATTCGTGCCCTGCTCCTGCGCGATCACCGGCACCAGGCCTTTGTCGTCCCATCGAATGTTGTTCAGCCAGTTCATTGGAGGATTGTCGGTGATTTGATTTTGCTAGTAAATTGATAGCTGCCTGCGCAGTATCCACGGGGGCAACGCGACAAAAATGTCCTACATCCGGACCGGTATGCCGCGCTGGGCCATGCAGGCCTTGGCCTGGCCAACGGTGAACTCGCCGTAGTGGAAAATGCTGGCGGCCAGCACGGCGTCGGCCCCACCCAGGGTGATGCCGTCTGCCAGGTCTTCCAGCGTACCCACGCCGCCAGAGGCAATGACCGGCACGCTGATGGCGTCGCTCACCGCCCGGGTCAGCGCCAGGTCAAAGCCCGACTTGGTGCCGTCGCGGTCCATGCTGGTCAACAGAATCTCGCCGGCGCCGCGGCGCGCCATCTCGGCAGCCCAGGCCACTGCGTCCAGCCCGGTGTTCTTGCGCCCGCCGTGACTGTAGACATCCCAGCCCTCGCCGCGCGCCAGCACATCGTCGCCAAAGCGGCGCTTGGCGTCAATGGCCACCACGATGCACTGGGCGCCGTACTTGAGCGAGGCGTCTTCAATCACCTGCGGGTTGGAAATGGCCGCCGAGTTGAAGCTGACCTTGTCGGCTCCGGCATTGAGCAGGCGCCGCACGTCGGCCACCTCGCGCACGCCACCGCCCACGGTGAGCGGAATGAACACCTGCGAGGCCACCGCCTCGATGATGTGCAAAATCAGATCGCGCCCGTCGCTGGTGGCGGTGATGTCCAGGAACGTGAGTTCGTCGGCACCCTGCGCGTTGTAGCGCGCGGCAATTTCCACCGGGTCGCCCGCGTCGCGCAGTTCGACGAAGTTGACGCCCTTGACGACGCGGCCACCGGTCACGTCCAGGCAGGGAATGATTCTTTTGGCCAGCATCAGCCGTTCAATTCGTCGGCGCGCTCTTGCGCTTTTTCAAAATCCAGGTCGCCGCTGTAGATGGCGCGGCCGCAGATCACACCCTCGACACCGTCGTCTTCCACGGCGCACAGGGCTTCGATGTCGGCCATGTTGGACAGGCCGCCCGACGCAATGACCGGAATGGTCAGGGCCTGGGCCAGCTTGACGGTGGCGTCGATGTTGATGCCGCTGAGCATGCCGTCGCGGCCGATGTCGGTGTAGATGATGGACTCGACGCCGTAGTCCTCGAACTTCTTGCCCAGGTCGACCACGTCGTGACGGGTGAGCTTGCTCCAGCCGTCGGTGGCCACCTTGCCGTCGCGGGCGTCCAGGCCGACGATGATGTGGCCGCCAAAGGCGGTGCAGGCGTCCTGCAAAAAGCCGGGGTTCTTGACGGCGGCGGTGCCGATGATGACGTAGCGCAGGCCGGCGTCCAGGTAACGTTCGATGGTGTCGAGGTCGCGGATGCCGCCACCGAGCTGCACGTCGATCTCGCTGCCCACTTCCTTGAGGATCTTGCGGATGGCCTGCTCATTCTTGGGGTGACCGGCAAAGGCACCGTTCAGGTCCACCAGGTGCAGGCGACGTGCCCCTTTGTCCACCCAGTTGCGCGCCATGACCGCGGGGTCTTCGCCAAACGTGGTGGATTGGTCCATATCGCCCTGTTTGAGGCGCACGCAGTGACCGTCTTTTAAGTCGATTGCAGGAATGAGAAGCATGGTGTCAACGAGAACCGGAGGGTTTCAGGGTTTCCAGTGAAGGAAGTTGCGGTAGAGCGCCAGACCGTGGTCGGCACTTTTTTCAGGGTGAAACTGGGTAGCGAAAATATTATCGCGTGCAATCGCCGAGGAAAAGCGCTGGCCGTAGTCGGTCTCGCCCACGCTGTGGCGCGCATCCGACGGTCGGGCGTAGTAGCTGTGCACGAAATAGAAGTAGCTGCCGTCCGGCACGTCGCCCCACACCGGGTGGCGGGTGGCCCCGTGCCCGGCCTGGTACACCTGGTTCCAGCCCATCTGCGGCACCTTGTAGCGGCTGCCGTCGGGCTGCGTCTGGCCTGCCAGGTCAAATTTGCGCACTTCGCCGGGGATCAGGCCCAGGCACGGGGTGTCGAGCTCCTCGCTGTGGTCCAGCAGCATCTGCATGCCCACGCACACCCCCATCAGGGGCTTGTGCGCGGCCGCGTGCAGGACGGCGCCCAGCATGCCGCTGTCGTGCAGCTCGCGCATGCAGTCGCGCATGCCGCCCTGGCCGGGCAGCACCACGCGCTCGGCGGCCATCACTTCTGCGGGCGTGCGGGCCCACACCACTTCCACGCCGGCATCGGCCGCCACATGCATGACGGCCTGCGTCACGGAGCGCAGGTTGCCCATGCCGTAATCGACGACTGCTACTGTTTTCATAGCTGTTTACGCAATGTTGATGCCGACCAGAGACCTATTTGGCACATAAATTCAGAGCGAACCCTTGGTCGACGGAATGGTGCCAGCGGCGCGCGGGTCGCGCTCCAGCGCGGCGCGCAAGGCGCGGGCGAAGGCCTTGAACACGGTCTCGGCCTGGTGGTGGGCGTTTTCGCCCTTGAGGTTGTCGATGTGCAGGGTCACAAAGGCGTGGTTGACGAAGCCCTGGAAGAACTCGTGCGCCAGCTGGCTGTCAAAGGTGCCAATCATGCCGCTTTTGAAAGGCACGTCCATAACCAGCCCGGGGCGGCCGGAGAAATCGATCACCACGCGCGACAGCGCCTCGTCCAGCGGCACGTAGGCGTGGCCATAGCGGCGGATGCCTTTCTTGTCGCCCACCGCCTGGTGCACGGCCTGGCCCAGGGTGATGCCCACGTCTTCCACCGTGTGGTGGCCGTCAATGTGCAGGTCGCCTTGGGCTTCAATGTCCAGATCGATCAGGCCGTGGCGGGCGATCTGGTCCAGCATGTGGTCGAAGAAGCCGATGCCGGTGGAAAGGCGAGCCTGGCCGGTGCCGTCCAGATTGACCTTGACGCGGATGCGGGTCTCGGCCGTGTTGCGGGAGACTTCAGCAATGCGGTCCGCGGGAGCGGTGGTCGATGCGGTCGGCGGGAAATTCGTCGTCATAGGGACTCCTGAAGGGCGGCCAGCAGGCGCGTGTTCTCGTCGGCGGTGCCAACGGTCAGGCGCAGGCAGTTGGCCAGCAATGGGTGCATTTTAGAAACGTTCTTGACCAGAACGCCCCGGACCTTGAGTCCGTGGAAAACTTTTTCTGCGTCCTGCACCCGAACCAGCACCATATTGGCGTCGCTGTCCCAGGCATGCACGCCCGGCAAGGCCCGCAGGGCCGTCAGCAGCCGCGCGCGCTGGGCGCGCAGGTCGGCGGCCTGCACGGCAAACACGTCGGCATGCTCCAGCGCAAACAGGGCGCACTCGCAGTTGAGCACGCTGATGTTGTAGGGCGGACGCACCTTGTTGATCTCGGCCACCAGCGCCTGGGCCCCCATCAGGTAGCCCATGCGCACGCCGGCCAGACCGAATTTGGAGAGGGTGCGCATCAGCAGCACATGGGCATGGTGGGCCGGTTGCTGGTGCAGGAGGTCGATGTAGCTGCGGCTGGAAAACGGCTGGTAGGCCTCGTCAATGACCACGATGCTGCCGGCCTCGCCGGCCGCGCGCACCACCTGGGCCATGGCCTCGGCATCCCACAGGTTGGCCGTGGGGTTGTTGGGGTAGGCCAGGTACACAATGGCCGGCTGGTGCTGGGCAATGGCCGCCAGCATGGCCGGCGTGTCCAGCGCAAAGTCGGCCGTGAGCGGCACGCCCACAAAATCCAGGCCCTGCAACTGGGCGCTCATGGCGTACATCACAAAACCCGGCGTGGGGGCCAGAATCACCGGCTTCTTGCCGCCCGCGGGCACCGGCACGTCGCAGGCCATGGCCAGCAGCGCAATCAGCTCGTCCGAGCCGTTGCCCAGCATGATGTCAAAGCCCTTGGGCATACCAGCGTAGGCCGCCAGCGCATGGCGCAGGTCGTCGACGCGGTGGTCCGGGTAGCGGTTGAGCGCCAGCGCGCCCAGGCGCTGGCCCAGCTCTGCCTGCAGCGCGGCCGGCAGGCGGTGCGGATTTTCCATGGCGTCGAGCTTGACCATGCCGGCGGATGGCTGGATGGCGTAGGCGTGCATGGACTGCACATCCTGGCGGATGCGGCGCTGAATCAAGGCGCTTACGGTTGCGTGGGTGTCGGGCGTCATGCGAGAGCTTCCAAAAAATCAATCCACCAGCGCCAACTCAAGCGGCGTGGCCAACAAGGGGCTCAGCACGGTAACACCATCCATCTGCTGGCCGTGGGGCAGATCCAGCGAGAGCACATGGCTGGCGCCGCTCTGCGCGGCGGCCGCCACGATGAGCGCGTCCCAGTACGGCAGGCCAAAGCGGGCCTCCACGCCCCAGGCAGTTTCCACTGTCTGGTGGTCGATCTGCCAGGGCTGCCAGAGCTGGTAGCGGCGCAACTTGGCGCGCGCATCGCCCTGCGGCATGCCAAAGTGTTGGGTGGCGCTGACGTAATAGGCATTGAGCACCTGGGTGCTCACCCGCCCGGCGCGGCGCTGCCACAGCGCCTGCAGCCAGTCGCGGATGCGGGCCTGTCTGGCGGCATCGAAGGCATCGTCTGCCGCCAGCAGCACATTGGCATCGACGAAAACAATCGCACCCGCTGCGGGCAACGCGCTAGCCATTGTGCGAGTCCCTTGTTGGGTAGGCCTTGCCAGACGAGTTGAAGCTGGAGGTGTCGGCCACCCAGTCGCGCTGGGCGCGGGCGTAGGCGTCATCAAACTGCATCTTGTCCGTCAGCATCTCGCCCACCAGCCGCGACACACTGGTATTGCGCCGCGCCGCCTCGATGCGCACCCACTCCAGGGTGGCGTCCTCGACTGTGATGGTGACGTTTTTCATCTTGATGCCAGTTTACACGAACTTCGTGTTGCACGAAGTTCGTGTGAAATTCAATCCACTGGAGCAAACGAAAGCCGCTTTCGCTGCCTGGTTGGCGCAGCTATAGTGCGCTGACAACCAAGGGAGAGAAGAAAAATGGTGACCATCCCAACGTCACAGCGCGCCCGGCCACTGCCGGGTTTGACGCTATTTTTATGTGAGCAGACTGCGCATATTTCACGGGGTCTGGAGGGCGATTTCATGGGGAATCTTTCCAGAATATCCCGCAGCGGGTTGCGGTCTAAATCACGTTAGGCCTGCTACTGTAGTCACCATGGCATCACTTTCAAAAGAGCAAATCGCCTTTCTGAAATCTCAAGGAATCGCTCCCGCTCAAGTCTTTGATGCTTCAATGACTAAAAGCAAGGTCGATCGAGAATCAAAAATGGAGGCGCTTGAGCTATCGCTCTACTTCGGAGGTGCGGCATGTAGCAAGGCCGGGCACACACTGCGCACAAAGGCCGGTCATTGCATCCAATGCGACACATCGAAAATTGCCTATCAGCTACGGCACTCAGCTTCTGGCTATGTCTATCTCGCGTACTCAAAAAGTAAGAGTCTGGCAAAAGTCGGCTTCACAAAAAATCATCCGCAAGATCGTGTGGAGATGCTTCGCCGAGAACAATATGCGAATGCAGCAGACTGGGACCTCAAAAAAAGTATCCGATATGAGAAGGACGCTGGAAGAAAAGAGTTCGCTATCCACTCATTGCTGGAAGAACACCTAAAGCCAATCTCATACGAAAAATACAAAGGACAAATGGTGGAATGCAAAGAGGTCTTCACATGTGACCTCCTGCTAGCCACCAAAGCCTTTGACCAAGCAACAAAGCCCTGAGCGCAGGAAAATCCAGCAGTCTCAATTCACATGCCAATACCGAGCCTTCGCGCGGCGGCTTAACTGTTTGTTCAACAGGACGGCTGCCAGCGAAACTGGTAGACGTCCTGTTAACGCGGACGTTAAACGTCACCCCAAACAACCAGAACGGTATTCACGGAACCGCCAGCAGCCCAATGACTTCAAAAACCCGGATCAACAAGCCTCTTTCCATGCACAACACCCCCCCCGCGCTCACCCTTGTTCTGATAGCGGGCTTTGCCTTCTGCGGTTCCACTTGGGCTCAAGCACCCGTCGCCACGCACTGCAAGGCAGGCGAGTTCGCGTACCTGAATGCCAACATGTCCAAGGTACAGCCCAGCCAAGGTGGCGGCTACAAACTGGTCAAGACCGACAAGGTGTTGTCGGTGTGCGCCGACAAGCAGGTCGAGCCGTTTCACATGCTGGCCTACCGATACGGGCCTGTGGGCAGCGTCGAGATGGAACACGTTGCGCGTCCGGAGAAGCCATTCAGCATCCTGAACCGGTCGACATCGCCCCACACCGGTGAAAACCTGCTCTTCTTCACTACCGGGGGCTTTACGTACTGCGTTTCTGAAGCCACGGGGCAAGGTAGCGGAATCGGTTTGACGGTCACCAAGTCCGGCAAGAAAATCGTGGACCTTTTTTCGGGCAATGAACGCGGCGTCGATTTCGAGTCCGAAATGGTTGAGATCGACTTTGACGTTGCACGCTCCTCCGTCTTGAAGGTTGCCAAGTCCGCCCCCGCATGTGACGCCCGGTGATGCAGCAACTGCCCCTGTGGATAGCCGGTGCGTACGCGGGCATGAGCCTGCTCACCTTCATCGTCTACGCCATGGACAAGTCTGCGGCGGAAGCCGGGCGCTGGCGCACGGCGGAGTCCACACTGCACCTGCTGGCGCTGGCAGGCGGCTGGCCCGGTGCGCTGCTGGCGCAACGGTGGCTGCGACACAAGTCCGCCAAGCGGAAATTTCGCGTGGTGTTCTGGGCGACCGTCCTGCTCAACGTGACGGGCCTGGTGCTGCTGGGTTCGCCGTGGGTGCGTGACCAGGCCGGAGTTTGAAGCCAAATCAGCCGGCAAACCAAGCAATACTTGCGCACACAGCTATGAATTGCATAGCAGCTTTGCGCCAACACCCCCACGCCGCCAACATGGGTACACGCCCGTAGTTGGGCACGCGTGGGAGCACAGCGCGACCATTGGGGCTCACCAGGAGCGCCCGCCATGACCACCAACACCGTCGAACTGCACCGCGTCCTCAAGGCCAAACCCGAGAAGGTGTACCGCGCATTCCTGAACGCGGCGGCCATGGCCAAGTGGCTGCCGCCGTATGGGTTCACCTGCACGGTGGAGCATCTGGATGCCCGGGTGGGCGGCACGTTCCGCATGGCGTTTGAGAACTTTTCCACCGGCCATGGGCATTCTTTCGGTGGGGAGTACGTGGAGCTGGTGCCGGACGCGCTGATCCGCTACACCGACCGGTTTGATGACCCAAACCTGCCCGGCGCCATGGAGGTCACCATTGCCCTCAAGCCGGTGCTGTGCGGCACCGACGTCCGCATCACCCAATCGGGCGTGCCCGCCGTGATTCCGCTGGAGATGTGCTACCTGGGGTGGCAGGAGTCGCTGATGCAGCTGGCCCACCTGGTCGAGCCGGATATTACAGACTAGCGCCTGGCGCTAGCAGGGATACACCGTTTCCAGCGCGTTGCGCATGACCAGCTCCACGGGCATGTCGGCCTCGTACAGATCGGCATTGCGCTTGAGCTCGGTGGTGAACAGGCTCTTGGCCATGCTGGGCCGCAGGCGGCGGTCGTTGAGGCAGATGGTGGGCTTGGCCCCGCTGCGCACAGCGTGGTTGTGCGCTTCCAGCGTGCCTTCCATCACGCCGACCAGGTAGTAGTCGGTGTAGGTGCTGCCCCGCTTCTCGGTTTTCTCCAGGGTGCGCATTTCGCGAATGCTCATGGCCGTGGCTGGCAGCACCAGTGCTGCGCCCACGGTCAGCACGCACAGCGTGCGCAACCAGGGCCGCAGCCGAAGGGGCTTGGAAGGGTGGGGGTGGGAGGATGTGCGCATCGGGGTAGTCGTCCGGATGCGCCCATTCTTACTTCAATCGCAATTCCGCCGCACGCGCGTGGGCTTGCAGACCTTCGCCATAGGCCAGCTCGGCGGCGATGGGGCCCAGCACCTGGGCACCGGCTTCGCTCACCTCGATCAAGCTGCTGCGTTTCTGGAAGTCGTACACGCCCAGCGGAGAGCTGAAGCGCGCCGTGCCGCTGGTGGGCAGCACGTGGTTGGGGCCTGCGCAGTAGTCTCCCAGGCTCTCGGACGTGAAAGCGCCCAGGAAGATGGCGCCGGCGTGCTTGAGCAGGGGCTCCCAGCGGTGCGGCTCGCGGCTGGACACTTCCAGGTGTTCGGGAGCGATGCGGTTGGAAATAGAACAGGCCTCTTCCATGTCGCGCGTCTGGATCAAGGCGCCACGACCGCTAAGACTCTTGGCGATGATCTCGGCACGCGGCATGGTGGGCAGCAGGCGGTCGATGGCGGCCTGCACGGCATCGATGTAGGCCGCATCGGGGCACAGCAGGATGCTCTGCGCCAGCTCGTCGTGCTCGGCCTGACTGAACAGGTCCATGGCCACCCAGTCGGGCGGCGTGCTGCCGTCGGCCAGCACCAGGATCTCGCTGGGGCCGGCAATCATGTCGATGCCCACGGTGCCGAACACGCGCCGCTTGGCCGCAGCCACGTAGGCGTTGCCGGGACCGGTGATCTTGTCCACCTTGGGGACGGTGGCCGTGCCGTAGGCCAGGGCCGCCACCGCCTGCGCGCCGCCGATGGTGAAGGCGCGGCTGACGCCGGCCACATAGGCGGCGGCCAGCACCAGGGGGTTCTTCTCGCCCTTGGGCGTGGGCACCACCATGATGATTTCGGCCACGCCGGCCACGTGGGCGGGAATGGCGTTCATCAGCACGGACGAGGGGTACGCCGCCTTGCCACCGGGCACGTAGATGCCCACGCGGTCCAGCGGCGTGACCTTCTGGCCCAGCAGGCTGCCATCGGCGTCGCGGTAGCTCCAGCTCTCACCGCAGGCTTTCTTCTGGGCTTCGTGGTAGCTGCGCACGCGGGCGGCGGCCGCCTGCAGGGCCGTGCGCTGGGCCGCGGGAATGGCGTCAAAGGCGGCCTTCAGTTCCGCCTGCGTCAGCTCCAGCGCCGCCAGGGACGCTGCCTGCAGGCCGTCAAACCGCGCCGTGTACTCCAGCACGGCGGCGTCGCCCCGGGCCTGCACGTCCGCCAGGATGTCGGCCACCCGCTGCTCGATGGCCGCGTCGGTGTCGGCAGCCCAGTGCAGCCGGGCCTTGAAATCAGCCTCAAACTGGCTGCTGGCCGTGGAAAGACGTGCGGGGACAGCTATTAAAGTCATAGCAAGCAGGGTTTTGCGTTAGGAGCCAACGGCGCCCGCGAAGGCGTCAATGATCTTGCGGATGGGTTCGCGCTTGAGCTTGAGCGCGGCCTGGTTCACCACCAGGCGCGAGCTGATGTCCATGATCTGCTCGACCTCGACCAGGTGGTTGGCCTTGAGCGTGTTGCCGGTGGACACCAGGTCGACAATGGCGTCGGCCATGCCCACCAGCGGTGCCAGCTCCATGCTGCCGTAGAGCTTGATCAGGTCCACGTGCACACCCTTGGAGGCAAAAAATTCGCGCGCGATGGCCACATACTTGGTCGCCACCTTGAGACGCGCGCCCTGGCGCACCGCCGAGGCGTAGTCGAAGTCGGCGCGCACGGCCACGCTGATGCGGCACTTGGCAATCTGCAGGTCCAGCGGCTGGTACAGGCCCTGGCTGCCATGCTCCAGCAGGGTGTCCTTGCCGGTGATGCCCATGTCGGCGCCGCCGTACTCCACATAGGTGGGCACGTCGGTGGCGCGCACCACCAGCAGGCGCACATCGGGCTGGTTGGTCGTCAGGATCAGCTTGCGGGACTTTTCCGGGTCGTCCAGCACCTCGATGCCCGCCGCCCGCAGCAGGGGCATGGTTTCTTCAAAAATCCGGCCTTTGGAGAGGGCGAGTGTGATCATGGTGTCGCTCATTTGATGCGTTCAATGTCGGCGCCAATGCCGCGCAGCTTGGCTTCCATCTGGTCGTAGCCACGGTCCAGATGGTAAATGCGGTCGACCACGGTTTCGCCCTCGGCCACCAGGCCGGCGATCACCAGGCTGGCAGAGGCCCGCAGGTCGGTGGCCATGACGGTGGCGCCCGACAAGCGCTCCACGCCCTCGACCACGGCCACCTTGCCGTCGATCTGGATGTTGGCGCCCAGGCGCACCAGCTCGTTGACGTGCATGAAGCGGTTCTCGAAAATGGTTTCGGTCACCTTGCTGGGGCCGTGCGAGATGGCGTTGAGCGCCATGAACTGGGCCTGCATGTCGGTGGGGAAGCCCGGGTATTCGGTGGTGCGAAAGCTCTGCGCCTTCAGGCGGCCTTGCGACTGCACGCGGATGCCCCCTTCCACTGCCGTCACCGTGGCGCCGGCTTCGCGCAGCTTCTCAATCACGGCGTCCAGGTGGTCGGCGCGACCATGCTTGAGCACCACGTCGCCCCCGGTAGCGGCCACGGCACACAAAAAGGTGCCAGCCTCGATGCGGTCGGCCACCACCTGGTGCGTGCAGCCGTGCAAGGCCTCCACGCCCTGGATGCGGATGCGGCTGCTGCCGTGGCCTTCAATGCGGGCGCCCATGCGGATCAGCATCTCGGCCAGATCCGGGATCTCGGGCTCCTGTGCCGCGTTTTCCAGGATGGTCTCGCCTTCGGCCAGCGCGGCGGCCATCAGAAAATTTTCGGTGCCGGTCACGGTGACCATGTCGGTGGTGATGCGCGCGCCCTTGAGCCGGGTGCGGCCCTTGGGCAATTTGGCAATCATGTAGCCGTGCTCGACCACGATGTCGGCCCCCATGGCGGCCAGGCCCTTCAAGTGCTGGTCCACCGGGCGCGAGCCAATAGCGCAACCGCCCGGCAGGGACACCGTGGCCTCGCCAAAGCGCGCCAGCAGCGGCCCCAGCGCCAGCACGGACGCGCGCATGGTCTTGACCAGTTCGTAGGGTGCCTCGGGAGAGCTCAGCTGGCCGGCGTCCACCCGCACGGTGCCGTCGGCGCCCTGCTCCACCTGCACGCCCATGTTGCGGATCAGCTTGAGCATGGTGGACACGTCCTGCAGGCGCGGCACATTACGCAGGGTCACCGGCTCGGCGCTCAGCAGCGTGGCGCACAGCTCCGGCAGGGCGGCGTTCTTGGCGCCGGAGATCAGCACTTCGCCGTGCAGCTGGCGTCCACCGCGAATGAGTAGTTTGTCCATGGATGTGCGGGCTCAGTCGGCCCGGTTGGCCCACTCGGCGGGAGTGAAGGTCTTCATCGACAGGGCGTGCACCTCGTCGGTCTGCATGCGCGTGCCCATGGCCGCGTACACCTTCTGGTGGCGGGCGATGGGGCGCAGCCCCTCGAACGCGGTGGACACGATGGTGGCGTACCAGTGGCGGCCGTCGCCATCCACGTGGCAGACCTCGCAGGGCAGGCCGGCGGCGATGAGGGTTTGGATTTCTTCAGCAGTCATAGTCTGGACAGGGCAAAAAAGGGTTAGCTCCGGATTTTGTATCCGATGCGCAGCAGGTACGTGGCGATGGCACTGACCATCAGCAGGGCGATGCCGACCACGCCCAGGCTCAGCCAGGGCGACGCATCGCTCACGCCAAAGAAGCCGTAGCGGAAGCCGTCGATCATGTAGAAAAAGGGGTTGAGGTGGCTCACCCCCTGCCACATCGCGGGCAGGGACTGGGTGGAATAGAACACACCGCTCAGGAACGTCATGGGCATGATGACGAAATTCTGGAAGGCGGCGAGCTGGTCGAATTTCTCGGCCCACAGGCCGGCGATCAGGCCCAGCGCGCCCATGAGGGCCGCCCCCAGCACGGCAAACACCAGGATCCACCCGGGCGCCGCAAAGCCCAGCGGCGCAAACCAGAACGCCACCGCCAGCACGCCGGCGCCCACCACCAGGCCGCGCACGATGGACGACCCGATGTAGGCCACAAACCAGCTCCAGTGCGACAGGGGCGTGAGCAGCAGGAACACCAGGTTGCCCATGATCTTGCTCTGGATGAGCGAGGACGAGCTGTTGGCAAACGCGTTCTGCAGCACGCTCATCATCACCAGGCCCGGAATCAGGAAGGCGGTGTAGCCGATGCGGTCGTAGACCTTGACGTGGTCTTCCAGCACGTGGCCGAAGATCAGCAGGTACATCACCGCCGTGAGCACGGGTGCCGCCACGGTCTGGAAACCCACTTTCCAGAAACGCAGCACTTCCTTGTAGAACAGCGTCTGCCAGCCGGTCACGGTGTCACCTCCGCGCCGGCCGCTTCGGATGCCACGCTGCCCCGGTTCATGATCTCGATGAACACGTCTTCCAGGTCGGCCTTGCGCATCTCCACGTCCTCCACCACCAGACCCGACTCGCGCACGGCGGCCAGGTACTGCTCGATTTCCCGCGCATTGTGGGCCGGCAACTGCACCACGCTGCCCGTCACCCGGGCCTTGGCGGCCAGTGCGGGGGGCAGCGCGCCGTCGGTCTTGAAGCGCAGTACATTGCCTGACGCCGCCTTGAGCAGGGCGCTGGTGCGGTCCAGCGCCACGATGCGCCCGCCCTTGAGCATGGCGATGCGTCCGCACAGGGCCTCGGCCTCTTCCAGGTAATGGGTGGTGAGCAGCACCGTGTGGCCCTGCTTGTTGAGCTTGGAGACGAACTGCCACAGGGTCTGGCGCAACTCCACATCCACCCCGGCGGTGGGTTCGTCCAGCACGATGACCGGCGGCTTGTGCACCAGCGCCTGGGCCACCAGCATGCGGCGCTTCATGCCGCCGGAAAGCTGGCGCATGTTGGCATTGGCCTTGTCGGTCAGCCCCACACTGTCGAGCAGCTCGTCAATCCAGTCGTCGTTGTTGCGGATGCCGAAATAACCCGACTGGAAGCGCAGCGCCTCGCGCACATTGAAAAAGGGATCGAACACCAGTTCCTGGGGCACCACGCCGAGCTGGCGGCGGGCCTGGGCGTAATCGGCCTGCACGTCGCTGCCCATGACGGTAACGCGCCCGCTGGTTGCCCGGGTCAGCCCGGCCAGGATGCTGATCAGGGTGGTCTTGCCGGCGCCGTTGGGGCCCAGCAGGCCGAAGAACTCGCCTTCCTCGATGTCGAGCTGCACGCCATCGAGCGCCAGAAACGTGGCGCCCTTGGGACCGCGCGGCGACGGATAGGCTTTGGAAACGGATTGAAAGGAGATGGCGGTCATGGGAGACCGCCATTTTAAGCGGTCGGTATTCAGGCGCGAGGCAGCAGCCCCTCAATCCCGTACAAAGTGGCCAAATCGCCCAGATGCCGGGGCAAGCCCTGCACGGCCAGCGATTTGCCCGCCCGCAGGCAGGCGCGGCGCAACTCCAGCAACACGGCCAGCGCCGAGGAATCAAAGCGGCGCAGGGGCATGGCGTCCACCACCACCGGCGACGCCTCCGAGCGCATGCCGGTCATCAGCTGCGTGAGGCAGGCCCGGGCCTGGGCCTGGGTCAGTTCTTCGGGCAGGCTCAGCACATCAGGCCTTCTTGGCGTTGGCCTTGTTGGCCTTGTTGCGCTCGGTCAGCGAGGCAATCAGGCCGTCCAGACCCTTGGCATTGATTTCCTGCGCGAACTGGCTGCGGTAGGTTTCCACCAGCCACACGCCCAGCACGTTGAGGTTGTAGATGCGCCAGCCGGCGCCCTGGCCGGGCGTCTTCTCCAGGCGGTAGTCCAGCTGGATGGGGTCGCTGCCGCCGCCCCGCACTTCGGAGCGCACCACCACTTCCTTGTCCTCGGGCGCGGCGCGCATGGGTTTCATGGAAATGGTCTGGTCCGTGACCTGGGCCAGTGCGCCGGCATAGGTGCGCACCAGCAGGGTCTTGAACTCTTCCTGCAGGCGTTTTTGCTGTTCGGGGCTGGCCTGGCGCCAAGCGGGGCCGACGGCCGACGCCGTCATGCGCTGGAAGTTGACGTTGGGCATGATGCGCGCGTCCACCAGGGCGATCAGGCGCGCCGTGTCTCCGGCGCGGATGGCCTTGTCGTTCTTGATGGTTTCCAGCACATCCACCGACAGACGCTTGATCAGGGCATCGGCGGCCTCGTCTTCGGCGTGCACGGCCACGCCTGCCCCCAGGGCGGTCACCGCCACACAGGCCACCAGAATACGGCGCAAAAAATCACGTTTCATGCTTGCTTTCTCCATCCCGTCAAAGGAAGAACATTATCCAACTTCCCCGCCCGCCTTGCACGGTCGGGGCTCAGGGTGCGGGCTCGGTGTCCTCGTCGGGCGGATTGCCGTCGTACACCTGGTTGCGCCGGCGCTGCAGGTAGGCGTCGCGCATGAAGCTGTACTTGTCCAGCGCGGCCTCTTCCACCACCTGCCCGGCCTTCAGGTACTGGGCCCGGGTGTTTACCACGTCCAGCACGATCAGGCCGTTGCGCGTGGGCTCGTCACTCAGGTGGTTGACCAGGTAGCCCTGGGATTCGACCGGCAGGGCTGCCGCATCGCGCAGGGTGTAGGAGCCCAGGAACGGCACCACGATGTACGGCCCAGCCCCCACGCCCCAGCGCCCCAGGGTGAGGCCGAAATTGGCCGGATGGCGCTCGATGTTCAGGTCACTGGCCACATCCACCAGCCCGCCCACGCCGATGGTGGTGTTGATCATGACGCGGCCAATGCTGTCGCCCGTGTCCTGGCCGCGCAGCTGCAAGGCATTGTTCACGGCCGACCAGACATCTTCCAGGTTGTGGAAGAAATTGCCCACACCGGTGCGAAACCATTGGGGCGTGACCTTCTGGTAGCCGCTGGCCACCGGCTGGACCACCGCGCGGTCCAGCGCGTCGTTGAAACCGAAAACCCCGCGGTTGAACGACTCCAGCGGGTCACGCGGATCGGGATTGGGATTGGGCACGCTGGCACAGGCCTGCAGCAGCGTCACCACCGCCAGCACACCCCACGCGGCCACACGCACCGGCCAGGTGCGTGGCCGGCGGTGCACAGGACGCGCCAGGGTCGGGTTCATTTCTTGCTGCTGTCTGCCGCCGGGCCGTCGGCGGCCTTGCTGTACAGAAACTGGCTGATGAGGTTTTCCAGCACCACGGCCGACTGGGTTGCGCTGACGGTGTCGCCGGCGACCAGGTTGGCGGCGTCGGCGCCGGCTTCAATGCCGATGTACTGCTCGCCCAGCAGGCCGCTGGTGAGGATCTTCAGCGAACTGTCCTTGGGAAAGGCATAGCGGCTCTCCAGCGCCAGGGTGACGCGGGCCTGGAAGGTCTTGTCATCAAACGTGACCGACTCCACGCGGCCCACCACCACGCCACCGCTGCGCACGGCTGCCTTGGGCTTGAGCCCGCCCACGTTCTCGAACTTGGCCGTGACCCGGTAGGTGGGCTGGAAGCTCAGACTCAGCAGGTTGGCCGACTGCAGTGCCAGGAACAGGATTGCGGCCGCGCCGATCATGACGAACACACCAACCCAGACATCTTTCTTTGAGCGTTGCACAACACCCTCCTCAAGTGGTAAACATCATCGCGGTCAGGATGAAATCCAGACCCAGAACCGACAGGGACGCCATCACCACGGTGCGGGTGGTGGCGCTGGCCACCCCTTCAGGCGTGGGTTGTGACTCGTAGCCCTGCAGCAGGGCGATGAAGGTCACGGTAAAGCCAAACACAATGCTCTTGATGATGCCGTTGCCCACGTCCTGCCAGACGTCCACGCTGCCCTGGATCTGGCTCCAGAAGGCCCCGCCGTCGACGCCGATCATGAGCACGCCCACCACCCAGCCGCCGATCACGCCCATGGCACTGAACACGGCCGCCAGCAGGGGCATGGCAATGACACCGGCCCAGAACCGTGGCGCCAGGATGCGCTGCACAGGGTCCACCGCCATCATTTCCATGACGCTGAGCTGTTCCCCCGACTTCATGAGACCGATCTCGGCGGTCAGGGACGTGCCGGCTCGCCCGGCAAACAGCAACGCCGTCACCACGGGACCGAGCTCGCGCACCAGCGTGAAGGTCACCAGCTGGCCCAACGCATCGGTGGAGCCGAAGCGCAGCAGCGTGTAGTAGCCCTGCAGGCCGAACACGAAGCCGACAAACAGGCCCGAGACGGCAATGATGACCAGCGAGTAGTTGCCCAGGAAGTGGATCTGGTCGCGGATCAGGCCAAAACGCCGGAACGCCGATGCCACCGTAGCCAGCAGGCGCAAGAACAGCCGAGCGCCATAGCCCAGATCGGCCAGCTTGCGGCGGGTGGCAAACCCGACATCCGAGGGCTTGTACCAGCTCATGGTGCGACTCCTGCTTGCGGCGCCGTGGCCAGCGGGCCCGGACCAAAATCCTCTTCCACCGACACGCCGGGGTAATGGAAACGCACCGGGCCGTCCGGCAGGGCGTTCACGTACTGGTACACCAGCGGGTCGGCGCTCTGGCGCACCTGCTCGGGCGTACCCTCGGAGGCCACCTTGCCGTTGGCCAGAATGATCACGTGGTCGGCGATGCCGAAAGTCTGCTCCAGCTCGTGCGACACAAAGATGCTGGTCAGGCCCATGGAGTCGTTGAGTTCGCGGATCAGGCGCGCGGCAATGGCCAGCGAAATCGGGTCCAGCCCGGAAAAGGGCTCGTCGTACATCACCAGCTCGGGGTCCAGCGCAATGGCCCGCGCCAGGGCGATACGCCGCGCCATGCCGCCCGAGACCTCACTGGGCATCAGGTCGCGCGCGCCGCGCAGGCCCACGGCATTGAGCTTCATGAGCACGATGTCGCGGATCAGGGCATCGGGCAGGTTGGTGTGCTCGCGCAAGGGGAACGCCACGTTCTCGAACACGCTCAGGTCGGCAAACAGGGCGCCGAACTGGAACAGCATGCCCATGCGCCGGCGGGCGGCGTAGAGCTGGGTCTGGTCCATGCGGGTCACGTCCTGGCCGTCGAACAGCATCTCGCCGGACTGGGCCCGGTTCTGGCCGCCTATCAGACGCAGGATGGTGGTCTTGCCGCCCCCGGAGGCACCCATCAGGGCCGTGACCTTGCCGCGGGGCACGCTCAGGGAGACGTTGTCCAGAATGACGCGCTCACCGTACCCGAAGGTCAGGTTGCGCAATTCGACAAGTGAGGGCGAGGAGGATGGGGCCATAAAAAACAAAAGCCGGACGTTTTCCGGCTTCTGGATGATAAGGGATTCAGGTAAACCCTTGGTTGAGGCGCGTCAACGCGGCAAGTCGCTGGCCCCCATCAGGAAGGCATCCACCGCGCGGGCGGCCTGGCGCCCTTCACGGATGGCCCACACCACCAAGCTCTGGCCGCGGCGCATGTCGCCGGCGGCAAAAACCTTGGGCACGCTGGTGGCGTAGCCGCCGGTGGCCTCGGTGCTGGCCTTGGCGTTGCCGCGGCCGTCCTTGTCCACGCCGAATGCTTCCAGCACGGTTGCCACCGGGTTGACGAAGCCCATGGCCAGCAGCACGAGGTCGGCCTTGAGGACCTGCTCGCTGCCCGCCACTTCGACCATCTTGCCGTCTTTCCACTCCACGCGCACGGTCTTCAGACCGGTGACCTTGCCCTTTTCACCGATGAATTCCTTGGTGGAAATGGCAAATTCGCGGTCGCAGCCCTCCTCGTGGCTGGAGCTGGTGCGCAGCTTGATCGGCCAGTAGGGCCAGGTCATGGGCCGGTTTTCTTCCTTGGGCGGCTGGGGCATCACCTCGAACTGGGTGACGCTGGCGGCGCCGTGGCGGTTGCTGGTGCCCACGCAGTCGGAGCCGGTGTCGCCACCGCCAATGACGATGACGTGCTTGCCATCGGCCCGCAACTGGCCCTTGAGCTTGTCGCCCGCGTTGACCTTGTTTTGCTGGGGCAGGAATTCCATGGCGAAGTGGATGCCATCCAGATCGCGGCCGGGCACCGGCAGGTCGCGCGACTGCTCGGCACCGCCGGTCAGCAGCACGGCATCAAAGTCTTTCTGCAGCTGGGCCGCCGAAATGGTTTCCTTGGCCCAGTTGGTGACCTTGGAGCCCTTGGGCATCTCGCCCACCAGCACGCCGGTGCGGATGGTCACGCCTTCCTTGACCAGCTGGTCGGCGCGGCGGTCGATGTGCGATTTCTCCATCTTGAAGTCGGGGATGCCGTAGCGCAGCAGGCCGCCGATGCGGTCATTCTTCTCGAACAGGGTCACGTCGTGGCCCACGCGCGCCAGCTGCTGGGCCGCCGCCATGCCGGCTGGTCCGGAACCCACCACCGCCACCTTCTTGCCCGTCTTGGTCTTGGCCGGCTGTGCCAGCACCCAGCCCTCGGCCCATGCGCGGTCGATGATGGCGTGCTCGATGGACTTGATGCCCACGGCGTCGTCATTCACGTTCAGCACGCAGGCGGCCTCGCACGGTGCGGGGCAGATGCGGCCTGTGAACTCGGGGAAGTTGTTCGTGCTGTGCAGGGTGTCGATGGCGGCCTTCCAGTCGCCGCGGTACACCAGATCGTTGAAGTCCGGAATGATGTTGTTGACCGGGCAGCCGTTGTTGCAGAACGGCGTGCCGCAGTCCATGCAGCGCGCGGCCTGCTTGTTGGCCTGTGCGTCGTCCAGTCCGATCACGAACTCTTTGTAGTGCTTCAGGCGCTCGCCAACCGGTTTGTAACCTTCTTCGATGCGCTCAAATTCCATGAAGCCAGTGACTTTTCCCATGATGTCTATCCTTGTACGTTGAGACGGGCCGACCTTACTTGGCCGGAACTGCTACTTTTTTTGTAGCTGCCTGCGCAGGTTTCGCGCTGGCTGCCGCCTCTTTCTTCGCGTGAATTTCGCCCAGGGCACGCTTGTACTCCAGCGGGAAGACCTTGACGAACTTCAGGCGCGCGCTGTCCCAGTTGTCCAGCAACTCGCGGGCCCGCTTGCTGCCGGTCCAGCGGTTGTGGTCTTCCAGCAGCTTGCGCAGCTGGACCTCGTCGCTCTGGCCGCGGTGCCAGATGGCCTTGTCCACGCTGGCTTCCTGCTCGGCCGCCGTCAGCACCTTGTCCAGCGACACCATGGCGGTGTTGCAGCGCTTGGCGAACTGGCCGTCTTCGTCGTACACGTACGCAATGCCGCCGCTCATGCCGGCGCCGAAATTGCGGCCGGTCTTGCCCAGCACGGCCACGGTTCCGCCGGTCATGTATTCACAACCGTGGTCGCCCGTGCCTTCCACCACCGTGGTGGCACCCGACAGACGCACGGCGAAACGCTCGCCGGCGACGCCGCTGAAGAATGCCTCACCCGTGGTCGCCCCGTACATGACGGTGTTGCCCACGATGGTGTTGCGGATGGCTTCGCCGCGGAAGTCGATGCTCGGGCGCACGATCACGCGCCCGCCGGAGAGGCCCTTGCCGGTGTAGTCGTTGGCATCGCCAATCAGGTACAGCGTGATGCCGTTGCACAGGAAGGCGCCGAACGACTGGCCGCCGGTACCTTCCAGCTGGATGCGGATGGTGTCATCGGGCAGGCCTTCGGGGTGCACCTTGGTCACCGCGCCGGAGAGCATGGCCCCCACGGAGCGGTTGACGTTGCGCGCGACTTCCATGAACTGCACCTTCTCGCCCTTGTCGATGGCGGCGCGGCTCTTGGCGATCAGCACGTTGTCCAGGGCTTTTTCCAGGCCGTGTTCCTGCTCCAGGGTCTGGAAGCGGGGCACGTCGGCCGGCACCTGGGGTTGGGCAAACAGGCGGCTAAAGTCCAGGCCCTGGGCCTTCCAGTGCTCAATGCCCTGGCGCATGTCCAGCAGGTCGGAGCGGCCAATCAGGTCGTCGAACTTGCGGATGCCCAACTGGGCCATGATCTGGCGCACTTCTTCGGCAATGAAGAAGAAGTAGTTGACCACGTGCTCGGGCTTGCCGGAGAACTTCTGGCGCAGCACCGGGTCTTGCGTGGCCACGCCCACCGGGCAGGTGTTGAGGTGGCACTTGCGCATCATGATGCAGCCTTCCACCACCAGTGGTGCGGTGGCAAAGCCGAATTCGTCGGCACCCAGCAGAGCGCCGATGGCGACATCGCGGCCGGTCTTCATCTGGCCGTCGGCCTGCACGCGGATGCGGCTGCGCAGACGGTTGAGCACCAGGGTCTGCTGGGTTTCGGCCAGACCGATTTCCCAGGGGCTGCCGCAATGCTTAATGGACGACCAGGGCGAAGCGCCGGTGCCGCCGTCGTGGCCGGCGATCACCACGTGGTCGGCCTTGCACTTGGCCACGCCCGCGGCAATGGTGCCGACGCCGATTTCGGCCACCAGCTTGACGCTGATGCCGGAGTGGGGTGCGACGTTCTTCAGGTCGTGGATCAGCTGCGCCAAGTCCTCGATGGAGTAGATGTCGTGGTGCGGCGGGGGCGAAATCAGGCCGACTCCGGGCACCGAGTGGCGCAGGCGGCCGATGTACTCGGACACCTTGCCACCGGGCAACTGACCGCCTTCACCGGGCTTGGCGCCCTGGGCCATCTTGATCTGGATCTGGTCGGCGCTGGACAGGTATTCCGCGGTGACACCGAAGCGGCCGGACGCCACCTGCTTGATGCGCGAACGCAGGCTGTCACCGGCTTGCAGCGGCAGGTCCACTTCCACCACATCGTCGCCGATGATGCTCTTGAGCGTGTCGCCCTGCTGGATGGGGATGCCCTTGAGTTCCTGGCGGTAGCGTGCGGGGTCTTCGCCGCCCTCGCCCGTGTTGCTCTTGCCGCCGATGCGGTTCATGGCCACGGCCAGCGTGGCATGGGCTTCGGTGGAAATGGAGCCCAGCGACATGGCGCCGGTGGCGAAGCGCTTGACGATTTCCTTGGCGGGCTCGACCTCATCCACGGGGATGGCCTTGGCCGGGTCGATCTTGAACTCGAACAAGCCGCGCAGCGTGAGGTGGCGCTTGCTCTGGTCGTTGATGAGCTGCGCATATTCCTTGTACGTGTTCCAGTTGTTGGAGCGCGTGCTGTGCTGCAGCTTGGCAATGGCGTCGGGCGTCCACATGTGCTCTTCGCCGCGGGTACGCCAGGCGTACTCGCCACCGGCGTCCAGCGCGTTGGCCAGCACCGGGTCGGCCCCGAAAGCGGCCTTGTGCATGCGGATGGCTTCTTCGGCGATCTCGAAGACGCCGATGCCTTCCACCCGGCTGGGGGTGCCGGTGAAATATTTGCTGACGGTGGCGCTGGAGAGGCCGATGGCCTCGAACAGCTGCGCGCCGCAGTAGCTCATGTAGGTGGACACGCCCATCTTGGACATGATCTTGGACAAGCCCTTGCCCACCGCCTTGACGTAGTTGTAGATGGCTTTCTCGGCGCTCAGGTCGCCCGGCAGGTCCTGGTGGATGCTGGCCAGCGTTTCCATCGCCAGGTAGGGGTGCACGGCCTCGGCGCCGTAGCCGGCCAGCACGGCGAAGTGGTGCACTTCACGGGCGGTTCCGGTCTCCACCACCAGGCCGGTGGTAGTGCGCAAGCCTTCAATCACCAGGTGCTGGTGCACGGCGGAGAGCGCCAGCAGCGCGGGAATGGCCACCTGGGTGGCACTCACGCCGCGGTCGCTGATGATGAGGATGTTCTTGCCACCCTTGATGGCGTCGACCGCCTCGGCGCACAGCGAAGCCAGCTTGGCTTCCACGCCTTCGCGGCCCCAGGCCAGCGGATAGGTGATGTCCAGCGTGGCGCTGCGGAACTTGCCCTGTGTGTGCTTCTCGATGTCGCGCAGCTTGGCCATGTCGGCAAAGTCCAGCACGGGCTGGCTCACTTCGAGACGCATGGGCGGGTTGACCTGGTTGATGTCGAGCAGGTTGGGCTTGGGGCCGATGAAGGACACCAGCGACATCACGATCGCTTCGCGGATCGGGTCGATCGGCGGGTTGGTCACCTGGGCGAACAGCTGCTTGAAGTAGTTGTACAGCGGCTTGTTCTTGTCGGACAGCACGGCCAGCGGGCTGTCATTGCCCATGGAGCCGATGGCCTCCTCGCCCGCCGTCGCCATGGGGGCGATCAGGAACTTGAGGTCTTCCTGGGTGAAGCCAAACGCCTGCTGACGGTCCAGCAAATCGGCGCTCACATGCTCCATGCCGGTGGTCTGCGGCTCGGTGGCCGTAGCCGGCAGTTCCTGCGCGGACTCCCCGGCAGTCAGCACCACCACGTCGTCCAGGCGGATGCGCAGGTTCTCGATCCACTGCTTGTACGGCTTGCTGTTGGCCAGACCGGCCTTGAGTTCCTCGTCGTCGATCATGCGGCCCTGTTCCAGGTCGATCAGGAACATCTTGCCAGGCTGCAGGCGCCACTTGCGCACGATCTTGTTCTCGGGCACGGGCAGCACGCCGGACTCGGAACCCATGATGACGAAGTCGTCATCGGTGATGCAGTAACGCGAGGGGCGCAGGCCGTTGCGGTCCAGCGTGGCGCCGATCTGGCGGCCGTCGGTGAACACGATGGAGGCCGGGCCGTCCCACGGCTCCAGCATGGCGGCGTGGTATTCGTAGAAGGCCTTGCGGCGCTCGTCCATGGTGGTGTGCTGCTCCCAGGGCTCGGGAATCATCATCATCACGGCCTGGCTGATGGGGTAACCCGCCATGGTCAGCAACTCGAGGCAGTTGTCGAAGGTGGCGGTGTCGGACTGGCCGGCAAAGCTGATGGGGTACAGCTTTTGCAGATCGGCGCCCAGCACGGGGGAGGACATCACGCCCTCGCGTGCCTTCATCCAGTTGTAGTTGCCCTTGACGGTGTTGATTTCACCGTTGTGCGCCACATAGCGGTAGGGGTGGGCCAGCGGCCACTCCGGGAAGGTGTTGGTGGAGAAACGCTGGTGCACCAGACCCAGGGCGGAGACGCAGCGCGCGTCTTCCAGGTCCTTGAAGTACACGCCCACCTGGTCGGCCAGCAGCAGGCCTTTGTAGACCACGGTGCGGCTGGACATGCTGGGCACGTAGTACTCTTTGCTGTGCTTGAGCTTGAGTGCCTGGATGTGGGCGCTAGCAGTCTTGCGGATCACGTACAGCTTGCGCTCCAGCGCGTCCTGCACGATGACGTCGTTGCCGCGGCCGATGAACACCTGGCGCAGGATAGGCTCCTTCTCGCGCACGGTGGGCGACATGGGCATGTCGCGGTTCACCGGCACATCGCGCCAGCCCAGCAGCACCTGGCCTTCGACCTTGATGGCGCGTTCCATCTCCTGCTCGCACGCCAGGCGGGAAGCGCTTTCCTTGGGCAGGAAAACCATGCCCACGCCGTATTCGCCGGGTGGCGGCAAGGTGACGCCCTGGGCGGCCATCTCTTCGCGGTACAGCGCATCGGGTAACTGGATCAGGATACCGGCGCCGTCACCCATGAGCTTGTCGGCACCGACTGCACCCCGGTGGTCCAGGTTTTCCAGGATCTTGAGTGCGTTCTTGACGATCGCGTGGCTTTTCTCGCCGCGGATGTGCGCCACAAAACCGACGCCGCACGCATCGTGCTCCTGCTCGGTGGAATACAAACCGTGGTCTTTAAGATGTTGGATTTCGGCAGCCGTGGTCATGGCGCACTCCTGAAAAATTGCAGTGGGATGCGGAGGATACTGCAATGCAACAGAAGTGCCAAGTGGAATAATTGGGGTCAGATTCTAATTATTTATATAGGAAATGGCACTTAAAAAAATAAGGGACACATCAAAATTGATAGCAATAAACACCGTATTGACGGCTATTTATGCCTGTTTCTTGTCTTGACGGGGCGTTGACACCGGTCGCCCTGCCCGGCTTTTGCTGACCCGGCGCTGCGTCTTTTTTTGCAGCTCGGCAACAAAATCCGGCTCCCCCAAGGCCCAGCCGCGCAGAGCCGTGTCGGTCAAGGCTGCCTGCTGCACCATACCGACGCCCGTGCGCACCCATTCGGCATAGGCCGCCTCGCGGGCGAATGGCGTGTTGCCCAGTTCCCAGACCAGGGGATGGGGCGTGATGCACTTGTCGGTGTGCTGGCCGATGTAGTGCCGGTGGCTGGACCAGGGATAGTCCCGCGCCTGGGCCACCATGCCGGCGCGCACCGGATTGAGGTCGATATAGGCCATGCAGGCCAGCAAATAGCGTTCAGCCTGGATGACGGTGGATTTGTAGCGCCCTTCCCACAAGGTGCCGCTGCGCTGCTGGCGGTCATTGAAATACCGTACGTAGCGTCGCCCCACGGCCTGCATCATCTGCGGCAGGGCGTCTGCGGTCTGCGGGGTTACCAGCAGGTGAAAATGGTTTCCCATCAGCACGTAGGCGTGGATGGCCACACCCCATCGGCGGGCATTTTCGTCCAGCAGGTCGAGCAGGGTCTGGTAATCCGCCGGGTCGGAAAAAATGGCCTGCCGGTTGTTCCCGCGCTGGATGACGTGGTGGGGATAGCCGGGCAGCGTGAGGCGGGGTAGACGGGCCATGTGCAAATTCCAACGCGCCGAGACGCACTAGCAGGCGCTTGTGCCGGCCATCAGGCCACAGCCCACGCCCGCCACCCGGGGCTCACTTGGGCGCTTTGGTCACGCGGACCTTGCCGCCTGACGTGACAATGATCACCGGATCGCCGGGCACCAGCACTTCGGTGCCCTTGGCCTGCACGATGGCGCGGCGCTCGCCGCCCTTGAGCTGCACCAAGATTTCCACGGCCTCTTCGCGCGTGGAAAAACGCTCGATGGCATTGCCCGCTGCTGCGCCGGCCACGCCCGCCAGCACGCCCAGGACCTGGGCCTCGCGCGGCACGCCGCTGCCGCTATAGCCGCCAATGGCGCCGACCACGCCGCCCACGCCAGCGCCGATGCCGGTCTGGCTGCCATCCACCACCACCGGGCGCACGGTCAGCACCACACCGTCTTCCACCTGCGCCATGCGCTGGGCTTCGCCGCGCTGGATCACATCGGGGCTGCTGCTGGCACAGGCCACCAACGTGGTGGCAATGGCCACCGCCAGGCTCAGGTTGACAAGTTTCTTCATCCGGGACTCCAAGGAACAGATTGCAATAATAAGGCTCACCGCCTTGAACGTGTCACGCCCGGGTTTCGTTGTCTGCCGGCAATGTAAAGCGGGTTTCCAGCAGCGCCGTCAAGCCGAACTCCTGCAACAATTCGCGCAACCGCTGGGCCGCTGCCCGGTTGGGCTTGCCAGTGCGCCGGGCAATGATGAGTTCGTTTTTCATGCTGTGCTCCCACCCCACCAGCTCCGTCACCGTCACCTTGTAGCCCCAGGCCTCCAGGTACAGGCAGCGCAGCACATTGGTGATCTGGCTGCCCATCTCCCGGGTGTGCAGGGGGTGGCGCCAGAGTTCCGCCAAGGGGGTGCGGTTCAAGGACAGGGCCTTGCTGGCGTTGAGGCAGCGGGCGATTTCCGCCTGACAGCACGGCACCAGCACCATGAAGTTCGCCGTTTTCTGCAAGCCGAAAGCGATCGCGTCATCGGTGGCCGTGTCGCAGGCATGCAGCGCGGTGACCACATCGACATGCTCGGGCATCGCCTGTGACCCGGTGGATTCGGCCACACTCAGGTTCAGGAAGGTCATGCGCTCAAAGCCCAGCCGGGCCGCCAGTTCGCGGGATTTCTGCACCAGTTCCGGGCGGAACTCCACCCCGTAAATCCGGCTTCCGGCCAGGTTCTTGAAAAACAGGTCGTACAGGATGAATCCGAGATAGGACTTGCCTGCGCCATGGTCCGCCAGCGTGGCGCCGGCGCCGCCGTTGGGCAGTTCCTGGAGCAGCTTTTCGATGAACTGGTACAGGTGGTACACCTGCTTGAGCTTGCGCCGCGAGTCCTGGTTGAGTTTGCCCTCACGCGTCAGGATGTGCAGCTCCTTGAGCAGCTCGACGCTCTGGCCCGGGCGCACCTCGGCAGCCAAGGGGTGTTCCGGTGCCGGCGGGGACACTCTGCCGGGCCGAGCCGATTGGGGGGCGGTTTTCTTCATGGTGTGCTCTTGCCACGCCCAGTCGGGACGGGGCATTCCAGCCCGAGGGCCGCCCAGCCGGCATGGCCGAGCTGCTCCAGGGTCTGCATGTTCTTCTCAAAAATGGTTTCGGGCTCGGGAAACGCCGCAACGGCGCGCGCAATGCTGTCTTCGCGCAGCAAATGCAGCATCGGATACGGCCCCCGGTTGGTGTAATTGGTGATGTCGTCCGCAGCCGTACCGGCGAACTGGAACTGCGGGTGGAAGCTGGCAATTTGCAGCACCCCTTCCAGACCCAGCTCCCGCAGCGCCCGGTCGGCATCGTGCAGGAAATCGTTGAAATCCAGAAAGTCGGACAAGACCGACGGAGCGATCACCAGCGTCTGGTCGCGCACCACCGGGTCACTGGCCTGCAGCGCCTGCAGTTCGGCGATCAGGTCTTGCAGCAGGTCCGCGCGCGTGGTGGCGTGCGACACGGCATAGTGGACCTGCCCCTTGACATGTACGCTCTTGGCAAACGGGCAGAGGTTCAGGCCGATTACGGCCCGCTCCACCCACTGCCGGGTGGCGGCAAGGACCGCGTCATCGGATGTGGGAAACGGGGAAGACGTCGCAAGGTTCATGGCAGGCAGCATAGCCGGTCCTCAGGGCAGCAGGCGTCGACCGGTCAGGCGTTCGTGTTCGCGGGCGGCAAAACGGTCGGTCATGCCGGCAATGTAGTCCGCGATGGTCCGCATCGTGGCGGGCGTTGTCTGTGGGGGAGGAACCGGGGTTCCGGCGGCCACCCGTGCGGCAGAACCGGTCTGCATTTCCTGGGGCGCCTCGCTGTAGGCGGCAAACAACTCCCGCACCACCTGCTGGGCCAGCGCCATGTTCTCCATGACCTGGGGATGGCGGTACAGCTCGCGCAACAGGAAGGCCTTGAGGGCCTGCGAACGCTCCCGCATCCCGCGGCTGAAGACCACCAGCACAGGCAGGGCGCGCGCCTGCGCCACACTGCCCGGCCGGGCCTCCGCCAGAGCCGCCTGCGTTGCGGCAATGACGTCGTAGACCTGTTCACTCAGCATGAGCCGAATAGACTCGTAGAGCAGGCGGCGGGCATTGGCGGGTTGCGCCAGTTGGGCGTGGGCCGCCAGGGCCTGGCGGTAATAGCCCTCGAACAGGGGCACGTCCTGCAGCTGCTCCAGGGAAATGAGGCCCGAGCGCACACCGTCATCGATGTCATGGGCGTTGTAGGCAATTTCATCGGCTAGGTTGCACAGCTGTGCCTCCAGGCTGGGCTGGGTGCGCTGCAGGAACCGCTGCCCCACCCCACCGAGGCCATCGGCGCAAAGGGGCTCATCCGCTTCCAGCAGGATGGCGTTGGCACGGGAGCAGTGCTTGAGGATGCCCTCGCGCGTCTCGAAGGTGAGGTTCAGGCCGTCAAAATCGGGATAGCGCTCCTCCAGGTGGTCGACCACCCGCAGACTCTGCAGGTTGTGCTCGAAGCCGCCATACGCCGCCATGCAGGCGTTGAGCGCATCCTGCCCGGCGTGCCCGAACGGCGTGTGACCCAGGTCGTGCGCCAGTGCGATGGTTTCCACCAGATCCTCATTCAGATGCAGGGAGCGCGCAATGGAGCGCCCCAGCTGCGCCACTTCCAGCGAATGGGTCAACCGGGTACGGAACAGATCGCCTTCGTGGTTCAGGAAAACCTGGGTTTTGTACACCAGACGCCGAAAAGCCGTGGAATGCACGATGCGATCGCGGTCGCGCTGAAAAGCCGTGCGGGTTGGTGCATCGACTTCCCCGAAGCGCCGCCCGCGCGACTGCGCCGGATGGCAGGCGTAGGGCGCCAGGCTCATTTCATGCACCTTTTTGCCGAACAACCCGCACAGCGCTTGCGCAGATAGCTACATAATTGATAGCACATCAGGCGCAGCAAGCGTCAATCACCTTGCGGACCACGGCATCCGGAGCGCTGCGCACCGCCGCACGGGAAGGGCCGTCAATCACCACAAACCGGATGGCCCCCCCTTCGGCCTTCTTGTCCACCCGCATCAGTTCCAGATAACGCCCCGCGTTGTCCTGGACGGACAAGCGCGGGCCCACCACGGGCAAGCCCGCGCGCTGTACCAGGGTAGTGAGCCGTCTCACGAAAGCGGCATCCACCAGGCCCAGCTCGCACGACAACTGCGCCGCCATGACCATGCCGCAACCAACGGCCTCGCCGTGCAGCCACTGGCCATACCCCATGCCGGCCTCGATGGCATGGCCAAACGTATGGCCAAAATTGAGAATGGCGCGCAAGCCGGACTCCCGCTCATCCTGGCCAACCACCTCCGCCTTGATCTCGCAACTGCGCCGCACCGCATGGGCCAGCGCGGAGACATCGCGGGCCAGCAGCTGGTCCATATGGCCCTCGATCCAGTCCAGAAACGCCAGATCGGCGATGGGGCCGTATTTGATGATTTCCGCCAGCCCGGCGCTGAGCTCACGGGCCGGCAGCGTCTTGAGTGTGTCCAGGTCACACACCACTTGCAGCGGCTGGTAGAAAGCCCCGATCATATTTTTGCCCAGGGGATGATTGATGCCGGTCTTTCCTCCCACCGACGAATCCACCTGCGACAGCAAGGTGGTGGGAACCTGCACAAACGGCACCCCTCGCATATAACTGGCCGCGGCAAAGCCCGTCATGTCCCCCACCACGCCGCCGCCCAGCGCAAACAGCACCGTCTTGCGGTCGCAGCCCTGTTGCAGCAGTGCATCAAAAATCGTGTTCAGCGTCTGCCAGGTCTTGTACTGCTCGCCGTCAGGCAAGGTCACCAGGTGCACCGACGGATATTTGCCCGCCAATGCCGCTTGCAGTTGCTGTGCATACAGCGGGGCCACGGTCGTGTTACTGACGATCACCGCCGTGGTCGCCGCCGGCAGGTCTGCAAAAGTGGCGGACTGCCCCAGCATTCCGGCGCCGATGGCAATCGGATAGCTGCGTTCGGCCAACGCGATGTGAACCGTATGGAAAATAGAAGCACTCATACCCCGAGTTTAGAGGTTCCCGTCACGCGAAACCCCAAACCGGCCGGGCGGTCTCCCGCAGAGGCACTCACCGGGCAGGAATAACCCCGGCCAGCTCAAGCTGCATCACGATCATGTTGACCAGTGTTGCCACCGAAGGGCGCCCCGTTTCCAGCACGAAATGCGCCGTCTCCCGGTACAAGGGATCGCGCTGGGCAAACAGATCACGCAGGCGGGTCAGCGGATCGGCCACCTGCAGCAGCGGACGGTTGACATCATGGCGCAGGCGACGGAACAGCTCGTCGGGGGAGGACTTGAGGTAGATGACCCACCCACGCTCCCGCAGGTGCTGGCGGTTGGCGGGCCGCAGAACCGCGCCGCCACCGGTCGACAGCACACGGGGCGACTCCTGGGTCAGGGCGTCGATGACCTCTTCCTCGATGTCCCGAAAGCTCGCCTCCCCCTCGCGCTCGAAGTATTCGCGGATGGGACACCCCAACCGCGCCTCGATGGCATGGTCCGAGTCGACGAACGGCACCTGCAAGCGACGGGCAAGCTGCCGCCCCACCGTGGTTTTACCGGAACCGGGTAGGCCTACAAGACTGACTAGCAATTGAACAACGGTGTGGCAAGTTGGCGAATCCCCGCGCAAGCAGGAGATTTAACGCCCCGCCGGCCGGTCCGCCAAGGTTTTGGGGGTGATGAAAACCAGCATTTCCCGTTTCTTGTTCGAGCTGGACTTGGTCCGGAACAACACACCCAGTCCTGGCAGGTCACCGAAGAAGGGGACTTTTGCCGCATCGTCCTGCTGCTCTTCCGTGAAGATGCCGCCAATCACGACGGTCCCGCCGTTTTCCACCAAGACCTGGGTCTTGATGTGCTTGGTGTCGATGGCAAAGCCTGCGGGGGTCGACTGGCCCACGGTGTCCTTGGCCACGTCAACGTCCAGAATGATGCTGCCTTCCGGGGTGATCTGCGGCGTAACTTCCAGCTTCAGGGCTGCCTTGCGGAACGCAATGGATGTCGCACCACTCGACGATGCCACCTGGTACGGCAACTCCGTACCCTGCTCAATCACGGCCTTGATCTGGTCCGCTGTCACCACCCGGGGGCTGGACACCACTTTGCCCTTGCCGTCCGCTTCCAGCGCCGAGATCTCCAGATTCAGAAAGCTCCCCGCAGCTGCCCCAAAGAGCGACACCGCAAAGGTCCCTGGATTGCCATAGCCCAAGGCACCGGCAGACGGCAGGTTCACGAAGTTCCCGGAGGTGGTAGCCGCAGAACCGGTAACATAGTTGGAACCCACCGAGCCATACAAGGGCCCGCCCTCCTGGGTCCCGACCGAGATGGCATTGCTGCCGCCGCCCCCGAGCTTGACGCCCAGCGACTTGCCGAAGCTGTCCGCAGCTTCCACAATGCGCGCCTCGATCAGCACCTGCCGAACGGCCACGTCAATCTTGGCGATCAACTGCTGCACCTGCTCCAGCTTGCTCGGAATATCGGTCACGAACAGCTGGTTGGTCCGGGTTTCAAATATCACGCTGCCCCGGGGGCTCAGAATCCGGCTGGTGTTGGCACCTGTACCGCCACCCGTTGCCGTCAACCCAGCGGCAATTTCCGAAGCCTTGCCGTAGTTGATCTGGAACGACTGGGTCCGCAACGCTTCCAAGCTTTGCACGGCCGCCACCGATTCGAGGTCCAACTTTTCCTTGGCGGCAATCTCGTCCTTGGGGGCCACCCACAGAACGTTTCCGCTCTTGCGCAAGCCCAGACCCTTGGCCTGCAGAATGATGTCAAGGGCCTGATCCCACGGCACGTCCTGCAAGCGCAGGGTCACCGAGCCCGATACCGAGTCGGACGTCACGATGTTGAAATTGGTAAAGTCGGCAATGACCTGCAACAGCGAGCGGACTTCAATATTCTGGAAATTCAGCGACAGCTTCTGCCCGTTGTAGCCCACGCCCTGCGTCAGCTTCTTGGCATCCACCTTCAGCTCCTTGACCTCCACCACGAATTGCTCGTCACTTTGGTAGGCGCTGTGCTCCCACTGGCCCTGGGGTTCAATGACCATGCGTACCCGATCACCCGACTGGGTCGTGGTCACCGTTTTCACCGGTGTACCGAAATCGGCCACATCCAGCCGCCTGCGCAATCCTTCCGGCAGCGTGGATTTCATGAACTCCACCACCAGTGTCTTTCCCTGCTGGCGAATGTCAACGCCCACCTGGTTGTTGGGCAGGGTCACCACCACGCGCCCGGCCCCGTCGGCGGTCCGCCGGAAGTCCAGGTCCTTCAAGGGGGCGGTATCGCGGCTGCGGTTTTCGGCGAACGTGGGGGTCGGCGTTGCAGCAGCGGGAGTTGCGGCGGAAGACTCCACCGCGACCAGCAGCGATTTACCCTGAATTTCCGCCTTGTAGGTCGCGGGCTGCTTCAGGTTGAGTACCACCCGGGTGCGCTCACCGGCCTGCACCACGC
The DNA here is from genome assembly GCA_019449595.1 of Rhodoferax sp. GTDB lineage: Bacteria > Pseudomonadota > Gammaproteobacteria > Burkholderiales > Burkholderiaceae_C > Allorhodoferax. Next base: position 79,937 of record JAGRPL010000004.1, on the reverse strand, counting down.
TGACCGACCTCAGGTTACCCTGGTTGATCTCGACGGTCGAACGCCCCATGGCATTGGCTACCCCCGGAAAGTCCAGCGCAATCCGTGCGGGTGACTGTATGACGAATCCGGTTGGCACCGCGGTCAAGGCCTCCGAGAGGTCGATACGCACAACCGCCGTTCCGCCCTGGATGGACCCCGTCACCGCCTCAATGGAGGGCGGTGTCTGCGCCTGGGCGCTCAGCCCCAACGCCATGGCAACCGAAAAAATGATGCGTTGCCACATGCGCAATCCCAACCGTTGGTTCTGATGATTCATTTCGACTTCTCCTGCAACTGCAGCGTTGCAACGCGTTCAATCCACTCACCGACCGCGTCCTGCACGATTTCGCGCAGCGTCACCTCGGTCTCACTGATTTTGGTCACCCGGCCGTAGTTCTGGCCCAGGTAATTGCCCAGTTTCACCTGGTACAGCAGGTTGTCCACCTTCACCAGGGCAACCGGCTGTCCGGCCTTGATGATGCTGCCCACCACACTCATGGAGTCCAGCGGGAACGCCTCCAGTGGCTCCTTGCGGCGTGCCAGTTCAGGGGCAACCAGGGCGCCGTTGGCCGCCACTTGCGCGGCGTCACGCTTCAGGGCTTGTGTCAACTTCTGGTTGCTGAAGGGCTCCACCGCAGTCGCATTGGTGTAAGCCTCCGGCTTGAATTGCTTGGGCGCCGGAATGGGAGGCACTTTGGGACGGGTCTGGTTGCGCTCTTCGGTCATCCACTGGCGAATCTCATCTTCGCTGGAAGACCCGCAGCCGGTCAGTACCAGGAGCAGGCCGGCCGCAGCCAGCAATTGCAAACGCGTCATTTCTTGGCTCCCTTGCCGCCCGATGCCTTGCGCTGCGAGGCCACTTCACTGGCGTCCAGGTAACGGAAAGTCTTGGCCGTGGAATCCAGAACGAGGGAGCCGTCCGCCGCCTTGGGAACGATAGTCAGGTTGTTCAGGGTCACGATACGGGACAGGTTGGCAATATCGGAAGCAAAGGCACCGATATCGTGGTAACGACCCGTAACCCGGATCGCGATGGGCAACTCGGCGTAATACTCCTTGACGGCAATCTGGCCGGGGCGGAACAAGTCGAATTGCAGGCTGCGGCCCAAACCCGCCTGGTTGATATCGGACAGCAATGCATCCATTTCCGCCTTGCTGGGCAATTGCTTCTCGAGCTGGGTCACATACTGCTGCACCTGCTCACGCTGTTTCTTCAGGACATCCAGGTTGACCGCCTTGGCCAGCTTGGTCTTGTACTCTTCACGGAGTTTGACCTCCTTGTCCTGCTCCTGCTGCAGGACTTCCTGCTCGCCGCTGAGCCACACGAACCACAAGGCCACCACAATGGCCACCGCCGTAGCCACAAACAAGGCGTAGCGGGGAATGGAGGGCCACACCGACGGATCTTTGGGATCCAGATCGCGGAACTGCCCCAGCACCTTTTGCTGGAGTTCCGCAAAATTCACCGATTTGAGAGTTTTGATCGCCATACGGGTTCCTGCTATTTCTTGCCGCCTGCAGACGCGGCAGCAACAGGAGCCGATGCAGCAACGGCAACCGTCGATGCCGCCTCCGCCACCTTGGCTGCAGCGGCCTTTTCCGCCTCACTGGCGCGCATCAGGCGAACCCTGATCGTAAAGTTAGCCACCCGCCGTTGGTCCCGGGCCGACAGCGCCACACTGCCCGCCACGATTTCCACCAATTCGGGTTTGCTGAACCACGGCGTATTGCTGGCCAGGTTGCGCAACAGTTCGGACACCCGCTCGTTGGACTGCGCGACACCGGTCAACGTCACCAGCTGATCCACCTGGGTCATCTTGGAAATATAGACACCATCAGGCAATTGGTTGACCAGTTCGGTGAGCAAATGCACTGGCAAATTGCGGTCTGACTGCAAATCCTCCACCGCCTGCTGGCGGGCGCGCAAGGCCGCAATTTCGGCTTCCAGTCCTTCAATTTCCTTGATCTGGCTCTCCAGCTTCTTGATCTCGGTCTCCAGGACCACATTGGTCCCCTGTTGAACCGAAATGGCCGCCTGGAACCACAAGAACACGGCCCCGGCGATCAGGCCGCCCAGCACAGCGGAGGCCCCCAGGGACAAATTGAACAGTTCGCGCCGCCGTTTGCGGGCAGCTTCCCGGTGCGGAAGCAGATTGATCAGAATCACTGCGCAAACCTCCGCAACGCAAGACCGCACGACGTAAGGTACGACGGTGCCTCACGGGTCATTCTCTTCAAACGCACGCCGTCTCCGATCTCCATGCCGTCAAAGGGATTGAGCAAGGTGCAGGGGAACGTGGTGTGCTGGGTAACCGCAGCAGTCAGCCCGGGCAAGGCGGCAGAGCCACCGGCCAGCATGATGTAGTCCACCTTGTTGTGGGGCGTACTGGTAAAGAAAAACTGCAGCGCCCGGCCCAATTCCTGGACCATGGTTTCAATAAAGGGGCGCAATACGGACGACTCGTAGTCATCAGGCAACTCACCGCTGCGTTTCTTGCTCTCCGCCTCTTCCTGCGAGAAGCCGTACTGCCGCACGATCAGCTGCGTGAGCTGGGCACCACCAAATGCCTGATCCCGGTCATACAGCACCTCGTCATCGCGCAGCACCTGCATGCTGGTGGTCAGCGCCCCAACCTCGAACAAGGCAACGATCAGACCTGCCCCCTTGTTCGGCAGGTTTTCAATCAACCGCCCCGCCGCCAGGCGGGCCGCGTAGGACTCCACATCCACCACCAGCGGCGTGAGCCCGGCGGCTTCCGCCAAGCCCTGAATATCTTGTACTTTTTCCTTGCGCGAAGCGGCAATCAGCACCTCCACATCACCGGCCGACGTAGCGCTGGGACCGATCACGCAAAAATCCAGACTGACTTCATCCAGCGGAAAGGGGATGTACTGGTTTGCCTCGGTCTCGACCTGCTGCTCCAGCTCCTGATCCGTCATTCCCCCAGGAAGGATGATCTTCTTGGTAATGACCGCCGACGGCGGCAATGCCATGGCCACATTCTTGGTTTTGGTGCCGCTTTTCTTGACCAGACGCCGCAGCGCATTGGCCACCTCGTCAAACTTCTCAATATTGCCATCCGTGATCCATCCCCGCTCCAGCGGCTCAATGGCGCAACGCTCCAGCACGAGATTGCCGGCCTTGTCACGGCCCAACTCCACCAGCTTCACACTGGAGGAACTGATGTCCAGCCCGAGCATCGGTACTGGCTGACGACTGAGAAACGACCCCAATGAGATCAAAACGGTCCCCTGAAACAGACCGGTCAAGCACCGGCCAAACTTAAGAAATCACTTGAATGCTATCAGTAAGCTCCTTGTCCCAAAAGGTTTTTTCTGTTTCAACTCGTTTCAACCGTTGTCAAAAGCCGACGATTTTGGCTCGCCATAGAAAACCATCCACCGATTCGGACGCCACGGCCGGAAACGGCAACAATACGGGCATTGGCCGCCCAGCAGCCTGCCAGCCGCGCATTTTTATAATGCCCGGGCACCCTAACTTCCATAGCCATGCCTACTTCCCCCACACCGTCCGAGAAAAACAAACCCAGGCTGCGTGAACGCATTGCGTCCATGCATTGGCTTGCACGCCTGGCCCTGTGGGCGACCGGCTTGGCCGTTGCTGGCGCAGTTTCCCTGTTGATGGTCATCGCGCTGGCCCTGTCGGTGGCCTTTCCCAACCTGCCGGATATCTCCGACCTGTCGGATTACCGCCCCAAGCTGCCCCTGCGCATTTTTTCCGCGGAAGGGGATCTCCTGGGGGAATTCGGTGAAGAGCGGCGCAACCTGACACCGATTGCCGAAATTCCCAAGGTCATGACCAACGCCGTGCTGGCGATTGAAGATGCCCGCTTCTACCAGCACGGTGGCGTGGACTATCTGGGCGTACTACGCGCAGGACTGGCCAATGTGGGTCGGGCAAAAAGCCAGGGCGCCTCCACCATCACGATGCAGGTGGCCCGCAACGTCTACCTGTCGTCGGAGAAGACCTTCACCCGCAAGATCTACGAGATCCTGCTCACCTTCAAGCTGGAGCACATGCTGAGCAAGGACCAGATTCTGGAAATCTACATGAACCAGATCTTCCTGGGCAACCGTGCCTACGGTTTTGCCGCCGCATCCGAAACCTATTTCGGCAAACCCCTCAAGGACATCACCATTGCCGAGGCCGCCATGCTGGCCGGCCTGCCCAAGGCGCCTTCGGCCTACAACCCCATCAACAACCCGCAACGGGCGCGCATCCGCCAGCGCTACATCATCGACCGCATGCTGGAAAACGGCTTCATCACCGAAAAGGAAGCCGAACTGGCCAAGAACCAGGAACTCAACGTCCGAAACGGGAACAACCGCAACCAGGTGCATGCTGAATACGTCGCGGAAATGGTCCGCCAGCTGATGTATGCGCAGTACGGCGATGAAACCTACACGCGCGGCCTGGATGTCCACACCACCCTGCGCAGCGTCGACCAGAATGCCGCCTACCAAGCTCTGCGCCGGGGAATCATGGACTTCGAGCGCCGCCAGGTCTACCGGGGCCCCGAGAAGTTCATCGATCTGCCCACCGCGGCGCAGGACGCCGAAGACGCCGTGGACGAAGCGCTGGACGAGCGTCCGGACAACGGCGACGTGATGTCGGCCGTGGTGCTGGAGGCCTCCCCCAAGCAAATTACAGCCATGCGTCAGGGCGGCACCGTGCTGGAGATCACCGGTGATGGCCTCAAACCCGCACAATCCGGCTTGTCCGACAAGGCCCCACCCAACATCAAGCTGCGGCGCGGCGCCGTCATCCGGGTATCGAAGACTCCGAAAGACACCTGGGAAATCACCCAGTTGCCCGAGGTGGAAGGCGCTTTTGTTGCCATCGATCCCCGCGACGGCTCCATCAAGGCGCTGGTGGGGGGCTTTGACTTTGCCAAGAACAAGTTCAACCACGTCACGCAGGCCTGGCGCCAACCAGGCTCCAGCTTCAAACCGTTTATCTACTCAGCCGCCCTGGAGAAGGGTTTCACCCCCTCCACCGTGGTCAACGACGCCCCCCTGTTCTTCGACGCGGGCGTCACGGGCGGACAACCCTGGGAGCCCAAGAATTACGACGGCAAGTTTGAAGGCCCCATGACCTTGCGACGCGGCCTGGCGAAGTCCAAGAACATGATTTCGATCCAGGTCCTGCGTTCCATCGGCCCCCAATACGCACAGGAGTGGATCACCCATTTCGGATTCGAAGCCGAACGGCACCCCCCCTATCTCACCATGGCGCTGGGCGCCGGATCGGTAACGCCCATGCAAATGGCCGTGGGCTACTCAGTCTTCGCCAACGGGGGTTACCGGGTCAACCCCTGGCTGGTCTCCAAAGTGAACGAACAGCGCGGCAAGGTTCTGGTGGAAACCCAGCCCCCGGTACTCGATGAGTCGCAACGCGCCATTGACGCCCGCAACGCCTTCATCATGGACAGCCTGCTGCAGGAGGTGACCCGCTCCGGCACGGCGGCACGCGCCCAGGCCACGCTGAAGCGCCCTGATGTGTATGGCAAGACCGGGACGACCAACGACTCCCTGGACGCCTGGTTTGCCGGATTCCAGCCCACCCTGACGGCGGTTACCTGGATCGGTTACGACACACCCCGCAAACTCGGCGACCGCGAAACCGGTGGCGGCCTGAGCCTGCCCGTCTGGATCAGCTTCATGGCCCAAGCGCTCAAGAATGTGCCCGTCATGGAACCGTCCGTACCCGAGGGGGTCGTGAACGTGAACAACGAATGGTATTACGACGAATTTGCCAAGGGCGCGGGCGTTTCCGGGCTGGGGCTGGAGGAGAAACCTGACGCAACGCCCCTGCCGCTGCCCCCCGCCGATGAGAAGAAAAAAATCCTGGATCTGTTCAAGAACTGATCACGCCGCGAACTGCAACGCCTGACCAGCCTGCAAGCTGGCGTTGCTGGAGAGCGCAGAGAAGAACTCCCCCTGGCCCTTGGTGTCACGCCACTGGCCATCCACCCAACGGTAGTGGTAGCCCCCGGACTTGGTCGCCAGCCAGATCTCGTGCAGCGGCTTTTGCTGGTTGATGACAATCTGGCTTCCGTTGGAAAAGGTCAGGGTTACCATGCCCCCCACCCGCTGGTTGTCCACATCGGCATCGGTTTCGTCGTTGATGCGGTCGCAGCAGGCCTCCACAGCCTTGAGCAAAGCGTCCGCGCGGTCCATGAATTCGGGGTCGGTCATTACAATTTCACCATGTTGATTGCAAAGCAAATTCTAGTCAGCGCGCTTGTCCTTGGCGCGGGTGTGTTGAATCTGGCCGGATGCGGCCAAACCGGCAACCTGTATCTGCCCCCGCCACGACCCGCTTCCGCCAAATCTGCAGGCCCTGCAGCGGCGCCTGCGCCGGCAACTCCCGCCACTTCACCTTCGGAACCCCACACCCCATGATCCCCACGTCCCTTCCCGGCCAGCCACACATCCACTACGCCAACGGCCAGCTTCATGTGGAAGCCTGCCCGCTGGACGCCCTGGCCAGCGCCCACGGAACGCCGCTGTTCGTCTATTCCAAGGCCTCCATGCTGGACGCCCTGGCCGCTTACCAGCGCGGCTTTGCCGGACGCAACGCGCAGATTTGCTACGCCATGAAAGCCAACTCCACGCTGGGCGTGCTGCAGCTGTTTGCGCAGGCCGGATGTGGCTTCGATATCGTGTCCGGTGGCGAGCTGGCCCGCGTGCTGGCCGCCGGCGGTGATCCGGCCAAGGTCATCTTCTCCGGCGTGGGAAAAACCCGCCAGGAGATGCGGGAGGCCTTGCAGGCCGGCATTGGCTGCTTCAACGTCGAAAGCGAAGCCGAACTGGACGTCCTCAACACGGTGGCCCTGTCCCTGCAGATGCGCGCTCCGGTCAGCATCCGCGTCAACCCCAACGTCGACCCCAAAACCCACCCCTACATTTCCACCGGGCTCAAGGGCAACAAGTTTGGCATTGCACACGAGCGCACGCTGGCCACGTACCAGCGCGCGGCTTCGCTGCCGGGTCTGCACGTGGTGGGCATCGACTGCCACATCGGCTCCCAGATCACCGAAGAAACGCCCTACCTGGACGCCATGGACCGCATGCTGGACCTGGTGGCGGCCATTGAAGCCGCCGGCATTCCCATCCACCATATCGACTTCGGTGGCGGACTGGGCATCAATTACCAAGGTGACACCCCCCCGCCCGCCGACGCCCTGTGGGCCAAACTGCTGGCCAAACTCGATGCCCGCGGTTTCGGCCAGCGCAAGCTGATGATTGAGCCCGGACGCTCGCTGGTCGGCAATGCCGGCATCTGCATCACCGAAGTGCTGTTCATGAAGCCGGGCGAGCAGAAGAGCTTCTGCATTGTCGACGCCGCCATGAACGACTTGCCACGTCCGGCTCTCTACCAGGCCTTCCACCAGATCGTGCCGCTGGACCTGCACAAGCAGGCCCAGCCCGGCGCGCCGGTGTACGACGTCGTCGGACCCGTATGTGAAAGCGGCGACTGGCTGGGCCACGACCGGCCACTGGCGGTCCAGGCCGGCGACCGGCTGGCCGTGCTGTCGGCGGGCGCCTACTGCATGAGCATGTCCAGCAACTACAACTCACGGCCGCGCGCGGCGGAGATTCTGGTCGATGGTGAGCAGGCCCATCTCATCCGCGCGCGCGACAGCATGGCCGACCAGCTGCGCGGGGAACGTCTGTTGTAGGGAGCGGAGAGCGCAAAGAGGTCCGGGCGCGCCACAAGCGCTCCTGTTTTCATAGCTGTCTGCGCAATATTGACGCCAGTTTCGGGGTCTTTTTCCTGATATTCTGGACCAGACGCCAACCCAGCAGGGTCGCCACGATGGCCCCGTAGACCGCGACTTCGGCAAAGTTGTGTTTGCCCGCCCGCATCCAGAAAAAGTGCAGCACGGCCAGCAAGGCAACGGCATACACCAGCCGGTGCAACTGTTGCCACCGCCGTCCGCCCAGGGCCCGGATCGCCCGGTTGAAGGACGTCAGTGCCAGCGGCGTCAGCAGCACGAACGCCGAAAAACCCACCAGGATGAATGGGCGCTTGGCAATGTCGTGGCCAATGTCCGCCAGGTCCAACCCCATGTCGAACCAGCCATACGACAACAGATGCAACACCGCGTAGAAATACACAAACAGGCCCGCCATGCGCCGAAAGCGGGCCCATGCCGGCATCTTCGCCACCACACGCAGGGGCGTAATGGCCAGCACCACACAGAGCATACGCAGGGTCCAGTTCCCGGTGGAGCGCACCAGCGCCTCGGCCGGGTTGGCACCCAGCCGGTCGGTGGCGGCGGCAAAAACCAGCCAGCAGAAAGGCAACAGGGCGACGGTAAACCAGACCGGTTTGGCAAACCGGCCCACCAAACCGGCAGTGAGCAAGGCACGCACGGCCGTCAAAACAGCTTTTTCAGGTCCATGCCCGCATACAGCTGCCCTACCTGCGCTTCGTAGCCATTGAACATCAGGCTCTTGCGTCGCTTGCTGAACAGGCCATCTTCTCCGATGCGGCGCTCCGTGGCCTGGCTCCAGCGCGGGTGGTCCACATTCGGATTGACGTTGGAATAGAACCCGTATTCATTGGCCGCGGCCTTGTTCCAGGCGGTCGATGGCTGCCGGTCCGTGAAACGGATCTTCACAATGCTCTTGGCACTCTTGAAGCCATACTTCCAGGGCACCACCAGCCGCACCGGTGCGCCGTTCTGGTTGGGCAACACCTCTCCGTACATGCCGAACGCGAGCAGGGTCAGCGGGTGCATCGCCTCGTCCAGGCGCAACCCTTCCACATAGGGCCAGTCCAGCACGCGGGAACCCACGTAAGGCATGGTCTTGGGATCGGCCAGGGTCACAAATTCGACGTACTTGGCACTGCCCAGGGGTTCCACCCGCTTGACGAGCTCGGCCAGGGAATAGCCCACCCAGGGAATGACCATGGACCAGCCTTCCACGCAGCGCAGGCGGTAGATGCGCTCCTCCAGGGGGCTGAGCTTGAGCAAGTCTTCCAGAGCCAGCTTGCCCGGTTTCTTGACCAGCCCCTCGATCTCCACCGACCAGGGCGCGGTTCGGAGCGTGTGGGCGTTGACGGCCGGGTCGGCCTTGTCGGTGCCGAACTCGTAGAAATTGTTGTAGGTGCTGGCGTCCTTGTACGCCGTCAGTTTTTCCATGGTGCTGACGCCCGCCACGCCAGAAGGTCTGCCCGCCAGTGCCGCCAGCTTGCCCGGACGCGGCACCCCGCTTTGCCCCTGTGCCAGGGCCTGGCGCAATGCCCAGCCCGCCAGAGCGGTGCCGGCAGCCCCGGCCGCCGCCATCCGCAGCAGGTCACGGCGCCCCTCGTACACGGAACGATCGGTAATCTCACTGGCAACCGCGTGGTTGAAACCGTTGCCTGGCGTTTTGATCAGCATGGTGATGTCCTCGTGTCGCGGTGAACCGTCTGAGAACCGCCGCGCTTACAAAGTTCCGTAGCTGTGCAACCCGCTCAGGAACATATTGACGCCAATGAAGGCAAAGGTCGTGACAGCCAGGCCGCTCAAAGCCCACCAGGCGGCCACGGTTCCCCGCAAACCCTTCATCAGGCGCATGTGCAGCCAGGCTGCGTAGTTGAGCCAGACAATCAGGGCCCAGGTCTCCTTGGGGTCCCAGCTCCAATAGCCGCCCCAGGCCTCGGCAGCCCACAGCGCCCCCAGCACCGTGGCGATGGTGAAAAAGGCAAAGCCGACGGCAATGGACTTGTACATCACGTCATCGAGCACCTCGAAGGACGGCAACCGTTCCGCCAGACGGCGACGGCCAAACACAATGCTGGCCACGATCAGGGCCGAGATGCCGAAATAGACCGCCCAGTAGTCGCTCATGCCCAGCACGGCGGACTTGCGAAAGACCACCGGCTCAAAACACAGCACCACGCCCAACAGCCACAGCGGCGCCAGCTTGTACCAGCGCGTCTCGCCGGCCTGCTGCTTGATGAGGTAGGCAAACGCCACCATGGCCGACAGGGCAAACGTTCCGTAGCCGATGAAATTGGCCGGCACATGCAGCTTCATCCACCAGCTCTTCAGCGCCGGCACCAGTGGCTGGATCTCATGGGCCCCGCGCACCAGGGTGTACCACAGCAGGAACCCTACCGCGGCACTCACCACCAGCATGACGAAGGCGCCCAGCGACCGCGTCTGGTACTGCGCCTCGAAGTACAGGTAGAACGTCGCCGTCAGCCAGCAGAACAGCACAAAGACCTCGTACAGGTTGCTGACCGGAATGTGGCCGATATCGGCCCCCAGCAGATAACTCTCGTACCAGCGCACCATGGTCCCCACCAGGGCCATGGTCACGGCAACCCACAGCAGGCGGGATGCCACCAGCTCCAGGCCCTCGGCGCGCCCCTTCGCAAACACCCCCACCCAGTAAAACGCCGTGCTGGCAAAGAACAACATGCTCATCCAGAGGATGGCCGACTGGCTGGAAAGGAAGTACTTGAGCCAGAACACCGTCTCGGCCCGGTCCAGGCTGCCCTGGTAGGCCACCACCCCCAGGATCGACAGGCCAGCCACCGCCAGCATCAATACCCGCAAGGGCCGCCAGAACCAGCCCAGCGCAATGGCACTGGGCACGGCGGCCATCAGAATGCCCTTGTCATACACATCCATGGCACTGCCGTACAGCATGAACGCGTACAGCCCGCCGGCCACGGCCGCAGCGGCAAACAGCCAGTCCAGCCAGTTGCGCTTGGCAAAGTAGCCTTCATTCAGCGTGATGTTGCGGGGCGTTACCGGCCCCTTGTTCACCATCGTATTCATGTCATTCCTCCTTCAAGCCCAACAAGCGGGATTTGAGCTGTGCAAACTCGCGCTCTCCATCCATCGTCTTGCGGTTGGTCGACAGGGCCATGGTGGCCTGAGAACCCGCCGCAGCAGTTTCCGTGGATGCCACGGGGGCCAACCATATCCACAAACGCCGCTCGCGGATGTAGAGCATGGCAAATACCCCCAGAATCAGCAAGGCGCACCCAAGGTACACCACGTTCTTGCCCGGCGCACGGGCCACCTGGAAAACACTGGCCTGCACCTGGGTAAAGTCCGTCAGCTGCAAGGTCACCGGCGCCGGGTACAGGGGGGCATCGCTCAGCGCCAGTACCGCCTGGGTCATGAACGCCTGGTTGGTGGCATCGGGCACCAGCGGCTTGAGGCCGGCCTCTTCACGCGCGAGTTGCGCCAGTTCAAAGAGGGCGCCGTTCAGGATACGGATCAGCACTTCTCCTGCCTTGTTGCGCTCCGCCTCCGGCACGTTGGCTTCAATGAAATCGGCAACGGCCTGCAAACCCGCGGCAGGAGCGGCAGCGGCACTCCGCGTCTCGGTTCCGGCAAACAGCGACAAGGCGCGCGCGGCCGACACACTCAGCTGCTGGACCAGTTCCGGCCGCTTGGCGTCCACCGCCTTGCTGGCATAACGCCGCACCGCCAGATCCCGCATGCGAGGATCGAGCAAGGCCATGCGCAGGCGCATGAACTCGTCCATGGTGCCCTGCGCATCGGCAGGAATCCGCAGATAGCGGAAAGGCTGCGCGGGACTGTCGCGGGTGCCCAGCAGGAACACCGGCACCCCATCGCCCATGTCCACCGGCAGCATGTAGTTGTTGAACTCCCGCGCCTGGCCGGCCGCATCGCGCAGCTTGTAGCTCACGCTGGGGCCCACGTTGTGCAATTCCTTCTTGCTGACCGTCTTGTTGGCGGCCCCCATGCGCGCATTGATGGCGTCACGCAGGTCCACTTTGCGCACATCCACCGCAGCATCTCCGCCGTCACCGAAATTCTCGACGTTGATGACGCGCAAGCCGGTGTACTCCACCGTCAATTGTTCCGCCCCGGGGGTGTTGCCACGGGTCAGCTGGGAAGTGCCACCAATAATCCCCTGCAGCTCAAACGGCTTGGCGGGCGCGTTCATGGGAATCGCCCGCATGTGCACCGTGGAACCACCGTCATCGAAACTCGACTGGTAGATCTCGATGCCTCGGTAGCTCGCCGGATGGTTCACCTCCACCCGGGCCGGGATTTTTTCACCGGTCTCCCGGTCGTGGATCACGATGTCGCTGGCAAACAGCTTGGGCATGCCGGTGGAGTAGTACTCGACCACGAATTTCTTCAGTTCCACCGCAAAAGGCAGGGGCTGCAGCACCACACCGTCGGACTGGCTCAGGACGGCCGTGCCGGACTGCGTTCCCTCCGCCACCACCAGATTGCCCCGGAAGGTGGGGTTTCGTGCACTCAGCACATGCTCGGGCGCCACATCGGCAATCATGCCACCCCCCTTGTAGGGGGTCTTGCCCGTCAACAGCATCTGGGCACGGACCACCAGGTCACCATCGAGCAGCCCCCCCAGGCACACCAGCACAATGGCACTGTGCGCGGCGATGTAGCCAATCTTGTTGGCCGACCCGGCCTTGGCTGCCACCATCCAGCCCGCGCCGTCCGGCGTCTCGCGCTGCTGGAGCCGGACTTTCCAGCCACCACCCACCAAGAGTTGCCCGATTCGGTGCGCCGCGGATTCCGGCGCGTCCTCCAGCGCCGCATGCGCCCGGTGGCCAAACGCCTGCAGGCTTTGCACCCGGATGTTTTCCTTGTAAGACCGCAGATCCGCCAGGATCTTGGGCGTGTTGCGTGCAATGCACAGCGACGTGCTGACCACCAGGAACCCGAGAATGAGCAAGAACCACCAGGCGCTGTAGACGCTGTACAGGCTGACCGCTGCGAACACCTCGGCCCAGAACGGGCCAAACTGGTTGACGTAGTTGCTGAACGGTTCATGCTGCTTGAGTACCGTGCCGATGACGGACGCGATGCAGATTACCGTCAACAGGGAAATGGCAAACCGCATGGAAGACAGCAGCTCCACGAACGCGCGCCAGGCGCGTGATCCGGTCTTCAGTTCAATACCTTGGGTGGAGACTGTCATGGATAAGTGGCAGGGAGCTCAAAAAAAAAGGGCAGACCATCGCGTGATGCGTCCGCCCCGGTTAGGGTGCACTGTTGCTGTTTGGTTCCGCAAAGAACCAAACTTTCAGGCCAAGTCTTAACGCAGTCCGGCGATGTAGTCCGCCACCGCCTTGATTTCGCGGTCATTCATCTTGGCCGCCACGGCAGTCATCTGCACGCTGTTCTTGCGCACACCATCGCGGAACGCCGTCAACTGCGCCACCGCGTAGTCCGCATGCTGGCCGCTCAAACGGGGGTACTGCGCAGGGATGCCGGCGCCATTGGGGCTGTGGCAGCCCGCACAGGCGGCAATCTGGCGATCGGCAATGCCGCCGCGGTAAATGCGCTCACCCAGGGTAACCAGGGTCTTGTCGCTGGCAAAGCCCGGCTTGGCGGTCTTGGTTGTCACCCAGAAAGCCACGTTCTTCATGTCTTCATCGGACAGCATGGAGGCAAAGCCCTTCATGATCGCGTTGGCGCGCTTGTCCGACTTGAACTCCTGCAACTGCTTGACCAGGTATTCCGGGTGCTGCTGCGCCAGCTTGGGGTAGGCAGGGGTACCGGAGTTTCCGTCCGCGCCATGGCAAGCCGCGCAGACGGCGCCGAACATCGCCTCGCCTTTGGCCAGATCGGGCTTCACCACCTTGGCAGCGGCTGCCCCGGCATGTGCGGCGGGTTCGGGCTTGGCTTCTTGTGCGAAGACGGAAAAGGGGGCTGCTGCCACGGCGGCGGCGATAAGCAAAGGGGCAATCAACTTCATGGTGCTGTTGTGTCTGGTGAGCAAAACAGCGCCATTCTACAATGGCGCTTCGGGTTTACTGCCTAAATTAATGACCACCACCTCAAACCCACCCCCTTCCTCAGGGTCGGCCACCGCGCCAGCCCCCGACGAAAAGACACAAGCCACCATCGCTTTGGGCTGGCTGCACACGGCCAAATTCCTGACAACCGCGCCAGAATTGCATTTTTTGCCGCCGCTGGAAGTTCCCGAAATTGCCTTTGTCGGGCGTTCCAATGCCGGAAAATCTACCTGCATCAACACACTGACGCAGCAGAAGCAACTGGCCTATGCCTCGAAAAAACCCGGCCGCACCCAACACATCAACCTGTTCAGCCTGGGCAAGCAAGGCATCACCGATGCCATCCTGACCGACCTGCCGGGTTACGGTTACGCCGCCGTCCCCAAACACGACAAGATCCGCTGGCAGCAGGTCATGGCCAACTACCTGGTTACCCGCAAGAACCTGACGGGCATCGTTCTCCTGTGCGACCCGCGCCACGGACTGACCGAGCTGGACGAAATTTTGCTGGACGTCATCCGTCCACGGGTCCAGGAGGGGCTGAAGTTCCTGATCGTGCTGACCAAGGCCGACAAACTGACCCGCAGCGAAGCCGCCAAGGTACTGTCAATCACCAAGCTGCAGGCCGGCGGCGGCGAGGTCATGCTGTTCTCCGCCACCAAACGCAAAGGGGTGGATGACGTGGCCAAGCTGCTGTGGAAATGGACGCACCCCCAGACCACCACCCCCGCGCCTGACGCAGCAACATGATTGAAACCTACCAGCAACCGCTGCCGCACGGCATCACGCTGAGCTGCCGCGCCGCCGGCGAACCGGGGCGGCCGGTACTGCTGTTTTTGCACGGCTTCCCCGAAGGCGCCTTTGTCTGGGACGCCCTGCTGGAGCACTTCGCACAGCCGCAGAACGGCGGCTACCGCTGCGTGGCGCCCAACTTGCGGGGGTTTGAACAATCCAGTGCACCACAGGAGGTGGCGGCCTACCGTCCCAAGCATCTGGTGCAGGATATTGCCGCGCTGGTAGCCATTGAAACCCGGGGCGCCGCACCTCTGGCCTGCCTGGTGGCACACGACTGGGGTGGCGCCGTGGCCTGGAATTTTGCCAACCAGCACCCCCATCTCGCACGCAAGCTGGCCATCATCAATTCCCCCCATCCCGGAACCTTCCTGCGGGAACTCAAGAACAACCCGGCGCAGCAGCAAGCCAGCGCCTACATGAACTTCCTGATCCGCGAGGACGCGGAGACCCTGCTGGCCGAGAACGACTACCAACGCTTATGGGGGTTTCTGGCCAACCCGACGGCAGGCAGCCCGCCCCCATCCTGGCTGACTGAAGCCGTAAAGGCCCAGTACCGCAGCGTGTGGGACCGGGGCCTGCGCGGCGGCTGCAACTACTACCGCTCGTCACCGTTGCGGCCACCCCGCCCCCAGGACCCGGCGGCCGCGGCCGTTGATTTGCCTCTCAGCATGTTGACGGTCTCCCTGCCCACCCTGGTGGTCTGGGGGCTCAATGACACGGCACTGCCACCGGAGTTGATTCAGGGGCTCGACGCCTTTGTGCCCAACCTGACACTGCACCGGGTCCCGGACGCCACGCACTGGATCATCCACGAACGTCCCGATCTGGTGACCCGCTTTTTACAGGACTTCCTGCAAGCCGCGCCCCACTGAAAGCCAGCGTTCGCACCTGCAGCCGGCCGCCGCTCAATACGGCGGCGCTTCTCCGTGAGGGCGGTCCTTGAACCGCTTGTGCACCCAGTAGTACTGCGCGGGCATGGGATCGATATAGCTTTGCAGTTCCCGGTTCATGCGGGCGGTATCGGCCTCCACATCCGCTGTGGGAAAGTCCGTCCAGGCGGGCAACACCTGCACGTCATAGCCCTGCGGCGTGAGCCGGGTCACCACCGGCACCACCTTGGCACGCCCCAGCTTGGCGAAACGGGACAGGGATGGAACCGTGCAGGCCGACACACCATAAAACGGCACAAACAACGACTCCCCGGGGTCAAAGTTCATGTCCGGCAGCAGGTACAGCGGCTCGCCCGTGCGCACCGCCGCCACAATGGGCTTGACACCGGCCAGGCGGGCCACCATCTCGGGATCGCCAAAACGCTGGCGTCCGGCCAGGATCCAGGCGTCCGACACCGCGTTGGCCTGGGCTGAGTAGATGGTGGCAAACCGGCGCGGCACCTGTTGGGTCAACGCCGTCCAGGCAGCGTCCAGCCCCACGAAATGCGGCGCAAACAATACGGTGGGCGCATCGCCCTCCAATTCCTGCACGGCCCCACCCAAAGACAGACGCGCCCGAACCACGTCCGACGGAGCGTGCCACAGCCAGCCGCGGTCCAGCCAGCTCTGCGCAAACAGCACAAACACCTGGCGCGCGCAGGCGCGCCGCTGCGCCTCGCTCCAGTGCGGAAAGCACAACCCCAGGTTGGTCCACACTACCCGGCGGCGCGAACCCAGCACGCCGTAGAGCACCCCGCCCAGGACCCAGCCCAGCGCACGTACCCAGGGCAGCGGCAACCGCGCTGCCCACTGCATCAACACCAAAACGATACGGGTCATGCCACCGCTCTTTCCCTTATGCGCCATCACGCGGCGTCTTGTAGCGGGCATAGCCCCACAGATACTGACCCGGCGCCTGGCGGATCAGCTGCTCCATGGCGGCATTGATCTGCCTTGCTGCCGCCGGCAGATCGGCCGACAACGGTTCTGCCAGGGGAAGTACATGCACGACATAGCCGCGCCCCCAAGGCAGACGCTCGCCCCAAGCCAGCAGGACCGTGGCACCGGTTTGCGCTGCCAGCCGCACCGACAAGGTCATGGTGTACGCGTCCTTGCCAAAGAATGGCGCCCACACGCCCTGCCCCTGGGGCGGAACCTGGTCGGGCAACAGGCCCACGCACTGGCCCTGCTTGAGCGCCTTGATCATCTGCTTGACGCCCGCCAGCGTGGTGGGCGCTGCGAGCAGGCCCGGGCGCGCGCGCGACGAAGTCACCAGCGGAGCCAGCCACGGCTGGCGCGGCGGGCGAAACAGCACCGTCATGGGCTGCCCTTGTTGCCCGTACCGGGCGGCATAAGCCTGTGCCGTCACCTCGAAACACCCCATGTGCGGCGTCAGGAACACCACGCCTTTCCCGGCCGCCAGCGCGGCCTCCACGTGCTGCGCGCCATCCCAATGCACTGCAACAGGCTTGCCCATCCACAGCCGCGGCAGCTCGCTGACCAGTCGACCGGCGGCCCCGACGGCCGGCACCCAGCCAGCACGCGCCAGGCCGGCCTGCCGGGCGTTGGCCACGAAACGCCTGCGGTAGGTCGGCGACCCCAGGAAAGCCAGCCAGCCCAGCCCCCACCCCAGTCCGTGCAACATCCACAAGGGCAGGAAGGACAATGTTTTGAATAAAGAGGTCATGTCTGGGCTAAAATCGGCGCGTCGCTGAGTTACGGAACTACTTGCAGGGCGACGCCCACAGGGGCATTCTTCAACGGGATGCCATTGTGCCTTGTCACTACCGACAAATCTGCTAAAGCGTTCGCCGAAGCTCCAAAGCCCAAGCAACGCGACTTGATGTTTTTTTGGAGTTATTACCCATGGCGAACGATTTTCTCTTTACATCCGAGTCGGTCTCTGAAGGCCACCCCGACAAGGTCGCCGACCAGATTTCCGATGCCATCCTGGATGCGATCTTCAAGCAGGACCCACGCAGCCGTGTGGCCGCCGAGACCCTGACCAACACCGGCCTGGTCGTGCTGGCCGGCGAGATCACCACCAACGCGCACGTGGACTACATCCAGGTGGCGCGTGACACCATCAAGCGCATCGGCTACGACAACACCGAGTACGGCATCGACTACAAGGGTTGCGCCGTGCTGGTGGCCTACGACAAGCAGTCGAACGACATCGCCCAAGGCGTGGACCACGCCAGTGACGACCACCTCAACACCGGCGCCGGAGACCAGGGCCTGATGTTCGGCTACGCCTGCGACGAGACACCCGAGCTGATGCCCGCCCCCATCTACTACGCCCACCGCCTGATGGAGCGCCAGGCCCAGCTGCGCAAGGACGGCCGCCTGCCCTTCCTGCGTCCGGATGCCAAGAGCCAGGTCACCATGCGCTATGTGGACGGCAAGCCCCACAGCATCGACACCGTGGTGCTCTCCACCCAGCACAGCCCCGACCAGTCGGAAACCCAGACCACGATGAAGGCCTCGTTCACCGAGGCCGTCATCGAAGAGATCATCAAACCGGTGCTGCCCAAGGAATGGCTCAAGGACACCAAGTACCTGGTCAACCCCACCGGCCGTTTTGTCATCGGCGGCCCGCAGGGCGACTGCGGCCTGACCGGTCGCAAGATCATTGTGGACACCTACGGCGGCGCCTGCCCCCACGGTGGTGGCGCATTCTCCGGCAAGGACCCCAGCAAGGTGGACCGCTCGGCGGCCTACGCGGCCCGCTATGTGGCCAAAAACATCGTGGCCGCGGGCCTGGCCAAGCAGTGCCAGATCCAGGTCGCCTACGCCATTGGCGTGGCCCGCCCCATGAACGTGACGGTCTACACCGAAGGCACGGGCGTGATCCCCGACGATCAGATCGCCGCCCTGGTCACCGAGTACTTCGACCTGCGCCCCAAGGGCATCATCCAGATGCTGGACCTGCTGCGCCCGATCTACGAAAAGACGGCCGCCTACGGTCACTTCGGCCGCGAAGAGCCCGAATTCGCCTGGGAGCGCACCGACAAGGCCCGCTTCCTGCGCGACGCCGCCGGTCTGAAATAAGCGCCCATGAAACTGCAGACGCAACGCTTCATTGACCGCTGGGTGGGCCAGGCTCTGTGCAGCGCGGTGTCTGCGTGGGTGCGCGTCACCGGCCTGTTCACGGCACCGGCCCGCATTGGGCCGGCTCCCAGGAACATCCTGGTCATCCTGCTCTCCGAGATGGGCAGCATCGTGCTGGCCGGCCCGATGTTTGCCCAGTTGCGCCGCCAGTACCCGGGGGCAGCCATCCACATCCTGCAACTCAAGAAGAACCAGGAAGTCACCAAACTGCTGCAACTGACGGCACCCGAGTACATGCACAGCCTGGACGACAGCTCGGGCGGCTCACTGGTGCGCGACATCCTGGCGGTCAGTCTGAAGATGCGCCGCATGGGGCTGGACGCCGTCATCGACTGCGAACTGTTCTCGCGCGTCAGCGCCCTGTTGTCGTTTTCCACCGGTGCACCGGTGCGTGTGGGCTTCACGCCGCACACGCAGGAAGGCCTGTACCGCGGCAGCTTCATCAACCACGCCATTCCCTACAACCCGTACCAGCACATCAGCAAGCAGTTCCTGTCGCTGGTGGATGCGCTGCAGGCGAGCGACCACATGCCGCGCAACAAGGCGGCGCCCATCCGCGACGTACCCGCCGAGCCGGAGCTGTCCGTAGTCTTCACGCCCGAAGAACTGGCCACCTACCGCAGCAAGGTCGAAGCCGACCATCCCGTGACGCGCACGCGCAAGCTGGTATTGGTCTATGCCGGCGGTGGAATCCTGCCCGAGCGCGCCTGGCCCGCCGCCCACTACGCCCGCGTGGTGCAAGGCCTGTGCGCGGCCGGACATGCCGTGGGCCTGATCGGCCTGAAGGACGACGCCGTACTGGCGCGCGACCTCAAGGCGCAGGTCGGCAGCGATGCCTGCCTCGACCTCACCGGTTACACCAAGAGCATCCGCGAACTGCTGATGCTGATGCACGCCAGCCGCCTGCTCATCACCAACGACGGCGGCCCCAGCCATTTCGCCACCGTCACCCCCATCCAGACCATGGTGTTCTTCGGCCCCGAAACCGGCAGGCTGTACGGCCCGCTGGGCCAGCGCACCATCATTCTGGAAAGCGGCATTGCCTGTTCGCCCTGCCTGTCGGCCTACAACCATCGCCTGACCTTCTGCGATGGCGACAACCAGTGCCTCAAGCGCATTGCGCCCGACCCGGTGCTGGAGCAGGCCATGGCCTTTTTGCGCGACGGCAGCGCCACGCCGGCATGAGCGGCCATTCGGGATTGCAGCGCGCCGTGCTGTGGGCGCTGGGCTGGATCGAGCGCTACCGCTACATCAAATTCGGCATCGTCGGCGCCAGCGGCACCGTGGTCAACCTGGTAGTGCTGCACCTGGGCCACGAATACCTCTTCAACGCCATCGAGGCTTCGTACAACAAGCCCTACCTCTCGCTGGCCCTGGCCATCGCCCTGGCCACGCTGAACAACTTCACCTGGAACCGGCTGTGGACCTGGTCCGACCGCGTGCGCACGCTGGAGGCCGGCGAGGCCCAGCCCGTCAGCCTGCGCGTGCTGGGCATGGAGTTCGGCCAGTACATCACGGCGTCGGCCTTCGGCAGTGCCCTGCAATACGTGCTGACGCTGTTGCTGTCGGGCAGCATGGACTACCGCCTGGCCAACATCATCGCCATCATCGCCGCCAGCGTGAGCAACTTCCTGGCCAACGACCGCTGGACCTTCAAGCGCCACGGAAAATGAGGCTCCCACGCCCCACCGCGCGCGTCACCCCTTAAACTCTGCCGCCATGATCTCCAACCGCTCGCCCCTGCCCTGGCCCTGGTTGGCACTGCTGGCCCTGGTGGCGGGTCTGTACCTGTACGGCCTGGGCAGCGTCTACGCGCCCACCAATGGCGACGAGATGGTCTACATCCACATCGCCCGCATGACCGCCGAGTCTGGCCACTGGCTGCCCCTGCAGTCCGAGATCGTGGCCACGCGCAACACCAAGCCCCCACTGCTGTTCTGGCAGGCCATGGTCGCGGGCGACTGGGGCCAGCACTGGTCCCTGCTGGCGCTGCGCCTGCCCAGCATCATCTACACCTTTCTCACCACCGCCCTGCTGACGCTGGTCACGCTGCGCATCAGCGGCCGGCTGCGCACCGCCTGCCTGGCCGCCGCGCTGTACCTGCTGTATTTCTCGACCTTCCGCTACGGGCGGGTGTACCTGACCTCGGCCCCCGAAACCTTCTGGCTGACCCTGCCCCTGTTCTGGCTGCTGTGGCTGCGCCTGCGCACGACCGGCCTCTACGCCCGCCCGGCGCCAGCCCCCGGCTTCGTCACCTACACGCTGCTGGGCGTGGCCATGGGGCTGGGCGCCGCCTACAAATCCTTTGCCCTGGTGGCGCCGGCGGCGGCGGCCCTGTGGTGCGCCACCCTGCTGAGTGAGTCGCGCCTGCGCGGGTCGGTCGTCGTGCGGGCCACGCTGGGCATTGGCTGGAGCACCGTGATCGGCGTGGCCATCTTCGCCCTGTGGTTTGTGCTCGACCCGGACCCGGCCTCGGTCTGGCAGGAGTTCGTGGTGGCCGAGAACGCCGGCAAGATGTCGGGTACGCAGGGCTACTGGCAGGCCGCGCTGTCTGGGGCCTACCCCATGTGGACGCAATTGCTGGCCTATCCGGAAAACGCCGGGCTGCTGCTGTTTACCGTGCTGGGCCTGGGTTGGGTGGGCTTGCGCGGCGCCTTCCAGCGGCAGACCTATGCGCAACTGGCGCCCTGGCAGTGGATTCTGCTGGCGTGGCTGGCGGTGTGGCTCATCATCTTCACCATTCCCAGCCAGCGCTCGGCGCGCTATGTCATTCCGGCCATGCCGGCACTGGCCATCGTCATGGCGCTGGCATGGGAACGCATCGCCCGCCCCTGGTTCTGGATCACCCTGCTGATCACGCTACCGGCGTTCGCCGTGCTGGGTCGCATTGCCTGGGTCATTGCCGGCATGGATGTCGGCTCCACTGGCACGCTCGTCGCCACCCTGCTGGCGGCCGGCGTGGGCACCGGGGCGGCGCTGGCGGGCCTGCTGAACCCGGCCTGGACCCGCAACACCACCCTGCTGGCGTGCCTGGCGGTGTATGCCACCTTCGGCCTCATGGTGGCGCCCTTGAGCACACCCACCGCCGACTACAGCCCCGCCATACAGGCCCGCATGCAGGGCCGGCGCGTAGCCGTGCCCAACGGTTTCACCGGCCAGTACGAGCGTTTCCACTTTGTTCTGCCGGGCGCACGCATCACTCCCTACGACGCCGAAGGACGCAACACTGGCGCCCTCCAGCCCGATCTGCCGCCCGCCGAACGGCTGGACTTCCTGCTCGCCCAGTTCGATGCCGTGGTGTGGCTGCAAGACAGCCTGGACCAGCCCCAACCCTCGTGTGTGCCGCACTGCACGGTGGTGGGCCAGCGCTGGCACATCAAGAGCCGCCACAAGAGCGGCGAAGTCACGCTGGACAACCTGTGGTACCCGCAGCAGTGGCTGTTCCGGCGCGAGTGGCTGGTGGAAAAAACAAGCCCCTAACCGGATACGCTCTGTTTTTGATAGCTGATCACGCAGTATCCACAAGGGCCATCGCGTGATTGGAATCAGATTTCCAGTTCAGGTGCGCCGCCGGATCGCCCGCAGTAGGTACCCGTGCAATACCAGCCACAGCCACGGGTCCAGCACCGCATCCCATACATTGCCACTGGGCAGGCGCAGAACCGCAAACACCAGCACCGCCAGAGGCACCAGCCAGGGCCGCCGCCCGTCCCGCCACAGCACCCACGGCAAGGCCGCCGCCAGCAACACCAGTGCCGTGGCCAGCGGGCTGAAGCCCAAGTCATACAGCGGCACGGGGAGCCGGGCGAAGGTGTCAGCCAGCAAAGCCCAGCCGGCGCCCACGCCCAGCACCGCGAGGGCCAGGGCACTGCGCCGCGCGGGTTGCGGCCCGTGCGCGGGCGTGCGCGCCAGCCGGTCCCACAGCAGCCCGGCACACAGCAGGGTCGTCACCAGGCTGGGCGCCTGAAACGCCAACCCCAGCCAGTAGTCGGGGGTGAAAGCCCCCGGCAGCCACGCCCACAGGGCCAGCAGCAGTGCCACGCCGGCCTGCACGCCTGGGCGCGACGTCCAGCGCGCCACTCCCCATGCTCCCAGCCACGCCAATACCACGCTCCACCCCAGGCTCAGGTTCACCTCCACCAACCCAGCCTGCGGCAGCACCGGGGCGTCGGTGGCCAGCAGAGGCGCCAGCCAATCCCAGGCCAGCGCGCTCATGGCTTGCCTCCCGCCGGCGCCGGGCCGACCGCAAAACGCTGCCAGGCAATGCGTTCGCGGTCCACGGTATAGCTGAGCCACAAGCTGCCATCGGCCCAGGCCAGGGCCGGATAGGAAAACTCATCCTCCGGTTTCCCACGCTCCAGGGTGTTCAGCACGGTCCAGTTGCGGCCATCCAGGGAATAGCTCAGGTCCAGCGTGGCACGCGACCCCGGCGACGAGTTGTGCGCCAGCAGCATCCGGCCCGGCGCTACGCCCAGGCCCGCCACCGCGGAGTCCGGGTTGTCCAGCGCCAGATCGGGCAGGTCACTCCAGTGCCGGCCGCCATCGGCGGTGCGCGCCACCCCGATCTTGCCGTTGGGGCGTTCGTCGCGCATCAGAGCCAGCCACTCCTGGGGCGACTGCATCAGCAGCGTAGGTTGCAGCAGGTAAGGCCGTTGCGACAGGCGCACCATGCCCTTGAAGGCCCCGTGGGCGTCAAACCGCGCGGCGCTGGGGTATTTGATGCCCAGCTCGAAATGCAGGGGCAAGACCATGCCGCCGTCGGCCAGCGGCAGCGGCGCGTTGCGCACCAGAAAACTGGTGTTCCACAACCACGAAAGAGGCAGCACGCGCACCGGGGCGAACGTCAAATCGGCCAGCGCATTGCTGCTGCTGGTCTGACGAACCTGCAGGATGCGCGATGCGGCCCAGCCGCCCCAGCCGGTGGCCACCACAAACAGGTTGATCTTTCCATCACCGTCCATCCAGGCAACGGGGTTACCCAGTCGGCGCAAGCCTTGGCCCAGCTGCGCCCCCATCACCTGCCGGTTCACCACCGCGCGGGGGGGCAACCACCGCTGCGTGGCGCGGTCAAACTGCGAGGCCGCAATCTGCACCTGGGGCCCGCTCTCGCGTTCACCCGAAAACCAGAACACCGTGAGCGCGGCCGCGTGGCCGGGGGACATGGGCAGCAGCGAACTGGCGTGCGCAGCCGCCGCATCGGGGGGCATGGGAATGGGCCCACGTGCCACCACGTGCAGCACCGGGTTGGCCGGCAAGGGCGCGCCGCTCCAGACGGCCACTGCTGCCGGGACCGGGGCCCGCTGCCCGGCATCCAGCGCCAGCAGCACCGCCGCGCCCAGCACGGCAGCCAGCAGGCGCCCATAAACCGACCGGAAAAAGAAAAAAGACGACAACAAGAAGCACCCGCAACACGCCAACGTGGCTATCTTAGTGGCAGGTGCCCCCTACGCCGCCGGCTGGCGGCAAGATTCTGCCGTCGGGCCCGCGTTTACTGCTTGGGGTAGACCACGTCGGCGCGGCGGTTTTGCGACCAGGCGGCTTCGTTGTGGCCGGCAGCCTTGGGCTTCTCTTCACCCCAGCTGGTGGCTTCCAGCTGGCTGTCCTTGACGCCGTACACCTTCAGTGCCCGCACCACGGCTTCAGCCCGCTTCTGGCCCAGCGCCAGGTTGTACTCGGCACCACCCCGTTCGTCGGAATTGCCTTCAATCTTCACCGCCACGCCCGGGTTGCGGGCCAGGAACTTGCCGTGCAGTTCCAGCACCGATTCAAACTCCTTCTTGACCGAAAAATCGTCAAAATCGAAGTAAACGCTGCGTTTGGTGGACAACGCGCTGTTGGCATCCAGGTACGGCGGGGTGACCATGGTCACGGCCTGGGTGCTGGCAGCCGGTGCAGCCGCCACCGCCGGGGCCGCCGGAGCGGTTTGCCCCGCATCCGAAGTTGCCACCGGTGTGCTGCTGCAAGCAGCCAGCAAGGCAGCAACGCCCGATACAAAAATGGCGGTTTTAACGAAACGCATGGTGTGTTCTCCGTGGTCCAGGTCCGGACCGGTCTAGGGGTTAAGGGATGGGCTGAATTATATTCAGCCTGAATTTGTGCAAATGTTTTGCACAAAGTTCCGCGAACCGGCCAGATAATGGGCGCCGATGCGCTTTCCCTTCCGTTATCTGCTGTCCCTGGTGCCGGGCATGGTCCTGCTGGGAATGGCCCTGCCCGCCGGCAGCGAGCCCCTGCTGGCGGCCACCGCCTTTGGCATGAGCGAACCGCAACTGCTGTCGACCCTGCCGGAGCTCCAGCGCCTGCACCGGCCGCTGCCGGGCCCGGGCGGTTCGCGCGGGCTGTGGACCCTGCCGCGCACCACCGTGGCCCAGCACCCGTTTGACACCGTGTTTTACTTTCGC
This sequence comes from Rhodoferax sp., assembly GCA_019449595.1. GTDB lineage: Bacteria > Pseudomonadota > Gammaproteobacteria > Burkholderiales > Burkholderiaceae_C > Allorhodoferax. Next base: position 54,903 of record JAGRPL010000004.1, on the reverse strand, counting down.
AACCACCAGTTGCAGCGCATTGAGCAGACCTGGGTGTCGTCCGCCCAACCCTGCGACGCCCGCGCCGTGTTTGAGGACGTCATCCGCGAAGTCCAGGCCCGCTACGGCGCGTCGGTGGTCCGGGGCAGCGACACCCTGAGTGCCGAAACCGGCGACACGGCCCTGTGGGTGGCCGATGACACCGACCTGCTGGCCATCGTGCAGGACACGGCCACGCGCTGCGCGGTGCGCCTGGTCAACAAACCCCGCACCCTGAAGGACGATTCCGAGCTCTGAGCGCACGCCCGGGCCAATCGCCGGACAATGGCAACTCCCATGTCCCCGATGGAGTCCCCATGCCAAACCACCCCGTGATACAGGTCCAGCCCCTGGGCTTCCCCTGGCAGACCCTCGACCCGTTCCTGTTCTGCGTGCACCACGACGACGCCTATCCGCGTGGCAATGCGCGCCAGGGGCCGGATGCCTCGCTGGCCGGGCGCGACCTGGGGCAGGACTTCGGCCGCAAGGATGGCTGGAGCATGTACCACGGCACCACCGTGCCGGGCTTTCCGGCGCATCCGCACCGGGGCTTCGAGACGGTCACCATCGTGCGCCAAGGGCTGATTGACCACTCCGACTCGCTGGGCGCCACCGCCCGTTTCGGCGGCGGCGACGTGCAGTGGCTCACCGCCGGCAAGGGCGTGGTGCATTGCGAGATGTTTCCCCTGGTCCACCCCGAGCAACCCAACCCGCTGGAGCTGTTCCAGATCTGGCTCAACCTGCCGGCCCGCCACAAGATGGTGGAGCCGCACTTCACCATGCTGTGGCGCGAGGCGATTCCCCGCCTGCAGTTCCAGGACGCGCAAGGGAAAACCACCGAGGTGGTGTGCGTGGCCGGTGCGCTGGCCGGTCAACGGGGCCTGCCGCCCCCGCCCGATTCCTGGGCCTCGGCACCGGAAGCCGACCTGGCCATCTACACCATCCGGATGGCGCCCGGCGCCCGCTGGACCCTGCCCGCCGCCGCGGGCGCCGGCACGCGCCGCCAGCTGTATTTCTTCCAGGGGTCCGCGCTGTCCATCGGCGGGCAGGCCGTGCCACCCGCGTCCGCCATTGAAGTGCACGCGGGCCAGGACGTCGAACTGGTCAACGGCGCCGACACCGCCGAACTGCTGGTGCTGCAAGGCCGGCCCCTGGGCGAGCCGGTGGCCCAATACGGCCCGTTTGTCATGAACACCCAGGCCGAAATCCAGCAGGCGTTTGCCGACTACCGCCGCACAGGGTTCGGCGGCTGGCCCTGGTCGCAACCCGACCCGGTTCACCCGCGCGACCAGGGCCGCTTTGCGCTGCATGCCGACGGACGGCGGGAAGAACGGTAGCCGGCCGGTTGGAACTTTTCGGGCCGTCCCGTATCATTCAACCATGCGTGTGCTGTTTGCCATTCTCCTGATCGCTTTGCTGCCCCTGCGCGGTTGGGCGACGGACGCCATGGCCGTGAACATGCTGGGACATGCGCCGAATGCTACAGAAACCATAGCTATTCACGCAATGTTTACGGGCTCTGAAAGCCATAAACATGTCAAAAATGCGATGACCGCCCATGCCGGATGCCAGGAGCACGCCCAAGACGGCAACGCCAGCGACCCGACACCCAACCCCCATGGGGCCACCGGGCACACACAGCACAGTAGTTGCACCGCCTGCCAGACCTGCTCGGCCACCCCCGTGGCCCTGCAGCCCGGTGTGCCGCCCCTGCCGTTGACGCTCCACAGCGTGCCCCGTTACGCGGGTGCCGCCTTTGCCAGCGCAGAGCCTGCGCGCGGCTTCAAACCCCCCATTTCCTGATTCCGTCGCCCGAGGTGCGTCCGCAGCGTGCTGGCCATGGCCCGCGTGCGCCGGCGTGCATGTCCCCGTTCACAGGAAAAAAACCACCATGCAAAGACGATTTTTTGTGCGCCACTTCCTGGCGCTGGCCGGCACCGCCACGCTGGCCTCCCGCCTGCAGGCCCAGACCCGCAGCCGACCCCAGCCCAACGTCGAGGTCTGGAAAGACCCCAACTGCGGCTGCTGCGAAGACTGGGTGAGCCATATGCGCGCCAACGGATTCACCGTGCAGGTCCACAACAGCGGCAACACCGCTGCCCGGGCCCGCCTGGGTATACCGAACGCGCTGGGCTCCTGCCACACCGCCCAGGTGGGCGGCTACGCCCTGGAAGGGCATGTGCCGGCCCACGACATCCACCGACTGCTCATGGAGCGACCCAACGCCATCGGCCTGGCTGTGCCCGGCATGCCCATCGGTTCGCCCGGCATGGATGGCGCCGTGTATGGCGGACGCAAGGACGCCTATTCCGTGCTGCTCATCCAGCGCGGTGGCGGCACCCGCGTCTACCAAAGCTACCCGCGGGGCTAGGCCACCGCTGCCCGGAGAACACGCATGAACCACACCCCTCCCAAGCCCCCCTTCACCACGCGCCGGGGCTTCATTTTCGGCGCCGGATTTGGCGTGCTGGCCCTGTACGGCGTATGGGCCGCCAACGGGGCCGCACCACTGAGCCTGCTGGGCGGCCCGACCGCCAAGCCCTCTTCCGGTGGCGGCCACAGTGAACACGGCGATGGCGGCAGCGGCATGTCACCCGCCGAGTTCCGCCGCCTGACGGAAGCCTTCATCGCCGCCAACGTACTGCCCGACGGCAGTGTGCGTCCCACGGCGCCCGCGGCAATGGACATGAGCGCCCCAGACCCCCACGCTGCGCACGCAGACATGGACATGAACATGGCCGCCACGCCGCCAACGCCCCCCAGCGCACACGCCGGGCACGGCGCCCCGGCCCCGGTGTCCACGCACGCCGGCCACGACATGGCCGCAATGGCCCCATCCGAGCCCGCCCCCGAACCCGAGCTGATGCACACCACCGACAGCCACGCCAGCCCACCGGTGGACGTGTACCTGCTGGCACACCAGTGGGGGTACCTGCCTTCCGTGCTGCGGCTGCAGACCGGCGTGCGCTACCGCTTTCGCATGATGGCCGAAGACGTGGCACACGGCGCGTCACTGCAACTCGGCGCGGCCAGCCACATCGTGCGCCTGCGCGCCCGCACGCTGGTCGAGCAGGAAGTGCAATTCACCCAGCCGGGCGAGCACCTGCTGTACTGCACCGTGTACTGCGGCGTGGCACATGACCGCATGCAGGGTCGCCTCATCGTATCCAGCGCCAGCCAGGGAGAACAACCATGACCACCAACCGACTCACCCAGGGGCTGGCCGCGCTGCCCGCTGGCGACAAGACCTTGCTGCGGCTGTGCTTTGCCATTGCGCTGCTGGCGCTGGCGCTGGGGGTACTGGCCGGCTTGGCCACCGCCGCCGTGCGCGCCGGCTTCATCCAGGCCGACCTGCTCGAAGGCTACCGCCTGATGACGGCGCACGGGGTCAACGTGTTCTTCTACTGGCTGTACTTCGTGCAGGCCGGACTGCTGCTGGTCATCAGCGCCGTCTATGCCAACAGCGAAGGGCGCATCGCGTGGCGCGGCCTGGCCTGGCTGGGGCTGCTGGCCATGGTGCTGGGCTTTGGCGTGAACGGCTACGCCACCCTGGTGGGCGTGCCGCGCCTGTACGACGCGCCCCCCGAACTGGCCCATCCGGGCGAGCCGGGCGTGGCCGCGTTTTACGCGGGCTACCTGCTGCTGGCCGCAGGCCTGTTCTGCATTGCCACGGCCGGCGTGGCCACCGCGATCAAGTCGCGCTTCACCGCCCACCCGGCCAACACACCGGGCTGGTCGGCCATCGGCTTTGCGGCCGTGGCCTGGGCCGGGCTGCTGATGGTGAGCGCACTGGCCTCGCTGTACGTCTTTTTCCCGGCGGCGCTGTGGGCGCTGGGCCTGGGCACCATGCCCGCCGACTACGCCACGCGCTGGCACGTGCTGTTCCACAACATGCACTACCTGCCGCTGATGTCGACCGTGCTGGTGTGGTACGTGCTGGTGGAGAACGTGACCGGCGTGAAGTCGATCTTCGGCGCGCGCTTCTCCAAGATCATCTTCTCGCTGTACCTCATGTTCGTGCCCCCCACCTCGCTGTACCACATGTTCCTGGAGCCCGACCTGGCGGCACCGGTGCGCGTCATCGGCTCGCTGCTGTCGCTGTTCATCAGCGTACCCACGGTGCTGGTGTTCCTGGTGCTGGTGTGCTCGCTGGAAGTGCATGCCCGCAACCGCGGTGCCAAGGGCCTGTTTGGCTGGATGCGCCAGTTGCCCTGGGGCAACCCGGCCATGGCAGCCATGGGTGCGGCGGTCATCAACCTGGCGCTGGGCGGCGTGTTCTCGTTTGTGCTGATCCAGGAGAAACTCGCCCCCCTGCTCTCGGACACCTTCTTCGTGCCGGGCTACTTCCACTTCCTCACGGTGGGCACAGTGTCACTGACCTTTCTGGCGGCCCTGTGCTACGTGCTGCCCGGCCTCACCGGCGCCCGCCTGTGGCGCCCCACCGTGCTGGCGCGCCTGCCATGGCTGGTGACGCTGGGCGTGGGCCTGTTTGGCGCCGCCGGCATTGCGGCGGGCTACAACGGCGTACCCCGGCGCGTGCTCAGCGTGGCCTACGACAGCGGGGCGCCCGCCGTCTGGGCGCTGCTGATGAAGGGCGTGGGCGTGGGCGGCACGCTCATGGCCTTTGCGCTGCTGGTCTACCTGTACGGCCTGCTGCGCACCCTGCTGGCCCGCGCCGGCGCACCGCTGGCACAGCCCGCGTTACCCAGCGTGCAGTGGGACGGCCCCGTGGTCGCCCGCCACCAAGCCTGGATGGGCCCGCTGAGCGTGGTGGTGCTGGTGGGCGCCATGGCGCTGTTCACCCAAGTGGCATTTGTCTTGTTGCGCACGCTGCCGCTCATGGCCGGCAGTGGCGCAGGGCACTAGAGAGGAGCCGGCAATGAAAGACGATATGGTTTTGATGGCAATCGTGTTCGTGGTGTGGGCGGTGCTGGCCGTGCTGTACGCCACGGTGCCCATGCTCTCCATGCCCGGCTTTGCCGTGGTGTGGGGCGCGGGCGCAGTCATCTTCCTGCTGCTGGCGCTGCTGATCTGGGCGGCAACCCACCGCAGCGGACACGGCAGCGAAGCCGACCCCACCTGATGGGCACGCGCCCCCGACCTGGGGGCGCATGCGCATGCCCGCCTCATGCCAGCCGTTTGGCGGCAATGCAGTCGGACGTGAACTCAAACACAATGTCCGAGTCGGGCTGGACCAGCTTTTTCTTCTTGTCGGCGTAGTGCAGGCGCGACAGGATGTCCTTGATCAGATTCAGGCGCGCCAGGTGCTTGTCGTCGGCGCGCACGATGTGCCACGGTGCGACCGCGGTATGCGTGCGCAGCAGCATCGCGTCGCGGGCCTCTGAATACGCCTTCCATTTCTTGGTGGCGACGGCATCGATCGGGCTGGACTTCCACTGCTTGAGCGGATCGCGCTTGCGGTCTTCGAGCCGCTTCGCCTGCTCGGATTTGCTGACGTCGAGGTAGTACTTCATCAGCTTGATGCCGGAGTTGACCAGCATGGCTTCGAACTGGGGCACCGACAGCATGAACTCCTCGTACTGTGCCGTGGTGCAGAAACCCATCACGTGCTCGACACCCACGCGGTTGTACCAGCTGCGGTTCATGAGCACGAATTCCTCGGCAGCCGGCAAGTGGGCAACATAGCGCTGGAAGTACCAGGCACTGTTGTCCCGGTCCGAGGGTTTCCCCAGCGCCACGACACGGGTTTCACGTGGACTCAGAAACTCGACAATTCGCTTGATGGCACCGTCCTTGCCGGCGGCGTCGCGCCCTTCCAGCAGCACCAGAATCTTGTCGCCGCAGCCGATGAAGTGCCGTTGCAACTTGACCAGCTCCACCTGCAGCAGGTGCAGCTGTGTTTCATAGTCGTCCCGGGGCACGGAAGGCTTCTCACGTTTCATGGCGCGAACTCCTTATGTAGTCATACGCCGAGCCGCTGGCGCCCGGCAACTCAGCGCAGGGTCAAGCTGAGCTCGGCCTGCGGCTTCCAGTTGGCCGGCGGCGTGATGACCTTGGCGCCGCCCAGGAACAGGCGATCCGCGGGCATGTCCTTGGCGGCCAGGTAATCCTTCACGGCCACGCCGCGCTGCAAGGCCAGTTCGCGCATGGCGTCTTCGGTGACCGCCATGTTGGAGAGCAGCAGTGCCTCCATCTCGGGGCCGCTGATGTCCTTGGCCATGCCCACAAAGTTGCGCGGCTTGGTGATGTCGGCGCGCCGGTACACGGCCTTGAGCAGCACCGGGTATTCGGCCTCGGTCACCACGCCCACAGCCGCCGCATCCTGGCCGCTGCCCACGGCGCGGCGGCGCTTCTCGGCCAGCAGCAGGGCCTTGAGGCGCTCGCGCTTGAGACCGTCGCGCTCCAGTTCCAGTGCGGCGGAGCCGGTCACGGTCATCTTCAGGCTGGGCCGCTCGACCAGCGCCTTGACCACCTTGTCCAGCCCGGCCTTGGCGTCGGCCGTCAGGGCGCTGCTGCCCGGCGCGAACACCACCATGCCCAGCTCGTCGCCTCCGCCGCCAAAGGCATTGGCCAACAGGCTGAACGGCGCCGTCACGGCTTTCACGATCAGGTTGACGATGAGCTTGAACACCACCGGCCCCAGCCGGAACTGGGGGTCGTTGATGGAGCCACTGATGGGCAGGTTGATGTCGATCACGCCATTGCGGTCGGCCAGCAGCGCCACCGCCAGCTTCACCGGCAGGCTGTGCGGCGCGCCCGCCACCTCGTCGCCAAAGGTCAGCTGGTTGAGCACGATGTTGTTGGTGGCGGTAAGCTGACCGTCGGGCTGCACGGTGTACTGCACGTCCACGCTGAGTTTGCCGCGCTCGATGCCATAGCCCGCGTACTTGATGGCGTAGGGCGACAGGGGCGGCAGCTCCAGGTCGCGCACCCGTCCCCGGATATCCAGCGCCAGCGGGCGCGCCAGCGGATTGACCTTGCCGGTGATCTCCAGCGCCGCCGTGCCCTCGGCACGCCCGCGCACGTCCAGGTCGGCCAGCTGCACCACGCCGTCCTTGGGCTGGGACGAGAACTGGCTCAGCTTGCCCGTGAGCTCGCTCAGGTCGGCCGAGTAGTTGGGCTGGATGAAGTGGTCGGAAAACAGCACCTTGCCATTGACCAGGCTGATGGGGCCCATCTGGACGATGGCTGCGGACGCGCCGCCGGCAGCCGGTGCGGATACCGCAGAGGCAACCGAAGCAGCGGAAGCCGCCGGGGCAGGCGCCGATGCCACAGGGGCCGATGCGGCAGCGCCGGGCGCCGGGGCTTCGGCGGGGGCATCGCCCTTCACCAGGTCCTGCAGGTTGAGGCGGCCGTTTTCACGCACCACTACGCGGGCAAAGAAGTCGGTCAGCGCGGCTTCGCGCACGTCCAGACGCGTGGCCACGCCCGGGGCCATGGCCAGGCGGATGCCGGGTACGTTGAGTGACTTCCAGCTCAGCAGTTCCTCGGCCACGCGCAGGTCGCCCTTGTCGCTGAACACGCTGTTGGCACGGAAGTCTTCCAGCGCCGCGTCCCCGCGCACCTGCACCGTGGGCCCGGCGGGTGCTGCGGCGTAGCGCACCTGGCCCTTGAAGCTGGTGTCGGCCCGCAGCAGCTCCAGGTTCAGCCGGTCGGCAAAGTACGGCGCCACCGCGTGCGCCGGAATGTCGCGCGCATCCACACTGCCCTGCACCGCCAGCGGGTTCCACGCCACCGTGCCCTGGTAGCGCAGGGTGCCGGGCTCGGTGCGGCCGGCCTTGATGCGGGCGGACACGGTCAGCGGCGCCGGCTTCTTGCCGTCGAGCGTGAGGGCTTGCATGCGCAGCGCCAGCGCCGACACGGCCAGGCGCACGCGCCGGGCCTGGCTGGCGTCGTTCAGGGCCAACGCGCCTTCGTCAATGGCCAGCTCCGCCACCGCCACGCTCCAGGGCTTGGACGGCGCCGCCTTGGGGGCGGCCGACTGCGGCCTGAGCCACGACTCGAACATCCAGCGCCCGTCCTCGCCCCGCTGCACGGTCACGGTGGGCGCGCGCAGGCCCACCTTGCCCACCCGCACGCTCTGGGTGGCCAGGTCCACTTGGACGTCGCTCACGTCCAGCGCCTTGAACTGGGGCATCTCGCTGGCCGCAGTCTTGCCGCCCTTGCCCGAGCGCAGGGCAAAGTCGCGCACGGCCAGGCGCGGCACGCTCAGCTGCACGGCACCGGCCTGCCAGGAAGCGCCCAGTTCGGCTTCCAGCGCGCCGCTGGGGCGGGGCTCCAGGTAGCGCGCCGCCAGGGGGCTGACACTGTCCAAGGTGAAGTCGGTCACGGTGGCGTGCACCTGGCCCTGCTGGTCGGTTCCCAGGCCTTCGAACTGCAGCCGCCCGGGCTTGTCGGCGCCCGCCAGCGCCACCGAACCCGAGAATTTGGCCGGTGCCTGCGCAAACGGCCAGCGCAGCGCCTCGGCCTGCAGCTCCACCGCACCCAATGCCATGCGCACGGCGGGCTGGGCGCTGTCGTCGGCCCAGTTCACCGTGCCCTTGTGCAGGGCGAAGCGGGCCAGTTCCAGCTGCCAACCTGCGGCTGGTTTTTCAGTGCCATTCTGGGTTGCAGGCGCCGTGGAATCTGCGTCAACAGCTCCTTTTTTAGGAGCACCCCCAGCGGGCTTGGCCAAGGCTACGCCCAGGTTCAGCACCCCGGCGCGGTTGCGCGCCGCCCACACGGTGGGGCCGTTGATGTCCAGCGCGCTGAGCTTGACGCGCCGCTCCAGCGGGCGCACGTCGGCCAGCGTGGCCTGGATGGCGTCCACCCCCAGCAGGTCGGCACCGGCGCCGTTCGCCAGTTTCAGGCTGGAAACCTTGACCGTGCCCGACAGGCTGAGCGCCACCTGGGGCGTCTGTGCAAAGTCCAGCCGCAGGTCGGCGTCCACCACGCCCGCCTTGGGCTGCACCGGCAAATCGGCCGGCAGGTAGGCCAGGTAGGGCGCCACGTCCAGGTGGCTGATCTTGAAGCGGACATCGCCCTTGCGGATCTGGGCGAAGGGCGTGGCCTCGGCAGCGGAATCAAAGGCGCTGCCGTTGAGCGTGAACGCCAGGTGGGGCTCGACCTTGACGTCGCGCTTGGCGTCCAGATTGCTCAGGAACGGCACCGACAACTCCAGCTGGCGCACGGCATGCTGGCGCGCCACCGGGGCGTCGGTAAAGTCCACCGCGCCGCCACGCAGCTCGATGTTGTAAAGCGCGAACTTCAGCGGCGCCGAGGCGGGCTGGGGCGACGGCGCGCTCAGGCGGCCGATGATGTCGTCGATGTCATAGTGCCCCGCACTGCTGCGGGTGAGCGTGAGCGTGGGCGACTCCACCACCACGGCGTCAAGCACCGGTGCCAGGCGCAGCAGCGACGACAGCTCGCCATCTGCATACACCCGCGCGATGCCGAGCTGGCGCCCCGTACCGTCGGCCGTGGCCACGGCGATGTCGCTCACCGTCAGCTCCAGCGTCCAGGGCTTGAAGTCCACCGCGCCCACCGTGAGCTTGCGCCCCAGCGCGGCGCTGCCCCGTTCCTCGATCTGGCGCTTCACCAGGCCGGGCACGCTCACCCAGGCCACGCCCCAGAGCAGCAGCAAAACGCCCAGGGCCCAGGCGGCGCGGCGCGTCCAGGCAGAGCGCTGCAGGTTGGAAAGATTCAGGGGCAGCATGGTGTGGACACAGAGAGTTGCGACGGGAGGTGCATCCTATCGTACCGGTGTTGCAGGCCCAATGGAAGGCCCGGGCCGCGGGGCCTGTGGCGCCGGGATTCAGGCAGAATCCAACGCACCCCGCGCCTCCGGGCGTGGCGTTTCCTCCCAACCGCGGCAACTCCCATGAACAAGGCTCCCCTTCCCGCATCGTTTTTCGGCATGGTTCTCGGGCTCTCCGGCCTCGGGCAGTCCTGGCGGCTGGCCAGCAGCCTGTGGAACCTGCCGCCGGCCATAGGCGAGGCCGTCCTGCTGGTGGCATGTGCCGTCTGGGCCTCGCTGCTGGTGCGTTACCTGTGGCAGGCCCTGCGGCACCCCGACACCGTGCGCGACGAGTTCATGCACCCCGTACAGGGCAGCACGCCCGCGCTGCTGGCGGTGGCCACGCTGCTGATCGCGCTGTCGGTGCTGCCCTACTCGCGCACGCTGGCCTGGGTACTGACGGCCGGCGGCATCGGCTGGCACCTGGTTTTCTCGCTCTGGCACACCGGCCTGCTCTGGCAGGGCGGGCGCAACGCGCTGGACACCGCGCCCACGCTGTACCTGCCCACCGTGGCCGGCAACTTCACCAGCGCGGCGGCACTGGGGGCGCTGGGGCACCCGGACTGGGGCTGGCTGTTTCTGGGAACCGGGTTCTTCTCATGGCTGGCACTGGAGTCGCTGATCATCCAGCGCCTGTGGCACGCCAGCGCCGTTCCCGCACCGCAGCGCCCCCTGATCGGCATCCAGTTCGCGCCACCGGTGGTCTGCGCCATGGCGTGGCTGGCGCTGGTGCCCGGCAGCACCGACCACTGGTTGCTGATGCTGTGGGGCTACGGTCTGTTCCAGCTCCTGCTGGGCCTGCGGCTGGGGCCGTGGCTGGGGGCCCAGCCCTTTGCGCCCTCGTACTGGGCCTACACCTTCGGCGTGGCGGCCGCCACTGTCTCGGGGCTCAAGCTGGCGCAAAGCGGGGTGCCGGCTGCGCAGGTGCTGGCCGTGCCGGTCTTCATTGGCGCCAATGGGTTCATCGGCTACCTGGCGCTGCGCACCGCCATGCTGCTGGTGCGCGGGCGCCTGACACCCAGGGGCTAGCCGGCGCAGCCGCCCCAGCTCAGTGGAAATCCCGGCTGCGGGTGGCCAGCTCCCCCAGCAAGGGGGTGAGGTCGACCAGCCGTTTGGCAATGACGTGGCGCACCTGGCCGCCGCTGGCATCGTCGCGCTGCCACACGCCGTACACCGCCAGCAGGCGCGACTGGTAGACCGCCTGGCGGAAGCGCTCGTGCACCGCCTTCCACACGATCACGTTCACGCTGCCAGTTTCGTCTTCCAGCGTGACGAACACCACGCCCTTGGCGGTCTGCGGCCGCTGGCGCATGGTGACGATGCCGCAGGCCCGCACCAGGCGGCCGCTGGGCATGTCGGCCATCTGCGCGCTGGTGAGCAGCTTTCTGGCGGCCAGCTGCGCCCGCAGCAGCGCCAGCGGGTGGCGGCGCAAGGTCAGGCCCACAGCAGCGTAGTCGAACACCACCTCCTCGCCCTCGCCGGCCGCAGGCAGGTGCAGGGTGTCTTCGTCGATGGGCACGCCTTGCAGCAGCGCCGGCGCGGGCTTGAGGGCCGATGCGTCCCACACCTGCTGGCGGCGGTGGCCCGACAGCGACTGCAGTGCGTCGGCACTGGCCAGGGCCTTGAGATCACCCTCGCTGAGGCGGCAGCGCAGGGCCAGGTCCTGGGTGCTGGCAAAGGGCGCGCACACACGTTCTCCGGCAATGCGCAGGGCCACAGCCTGCGCCAGGCCGCTGACCAAGCGCAGGCCCAGACGCACGGCGGGCTGCGAATCAGATGCCATTGCTTCTTCCAAGGTGCAATCCCAGTCGCTGTGCGCCACGTCCACGGCACGCACGGTCACGCCGCGGCGGCGGGCGTCCTGCACCAGCTGCGCCGGGCCGTAAAAACCCAGCGGCTGGCTGTTGAGCAGCGCCGCCAGAAAGCAGGCGGGCTCGTGCCACTTGAGCCAGCTGCTCACGTACACCAGCAGGGCAAAGCTGGCGGCGTGGCTCTCGGGGAAGCCGTATTCGCCAAAGCCCTCCATCTGCTTGAAGAGGGCGTCGGCAAACTCCTGCGTGTAGCCGTTTTTCAGCATGCCGCCCACCATGCGGTCGTAGAACACGTGCACGCCGCCCTTGCGCTTCCAGGCGGCCATGGATCGGCGCAGGGCGTCGGCCTCGTCGGCCGAGAAGTCGGCCGCCAGCATGGCGATCTGCATCACCTGCTCCTGGAAGATGGGTACACCCAGGGTGCGCTCCAGGGCCTTTTCCAGCGCCGGGCTGGGGTACACCACCTGGTCGGGGTGCTTGCGCGCCTGCAGGTAGGGGTGCACCATGCCGCCCTGGATGGGGCCAGGCCGCACGATGGCTACCTGCACCACCAGGTCGTAGAAACACTGCGGCCTGAGGCGCGGCAGCATGCTCATCTGCGCGCGGCTCTCGATCTGGAACACGCCCACGGTGTCGGCCTGGCAGACCATGGCGTACGTGGCGGGGTCTTCCGCCGGAATGTCCTGCAGGCGCAGGGGCGCGCCGCGCCACTGGCCCACCAGGTTCAGGCAGCGGCGGATGGCGCTGAGCATGCCCAGGGCCAGCACGTCCACCTTCAGGAGGCCCACGGCGTCCAGGTCGTCCTTGTCCCACTGGATGATGGAGCGCTCCGGCATGGCGGCGTTCTCCACCGGCACCAGGCGCGTGAGCGGGCCTTGGGTGAGCACAAAGCCGCCCACGTGCTGGCTCAGGTGGCGCGGAAAACGCTGCAGCTGGCGCGCAAGGTCCAGCCACAGCTGCAGGCGGCGCGCATCCGGAATTTCAGAGTTTTTCAGCCCTGCAGCGCCCGCACCTTCTGCGCAGGCAGCTACTTTTTCGATAGCAGACTGCAGGCGCTCGACCAGCACCTCGCGGCTGTACATGCCGGGGTGCTCCCGGGCCAGCGCGGCAATCAGCGCCTCAGGAATTTCCAGCGCGCGACCCACGTCGCGCAGGGCGCTGCGCGGGCGGTAGCTGATGACGACGGCCGTTAACGCGGCCCGGTCGCGGCCGTACTTGGCGTAGATGTACTGGATGATTTCCTCGCGCCGCTGGTGTTCGAAGTCCACGTCGATGTCGGGCGGCTCGTTGCGCTCGCGGCTGATGAAGCGCTCGAACAGCAGCTGGCTGCGCGACGGGTCCACCTCGGTCACGCCCAGGCAGTAGCACACCGCCGAGTTGGCAGCCGAGCCGCGGCCCTGGCACAGGATGCCCTGGCTGCGGGCAAAGCGCACGATGTCGTGCACGGTCAGGAAATACATCTCGTAGCGCAACTCGGCAATCAGCGCCAGCTCGTGCTCCACCTGCTGCTGCACCGCCGCCGGCATGCCCTGCGGGTAGCGCTCCTGCGCGCCCTGCAGCGTGTACTGGCGCAGCGTCTGCGCCGGGGTATGGCCGGGCAGCACCGCCTCCCGCGGGTACTGGTAGCGCAGTTCCTCCAGGCTGAAATGGCAGCGCTCGGCCACCACCAGCGTGTTGGCCAGCAGCTCGGGCGGGTAGAGCGTGGCCAGCCGCGCGCGGGAGCGCAGGTGCGCCTCGGCGTTGGGCTGCAGGGCAAAGCCGCACTGCGCCACCGGCACCCCCTGCCGCACGGCGGTGAGCACGTCGTGCAGGGGCTTGCGCGAGCGCACATGCATGTGCACGTGCCCCGTGGCCACCAGCGGCACGCCGGTGTGGTGCGACAACTGCTGCAGGCGGTGCAGCTGCACGGCGTCGTCGGGCCCCAGATGCAGGGTCACGGCCAGCCAGACATGGGAACCAAACAGGCCTCTGGCCCGCGTAACGATTGCGCAGGCGGCTTCAAAAGCAATCGCAAGCGGCAGCGCCAGCAGGATCTCGCAACCGCCGAGCTGCGCCCACAGCGCGTGGTCGGCCGCGCTGTGCCAGCCCACCCGGTACCGGCCTTTGGGCGCGGCCCGGCGCGCCGCCGTGATGAAAGTGCACAGCTGGCCCCAGCCCTGCAGGTGGTGCGCCAGGGCCACGACGGTAAAGCCCGCATCCGCACCGGGGAGGGGAACGGCAAACTCCGCCCCCAGCAGCAGCTTCAGGCCACGTGGGCGTGCCGCCTCGTGCGCGCGCACCACGCCGGCCACCGAGCACTCGTCGGTGATGGCCAGTGCACGGTAGCCCAGCGCCGCGGCCCGCTCCACCAGTTCGTCAGGCTGCGAGGCGCCGCGCTGGAAGCTGAAACTGGAGAGACAGTGCAGCTCGGCATAGGCCGGAAGGGGGTCGGTGGGCTCCATGAAAATACTGTATAAAACAACAGTATATCCATGGCGCGCCCGCCCGAACAGGCCTGCGCCCCGCGCAGGCGGCGTTGCCTACCGCCGGGACCGGGTCGACACGTACAGCTGCCAGACCGCCATGAACATGGCCGCAATGGTGGGGCCGACCACAAAGCCGTTGATGCCCAGCACCGCCATGCCGCCCACGGTGGTGATCAGCACCACGTAGTCGGGCATGCGCGTGTCCTTGCCCACCAGCATGGGGCGCAGCAGGTTGTCCACCAGGCCAATCACCAGCACGCCCCAGGCCGTGAGCGCCACGCCCTGCCAAAGGGCGCCCGTGACGAAGAAGTAGCCTGCCACCGGCACCCACACCAGCCCGGCCCCCACCGCCGGCAACAGCGACAGAAAGGCCATGAGCACCGCCCACAGCAGCGCACCGCTGACGCCCAGAAACCAGAACGCCACGCCGCCCAGCGCCCCCTGCACCGCCGCCACCAGCAGGTTGCCCTTGACGGTGGCGCGGATGACGGTGGTGAACTTGTCCAGCAGCTCGCGCTTGTGCGCGGGCGCCAGTGGAATGGCCTGCAGCACGCTGCGGCCCACGGCGTCGCCGTCGCGGATCAGGAAGAACGCCAGGTAGAGGGTGATGCCGGCGCTGACGGCAAAGTTGAAGGTGTTCTGCCCCACGCTCAGTACCTGCGTGGCCATGAACTGGCTGCCCTGCATGAGGGCCGTGCTGAGGCGGCGCTGCAGCACATCGAAGTCGGCCAGCCCGAAACGCTCCAGCAGCCACAAGGCCCAGGCGGGCAGCGCGTCGAACACGCCATGCAGGTACAGCGTGGGGCTGAACTCGCCGGCCTGCACGCGCTGGTAGAGCAGCGCCGCCTCGCGCGCCAGCGTGGCGGCAATCAGGGCCAGCGGCAGGACGACGACCACCAGCACGGTCAGCAGGGTCAGCAGCGCCGCGGCGTTGCGCCGGGACTTCAACCGCGGCAGCAGCCAGCGGTACAGGGGCGTGAACAGCAGCGCGATGATGAAGCCCCACAGGATGGCCTCGTAGAACGGCAGCAGAATCCAGCCCATCGCCAGCGACACGGCCGCCAGCAGCATCAGTAGGGCCCGGTTCTCCAGGTAGGCGGACGCGTTGGGGTCAGACGGTGGTGGCATGGTGTGTCAGGCCGGTATGGCCAGCCCGCGCACCACCGCCGGGCGCTCCACAAACGCCGCCAGCGCACGCTGCACATGCACAAAGTTCTGCGCGCCCACCAGATCGCCGGCACCGTAATGCCCGAACAGGTTGCGCACCCAGGGAAAGATGGCAATGTCGGCAATGGTGTAGTCCTCGCCTATCATCCAGGCGCAGCTGGCCAGGCGCTGGTCCAGCACGCCCAGCAGGCGCCGGCTCTCGGCCACGTAGCGGTCGCGCGGGCGCTTGTCCTCATAGTCTTTGCCGGCGTACTTGTGGAAGAAGCCCAGCTGCCCGAACATGGGGCCCACGCCGCCCATCTGGAACATCAGCCACTGGATGGTTTCGTAGCGCGCCGCCGCATCCTGCGGCAGGAACTGCCCGGTCTTCTCGGCCAGGTACAACAGAATGGCGCCCGACTCGAACAGCGCCAGCGGCTTGCCGCCGGGGCCGTTGGGGTCCAGGATGGCGGGGATCTTGTTGTTGGGGTTGAGCGAGAGGAACTCGGGCGAGAGCTGGTCGTGGGTCTCGAAGTCGACCCGGTGCGGCTCGTACGGCAGGCCGGTTTCTTCCAGCAGGATGGACACCTTCACGCCGTTGGGCGTGGGCAGGGAGTACAGCTGCAGCCGGTCGGGGTGCTGCGCCGGCCATTTGCGGGTGATGGGGTAGGCAGAGAGTGTGTTCATGCGCCCATTCTGGCCGAAAAAAGAACTACGGTTTGACCTCGACGAGGACCTTGAGCGTCAGCGGCACGCCGTTGCGCAGCGAACTCACCCCCACCACCGAGCGCACATGCACGCCGGCCGGACCAAAGACGCTGGCCAGCAGATCGGACGCGCCGTCCAGCACCTGGGCGTGTTCTTCGAACTCCGGCACCGCGTTGATGGAACCGTGCAGGTCCACCACCTGCGCGACCTGGTCGAGCGAGCCCAGCGCGGCCTTGATCGCCGCAAGCACTTCCAGGCACGCGGAGCGCGCAAATGCATAGCCGTCTGCCGTGGAAAACTCGCGTCCGAGCTTGCCCTTGGGCGCTACGCCGTTCACAGGCGAAGGCGCCTTGCCCGCGAGGTACATCAGGTTGCCCGTCCGCACCGCCGGGGCGTAGTTGCCGGCCGGCCCGCTGGCCGGAGGAAGCTCCAGACCCAGATTCTTGATTTGCTGTTCCGCACCCATGTTGCACTCCGTATGTTTCGTGCGGATTGTGACACCCGGCGTGCCACCTGCACGCCAGGCGTTGGAGCGGTTCAGTCTGGGCGGCTCCTGAGAGCCTGCGACTCAGCCTTTCAGTGCGGCCGCAATCACGCTGGCAATGGGCGTGGTGCTGCGCCCGATCAGTTGCCCCAGCTGGCCGCTGTTGTCAAACAGACCGCCGTTGGCCGCCGCGGCATCCGAGTCGGCCAGCAGCGCGGCAAAGCCCTCGGGCAGGCCCACTTTCACCAGCGCAGCTGCGTAGTCGGCCTGCGGCAGGTCCACATAGGCCACGGGCTTGCCCGACTGCTTGGCAATCTCGGCTGCAAACTCCGCCAGGGTGAAGGTCGTATCGCCCGCCAGCTCGTACACCTTGCCGGCCTGCCCGTCGCGCACCAGCACGGCGGCGGCGGCGGCCGCGTAGTCGGCGCGCGCAGCAGCAGCAATGCGTCCGTCTTTGGCGCTGCCCATCACCACACCGTGCTGCACGGCCGTAGGCACGGTGCCGGCATAGTTCTCGGCATACCAGCCGTTGCGCAGCAGCACGAACGGCACGCCCGATGCGCGCAGTGCGGCTTCGGTTTCCTTGTGTTCGGCAGCCAGACCCAGTGCCGAGGTGTCTGCGTGCAGCAGGCTGGTGTAGGCAATCAGTTTCACGCCGGCGGCCTTGGCAGCGTCAATGACCGCGCGGTGTTGCGGGGCGCGCTGGCCCACTTCGCTCGACGAGATCAGCAGCAGCTTGTCCACCCCCGCAAAGGCAGCCTGCAGTGTGGCGGGTTGTGCGTAGTCGGCCTGGCGCACCTGCACGCCCAGGGCGGCCAGGTCCTGCGCCTTGGCCGGCGTGCGCACGGCCGCAACGATATGGGCTGCCGGCACGCTGCGCAGCAGTTCCTGAATGACGAGACGGCCCAGTTGGCCAGTGGCTCCGGTAACAGCGATCATGGAGGACCTCCTTGTAAAGAAACAGACAGGCCGCGATAATAGACAACACGCAAACTTTTAGTAAGTACGCACAAAAAGGTAAGTACATACATGGCCATGTCGCCCAAGAAGCGGCGCGGAGAGCTGTTCTCCGTCGCCTGCCCGTCCCGCCAGGTTCTGCAAAACGTCACCAGCCGCTGGGGCGTGCTGGTGCTGGTCGCCCTGCTGGAGGAGACCTACCGCTTCAGCGACCTGCGCCGCAAGGTGGGTGGCGTGAGTGAAAAAATGCTGGCCCAGACGCTGCAGGCCCTGGAGGCCGATGGCTTCGTGCTGCGCACCGCCTACCCCGTGGTGCCACCCCATGTGGAATACAGCCTCACGCCCATGGGGACCGAAGTGGCCCACGAAGTCGACAGCCTGGCCGACTGGATCGAGGGCAACCTCTACCGCATCATGCAGCAGCGCAACGCCCGCAGCGCCGCCAGCGCGCCGTAACGCGTGCTACTTGGCTGGCCGGTGCAGCGCGCACAGCTTGTTGCCGCTGGGGTCGCGCAGGTAGGCCAGATACAGCTTGCCGACCGCGCCGTCGCGCCAGCCGGGCGGGTCTTCGCAGGTGGTGCCACCGTTGGCAACGCCCGTCGCATGAAAGGCGTCCGTCTGCTCGGGCGACGCCATGTTGAACCCGATGGTGCTGCCATTGCCATGCGTGGCCGGCTCACCGTTGAGGGGCGTGGTGATGCCAAATGAACCCGTGGACGTGCGGTAGAAATAACGGCCAACCACGCCGTTGTGGTTGTACACGCCGGGCTTGATACCGAGCGTGCCAAGCAGGGCATCGTAGAACTTGCGGGAGGCCTCGAGGTCGTTGACGCCAAGTATCACGTGACTGAACATTGCTATCTCCGTTATGGGTTGGCAGGCATGGTACGCGAAGCCCGCAACCCGCACCGAGTGGTGCCCGGCCTGTTACTTTTGGAACACCAGGTTTGCAGCAGCTTTACCGTGGCCGGTCGTCCTGGCGCCGATGGCTTGCTGGCGGGTGTGCTGGACAAGACCCAGTTCTAGCAGCGCTGGGCGGGCACGCCCATGAATGCGCGGCAGACCCTGGTGCTAAACCGCGTACTGGATGGCATGGAGGGCAAGCTGACCAATGCCAAGTGAGCGACCATGGGCAAATGCTCTGCGGACACCGCGCTGCGCGACATCAACGACCTGCTGGAGCGTGGAGTGCAGCGCAAGCTGGCGGGCGGAGTACGGGGTATTTGTTGGTCAAATAGGCTTTCGCCCTCGTGGCACGTGTGCGCGATGCTATTAATAATAGAGCAACTACTCTGACCATAGTTCACCGCTCTGCCAGAGCTCACCACTACATCGAGACCGCAACCAACCGCATTCATAATGGCTGCTATCGATGTGGCGCGTCCACGGAAAAATCACGCTGATCCGCAGCAATTCGACGACGGCCAAGCATGCACTCACAAAAAAACTCTATATGAAAAACCTATTAGATCAGGGCATTGCACAAAAGCTCATTCGTTTGGAAGACGACAAAAAATACATCGTTTACGCTCATCAAAACAAGCGAAGGAATTTTGAAAATCCAGAGGAAAAGGTTCAAGCAGAAGCGTTCCTCAGCTTGGTGCTTGACTACAAATACCCGCCAGAGCGCGTTCGCCAATTTGTCAGCGTTCAAATGGGGGCAGATACCAGAGAGGCAGACATCATCGTGTACGACGATGCGCTTTGCCTAAAACCGCTCATCGTCGTGGAATGCAAGCGCTCGGAGGTGTCTGAGCTTGAATTCCAAAGAGCTTGCGATCAGTGTTTCAGCTACGCAGTCGCAGAGGGGGCCAAATACGTTTGGACAACTTCCGGACTGAAAGACGCGTACTACGAAGTTCCAACAGACAAACCCAAAGCACGTATTACCGTGCCTGACGTGCCGCAGTTCGGCGTCAAAAAGCTGGCCGTCTACAAATATGCGTATGGTGGTGGGACTACAGCGGAGGGTCAAAAACTAAAGCCCATTGAAGTAGTGGCCCAAGACGAGTTAACGGCACGCTTCAAACAAGCTCATCAAGCCCTGTGGGGTGGAGGTGAGTTGAATCCGTCGGAGGCATTTGACGAACTCGACAAGCTCATTTTTTACAAGGTGTGGGATGAACGCAAGCCGCGCAAGAAGGGTGAGCCCTATGCCTTTCAGGTATTTGCTCACGATACCGACGAAAAAACAAACGCTGACTTGCTAGAGCGTGTAAGGGCCTTGTACGAAGAAGGCCGAAAGAAAGACCCTGAAGTATTTAAAGACGACATTCGTTTGCGTGCCAACAAAGTTCGCGCGGTGGTGGGCTAGACCCAATAGCGACGCAGCCATTGGTTCAATTGCTTCGTGACAAATTTAGCAATTCTCCTTTTCCCGTCAAAGCATTGCATTGGCTTGTGGATTTTAGAAAGTCAATTGCAAAAGATATCAATGCTGGTGACGTCTACGTAGGGTTGGAAAACATTGATGGTGCAACTGGCGACTATGTTCCAACCGAGGCAAAGGAAAGCATAGGTAGCGCTGCCATATTCGAACGTGGGGATATTCTCTTTCCAAAACTACGGCCCTACCTGTTCGGACTAAACACCACGCAGCAACGCCGCCTTATTGACAACCTGATTTTGATTTGGCACAAAAACCGTGCCGCGCAAGACCATGAAAAGGCTGGAACTCAAGAGACTGTTGATGTTAGGTTTGACTTGAAGGACTGGAGCGCGCTGAGATTCAGCGAGCCAAATGAGTTACGGAAGTCTTTGGCGGCGGCGCTGGTTGAGCATTACAGTCCATTGAATACTTGATTGGTTCAAACGGGGTGAGAACCTATGACGCGATCAACTTCTGACTAAAGTTGCTTGCTCCACTCACCCCCATCACCAACCTCTGCGTAGCCCGCGTCGCCGCCACATAGAACACCCGCGCCGCTTCCTTCTCTTCCTCACCCGCCGCGGGCATGTGTCCCACGCCGGGCAGCGCCACCACGGGGAACTCCAGCCCCTTGCTCGCGTGCATGCTCATGACGTGGATGTGGTCGCCGTGGGGAACAAAGTCGCCAGTACCTCGGCGCACCTTGTGCGGCAGCTGGCGTTGCTGCAGTGCCTTGGCACACAGCTCCATGGTGAAGCTGTTGCGGCACAGGATGGCCATGTCACCCCAGGCGTGACCTTCCTGGTGGGCGGTGCTCAGCTGCTCGGCAATGGCATAGGCCTCGTCGCGCAGGCTGGGGAGCTTGAGGATGATGGGCTCCTGCCCTTCGCGCCCGCAGCTGATGGGTTTGAGCAGCGGAATGCCGTCGTCGTCCTTGTCGTCCGCGGTGAGCAGATCGCTGGCCACCAGGCTGGCGGTCTGCAGGATCTGCCGGGTGTTGCGGTAGTTGATTTTCAGGATGGTGGTGCGGCCCTGCGCCTGCACGCCCACGCCCTTGAAGCTGAACTGTTTGCTGCGCGAGCGCTCGTAGATGCTCTGCGCATCGTCGTACAACAGCAGCAGGCTGTTGGTGGTGGGGTCCACCATCTGCGTCACCAGCTTGAGCCACTCGGGGGCGAAGTCGTGGCCTTCGTCAATGAGGATGGCCTGGTACTGGCCGCTGGGGATTTGCTTGCGCTCCACGGCGCGGATGACGCGCTCCACCAGTTCGTCCGAGAACCCGGGGCCTTGGGGCGGCATGGTCTGTCCTGAATACTTGAGCTGGTCATAGCACCATTTGTGAAAGTGGCGCACATGCACCCGGTCGCTCAGGCCCTTGGCGTCCATCACGCTGGCCAGCTTCACGCCCAGCGGCTCGTTGAAGCAGAGGATGAGGATGGGCTTGCTGCTGGCGGTGCTGGCCTGCGCCAGATACTCGGCGCGGTAGCCCAGAATCATGGTCTTGCCCGAACCCGCCACGCCGTGGATGACACGGTGGCCGTCGCCCAGGCTGCGGGCCAGCTGCTCCTGCTGCAGGTCCATCACGCGCATGATGCTGGGCAACTCGGCGTCGGCATCACTGTCATCAAACAGGGCGCCCTGGGTCTGTACGCGCACCTGCGGGAACATGATCCAGCGCACTCGGTCGAGCTGCGGCAAGGACATGGCGCCCAGCATCATGTGGGGGAACATGTCCCACAGGCGGCTCTGCAGGTCTTCGGCGCCCACGCTCTCCAGCATTTCGTCCTGGCACACCACGCGGTGGGGCTCCAGGGCGTGCTGCAGTTCGGCCGCCTCGAACTGCTTGCGCGTGATGTTGGGCAACACCACGCCGTAGCTCCACGGAAAGGCCAGCTTGCCTGCATAGCGGCCCTCGCCCTGCACCAGCTGCGGGTCGCGCTCCAGCGCGTGCACCACCTGGTGGGCGTATTGGCGGGCCTGCTCCAGCGGGTTGAGCACGCTCTTGGGGCCTGCGTCGCCCAGAATCTCCCAGGTGTCTTTGTCTGCCTGCAGGATGGTGCCGAGCTTGAAGTCTTTCACCTCCAGCACCAGGATGCCGCGGCGCGGGTGCATGACCACAAAGTCGGGGTGCGAATGCCTGGGGCCTACCGGCACGTCGTACCAGAGCAGGTAATCGTCGTCGAGTTTTTGTTCGAGCCGCTCGGCCAGCCTGCGCTCGCCGCCGGTCATGCGTGACACGCACGCACCCATAGAAGGAATAAGAGTCGCCATCCCTGACCACCACCCTGTTATTTATTTATGAGGCACATCATGCCGGGAAACGCACGGGCAGGCCAGCGTTACATATCTTTACAGAGGGATGGGTGTGGCGCCGTCAACTCAGTCGCACCGGCCCTCGTTGTGGAAGTGTCTCAACAACCACTTTGAAAGACGACAATGAACTTCAAGACTTTGACTGCTACTGCCCTGATCGCTGGTTTCTTCTCCGTCGGTGCTTTTGCCCAGGCTCCGGCAACGCCCGCCACGCCGGCAGCGCCCGCCGCTGCGGCTGCCAAGACGGGTGCCGTTGCTGCCGACAAGGCCGCGGTAAAGGCAGACAAGGAAAAAATGGCTACCGACAAGGCTGCCAAGGCTGAACCCGCCGTCATCAAGGCCGACAAGGCCCAGCTGAAGGCTGACAAGGCACAAGCCAAGAAGGACCGCGCGGCTGCCCGCAAGGCCAAGAAAACCAAGCGCGCCGAGAAGGCAACCCCTGCCACTCCGGCAACGCCTGCAACACCGGCTACCCCTGCCGCACCGGCCAAGTAATCCTCAGCAAGGCCTGACCATCAACCCCGCCCGGGCCGACGGACTCATACCCTAAACATACATAGGATGTGGGTGAGTGAGCATAGAGCTTTGTCGAAATTGAATTTTTTCGACAAGTCGTTGCGATGTAGATATACATCGTAATACATCGTAAATTCAAAGCGCCGATGGCAACGTCGGCGCTTTTTTATGAAATTTTGGGCGCCCGGCACGGCGGGTGCTGTTCACCTCTAGACACCTCACTCACTGGCCGGATACGACCCTCAGGAGCCGTTCAGGGCTTCAGTTCCACCTTCGGCCCTGCCGCGATAGCGGCCGCTCGTCATAGGGCTGCCAGCTCACCCTCTCGGCTCGAAACTGGGCATTGAGCTTCCCAGAACCAGCGACTGACATCTAGGGTGCGTCCGACCTTAGACCAGTTGGCCATTCTCCACCACGGCTAAACTGAGGTCTAGAACGTTGAAAGAGGGGATCAAGTGAGCTTAGATCAAGAGATTGCAGGCGCGCGTAAAGAGATCGTGGCTGACGGCTACGACATGTCCGTGGGCGAGATCATGAATCTCTACAAGGACGAAGAGATTCTTATCAATCCATCCTTTCAAAGGCTGTTTCGCTGGACCGATTCGCAAAAAACTCGATTCATCGAGTCCTTGCTGCTCGGAATTCCCATACCTCCAATCTTTGTGGTCCAGAGCGAAAAGGGCGTCTGGGAACTGATTGATGGCTTGCAGCGGCTTTCCACGATCTTGGAATTCGCAGGACTCCTGCGAGGCGAGAACGGCGCAATGGCGCCTGCTTCGAGCCTAGGTGGAACGTCCTTTCTCCCATCTTTGGCCGGGAAGCGCTGGGAGCCGAGCGCTGAGGATGCGGATGATGGCATCGGGAAGGAGCAGCAACTGCAAATCAAGCGCGCGCGGCTACGCGTCGAGATTCTCAAGAAGGAGAGCGATCCGAAGGCGAAGTTCGAACTCTTCCAACGCTTGAACAGCGGTGGCGCAAACCTAACGCCGCAAGAAGTGCGCAACAGCGTGGCCGTCATGCTCAACCCTGGCTTCTTCGACTGGCTTGTGCAGATGTCCAACGACGCCAACTTCAAGCTGACGACAGCCCAGACGGAAATAGCGCTCGAACAGCAGGCGGGCGTCGAGTTAGCACTGCGGTTTTTCGTCTTCCGCAACGTCCCCTACACGTCTGGCCTGGACGTTCACGAATACCTGGATCAGGGTCTCGAAATGATGGCCTTGAACGAAAACTTTCCGCGTCAAGCCGAGGAGGAGGTCTTCACGAAGACCTTTCAGTGGCTCGGCGAAGCTTTGGGCGACCGCGCCTTCAAGAAGTGGAATGCCCAGCAGAACCAATTCATGGGCAAGTTCTTGATGTCCAGCTTCGAGGTGATCGCGATCGGTGTGGCTGCGAACGCCGCGGCTCTAGATGGCATGGCAGCAGCCGCGCGAAACGACCATCTGTTCGCCCGTGCGCAGGCACTTTGGTCGGATGCGACATTCAACGCCCATTCGGGTGCTGGCGTGCGGGGGACGACCCGCTTGGCGAACCTGCTCCCAATAGGCCCAGCGTTCTTCGCGCCATGAAACGGCTGCAAACCCAAAACCAGCTCCAGGATTTTCTGGATGCGGAGTTGAGCTGGCGCGTCAAAGAGATATCCACTCTCAAATCCGCAGTAAAGAGCTCCGCCTTCATCTCGGAACACACTTTGGTGCGCGCCTCCGTCGCGCTTCTCTACGCGCATTGGGAAGGATTCATCAAATCCGCGGCAACGGGGTATGTTAATTACGTCAACAACCAGGGACTGAGCTACTCGGAGTTGAAGACATGCTTCGTAGTGCTTGGCTTCAAGAAGGCCTTGCACGATGTTCAACAATCGAAGCAGTCTCACGTTAACGCCGCGCTGATTGACTTTCTTCGAGACGGCTTGGACGAAAAGTCGAAGTTGAAAATCGACACAGCCATCAACACGGAATCCAACCTTAGCGCTTCGGTCTTCGAGAACATTCTTCACGCAGTGGGGTTCGAGACTACACCATACGAGGCGAAGGCGAACCTCATCGACGAGAGCCTTTTGAAGCGCCGCAACACGATAGCCCACGGCGAATTCATTGACGTGGCAAAGGAGGACTGGGCCAAACTGGCTGATGAGGTCTTGCAAATGCTTAGGCAATTCAAGACCGATATTGAGAACGCCATGGTACTTTCCGCTTTCAAACGGCCGGTGGCAGCTTAGACGGATACCCCGACCACGTTCCGAAAGGCTTTGCATCGCAAAATGATACTCACGACCTGCTAGACGTGATCTGCCGTTGTCACGTCCCAGCCTTCACGAGCCGCACGGGCACCCACACCAAGTGGCCACTCCTGGCCGAATTGAGACGGATGCATGCCTCCAGACGACGTTAGTCTTGCGTCAGCCCTCCAGCACCTTGCGAATCGCCCTGGCAAAGCCCACCTCGAACACCGTCCGTCCGCGCTCGTTGACGATTTCGCCGTGGCTGCCTTCCTTTAGGCCGCGCTCTTCGAGGTAGCTGGCCGAAACCGCTTTCTGCAAGGCTTCACGTTCCGACGGCGTCAACTGCGCAGACAGGGCGAACACAGCCACCGGCTGTGTCCCCGGAGCAGCAGAGATGGTCGCCCCCAAGGGACGCCGGTCCACGGTGACCTGCGTGTGGGCCTTCAGCACGTTGAGTTGCGCCTTGAGCTTGTCGCGCTCAGCGATGACGGACTGCATGATGGAGCGGATGGCAGGGTCTTCGATGCGCATCAGGTAGTCATGGCTCGCCAAGGTTTTGGGTGGCTTGGGCTCAGTGGGTCCGGCATAGGCAGACCACGCTTCAATGAGCACCCGGTAGTCGGCGGACGGGGCGTTGTAGAGCGCTCGGCCTTTCAGGATGCCTTCGGATTCAGCCAAGCGGCCGATGGCTGGCAGGGAGAAGTCGCGCGAGCCGGCTGCGTGTTGCCGGCGGCAAAGCTCGTGCATCTTGGCCAGGTTCGCCCGTCGGTTGGAGCGTCCCCCCTTGTCGAGCAGCGACGCCAGCACGGCGTCCGGGTGGATGTCCGTCATGCCGCTCATGCTGCGTCTCCGGTCAAGGGTCGGGGGCCGGAGGGGAACGACTGAACCGGGTGGTCGGCGTGTAGCAGCGAAGCGAGGTCTATGTTGAAGTGCTGGCTGAGGCGTACGCCTGCGTCCATCAGGCGAATCACCTCCCGCTGGCCAAGCACGGGGTTCGCAGCGTTCATCTGCTGGGCCAGTCGTCGCATGAAGGCGTTGCCCGCGAGCAGTTGCTCCTGCTCGCCCAGAAGCATGAACACAGGTGGCAGGTCGTCTCGATAGAGCACGCCATCGAGGAGTTGGCTGCGGCGGAAGACCGCCTTTCCCGGCTCCAGGTCGGGGTAGACCTCAACGCTTGCACAGACACCGCTCAACTGGAGCAGTTCGGATTCCGTCTCCTCGAAGGCAACCTTCACATCGGCCACCTCGCCCACCGTGACCAGTTGCGTGCCGTCGCCTTGCGTGGTGTCTAACGCCGCCTTGCAGCGCTCGATAAGACGCCAGCAGGCCACCAAATCTTCGGCCAAGTCGCTGAAGCGCTTCATCGCGCTTTCCCACACCCTTTCGGCCTGCCGGTAAGCGTCCTGGCAAGCGAACGGATGTCCAGCGTCCTCCGCGTCAGCCTTCTGCTTTTTCAGGCCCTGCAGCTCTTGCTCGCGCGCAAGGCAGGCGTTTCGTGCCTCGTCGAAGTGATAGGCCAGTGTGTTGAAGTGGGCTGCCAGCGCAGGCAGGTGGTGTGGTTCGGTCACGAACCAGCGACAACGCACGCAGTTGCGACTGCCGCCCGGAACCGCTCCGTACTTCGGAACGGAAGGTGAGCCAATGTTTGCCCCGCCGTTGTAGCAGCCGCCCACAGTGCCGTTATCCTCAACTTCACTGGTGTTGCCACCGACCAGACATAGGCCGTGGTGCATAGGCATCCATCCTGCTGGGTTGCGCGCAGCGGGATGCTGCGGGATAGCAGCGGCAAGGCTAGGTACGCTGTTGCAGATAGCCTTTTGCAGGAGTTCGTCGTGTGCGGTGTCCAGCAGGAAGTTCTGGATACTTAATTCTTTGCTCGCCTCTAGCCGCTCGGCTGCACCTAGCAGCACATCTCGTATGTGAGTCGCGCCGGGCTTGGTGTAATAAAGCGTCATCAGCAGCCGGCTGTGGCCAACCAACTTTTGCAGTATTGGAAACGGCACCTGGCCTTCCAGGGCAAGCGCGGTGATGAGAGAGACGCGCAGACTGTGCAGGGGGAATAGTGTTGTGTCGTACGTTTTTTTCTTAGACTTGGTTCTTACTTCTGGTGGCGGGATAAATCGAATCGGCGCGCCGTTGCGATGGGTTTCACCCCGGTTGGCCAGCTTGAGTTCCAAAGATTCCAGAAGCAAGAACCAGGGTCTGTCCAAGGTATCTGCAGACACCGGCAGATGCTCTTCTCCGGCCCGCCCCTCTGGCAATCTAAAGAGGAAGCAAGCATCTGGATAGCTCGCGAGTTGCACCTCGCTCTTTGCAGGGATATGACGCCCATCCAGCTCGGACCAGGACGTGCGCCGCGAGCCACGGTTGTACTTCTCCTGCCAGTTGCGTAGCTTCTCCAGCCAGTAGAGGACATCCTGATGCACCGGCCCGCCAAAGGACCATGGCAGCACGTAGCCCTTGTCGGGACCGGACTTGGCGATGTCAGCGGTCTTGTTGGTGTTGATGTAGAGCACGGTTGACGCCTTTTCACCATCGGAGAGCGGATTGCTGCGCCGAAACACCCCTTGCTGGATGGGGCGTCGTTCGCTGCCCTGTGCGAGTGGGCTCAAGTTCAATGCCCAATTGCCGTCTGCGTAGCGCCAGGTATCCACTTCGCCCGAATCGAGCATGCGGACCTGGAGGGTGCGCAGCGGCAGGATGAGCTTCACGAGCAGCGCGACCCAACGGACCGGGCTCCACATCTCCAGCACCTGCCCACCGCGATAGTTCGGGCTGACCTTGCGGACCCGCCACACACAATCCGGGTCGTTCCGGTCAATCTGGTCCTCGGTCACTTCGAACCAATCGGGTGCACAACGCCCGCGCTGGCCGATTTCCACACCATGCACACTCTGCGCCCACTGCCAGTCGCAGAAGTGTGGGCCTGCTGCCAGCATTTGCCGCAGTTCGTCAATGTAGCCGTAGGGCAGCGGCGAATGCACGCTCTCATCGCGCTTGGGCAGGCCGCCGCTGGACATCCGAGGCACGGGGTTGCGAAAGGCCGGTGAGACCACCAACTGGCCATCGTCGGCCGCTTCGCTGAATTCACGCAGCAGCACGAATTGCAGGAAGGCATGAGCGATGTTGTTGTATTCGATGCCCGCTGCCGAATTCGGGCAGGCCGTGCTGTAGAAGTCCGGCAGGGCCGTGTTGCGGGCCAGGAGCACTGCCGGGTCAAGCGGCAGTCCCCGTTGTATGAGATAGCGCTCGAAGAAGGTCACAAGGGCTTGGAGCCTAACTGTGACACCTCGTGTTTCACCCTTCAACCACTCCACTGCCAAGACGCGCCACGTCTCCAGTTGCGGATATTCGAGCTCGACCCAGCCCAGGGGGGCGTCGGTATTGCGCTTAATCCCTTTCACCTTCGGGGCTGTTGCGGTTGATGCCTTGGGCGTGGTCGTTGTTTTCTTTTTGTTCATACGGATTCCTTAGTCGTTGAGTTCGAGACCCGGCAGCGACTGGCCCACAGCGGACGGCGTTTTGGCGTGCTGGTCCCGCAGTCGCTGCGCGGCAGCTTCAAGCGCTGCGATGGCTTCGCGGGTGGTCGCTTGTGTGTAAACCTGCTGGCTATCCTCTGACGCGTGATGCATGAAACGACGGATGAGCGGCTTATCGACACCTGCGTTGCGCAGTCGCCGACCATAGGCGTGGCGGTGGCCGTGGGGTGTCGTGCCCAGTGCCTTGCCGACTTTGAGACCGATACGTTCACAGGCGGCTGCATGCGCCTTGTTGTACTGGGTAAGCGTGTACACCCCGCCCAATGGCTCTCGACTCAGGTTGATGAAGGCAAACGGGTGGTCACGCTCGATACGCGCAACCTGCTCCAGGTAGCGGTGCCACAGTTGCAGGAACCACTCGCCATATTCTGGCAAGAACCAGTACGCCTGCTTGTAGTAGGCTGCGTCATGCGTGCCGCCTTTCCAGCCGGCATGACGTCTGTCCATCAGCTCAGTGCGGGGTACAAGTCCAAACTGCTGGGCAAGGTATTCCGCTCGGGTGCCCTTGCGTAGCTTGCCTCTTTCATCACGCCAGTCGGCGGGTGCGCCCCCATGGCTAGGGTGATGAATGAGCACCTTGGCCTGACTCGAGTTGGCTGGGTCCGGAAACACGTCGGAGATGTAGAGGTGGAAAGGCTCCGACTCCCGGAAACCTGCTCCGTGTAGCAGCAGGGTGATGAGCATGCCGCGATAGTCCTGGCGTCCGGCAGCGCTGAATCCCTTGGCAAGCAGTTCCTCGAACCGCTCCTCCGGGAAGGCTGGTGGTTCGCCTTTCTCGACTTTCGGCAGGCGCTGGCCCCTGATGCGGTGCCCGGTATCGGCTGTGGAAGCGTTCGCGGCCCAGGTATGGCCAAGGAAGGCCTTGCTGCGCCGGTACTGGTAGGCGGCCTCATCGGTCTGGCGGTCAAAGGCGCCGCCCGCATAGCGCGGGTTCACCTTGGCCGCCTCGGGACGCATCTCGCCAAGCCAGTCGAAGAAGTCGGTCAGGTGAGTGACGATGTGCGAAGCATCCTGCGGCGAGCGCGGCGCCCAGCACAGCCCACTGGGGTCCAAGCCGGTAGCACGGTCGAAGGTGCCGGTGTAGAGCCGCTGGGCGAAGTTCTGAAACAGACGGTAGGTATCTCGCTCGGCAGGGTTGGATTGCAGGTATTCGAGGAACATCCGCACCGAGCGAGCCACTTTCGACATCCAGGCCAGGCTGCGGTCGTGGCTGCGGTACAGGCAATAGTCGAGTAAGGGCTCCAGAACTCCGGCCGGGGTCAGCAGTGCTGGCAACTCGGTGTAGGCCCCGGTGGTATCGGTATGGACACGGGCTTTGACGGTCACGAACATGGTGGATCTAGATAGCCAGAGTTAGCAACAGATCAGTCGCGTCTTTGAAATCGACGTGGCGCACATGCATGACCAAGTCCACGGCACCGCCACCACCACGTTGGAGTCGGGTATCAAAGAACTTGGGGCCGCGCAGCAGCAATTCGTAATCCCGTCCTTCACAGTTGACGTGGTACCGCTGAGTGCCTTGTGCTTTCAAAGGCTCGAACGTGTTATCAGCTTTTGCATAACACCCCAGTTTCTCCAGCACCAACAAAGCATCGAGCGCCCGCCAGCGTTCCAGAGTCAAGTTATCCACAGATCGTCGCCCCATGTGCTCCTCCCCCGGACCCCCACCTGCTACTCGTCTTTCAAAGAAAGACGGCTATTCGAAACAGCCAAAGACAGCGCTGCATCTTCTTAATCATTCTACATAAGATGCATTTATATGGAATAGCTACATAAACAACTGGGCAAGAAAAAACCCCTGCGAAAGGGGTTTGGAAAGTTTCTGGCTGTTAAACCACCCAACTATGTATTGATTGTTGGGGGGAATAAGCCTCCTGGGCGGGGTTTATTTTTGCTCCACACTAACCGCATGAAACCTGTTCTTGTCTTTGCCGCGCTGCTGCTGGCACAGGCCCTGGCCGTCGCCCAGCCACGCCCCATCGAGCTGCATGACCAGTTGGTGCCACAGGCCACCCACGCGTCGCGCGTGGCGCTGACGCTGGACGCGTGCTCGGGCCAATACGATGACGACCTGATCCAGTTCCTGGTGCGCAACCGCATACCGGCCACCATTTTTGCCACCAAGAAATGGCTGGACAAAAATCCGTATGGCGTTTCCGTCATCAAGGCAAACCTGGACCTGCTGGATGTGGAAGACCACGGCGAGAACCACATCCCGGCCGTCATCGGCGCGGGCCGCAAGGTGTACGGCATTGCGGGCGAGCCCGACATCATCCACCTGCGGCGCGAGGTGACCGAGGGCGCCCGCGCGGTGGAGGCCGTGACCGGCGTGGCACCCCGCTGGTACCGCGGCGCCACGGCCGAGTACGACCCGCAGGCCATGGATGAAATCCGCAAGCTGGGCTACAGGATTGCCGGCTTTTCCGTCAACGCCGATTCCGGCGCCACGCTGAAGAAGGTGGCCATCGAAGAACGGTTGCAGCACGTGAAGGCGGGCGACGTGATCATTGCCCACATGAACAAGCCGGCCTCGGACTCGGCCGAGGGCCTGTCCACCGGCCTGCTGCAGTTGCTGCGCCGGGGTTTTGTGTTTGTGCGGCTGGACCAGGTGGACCTGCAGCCTGCCGCCCCGCCCGCGCGTTAAGTCACGACAGCAGGCGGATGAGCGCGTCGGGGTGGATGCCCCAGCCGGCCAGGCCCGACAGCCCCATCAGCAGGCCAAAGCCCGTGGGCACCAAAGCCAGCCCGTACAGCCACCAGAACTGGGTCAGCGCCGTGACGGCCAATAGCGAGATGGCAATGGCCAGCAGCGCGTCCGACAGGTCGAACTGGTCGTCGCGGAAGTTGGCGGCGTCGTAGTCGCGCTGGTCCTGCTCGGCCAGGGCCTTCTGCTCTTCCTTCTTCGTGATCTGCTCGGCCACCAGCTGTTCGTACTGCGCGATGGCCTTGTCGTAGCTGGCCCGCTGCGCGCCGGCTTGGGACGGCGCCGCCAGCCGCA
Organism: Rhodoferax sp.; assembly: GCA_019449595.1. Taxonomy (GTDB): domain Bacteria; phylum Pseudomonadota; class Gammaproteobacteria; order Burkholderiales; family Burkholderiaceae_C; genus Allorhodoferax. The sequence goes on along the minus strand of JAGRPL010000004.1, from coordinate 23,623 downwards.
ACTGCAGCAGTGTGCCCTTGGCCACTTCTTCGCGGATGTTGCGGGCCTGGTAGAAGTTCCAGTGGTCCAGCTTGCTGGCCTGGGCCTGCTGCATGGTCTGGACGATGTTGTCGTCCTTGACCTTGCAGATGCCCATGAAAGTGGCCAGCAGCGCCACCGTGATGGCTACCCAGCGGTTGAGCTTCTTGGACGGCTCGGCGCTGTTGTCTTTGGCGTCAAACGATTCGACGGATTCCAAGGGATCAACATCCATGGCAGGTATCTTTGCAGTTCACGGGGTTCAGTAATGCGGGGGCAGTTCGTCGCTGGCACGGCTAGGTGCGGCGGCGCCGCTGTCGGGCAGGTACTGGCGCAGCTGGCGGACCTCGCGCATGAGCAGGTCGAGTTCCTGCTGCTGGCGCACGATGACCTGGTTGAGCGAATCCAGCAAGTCTTCGGTGAAGCTGGCCTTGATCTCCAGGTCGGTCAGGCGCTGGTCGGTGGTGTTGGGTGATTCCATGCCGCTATTGGACACGAATTCGCCGGGGTTGCCGGGCTCAGCCCTTGCGGCGCGCCTCGCGCAGCATGAAAAGGTAGAGCCCCTCCACCTTCTCGCGGGCCCAGGGGGTCTTACGCAGGAACTTCAGGCTCGAGCCGATGCTGGGGTCCTGCGTGAAGCAGCGCACCGGGATGCGCTCGCCCAGCCCGGCCCAGCCGTAGTACGCCACCAGCGCCGTGACGATGACCTCCAGCGTCAGGCCGTGCAAGGGGTTGCGGGGCTGGGCCGCGGGTTCGGGAGCAGAAGGATTCGACATGGCCGTATTCTGGCATTGCCCAGGCGTCGGCACGCGCCGGCTCAGGCAAAGAGCCCGTGCAGATACCAGCCGTCGCCCTGCCCGGCCAGCCGTTCGCGGTACACCCACACCAGCCCGGCCGCCGGGCTGCGCGCCACGAAGTAGTCGCGCAGGGCGCAGTGGGCGGCGCCCTCCAGCCAACCGGCCTCCAGCCGCTGCGGGCCCGCCAGCAGGGTCAAGGGTCCCTGGTACTGGGGGCTGCCCTGTTGCACCGCCAGCCGCTGGGGCACCGGCAGCAGCCAGGTGGGATAGAGCACCGCATTTTTGGCATCATTTGTGCCGGAAGTGCCCGTATCTCTTGCGCAGACAGCTCCTGATTTGATAGCAAAACCTGAATCCGCAGCATCGGCGGCAGCCTGCCAGCGTTGCATGCGCTCGGGTCGGTGGTCGGCCTGCGCCGTGGCGCAGCGCACCTGCTGCGGGCCCAGGCGGGCGCTCAGGCGCTCCAGCAGCTGGTGCAGACTGTCGCCCTGGCGCACGGCGTCGGGCAGGAGGCTGGCACTCTCGCCCGCCAGGGCCTGCGTCTGCAGGGAGCGCAGGCGCAGGTACAGCACCGGCGCCGGCAGCGTGACGCGCGCCAGCTGCTCGGCCAGCAGGCGCTGCAGGTGCCCCATGTCCTGCGTGGGCTCGGCGGTGCGCAGCAGCAGGCGGCCCTGCGCGCCCCCACTGTGGTGGGCGTCCACGTGCTGGGCGTTGGCGCGCCGGGCATCCAACTCCCACAGCAGCTCCAGCGCCAGCACCCCCCGCTGGCGCGCCTGCAGCCACACCCGCAGCTGCGCCAGCAGGCGGCTGGCACCGAACAGCAACGCCGGGGCCGACTCCACGCTGGCCGCCAGCTCCAGCGGGGCATCAAACACCTGCGGCAGGGTCAGCCAGGCATAGGTCTCGGGTCGCTCGCCATACGCACGGTCCAGTGCATCCACCAGCGGCGCCCCAAAGCGTCGCGCCAGCCCGCCCCGCGGCAGCGCCCGCAACTGGCCCCAGGTGCGCACCCCCAGACGCGCCAGCGTGGGCAGGTGCGCCCGGGCGGCGCCCAGGGTGTGCAGGGGCAAGGCGTCAGGTGGCAAGGCACCGTCCGCCAGGCCCCGGCTGGCGCAGCGCAGGCGCCCCATTGCTACCAAAGATGTAGCGCCTTGCGCATATTCCACGCCGACCAGCGGCCCATTTTCGGCAAATAGCTGCGCCAGCAAGGCGGTGTGACCGCCAAACAGGCGCGCGCTGGCCGACACCTCCAGCACCAGCGCGTCTTCCACGCACGCCACCTGCGGCGTGAACTGCAAGGCCCACCACGCCCAGGCGGTGGGCGCGTCGGCCAGCGGGGCCTGGGGGGCCTCAGGCGTGGGCTGCAGTGCGAGCCAGTGCATGGCTGTACTCCGCGGCAAGCGGCACGGTCGCGCCGTCGACCCGGTCCGGCCCGGCCCGGGTGCTGGCCGCCAGCACGCGCGCCAGCCGCGCCGGGCGTGCGGCCAGCTGCAAAGGCTGCGCCAACGGTGGCCCGCGCCGCTTGAGCACGTGCACCGCCAGGGCATCGGGCGCGGCTGCGTCCGGCCCGGCGCTGGCGGGGCTCCCGGCCCCCAGCAGCAGGCGCAAGACGGCGGGCGACGACGCGTCCTGCGCCTGCTGCGGGCGCAGCACAAACAGCAGCTTGGCGTATTCGGCCGCCGCCATTTGCAGGCGGCGCAGCTGGTCGGGGCGCACCTGCACCAGCCAGGCCAGCACGGCATCCACCCCGGCGCAGCGCAGGGCCTGCTCGGCCGCCCACAGGCGCTGCGGCGCCGCAGACGCGGCCACCCACAACAACCGGTTCGGCGGCAAGCCCTGAGCCGCCAGCGCCGGCACAAACGGCACCTGCGGTGCGCCCACCAGCACCACCGTCTCCGTGCCGCAGCGGGCCAGGGCGGGCATCAGCAGGCGCCACTCGCCGTGCACGCCGGGCGGCTGCAGGATTTCCGTCAGCGCCCCCAGCGGCCAACCGCCGCCGGGCAGCTGGGCGTCCAGCGCGGCGTGGCCCGTGGCCAGCACCCGCCCCGGCGCATGGGCCAGCGCATTGGCATGCCAGACGTCCGCATGGACGCTGGCCAGAGAGGGGGAACGCGAAGGCGCAGGCATGGCAAGGAAACACCAGAATACTGTATAAATAGACAGTATAAACAGCTTGCCGGACTGGCGGCGTTCCTAACACCATCCTGATACCGCCGGTGGTACGCTGGGGTCACCATGCACGCCGCACCCGACCCCGAGGACGCCCTGCCTTCCCGCCGCAGCTGGATGGCCGTGGCGGCGCTGCTGACCGCGGCCACGGCAGGCGGGTTCCTGCTGGACCACCACGTGTCGCTCACCAGCCAGGCCATGCTGTATGTGCTGGCGGTGGTCATTGCGTCCTACACCCTGCACTGGCTGCCCTCCGTGGTGTGCGCGGTGGCGGCCGTCACGGCATTCAACTTCTTTTTTGTTCCGCCCCGCTGGACTTTTGCCGTCGACAACCAGGAGAACCTGATCGCCCTGTTCACCATGCTGCTGGTCGCCCTGGTGATCAGCCGCCTGGCTGCCGCCCTGCGGCGCGAGACCGACAACGCGCACCGCAACGAGCAGCGGGCGCGGCAACTACAGACCCTGGCGGCCGACCTGTCGGGTATTGGCACCCCGCAGGAAGTGCAGACTCTGGGCCAGCGCGCATTGAATGCCGCCTTCGACGGGCCGTGCATCCTGGCCTTGCAGCAAGCGGACGGCACGCTGGATCTGGCCACGGACACGCCCGCCACCGTGGGCGATGGGCTGGCGTGCGCCATGCGCGAAGCCGCCGTGCTGGGCCCCGGGACCGGACGCTGGCCAGGACTGGGCGCCTGGTATGTGCCCCTGGGCGACCAGGGGCAGATGCACGGTGCGGCGTGCATACAGAACGTGCTGGCGAGTGATACCGACGGGCGGGAACATGCCCAGGCCCTGTGCGCCCTGCTGGCGCAGGCCTTGTGGCGCCTGCGCCTGGCGGCGTCGGTGCAGACCGCGCAGGACGAGTCCCACCGCCAGCAGGTGCAAAGCACGTACCTGGCCGCCATTTCGCACGACCTGCGCACGCCGCTGGCGGCCGTGGTGGGCGCCGCCACCTCCCTGCAGACGCAGCGCGACAAGCTCAGCGTGCAGGAGCAGGAGCGCCTGCTGGACAGCATCGTCAGCGAAGCGCGCCACCTGTCGACCGTGACCGAAAACACCCTGCAACTGGTGCAGCTCACCAACGCCGCACAGCCGCTCCGACGGGACTGGGAGTCCATGGAAGAAATCGTGGGCGCCGTGCTGGCACGGGTGCGCCAGCGCGATCCCGCCCGGCGCATCCAGTCCCGCATCGCCACCGGGCTACCCTTGATCCGGGTGGACCCGGTGCTGGTGGCGCAACTGATCGGCAACCTGCTGGACAACGCACTGAAGTACAGCGACGGGGCCATTGACCTGGCCGTCAGCACCGGCGACGGCACCATGCGGGTGGCCGTCAAGGACCGGGGAACGGAAATTGCGCCAGACAAGTACCAGGCCATTTTCGAGCCCTACTCCCGCAGCGACCAGTCCGGCCAGCGCGGGGCGGGTCTGGGGCTGGCCCTGTGCCGGACCATTGCCACCGCCCACGGCGGCAGTTTGCTGCTGCGCCGGCGCGCAGGCGGCGGCAACTGCTTCACGCTCACCTTGCCGCTGGAGCCGCAGCAGCCCCCGGGAGACACACCATGACCTTGCGCGTGCTGGTCGTGGAAGATGACCGCGAGATCCGGGCCATGATGCAGTCTGCCCTCTCCGTGGAGGGCTTTGCGGTGCAGACCGCGGTATCGATCAACGAAGCCCAGGCCCTGCTGCACCATGCCCTGCCCGATGTGCTGGTGCTGGACCTGGGCCTGCCCGACGGCGACGGCCTCGAACTGGTGCGCGCGGTGCGCAAGCAGCACACCCTGCCCATCCTGATTGTTTCGGCCCGCCACCAGGAGGCGCAGAAAATACAGCTGCTCGACGCCGGCGCCGACGACTACCTGGTCAAGCCGTTCAGCGTGGGGGAGCTGCTGGCCCGCATCCGTGTCGCCCTGCGCCACCGCGGCACGGCGCTGGCCGCCGCCGTCACGGTGCATGCGCTGGACGACCTCACGATCGACTTGAACACCCGCGTCGTGCAGTGCCGGGGCGAGCCCGTGCACCTGACTCCCACCGAGTTCAAGCTGCTGGCCCGGCTAGTGCGCAGCGCCGGCCGCGTGGTCACTCACCGACAGCTGCTGCGGGATGTATGGGGGCCCGAGTTCACGGAGCAGACGCACTACCTGCGACTCTACATGGGGCAGTTGCGCGCCAAGATCGAACGCGAACCGTCCGAGCCCCGCCACCTGCTGACCGAGACCGGCGTGGGCTATCGCCTGGCCGTCGTCTGACACGGGCCTGATCCGCCCCGCTCCATTACGCATCCTTATGCGTTCCTGATGCGCCTGCCGCGACAGTACGGGCATCTTCTCTGCCAAGGCCATTCATGCGTAAATCCGCCAACCGGGACAATCTTGCCGCGCTCACGCTGGGGGCCCTGGGTGTGGTGTACGGCGACATCGGGACCAGCCCGCTGTACACCATGAAGGAAGTCTTCGGCCCGGCCACCGGCATTCCACTGGACCAGCCCCACCTGGTGGGCGCGGTGTCCGTGATCTTCTGGGGCCTGATGATGGTGGTGACGCTCAAGTACGTGCTGCTCATCCTGCGGGCCGACAACCGGGGCGAAGGCGGCATCATGGCCCTGACGGCACTCGCAGCCAAGGCGGCGGGCAGCAGCCCGGAGAAACGCCTCGTCCTGCTGCTGATCGGCGTGTTTGGCGCCGCCCTCTTTTACGGCGACAGCGTCATCACCCCGGCCATCTCGGTCCTCAGCGCCGTGGAGGGGCTGGAAGTGGTCACGCCGGCGTTCAAGTCCTTCGTGCTGCCCATCTGTGCCGCCGTCCTGGTGGGGCTGTTCGCGGTACAGCGCTTTGGCACCAGCCTGGTGGGCAAGCTGTTCGGTCCCATCATCGTGGTGTGGTTTGGCGTGCTGGCGGTGACCGGGCTGGTGGAAATTGCCCGGCAGCCGGCCATCCTGGCGGCGCTCAACCCCCTCAATGGCCTGGCCTTCCTGCGCGGCCAGGGCTGGCACCTGTTCGTGGTGGTGGGCGCCATTGTGCTGGCGTTCACGGGGGCCGAGGCGCTGTATGCCGACATGGGGCACTTTGGCAAGCGCCCGATCCGCTACGCCTGGGTCGGCATGGTGCTGCCGGCGCTGGCCATCAACTACATGGGCCAGGGCGCCCTGCTGATGCGTGACCCCAGCGCACTGGAGAACCCGTTCTACCGCCTGTTTCCTGCGGCCTGGTTGCTGCCGGCCGTGGTGCTGGCGACGCTGGCCACCGTGATCGCCTCCCAGGCCGTGATATCGGGCGCCTATTCCATGACCAAGCAGGCCGTACAACTGGGGCTGCTGCCCCGCATGCAGGTGCAGTACACCTCGGCCAAGGAGGCCGGGCAGATCTACATGCCTGAGGTGAACTGGCTGCTGCTGGCGGCCGTGCTGCTGGCCGTGTTCGGTTTCGGCAGTTCCTCGGCCATGGCCTCGGCCTATGGCATTGCCGTCACGGTGACCATGCTCATCACCACGCTGCTGACTTTCTTCGTGATCCGCCACGGCTGGAATTTCCCGCTGCCCGTGGCGGTGGCTGCCACCAGCGTGTTCATGGCGCTGGACCTGCTGCTGGTGGTGTCGTGCTCGATCAAGTTCTTCCAGGGCGGCTGGTTCCCCCTGGTGCTGGGCCTCGGCATTTTCACCATCATGGCCACCTGGCGGCGGGGGCGCGAACTGCTGATTGACAGCATCCGCCACGACGACCCGGAGCTGCTGCCCTTTGTCACCGCGCTTGCCGGTGACCGGGTGCACCGGGTGCCGCGCACGGCCGTCTACGCCGTGGCCAACCCCGGCACCGTGCCACAGGCCCTGATGCACAACCTCAAGCACAACCAGGTGCTGCACGAGCGCAACCTGATCCTGACAGTGGTCTTCCACGATGTCCCGTGGATTCCCTTTGATGAGCGCATTGAGGTCCAGGCACTGGTGCCCGGTTTCTGGAAAGTGCAGGTCAACTACGGCTTCAAGAACACACCCGACATTCCCAAGGCACTGGAGTTGTGCAAATCCCGCGGGTTACCCATCAACCTGTTCGAAACCTCGTACTTCCTGAGCCGGGAAATTGTGGTGCCCACCAAGGGCTCCGGCATGGCCCATTGGCGCGAGGCGCTGTTTGCGCTCATGTCGCGCAACGCCGGCAGCGTGGCGGGCTTCTTCCGCCTGCCCAACAACTGCGTGATCGAGCTGGGAACCCGCGTGCAGATCTGATCCCGCGCGCCCACCGGCGCGGCGTCAGTGGTGCTCGATGGTCTGCCCGATGGCGGGCCAGCGGTGGCGGATGGTGAGCCACGCCACCAGGCCCACGCCCATCATGAGCAGGGACGCGGTCGCCAGGGCCACGGTGGAGTACATCACCAGCGGCGAGATCAGCCCGGCCACGATGCCGTTGGCCGTGGAGCCCACGAACATCTGCAGGCTGGACGCCATGCCCCGGCGCTCGGGGTGCAGGTCCAGCACCAGCAGGGTCACCACCGGCACCATCAGTGCCCAGCCGAAGGAGAAGATGCACAGCGGAATCAGCGCCCAACTCACATGCGCCTTGAACAGCAGGTTGGCCAGCAGATTGATCACCCCGATCGTCAGCATGATGACGAAGCCGTAGCGGATCTGCTGCTTGGGCACCACCTTGCCCGCCATGCGCCCGCTGACCAGGGCGCCGCCCATGATGCCGCCAATGGTGAGCAGGAAACACCAGAAGAACTGCTGCGGCGCCAGCCCCAGGTGCTCGCCCAGGAACACCGGCGCACTCAGGATGTACAGGAACATGCCATTGAACGGCACGCCACTGGCCAGCGCCAGCAGGAAGAAACGCGGGTCCGAACCCAGCTTCCAGTAGCCGGCCAGCAGGTGGCGCGGATGGAAGTGCTGGCGCTGCGACAGGTGCAGGGTCTCAGGCAGCAGCCGGTAGTTGGCCACCCACAGCACCACCCCCACCCCGGCCAGGAACCAGAAGATGCCGTGCCAGCTGACATGCACCAGCATCCAGCCCCCCACCATGGGCGCAATGGCCGGCGCCACGCCAAAGAAGATGGTGATCTGGCTCATGACCTTCTGCGCCTGCGCCGGCGGGAACATGTCGCGCACCACGGCGCGCGACACCACGATGCCGGCGCCGGTGGACAGGCCCTGCACCGCCCGGAAGAACACCAGTTGGCCAATGCTCTGCGACAGCGCACAGCCCACCGATGCCAGCGTGAACGCGGCCAGCCCCCACAGCACCACCGGGCGGCGGCCAAAGCTGTCGGAGATGGCGCCATGGAACAGCGCCATGAAGGCAAAACCGAACAGGTAGGCCGACAGCGTCTGCTGCATCTGCACGGGCGTGGCACCTAGCGACTGGGCAATGCCGGCAAACGCCGGCAGGTAGGTGTCGATGGAGAACGGACCCAGCATGCCCAGAAGGGCCAGAAGAACGGCAAAGGCCCACTGCGGGGCGTGCCAGAGTGTTTTTGCGTCCGGATTCATGCTGCTATTGGACCATGGCTGCCCGGGCTGCGGTGCGCGCCGTGTCCGCAACGCGTCAGGGCTGCCACTTCAGACGCACGAACAGGCGCCCGCCAAACAGGTTCAGCAGCAGCCCGGCCATCAGCAGCGCGCCGCCGGCATAGTGCACGGGTTGGAGCGCCTCGCCAAACGCGAGCCAGCCCGTGGTCAACCCCACCAGGGGCACCAGCAGGGTAAAGGGCGCCACCCGGTTGGCGGGGTAGCGCGCCAGCAGGCCCGTCCACACACCGTAGCCAAACAGGGTGGCGGCCCAGGCCAGGTAGGCCACGGCGGCAAACGTCTGCCAGCTGAAGTGCTGCAGGGCGGCAGCCATGGCGGCGGGCCCCTCCACCCAGGCGGACAGCAGGAGCAGCGGAATGGGGGGTACCAGGCTGGCCCACACCACAAATGCCAACTGGTTCATGGGGCCGTAACGCCCCACCGCACGGGTGACGATATTGCCGCAGGACCACATCACGGCGGCGGCCACGGTCAGCAGGAAACCGGCCAGCGGCATGGACAGGCCGTGCGCGCTGCCAATCAGCACCAGCCCGACGGCAGCCAGCACCAGCCCCGCCATCTGGTTGGTCTGCCAGCGCTCCTTGAGCCAGAAGGCCGCCAGCAGCGTGGTGAAGAAAGCCTGCGACTGCAGCACCAGCGACGCCAGCCCGGTGGGCATGCCCACGTGGATGGCGGTGAACAGCAGGGAGAACTGCCCCACCGAAATGGTCATGCCGTAGAGAAGGTACAGGCGCAGCGGCACCTTGGGAGCCTTGAAAAACAGCAGCGCCGGGAAGGCGGCCAGCATGAACCGCAGTGCCGCCAGCAGCAGGGGCGGAACGCCGACCACCCCCACCTTGATGACCGCAAAGTTCACACCCCACACCAGGATGACGACCAGGGCCAGCACCAGGTCCTTGGGACGCAACGGCGCGTGCATCATGCGAGAAGGCGCTTCATTACCGGCGCGACGAAAGGGGTGGTGAAGGGCTGCATGCGTGTGGTGGTGTGGTGCGGGGTCGGCGGAGCCTGCCATCTTACGGCGCTGCCGTGCGGCGCGTGCGCACCATTAGAATTTCCCCATAAAAGGGAGAGTGCCAATTGAGCCAGACACACGCCGGCGGCTGGACCGCCAAGAATTCTGCGCAGCTTGCTGCCGCCATTGTCCAGAACGTGGAACAGGTGCTGCAGGGCAAGCACCGGCAGGTGGAACTGGCTCTGGCCGCGGTGGTAGCGGGAGGCCACTTGCTGATCGAGGACGTGCCCGGCCTGGGAAAAACCATGCTGGCCCGCGCCCTGGCGGTGTCCATCGGGCTGTCCTTCAAGCGCATCCAGTTCACCGCCGACCTGATGCCCTCCGACATCGTGGGCGGCCCGGTGTACAACCCCAAAGACGGCAGCTTTGTGCTGCGCCCGGGCCCCGTGTTCGCCAACATCGTGCTGGCCGATGAAATCAACCGCGCCAACCCGCGGGCCCAGTCAGCCCTGCTGGAATGCATGGAAGAAGGGCAGATTACGCTGGACGGCCAGACCATGCCCCTGCCCGCGCCCTTTGCGGTGCTGGCCACACAGAACCCCATCGACATGGCGGGCACCTACCCGTTGCCGGAGGCACAACTGGACCGCTTTCTCATCCGCCTGTCGCTCGGTTATCCCGATGCCGCCACGGAAGCGGATCTGGTGAACACCCAGCAGTTTTCCCACCCCATCAGCCGCCTGCAGCCGGTGTGCCAGATGGGCGAGTTTGCCCAACTGGTGGCAAGCGCCCGCGACGTCACGGTAACCCCCGAAGTGGCCGAGTTCATGGCGTCCATCGTGGGGGCCACACGCCAGCATGCCGGCATCCGGTTTGGCGCCAGCCCGCGCGGCACACTGGGCCTGGCACGCATGGCCCGCGCCCTGAGCTGCATCCGGGGGCGCTCCTATGTGGACCCGGCGGTGGTGCGCGAGGTGGCCGTTCCAGTGCTGGCGCACCGCATCATTGCGCAGACACAGGGCACCGAGCCGGAACCGGCGGCCACCCTGATCCAGGCCATCCTGCTGTCGCAGCGTACCCCGCAGTAAGCCGCGCCATGGAACGCTGGCTTTCCCGGTCGCGGGTGCTGCTGGGCCTGTGCGCGGTGCTGCTCATCGCCGCCCTGAACCGGCAGGACCCCATGGTGTACGGCATGTTCCTGTTCCTGGCGGTGGTGAGCGTGCTGGGTTTCGCGCTGCCATGGCTCTCGTTGCGCTCCATGACCGTGCGCCTGGGGGCCACCGGAAACATGGAAATTACCGAAGGCGAAGGCTGCGATCTGAACCTGCTGGTGGAGCGCACGGCCCGCTGGCCCGCCTTCATGGTGGCCGTTGAAACCGAGTGGGAGTGGGCCTCACGCCGCATCGTGCTGAGCCAGACCCTGCCCATTGTCCGTGCCGGGCACCCGCCCGATCTGGGGCGCATGGTGCAGTTCCCCTGCAGGGGGCATTACGCGTTGGTCGCCGTGCGCCTCTCCAGCGGGTTCCCGCTGGGCCTGATCCACGCCCACCACACCCTGGCCCGTCCGCAGGTGCATTTGCGCGTATTGCCGCAGGCGCAGGCCGTGCGCTGGCCGTTGCCGTGGGATGTCACCGCCGACCCCCTGGGAGAGTTGTCCACCCGCAGGCTGGGCCAATCGTTCGAGTTGGGGATGCTGCGGCCCTACCAGCACGGTGAATCGGTGGGCCGGGTGAGCTGGCGGGCCTCGGCGCGCGCCGGCGAACTGGTGATCCAGCATTTCCAGCAAAGCGGCGCCATGCGCCTGCGCCTGGCAGTCGATATTCCCGGCGCAGCCGCGCTGGGCGATGCCGACAGTGCGGCCGAGCAGGCGATCCGCCTGGCCGCCGGTGTGTGTGACGCAGCACAGGCACATGGCGTGCAGTTGCGCGCCTACCTGCCGGGCAACGCTGCGCCCTTGCGCGATGGTGTCGCCATCCGGCGCGCACTGGCCGACGCCGCCCCCACCGCGCACAGCCTGTTGCAGACGGTGGCGCAAATCGCTGCCGATACTGCCGTCGGCGAACAGGTTGCCGTGGTGGTGGCCGCCGGCTGTGGGGCAGAGGCGCTCATCCAGGCGCTGTCCGCGGTGGCGCTCAAGAACTGTCCGGTGGTGGTGTGCATTGCCGTGGGACGCAGTGCGCTGCCACAGGAACGGGCGCAGGCCAAAGCCCTGCAGAAAGCCCTTGCAGACGCCCGCATGGCCACTTTTCTGGAGATGCCATGACAGCGGCTTCCGACACTCCTGCGCAGAACCCCGCCGACACGCCCCTGAACAGCCGCGCCGTCGTGGCGCTGACGGGGATGAGCTACCTGCTGGTTGGCTGGTCCTTCTCCTACCTGGACCGGCGCTACGGCTATTTTGGTGTGGAGGGCACGCTGTGGCTGGTGTGGGCTTTGCTGGGGTTTGGTGCCGGCACCCTGCACGCCCGCAAACCGGGCAATGCCGGCAAAACCCAGTGGACGGTGCTGGGCTGGTTGGGTGTGGTGCTGGCCCTGTTTCCCGGGCTGGCCATGTTCAACCTGCTGCGGTGGACCAGCCTGGCGCTGATGATCGTTCTGGGCGCCCGCGCAGCCGTTCTCAGAACGCGCCGGGATTTCTACCTCACCCTGACCGTCATCTTTGTGGTGAGCTTCATGGTGGGCACCCACGGCAACGCGGACTGGACGCTCTGGTTTTATCTGGGCCCGGCGTGGGTCTTCGGCGGGCTGGCATTGGCCTGGGAGCATGCGGCGGGCACGCCCCTCTCCCGCTGGACCAAGGCGCTGATGGCGCTGGGGTTCATCGGTCTGTCCCTGCTGCTGGCGGTGCTGCTGTTTTTCTTCGCCCCCCGACCGGCCGTTCTGGGCTTTGGTTTCCTGCCCCCCGGCACGGACACGCCCGGGCTGTTCCAGCAGCCCGCCGGCGACAGCGGCGGCACACGAGGCCAGGGCACGGGCGGATCGTCTGCGGCGGCGAGTGGCGCCGAGCCCGGGAACGCAACCTCTGCCGGGGGACTGGCCGGGCGCTGGGAGCACATGCTGCAGAACATGCGCGAAGCGGCCGGGGACCGTTTCATTCCCCAGTGGCAGCGCAATCTGATGCACAGACTGATCGGCTGGGCCGAATCCCTGTTGGGCGCCGCGACGGGACACGCGGTGGACACCGGGGGCACCCTGGAGCAGGAAACCTCATCGACAAGCATCCTTCAAATCAACTGGCTGGTACTGGTGGCACTGCTGCTGATGCTGGTGGCGCTGCTGCTGGTCACCTATCTGCTGTGGTGCAACCGCTACCGCGTCGGCCTGGCACTGGTACTAGGCTGGTCCTGGGCGTTGGCCTCGCATTTTCCGCAGCAGTCCATGCGCGCGTCTGCCCAGGCGCTGAAGTGGTGCCTGCACGGGCAGGGCCACTACCGCAAAGCCGGCCAGTCGGTGCGCGAGCACTGGATGGATGCGGCCGGTGTGGCGCCCCTGGCGAAGCGCTGGCTGGGCTACGCGGTGGACGCGTACTGCGCCATGCGCTTTGGCGGGGTGGCCGCCACGCGACACGATGCGCTGCGGATGCACCAGGCCGTGCAGGGTGCCTGCGACATCATGCTGGGCCGCGCGCCAGAACTCGCCCGCCCCAACTGAGCGGCCCCAAGCGCTACGCCCGTTGCACCACGCCCCGACGGCGCATCATGTCGGCGCTCATGGCCTGCACGGCATCGGGTGACAGCACGGCTTGCGCGGCCGGATAGACGAGGTCTTCCTCGCTCTGGATGTGCTGCGCGTAAAGCGCGGAAAAGCGGTTCAACGCATCGGTCTGCTCGGCATTCAGCGGTCCGCCATCGGACGCGGGCCCCTCGGCCACCGCCAGCAATGCGGCGCGCGCCAGCGGCCAGGCGGCCTCCATCTGCCGATGGTCCTGCATGAGCCCTTGCACCAGGTTGCGCAGGCCCGCATCCGTACCGGCCAGGAGGGGGGGAAAGACGTGCAGCTCTTCATCCTGGTGGTGCAGGGGTGCAGCCAGGTCGAAGTAGCGCATGACGTCGCGCGCGGCCTGGCGGGCGCTGTCGTCCAGCCCCGTCTCCAGCAGGTGCTGCTGCAGGCGCCCCATCAGGGTCAGCATGCGTTGAACCCGCTCGTGGCAGGCCTCCAGCATTTCGAAGGGGGCCTCCAGGCCGACTGCCGGTGTGTGGTGGCCGGGCAGCGCAACCGCGCTCCCTGCCCGGGGGGCCGCGCCCATGTCAGCCGATATTGACGGGCTGCCCGCGCCGGTCGAACGGAATGTAGGCGCCAATGTCGCCCTGCTTGATGGACTCGACCATGCGCTCCAGCGCCTTCTCGGCTTCTTCGCTGGTCGGCGGCTCGCCGGGTGAACCCGACACGGCGGCGGCAAACACCATGCCCCAGGGCTGGCCGAACTGGCTGGCTTCCTGCACCAGGATCTCAAACGAGTCGAGTTCCTGCGGGCTCTTGTCCACGCACATCACCGGCACCAGCGCGCCGCCCTCGCCTGCCTCAAAGCGCGCGCGTTGCTCGGGGGTGGCTTCGTCGGGGAGTTCCACGCCGGCAAACACAAACAGCAGACGCTGGGGCAGCGGCTGGTAGCGGGCGGCCTGCAGCAGGTCGTCAAAACTTGAAATGTCCATGGTGTATCCAGATAAAGAAACGGGCGCTATCCACACGCCAAAAAACAGAATTAGAACCCGGCCGTCATAACCCTTTGACGTCCAGGGTGCTCACGTAGTCCGCCGCCGCCGGCCGCTGGCGCCGGCTCTTGCGCGACAGCACGGTTCCCACGCTGATGAAACACAGGGCGTGCTCACCGTCGGCCAGACCGAACAGCGTGCGGAACCCGGCCGACTTCAGGGCCTTGCCGCTGGTCAGCGCCGAGCCGTAACCCAGCGCCGTGGCCATGAGCAGCATGTTCTGCACGGCACAGCCGGTCGAGACCATGCGCTCGTACAAATCGATCTCGGGGTCACCCCGCTCGCCGTCCACCACTACGAGCAGCAGCAGCGGCGAGCGATAGGCTTTTTCCTGCGCCTGTGCCACCTGCTCGGGGGTGGCATAGGCGTCGCGCTCCAGCAGGGCGTCTCCAAAGACCTGTGCCAGAGGCGCGCGCGCCTCCTGCGGCACCGCAATGAACCGCCAGGGCAACAACTGCCCGTGGTCGGGGGCGGAAGCCGCCGCGTCCAGGATGGCGCGCAGGTGTTCGCCCTGCGGCCCGGGCGCAACCAGGCGCTTGGGCAAGATGGTTTGGCGCGACTGCATGAGTTCCGCTGCCATCACTGCCAGATCGTTGCCAGACATCACGCCACCTCCTTCAGCCCGCACGCCCATCGGCCCGCAGACGCCCGTACCAGCCCGCCAGGCGCACGCCCCACACCGCCATGATGGTGGTCCACAACAGCGCGGCGGTCAACAGCAGGCCCCCGGCCAGCAACCCTTGCGCCGCCGCGGTAATGCGCAGCAGCGTGGCAATCTGCAGCATCCAGAACAGCACCCAGACGGTGTTGTCGGCCACCAGCGGACGGCCACTGTGGCCGCAGGACACCCGGGTGACCATGGCCAGCATCAGCGAGGCGAGGCAGCCCATGGTGAGCGCATGCAGTGCGCCCAGAAACAGCACCGGAGCCCCTTGCAGCCAGCTCAGCAACTGCGCAGCGCCGCCCAGGACCATGGCCAGCCCGAGCCACAGGAACCCGATGTGCAGCATGGCCAGCAGGCGGTTCTTGAGGCTTTGCATCAAGCCCCAGACCACAGCCAGCCACAACAGCACGCCGCCCGAGAGCAACTCCAGCACCCCGCGCGCCAGCAGCCAGGCACCAGCCAGCGCCCCCGGCAGCGGCCCCGCCCTATCGACCCAGACGGCCAACACCTCCAGGCCGGCGGTGGCCAGCATCAACCCCAGGGCCCAGAAGGGGCGCCACGCGGTGATGAACGGCATGGCGCTGGAGGTGAAAAACGGCAGCATGCGGTGCGCCACCGACACATACACGACCACCACGAACCCCCACAAACCGGTGAGAACACAGGCCAGGGCCGTTGCGGAAGCGTCCAGCCACAGGCTGAGCGCCACGCCGGCCAGGCTCACGCAGCCGATGAGGCACGCCACGCCGATGGTGCGGGCATGCAGGCGGTCTTCCACGGTGCTGGCCCGGATGAGGCGCCAGAACAGCCACGTCATGTAGGTCAAACCGCTCCAGGCCAGGACCAAGCCCCCCAGCGCCAACAGCAGGTGCACGTGCGCACCGCTGACCCACAGCAGCCAGCCCGCCGTCTGCAGGAGCAGGGGGGCACGCAGCTGGCTGGCCTCCGGCGCTTGCACGCCCAGCCACTTGGGACCCGCCGTGAACAGGAACCCCGAGAAGAACAGCGGAATGAAGCCAAACGTCATGACCGCGGCATGGACCAGCGTGGGTGACAGGGCGTAGGGCAGGGTCACCGCGGCGCTGACGCGGTCGAGTTGCACCAGCGCCCACCAGGCGCCGGAAATGACCAGCACCACCATGGCCAGGAAAAAACCCAGCCGGTGCGGCGCCAGCAACAGGTAGCGTGCGCGCCAGCGGCGGTCCAGCGCCGCCAACGCCTCAGCGGAAGGTTTGCCTTTGGTCACCCGCAACGGGATGACGGGGCGCTGGGTCATCCACAGCTTCCCAAATGCCCGCACTGGGTGCAATAGTCACAACCGTCCTTGCGGATCACCGCGTGGGCACCGCACTCACTGCACTTCTTGCCCGCCATGATGGGAGGGCCGCCGGCGGTCGCCGGAATGTTTTCCTGCGTCAGCGCGGGCGCAACCACAGCACCGGACTCCCGTGTGCTGGCAGCGCGCTGGGCCAGAATGTTCTGGATGGCATAGGCCACCGCGGCCACTTCGGAGTCGTGCCACATGGGCACGCGGGTTCCGTCTTCCTTCTGGTGTGTTCCCAGGCGCACCGGACCGCGGTCCCAGGCCACCTTGCGCATGTCGCTGAGGGCACGCTCCAGGAAACCGCCGCGCGCGGCCAGCGACAGCAGGCGCATGCTCGACGTCATCCATTGCTGGGACTCGCCGCTTTGGCCCACGGGCATGAAGAACTCGATGGCACGGTCGACCGTGCCCTTGCCGTCGGCGGTGGGTACGGGCAGGAAGGACACCAGCAGGTACAGCGTCTTGTGGCCCTCGTGCGTCCAGTACTCCACCTTTTCCGCCACGGCCGACAGCGCGCCTTTGGGGCGGCTCTCGATCACCGTGCGCATGGGGTCGATGACCGGCGCCGGTGCAGCAGCAGCGGCCGCCGGAGCGCTCTCCACCGACAGCACGGAACCCAGGATGGCATTGGGCCGGTAGGTGGCCAGCCCCTTGAGGCGAGCGCGCCAGGCTTGCTGGTACAGGCCCTTGAAGTCTTCGTAGGCGTAGTCGGCCGGCACGTTGACCGTCTTGGAGATGGCGGTATCCACAAAGGGCTGCACCGCTTCCATCATGCCGATGTGGCTGGACGCGGACATGTCCAGCGCCGAGATGAAGTAGTCGGGCAGGTTGTTGACATCGCCGCCCAGTTCCCGGTACAGGCGCCAGGCGTGGTCTTCCACCGAGTACTCGCTGGAGCTGCCATCGGCCTCGCGCTTCTTGCGCTTGTACATCCAGGAGAACGCTGGCTCAATTCCGTTGGAGGCGTTGTCGGCAAAGGCCAGGCTGACCGTTCCGGTGGGCGCGATCGACAGCAGGTGGCTGTTGCGGATGCCATGCTTGCGGATGGACTGCTGCAGGGCCGCCGGCAGACGGCTGGCGAAGGTGCCGGGAGCCAGGTAGCCCTCGGCGTCGAACTTGGGGAACTTCCCTTTTTCACGCGCCAGCGCAACCGACGCGGTATACGCGGCATCGCGCATGGACACGGCAATGCGGGCGGCCATCTCGCGCCCCTCGGCGGCGTCGTAGCGTAGGCACAGCATGGCCAGCACGTTGCCCATGCCGGTGAAGCCCACGCCGATGCGGCGCTTGGCGGCCGACTCGGCGCGCTGCTGCTCCAGCGGCCAGAACGTTACGTCCAGCACGTTGTCCAGTGCCCGCACCTGGGTGGCGACCGTCTTTTCGAAGGCTTCGAAATCGAAAGTCGGGGTTCCGGCAAAGCCGAAGGGGTTGCGCACGAAACGCGGCAGGATGATGGGACCCAGGTCGCAGCAGCCATACGGCGGCAGCGGCTGTTCGCCACAGGGATTGGTGGCGGAGATCGACTCGCAGTAACGCAGGTTGTTGTCTTCGTTGATGTGGTCCAGGAACAGGATGCCCGGCTCGGCGAAGTCGTAGGTGGAATGCATCACGATGTCCCACAGGTCCCGCGCGGCCAGCGTCTGGTAGACCCACATGCCATCGGCGCGCTGGAACGCGCCCTTGGCCATCAGTGTGGCGCCGGGCTTGGCAGCATGCACCAGCTCCCAGGGCTGGTCATCCGTCAGTGCCTGCATGAAGGCGTCGGACACGCCCACAGACACGTTGAAGTTGTTCCAGCGTCCCGGAGTGCGCTTGGCCGTGATGAATTCCTGCACGTCCGGGTGGTCGATGCGCAGAACGCCCATCTGCGCGCCGCGGCGTGCACCGGCGCTCTCCACGGTGGAGCAGGACTGGTCGAACACATTGATGTAACTGCAGGGGCCCGAAGCCATGGACGCCGTGCCCTTGACCGCCGCGCCACGTGGGCGAATGCGGGAGAAGTCGTAGCCCACACCACCACCGCGGCGCATGGTCTCGGCCGCCTCGCGCAGGGCTTCATAGATGCCGGGGTAGCCCTCGTCGTCCACGCCCTGGATGCAGTCGCCCACCGGCTGCACAAAGCAGTTGATCAGGGTGGCCTGGATGGCGGTTCCGGCCGCGCTCATGATGCGCCCGGCGCCAATGGCACCGGCGTACAGGTTTTCCAGAAAGATCGCTTCGTACTTGGCGCGATCCGCCTCGGCCTCGACCGAAGCCAGGGCCCCCGCCACGCGGCGGTACAGGTCATCGATACTGGATTCGCCGGGCTTGAGGTATTTTTCGGTCAGTACGTCGTGGCTGATGGGCTGGATGTCCATCAGGTCCTGGGGGCGGGAAAATTGGTCACGTTTCATGTTGTGGGGTCCTCAGATAAGCGTCGAGGGGCACACACTCCCCCCAGCAGCCATTGCATTAATTCTTGTCTTGACCGAATGGATCACCAAACAGCATTTTGCCCTGCCGGCGCCGGTTTGGCCCTGCCGGCGTCGGCATTCGGAGCGTGATTTTATGCCTGTGTATTTTCCCAACCACGATGTTCGCCAGAGGGCTGCAACGCCCCGCCGGTCCACCCGCGGCGTTCACTACACAATTGATAGCTACCCACGCAATAGATACGGTGGCTGGGGTCGTTTTTCGTTCCAAAGTCCGGCAAAGGGGCCGACCAAATACCCTCACGCCGTCCAGGTCGGAGCGGTGTGCCAGCGCTCGGCCCATCCGGGAAAATCCTGTGCTGGCATCGGCCGGGCAATGCCGTAGCCCTGCGCCAGATGGCAGCCCATGGCCTGCAGACGCTGCCCATGCGCCGCCGTTTCGACGCCTTCGGCAATCACCGAGCGGCCAAACGCACGGGCCAGATCAATGACGCTCTGGACGATCGCCAGGTCATCCGGGTAGCGCAACATGTCGCGCACAAAGCTCTGGTCAATCTTGAGCACCTCGGCCGGCAGATTCTTGAGGTACGTCAAGGAGGAATACCCCGTGCCGAAATCGTCCAGTGCAAAGCCCACGCCCATGGCGTGGCAGGTGCGCATGACTTGCGATACCTGCCCGATGTCTTCCATGGCGCTGGTTTCCAGCACCTCCAGCTCCAGGCTGCCCGGCGGCAGGTCGGAGTACCGCCCCAGCATCTCGAACAGCCGGCCGCTGAAATTGGCCCGTTGCAGCTGGTAGGCACCGATGTTGACGCTGACCGGAATGTGCAGGCCCATGGCGCGCCACTGGGTCATCTGGGACAGCGCCGTTTCAATGACCCACTCTCCCACAGCCACGCTCAGGGAGTGGTTCTCGATGACCGACAGGAACGCCGCGGGTGACAGCAGGCCGCGCTCGGGGTGCTGCCAGCGGATCAGCGCCTCCGCACCAACGACCTCGCCCGTCACCATGTTCACCTTGGGCTGGTAATACAGGACAAACTCGCGCTGTTCGAGCCCGCGCTGGATGTGTCCCAGGCTCTCGCGCCGGGTCTTG
Organism: Rhodoferax sp.; assembly: GCA_019449595.1. Classification (GTDB taxonomy): domain Bacteria; phylum Pseudomonadota; class Gammaproteobacteria; order Burkholderiales; family Burkholderiaceae_C; genus Allorhodoferax. The sequence continues at coordinate 3,959 of JAGRPL010000004.1, read as the reverse complement.
ACCGCAACCGCATTGGCCACATCGAACAGGTGGTAGCGGTTCCTGCCAGCCTGCTTGGCCAGGTACATCGCCTGGTCGGCGTGGCGTATCAACTGGTCGGCGTCCACATCGTCCTGCGGATACAGCGTCACGCCAATGCTGACGGACACCTGCATGACGGCGTCCTCCACCGTGACCGGATCGGCTGCGGCGTGCAACAGGCGCTCCAGCACCAGCTCACTCTCGCGCGTTTCGTTCAGGTCCACCAGCACGGCCACGAACTCATCGCCGCCAATGCGCGCCAGAGTGTCGCCTTCGCGCAGCGCGGACTTCATGCGCTGTGCCACCGTGACCAGCAACTGGTCCCCGACGTTATGGCCGTGCATGTCGTTGACCACCTTGAACCCGTCCAGGTCGAGGAAGGCCACGGCCAGTGCGCGGTCGCGCCGCTGCGCCTGGGCCATGGCGTGCTGCAGGCGGTCTCCTAGCAGCACACGGTTGGGCAGGCCCGTCAAGGCGTCAAAGTGGGCAATGTGCTCCAGTTGCAGCTGCTGCGCCTTCATCGGCATGATGTCCATGAACACCGCAACGTAGTTCTGCACCACACCCTGTGCATCGCGCATCGCGCTGATGGTGAGCAACTGCGCATACACCTCGCCGTTCTTGCGCCGGTTCCAGATTTCACCCGACCAGTAGCCCTTGTCCGTCAGCGCGCCCCACATGGCCTGGTAGAACTCGGGCCCTTGCCGGCCGGAGCTCAGGATGCGCGGGTTGCGCCCCATCACTTCTTCACGGCTGTACCCCGTGATCTGGGTGAAGGTGTCGTTCACCTCGAGAATCGAGCCATTGATGTCGGCAATGGTGATGCCCTCGCGCACATGGGTGAATACGCTGGCTGCCAACTGCAGCCGCGCCTCGTCCGCGGTTTTCTCGATGGCCAGGGCAATCAGGCGCGCTTCGTCCTCCATCCAGTGCCGGTCCTCGGGTGTTGGCTGGCTGGCGTAGCGCAGGTAAATGGCGAACGTTCCCAGCACCTTGCCCTGCGCGGAGCGAATGGGCGAAGACCAGTACGCGCGCAGCCCCGCCTGACGCGCGAAATAAACACGGGGCGACCACGCCGCGTGGTGCTCCATGTCGTCCACCACCAGGGGCTCGCCGGTAAATGCCACGGTGCCGCACAGGCCCGCATCCGGGCCGACGGACAGTCCGTCCAGCGTCTGCAGGTATTGTGCAGGCAGGCTGGGCGCCGCCCCCAGGCGCAGGGTCTGCCCCTCCTCGTCCAGCAGCAGGATGCTGCACAGGTGGGCCCGATTGATGCTCTCTATGTTGCGGGCAATGGCCTGGAGCACGTCGGGCAGCGGGGCCTTTTCGGCCAGCATGGCCAGCACCTGGCGGTGGTGCTGTTCGCGCAACTCGGCCTGTTTGCGGGCGGTGATGTCGCCAATCACACCCAGCAGGCGATACCCGTCTTCCCGGTCGCCCCGAAAACGCTTTCCAGTCAGATGGCCCCAGAACTCCGTGCCATCGGTATGCCAGTAGCGGCGCTCCAGATCCACCAACGGGACCTGGCTGTCGAGCAGTGCCAGCATGGACTGGCGCCCGGCCTCGCGCTCGGACGGGTGGATCAGCTCCACGTATTCCTTGCCGAGCAGGGTCGCCAGCGGGATGCCGAACATGTCGGCCATGCGCTGGTTGGCGTGCATGATGCGCCCATCCTTGCCAACCAGGAAAATGGCCACGCTGGAGGTGTCCAGAATCTGCTTGAGCAGGGCTTCGCGGCCGGCCAGGTCGTCGGTCGCGGTCTGCAGGGCCAGCTCCACCTCCTTGCGCTCAGCAATATCGATCAGGGTTCCCGACATGCGCAAGGGTTTGCCGTCGTCCTGCCACTCGACGACCCGTCCCCGGCTGAGTACCCAGACCCAATTGCCCTGCTTGTGGCGCATCCGGATCTCGCACTCGTAGGTTTCCACCTCGCGGCGAAAGCAGCGCTCTACCAAGGCATTGGAGCGTTCAAAGTCATCGGGCTGCATGTACCGCTTCCAGAGGTCGGCGCTGATCGGCGCCAGCTCATCCAGCGTGCACCCGATGATTTCGGCCCAGCGGGTATTGACCACCATGCTGCCCGTCTGCACATTCCACTCCCAGGTCCCGATATGGGTGGCCCAGATGACCTCTGCCAGACGCTGGCTTTCCTGGCGGTAACGCGCCCGGCTCTGCTGCAAGGCCCGCTTCTGGAACAGCAGGCGCACCGCCATGCCTGCCAGCAGCAGCCCCAGCCACCCCGTGGCCACGATCCAGCCGGCGTATTTCTTCCACAGGTCGGCGAGCGTGATTTCGGGCGTCACATCAAAGGGCGGCAGGCGCAGCGTGTGCAACAGCCGTTCGACGCCGGCGTAGTTGGCCGGCGTGGTAAACCCGCGAATGCCCGCACCCCGGGCGGCAGCACTGTCGGTGGGGAGCGACAACAGGGCCACGGCCAGCCGGCGGGCGAGCACATCGTCCACCGGCTCCACCACTGCCACCGGCCATTCCGGGTACAGCCGGGTGGAACTCACATAGGGAAAGGACGGCAATGCCTGCTGGTTGATGACCTTGATGCGCCCCAAGTCCAGCTTGCCCTCGTGTGCCATGGCCTCGAGCACACCGGTACGCACAAAGCCGACGTCGGCGCGCCCTGCCAGGACGGCTTGCACCGGAAGATCCTGCGGCATGCCGGTGGTGAGCAGTTTCTCGGGAGCCGGCAGGGGCAACCCTTCTTCCAGCATCTCGAAGGCCTGCATCTGGTAGCCCCCCAGAAAATCGGTGCTGGTCACCACAATGCGCTGGCCCACCAGGTCGGACAGGGTGTTGATTTTCTGGGCATCGCTGCGGGTAAAGATCACCCCGCCGAACGAGGCCAGGCCATGCTGGCCCTCCTGGTTGATCTGGGTGGCCAGCGGTGCCGACAAGCCAAACCGGTGCTGCAGCAAAGCGTAGTGGCCCGGGTTGGTAAGCACCACATCCACTTCCTTCTGCCCCACCGCCATTTCCAGCTCGGCCAGGTCATACACCACCAATTTGACGGGGCGCCCCAGCGCCGTGCCGAGGTAGGTCGCCAGCGGTTGCCATTGCGCCACGGCCTGCACCTTGGGGCGAAAGGCCAGAACCCCCAAACGCAACGGCGCCTCGGCCCCCGCGGGCAACGCCAGCAGGGCCAACCAGACGGTCAAAGCAAGGGCGATGAGGCGGCGCATTTATGTGTTGTTTCCGACTCCGGCACCAAGCCTCGCCGTTCAAGTCATTTCACGTTACCTCAATTGTGTCAGAACGTTTCCCACTCATCACCCGCCGCCGACTTCTCCACACGCGCATGCGCAACCTGCAAGGCAGGTGCCGGGGTGATTTTCTTCGGCGTTTTTTGGGCGGCCAGCGCTGGCTGGTTCCGCGCTGCCGCCAGCGCACTCGGCGGGCGGGGTTTGGCAGCCGGGCGGGCGGCCTTCCCGTCGTCCAGCTTGAACACGCTGACAGTGTGCACCAGATCCAACGCCTGGGCCTTCAGGCTGGAAGCCGCTGCCGCCATCTCCTCCACCAGCGCCGCATTCTGCTGCGTGGCCTGGTCCATCTGTGTCACCGCCTCGCCCACCTGTGTCACACCCAGGGCCTGCTCGTTGCTGGCCGCGCTGATCTCGCCCATGATGTCGGTGACCCGCTTGATGCTGCTGACCACCTCGGTCATGGTGATGCCGGCCTGGTCCACCAGGGCCGTGCCGTGCTCCACCCGCTCCACGCTGGCGCCAATGAGGTTCTTGATCTCCTTGGCGGCCTCGGCGCTGCGTCCGGCCAGGCTGCGCACTTCGGAGGCCACCACGGCAAAGCCGCGGCCCTGCTCGCCGGCGCGGGCCGCTTCCACGGCCGCGTTCAGGGCCAGGATGTTGGTCTGAAAGGCAATGCCGTCGATCACGCTGATGATGTCGGAGATCTTGCGGCTGGACTCGTTGATG
>JAGRPL010000003.1 GCA_019449595.1 Rhodoferax sp. | reverse complement strand
CTGCGTGAGCCAGGTCAAGGAGTCACTACCTAAGTTGGTTCGATTCACACTAGCGCTCTACCACCAAGGACTGTTGCTGGCTGATGGCGGTCTCGCGGCAGCCTAGGAGGATCGCGAGATATTTGTTTTGCGGCCTGAGCCTCCCAGCGGGCCGGATGGAAGGTTGCGTCGGGCTTCGAACTCCTTCCCTGGGCGCTTGTTGGCGGCGACCCACCCACGTGTGTCGCGCCCAAGGCGAGCAGCGTCCTTTTCCGCACGACCTGCGTCGCTGGGAGCGTTCTTCTGCGCGAGCGGGTCGGCACGCTTGTACGGCTTTGACATGCAAGGCTCCTGAAGGCCGCCGAGAATTGGCGTTGTCGCATTGTCGAGGCTAAAACGAGGCATCGTGTGGCGGATAGAGATCCCTGCACGAAGTAGGTTCTAGATGTCCAACCGGCATTATGCGCCCAGCCAGTGCGGCCGAGAACCATTCCCGTCCATCAGCAGGCGGTTGCCTCGCGCCCAAAAGCTCTGGCTGAGGCGAGACCGTGGAGGACAGCTTTGCGGTGACGAGTCTGAGCGTCTGGTCGGCTCGAATGGGTCAGTTGCAGTCATCCGGCTTTCGCCTCGAAAGCGGACATGGGATTTCACCCAAATGGGGGATGTTCGGTCAATGTCAGGACGGTCACAATGCCGTCTCCACATACATCTGCGCTCTCCTTCACCGTGGTAACTCGCTCACTCAAACTTCCCAAGAGCTATTTTCTGACCGCGTCACCGAGCGAGCGCCTGCTCGCCTCTGTCGGTCGAGATGTCTCCATAACCGACCTGGTTCAACGCAAGCGCTTGTGGGCTTCACATCCGCTGTCACATCCATCGTGTGCTGCATTTAGTCCCAGCGAGGCATTGTTGGCCGTCAAAAGCACTTGGGGTGAAATTGCACTACTTTGCGTGGAGAGCGGCGAGAAGCTCTTCGCCATGCGGCCAAAACGCCAGGACGAGGGGCCTGATTTGATTTTCTCGGCAGATGGCAGTCTTCTTGTGGATGGGTCGTGGTCGGGCGACCTCCGGATCAGGCAGGTTAGCGACCTCTCGATTGTTGAGACCTTTGGTTTCAAAGGAGAAATGATCAAAGCCGTTTCTTGTGATGCGAACAGAAGCCGTTGGCTCATTGCACACCAACCAAAGTGGACTGCCACAACCCCAATACGTCGTCCCTATCTCAGCATCTGGACTTGGCCGTTGCGCATGCCTGATCGTGAAGTAGACCCAGGCTTTGATGTTCTTGATGCTGCCGTTTTATCGCCATCCTCCAACTACATTGCAGCAGTTGGATACAGCAGTGCCACGCGGGCCAGAGAACTTCGTCTACTCACATTGGCGGGAAAAATTGTTGCCGCTACACCAGTGTCTTCTGGTGGAACGGGTGCAAACACCCGCTGGTCACCTGACTCCAAGCTGGTTGGAACAGTCGGGAATGGCGAATTCATGATCTTCTCCATGCCCGACTTGCATCTGTACGCCAGAATTCAGGAGCAATATCCCGCCGACATGACCTTCATTCGTGATGGCGCAGAGATCGTCTTGGGCTCTTGGTCGCAAACTCGCGTTCAGACCGTGCCAGTCGAATGAGGGCAATTGGTCTTGGATAGGGATCGAGCGGATTTATCGCTCCGGGGTTTCAACGCAGCCCGTAATGGAGCGGCTGCAGATACTGGCCAGATGCGGACACTGGTGAATGACTGCTATGGGGAAAAGTGATTCGCACAGCTAACGTCGGAGATCACGCGCCGCCATAGGCGGTCGCGTGGATTGACCTGTTAGGCGATCGGCGCTTGACTGAGTTGTTAGCGTGCATCCCGCGTCAACTCCGTGAAAGACTCTGCGCTCCCTCCGAATTCCAGGAATACAGCCTTGAGGTCTTTGTCTTCTGTCACTAACGTATACCTATGCTTAAGAGCGGTCACAGCGATGAGAATGTCCCGCGCATTGCCTCTCTTACCGCCATTCAATTGGTCGAGGCGTGCCAGCATCGCGTCGTAAGCTCCCCCTGCAGAACCATACTCAGCCGCACCATATTCAGAAACGTCCCAAATCGCCGCAGAGGTTGGAATACTTTCCTGCTCGACGGAGCCAAAGACACTCAAGAGCTGGTCGAGGCGACCCACGGGCTTCTTGGTCTTTTGGAGTTCATTAAGCTGAACGTGCGTCACGTACAGCGGACCTCGGCTGGAGAGAGCCTTGGGATCAATGCCGCTATCAAGCGCGCAATTGAAGGCGTTGGTATCCAGCATGAACATGGTTACACGCTAACGGCGGAGTTGACCGGTGCGCGCCCGCGTCGAACGACCTGTTAGGCCGGATGTCGCGTCTCACTCCCACCTACTTCTTTCTACCCAAGTACGCAGCGAGGCTCAGGACTACCAAGCTGAGGGTGGTTATCACCTGAAAGAACACGATGTTCACCACAAACGGAGCCGGATTGCACCCAAAAGCGTACCCCACGTTCGTGAGAGTGCCGACGTTCAGAGAAAGGGTCACCGCATCGGCCGCGGTCTTCAAGGTCGGCAGTGCGGTGTAAGCGGCAGCAGAGTATGCGTAGATTTCCAAATAGCTCAATAGCGCAAGTCGCACGCGTTGGTGCTTGTTTAGGCCGGTGGACGACTTACCTGTTTGAAACACATCGCGGCCGAACGCGTACGCAATTTCGTAGCTCCGGGAGACGAGGCGAATCATGGCTGCTGTCGATGCAACAGGGAACAGCAAGGAGTCTGGGGCAAAAGCCCTGAGCCAGAGACACAGGAGAGCAAGAACGAGGCTGAAGCCAAGGTTCAGATAGTTGTTCGACTCCACGAACCGTTTCCGGAGCTCTTTCTTCCTGCCAGCCGGAGCTGCAGCATCTAGCCGATGCTTGAAGCGAAGTGCCCACCAGTAATCTGGGCTGATGACCACTGCGAGTTCCTGCCCAGGGCGCCACTCGGCCCGCGGCAAGGGATCAACAACGGCTGCATGAGGATATAGACACCACTTGAGCCACCAGACAAAGCCGCTGTACATCCAGAACACGCAGAACACGAGAGCCGGATCCATACGGCCTAACTTGATATAAACCGCAGAAATGCGGAATAACATGGCTCATTTGTCATGGTCTGCGCCTCCCTTGCAGCAGCTAAGTGATTGTTTTCACTTGATTTTTATCAGTATATTGCCTGCCGTGCAATTCATTAACAAACCGTGAAACCCCGCAAAACCGCGCAATAACATGGCAGGCCACAGTGAGAGCCTTGTAGTGTCAGTCTGCTAAACGATTGATCTGTATGGGTATTTGTCGCTTTGGGTGAATGGACCTCAGATAACAAACTTGCAAACCACGAAAATTCCAACGCTAGAGGATGCGTTGGTAAGCTGAGCGGAAAGGCCTGCTTCCGCTGCATTGTGACCACCCGCGCCTCACCTGAACATCCCTCAATCGGGTGAGTTCGTTGAATGGCTGCTATGGGTCGGAACCAGTCTTGAAGCGGAGCAGCCTTAGATGACCGCCATGACCCAGTTACGCGCATTGGGTAATTGATTGGTGTCGATCGATAGTCCCCGTTGAGTCTGCGAGTCAACGCCAGCGGCGGTGAAGAACAGCAATTCCCGGCAGGACTGTCGACAATGAAGAGTGGGGATTTAAGTTCGCGTTGTTTCGGGCGGACTTGCAAGCCAAACGGGGCGTAGAACCCGCGTCAATATTGGCTTTTGGAATAAGGTGACGGACCCCGACCCCGGCACTGGCTCCGCGGTTAGGGCTGCTTGGTTCCCCACCTGACCCGGTTGGCCGCCTCACCATGCGGGAGGGCCCGTCGGGGTCTATTCTAGGCGAATTCGGGGTTCGCCGTCCGGACGGTGGCAGTGCCGGACGTGGAAGATTTCCGCCGGGCAGGCCGGGGCGGCGCTGCCACCACATAGAATCACCTCCCATGTCCTATCTCGTGCTCGCCCGCAAGTACCGTCCGCGCAACTTCACCGAAATGGTGGGGCAGGACCACGTGGTGCAGGCGCTGACCAACGCGCTCACCACCCAGCGGCTGCACCACGCCTACCTGTTCACCGGAACCCGTGGCGTGGGCAAGACCACGGTGTCGCGCATTCTGGCCAAGTCGCTCAACTGCCAGGGCGCAGATGGCACGGGAGGCATCACCGCCACGCCCTGCGGCGTGTGTCAGGCCTGTACCGACATCGATAGCGGGCGCTTTGTGGACTACACCGAGCTCGATGCCGCCTCCAACCGCGGCGTGGACGAGGTGCAGGCCCTGCTGGAGCAGGCGGTCTACAAGCCGGTGCAGGGGCGCTTCAAGGTCTTCATGATCGACGAGGTGCACATGCTCACCAACACGGCGTTCAACGCCATGCTGAAGACTCTGGAAGAGCCGCCCGAGTATTTGAAATTTGTGCTGGCCACCACCGACCCGCAGAAGGTGCCGGTCACCGTGCTGAGCCGCTGCCTGCAGTTCAACCTGCGGCCCATGGCGCCCGAGACCATCCGCGAACACCTGACCAAGGTGCTGGAGGTGGAGCAGGTCAGCGCCGAGGCACAGGCCCTGCGCCTGCTGGCCCGCGCCGCGCGCGGCTCCATGCGCGATGCCCTCAGCCTGACCGACCAGGCCATTGCCTTTGGTTCCGGCCAGCTCCAGGAGGCCACGGTGCGCCAGATGCTGGGCAGCGTGGACCGCTCCTACGTGTTCCGCCTGATCGAGGCGCTGGCTGTGGGCGATGGCAAGACCGTGGTGGAAACCGCAGAGGCCTTGCGCCTCAATGGCCTGAGCGCCGCCTCCACGCTGGAAGAAATGTCCACCGTGCTGCAACGCATGGCCGTGGTGCAGACCCTGGCGCAGAGTGCCGGTTCTGCGGCTGCAGCCCCGTCGGATGACGACAGCGACCCCGAGGCCACTGAGACGGCCCGCCTGGCGGCCCTGATGCCGGCGGATGAAACCCAGTTGCTCTACAGCATCTGCCTGCACGGCCGCGCGGACCTGGGCCTGGCGCCCGACGAATACGCCGCGCTGACCATGGTGCTGCTGCGCTTGCTGGCGTTCAAGCCCCAAGGCGCAGCGCCAACGGCTGAAAAAAAAACTCTAATTAGCCCCCCGGTTCGTGTGCCCGTGGCCGCAGCGCCTGTGGCAGCACCGGCGCGCCCGCCCGCGGCGCCCGCACCCGCACCCGCACCCGCTGCCCGCCCCCGGGCGGTGCAGCCATGGGAAGAGGCCGAGGACGCATCGCCCAAGGCGGCTGCGGTGGTGCCACCGGGCCAGGTGCTGCCCGTGCGCAACAGTGCGCCGCCCACCGCACCCGATGCGCCAGACGATGAAGACGCATATGAGACCGATCCGGCCTTCAATTCGGAGCCAAATTGGTCTGCAGCCCCCGTGGAACCTGCGCGGGAAGCTACTAAAGTTGTAGCGGTTCCGGTGCGCATGCAGGCCGAGACCCGCGCCGATGCCGTCGCCGCCCAGGCCGCACCGGTGCTGGTGCCCACCGAAGAGGGGGACTTCTGGCACTCCACGGTGCAGCAGCTCATCCAGGCCGAGGCCATCACCGCCATGGTGCGGGAACTGGCGTTGCAGTCGCAGCTGGTGGCGCGCGATACCGACCAGTGGATCTTGCGCCTGGAGCGCGAGTCACTCAACCAGGCCGGCACCCGCGACCGCCTGACTGCCGCGCTGCAGGCGGCCGGGTTCGACGTCAAGCTGGTGGTGGAGATTGGCCGCGTGACCGACACCCCGGGGCGGCGCAACCAGGCGGCGTCGGCCGAGAAGCAGCTCGCCGCCGAGAAGATTATTTTTGACGCACCGTTTGTGCAGGCCATGATGCGGGACTTTGGCGCGAAAATCGTGCCCGGTTCCATCAAGCCGCTCAGTTAATTCATTGCAACCTTTCAAAGGAAATCCATGTTCAACAAAGGACAACTCGCCGGCCTGATGAAGCAAGCCCAGGCCATGCAGGACAACATGAAGAAGGCCCAGGACGAGCTGGGCAACATCGAAGTCACGGGTGAATCGGGCGCCGGCTTGGTCAAGGTCACCATGACCTGCAAGCACGACGTCAAGCGCGTCACCATCGACCCCAGCCTGCTGGCCGACGACAAGGACATGCTGGAAGACCTGGTGGCCGCCGCCTTCAATGCGGCGGTGCGCAAGGCCGAAGAAACCTCGGCCGAGAAAATGGGCAAGATCACCGCCGGCATGCCCGGTCTGCCCGGTGGCATGAAGTTCCCGTTCTGAGTACAAGCGCAGGACGCTGCCGGTGGCCGACGCCCATTCCCTGGAGATGCTGATCCAGTCGCTCAAACGCCTGCCCGGCGTGGGGGTGAAGTCGGCCCAGCGCATGGCGTTTCACCTGCTGCAGCACGACCGCGAGGGCGCGTTGACCCTGGCGCGTGCGTTGCAGGCGGCTGCCAGCGACGTGCGCCATTGCGAGCGCTGCCACACGTTTACGGAAGCGCAGATTTGCGCCACCTGCCTGGACCCGCAGCGCGACCACAGCAAGCTGTGCGTGGTGGAAACCCCGGCGGACCAGTCGGCCCTGGAGCGCACCGGCGCCTACCGTGGGCTGTACTTTGTGCTGATGGGCAAGCTCAGCCCGCTGGACGGCGTGGGCCCGAACGACCTGGGCCTGAAGAAGCTGTTTGAACGCGCCTGTGACGGCGTGGTGCAGGAGGTGATCCTGGCCACCAATTTCACGGCCGAAGGGGAGGCCACGGCGCACGTCATCAGCGAGGCGCTCAAGGCCCGCGGCCTGCGGCTCACCCGCCTGGCACGTGGTGTGCCCGCAGGCAGCGAGCTGGAGTACGTTGATCTGGGCACCATTGCCCATGCCCTGGTGGACCGGCGCTGACGCCCCCTGAATCCCTGTTTTTTTATCCGAAAGTTTTTTCCATGCCTTACGCCCACTTCACCATCGCCTACTGGTGCGTGCTGATTGCCGCGCTGTTGCCTCTAGGTTGTTCCAGTCTGGCCAAGGCCGGCATGTTTGGCAAGCCGCGCCGCGAAGGCGGGTACGACAACGAGAACCCCCGTGCCTGGCTGGCACGCCAGACCGACTGGCGCGCCCGCGCCAACGCCGCGCAGGCCAACAGTTTTGAGGCGCTACCGTTTTTTGTGGGTGCGGTCATCATCGCCCACCTGCTCGGCGCCCATCAGGGCCGGCTGGACGTACTGGCCTTCCTGTTCGTGGTGATCCGCCTGCTGTACATCATGATGTACGTTTCGGGCATGGCCAAGGCGCGCAGCCTGGCATGGACGGCCGGGCTGCTGGTGAACATTGCCATTCTGTTCGTAGGCTACCGCTAGACCGGCGCGGCAGCGCCCTGGCGCTGCGCGGTCAGCGCTTGGCTACCCGGGTGCTGGACGTTTTCGACTTCTTGCCGTGCTTGCCACCGGCGGCCTTGCCGGCAGCAGCCGTGCGGGTGCCGCCTTTTTTGGATGCCGTGGCCCGTGAGCCGGCATGCGACTTGCCGCCGCGCGATGAGGCGGGCAAAAACACCACCACCTGCTGGCCCGGCTTGAAGCGGGCCGATGCATTGACCTTGTTCCACTGCGCCACCTGGTCCGCGCTGACCCGGTATTTGCGGGCCACGCTGGCCACGCTGTCGTTCTTGCCGGCCCGCAGCACGCTGCGCTTGAGCACTACCTCGGGGGCCAGCGAGAGTTGGCCGTTGTCCGCCACCTTCTCGGTCACGTCCTGGTTGATGTGGTTGGCGCGGGGAACCAGCAGGGAGGAGCCGGCCCGGATCACCACCCGGGGGGGAATGGCGTTGACGCTGCGCAGTTCGGCCTCGGTCATGCCGACGCGTTTGGCAGCATCGGCGGGACGCATGGTGCTGGGGGCAATCCAGACGGTCCAGCTCGCCAGCCGGCCGCCGCCATAGGCTTCCAGATTGCTTTGGAAAATTTCGGCGTTGTCCCAGGGCAGCAGGATCTGCGGAGTGCCGGCGGCCATGATGACGGGCCGGTTGATGGACGGGTTCAGGGCCTTGAAGTCGTTCAGCGGCACTTCAGCCAGCCGGGCGGCGAGCGAAACATCGATGTCGCGCCGGATGGTGACGGACTGGAAGTACGGGTGGTTCTCGATGAGCGGCAGGGCGGAGTTGAAGGCCTCGGGTTGCGACACGATGTTCTTGATGGCCTGCAGCTTGGGCACGTAGAACCGGGTCTCCATGGGCATGTTCAGGTCCGGGTAGCCGGTGGGCAGGCCGGCACGCCGGTTCTTGGCAATGGCGCGCCCTACGCTGCCTTCGCCCCAGTTGTAGGCCGCCAGCGCCAGATGCCAGTCGCCAAACATGCCGTACAGCTTTTGCAGGTAGTCCAGTGCCGCGCGGGTGGAGGCCAGCACGTCGCGTCGGTCGTCCCGAAATGCGTTCTGCTTGAGTTCGAAAGACTTGCCCGTGGCAGGCATGAACTGCCACATGCCCGCGGCCTTGGCCCCGGAGACGGCCTGCGGATTGAAGGCGCTTTCAATGAAGGGCAGCAAGGCCAGTTCGGTGGGCATGTTGCGCACTTCCAGCTCTTCCACGATGTGGAAGAGGTATTTCTTGGACCGCTCCGTCATGCGCAGGATGTAGTCGGGGCGCGAGGCATACCACTGCTCGCGGTCATGGACCAGGTCGTTGTCCAGGTCCGGCATGGCATAGCCGCGGCGGATGCGGTCCCACAGATCGACCGGCGGCGCCAGCGACATGACGGTTCGCGTGGGCATTTGCTGCGCGGTGATGGGCGTGAGCGCAGGGCGACCGGTCGCGGTTCTGGCAGCCGGGGCTGCGGAGCGTCCCAGCACGTTGCTGGAGTGCAGCGTGAGCCCGTCCGGCGGGGTGGCGTCGGTGGAGAGGGTGCTTGCGCACCCGGTCAGCCACAGCAGGCCCGCGAGGCAGGAGAGCTTGAAAAAGTTCATCGGTATTGGTTCTTCCATTCGCGCAGCGTGGCAAAGGTGCCTGCCTGGTCCACGCCCCGCGCATCAAATCGGCGGGCGGCGGCTACGACGGTGGGTTGGCGGCTGCGCAAAAAAGGGTTGATCTGGCGTTCCAGCGCAAGGGTGGACGGCAAGGTAGGTTGCCCCTGGGCGCGCAGGGCCTGGCAGTGGGCATTGTAGGCAACAAGCTGGGCATTGCCGGGTTCGATTTCCAGCGCAAATTTCAGGTTGCTCAGGGTGTATTCGTGGGTGCAGCAGACACGGGTGGCATCGGGCAGGGCCGCCAGCTGGTCCAGCGATGCCAGCATTTGCTCCGGTGTGCCTTCGAACAGGCGCCCACAGCCGGCGCTGAACAGGGTGTCGCCGCAGAACAGCAGGGGGCTGGCGTCCACGGACGGGCAGAAATAGGCGATGTGCCCGGCCGTGTGGCCGGGTACGTCCAGTACCTGGAATTCCAGCCCGAGGAGGCGCACCACCTCGCCACCGACCAGCCGTTGCAGCGGCTCGGGCATGGGTTCGTGTGCGGGGCCGAAGACCGGTGCACCGGTGACTTGGCGCAGGCGGTCGACGCCCGCGGTGTGATCGGCGTGGTGGTGCGTGACTAAAATGCCCTGCAGATGCACGCCCTCGCGCTGCAGGGCCAGGATCACCGGCTCGGCATCGCCGGGGTCCACTACCAGAGCCTGTTGCCCGTCGTGCAGCATCCAGATGTAGTTGTCGACATAAGCAGGCAGCGGTATTAACTTCATGAGCACTCAAATTATAGGTTTGCAAGACTGGTTCCACACGCCTGCAGGCCAATACCTGCTGGAATGGGAGCGCACCCAGGTGGACGCTGCGGTGGCCGACATATTTGGCTACCATGCGCTGCAGCTGGGTGTGCCGGAGCTCGATGGCCTGCAGGCCAACCGCATGCCCCACCGCTGGCTGGCCACGGATGACCTGCCGCAGGCCGGGCACCCGCCTGTGCGCGAGGTGGTGCTGGTGAACGACTTTACCGCCTTGCCGTTTCCCGCCGCCAGCCTGGACCTGGTGGTGCTGCCCCATACGCTGGAATTCAGTGCCGACCCCCATGTGACCCTGCGCGAGGTGGAGCGCGTGCTGGTGCCGGAAGGCCGGGTGGTCATCTGCGGGCTCAATCCCACCAGTCTGTGGGGTTTGCGTCAGCGCCGTGCCCATCTGTACCGCAAACTCGGCGTGGGGCGTCTGTTCCTGCCGGACGGTGGCGAGTTCATTGGCTACTGGCGGCTGCGGGACTGGCTGCGTCTGCTGGGCTTCGAGGTCGAGGTGGGGGAGTTTGGCTGCTACCGTCCCGGTGTGGGCAACGACAAGTGGTTGCAGCGCTTTGAATGGATGGACCGTGCCGGGGCGCGTTGGTGGCCCATTTTCGGTGCCGCGTATTTTCTGGTGGCAGTCAAGCGCGTGCGGGGTATGCGCCTGCTGGAGCCGCAGTGGAAAACCGCGCCGGCGCGTGTGCGCAAGTCGGTGTCGGTCGCCAACCGGGCGAACGATCGTTAATGGATGCAGGAATCAGGATAGTGACCAAGAAAGAAACATTGAGCCATGTAGTGATTTACACGGATGGTGCCTGCAAGGGCAATCCGGGTCCCGGTGGCTGGGGCGCCTTGCTGCGCTCGTCCGATGGGACCGAAAAGGAGCTGTTCGGCGGCGAGCTGGAAACCACCAACAACCGCATGGAAATGACGGCCGTGATCCAGGCGCTTGCCGTGCTCAAGCGCCCGTGCGCGGTGACGCTGAACGTGGACAGCCAGTACGTCCTCAAGGGCATGACCGAATGGCTCGCGGGCTGGAAGGCTAAGGGCTGGAAGACGGCGGCCAAACAACCGGTCAAGAATGTGGACCTGTGGCAGCAGTTGGACCACCAGGTGACCCACATGGGGCACGCCATTGACTGGCAGTGGGTTCGTGGACACAACGGCGACCCGGGCAACGAGCGCGCGGATGCGCTGGCCAATCGGGGTGTGGAGAAGGCCCTGGGCCGGCACTGAACGCGCGGGCCGGATCGCGCGGCCCGTGTAAAGCTGTGCAAAGTTGTGGCGCCGTCTACTGCCGCCGGGGTTCCCGACGCCGATTGGCGCGGCTCGAACTGGTACATTGGGGGCCTGCTGCGTGTCGCTTTTCCAGGCGCGCCTTGATGAGATTCCAAAGATGTTTTTCGTTCGTTTTTGCGCTGAAGTGGTGAACCGGAAAAAATGGACGCTGTCGTTCCCGCTGGTCGCAGCCCTGGCCGGTGCCAGTCTGGTGGCGGCTTGCGGGAGCAAGACGGATTCAGGGCCCGCACCTGCAGCCAGTGCCGGTGCTAGCCGGGCAGGGACCGCGGCGCCGATTTCCGTGACCACATTGCTCGCCCGGCAGCGGGATTTCGATGTGAACCTGCAGGCAATCGGCACCGTGGCAGCCGTGTCGAGCGTGGACGTGAAACCCCAGACCACCAGTGTGCTCACGCGGGTGCATGTTCAGGAGGGGCAGTTCGTGCGGGCCGGTGATCTGCTGTTTTCACTGGATGCACGCGCGGACGAGGCCAATGTGGCCAAGGCGCGGGCCCAAATGGCCAAGGACGAGGCCGCGCTGGCCGACGCCCAGCGCCAGCTGGTTCGGAGCCGGGACCTGATTGCCAAGAATTTCATTTCGCAGGGGGCGCTGGACACCAACCAGGCGCAGGTGGAGTCCCAACTGGCAACGGTGGCGGCGGATCGCGCGGCCCTCAATGCGGCGGAGCTGTCGCTGTCGTACACGCGGGTCAAGGCGCCGGGCGCCGGGCGGCTGGGTACGGTCAATGTGTACGCCGGAACCGCCGTCCAGGCCAATCAGACCACGCTGGTGACCATCACCCAGCTCGACCCGGTGTCCGTGGCATTCAACCTGCCCCAGAGCAATTTGGAAGCCGCGCTGGCCGGCCTGAAGGGTGGGGGCATCCGGGTGACCGCGAAACTGCCGGAGAACAAAGGTGCTGTGCAGGGGCGTCTGCAGTTTGTGGACAGTGTGGTGGATGCAGCAACCGGAACAGTCAAGGCCAAGGCCCGTTTCGACAACCGCGAGGCCCAGCTGTGGCCGGGCGCCTTTGTCAACGTGGAGCTGACCGCCGGCACGCTGAAAGATGCCGTGGTCATTCCGCTGGCATCCATCATCCAAAGCACGCGCGGGCCCATTGTGTACGTGGTTCAGGACGGGAGGGCGGTGATCCGCAAGATCCAGGTTCTGGCATCGCAGGCCGATGAGGCAGCCGTGACCGGTGTGCAGGGTGGCGACCGTGTGGTACTGGAAGGGCGGCAGAACCTGCGGCCGGACTCGGCCGTGGTGGAGCGCGCAGTCGGGTCGGCGAAGCCATGAACCTCTCGGAACTGTTTATTCGTCGTCCGGTGATGACGGTGTTGCTCAATCTGGCCATTGTGCTGGCCGGAGTGATCGGCTACCGCAGCATTCCGGTGGCGGCCTTGCCGAGCTATGACACGCCGGTGATCAACGTGTTTGCATCGCTGCCCGGAGCCAATCCGGAGACCATGGCGACCTCGGTGGCCTTGCCCCTGGAGAAGCAGTTCCAGACCATTCCGGGCCTGGCGCTCATCAGCTCGACCAGTACCTTGGGCAACACGTCGCTGACACTCGAGTTCGAGGAGGGGCGCGACATTGACGGAGCGGCACTGGACGTGCAGGCGGCGCTGCTGCGGGCGCAGCGCTCGCTGCCCCAGGACATGACACAGTTGCCGGCCTACCGCAAGGTCAATCCGGCTGACGCACCGGTTCTGCTGGTGGCCCTGACTTCGCCATCCCTGGCCCCGTCGGACCTGCAGGACTACGCGGAACACCTGATTTCTCCCACGCTGTCCACGATCAGTGGCGTGGCCCAGGTCAACATCTATGGCTCCAAGCGCTTTGCCGTGCGCGTGCGCGTGCTGCCCGAGGCGATTGCCGCGCGCAACATCGGACTGGATGAACTCTCCGCCGCCCTGCGCGCAGCGAACGTGAACACGCCCGTCGGAACGCTGGACGGCAAGCGCCAGATGCTCACGCTGCAGGCCAATCGGCAACTGCGCAACGCGGCCGAGTTTGCCGACCTGATCATCGCCACGCGCAATGGCGCACCGGTGCGGCTGAAGGATATTGCCAGCGTGGAAGACAGTGTGGAAACGGCAAAGACGTTTGCCAACCTGAACGGCGAACCGTCGATTACGCTGGCCATCCTGCGCCAGCCGGGGGCGAACACGGTGCGGGTGGTGGACGCGGTGCGGGCTGCTTTGCCCACCTTGCAGGCGCAGATGCCGCAGTCGGTCCGGATGACGGCAGTGAACGACCGCTCGGTATCGGTGCGCGACGCGTTGCACGACGTCTCGCTGACGCTGGTGGGAACCATCGCGTTGGTGGTACTGGTGATTTTCCTGTTCCTGCGCCGCTTCGTGGCCACGGCCATTCCCACATTGTCCTTGCCCGTTTCGCTGATTGGCGCGGTGGCGTTGCTGTGGGGGATGAAGTACAGCCTGGACAATGTCTCGCTGCTGGGGCTGACACTGGCCGTGGGGCTGGTGGTGGATGACGCCATCGTGATGCTGGAAAACATCATGCGGCACGTGGAGAACGGAGAGGCGCCGTTCAGCGCGGCACTGCGTGGCTCGCGCGAGGTGGGATTCACCATTGTGTCGATCTCGACCTCGCTGATTGCCGTGTTTATTCCCATCTTTTTCATGCCGGGCGTGATTGGCCTGCTGTTTCACGAGTTCGCCGTGGTGGTGGGCTTGTCCATTGTGGTGTCGGCCTTTGTGTCCCTGACCCTGGTTCCCATGCTGGCCAGCCGGTTCCTGAAGAATGAGCCGCACGAAAAGACGCCGGGCAAGCTGGAACGTGTGGTGGAAGCCGGGTTCGATGCAACCCTGCGCGCCTACACGCGCACGCTGGACATGGCATTGGGGCACCGCAAGACCGTCCTGCTGGTAGCGCTGCTCACGTTCCTGGCAACTGCCTGGCTGTTCAATGTCATTCCCAAGGGGTTTTTCCCGGAAGAAGACATTGGCCAGATCACGGTCTCGACCGAGGCGGCAGAGGACACGTCGTTCACCGAGATGGTTCGTCTGCAGGAGAGCGCGGCGGCCATCATCCGGGCGGATGCCAATGTGGGCGCGGTCAGCTCCTTCAACGGCGGCAGCGGAGCCCAGAATGCCGGACGCATGTTCGTTACGCTCAAGCCCCGTGGCCAGCGCCAGCCGATGAAGCAAGTGATTGAAGGCCTGCGACGCAAGCTGCGGGATGTGACGGGGATTGCCGTTTTTATGCGGCCGATTCAAAACCTGCAGCTCGGCGGGCGCCCGAGCAAGGCCCAGTACCAGTACATTCTGCAGAGCGTTCGGGCCGATGAGCTCAACGACTGGGCCTCGAAGCTGCAGGAACGGTTGCGGGCCGATCCGCTGTTTCGCGATGTGACCAGTGACGCCCAGCTGCGCGGGCTTCAGGCCCAGTTGCAGATAGACCGTGATCGCGCCAATTCCCTGGGCGTTTCCATTGACCAGATTCGCTCCACCCTGTTCAGCGCCTTCGGCGAACGCCAGGTTTCCACCATCTATCTCCCGACGGACAGCTACCAGGTGATCCTGGAGGCGGCTCCGCAAGCCAAGCTCGATGAGCGTGCCATCAGCGCCATCTATGTGCGGTCTGCCACGGGTTCGCTGGTGCCGCTTTCGGCGTTCACGACCGTGCAGAGAACGGTGGGGCCGACTTCCATCAACCATGTGGGCCAGTTGCAGGCGGTGACGGTGTCCTTCAACTTGGCGCCCGGAGCGGCGCTGGGTGACGCAACAGCCCACATCGATGAGGCGCGCGCGGCCATCAGGCTGCCAACATCGATCATTACCAGCTATGGCGGAGACGCGGCTGTATTCAAGAGTTCCCAGGGAAGCCAGATCGTGCTGATCATTGCGGCGCTGCTGGTGATCTACATCTTGCTGGGGGTGCTGTACGAAAGCTACATCCATCCCATTACCATCCTGGCCGGTCTGCCGTCGGCCGCAGTCGGTGCGCTGGGCACTTTGATGCTGTTTGGACAGGATCTCACGATCATTGCCACCATCGGCATCCTGCTGCTGATTGGCATCGTGAAGAAGAATGCAATCATGATGATCGACTTTGCGCTGGACGCGCAGCGACACCACGGCATGACGCCGTCCGAGGCGATCCGCGAGGCCTGCATCCTGCGTTTCAGGCCCATCATGATGACAACGCTGGCCGCCTTGATGGGAGCCGTGCCGATTGCCCTGGGTCTGGGGGCTGGTGCCGAGTTGCGCCAGCCTCTGGGGCTGGCGGTGGTGGGGGGGCTGGTATTTTCCCAGGCCGTGACGCTCTATATCACCCCGGTGATCTATCTGGCGCTGGATCGCTTCAGCGGCAAGGGGCCGGTGACCACGCCGGAGTCGACAGCCTCGGCATCCTAGCCGCCGATGTAGCTCATCTCGACCCGGCGGCCGCCCGTTCCGGTGTCGGCCGTCATGGCACCGCGCAATTCTGAATAGCGGTCCGCGCGCGCACCCCAGATATGGCCGATGGCCGACGCCAGGTCCGCGTCGCTGGCCGTGCCCCGCACCAGACTGCGCAGGTCGTAGCCCTGGTTGGCGAACAGGCACAGGTACAGCTGGCCTTCGGTAGAGAGGCGGGCGCGGTTGCAGTCGCCGCAAAAAGCCTGCGTCACGCTGCTGATGACGCCGATTTCCCCAGCCTGCACGTCATGGGCACCTGCGGCGTCGGCAAAGCCCCAGCGTTGGGCGGTCTCTCCCGGTGCGGCAGGTTCCAGCGCCACCAGGGGCATTTCAGCCTGGATGCGCTGGATGACTTCAGCCGAAGGCAGTACGTCGTTCATGCGCCAGCCGTTGGTGGCGCCCACGTCCATGTATTCGATGAAACGCAGCACGATGCCGCTGCCCTTGAAATGGCGCAGCATGGGAATGATTTCCTGGTCGTTGGTTCCCCGTTTCACGACCATGTTGACCTTGATGGGGCCCAGGCCTGCCTCGCGTGCTGCGCGGATGCCATCGAGCACATCGGCGACCGGAAAGTCCACGTCGTTCATGCGGCGGAATGTGGCGTCATCGAGCCCGTCCAGGCTCACGGTGACCCGCTGCAGGCCCGCTGCCTTCAGATCCCTGGCTTTGCGCACCAGCAGCGACCCGTTGGTGGTGAGTGTCAGGTCCAGGGGCTTGCCTTCCGTCGTGCGCAACGTCGTCAGCTTTTCAATCAGCACTTCAATGTTCTTGCGCAGCAGGGGCTCACCACCCGTGAGGCGGATTTTCTGCACGCCGTGGGCCACAAACTGCTGGGCAATGCGGGTGATTTCCTCGAACGACAGCAAGGCGGCGTGTGGCAGGTATGGGTGGTCCTTGTCAAAGATCTCCTTGGGCATGCAGTAGTTGCACCGGAAATTGCAGCGGTCGGTGACGCTGATGCGCAGATCGCGCAGATCGCGCCCCAGGGTATCGGTCAAAAGGCCTTGCGCCGCGATGTGCTCCCCCGGCGCCAGAGGAATCGACGGTGGTGGGCTGGCTTTTCCGGCTTGGACAACCAGTGGAATGACACGGGGAGTGGAACGTTCGGACATACCCGCTATTGTCCCTTGTCTGTGGCAAATTTGCGACGCAATACAGTGCAAAATTGTGAATACCAAACAAGAGCGAGAGAACGCGCCGTCGTTGGAGACCCTTCCATGCACAAAAAATACCTTTTTTACTTTCTGCTATTGCCGCTTTCGCTGGCGCAGGCCCAAACCGGGGCTGCGCCAGCGGCCGTGTCCGAGCGCGATTTCCTGGGGGATGTGCCCATTGTCCTGTCGGTGTCGCGTCTGGCGCAGCCATTGGACGAGACTCCCGGTGCCGTAACCATTCTGGACCGGCAGTTCATCCGCATGTCCGGCGCCCGGGACGTGGCTGACCTGCTGCGGCTGGTGCCGGGGTTCCAGACCACCACAACCTTTGAAACCGATGCGCCCATGGCCACCTACCATGGTCGCAGCAACGATTGGGCCAACCGCATCCAGGTTCTGGTGGACGGTCGGTCGGTGTATTCCGGCTATTTGCAGGGTTCGATTGGCATGGGCCTGCAAACCCTGGGACTGGATGACATTGAGCGCATCGAAGTGCTGCGCGGCTCCAATTCTGCTGCCTACGGAGCGCGTGCCTTTTTGGGGGTCATCAATATTGTTTCACGGGATGTCAGGGAAACGGCCGGAGCAGCCGGTAGTCTGACCGCCGGGGAGAACGGCGTGGCGGACGTGGCCGCCCGCCTGGGCTGGGGGGATGAATCGGCGATGTACCGCATCAGTGCCGATACCCGCGAAGACAATGGCCTGCGCGGAGCGTTTGGCAAGAACCAGGTCGGCCGGGCGAATTTTTCCACACACCTGTCGCCCGGGGGCGGGAATGAACTGGATTTGCGCGCCGGCATGCTGGACATTGACGCCGGCCGTGGCACGCCTGGAGACGCCGGCAATGCTGCACGCATGCGTTACCAGGGCTCCCAGTTTGTGCAGCTGGACTGGCGTAAAACCGTGGCGGACGACCAGGACGTGGCGGTCACGTTCTCGCACACGGAAAACACGTACCGGGATTATTTTCCCTACCTGAGCAACAATTTTGGAGTCCTGTATTACGGAACGCTGATTGACTTCAGTGGGCGCGAGTTCAATGACGCGCTGACCCTGCAGCACACCGTGCGGTTTTCCTCTGCGCTGCGCACCGTTTGGGGAGCCGAATTGCGGCGGGAGCAGCTGGTTTCGCGCTCCAGCTTCGATGTGCGGCGACAGGTCAGCACGGATTTCCACCGCGTGTTTGGCAATGCCGAGTGGCGGCTGTCGCCGGCCCTGATCCTCAACGCGGGCCTGATGGGGGAGCATAGTGATATCGGGGGGGATTCCGCATCGCCGCGCGTCATGCTGAACTGGCATGTCGTCGACGGGCATACCTTGCGTGCCGGTGTTTCGCGGGCATTCCGTCCCCCCAGCGCCTTTGAAAAATACGGGGACGTCAAGTACTACGACATCAATGGCGCCAACCCGCTGACCTTTGTCGCCAGCAACGGGCAGGTGAAGTCCGAGCGCGTGGAGACCCGGGAGTTGGGCTACTACATGAATCTGCCGGCCGCCGGCTTGAGTGGGGACTTGCGTCTGTTCGATGAGCGCATTTCGGACGGCATCGTGTGCCTGCTGGTCATTCCACAGAACTGTGTCAACAAGGAAGACTACGCCATTACGGGCGCCGAGTACCAGATCACGTGGAAGCCGGGTGTGGACACCCAGGTCTTCTTCAACCAGACCTGGACCAATATTGCGGATGCGACGGATTTCCGGACCCTGCACGGAGCCCCCAAGTTTGCGGGGTCGCTGACGGTGATGCACACCCTGGCATCGGGCATCGCGCTGTCCCTGATGCACCAGCGGACCGAGGAGGTCGCCTTGATGTCGAATGACTCGGG
The DNA here is from genome assembly GCA_019449595.1 of Rhodoferax sp. Lineage (GTDB taxonomy): Bacteria > Pseudomonadota > Gammaproteobacteria > Burkholderiales > Burkholderiaceae_C > Allorhodoferax. The sequence goes on along the minus strand of JAGRPL010000003.1, from coordinate 28,337 downwards.
AGGCGTGGCCAATCCGTTATGGTCCATGGGTCGCACCGACGTCCGCATTGCCAAGCCGTTCCGGGCGGGCAAGACCCGGGCCGAGCTGGCGCTGACGATCCAGAATCTGGATAACCCTTATCGCGACGGCGATACCAAGTTCTTCTTTGACCGCCGGGCCCTGGTGTCCCTGCGGTTCGAACAGTAAGGCCTGCCCGGTGCCCGTCCACCTGCTCAAATTCCTTGCGTGCCTGTGGTGGACGCTGTGCTGGGTGGGGGCGGTGCATGCGGCGAGCGTGGTGGTTGTCACCAGCGAACGCAGCGCCGGCTATACCGATGCCGCCGGCGCGCTGGTGGGCGAACTGGAACGCAGCGGGGTGCCCCGGTCGGACATCGCCCTTGTTTCGGTCCCGGAGTCCGCAGGTGTGGCGGTGGCGGGGGAGGCGGCGCCCCGCCTGTTCGTGACCCTGGGCGCCGATGCGCTGAAGCAGATGCTTCTGCGTGATGTGCGGGTGCCGGTGCTGGCCGCACTCATTCCCCGCAGCAGCGTCGAACGGATGCGCAAGGAATCAGGCAACAAGACCGCCGCGGTGACGGCGCTGTACCTGGACCAGCCGTTTGGACGCCAGCTGGACCTGCTGCGGCTGGCGCTGCCTGCGGCCAAACGGATTGGGGTCCTGTGGGGTACGGAGTCCGTGCAACAGCAGTCCTTGTTGCTGCCGGCGCTCAGTGCGCGGGGCTTGAGCCTGGTCAGTGGTTCCGTGGCGCTCAACGGTTCGTTGTTTGGCGGACTCAAGACCGTGCTGGATGATGCTGACGTGTTGCTGGCCATTGCCGACCCCCAGGTTTTCAACAGCGCCACCATTTCCAGCATTTTGTTGACGACCTACCGCGCGCATACGCCGGTGCTGGCCTTTTCTCCCGCGTATGTGAAGGCGGGTGCCTTGCTGTCCCTGCACACGACACCGACCCAGGTCGGGTTGCAGGCGGCAACCATGGCACGCACCTTGCTGCAGGGAGGGGCGCTGCCGCCGGCCCAGTACCCCGCGGAGTTCTCCATCGGAGTGAACGAGCATGTGGCCCGCTCACTGGGCTTGGCATTGGATGCTGTCACGCTCACCGACAGCTTGCGACGAATGGACAAACGGCCATGATATTCACCACCATCCGCACCCGCATGCTGGCCGCCGCGCTGCTGCCCGTGACTCTGGTCATTGTGGTTCTGGTCGGTGTTTTCTGGAGCACCCGGGTGGGTGACCTGGACGCGGCCCACCGGCAGCGGGCCAAGCTGCTGGTGCACCAGGTCGCCATCGCCAGCGAATACGGGCTGTTTTCCGGCAACCTGACCAACCTGCAAAGCGTGGTGAACGGCATGCAGCGTGAGCCCGACGTGCGATCGGTTGCCGTATTCGGTGCCGGTGGCTTGTTGTTGGCCCGGGCGGGAGCTGGCGGGTACCAGACGCTCGCGGACCTGTCGAGTCCCATCTATGTGCAGCAACAGCGTGCGCGGGGCATTGACGTGTTGACGGAGGTCATCAGCACCAGCGATGTGCAGCTCGACGACCTGTTCTCACCGCCTCCGGGGGGGCAGCCGGTGCCCCCCATGGTGCTGGGTCATGCCGTGGTGGAACTGTCAACGGACGGCCTGCGCTCCCACCAGCGGGACATCCTGTTCGTGGCGGTTTTTGTGGGGTTTGTGGGTTGGATGGTGGGCGGTGGGCTGGCGACCCGGCTGGGGCAGGGGGTTGTGCTTCCCGTGGCCCGGGTGTCGCGCATGATCGAGCGCATTGGGCGGGGTGACCTGGCGGTGGGGGCCGATCCGGACCCGAAGGACCCCCTGTACGAGCTGCAGATGGGGTTGGGTCGGATGGCGGAGCGCCTGGCCTGGAGCCGAGAGGATCTGGAGCAGCGGGTGGCCACCGTCACGCACGAACTGCGCCTGAAAAAGGAGGAGGCAGAGGCCGCAACGCTGGCCAAGTCGCGCTTTCTGGCGGCGGCCAGCCACGACTTGCGCCAGCCCACCCATGCACTGGGCATGTTCATTGCCCGTCTAGGGCAGCTGCCGATGGATGCGCAGACCCGGCAGCTGGTGGGCAGCCTGGAGGCGTCCGTGCATGCCATGCAGGACCTGCTCGATGGCCTGCTGGATCTTTCCCGACTGGATGCCGGAGCGGTGCCGGTGCACGTGCGGGCGGTACCGATGGACGCGCTGTTGGAATCGGTTCGTAGCGTGCTGGGACCCGTGGCGGCGGACAAGGGGCTGCGCCTGCGGGTACGCTCCACGGCCTTGTGGGCCATGACCGATGAGATGCTGCTGCAGCGCATGGTGATGAACCTGGTTCAGAATGCCATTCGCTACACCGAGCGGGGCACGGTGCTGCTGGCGTGCCGGTCGGCCGATCACGGCAACGGCGTGCGCATTGAGGTGTGGGACAGCGGCATCGGCGTTTCACCCGAGCACCAGTCCGAAATTTTCAAGGAGTTCTACCAGGTCGGCAATACCGGGCGCGAACGTTCCCGGGGGCTGGGCCTGGGACTCAACATCGTCGAGCGCAGCGCGCGCTTGCTGGGTCACACCGTGGTCCTGCGTTCCAACCTGGGCTGCGGTACCCGTTTTTCCATCACCGCGCCACGGGCAATGGCTCCGGCTGCCATGCCGGTGGTCGTTGCCAGCGTGCTGCCCAGTGTGGCGGGGCTCGATGGGGTGCGGGTGCTGGTGATCGAAGACGATGGTTCTGCCCGCGAGGCGATCCGCGAACTGCTGGCTTCCTGGGGCTGCCATGTGGAGGCGGCGCAGACCCTGGAGCAGGCACGGGTGCTTCTGCGCAACGGGGCCATTCCGGATGTGATCGTGAGCGACTTCCGTCTGGGCGATGGCAGCAACGGCTTGTCGGCTATTGCCAGTCTGCGCGATCTGGCCGGACACGACATACCGGCCTGCCTGATGAGTGGAGATACCGATGGTGCGCTGATGCAGGCGGCCAAGGCGGCTGGTCTGACGCTGCTACACAAGCCCGTTCGCCCGGCCAAGCTGCGCAGCCTGTTGCGCCATTTGACCAACGCAGCCGCGGTAGGGCAGAGGACCGTGGCGCCGGATGACGGGGTTCAGGACGCGGTGTAACCGCAGCGTGCTGCGGCAACCACCGCCTGTGTGCGGTTGTGTACGGCGAAGTGCCGCAGGATGGCAGTGACGTGGGTCTTGATGGTTTCTTCGGAAACGTTGAGTGCCTGGCTGATTTCCCGGTTGGACTGGCCATCGAGCAGACCGCGCAGCACCAGCTCCTGGCGCTGGGTCAGCGCAGGCCGCTCGGAGGCCGGATCGGGCTGTTCCGGCGGGGTGTCGGTTTCCAGTTCATGCGGCAGGTAGACGTCGCCGTCGAGTACCCGCCGCACGGCGCCCAGCAGCTCGTCGCTGAGGCTGGATTTGGTCACAAAGCCTGCGGCGCCGGCCTGCAAAACCTGGCGCATGATCTGGACGTTGGCCGAACCGGACAGCATCACGATGGGAAGTTCCGGATGCTGTTGCCCAAAGATGGCCAGGGCCTCCAGCCCGGTCATGTCGGGCAGGCGGTAATCCAGCAGGATCAGATCCAGGTCGTTGTGGGATTGGGTTGTCGCGAATGCCTGGGCGCAGGTGCCCGCCTGCAGGACCTCTACAGATTCGTCCAGGCCCTTGAGCACCTGGCGCAACCCTTCGCGTACCAGGGCATGGTCATCAACAACAAGAATTTTCACGGTTGGATCGGTGACAAAGCGGCATTCGGAGATACGCAGCTATGGTAACCCAAGGTGTGAAGATCGGTTCAAAAAAGAAAGCCCGCCTAAGCGGGCTTCTTTGGGGCACGGTGGAGATCAGCTGTGGATCTTCATCATGACGGGAACGATCAGCAGCGCCACGATGTTGATGATCTTGATCAAGGGATTGATGGCGGGGCCGGCCGTATCTTTGTAGGGATCGCCCACGGTATCACCTGTGACCGCGGCCTTGTGGGTTTCGGAACCCTTGCCGCCGTGGTGGCCGTCTTCGATGTACTTCTTGGCGTTATCCCAAGCGCCGCCACCGGTGCACATGGAGATGGCCACGAACAGACCGGTCACGATGGTGCCCATCAGCAGGCCCCCCAGCGCCGCCGGGCCGAGGACCAGACCAACCAGAATCGGCGCCACTACGGGCAACAGGCTGGGGATCATCATTTCCTTGATGGCGGCGGTGGTGAGCATGTCGACGGCGGTGTCGTACTCAGGCTTGCCCGTGCCGTCCATGATGCCCTTGATGTCGCGGAACTGGCGGCGCACTTCCACCACCACCGAGCCGGCGGCGCGGCCGACGGCCTCCATTGCCATGGCGCCAAACAGGTAGGGGATCAGGCCGCCAATGAACAGGCCGATGATGACCATCGGATTGCTCAGGTCAAAGGTAATGGCCTTGCCGTAGGCCTCCAGCTTGTGGGTGTAGTCGGCAAACAGCACCAGCGCGGCCAGACCGGCGGACCCGATGGCATAACCCTTGGTCACGGCCTTGGTGGTGTTGCCCACTGCGTCCAGCGGATCGGTAATGTCGCGCACGGCAGCGGGCATTTCCGACATCTCGGCAATGCCGCCGGCGTTGTCGGTGATGGGGCCGTAGGCGTCCAGCGCCACCACGATGCCCGCCATGCTGAGCATGGAAGTGGCCGCAATGGCAATGCCGTACAGACCGGCCAGCGAGTAGGCGGTCCAGATGGACACGCAGACAAAAATCACCGGCCAGGCAGTGGAGCGCATGGAAACCCCCAGGCCGGCAATGATGTTGGTGCCGTGGCCGGTAGTGGATGCCTGTGCGATGTGCTGCACCGGCCCGTACTGCGTACCGGTGTAGAACTCGGTGATCCAGACCAGTGCCGCTGTCAGCACCAGACCGACGGTGCAGGCGCCAAAGAGTTTCATCTGCGCACCGGTTCCGCCCAGCGCGTTGTCGGGAATGAGCGACTGCGTGACGAAGTAGAACGCGACCAGGGACAGCACGCCGGCGACGGCCAGGCCCTTGTACAGGGCCGGCATCACGTTCTTCATGCCGGGAGAGGCCTTGACGAAGAAGCAGCCGATGATGGATGCCACGATGGACACCGCGCCCAGCGCCAGCGGATAGATCACGGTGCTGGTGCCGCCACCGGAAACCAGCAGGGTGCCCAGCACCATGGTGGCAATCAATGTGACGGCGTAGGTTTCGAACAGGTCGGCGGCCATGCCGGCGCAGTCACCCACGTTGTCGCCCACGTTGTCGGCAATCACGGCCGGGTTGCGTGGATCGTCTTCCGGAATGCCGGCTTCGACCTTGCCCACCAGGTCGGCACCAACGTCCGCCCCCTTGGTGAAGATGCCGCCACCGAGGCGCGCGAAGATGGAGATCAGCGAGGAACCGAAGGCAAATCCGACCAGCGGATTCAGCTTGGCGACGGAGACGGCACCATCGGGCACCAGAAACCAGTAAAACGCCGTCACGCCCAGCAGGCCCAGACCGACGACCAGCATGCCGGTCGTGGCACCGCCACGGAAGGCTACGTCCAGTGCCGGGCCAATGCCCTTGGTGGCGGCCTGCGCCGTGCGCACGTTGGCACGGACCGAGACGTTCATGCCGATGAAGCCGCAGGCGCCCGACAGAACCGCGCCGACCACGAAGCCGGCGGCGCTCAAGGGGTCCAGAAACACGCCAATCAGCACGGCCAGTACCACGCCGACAATGGCGATGGTCTTGTACTGCCGCGCCAGATAGGCGGCAGCGCCGGTCTGGATGGCGGCTGCAATTTCCTGCATGCGCGCGTTGCCGGCGTCCTGGGAAAGAATCCAACTGCGTGCCCAGAAGCCGTATGCCACGGCAATGAACCCGCAAACAAGCGCCAGAATCAGCGCCGAGTTGCCCGTCATAGAGATACCTCCTGATGTTGTTTCGCTAGGGAGGGGCGCCACGCTAGCGGAGCCCCGCTGCGTTGCTTCCTCGTGCGTCCGGGAGGGGAGACGATTGGCCAACCCGGTCACTGTACCCGGAAAAAACCGGTTTTCCGGGCCGAGCAAGGCGGGTGTCAGTAAAATCAGGGTTAATCCTAGGCACAGGCCTTGGCCCATCCCGATCATGGCGCCGCATCCAGCGGCCCCTGCAAACCTCAAAGCGGAGCAAATTCAATGTCCCTGGACAACGTCACCCCTGGAAAAAACATTCCCGAGTCGTTCAACGTCATCATCGAAATCCCGATGAACGCCGACCCGGTCAAGTACGAAGTGGACAAGGAATCCGGCGCCATTTTTGTGGACCGTTTCATGAGCACGGCCATGCACTACCCCACCAACTACGGCTATGTGCCCCAGACCATTTCCGGTGACGGCGACCCCGTGGACGTGCTGGTGATCACTCCCGTACCCCTTATCCCGGGTGTGGTGGTGACCTGCCGTGCCATCGGCATTTTGAAAATGACGGACGAGGCTGGTGAAGACGGCAAGGTGCTGGCCGTGCCCACCAACAAGATCCTGTCGCTGTACAGCCGTTGGCAAAAGCCGGAAGACCTGCAACCTCTGCGCCTGAAGACCATTGCCCACTTCTTTGAACACTACAAGGACCTGGAAGAAGGCAAGTGGGTCAAGGTACTGGGCTGGGAAGGCCCCGAGTCGGCCCATAAGGAAATCATGGACGGCATCGCCAACTACAACAAGAAGACACAGGCCTGATACCCTGGCGCGTGGGAGGGGGCAAAAAACGCATCGTTTTTGCCTCTGAACCCCGCAGATACTGCGCAAGCAGCTATCAAAAACAGAGCGCCTGCAGCGTGGCTGCCAGGCGCTTTTTCGTGTCCGCTCCAGCCAACGGCTGCTACAGCGGTCCTATCGGCCGGGGTTTGGGAACACCAGCCGCTTGATGCCGGAACTGCGCTCAAAATGGCGCCACTGCCCGGCGGGCTGTGCCAGCCGGTCGGCCACGGCCCACCAGGCGCTGGGGTTCATCCCCAGGCCGATATGGCTGGCAAAGACTTCCACATTCTCGGTGTGCGGGTTGCGCGCGCAGGGCGCCTGCACGCTGGTTGGCCAGGCCACGACACCGTCGGTCCGAGAATAGATGGACGTGGTGGGAACCGGCGGAGCAGCCGGCAGGTCGAAGTTCTCGGTTTCGCGCACGATGCTGCGCCCGCTGATCAGCTCGTACAGGCGCCAGGCATTGGTGCTTTTGTGCGAGCCGGAAAAAGGGGTTCCCAGGGTGATCACGCTGCGCACGCAGTGGGGCAGCGCCTTGGCCAGCTCGCGGGCGTAAATGCCGCCCAGGCTCCAGCCGATCAGGCTCGCCTTTTCGCCAGAGGCTTCAAAGGTGTCGATGACCTGCCGCTTGGCCGTTTCCAGAATACCGGCACGCGGGCCGAAGTTGTAGCCCTGGTTCCAGCCCGACACGTCGTAACCCAGGTTCTGCAGATAGCCGCGCAAAGGCAAGGTGGAGCCATCGCTGGCGGACAGGCCGGGAAACACGATGACGGGGTGCCCGTCTCCACACGGCGCACGCATCAGCGCGGGCCAGCTCGGCAACACCGACCACAACTCCCAGGGTGCGCGCAACTCCAGCGCGACCAGGAGCGCGTTGGGCGGTGGTGGGTGGTTGCCGTCGGTTGCGGGTGTGTGCGCGTTTGCCATGGAGGGAAGGCCGGGCGGCCTTGTCAGTTGCTGAACCTGGGGCCAACGTTAGCAGCATTTGGTGCGGGCTGTTTCCATAAAGTGCCCGTTTTTGGGCCGGGTATTCGCTGGTTCGTCACCTAGGTGACTGGTTTCGCTTTGGGGGTCCGGGGCGCGTGGTTACGCTCGCGTACCGTGGGGCAGCCTGCGTGCGATGGCGTTTCCAAAGCAGGGAATGCGTGCCGATTGGAAGGGTATTCCCGCACCTTTTCCGACCGCTTTACACAGGAGCGCCGTGTATGATGAATTGAAGGTTCTGCAGCGCGTGGAGCCTTTGATTGATGTCAAGGAAACAACCATGCAAACTGCGCAGAACCCGTCTTCTTCCCCCGGTCAGGGTACACCTGAGAGCCCGGTGGTGGCGGACTCGGGACAGTACCTGACGCTGCGTTTGGGCGGGGAGGAATACGCCATCGATATTCTGCGTGTGCAGGAAATCCGTTCGTACGAAGAGCCCACCAAAATGGTCAACTCCCCCAGCTTCATCAAGGGGGTGATCAATTTGCGCGGCGTCATTGTTCCCATTGTGGATCTGCGCCTGAAGCTCAACATTTCCAAGGTTGAGTACAACGAATTCACCGTGGTCATCATTTTGAACGTGCGCGGCGTCATGGTCGGGGTGGTGGTGGATTCGGTGTCCGATGTGGTGTCGCTCGATGCCAAGGTCATCAAGCCGGCCCCGCAATTCGAATCGTCGATCGAGGCACGTTTCATCCTGGGGTTGGCCAATGTCGGCGAGCGCATGCTGATCGTCATGAACATGGACGCCTTGCTGAGCAATGCCGAAATGGGGATGGTTTCTGCCGCCTTGAGCTGATGCATGCCGGTTTGTTTTATTTCTGATTTTTGGGTTTCTGGTTCATGAATTTCTCCGACTTCAAAATCCGCACCAAACTGGGTGCTGCCTTTTTCGTCATGGCGCTGCTGACAGCCGTTACTGGCGGGTTTGCCGTATCGCAGCTGGCGCGCATCAATGCCAACACCGATGACATGGCCACCAACTGGTTGCCCAGCAGCCGGTATGTGGGGGAGATGCAGGGCTTGTTGGGGGATCTGCGTCAGGGCGAGCTTCTGCACGTGATGGCGGTCATTCCGGAAGACAAGAAGCCCGAAGCCGACCGCATTGCGGCCGACAAGGCCAAGCTGGCGGAAGTGGGCCGCAAGTTCGAAACGCACTTGAAATCAGCGGCCGAAAAACAGGCCTGGGATACGTACAACAAGAACCTGGCCGCGTACTACGCCAGCAACACCAAGTTGCTGACCATGTCGGACCTGGGCCCCGCCGAGGCGGCCGCCAGCTTTGACTTCCTGCGGGGCGAATCCCGCCTGGCCTTCCGGTCGCTGTTCAAGGCCATGGAAGAGATGTATGCCTTGAATGGCCAGGGCGTCAAGGATGCCTATGGCGGCGCGCAGCAAACCTACACGGCATCCCAGGTTGGGGTGCTCGTGATGCTGGGGCTGGCGGTGGCGCTCGCGGTGGTGATGGGTATCTGGATCACCCGCCAGATCACCGGGCCCATCGAGTCTGCCGTGGAGGCCGCCAAGGAGTTTGCCGACGGCAATCTGACGTCGGAGTTGCAGGCCAAGGGAACCGATGAACCGGCGCAACTCCTGCATGCGCTGGAGGCCATGCGCCTGGGGCTGGCCAAGGTGGTGGCCAATGTCCGCCAGGGCTCGGAAAGCGTGGCCACGGCCAGCGCCGAAATCGCCCAGGGCAACCATGACTTGTCGGCACGTACCGAGCAGCAGGCCAGCGCCCTGGAGCAGACTGCGGCGTCCATGGAGGAACTCAGCTCCACCGTCAAGCAAAACGCCGACAGCGCCCGCCAGGCCAGTCAGCTGGCGACCAATGCGTCAACCGTTGCCGTGCGGGGCGGTGAGGTGGTGGGCCAAGTTGTGGAGACCATGAAGGGCATCAACGAGTCTTCGCGCAAGATCAACGACATCATCAGTGTCATCGACGGCATTGCCTTCCAGACCAACATCCTGGCTCTGAACGCAGCCGTGGAAGCGGCCCGCGCCGGCGAGCAGGGCCGCGGCTTTGCCGTGGTGGCATCGGAAGTGCGCAGCCTGGCCGGTCGCTCGGCCGACGCTGCCAAGGAGATCAAGAACCTCATTGGCGCCAGCGTGGAGCGAGTGGAGCAGGGCACGGCGCTGGTCGATCAGGCGGGTGTCACCATGACGGAAGTGGTGAGTGCCATCAGGCGGGTGACCGACATCGTGGGCGAGATCAGCGCTGCCAGCCATGAGCAGGCCTCGGGTGTCACACAGGTGGGCGAGGCGGTGACGCAGATGGACCAGGCCACGCAGCAGAACGCGGCGCTGGTGGAGGAGATGGCGGCGGCGGCTTCCAGCCTGAAAACCCAGTCACACGATCTGGTGCAGGTGGTTGCGGCCTTCAAGCTCAGCGCCAGTGACGCCAATGCGGCACCGTCGCGGGTGGCGGTGCGTTCCAGTGTGCCGCGCAGCACGCCGTTTGCCGGGCCTGAACGCCGGATTCATGACCAGGGCACCGTGCTGTCCCGGGCCGCGGTGGCATCCAAGCCACAGAGTGCTGGCGCAGCACCGGTAGCGGCGGCCCGTGCCGCAGCCCCGGTAGCCAGTACGCCCTCGGCAACTCCGGCAGCCGCCGTCAAAGTGGCGGCCACGGCGGGGGATGGCGACTGGGAAACCTTCTGACCCCGCGGGGCGCCTAATGCCCCTGGCCGTTGTGCCGCAGGGGGCTGCGTTCGGCCAGGTCTTCCAGATACTGGCCGATTCCCTGGTCCTCGCGCTCCAGAAACCGGGCCACCGCGTCGGCGAACGCCGGGTGTGCCAGCCAATGGGCGCTGGTGGTTTTGACGGGCAGCAGGGCGCGTGCCATTTTGTGTTCGCCCTGGGCACCTCCCTCAAAACGCTGGTAGCCATGGGTTATGCACCACTGCAGCGGCTGGTAGTAGCAGGCCTCGAAGTGCAGGCAATCCACCCGTTCCAGTGCGCCCCAGTAACGACCATAAGCAACCCCGGCTGAATTTTGTGTCCCATTTGGGCCACCAGACGTTGCAGCATCTGCGTCAACAGCTATCAAACTGCTAGCAACCGCGCGGCCAGCCCGCTCGGCGATGAACAACAGCCAGTGCTGCGGCATGGTGTCGGCCATGCGCTGGAAGAAGTCGCGGTTCAGGTAGGGTGCGTTGCCGTGCTCCAGGTAGGTGCGCTCGTAGCAGCGGTAGAAGAAATCCCAGTCGGCTGGGGTGATGTCGCAACCCTGGGCCCAGCGGAAGGTGATGCCGGCCTCCTGCACCTTGCGCCGCTCCTGGCGGATTTTCTTGCGTTTCTCCTGCGTGAGCGATGCCAGGAAGTGCTCGAAGTCGCGGTAGGCGGGGGTGGCGTTGTTCCAGTGGAATTGCACCGTGTGGCGCAGCTTCAGGCCCGCCTCGGTGCAGGCCGTCACGTCCGCCGCCTGGGCAAACAGCAGGTGCAAGGATGACAAGCCCGACTGCCGGCACCATTGCACCAGTGCCTGCACCAGCGCAGCGCGGGCGTGCGCGCTGCGGGCCAGCAGGCGGGCGCCGGGAACGGGGGTAAAGGGCACGGCCACGACGGCTTTGGGGTAGTACGACAGGCCGTGCTGCTGGTAGGCATTGGCCCAGGCCCAGTCAAACACGTATTCACCATAGGAGTGGCTTTTGGCGTACAGGGCGCAGGCTGCGACCAGCACGCCGCCCGACTCCAGCGTGAAGAAATGGGGCGCCCAACCGGTTTCCGGGGTCGCGCAGCCGCTGGTGTGCAGCGCGCAGAGGTAGGCATGGCGCATGAAGGGGCTGGCGTCGGCTTGCAGGTGCAGCAGGGTGTCCCACGCCTGGGCGTCCACGTCCAGCGGTGAGGTGACGACGCGAATGACATAATCGTTGTCAGCCATGCGGCTCCTGGTGCGCGGGCCCTGCGCCGGCAGTGCCGCTATTAACGAAACGATGTTGGTTCATGACTCTCAAACTGTGCATTGCACAACTCAATTTCATCGTCGGTGATCTGGACGGTAATGCAAAAAAAATCATCGATGCCGCCCGGCAGGCGCATGCCAGTGGCGCGCGCCTGCTGCTGACACCGGAGTTGTCGATCTGCGGCTATGCGGCCGAAGACCTGTTCCTGCGCCCGGCCTTCATCCGCGCCTGCGATGATGCCGTGAAAACAGTGGCCCGCGAGCTGGCCGGGTTAAAGGACATGACGGTGGTGGTCGGCCACCCCACGGGAGGCGACAGCCGTACCCGCTCGGTGGCGGTGCAGAACCGCTTCAATGTTGCCAGCGTGTTGTGCGAGGGGCAGGTGGTGGCTACCTATGCCAAGCGCGAGCTGCCGAATTACCAGGTGTTTGATGAACGCCGCTACTTCACGCCCGGCACCGGCGTGTGCGTGTTTGAGGCAGGCGCCGCAGGCGAGCGCATCCGCGTGGGTTTGCTCATCTGTGAGGACGCCTGGTTTGAAGAGCCCGCCCGCCTGGCCCAGGAGGCCGGTGCGCAGATGCTGGCGGTGATCAATGCGTCGCCGTTCCATGTGGGCAAGGGCTATGAGCGGGAAGACACCATGCGTGAGCGCGCCCGTGCCACCGGCTTGCCGCTGGTCTATGCCCACTTGGTGGGCGGGCAGGACGAGGTGGTTTTCGAAGGCCATTCGTTCGCCCTGAAGGCCGATGGTTCGGTGGCCGGTCGAGCCCCCAGTTTTCAGGAAAAACTGTTCGAAGTCATTGTGGAACCTGCGCAGACAGCTATGAATATCGTAGCAACGGTGGAGCCCATCCGCTCCCCCGAGCAGGACCTGTGGGATGCGCTGGTGCTGGGGGTGCGTGATTACATCGGCAAGAACGGCTTTCCCGGCGCCATTCTGGGCTTGTCGGGCGGCATCGACTCGGCGCTGGTGCTGGCCATCGCGGTCGATGCGTTGGGTGCGGACAAGGTGCGGGCCTTCATGATGCCCTCGCCGTACACCGCCGACATCAGCTGGCTGGATGCCCGCGACATGGCCGCCCGCATGGGGGTGCGCTACGAGGAAATCTCTATCGTGCCGCAGTTTGAAGCCTTCAAGGCGTCTCTGGCACGGGAGTTTGCCGGCCTGGCGGAAGACACAACCGAGGAAAATATCCAGGCCCGCATCCGCGGCACCCTGCTGATGGCGTTGTCCAACAAGTTTGGCAGCATCGTGCTCACGACCGGCAACAAGTCGGAAATGGCCACCGGCTATTGCACGCTGTACGGCGACATGGCGGGCGGCTTTGCCGTGATCAAGGACCTGGCCAAGACGCTGGTGTTCAAGATGGCGGCCTGGCGCAACGCCCATGACCCGTACGGCACCGGCAGCAATCCGATACCCGAGCGCATCATCACCCGTCCGCCCAGCGCGGAGCTGCGCCCCGACCAGACCGACCAGGACAGCCTGCCGCCCTACGAGGTGCTGGACGCCATTGTGGACCGCTACATGGAAAACGACCAGAGCATCGAAACCATCGTGGCCGCAGGTTTCGCGCGGGCCGATGTGGAGAAAGTCACCCGCCTCATCAAGATCAACGAGTACAAGCGCCGGCAGGCCCCTGTGGGTATTCGGGTGACACACCGCAGCTTTGGCAAGGATTGGCGTTATCCTATTACCAACCGCTTTCGCGCCTGAAACCTTGTGGGCCAGACACTTTGCGCAGCAAATGTGCTCTGACCCCAACTGATGAGAGAGATTTCCATGAAGCAAATTACCGCCGTTATCAAACCGTTCAAACTCGAAGAGGTGCGCGAGGCGCTGGCCGAATGTGGCGTTACGGGCCTGACCGTGACCGAAGTCAAGGGCTTTGGCCGCCAGAAGGGGCATACCGAGTTGTACCGCGGCGCCGAATACGTGGTGGATTTCCTGCCCAAGGTGAAGGTGGAAGTGGTCGTCAAGACCGATGATGTGGACCGCTGTGTGGATGCCATCGTCAAGGCCGCTCATACCGGAAAAATCGGGGACGGCAAGATTTTTGTCACCGCCGTGGAGCGTGTGGTGCGCATCCGCACCGGCGAGCAGGACGAATCCGCCGTCTGACCGTCAGGCAAGGCGCTGGTACAGGGCTGCGGCCCATACGCCAGCGCACAGCAGCAGGCTGAGCAAGACAGCCGCGCTTCCCATGTCCTTGGCCCGTTTGGACAGATCGTTCCATTCCGGGCCAATGCGGTCAATGGCGGTTTCCACTGCCGTGTTCAGCAGCTCCACCACCATCACGAACACCACGCTGGCCGCCAGCAGGGCGGTTTCCACCCAGGTCTGCCCCAGCCACAGGGAGAGCGGCAGCAGGACCATTGCCGCCAGCGCTTCCTGGCGGAACGCTGTTTCGCTCCAGCCGGCGCGCAAGCCAGCCATGGAGTAGCCGGTGGCGTGCCACATGCGGCTCAGCCCCCTGCGGGTCTTTTGCGGGTTGACGGTGGCCGGGGGGGTAGGGGCATTCACGGTGTGAAAGGGGGACGGGGGTATTACCGGCTCAAGGGCGGCGAGACGACCAGGCGGGTGCCTGCCAAGGCATCGTGCCAGAACTGCCCTTGCGGGTGCAGGCGGCTCAACAAGGCCCAGACCACCACCCAGCCGGAGATGATGAGGGCCGATTCGGCTCCGGTGAGGTGAAAGGGGGCGATGCCGGCCAGCGGGGGCAAAAACCACAGCCAGCTCAGGCAGTAGCGCGCCAATGCGCGGGCCTGTGAAATGGCGGCGCCCTGGCGATCAACGACACGGATATCCCAGGTTTTCATGGCCAGAGTCTGGCCTTTGGCCCAGAACCATACGAAGTAAATGCCAAAAATCACAAACAGGAACGCTTGCAGGGCGTGGCGGTTGTCCAGGGCATTGTGCGTCTGGCTCAGGGTGCCAAAGAGGTAGCCCGCCAGGAAAACCACGCCAAACATCAGCATGCCTTCGTACAGCCAGCAGGCCATGCGGCGCCACAGGCCCGGGGTTTTCAATTCGTTTTGCATTGGGAAAGGTACATGCCGTTAGAGGCGACTGCGCATTGTAGGGGGATGCGCAGTGGCTTCCCGCCGAACCGGCCCCTGCGGCCTCAGTTTGCCAGAACGGGGGCGGGTGCCGGAGCTGCAGCAGGGACTGTGGCGGGCACAGGGGCTGCGGTGGGTACAGGAGCGCTGGCTGCCGGGCGGGGAGCTCGAGGCAGCAAGGTGTTGCGGTCCACCAGGGGCTTGCCGCTGGTCGCCGCGGGGCCTTGTGGCGGGGTGCGGCGGGTAACCGGCACCTTGGCCAGCTTCTCGGGCGGTACGGGTTTCACGGCTATCGCCGTGCCAACGGGCTTCTTGGGCGCGTGGGCGGCCAGTTTTTCCTTTTCTTCCGGGCTCAGGGCCTGGTAGGCTTCCCAATTGGCGGCCCGTTCAGCAGGCGGCATTTTCTTGGTTTCAGCAAAGTTCAGACGGGCCCGCTCACGGTCACGCGGTTTGAGTGCGGCCCACTCTGCCATGCGGCTGTTCAGCTTGTCCTGCTCTGCGGGCGCCATGGCGGGGTAGTTTTTCGCAATGGTGATCCATTTGCCCCTTTGGATCACGCCCAATGTGTTCCAGCTCGCGGCCAGCGGCTGCAGGATTTGCTGCTGCGCCGGGGAAAGCTCTTTCCACTGGGGGCCGGCAGCGGCTGAGCCGGGTGCGGCCGCCGCCGGACGTGTCACGGCTGGCACCGCCGTCATCTTGGGGGGCTCAGGGGTCTGGGCCGAGGCCGGAGCGTGGAGGCTCAATAGGAAGCCTGCTCCCAGCGTCATCAGTGCGGCCAGCTGGCGCGCACCGCTGCGAGCACGCCGCAAAGGGTGGGTAAACGGTAGGGGCGGCTTCAGAAAATGCTCAGTCACGGTGTTTCAGGTTCAGGTACTGTGCGAAACCGGGGTCGGTATAGGCAGCGGGCGGGAGATCATCCGTGAGGAGTGCGGCATCCACTTCAGCGAGTTCATTGGTGCGCCGCTGTTCCTCCACGACGGCAATGGCCAGCAGCCCGGCGATCAGGGCCAGCAGCGGCACCAGGGAGGCAATGCGGTTCCAGAAGCTGCGGTCGTCACCACCCATGTGCAGGGTGGCAGCACCGCCATGGGACGCCACGCCGGACGCCACCTGCAGTTTCACGACCTTGCGCTGGGACAGGGCCACCATGCGGGCTGCCTTCAGGCGCTCGGAAATATCGTTGGGCAGGCTGTCGGTGGTGTCGTTCAGGCGTGCAGCGATGCTGCGCCCCAGGCTGTCCTGGTAATCGTCCCAATGGACCTCGTGCGAGTTAGTCATAGTTGTATTCCCTTTGCCTTCAAGGCTTGCGCCAGGGCATGAACAGCCCGTGAGCAGTGCGTTTTGACACTGCCTTGCGAGCAGCCCATGGCCGCAGCGGTTTCCGCGACGTCCAGTTCCTCCCAATAACGCAGCAAAAAGGCTTCCCGTTGACGTGCGGGCAATTCCTGGATCTCCGATTCGATGGCTCGCAAGGTTTGTGCCCGGTCTGTCTGGCTCTCGGTGCTTTCGTTCTGCTCGGGGTTGCTGGAGGCATGCAGGGTCTCCAACAGGTCAAAATCCCCTTCGTCGTTGGCGGATTCAAAGTCCCCCATGTTGGAAAACAGCGCGTTATGCGTCTTTTGGCGCCGAAACCAGTCCAGCGTGCAGTTGGACAGGATGCGCTGAAACAGCATGGGGAGCTCGTCGGCCGGCTTGTGGCCGTAGTGTTCGGCGAGCTTCATCATGCTCTCCTGCACGATATCCAAAGCCGCCTCATCGTTGCGAACGTGGTACACCGAGCGTTTAAAAGCGCGCTTTTCCACGCTTTTCAGGAATTCGGCAAGTTCGCGTTCAGTAGCCAAGAGAGTCCAGCCAGAGGGTGAAAAGAAGGAGTGCCGGTGCACCGCAACCAAAAGTGGTGCGCGCAACGGGTCGCTGCGCCGGAATTATGGCACCGGCAGCCGCTATTTCCGGGCGGAATTTTGAAAGTATGCCCGTCCAGTGCGATAATGGCGCTTGCCATCAAAAAGCAAACGGGTTTTGGTCCGGCGCACGATTCCTGCGCTTATGGCTTCAACCTTAAGTTCCGACGCGACGCCACAAGTGTTTGTGAAGGGGCACCCAAGGTTTTTCGTTAGAGAAATTCACAAAGGTTCATCATGGAAATTTCAAAAGCCGAAATCACTTCGGCCGCTACTGCATCCACTACCGGCAAGCCCCATGGGGCTGCATCTCAGGAACTTCGCGGTGCTGAAGTCCTGGTCAAAGCACTTCAGGCCGAGGGCGTCAAGTACGTCTGGGGCTATCCCGGCGGGGCCGTGCTGCATATTTACGACGCGTTTTACAAGCAGGACTCCATTCAGCACGTTCTCGTGCGCCATGAGCAGGCTGCGGTGCATGCCGCGGACGGCTATGCCCGGGCCACGGGCGACGTGGGCGTGGCGCTGGTGACCTCGGGACCCGGCGTGACCAACGCCATCACGGGTATTGCGACGGCCTATATGGACAGCATCCCCATGATCATCATCACGGGGCAGGTGCCTACCAATGCCATCGGGCTGGATGCGTTTCAGGAATGCGATACGGTGGGCATTACCCGTCCGATCGTCAAGCACAACTTTCTGGTCAAAGACGCCCACGATCTGGCCGAGACCCTGAAAAAGGCCTTTCACATTGCACGCAGCGGCCGTCCGGGCCCTGTGGTGGTGGATATTCCCAAGGACGTTTCCTTCAAGAAGGTGCCCTATGCCGGGTACCCCAGTTCGGTGGAAATGCGCTCCTACAACCCGGTGCGCAAGGGCCACGGCGGCCAGATCCGCAAGGCGCTACAGCTGTTGCTGACCGCCAAGCGCCCCTACATCTACACGGGTGGTGGCGTGCTGCTGAGCAACGCGTCGGCCGAGCTGCGCGCGCTGGTAGATATGCTGGGCTATCCCTGCACCAACACGTTGATGGGGCTGGGTGCTTATCCGGCCAGCGACCGGAAGTACCTGGGCATGCCGGGCATGCATGGCACGGTGGAGGCCAACAACGCCATGCAGAACTGTGATGTCCTGCTGGCCGTCGGTGCGCGTTTTGACGACCGTGTGATTGGCAACCCCAAACATTTCGCCCAGAACGAGCGCAAGATCATCCACGTTGATATTGATCCGTCGAGCATTTCCAAGCGCGTCAAGGTTGATATCCCGATCGTGGGCGATGTCAAGGATGTGCTCACCGAGATGATTGCCATGATCCGGGAAGGCGCCGTCAAGCCGGACGCCAGCGCGCTGGGTGCGTGGTGGGAAACGATTGATGGCTGGCGCAAACGCGACTGCCTGAAATACGACCGTGGCAACAAGGACGTCATCAAGCCCCAGTTTGTGGTGGAAACGCTCTGGAACATGACCAAGGACGTGGATACCTACATCACGTCCGACGTGGGCCAGCACCAGATGTGGGCCGCCCAGTACTACCGGTTTGATGAACCCCGTCGCTGGATCAATTCGGGCGGCTTGGGCACCATGGGCGTGGGCATTCCCTATGCCATGGGTATCAAGCTGGCCAAACCCGACAGCGAAGTGTTCTGCGTGACCGGCGAGGGTTCGGTACAGATGAACATTCAGGAACTGTCCACTTGCCTGCAGTACAACACTCCGATCAAGATTGTTTCACTGAACAACCGCTACCTGGGCATGGTGCGCCAGTGGCAAGAGGTGGAATACGAAGGGCGCTACAGCCACAGCTACATGGACGCCCTGCCCAATTTCGTGAAATTGGCCGAGGCCTATGGGCATGTGGGCATGCTGATCGAGCGTCCCCAGGATGTGGAACCGGCATTGCGTGAAGCGCGCAAGCTCAAGGACCGTACGGTGTTCATGGACTTCCGCACGGACCCGACGGAGAACGTGTTCCCGATGGTGCAGGCCGGCAAGGGACTGACCGAAATGCTGCTGGGATCGGAAGATCTTTAAGCCCTCCCTCACACACTTTATTTGACGAATCTATTGTCTGCCAAGCCCGGCTGTTACCGCAGCCGGGGGAGGGCGACGAAAAGAGGAATCTGTCCATATGAAACACATCATTGCTGTATTGCTGGAAAACGAGCCCGGTGCGCTCTCCCGCGTGGTTGGGCTGTTTTCGGCCCGGGGTTACAACATCGAGTCCCTGACGGTGGCGCCCACGGAGGACGCCACGCTGTCGCGCATGACGATCCAGACGTCGGGTTCCGATGACGTGATCGAGCAGATCACCAAGCATCTGAACCGTTTGATTGAAGTGGTTAAAGTGGTCGACCTGACCGAGGGAGCGTACATCGAACGCGAACTGATGATGGTCAAGGTCCGCGCAGTGGGCAAGGAGCGTGAAGAAATGAAACGCATGGCGGACATCTTCCGTGGCCGCATCATTGACGTGACCGACAAGAGCTATACGATCGAGTTGACGGGTGACCAGTCCAAGAACGACGCCTTCCTGGAGGCATTGGAGCACGCGGCCATTCTGGAAACGGTGCGCACCGGCTCCAGCGGCATTGGCCGCGGTGAACGCATTCTGCGCGTCTAGTTAGTTGGGGCAGGGCCAAGGTCTGTCCCGCAAAATCATTGGTTTTTACAACGGAGAGATGAAATGAAGGTTTTTTACGACAAGGATTGCGACCTGAGCCTGATCAAGGGCAAGACCGTTGCCATCATCGGTTACGGCAGCCAGGGTCACGCACACGCGCAGAACCTGAACGACAGCGGCGTGAAAGTGGTTGTCGGCCTGCGCAAGGGCGGCGCTTCCTGGGACAAGGTTGGCAAGGCCGGCCTGACCGTGATGGAAGTCAACGACGCCGTCAAGGCCGCTGATGTGGTCATGATCCTGTTGCCCGACGAGCAGATCGCCGAGGTGTACACCAACAACGTCGCGCCCAACATCAAGCAGGGTGCCTCCCTGGTGTTTGCCCACGGTTTCAACGTGCACTACAACCAGGTCGTGCCCCGCGCCGATCTGGACGTGTGGATGGTTGCCCCCAAGGCACCCGGCCACACCGTGCGGTCCACCTACGCCCAGGGCGGTGGTGTGCCCCACCTGATCGCCATCCATCAGGACAAGTCCGGCAAGGCTCGTGACCTGGCGCTGTCCTACGCCATGGCCAATGGCGGCGGCAAGGCCGGCATCATCGAGACCAACTTCAAGGAAGAAACCGAGACCGACCTGTTCGGCGAGCAGGCCGTGTTGTGCGGTGGTGCTGTCGAGCTGATCAAGATGGGTTACGAAACCCTGGTCGAAGCCGGCTACGCCCCCGAAATGGCCTATTTCGAGTGCCTGCACGAGCTCAAGCTCATCGTCGACCTGATCTACGAAGGTGGCATCGCCAACATGAACTACTCCATCTCCAACAATGCGGAGTTTGGCGAGTACGTGACCGGTCCCGAAGTCATCAATGACCAGTCTCGCGCCGCCATGCGCAATGCCCTGAAGCGCATCCAGAATGGCGACTATGCCAAGATGTTCATCCAGGAAGGCCGCCTGAACTACCCCAGCATGACCGCACGTCGTCGCAACACGGCCGACCACTCCATCGAGAAGGTGGGTGGCCAGCTGCGCGCCATGATGCCTTGGATTGCCAAGAACAAGCTCGTGGATCAGACCCGCAACTGATACGCCCGGGCAGATGAACAAAGGCCACTTCGGTGGCCTTTGTTATTTTGAGTGGTGTTTGTTGCGGATAAATATCCGATGACTGGCTTACACTTTGGCGTGTAGCCGTGGTAGTTGGCCCCCGGTGAGGGATTCGGTTTCACCCGGATGTGCCCGGCAAGGAGAATTTATGCATGATGGAAATGATTTGGACCTGATCGACAACGGCCCCGTGGTGGTGCGCAAGCGGCGTAAAGGCATTTACATCTTGCCGAACCTGTTTACGCTGGCGGCGCTGTTTGGTGGCTTTTATGCGATCGTCATGGCCGTGAACGGGCGCTTCGAGCTGGCGGCAGTCGGGGTTTTCTGTGCCATGGTGCTCGACAGCCTGGATGGGCGTGTGGCACGCATGACCAATACGCAAAGCGCATTTGGCGAGCAGATGGATTCCTTGTCGGACATGGTCTCCTTTGGGGCCGCGCCGGCTTTGATTTCCTACGTGTGGGCCCTCAAGGGCCTGGGCCGTTGGGGGTGGTTTGCCGCTTTCGTTTACTGTGCCTGTGCCGCCTTGCGCCTGGCACGTTTCAATGTGAACACGGCCGTGGTGGATAAGCGGTATTTCCAGGGACTGCCATCGCCTGCGGCGGCGGCCCTGGTGGCAGGGTTTATCTGGGTCTGCACCGATCTGGGCGTGAAGGGTGATGCTGTTGCATGGCCCATGTTCGTGCTGGCGATGTACGCCGGGCTGACCATGGTGACCAATGTTCCTTTTTACAGTTTCAAGGATGTCAGCATGAAGCGCAGCGTGCCGTTCGTGGTCATCGTGCTGATCGCGCTGGGCATTGCGGTCATCAACATCGACCCGCCGACCGTCATGTTCGGCCTGTTCGTTGTGTACGGGCTGAGTGGGTACGCAGTCTATGGCTGGCGCAAAGCCAAGGGTGTTCAGACCAGTGTCATCAGTACTTCAACCGATGAGCCGGACGAGCGTGGTTTGCACAAGTAACCTGGTGGCGGCCGTCCCAGGTGGGGGCCGCAGACTTGTGTTACATTGAACCCATGAATACCTCTGTGCTAGCGCTAACCCTCCTACGCCATAACGGGCGGAAGAAGTAGCGCACGCACGCTGTTCCACAAAGGCCCGTTAGCATCCGCAACGGGCCTTTTGCGTTCAGTGGCTTTGTTTCAGGTTGCGGATTTTGAAGATCAACAGGAGTATGAGATGGCTGACAAATTAATCATTTTTGACACCACGTTGCGCGATGGCGAGCAATCTCCGGGCGCGTCCATGACGCGTGACGAGAAACTGCGCATTGCCCGGCAACTGGAACGGTTGAAAGTGGACGTGATCGAGGCCGGCTTTGCCGCCAGCTCCAACGGGGATTTCGAAGCCGTCCAGCTCATTGCCAACACCATCAAGGACTCCACGATCTGCTCCCTGTCGCGCGCCAACGACCGCGACATTTCGCGCGCCGCGGAGGCGCTCAAGGGGGCCAACCGCGCCCGCATCCACACCTTCATTGCCACATCGCCCTTGCACATGGAGAAGAAGCTGCGCATGACACCGGATCAGGTCTGGGAGCAGGCCCGGCAGTCGGTGCGCTTCGCCCGCAACCTGGTGGAAGACATCGAATTCAGTCCGGAAGACGGATACCGCAGCGATGTGGATTTCTTGTGCCGTGTCATCGAAGCCGTCATCCAGGAAGGTGCCACCACCATCAACGTGCCCGATACGGTGGGTTATGCCATTCCGGAGTTGTACGGCAACTTCATCAAGACCCTGCGCGAACGCATCCCCAACTCGGACAAGGCTGTCTGGTCGGTACATTGCCACAACGATCTGGGCATGGCGGTGGCCAACTCCCTGGCGGGCGTGAAGATTGGCGGTGCGCGCCAGGTGGAGTGCACCATCAACGGCCTGGGCGAGCGGGCTGGCAACTGCAGTCTGGAAGAAGTCGTCATGGCGGTCAAGACCCGCCGGGATTACTTCAACCTGGACGTGGGCATTGATACCCGTCACATCCTCGCGGCGAGCCGGATGGTCAGTCAGACCACCGGTTTTGTGGTGCAGCCCAACAAGGCAGTCGTGGGCGCCAATGCGTTTGCCCACGCCTCCGGTATCCACCAGGACGGCGTCCTGAAGGCCCGAGACACCTACGAGATCATGCGCGCAGAAGACGTGGGCTGGACGGCCAACAAAATTGTTCTGGGCAAGCTCAGCGGCCGCAATGCGTTCAAGCAGCGCTTGCAGGAATTGGGCGTACAGATGGAAAGCGAAGGTGACATCAACACCGCCTTTGCGCGTTTCAAGGAGCTGGCAGACCGCAAGAGCGAAATTTTCGACGAAGACATTCTGGCCCTGGTGAGCGACGAGAGCGTCACCCACGACAAGGAGCAATACGGGTTCGTGTCCCTGTCGCAGCGCAGCGAAACCGGGGAGCGCCCCCAGGCGTCCATTGTGTTCACCGTGGACGGCAAGGAGGTCCAGGGTACATCGGAAGGCAACGGGCCCGTGGATGCCTCGCTGAAGGCGATCGAGGCGCACGTCAAGAGTGGCGCCGAGATGGTGCTGTATTCCGTCAATGCCATCAGCGGCTCGACGGAAAGCCAGGGTGAGGTGACCGTGCGCCTGCAGAACAGCGGGCGGGTAGTCAATGGCGTGGGTGCTGACCCCGACATCGTGGTCGCGTCGGCCAAGGCCTACCTGAGCGCACTCAACAAATTGCAGAGCAAGGCAGATCGGGTGGCTGCACAGGGTTAGGGTAAATACCTATTAGCTACCTATTTGTTGAAGTTTGTCGCGCAAGTGCTTGATCTTGCGCGACTTTTTTGTTTAAATTCTGACCTGTTTGCAAGGTTCCCAGCCGCATTCTGTTCGCTTGCCTTGTTGTACTGTTGGAAGACCTCATGAAACGACATATTTTCCGGTTCGGTTTGCTGGCCGTTTTGTCTTCGCTGGCTTTGGTGTCCACCCAGGCGACGGCAACCCAACGGCAGTCCGCCACCGCCAAACAACGCGTCGTCAAGCGTATTCCTGCCAAGATGCAGGTCGCGCGCAAGCGCCCCACGGTCCGGGTTGCGGTAGTTCCCAAGGCCCCTTCGTACGGGCAGCTTGCCGGCTTGCATGGCGGGCGTGATGCGCTGGATCTGAAATCCAGCGTGGCACTGGTGGTCGACCAGGACACCAAGGAAGTGCTTTTCCGGAAAAATGAAATGGCAGTGCTTCCCATTGCCTCCATTACCAAGTTGATGACCGGTTTGCTCATCAGTGAAGCCAAGCTGCCCATGGACGAGATGATCACCATCACCCAGGCAGACGTGGACATGGAAAAGGGCAGTTCGTCCCGGCTGAGCGTGGGAACGGAGTTGAGCCGGGGTGAGCTGTTGCACCTGGCATTGATGTCCAGCGAAAACCGTGCGGCCCACGCCCTGGGGCGCAGTTATCCTGGAGGCCTTCCGGTGTTCGTCGGTCTGATGAATGCCCGTGCCCGGATGTTGGGGATGACGGATACCAGCTATGTCGAGCCGACAGGGTTGTCGAGCAAGAACCAGTCCAGCGCCCGCGACTTGGCCACGCTGGTGAATTTTGCGTCCGGTGACCCCACTTTGCGGGAACTGTCCACATCGACGGGTTACCAGGTTGCCGTTGGCCGCCGGACCTTGCAGTACAACAACACCAACCGTTTGGTGAAGAACCCCGCCTGGGACATCGGCCTGCAAAAGACGGGCTACATCACCGAAGCCGGGCAGTGCCTGGTCATGCAGGCCAAGGTGGCAGGGCGCCAACTCATCATGGTGTTTCTGGACTCCGCTGGCAAACTCAGCCGTATCGCGGATGCGGAGCGCGTGAAGCGTTGGGTCGAGTCTTTCCCGGCACCCGCCAACAGGACCGTACCCCTTGCGCGCACGGAGCTCGACCAGCGGGTGGTCGCCAATTAAGAGTCTGAATTAGCGGGAGGTGCTGGGCTTGTGCCCCAGCGTCTCCGAGATCTGCCGCGCGGCTTCTTTCAGCTTGGGCAGCCAGCTGTCTTCCAGGCGTTCGGAGGGGGCCGATATGGACAGCCCCGCCACCAGCTTGTCCTGATCGTCGTAGATGCCTGCGGCCATGCAGCGCACCCCAAGTTCCAGCTCTTCGTTGTCGCTGGCCTGGCCATATTGCCGCACCTTGGAGAGCTCCCGCTCCAGGTCCTCGAGCTGTGTGATACTGTTTTTCGTATGCCCCTGCAGGCCCGTACGTGCCGCATAGGAGCGGATGCGCTGGGGGTCATCCACGGACAGGAACAATTTGCCTACGGAAGTCAGGTGCAGCGGAGCGCGACCACCTATGGCCCGCACCACCTGCATGCCGGAGCGCTCGCTGTAGGCGCGTTCGACATACACAATTTCGTCGCCCTGGCGCACGCTCAGGCTCACGGGCTGCTGTGTGAGTTTGTGCAATTCCCGCATGGGAACCACGGCCGCGTCGCGCACGTTCAGGCGCCCCTTGACCAGATTGCCCAACTCCAGCAGGCGCATGCCCAGACGGTAGCTGCCGGGCTGTGTGCGGTCCACAAAACGGCCGGTGGCCAGGTCGTTCAGGATGCGGTGGGTGGTGGAGGGATGGAGACCGGCTTTTTCGCTGATTTCCTTCAGGGTGATTGCCTCCTCGCGCGAGGCGAGTACATCAATCAGCGTGAATATGCGTTCAATGACTTGAACCGCCGGTGTGGCGGGAAGATCGGGATTTTTTTTGGTCATGGTGCTTTGGTAGCCCTTATCTTATCCGCTGCCACCCGGGCATTGCAGGTGTGCCACTGACCGTTGAGCAAAAGCTGCATCGGTGCAAACCTGGCCTTGTAGTTCATCTTGGGGCTGTCCTCTATCCAGTAGCCCAGGTAGACAAAAGCCAGCCCCAGATGCCGGGCCTGCTGAATTTGCCAGAGCACATTGAACGTTCCGTAGCTGGCGGCCTCGTTCGGTTCGTAAAACGTGTACACCGCGGATAGTCCGTCATCCAGCACATCCAGAATGGACACCATTCGGAGCGCGCCTGGTGAGCCATCGGTCGTCGGCTCGCGGAATTCGACCAGCCGTGAGTTGACCCTGCTTTGCAGCAGGAACTGGGTGTACTGGTCAATGCTGTCTTCGTCCATGCCGCCGCCAGCGTGGCGGCTGTTCTGGTAGCGCCGGTACAGGGCGTAGTGCTCGGCCACGAAGCCGAGTTTGAGCACACGTACCGACAAGGCCTGGTGGCGTACCCAGGCCCGGCGCTGGCTCCGGTTGGGCTGGAAACGGGCCGCTACCACCCGCAGGGGCGTGCAGGCCTGGCAACCCTCGCAGTACGGCCGGTAGGTGAACATTCCGCTGCGGCGAAAGCCCCGCGTCACCAGTTCCGAATAGGTGGAATTGTTGATCAGGTGGCTGGGTGTAGCCACTTGCGACCGTGCCTGCCGGTTCGGCAGGTAACTGCACTCGTAGGGCGCCGTGGCGTAAAACTGCAGCGTCTGTAGCGGAAGGTCCTTGAGGTCTGTCACGGTGGGTTACTCAGGCAGACAATATGTGCTCCCAGTATAGGGGGGAGAAACGCCAGTTCACTTCCGGTTCCCTTTGCGCCTGCTGGATGTGTGCCAAAAAGGCCTCGCGTGGCATCTCCGCGGCTCCCAGCGATGCCAGGTGACGGGTATTTTGCTGGCAGTCAATCAGGGCAATGGCATGGTGGCGGCAGAAACCCACCAGTGCAGCCAGTGCAATCTTGGACGCGTCAGGCACCCGCGCAAACATCGACTCGCCAAAGACGGCACGGCCCAGTGCAACGCAATACAGCCCGCCAACCAGTTCGCCGTTGATCCAGGTCTCCACGCTGTGTGCATGGCCCGCGGCGTGCAGGCGGGTGTAGGCCTGCACCATGGCGGGCAGAATCCAGGTGCCGGGCTGGCCCTGCCGGGGTGTGCTGGCACAGGCTTGAATGACCGCCGGGAAGGCGGTGTTGAAACGCACCTCGCAACCCGTGTCCGCCCGAAAGCGGAGCAACACCTTGCGCAGGGAGCGGTGAAGGCGGAAGTTGGCAACCTGCAAGGCCATGCGCGGGTCCGGACTCCACCACAGGATGGGTTGCCCCTGACTGAACCACGGGAAAATGCCGTGGGCATAGGCGCGTTGCAAGGTGTCGACTTCGAGATCACCACCAGCGGCCAACAGACCGGGTGCGTCAGATTGCGCACCCCAAGCGGACGCCACTGGTGGAAACGCGCTGCCGGGTTCCAGCCAGGGCAGGGAAGGGGATGATCGGGGCATGGGGGAGTGAGTGTCGGCGTGGTCTGCAAATATATTACGGCCCGGGTGGGGCGCACGGTTCCAGCGGTTAGAATACTAGTTGTCGGGGCGTAGCGCAGCCTGGTAGCGCATCTGGTTTGGGACCAGAGGGTCGAAGGTTCGAATCCTTTCGCCCCGACCATTAATTTTGGCCAGAGTAACGCACTCTGGCCTCTTCGTTTCAGGGTTCACACAACCCTTTGCCTTCTGTCCGTAGCTCAGTTGGATAGAGCATCAGCCTTCTAAGCTGAGGGTCGGGGGTTCGATCCCCTCCGGACAGGCCATATTCCCCATGTCCAGTCTGGACAGTTTGTCCCAGGACCCATAACCGTGCCGCTTCGGCACGCATATGCTTCCGATTTCGGGCGGCACGAATATGCCTCCCAAACCTAGCCGCCAAATGTTCTTTGTTTCGGGGTGAACGGGGCAGCAGTCTGCTCAAACGGACGATTTGGACGCAGATTCTTCTAAAAAGCAATTTCCGAGACGGCACGCTTATGAGAACTGCGGCACGGAATTGCTTGCGGCGGGTAGCTGGCGGATGGTCGGGATCCTTGGCCATCATTCCGTTAAACGCCGAGCGCCTTGCTGGTGCTATCTGCGAATGTCTATTGCGGCGAAACAGGCAACGACCTCTATCGACCCAATGCAGTCGGTCGCTTGGCAAAGAAGCAGTTATTCAACTTTGGATATGGGCCACTAGCGGCGGTTTCAGGTTTGTTCGATGTCTATGACATGGCGGGGCTGGAACCAGAGAGGCATGCCGGCTCGGATGGAGTCTGTGCAGCTCGGGTCATTGTCCAGTGTCCCAAAGTACCAATCCCCGTGTAGTTCTTTGATTTCAACCCACATACGCTCCCCGAAATCTACGAGTTCACCCGATGCATTTGGTGCGCGAATGTAGAAACGTATTTTGACAACTGACCCGGGCACAAGCGACTGGCGGTCATGAAGCGGAGGAATCCAGAACTTGTCTGGATTCTCGGCATTTGCTATCTCACCGTCATCAATCATCCATCCATCCGTCTCCAAAGACGTCAAATTTTGGGTGGTCATAATTGTTCCCTGAAGATTGAATTGTGTGGCGGTCTAATGAGCAACGCATTGCATAGAGCAAAACTTCCTCGACACTGCACGCGCGATGTGTTGAATTCTGCCAATGCCATTATTTCCAGCCTATCCCCCAAACGGGGGATTCAACGGTCACTTTCGGTTCAGTAGTCGAATGTCCTCTTCTGGCCCATTCGAGCCGACCAGACGCTCAGACTCGTCACCGCAAAGCTGTCCTCCACGGTCTCGCCTCAGCCAGAGCTCTTGGGCGCGAGGCAACCGCCTGCTGATGGACGGGAATGGTTCTCGGCCGCACTGGCTGGGCGCATAATGCTGGTTGGACATCTAGAACCTACTTCGTGCAGGGATCTCTATCCGCCACACGATGCTCGTTTTAGCCTCGACAATGCGACAACGCCAATTCTCGGCGGCCTTCAGGAGCCTTGCATGTCAAAGCCGTACAAGCGTGCCGACCCGCTCGCGCAGAAGAACGCTCCCAGCGATGCAGGTCGTGCGGAAAAGGACGCTGCTCGCCTTGGGCGCGACACACGTGGGTGGGTCGCCGCCAACAAGCGCCCAGGGAAGGAGTTCGAAGCCCGACGCAACCTTCCATCCGGCCCGCTGGGCGGCTCAGGCCGCAAAACAAATATCTCGCGATCCTCCTAGGCTGCCGCGAGACCGCCATCAGCCAGCAACAGTCCTTGGTGGTAGAGCGCTAGTGTGAATCGAACCAACTTAGGTAGTGACTCCTTGACCTGGCTCACGCAG
>JAGRPL010000014.1 GCA_019449595.1 Rhodoferax sp. | reverse complement strand
TGACGCCAACTCCGCGTTCGGTTACCAGCTTTACAGCTTCAACCTTGAACTCCCGGCTGAATTGCCTTCTCGTTGCCATTTGCAATCTCCTGTTTCATCGACCACCTTAACAAAGTGTCTTTGAAACCGGCAGCAGCCCAGACAACACATGTCTGAGCATCGGCGCGCCTGGCCACTTTGATAGCTGACGCAGTTAAGCTGGCGTCAAAATCATCGCCGAGCGCTTTTGCGGTGTCTAAGTTGATCCGTCTTCCCTCGAGCCAGGGGTCTACCAAGAAGCTCGGCAGGATCAATTGGCTTGCGTATCCATTTGCGTAGGCCTCGACGTTCTTCGCTTCAGCATTTTGAGGGCCGATATCTTCGTTAGCGCATCGAAATGAGCCGCGATCTTTGTCGCAAATCCAATGCGCTAATTCGTGAGCCAACGAGAAGCGCTGCCGACCAGGATACGAGCCACTGTCAACGCTAATAACCGCTTTTTCACCAGCTGCGACAAGGCGCGCGGCGCACCCGCACAAGCGTCGATAGACGACCTCAGCTCCTCGATAGTTCGCAATCGCCTCCAAATCGATGTGAGAGGGGTCTCGTACTCCGTATTGCCACAGTAGTCTTTCGGCGGGACTGAGTAATGAATGATCAATCGCCATGGTGTTCTGGTTTGATAACTCCCATCCTTACTAGGTCGTCGTAGACCGTAGCTAGGTCTTCGTCGGTCTGTTTCTTACCGTCTCGAAATGCCATAGCGACTTTGGGTTCGCGCACGAATGCTTCGCTCACTATTGCCTTGAGCCGGTCCATTGTCGGGCGCACCCAGTTGGTAGGTTGGCTTGCAGAAGAAACCTTGGTCGCTGCCTTGGCAGAGGCGAGCCTCGCCCGCATGCTGGCAGCGACAACGTCACGAAGCGCGTCATGCGTTTGCTTGGCAACAACAGTCATGTCCTGCCCAGCTTCGCGATACTCGTTTCTGATCTCTTCATCGCTAGTGTCTGCAAGGTCATCCAGCATCCTGGCGCGGATGAAGCCGATTTCCATGCATTCTTTGGACTGCTTCATGATTTCCTCCTGCCTGGCATTAAGGTGTTGAGGCCGCGACGAAACCTTCGTCGGGCGGTGTCATATGTTGTTTGGCCCATACCCGAAACGGCGCGAATTTCGCCAGGTGACATGCCGTCCTTGTCGCCCATGATGAGAAACTGGATTTCCTCATCGTTCGCGAAATGAGCTTCGATGAGTGCAGCATC
Organism: Rhodoferax sp.; assembly: GCA_019449595.1. Taxonomy (GTDB): domain Bacteria; phylum Pseudomonadota; class Gammaproteobacteria; order Burkholderiales; family Burkholderiaceae_C; genus Allorhodoferax. The sequence continues at coordinate 436,939 of JAGRPL010000014.1, read as the reverse complement.
GGCCGCGGCACGGACTTGCCGCTCATTTGTTTCTTCTAGCTCCAACGCCTGCTCGACAACATCTGGTGAGGAAAAACCTTCCTGCGCCAGAGCCATCTCTTGGTCGCCGTCTTGCCCCGCCATCGCTTCCAGGTACTCAGTACGGGACTGGGAAATGGAACTGCTGGACCCTTCCGCAATGGATTGCATTGTCCTAATGAGGTAGGCCACGAAGTGCACATCTTTGGGCCAGTGCCGTCCCTCTTTGGCACCCACGCCTTCGAGTGTGCGTTGCACCGCCTCTCCCAGAAGTTCAAGCGGGTCCGTGTATTCAGTGCCGAACAGGGCGTATTGGGCCGCACGGCGGATACGTCCGAGTTCCGCCTCGGTCAGCCTTTCAACTGCTTCGCAGATTTCCTCGGCCGTGGCGTATGCCTGATCGGCTGATTTTCCAAGTGTCACAGGGCCCCCTTTTGCCTTGTCATTGTTATGTGCGGAGTTTTTTTCCTCCGCGGACATTTTTCAGCATTTTGTCCGCGTTTTGAATTCTTGCCGCACATACAGGTGAGCAGTAATTTCGCTGTGACAAAGGTGATCGACATGACAAAACGGAATCAGCATGTAGTTCCCCGTGAGGACGGATGGGCGGTCCAGGGTGCCGGTGCTAAGCGTGCTACCGAGCTCTTTGACCGCAAAACCGATGCCGTTGAACGGGCGCGGGAAATCTCCAAAAACCAAGGCACAGAGCTACTGATCCACGGCCGAGATGGTCAGATTCAGTCCAAAGACAGCCATGGGAACGACAAGTTCCCGCCCAGGGGGTGACACATGGCTCAATGTACAGCCCCGGTCCTAGGCCATCGTTCATCAAGCGCGGCAGCGGCATGCCCTGCGTGCAGCAGTCGTTATGGTCGTTATGGAGGGTACAGCAGCTACGGCAACAGCTACAGCTCGTCGTACTCGTCGGGCGGCGGGAGTAGCTACAGCGGCGGCAGGTCTAGTGGAAGCGGTACGTCGAAGCCGCGTTGGTCTCGTGCGGGATCGTCCGTCTCGTATACACCCACTCAGGTAGTGTCCCTTACGCCAGTTCGTGAGGCTATTGAAAGAGAAACTGCGGCGAAACCGGACCTTCGAGATTGCTTCCTTTGCCATGCTTGGGACGACCGGCAAGGATCCGCCAAACAACTACACGATTTGCTGGAGGCAACAGGGGTCAAGGTTTGGTTCAGCGAAAAGGATCTTGGCCTTGGTGTGCCGATGATGCGTGCCATTGACAAGGGCTTGGCGGCCTCAAAAATTGGGCTTGTCCTAGTAACTCCTGCATTGCTAGCACGCCTTCCGAAAGAGGGCGTCGCCGACAAAGAGCTTTCAACACTCCTGCAGGGTAACCGGCTCGTGCCCATCGTGCACGGAACGACCTATACAGCGCTGCGCGATGTCAGCCCCATGCTCGCTTCTCGAAGCGGCCTTGACACCTCGGAAGACACGATGGCTGTAGTCGCAAAAAAAATTGCCGAGCTGGTCGCCATCTGGAGTTGACTGGTTAGGTTTCCAGAGGGCGCGTCACCAAGTAACGGGCCGGACCAAAGCTTTGCTCGGCAGCATTGCTCCGCAAAGACTTTGTCTGGCCAATTGGTTAATTGGTTAATTGTCGGATACCTTGTTTCTATAATGGCTTGAAAAAGAACCATTAATCCATGTTTCGGCAGTTAATGGCTTAGTTTGGAGCCATTGCAAATGACCGCCAACACGGTTGAAGAGTTCGAAGCGGAAGTGGGCGCGCAGCTCAAGTCGCTGCGTCTGACGCAGAACATCGACCGCACTACCTTGGCACTGCGGGCCGGCTGCAGCCTGAGCGCCTTGAAGAATCTGGAGTCCGGTAATGGCTCCACCCTGCGCACGCTCATAGTCGTTGTTCGTGCGCTTGGCAAGGAGGACTGGCTACGCCACGTCGCACCAATGGCCACCATCAGTCCATTGAACATGCCGAGAACTGGGTATGTCCGTAAGCGCGCCCGACAGCGTGCGCTTCCCTCCACCAAATAAGCATGCCCACTCATGTGCGCATTTCAGCAAGAAACGGCTCTTTAGATAAGGGGAACCTCATGACACAGGAAGAGGGCAAGCCGACAGCAGCAGAACGACCACCTATTGTTGGCACCGTGCGCAATATGGGCGAACCGCTCCGCTTTAAGGATGTAGAGCCGCTGATCGGTTTCTCTGCCGAGTCCATCAAAGGCGGCGAAAAAATTAAGATCTGGACCAGTTTGGCCCTCACATCAGACCAGTCGTTGTTTCATCACATTGTCGAGAACTTCGCGGGGGTCGTCCACAAAATGGCGCAGAAGGCGGGGGTGAGAATCAACCTGCACCGTGCCGATACAGTGCTGCTTGTGCTAAAGCCAGATAACACGGCCGAACTCTGGATTGACACGGCGGCAGTTAGCCTCCGCTGTGCCGTGAAGCGGGCCATCAAGGCGGGGGCGGCTGTCTTCGAGGGTGACATTGCTGATGTCACAGGGATGAGTTTTCCAAATGTAGAGTTTGGAGAAAAAGACAAGGTGCTGTGTATCTTTCGCGAGGCTTGGCGCTTCGGTTTTGCCTTCGACATGAACCCAGATGGAAAACTGGATCTCGAAAGCTTCACCACAACACTTGGAGCGCTGCACCGTGAGTTGCGCTATAGGCATCTCTACCAGACTATCGCCGACAAAGCACTGTTTGCGCGCCTAGTTGCCTCCGGCTGGTTTCCGTTTGTTGAAATCATCACTGGAGAGTTCAGAGAATTGCTACATCACGAGGTGGCTGGATTCGACCTTGCCGAGATTGAGCAGACCATCATCGCAAAGTTTGATGAAAACCGCCTCCGGCATATTCTGGATCGCTGGATTGCAAAGCCCCACTTTGCAGCGAAGAGCAGCCTGCTTAAGGAAGCCATCGAGGCTTTTATTTCCCGGAAGCCAGCGACGGCCATCAAGATTCTGCTTACAGAGATCGAAGGCATACTCAACGAGGCATATCGAGCGGCGCATGGTGGCCAAGGAGCTAAGCTTAAAGAACTGCTGGCCTTTGCTGAAGCCTCGGCGGCGCACCGGGCGGGCAGTTCTAACACGTTGCTTTTTCCGGTGGCGTTTGGTCATTACCTCGCCCAGAACACCTTCGCCAATTTCGACCCGGTTGCCGCGACAGGAACAGCAGCATCGCGTCATGCTGTTGGTCACGGAGCCGCACCGCAGGACAGCTACACGATGACACGCGCCCTGCAGGTGATCCTCACGCTTGATCAGCTGGCCTTCTATACCTGATAGATTTCGACCCCAAGGCAAGGACTCTATGAGGGCTAGTATGAATGCATGTTGAAATCGGCTATTCCAAAAGAAAAGCGCCTCAGTTTTGAGGCGCTTTTCGGAATTGGCGGGGGAGGGCTCTCTTTGGGCCTAAGACAACCACAATGACGCTGTGACCTTCCTGCAGAGTCCAGTGCGCATAACCCCCAGAATCCCCGCGCCCTTTCGATTGCTTTGCAGCTTTAGCTTGATTTTCATTTTCCCCTTCCTCCTTTCTCAATCTCCAGAGAGATTTCGAAAATCATGAAAAAGGAGGCCACTGCCACCAGACATCCGCTGAGAAGGTCCCCGGACATCACCATGGTCGACACGGCGCCGAAGACTAAAACTGTGACTATTTTACCTCTGTAGTCCCCAAAAAATGATCAGAAGAGCCGGATCCTCCGATTAGTCGGTGCGCTGACATGCGTGGCGGCTGATTGCTCCAAGCTCTGCTCAGGCAATTAGGCTTCAGCGAATTTGCCGAGATGTCCAAGTGGTAACTACCGATGCCAATGATGATGACGTGACACACAGTATTTTTTACACCGCTATTACTCGGGCCCATGAATGTTTGCGGATTTTCTGGACACCTGAGACACAGCAGGGTGTTCTGCTTCGGCTCCGCCGAGACACCGACTCCAAGGACGTCGCCATTCTCGTTAGCCGTCGTGGCCTTTCGCCTGTCAGCGGATAGTATTGAATTGTAGATAGTCGGACCGTATCTGACGTAACAGACCTCTTGGACGCTGGCCCCCTTCGATGTCCGCTCCTGGCACAAACGGATGTCGATTACTTCATACACATAGCAAATTAGCTGACATTTAAATCCAGCGTGTTCGGCACGTCTTCTTTAATCATCACATTCGTTGAGATTGAGATTCTTTTCGTGTGTACCTGAAGTCCCAAGGAGGCACAGGCTGGGCATCCTTCCACAGTCCTAGCCGCGCTTCCCTGGCTGCGACTTCAGCCGCCGCGTAGTCCTGCCTCTCCTGGGGTGACTGCTCGCGCTCATATGCCCTGTAGTGCCACGCCATGCCCCGCTTGATCTGCTCCAGGTTCGCATCCAGGCCATCAATCCGCACCGTCCCCACTGAGCGCCCGTAACGGTCTCGTTTGGTGGTCTCCACAGTCACCACGCGGTCAAACACAAGCTCACCGAGCGATTCCTTGGAGCGTTGCCCAAAGGCTTGCGCCTTCTCGGGGGCGTCGATGCCCGCAAGACGAACCTTGTATTGGGTCTTGGTGGCATCGAGAACGGTCACCGTGTCCCCGTCTGCAACCGCAACCACCCGCCCTTTGATGGTCTCCGCTTGGGTAGTGAGCGCAAGTAGCAGCAGTACCGATGCCGCCCCGCGCTTCCAGGATGCAAACGCCGTCATTGCCTACCGGGCTCTATCAGGTGGGCCTTGGTCTTGGCGATGACACGCTGGGCGTTTGCCATGAGGCCACCTTCAAGGCGGCCATGCGATGGCGCTAAGAACGGCCAGGGTCGGGCCCTGAAACGCCGCGCTTGTGGCGTCGAACTGGGGCGGGCGGGGATCAGTTGCATGGTTCCTCCTCATTGGATTTCGTTTTCCGCAATCCTACTTGAATGCTGTTTATTCGTACAGTATATTGGAGCCATGACACATCCAGCCCTTACCCCTTCCCAGTGGATTCACCAGTGCGCCCAGAAGCTTCAGGAGCGATGGCAGACGGTTGACCCTGAGCAGCTTGAAGAAGTCGCCGTGGACATCTGGACAGACGACACACTACGCCACCTGACACCCGCAGAGGCCGCCGAGGCTTGGCTATCGCCACTCTCCAGCCCGGCGCACGATTCCCATGTGTGAGGTTGTCGGCCTATCATGGGGCCATGTGCTATTCCGCCCAGGTTATCGAGGCATATGACGAGTACGTGGACATCCACGGGGCAGACATCGACATAGAGGAGTTTGCGCAGCTCTGCGGGTTCCGATGTCAGGATGACCGCATCAAGATTCCCAAGGCGGTTGAGATTGCCTTCCAGGGCGAAGGTAGCCCACTGGCGGCCAGCATCCAGGCCAGTCTTGCGGAGTACCGGGCGCAGCAAACCACGAAGCTGGAGCAAGAGCTGTTCAAGCAGCGCACCCGGCTGGTCGATGCGGAGCGCACGCTACTGACCAAGACCACCAAGGCGGCCACCGAAAGCAAACGCATTGCCACCAACAAGATGGCGTGGGCGCAAGACAAGCTGGCAGACCTCCGGCGCACTGAGCTGGTCGCTGCTGACTCCCGCATCTACCCCGGCTACTACGCCCCCGTAATGGTCATGGAGAACGGGCGAAAGGTCATCAAGCCCATGCGCTACCAGTACCGCCTTGAGGGCAAGCCAGCCACCTATGACACCAAGTACCCAGGCACCTACAACGCCCGCAGGGACAACTTGGAGGGATTCTGGCGGGATCAGTTCGGGTGCAGCCACGGCATCATGGCCATCACTGCTTTCTACGAGCATGTGGAGCGGCGTGGGGCTGATGGTCAATCTGAGAAGACCATCCTGGAGTTCAAGCCCCGGCCCCTTCAGGTCATGCTTGTGGCGTGCCTCTGGTCTCGCTGGTCGGCCCCTGGAGAGCCTGCCCTGCTGTCCTTCGCGGCCATCACGGATGAGCCTCCCGAGGAAGTGGCCGCTGCCGGGCACGACCGCTGTGTCATCCCCATCAAGCCGGAGAACGTTGATGCATGGCTGAGCCCAGAGCAGTACACCATGCAAGACTTTTACGACATCTTGGACGACCGGGAACGGCCGTACTTCGTGAACCGGCTAGCGGCTTAGCAGTCAAGGATTTCCTTGTGCTCAGAAGTCGGGGGCCTGCAACTGAACTTGATCTGTCTCCGCCACCCAAAGCAGACACACGGATGTGAAACGGTGGCGTTCAAAAGCAGTCATCCTCCATCCGGTTGTGGTCGTTGGATTTAGGCATACCATTGCACAGAATAAAAAATAGCCTGGAAATTACCAGACAGGGAGGATCGATATGCATCTTGCGCGAGTTCGTGTCCGAAACTTCAGAGGCATTGCTGCCGGTGAGGTTCTCTTCAACGGGCACACGGTTCTGGTTGGCGACAACAATGTCGGCAAATCCACGCTGCTTGAAGCCGTAGATCTCGTGCTTGGACCTGAACGACTAAATAGGCGACCGGTCGTTGACGAGCACGACTTCTATGCCGGCCTGTATGTGGATACGGATGCGGCAGAAGTGGTTCCGATTCAAGTCGAGGTGGTCGTGGCCGGCCTTTCCGATGAGCAGCTGCGGCACTTCCGCGACCACGTCGAGTGGTGGGACACAAACGCTAAAAATCTGTTGGAAGGGCCCCCACCAGAAGGCACAGATATGGAGCATGTTGGCCCGGCGCTGCGGGTCTTCTTTAACGGTTGGTACGACGTTGAAGAGGACGACTTCGCCGGCGACACTTACTATGCCAACCCACGGACGGCCGATGGGTCCTATTCGCGTTTTTCCACGCCAGACAAACGCAAGTGTGGTTTCCTCTACCTGCGCACGTTGCGCACCGGTGCACGGGCGCTTAGCCTAGAGCGCGGCTCATTGTTGGACATCATCCTCCGTCTGAAGGAGACGCACCTGACGATGTGGGAGGACGTGCTTGGCGAGCTTCGGACTCTGCCGGTGGGCGAAGGCAAGGAAATCGGCGAGTTGCTGGCTGCTGTCCAAAACGCAGTGCGGCATTACGTACCTTCGGACTGGGCGGAACAACCCCATATGCGGGTCTCGGACCTCACCCGGGACATGCTGCGCCGTACCCTGACTGTTTTCATGGGCACTGGTGCAACCAGACCAGATGGAACCAACTATGCTGCGCCGTACCAGCACCAAGGCACGGGCACGATAAATACCTTGGTCCTAGCATTGCTGTCCATCATTGCTGAACTGAAGCAGAGTGTCATCTTTGCGATGGAAGAGCCGGAGATCGCGCTTCCTCCGCACACCCAAAAGCGCATCATCAATTCGTTGCGCCAGAAGTCGGCCCAGGCCATCTTCACCTCCCATTCGCCCTATGTGTTGGAGGAGTTTGATCCTGGCCAAATCGTGGTACTAAAACGTGTAGCGGGCGTCCTGGTCGGACTGCCGGCGGCATATCCGCCGGCAGTCAAGCCCAAGGCTTATCGCACTGAGTTCCGGACGCGTTTCTGTGAGGCATTGCTCGCACGTTATGTGCTGGTGTTGGAGGGCCGGACTGAGTTTGATGCCATGCCCGCTGCAGCGCGCCGCCTTGGCGATCTGGACACAGCAAGTTATAAGTCTCTGGAAAACCTAGGTGTGGCCGTTGTCGATGCGCGTGGCGATACCAATATCGCGCCGTTGGGAGCCTTCTTCCGGTCGCTTGGTAAAGTAGTGTTCGCCGTTTTCGACAAACAAACGCCAGAGGCATTGGCTCTTATCGTTGCAGCGGTTGATCATGCCTATGAATCGGCGACAAAGGGCTTCGAGAACCTGGTCTTGCATGGGGTGTCCGAAACCGCTCTGCGCGCCTATGTCGCCGCCGTGGTGACTGCCGGCGAATGGCCACCACATCTCGCCGCGAATACCCCGACCGCTGAAACGCCTCTTGCTGATTTGCGAGCTGTTCTGTCACAGTATTTTGGCTGGGCTAAAGGTGGTGGAGACGCCGGTGACCTGCTTGCCTCATGTGCGTTCGTCAACGATATGCCTGAGTACGTGCGAGCGACATTGGTGGCAATCAAGAACGTGGTCGAGCCACCGCCACCGGCTGCGGTGGCTGCAGCGGCGGTGGATGTGGGCGAAGATGTGCATGTGGAGGGCGCAGTTGCTGTTGTGGCGGAACCTGCTGCAGCGACTTCAACCTACGCCAAGTTTCAGGCTTACCCGCCCGAGCTATAGGCTTAGCCGCTGTGTGGAGCGAACAGAAGCTGCAATTCCTGGCGTGTGCCGAGCATGCCTTGGCGCTGGGCGGTCCCGGCTCAGGTAAGACGCACGTTGCCTTGGTAAAGGCGCGCGATGAGATTCGGTCAGGGGCACTCAAGCCAGGACAAAAGATTTTGTTCTTGAGCTTTGCAAGACCAACGGTAGCGCGCATCATCGAAAAGGCTTCGGAGTTGATCACGCGCGAGGATATGCAATGGCTGGAAGTCAATACGTATCATGGCTTCGCATGGACGGTTTTGAAGAGCCACGCCTATCTCCTGAACGGTAGGTCAAATGTGCAACTCTTGCCACCACCTGAAGCGGCTGCACATCTGACCGACATTGCCAAAGATGGGCATGAGGCAGAAAAGCTGCGGCTCTTCGAGCAAGATGGGCGCCTACATTTTGACCTGTTTGCCCGATTGGTCGGGGAACTGTTTCAAAGGAGTGGCCGAATAGCCAGAATCTTCTCAGACAGCTATCCCATCATCATCCTGGACGAGTTCCAGGACACGAACAGTGATGAATGGGCACTGATCCAGCAGCTAGGTCGATGGAGTCGCTTAATCGCCCTGGCGGATCCCGATCAGCGCATCTACGAGTTTCGGGGGGCAGACCCACGACGGATGGGTGAGTTCATAGGGTCATTTCAAGCGAGTAGCTTCGATTTTGTTGGTGAGAACCATCGCAGCAACGGCACGGACATCGCAAGCTATGGTAATGACCTGCTAACTGGTGCCAATAGGGGCAAGGACTACCAGCAGGTTAAGGTCTACCGTTATGGGTTCCTGCGCGGCAAGAGTCCGCATTTCACAGCCAAGGCTGCGGTTTTTTCCGCCTTGAACCGCCTAAAAAATGTGCCCGAAAAGTCGATCGCCATACTTGTGCCATCCAAGCGGCTCATGATCGAATTGTCCGACTACTTGTCTTCCTCAACCGACGGCTTGCCGGAGTTGAGCCACGACGTTGCGATGGATACCGAACCACCGGCTCTCGCAGCAGGTGTCATCGCCTCGCTACTTGAAGGGGGGACGGCGAGCGACCTGGCCAACCGATTGCTGGGCGCACTTCACTCGCAAATTCGAGGCCGGCGTGGCGGCAAGCCCACTCCACAGGTAGAACTTGACTTGGCGAGTGCCTTGAGTGGCTTCGTCTCCACGGGAAAGATCGTGGGTCCCAAACGGAAGTTGATTGTCAGTGAAATTCAGCGCCTCTCATCAGAGCGTCAGCAACTTCAATTGTCGGGTGACCCTGCAGCAGACTGGCTGCACATCCGCGGTTTGCTGGCGGCTTCCTCTGCAGATGCGTTGAGATTAGTGGCAACGGACGCGCGCTACCTTCGTCTCCTACACCGCGGCTCAGTCTTACGGACAAACTTGGGTGCTCTATGGCGAGCGCAGGGTGGGTATCGAGGCGCTGAAGAGGCCGTGCGTAGCGCATTGCTACATGAGCACTTTGCTACTGCGCAAAAGGATTGGCGGGGCATACATCTTATGACTATCCACAAGTCCAAGGGAAAAGAGTTTGATGAGGTCATCATCTATGACGGCATCTATCAACGCATCGCGAGGAATCCGGACGATGAAAAGGCCTATGCCCAGGGGCTGCTGGCGTTGCGGGTGGGCGTAACTCGGGCCATACGCCGAACCAGCATCCTGACACCCAAGAGTGATCCTTGTCCATTCCTGTGATCACACGTCCCTGTACACGCATTTCGAAATAGTAGTGCCCTCTAAATCTGACATTAGAAAATGTCAGCTCATGGCCCCACTCTGCCGGTAGGGATCGTTGAGGCGCACTGAAGTCAAGATCAAACCTATTGGGCTGAACCGTTCAAAGAGCGCGTTGACGTGAACAGGAGCGGCGGGTACAGTAATAGCATTGCGTATGTCGGCGCATGCTGCCCACCGTGGCGAACCCTAGCGGGACGACGTTTATCAATCTTCATCCCCTGATTCCCTTTGTAGGCGAGTCTAGGCAGTGGGCACCTGTGATTTGCATACAGAAGGAGTCTGTTATGCGTTACCTTCCCACGCCCGACGAAGTCGTTGAGCGCCTCAAGAAACAAGCCAAGAAGCTGCAGCGCTCCGGCGCGGGCAAGCATTCCGACCTACTCAATCGCGCCGCCAAGCAGGCCGGCTATGACCACTGGCACCATGTCGTAAAGTGCAACGAGAACGCCAAGGCGGTAGCCCAGATACGGTCGATTCGCGACGAATGCGAGGCGATCATCACCTCGGAGCTTCGCGGCAAAGTGAAATCCGTGGTGACGAGCAACGGCGCTGCCTGTCCGCCCTTCGTCCTCTTCTCCACCGGAGTCGGCGACGCTTGGCTCCTCGAACCCGACGAACACTTGGCAATGTGTCTTGTCTGGCATGGCGAGCGCCAAACCATCGGGCTTCGTGATGATCCAGACCGCATTGAGGTCGAATGGGACTGCCGCTATGAGCTTCTCGGCGACTTTTTCAGTGTCGAATCTCAACACCCTGTAATCGGCACGCGTGCGATCGGAGGTTACCCGCTTGCTGATGTACGGAAACTGCTGGACCGAACCCAGTCCACAATGATGAAGATGGCCTCAGTAATCGGTCAAGTCGATGCGCGAGAGATCACGCCCGAAGTCGTAGCCCAAATGGTTAAGAAGGGATTGTCTGTGGAGGAAGTGCTCGAACTCAAAGCAGAGGGCTATCGCTACTCGCCAAGCCGAGATTCACTCCTTGGCCCCATCATGAGCAGCGAGGACGACGATACCTAAACCTCAAGCTTGCCTCTGCGCGCTCTCGCCAGAGGCGTGCGGAGGTAAGGCAGTAGCGGCGTTAGCGGAGAGGCATCCTCGACATTCGACGTTAAGAGTCCGTGGCCAATGGCAGCTACATCTCGTGACATATCCACACTAACGCGCCATCTTTGAAAATGAATACCAACGAACCTAACGATTTGGATCCAGCCGAAGCCCTTCGTAGCCCGGAGAGGATCGGTCTTCCTGATCCTCGGATGGGGTCTGGGGCACGTGCATTGGAGCGACTTGTCGGACATCATCAAGCGATGTCAGCGCTCCTTCTTGGAGCGGCGGTTCCAGAGGCGGTTCGGGTTCATTTTGAGACTGCCAAGAATCTTTTCTTGTACTCTTGGTGCGTGTACCGGTTTTACATGGTCGCAGAGCAATATGCGTTGACAACTCTCGAATTTGCATTGCGATCAAAGTTCATCGCTGCTGGGTTAATGAGAGCCGAGGATGACCGTATCCCAGGCTTCAGACATTTGCTCCGAGTTGCACAGGACAAAGGTCTTGTCACCGACGCTCGCTTCACACCTCGGGAAGAGGCCGCCAGCAAACTTGCTCACCATCGTCACTCTATGGAAATGATCAAGAAAATGGAGGAGTTGGGGCTAAGTGAAATGAACTATGACCCTTCAACAATCAAGCCCACAGCGGAAGATCTGGCAATAAACTGGCTAGAAAGAATTGCCGACAGCTTGCCGGATACAAGGAATATGCATGCCCACGGCACGAGCACTCTTTATCCTACGGTTTTGATGACGTTCGTTGTCGTACACAATATCATTCAACAGCTATTTGAGATCCATGATTCGTCCGCTTGAAAGCAGTCACTGATCGAAGACCGCTTCTGGCCCTGAGCGGCATGGCTCTAGGTAGCTTGTTTCAATTGCCGGCGACCGCTTTTAGTCTCCGCACGATTAAGCTTGGTACGCAATCGCTGCAGCTCTTCGCGCTGTTCTGTTACGAGAAAGAGCAAAGCAATGTTTCGCTTTCTTTCGACAAGCAGTTCCTGTCTGATTTGGAACAACTTCTTTTTTGAATCAGTGCGCTCTTTCTTCGCAGAGATATCTTTCGCTGGCCTACATTTTTCTGCGATGTCAGGGTGAGAGCTATATATGTTTGAGCGTGAGACGCCCGCCAATTTGCTCAGTGCGCTAATTGAGAGAGAAGAAGTAGGATTTTCAAACTTGTGCAATTCGATTGCGGCCTCAAGTCGCTCACGAACGGACAATTTCGACTTAGAAGAAGGCACTTTAAACTCCCGCCTTCTTTCTACTGAATACTAAATCCCACAGTATCTTCTTGGTCCGCTCTTGCCGCTTCATAACCATCTGACGTGTCTGATCAGGCAAGTCTGAACGCCTAAGGAATTCTTCATCAGTCTTTGATCGGCTGTTCCACCAATGCAAATGCGAGGGAGTCACTACAAAGTTGGCACACCCGCTGCACACTTCCGCAGTACGGTTCAATTGATTTGGACCTTGGTCGTCTCCATGACAGGCAGACAGGCTCTTTGAATAGACGCAGTATCCCCAATCGCAGGGTGCTAGATACACACCATCACTAATGAGACGATCCACAAGTGCTTCAGTCGCTCGCTTTCCAGAAAACTGAGGCGTTCTATTCAGGGAATTTTGGAGTTCAGAGATTTTCAGTGCCCCTCTGCCACCAAGTCTGTTACTTGCCAATAGGTCCATCAAGGCTCTTGCCAACTCTCTTCTATCCTCCTCTCTCAGAAGTTGGGCAAGTTGCATGTCGGACCCGATATACGCGCCATCCGTAAACTCACGATAAGCGTGCCCATAGTGATATGACAGAGCTTCCAACGCACTTTTGTCCCGCTTGACTACAAACAACGCAAATGTTTTCCTAGCTTTGTGTGGGTGCAAGCCAAGCACTTCAGGTCGATTCGCGCGGAACGGAGCATTAACAAAGTGCCTCATTAGAGTAACCGGGGTATTCGCCCCCATCCGAGTCACCCGCCGACCAGGCAGTGGTACCGGAGCCCCTTGGCTTCTGGAAATCAATAACGCCTTGCATTTAGAGCGTGACTTCGCAGGTCGATAAAAACCTTTTAGCCATTCAACAATCTCAGGAATCGGTTCCCCAGCCACCCAGTAGCGTTCAACACCCGCTTTTTTGGCAGCTACACCACTCAAATATGAAATCGCTTCTCCAGTCTCAGGACGGCGCCATTGCACACAATCATCATCTAATCTTGTTAGCTCTTTCACGCGCAGTCCGACCATAAACAAAAGAACAATGATGGCGGCCCCCTGTGTGACAGACACTGCATGAGTCAGGACAGCGTGAACATGTGACCCTTCCATACCAAGCTCGGCTTGTATTTTTTGGAACTCATCGTGATCTCGAAACTGGGAGTAGATTTTTTTCAGTCTCCTTTCTTTTTCGCTTTTTGTACTTCCAACTTCTTTTGACTGTTCATCCCAGATCTTCTTTGAGCAAGCAGTCAAATAAGCGCCATGCGTTCTGACCCAATCAATCGCATCTTTAATAAGGGCGATCGCCGCTGCCTCATCAACAGGGCTATAGGGAATTAAGTCCCGGCCGGGAACCTCTGACTGAATTTCAAGTTCAATGATTTCTGGGTCAAAACGGAGAGACCCGACATGTTCGGACCTATGCCACCACATCTTACGCAGGATCATCACGTGATCGAGGATAGAGCGAGTGGCGGGAACACCGCTTGCATCGCGCGATTTCTTGGTAGCTAAGTATTCCAGGACGTGATCGGGTGTAATTTCTGAATACCGCCAAAGTCCATTTTTAATCATCCATCTTGCGAGAACCTTGAGCATTCCGAACATTACGACAACCGTTGCATGTCCTAGATTGCCCGTTCCTTTAATCGGTCCTCTGTGAATAACGGCCCGCAAGAATTGCTTTGTTGACTTCTTGAGGTAACTGCGCTGATGCTTAGTTCCTACTCCTGGGGGAAGAAATGTCAACCAATTGAGTACTCCGCTCTCGCCCTGGTACAGATTTGAGACTCGCAGTTCCCACAGATGATGTGTTTCTCGCAATATCAATCCCTCGGACATAGTTACTCCAATCGTGGGAATTGGTCTTTGTTAACCAATCTCAATGCTTTCGCCTTTATAGACAAAGAAGCTGCGGGAAGCAGTTCCGTATCGATGATCGTCTTGATTGGCTTGAAAAGAAGATTGAATCGCGGTGTCCAGCCTTCCTCTACTGCTCGAACTTCCGTATCTGATAGGACAAGCGAAGCGGACATTAATTTGCCAACGACTCGAATATCGTCGAGCGGAACAATCGCTCCTGGACATGTGGCGCAACGCATGAACTGAAGGCACACTTCCCCAGGCCTACTTCCAGTTGCGATGCCGCCAAGCGGATCTTTGCAGGAAAATCCAAATACAGTCTGAGTTGCTGCATTCGATGGCGCTTTGGATCTTTTGGATGCACTCGAACTTGACGTATCTTGTTTGAGTGTTTCGCTCAACATGAGACCCTGAAATCTTAGGATTGTCCTGTCGTGATCTTCTTTCCTGTCTCCAAGGCTTGTGTAAATCTGAGTGGTACTTACATCCTTGTGATTCAGTCTTTTCTTAGCAGTCGCGAGTGATTTTCCTGCCCTTTGATGGAGTCTTCCACCCGTTTTCCGCACGCTGCGTAACTCAACCTTTTCAAGCGAGTGTTTTTCCAAAAACGAAGCGTATTCGTTATGCACTTGCTGCCAAGATATACGGTTTACGCCGCCGCGGGGATTTTTTACGAGAAACACAGCACTCCTGATTCGTGGGTGCGCAAGTTTCAACAGGGGCGTGGTCAGCTCCATGAGCTGGCGCAGAAGATTCGGAGCACTGAATTGTTTTGATTTTGGAAAGTCAGCTATCTGCTCTCGACCCGAGCGATGCTTGTCCCACCTAAGGACTTCTATGTCGGTCCGAATTGGGTGATCCTGTATGCAAGCGCGATCGAGTGCCAATATTGATTGCGGGTTTCCGCTAGTTTGGATTAGGGTAGCTAGGTAGAAGGGAAAGACGTCTGAACACTGAATGTAAAGAAGTGCTTTGAGTCTGTCTGCGCCGCCGGCTGTTTTGAGTCGTTTGAGGAATCCACCGCCACCTGGCTTTTTATGAATCTTCGCCACGGTTAGGCGACCTCCTTCCGACATCTCATCCCACTCTCTGACCAGATTGGACAGTGCCAGATCTTCTGGGGTTGCTGCTTCACCGGCCATCAAGGCCTGCGCCTTTGAAATACGTTGACGCGTTTGCTCAATGTCTATGTAGCACGCTCGGAGCGCCGCCTTAGTTTGCTCTTCACTCCAAGAAGCCCTTTCCGTCTTTTCGGGCCTTTGATAGCGTGGAAGTAAAAAATTGCTGTGCTTTGATATTAACTTTGGCGTATTTCTCCGCATCCAAGTAAGTACTTGGATCAACAGGCAAAGTAGGGAACGGCTAGTCTTTGTGCTTTGACTCTCTACAGAAAAGGTCCACTTAACCGCGAATTCAAAAGTATTTGGTGGAAGCGGAAGAGCTTGTACAAGCCCTTCATGTTTTAGCGCGGATGCTAGTTGCTTAACTGATCGAATAACTAGTCGTTGCGTTTCGATGGCCAGGTGGCCGTATCTGGCAACTAACGCACGATTTATTCCATTGGCTACATCTGGATGAAACCCAAGTGCGCCGCAGTCAAATGTCGTACTAGGATGTTCTCCTTCGACGGGACGAATACTGAGGATGGACCCAGCAATGACGTGTGTAAACTGTGTCATAGCGTCGCTCCGTAGAGGAATCCAAGCGCCTCTACCACCGCTGGAGAGCTAGCCTGCACAGCCCTGAGGTAAGTCTCTGTCGTGGAGATGTTCGCATGTCCAAGAAGAACCTGGAGGGTCTTGATTGGGTTCATTGGATTCTCATCACTCTCAAACGACTCAAGCACAGAAAGCACATTGACGGCAAACGTATGTCGCAGGTGATGCAGAGTTGCGTCCAATCCGATCGAGTTGGCGTATTGCCTAAAGTCAGCTGAAAGCTGCCCCCGCGCTACTGGCCTTCCCCTAGAGTTGAGAAAAACATATTGAGCGGAAATTGAGTCTTTGGGTGCTGGTCTCTCGGTGAGTATGTACCAGCGCGTTTCTTCGATCAGGCTTGCCGGCACCTGTAGGGTGAGCTTTCTTGAGCCCTTGCGCATAATCGCAAGTGGGATTAGTCCACCTTCCGCAGACCCGACCTGCTCTTCACCTGGTAGGTCAGAGATCTTTAAGGAACAGACTTCAAACCTTCTTGCTCCTGTCACCAGCCCCCAACGAAACAATGTTCGATGACTGGCTTTCATAACTGTGAATAGCCTTTTGATATTGCTTTGATTGAGCAGTCGCGGCAAGCGACCTTCTCTTGGAAAGCCTATGGCGTGCTGGTTCCTTGTTCTCTTCTCTTGGTTACCTGCGTAGACTTTTTGGTTGCTCCTTACGTCGAGAAGAAACTCCCCCAATGGTGAACACATTCGGGCTCTTCGTTGCCCCCAGACGTGAAATTGAGCCGCTACGGCAAGTCTGTTATTTATTGTTGTCGATTGATAAGGCTGTAGGTTCGCACCATGCCTCGAGCTCGCTAGGTTGGCTCTGAAAAGTCCTAGGTCTTCTTCAGTTGCGTGTTCAAGAAGGATCCCCTGGATATTCAGATACTGAAGCCAAACCACCAAGGCTTCCGCATAAGTCCGAACAGTATCACCAGTGCCACTTCGACTCCTCAAAGCCACTGCGGCGAGGAAGGCACAAGCCTGCTCATGGGGATCTCCGCTTCCCATCAGAATGAAGGCTCTGAGCGGATGATCGAGTGAGCGAATAGCTTTTGCATCCTCAGCAACACCGGAGGCAAGCAAGGCTGTTTCAATCGCAGTCCCAAACTCACGAGTCGGATCAACTAGCCTAATTGAGAAGGATTCGTTCATCATGAAAACGTTCGAGTTGAAGTTTCATAAAGATAAATCTACCAATGCTTTTTAGGATCGTACAGACATACTAGCTCACCTAATGCCCGAATTTCCCCGCGCCGCCCTGGAAGCCCTGCGGGAACCGCTGGAGACCGGTTGCATCACCATTTCCCGCGCAGCGCGGCGCGCCGAGTTCCCGGCGCGCTTCCAGCTCATCGGCGCCATGAACCCCTGCCCCTGCGGCTACCTGGGCTCAGCCACCCACGCCTGCCGCTGCACGCCCGACCAGATCCACCGCTACCAGGCCAAGCTCAGCGGGCCGTTGATGGACCGCATCGACCTGCACGTGGAGGTACCCGCCTTGCCCAGCACCGATTTGCTGCACGCCCCGGCAGGCGAAGCCACCGAGAACATCCGCCTGCGCTGCACCGCCGCCCGCCAGCGGGCGCTGGAACGCCAAGGACACGCCAACCAGGCCTTGCAGGGCCAGGCGCTGGACCACCACCTGCTGCTCGACCACGACGCCACCCAGTTCCTGAACGTGGCCGCGACCCGGTTGGGCTGGTCGGCCCGCAGCACCCACCGGGCCCTGAAAGTGGCGCGCACCATCGCCGACCTGGCGGGCTCCCTCCATACCCAGGTCAGCCATGTGGCCGAGGCCATGCAGTACCGCCGAACCCTGCACCGGCCGCTCTGATTGCTACGAAATGCATAGCTACCTGCGCAGCAGATACGGGCTCCAACGGCCTTATTGCTCCTTAACCGGGACGCCCATCTGGCGCAGATAGGCCAGCACATCGCGGCTGATCGGGCCGGCAGCACGCGCCCGCTCGGCCATGTCGGCCGCGCTGTTCGTCTGGCCCAGTGCGGCCAGGGACACGGCCGCACCCAGCATCCAGCGCTGCTCGTTGGGGCGGGATTGCAAGGCCATCATGTAAGCGTGCACGCTGTCCTGGTGGCGCCCCAGGCGCTGCGCGGCATTGGCGCGAATGGCCCATAAATCAGGCTGATTGCCCAACAGGGGTTCCAGCCGGGTGAGCCCCTCCCACACGGCGCCGAAACGGGCTTCCGCCATCTGCATGCGGGCCATTTCCCGCACCAGCAGAAGCAGCAGCGGGGTGCCGCCCGCCGCACTGCCCGGATGGGCACCGGTTTTCGCCGCACGTTCCGCCGCCGCCACCGATTGCTGCATCAGGTCAATGGCGGCATCGCGCGATCCCGTGTTCCACAAGCTTTGCGCCTGGGCGATGGCATCACCGCCCGCCTGCTGCTGGCGCTGCGCCATGGGGACGCTCTCGGGTGCGGTCGCCGCTGGAGCCACGGCTGCCGGCGCAGACTGGGCACTGCCGGCGCCCTTGCGCGGTGTCAACGCCGATTCCATGCGCAAGGCGATGGGTGCGGCGGGCGTAGCCGGCGCCGCAGCCGGCACAACTTTGGCACGGGCCACGGCAGGCGGGGTGTCCACGGCCGCGGGGGCCAACGCCGCCAGCGGCTTGGCGGCCGGCGGTGCCTGCACCGCGGGCGCCTGGGTTGGCGCCTGCGACACGGGTGCCACCGCGACCGGCACCACCTCCGGCGCGGCAACTGGTGCCGAGGCAGCCGGCACCGGAACCGGCGCCACCACGGCCGCCGGCGCAGGCGCAGCGGTCACAAACGGCGCGCGAGGCGCAGGCGTTCCGGCGGTCTGCCACCACCACCACCCGGCAACGGCCAGTGCCGCCACAGCGCCCAGGCCCAGCAGCCAACCAACCAGGCGGGCGCCGGACGCAGCAGGCACGGCGGACGGGGAAACACTGGCCGTCCCCCGGCGCAACGCCGTTTGCGGCTGCGCCACGGGCACGGAGGAGGCCGCCCGGTTGGCCGCCTGCCGCTGGTCCAGATCGCGCAGCATCTTGTTGATCACACTCACAGCTTGCTCCCTGAATCTCGGTCCAGCACCGCAGGGCGCGAACGCCCCGCAGGCCACCTCCACCGCCACCATGCAACAGGGGGCTGCACACCGGGCGTGTCCCTGGCTGCCAGCTGCACATGCGCCAGGGTGACGCGGTGCACGTTCTCGCCAAAGGCCAGCATCAGGCATTTGTGCGCCAGCACATTGACCAGGCGCGGCACCCCACCGCTGTAGCGGGCAATGGCACGGGCTGCGGCGGGCTCAAAGAGCTGGATATCGGTGTTGCCGTCGATGGCCGCCGTGGCCAGGCGGTGCGCCAGGTAGAGCGGCACGCGGTCGCTGCGCATGGGGCCCAGGTACTCGCTGAAGGTGATGCGCTGCAGCAGCTGGCGGATTTCCGGGCGAGCCAGCTTGGCATCGAGCTCCGGCTGGCCCAGCAACACCAATTGCAGCAGCTTGCGTTTCTCGGTCTCCAGATTGGAGAGCAGGCGCAGGCTCTCCACCGTGCGCAGCGGAATGGCCTGCGCTTCGTCGATGCAGACCACCACGTTGCGGCCAGCCTCGGCGTGGCGTAACAGGCAGTCGCGCAGGGCGTTGTGCACGCTGTGGCGGCTGATGGGCGGCGTCAGCTTGATGTTGAGCTCCAGCGCCAGCGCCATCAGCAGGTCGTCGGGGCCCATGTCGGGGTTGGGAATGTAGGCCGTCACACACTCGGCCTGCAGCGTATTGAGCAGCTGGCGGCACAGCACGGTCTTGCCGCAGCCCACTTCGCCCACGATTTTCAAAAACCCTTCGCCGCTGCGCAACGCCACCAGCAAGGTGTTGAGCGCCGCCTGGGCACTCTCGTGGGGGTAGAAGAACGCGGTGTCCGGCGTGATCGAGAACGGGGCCTCGCGCAGCGAAAAATACCCCCGGTACATTACTTCGCCAGACTGTCGGAGGCGGCCCGGTCCCCGCTGCCATCCATGCGGATCACGCGCGCCCGGGTGGCATCCATGTCGTCCAGTGCCGAACGCACGCGCCGGTTCTGTGCCTCCCAGTCTTCCGCCGTGCGGATGATGGTAGGCTTGATCAGCACGATCACTTCTTTCTTGCGCCCCATGACGGCCTTGTTGCCAAACAGCGACGACAGGACCGGAATGCTCGTGGTGCCCGGCAGGCCGGAGGCATTGCGGCTGGAGTCCATCTGCATCAGGCCGCCGATGGCGACGATGCGGCCATCGGGAATGCGCACCATGGTGTCGGTTTCGTTGACGCTGCTGGACGCCAGGGGCAGGCGGAAGTTGCCCACGCTACCCAGGTCCACCTGTTTGGTTTTTTCCGTCACCGTGGTCACCGACGGATGCACGTGCAGCGTGACATTGACGCCATCGTCCACCTGGGGCGTCACGTCCAGCGAAATGCCCGAGAAGAACTGGGTGAGCGACACGGTAGGCAGGGTGGTCGTGCCGGCTGTCGTGTTGGTGCCGCTGGTCACGGTGCCGCCGGTCACGCTGGTCACGTAAAAATCGTCGGTCCCCACCTTGAGCACCGCCTTCTGGTTGTTCAAAGTGGCCACGCGCGGGCTCGACAGCGTCTGCACATCGCCCTGCGTTTCCAGGAAGCCCAGGACGGCTCCGAACTGCGTGGTGGCCAGGGCCAGGCCGAACAGGCCACCACCGGTGGCCACGGAGGGCACGGACACCACGCCCGGCAGCACCGTGTTGCCGCCCTGCAGCAGGGCATTGGTGTTGGCTACGCCGCTGCCCAGTACCCCGGCGGCCACGGTAGTGGTGCCATCGTTGTTGAAAGCGCCCCAGTTGACCCCGCTCTGGAAGCCATCACGCAACTCCACCTCGACCACCTTGGCCTCCAGCATGACCTGGCGTTCCACCGCAATTTGCGCCGCCTTCAGGAACTTGTCGACCTGCCGCAGCTCCTCCGGCATGGCGCGCACGGCCATGATGCCGGCCTGGGGGCTGGTGATGACGCTGCGCCCCGGCCCCTCGCCCACCAGGCCGCGCACGGCACCGGTCAGTTCGGCCCAGAAATCGCTCTTGGACGACGTGGCGACCCGGCTGCTTTCCGGCTGCTGGGTGCTGCCACCCGCTGCCGGCGTCGTGCCGGTGGCGGCCGTGCCGCCGTTGGTGGTCTGCTGCCCGGCGCCCGAGGACACCCGCAACTCACTGTTGCCGGTGCGCTGGGAAGTGGGGTAGTTGATGGTGAACACCCGGGTCTGCAGGGTGGGTGCGTAAATGGTGATGCGCCGCCCTTCCATCTTGAAGTCATAGCCATAGACGTCACGGATGGACTCCAGCGCCTCGGTCACCGTCACGCCGCGCAGGGTGACAGACAGCGTGCCACTGACGTCGGGGTGCATCAGCATGCTGTAGCGTGTGTCGGCCACGATGGCCAGGAACACATCGCGGGCCTGTGCATTGTTGACCAGCAAGTCCAGCCGCGGCTCGGCAGGCACCGGCACCGCCGGCAGGGCCGGCTCGGCCAGCGCCTCGCTCACCCGCGCTGGCACCCCAGCGGCAGGCTTGGCCGCAGGTGCTTCCAGATCGGCGCGCACGGTCGAGGTGACATCGGAGGTTTTCAAATGCCGTTCGGCCGCACACCCCGTCAGCAACCCGGCCACCACCAGCAGACACACGCTGGCGCTGACCCCGGGGGTGCGGGCAGTGACGCGGCCCGCCGCATCGGTGCGCAACAGTTCAATCAGGGGAGTGGCTTTGGAAATCATGGGCATGGGCTTCACGGTTGGGCACTTTCGCACGGCGCGACAGCAGGCGCAATAGGGGGTTTGGTGGAGGGCTGGCCAGCTTTCGCCTTGGGTGGCGTCTTGGCCTTCTGGAGCACCCGTTTTCCGCACAGCGGCGCGGCCTTGGCTACGCTGCGCTGGATGCCGGCAAAGCGCGACACCTTGCGCAACTCACCCCCCTCACGCAACCAGACTTCCGTTTCCGTGATGCGCTCGACGCGCAGCTGTCCGACCTTCTGTCCGGGAGCATACAACCGGGTCCCCACCACCAGGAACGGTTTGCCGTTGCGCACCACCACAGCCATGCCCTCCCCGCCCAGCGGCGAGGCCGGTGCCGTGCCCCCCGCCGCGGCGCCGGCTTCGGGCGGCGCCAGGGTAGGATCGCGCGCCTCCTGGGCAGCCAGCGGCAGGCACAACAGCAGCGCAAACACCGCGCCGCCCACTTGCATAGACGTCTTGTTCATTGCGCGGGCACTCCCACCACGTACACCTGCAGAGTCAACTCGGGCGGTTGCTGCTCGCTCTTGAGTTGCAGGGTGCCCCAGCGCAAGGCCGGAAGCGCGTTTTCCAGGGTTCTGACATAGCGGACCAACTCCGGATAGGAGCCCGCCACCTTCAATTCGATCCCGCGCCTGGACAGGCCAGCGGGGGCGGCACCACCTACCGGCGCACCGGCCGCCTCGGGCTTCAGGGTGCCTGCACTCAGCAAGGTGAGCCCAGGCTGGCGGCGCAGAAACTGCACCAGCACCTGTTCCAGCGCCGGACCGCCCTCCGCCTGGGGGGCTGCCTGCTGGATATCGTGGTTGACCGCGTCCAGGCGCGTCCGGATGGCCGCCATTTCATCGCGCACGGTCTGACTGGCGTCCACCGGGTGCGCCGTGCCCTTGAGCTCCTCGCGCAGGCGGCTCAATTCGGCACCCTGGGCGGTAAATCGCTGCGTCACTTGCTGGTGGGCCACCTGCGCGGGCGACAGCCACAACGTGTCGGCCAGCGCCAGGCAACAGACCAACGCCGAGACGAACAGGAAGACGCGCTCGCGCAGACTCAGGGCGTCGATGCGCACCGCCTGGCGCTGCCACCATTGCCGGACCATGGGCATCATGGCTGACTCCCCACTGCAACCGTTCCGCTGGCCAGCGCAGCGGGTGTCGCACTGACCAGATGAAACGACCACACCGGGCGCGATGGCGCCACCGGCGCCGAGGCTGGCGCCCCGGGTGTGCGCACGGGTGCTGCCGTGGCGCTCTCCACCTGCACCGTGGCCAACTTGAGGCCTGCCATCAAGGGACTGCCCGCCAGCCGGGCCACCCAGTCGTTGAGCGCGGCGGGCTCCAGCGTGTAACCCGCCACCTCAAACCGGGCCCCCTCCAGGCGCACAGCGGTAATCCATACGGGAGACGGAATACTGCGCGCCACCCACTGCAGGCGGTCAGAGTGCCCCTCGCCCGGACGCAGCAGCCCCTGCTGCAAAGCCTCCAGCAACTGTTCGCGTTGCGCGAGAACGTTGCGCTGGTCCTTCAGCTGGGCCAGCAGCGCTGCATCCGCTGGGCCGGCGCTGGCCCGGCTGCGCGCAATGGCGGCCTTCAAGCTATTGATTTCACCCGCCTGGGTGTCCATGGTCTGGCGAAAGCCCCCGCTGGCGCGCTCCAGGTTCCAGACCCACACGCCGCACAGCAGCCCGCCCAGCACCACGAAAACGCCCAGCGCAATCACCATGGTCTGCGCAGAAAAGTAACGCTTTTGCGTCAGCAGGATCGGCGTACAAAGGTTGATTTGCTGGGGCATGGTGAATCAGAGCTCCCGGCTTTCGGTGCGCAGCAGCACACCCAACAAGGGCAGGCAGTAGGCCTGGTCGGCGTCCGCCACGGCCGGCAACCCGTGAAAGTGGCCGCCCAGGTCCATGGCCGATACCGGCAGCCCCATTTCGCGCGCCAGCCATGCGGCCAGTTCGACCGAGCGCGCGCCGGCGGAAACCCGCAGGCCCGCCAGCGGCATGTGCGACCAGGAGCGGTCCCACAAATCCAGGGAGCGCTGCACCTCGACCAGGAAGCGCTGCGACCGTTCGGCATCGCCCTGGTCCCCCGGCCCCTCCTCGGGCGCGGCCGGGGCAACGGTGTAGTCATTTCCGTACGACACCCCGCCCACGTTGTAGTCGGGCACGTACTCATCGACCGGCGTGAAGGCGCTGGACGACGGGGCAAGCCCGCCAGCGCCCTGTCCCCAGGACATGTCCATGAACCCCTGGGGCAGCTCCAGCCGGCGGGTGTAGAACAATTCTTCGTTGGCACTGATGGTGAGCACCGCCTGGTGGTCGCCGGCAACCAGCAGGGTCGCGTCGGCACGCTCCAGGCGCCCGTCGCGCCGGGCCAGCAGTGTTTGCAGGTTGCGCTGGGCGGTCTCCTGGATGTCGATCACCGAGACCGCCCAGTGCAGGGCCTCGCCCAAGTCCAGCACCTCGCGCACCCGGGCCGTGGCAGCGGCCACGACAAACAGGTGGGGTGTTCCTTTTTGCTGCCCGTCCCCGACGCGCATCACGTCCAGCGTGATGTCGTCGATATGGGCCTCCACCATGTCGCGGATCTGGAACCGCGCTGCAGACCGCAATTCCTCGGGGGCCACCGGAGGCACATCAATCTGCAGGATCTGGTACTGCTCGGGGCGCAGCATCACCTGGGCGCCCAGGCCCTTGAGCCCCAGCGTCTGCAGCCGGTGCACCAAGGCATCCAGCCCGTCCGCGCCCTGGCGCTCCACCCCCATCTGCAGAATCTCCACCCCACCACCCACACCCGCACGCGCCCGCACGTACGCCAGTGTCTTGTCCGACCAGGACACGACCAGCTGGTCTTGCGAAGCGGCGCGTTTCCAGGGCCAACGCATGGTCAGCGTCGCTCCTGCGGGTTCAGTAAGTGGGCAACGGTTTGTGTGTCAATCATGGAAACGACGGTGGGCGGGAAGTTTGCTCTCATTTTAGTAGCCAGCCACTCCCATCATGACAGCGATCCTCAGCCCCGCAAGCAATGATCCGGGAATTCGTGACTTTTTTGGACTCAATAATTTTCACGACGGTAGATCAGGGGGCTTTTGTAGACACCAAAGGTGGCGCGGGCGCACGGCAAGTCGTCCCGCAAACCTGCCGTTCCACCCTGTCCCAGGCAATTGCCCCAGTTGTCTCTCAGAAAATCTGGCACATCCAGAATGATGTCCAGCCAGCCCGCCTTGCCGGGCTTGGTGAACTTCAGCGTCGTGGCGCCCGTCGCCAGCGGACTGGTCGCAGAAGCCGTTGTGTCGGCGCTGGTCAACAGGTTTTTCCCGCCTACCGGGTAGAAATACAGGTTGGGCAAGCCGTCGGGTACAGCGGCGCTGGCCAAGGTACGCGCAGCGGGCACCGTCACGGCCGTGCAACTGTCATCGGCATTGGGAACAAAAGCGCTGCCATTCCAGTACTGTGCCCGCACCGGAATCGCCAGTGGCAACTTCTCGGAACCGTACAGGTTTTGCAGACGCACGCGGCCAAAGCGCACTTTGGTGCTACCCAGCAAGACCTTTTCGTTGGTGCCATCGGCGGGGGCGCTGGTATCCAGGTTCTTGCTCGCCGCCAGCACGCCAACCCCATCGGGGTCGGCAGGTTCGGCCCCCACGCGGAGAGACTCGTATGGGCCGTCCGGCGCCGCGGTGCGGTTGAGGCGGACATTGGCGCTGAAGGTCCCCACTCCGGCAGTCCAGCTACCCGATGAGGAAACGGCCTGGAACTGGCCCGCGCCGGTACCGTTGGCAAAAGCCGTGGCACCAAAGGGAGCGATGGCGTCCGCCAGATCAACCGCCGCCAAGCCAAAGTTCCCGACCACGTTGCCATCCAGTCGGGCGAACACTCCGGCGTAATTGCTGGTCGTGGCGGGTGTGGCATTGCCGTTGACGGCAGTGAGCTTGAAGTCCTTGAGCTGCAACTCCTCACCCATGTAGCTGAAGAGCGAAGCCGCGGTGCATGCCGCAACGCGGCGGTTCACGACCGATCCCGAAGTAACCACGAAATGGTCCGGGATGAAGCGCCCCAACGCCGCCGCAGTGCTGCCAACCGTGCAGCCATAACGTCCCGTCGCGCCCACAATGCTGGTCGACAGGTGATTGTTGTTGGTTGTGTCCGTGACGCAATCGCAAGTACCCGTTGCACTGCAACCGGTGGGCTGGTCCACTGCGGTGAAAGCGGCATCCTGGTACGCGCCGGCTGCCAGGTACACATAGCCAACCTCGTCGTAACTGGCGTTGGCCGTTGGCGCTGGCGAGGCGTTGACGGCCAGCGTAGTGGGCTTCAGCGTGCCCACGACACCGCCACTGGCCACTGACGTGTCCTGGGTGGGGGTCTGTGCCGTGAGTCGTGCGCTGTCAAGGGTCATGCTTCCCGTATAGCCGGCCGTGGCTGACGCATTCAGCGTAAACGCGTTTCCGGCCTTCACCACCGCTGTCGCCGTCGCCGAGGGCGCGGTCGCCATGGCAGGCGTGCTTGCGAGGGTGACCGAAGAAGGCCGTATCGCAAAATTGTCGCTGGAACAGGCGGGGGTGCCAGAACCCACCTGCATGCGCACACGCACATTCTTCATGGGTATGGCGTAGTTGAACGTCACGTTGGACTTGCGGCCGGCGTCCGCCGCCGCGAATACCAGGGACTGCGCACTGGTGAGACCGGACCCCGTTGGGCAGGTCGATGCAGAAGCATCCACCAGATCGGCCTTGACGGTTCCGGTGTAGCCGGTGTTGACCGCACTGCCGCTGACGGCCATCACATCCACCTTGAAATCCGTCCCCGCGAGCTTGGTGAACAGACGCGTCTTGGGGGCAGCACCGGGTTCCACCGCATCAAAGGCACAGGACGCGCTGGCAAAATTCATGGTGCAGGTTTCGGTGCTGCCGGCGAAGCAGCGCGTGGCATTGGCCGCTGTGGGCACTGCGCTGCTCGTTCCCAGTGTGACGTTGCCGGACGTTGAGTTGCTCAAGGTCATGGTCCCCACGCCATTCGTGAGAATCAGCTGATTCCCTCCCACCCAAGTGCCCGTGGGTGACACCGACATGTTCACCGTGACGTTGCCGGGATACAGTGTGGAACAATCCGCCGTGAGACAGGCCTTGACCGTGACCACCTCGGGCGTGCAGACCGAACCGGAAGCATCGTGCTCAATGCGGATATGGTCGTAAGTGGAACCCGAGCAATTGCGTCCCAGGTTCATGTCGGCCTGCACCTCGGCCTGACTCAGCTCGTAGCCGTAAAGCTTGACCTCATCGATCATGCCGCGGAAATTCCGGGCGGCATTGGGGGCGTTGCAGGTCGCTGCGGTGTTGATGTCCCCCCCAATATAGAAGGGACAGGGATTGCTCTGCAACGTTCCCGTCCAGCTCTTCGTGTTGGTATCGGCCACCCCGTTGATGTAAATGCGCTGCCGCCCCCCGGTGGCAGATGAGTCCATGGTGATGGCAATATGGGTCCATTTATTGAGGGGAATCTGAGCAGCCGACGTCAAGTTGTCAGCATTCCACCACCAGTACAACCGGCCATTGGTATCCAGGTGGAATTCATAGTTGGTGTCGTTCGACAGGATCGAATACAAATCAGACGTGGGGTAAGCCGTCGGGTAGACCCACGCCGAGGCCGACAACGTCGTGGTGTAGTCAAAGGCCGTACTGTGCGGCACTTCAACCACTGCGTCGCCCGTAAATTTGGCGGCGTTGCAGAACCCTCCCACCACGGACGGATATTGCGACGGAATGGTGGGACTGGGACTTACGACGTTGGTGGTGGTCGGCGTGCTCGTCGCCCGACGGCGCCCGCTGGTGGCATTGCCTCCACTGTCAATCACTTCATTCGTCGTGCCGTTCCAGGAGCCAGCGGTTTCATCCAGATGGAAGTGGGTGACCGCACTGGCCAACACCAGGACCGAGGCGCTGGCGCTGGTGGCACCCGGCGACGTCACGGTATTGGTCAATGCCCCCTTTTGCGTCAACTTGACCGCCAGGGTCAGCTGTGCGGTGCCACCCGCCGACAGGGTCGGAATGCTCCAGGTCACCGTTTGACCGGAAACTGTGGCGCTCCCCGTTGTGGCCGCGTGCGTTGCGTACGCCATGCCTGCGGGCAGCACATCGCTCACCGTCACGCCGGTCATACCCATGCTGTACGGGTTGATGGCCGAGATGGTGAAGGTCACCACATCGCCAACCACCGCCGCTGCCGTGCTGGACAGCTTGGACAAAACCGGAACGGGCGGTGCAATTGTGTAAACCTCTCCCGTGAAATTGCCGTTGCCGGCACCCGCCCCCCCCAGGGGACCACCCGCCGCGTCAACAATGGAGTCGTTATCCACCAGATTCAACCCCAGGGTGCCGTAGGCGGTGCCCGTGCCGGCACTCACCGTCCAGGTCGTGCCACTCCCGGTGACCGATGTGATGGCAGCGCCCGTTACCCCTCCGCCAGGAACCAGCACAAAGTCGGAAGCGTCAACGCCGCTCACGCTGACATCGAAGAGTACGGTCCAGGACACCGTTGCATTCACTGTATTCGGGTTGGTATTGGCGGCCGTAATGGACACCACGGTTGGACAGGCGGAGGTCGTAAAAGTCATATCCGCACCAGAGGCCGTCCCCACACTACTCACGCCGACCGCCCGGTAGTGGTACAGAGTTCCACAGGACAGACCGGATACCGTCTTGGAAACCGCTGTGGCCGCTGTGCTGGCGGCGATGGAGGCCGGACTGGCCGCCACCGTGGTGCCATATGCAGCAGTGAGGCCGTATTCGAAGGTAACCGTTGTGGTTGCATCGTTGCTGGTGACGGAACCGTTCAGGGTGGCCACATTTTTTGCCACCGCTGTCGCAGCGGCGGTTGTGACCGCAGGTGGGGCAAGGTACGTGATGACCACTTTGCCGGCCGCACCGGCTCCCCCGAGCTGATTAGTATTACTTTCAGCACAAGCGCCACCGCCGCCGCCACCGGCGGCACTGCCTGCGCTGCCTGTCCCACTGCTATTTCTGCCTGCCCCCCCTGCGCCACCACCAGCGCTCGTCCCGGTACCCGCAGTGTTTCCCGACGCACTGCCGCCCGCGCCGCTACTCCCAGCGCCACCACCACCGGCTCCACCGTTTTGGCAGCTGCCCGTCACCACCCCCGCCGATCCACTGCCGCCCGCATATACGACATCACCAGCGCCGCCTGTGCTACTGCCAACACCCGCTACCCCGGCACTCGCACCGGCAGCCCCCCCTTTGGCCACCACCGCGGCGTCAAACGTAGAGTCGCCTCCGGCTGTGCCGTTTCCGGTTGATCCAGCCCCGCCGGCGCCTACGTTAACCGTGTAAGAAGTGCTTGGAGTAACCGACACAACTTTTTTAGCGTACTGGCCACCGGCCCCGCCGCCGCCCTTGGCGGGGTTGCCCGTCACGCCGCCGCCCGCCCCACCGCCGCCCCAAGCCTCCACGGTAACGGAGGTCACCCCCGCTGGCGCGGTCCAAGTCGAGGAACCTGGCGCTGTGAATGAATCCGTTGCAGCCTGCACCCCCGACAAAAACATCAGAAACGAACACACCAACATGTAGAAAAACAGTGTTCGCACGCGACTTGCAACAGATGTTTCGTTAGCGGTCATGAATAGACTTTCTTACTAAATCCCAAAGTACAGCGGATGCGCTTTCCAACCTCAGAATTCCATGGATGCCGACACACTGCGCTCGATGAATCCCGCACTACCGACGCCGCCCGCGGATTGAGCGACTGCCGTGAACCGGAACATCCGGGGTGACGCGCTGTTCTCCGCGTAAGTTTCCAGGTTGCATCTCACCTCCACCGAAAACCCTTCCAGCGTCAGCACAGTGGGGGACGCGGGACACGCGGCAGCGGCTTGGGCACTTGCAATGCCCCACTCAAGCCCCCCCCGCGCCGCCCAGTAGGCCCGTGAGCCCTGCACGTCCTGTGCCGAGGTCAGCTGCTGCGTATTGGAAAACGTGACCATGAACGCACCCAACGCCGCCAGCACAACGACAAGAAACACCGCGGCAATGGCGGCAAAACCTTGTTGATGGAAGCGGGGCATTTTCATGGGGTATTGTTTACATGCACTTCGTGCTGCAGCGTGACGGTTTCACCCGCATCCGTCAATTGCAGCACCATGCGGACCAGGGCGTTGCGTTGCAGGTCCGAACCACCGTAGGCAAACGTGCAGGCACTGACGTTGCGCGCCAGAATTGGCCCCGTCGCAGGGCAGGAACTGGTAAAACCAAGCGTGGCGGTGCGGTGCAGATCGGTACCGCTGCATACATAGGAAACGATGTTCTCGTTTGCTGGCACCACGTGGAAGCGGTTGCTGCCCGAGGCCAGCGGAAAACGTTTGGGGTTAATGGTGATCGGCGTTTCGATCGGCGCTGCCGTTTCCGCCGCCACAGCGGTCACTGCGGACGTATTGTCCTGGCTGTAGGCGTCGGCACCCGCGATGCCCAGGTTGTAGACCACGATGATGTCGCCCGTCGCGATGCGCTGGTCCACCGGCAAGCTGTCGGTGCTTCCCGGCAAGGTGCTATTGCTGCCCAGCATGTTGAAACTGGAATCGGTCGCACTGAAATCCAATCCAGCAGCGGAATCATCCGCCCGGTAGCGGCCGCCGGTTTTGGTGGGGATGAACTCCAGACAGGTGGCGCTGGGGGTGCGGATGCTGTTAGGCAAGGCCTTGCGGATATCGCGGGCCATGCGGCGCACGGTGGTGTCGGCCACATCGGTCAGTGCAGCTCGTCGGGCACTCGCAAAGTACGCATCGATGGGGCCGCGCATGAAAACCGCCACCACGCCGCCAATCACCCCCAGGATGACAATGACCATGACCAGTTCAATGAGAGTGAAACCGTGCTGACGACTCGGTATGCGCATGGCTAGTAGTTGCTCCGGTAACCGGTCAGGATGATGGCCTCAGGGGAACCCGTAACCGTAACGGTCACCGTTATTTGCTTGGCTGCCACACCGGGCAGATCGGCCGTTGACGCCACGGCCACCGCCACGTTGTAGCGCCCCAGCCCCGCCACCGCCGAGCCGGATACGTCCTTGATACCCGTGGTCGCGTAGCCGGCGTAGTCATCGACGTCGTCAAACTGGGCGCGATCTGTTCCCGTATAGCCACCCACCGGGTTGGCATATTCCTTGAGTGCAATTTCCTCCAGCAAGGATTCGGCAATGGCCACCGCCTGCTTGCGCACCATGGGGTCGGCACTGGATTGGACGACCGCATTGCTCACCGCGAGGATGCCCACCAGGCCTGCGCTCACCACCACGATGAAGATGATGACCTCGATCAGCGTAAAGCCCTGATGGCGCAACTTACTCATGAACATAGCCCGTGGCAGCCTCTACGGTAATGGTGTTGGCGGCCCCGCTGACCTGCAGGGTTCGGGCGCCGGTTAACGCCACCCCGTTGTTGTCCAGCGGTTGCCCCAGCCCATCGAACCGCAATTCGGGATACGCCGGATTGGCATAGGTGACCGTGGACCTGGCCGTAATGACCGGCGCAGCGCCGTTGGGGCCACTCAGGGTACCGGGCGCCGCACAGCTGGGAATTGCAGGCGCGGCCGCAATGGCCAGCGCAAGGGTGTTGGTACCAAACGTCACGCACACGGTGCGGCGTTGCGCAATGGCCGTTTTCTGAGCGTACCGCAACATGGCCAATGTCTCGTCATGGAATCCACGGGCGTTGAAGTCATTGGTGTTGAAGATGCGCGGGGCAGCAACTGCGGCCAACACGCCCAGCAGCACCATAGTCATGACCAACTCAACCAGGGTAAAGCCCCTTTGGTGCGCCCTTCGTTCAGATAGCAAAAGCCCCAACTTGCCTCCGCCCTTATGAGTGGACATGACAGTAGCACTCATCTGAATGCTATCCATTTTTTGCGCCCTCAGTTAAGTATCACTGACCCCAGTAGCCGCTTGATATGCCACCAACTTCAATCTCTTTAGCTAAAGGAAATACCTCTTGCCGAGGACTGGTACAAAGCAAAAGCGCGAGGGCTTCGTAATGAAACTCTCGCGCATTTGAATCAATCAGATTCCAGAACACTCAACAATGCCCACAAATCTGTGGGCAGGATCGGTTTAAACCAAAGGGCTTATGGAATTGTGCCAACACAAGCGACTGTATTGCCCACAGCGGCTGTCGCGGTGGCACAGGCAGCATCGGTGAAGGTGGGAACGACATAGTTTGTTCCGTTAATTACAACTTGTACACCCGTGGCTACGGCAGTCCCTGGAGGGGTAATGGCGGCCGCCAGCTCAGTCACCGTCGGAGTCAAGGGACTGACGCTTTGCGCAGCACGTCTCGCATATTCAACCGCATATGCGGATCGCACCGCACCAGACATGCCCGCTTTAGACGCAGTCAAAGCCTCAGTACTCAGATCCACAAACTTTGGAATCGCCACAGCAGCCAAAATGCCGAGGATCACGATCACCATGACCAACTCAATCAAAGTAAAACCGCGTTGTACTTGCTTCATGTCATTTGCCTTTTAAGTTAAAAATCCACTACACCCGACCAACATACTCAGTTCCAACGTTGCACCCTGTCGGGGTATTCCGCCCAGATTTTAGTGCCGCAACGTCATATTTCGCATCAAAATGACGCGTTAAGTACCTGCAATAGTTCACAAATTCGGCACAAATCGCACATTTTGCGAGCCAGAATTCAATCCACCTCCACCCCTTGCCACAGGTAGCGCTCCAGCGGCGTGACTTGCAAGGGGCCGGCCGTGGATTCGATACGAAACCAAACCCCCTCTGCGCCCACCGGGCTTTCCAGCCATTGCGGGTACAGCAGGCGGTAGCCGATGCAAACACAATCCGGGTCAAAAACCCAGCTGCCCGGTGCCACCGCTTCCATGTCAGCCCTTGTGGTGTTACCGGCGTAGTTGGCTGGGCTGCTGCGCAGCAACAAGAAAGGATTGTTCTGCCGTACCGCGTTGCCAGTGTCCGCCGACCGCATACTGGTTTGCATGTGGTCAATCACCAGCGCGGTGCGCACGGCGCCCAGGGTGGACTGCACGGCAGCGCGCTCCCCCATGCCCTGCACGACGCGCACCTGGTGCCCGAAGGCCCAGACCACCACGCCCAGCACCAGCACCAGCAGGCTCCACTCGGTCAGCCGCCGGCTCCAGAGCGGCGCCGATTCGGATTCAGAGGAACGCACGACGGAACCGGGCACGCCTAGCCGCCGCCTTTGCCCAAGGCCGCCTGACCCATGTTCCACAGGGGCAGGAACACGCCCAGCGCCAGCAGCAACACCAGCACAGCAATGACGGCGAGCAAAATGGGTTCGATGGCAGCGGACAGGCCCTTGATACTGTAGTCGGTCTCGCGCTCGTACATGCCGGCAATTTCAAACAGCAGGGCGTCGAGCTCGCCGGTTTCCTCCCCCACCGCAATCATCTGCAGCACCACGGGCGTGAACACGCCGGTGGCCGCCGCGCAGCGCGAAATGCTTTCGCCCCGTTCGATGCCATCGCGCATTTCCTCGATGCAGCCGCCGATGTAGGCGTTGTCCACTGTCTGCGCCACCACAGTAAGCGCCTGCACCAATGGCACGCCGCTCTGGCTGGACAGCGCAAAACTGCGCGCGAAGCGGGCCAGTGTGGCCTTGAGGATGATGTCGCCCACGATGGGCAGCTTGATCTTGCGGGCGTCCCAGCGGTAGCGTCCCTCGGGCGTGCGCAGGTAACCCCGCACCAGCACCACCGCCACAAACACCAACGCCAGCAGCAAGGGCCACCAAGCCAGCATCCAACCCGAAAACGCCAGCAGACCCCGGGTGATCAGCGGCAACTGCGTGTTGAAGCCGGCAAAAACCTTGGCAAACACCGGAATGACAAAGATGTTGAGAATGACCACGGCGATCGCCATGGCCACCAGCACAAATATGGGGTAACGCACGGCCTGCTTGATGCGCTCGCGCACATCGCGCTCAAACTCCATGTGCTCGTTCAGGCGCAAGAACACCTCGGTCAGCCGGCCGGTCATCTCGCCCACCCGGATCATCGCGATGTAGAAGGCGCCAAACAGGTCGGCGTGGCGGGCAATGGCGGCCGACAGCTCGCGCCCCTGGTCCAGGCTGGCCCGCATGTCCTTGAGCATTTCCACCATGGCGGGCTTGGTGGCCGAGGCCTGCAGACCGGCAAACGCCCGCAGGATCGGAACCCCCGCCTTGTTCAGGGTGTACATCTGGCGCGAAAACACCATGATGTCTTCCGGCACCACGGGTTTGCGGGTCAGGCGGTCGAGCCAGCCTTCGGCCTGGCCTTCTTCAGCCACCGGCGCCAGGGCGATGTGCACCGGGGCCACCCCGATGGCGCTGAGCTGATCGGCAACGCCTCCTTCGGTCATGGCCTCCAGTTGCCCCTGGACTGCCTCACCGCGCTTGTTGCGCCCGCGCCATTCGTACAGTGCCATGACGCGTTAGCCCTGCTTTTCCATGTCGTCAAGGTCAAAGCCCACGCGCAGCGCCTCGGCCAGCGAGGTGCGCCCCTGGCGCACCAGTTCCAGCGCGTGGTAGGCAATGGTGTGGCCCTGCATGCGCTCGCGGGCGGTGTGCAGGAAGGCGGCCGGGTCGGCGTGCGACGCGGCGTGCGCCAGCGCAGCATCCATCTCCAGCAACTCGTAGACGCCCTGGCGCCCGGCGTAGCCGGTGCCGTTGCAGGCCGAACAGCCCCGGCCCCGCTGGGACACCAGGGTCTGCCCCGGCAGCAGCATGCCATCGAGCCAGGCCTGTTCCTGCGCCGTAGGCGCATGGGGCTCGGAACACTCCGGGCAGTTCAGCCGCAGCAGCCGCTGGGCAATGACCGCCTGCAGCGAGGTGGCCACCATGAACGCCGGCACCCCCATGTCCAGCAGGCGAAACGGCGTGCTCATGGCGTCGCGCGTGTGCAGGGTGGACAGCACCAGGTGACCCGTGATGGCCGAGCGCATGCCGATTTCCGCGGTCTCGGGGTCGCGCATTTCCCCCACCAGGATGACGTCGGGATCCTGGCGCAGCGTGGCGCGTAGCACCCGGGCAAAGGTCAAGTCAATCTTTTCATTCACCTGCACCTGCGTGATGCCGGGCAGGCGGTATTCCACCGGGTCTTCCACCGTGATGACCTTGAGCTCGGCCGCGTTGACCTCCGCCAGCGCGGCATATAGCGTGGTCGTCTTGCCGGAACCGGTGGGGCCGGTGACCAGCACCATGCCCGCACTGCGGCCCAGGATTTCGCGAAAGCGCTTGAGCATGTAGGACGGCATGCCGATGCTGTCCAGGCGGCGCATGCCGCCGCCCTGCACCAGAAGACGCATCACGGCGGACTCGCCATAGGCGGTGGGCAGGGTGGACAGGCGCACGTCGATGGTGTTGTCCTTCAGGCGCACGCTGAAACGGCCGTCCTGCGGCAGGCGCTTCTCGGAAATGTCCAGCCCGGCCATGAGCTTGAGACGCTGGGCCAGTGCGGCCCCGATGCGCTTGTCGGCCTGGGTCTGCGTCTGCAGCACGCCGTCCACCCGCACGCGCACCTGCAGCCCCGCTTCCTGCGGTTCGATGTGGATGTCGGACGCCCCCACCTGCATGGCGTCTTCAAACAGCGACTGCAACAGCCGCACCACCGGTGCGCCTTCAATGCCCACGCTGGCGGACAACTCGCCGAAGTCCACCGCATCGCCCAGGTCTTTTTCCAGGGCGCGCGCCAGGCCGCTGATTTCTTCGGTGCGCCGGTACAGGCGGTCAAACGCCGGCGCCAGCTGGCTCTCGGGCACCGCGGCAATGCCGATGGGACGTTTGAGGATGCGGGTCAGCTCGTCATAGGCGAACAAGTCCAGCGGATCACCCAGGGCCACCAGCAGCAGGTCGCCCTTGTCTTCCAGCACCAGCGCCCGGAAGCGCCGCGCCGCCGACTCGGGCAAGAGCTTGACCACATCGGCCCGAAACGGGAAGGTCTTAAGATTGACGAACGGAATGCGCAACTGGCGCGCCAGGCCGTTGGCCAGCAACTCTTCGGTAATGACGCCGGACTCGATGAGCAGGCGGCCCACCTTCTTGCCGGTCTGGCGCTGCAGCTCCAGCGTCTGCTGCAGCTGTTCCTGCGAAATCAGGCGCTGCTGCACCAGCACATCACCCAGACGCTGTTTCTCCGGGCGCCCCGGGGCCGTTCGCGAAGCGTCCGCCGCGTTGGGCGCTACGGCTGCCTTGTTCATGCGCTATTCCTTGTGCTGGTAAGCGAAAATAATAGCACGCGCTAACCAACACAAGGGCCGCCGGGCCGTGACTAAAGTCACCAATCCGGCCCCGGCAGGCCCCACACCGGCCAGGTTCCCTACGGCGTGATGACGCCGCCGTCCACCGTCACGTGGGCACCCACCGCCACCGGGCTGTTTTGCACCACCCGCTGGGTGCTGCCGTCTTCCATGCGCACGTCAACCTGGTACACGGTCTCCTTCTTCATGCGTTTTTCCACCGTGTTGCCCGCCCAGCCGCCGCCCAGGGCACCGGCCATGGTGGCCACCGCCTTGCCGTCACCCCCGCCGAACTGGTTGCCCACCAGTCCGCCCAGCACCGCGCCGGCAATGGCCCCAAGGCCACTGGGCGCCGCCTCCTGCTGCAGGGGCGTCACGGCTTCCACCGTGCCGCAGCGCGCGCACACGGCCTTGGGCGCCGGGGCGCTCCATGGCGGTGGCGGTGCGTCGGCCACGGCCGGGCCCGGAGGGAGCGGCACGGGCTGGGCCACCCTGGTTTTTGCTATCTTTTTGGTAGCTGTTGGCGCAGGTCTTACCTTGCTTGCAGCCTCTTTTTGGCTTGAATTTTCAGCAGCCGCCGGATGCGCAGCGTCCACCGCGTTCGCCGGTGCGGCTCGCACCTCGGCCGGCACCGACAGGGTTTCGGCCGCGACCATGGCCCGGGGATGGGTCTGCACCTGCACCAGGGCGGCGCCCAAAGCCAGTACCGCTGCCCCCAGGCCGGCCACGGCCACCCACAGGTAGCGTACCGAAGTGGCCTTCTCCGCCGGGATTTTGTCCAAAGTTGCAGTGTTCATATCGTTCCTTTCGCCTTCAACGCGCAGAAGGCCTCAAGGTAAACACGCAAACGCAGATTTTGATGTCGGAGTTGTAAACGGGCGTAAAGCGCCCGCCAATGTGTTTCAGAGGTTGGGCGCCAGCAGGCGCTGCAACTCGTCCTGGTTCAGGTTGCGCCGGCGGGCCAGGTCCTGCACCTGGTCCTGGCCAATGCGGCCCACGCTGAAATAGGTGCTGTCCGGGTGGCCAAGGTAGAAGCCGCTCACGCTGGCCGCCGGCATCATGGCCAGGCTGTCGGTCACGGCCATGCCGATTTCTTCGCAGTGCATCAGGGCGAACATGTCCTTCTTGACGCTGTGGTCCGGGCACGCCGGGTAACCCGGTGCCGGGCGGATGCCCCGGTACTTCTCGGCAATCAGCTCGTCGGTGCCCAGTGCCTCCTGCGGGGCATAGCCCCACAGGTCGCTGCGCACGCGGTGGTGCAAGGCTTCGGCAAAGGCTTCCGCCAGGCGGTCGGCCAGCGACTTGAGCAGGATGGCGGAGTAGTCGTCGTGGTCGTCCAGGAAGTATTTTTCCTTCTTGTCGGCGCCAATGCCGGCGGTCACGGCGAACATGCCGGCGTAGTCGGGCGCCACGGCATGGGGGGCCACAAAGTCGGCCAGGCAACGGCTGGGCCGCTGCACGCCGTTCACGATTTCTTTCTCGGTCTGCTGGCGCAGGCCGTACCAGGTCATGGCCCGCTCAGTCCGCGACTCGTCGGTGTAGAAGGCAATGTCGTCATCGTCCACCGCATTGGCCGGGTACAAGGCCACCACGGCATTGGCGGTGAGCCAGCGCCCCTCGATCAGCCGCTTGAGCATGCGCTGGCCGTCGGCATACACCCGCACCGCCTCCTCGCCCACCACCGGGTCTTTCAGGATGGCCGGAAACGGCCCGGCCAGGTCCCAGGTCTGGAAGAACGGGCCCCAGTCGATGTACTTGGCCAGCTCGGTCAGGTCGAAATTCCTGAAAACGCGCCGGCCTATGAACTTGGGCACCGTCGGCGTGTAGCGGCTCCAGTCCACCACCGTCTTGTTGGCGCGCGCCTGGGCCAGCGGCCACAGGGGCACCTGCTTCTTGTTGGCGTGCTGGTGGCGCACTTTCGCGTAGTCGGCGTTGAGCTCGTCGATGTACTGGGCGGCCTGCTCGCTCAGCAGGCTTTGCGCCACGCCCACGCTGCGCGAGGCATCGGGCACGTAGGCCACCGGGCCGTCGTAGTGCGGGGCGATGCGCACGGCGGTGTGCACGCGGCTGGTGGTGGCGCCGCCAATGAGCAGCGGGATCTTCTTGAGGCGGAAGTAGTCGTCCTTCTGCATTTCGCCAGCCACGTACTGCATCTCTTCCAGGCTGGGCGTGATCAGGCCCGACAGGCCGACGATGTCCGCGCCCTCCACCTTGGCCCGCGCCAGGATCTCGTGGCAGGGCACCATGACGCCCATGTTCACCACCTCAAAGTTGTTGCACTGCAGGACCACGGTGACGATGTTCTTGCCGATGTCGTGCACGTCGCCCTTGACGGTGGCGATCACGATCTTGCCCTTGGTGCGCACATCGCGCCCGGCAGCCTCGTCCTGGCGTTTCTCTTCCTCGATATAGGGAATCAGGTGCGCCACGGCGCTCTTCATGACGCGCGCGCTCTTGACCACCTGCGGCAGGAACATCTTGCCCTGGCCGAACAGGTCGCCCACGATGTTCATGCCGTCCATCAGCGGGCCCTCGATCACGTGCAGGGGGCGCCCGCCCTTGGCCAGCACATCCTGATAGGCCTCTTCGGTGTCTTCCACAATGAAGTCGGTGATGCCATGCACCATGGCGTGGCTCAGGCGCTGGCCGACCGAGGCGGGGTGCTCCGGCGTGCCGCGCCACTCCAGCTTCTTGCTGTCGTCCTTGGCGCCGCTCTTGGCGGTCTCGGCAATCTCCACCAGGCGCTCGCCGGCGTCGGGGCGGCGGTTGAGCACCACGTCTTCCACGCGCTCGCGCAGGGTGGGCTCCAGGTCGTCGTAGACGCCGACCATGCCGGCGTTGACGATGCCCATGTCCATGCCCGCCTGGATGGCGTGGTACAGGAACACGGTGTGGATGGCCTCGCGCACCGGGTCGTTACCGCGGAAGGAGAAACTCACGTTGGACACGCCGCCCGACACCTTGGCACCCGGCAGGTTCTGCTTGATCCAGCGCGTGGCCTCGATGAAGTCCACCGCGTAGTTGTTGTGCTCCTCGATGCCGGTGGCGATGGCGAAGATGTTGGGGTCGAAGATGATGTCTTCGGGCGGAAAGCCCACCTCGTCGACCAGGATGCGGTAGGCGCGCTCACAGATCTCGATCTTGCGCTGGTAGGTGTCGGCCTGGCCCTGCTCGTCGAACGCCATGACCACGGCGGCGGCGCCGTAGCGGCGCACCAGCTTGGCCTGCTGCTTGAAGGCGTCCACGCCTTCCTTCATGCTGATGGAGTTGACGATGCCCTTGCCCTGCACGCAGCGCAGGCCGGCCTCAATGACGCTCCATTTGCTGGAGTCGATCATCACCGGCACCCGGGAGATATCGGGCTCGCTGGCAATCAGGTTGAGGAAGCGCACCATGGCCGCGTGGCTGTCGAGCATGGCCTCGTCCATGTTGATGTCGATGATCTGGGCGCCGTTCTCCACCTGCTGGCGCGCCACGGCCAGCGCCTGCTCGTACTCGCCGTTGAGGATCATGCGGGCAAAGGCCTTGGAGCCCGTGACGTTGGTGCGTTCACCGACATTGACAAACAGCGACTGGGCGTCAATGACAACCGGCTCCAGACCGGACAGCAGCATGGGGGAAATGGGCGTTGTGGACATGTGGGTCACCGGTAGAGCTGCCATCAGGCCGCTTCTGTGTAAAAGAAATTGCGCTGCAACGCGCGCGCGGCCAGCGGCGCCACGGCCCGGCTAATGGCACCGATGTGGTCCGGCGTGGTGCCGCAGCAGCCGCCCAGGATGTTGACCAGGCCTTCGGCGGCAAACTCGTGCACCAGGCGCGCGGTCACGTCCGGCGTCTCGTCAAAGCCGGTGTCGCTCATGGGGTTGGGCAGGCCGGCATTGGGGTAGCAGCTGATGAAAGTGTCGGGGGCCACACGGTTGAGCTCCTGGATGTAGGGGCGCATCAGCGCCGCGCCCAGGGCGCAGTTCAGGCCGATGGCCAGCGGCTGGGCGTGGCGCACGCTGTGCCAGAAGGCGGTGACGGTCTGGCCGGAAAGAATGCGCCCGGAGGCATCGGTCACGGTGCCGCTGATGATGAGGGGCAGGCGCTCGCCGCTGGCCTCGAAGTATTCGTCAATGGCGAACAGCGCCGCCTTGGCGTTGAGCGTGTCGAAGATGGTCTCCACCAGCAGCACGTCGGAGCCCCCTTCGACCAGCGCCTGCACCTGCTCGTAATAGGCCTTGCGCAGTTCCTCGAAAGTGACGTTGCGGGCGCCGGGGTCGTTCACGTCGGGGCTGATGCTGGCCGTCTTGGGCGTGGGGCCCACGGCACCGGCCACGAAGCGCGGCTTGTCCGGCGTGCTGTATTTGTCGCAGGCGGCGCGGGCCAGGCGCGCGGAGGCCAGGTTCATTTCCACCGCCAGGTCTTCCATGCCGTAGTCGGCCTGGGCGATGGTGGTGGCGCCAAAGGTGTTGGTCTCAATCAGGTCGGCGCCGGCGGCCAGGTAGCGCTCGTGGATGTCGGAGATGACGTCCGGGCGGGTCAGGCTCAGCAGCTCGTTGTTGCCCTTGACGTCACGAGGGAAGTCCTTGAAGCGCTCGCCCCGGTACTGTGCCTCGCTCAGCTTGAAACGCTGGATCATAGTGCCCATGGCGCCGTCCAGAATGGCGATGCGGTTGGCCAGAATGCCGGGCAGCGCCTGGGCGCGGGTGTAAGTTACGGGTTTCATGCGAAGCGGCTCACCTTGTAGTGCAAACAAGTGAGCGCCGTTGACAAACCCAAGCCTGGCAGCCTGTGGTGATCCGGTAGACCGGTACCTGGCCGCTGCAGCGCCCCTTGGGAAGGCCGCATTTTAGTGCACGGAAGAAATCCGCCGCCACGGCGCCAACGGATCACTTGCCCGACAATAGGGTCTTGGCGCCCGGGGCGCCCCCTGAATTCAGCACGATTTTCGGCTTTTACCCGCAAAAACAGTGCGTAACCAGCTCCTGTTTTGATAGCAACCGATTCTTCCCCTACCCGCCAGACCTGCCACGCCATCCTGCAAGAGGTCTTTGGCTACGCCCAGTTCCGCGGCCCGCAGCAGGCCATCGTGGAGCATGTGGCCAACGGCGGCGACGCCCTGGTGCTCATGCCCACCGGCGGCGGCAAATCGCTGTGCTACCAGATTCCGGCCATTGCCCGCGCCCGCGCGGGGCAGGGCCTGACCATCGTCATCTCGCCCCTGATTGCGCTGATGCACGACCAGGTAGGTGCCCTGCACGAGGCCGGCGTGAGCGCCGCCTTTCTCAACTCCACCCTGAGCAGCGACGAGGCCTACCAGGTGGAGCAGCGCATGCTGCGCGGCGACATCACGCTGCTGTACGCCGCCCCCGAGCGCGTCACCACGCCACGGTTCCTGGCACAGCTCGATTCCCTGCATGACCGTGGCCAGCTGAGCCTGTTTGCCATTGACGAGGCGCACTGCGTCAGCCAGTGGGGCCACGACTTCCGACCCGAATACCGGGCGCTGACCGTGCTGCACGAACGCTATGCCGGCGTGCCGCGCATGGCGCTCACCGCCACGGCCGACGACCTGACCCGCGCCGACATCCTGGAGCGCCTGCAGCTGCAGGACGCGCGGGCCTTCGTCAGCAGCTTTGACCGCCCCAACATCCGCTACACCATCGTCGAAAAGACCGACGGCACGCAGCAACTGCTGCGCTTCATCGCCCGCGAGCACGAGGGCAATGCCGGCATCGTGTACTGCCAGTCGCGCAAGAAGGTGGAATCGATCGCCGAGACGCTGGTGGAAGCGGGTATCAACGCCCTGCCCTACCACGCCGGGCTGGACAGCAAGCTGCGCCAGCAGCACCAGGACCGCTTCCTGCGGGAGGAAGGCGTGGTGATGGTGGCCACCATTGCCTTTGGCATGGGCATCGACAAGCCCGACGTGCGCTTCGTGGCCCACCTGGACATGCCCAAGAATATCGAAGGCTACTACCAGGAGACCGGGCGAGCCGGGCGCGACGGCCTTCCGGCCGACGCCTGGATGGCCTACGGCCTGCAGGACGTGGTCAACCAGCGCCGCATGATCGACGAAAGCCCGGCGGCCGATGCATTCAAGCAGGCCCTGCGCGGCAAGCTCGACGCCCTGCTGGCCCTGGCCGAGGCCACCGATTGCCGCCGGGTGCGCCTGCTCAGTTACTTCG
Source organism: Rhodoferax sp. (assembly GCA_019449595.1). Classification (GTDB taxonomy): domain Bacteria; phylum Pseudomonadota; class Gammaproteobacteria; order Burkholderiales; family Burkholderiaceae_C; genus Allorhodoferax. The sequence continues at coordinate 394,956 of JAGRPL010000014.1, read as the reverse complement.
GCGAGGCCAGCCAACCCTGCGGGAATTGCGACAACTGCCTGCACCCGCCGGCGGTGTGGGACGGCACCGACGCGGCCCGCAAGCTGCTCAGCACCATCTACCGCATCCAGCAATCCAGCGGCATGGCGTTTGGTGCCGGCCACGTGATGGACATTGTGCGCGGCAAGACCACCGAAAAAGTCACCCAGTACGGCCATGAGGCCTTGAGCACCTTTGGCATCGGTGCCGGTTTTACCGAATTGCAGCTGCGCGGCGTGCTGCGCCAGCTCATTGCCATGGGCGCCGTGGCGGTGGATGCCCAGGCGTTCAATACGCTGCAGCTCACGGAGCAGTCACGGGCGGTGCTGAAGGGAGAGGTGTCGGTGCAGTTGCGCGAATCGGTCTCGGCGCCGACGGACCGCAAGCGGCGCTCCGGCGCGGGTTCCGCGGCGATCAAGGCGCCGATTGCGCTGGACGGTGCGGGGCTGGAGCGCTACGCCGCCTTGAAGGCCTGGCGCGCCGAGGTGGCCCGGGAGCACAACCTGCCCGCCTACGTGATTTTTCACGACGCCACACTGGCGGCAATTGCCAAGCGGGCCCCGCAAACCCTGGATGACCTGCAGGGAATCAGCGGCATTGGCGCCAAAAAGCTGGAAGCCTACGCGCAGGCGGTGCTGCGCGTGGTGTCGATCGACTGATGTGCCGGCGGCTCAATGCCGCTGAAAGCAGCTCTCGTACGACATGGCCGCACCGCTCATGGTGTTCTGCAGGCGGGCGATGGCCCGGCTGTGCCGGTCGGCACCGTTCTTGTCGGCCAGATGCTGGCGGTGGTACTGCATCAGCGCGTAGAGCTTGGAGCGGCACGCGTCCAGAACGCCCGCAAAATTGAGCGCAATGTAGGCGGAGTGGTCGGCATTGGTATGGCGGTACTCGTCCGCCCAATAGTCGAACAACTGTCCTTGGTAAGTGCCTTTTTCAGGCACCTTGATCATCTCTTTGTGCATATCAACTGGTCAAAATGAAAGAAATAGATACTTTCAAAGCCGGTCAGCCTCTGTTCCAACGTGCTGGCGCTTTCTGGCATCCGCTGGGCAATATGACGCGCGGCGCCCCAAAACGGTTGACACGAACCTGAAATATGCCGGCCAGCGGCCCCCGGCCGGCGCCCGATCCGCCAGACGATGGGTGTCCGCGCCAGGGCAAACGCAGCGGGATTCGCGGGCCTTTCAGGCCCGTCGCACTGCAAAATTAGCGAATTGCGCGGATAAATGCGTCATCTGCTCCGAAGAGATGACAAATGGCATACCCTCCGGCACCCGACACTCCTGCAGCGCCCAATGGGTGACGCCCAGGGCGGCCAGTTCATCTGCCAGCGCCTGCAAGGCGTCGGCGCCAAACAAGCCGGGGTGCCAGGTGGTGCGGCATTCATAGGAAACGCCACTGGCAAGGAGGGCACGCAGCGCGTCGCGGGTACGCAGACCGCTGCCCGGGGCGCCGGTCAGGGCGTCGTGGCGGTCCAGGGGGGCCTTGATGTCCAACCCCACCCAGTCCAGTAGCGGCAGAACGGCCGCCAGCCGCTCGGGGTACATGCCGCCGGTGTGCAGGGCGGTCTGGAACCCCAGCCGCCGCACGGCGGCCAGTGCCGACGGCAGGGCAGCCTGCAGCGTCGGCTCGCCGCCGGAAAACACCACACCGTCCAGCAGCCCCTGGCGCGTTCGCAGGAATGCCAGCACCTGCGCCCAGCTCCAGTCGGTGGCGGCCCCGGCGTCCAACAGGTCGGGGTTGTGGCAGTAGCCGCAACGCCAGGGGCAGCCCTGGCAAAACACCACTGCCGCCAGCCGGCCGGGAAAGTCGATGCTGGTCAGCCGGGTGAGGCCGCCCACGCGCAGGCCGGCGGCATCGGCCTGCGCGTGCCGCGCGGCGAAAGAAACCGGCGCGCTCTCAGTCCGCACAGCGCTGTTCGGCAAAGAACTGGCGCTCCTGGTGCTCGCCCTGCTTGCCGATGTTGAAGCTGGCTACCGGACGGTGGTAGCCCATGACGCGGGTCCAGACCTCGCAGGGCTGGCGCTCGGCATCGGTCAGTTGCACGGCAGCGTGGTTCAGGGCGGTCATCTCGGTGGTGGAAATAGCGGTCATGGAAGGTCTCCTTTAGGGGGTTGATAAAGCAGGACTCAGGCAGCCAGCGCCAGGCGTTTGGCGGCCAGGCGTTCCTCGTCGCACACCGGACAGAACGGGTGCTCGCCGGCCAGGTAGCCGTGGGTGGGGCAGATCGAGAAGGTGGGCGTGACCGTGATGTAGGGCAGGCGAAAGCGGGTCAACGCGCGTTTGACCAGGTCGCGGCAGACCGCGCCGCTGGAGAGGCGCTCGCCCATGTACAGGTGCAGCACGGTGCCGCCGGTGTACTTGGATTGCAGCTCTTCCTGCCGCTCCAGTGCCTCGTAGGGGTCGTCGGTAAACCCCACCGGCAACTGCGAGGAGTTGGTGTAGTAGGGCCGTTCGGTCGTACCGGCCTGCAGGATGACGGGCCAGCGCTTGCGGTCCTCCTTGGCAAAACGGTAGGTCGTGCCTTCGGCCGGCGTGGCCTCCAGGTTGTAGAGGTGGCCGGTTTCCTCCTGGAAGGCGACGATGCGCGCGCGTACATGGTCCAGGAACCGCACGGCCAGGGCCTTGCCTTCGGCGCTGGTGATGTCGTGCCGGTCGGCGCTGAAGTTGCGCACCATCTCGTTGATGCCGTTCACGCCCAGGGTGGAGAAGTGGTTGCGCAGCGTGCCCAGGTAGCGCTTGGTATAGGGGAACAGGCCCTGGTCCATCAGGCGCTGGATCAGCTTGCGCTTGGTCTCCAGGCTCTGCTTGCCCAGCTCCAGCAGACGGTCCAGCGCGGCCAGCAGGGCCGGCTCGTCCCCCGCGTGCAGGTAGCCCAGGCGGGCGCAGTTGACGGTTACCACGCCCAGACTGCCGGTCTGCTCGGCGCTGCCAAACAGGCCGTTGCCGCGCTTGAGCAACTCGCGCAGGTCCAGCTGCAGGCGGCAGCACATGGAGCGCACCATGTTGGGCTCCAGCTCGGAGTTGATGAAGTTCTGGAAGTACGGCAGGCCGTACTTGGCCGTCATTTCGAACAGCGCGGCGGCGTTCTCGCTCTCCCAGGGGAAATCGGACGTGATGTTGTAGGTGGGGATGGGAAAGGTGAAGACCCGGCCCTTGGCGTCACCCGTGGTCATGACGTCGATATAGGCGCGGTTGATCAGGTCCATCTCGGCCTGCAGCTCGCCGTAGCAGAACGGCATCTCCACGCCGGCGATCACCGGCACCTGTTCGCGCAGGTCCTCGGGGCAATTCCAGTCGAAGGTGAGGTTGGTAAACGGCGTCTGCGTACCCCAGCGCGAGGGGACGTTCAGGTTGTAGACCAGCTCCTGGATGCACTGGCGCACGGCGGCGTAGTCCATGCCATCCTTGCGCACAAAGGGGGCCATGTAGGTGTCAAACGACGAGAACGCCTGCGCGCCGGCCCACTCGTTCTGCAGCGTGCCCAGGAAGTTGACGATCTGGCCGACGGCCGAGCTCATGTGCTTGGGCGGGCCGGCCTCCACCTTGCCGGGCACGCCGTTGAGGCCCTCGTGCAGCAGCGTGCGCAGCGACCAGCCGGCGCAGTAGCCACTGAGCATGTCCAGGTCGTGGATGTGCAGGTCGCCGCTGCGGTGGGCCTCGCCGATCTCCGGCGTGTAGACGTGCGAGAGCCAGTAGTTGGCCGTGACTTTGCCCGACACGTTCAGGATCAGCCCGCCCAGCGAATAGCCCTGGTTGGCATTGGCGTTGACCCGCCAGTCGGCGCGCGACAGGTATTCGTTGACGGACGACTCCACATTCACCAGGGTCTGGCGATCCGAACGCAGGGCGGCGTGGCGTTCGCGGTAGACGATGTAGGCGCGTGCCGTCTGGAAGTGGTTGGCGGCGATCAGGGTCTGCTCCACCACGTCCTGGATCTGCTCGATGGCGGGGGCCTGGCCGTGGAAGCGGTGGATCAGCACCTTCACCACCTGGGCGCACAGCAGGGCGGCTTCGTCGGCGCCGAATTCGCCGCTGGCGGCGCCGGCCCGCACCAGCGCGGAGAGGATTTTGTCGGCGTCAAAGGGCGCGCGTTGGCCGCCGCGCTTGAGGACCTCGCGCGGCAGGGTGATCAGGGTATTTTGCATGGGCGTCTCCCGGGTTTTTTGGATCGTAAACACTACCTATGGTGTGCACGATACCCGGCAGACACTACCTGTAGTTTGATTTGAAACAACAAAGGGGCGTGACTGTTTGTAACAAACAGCCTGTTTTCAACCAGTTTGGAAAGAAAAGATCAGCCCAGAAAGCCCATGCCGCGCACCTCCCGCACCTCGGGCTTGATGCGGTGTTCCGCCTCCAGCTGTTCCAGGAACTCGCCCGGCTCCAGCGGCGTGTCCAGAATCACGGCCTGGCGCCGCACGGCCGCAAAGTCGCCCAGACACAGCTGGTCCAGGGCGGCCAGCCGGGTTTGCAGCGCGGGCTGCAGCCGGCCGGCATCGCCCGCGCAGGCTTCCGCCACGAACACGGCTTCGCGCTGCATCCGGGTCAGCGGCTTGAACTGGATCTTGAATGTGAAGCGGCGCAGCGCCGCCTGGTCCAGGCGGTCCATCAGGTTGGTGGTGCAGATGAAGATGCCGCGAAAACGCTCCATGCCCTGCAGCATCTCGTTGACCTCGGATACCTCGTAGCTGCGCTGCGCGCCACGGCGGTCCTGCAGGAAACTGTCGGCTTCGTCCAGCAGCAGCACCGCATTCTCGGCCTCCGCGTCCCGGAACATGGCAGCCATGTTCTGCTCGGTTTCCCCAACGTACTTGCTCATCAGGTCGCTGGCCTGGCGGACCATCAGGGTCTGGCCCAGCGCCGTGGCAATGTGCTCGGCCAGCGCGGTTTTCCCGGTGCCCGGCGGACCGTAGAAGCACAGGGTACCGTGACCGCGCGCCTGCAGCGCCTGCACCATGCGACCAATCTCGAAACGGCTTTCCACATGGAGCAGCCCCAGGTCGTACCGGGTGACGGCGGGCGGGCGCCCGGCATCCAGTGCCCGGTTGCCCAGGGCCAGGTCTGCATTGCGGAGTTGCCGCTCGATCAAGGCCTCCAGACCCGGCTCCTCCCCGCCCTCCGGTGCACCAGGAGCGGCCAGTCCGGCAAAACGCGCCGCCGTCTGGATTTGCGCCGGCGTCAGGCCCTTGCGGCGGGTCAGGCGGGCCACGAACGCATCGGACACCGCCACTCCGGCCAGGGTCTTGCGCACCAAGGCCTCGCGCGCACCCGGTGGCGGCGACTTGAGTTCGAGGTGGTAGGCAAAGCGGCGGCGAAAGGCCGGGTCGATCTGCTCGATCTGGTTGGTGACCCAGATGGTGGGCACGGCGTTCGATTCCAGCACCTGGTTGACCCAGGCCTTGCCGCTGACACTGCTGTTGGGCGGCGCGGCCGTGGCATCGGCGCGGACCATGCGGTGCGCCGCCTCGCTGGTCAGGGGCGGGAACACGTCCTCCACTTCGTCAAACAGCAGGGCCGCCTGGGCACTGCCCTTGAGGAACACCTGGGCGATCTGCAGCGAACGGTAGCGGTCGCGGCCGCTCAGGGAGTTGCCGTCGCGGTCGGCGTACTCGACCTCGAACAACTCCAGCCCGGCCGCCTGCGCCACCACCTTGGCCAATTCGGTTTTGCCAGTGCCGGGCGGGCCATACAGCAGCACATTGATCCCCACCTCCTGGCGCGTCACCGCATTGGCCAACAAGGCGCGCAGCACCCGGGCATCTTCGGCCACAAAGGCGAAATCGTCCAGCCCCAGCGGGCTCTTGCTGGACAGGCGGGTGAACACCGCCATCAACTCGGCCTGGTCGCGGTAGGCACGCATCAGCACCGGTGGCAGTTTCTCGCTGACTTTCATCAGGTCGGCCAGGTCAGTGATGTTGTGCTCGGAAATCAGGTTTTCCACCAGCCCGATGCGCTCCAGCCGGGAGCCAGCGCGCAAGGCCTCGGCCACCTGCTCGGGGTTGACACCGGCTACCTCGGCAATCGCGGCATAGGCCTCCGGTGCGTTGTTCACCTTGAACTCGACCAGGATTGAGCGCATGTCGCGCTGGTAGCGGGCCAGCGTGCCGTACAGCAGCAAGGCACGTTCGGCCTTGTTGAGCTGCAGCAGCCCCGCCAGCGCGTTGATATTTTTTTCCACCAGCGTGGACTGGCGTTTGAGCGCATGGCGTAGCCACTCGCCGGTTACCGTCAGCACCGCAATAAGATCCTTGGGCTGGTCCTTGGCGTATTCATCCAGGAAAAAATACAGCGTGGCCTCGTCGTACGGGCCATGCCAGACGCCGTAACGGCCCAGGAATTCCGCCGCGTCCAACGCGTCGTGCCCGCGCCAGAGTTCATTGCCGGCACAACGCCGCCCCAGGAATTCACGCAGGCGGGCCAGTACCGACATCGGCCACACCAGGTGCCGGCCGGCCAGGCCCACGATGCCATTGAAGTCCCGGCGCACGTTCAGGCCGGCGCCCTGGCGCGCCGCCAGGGTAAGAATGAAATGCGAACACATCAGGTCCAGCACCGGCGCCTCCAGCAGGCCCGGCGAGGGAATCAGGTGCCCGTTCAGGGGCTGGGACAGCGAACGCTTGGCCATCAAACGCCTCCGGCACAGGGGTGTGCGGGGGTTCACCATACTGCAGACCGGCGCAAGATGGAAGCCTCGCCGGGAAAATTCGTGCAAAACGGATGACAATGCGGCCATGGTTGAATACCCCGACATCACCGCAGCGGCCCAGCGCCTGCACGGCCACCTGCTGCAAACGCCCTGCGTGGCCTCGCAGACCCTGTCCGACATCACCGGAGCCCAGGTCTTCCTGAAGTTCGAGAACCTGCAGTTCACCGCGTCCTTCAAGGAACGGGGTGCCTGCAACAAGCTGGCCCAGCTCACGCCGGAACAGTCCGCACGCGGCGTCATCGCCATGAGCGCTGGCAACCATGCGCAAGGGGTGGCTTACCATGCCCAGCGGCTGGGGCTGCGCGCGGTCATCGTCATGCCGCGCTTCACACCGGGTGTCAAGGTGGAACGCACACGCGGCTTTGGCGCCGAGGTCATCCTGCACGGCGACACGCTGGACGAAGCCCGCAACCACGCCTTGGCGCTGGCCGAGCAACAGCAGCTCACCTTCATCCACCCCTACGACGATGCAGCCATCGTGGCTGGCCAGGGCACGGTGGCGCTGGAAATGCTGCAGCAGGTGCCCGACCTGGACACCCTGATCGTGGCCGTGGGCGGTGGGGGCCTGATTGCCGGCATGGCAACAGTGGCCAAGGCCTTGCGCCCGGCGATGGAGGTAGTGGGCGTGCAGACGGTGCGTTTTCCCGCCATGTTCAACGCCGTCAAGGGCACCCACCACCCGCAGGGCCACAGCACCATCGCCGAGGGCATTGCGGTGGGCACCCCCGGACGCATTCCGCTGGACATCGTGACCCACCGGGTGGATGACATGCTGCTGGTCGATGAGGGCGACATCGAGCAGGCGCTGGTCATGCTGCTGGAAGTGGAGAAAACTGTGGTCGAAGGCGCCGGCGCCGTCGGCCTGGCGGCCCTGCTGAAACACCCGGACCGCTTTCGGGGCAAGCGCGTCGGCCTGGTGCTGTGCGGCGGCAACATCGACCCCATGCTGCTGGCGGCCATCATCGGGCGCGGCATGGTGCGTGCCGGCCGGCTGGCCCGCATCCGCGTGGGCGCCCGCGACGTGCCAGGCTCGCTGGCCCGCATCACGGCCATGGTGGCCGAAGCGGGCGCCAACATCGACGAAGTCCACCACCAGCGGGCCTTTACCGCGCTGTCGGCCCAGAACGTGGAAATTGAACTGGTGGTGCAGGCCCGGGGCCACGCCCATGTGGAGGACCTTCTGGCCGTGCTGCGGCAGGCCGGGTTTGATGCCCAGCGGGTTTGACCCGCTCCGCACAGTCTTTTTGCCTTCTGGTTAGAATCAGCCGCAAAACCACTGATGCCAGAAGGAAACACCATGTCCGCTCCCGCCACCCACGCTGACCAGGCCGATGCCGTTGAAGCCATTGTGCCGTTGATGCCGCTGGTGTTGCCGGTTGTGGGCGGCGTGCTGATCTTCCTGTTGGCATTTATCGCCGTCTCCATGGCCTGAAACTGGCCCGGCGCCCACCGCCCCTGGCGGTAACCTAAGGCGCCCCCTCCTGTATTTCCCCTTGGTTGCCGCCCGTCACTGGCGGGCCGCTGTGCGACCAGGCAATTCCCATATACACCGCAGACCCGCCCACGCCCGACCCCGGGGGTGTCCACGGCTGTCCGCCGCAGATGGCGCGCATCACAACGCGCCACGCCCAGCTCGCACCTGCCTGATCCGCCCTTCGACCGTCAGGCATAACCTCATGCGGGTTTTGCATAACTTTTCGGGGTAATGGGCATGTAACTGCGGTACCTGTTCTTAAAATGGCCATCCCGGTTGGCGTAACGGCGCCCGGCATAGTTTGACGGCAAGCCGTTTTCTCAAAATCAAAGTTCCGCTTTCATTTTGAAAAGACGATTTTCAAACTAGGAGCTTTCTATGAACTCACCCGTGATGCAGGGCCTGAACCTGAATACGCCCAGCTACATCAAGAATCCCAAGGTCATTGCCTGGGTCGCCGACATGGTGGCCCTGTGCAAGCCCGCCGCCATCCACTGGTGCGATGGCTCCGAAGAAGAGTACCAGCGCCTGTGCCAGCAGCTGGTGGAAGCCGGCACCTTCAAGAAACTCAACCCGGCCAAGCGCCCCAACAGTTTCCTGGCCTGCTCCGACCCATCGGACGTGGCCCGCGTGGAAGACCGCACCTACATCTGCAGCGAGCAGAAGGAAAATGCCGGCCCCACCAATAACTGGATGGCCCCGGCTGATATGCGCAAGATCCTGCAAACCGGCAAGGACGGTGAAAAAGCCCTGTTTGACGGCTGCATGGCCGGACGCACCATGTATGTGGTGCCCTTCTCCATGGGCCCCCTGGGTTCGCACATTGCCCACATCGGCATCGAGTTGACCGACAGCGCCTACGTGGCAACCAACCAGAAGATCATGACCCGCATGGGCAAGGCCGTGTACGACGTGCTGGGCGTGGACGGCGAGTTCGTGCCCTGCATGCACACCGTGGGCGCGCCCCTGGCCGCCGGCGAGAAAGACACCACCAGCTGGCCCTGCAACCCCAAGGTCAAGTACATCGTCCACTACCCCGAAACCCGCGAAATCTGGTCCTACGGCTCCGGCTACGGCGGCAACGCCCTCTTGGGCAAGAAGTGCCTGGCCCTGCGCATTGCCTCCAACATGGGTCGCGACCAGGGCTGGCTGGCCGAGCACATGCTCATCCTGGGCGTGACCAACCCCCAGGGCAAGAAGTACCACGTGGCAGCCGCCTTCCCCAGCGCCTGTGGCAAGACCAACTTCTCCATGCTGGTGCCGCCTGAAGCCGCGTTCAAGGGCTGGAAGGTCACCACCATCGGTGACGACATCGCCTGGATCAAGCCCCATGCCGACGGCAAGATGTACGCCATCAACCCCGAAGCCGGCTACTTCGGCGTGGCCCCCGGCACCAACATGCACACCAACCCCAACTGCATGCGCAGCCTGGACAAGGACGTGATCTTCACCAACGTGGCCCTGACCGATGACGGCGACGTGTGGTGGGAAGGCATGGAGAAAGACGGCGGCGGCATCCCCGACCACCTGATCGACTGGCAGGGCAAGGACTGGACGCCGGCCATTGCCAAGGAAACCGGCGCCAAGGCCGCCCACCCCAACTCGCGCTTCACCGTGGCCGCCACCAACAACCCCGCGCTCGACCCCCAGTGGGACGACGCCGGCGGCGTGGCCATTGACGCCTTCATCTTCGGCGGCCGCCGCTCCACCACCGTGCCGCTGGTGACCGAGGCCCGCACCTGGATGGAAGGCGTGTACATGGCCGCCACCATGGGTTCCGAAACCACCGCCGCCGCCTTTGGCGCCCAGGGCGTGGTGCGCCGCGACCCCTTCGCCATGCTGCCCTTCTGCGGCTACAACATGAGCGACTACTTCCAGCACTGGCTGGACATGGAACATAAGCTCGAAAGCATGGGCCACACTCTGCCCAAGATCTTCTGCGTGAACTGGTTCCGCAAGGGCGCCGACGGCAAGTTCGTCTGGCCCGGCTACGGCGACAACATGCGCGTGCTCAAGTGGATGATCGACCGTATCGAAGGCTCCGCCAAGGGCGCCGAAAACGGTTTCGGCATCAGCCCCACCTACGGCGAAATCAACTGGACCGGCCTGAACTTCAGCGAAGCCCAGTTCGCCAGCGTGACCAGCCTGGACAAGGACGCCTGGAAGGCCGAATTCGCCCTGCACACCGAGCACTTCGCCCAACTGGCTTACCACCTGCCCCAGGAACTGGTGACCACCAAGGCCCAGCTGGAACAGCGCCTGACCGCCTGATCCGCCCCACGGACCAGACAACAAAAAAGCCACCGGTCCGGTGGCTTTTTTTTGTGCCGCTTACCGGCACACAGGGTGTTTGGGCTGGCGGGTGCGGCTCAACGTTCGTTGCGCAGCCGGGCCATCTGGATCTCGGCCAGCACGCGGTAGTCGCCCTGGGCATGCTGCCACATGGCGGCTTCGGCGCGACGCTGCAGGCGGGCACGGTTCCACTGGGACAGCATCATCGCCCCGGTGTTGGCCAGGCGCCGCAAGGACGACGCCAGCACGGCCAGTGCAGCAAAAACCACCGTCCATGAAGCCACCCAGACCACCAGCACATTGCCGGAGGACCAGGTATCGATCAAACGGTCCGCCACCACCAGCAAGGCCGCGACCACCGCAGCCAGCAGCATGCCGGCCAGCGGGCGGGAGACATCCAGCCCCGACTCCACACGGCGCCGGGACACAACGGCCTCGGGACGCGGTGCGGCAACGGCCGGCGAAGCGTAATAGGAAGGAACGAAACGGGTCATAACAAGCTCCCTGAACAACCCACGTGAAGAGGTTGCGGATAAACGTGCTCCCATACTAGGGTTAACACCCATACGATTCAACTTTATGTTGGTGATGTTTGGTATTCACAGGATTTATGATGAGCCATGCCCCTGACCTCCCTGCGCACCCTCGATCTGAACCTGCTCAAGGTCTTTGACGTGGTCATGTCCGAGCGCAGCCTGACCCGGGCCGCCCAGCAGTTGGCGCTGACCCAGCCGGCCGTCAGCAACGCGCTGCGCCGCCTGCGCGAGGCGCTGGACGACGAACTGCTGGTGCGCAAGGGGCGCAAACTGGAACCCACACCCCGAGGTCAGGCGCTGTGGCCGGCCGTGCGCGACACCCTGCAGCGCCTGCAGGCCGCCCTGGCGCCCGACACCTTCACCCCCGCCAGCGCCAACACCACCTTCGTGCTGACCATGGCCGACGCCACTGCCGCCGAACTGATGCCCGCGCTGGTGCAGCTCATCGCCATGCAGGCGCCGGATATCTCCCTGCGCGTGGTGCCACTGACCACCCGCGACCCGCGCCACCTGCTGGACGAAGGCCTTGCCGACCTCGCCATCGGCAACTTCCCGGCCGCCATGGCCGACCTGACCGCCCGAGCCCAGTCCGGCGAAACGGTGGCATTCCTGCACCACCGCCTGTTCACCGGCGACTACGTGTGCGTCATGCGCCGCGGGCACCCGCTGGCCCAGGGCCCGCTCACGCTGGACCGTTACTGCGCCGCCCGCCACATGCTGGTGAGTTTCTCGGGCCGGGCCTTCGGCTTCATCGACGAGGCGGTGGCCGCCCTGGGGCGCACCCGGCGCGTGGTGCTGACGGTCAACCAGTTTTTCACCGCCGGCAAGGTGGTGGCCAGTTCCGACCTGCTCACCGTGCTGCCACGGCACTTCGTCAACGTTACCGGCTTTGCCGACCAGCTCGTCCTGCGCGAACTGCCCTTTACCGCGCCGCCCATCCACGTGGACGCGCTGTGGCATCTGCGCCACGACAACTCCAGTTCCCACGCCTGGCTGCGCGCGCAGGTGGCGGCACTGGCCACCCAGGCGTTCCCCCCATGAAAATCCAGCTTCTGTCCGACCTGCACCTGGAAGCCCACCCGCACTGGGTGCCCCAACCGGCGCCCGGCGCCGACGTGCTGGTGCTGGCCGGCGACATTGGGTCGTACCAGCAGGGCTCCCAGCTGGCCGATGCCGACTTTGGCCTGGGCCTGTTTTCCCCGCACTCGGGGTGGCCGACACCGGTGATTTTTGTGCCCGGCAACCACGAGTACGACGCACTGGATTTCGACGAGGCGCACGTCCGCCTGCGGGCCACCTGCGAGCGCCTGGGCATTCTGTGGCTGGAGCGTGAGACCCTGGTGCTGGCCGGCGTGCGGTTCATCGGAACCACCCTGTGGACCGACTTCGACGCGCTGGGCCCCACTGCAGCCAGCGTTGCGGTGCAGCCCGGCGTCAACCATGCCGTCAACGTGCTGGCACAGCAGCTCAAGGCCCGCGAGCGGGCCTACCGCGCCGCTAACTACTACCTGCGCAAAACCCTGGCCACCCGCCACACCGAGCCCCTGCTGGCCGAAGGCGTACGGGAACAGGCGCTGGTGTGCCAGGCGTGGCTGCGCAACGCCCTGGCCGAGCCATTCGCCGGCACCACCGTGGTGGTGACCCACTTCGCACCCAGCCTGCACAGCGCCGATCCGCGCTACGGCCTCACGCCCGGCACGGCCGGTTTCTGCAATGCGCTGGACGATCTGCTGCCCCAGGCGCAGCTCTGGTTGCACGGCCATTTGCATGCTCCCAGCGACTACACCCGCAACGGCTGCCGCGTGGTGGCCAACCCGCTGGGCTACGCACGCAAGAACGAGCAGACCGCGTTTCAGCCCGAGATGGTGATCGAGCTGGCACCCCGAGGCGCGTAGGCCAGCCCCGCAGTCCAGCGCTTCGTTACACTGGTGGCACCACATGGAGAGGAGTGCAGCATGAAGATTCTTCTGGCCGTTGACGGCAGCGCCTACAGCAAAAAAATGCTGGCTTACCTGAGCACGCACGAGACCCTGCTCAACCCGGACAACACCTACACCGTGTTCACCGCCCAGCCCGCCCTGCCGCCGCGCGCGCGCGCCGCCGTGGGCAAGGAGATCGTGGACCAGTACTACGTCGATGAGTGCGAAAAGGTGCTCGCTCCGGTAAGCAAGTTCCTGCTGCGCCACGGCATCGACGCCAAGAGCAGCTGGAAGGTCGGCCCGGCTGGCCCATCCATTGCCAAGGCGGCAACCGACGGCAAATTCGACTTGGTGGTGATGGGCTCCCACGGCCACGGTGCCATGGTCAATCTGGTCATGGGCTCGGTGGCCACGCAGGTGCTGGCCCACTGCAAGGTGCCGGTGCTGCTGGTGCGCTGACGCACAGCCAGGGCCCTGCCAACCGGCTGCGTCACCGCCCGGTCGCCGCCGGGGGTGCCAGCGCCTGCGCGGCAGCGGTGGCCAGCGCCGCGGTGAGCCGGTCGATCACCACCGAATCCAGATTCCAGCAGTGCCAGTACAGGGCCACGGGCAGAGTCGTCTGCGGTGCCAGGTTGACCAGCTCGCCGCGCTCCAGCAGGTCGCGCACCTGCAAGAGCGGCACCACGGTGGCGCCCCAGCCCGCCAGCGCAGCACGCACCTGGCCTTCGGAACTGGGGACAAAGCGCTGGCTCAGGGCCACGCGGCGCAGGCCACAGGCACGGCCGACAAACTCGGTCTGCAGATCGTCCTTGCGGTTGAAGGCAATGAACGGCACCTGACGGAAGTTGTGCTGCGTCAACCCCTGGGGGCAGTGGGCGGTGGCGTAGGCGGCGCTGGCCACGGCCACGTAGGGCATGGCGCCCAGCGGCAACACCTTGCAACCGCGCAGGGCCTGCCTGAGCGTGGTGACGCAACCCAGCACCTGGCCCTCGCGCAGCCACTCGTGGGTGAAGTCCTGGTCGTCGGCAATGATTTCCAGCGGCAGCCCCTCCTCCACCAGCGGCCCCAGGGCCGGCAAGGCCCAGGTGGCAATGCTGTCGGCATTGATGGCGATGGAAATGCGGTCTTCCTCGTGCATGGCTCCGGCACCGGGGGCCAGGTCCTGCAGGTCGGTTTCCAGGTCGGCGCGCAACAGGCGCATCTGCATGGCGTGCTTGATGAGCAGCCGGCCGGCCCCCGTGGGCCGCACCGGGCGGCTGCGCACCAGCAGCACGGTGCCCACTTGGGCTTCCAGCGCGCGCAGGCGCTGCGACACGGCCGACTGCGTGACCGACAGGCGCACGGCCGCGCGCTCGAAACCGCCCTCTTCCACGATGGCGGCCAGGCATTCCAGGGCATCGGCGTCAAATGTTCGCATTGGCCTGATTATTAGCAAAACTAATGTTTTAGCAAACTCTGTAATTCAGCTTTTACTGCAACGCCAATTCCACGACACTCTGCCCCATGAAAATCTTAGTTTTGGGCGCAGGCATCATTGGCATCAGCACGGCATGGCATCTGGCCGAACACGGACATGAGGTCACGGTCGTGGACCGCCAGGCCGATGCCGCACTGGAAACCAGCTTTGCCAATGCGGCCCAGATTTCGGTGAGCTACTGCGAACCCTGGGCCAACCGCGACGCGCCGCTCAAGGCGCTGAAGTGGATGTTCAGCAAGGAAGCGCCCCTGCTGTTTCGCCCCCAGCTGCCGCTGGGCGAGGGCTGGCAGCAATGGCGCTGGGGCCTGCAGTTCCTGGCCAACTGCAACGACGGCGCGTTCGAGCGAAACGTGCAGCAGCTGGTGGCCCTGGGCGCCTACAGCCACACCGCGCTGAAGGACATCGTGGCCGACACCGGCATCACCTACCAGCGCCTGGAGCGCGGCATTGCCCACTACTACACGGACCAGAAATCCTTCGATACCGCCGGTGACGCTGCCGCGCTGATGCGCAAGTACGGCGTGAACCGCCAGGTGGTGAGCCGCGACGCGCTGCTGCGCATCGAACCCGCCTTCCGCCCGTTCGCGGACCACATCGTCGGCGGCACCTTCACCCCCAGCGACGAGTCCGGCGACGCCCGCGTGTTCACCCAGGAGCTGGCCCGGCGCTGCGCCGCGCGCGGCGTGCAGTTCCGCTACAACCACGGCGTCGAGGGGCTGGAAGTGATCGGCGGCGCTATCAAATCCGCAGCTGTCCGCGCAATCGGTACGGAGGCTGCAGGCCCAAAAGGCACCCAAAAAACAGAACGGCTTCAGGCCGACCAGGTGGTGGTGGCCTGCGGCTCCTACACGGCGCCGCTGCTGCGCACCGTGGGTGTGGACCTGCCCATCTACCCCGGCAAAGGCTACAGCGCCACCTTCCAGATCCTCAAGCCGGAACAGGCACCGCAGGTCAGCCTGCTCGACGACTCGGTCAAGTGCGCCATGAGCCGCCTGGGCGACACGCTGCGCATTGCCGGCACCATCGAGGTCGGAGGCTACGACTTGTCACTGGACACACCGCTGGCCCAGGCACGCTGCGCCATGCTGGCGCGCCGGGTGGAAGAGGTGTTTCCGGGCGTATGCGACACCCGCAGTGCCGAGCAGGGCGGCGCCCCCAACTTCTGGACCGGTCTGCGCCCGGCCACGCCCACCAACATCCCCTACATCGGCAAGACCCGGGTGACCGGGCTGTGGGTCAACGCCGGCCACGGCACGCTGGGCTGGACGCACGGCGCCGGCTCCGGCAAGGCCTTGGCCGAGCTGGTCAGCGGACGCCGACCCGAGATGGCGTTCAGCTTCTACGGGGTGTAAGCGCCCGCACCCGCCTCGCCGGGGCCCGACCCCGGTGCCGGAGCAGGTATGCTCGGCGGAAACCATCGCACGGATGGTTTCTTTTTTTGAGCCACCGCGGATCGGTCCGCGTGGCGGGCGGAGTATCGATTTGACCGGATTTTCTGCGGCGCGCCCGCACACCTTGTTCACCGCCCTGTTGGTGTCCCTGTTAACCCTGGCCGGCGCCGCCGGTGCGCAGGCACAGGAAGCCCCCGGCATGCCGGCCTACGGCGTGCGCTACACCTGCGCCCCGGACCGGCTGGAGCCGCTGCGCGCGGCCATGGCGCACTACCTCCTGGATCTCGGCATTCCCGCGCACCTGGTCCAGGTGCGCGTGGACCAGCCCCGCGGGCAGGTCACCTACGCGCTGGCCGGCACGGGCGAGAACACCCGCACCCTGTACCTGGCCTGGCGCCCGGAACTGGCCATCCAGGACGAAGAGGTGCAGGTTCCCGTCAGCGACCAGGAAACGCGCCCGCTGAAGACCGTGTCGCGCAAGGAAATCGTGCTGGCCCTGCTGCACCCGGGCCGCCTGACCGAGTTCCGGGAGCAGGCCTGTGACGTGCAGGCCCTGATCGACCACGTGGGCGTGCGCCAGACGACCGTGATGTGGGCCGAAGTCCTGCACTGGGGCTGGCCCGACGGCGACGCCGCCGAATGGAACACCCGCTACTGGCACCAGGGAACACCCCTGCCCGACGTGGCGTTGCACGAAGCCCTGAACGACCTGTTTTTCCAACAGGACAAATACAGCATCGGCTGCTACACCGCCACCAAGATCGTGTTCGCCCAGGGCACGCTGGATTACTACCGCCGCGTCAAGAACGACCCCGAGACGGCACGGCGCGTGGCGCAGCGCCTGCTGGCCGACCAGGAGCCCCTGGTGGACGTGGAGCCCGGGCGCATGTGGAGCTTCGAGCCCGACTTCGAGGCCGAGGAACTGCAACGCCCCGGCAAGCTGCTGCGCATGGTGGAAGGCGTGGCCTCCGACAACTTCGTCCCCGGCGACTGGATCTACCTGCTCAACACCGACGCCCAGACCTACCAGCGCACCGGCTACGAAGGCTCCAACGCCATCTACCTGGGGCGCAACCGGTTTGACGACTACTACAACGACAACAACCACTACTACAGCTACCAGGAAAAACTCAGCGAGGTGTTCCAGTGGCGCCACGGCGTGTTCAACCGCCGCCGCGACTTCGCAAAGCACAAGCCGCTGAGCCCGCAAGACTACGAGCGCCTGAGCGCCACCCCGGACAAGGGCGGCATGCTGCTGGGCTACCGCGTGGTGCCCTACCTGTTCGGCTACGAGCCGCTGCCGGAGTTGCCCGGCGCCACTACGCCGCCGGGTGGGCCTGCGCCAGGCACGCCTGAAACGCCCGCGTCGCCCGCGCCGGTTGCGGCGAGCGGCGGGTGATGGCGAAGAACTGGCAGTCGTAGCGCAGGACCTCGGGCTGGATGGCCCGCATCTGGCCGGCCCGCACAAAGCTCTCGGCGTAGTGGTCCGGCAAAAAACCCAGGAACTGGCCCGACAGGATCAGGGTGGCGATGGACTCCTGGTCAAAGCCCGTGGCGCTGCGCGGCAGGCGCGCGCGCTGCGTCACGTCCATGTTGGGGGAGTGGTAGCCCAGGCCGGCAAAGCGCTGTTCGCGCAGGCTGTCCCAGTTCAGGGGCACCGGCTCTTCCCGGTACAGCGGGTGGCTCTGGCCGCAGTACAGCGACATGGCCTCGTCGAACAGGGGCGTGTACTCCAGCAGGTCGGAGCTGCGGTGGCCGGGAATGATGCCGATCTGGTACTGGCCGTCGAGCACTCCGCGCTCGATGGCCGTCAGGGTGGCCACGTGCAGGTTCAGCGCCACATCGGGCGCCTGCTGCGTGAACAGGGCAATGGCCTGGGCGATGTGGGCGTGCGGGTTGCTGGCCGTCTTGTCGAACACGGCGATGTGCAGCTGCCCGCCCATGCGGCGGTGGATTTCGTCCACGCTGGCGCGAAAGGCATCGGTGGAGGCCAGCAGGCGCGCCGATTCGGCGTAGATCTTTTCACCCTCTGGCGTCAGGGCAAAGCCGGCCCGCCCGCGCCGGCACAGCGTCAGGCCCAGGCGTGTTTCCAGGTCCTTGATGTGGCGGCTCACGGTGGAGGTGCCGATGTTCAGCTCCAGCTCCGCCGCCGCCATGCCACCGCAGTCCACCACGGCGCGGAACACCCGCAGCAGGCGCAGGTCCATGTCGCTGATCTGACCCAGCACGGCGCGGTTCTTTGTTTGCATAAATTGGCAACTAAATAGCGATATTTGTGACTTTATAAGAGTAACAGAGCGGCTGACAATCCGCTTTCCTGTTTGTCCATTTGCCCTACCCGCCCAGCGGGCCCACCTGGAGTTGCCATGAAGCTCAACGACACCGCCGCGTCACCCGCCGTCACCAGCACCAGCGCCTACCCCCGCGACGCCGCCTGGCTGGACGCGCATTGGATGCCCTTTACCGGCAACCGCAACTTCAAGGCGCAGGCAGGCCAGGGTTCGCGCATGCTGGTCAGCGCCGAAGGCGCCTACTACACCGACAGCAACGGCCGCAAGGTGCTCGACGGCCTCTCGGGCCTGTGGTGCTGCGGCCTGGGCCACGCCCGCCCCGAAATCACCGAGGCGGTGAGCCGCCAGATTGCCACGCTGGACTACGCCCCCGCCTTCCAGTTCGGCCACCCGCTGTCGTTTGCGCTGGCCAACAAGATCCACGACCTCACCCCGGCGGGGCTGGACCACGTGTTCTTCACCGGCTCCGGCTCCGAGTCGGCCGACACCTCGCTCAAGATGGCCCGCGCCTACTGGCGCGCCAAGGGCATGGGCACCAAGACCCGGCTGATCGGCCGAGAGAAGGGCTACCACGGTGTGAACTTCGGCGGCATCTCGGTGGGCGGCATTGGCGGCAACCGCAAGACCTTTGGCCAGGGCATTGAGGCCGACCACCTGCCCCACACCCAGCCGGCAGCCGGCGCCTTCCACAAGGGCATGCCACCGCAGGACGGGCCCATGGGCGCCAACCTGGCCGATGAGCTGACCCGCCTGATTGCACTGCACGACGCCTCCAACATCGCCGCCGTCATCGTCGAGCCGTTCTCGGGCTCGGCCGGCGTCGTCATCCCGCCGGTGGGCTACCTGCAGCGCCTGCGCGAGATCTGCACGGCCAACAACATCCTGCTGATCTTTGACGAAGTCATCACCGGTTTTGGCCGCTGCGGCGCCTACACCGGCGCAGCCGCCTTTGGCGTGACGCCCGACATCATGAACCTGGCCAAGCAGATCACCAACGGCGCGCAGCCCCTGGGCGCCGTGGTGGCCAAGAAGGAAATCTACGACACCTTCATGGAGCAGGGCGGCCCCGAGTACCTGGTCGAATTCCCCCACGGCTACACCTACTCGGCCCACCCCATGGCTTGCGCCGCCGGCATTGCCGCGCTGGACGTGCTGGTGAAGGAAAACATGGTGGAACGCGCCGCCAGCCTGGCACCCTATTTCGAGCAGGCCGTGCACAGCCTGCGCGGCGCCAAGCATGTGGTGGACATCCGCAACTACGGCCTGGCCGCCGGCTTCACCATTGCCGCCGTGCCCGGCGAGCCCGCCAAGCGGCCATATGAAATCGCCATGAAATGCCTGGATAAAGGCTTTTATGTACGCTACGGTGGCGATACCATCCAACTGGCCCCACCCTTCATCATCGAAAAATCGGAAATCGACAGCCTGATCAACGCCCTGGGCGAAGCCCTGAACGCCACGGCCTGACCGCCCGGCACCCCTTCTGAAAGACCGACACCCATGTCCCAGCTCCCCGCCATTGGCCACCTGATCGACGGCAAGATCGTCACCCCGGACAGCCGCGCCCAAGACGTTTTCAACCCCGCCACCGGCCAGGCCGAAAAGCGCGTGCTGCTGGCCGAGAAGGCCACGGTCGAGCAGGCCATCGCCTCGGCCCAGGCGGCCTACCCGGCGTGGCGCAACACCCCGCCGCTCAAGCGCGCGCGGGTCATGAGCAAGCTCAAGAACCTGCTGGAAGAGCACGCCGACGAGCTGGCCGCCCTGATCACCGCCGAACACGGCAAGGTGCTGTCCGACGCCATGGGCGAGCTGCAGCGCGGCATCGAGAATGTGGAATACGCCAGCTACGCCCCTGAGCTGCTCAAGGGCGAGCACAGCAAGAACGCCGGCCCGGCCATCGACAGCTGGAGCGAGTTCCAGGCGCTGGGCGTGACCGCCGGCATCACCCCCTTCAACTTCCCGGCCATGGTGCCGCTGTGGATGTGGCCCATGGCCGTGGCCTGCGGCAACACCTTTGTCTTGAAGCCCTCCGAGCGCGACCCCAGCAGCACGCTGCGCATTGCGGAACTGGCGCTGGAAGCCGGCCTGCCCGCTGGCGTGCTCAACGTGGTCAACGGCGACAAGGTGGCCGTTGACACCCTGCTGACCGATCCGCGCGTCAAGGCCATCAGCTTTGTCGGCTCCACCCCCATTGCCGAATACATCTACGCCACCGGCTGCGCCCACGGCAAGCGGGTGCAGGCCCTGGGCGGCGCCAAAAACCACGCCGTGGTCATGCCCGACGCCGACGTGCCCAACGCCGTCAACGCGTTGATGGGCGCGGCCTACGGCTCCTGCGGCGAGCGCTGCATGGCCATTCCGCTGGTGGTGGCCGTGGGCGACGCCGTGGCCGACGCCGTGATTGCCGGCCTGAAGACCGAGATCAGCAAGATGCAGGTCGGCCCCGGCACTGCCCCCGGCATGGACATGGGTCCGCTGGTCACCAAGGCCCACTTCGAGAAAGTGCGCGGCTACGTAGACCAGGGCGTGAAGGAAGGCGCCACCCTGGTGGTGGATGGCCGCGGCCTCAAGGTGGCCGGCCACGCGGACGGCTACTTCCTGGGCCCCTGCCTGTTTGACAACGTCAAGCCCGGCATGGTGATCTACCAGGAAGAAATCTTCGGCCCGGTGCTGGGCGTGGTGCGCGTGAAGACGCTGCAGGAAGGCATGGACCTGATCGACGCCCACGAGTACGGCAACGGCACCTGCATCTTCACCCGCGACGGCGAGGCTGCCCGCTACTTCACCGACAACATCCAGGTCGGCATGGTAGGCGTGAACGTGCCCCTGCCCGTGCCTGTGGCCTACCACTCGTTTGGCGGCTGGAAGCGCAGCCTGTTTGGCGACCTCTCGGCCTACGGCCCCGACGCCGTGCGCTTCTATACCAAGCGCAAGACCATCACCCAGCGCTGGCCGTCCGCCGGCGTGCGCGAAGGCTCGGTGTTCGCCTTCCCGAGCAGCCGGTAACCACCGCTGGCGCTACCGACGGCCTTGCCAACCTACGCGTTGCAAGGCCGTCAGGCATTTCACGCTGCCGGTTTCGGCAGTGGCGCACGCAACCATGCGGAGCGGGCCGACAGGTGCACCAGTACCGCCAACACGCCGTTGATCACCAGTGCCTCGCGCACTCCCAGAAAATTGACGGACACCCCGGTCACCAAGGCGCCCAGCGCAAGGCCACCGCGCATGGCCAGCATGAACAGGCTCACGGTTTGCCCGCGGATGCGCTCGGGTGCCACCGACTGCAGCAGGGCATTGGCCGAGGCGTTGCTGGCGGTCATGGACACACCGGCCAGCGCAAGGAGCAACGGCAGGCCCCAGGACCAGCGGTTAAGCGCCGCAAGCACCACCACCACGCCAAAGACCAGTGCGAATGCCGAGCTCAAAGGCCGACGGTCCTTACCCGGGTCGACGGTCAGCAACCCAATCGCACCGAGCAAGCCCCCCACGCCAAAGGCCCCCATCGTGAGACTGAACTGACCCACATCGCCCTGCAAAACCTCTTTCACCAGAACCGGGCAAAACGTGATCAACGGGGCACACAAGAAAGCACTGGTCAGGACCGTCTGCAAGGCGCCACGCAGCATGGGCTCGTGCACGATTTCCTTCACGCTGGCCACGAGCTTGCGGTGGTCCAGCCCCTGGCGCAGGGAAGCCGTAGCAACCACCCGCGGCAGCACCCACATGGCCACCACAATGAACGGCACATACGACGCCGCACTGACGGCAAAGGCGCCCACCGCGCCCACACTGGCCATCAGCACCCCGGCAATGGCCGGCCCCAGAATGCGCGACAGGTTGAACTGCGTGGAGTTCAGGGCAATGGCCGAAGGAATCTGTTCACGCCTGACGATGGACGGAACAATCGACTGGAACGACGGCATGGACAGCGCGTCCGTAACGCCCACCACCAGCGACAGCAGGATCACGATCCAGGGCTGCACCTTGCCCGCCAGCAACAAGCCCACCAGTAGAATCGGGCACAGCATCTGGACCGACTGGAACATCACGATGATGCGCCGGCGGTCCCCGCCATCAGCCATCGCCCCGCCAACCAGGGTCAGCAGCAGCACCGGGGCGCCCATGGCGAAGTTGTCCAGCCCCAGCAAGAACGGCGACGCCCCCAGACTGAGCAGCAACCAGGGCTGGGCCACCTGCTGCGCCCAGGTGCCAATGTTGGACAGCAGACTGGCGAACCAGAACGTGCCAAAGCGCCGGGTGAACAGCAGCCTGAGCGAATGGTTGAATGCGTGATTGAACATGCCCGAAGTAAAAGCGACCGCGATGGGTTGATCCTACAAGGCCGGCCGCGGGTCGGGGCGGGTTGAAGGGGCTCTGGCACCCGCCCTGCAGGGCGACAAGGGATAATCGGTGCCACATGGCACTGATTACCTTACTTGACGCCCAGCTGGCGTTTGGGCACGTCCCCCTGCTCGACCACGCTGGTTTTTCCCTCGAACCCGGAGAGCGCGTCGGCCTGATTGGCCGCAACGGCGCCGGAAAATCCTCACTCCTGAAAATCCTGGCGGGCATGGAAAAGCCCGACGACGGCAGCCTGCAGGTGCAGAGCAACACCCGCGTGGCCTACGTGGCGCAGGAGCCCCAGCTGGATGCCAATGCGACGGTTTTCATGGCTGTCCGGGCAGGCCTGGAGCGGGTCATCGGCCTGATTGAAGAGTATTGCCTGGGTCACGGCGACCTGGACGCCATGCAAAGCGAGATTGAAACCCTGGACGGCTGGAACTGGGAGCAGCGGGTGAGCGAGACCCTGCAACGCCTGCACCTGAACCCCGACGCCATCGTCAGCACCCTCTCCGGCGGCACCAAGAAGCGTGTGGCGCTAGCCCAGGCACTGGTAGCGCAGCCCGATGTGCTGCTGCTCGATGAGCCCACCAACCACCTGGATCTGGACTCCATCGAATGGCTCGAAGGCCTGCTGGTGGACTTCAAGGGATCGATCATCACCATCACCCACGACCGCTCCTTCCTGGACAACGTGGCCACCCGTATCGTGGAGCTGGACCGCGGCAAGCTGATGAGCTACCCCGGCAACTTTGCCGCCTACCTGGTGCAGAAGGAAGAGCAGCTGGCGCAGGAAGCCATCATCAACGCCAAGGCCGACAAGCTGCTGGCGCAGGAAGAGGTGTGGATCCGCAAGGGCGTGGAAGCCCGCCGCACCCGCGCGACCGCCCGCATCAACCGCCTGAACGAATTGCGCGCCAACCGTGAAGCCCGCCGCGACGTGGTGGGCAGCGTCAACATGGACGTGAACAGCGGCGACAAGAGCGGCAAGCTGGTCTCCGAGATGGTCCACGTCTCCAAGACCTTTGGCGAGCGCAAGATCGTCGACAACTTCAGCGCCACCATCCTGCGCGGCGACAAGATCGGTCTCCTGGGGCCCAACGGCGCCGGCAAGACCACCCTGCTCAAGCTCATCCTGGGTGAGCTCAAACCCGACCCGGCTCCCGCCAACGCCCCCAAGCCCGAACCCGGCCACAGCCCGTGGGGCACGGTGCGCCTGGGCGCGAATGTAACGGTGGCCTACTTCGACCAGATGCGCAACGCGCTGGACCTGGACGCCACGCTGGAAGATTTCATCAGCCCCGGCTCCGAGTGGATCGAGATCGGCAACCAGAAGAAGCACCGCAAGAGCTACCTGGCCGACTTCCTGTTCTCGCCGGCGCGCGCCAACTCGCCCGTGCGGTCACTCTCCGGTGGCGAACGCAACCGCCTGCTGCTGGCGCGCCTGTTTGCCCGCCCGGCCAACGTGCTGGTGCTCGACGAGCCCACCAACGACCTGGACATCGACACCCTGGAGCTGCTGGAAGACCTGCTGCAAAGCTACGACGGCACGGTGTTCCTGGTCAGCCACGACCGGACCTTCCTGGACAACGTGGTCACCAGCACGATTGCCTACGAGGGCGACGCCAAATGGCGCGAGTATGAAGGCGGCGTGAGCGACTGGCTGATCCAGACCAAGCGCGCCAACGCCATCAACGCGGCCGCCGGCAAGGCCACGGCCAAGCCCTTCAACTACGAGCGCGAGCAGCTGCAGAAGCAGGAGCAGGCCACCGCCCAAGTCAGCGCCAGCACGCCCGTGGCAGCGCCTGCGGCCAAGACCAAGAAGCTCAGCTTCAAGGAACAGCGCGAGCTCGACGGCCTGCCGGAGCGCATTGCCGCGCTGGAAGCCGAGCAGCAATCCATTGCCGAGGCCCTGGCCGACGGCAGCCTGTTTGCCAGCGACAACGCGCGGGCGCTGGAGCTGTCCAGCCGCACCGCGCAGATCGACGACGAACTGATGGCCGCGCTGGAGCGCTGGGAAGAGCTGGGCCGCCCGGCCTGAGCCGTGCAGCCCTAGACCACGCCGGCCTGGCGCAGCGCGGCAATGCCGTCGGCGTCCAGCCCCAGCTCCCCCAGCACCTCGGCCGTGTGCTCGCCCAACATGGGCGGGGCGTTGCGCAGCACCGGTGGCGCATCGCCCAGGCGCAGCGGGCTGGCCACCGTTGCTATTGATTCAATAGCTGTCTGCGCAGCAGCTGCGGGCGCCAGCGGCTGATTCACCACCAAATTGCGGGCCTGCACCTGGGCGTCGGCAAAGGCCTGACCCATGTCGTTGATGGGGCCGCAGGGCACGGCCTTGTCTTCCAGCAGCGCAATCCACTGCGCCGTGGTGCGCGTGCGGGTCACCTCCAGCATGGCCGGAATCAGCGTTTCGCGGTGGCGCACGCGGTCGGTGTTGGTGGCGTAGCGGGCGTCCGTCGCCCACTCGGGGTGGCCGGCCACCTGGCAGAAGCGCGCAAACTGGCCGTCGTTGCCAATGGCCAGCAGCATGGCGCCGTCGAGCGTGTCAAAGTCCTGGTACGGCGCCAGACTGGGATGGCTGTTGCCCTGGCGCTGCGGCACCTTGCCGGTGTTGAGAAACCCCCCCGCCTGGTTGGCCAGGATGGCCATGCCCACGTCCAGCAGCGCCATGTCGATATGCTGGCCCAGACCGGTGCGGTGGCGCGCCTCGATGGCGGCCAGGATGGCGGTGGAGGCATACACGCCGGTGAACAGGTCGGTCAGCGCCACACCCACGCGCTGCGGGCCGCCACCGGGCACGTCGTCCGGGCGGCCGGTGATGCTCATCATGCCGGTCATGGCCTGGATCATCAGGTCGTAGCCGGCGCGCGGCGCGTAGGGGCCGGTCTGGCCGAAGCCGGTGATGGAGCAGTAGATCAGGCGCGGGTTGATGGCCTGCAGGCTGGCGTAGTCCAACCCGTAGTGTTTCAGCCCGCCGACCTTGAAGTTCTCCACCAACACGTCGCTGTGCGCTGCCATCTGGCGGACCAGCGCCTGGCCTTCGGGCTTGGCGATGTCGATGGTGATGGAGCGCTTGTTGCGGTTGCAGGCGGTGAAGTAGGTGGCGTGCGCGGTGTCGTTGCCCTGCGCGTCCTTCAGAAACGGAGGCCCCCAGTGGCGCGTGTCGTCGCCCTCGCCGGGCCGCTCGACCTTGACCACGTCGGCCCCCAGGTCGGCCAGGATCTGGGTGCACCAGGGACCGGCGAGCACGCGCGACAGGTCCAGGACTTTGAGGTGCGCAAGGGCAGCGGGTTTTTCACTCATATACGGCTCACTTGTTTCCGATGTTGTGCCTGCCGGGGTGGAGCAGTCCGGGGGCCTCATGGTGCCATATGCGCACAAATCGGCCCCCGGACTACCCCACCCCGGCGAGAAGGGAAGTTACGGACGGCGGCGTTCCAAATACATGCCCGGCGTCGGTTGGGGGTGGGGTGGCGGCCGATTTGTGCGCATTTGGCACCATGAGGCCGCCGCCACACCCCCAACCGACGTTACCCACCCATTTAACAGTAATTCAATTACCGAACGCCGCAATCCCCGTCTGCGCCCGACCCAAGATGAGGGCGTGGATGTCGTGCGTGCCTTCGTAGGTGTTCACCACTTCCAGGTTCACCAGGTGGCGGGCCACGCCGAACTCGTCGCTGATGCCGTTGCCGCCCATCATGTCGCGCGCCAGACGGGCAATGTCCAGCGACTTGCCGCAGCTGTTGCGCTTGAGGATGGAGGTGATCTCGACGGAAGCCGTGCCCTCGTCCTTCATGCGGCCCAGGCGCAGACAGCCCTGCAGGCCCAGCGCAATTTCCGTCTGCATGTCGGCCAGCTTCTTCTGGATGAGCTGGTTGGCGGCCAGGGGGCGGCCGAACTGCTTGCGGTCCAGCACGTACTGGCGCGCACGCGTCCAGCAGTCCTCGGCGGCACCCAGGGCACCCCAGGCAATGCCGTAACGGGCGCTGTTGAGGCAGGTGAACGGGCCTTTCAGGCCCTGCACCTCGGGGAAGGCGTTTTCTTCGGGGCAGAACACGCCGTCCATGACGATCTCACCGGTGATGGAGGCACGCAGGCCCACCTTGCCGTGGATGGCGGGAGCCGACAGGCCCTTCATGCCCTTTTCCAGCACGAAGCCGCGGATGGGGCCGACCTGGCCGCTCTCGGACACTTCCTTGGCCCAGACGACGAACACGTCGGCGATGGGGCTGTTGGAGATCCACATCTTGGAGCCCTTGAGCTGGTAGCCGCCGGCCACCTTGTGGGCGCGGGTGGCCATGGAGCCGGGGTCGGAGCCGTGGTCGGGTTCGGTCAGGCCGAAGCAGCCGATGTATTCACCGGTGGCCAGCTTGGGCAGGTACTTCTGCTTCTGCGCCTCGGTGCCGAACTCGAAAATGGGCACCATCACCAGCGAGCTCTGCACGCTCATCATGGAGCGGTAGCCGCTGTCCACGCGCTCGACTTCGCGGGCGATCAGGCCGTAGGCCACGTAGTTCAGGCCGGGGCCGCCGTACTGCTCGGGGATCGTGGGGCCCAGCAGGCCGAGTTCACCCATCTCGCGGAAGATGGCCGGGTCGGTCGTGCCGTCGCGGAACGCCTGGGTCACGCGGGGCAGCAGCTTGTCCTGGCTGTAGGCCGCGGCGGCCTCCTTGATCATGCGCTCGTCGTCGGTGAGTTGGCTGTCGAGCAAAAACGGGTCTTGCCAGTTGAACGATGCGTGGGCCATGGGAAATCTCCAGATAAAGGGGTAAACAAGCCGAACGGGCGGACGGCGCGGTGCACAGGCAACGCCTTTCCGACCCGACTGGAAGCCATGGTAGTCCCAGGCACCCCGCCTTGGCAAACGACTTATTGGCAACCAGATATTCGTTTATCGCATGTATAAACCACCATGGTAGGCTCCATTTTCAGTACAAATAATGCACTTAATGCAGATATTCATTACACATATAGCTATGAATTCAGGAGCACACAAACCGCCCATCAAACCCGGAATTTGTGTATATTGGGCACACCATGCGCAGAAAAATTCCCTCCCTGCAGGCGCTGGCCTGCTTTGACAGCGCCGCCCGCCACCAGAGCTACACCCGCGCCGCCCAGGAGCTGGCGCTGACGCAAAGCGCCATTTCGCGGCAGATTGCCGCGCTGGAAGGCTACCTGGGCGTGCCCCTGTTTCGCCGCACCCGCCACGGTGTGGCGCTGACCGAGGCCGGCAGCCAGTACGCCCGCCAGATTGCGCCGCGCCTGCAGGCGCTGGAGCGCGACACGCTGGACGCCATGTCGGGCCAGGGAGCCGGCGGCGCCATCACCCTGGCGGCGGTGCCCACGCTGGCGGCGCGCTGGCTGATTCCTCGGCTGGGCGACTTCAACCGCGCCCACCCCGACGTGCTCATCCACATCGAAACCCGCACCCGTCCCTTCCTGTTTGCCGACACCGAGGTAGACGCCGCCCTGCACGCCGGCACCGCGCAGCAGATGGCCCACTGGGCCGGCACCCGGCTGCTGCAGCTCATGCCCGAAGTGGTGCTGCCGGTGTGCGCCCCCGCCCTGCTGGGCGGACGCAGCCACTGGAGCCCGGCCGAGCTGGCGCAGCAGACCCTGCTGCAGCAGAGCACGCGGGCCGACGCCTGGCGCCAGTGGTTCGAGGCTGCTGGCCTGGAGGACAACATGGCCACCCCCGCCGCCCTGGCGGGGCCGCGCTACGAACAGTTTTCCATGACCGCCGCCGCCGCGGCCCAGGGCCTGGGCGTGGCGCTGATTCCCCCGCTGCTGATTGAGGCCGAACTGGCGCGCGGCGAACTCGTCATTGCCAACCCGCTGCCCCAGCCCGGTGAACGCCACTACTACCTGGTGCAGCCCGAAGGCGTGCAACCCAAGCCGGCGCTGCAGCAGTTTGCCCAGTGGCTGGTGCAGGCCGCCCGCCCCCTGCGGACAAACCCCTAGATACAGACTGGCATCACACTTGCTAGCATTCCTTTCAGAAGTTGACTAAACGGTCAGTTTTTGAACAGGAGTGCACCCGTGTCCACCTCGCCCCAACCCGACATCCGCCCCGCGCGCCTGCCCGCCGACGCCTACGCCACTGCCTTTGCCGACGCCACACCCCGCCTGACCCACGCGCAGGCCCTGCTGGAAGCCGAGCGCTGCCTTTACTGCTTTGACGCCCCCTGCGCCACGGCCTGCCCCACTAGCATCGACGTGCCCAGCTTCATCCGGCGCATTGCCGACGAGAACCTGCGTGGTGCAGCCCGCACCATTCTGGAGAGCAACCCCCTGGGCGGCATGTGCGCCCGAGTCTGCCCGACCGAGAACCTGTGCGAGGCCGTCTGCGTGCGCAACACGCAGCAGGGCCAGCCCGTGGCCATTGGCCGGCTGCAGCGCCACGCCGTGGACGCGTTGATGGAAAGCGACCGGCCCCAGCTCTTCACCCGCGCCCCGGACACCGGCAAAACCGTGGCGGTGGTGGGCGCCGGCCCCGCCGGCCTGGCCTGCGCCCACACGCTGGCGCGCCTGGGCCACACGGTGACGGTGTTCGACGCCCGTGCCAAGGCCGGCGGCCTGAACGAATATGGCCTGGCGGCCTACAAGACGCCCGACAACTTCGCCCAGCGCGAGGTGCAATGGCTGCTGGACGTGGGCGGCATCAGCGTGCGCACCGGCTGGAAGCTGCAGACCACCGACCAGCTCGAAACCCTGCGCAAGAACTACGACGCCGTGTTCCTGGGCCTGGGCCTGTCCAGCACGCACGCGCTGGGAATTCCCGGTGAAGACCTGGCCGGCGTGCAGGACGCGGTGGACTTCATTGCCACGCTGCGCCAGACGCCCGACAAGTCCACCCTGCCCATGGGCCGGCGCGTGATCGTCATCGGCGGGGGCATGACCGCCGTGGACGCCGCCGTGCAGAGCAAGCTGCTGGGCGCGCACGTGGTGCACATGGTGTACCGCCGCGGCCCGGAGCAGATGTCGGCCTCGCGCGCCGAGCAGGAATGGGCGCAGACCCACGGCGTGGTGCTGCACCACTGGCTCTCACCGCTGGAGATCGAAGGCCAGGACGGCCATGAAGGTCGTCACGTTCGGGCCGTGCGCTTTGCCGAGCAGGCGCTGGTAGATGGCCGGCTGCAACCCACCGGGCGCGAGCTGCGCTGGGAGGCCGACCTGGTGTTCAAGGCCATTGGCCAGCAACTGGGCAACCCGGTGCTGGCACAGGCCGGCCTCGCGCTGGACAGTGGAAAGATCGCCACCGACGCCGAGGGGCAGACCAACCTGCCCGGCGTCTGGGCCGGCGGCGACTGCCGTGCCGGCGGGCTGGACCTGACGGTGGAGGCGGTGGAGCACGGCAAGCAGTCGGCCCGCGCCATCCATGCCTACATCACACGTGCCTGAGACGGGAGAACACCATGGCCAATCTGCACACCACCTTTGCCGGCATCAGCAGCCCCAACCCCTTCTGGCTGGCCAGCGCACCGCCCACTGACAAAGCCACCAACGTCAACCGCGCCTTCGAGGCCGGCTGGGGCGGCGTGGTCTGGAAGACGCTGGGCGAGGCCGGGCCGCCGGTCGTCAACGTCAACGGCCCGCGCTACGGCGCCCTGCTCACGCCCGACCGGCGCCTAATGGGCTTCAACAACATCGAGCTCATCACCGACCGCGACCTGGAGCTGAACCTGAAAGAGATACGCGAGGTCAAGCGCAACTGGCCCGACCGCGCCATGATCGTCTCGCTGATGGTGCCCTGCCAGGAAGAGAGCTGGAAGGCCATCCTGGCGCGCCTGGTGGACACCGGCGCCGACGGCATCGAACTCAACTTCGGCTGCCCGCACGGCATGAGCGAGCGCGGCATGGGCGCCGCCGTGGGCCAAGTGCCCGAGTACATCGAGATGGTCACCGCCTGGTGCAAGCAGTACAGCAAGCTGCCCGTCATCGTGAAGCTCACGCCCAACATCACCGACATCCGCAAACCCGCCCAGGCCGCCAAGCGCGGCGGGGCGGACGCGGTGAGCCTCATCAACACCATCAACTCCATCATGGGCGTGGACCCGTATTCGCTGACCATGACGCCCAACACCGGCGGCAAGGGCAGCCACGGCGGCTACTGCGGCCCGGCCGTGAAACCCATTGCGCTGAACATGGTGGCCGAGATCGCCCGCGACCCCGCCACCGCCGGCCTGCCGATTTCCGGCATTGGCGGCATTGGCACCTGGCGCGACGCGCTGGACTTCATCGCGCTGGGCTCCGGCACGGTGCAGGTGTGCACGGCCGCCATGGTCTACGGCTTCAAGATCGTGCAGGAAATGGAAAGCGGCCTGTCCGACTACATGGACGAGATGGGCTTCACCTCGGTCAGCCAGATCGTCGGCAAGGCCGTGCCCACGGTGAGCGACTGGCGTTACCTGAACCTCAACGTTATTTCCAAGGCCGTCATCGACCAGGACAGCTGCATCCAGTGCGGGCGCTGCCACATTGCCTGCGAAGACACCAGCCACCAGGCCATCACGTTCGAGAAGAATGGCCAGCGCCACTTCGAGGTGAAGGAAGACGAATGCGTGGGCTGCAACCTGTGCGTGAACGTGTGCCCGGTGCCCAACTGCATCACGCTGCGCGACCTGCCCGTGGGCGAGGTGGACCTGCGCACCGGCAAACCGGTGGTAGCCACCCATGCCGACTGGACCACCCACGCCAACAACCCCCTGCGGATTCAGGCCTGAATCCGACCCAAACCCTTGTATTCATTGCGTAACCAGCTATTGTTTCAGGAGCAATCATGAGCACACTCTTCATCCGTGGCGGCACCGTGGTCAACGCCGACCGCGCCTTTCGTGCCGATGTCATCACGCAAGACGGCAAGATCATCGCCGTGGGCGAGGCCCTCTCCGCCCCGGCCGGCGCCACCACCGTGGACGCTGGCGGCCAGTACGTCATGCCCGGCGGCATCGACCCGCACACCCACATGCAGCTGCCGTTCATGGGCACCACCACCATGGACGACTTCTACACCGGCACCGCAGCCGGCCTGGCCGGTGGCAACACCACCATCATCGACTTCGTCATCCCCAACCCGCAGCAGCCCATCATGGAGGCCTACCAGACGTGGCGCGGCTGGGCCGAGAAGGCGGCGGGCGACTACAGCTTCCACGTCGCCATCACCTGGTGGGACGAAACCGTGCACCGCGACATGGGCACCCTGGTGCAGCGGGAAGGTGTGAACAGTTTCAAGCACTTCATGGCCTACAAGAACGCCATCATGTGCGACGACGAAACCCTGGTGAACAGCTTCAAGCGCTGCCTGGAACTGGGCGCCATGCCCACCGTGCACGCCGAGAACGGCGAGCTGGTCTACCTGCTGCAAAAGCAGGTGGCCGAGATGGGCATCCATGGGCCTGAGGGCCACCCGCTGTCGCGCCCGCCCATGGTGGAGGGCGAGGCCGCTAACCGCGCCATCGCCATTGCCGATGTGCTGAATGTGCCCATCTACGTGGTGCACGTGAGCTGCATCGAAGCCGCCGAGGCCATTGCCCGCGCCCGCGCCCGCGGCCAGCGCGTGTACGGCGAGGTGCTGGCCGGCCACCTGGTGGTGGACGACAGCGTCTACCGCCACCCTGACTTTGCCACCGCCGCCGCCCACGTGATGAGCCCGCCGTTCCGTCCCAAGGGCCACCAGGAATTCCTGTGGCGCGGCCTGCAGAGCGGCAACCTGCACACCACCGCCACCGACCACTGCACCTTCTGCGCCGCGCAGAAGGCGGCCGGCAAGGACGACTTTGCCAAGATCCCCAACGGCTGCGGCGGCGTGGAAGAGCGCCTGGCCGTGATCTGGGACGAAGGCGTGAACACCGGGCGCCTGACGCCCAGCGAGTTCGTGGCCATCACCTCCGCCAACACGGCCAAGCTGTTCAACCTCTACCCGCAAAAGGGCAGCGTGTCGGTGGGTGCCGACGCCGACCTGGTGGTGTGGGACCCGATGGCCAGCAAGACGCTGTCCGCCAAGACGCAGTTCAGCAAGGGCGACTACAACATCTTCGAAGGCCGCACGGTCAAGGGCATTCCCAGCCACACCATCAGCCAGGGCGAGCTGGTGTTTGTGCAGGGCGACCTGCGGGCGGTGAAGGGCAAAGGCCGCTACCTGCACCGGGCGCCGTTCAGTTCCAACTTTGCGGCAACCAAGTTGCGGGCGGAGACCCTGGCCCCCACCGCAGTCCAACGCTAAGGAGACAGCATGAACACCGCAACCGCCATCGACATTGCCAAGGCCCGCATCAACGGCCAGCGCCTGTGGGACTCCCTCATGGAACTGGCAAAAATCGGCGCCACGCCCAAGGGCGGCGTCTGCCGCCTGACCCTGACCGATCTGGACAAGCAAGGCCGTGACCTCGTCACCCGCTGGGCGCGGGAGGCCGGCATGACCGTCACCATCGACAAGATCGGCAACGGCTTCATGCGCCGTGCCGGGCGCAACAACAGCCTGCCTCCCATCGTGACCGGCAGCCACATCGACACCCAGCCCACCGGCGGCAAGTTCGACGGCAACTACGGCGTGCTGGCCGGCCTGGAAGTGGTGCGCACGCTGAACGACCTGGGCATCGAAACCGAGGCCCCCATCGAGGTCGCGTTCTGGACCAACGAAGAAGGCTCGCGCTTCGTGCCGGTGATGATGGGCTCGGGCGTGTTCGCCAAGGCCTTCACGCTGGACCATGCCTACGCCGCCACCGACACTGCAGGGCGGACCGTCAAGGGCGAGCTGGAGCGCATTGGCTACGTCGGGCCGCAGGAGCCCGGCGACCACCCCATTGGCGCGTACTTCGAGACCCACATCGAACAAGGCCCGGTGCTGGAAGATGCCGACGTGACCATCGGCGTGGTGCAGGGCGTGCTGGGCATCCGCTGGTTTGACTGCACCGTGACCGGCATGGAGGCCCACGCCGGCCCCACGCCCATGGCGCTGCGCAAGGACGCCATGCAGGTGTCCGCCCGCATCATGCAGGAGGTGGTGGCCTGCGCCCTGCGCCACCAGCCACATGGCCGCGGCACCGTGGGCATGGTGCAGGTGTTTCCCAACAGCCGCAACGTGATTCCGGGGCGCGTGAAGTTCAGCATCGACCTGCGCAACAGCACCGACGCGTTGGTGGACCAGATGGCCGACGAGGTGAAGGCGTTTGCCGCCCAGGTGGCCAAGGACAGCGGCCTGGACGTGAAGATCGAGATGGTGTCGAGCTACCCCGCCCAAGCTTTCCACGACGACTGCAAGGGCGCCGTGGCGCGTGCCGCGCAGAAGCTGGGCTACAGCAACATGCCCGCCGTCTCAGGCGCCGGGCACGACGCCGTCTACATGGCCCGCCTGGCCCCCAGCGGCATGATCTTCATCCCCTGCAAGGACGGCATCAGCCACAACGAGATTGAAGACGCCAAGCCCGAGCACATCACCGCCGGATGCAACGTGCTGCTGCATGCGATGCTGGAGCGGGCTGGGGTGGTGTGACGGGTTGATTTGTTCGGCAACTTGCCCCTAACCCTGGTGTTGATTGCGCATGCAGCTCTTGATTTGGTAGCAAATATGAGCTGCTTTACTTTTGGCTGCCAAAACAGGCACTTTTCAAGTTGGGCCGCTTGAACTGCCAGAATAGGCGCTTCAATCCTATTTGAAGTTCAAACCTGTGTCCCTTTACTCCCAACTGCAAACCGCCAAAAGCGAAGAAGACGTCAAAGACGCCTATATCAAAGCCCTGGGACTCAAGGGCTACACCAAGGGGCTGATCGACATCCAGACCGACGAAATCTGGTTCGAGGCCAAGGACACCAGCAAACACTCTAGCTACGCCATGTTCACGCAGTTGCTGCATTACGTGCAAGTGGCTTTGAACAAGGGCGAGAAAGTTCCGCCATTCCTGGCCGTGATCGACACCGAAAAAGCTGCGATCATGAAAAGCGCTGACGTACTACCTTTTTTGGCCAAGAAAACCGTCAGGTGGGGCAAGTCTGCCAGTCAATACACCCAAGAGGCGCTGGACGAGATATCGGCGCATATTGGCACACACTTTGTGTCGTTCAAGATTTCGACCCACGAAGAAGAGTTCATCAGCACCGTAAAGGCCGCCATCAAGTCAGGCGACATCATCCGCACCCAGATCACGCCGGACAACCTGAAGCAGGTTTTCGACAAGTGGGTTGCAATGATCGGGCGCGAGATCGTCGGCGTGGCAGCAGAAGACTACGCCCTGCTGTTTTTCGCGGACATCATGCACGACGGCACCGTAGCAACCCATGCCAATTTGCCAGCCGCACTGCTCCACAAAGACGGTGCGCCGGTGTTCAGTTTGGGTGGCCACATGTTCGAACTAGGCAACAAGGAGGGCTACCGCCAGTTCTGGGCGATCTACCACAAGCCCCCAAAGTCGGAGTACCGCGACTACCTGCTAGAACGCCGCGACAGCCTGATTCCACTAGACGAACGCAGCTTCAAGGGCGCGTACTACACACCGCTGCATGTGGTAGACAAGGCCTATGACAAGCTGACCGATACCCTGGGAAAGAACTGGCAAAAGGACTACATCGTCTGGGACATGTGCTGCGGCGTGGGCAACCTGGAGGTCAAACATAGCAACCCACGTAACATCTTCATGAGCACGCTCGACCAAGCAGACGTGGACGTGATGAAGGCCACCAAGACCTGTGTGGCGGCCACGCGCTTCCAGTACGACTACCTTAACGACGACATTGCCGACGACGGCAGCATTGACTACACCCTGAGTAATAAGGTGCCGCAAGCACTTCGGGATGCAATGGCGGCGGGCAAGAAGATATTGGTGCTAATCAATCCGCCCTATGGCGAGACTGGAGCTGGCATTGGTAAGGGCGACAAAAACAAGAAGGGCGTGGAGAAAACGCGCATCAATGCGTCCATGACCGACGTAGGCTACGCCAGCAAGGAATTGTTCGTGCAGTTTCTCGCCCGCATTGCCAAAGAACTACCCAATGCCGCCTTGGCCATGTTCAGCACACTGAAGTACGTAAATGCTCCCAACTTCGAAAAGTTCCGCAGTACCTGGAACGCTGAATACCAAGGCGGTTTCATCGTGCACAGCAAAGCGTTTGACGGACTCAATGGCGATTTTCCGATTGGCTTTCTGATTTGGAAAACCAGTCAAGGTGCAAAGAAGAAGACACCGATCACGGAAATTACCGTCGAAGTACTGGACAAGAAGGCGCAGCAAATTGGTGAGAAAAAGTTTTACAACTTGCCTACTAGCACCTACCTCAACGTGTGGATGAACAAGCCAGAAACCAACAACGAACTAGCTTTGCCGCTCTCCAACGCCATCACAGTGTCCAGCAACCCGCGACTCAAAAAGTCTTGTGATGCCATGGTAGGCTACCTGTACGCCAGCAACAACGATCTACAGCACGCCGGACAGGAAACCCTCGTCACTTCGTCTATTTTCACTGGCGGCAACGGCGGTGGTTCCTACATCAACGCCGAGAATCTATGGCAGTCGGCCGTCATTTTCGCAGTACGCCTGCTCATAAAACACAGTTGGATCAACCACAGTGATCAATTCCTTCAGACTGCCGAAACTCTGTCTGATGAATTCAAAACCGACTGCTTGATCTGGATGCTTTTCCATGGAAAAAATCTCACCGCTGGTGCCAACGGCCTCGAATGGAACGATAGACAGTGGTCACTAGTCAACCACTTCATCCCATATACCGAGGCCGAAGTGGGCGCACCCGACCGGTTCGAGTCCGACTTCATGGTGCAGTATCTGGCTGACAAAACCTTGTCACCCGAAGCTCTGGCCGTGCTGTATGCCGGACGCAGTTTGTGGAGAACCTATTTTTCTGAGACCGATGTGCGTTCCGTGCGTGACCAATACAAACTCAATAGACCTGACGTCGGTTGGTATCAAGTTCGCAACGCTTTGAAAGCGCGCAGCGCTAGCGGCGACACCGCACCCGTGAACTTCAATCCGTTTGAAGCAGCGTACCAAGCATTGACCGAGAAATTACAGCCCCAGGTTTTCAGTCTGGGATTTTTACGCTGAGCTATGGATTTTTGCTATCCGATGCCTCTACGGTAGGCTTCGTCCATCACCCATGCCACGACACATCGCATTCCTCCGGGGCGTCTCGCCCATGTACCTCAAGATGCCGGACTTGAAAGCCAGCCTTGAGCAACTGGGGCTCGCCAACGTCCGCACCGTCCTGTCCAGTGGAAATGTGGCGTTTGACTGCGATACAGGGCGCGCAGCGGATCTGGAGCAAGCGATCGAATCGGCAGTCGCCAGGCAAGCTGGCCGGCACTTCCCCACCATCGTGCGCAGCGCGGATGCCCTCACGGTCCTGCTGCGCACCGACCCCTTTGCGGGTTACGGCCTGCCCGCGCAGGCCAAGCGCGTTGTCAGCTTCCTTCGCGAGGCGCGGGCCCCCAAGACAACCCTGCCTTTGACTGAGGGCACCGCGACCGTCATCCATCAGATCGGAGCGGAAGTCTTCACCGCCTACCTCCCCAGCCCCGACGGTCCGGTCTTCATGAAGCTCATCGAGCGGGCTTACGGAACCGCGGTCACCACGCGCACCTGGGACACGGTCGCAAAATGTGCGGTCGCATGAAAGCACAGAGCACACGCCCCACCTGCCCCCGCTGCCTGCGCCCCCAATCCACCTGCATCTGCGGCTTCGTCACCCTCACGCAGACCACCACCGAGGTGCTGATACTGCAGCACCCGCTGGAAGTGCACGAGGCCAAAAACACGGCGCGCCTGCTGCACCTGAGCCTGGCGCACAGCCGCGTGGTGGTGGGCGAGGCGTTTGACGACGTCACGCTGCAGGCGCTGCTGGCCGAACCCCGTTACACCGTGCTGCTGTACCCGCCCACCGCGCATGCAGGGCACGCGGTGCCAGCGCCGTTGGACGCCGCACGGTTGCTGGACCCGGCGCACGTGCGGCTGGTGGTGCTGGACGCCACCTGGCGCAAGAGCCGCAAGATGCTGCACCTCAGCCCGCTGCTGCAGGCGCTGCCGCGCCTGTCGCTGGTGGATGTGCCGGCGTCGGGCTACGCCATCCGCAAGGCGCACCAGCCGGGGCAGCTCTCCACGCTGGAGGCCACCTGTGCGGCGCTGGCGCAGCTGGAAGGCGGTCCTGATAAGTTTGCACCGCTGCTGCAGGCCTTTACAGGCTTTGTGGCGCAGCAGCTGGCCTTGCGGACGCAGTAGCGTGCAACCGTGGTGTCGGTAGGGCCAAAGGCGCGGGCGCGCGGTGTGCCCGGCGCCCAGCGCTTACCATGCGCGCCATGTACGACGCCCTAAAACTCCTGCACCTCGTGGCCGCCATCGTCTGGATGGGCGGAATGACCTTCATGCTGCTGGCCCTCAAGCCGGCGGCCCTGGCCCTGATGGAGCCCCAGCCCCGCGCCCGCCTGATGGCCGCGGTGTGGCAGCGCTTCTTTGTGATGGTGCTGGCCGCCATTGGGGTGCTGCTGGCCACCGGCACCCACCTCTACACCGCCGCGTTCAAGGCGGCCAAGGCCGCCAGCGGCGTGGGCAGCGTGGCGCTGGGGTGGAACGTGATGCTGGTGCTGGGCATTGCCATGATGTTGGTCTTCGGCCACATCTACTTTGCGGGTTTCAGGCGCTTCAAGCGCGCGGTGGCGGCGAGCGAGTGGCCGGTGGCGGCCAAGGCGGCGGCACAGGTGCAGGCGCTGGTGCTGGTCAACTTCGTGCTGGGCTGGCTGGCCATTGCCGCCGTGCGCTTGCTGCACTGAGCCGCGCCGGGCTTAGATGCTTTATGGCATAAACAAACAACGAATGATTCGTTGTGGGTTGAACGGCCTTTCCTCAGAATGGGGGTTTTGCACGCTGCGTTGCAACCACCCTGTTTTCGGGACACACCATGAAATTCAAGCAAAAAGCCACTCTAGCCCTCGCCGTTATTGCGCTGACAGCTAGCAATTTGGTAGCAGCACAGACCACGCTGCTAAACGTCTCGTACGACGTGGCCCGCGAGTTCTACAAAGACATCAACACCGCGTTTGTCGCCAGCTACAAGAAGAGCACGGGCAAGGACATCAAGATCGACCAGTCGCACGCCGGCTCCAGCGCCCAGGCGCGCGCCGTGAATGACGGCCTGGCCGCCGACGTGGTGACCATGAACACCACTACCGATGTGGACTTTCTGGCCAGCACTGGCGTGGTGGCCAAGGACTGGGCCAAGCGCTTTCCGCACAACGCCGCGCCTACCAGCTCCACCATGCTGTTTCTGGTGCGCAACGGCAACCCCAAGGGCATCAAGGATTGGGACGACCTGATCAAGCCCGGCATCCAGGTGGTCGTGGTCAACCCCAAGACCGGCGGCAATGGCCGCATGGCCTATCTGGCCGCCTGGGGCTCGGTTCGCAAGAAAGGCGGCACCGATGCACAGGCCGCCGAGTTCGTGGGCAAGCTGTACAAGAATGTGCCGGTGCTGGCCAAGGGCGGGCGCGACGCGACCAACATCTTCCTGCAACGCAATCTGGGTGACGTGCTGATCACGTTCGAGTCCGAAGTGGTGTCGGTGGACCGCGAGTTTGGCACGGGCAAGGTGGATGCGGTGTACCCCAGCAGTTCCATCGTGGCAGAGAACCCGGTGGCCATCGTGGAGCGCACGGTAGCCAAGAAGGGAACGGCCGAGCAGGCCAAGGCCTACCTGAACTTCCTGTACTCGGATGCCGGCCAGGAGATTGCTGCCCAGCACGCCATTCGCCCCAGCAACCCCGCCATCCTGAAGAAGCACGCCGCCACCTTCAAGCCCATTGCGCTGTTCCGCGTGGAAGACTATTTCGGCTCCTTCGCAGAAGCCCAGAAAGTGCACTTCAACGACGGCGGCCAGTTCGACAAGCTCTACACCGCCAAGTAAATGACGGCCCTCACCCTGGGTGGCCCGCCGCGCGCCCGCTCCACCCGGCGCGTGCTGCCGGGCTTCAACCTGACGCTGGGCTACACGCTGCTGTACCTGAGCCTGATAGTGCTCATCCCCCTGTCGGCGCTGGTGCTCAAGACCTTCACGCTGACCTGGGAGCAGTTCTGGGCGGCCGTGGCCAGCCCGCGCGTGGTGGCCTCGTACCAACTGACCTTTGGCGCCTCGTTCATTGCCGCCGTGGTGAACGCGGTGTTTGGCCTCCTGGTGGCCTGGGTGCTGGTGCGCTACGAGTTTCCCGGCAAAAAGGTAGTTGACGCGCTGGTGGACCTGCCCTTTGCCCTGCCCACCGCCGTGGCCGGCATTGCACTCACCGCCCTGCTGGCGGGCAATGGCTGGGTCGGCCAGTACCTGGAGCCTTACGGCATCCAGCTGGCCTTCAACCGCAACGGCGTGGTGGTGGCCCTGATCTTCATTGGCCTGCCCTTTGTGGTGCGCACCGTGCAGCCGGTGCTGGAAGACGCCGAAAAGGAGCTGGAAGAAGCCGCCACCTGCCTGGGCGCCTCGCGCTGGCAGACGTTTCGCCATGTCATCTTCCCCAGCATTGCGCCGGCCCTGCTCACGGGTTTTGCCATGGCCTTTGCGCGGGCCATTGGCGAGTACGGCTCGGTCATCTTCATTGCCGGCAACATGCCCATGGTGTCGGAGATCACGCCGCTCATCATCATCGGCAAGCTGGAACAGTACGACTACGCCGGCGCCACCGCCGTGGCGGTGGTGATGCTGATGTTCTCGTTCGTGCTGCTGCTGGTCATCAACGCGCTGCAGGCCTGGCAGCGCCGGCGCACCGGAGCCGCATCATGAGTCGCCCCCCAACCGTTCGCACCGCCGGCACCACCGAGCCGGCCTGGGTGCGCTACTCCCTCATTGGCCTGGCGCTGGGCTTCATCTTCCTGTTTCTGCTGCTGCCGCTGGCGGCCGTGTTTACCGAAGCGCTGCGCAAGGGCCTGGACGCCTACTGGGAAGCGCTGAAGGAGCCCGACGCCTGGAGCGCCATCCGCCTGACCCTGCTGACGGCCGCCATTGCGGTGCCGTTCAACCTGGTGTTTGGTGTGGCGGCGGCCTGGGCCATTGCCAAGTACGAGTTCCGCGGCAAGGCGTTTCTGACGACGCTGATCGACCTGCCGTTTTCGGTGTCGCCCGTGGTGGCCGGCCTGATCTACGTGCTGCTGTTTGGCTCGCAGGGCTGGATCGGCCCGTGGCTGCAGGAGCACGACATCAAGATCGTGTTCGCCGTGCCCGGCATCGTGCTGGCCACGGTGTTCGTCACCTTCCCGTTCATCGCCCGCGAGCTCATTCCGCTGATGCAGGCGCAGGGTACGGAAGAAGAACAGGCCGCGCAGGTACTGGGCGCCACCGGCTGGCAGACCTTCTGGCACGTGACGCTGCCCAACATCAAGTGGGGCCTGGTCTATGGCGTGATCCTGTGCAATGCGCGGGCCATGGGCGAGTTTGGCGCGGTGTCGGTGGTGTCGGGCCACATCCGCGGCCAGACCAACACCATGCCGCTGCATGTGGAAATTTTGTACAACGAGTACCAGTCGGTCGCCGCGTTTGCCGTGGCCTCGCTGCTGGCGCTGCTGGCCGTGGCCACCCTGCTCATCAAGTCGGTGGTGGAGTGGCAGTTTGAGCGCGAGCAGAAGGCCGCCGCCGCGCTGCCCCCCGAGCGCCCCACCCCGGCCGTTACTGCCTGAGCCATTGAAAGAACCCCATGAGCATTGCCATCCGTAACGTCAGCAAGGACTTCGGCACCTTCAAGGCCCTGAACGATGTGAGCCTGGACATCGAATCCGGCGAACTCGTCGCCCTGCTCGGCCCCTCGGGCTGCGGCAAGACCACGCTCCTGCGCATCATTGCCGGGCTGGAGACGGCCGACCGTGGCGCCATCCTGTTCAGCGGCGAGGACACCACCGACGTGCACGTGCGCGAGCGCAACGTGGGCTTTGTGTTCCAGCACTACGCGCTGTTTCGCCACATGACGGTGTTCGACAACGTGGCTTTTGGCCTGCGCATGAAGCCGCGCGCCACGCGCCCCAGCGAAGCCGTCATCAAGGCCAAGGTGCACGAGCTCTTGGGCCTGGTGCAGCTGGACTGGCTGGCCGACCGCTACCCGGCGCAACTCTCCGGCGGCCAGCGCCAGCGCATTGCGCTGGCACGCGCACTGGCCGTGGAGCCCAAGGTGCTGCTGCTGGACGAGCCCTTCGGCGCGCTGGACGCCAAGGTGCGCAAGGAACTGCGCCGCTGGCTGCGCCGCCTGCACGACGACCTGCACGTGACCAGCATCTTCGTCACCCACGACCAGGAGGAGGCACTGGAAGTGGCCGACCGCGTGGTGCTGATGAACAGCGGCCAGATCGAGCAGATCGGCTCCCCCCAGCAGGTGTGGGACCACCCTGCCAGCCCGTTCGTGTACGGCTTCCTGGGCGACGTGAACCTGTTCCAGGGCCGCGCCCATGCCGGCGAGATGCACATTGGCGACGGCCCCAACGCCGTACACCTGGCCACCCCCGAGCACCCGGACGCGCAGAACGCCAAGGCCTTTGCCTACGTGCGCCCGCACGACCTGGACGTGCGCCGCTACAACGCTGGCGAAGACAGCGGCGCAAGCAGCCAGCAGCACGGCGGCATTCCCGCCCGGCTGGTGCGCGCCATCGTAGTGGGGCCCATTGCCCGGCTGGAACTGCAGGCGCTGGAGGCTTCCACCGCCGGCGGTGGCGACATCATCGAAGCGCAGATTCCGGCACGGCAGTTCAGCGACATGGCCCTGAAAGACGGCGAAACCCTGGTGCTGACCCCGCGCAAGGCCCGGGTGTTCATGGCCTGAGCGCCACGCCGGACCGCGGCGGATGCCGGTTCACACCGGCGACACCGGTGACACCGCAGGTGCGGTACGCTAGGGACCGCCATGTCCGCCTCACCTGATTCCCCTGCCCCCTCTGAGGCCGCCATGCCCTGGCTGCCCTTGTTGACCCTGGTCAGTGCGTTCGCGCTCAGCCAGGCCTTTCGCACCGTGACGGCCATGATGGCGACGGGTTTGCAGCACGACTTCGGCCTGTCCACGCAGGCTTTGGGCTTTTTTGCCGCCACCTTTGCCTTTTCCTTCGGACTGAGCCAGTTCGTCATCGGGATCGCGCTGGATTTCTACGGGTTGCGCCGCACCTGGCTGTGTACCTTCCCCCTGGCCATCCTGGGTGCGCTCACCTCCGCGCTGGCACCGAACTATGCCGTCCTGGTGCTGGGCCAGGCCCTGATCGGCATTGGCTGCTCGCCGGCCTTTGTGGTGTGCACGCTGTTCATCGCCCGGCGCTTCCCCGTGGAGCGGTTTGCAGCCATATCCGGCGTGGCCATGGGGCTGGGCGGCCTGGGTCTGGTGCTCACGGGTACGCCCTTGGCATGGCTCATTGATGCGAGTTCGTGGCGCGTGGGGTTTGCCGTGCTGGCGGGGCTGGCCTGCGTATCGTGGCTGCTGGTCTACCGGCAACTGCGCGAGGGCCTGTCCAGCGCGCACCACCGCCCGGAAAACCTGGGACACGCCCTGCGCGGCTTTGGCGCGCTGTTCCTGCTGCCGCAGACCTGGGGCATCCTGGCGCTGGCGCTGGTCAACTACGCCTCGTTCCTGACCTTGCGCGGCCTCTGGCTGGGCCCTTTGCTGATGCACCGCCACGACATGTCGCTGGTGCAGACGGGCAATGTGGCCCTGGTGGTTTCGCTGCTGTCGCTGTTCACGCCCGCGCTGTTTGGCCACTTCGATCCCGGACCCGCACGGCGACGGCACTGGATCGTGCTCGCCGTGCTGGCCATGGCCGCGGTCTTTGCGCTGATGGCATTCTTGCCGCTGGCTTGGGTGGACGTGGGCGGCATGGTGGTGCTGGCCGTGGTCTCCGGCGCCGGCATTCTGCAGTACGCCAACGTGCGGGCCTCCTACAGCGCGGAAATGAGCGGGCGCGCCATGTCGGTGTTCACCATGGCCATGTTTCTGGGTGTGGCTGTCGTGCAGAGCCTCAGCGGCCTTGCCGCATCCGGGTCGCAAGCCTTCGGGCTGGACCCGTATGCGGGAGTCCTGGTGTGTGTGGCGTCCTTGCTGGCGCTGGGCGCGCTGGCCTTTCGCACGCTGCCGGTGGCGCGACCCAGCTGACCGGCGAAAATGGGCAGCATGCAAACGCCCACCCTTTCTCCAACGCCCGCCGGCTGCAAGTTGGCTGCCACATGGCTGGTAGCCCTCGTGCTGGCGGGGTGCGCGTCCGCGCCACCGGTGGTCGGCACCGCGCCGACGCCGGCACCGGCCGAATCCACGGAAGCCGAACACAGCGAGAAGTTCGCCCGCTGGGTGGCCGAGTTCAGCGCCCGCGCCCGCGCTGCCGGCATTGATGAGGCCACGCTGCACAGCGCGTTCGATACCGTTCGTTTCATTCCCTGTGCGATTGCGTCGGATCAGACGCAGCCCGAGTTCACCCGCCCGGTGTGGGACTACTTGGACAGCGCGGTGTCGCCGCAACGCATTGCGCGAGGCCAGGCCAAACTGCGGCAACTGCGCTCCGCTGCGGCCAGGGATGCAAATATCGACGTCGACACCATTGCGGCGCGCTACGGTGTGCCGGCCGAAGTGCTGGTTGCGATCTGGGGCCTGGAGAGCAACTACGGCAGTTTCATGGGTGACATTCCGACCATCGACGCCCTGGCGACGCTGGGCTTTGAAGGGCGGCGCGAGACGTGGGCGCGTGACCAGTTGCTCGCCGCCTTGAAGATCCTGCAGAACCACGACATTGACCGGGCACAGATGATTGGCTCGTGGGCTGGCGCCATGGGCCAGACGCAGTTTTTGCCATCGGCGTTTCTGGCCTATGCGGTGGATGCCGATGGCGATGGCCGACGCGACATCTGGGGTAGCGTGCCCGATGTGATGGCGTCCACCGCCAACTTCCTGGCACGTTCCGGTTGGCAAACGGGCCAGCCCTGGGGGCTGGAGGTGCGCTTGCCCGCCGGGTTTGACTACGCCCGCGCCGATGCCAATGTGCGCCAGCCCAGTACCCAATGGGCAGATGAAGGCGTGAAAACCCTGGACGGTGCGCCGCTGCCGGCCTTGCCGGAGAGTTCCATCCTGCTTCCGGCAGGCGCACGCGGGCCGGCCTTCCTGGTGGGGCCCAACTTCCGCACCATCCTGCGCTACAACAACGCGACCAGCTACGCGCTGGCCATCCACCTGCTGGCGCAGCGGCTGGCCGAGGGGCCCGGGGTGCAGGCACCCTGGCCACGCGACATGCCCTTGCT
Source organism: Rhodoferax sp. (assembly GCA_019449595.1). Classification (GTDB taxonomy): domain Bacteria; phylum Pseudomonadota; class Gammaproteobacteria; order Burkholderiales; family Burkholderiaceae_C; genus Allorhodoferax. The sequence continues at coordinate 350,272 of JAGRPL010000014.1, read as the reverse complement.
GTCGCGCAGCCAGTTGCTGGAATTGCAGGCGGCGCTGAACGCACGCGGCTTTGACTGCGGCACACCCGACGGCATGGTGGGCCCGGCCACGCAGCGCGGCATTCGCCAGTACCAGCGCAGCCGGGGCTTGCCGGCCGACGGTTACCCGACCCTGGAGCTGCTGCAGTCGCTATGATTTCAGGAGCTGCCGACGCAGCACCTGCGGTCGTTCAACCCAGAATACGCATCAATCCGTAGGCGGACAGCAGACCGGTGCCCACCAGCAGCGCGGTCTTGGTACCCCGCGCACCGACCATGGCCCCCATGAGGCTGCAGAGAAGAATGGCGCCGAAGATGTAGCTTGTTTTCATGGGGAGCAATGGTACGGCATGGAGCGCCACAGGCTCACCTGTACACCGGCAGTGACAAGCAAGCGTTGGCTCCTAAAGTGCAGAGGACGCGCCTACCGCGAAAGCCCCACCGCCAGGCCGACAATCAGCGCCGCGATGAAGTAACCGATAAGGGAGGCGACACCTAGGAGAAGTGCTTTGCCCCACGGCTTGCGGGCATAGCCAGCGCCGAGTTTTTCCTTGACGTACTTGCTTTGCGCACGCCCCGCAGAAAAGTACCAAACCAAGAGAAACAGGAACCCAAGCCCACGCGCCATACCGTCTGCCGCCTTTGAATTGCCTATGAAAACACCCATGAGCACATATACGACAAGCAATCCTAGGCCAGCATAGAACCAGTTTTTTGACGCAGCAGCCCGCTCGGACTCTCCAAGACTCTGCCAATTCAACATTTGAAGATAGGCGCCAAACGCGGGAGTAAAAATCAAACTCCAATTCGCTGCCGCATTGGGGTTCCAGATTGCCGCCTGGGCAGCCGATTGAGGCTGCGCCAACGAGCTCGCTAGCGAGTTGCCGCATTTCTTGCAGAAGCGCGCGTCTTCCGGATTTTCAGTGCCGCACTGTGGACAAAACATGACTCTTCCTTCCAAGTCTAAAGTTGGGGCCAGCAGGTGCCGCCCGGAATCCCATCGCACATGGACTTAGGAATGGCCATATTTTTGATTGAACGCTTCATCGCTCATCGTGAGAAACAAGATGAACTCGATAAAGGCAATAAAGGCCGGAATAAACGTCCAGCAAAAAAGCAAATAAACAATGCCAAGCCCCACTTGGCCTAAATAGAACTTGTGACCACCCAGACCTCCAAGAAAAAAAGCAAACAAGGCAGCGGCAATCCGGCTTTTTCCATTTGACGCCACAGGTCCCAAATTGATTGCCGTGGGCGGATTCATCTGCCGTACTCCGCACTTGGGACAAATCTCCGCTTTGGCTTTTATGACGGAACCACATTCGGTGCAAAATTTCTCATCGATTGCCTTGGCTGGTGATTCGCTCATATTTCTTCCCTGTGAATTGGCACTGCTTCAGGAGCCGAAAGGGCTATGCAGTGCAGAACTTATTGACTCATTGGGCGCCTAAGGTGTGACAGTCGCCTGTCACTGAGTCTAGGCGGTCCTCAGGGTCGCGCATATCCCCCAAACGGGTGAATCGGTCAGCAAGCGCTGGAAGTAGTCCGCACAGGTTTGTGTTTGCCGTGGAACCCCAAATTGCTAGACTCACAGTGCTCCGGTGCCAGGCGCAACTCACGCAATTCCCGCGCGGGCAAAAGCCCTATTCAATTAACAAACCAGAACCCCGAAAAATCAGCGACACCACATGCTCGGTGGCCCACGCATGACAGCGGCTCGACAGCGCTATGCGCCCGGAGTTCACCCAGTCCTGCACCACGGCGACTTTGTCTTTCGCCAGCAAGCCGTTCCACCAAGGATTCTCAAACACGCACTGCCTTTTCCCAGTCAAGAAACCGGGCAGGCATCGAACTGGCACTACCCAGGATTTGGCTTTTGCCATCACACCCGCCTGTACCTATCGCGGCTGGATCACCCAAACGGTTGACCGTGCTGCGAAGCAGCATGACTCGACAGTACCAACCACCCTATTTCTGGCCAGCCCCAGGTAAGCTTGCCCCATGCAGACCGAAATCACCACCCCCTTGAACCTGCTGGATGCGCAGGGCCACATCAACCACCCCGGTTGGGCGCGCCACCCTTTTTGGCGCTATGAGCGCAGCGCCATCCATGCCCCGAAGTGGCGCATCAAGGAGTGGGATTACTTCAGCGTGCTGTCGCCGGACCAGAAGTTCGGCCTGACGCTGACCATGAGCGACCTCGGGTTTGCCGGCATGTTCGCCCTGTGCTTTCTGGACTTCGAGCGTGGTTTTTTCCACCAGGTCGACACCTTGAGCCTGCTGCCGCTGGGCAAAACCGGCTTTCCGGCCGGCAGCGACGAAGGCGTCATCCGCTTCGGCAACGCCACCCTCGAACTGGAATTCAACTACACCCAGGGACGCCGCACCCTGCGCTTCAGCGCCCCCGGCCTGAGGAACGCCCAGGGGGACAAGGGCCTGTCCGGCAGCATCACACTGGAGCAGGATCCCGCCCTGCAGAGCATGAACATCGCCACCTCATGGGCACAAAACCGGAAAGCGTTTTATTACAACCGCAAGATCAACTGCATGCCCGCCAGTGGCGGCTTTACCATCGGACAGCGCCGCTACACCTTTGCCCCCGAACGCGACTTTGGCGCTCTGGACTGGGGACGCGGCAACTGGACCTACAAGAACCGCTGGTACTGGGGTTCGGCCTCCGGTCACGCCCAAGGCCACACCTTGGGCTGGAACATTGGCTACGGCTTCTCCGACCGCAGCCCGGCCAGCGAAAACATGCTGCTGGTCGATGGCGTGGCACACAAGCTGGCCGAGGTAACCTTCCACCTGGACGAGCGGGACTACACCCGCCCCTGGCGCTTTTCCAGCTCAGACCAGCGCTTTGAAATGCATTTTGAACCGATAGTGGACCGCCACTCCAGCATCCATCTGGGACTGATACGCTCAGCCCAGCACCAGGTCTTTGGCTACTACAGCGGCACGGTCGTTCTGGACGATGGCAGCCGCATGGCGGTGGACCGCATGCTGGGCTTTGCCGAAGACGTGCTGAACTGGTGGTAGCCGGGGTCCTCTGGATGCCCGCAATCTGCACTGGGCGCCGGACTGCGACAAAGTCCCCATTCAATTCACAAACCACAGCCCCGCAAAATCAGCGACACCACGTGCTCGGTGGCCCGTGCGTGGTCGCGGCTCGTCAGCGCCTTGCGACCCAGCACCGCTGCCACCTGCACATCAAAGTCGGCATAGGTTTGCGTGGCCGCCCAGATGGTGAAGAACAGGTGGATGCTGTCCACCGGCGCCATGCGCCCGGCGTCCACCCAGCCCTGCACCACGGCGGCCTTGTCGTGCACCATCTGGCGCAATTCCTTGGCCAGCAGGCCGTGCACCACGGGTGCGCCGTGCAGCAGCTCGTTGGCGAACACCTTGGAGCCGTCCGGCCGCTGGGCCGACAGGGCCATCTTGGCGCGGATGTACTGCTCGATGGCGGTGCGCGGATCGGCGTCGGCCGTGATGCCGTGGGTGGGCATCAGCCAGTCGTTCAGGATGCGCGCCAGCACGGCGCGGTACAGCACGTCCTTGCTGCCAAAGTAGTAGTGCAGGTTGGCCTTGGGCAGGCCACTGGCCTGGGCAATGGCGGCCATGGTGGCGCCACCGAAGCCGGCGCGGGCAAACACCTTCTCGGCCGCACCCAGTATCCGGCTCTCGTTGGCCTGGCGGATCTGGCCCTTGACGCCGTCGTCGCCAGTTGCGCTGCGGTCAAGGGAGATGGGAAGTGGCTTGGACATCGTCATGCATGCAAAAAAAATGAAGGGGTCGCACCCGACAGGATACGACCCCTGGACTCAGCCTTGCGACTGTAGCGTCTGGCGGCTTACTTGCTGGCCGCTTCCCACACCACGTGCGACATGGCGGCCTTGCCCGGGTCCTTCTTGATGACGGGCGAGCTGCCACCGGCCAGCAGCACCTTCACCGTGCGCTCGTAGGCGGCGGGGTCTAGGTAGCCCATCTTGGGCGTGTTGGCGGTGGTGATGAGCTTGGCCACGTTTTCCATCTGGCGTTTCTGCACCTTCAGGGTGGCGCTGCCCGACATGTCGGCGGCGACCACGGCCTTGGCGGCTTCTTCGGGGTTCTTCACAGCGTCGTTCCAGCCCTTGAAGGTGGCCTTGAGGAACTTGGCCATGCGGGCCACGAAGGCCGGGTCCTTGAGCTTGGCTTCCATCACGTACAGGCCGTCCTCCAGCGTAGCCACGCCTTCTTTTTCATAGAAGAAGGTGACCAGGTCGCTCTCCTTCACGCCCGCATCGACCACCTGCCAGTACTCGTTGTAGATCATGGTGGAAATGCAGGCCGCCTGGTTCTGCAGCAGCGGGTCGACGTTGAAGCCCTGCTTGAGCACCTTCACGTCCACATCGGGCTTGTAGCCCAGCTTGCCCATCCAGTTGAGGAAGGGGTACTCGTTGCCGCCGTACCAGACGCCCAGGGTCTTGCCCTTGAGGTCTTTCGGGCTCTTCACGCCGCTGGCCTTCTTGCAGGTCAGCATGAGGCCGGAGTGGTCAAACACCTGGGCGATGTTGACCAGCGGCACGCCGGCTTCGCGGGCGGCCAGGGCATCGGGCATCCAGTTCACCACCACGTCGGCGCCGTTGCCGGCAATCACCTGCACGGGCGAGATGTCGGGGCCGCCGGGCTTGATGGTCACGTCCAGCCCCTCGGCCTTGTAGTAGCCCTTGGCCTGCGCCACGTAGTAGCCGGCGAACTGGGCCTGGGGCAGCCACTTGAGCTGCACGGTCACCTTCTCGGCGGCGTGCGCGGTCATGCCGCACACAGCCACCACGGCGGCCAGCAGGCCTTTGCTGAACTTGAAAGAACGGGTCATGAAACACTCCTTGGGTTTGAGGAAGGAACAAAACAGCGGGGCATCACTTGCCTCGCACCGACGGATGCCAGAATGCCGCGCGGCGCTCCAGCTGCACAAGCAAGGCGTAGGCCAGCGACCCGGTGACCGAAGCCACCACGATCGCGCCCCACACCAGCGCTGAGTTCATGCGCGAGGCTTCGGTCGAAATGCGAAACCCCAGCCCCATGGTGGGTGAACCAAAGAACTCGGCCACGATGGCCCCGATCAGCGCCAGCGTGGCATTGACCTTGAGCGCCCCGAACATGAAGGGCGTGGCCGCCGGCAGGCGCAGCGACCACAGCGTGCGCCCGTAGCTGGCGGCGTAGCTGTGCATCAGCTCGCGCTCCAGCTTGCCACTGGCCTGCAGCCCCGCCAGCGTGGACACCAGCATGGGGAAGAAGGTCATGAGCACCACCACCGCCGCCTTGGACGGCCACTCAAAGCCAAACCACATCACCGCAATGGGCGCCACGGCCACCAGCGGCACGGTGCTGGTGAGCGACGCCAGCGGCAGCAGGCCGCGCTGCAGGAAGGGCAGGCGGTCGATGGCAATGGCCACCGCAAAGCCCAGGCCACTGCCCAGCACCCAGCCCACCAGCACGGCCTTGAGCACGGTCTGCGTGAAATCGCCCCACAGGCGCGGGCCGTTGTCCACCATGGCCTGCACGATCAGGGTGGGCGCCGGCAGCAGCACGCGCGGCACCTCGAAGGCCACTACCAGCACCTGCCAGAAGTACAGCACCCACAGGCCGAACAGGCCGGCGGTCAGCACGCCGTCCCAGCGCGTACCCTGGATGGCCGCCACGCGGCGGATGGTCCACAGGGCCACCAGTCCCAACCCACCGGCCAGCAACCAGAACAGTGCGGTGGGCGGGCTCTCGCCCTGGGCGGCCGGGTGCAGCAGCAGCAAGGCCGCAGCCACGGCGGACGCTACCACAGCCAGCGCGGTGGTGCGGTGGGAAACGGGGCGTTCGGGCTTCATGCCTGCCTCCGGTGACGCAGGGCCAACCGTTCCACAAGGGCCACCACCGTGGTCAGCACCAGCCCCAGGAAGGCCGACATGACCAGCGCCGACCAGATGGCCAGGGTGTTGCCGTAGTACGAGCCGGTGAGCAGGCGCGCGCCCAGGCCGGCCACGGCACCGGTGGGCAGCTCGGCCACCATGGCGCCCACCAGGCCGGCGGCAATGCCCACGCGCAGGGCGGGAAACAGAAAAGGCAAGGCGGCGGGCAGACGCAGCAGCCACAGCGACTGCCAGCGCGAGGCCGCGTAGGTGTGCATCATCTCGGTCTCGATCACCTGCGGCGAGCGCAGGCCCTGCACCATGGCCACGGTGACGGGGAAGAAGCACAGGTACATGGCAATGACGGCCTTGGGCGCCAGGCCCTCGAACCCCAGGCTGCCCAGGATCACCAGCACGATGGGCGCAATGGCCAGCACCGGCACCGTCTGCGAGGCCACGATCCAGGGCAGCAGGGCCCGGTCCAGCGTGCGCGAATGCACGATGAGCACCGACAGCACCAGCCCCAGCACCGTGCCCAGCACGAAGCCCACCAGCGTGGTCTCGCCGGTGACGACCACGTGGTACAGCAGGTTGCGCGGCGAGTCGACGGGCCAGTCCACCACGCTGGACCAGAAGTCCAGCGCCACCTGGTGCGGCGCGGGCAGCACCGGGCGCTCCATGCCCATGGTGGCGGCCAGCAGGTCCTGCCAGGTCCAGGGGTTGCCGGCCGGCTCCAGCACGCGTTCGATGGCGCCGGGCGCGTTCATGGCCCAGGCGCCGGCGTACCAGAGCAGCAGCACGCCCAGCAGCATCACGGCCACGGGCAGCGCCTGCTCCCACAGGCGGGCGGCTTTATTCGTGGTGGCCATCGGCAAGTGCCTCGCGCACGGCGTGCGCCACGTCCATGAAGGCCTGCGTGTCGCGCAGGCCCAGGTGCCGCTCGTCGGGCAGCGGGGAGTCAATGACCTTGACGATGCGCCCGGGGCGCGGCGACATGACGACGATGCGGGTGGACAGGTACACCGCCTCGGCAATCGAGTGGGTCACGAACACCACGGTGCGGCGCTCGCGCTGCCACAGTTGCTGCAGCTGTTCGTTGAGGCGGTCGCGGGTGATTTCATCGAGCGCGCCGAAAGGCTCGTCCATCATCAGGATGCGCGGCTCAAAGGCCAGCGCCCGGGCAATGGACACACGCTGCTGCATGCCGCCGGAGAGTTGCCAGGGGTACTTGCGCTCGAAACCGGCCAGGCCCACGCGGGCCAGGTGCTCCTGCGCGACCGACCGCGCCTCGGCCTTGTTGCGGCCCTGGATCTGCAGCGGCAGCATGACGTTGGCCAGCACGTTGCGCCACGGGAACAGGGCCGGCGCCTGGAACACGTAGCCGTAGGCGCGCGCCAGACGCGCATCGTGCGGACTCACGCCATTGACCAGCACCGTGCCGCTGCTGATCTGCTCCAGATCGGCAATGACGCGCAGCAGCGTGGTCTTGCCGCAGCCCGAAGGTCCGATGAGCGACACAAACTCGCCCTCACCGATGCGCAGGTCGATGTTGCTGAGCGCCTGCACCGGCGTGTCGGCCGTCTGGTAGACCACGCTGGCGTCGTGGACCTCCACGGCGGGCCGGGATGCATCGGCGGGAACCGCCGTGGAAGGGGAAGACGCTGGAGCAGGATTCATGGATAAAAAGCTAACCGATTGGTCAAGTAACTGCCGGAATACTAGCGAGTTTCGTGCCAGAAACAGATCACGCATCCGGATATACCCTGCCCCGGACTAACCCCTAGGACGCTGACCGGCGTCCGGTGGTGCACCACCAGGCTGCACCAAATCCGGCAGGGTCCGCACGGAAAGGGCGCGCGATGCGCCCCCTCCCCTCACACCAGGTGCGCCTGCTTCAACGCGAAATACACCCCCAGGCCCACCAGGACCAGCAGGCCCGCATACAGCGCCCACGGCCGTTTCTTCTCGGCGTAGGGGTCGGTCAGCGAACGCTCGGCATTGGGCGGCAACTGCGCCAGCTGGGTCAGCGAAGTGCCAAACGGAATGTTGATACGGGCGCGGGCATTGATGGCCCAGCCATTGGCGTCCAGGATAGGCCCCAGGTTGCGGCTGCGCAGCTTGAACCACGCCAGCACCACGGCGGGGCCGGACACGATGAGCAGCAGCACCAGCAAAGCGATGGGCACCTGCCACCACTTGAGGGACAGCAGCCCCGACAGCACGGACACCAGCGCCGTGCCCAGGGCGCCCACGGCCAGCCCGATGGCGGCAAAGATGCCGGCGAACTTGCCCACGTCAAACGGGGGCGCCGCCGGCGCGACCGGCACCTTGGCCGCCGCGTCGCCGGCGGCAACCGCCTTCTTGGTGGCCCCCATGGCCAGGGCTCCGAGCCGGTCGTTGGACGCACTGGCCTTGTTGGCCGCCATTTTCTGCAGCTGACCAGCCACCAGGCGCGCCAGCTGCTTGTACGGCGACCAGAAGGCCTGGCGCAGGCTGATGGGGTGTTCTACCATGCGGGTGATGGTGGCGTTCCAGTCGCGCCCCTGGCGGTCGTAGAACACCCCGTTGCGCCCGACCATGAGCTGGTCGGAGTCGCCCGCCGTCATGGCCACGGCAATGCTCAGTTTCTCGCTGCCGCGCACACAGTCGCAATACACCAGGCAGATGCGGGCCAGCGAGGCCAGCGCTGCGTGGCGCGTGGCATCCGACACCGCCACGCACAGCTCGCACGAGCGCCCGTCGATGTACAGCGTGCCCAGCTGGAACGTGGCCTTGCCCTGGCGGGTGTAGAAGTCGCGGAAGGCGACAAAGTTGTTGGCCAGCGGCATCAGGTCGCGCACGTAGCGCGCGAGCTTTTCCAGCTCGCGCACGCCATCGCCCTCGGCGGCCGGATCGGGTTTGGCGGCCAGCCAGTCGGCATAAGGCGCGAAGCGGTCTTTGAGCGCCCGCCAGTCGGCCTCGCTCAGCGCCTCCCGGGTACCCAACAGTGGTGTGACCACCGCCTCCCGCAGTGCCTGCATGCGCTCGGCCCACGCCGGGTTGAGGCCCGAGCCCAGGTGCAGGGCTGCATGGGCCTGCACCCGCGCCACGGGTAAGGCGGCAATGCCCTCGGCGTCGGCCGTGAGCGTGTCCGCCGCCAGCGCGGTCAGGGCCTCGGCCGAGGCATTGAGGGCCTCGCCCGCACGCCCGTCAAAGGCCGCCAGGCGGCAGCGCACAAACCAGTCGTCCACCTTGTCGGCCACCGCCTGCCAGGTGGCGTAGGCGGCTTCGGTGGCGTCGCCCAGGGGCAGGACATCCTCGCCCTGCAACTCCCAGGCGGCCATGGCGCGTTCCACGTAGCGGGCCTGTGCCGCGCTGGCGGCCTCCACGCTCACCATGCCGTCGGTCTGCTCCAGGCTGGCCAGCAGCTCGCGGGCCGCAGCGGTGATGCGCTGGCCTTCCTCGTCGTCGGTGCGCAGCGCAGCCAGCGGCACGCCGGGCAATTTGTGCGCCAGCACCTGCGGGTCGCTGAGCCGCTCACCGGCCCACTGCACGGCGGCAATGAGTTCGGGCGCGCGGATCTGTCCGTCGCCGTCGCTGTCGACGAACGTCAGGGTGCGGCCGTCGAATTCGATGCCCTGCACCGGGCAGGACAGGGCCACCCACAGTTTCTGGTCCAGAGAGCCGATGGCGAGCAGTTCCGCCGCGGTGTCCAGGCGCACTTGGTCAAAACCGCCAGCCCGGAAGAAACGCCAGTGTTGCAGATCAGTGTTCACGAAGATGGATAAAGCTGTTGGGACGCGCAAATCTTACCGTCCAGAAAAAAGGCCCCGCCGGCAATGCACCGGCGGGGCCTTGTCGGGGCAGACAGGCAATTACTGCTTGACCCCTTCAGCCTGGATCACCAGGCGGACGTTCTTGGGGAAGCCCCAGTCGATGCCGTAGTTCATGCCGAAGGCGGTGCGGTCGATGGTGGTTTCGAAGTCGCCGCCACACACTTCACGCTTGACCATGGGGCTCATGTAGCAGTTGAACTGGTTGGCCTTCAGGGTCACCGTCTGGGTCTTGCCCAGCAGAGTCAGGTTGCCGACGATCTCAGCCACCTTGTCGCCGTTGAAGATGAACTTGTCGGAGACGAACTTGATGGTGGGGTACTTGGCGGCGTCAAACAGCTCGGCGCTTTGCAGGTGCTTGTCAAAGCCGGGCGTGCCGGTGTTGATGGAGGTGGTGTCAATGGTGACTTCCACCTTGCCAGCCTTGCCCGCCTTGTCCAGCTGCACGGAACCTTCCTTCTTGTCGAAGCGGCCGCGGTTGGTGGTGGTGCCGAAGTGACCGATTTCAAAGGTCACGAAGGTGTGGGTGGGGTCCAGGTTGTAGGTGGCGGTCTGTGCCTGGGCGACGCCCGACAGCAGGGTGGCGGCAGCGGCGAGGCCGATAAGGGATTTACGCATGGTGATTACTCCAGAAAAGAAAGGGTTGGGGAAAAAAGGAATCAGAGCTTGCCGACGCCGGAAAGCGCCAGCTTGAACTTGACCTGCACGTCATCGGCCACCATGGACGTGTCCGCCCACTCGTTTTCACCGATCTTGAACGCCAGGCGCTTGATGACGAACGTGCCATTGGCCACCGTGGTGGCGCCACTCTGGGTGAGCGCCACGGGGACGACCAGATCACGCACATTGCCCTTGATGGACAGCTTGCCCGTCACCTCGAACTTGCCACCGCCCAGGCCCTTGATGGCACTGGACTGGAACGTGGCCTGGGGAAACTTGGCGGTGTTGAACCAGGGGGCCTTGGGCAGCTCGGCGTCCGACTCGGGGGCGCCCAGCGTGGCGCTGGCCACGTCGATGGTGAAGGCGATCTTGCCGGTCTGCGGCTTGGCCGGATCAAACGCGATCTGGGCGTCAAATTTCTTGAAGCGCCCCTCGACCGGCACACCCATCTGCTTGCTCACAAACGCGATCTCGCTCTGCGCGGGCAGCAGCTTTTGCTCAGCCTGGGCCTGCAAGGCGCCCAAGGCAGCCACCAACAGCACCGCAGTGGTGCGAACCGAAGACAACACGGGTTTCATTTCATTCACTCCTTGAATCAGTGTGCGTACCGCCGGGGGGCTTCAGCGCCGCCCGGGCAGCATGCGATCGAGCAGGCCGTCGCGGTCCACCCATTGGTGCTTGAGCGCAGCGCCCGCATGCACCACCACCAGGGCGGCCATGGCGAAGGCCGAAATCTCGTGCCAGGGCTTGATCGCCTCGGCCAGGGCCTTGCCCACCGGCACGAAGTCGGGCAGCGGCAGCACGCCGAATAGCACGATGGGGAACCCGGCTGCCGAGCTGTAGGCCCAGCCCACCAGCGGCACGATGAAGAACAGCGCATACAGCAAGCCGTGGGTGGCGCGGTAGGCCGCCATCTGCCAGCCCGGCATGGCCAGCGTCACCGCCTGCGGCAAGGCCGGCGGGCGGTGGCTGAGGCGCCACAGCACGCGCACCACCGACAGAGCCAGAATGCAGACGCCTGCCCACTTGTGCCAGTTGTACAGCTTCAGGCGCTGGGGCGAGAACGGCAGGTCGGCCATGTACAGGCCCATGGCGAAAATGCCGACCAATGCCACGGCCAGCACCCAGTGCAGGGCAATGGCAAAACCGTGGTAGCGCGTGGCAGCGGAAGTGGATGGCATGGCAAGTAAGGTGAAGACCACCGGCGGCGGGATGCCACCGGCGTTTGGAACATGCGACAAGTTTAGGAGTCGCTGCTCTGCAAAAAATTCAAATTACTTGTCGCAACAATTCAATTTTTTTGAACTAAACGCTGCTGGGCAAAGGCCACGTACCAGTCCAGGCAGGCCGGATTGGCCATGGCGTCCTTGTTGACCACCTTCTCCAGCGGCTGGCCCAGCAGCAGTTTCTTGATGGGCAGCTCCTGCTTCTTGCCCGACAGGGTGCGCGGAATCTCGGCCACCTGGAAGATGGCGTTGGGCACAAAGCGCGGGCTCAGGGCGGTCTTGATGGCGTCGTTGATCCGGGTCTTCAGCGCGTCGTCCAGCACCAGGCCGTCGCGCAGCACCACAAACAGGGGCATGTAGCTCTCGCGCCCCAGGTATTCGAGGTCGACCACCAGGCTGTCCATCACCTCGGGCAGCACCTCCACCGCGCTGTACAACTCGCTGGTTCCCATGCGCAGACCGTGTCGGTTGATGGTGGCGTCCGAGCGGCCAAAGATCACGCAGCCCTCGCCGCCCTGCTCCTTGGTGCCCACGCGCAGCCAGTCGCCGTGGCGCCAGACGCCGCCGGCCTCGGGGCCCAGGTCGCCGCCACCGGGCTTGCGGCCGTGACCGGGCGGGTACATCTCGAAGTAGCTGGCCAGGTAACGGGCGTTGCCCTGGTCGCCCCAGAAATACAGCGGCATGGACGGAATGGGCTGGCTGCACACCAGCTCGCCCACCTCGCCCAGCACGGGCACGCCGGCTTCGTTCCACGCCTCCACGGCACAGCCCAGCAGGCGGCACTGCATGACGCCGGGCTCCTGCGGCAGCTCGCGGTTGCCGCCGATGAAGGCGCCGCAGAAGTCGGTGCCGCCGGAAATGTTGCACCACCAGATGTCCTCCTGCGCCGCGGTCTGGGCAATGCGGCGGAACTGCTGGGTACCCCAGATCTGCGCCTCGGGCGACAGGGGTGAGCCGGTGGAGCCCAGCGCCCGCACGCTGGAGAGGTCGCCGCACTGGGCCAGATCGACGCCGGCCTTGAGGCAGCCGGCAAAAAAGGCCGCACCGGCGCCAAAGAAGGTCACGCCCGTCTCGCTGGCAAAACGCCACAGGGTGCTCCAGTCGGGCTTGTCCTTGCTGCCGCCGGGGTTGCCGTCGTAGATCACGCAGGTGGTGCCGTTGAGCAGGCCCGCCACCTGGGCGTTCCACATGACCCAACCGGTGGAGCTGTACCAGTGGAAGCGCTCGCCCCGGTTGTTGCCGCTGTAGCTGCAGCCGATGTCGTTGTGCAGGGTCTTGAGCGCCAGCGCCACTAGCACGGTGCCGCCGTGGCCGTGCACGATGGGTTTGGGCAGGCCGGTGGTGCCGCTGGAGTAGACGATCCACAGCGGGTGGTCAAATGGCAGCCACAGAGGCTCGAACGCCGCGGTTTGCGCATCATTTCTGGCCGCAAGCGCCGTGAAACGGGCGCAGGCAGCTATGGAATTGCTAGCATGCTCCGGGGCGTCGGCGGTGCCCAGGTTGTCGTGCAGGATGACGTGGCGCACGCTGGGCAGGGCCTGCACCAGCTCCTGCACCACGGCCATGCGGTCAAAGTCGCGGCCGGCGTAGCGCACGCCGTCGCAAGCGATCAGCACCTTGGGGGTGATCTGCTTGAAGCGGTCGAGCACGGCGTGGGTACCCATGTCGGGGGCGCAGATGCTCCACACGGCGCCAATGCTGGCGGTGGCCAGGAACGCCACCATGGCTTCGGGCACGTTGGGCAGGTAGGCCGCCACCCGGTCGCCGGGCATGACGCCCTGGCTTTGCAGGTGCAGGGCCAGCGCGGCCACCTGGCGGCGCAGCTCTGGCCAGCCCAGCTCGCGCTGCTGCCCGCGTTCGTTGCGGCTGATGATGGCCGGGAAACCGGCAGCATGCGCCGGCGCCACATGGCGAAACACCTGCTGCGCGTAGTTGGCCTGGGCGCCAGGAAACCACGCTGCCCCGGGCATGGCGTTACGGGCCAGCACCGCCGTGTGCGGTGTGGGCGACTGCATCTCGAAGTAATCCCAGATGCTTTGCCAGTAGGCGTCGAGGTCGGTGATAGACCAGCGCCAGAGGTCGTTGTAGGTGGCAAACGACAGGCCGCGGGTTTCGCGCAGCCAGTCCTGGTACAGGCGGATCTGGGGCAGGTTGGGAGGGGGTGTTGTCTGGCTCATGTTCTGGTTTTGCGGGGCGCCCCGTGGCGCACCGGTGTCTCGCCGTAATATGCCCCCGCCCCCCTGGGCTCAGGTGACGCCCACGCGACACCCCGGCCCGCTCAGTCCAGAAAGTACCAGTAGCCGGCGTTGACCCAGGCGGTGAGCGCCGCCACAAATTCCGGGTTCTTCAGGCCGCTGCGCAGCTGGCTGTGGCTGAGCTGCTCCTGGTCGCACAGCGCCGTGACGGCCGCGCGGGCGGCAGCGCCAAAGGCCTGGCGTTCGCCGTCCACGTAGCACACGCCGTCGGCCGCCGTAGCGTCCACGTAGAAGCAGCGCAGGCCGCCGGTGCGCACCAGCGGCTGCTGCTGCAGGGTGTCGAGCAGCTCGGCGGCGTCCATGGGTTCTTCCAGCGGCTGCAAGTCGAGCGCGCATTTGGTCTTGGACAGGAAGCTGCCGGCAAAGTCGGCCACCAGGGTGTCGTTGTCCAGCAGGGACTGCAGCTGCGCCCGGATCAGCCCGAAGTCGCTGGCGTTGATCTGGCCCGGATGGTGGCTCACCGGCCGCCCGGGGTCGCTCAGCAGCGCGCTGCCCTGCTCCTGGTCGATCACGTAGTCGGCCAGGCCGCTGAGCAGGTCGCAGGCCGACTTGCCCCGAAAACCGACCGAGTAGCTGAGCGCGGTTTCCAACGTGACGCCGTCGTGCGGGAAGCCCGGCGGGATGTACAGGATGTCGCCGGGCAGCAGTTCCACGTCGAGGATGGCCTCGAACGGGTCCACGTGCAGCAGCGCCGCATGGGCCGCGAACTGGCGGTGCGCGCCCCGGTCTCCCACGCGCCACCGGCGCCGGCCGGAGCCCTGGCAGATGAACACGTCGTAGAGGTCGATGTGCGGCCCGACGCCGCCCTGCGGGCGGGAGTAGACGACCATCACGTCGTCCAGACGCCACTTCGGAATGAAGGCAAACGGCTCCACCAGCGTGGCCACGGCGGGCGACCAGTGGTTGACGGCCTGCACGATCAGCGACCAGCCGGTGGTGCCCAGATGGTCGTAGGACTCGAAGGGGCCGGTCTCGGCCTGCCATTTCCCGTCTTTCTGGTAGACCAGGCGCGAGTCCACCGTGTCCTCGCAGGCCAGACCGGCCAGCTCTTCGGGGGTGATCAGGTCCTCGAAGGCCTTGAAGCCCTGGCGGATGACCACCGGCTTTTGCTGCCAGTAGTGCGCCATGAAGTGGTCCAGGGAAAATTCGGCCAGGGTGAGAGAGGGCATGGAACAGGGGGGAATAAACAGTCGAGGCGGCAGGTTAGCAGGCTGCCCGCACAGGGGATTGATGCAGGTCAACGGTTGGGGTGGGGGTATAAACTCCCACGAACCCTTCAGTACCTCCGCGCACCATGACCATCTGGAAACAAGCCATTTCTGTTCAGACGCTGACCGCCATCAGCGCCAACACCGCCGTATCCCACCTGGGGATGGAATTCCTGGAAGTCGGCGACGACTTCATCTCGGCCCGCGTGCCCGTGGACGAACGCACGCGCCAGCCCTACGGCCTGCTGCACGGCGGCGTGAGCGTGGTACTGGCCGAAACCCTGGGCTCCTGCGCTGCGGTATTCGCCAGCCCGGAGGGCTACCGGGCGGTGGGCCTGGACATCAACGCCAACCACATCCGCGCCGCCACCAGCGGCTGGGTGACCGGCGTGGCCAAGCCCGTGCACGTCGGCCGCACCACCCAGGTCTGGCAGATCGACCTGCGCAACGAGGCCGGTGAGCTGACCTGCGTGTCACGCATCACGATGGCGATCCTGGCGCCAAAATAAGCATCTAATGCGGCGTACAGCCGCATAGACACTGCGCAGACAGCTATGCATTGCATAGCACCACCCAATCAATCCCGCACCAGCGTCTGCGACTGTGCCACGGTGTAGGTGATGAACAAGCCGACCGATGCGCCCGTGGTCTTTTGCACCAGCGGGCTGGACTGGTTGGCAGCCCCCGCCACCGAATCCACGCGCGTGAAGGCCGTGATGCGCAGGTGCGGCGTGAAGGCCTTGCCGGCATAGAGCGACAAGCGTGAGGCGATCAGCCCCGCCTGCGCGGTGTAGGCGCTGCGGTTGGGCGTGGCGTACGCCGGGGCCACGCCGTACAGCGTGTCGGCCAGGCGCTGGTCGCCCAGCAGCAGGCCCAGCCCGCCACCGTAGCTCCAGCCCGCCCGGGCGCTGCGCTGGTAGACCAGCTCGGGCTCCAGGGCCATGCCCTTGTCGGTGAAATGGTTGGTGGCGTCAAAGACGCCGCGCAGGGGGAAGTCGGCGCGCCAGCGGCCATGGTTGGCATCGCGGGCCAGCGTCCACTGCATGCGGGGACCGAACTCCACCAGGGTACCCAGGTCCGGCATGCCGCGGCGGGCATCGATCTCGTCGGAGCCCGCGCCAAAGGCGGCGGCAAAGCCCAAGTCCAGCCGCACATCGGGGGAGAGAATCTTGCGCAGGCCCACGTTGTCGCGGTCCACCCGCAGCAGGTCGCCGCGGTACACCACATACGGCAGCAACAGGCCCCGCTCCAGCTGCTGGCCGGAGCCCGGGTAGACCTGCTGCGACATCAGCAACGACATCGCGCCCACCTCCCACAGCGGCTGGGCTTCGCCGTCCTGTGCCAGCCCCGCCAGGGGCGCCAGCAGGCCCGCCACCACCACCGTGCATCGGAATCGGCGTCGGCCGGCGTCACGCATGGCCGGACCTCACTGCCCGGACTGCGCCAGCTTCTCGCTCTTCCAGTAGACGTCGTCGCCGACCGTGCCGTCGGGGCGGTAGCGGTTGAGCACGCGCGAGAGCACGAACATCAGGTCCGACAGGCGGTTGAGGTACTGGCGCGGCGTGTCCTTCAGCGCATCCTGCGCCCCCAGGGCCACCACCGAGCGCTCGGCCCGGCGCGCCACGGTGCGGCAGATGTGGGCCTGGGCAGCCGCGCGGGTGCCGGCGGGCAGGATGAATTCCTGCAGGCGCGGCAGGTTGGCGTTGTGGTCCTCCAGCGCCTGGTCCAGCACCAAGAGGGCATCGGGCTTGAGCAGCTCGAAGCCGGGAATGGACAGCTCGCCGCCGAGGTTGAACAGCTGGTGCTGGATTTCCACCAGCAGAGACCGCACGGCCGCCGGCATGTCCTCGCACAGCAGCAGGCCGATGTGTGAGTTGAGTTCGTCCACGTCCCCCATGGCGTGCACGCGCAGGCTGTTCTTGGAGACCCGGGTGTTGTCGCCCAGACCGGTGGTGCCGTTGTCTCCGGTGCGGGTGGCGATTTGCGAGAGGCGGTTGCCCATGGTCGACTCCATGAAAGTACAAAAGGAATCTCGCTATCGTAAACTGGTCGCATGAATGCCCCTACCACCACCCCGCATTTGCTGCCCCGCGTGAACCAGCGCCCGGTTCCCGCCGCGCTGCTGCAAGCCCTGCAAGCCCAGTTCGGCGAGCGCTGTTCCACCGCCCAGGTGGTGCGCGAGCAGCATGGGCGCGACGAGTCCTCCTTTGACGTGCCGCCGCCCGGCGCCGTGGTGTTTGCCCGCAGCACGGCCGAAGTGGCGCAGGTGCTGCAGCTGGCCGCGCAGCACAACACCCCCGTGATTCCCTTCGGCGTGGGCACCTCGCTGGAAGGCCACCTGCTGGCCGTCGAGGGCGGCATCAGCCTGGACGTGAGCCAGATGAACCAGGTGCTGTCCATCAACGCCGAAGACCTGACCGTGACGGTGCAGCCCGGCGTGACGCGCAAGCAGCTCAACGAAGCGGTCAAGTCCACCGGCCTGTTCTTCCCCATCGACCCCGGCGCCGACGCCACGATTGGCGGCATGAGCGCCACGCGCGCTTCCGGCACCAACGCCGTGCGCTACGGCACCATGCGCGAGAACGTGCTGGCGCTGGAAGTGGTCACCGCCAGCGGCGCGGTCATCCGCACCGGCACGCAGGCCAAGAAGTCGTCGGCCGGCTACGACCTGACGCGCCTGCTGGTGGGCTCCGAAGGCACGCTGGGCGTGATCACCGAAGTGACGGTCAAGCTCTACCCCCTGCCCGAAGCCGTGATGGCGGCCACCTGCTCCTTTGCCACGCTGGCCGACGCGGTGAACACCACCATCCAGATCATCCAGCTGGGCGTGCCCATTGCGCGCTGCGAACTGCTGGACGCCAACACGGTGCGCGTGGTCAACCAGCACTCCAAGCTCAGCCTGCGCGAAGGCGCCATGCTGCTGATGGAATTCCACGGCTCCCCCGCCGGCGTGCAGGAGCAGGTGGAAACGGTGCAGGCCATCGCCCGCGAGCACGGTGGCGAAACCTTCGAGTGGGCAGCCACCCCCGAGGAGCGCACCCGCCTGTGGACGGCGCGGCACAACGCCTACTTTGCCGGCGTGCAGTCGCGCCCGGGCTGCAAGGCCATCACCACCGATGCCTGCGTGCCGATCTCGCGCCTGGCCGAGGCCCTGCTGGACTCGGTGACCGAGGCGCAGGCAGCCGGCATTCCCTACTTCCTGGTGGGCCACGTGGGCGACGGCAACTTCCATATGGGCTACCTGATCGACCCGGCCATTCCCGCCGAGCGCGAAACCGCCGAACGGCTGAACCACCAGCTCGTGGCGCGCGCGCTCCGGCTGGGCGGCACCTGCACCGGCGAGCACGGCGTGGGCCTGCACAAGATGGATTTCCTGGAGAGCGAGACCGGTACCGGTGCCGTGGACATGATGCGCGCCATCAAGCGTGCGCTGGACCCGCAGAACATTCTCAACCCGGGCAAAATTTTCGCGCTGTGATGCGGCGCACACCCCATTCATCAATGGAATAGGAAACTGCAATGGTGATTTTCTGGATTGGCGTTGGCGTCCTGGTGGTCTACCTGGTCACCCTGTACAACAGCCTGGTGGAGGTGAAGAATGGAGTCGCCAAGGCCTGGGCCAACATCGACGTGCTGCTCAAGCAGCGCCACGACGAGCTGCCCAAGCTGGTGGACACCTGCAAGCAGTACATGCAGCACGAACAGGCCACGCTGGAGAAGGTCATCCAGGCGCGCGCCCGCGTGTCGTCGGCGCGTGAGGCCCACAACGTGGAGGCCCTGGGCCAGGCCGAGGGCGCCTTGCGCGGCGGGCTGGGGCAGCTGTTTGCCCTGGCCGAGTCCTACCCCGACCTGAAGGCCAACGAGCAGTTCCTGCACCTGCAGTCGCGTATCAGCGGTCTGGAAAGCGCCATTGCCGACCGGCGCGAGTTCTACAACGACAGCGTCAACATCAACAACGTGCGCATTGCGCAGTTCCCCGGGGTGCTGCTGGCGCGCTGGTTCCAGTTCAAGGCCTTTGACCTGCTGCAGTTTGCTGCCGCGGAGTTGCAGGACGTCGACATCGGCCAGCGCTTCAAAGGCTGAAGCCGGTGCTGCTCTGGGGCTTGCGGGCGGTTCGCAGCCAGGACCTCAACGCCTTTTTCACAGCCTGCTACCTGGGCCTGTTCGTGGGTGCGCTGCGGGCCGGTCCCGGCACCGCCAGCCGGCTGTTCCTGGTGGCGGTGGCGCTGCTGGGCATCGGGGCGTGGGCTGCGGCCCTGCGCCGCGCACGGGCCATTGCCAACACGGCGACCTCCCGCATCGGCTCGGCAGCGCAGGGCTACGTGGAGGTGCAGGGGCGCGCCAGCGTCAGCCCCGACAACCTGATCACCAGCCCCCTGAGCGGCGTGCAATGCATCTGGTACCGCTACCGGGTGTACGAGAAAGACCCGTCCGAGCGCGAGTGGCGCGAGGTGGACCACGGCGTGAGCAGCGCCACCTTTGAAATCTCCGATGCCACGGGCACCTGCCGGGTGGACCCCGACCACGCCGAGATCCTGGGCGCCGAAACCCGCACCACCTACCGGGATGGCACCAAGCAAGTCGAGGAACTGCTGTTTGGCGGCAGCACGGTCTATGTGCTGGGCGAGTTTTCCACCATCGGCGGCGCCGCCACGGCCCTGAACCTGAGCGAGGACGTGGGCGCGCTGCTCGCCACCTGGAAGGCCGATGCAGCCGGCTTGAAGCGGCGTTTCGACCTGGACGGCAACGGCCAGATTGACGCGCGCGAATGGGAGCTGGCGCGCCGGCTGGCCACCCGGACCGTGGAACGCAACCACCGGGACATCCGCCAGCAGCCCGGCGTCCACATGGTGCGGGCGCCGCGTGACACGCGTCTGTTCCTGATTTCCGCCCTGGCCCCCCAGCGCCTGCGCCGGCGCTACCTGGCGTGGAGTGTCTTTCACCTGGGCATGGGCCTGCTGGCCGCCGGCCTGCCCGGCCGCGCACTGTCCCTCTGGTAACGAGGGGAGCGGCGCCAGCCCCTACAGCTCGGCGTGGTCGGCGATGGAGCTGGCCATGTACTCCATGCGGTGGCGCATGTCGGCCTCGGTGTCGGCGTGCTGGCGGGCAATGCGCGCGAAGGTGTCCTGGATGGCAATGAAGGCGTCCACCATGTCCGGGTCGAAGTGCGCGCCGCGCTCGCCGAAGATGACCTGCACTGCCCGGTCGTGCGGTACGCCGTCCTTGTACACCTTGTCGGAGATCAGGGCGTCGTACACGTCGGCGATGGCCATGATGCGCGCGGCCACCGGAATCTGCGTTGCCGCCAGCCCCTGCGGGTAGCCGCTGCCGTCCCATTTCTCGTGGTGCGACAGCGCCAGTTCCTTGGCCACCACCAGTCGGGGCGATGCCCGCCCCAGCGTCTGCTCGGCCCGTTCGATGGCGGCGTGGCCCACGGTGGTGTGGGTGCGCATGAGCACCACTTCATCCGGCGTCAGCGGCCCCGGCTTGAGCAGGATGCGCTCCGGCACGCCGATGGAACCCATGTCGTACAGGGGCACGCTGCGGCACAGCAGGTCGATGTACGCGTCGCTCAGCAGGGTGGCAAACGCGGGTTCCCGCTGCAGCGTCTGCGCCAGCGCGCGCACATAGGCCTGCACGCGCAGCAAGTGGTTCTCGGAGTCGGATTCCCGCTGCTCGGCCAGCGTGGCCAGGGCGAACACCACCACCTGCTGGGCGTGCGTGATGGCCTCCACGTCGCTGGGGGTGTCGGGGGCCGGTGAACGGGGGGAAGGCATGGTCAATCTCCTGAAGGCGCGGGTGGCACAGCCGGTGCCGCCACGCCATTCTGCCATCGGCCACCCCCGCTTTACACGGCGTAACCTTTGCAGGCGTGCGCGCACCGGCCGGGTGTCAACTCGCGGCGGGCTGCCGCGTTGTGACGGGGTGCATGGCTGCGTCATCCCGTAGACTGGGACGGGGCCATGCCCAATGCCTTGCCCCACGCGCGGGTGCCGCGCGTGCCACTGGACATCCACTACCGGGTCACACCATGCATCGTCTTGCCCTCCCCGCGTGCGCCACACTGGCCACCGCCCTCCTGCTGGCGGCCTGCGCCGCCTCTTCCGGCCCCAACAGCCCCAACGCCGGGCCGGTGCTCTACCCCAACGCCACCTACAACAGCCTGGGCGAAGCACGCGCCCGTGACGAGGTGGCGGCCTGCACCGCACGGGCCACCACGGCGGGCCTGACGCCGGAGGAAAAAGACAATGCCGTGGCCCAGGGGGCCACCAAGGGGGCCGCCGTGGGTGGCGTGGCCGGCGCCGTGAGTGCCGCCGTGCGGGGCCGCAGCCTGGAGAACGTGCTGGGCTCGGGTGCTGCCGGCGCCGCCATTGGCGGCTCGGCTGGGGCCACCGCAGGCGCCTTCCACAACAAGCCCAGCCAGACGTACCGGCATTTCGTGCAGCGCTGCCTGCGGGACAAGGGGCTGGACGTGATCGGCTGGAACTGAGGCCGCGTCTGCCATGGACCGCAAGAGAAGCGCATGCCGGGCGGCACTGGGAATCGTGCTGGCCTGCTCCGCCGTGCTGGGCCTGTGCGCCGAACGCCCACTCCAGCCGGATGACGTGCGCTGGATCAACCGCCTGACCTACGGGCTTGATTCCACCACCCTGGCGCAGTACCGGGCCCTGGGACGCAAGCAGTTCCTGGAGCAGCAGCTGGCCCCTGCGCACGATACCCTGCCCGCCGCAGTCCAGCGCACGATTGACGCGCTGAGCATCAGCACCCACACGGCCGCCCGGCTGCTGGCGGACGCCGACGTGGAGAACCGCCGCATCAACGCCCTGCCGGACGGCGACGAAAAGAGCGCCGCCCGCCGGGCCCTGCAGGACGCGCAGGAACGTGTGGCCCAGGAAGCCGCCAAGCGCCACCTGCTGCGCGCCGTGTACTCCCCGGCCCAACTCAAGGAACAAATGACCTGGTTCTGGCTGAACCACTTCAGCGTTTTCCGCTACAAGGCCAACCTGCGGTGGTCCGTTGCCGACTACGAGGAACAGGCCATACGCCCGCACGCCCTGGGCAACTTTCGCGATTTGCTGCTGGCCACCATGAAGCACCCGGCCATGCTGGTGTACCTGGACAACGCCCAGAGCGCAGCCGGCAGGATCAACGAGAACTACGCCCGGGAACTGCTGGAGCTGCACACCATGGGGGTGGACGGCGGCTACACGCAGCAGGACGTGCAGGAACTGGCGCGCGTGCTGACGGGCCTGGGGGTCAACACCGGTGCCACGCCCTCGCGCGTAAAACTGGCAGTGCAGCACTTGCTGGTCAACGAGGGGGCTTTCGAATTCAATCCGGACCGGCATGACTTCGGCGACAAGACGCTGCTGGGGCACACCCTGGCAGGCAGCGGCCTGACCGAGGTGACCCAGGCCGTGGACCTGCTGGTGCGCAACCCGGCCACCGCGCATTTCATCGCCCGCAAGCTGGCCGTCCAGTTCGTTGCGGACGACCCGCCCCCGGCCCTGGTGGAACGCATGGCCCGCGCATTTACCCGTTCCGATGGCGATATCCCCAGCGTGCTGCGCGTGATGTTCAACTCCCGAGAGTTCGACGCCAGCCTGGGGACCAAGTTCAAGGACCCGATGCACTACGTCGTGTCCGCCCTGCGCCTGGCCTATGACACCCCCACGCCAAGCGGCCGCTTCTTTGTCAACCTCAAACCGGCTAACGCCATGCTCAACGCGCTGGGCGAGAGCCTGTACGGCCATCTGACGCCCGACGGCTACGGCCTGCGTGCCGCGGACTGGGACAGCGCCGGACAGATGGGCAAACGCTTTGAAATTGCCAAATGGATCGGCAGCGGCAACGCCGGGTTGTTTGATCCGGACGACGGCAACCCGGCACAGGTCACCGGCTTTCCCCAATTGGGCAACCGGCTGTTTTTCGACGCCCTGGAGCCCGGCCTGTCGCCGGCGCTGCGCGCGGCACTGGCCCAGGCGTCAACCCAGTGGGAATGGAATGCCTACCTGCTGGCGTCGCCCGATTTCATGTTCCATTGAACTGCTGTGTGCCCACCCCTGGAGCGACGCCCATGAAACGCAGAACCCTGTTGCAAGCCGGTCTGGCGGCCACCACGCTGGCCAGCGGCATCCGGCTGCACGCCGCACCCGCCACCCAGAACCGTTTCCTGCTGGTGTTCCTGCGCGGCGGGTATGACGCGGCCAACCTGCTTGTCCCCAGCGGCAGCCCTTTCTATTACGAGGCCCGCCCCACCCTGGCCATCGCGCGGCCGGACCCCGCCAACCCGCAGGC
Organism: Rhodoferax sp.; assembly: GCA_019449595.1. Lineage (GTDB taxonomy): Bacteria > Pseudomonadota > Gammaproteobacteria > Burkholderiales > Burkholderiaceae_C > Allorhodoferax. The sequence continues at coordinate 326,916 of JAGRPL010000014.1, read as the reverse complement.
AGCGCTGGCCCTGGACGGGCACTGGAGCCTGCATCCGGCGCTGCGCGACAACCTTGCACCGATGTGGGCGCGCAAGGAAGTGGCGTTCATCCCCTTCGCCGGCACCTACGATGCGTCCCGCAGCCATTTCGAGACCCAGGACCGCATCGAAGCCGGTCTGGCCGGCCCGGCCGGCAGCGCCGTGGCCTCCGGCTTTCTGAACCGCCTGTCGCAGGTGCTGGGCAGCGCATCCATCGCCTTCACGGATGCCCTGCCGACCGTCTTCAAGGGGGACGTGAGCGTGGCGAACATCTCGCTCAAGGGGGTGGGCAAACCAGCTTTCGATGCACGGCAGTCCGGCGTGCTGGCCGGCCTGTACCAGGGGCACGCGCTGGAAGGCGCCGTGCGCGAGGGATTGGACCTGCGCCAGGAAGTGGCGCGCGAGCTGGACCAGGAAATGCAGATGGCCAACCGGGGCGCCATTTCCGCCAAGGGGTTCGAACTGGAAGCCCGGCGCATCGCCCGCCTGATGCGCGAGCGCTACCAGATCGGCTTTGTGGATATTGGCGGCTGGGACACCCACATCAACGAAGGGGCCGCGCAGGGCCCGCTGGCCAACAACCTGGCGGATCTGGGCCGGGGCCTGTCGGGGTTCGCCCAGGAGATGGGCCCGGCCTGGAAGCAGACGGTGGTGGTGGTGCTCTCCGAATTTGGCCGCACGTTCCGGGAAAATGGCACCCGCGGCACCGACCACGGCCATGGCACGGTGTACTGGGTGCTGGGGGGCGGACTGGGCAGCGCCGCGGGCGGCAAGGTGGTGGGCGCGCAGCAGGCGCTGGAGCCCGCCACGCTGTTCCAGAACCGGGACTATCCCGTGCTCAACGAATACCGCGCCGTGCTGGGGGGGCTGCTGGGCCGCATGTACGGCCTCTCGCCCCGGGACCTGGAGCGCATCTTCCCCAACGCCCCGGCGCAGGATTGGGGCCTGGTCTAGGCCTCAGGGCATGCGGTACAGCCAGACCGGGCGGCCGTCGGGCGCGGTCAGGGTGTGGGTCGGCGCCACTGCGGGGTCCTGGAACTCCAGGCTCACCAGCCAGCTGCCGCGGCGCATCTGGCTGCGCGCCTTGTGCAGTGCGCGCGCCATGCTCTCGGGCCGCTGGAACAGGTAGACCAGGTCGTAACCCGACCAGTCGGCACGCCAGATGTCACCGCGGCGCACCCGCGCCCAGGGGCAGCGCAAGGCGCAGGCCGCGCGCAGCGGCCAGCTCCACTCCAGACCGTGCAGTTGCGCCTGCGGGTAGGCCCGGCGCAGGGCCAGCAGCCCGTCGCCCAGGCCGCAGCCGGCGTCCAGCACCCGGGCACCGGGGGCCAGCGGGACATGCGCAGCCAGGGTGTCCAGCGCCTGACGCGGCGTGGGAAACAGGGGCGCGTCGCGCCAGGCATTGAGGGGATAGACCAGCAGCAGCAAGGCCAGCGGCACCAGCCAGGCCCAGGCCGGCACGGCCGCCAGGCCCGCGGCGGGCAGGGACAAGGCCAGCGACAGGGGAAACCCCGCCGCAATGAACAGACGGCGCCACCAGGTGTGGCCCCACAGGCTGGCCGCCACGCCCAGGGCCGACGCCAGCGCCAGGGCGGTGGTCGTGCCCCAACTCCAGCCCTGGGCCAGGCGAAACAGGCCCCAGGCAGCCGCCCAGGCCAGCAGGGCCGGCAGCGGCCAGGTTCCCAGAAACCCGAAACGCTTAGCGGCTGGCACCGGGTGAGAGCCGCTCGATGAGCCCGTTGAGTTCATCCAGCGAGCCGAACTGGATGACCACCTCCCCCATCTCCTCCAGGCGCCCGGCACGCTTGACGCGCTTCTTGACGTGGATTTCGACCTGCGCCATGAGCAGGTCCGACAGCTCTTCCTCCACGCGCTTGAGGTCGCGCGACTTCTCTTTCTTGGGCTTGGTGGACGTGAGCGTGAACTCGGCGCTGAGTTTCTTGACCAGGCTCTCGGCCTCGCGCACCGACATCTTCTTGGCCGCGATCTGGTTGGCCGCGGTGATCTGGGTGGCGCGGTCCAGCGCCAGCAGGGCGCGGGCGTGGCCCATGTCGAGGTCGCCGGCCATCAGCATAGTCTGCACCGGATCGGCCAGGTTCAGGAGGCGCAACAGGTTGCTGGCGGCGCTGCGCGAACGGCCCACGGCCTGCGCCGCGGTTTCGTGAGTGAGTCCGAACTCCTTGATCAGGCGTTGCAGGCCCTGAGCCTCTTCCAGCGGGTTGAGGTCTTCGCGCTGGATGTTCTCGATGAGCGCCATGGCAGCGGCAGCCTCATTGGGCACGTCGCGCACCAGCACCGGCACACTGTCGAGCCCGGCCAGCCGGGCGGCGCGAAAGCGCCGCTCGCCGGCAATGATCTCGTATTTGCCGGCGTTGGCGCCGTCGGCCAGGCGCCGCACCAGGATGGGCTGCATGATGCCCTGCACCTTGATGCTCTCGGCCAGCTCGTACAGGGCGCCCTCGTCCATGCGGGTGCGGGGCTGGTACATGCCCGCCACCATGTCGTCGAGCATCAGGGTGCTGGGCAGCCCCGAGTTGGCGGCACCCGCATCGGCCGGCGCGCGGTCCTTGACCTTGGGGCCCAGCAAGGCCTCCAGACCCATGCCCAGACCCTTGGGTTTCTTGGTAACCATTCAGTTCTCCCTCATTAATTGCATCAGAATTGCGTGCCCCTGCGGCCAGTCACCCAGCCCGGAAGCGGCATTGATATGGCCGGCATGGCCGTAGTCCACAAAGGTGGAACCCCACGCACCGGCAAAGTCCTGGGCGCGCTGCAGGCTGCAATAGGGATCATCGTGGCTGCCCAGCAGGACGCTGGGAAACGGCAGGCGCTGCAGCACCACTGGCGACCAGCTCTTGAGCGGTGCACGCAGCTCTTCACGCTCGGGGTCCCCCGGCGCCACCAGCAGGGCCACCTTCACCCGGTGGGTATTGCGGGAATGCGCGGCCCATGCCGCCGTGAGGATGCAGCCCAGGCTGTGCGCCACCAGCACCACCGCAGCAGGGGCCGCCAAAACAGCCTCTTCCAGCTGCGCCATCCAGTCACCCCGCAGAGGCTTCATCCAGTCGTGTTGCTCCACGCGCACATAACCGTGCAGCGCCTCCCAGCGGCTCTGCCAGTGGTCGGGCCCGGAGTCTTGCCAGCCGGGCAGGACCAGGACCGGATCGGAAGAAGTGTTCATGCCGTGTATTTGCTATTATTTTGATAGCTGTCTGCGCAATGGATACGGGCTTTTAAGCCTTGTTTCATGCTGAATTTCTGCTGCCGTGCGCTCACATGGCCTTGATGCGGTCCACCATTTCCTGCGCGAACGTGACAAACGCCTGCGCCCCCTTGGACGAGGGATCGAACACCACGCCGGGCACGCCGTAGCTGGGCGCTTCGGCCAGGCGCACGTTGCGCGGAATGACGGTGTCGAACACCTTGTCGGAGAAGTGGGCCTTGAGCTGGTCGCTGACCTGCTGCTGCAGGGTGATGCGCGGGTCGAACATGACGCGCAGCAAGCCGATGATCTGCAGATCGTCGTTCAGGTTGGCCTTGACCTGCTTGATGGTGTTGACCAGGTCGGTCAGGCCTTCGAGTGCAAAGTATTCGCACTGCATGGGCACGATCACGCCATGGGCGCAGCACAGGCCGTTGAGCGTGAGCATGGACAGGCTTGGGGGGCAGTCGATGAGGACGAAGTCGTACTCGGCATCCACCACCGCCAGCGCCTGCTTGAGGCGGCGCTCGCGGCGCTCCACTTCCACCAACTCGACCTCGGCCCCGGCGAGCTCGCGGTTAGCGCCCAGGATGTCGTAGCTGCAGCCGCCGTCCTTGAGCTTGTCGCTTTGCGCCCGCGCCTCGGCAATGGAGGCGGATTCGAGCAGCACGTCGTACACGGTGAGCTCCAGCTGGCGCTTGTCCACGCCCGAGCCCATGGTGGCATTGCCCTGCGGGTCTAGGTCGATCATCAGCACCCGCTGTCCGACCTTGGCCAGGCCGGCGGCCAGGTTCACCGTGGTGGTGGTTTTGCCAACGCCACCTTTTTGGTTGGCAACACAGAAAATTTTGGCCATGGGGTGCTTACCTGAGAATGGAAGGAAACGGAGAATGCAAGACCGCGGGGCTCAGCGGGACAGCGCCAGCTTGGCACCAAAACCGATAAGGAACACCCCGGCCAGTTTTTCCAGGGTGCGGGAAATCCGGGGATTGGCGCGCAGCCGTTCCGCCAGAAAGTGCGTCAGCAGCACGACGGCGAAGCAGTAGACAAAAGCCAGGGCCGCCACGGTGAGCGCCATCACCCCGAAGGTCACCAGGCCCAGGTGCTGGGTCGGGTCGATGAACAGCGGGAAGAAGGCCATGTAGAACACGATGGCCTTGGGATTGAGCACCGTGATCGTCAGCGCCTGCTGGAAATAGTGGTGCGGCTTGATGTGCAGAATGGGCGCTGCGCCGGGCTTGGCCGTCAACATCTTGAAGCCCAGCCACACAAGGTAGCCGGCACCCAGCCACTGCACGGCCCGAAACGCCGTGGGGTACGCGGCCAGCACCGCCGCCACACCGGCCACGGCCAGCCACATCAGGACCTGGTCGCCCGCCATCAACCCCAGCGTGGCGGCCAGGCCACCCCGCAGACCACCCTTGGTGGTGGAGGTGATGATGGCCAGATTCCCGGGTCCGGGGATGAACAGCAGAATGATGAAGGCGGCGACAAAGGCGCCGTAGTCGGCTATGCCAAACATGGAAAATTCCTTGGGGCGTGGCCCGCAGACCGCTGCGGGCAGAGGGAGCAAGTTTACGTTACCTTTCGGCCCGCCCAGCGGACGGGCACGCGACCGGCGTCAGGCAGCGCGTTTGCGCATCCAGACAATGCAGCGTTCTGCATCCAGCCCCGGCACCAGCAACTGTTCCACGTGAAACACTTCCACCCCGGCAGGCAAGGCGGCCACTTCGTCGTCGGGGTGCTTGCCCTTCATGGCCATCCAGACGCCCTGCCCTGCCAACGCGGCGCCGGACCAGTGGGCAAAGTCTGCCAGCGAGGCAAAGGCACGGGAGCTGACCACGTCATACGATTCTGTGAGCGACTCCACCCGGGCATGCACGCCGCGCAGGTTGGGCAGCCGCAGGCTGACCGCCACCTGCTGAATGAACGCCGCCTTCTTGGCCACGGTGTCCACGCAATGCACGGTGATGTCCGGGCAGCAGATGGCAATGACAATGCCGGGCAGGCCGGCACCCGAGCCGACATCCAGCAGCCGGACGGCAGACGGCGCGCCCGCCGGCGCCGCCCGTTGGGCTACCTGCTGGCGCAGGGGGCGGATCACCGCCAGGCTGTCCAGCAGATGGTGTGTCAGCATTTCTGCCGGATCGCGCACCGCCGTCAGGTTGTAGACCTTGGTCCACTTCTGAATCAGCTCCAGGTAATCCAGCAGGCAGCCCACCTGCGCGTCGTCCAACTCCAGCGCCAGCGCCGCCAGCCCCTGGCGCAAGCCCGGTTCGAGCGCGCGCATCAGGCCGCCCCTTCCGCTGCCGGCGCCGGCGGGTTGCCGGCAAAACCGCGGAAGTTGCCCTTCTTCAAATGAATGAGCAACAGGGAAATGGTGGCCGGCGTGATGCCCGACATGCGCGACGCCTGCCCCAGGGTTTCCGGCCGCTGCTTGTTCAGGCGCTGGCGTGCCTCGATGCTCAGGGCCGTGACCTGCATGTAGTCCAGCTCCGGCGGCAGCCGCAGGTTTTCGTAATGGCTCGCCCGCTCCACCTCGTCCTTCTGACGGTCGATGTAGCCGGAGTACTTGGCAGCAATCTCCACCTGCTCCACCACCGCCGCCACGAACACCGCCTGCGCCTGGGCGGCCGGGTCAGTGGTGGGCCCTCCCAAAGAAGTTTCACGTGGAACAACGGGCGGCAGGTCCGGGTTGGCGTACCGCCCGTCCTGCAGCGACATCAGGGCGGCATAGTCCACATCGGGGCGACGCAGCAAATCGGCCAGGTTGTATTCGTGGTCAATCGCCTTGCCCAGCACCCGCTCGGATTCGCTGGCCGGCAGGTTCTTGGGGCTGACCCAGATGGAACGCAGGCGCTCTGTTTCACGTGAAACAGCATCGCGCTTGCGGCAGAAGGCAGCCCAGCGGGCGTCATCCACCAGCCCCAGCTTGCGGCCGGTCTCGGTCAGGCGGGCGTCGGCATTGTCCTCGCGCAGCTGCAGGCGGAACTCGGCCCGGCTGGTGAACATGCGGTAGGGTTCGGTCACGCCCTTGGTGATCAGGTCGTCCACCAGCACACCCAGGTAGGCCTCGTCGCGTCCGGGCGTCCAGGTGTCCTGGCCCCAGGCGTTCCGGGCGCCGGCCTGCAGGGCAGCGTTCACCCCGGCGAACAGGCCCTGGGCCGCAGCCTCCTCGTAGCCGGTGGTGCCGTTGATCTGGCCGGCAAAGAACAGGCCCTGGATCTGGCGTGTCTCGAAGCTGCTCTTGAGGCTGCGCGGGTCGAAGTAGTCGTACTCGATGGCGTAACCGGGGCGCAGGATGTGGGCGTTCTCCAGCCCCGGCATGCTGCGCACCAGCGCGTACTGGATGTCAAACGGCAGGCTGGTGCTGATGCCGTTGGGGTAGTACTCGTGCGTGGTCAGGCCTTCGGGTTCCAGAAAAATCTGGTGGCTGTCCTTGTCGGCAAAGCGGTTGATCTTGTCTTCCACGCTGGGGCAGTAGCGCGGCCCCACCCCCTCGATCTTGCCGGTAAACATGGGGCTGCGGTCAAAGCCGCTGCGGATGATGTCGTGGGTGCGCGCGTTGGTGTGGGTGATCCAGCACGGCATCTGCTGCGGGTGCATGTCCAGCCGGCCCATGAAGCTGAACACCGGCATGGTCGGGCTCATGCCGCCGGGCATGCCGTCGCCGGGCTGTTCCTCGCACTTGCTGAAATCGATGGAGCGGCCGTCCAAGCGTGGTGGCGTGCCCGTCTTCAGGCGCCCCTGCGGCAACTTCAGTTCCTTGAGCCGGGCGCTGAGCGACACGGCCGGCGGGTCGCCGGCGCGTCCGGCCGCGTAGTTGTTCAGCCCCACATGGATCTTGCCGTCCAGGAAGGTGCCGGCCGTCAGCACCACGGTCCGGGAGCGAAAGCGGATGCCCACCTGCGTGACGGCACCGACCACCCGGTCGCCCTCCACCATCAGATCATCCACCGCCTGCTGGAACAGCCACAGGTTGGGCTGGTTTTCCAGCATGCGGCGGATGGCCGCCTTGTACAGGATGCGATCGGCTTGCGCCCGGGTGGCGCGCACGGCCGGGCCCTTGCTGGAGTTGAGGGTGCGAAACTGGATACCGGACTCGTCGGTAGCCAAGGCCATGGCGCCGCCCAGGGCATCCACCTCTTTCACCAGATGGCCCTTGCCGATGCCGCCGATGGACGGGTTGCAGCTCATCTGCCCCAAGGTTTCGATGTTGTGGCTCAGCAGCAGGGTCTTGCACCCCATGCGGGCAGCGGCCAAGGCGGCCTCGGTTCCGGCGTGACCGCCGCCGACGACGATGACGTCGAATTCTTGTGGGTAGAGCATGGGGCCGATTTTACCGGGCGCCCCCTGTGCAGGGCGGCCCCAGCCCGCAAACCCGGCCACAATGGCGGGCATGAAACTCCTGATCTTTGCCGGCAGCACCCGCCAACACTCCTTCAACCGCCGCCTCGCCCACGTGGCCGCGGCCCAAGCCCGCGCCGCAGGGGCCGAGGTCACCCTGCTGGAACTCGCCACACTGGACATTCCGCTGTACAACGCCGACCTGGAAGCCCGGGGCACGCCGCCCGATGTGCTGCGCCTCAAGGAAACGCTGGACGCCCATCCGGCATGGATCATCTGCTCGCCCGAGTACAACGGCAGCTACACCGGCTTGCTCAAGAACACCATCGACTGGGCTTCCAGCCCGGTCCACGGCCACCCGGTCTGGGGCAGCGGCGACCGGCCCTTTGCTGGCAAGGTGGTGGGCCTGCTCAGCGCCTCCAACGGAGCCCTCGGAGGCCTGCGCTCCCTGAGCCACCTGACCCCGCTGCTGCACAACCTGCAGTGCTGGGTGTGCCCGCGCCAGTTCGCCCTGAACCATGCCAGCGACGCCTTTGACGCGCAGGGGCAGCTCCCGTCCGAGGTGCACCGCGACCGGGTGCAGGCGGTGCTGGACCAGGTGCTGTGGGCCGGCCAGCGGCTGGCGACCTGAACCTCAGGCCAGTGCGCTGTGCTGCTCCAGCCCGGCCAGCGACACGATTTCGATCTGCCCGTACCCCAGGGCCAGCACACCCGCCTCCACCAGCGCCTTGAGTTCCTTGGACAGCGTCTGGCGGGTGATGCCCAGCATCATCGCCAGCGCCTCCTGCGACACCGTCACCCGCACGCGGGCGTCACTGGCCATGGTGGCATCCCCGCGGGCCAGGGCCAGCAGGCGCCGGGCAATCCGGGTGCGGGTGGAGCGCAGCATGGAGTCCTCCAGCAGCCCGTACAGGCCTCGCACCCGAGCGCACAGCAGCAGATTCACCGCGCGGGCAAAGGCACCGCGCTGCATCAGGCGCGCAAAGGCGTGCGGGCTGATCACCAGCACCTCGCTGGCCCGCACGGCCGTCACATCGTGCGGACGCGGCTGTCCGTCGAGCAACGAAGTCTCGCCCAGCCAGTTGCCCGCCTCCACCACCGACAGGATGCCCTCGCGCCCGTCCTCTCCCAGGGTGGACACCTTCAGGGCGCCCGCCACCAGACCCAGAAAGCCCCCCGCCGGATCGCCCTTGCGGTAGAGCATTTCGCCGGAACGCACCGACACCCGGTCTGCCACCGCCAGCATGGCCCGGCGCTCGGCCAGCGGCAGGCCGCCGAACCAGGGATTGCGCGACAAGGTTTCCAGCAAGGCTTTTTTGGAGTCCACCATCCATTTCCCCCCGGTAAATACCCTAAATTGTAAATTTTTTAACAGTCTAGCACCGGGCATGCGGTTACCGTGCGGGCTTGTTGTCATCCGGAGCCTGTGCATGAACATACCGTCCCTCAAGGACAAGGTCAGCCCCGAAGAGTGGAAGCTGCGCGTCGACCTCGCCGCCTGCTACCGGCTGGTGGCGGCCTACGGCTGGAGCGACCTGGTGTTCACCCACATCAGCGCCCGCATTCCGGGGCCGGAGCACCAGTTCCTGATCAACCCCTACGGCCTCATGTTCGACGAGATCACCGCCAGCAGCCTGGTCAAGGTGGATCAGCAGTGCAACAAGCTCATCGACTCGCCTTTCCCCGTCAACCCGGCCGGCTTCGTCATCCACAGCGCGGTGCATGAGGTGCGCGCGGACGCGGGCTGCGTGCTGCACACCCACACCCGCGCCGGCGTGGCCGTCAGCGCCCAGCAATGCGGCGTGCTGCCCATCAGCCAGCAGTCCACCTTCGTGCTGGGCTCGCTGGCGTACCACACCTACGAAGGCGTGGCCTTCCGCGAGGACGAGAAGCCGCGCCTGCAGGCCGACCTGGGGCAGGCCAACTTCCTCATGCTGCGCAACCACGGCCTGCTGACCGTGGGCCGCACCATTGCCGACGCCTTCCTGTCCATGTACACCTTCGAGTCCACCTGCCAGATCCAGATCGGCGCCCAGGCCGGTGGCGCCCTGACCACGGTCGATCCCCGCATCGTCCAGGGCGTGGCCGAAGCCATGCGCGTGCAGACCGGCGGTCTGGGCGGGGCCTTCGTCTGGCCCGCGCTGATCCGCAAGCTCGAGCGCACAGACCCCAGCTACCGTACCTGAGCACATCCGCGCGTTTGCGCGCATCATCCGTCCAACAGCCATTCATTTACCGAAAGAGGCCCGCCATGTCCGCCATTCCCCTGCATGCCACCGTCCCGGTCGACGTCACCCGCCACACACTGGAAGAAACCCTGCAGCTGCAGCGCGCCGCCTACCTGGCCAACCCCATCCCCACCCTGGCCCAGCGCAAGGCCGACCTGCTCAAGCTCAAGGCCTTTGTGCAGGACAACCGCGAAGGGCTGGTGCAGGCCGTGAATGCCGACTACGGCAACCGCTCGCGCCACGAGACCCTGTTCACCGAAATCTTTACCGTGGTCGACGGCGTGGACCACGTCCTCAAGCACCTCAAAAAGTGGATGAAGCCGCAGCGCCGCGGCGTGGACCTGCGCAACTTCTTCGGCGCCAGCAACCGGGTCATCCCCCAGCCCCTGGGCGTGGTGGGCGCCATCGTGCCCTGGAACTTTCCCATCAACCTGAGCTTCACCGGCCTGATCTACACCTTTGCCGCGGGCAACCGGTCCATGGTGAAGATGTCGGAAAACTCCCGCCACCTGGCCCAGTTCCTGATCGACAAGATCCCGGCGTACTTCCCGCGCGAGAAGCTGGCCTTCTTTGACGAGACCGGCGGCGTGGGCATCGAGTTCTCCCAGCTCAAGTTCGACCACATCCTGTTCACCGGCTCCGGCCCCACGGGGCGTGCCGTCATGGCGGCTGCAGCCCAGAACCTGTGCCCGGTGACGCTGGAGCTGGGCGGCAAGTCCCCGGCCATCATCTGTGACGACTTCCCGCTGCGCAAGGCCGCCGAGCGGCTGCTGTTCGTGAAATGCCTCAACGCCGGCCAGATCTGCACCACCGTGGACCACGCGTTCGTGCCGCACAACAAGATCGCCACGTTCGTCGCCATGGCCAAGGAAATCGTGACCCAGCGCTACCCCTCGCTGGACACGCCCGACTTCACCTCCATCATCGACGAGCGCGCCTTCAACCGCATCACGGCCGCCATGGAGGAAGCCGAGGCGCGCGGCGCCACCCTGGTGCAACTGATTCCGGGCAAGAAGTGGGACGCCAGCACCCGCAAGATTGCGCCGCACATCGTCCTCAACGCCCCCGACGACTGCGCCCTGCGCACGCGCGAGATTTTTGGCCCCGTGCTGCCGGTGATCGGCTTCAACGCCATCGAAGAACCCATTGCCGCCATCAACGCCCGCCCGCGTCCGCTGGCGCTCTACCCCTTCAGCAACGACCACCAGCAGATCCAGACCCTGCTGGACCGCGTCATGTCCGGCGGCGTGAGCGTCAACGACGGCCTGTTCCACGTCGCCCAACATGACCTGCCCTTTGGCGGCGTGGGCGACAGCGGCATGGGCCACTACCACGGCTACGAAGGCTTCGCGACCTTCTCCAAGATGCGCCCGGTGTTCTACCAGGCACCCTTCAGCGCCATCAAGTTCATGTGGCCCCCGTACGGCAAATTTGCCACCAAGTACCTGGACTTCCTGACCAAATAACGCCGGGGCAGGCCCGGCCTGCCCCCTCCTTCACAGCAAAGGTATTTCATGAGTCTGCAAGAATTTGACTACGTGGTGGTCGGCGGTGGCGCGTCCGGTTGCGCCCTGGCCGGGCGTCTGTGCGAAGACCCCCAGGTATCGGTGTGCCTGATCGAAGCCGGCGGCCGCGACGACACCGTGTTCGTGCGCGCCCCCCTGGGTTTCGCCGCCACACCGCACCTCAACCTCAACACCTGGGGCTACAACACTGTGCCCCAGCGCGGCCTGTACGGGCGCAAGGGCTACCAGCCCCGCGGCAAGGTCATGGGCGGCTCCTCCTCGGTCAACGCCATGGTCTACACGCGCGGCAACCGCAACGACTACGACCACTGGGCCGCCCAGGGCAACCCGGGCTGGAGCTACCAGGACCTGCTGCCCCTGTTCAAACGTTCGGAAAACAACGAGTGCTTCGGTGCCACCGAATACCGGGGTGTGGGCGGGCCGCTGAACGTGGGCTACCTGCGCAGCCCCAGCGTCCTCAACGAAGCCTTCATGCAGGCCTGCGTGGAGCAGGGCCTGCCGCGCAACCCCGACTACAACGCGGCCAGCCAGTACGGCGTTTCCCCCGCCCAGGTCACCCAGAAAACCGGTGAACGCTGGAACGCCGCACGCGGTTACATCGACCCCCACCGGGGCCAGCCCAACCTCAGCATCATCACCGGCGCCCACACCACCCGCGTGCTGCTCGACGGCAAGCGCGCCACCGGCGTGGAGTTCCTGCAGGGCGGCAGCACCCAGCAGGTCAAGGCCCGGCGGGAAGTCATCCTGAGCGGCGGTGCCTACGGTTCGCCCCAGCTGCTCATGCTGTCGGGCATCGGCCCGGCGGCGCACCTGCAGCAGCATGGCATTGCCGTGCAGCACGACCTGCCCGGCGTCGGGCAGAACCTGCACGACCACGTCACCACCGTGCTGATCTACCGCAGCCCGCGCACGGACGCCACCATTGGCATGTCGCTGCGGGGCGCCTGGGCCATGCTCAAGGCGATGTTTGAATGGCGCAGCAAGCGCACCGGCTGGATCACCACCAACGTGGCCGAGGTGCAGGGCTTCCTCTCCACCGAAGGCAATCCGGACCATCCCGACATCCAGCTGGCCCTGTGCACCGGCATTGTGGACGACCACACCCGCAAGAGCCACCTCGGCCACGGCTACACCTTGCACGTCACGCTGATGCGCCCCAAGAGCCGCGGCTCGGTCACGCTGGCCAGCGCCAAGCCCACCGATGCCCCGCTGATCGACCCGGGCTACCTGACACACCCCGATGACCTGGCCGTCCTGACCAAGGGCACGCAGATGGGCTTTGACATCATGGAGTCCAAGGCCCTGGCGCCCTTTCGCGGCAAGATGCTCTACCCGCTGGAGCGCAACAACCCGGCACAGATCGAGCGTTTCCTGCGCCAGCACTCCGACACCGAATACCACCCGGTCAGCACCTGCAAGATGGGCCCGGCCAGCGACCCCATGGCCGTGGTGGACGCCACGCTGCGCGTGCACGGCCTGCAGGGCCTGCGCGTGGCCGACGCCTCCATCATGCCCGAGCTGATCACCGGCAACACCAACGCCCCGTCGATGGTGATCGGCGAAAAGGCCGCCGACCTGATCCGATCCGGGGCTTGACCCCAGCCCCTGCAGGCACCCGAGAATCCCGCTAGCATGCAAACCCTCTTCACCAGGAATTCGCATGAAACTCTATTACTCCCCCGGCGCCTGCTCCCTGTCTCCCCACATCGCCCTGATGGAAGCCGGCCTGCCCTTTGAGGCCATTGCCGCCCCCACCAAGACGCACCAGCTGCCCGACGGCACCGACTACTACACCGTCAACCCGCTGGGCTATGTGCCCTTCCTGACGCTGGACGACGGCCGCAGCCTGCACGAAGGCCCGGCCATCGTGCAGTACATTGCCGACCAGGTGCCGGCCAAGCAGCTGGCGCCCGCCAACGGCACCTACGAGCGCTACAAGCTGCAGGAATGGCTGACCTTCATCGGCACCGAGCTGCACAAGACCTTCTCCCCCCTGTTCGTGCCCACCACCCCCGCCGAGACCAAGGCCACGGCCCTGGAGCGCCTGCAAGGCCGCCTGAAATGGGTCGATGGCGAGCTCGCCGGCAAGCAGTACCTGATGGGTGACACCTTCACCGTGGCCGACGGCTACCTGTTTGTGGTGACCAACTGGCCCCAGTACGTGGGCCTGGACCTGTCGCCCTACCCCAACCTGCTGGCCTACCGCGCCCGCGTCGCCGCACGCCCCGCCGTCATCGCCGCCATGAAGGCCGAAGGCCTGCTCAAGTAAACCGCGCCCAAGCCCCGGCCGCGCGCCGGGGTTGGTCATGCGCTATCAAAAAGCGAGCTGTCTGCGCAAGCAGTACACCGCTTACAGGGCTTTTTGACGCCAGGCCAGCAGCGCACCCAGCCACAGCGCCACCGCCGAAAACACCAGGCCGCGCGCCAGCCCGCCGGGGCCATCGGCAATCCAGCCCACCACCGTGGGCCCCACGATCTGCCCAGCCGCAAACACCGTGGTGAACGCGCTGATGCCTGCCGCCCAGGCGCTGTGCGGCAGGTTGTGGCGCACCAGCGCCGTGGTCGACGCCACCACCGACAGGAACACGCCGCCAAACAGCAGGCCCGAGGCCAGCACCACCGGCCAGGACTGGGTCAACGCCGGCAGGATGGTTGCCACGCCCAGCAGGGCGTTCAGGGTGGCCAGTGCCCGGCCGCTGCGGTGGCGGTCCAGCAGGCCAGCCCAGATGCGCGAGGACGCCACCACCGCCACCCCCAGCAGGCCATAGAACACCGTCACGGCCAGCGCACTGCTGCCCTGCTGGCGCAGCAGCGCCACCACAAAGGTCATGTAGCCGATGTAACCGACGCCAAACAGGGTGTAGCCCGCCAGGGCAAAGCCGAACGCCCGCCAGCGAAACACCCCCGCAGGGGCATTGCCCACGGCTGCCGGTGGCGCCCACTGCGCCATCACCCGTGCCGGCCACAGCAGCACGCCGCTGGCCAGCGCGCACGCCAGCGCCAGACCCCACCAGGCCCAGCGCCAGCCGTACTGTGCGCCCTGCGCCCACTCCAGCAGCCAGGGAACCAGGGCGGCCGACAGCACGATGCCCAATCCCGTGCCTCCGTAGTACAGGCCAATCAGCAAGCCCCCGCGCGCCGGGTCCTGCGCACCCAGGCGAGCCGCCAGCAGGCCGCCGGCGATGAACACCAGCGCACTGGCCACGCCGGCCAGCAGGCGCTGCAACAGCAGGGGCTCGGTGGCCGTGAAGAAGCCGCTCAAGGCCATGAAGACGCTGGCCAGCACGGCACCGCCCCACAGCAGGGTGGGCGCACCCAGACGCCGCATCAGCCAGGGCGTGGCCAGGGCGCCCAGAAAATAGCCCAGGGCATTGGCGGTGTTCATGGCGCCGGCCAGCGTGTACGACCAGCCCAGGTCGGTGCGCATGGCCGGCAGCAGCAGGCCGTAGGCAAACCGGGTAATGCCCAGGGACACGGCGGCCCCCAGTGAGAGCGCCAGGGCCAGCCCCCACAGATGTCGCAAAGGTGTCAAGAAACGCACTCCCGGCAAGATGAACGAGCTTGCATTTTGCGGCAGGGACACCAACTCTGGGCTACGCGGTGGACATACCCGTGCACCGCGCCCCCTATTCATTCCCTTCACTGCAGCACTATCCCATGACCACTTTGTTCGATTCCCTCCAGACCGGCCAGCTATCCCTGGCCAACCGCGTCGTCATGGCGCCGCTCACCCGCAACCGCGCGCCCGGCGCCCTGCCCACCGCGCTGATGGCCACCTACTACACGCAGCGCGCCGACCCGCGCGACGGCGCCGGCCTGATCGTGACCGAGGCTGTGGCCATCAGCCACCAGGCCCAGGGCTACGCCGACGTGCCCGGCATCTGGAGCGAGGCCCAGGTGGCGGCCTGGAAGCCGGTCACGGCGGGCGTGCACGCCGCCGGCGGCAAGATCGTGATGCAGCTGTGGCACGTGGGCCGGGTCTCGCATGTGGACCTGCAACCAGGTGGCCAGGCCCCGGTGGCCCCGTCGGCCATCACCGCCAAGACCAAGACCGTGCTCATCAAGGACGGCGCGGCCCAGTTTGTGGACACCTCCGCCCCCCGCGCCCTGACACCGGACGAACTGCCCGGCATCGTGCAGGACTACCGCCGCGCCGCCCGCAACGCCATCGCCGCCGGATTTGACGGCGTGGAAGTGCACGGCGCCAACGGCTACCTGCTCGACCAGTTCCTGCGCAGCGGCTCCAACCACCGCACCGACGCCTACGGCGGCCCCATCGAGAACCGCGCCCGCCTGCTGCTGGAAGTGATGCGTGCCGTGTGCGAGGAAATCGGCGCCGGCAAGGTCGGGCTGCGCCTGTCACCCGTCACCCCGGCCAACGACGCCGCCGACCCCAACCCCACGCCCCTGTTCACCTACGTGGTGCAGCAGCTCGCCCCGCTGCAGCTGGCCTACCTGCACCTGATCGAAGGCGCCACCGGGGGAGCGCGCGACTACCAGCAGGGCGATGCCCCGTTCGACTACGCCGCCCTGCGCCAGGCCTACCGCGCAGCCGGCGGCCAGGCCGCCTGGATGGTGAACAACGCCTACGACCGCGCGCTGGCCGACCAGGCGCTGGCCGCGGGCGCCGACCTGGTGGCCTTTGGTCGGCCCTTCATCTCCAACCCCGACCTGACCCGCCGCCTGCGCGAGGGGGCCGCGCTCACAGCGGGCGACCGCACGACCTACTACGGCGGCGGCGCCCAGGGCTACACCGACTACCTGGCGCTACCAAAGTAATAGCTATTGACGCAGAAACCACGGGGATTTACCCCCGATTTCACCCGCAAAAACGGAACCTTGCGCGGACGCGCCCGGCGCGAGCGGCCAGACTGCATACACTACGGGCTGGCCAGCTCACACAAGGACCTCTCATGCACAGCAACCGGCGTCGCGTCATCGGCATCATGGGCGCAGCAACCATGGCCCTCACCATGGCGTTTTCGGCCCAGGCCCAGTCGGGCCCGCCCCTGAAGATCGGTGTCATCGGTCCGCTCAGCGGCCCGTCGTCCGACTTCGGCACCCCCATGCTCGAAGGCGTGCAACTGGCCGTGGACGAGATCAACGCCGTGGGCGGCTACCTGGGGCGCCAGCTGACCCTGGTCATCAAGGACGACCAGGGCAACCCGGACGTGGGCCTCAAGGGTGCGCAGGAACTGGTGGCCGAGGGCGTTTCCGCCACCATCGGTTTCTGCAACACCGGCGTGGCGCAGAAGGCGCTGGATACCTTCCAGAACGCCAAGCTGCCGCTGATCATTCCCTGCGCCACCGGCACGCCGCTCACCACCAAGTTTGCGGCCCCCTCCAGCTTCATCTTCCGCACCTCGGCGCGCGACGCCATCCAGGCCCCCTTCGTGGTGGATGACATCGTGGCGCGTGGCTGGACCAAGGTCGCCATCTTTGCCGACACCACCGGCTACGGCGAGGCCGGCCTGAAGGACGTGGAGGCCGCGCTCGCCGCCAAGGGCCTGAAGGCCGTGCACGTGGCACGCTTCCCACTGGGCGTGAAGGACCTGCAAGGCGAGCTCAAGGCCGCGCGCGACGCCGGGGCCGATGTGGTGTTCAGCTACACCGTGGGTGTGGAAAACGCTGTCATCGCCAACGGCCGCAAGGAACTAAAGTGGAAAGTGCCGCAAGTGGGCGCCTGGACCCTGTCGTTCCCCTTCTTCATCAACGGCGCCCGGGACGCCGCCGAGGGCGCGCTGATGGCACAGACCTTCATCGCCGAACCCAGCAACGAGCGCCGCGCCGCATTCCTGAGCGCCTACAAGCGCAAGTTCAACAAGGCCATGGCTGTACCCATGTCGGCCGCCCAGGCCTACGACAGCACCTACCTGCTGACCTACGCGCTGCTGGGCATCCGTGACGGCAACGCGACCGGTCCGGCCATCAAGACGGCGCTCGAATCCATGTCCAAGGTGTACTACGGCATCGTGACCACCTACGACCACCCCTTCACCCGGGACGACAAGGACGCCATCTCGCAGAACATGCTGGTCATGGGCAAGGTCCGCAATGGCGCCGTTACCTTCGCCCACCCGGAAGACGCCCGGCGCAACCTGATCGTGCAGCGGAAAAAATAACCCCCGGCACCCGTCCGGACCGGTTCAGGCCGCCTCGCCCCCAATGGGCGCCGGCGCCTTCTGCACGATCTGCCTGCGCAGGCGCGCAAAGACTGGGGGACCGGAAAACCGGCGAATCTGCTACGCTGTCTCCCCGATCCCTTTGTGTTGCGAAAGGTACGCCATGTCCACAGCCCAATCCGCCCCCCTGAGTTCCGAGGAAAAACTGGTGCACGACATCAAGTCCGTGATCGCCGACGCCGAAGACCTGCTCAACGCCACGGCCGACCAGACCGGAGACAAGATCGTCAGCCTGCGCGCGCGCATCCAGGAGCGCCTGAAAGACGCCCGCACCCGCCTGGTGGCCGCCGAAGCCGTGCTGCTGGAGAAGACCCGGGCCGCCGCCCGCGCCACCGACACCTATGTGCACGAGTCGCCCTGGCAGGCCGTGGGCATCGGTGCCGGCATCGGCTTCCTGCTGGGCTTCATCCTGGGGCGCCGCTAGCCAGTGCCCGACAGCCCCTCCATGAGCACCCCACCCGACACCAGCGCCTTCGAAACCGCCAAGGCCAAAGCCGCCACACTGCTGGCGCTGGGGCACACGCGGCTGGAACTGCTGGGCAACGAGTTGGAAATCGGCGGGCGCACCGCCCTGCGCCGGTTGATGCTGGCGCAAGCCCTGCTGTTCGGTGCCGGTCTGGCCATCGTGCTGACAGTGATTGCGCTGGCCCTGCTGTTCTGGGAGCAGCGCCTGCTGGTCGTGTTGCTGGCCGCCGGCCTGGCCTGGACCCTGGCGGTCGGCTGCTACCTGGCCCTGCGCCAGGGCACCCGCAAGGCCGAACCCCTGTTTGCCGCCAGCCTGGCCGAACTGCAGGAAGACCTGCACCAACTCCGAGCCGCAACCGGTCATGGACCCCAGACTGACTGAGCTGTACGAGACCCGCGCCCGCCTGCGCGGGCGCATCGGCGCCCAGCGCGAGCAGCTGGCGCGTGACCTCGCGCCGCTGGCGCAGGCCCTGCACACCGTCGACCGCGCCCAGGGGCAGTACCGCAAGGCCCGGGACTGGCTGCGCGCGCACCCCGGCCTGGTCACGGCCGCCGTCGCGGCCCTGGCGGTGTGGCGCCCCCGCGGCGCCCTGCGCTCCATGCGCTGGGGCCTGACCGCCTGGCGCCAATGGCGGCGTGTGCAGGCGTGGGCCGGCACCGGCGCCAAAGCGCCCTAGTTCAGTCCTGCGGCGGTACGCTGCTGGCCACCGGCGGCGTCCAGCGCTTGAGCAGCAGGGCGTTGCTCATCACACTCACCGAACTCAGGGCCATGGCGGCTCCGGCCACCACCGGGTTCAGGTAGCCCAGCGCCGCCAGTGGAATGCCCGCCACGTTGTAGGCAAAGGCCCAGAACAGGTTCTGCCGGATCTTGGCCACCGTGCGGTCCGAGATGTCGAGCGCCGCCGCCACCAGCGCCACCTCGCCGCGCATCAGCGTGATGCCTGCCGCGTGCATGGCCACGTCGGTGCCGTTGCCCATGGCCAGGCCCACGTCGGCCGCCGCCAGCGCCGGCGCGTCGTTCACACCGTCGCCCACCATGGCCACAACATGGGCACCGCCCGCCTTCAGCTGCGTCACCTGCGCGGCCTTGTCGCCCGGCAGCACCTCGGCCAGCACCTCGCCCTCTTCGGGCCGCAGTCCCAGGCGGCGCGCCATGGCTTCGGCGGCACCGCGGTTGTCGCCGGAAATCATCACGGTGCGGATGCCACGCGAGCGCAGCGCCGCCAGCGCCTCCTTGGCACCCGGCTTGGGTTCGTCGCCAAAGGCCATCAGGGCCCGCAATGTCAATCCGGCGGTGGTGCGCTCGGCCATGGCCGACACCGTGGCGCCCTGGGCCTGCAAGGCCGCCGACCGCGCACCGAGGTCGCCCAGGGACACGCCCAGTTCCTCCATCCAGCGCAGGCTGCCGATGAGGTAGCTCTTCACCCCCACCTCGCCCTCGCTGCCGCGTCCGGGCACGGCACGCACGTTGTCCGGCGCTTCCACGGCCATGCCCTTTTCCGCCGCCGCTGCCAGCGTGGCGCGGGCCAGCGGGTGCTCGCTGCCGCTTTGCAGGCTGGCGGCCACGCGCAGGGCCTGCGCTTCATCCATGCCGCCGTCGGCACCGGGCTGCGCCACCACCAGGGCCGTCAGGCGCGGTTGGCCCACCGTCAGCGTGCCGGTCTTGTCAAAGGCCACCACGCCAACCTTGTGCGCCAGCTCCAGCGCCTGGGCGTCCTTGATCAAGATGCCGTGCTTGGCCGCCACGCCCGTGCCGGCCATGATGGCCGCCGGCGTGGCCAGCCCCAGCGCGCAGGGGCAGGCAATCACCAGTACCGCCACGGCGTTGATCACGGCGGCTTCGAACGAAGCGCCATGCCCCATCCAGCCCAGCAGGGTGATGAGCGCCACCACCAGCACCACCGGCACGAACACGGCCGCCACCTGGTCCACCAGGCGCTGGATGGGCGCCTTGGCCGCCTGCGCGTCCTCCACCAGGCGGATGATGCGCGACAGCACCGTGTCCACGCCCACCGCCGTGACCTGCAGCACCACGCGGCCCTCGCCGTTGATGGAGCCGCCCGTCAGCTTGTCGCCCACGTCCTTGGCCACCGGCAGGGGCTCGCCGGTGAGCATGGACTCGTCCACCTGGGTGTGGCCTTCGCACAGCGTGCCGTCCACCGGGAAACGCTCGCCGGGCTTGACCACCAGGCGGTCCCCCACGAGCACTTCCATGACCGGCACGTCCACCTCGCCGTCACCACCGATCCAGTGCGCCACATCGGGCCGCAGCGCGTGCAGGGCGCGGATGGCCGCCGTGGTCTGGCGCTTGGCGCGCGCTTCCAGCCACTTGCCCAGCAGCACCAGCGTCACCACCACCGCCGAGCCCTCGAAATACAGATGCACCATGGCGCCCGGCGCGGCGCTGAGCCACAGCCACACGGACAACGCCCAGCCGGCCGTGGTGCCAATGGCCACCAGCAGGTCCATGTTGCCGGTCAGGGCCTTGAGCGCGTGCCAGCCGGCCTTGTAGAAACGGGCGCCCAGGATGAACTGCACCGGTGTGGCCAGGGCAAACTGCATCCAGGCGCTGAGCATCCAGTGCTGGCCCAGCAGGTCGCCCACCATGGGCAGCACCAGGGGCGCCGACAGCAGCAGGCCGGCCGCCACCGGGCCAAAGCCGGCCCAGGGCGAGGCATCGTCCACCGCGTCCATCTGCGCCGGCGTGCGCGGCTCGTAGCCGGCGTCCCGCACCGCACGACGCAGCCGGGCTTCCATCTGCTCGTCGCCCGAGAAAGTGATGCGCGCCGACTCGGTGGCCAGGTTCACGGTGGCGTCGGTCACGCCCGGCACCTTTTTCAGGGCCTTTTCCACCCGGGTCACGCAGGAGGCGCAGGTCATGCCGCCGATGCCAATGTCGAGTTCGGGTTGCACAGCAGTCGTGGTGTTCATGGTGGGCTCGCAGTCAATTTGGGGCTAGCCTAAGGCTTGCCATGGTGGCAAGGTCAAGCCCGCTCGCTCCCGCAACCATACACCGGACAGGGTTGCTTGACTCTCCCATCATGGCAAGGTTCAGACTATGCTCCTGTACCACCCCATCAACAAGGATTTCCCATGAACCAGACTTTCACCGTTACCGGCATGACCTGCGGCCACTGCGAAAAGGCCGTTACCCGCGCCCTCAAGCAGGTGGACCCGCAGGCCGAGGTCCAGATCGACCGCGCGCAAAACCGCGTGCAGGTGCAGTCCACCCAGCCGCGCGAGGCCCTGGCGCACGCCATCGCCGAAGAAGGCTATGCCGTCGCGGACTGACACGCCGGACGTGCCGGTCGCCATCGGCGAGGCGGCCCGGCGCAGCGGCGTTTCGGCCAAGATGCTGCGCCACTACGAGTCGCTGGGGCTGCTGGGCCAGGTGCGCCGCACCGACAGCGGCTACCGCCAGTACAGCGCCGCCGACGTGCACACCCTGCGCTTCATCAAGCGCAGCCGCGACCTCGGTTTCTCCATGGCCGAGATCAGCGAACTCGTCAACCTGTGGCAAAACCGCCGCCGCGCCAGCGCCAGCGTCAAGCGCATCGCCCAGAAGCACCTGGACGACCTGGGGGCGCGCATCGAGTCCATGCAGGCCATGCAGCGCACGCTGCACCAGCTGCTGCACCACTGCCACGGCGACGAGCGCCCCGACTGCCCCATCCTGGACGACCTGGCCGGCACGCCATCCACCGGGTGCGCCACGGTCCCAAGTCCGCACCCGCAGTAGGGTTCATCGGGTTTGTAGCGCCTCCAGCGCGCCCCGATTGCTATCAATTCAGTAGCTGTTCGCGCATATTCCACGGCGCATGGAGCCGGTTTTTATGCAAAAAACGGCGACTCCCTGCGTCCCGGTACCACCGGCCCGCCTCCGCAGCGCGGTTTGACAAACGCCGCGTGGAGTATAAGATTTATCTTAAATATATCTTTAGCAAGGACACACACCATGGCCATCACCCTGACCGAAACCGCAGCCCGACAGATCAGCGCCCAGCTTGCCAAACGCGGCAGCGGCCTGGGCCTGCGCGTAGGGGTCAAGCCCGTGGGCTGCTCCGGCCTGGCCTACACCTACGACATCGCCGACGCGCTGGAGGCCGGCGATCAGGTGTTTGAGCACTTCGGCGCCAAGCTGGTAGTCAATGCGCAAACCCTGGGGAGCCTGGACGGCTCCACGCTGGACTACGTGAGCGAAGGCATGAAGAAGACCTTCCAGTTCGACAACCCCAACGTCAGCAGCACCTGTGGCTGCGGCGAGAGCTTCAACCTGAAAAAGGCCGCACCATGAGCAGCACGCTGCAGGAGCTGGTCAACCAGCCCTACCCCTATGGTTTTGTCACCGACATCGCCTCGGACGTCGCCTCCAAGGGCCTGAACGAGGACACGGTGCGGTTGATCTCGGCCAAGAAGAACGAGCCGCAGTGGCTGCTGGACTTCCGCCTGAAGGCGCTGCGCCACTGGCTCACCCTGCAGGAGCCAGACTGGGCCAACGTGAAACATCCGCCCATCGACTTCCAGGCCATCAGCTACTACGCCGCGCCCAAGCGCAAGCCCAAGCCCAAGCTGGCCAGCATGGACGAGGTCGACCCCGAGTTGCTGCGCACCTTCGAGAAGCTGGGCGTGCCGATGCACGAGCGCGCGGCGCTGGCCGGCGTGGCGGTGGACGTCATCTTCGACAGCGTCTCCGTCACCACCACCTACAAGGCCAAGCTGGCCGAGGTGGGCATCATCTTCGGCTCCATTTCCGAGGCCGTGCAGACCCACCCGGAACTGGTGCAGAAATACCTGGGCACCGTGGTGCCACCGGGCGACAACTTCTACGCCGCCCTGAACTCGGCGGTGTTCACCGACGGCTCGTTCTGCTACATCCCCAAGGGCGTCAAATGCCCGATGGAGCTGTCCACCTATTTCCGCATCAACACCGAGGAAACCGGGCAGTTCGAGCGCACGCTGATCATTGCCGAGGAAGGGGCGTCGGTGTCGTACCTGGAAGGCTGTACCGCGCCCAAGTTCGACACCAACCAGCTGCACGCCGCCGTGGTGGAGCTGGTGGCGCTGGACAACGCCGACATCAAGTACTCCACCGTGCAGAACTGGTACGCCGGCGACGAAGAAGGCCGTGGCGGCATCTACAACTTCGTCACCAAGCGCGGCCTGGCCAAGGGCGTCAACTCCCGCATCGCCTGGACCCAGGTCGAAACCGGCTCTGCCATCACCTGGAAGTACCCCTCCTGCGTACTGGTGGGCGACAACTCGGTCGGCGAGTTCTATTCGGTGGCGGTGACCAACCACCACCAGCAGGCCGACACCGGAACCAAGATGATCCACATCGGCAAGAACACCCGCAGCACCATCGTGAGCAAGGGCATCTCGGCCGGGCAGTCCAACAACAGCTACCGCGGGCTGGTGAAGGTGCTGCCGACCGCCGCCAACGCCCGCAACCACTCGCAATGCGACTCGCTGCTCATCGGGCAGCAGAGCGGCGCCCACACCTTCCCCTACATCCAGGTGCGCAACGCCAGCGCGACCGTGGAGCACGAGGCCTCCACCTCCAAGATCGGGGAAGACCAGCTGTTCTACCTGGCCCAGCGCGGCATCGCGCCGGAGGACGCCATCTCCATGATCATCAACGGCTTCTGCAAGGACGTGTTCCGCCAGCTGCCCATGGAATTCGCGGTCGAAGCGACCAAATTACTGGGGTTCAAACTCGAAGGGAGCATCGGATGATTCTGCACAACAGCCCTACCCTGCTGGAGGTGCGCAACCTGCACGCCAGCATCAACGGCACCCCCATCCTCAAAGGCCTGGACCTCACCGTCAAGCGCGGCGAGGTGCACGCCATCATGGGGCACAACGGCTCGGGCAAGAGCACCCTGGCCAAGGTGCTGGCGGGCCATACCGCCTACACGGTCACGGCCGGAACGGTGCGCTTCGAAGACCGCGACCTGCTGGAACTGCCCCCCGAACAGCGGGCGCGTGCCGGCGTGTTCCTGGGGTTCCAGTACCCCATCGAGATCCCCGGTGTGGCCAACAGCCAGTTCCTGCGCCTGGCCTACAACACCGTACAGGCCGGACGCGGCAAGGACGAACTCGACCCGCTGGAGTTTGACGACCTGGTGCGCGAGAAGATGCAGCTGCTGGAGATGAACCCCGACTTCCTGCAGCGCAGCGTGAACGAAGGTTTTTCCGGCGGCGAGAAGAAACGCAACGAGATCCTGCAGATGGCGCTGCTGGAACCCCGCCTGGCCATCCTGGATGAAACCGACTCCGGCCTGGACATCGATGCGCTGCGCGTCATCTCCCAGGGCATCAACCAGTTGGCCCACCCCGACAACGCGCTGGTGCTGGTAACGCACTACCAGCGCCTACTCAACTACATCGTGCCCGACTACGTGCACGTCATGGCCGATGGCCGCATCGTCAAGACCGGCGGCAAGGACCTGGCGCTGGAACTGGAGGAGCGGGGCTACGACTGGATCACCGCCGAAGCCCGGGCCGGGGGAGCGCTGGCATGAGCACCATCGCCACGTCCGCCTGGCTGGAGGCCCTGCTGCACGACCAGCCCCCGTCCCCGGCCGCCGGGGACGCTGCGCTGGCCTGGCTGAAGCCGCTGCGTGCCCAGGCGCTGGAACGGGTCAACGCCCTGACGCTGCCCACCGTGCGCGAGGAAGCCTGGCGCTTCACCGATATCTCCCCGCTCACACGCCAGACCCTGCACCCGCTGCGCACGCCCACACCCCTGCGGGAAGCCGACATCGCACCGTTTCACATCCCCGAGGCCGGCACCCGCCTCGTCTTTGTCGACGGCGTCCACGCGCCCGCGCTTTCCTGCACGGCGCCGGACTTCGCCGCTACGGCAAGCACCCTGCAGACCGCGCCACCATCCCTCGCCGCCGGCCTCGCGCCGCACCTCACCCGCCACGCCACCTTTCACAACGCCCTGTTCACGGCCTTGAACACGGCCTTCCTGCAGGACGCGGCCCTACTCACCGTGCCGCGCAACACCGCGCTGGCAAGCCCGGTGCACCTGCTGTTCATCGCCACCCAGCCTGCAGTGGCCAGCCACCCGCGGCTGCTGCTGGTTGCCGAGCCGGGCAGCGCCGTGATCGTGGTGGAAGACTACGTCTCCCTGCACGCGGGCCCCGGCTTCACCAACGCCGTCGCCGAAATCGTGGTGGGGGCCAACGCCAAGTTAGAGCACATCCGCCTGCAGCGCGAAAGCCACCAGGCCATCCACCTGGGGCGCTGCGACGTGTCGCTGGCCCCGTCGGCGCGCTACCACGCGGTCAGCATTGCGCTGGGCGCGCACATTTCCCGCCAGGAACTCGCCGTGCAACAGACCGGCGAAGGCACCGAGTGCACGCTCGACGGCTTGGCCCTGCTCAGCGGCCAGCAACTCGCCGACACGCACACCTTCATCGACCACGCCCGCCCGCAGGGCCGTAGCCGCCAGCTGCACAAGACCATCGTCGACGGTACGGCGCACGCCGTGTTCAACGGCAAGGTCCGGGTGGCGCCCGGCGCCCAGGGCACCGACTCGGCCCAGACCAGCCGCAACCTGCTGCTGACCCCGCAGGCGGTGGTGGACACCCAGCCGCAGCTGGAAATCTTTGCCGACGACGTGAAATGCACGCACGGCGCCGCCGTCGGCCAGCTCGACAGCGAAGAAATCTTCTACCTGCAAAGCCGCGGCCTGTCCCGGGACGCCGCGCGCAAGCTGCTGACCTACGCCTTCGCCGCCGACGTCATCGACCGCATTCCCGTGGCCTCCCTGCGCCAGCAGCTAGAAACCGCCGTGCTGGAACAAACCCACCACCAGCCATGAACACCACCACCTCCACCACGCCATCCACCCTCGCCGTGGAACGCATCCGCGCCGACTTTCCCATCCTGCACCAGCGCGTGGCGGGCAGGCCGCTGGTGTACCTGGACAACGCGGCCTCCAGCCAGATGCCGCAGGCCGTCATCGACCGCCTGGTGCATTACCGCACGCACGAGCACGCCAACATCCACCGCGCGGTGCACACGCTGTCGGAGCGGGCCACCACCGCCTACGAGGGCGCGCGGCGCACGCTGCAGCACTTCCTCAATGCCCGCGAGGAGCGCGAGATCATCTTTACCAGCGGCACCACCGACAGCATCAACCTGGTGATGCAGGGTTGGGGACGCAAATTCATCGCCGCGGGCGACGAGATCATCCTGAGCGTGCTGGAACACCACTCCAACATCGTGCCGTGGCAGATGCTGGCCGCCGAAAAAGGCGCCACCCTGCGCGTGGTGCCCATGAACGACGCCGGGGAGCTGCTGCTGGACGACTACGCGGCGCTGTTCAACGCGCGCACACGCCTGGTCAGCGTGGGCCATGTCTCCAACGCACTGGGCAGCGTCAACCCGATCCAGCAGATGGTCGCCCTGGCGCATGCCCACGGTGTGCCGGTGCTGGTGGATGGGGCCCAGGCCGCGCCGCACTTCGCCGTGGACGTCCAGGCGCTGGACTGCGATTTCTATGCCTTCTCCGGCCACAAGATGTGCGGCCCCACCGGCATTGGCGTGCTCTATGGCCGCGCCGCTCTGCTGGAGCAGATGCAGCCGTTCAAGGGCGGTGGCGACATGATCCATACCGTCACGTTCGAAAAGACCACCTACAACACCATTCCGCACAAGTTTGAAGCCGGCACGCCCCCCATTGCCGCGGCCATCGGTCTGGGGGCCGCGGTGGACTACCTGTCGGCCATCGGCATGCCGGCCATTGCGGCGCACGAGCATGCCCTGCTGCAGTACGCCACGCAGCAGCTGGGCGCGCTGCCTGGCGTGCGCCTGGTGGGTACGGCCGCGCAGAAGGCGGCAGTGCTGTCATTCACCGTGGCCGGCATCCATCCGCACGACGTGGGCACCCTGCTGAACCAGGAAGGCGTTGCCGTGCGCACCGGCCACCACTGTGCCCAGCCCCTGATGCAGCGGCTCGGCGTGGCCGCCACTTCGCGCGCCTCGTTTGCGTTCTACAACACGCAGGCCGAAGTCGACGCGCTGGCGGCCGGCATCCGCGCCGTCCAGAAAATCTTCGCCTAGGACCGCGCCATGAGCACCGACCCCAAAGCCCTGTACCAGGAAGTCATCCTGGACCACAACAAGAAGCCGCGCAACTACGGCGCGCTAGACCACGCCAGCCACCAGGCCGAAGGGCTCAACCCGCTGTGCGGCGACCACATCCACCTGGCGCTCCAGTTGGCAGGCGACACGGTGGCCGCCATTGCCTTCCACGGCGAGTCGTGCGCCATCTGCAAGGCGTCGGCCTCCATGATGACGGTGGCCGTCAAGGGCAAGCACCGCGACGAGGCACAAACCCTGATCCAGGAATTCGTCGACATGGCCACCGGCCGCCCCGACCCGGCCAGCGGCCAGGCCGTGGGTCCGCACATCGGCCGTCTGGCCGTGTTTTCCGGCATCAGCGAGCTTCCCATGCGCGTGAAGTGCGCCGTCCTGCCCTGGCACACGCTGCAGTCTGCGCTCAAGACCGGGGGCACGACGTCCACCGAAGCCGAAAACGACCCCATGCACACGCCGCTGGGCGACGCCTGAGCCCGCACCCCATGCCGTGAGGAACCCGCCATGCCCAAGATCGCCGACATCGAGACCACGCCCAACCCCAACGCGGTGAAGTTCGTCCTGCGCGAGCCGCTCACCTGGGGCGTCACCCATTCGTACGAAAACGCCGAACAGGCGCAGGACGATGCGCTGGCGCGCGCGCTGTTCGCCATCCCGCATGTCACCAACGTCTTCTATGTGGACCGCTGGCTCACCGTCACCCAGGACGGTGCCGTGGAGTGGGAAGACCTGGCGCGCGAAGTGGCCGTGCCGATACGTGCCGCGCCGGCCGCGGCCGACCAGTCTGCGGCGGCCGTGTTTGCCGCACGCGAAGCGTTCGATCACCTGAGCGCGGCCGACCAGCAACGCCTGGACGACATCAACCTGATGCTGGACCAGCAGATCCGCCCCTACCTGCAAAGCGATGGAGGCGACCTGCATGTGCTCAGTCTGGTGGGGAACCAGCTGGTCGTGCACTACCAGGGTGCCTGCGGCACCTGCCCGAGCTCCATATCGGGAACCCTGCAAAGCATCGAGAACCAGCTGCGCATGCTGGAACCCGATCTGGAAGTGATCGCGGCCTGAACATGACCCCCACGCTCACGCACTGCGTGTCGTTCGCTGCCCCCCAAAGGGGGCCGCGTTTCGCCTTGGGGCGGCCCGGCGGCGAAACCTAACCTAGCCGCCGCAGGCGCCGCAGCAATGGTCCACGCCGTGCTTGCCCTTGAGCTTGGTCACGGCAACGCGCCAGACCGCGGGGCCGCTTTCCAGGTATTCCCAGGAAAACAGGTTGGGCTTCTCCAGCTCGAACTGGCTGCGCAGCGTCAGGGGGTCATGGTCGCTGACCAACTCCATGGTCATGTCGACGCCGAGCTGCTCGAACGTCCAGAAGACCAGCGTGCGGCGGTCCTTGG
Organism: Rhodoferax sp.; assembly: GCA_019449595.1. Taxonomy (GTDB): domain Bacteria; phylum Pseudomonadota; class Gammaproteobacteria; order Burkholderiales; family Burkholderiaceae_C; genus Allorhodoferax. Next base: position 298,442 of record JAGRPL010000014.1, on the reverse strand, counting down.
CGGGCATGGGACGGGTATCGACTTCAACAGCGTGGGTAACCTGGGTCATGGCAAGGGTTCCTTGAATAAATGGAAAACTTATTATAAGATGTATATAAAATGAATCTTATGAATATTTCCTGAAGCCACCATGCCAACACCGCCCATTCGCACCGCTGCCATCCCCTCGCCGCAAAAGCCTGCGCCCAAAGCCCCGGTCGCCCCCAGCATGAAGGCCTTTCTGGAACTGGCCTTCAGACCGCTGTACCTGGCAGGTGTCGCCTGGGCGCTGATCGCCATCGCCTTGTGGATCTACGCACCCTCCGTGCTCACGGCTCCCTTGGGCGGCATTGCCTGGCACGCCCACGAGATGCTGTGGGGCTTCATCGCCACCATTGCTCTGGCGTTTCTGATGACCGCGGGCGCCAGCTGGACCGGCATTACCCCCATGACGGGCAAGGTGCTGGCGTTGGCGTGCGTGTTGTGGGCGGTGGCGCGCATAGGATTCCTGCTGCCGCTGGAGGCCGCCTTCTGGGTCGCCACCGTGTCGGAGCTGGCGTTCTTCCTACTGGGCTCGGTGGCCATGCTGCGCGCCGTGGTGGTCTCCAAGAACAGCCGCAACTACGCCGTGCCGGGCCTGTTGGCGGGCCTGGGCGCCACCGACGGACTCTACCTGCTGACCGCGCGCGGCGGCGACTACCTGCTGCTGATGCAGCGCTTCAACGCCGGGCTGCTGGTCATGGCCCTGATTGCCTTGCTCATTGGCCGACGCGTGATCCCGTTCTTCGCCATGCGCGCGGTGCAGGGCCTGAATATCCCCAAGCATCTGGAAACCGGCTGGGTGCAGCTGGGCGCGTGCGCGGTGGCCGTGGTGAGCCTGCTGGCGGGCGTGAACCTACTCAGCGCCGCAGCGCTGGGACTGGCCGGTGTGCTGGCCCTGGTGCAGCTCATCAGCTGGAAACCGCTGGCGGTGCGGGCCAACGCCTTGCTGTGGATTCTGTACGTGGGCTATGCCGCCATCGGCGCCGGCCTGCTGATGGCCGCCTTGCAATACGCCGGGGTGGACCTGCCACGGGTCCTGCCGGTACACACCATCGCCATGGCGGGCTTCTCGGTCCTCATCATCGGCATGGTCACCCGCACCGCACTGGGCCACACCGGACGGCCGCTGGCCACGGACCGCACCATGCGCGCCAGCTACTGGCTCATGCTCATCGCCGTGGCGCTGCGCCTGGCCGCCATTGCCAGCACGCCCGCCACCGCCGCGCTGCTGCACATGGCCGGCGCTGCCTGGATTGCGTCGCTGGCGCTGTACCTGTGGCAGTTCACCCCTATCTTGATCCGCCCGCGGCAGTGAGCCACGGCCTGCCGCAGCAACCCGGGAGTTCTCCATGCGCCTGACCACCATGACCGACTACGCCGTACGTCTGCTGATCTACGTGGCGCAGCAGCCGGACCGCCTGTGCACCATCGCCGAAGTGGCCAACGCCTATGCCATCTCGGAAGCACACCTGATGAAGATCACGCACCAGCTCAGCCTGTCGGGCTGGCTGGAAACGGTGCGCGGCAAAGGCGGCGGCATGCGTCTGGCGGCGGCGCCCTCGGCCATCAACCTGGGGGCCGTGGTGCGCAGCATGGAGCCAGACTTCTACCTCGTGGACTGTCTGGCCGGCAACACGGCCTGCACGCTCACGGGCAACTGCAAGCTCACCGGGATCATGAACGGGGCCCTGCAAAACCTCATGCAGTACTTCAACCGCTATACCCTGGCCGACCTGCTGCCCCAGGCGCCCCTCGGTGTCGTGGCCTGCGGCAGCCTGCAGCCGCGCATGCCCATCACTCCATACGGACCCCTGCCATGACCCACCCCACACCCGACCTCCCCACGCCCAAGGCGGCTCTCAAAGCCGTGCTGCTCGAAGGCATTCACCCTTCGGCTGTGGACGCCTTGCACCACGCCGGCTACACCCAGGTCATCACCCACGCCAAGGCCCTGGCCGGCGACGCGCTGCAGGAGGCCCTGGCCGATGCGCACTTCGTGGGCATCCGCTCGCGCACCCAACTCACCGCCGAGGTGCTGCAACACGCGCCGCAGCTCACCGCCATCGGCTGCTTCTGCATCGGCACCAACCAGGTGGACCTGAAGGCCGCAATGCGTCTGGGCATTCCGGTCTTCAACGCACCGTTTTCCAACACCCGCAGCGTGGCCGAGCTGGTGCTGGCGCAGATCATCATGCTGATGCGCGGCATTCCGGAGAAAAACGCCGTCCTGCACCGGGGCGGCTGGGTCAAGAGCGCGGCGCATTCCTACGAAGTGCGCGGCAAGACGCTGGGCATCGTCGGCTACGGCCACATCGGCACCCAGATCGGCGTGCTGGCCGAGCAGCTGGGCATGCAGGTGCTGTTCCGCGACATCGAAGCCAAGCTGCCGCTGGGCAACGCGCGTGAAATGCCCAGCCTGGAAGCGTTGCTGGCCGCCGCCGACGTGGTCAGCCTGCATGTGCCCGAAACACCCCAGACGCAGAACCTGATGGGTGCCGCGCAACTGGCTGCCATGAAGCCCGGCAGCCACCTGATCAATGCCTCGCGGGGCACCGTGGTCGACATCGATGCGCTGGCCGCCGCCCTGGACCGCCACCACCTGCACGGCGCAGCCATCGACGTTTTCCCGGTCGAGCCGCAAGGCAACGACGCCGTCTTCACCTCGCCGCTCACGCGTTTTGACAACGTCATCCTGACGCCCCACATCGGCGGCTCCACGTCCGAGGCCCAGGTCAACATCGGCAAGGAAGTGGCGGCCAAGCTCATCCGCTACAGCGGCAACGGATCCACCACCTCGGCCGTCAACTTCCCGGAAGTGGCGTTGCCCGAACACACGGGCCGCAGCCGCCTGCTGCACATCCACAAGAACGTGCCCGGCGTGTTGGCCCACGTCAACGAGCGCCTGTCGGCCGCCGGCATCAACATTGCCGCGCAGTACCTGAGCACCTCGGAAGAGGTGGGCTACGTGGTGATCGACGTCGACAGCGCCGCCAGCCAGTCGGCGCTGGCCGAACTGCGCGCCGTGCCGGCCACCATCCGCTGCCGCATCCTGTACTGATCCGCCCCCCATGCAACGCGCCGAAGCACTCCGCGACCTCTCCCGCGAGCACCATGAAGCCCTGGTGCTCGCGCGCCGCTCCCGCACCGCGGCCAGTGATCCGGCCGGTGCCCAGGCACAAGCCGCCCACCTGCTGGAACGCTGGGCGGTCCAGTTCGAGCCGCACTTCGTGCGGGAAGAAAACACCCTGCTGTCGGCACTGGCCCAGGCCGGGCAGACCGCACCCGTGGCCCTGGCACAGGAACAGCACACCACCCTGCGCGGACTGGTGCAGCGCCTGCGCAGCGGCGACCTGCAGGCCCTGGCGGCATGGGGCGAAGCCATGGACGCCCACGTGCGCTTCGAGGAACGCACCCTGTTTCCCCTGGCCCAGGCCGTACTCGACCCCACTGTGCTGACCGACGTGATGAACCGGACAGCCCATAACCCTCCTTCATCTTCCAACCCAGAAAGGCAACAACCATGACCCAAGTCCACAACCACACCACCCCCGAAGCCATCTACCCGTTCGACGCCCGCGGCGTGGCCAAGCGCTTTCGCCACGCCGCCATCTTTGGCGCACTGGACGCGTTGACCCCCGGCGAAACCATGCGCTTCGTGAACGACCACGACCCGCTGCCCCTGCTGGGTCAGCTGCAGGCGCGCTACGGCGCCGCGGTGGACATCGAGTACCGCCAGCGGGACCCCGGCGCAATCGTCATCGACTTCAGCAAGCGCTGAACGCGGCTGCTCGCGGTCCGACACCAGCCACCGACTCGGAGTAAGCTAGGGTGCCCTCGTGGCATCTTTGGCTTATTTCAGGAGGAACACCATGAAACTCAACGTTGGCGGCATGGACCGCGTCTTGCGCATCGTCGCCGGTCTGGTTCTGATCGGCTTGGCTGTGACCGGAACCATTGGCATGTGGGGCTGGTTGGGCATCGTGCCGCTGGCCACCGGTGCCATCGGCTGGTGCCCGGCCTATACCCTCTTCGGTTTCGGCACCTGTGCCGTGAAGCCCAAGCCCTGAGCGGCGACGCAACCCGCGGCGCTTGCCCCGCGGGTGCTACAAAATGATCCGCATGTAAGACCTTGTTACGGCGGTCGTCTGGACACGGTAGGGGCCGTTAAAGTCTCAGAAACCGCTACCTCTAGCGGTATGGGCTTGGCCCCATCCTACCGATGCAATCTACCCGTTTACTTCCTTGCGCACGCGCCATACGACCCTTGGCACGTGTCCGCGTGGGCGCTCTGGCGTCCCTGATCGTTCTTTCTGCCGGCCTGCTGAGCCTGGCCCCCACGGCCCGCGCCGATGACCTGGGAACCCTTCTGGGTGGCGGCGCCGGCGCGGCGGCCGGTGCCGTGCTGGGACAATCCGTGGGTGGAAAGAACGGCTCCATCCTGGGTGGTGCCATTGGCGGCGCGACCGGCGCGGCAGTCAGCACCCGGGGTTCCGGGCAAAGCGGTGCCGTCATCGGCGGCGCGGTAGGCGGTGCCGCCGGTGCGGCAGTCGGCCATTCCGTGGGGGGCTCCACCGGAGCCATCCTGGGCGCCGGGGCCGGAGGCGCCGCGGGCGCCAGCCTGGGCAAGGGCGTGTCGCAACGCCAGGGTCCGTATGCCGACAGACGCGGTCCCCGCTACGAAGCCAGCTACCGCCAACACGGACGCCACCATGGGCGCGAGCATTGGCGCGACGAGCGGGAGCACGACCGCGGTCACCACTACGGGCGGGATGACCGCCGGGACCGCGACTATGCCTACGGCCGTGGTGAATACCGGGACTAACCCCCCACCCGGCACCGCAGCGTGCCGATCAGGCTAGCGCGGCTTCACCTCCCAGGGCTTCCAGCAAGTCCGGAATCAGCTTTCGCAGTTCGCCCGTGGCAATCGCCACGTCGGCGTCGAACGTGTCGTCCTTGCCGTCGCCCGGACTGGACGCCGCGTTCTCGAACACGGTATCCAGAAAGGCCACTTTCTTCAGCTGCAGGGCCTCGGTCAGCACAAACGACACCCGGTCGTCCCAGGTCAGTGCCAGCCGCGTAGGCACCTTGCCCATGGCGATGTGCTGACTCACTTCGTCGGTATCCAGGGCGTGGCGTGTGTAGCGCACCACGGCTTTCGACTCGTCCGCCGCCTTGAGCTCGCATTCCCGGTCCACGCTAAAGCCGGGAGGCGCCTCCTTGGTGGACAGCCACAGCGCCATGGCGGCGGCGGGGGAGGTCTCGGTGTTGATCAACTGCACCACCAGCCCGTCCATGGCCTTGATCAGGCAGGTCATCACCTCATCGGCCTTGCCCTGGCTGCCGGCGTCGGTCACCAGCAGGCCGGCGGCCGGGTCCGCCCACACCAGCACACTGGACTGTTTGGTAAACGCCATCGGCAACAGGGCCAGGCGGGCGTCGTCGCTGATCTCGCGCTTTTCCTTCTTGCCCGGTTTGCGGCCCGTGGTGGCCTCGATGTGGTCCAGCTGGTCCTGCACCTTGCGCTTGACCACGGACGACGGAATCACCTTCACTTCCATCATCAGCTTGAACAGCCACTGGCCGCCCACCACCTCCACCAGGGGGCCGTTGGCATGCCCACGGGGCTCCAGCCAGCCGACCGACTTTTCCTGCGATGCGCCGCATTCCACAAAACGGTCCGCTTCCAGCGCCTCTTCCACCGGGGCCACCGCAGCGGGCCAGCCGGACACAATGCGGTACATCATCAAATTCTTGAACACAAGCTACCTTTTTCCTGTTGAGGGTCTGTCATCGGAGGGCTATATTGTCAACGCAGTGTGTGCCCTCCTTCTTTCGCGTTACTTTACAAAGTCTTATCAGGGCGCAATGCGGCAGACACACGGGTACCCCACACTGGCTTCCAACCTGGCTGCGATTTCCGCGTCAGACCACTGAAAAAAAGGATGTCACCATGAAACCCGGAATCAAATCCCTTGTCGTCGCTGGCCTGCTAGCTTCTGCCGGTCTGGCCGCCTATTCGCAACCGGCCGACGCCGACTGCGGCTACCGCTCCATGATGGGCGGTGGCGGTTACGGCTCCATGATGGGTAGCTACGGCTACCAGCAGGGCGGCGGCCAATGGGGCCCGCGCGGTGGCCGGATGGACCCGGTGCGTATCGACGCCTATATGGCCCGACGCAACGCCGACCTGAAAACCAGACTCAAGATCACGCCCGCCCAGGAAGGCGCCTGGACCGCCTACACCGCCGCCATGAAGCCGCCGGCCACCGCCTTCGACAAGCGCCCGGACCGTGCGGAGCTGGACAAACTCAGCACCCCCGAACGCATCGACAAGATGCGCAGCCTGCGCACCCAGCAACTGGCCGACATGAATGCCGCCCTGGACCAGCGTGACGAGGCCACCAAAACCCTGTACGGCGCCCTGAGCGCCGAGCAGAAAAAGGTGTTTGACGCCGAGCACAACCGCATGGGGCGCCGCTTCAGCGAGCGCCGCGGACCGGCACCCGATGCCGCCAGCGACAAGCCTGCCAAGAAATAGGCTCAGGCCAGCATCTTCCTGAGCTCGCCGCTGGCAATCAGGGCCTCGACGTCGGTGGCGCCGCCCACCAGGGTGCCCTTGACGAACACCATGGGAAATGTGGGCCAGCCGGTCCACATTTTCAGCGCGTTGCGCTTACGCCAGGTGTTGAAATAGCTGCCGTATTCCAAGTAGGTGTAGGCCACGCCAGCTGCATCCAGCGCCTTGCGGGCGCGCTTGGGCATGGGGTTCATGGCCATGCCCACCACCACCACGGCATGGTTCTCCACCGCCGCCTGCACCGCCTGCACGATGTCCTGGTGCGAAGTGGCCACCCGTTCACGGATGGCGGGGTGGATACTGGACTCGCTGAGAATGGGGCGCGGCATGGAAAGCTCCTGCGGGGTGGAAAGCGGCCATTATGCGCAGGCCCGGCCCAGGGTGCCTGACGGTCTACACTGTCACCCTCGCAACTGCCGCCAACCCATGTCCACAACCGCTGCCCCCCTCCCCCTGGTCCGCACCATCACCCCCATGCGTCCGCTGGTCTGGCTGGTACTGGCGTGGCGCGACATGGCCCGTGTGGGCTGGATCAGTTTTGCCCACGGCCTGGCACTGGCGGTGTGCGGTTCCGTCATCGTCGCCATCGCGCACCAGCGTTTCTGGCTGCTGGCCGGCGCGCTGTCGGGTTTTCTGATCATTGCCCCGGTGCTGGCCACCAGCCTGTATGCCTTGAGCCGTGCCCTGGAGCGCCACGAACAGGTCAACGCCGGCGTCGTGTTCAAAACCTGGCTCAACTGGCAGAACAGCCACATCAACAAATGGGGCAACGACTACTGGTGCATGCTGCAGTTCGGTGGTCTGCTGGCACTGGCGGCCACGGGCTGGGTCGTTACTTCCGCCGCACTCATCACCCTGCTGGCACCGGCTCCCATCCAGACCCCACTGGACTTTGTGCAGCATGTGGTGCTGGCCCGGGACGGCTGGCTGTTCGAGTTGTGGCTGGCCCTGGGCGGGGTGCTGGCGGCACCGGTCTTCGCTTCCAGCGCGGTGGCCATCCCGCTGCTGCTGGACCGGCGTGTCACGCTGCTGCAGGCGGTGCTCACCAGCTGGCGCACCGTGCTGGCCAACCCCCTGACCATGGGCTTCTGGGCCGCCCTGATCATGGTCTTTACCCTGCTGGGCCTGGGTTCCCTGCTGATCGGACTGATTCCGGTGATTCCCATGCTGGGCCACGCCAGCTGGCATGCCTACCGCGATCTGGTGGACGCGTCGCAGTTGCCCGCACGCGAGCTGTCAGCCGCGCCTTCTGTCGAGCAGGGAGCACGCTGATGTTCGGCTACACGGAAGAACAGATTGCCGGTTTCGGCCTCACCTTCGGCGTGGGCGCCTTCATGCTCTACATGCTGTTCATCATTGGCCATCTGGCCTGGGAATCCAAGGCCGGCAAGTTCGGAACCTTCGTGATCTTCCTCGGTCTGGCCTTCGGCATGGTCGGCTTTGTCGCCAAGGGCATCATCCAGTGGTACATGACCCGCTGAGCCCTAGCCCAGCGGCCGGATGCCAATGAGCCAGCCGTGCAGCACGAACGCAAAGGCCGCCCAGGCCACGAGCCCCACCACCAGGGTAAGAGTCGTGCCGGCACCCGTACTGCCGGGGTAGCGCGTGCCCGCCAGGCGGTCCCGCCGGCGCGCAGCCACGAAACACAGCACGCCCCACGCCAGGAAAGAGCCAAACAGCAGCACGTGGGCCACGCTACCCGTGGCCAGCAGGTGGGCCGAGGCCCACGCCACGACACCCAGCACCATGGGGTGGTGCACGCGTGCCCGCACGGCATTGCGCGGCACATAGGCGGCCGCCAGCAGCACAAATGCCACCAGCGTCAGCAGGGACGCGGCATGGCGCATGCCCAACGGGGGATTCCACAGCATCACCGGGGTCTCCCGCGCCACGCCAAAACCCCAGACGATGAGGGCAAAACCCAGCAAGGAAAGCACGGAATAGGTCGCCTTGTAGGCTGCCTCGCCCATCCGCGCACGCACCTGGGTCCGCCAGGGATCAGCCACGATGCGCACCGAATGCACCCCCAGAAAAATGAACAACCCCAGAATCAGATAGCCCATGTTGCCACTCCCAAAAAAACGTCCTCCGGGTGGCCCTGCGGCCGTCAGGCCCCGATCACCCGGTTCTTGCCCGCCCGCTTGGCCAGGTACATGGCCTGGTCGGCCCGCTTGATGGCGGCTACACCGGTTTCATTGGCCGCCAGTTGCGCCACGCCGGCGCTGAAGGTGATCAGGATTTTTTCCGTTCCTGCCAGGAAAAACCGCTTGGTCAGTTCGCGCTGCAGACGGGTCATGGCCTCCACACCCTTGTCCAGCGGCGTGTCGGGCAACAAGATCACGAATTCCTCGCCACCGTAACGGGCCAGGCTATCCTGGGGCCGCATGCATTCGCGGGCAACGGTTGCCAGATGGGCCAGCGCCAGATCCCCGGTGGCGTGCCCCAGGGCATCGTTGAGTTTCTTGAAGTTGTCGATGTCCAGCAGGGCCATGCACAAGGGGGTGTCCTTGCGCCGCACACTGGAGATTTCACGGTCGATGGCTTCGTCCAGCCCCTTGCGGTTGAGCGCGCCGGTCAGTGAATCGTGGCGGGCCTGGGCGCTGACACGGTCCAGTTCCTGGTGCAGCTTGGCCAGCTCGGCATCGGTGTGGTTGGCGCGTTCGCGCATCTCCTGCAACTGGTCGCTGGCGGTCTTGCTCTCGCGGGCCATTTCGCGCGTGGCGCCCACCACTTCCTGCAGTACAGGCGCAATCTCGGCCAGGGACTTGGCCTGCTCGATCTGGCGCGCGTTTTCTTCCAGCTTTTCATGGAAATAACCGGTCGAGCGGGCCATTTCCGACAACCGGTCAATAAAGGTGGCCAGCATGCGGCGCATGTCGTCCTGCGCCTGCAGCGAGCGTTCCTTGGCGTCTTTCTGCTTGGCGATCACGTCTTTGAGCAGCTGCTCCACATCATCCAGGCGCCGCAACGTCAGGGGCGGGCTGGCGGCGGCCATGAGCGCTTCCATCTGGCCCTTGAGCCACAGTTCGTCCTGGCTCAGCTCGGCAATATTTTCAAATACCAGGTGCAGCAGTTTGAGCAGGGTCTTCTTGATTTCCGCCTGGTCTTCCGCGGCAAAGGACAGGCGGTGGCTGTAGTGCACCAGCGCGGCCTTGATGGCCACCACGTCGGCCCCCGGTTCACGCATGGCGCTAAGCAGGGTCTGGGTTTGCTCGGCAAAGCGTGGGTCGTCATCGCCCAGTGCCGGTTGCGCGTACTCGATCAGGCGACCAATCTGCCCAAAAAACTCGGCCGTAAGGGCCGGTGCGGTCAGCGGCGCTGCAGGTGCCGCCGCCACCGCAGGCGCCAGAACCGGGGGGCTGCTCTCGTTCCCCAGCGCCGGCACAAAACCGCCGTACGCCACCAGAGCGGCTTTCACGCCATCCCAGTTCAGGCGGTCGATGGCGTACTCCAGTAAACCGCGCTGTTTTTGCTGGCCCGGTGTCTTGGCGGGCAGCGCCTGGGCGATATCGCGCAGGGCATCCGCCGGAAACGGTGGCATCAACGGAATGCCGGCAATTTCGTTGTAAATCAGCTGGTAGTTGATCGGCGTCGGCGCCAGTTTGCGCAGCGTGAGTTGCTTGAGCGTTTCACGCGCAATTTCGAAAGGTTTTTTGTCGCTCATACGCCCTGCATTGCTATAAATTCAATAGCTATTCACGCATTATCTGCGGTGGCTATCACGCTATTTGACCACTAAAAAAGACCCGCACCAAAAATCCTCAATGCAGGGCCAGAAAGGCTTTCACGGCAGCAACCGACTGCTGCGGGTCTTCTTCGTGGGGCACATGGCCCAGACCATCGAACACCACCAGCTGCGAGCCCGCAATATCGGATGCGAAGCGTCTGCCATTCTCCAGCGGAATCAGCCGGTCCTTGGCACCCCAGAGAATGAGGGTGGGAAGCTTCAGCACCGTGATCTGTTGCGCATCTCCACTCAGATTGAACGCCAACCGCTGGGCCAGGGCCTGGCGGTTACCCGCCCGCAGGGCCAGGTCGTAATAGCGGTCCACCAAGGCCGGCGTCACCTTCGCCGGGTCACCGTATACATTGCGCACGCTGCTTTCCACAATGCCGCGCGGCAGCACATGCTCCATCAGCAGGCGCAACCCGGGCATGCGGGCCACCCGGAACCCCAGTGGCACCGATTCCGGGCGCATGGGGTACCCCGCAGCATCCACCAGTATCAGCTTGCCCACCCGTTGTGGCAGGGCCAGCGCCGTTTCCCAGGCAATCTGGCCACCCAGCGAATTGCCCGCCAGCACACAGGTCCGGACGCCCAGAGCGTCCAGGGTGGCACCTACAAAACGCACATAGGCGGCAATGGAATAGTCGCCTTGCGGATCGGGGCCCGTCAGGCCAAACCCGGGTAAATCGAACCGGATCACCCGGCGCTGGCCGTGCAGGCTCTGGACCCATCCGTCCCAGGTGTGCAGACTGGCCGATGTGCCATGCAACAGCACAATGGGCATGGGGTCATCGCGCGGCCCTTCGTCGCGCACATGCACCTGCATGCCGTTGACCGCCAGGAATTGCGAGGGTGCCGTGGCCCAACGGACCGACAAGTCCTGCACCGACCGGTCCGGCGCCCAGGTCGCCAACACGCCAGCCAAGGCAAACACGCCGCACGCAACCAGCACCACACCGAGCAAACGCAAGATCAGTTTCATGGAGGAGAACTCTACACGCCTCTTTCACCATGCTGTCAAATAACAACCCTGTGCATAGTTTCTGCATAAAGCAGTGGTTATCCACAGCCTGGGCGCCACGGGCCAGGTTGTTCAAGAAACGGGTACAGCAACAAAGCGTGGTCACCCACAGGGGTCAAAACCCCGCAAGTCCTTGATCCAAAAGGATAAAAAACCCTTATCCACAGTCCAGGGCGATCCTTATCTACTACTACTATCTTATAAATAAGAAAAGAGAGAGATAGAGGACAACCTCTGCGGCGCGAAATTTAGTTTTTTCCCATCTGTCGTCTTCGTGCACCCATTGGAAAAGAAGCCAGGACATTTGGACGTTTGCCGTGCGCAATCAAGTAAGATTTGCCGTCTTCGGAATCCGCGGTTGACCGCCTTGTCTTCTCTTTTCCAGCTTCCCATTTTCCATGTCCGTTTCGTCCGCAGGTAATCCAACTGGCCAAGGGCCTGCATCGTTTGAAATCAAGAGCGCCCAGCTGCCGCTGGTAGCCCTGTTGCTCAAAACTGCAGACTGGGACCTGCTGACGGCCGAATTGCTGCAGCAATTCGGCGCCAATGGAGAGAGCCCCGATTTTTTTGACCAGGATGCCCTGGTCATTGATTTTTCCCTTTTGCCGTCCGATCTGCCCGTGCAGGACCTGCTACCCCTGATTGCCGCGCTGCGCAACTGCCGTCTCATGCCGGTTGCGGTCCGCGGAGCCAATGCCGCCTGGGTGGAAGCAGCCCATGCACTGGATCTGGCGCAGGCACCGGCCGACGCACCCCGGGCGCGCCCGGCGGTGGCCGAGCCGGTTGCCACCGTGGTACAGGAAGTGGTGCGCGAGGTGGTACGGGAAGTGCCAGGCCCGGCCACCATGGTGGTGGACAAGCCCCTGCGATCCGGGCAGAAAATCTATGCCCGGGGGGGGGATCTGGTGGTGCTGGCCATGGTCAACCAGGGGGCGGAAGTGGTGGCCGATGGCAACATCCACGTGTATGCGCCTCTGCGCGGCAAGGCCATGGCGGGTGCGCGGGGCAACACCCAGGCCCGCATTTTTTCGCTGTGCCTGGAGCCCGAACTCATTTCCATTGCAGGTGTCTACCGCACCAGCGAAAACCCGCTCGCTCCCGATGTGCGCGGCAAACCGGCGCAGGTGCGCCTGAGCAACGATGGGCAGGACAAACTGCTGATCGAAGCCCTGAAAAATTAACCAGAAAGACCTTTTACTATGGCAAAAATTGTTGTGGTTACCTCCGGCAAGGGCGGCGTGGGCAAGACGACCACCAGCGCCAGTTTTGCAACGGGTCTGGCCTTGCGCGGACACAAGACGGCCGTCATCGACTTCGACGTCGGCCTGCGCAACCTGGACTTGATCATGGGCTGTGAACGCCGCGTGGTGTACGACCTGATCAACGTCATCCACGGTGAAGCCAACCTCAACCAGGCCCTCATCAAGGACAAGCAGTGCGACAACCTGTTCGTGCTGGCTGCCTCGCAGACCCGGGACAAGGACGCCCTGACACAGGAAGGCGTGGAAAAGGTCCTCAATGACCTGGCCGCCATGGATTTCGAATACATCGTGTGCGACTCTCCAGCCGGCATTGAAACCGGCGCCCTGATGGCCATGCATTTCGCCGATGAGGCTTTAGTGGTCACCAATCCCGAAGTGTCGTCCGTGCGGGACTCCGACCGCATCCTGGGCATGTTGGCCAGCAAGACCCGGCGGGCCATCGAGAAGCTCGAACCCATCAAGGAACACCTGCTGATCACCCGCTACAACCCGGCCCGGGTGGACCAGGGGCAGATGCTGTCACTGGAAGACATTCAGGACATCTTGCGCATCCCGCTGATTGGTGTGATTCCTGAGAGTGAATCGGTGCTGCAGGCGTCCAACCAGGGTGTGCCGGCGGTGCACATGCAGGGCAGTGATGTGTCCGAAGCCTACAAGGATGTGATTGACCGCTTTCTGGGTACCGAGAAGCCCATGCGTTTCATTGAAGCGCCAAAGCAGGGGCTTCTGAAGCGTATCTTTGGAGGGAAGTAAGACCATGTCCTTTCTCTCGTTTCTGATTGGCGAAAAGAAGAAGACTGCCAGTGTGGCCAAGGAACGGCTGCAGATCATCCTGGCGCACGAACGCAGTGGTCGCAACGCTGCAGAGCCCGATTACCTGCCGGCCTTGCAGGCCGAGCTGGTGGCCGTGATCAGCAAGTACATCAAGATCAATCCGGCCGACATCAAGGTCAACCTGGAGCGCCAGGACAACCTGGAAGTGCTGGAAGTCAAGATCGAACTGCCCGACGCACGGTAGAGCCGTGCCCGCGTGCGCCTGCGGCGCTATCATCCAGCCATGTTGATAGAGACTCTGGGCGCGGCGCGCGACATGGGCCGCCTGCAGGAAATTGCAGGCGTTCTCATGCGCCATGGCTTTGGCGACAGTGTGCGCCGCCTGGGCCTGGCAGACCGGCTGGAACGGGCTGGCCGGGTTCTCAAATGGGAGCACGCGGCCGACCTGGCGCGCATCGAACCGCCCGAGCAGGTGCGCTTGGCCATGGAAGAGTTGGGCCCCACGTTTGTCAAACTGGGGCAGATTCTGGCCGGCCGGGCCGACCTTTTCGGCCCGGAATGGATTGCCCAGTTCGAAAAACTCCACAGCCACGTACCGGCCCTGCCCCTGGAGATGCTGCGCCCGCAATTGCGCGAAGACCTGGGTGGCGAGCCTGAAGAAGTTTTCGCCCGGTTTGACGTGCAACCCCTGGCAGGGGCGTCCATTGCCCAGGTGCACCGCGCACAACTGAAGGACGGCACCGAGGTCATCGTCAAGATTCGCCGGCCCGGCATCCGGGAGACGATTGAAGCCGACCTGCGCTTGCTGGGCCACCTGGCGGCTGTGGCAGAAGCGGAAATGCCAGTTCTCAAACCCTACCGTCCGCAGCAACTGGTGCGGGAGTTTGCCAAATCCCTGCGCCGGGAATTGGACCTGGCAACAGAATGCCACCACGCCGAACGCATTGCCGCCAACATGGCGCCGCTGTCGCACATCAGCATTCCGCGCGTCCACTGGGCCCATACGGGCGAGCGCGTGAACGTGCAGGACTACATCGACGGCATACCGGGTGGCCAGCTCGACCGCCTTACCCCGCAGGCGGGGTTTGACCGGACCGTGCTGGCGCAGCGGGGCGCCCAGGCGGTTTTGAAGATGATTGTGGAAGACGGTTTCTTCCACGCCGATCCCCATCCGGGCAATGTGTTCTACCTGCCCGACAACCGGATTGCCTTCATTGATTTTGGCATGGTGGGCCGGCTCTCGGAGCGGCGGCGCGACGAATTGCTGCAGCTGTTGCTGGGTCTGGTGGAACGCCAGCCGCAGGCCGTGGCCGAAGTGCTGCTGGACTGGACGGGTGACGAGCAGGGCGTGAACCTGACGCAACTGGAAACCGAGATAGAGGCCTTTGTTGACCAGTACCACGGCACGCCGCTGGCACAACTCAGCCTGGGACAGATGCTGGCGGATGTCACCACCATCCTGCGCGAACACCACCTGGGCCTCCCGTCCGATCTGGCGTTGCTGATCAAGGCCTTTATCAGCCTGGAAGGTATGGGTCGGGGGTTGGACCCCAGCTTTCACATGGCGACGCAGGCTACGCCCATGCTGCACCAGGTGGTGCGGGCCCGTTACCAGCCCAAGGTGCTGGCAACCCGCGCATGGAAAACCCTGCGCCACGCCCTGGCGGTGGCGGAGCAGCTGCCGCACGATCTGTCCCTGCTGCTGCGCAACGCGCGCCGCGGGCGCGTGCATGTGGGCATCGAGCTGGCGCATCTCAAGCGCGTGGGGGACCAGATTGACCGCTCGGCCAACCGGCTGGCCATGGCGCTGGTGATTGCCGCGCTCATCATCGGTTCGTCCATCGTCATGACGGTGCAGGGTGGCCCCACTCTTCTGGGGCTGCCGACTTTCGGGCTGCTGGGCTTTGTGGGTGCGGTGCTGGGGGGCCTGTGGCTGGTGCGCGCCATCTGGCGCAGCAGCCGCGGACGCGGCGTGGACGGCGACGATTAAAACCGGAACGACTGCTGCGCCGTCGTCCGCAGGCCTGTGGCGTCAAAACTCTGCTCGGTGAATTCGGCGTGGTGCTGGTGGATCCGGACCACGCTGCTGGCCCGCGTGCCGTAACCGGGCGTGGCGATGAACGTGGCCGACAGGGCCCGCTCGAACTCCCGCGATACACCTGTTGCCGGCAGTGCGGCGTCGGGTGCCCGCGTCGGATCGTGCAGCAGGCCCAGCAGACGGGGGGTGTCGGTGGTGCCCTGCTCCATCTGCGCCTGCAGCCGGGTGGTGAGTTGGGTCAGCTTGGGCCAGGGTGTGTGGAAGTCGGCGTTGGACACGGCACCGATGCCGGCTTGCATGGGCACCAGGCGGGCGCTCCGGCTTTCCAGCCCGAGCAGCCGTTCACCATCAAATACCAGCAGGTTGAACGGGTTGTAGTCGCCGGCGCGTTGTGCCAGGGCCTGCAGATAGGTTTCGGCGTCAGTCGCTTCTTCCAGGAAGGCCGCCACCAGCTCCCCGCGTGAAGGCGTGTCGGTGCGGGTGGGTTCGGGTGTGCGGTAGTTGGTGAGCGCAGCCAGCCGCCCGCTGCGGCTTACCCCCAGCCAGGTGCCACCGCCCTGCAGGTCTTTGCCGGCCAGAACCGTGGCGCGGTCTCGTGCAGGGTCATCGGCTTGCCACCAGTGCAGGGGTAGCGCCGGACGCGCGTAAAACTCGTCGCGGTTGGCCAGCAGCAACAGGGGTGTGTGGCTGGCGGGCTGCCAGTTCCAGGCGATCAGGCACATGCAGAGGGCTCCGGTTTCAGCGCACGGCCAGTGCGGTCTTGTCCACAACGCGGCGCAGCACAAAGCTGGAATGTACGCCGGTCACGCCCTCGATGCGGGTGAGTTTGTCGAGCAGCAGCGCCTGGTAGTGGTTCATGTCGCGCACCGCCACCTTGAGCTGGTAATCGGCGTCCTGCCCGGTGATCAACAGGCATTCCAGTACCTCGGGCAGCACGCCGACGGCCGCCTCAAAGTTGGCAAACCGCTCGGGGGTGTGCAGGTCCATGGATATGTGGATCAACGCCCAGAGCGCGAGGCCCAGTTTCTTGGCGTCCAGCAAAGCGCGGTAGCCCACAATCAACCCCGACTCCTCCAGTGCCCGCACCCGCCGCAGGCAGGGCGACGGCGACAGGCCAATGCGGTCGGCCAGGTCCTGGTTGTTGATGCGGCCATCGTGCTGCAGAATTTCGAGAATGTGCTGGTCGTAGCGATCGAGCTGCATATATGTTCCGAGAATTGGAATAATTTTGGCAGTTTATGCTAAATAAAAGCCATTCACAGGTCATAACGCAATCGTCTGCCGGTGTGCAGGGTCTACACTGGAGCCATCTGTTACCCACAGACAACCGCAGCAAAAGCCACCCGCTTGCGCTGCGAAAGACCGGCTTCACAAGAGCCGGCGTTGCAAAACCAGGGCCCCGGGCAAACCATCTGCCCGGGGTCGCGTCTTTTCCATGCGCTCTGTGCGCAACACTTTGGCCGCATACTGCGTCCATGCCCGACGAACTCCACGAACCCCGCCTGACGAACGCCCTGCGTACCCTGTTGCGCACCCAGCGTATCGCCGCCCTGGGCACGTTGGGGGAGGATGGCGCGCCCTTTGTTTCCATGGTGCCGTTTGCGGTGGAACCGGTTTCGGCTTCGCTGGTCATTCACGTCAGCGGTCTGGCGGCACATACCCGCAATCTGCAGGCCGCGCCCCGTGTATCCCTTCTGGTCATGCAGGCAGAGCGGGACGGAGAGCCGGTGCATGCCCTGCCCCGCGTCACGCTGGAAGGCAGGGCGGCCGTGCTGGTCGTGGACAGCGCGGCGTGGGTGGATGCCCGCCGGGTCTATCTGGCGCGCTTTCCCGAGGCTGAACCGATGACGCAACTGGGCGACTTCCGGTTTGTGGCGGTTGCGGTGCAGGGGGCCCGCCAGGTGGCCGGTTTTGGCGCGGCGCGCTCACTGGATGCCGATGCCGTGGCCCGGGCCCTGCGCCCGGCGGGCCAGGCGAGTGGCCGTTAGCCGCCTTCCAGGAACGCCACCACCATGCGGGCCACGTGCTCGCCTTCATGGCCCAGCGCCAGGCTTTCCATGCTGGAGGCGTACTGTTCTTCGCCCAGAAGATCGCGGCGTTTGTTGAGCAGGTAGGCGCTGACGTCCTCCTGGAATTCGGGGTGCGGCTGGATGCAAAACACCTCTTGCCCCACCGTGAAGGAGGCGACCGGGCAAAACGCGCTGCTGGCCACCAGCGTGGCACCGGCGGGCAGCTCAAACACCTGGTCCTGGTGGCTGGCCAGCAGGGAAATTTCGGTGCGGTCGGCACTGTGTGGCAGGTCGGGGCGATGCCAGTCGTAGGTCATGCGTCCGGCGCCCCAGCCCTGGGGGGCGCGCCCCACCGGGGCACCCAGGCACAGGGCAATCAGCTGGTGGCCAAAGCACACGCCAACCATCTTCTTGCGCTGTTGCAGCAGCTGTGTCACCTGCCGGCGCAGCTCCACCACCCAGGGGTCGTCGGAGAACGAATCGGCCCGGCTGCCGGTGAGCAACACGGCGTCGTAGCCGTCGAACGAGGCCGGGTATTGCCCCCGGGGCGTGCTGAAGACATCGGCGGTCCAGCGGGCTCCGACCCGTTCGAACAGGCGGATGAACATGGCGCCAAAGCTGGCGTGCTGGTCTGCCAGGTGCCCTTCCAGGATGTCGTTGTCAAGAATGCAGAGCTTCATGGAAGGGTGGGACCGGGCCCGACGCCAAAGGTTCAAATTTTCGCGGCCCTGCGGGCCCGGACGGCCGCTGCCAGCTCCTGCAGCACCGGCACGGTTTGCACCATGCTGATGCAGGCATCGGTCACCGACACGCCGTGCTGCAGCGGCACGCCGGGCACGATGTCCTGGCGGCCTTCGTTCAGGTGGCTCTCGATCATGATGCCGGTGATGCGCGCGTCGCCGGCCGCAATCTGTGCGGCGACCTCGGAAGACACCACAATCTGGCGGGCGTGCTGCTTGCTGCTGTTGGCGTGGCTGACGTCGATCATCACCTGCTCACGCAGGCCGGCGCCCTTGAGCAGCGCGCAGGCGGCGTCCACGTCGGCCTTGCTGTAGTTGGGTTGCTTGCCACCGCGCAGGATGACGTGGCAGTCATTATTGCCGCGGGTCTCGAAAATGGCGGCCTGGCCCATCTTGGTCATGCCCATGAAGGCGTGGGCTGCCTGTGCGGCCTGGATGGCGTCGGTGGCGACCTTGATGCCGCCGTCGGTGCCGTTCTTGAAGCCCACTGGGCACGACAGGCCCGAGGCCAGCTGCCGGTGGCTCTGGCTTTCGGTCGTGCGCGCGCCAATGGCACCCCAGCTCACCAGTTCGCTGATGAATTGGGGCGACAGGAGGTCCAGGAATTCGGTGCCCACCGGCAAGCCCAGTGCCAGCACGTCCAGCAGCAGGCGGCGTGCCATTTCCAGCCCTTCGTTGATGGCAAAGCTGCCGTCCAGGTGCGGGTCGTTGATGTAACCCTTCCAGCCCACCGTGGTGCGGGGTTTCTCGAAGTACACGCGCATCACCACCAGCAGGTCATCCTTCAGGGCGTCGGCCTGCACCTTGAGCTGCCGGGCGTATTCCATGGCCTGGTCGTGGTCGTGGATGGAGCACGGCCCCACCACCACGATCAAGCGGTCGTCCTGGCCATGCAGCACCCGGGAGATGGCGGCGCGGCTGCTCTCCACCAAAGCCAGCGCCGTATCGGGCACGGGCAGACGCTCTTCGAGCAGCGCAGGGGTGATCAGCGGACGCACGGCGCCGATGCGGGTGTCGTCGATGCGGGTGGTATCGAGGGTGGTGAGTTCGGTTTTCATTGCTATGAATTGTATAGCTGCTCGCGCAGCTTGTACGGGGGCCACATGCGAATCTGGCATATAAAAAGCACGATCTCCTCGGGCGTGTTACATTAGGCCATCGCTTTTGGCGACTGGCCACGTTTGCGCAGGTATGCGTTGACGCACACGCTCCCGGCAGAGGAGCGGCTAGTCCGGCCCCTCAACGGCGCTCACGCTACCCATCTCACGGGCTAGTGGCTTTCCCCTTCTGCTGACGACGCCCCTGCTATGGCGCGTATCCTGGTTGCCTGTCCGGTACGGACGGTTTGCCAGGAGGGTCAGATGGGTACCTCGGCATGAGGGCATGCCAACTTTGCTTTCGGGCGCCACGGACACACGGTTCTGCGCCCAGTTAATTTTTTGATGATTCTTACTACAACGACTCGAACGACCCCAATGCCCATTACCATGGGTAAATACCGGATTGCAGCCTGCCCCCGTCAACTTCCCTGTGGGCAGTATGCTGCGCAGGTTTCCATTGCCAGCGGCCGCGGCAGCGCGTCCACCGACCGCGTGATGCGGTTCCACGATGAATTTCCGTCGCATGACGCCGCTGCGCGTTATGCCATTGCGCAGGGTATTGACTGGGTGCGCGACGTCACGCGCCCCCACTGAAATTGTTTTTATAGGAGTACACCATGGCCAAAGAAGACCTGATTGAGATGATGGGTGTTGTCGATGAAGTGCTGCCCGATACGCGGTTTCGCGTGACGCTGGACAACGGCCATCAGTTGATTGCCTACTCCGCCGGCAAGATGCGCAAGAACCACATCCGCATTCTGGCCGGCGACAAGGTGTCGCTGGAACTCTCGCCGTACGACCTGAGCAAGGGTCGCATCAACTTCCGCCACATCGAAGGCCGCGGCCCGATGGTGCCACGCCGCACCAGCTAAGGCGCTGGCGCCTGCTCAGGCCTTCTTCAGGAAGCAGGCCTTGAGCATGAAACTGCCGGCGTCGAGCTTGCAGTCCACCTCATGGTCCCCTGCCCCTGCTGGCAGGCGGATGCTTTTGACCTTGGTGCCCTTCTTGAGCACGGTGGAAGAACCCTTGACCTTCAGGTCCTTGATCAGGATGACGGAGTCGCCTTCCGCCAGCGGATTGCCGTTGGCGTCGCGAATCACGCCATCGCCCGATCCCGCTTCGCCCTCGTCGGCTGCGGCCTGCATGGGCCACTCGAATCCGCAGTCCGGGCAGATGAAGTTGTCCCCATCGGGGTAGGTGTTCTCCAGGTTGCACTGGGGACAGGCGGGTACGGTTTGGGGCATGTGCAAGGGCTCGCTTGAAGAGAATCGGGGTAGGGTCTTTACAGCCAGACGCCGCTGTGTGGCATCTGGATGGTGGTTTCCGGGCTGCCACCGGCCACCCAGGCACCGATCACGATGCTGAGCAGGCTGATGAACATGCTGGCGAAGAATGCGGTCCAGAAACTAGACACCCTGAAACCTTTGACCAGCTTGGCCACCAACTGCACCATCAGCGCATTGATGACCAGCACAAACAGGCCAAAGGTGAGCAGCGTCAGCGGCAGTGTCAGCAGGATCAGCAGCGGCTTGATGATGGCATTGACAAAGCCCAGCAGCAGCGCAGAAATGATGAGCGCAGCGGAGTTGTCAAACTTCAGCCCGCTGAAAATATGGCTGGCTACCCAAAGGGAAACGGCCGTGATGGCCCAGTGCAGCAGAAAAGGTGGCAGATTGGCAAGCATGCCCGGATTCCTGCGCGGTGCAATTAAACGTCGATGTTGCCGGCGCGCAGTGCGTTGGTTTCGATGAAATCGCGGCGCGGCTCCACCTCATCGCCCATGAGCATGGTGAACACGCGGTCGGCTTCGATGGCGTCGTCGATCTGCACGCGCAGCAGGCGGCGCACAGCGGGGTCCATGGTGGTTTCCCAGAGTTGCTCGGGGTTCATTTCGCCCAGACCTTTGTAGCGCTGGCGGCTGGTGGAGTGCTCGGCCTGGGCAATCAGCCAGGCCATGGCTTCGCGGAAGTCCGCCACTTTCTCTTCCTTGGCGCGCTCGCCTTCGCCGCGCATGACGCGGGCGCCTTCGCCGAGCAGACCCCGGAAGGTGTTGGCCGCCTCGGCCAGTGCGGCGTAGTCGGTGCCGTGCACAAAGTCTTGGGTGAGCACGCTGCTCTTGACGTTGCCGTGGTGGCGGCGGCTGATGCGCAAAATGGGCTTGTCGGTGCGCACGTCAAACTCGCCAGCCACTTCGGCATCGGGTAGCTTGGCTTGCAGGGCCGCGGCCGAGGCTTCGGCGTCGGCTACCGTGTCCAGGTTCAACGCCACGCCATCGGCGACGGAGCGCAGGGCTTCGGCATCCATGAAGTTTGTCAGGCGGGCGATCACGCTTTGCGCGACCTGGTGCTTGCGCGCCAATTCGGCCAGGGTGTCGCCGGTAATGGTGGTGCCGTTGGGGCCGCCGGTGAACACCGACGCGTTGACCAGCGCGATGCGCATCAGGAAAGCGTCCAGCGCCGGCGCGTCTTTCAGGTACAACTCTTCCTTGCCGGCCTTGACCTTGTACAGCGGAGGCTGCGCAATGTAGATGTGGCCGCGCTCTACCAGCTCGGGCATCTGGCGGTAGAAGAAGGTCAGCAGCAGGGTGCGGATGTGGGCGCCGTCCACGTCGGCATCGGTCATGATGATGATGCGGTGGTAGCGCAGCTTGGCGACGTTGAAGTCGTCGTTGCCGGTGCTGCCGCCGGCCTTGCCGATGCCGGTGCCCAGGGCGGTGATCAGCGTCAGGATTTCGTTGCTGGTCAGTAGTTTTTCGTAGCGCGCCTTTTCCACGTTCAGAATCTTGCCGCGCAGGGGCAGGATGGCCTGAAATTTGCGGTCGCGGCCTTGCTTGGCGGAGCCGCCGGCGGAGTCACCCTCGACGATGTAGATTTCGCAGCCGGCCGGGTCCTTTTCCTGGCAGTCGGCCAGCTTGCCGGGCAGGCCCATGCCGTCGAGCACGCCCTTGCGGCGGGTCATGTCGCGGGCCTTGCGCGCGGCTTCGCGGGCACGGGCGGCTTCGATGATCTTGCCGACGATGATCTTGGCGTCGTTGGGGCGCTCCTGCAGGTAGTCGGCCAGCAGTTTGCTCACGATGTCTTCCACCGGGCCGCGCACTTCGCTGGACACCAGCTTGTCCTTGGTCTGGCTGCTGAACTTGGGCTCGGGCACTTTCACGCTGAGCACGCAGGTCAGGCCTTCACGCATGTCGTCGCCGCTGACCTCGACCTTGGCTTTCTTCGCCAGCTCGGATTCGTCGATGTACTTGTTGATGACGCGGGTCATGGCCGCGCGCAGGCCGGTCAGGTGGGTGCCGCCGTCACGCTGGGGGATGTTGTTGGTGAAACAGAGGACCTGCTCGTTGTAGCCGCTGTTCCACTGCATGGCCACTTCCACGCCGATGTTGGTGCCCTGGTCGCTTTGGCGGTCACCCATGGCGTGGAACACGTTGGGGTGCAGAACGGTCTTGCCCTTGTTGATGAAGTTCACAAAACCCTGCACGCCACCGGCCCCAGCGAAGTCGTCTTCCTTGCCGCTGCGTTCGTCCTTCAGGCGGATGCGTACGCCGTTGTTCAGGAAACTGAGTTCGCGCAGGCGTTTGCTCAGGATTTCGTAGTGGAAATCGTTGTTTTCCTTGAAAATTTCGGTATCGGGCAGGAAGTGCACTTCGGTGCCGCGACGCTCGGTTTCACCGATCACCTTCATGGGGGAAACCTCGACGCCGTCCACCTTCTCAATGATGCGGTTCTGCACGAAGCCCTGGCTGAACTCCATCATGTGCACCTTGCCGTCGCGGCGGATGGTCAGGCGCAGCATCTTGGACAGTGCGTTCACGCAGCTCACACCCACGCCGTGCAGGCCGCCGGACACCTTGTAGCTGTTCTGGTTGAACTTGCCGCCGGCGTGCAGTTCGGTGAGCGCAATCTCGGCCGCCGAGCGCTTGGGCTCGTGCTTGTCGTCCATCTTCACGCCGGTGGGGATGCCGCGGCCGTTGTCGACCACGCTGATGGAGTTGTCGGAGTGGATGGTGACCAGGATGTCGTCACAGTGGCCGGCCAGCGACTCGTCGATGGAGTTGTCCACCACCTCGAATACCAGGTGGTGCAGGCCGGTGCCGTCGGAGGTGTCACCGATGTACATGCCGGGACGCTTGCGCACGGCTTCCAGGCCTTCGAGAATCTGGATGGACCCTTCGCCATAGGCCTCGGTGGCGCCGGCCTGGTTGGTGTCGATGGTGGGCTGGAAGTTGGAGCTGTCCGCACTGCCCTCGCCGGTATGCACGGCTTCGCCGCTGGTTTCAGCGGACAGACTGGGTTTGTTGTCTTCGGTCATGGCTAACTTTTCTCACAAATTCGCAAAAAATATCAATCTCTGGAATGACCAAACCCCCGAAGGTCGGGGGTTTGCGTCATGCAGCGCGGCGGTCTGGCAGCCTTAAATTCGCATCGGCATCACCACGTATTTGAACGTGGCGTTGTCGGGGATGGTGAAGAGCGCCGAGCTGTTGCCGTCTGACAATTCCAGCTTCACCATTTCCTGGCTCATGTTGGCAAGCGCGTCGATGAGGTAGGTGACGTTGAACCCGATTTCGATGCTGTCACCGCTGTAGTCGATGTCGAGCTCGTCCACGGCCTCTTCCTGCTCGGCATTGTTGGATGCCACACGCAGGCTGCCGGGATCGATGTTCAGGCGCACGCCCTTGAATTTGTCGCTGGTCAGGATGGCGGTGCGCTGCAGCGTCTTGAGCAGGGCGTCGCGGCCCAGCGTGATGCTGTTCTTGTGGTTCTTGGGGATGACGCGGTTGTAGTCGGGGAATTTGCCCTCAACCAGCTTGGTCACGAATTCCATGCCGTCAAAGATGAATTTGGCCTGGTTGTTCGCAAACTGCATTTCAATGGCCCCTTCGGCGTCGCTCAGCAGGCGCTGCAGCTCGACCACGGTCTTGCGCGGCAGGATCACTTCCTGCTTGGGAACTTCCACGTCCAGTGTGGCAGAGGCGAAAGCCAGGCGGTGGCCGTCGGTAGCCACCAGGCTGAGCTGCTTGCCTTCGGCGACAAACAGGATGCCGTTGAGGTAGTAACGGATGTCGTGTACGGCCATGGCAAAGGACACCTGGTCGAGCAGGCCCTTGAGCGTCTTTTGCGGCACGCTGAAGGCGGGACCGAAATTGGCCGACTCCTGCACCAGCGGGAAGTCCTCTGCCGCCATGGTCTGCAGCGTGAACTTGCTCTTGCCGCCCTTGACGATGATCTTGCTCTGGCTGGACTCCAGTGACACGGTCTGGTCGGCAGGCATGGTGCGCAAGATGTCGATCAGCTTGCGCGCGCCAATGGTGGTGGTGAAGTTGCCCGTATCGCCACCCAGCTCGGCTGTGGTGCGGATCTGGATTTCAAGGTCGCTGGTGGTCACCTGCAGTGACGTTCCCGTTTTGCGCAGCAGTACGTTGGCCAGGATGGGCAGCGTGTGGCGGCGCTCAACAATACCGGCTACGGATTGCAGAACCGATAGGACTTTGTCTTGCGTTGCCTTCAATACGATCATGTCAACCTCTTCTTAAATAACTGTCGTTTCCCCCGGAAGTCGCCTCCCCCGGTCTTTTTCTAATAAATCCTGCCATTTTCCCTTTTTTTCATCGTGCACTTGGGGGCTCTGGCGTTTTATTCGCGGTCAGCCTTTCAGTGTCTGCTCCAGCACGTGCAACTGCTGGTTGAGTTCGGTCATCTGTTGGCGTTCGCCCCCGATTTTCCGCACGGCGTGCAACACGGTGGTGTGGTCGCGCCCGCCAAACAGTTCGCCAATTTCGGGGAGGCTCTTCTGGGTCAGCTCCTTGGCCAGGTACATGGCAATCTGGCGCGGCCGGGCAATGCTGGCCGGACGCTTCTTGCTGTACATGTCGGCGACCTTGATCTTGTAGTAGTCGGCCACCGTTTTCTGGATGTTTTCCACCGAAATCTGCCGGTTCTGGATGGACAGCAGGTCGCGCAGGGCTTCCCGGGCCAGCTGGATGGAGATCTCTTTCTGGTTGAAGCGGGAGTAGGCCAGGATCTTGCGCAGTGCGCCTTCCAGTTCCCGCACGTTGGAGCGCACGTTCTTGGCGACGAAGAAGGCCACCTCCTCGGGCATGTCGGAGCCCTCCATGCGCGCCTTGTTGATCAGGATGGCCACCCGCATCTCCAGTTCGGGTGGCTCGATGGCCACCGTCAGCCCGGAGTCGAAACGCGATACCAGGCGTTCGTGGATGTCGGTCAGCCCCTTGGGGTAGGTGTCGCTGGTCATCACAATGTGGGACTTCTTGGCCAGCAGCGCCTCAAAGGCGTTGAAGAACTCTTCCTGGGTGCGGTCCTTGTTGGCAAAGAACTGCACATCGTCAATCAGCAGCAAATCCAGGGAGTGGTAGCGGTCCTTGAACTCGTCAAAAGTCTTGCGCTGGTAGGCCTTAACCACATCCGAGACAAACTGTTCAGCATGGATGTAGAGAACTTTGGCGTTGGGCCTGTCGGCCAGCAGCCGGTTGCCGATGGCGTGCATCAGGTGGGTCTTGCCCAGACCGACGCCGCCGTAGATGAACAGCGGGTTGTACAGATGCCCCGGCATGGAGGCCACGTGCATGGCTGCGGCACGCGCCATGCGGTTGGCAGTGCCTTCTACCAGGTTCTCAAAGGTCAGCATCCCGTTGAGGCGGTTCTTGGGCAGACCAGGGCTGGCGATTTCGCCGGGCACTGCGCTTTCTTCCGCCGGGATCATTTCGGATGCCTGTTGCACAAAAGTAACCTTGGCGGTGGCGTCTCGCGGAGTGATTGCTAACTCCACCAATACCGGCTGACCGTACAGCTTCTCCAGCATGGCCGCAATACGGCCGCTGTACTGGGCGCGAACCCAGTCAAGCTTGAAGCGGTTGGCAACAAAAATGGTGACCTTGGAGAAGTCGTCCAGCACCTGGGCGGTCAGGGGTTTGATCCAGGTGTTGAATTGCTGTTCGGGCAACTCCTGGGCCAGTTGGTCAACGCAGCTCTGCCAGAGGCTCTGGCCGATATCGAGCCCCGCCGATGCGGCGGATTTGGATGGGTGTCCCTCGGGCATTATTCTTGTCAGCTTCTGTGGATAGTTATTAAATGCTGTGCCCCGAATTGTAATTTATCAAACCCTTATCCACAACCTGGCGGATTGCTTGCGAGTTACAGCAGTACGCCGTGTTTCCGACGTAAGGTGTTGCCCTGCTTGAGAAAGTTTGCGATAATCCGTGGTTCCCCTGATTGTGTTCGGGGCGATTTGACCGTGATCCGCCTTTTTGAAAGCTGTTGGATCGAAACTGAGCCTATTAGGAATTCCACATGAAACGCACATACCAGCCCTCCAAAATCCGCCGCGCACGCACCCATGGTTTCCTGGTGCGCATGAAGACCCGTGGCGGTCGCGCTGTCATCAACGCACGTCGCGCCAAGGGTCGCAAGCGTCTGGCTGTCTAAGCGTGGTCTGCGGGTAGCTCCCAGCACATGCCGATCCGTGCCCTGCCGGCTTCGTAGCCTTGGTGTGGTTCTGGCGTGCAACGACTGAAGACGCGGCCCCAGTTTCAGGCTGTTTTGGCTGGTAGTACACTCGCCCGAACGGCGCACTTCGCCTTGCATAGCTGTACTCTGGAGCAGCCCTCGGCGGCTCAGGGCTTGGTGTTGCCGGCCCTGTTCCCCGTGCGCGGGGTGTGGTTGGGTGCCATGGTGCCCAAGCGGTGGGCCAAGCGCGCCGTGACCCGCAATGCCATCAAACGCCAGATCTACCACGTGAGTGCTGAATTCGAATCGGTTTTGTCGGAACGTGCGCACCTCGTGAGGTTGCGTGCGGGGTTTGACCGTTCGCAATTCGTCAGTGCGACATCCGATGTGCTCAAGGCGGCTGTGCGCGCCGAGTTGCAGCAGCTGTTTGTCCGTGCCCAGTCGCCCCGGGCGGCGGCACCTTCGCCATGATGCGCCCTCTGCTCATCGGTATAGTCAAGGCCTACCGGTTGTTTCTCAGCCCGTGGCTGGGTTCGGCCTGCCGGTTTGAGCCGACCTGCTCGGCATACGCCCTGCAGGCCCTGCAGGTGCACGGTGCGGCGGCGGGCAGTTACCTGACGGCGTCCCGCATCCTGCGTTGCCATCCCTGGTGTGCGGGTGGGCACGACCCTGTTCCCGCAGAATCTCCCCGGCTGTTTACCCGGCTGCTCTCTTCTTCCTCTGAAAAGAAACCCTCATGAACGATATTCGCCGCACCATTTTGTGGGTGATCTTTGGTTTTTCCATGGTTTTGCTGTGGGACCAGTGGCAGGTGCATAACGGCAGGAAAGCCACGTTTTTCCCCAGCGCGACCCAGCAGACGGCGCCGGCGTCAGCCACCGCGCTCGAAACCAAGCCCGCCAGCGTGGAGGCGGGCGTGCCAGTTGCCGCCGGCCAGCCCGCAGTGGTGCCCGCTGTGCCGGTCTCGGCCCCCGCTGCGCCCAAGGAGCGCTTTGACGTGACAACGGACGTGTTGAAGCTGACGTTCGACACCGAGGGTGGTTCGCTGGTGCGCACCGAGTTCCTCAAGCATGCCGACATGGCCGACAAATCCCGCAACTTTGTACTGCTCGACGACACCAAGGACCGCGTCTACCTGGCGCAGACCGGTGTCATTGGCAGCAGCGCGGCCGCCGGGGCGTTCCCCACGCACAAGACGCCCATGTCGGTCACTGGTGAGCGCACCCTGAAAGACGGGCAGGACGAGCTGGTCATCAAGTTCACCTCGGCCGACGTCGGGGGCATCAAGCTGGTCAAGACATACACCGTCCGCCGCGGCGCCTACGATATCGCCGTCAAGCATGAGCTGACCAACGTCTCGGCGGCGCCCATTGCCCCGCAGTTATACCTGCAGCTGGTGCGCGACGGCAACAAGCCGCCGGGCGAGTCGTCGTTCTATTCCACCTTCACCGGGCCCGCGGTGTACACCGATGCCAAGAAGTACCAGAAGGTTGAGTTCGCCAAGATCAAGAAGAACACCGCCGAGTACGAAAAGCAATCCAACAATGGCTACGTTGCCATGGTGCAGCACTATTTCGCCAGTGCCTGGATCTTGCCCGAAGGCGTGCAGCGCACCATTTCACTGGACGGCGTGGATATCGGGTCCCGGGTGGCCGACTGCTGCTACCGCGCCACCATGATGACGCCTGTGGAGTCCATTGCGCCGGGCGCCACCAAGGCGGTGGACGCCAAGTTTTTTGCCGGTCCGCAGGAAGAAAAAATGCTGGCGGCCCTGACCCCCGGCCTGGAGCTGGTCAAAGACTACGGCTGGCTGACCATTCTGGCCAAGCCGCTGTACTGGCTGCTCGACAAGCTGCACGGTTTCATCCAGAACTGGGGCTGGTCCATCGTGGCGCTGGTGGTGCTGCTCAAGGTGGCTTTCTACTGGCTCAATGCCAAGGCCTATGCCAGCATGGCCAAGATGAAGGCGGTCAACCCCAAGATCACGGAAATGCGCGCGCGCCTGAAGGACAACCCGCAGCAGATGCAGCAGGAGATGATGCGCATCTACCGGGAGGAGAAGGTCAATCCCATGGGAGGCTGCTTCCCCATCATGATCCAGATTCCGGTGTTCATTGCCTTGTACTGGGTGCTGCTCTCCAGCGTGGAGATGCGCAATACGCCCTGGATGCTGTGGATCAAGGATCTGTCCTCGCCGGACCCCTTCTACATCCTGCCGCTGATCATGACGGCCACCAGCCTGCTGCAGACGGCGCTGAACCCGACGCCGCCGGACCCGATCCAGGCCAAGATGATGTGGTTCATGCCACTGATCTTCAGCGTGATGTTCTTCTTCTTCCCGGCGGGCCTGGTGCTGTACTGGATTACCAACAACACTTTGTCCATCCTGCAGCAGTGGGTCATCAACACCCGCATGGGTGTGCCGCCGCAGTTCAATCTGCCGAAGTTCCGCTAAACGAAACAAGGGCCGCTGATTGCGGCCCTTGACCTTTGGGCCTTGAACGCTTGCCATGCTGACCCGTAACAGCCAACCCATTGTGGCCATTGCCACCGCGCCGGGGCGCGGGGCGGTTGGCATGGTGCGCGTCAGCGGCAAGCGGCTGGACGCGCTGGTGCAGCAGCTGGTGGGCCGGGCGCTGCGGCCCCGTGAGGCCACCTACCTGCCTTTTTGTGACCGCGCCGGCGTTCCCATCGATCAGGGATTGGCGCTCTATTTCCCGGGGCCCCACTCCTTCACCGGGGAAGACGTGCTGGAGCTGCAGGCCCACGGCGGGCCGGTGGTGCTCCAGCTGCTGCTGGCGCGTTGCCTGGAAGCCGCAGCCCAGCCGGACCCGGCCACCGGACAGGCCTGCCTGCCCGGCCTGCGCTTGGCCCAGCCGGGCGAGTTCACCGAGCGCGCGTTTCTGAACGACAAGATCGACCTGGCGCAGGCCGAAGCCATTGCCGACCTGATTGACGCCAGCACGGAGGCGGCGGCACGCAGCGCCACGCAGTCCTTGTCGGGGGCGTTCTCGCGCGAGATCCACGCCCTGCGGGATGCCCTCATCCACCTGCGCATGTTGGTCGAAGCCACGCTTGATTTTCCGGAGGAAGAAATCGACTTCCTGCAGCAATCGGACGCTCGGGGACAGCTGGACCGGCTGCAAGACGGTCTGCATGCGGTCATGCAAAAGGCTTCCCAGGGGGTGTTGCTGCGCGAGGGCATCAAGGTAGTGATTGCGGGCCAGCCCAATGCGGGCAAGTCGTCCCTGCTCAACGCGCTGGCCGGTGCCGAGCTGGCCATCGTGACGCCCATTGCCGGCACCACGCGCGACAAGGTGCAGGAAACCATCCAGATCGAGGGTGTGCCCATCCATATCGTGGACACGGCAGGGTTGCGTGAAAGCAACGATGCGGTGGAACAGATCGGTATTGCCCGTGCCTGGGAGGCCATAGAGGGTGCCGATGCCGTTGTCTTCCTGCACGACCTCACCCGTGCAGATGCTATCAATTACATAGCTGATGACGCAGCCATTGCGGGCGTTTTGGCCGAAAAACTCCCTAAAAATGTGCCGGTCATCGATATCTGGAACAAGGCCGATGCCGTATCCGGCGCTGTGCCGGCGACCGGCTTGGCGCTGTCGGCCCGCACGGGTAGCGGGCTGGACCGACTGCGCCACCGTTTGCTGGAGGTCGCGGGCTGGCAGCAGGCGCCGGCGGGCGGGGTATTCATGGCCCGCGAGCGCCATTTGCAGGCCCTGCGCCGGGTGGATGCCCATCTGATGGAGGCACAGGCGCACCTGGGCGCACAGGCCCAGGCACTGGATCTGCTGGCGGAAGAGCTGCGCCTGGCGCAGAACGCATTGAGTGAAATCACGGGCGAATTCACGCCGGACGATTTGCTGGGCGTCATTTTTTCGAAATTCTGCATCGGCAAGTAAATCGTCTGCTTTACACTGTTTCCATCGTTGAATCAGGAAGTAAAGAACAATGGCGCTGATCCCGTGGTTTCGCAAGAAGGTGGAAGTCAAGCCGCACGATGGTGTTGACAGCTCGGGGCTGGGTCACACCGACGGGGTGCCGCCGTTTCATTCCTCATCCCGGGATCTGGCACATGGGGTGCAGTCGAGTGCCGCCGCCAGCCGCAAAAGCGAACGTCTGCAGCAGCGGGAGTTGCTGTACGCCGTGGTGCGCGACTCCATGACCAAGGCCGGAGTGTTGTCTTCGAGCTACAAATTCAAGGTGCTGTCGCTGGACTCGCGGGGACGCCAGTACATGATCATGATGGACCTCGCGGGCTCGCACGCCGGCGAGGTCAGCAGGCTGGCCGAAATGGAAGGGCTGATCGCCCAATACGCAAAAGCCCGCCACGATATTCTGGTCACGGCGGTGTACTGGCGCCTGAATCAGCAGGCCGCGGCGCCTGCGCGCGCAGCTGCGCCGGTGGCGTCTGATGCACATCCCAAGCCGGGCTACGAGCCGTTGCAGGCCGATGAGGTGGCGGCTTTCAAGCAGGCACTGGCTTCCGTTGCGCCTTCCGTGCCGCTGTCGGCTCCGGGCGAAATCATCCGCTCCAAGCGCCGCAATCCGGCACCCCAACCCGAGTTCCAGGAAACGCAGGTGGACGATCGCGCGTTGCCCTTGAGCAGCACCCAGTACGGCGACCTGAATTAGTCCGTCGGCGCGTTACGGACCGGCGGGGCTGAGTCAGTGGCCCTCGAAATCCACCAGGGTGAACAGGGGCAGCCCGCCGTCCCGGAGCTTTTGCGAGCCCCCCAGTTCGGGCAAGTCCACAATGGCGGCGCCTTCCATCACGTGGGCACCCAGGCGCTCCAGCAGCTTTTTGCCGGCCATCATGGTGCCGCCGGTGGCAATCAGATCGTCAATCAACAGGACCCGGTCACCGGCCTTGACGGCATCGGTGTGCAGTTCCACGGTGGCACTGCCGTATTCCAGTTCGTAGGTCTCCTCCACGGTGGTGAACGGCAATTTGCCTTTCTTGCGGATGGGGACGAAGCCGATGTTGAGCTCGTAGGCCACGACGGCCCCCAGAATGAAGCCTCGGGCATCCAGACCGGCTACCACATCAGGACGTCTGGCGGGGTCCATATACCGGTGCACAAAGGCATCTATCAAGACGCGGAACACCTTGGCATCCTGCAGCAGGGGCGTGATGTCGCGGAATTGCACGCCCGGCGTGGGCCAGTCCGGCACGGTGCGAATGTGGTCTCGTAGGTACTGATTAACGCTGAGGTGTTGCATGGGTCATCCGGGAAAAGTCGGCCACAAGGCGCGCCCAGGCGCTATTGTGCCTCCACGGGATGGCCACACGCTGCCTAGCTCCGGCCCAGATTCTGTTCGGCCACGGCCAGCGGCTCGGCCCTGCCGGAGAGCACCAGCGTGTCGCCTTCCTGCAGCACGGCGCTTTCCGGCGCAGCGACGGTCTTGCCATTGCTGCGCCGCAGGCTGATGACCCGCACTTCCAGGAGCTGCAGTTCCAGTTCCGCCAGGGTGCTGCCGATTGCCTGGGCGCCGGGCGCCAGCGTGACCGATGCCAGCCGCTCGTTCTGCAATTCGTCTAGGGAATTGTCATCGGCCCCGTGGAAGAAGCCCCGTAGCAGCTTGTAGCGGGCATCCCGCTGCTCCTGCACGATGCGGATCACCCGCCGCATGGGGACCCCGACCAGCGCCAGGGCGTGGCTGGCCAGCATCAGTGAACCTTCGATGGCTTCGGGAACGACCTCGGTGGCGCCCGCCGCACGCAGGACCTCCAGACTGAAGTCGTCCTGCGTGCGCACGATCACCGGAACCTGGGGCGCGTGCGCGTGGGTGTGACTCAGCACCTTCAGTGCACCCGGTACATCTAGGTAGGTGATGACCACCGCGCTGGCGCGCGCCAGGCCCGATGCCATCAGGGCCTGCAGGCGCGCGGCGTCGCCAAACACCACCGAATCGCCGGCGGCCGTGGCTTGGCGCACCCGGTCGGGGTCCAGGTCCAGCGCCATGTAGGGAATGCCTTCGCCCTCCAGCATGCGCGCCAGGTTTTGCCCGCAACGTCCGTAGCCACAGATGATGACGTGCCGGTTCGCGTTGATGGACTTGCGTGCGATGGTGGTCATCTGCAATGACTGCTGCAGCCATTCGCTGGCCACGAGCTTGAGGACGATGCGGTTGCTGTACATCACGATGAAAGGCGTCGCCAGCATGGACAGCACCATGCCCGCCAGAATGGGGTTCAACAACGCCGGTGGCAGCAGGGCATTTTCTTGGGCCAGCGTGAGCAGCACGAAACCGAACTCGCCGGCCTGCGCCAGGTACAGGCCGGTGCGCAGGGAGACGCCTGGACTGGCGCCCAGCACCCGGGAAAGCACGGCAATCAGCAGGCCCTTGAACAGGGTGGGCACCACCAGCAAGAGCAGCACCAGGGGCCAGTGCGCCAGCACCAGGCGCCAGTCCAACAGCATGCCGATGCTGATGAAGAAAAGGCCCAGCAGCACGTCATGGAAGGGCCGGATGTCGGACTCCACCTGGTGCTTGTACTCGGTCTCCGAAATCAGCATGCCGGCAATGAAGGCGCCCAGCGCCAGGCTCAATCCCGCCAGTTCGGTCAGCCAGGCCAGCCCCAGGGTGATGAACAGCAGGTTGAGCACAAACAGCTCTTCGCTCTTGCGCCGGGCCACCAGTGTCAGCCAGCGGCGCATCACGTGCTGCCCGCCCACCATCAGCACGGTAATGAGCACGACCGCCTTGAGCGCTGCCAGTGCCAGCGCGCTCACCAGCTGTTCGCCCGGTGCCCCCAACGCCGGAATCAGCACCAGCAGCGGCACCACGGCCAGGTCCTGGAACAGCAAAATGCCCATGACCCGCTTGCCGTGCTCGGACTCCATTTCCAGCCGTTCCACCATGAGTTTGACCACGATGGCGGTGCTGCTCATGGCCAGGGCGGAAGACAGGGCCAGTGCAGCCTGCCAGGGCATGCTCCACTGCTGCGGCATCCAGACCGCCAGCCCCAGCGTAGCGAGCGTCGCTACCAGCATGGTCACAGAAACCTGCAGCAGGCCCAGCCCAAAGACGTGCCGGCGCATGGCTCGCAGCTTGGGCAGGTTGAATTCCAGGCCGATGACGAACATGAGAAACACCACGCCGAACTCACCCAGGTGCCGCACCCCCTCGGCGCTTTGGGACAGCGCAAGGGCATGGGGACCGATGACGACGCCTACGGCCAGGTAACCCAGCATGGGCGGAAGCTTGAACGAGCGGCACACCACCACCCCCAGTACGGCAGCCAGCAGGTAGAGCAGCGTGATTTCGAGTCCGGTCATGGCACCATCCTAGCAAGACTTGCCGGGCTCTATAAAATGCACGGATGACCGATCACGTAGCGCAGCCTCCTGCATCACCGGCCCAGCGCGCCATTGCGCTGGCGCATGAAACCCTCGATATCGAGGCCGCCGCCGTCCTGGGCCTGAAGAGCCGGGTGGGCGCGGCGTTTGCACAGGCCGTCGCCATGGTGCTTGCGGTGCAGGGGCGGGTCGTGGTCATGGGCATGGGCAAGAGCGGCCATGTGGGACGCAAGATCGCTGCCACACTGGCCTCTACCGGAACACCTGCCCTGTTTGTGCACCCGGCAGAAGCCAGCCACGGCGACCTGGGCATGATCACGGCCTCGGACCTGGTCCTGGCCATCTCCAACAGCGGCGAGTCCCAGGAAATGGCCGCCATCCTGCCGGTCCTCAAGCGCCTGGGGGCGCCGGTAGTGGCCATGACCGGGAATTCCCAGTCCACCATGGCCCGTCATGCCGATCTGTGGCTCGACAGTGCGGTTGACAAGGAAGCCTGTCCTCTGAATCTGGCCCCGACGGCCAGCACCACGGCGCAATTGGCCCTGGGAGATGCGCTGGCGGTGGCGTTGCTTGACGCACGGGGGTTTCGCGCCGAGGATTTCGCGCGCTCCCACCCCGGCGGTGCCCTGGGGCGCAAGTTGCTCACCCATGTGAACGATGTCATGCGCTCGGGTGACGCGGTTCCCCGTGTGGCGCCCCAAGCCAGCTTCAGCGACCTGATGCGCGAGATGAGCGCCAAGGGGCTGGGGGCCACCGCCATCGTCGACGGCGATGGCGTCGTGGCCGGTATCTTCACCGACGGCGATCTGCGTCGCCTGGTCGAGCAGGGCGTCGATCTGCGGGCCAAGACGGCGCAGGATGTGATGCACCGCTCGCCCTGCACGGTGGACGCACAGGCCCTGGCCGTGGATGCCGCCGACCTCATGGAACGCAAGCGCATCACCAGTGTGCTGGTGGTGGACCAAGAGGGGCGCCTGTGTGGCGCGCTCAACAGCAACGACCTGATGCGGGCGAAGGTCATCTGATGCGCCCCGCCATCCATTTCGATCCGGCGTTGCTGCTCAGGGCGCAGGGCGTGAAAGTGGCTTTCTTCGACGTGGACGGCGTGCTGACCGATGGCGGCCTGCTGTTTTCCGAAGCGGGCGAGGCCCTCAAGCGGTTCAACACGCTGGACGGTCACGGCCTGAAGATGCTGCAGCAGGCCGGCATTACGCCGGCGGTCATAACGGGGCGCGACTCGCCGGCGTTGCGGCTGCGGTTGCAGGCCCTGGGTGTTGTTCACGCCCATTTCGGGACGGAGGACAAGCGCCCGGCGGCAGAGCAGACGCTGGCGGCCCTGGGACTGGACTGGAGCCAGGCGGCCGCCATGGGCGATGACTGGCCGGATCTGGCGGTCATGCAACGCAGCGGGTTTTCGTGCGCGCCGGCCAATGCACACATGGAGGCCCGTGCCCTGGCGGACTATGTGACCGAGGCGCGGGGCGGCGACGGGGCCGCCCGGCAGTTCTGTGACCTGCTCATGGTGGCCAGTGGCCGTTATGTGGACTTGCTGGAACAGTACACACGGTGATCGCTGTACTCAAAGACGTCTGGGACCGGTTTTTGCTGTATTTGCCACTGGCATTCACGGCGTTGCTGGCCTTGGGCACCTATTGGCTGGTCCGCAGCACGCCCCCTGTGGACGGCCCCGTGGTGCAGCGGGCCGCCGGCCATGACCCCGACTATTTCATGCAGGACTTTTCAGTCCGGACCTTTGATTCGGTGGGGCGCATTCGCACCGAAGTGCTGGGCGAGAAGGCGCGCCACTACCCCGATACGCTGTGGCTGGAGATCGACCGCATCCGCATCCGCTCCTTCGACGAAAAGGGCCGCCTGACCACCGCCACCGCCGCGCGCGGGTTGACCAACGAAGACAGCTCGGAAGTCCAGCTGCTGGGCAACGCAGTCGTGGTCCGTGAGGCGGAACCGGCTACCAAGGCGAACGCCGCCCCTCGCATGGAGTACCGCGGCGAGTTCCTGCACGCGTTCCTGAAAACGGAGCAGGTGAAGTCGCATAAACCGGTCGAGCTTCTGCGCGGCAACGACCGCTTCACGGCGAACAGTCTGGATTTCGACAACGTGGAACAGGTGCTGCAGCTGCACGGGCGTGTCCGGGGTACGCTGGTACCCGGCAACCCATAACCTTCCAGGGGAGACGATCCATGGCCAAGTTGGTCTTCATCACCGGTGCCTCCAGCGGTATCGGCCAGGCAATGGCGTGGCGCTTCTACCAGGCGGGATATTCCCTGGCACTGGTCGCCCGGCGCGCGCCGGAGATCCAGGCCTGGGCGGTCCAGCGCGGACTGGCCGCGGAGCGTTACCAGATCTATGGCGCGGATGTGGCGCAGACGGACAGCATTGTGGCCGCGGCACAGCAGTGCCTGCAGCGCCAGGGTGTGCCGGACGTGGTGGTTGCCAATGCCGGCATCAGCATCGGCGTGGATACGGCCGAGCGAAGCGACCTGGAGGTGATGGCCCGCACATTTGCCACCAACAACATTGGCATGGCCGCGACATTTCACGCATTCATCGAACCCATGGTGCAGCGGGGGGCGGGCGCACTGGTCGGAATCGGCAGCGTGGCGGGAATCCGTGGACTGCCGGGGCACGGCGCCTACTGCGCCAGCAAGGCGGCCGTCATCAGCTACTGCGAGAGTTTGCGGGGAGAACTGCGCTCCAGTGGTGTCCAGGTCGTCACCATTTGTCCGGGGTATATCGATACCCCGTTGACGCAAAAGAACCGGTACACCATGCCGTTCCTGATGACGGCTGAGGATTTTGCCGACCGGGCGTTCGCAGCCATCGAAGGCGGTGCCAGTTACCGTGTGATTCCATGGCAGATGGGGTGGGTGGGCAAAGTGCTGCGCCTGTTGCCCAATGGGCTGTTTGACCGAGTTTTTGCCGGAAGGCCACGCAAGCACCGCAGTGGTGAAGGCGGATAACCGCTGAGCATGGCCCGCCGGCTTTCTGAGCCCGTTGCGGGCAACAAAAAAGGGCCTGACGGCCCTTTTTTGGAATGGGTTGATGAACCCGTTCTGTGCTTAGTAGCTGCTACGGCCACCGCCGTAACCGCCGCCGCCGCTACGGCCGCCGCCAGCGCCACCACCGTAGCCGCCGCCGCCAGCGCCACCGCCGTAACCGCCGCCGCCGCTACGGCCACCGCCGAAGCCGCCGCCGCCAGTGCGGGGGGGACGTGCTTCCATGGGGCGTGCTTCGTTCACAACCAAACCGCGGCCGCCGAACTGCTGGCCATTCATGCCGTTGATCGCTGCTTGAGCTTCAGCATCGCTGCCCATTTCCACAAAGCCGAAGCCCTTGGAGCGGCCGGTGTCACGTTCCATCATGACCTTGGCGCTGGTAACGGTGCCGTGTGCGGAAAACGCTTGCTGCAGGTCTTCGTCACGGAAAGAATAGGGCAGGTTGCCCACGTAAAGTTTGTTGCCCATGTAAGGACTCCTCAAAATAACTCAAAACGCGATGGTGTCCAAAACCGCAATCAACAAACCAATGAAGACTTAAAGCAGACGCGAAACTGGTAAATCACCGCAAACTCGTACTGCCGGTTTTCCAGCAATACCGGGACATTATGGGGCCTTTTGAAAAAGTTGCCTAATTTTTGTTGGAGGGACCTGTTTTACCCCCCAATTTGTGGTTGAAACCCCTATTTGCGGCGGTACAGGTGCTCGACTTCGGCCGCAAAACGGGCCGCCAGGTTCTTGCGTTTGAGCTTGAGCGTCGGGGTCATCAGCGAGTTTTCGCTCGTCCATGGCTCCAGCGTCAGGGCGACCGCGCGGGGCTGGGCATAGTAGGGAAACGCGTCGGTGAGGGCGCGGATGCGCTCCAGAACCGCCTCGCGTGCGCTGGGGGCCAGCAGGCTGTCTGCGGCATCCGCGTCCAGGTTCAGGCTGGAGGCCAGACGCGCCCAGCCGGAGCGGCTCAGCACCACAATGCAGCCGATGAAAGGCCGGTTGTCTCCGAAGGTGTAGGCCTGCTCAAACAACGGGTCGCTGGTGATGGCGAGCTCCAGGTCGGCCGGCGCGATTTTTTCGCCGGTGGACGTCACAATGATCTCTTTCAGGCGGCCCAGGATGCGGATGCGCCCGTTCTCCAGGGCGGCCTGGTCTCCGGTATGCAGCCAGCCGTCGACGAAGGCTGCTGCCGTGTCGGCCTCGCGTTTCCAGTAGCCGCGCATCACGCTGCGGCTGCGCACTTGCAGTTCCTGGTTTTCTCCGATGCGTACCTCCACTCCGGGCAATGGCCGCCCAATGGTGGCCGGGTCGTTGTCGTCCAGTCCGTTGGCCGCCACCACGGGGGACGTCTCCGTCATGCCATAGCCCTGCAGGATGGGCAGGCCCAGTCCGAGAAAACAGTGCGCAATGGGTTGCGACAGAGCCGCCCCGCCGCTCACCGCCACGCGCAGACGACCGCCGAACTGTGCCAGCAGCGGCTGGGCCACCAGCTTGTCCAGCATGGGCCATGCCAGCGCGTCCAGCGCTGCGGGCGTGCGGTCCGGCAGTGACAGGTGTTGCGTGCGGCAAAAGCGCCGCCACCCCACCGTCTGCGCCCACTGGAACAGGCGCGACTTCAGCGCCGATCCGGCCAGTGTGCCCTTGACTATGGTGTACACCCGCTCATAGATGCGGGGCACCGAGATCAGGATGGTGGGCCGCACCGTCTTCATGTCTTCGGACAGCAGGGCTACCGACCGTGCATGGGCCACGCAGCAGCCTGCGGCAATGGGCAGGTAGTAGCCGGCGGTGCGCTCAAACGTGTGGGAAAGCGGCAGGAACGAAAGGAATACGTCGTCCGGCGAGGGAACCACGCGCTGCAGCGTGGCCTTGACGTTCTCCAGGACGTTGTCGTGCGTGAGCATCACACCCTTGGGCTTGCCCGTGGTGCCGGAGGTGTACACCAGGGTGGCCAGATCGCCGGGTTCGGGTGCATGCCGGGCCGGTTGGTCCGCAGAGACAGCCGCCTGGGCCAGCCAGTCGCCAAGGGACACCACCAGGGGATCGCCGGGGGGTGGGGGCTCGACAACGATGACCTGGCGCAGGGCAGGCAGCGCCACGCCGGTGGTGGCAATGGCCTGCCACTGCGCACCGGACTCCACCAGCAGTACCGACGCATCGCTGTCTGCCAGGATGTAGGCGATGCTGGCCGGGTTGTCCAGCGCGTGCAGCGGAACCGGGACACAGGCCAGGGCAAGCGCAGCCTGGTCGATGCAGACGGCGTCCAGCCCGTTGGGCAGCAGGGTCGCGATGCGGGCGCCGCCCGGCAGTGCCAGCCGGGCCAGCGCTGCGGCATAGCGGGCCACCCGCTCGCCGGTGGCTTGCCAGGAGAGGGGGCGCCACTGGCGGGTGGTCCCGTCGTATTGCAGGTAGGCGGCGGCCTGGGGCGTTTGTGCCACGCGCCAGGCAAAGAGTTCTGCCAGTGTGCGAACCTGGTCCAGGGTCTGTGGCAGAGGGGAAAGCGGTAAAGAGTCCATAACGGGGCGCGATTCTGATTCGGTTAGCTCGGAAAGGGGGCATATTGTCCCTCTTTCGCGCGCCCCATCGGCCGGCCTCGTTGATCGTGAACAATTGGGTCTGTCGCACCTGCCTTTGAGTCCGGGGATGAATGTGACGGCGGAGATCAAGACGGGAAAGAGACAGATTATTGAATTTCTGCTCAGTCCGGTGCAGCGGGCGGGGAGTGAAAGTTTGAGGGAACGATAACTAAGGCGAAAGTAATAGCCATGAAGAAGGAAGTAAATGGATAAGAAACTTAGATTGGGGCATCTCCCTATTTGGCTTGGCTCACTGCTGCTTGCCTTGATGGGAACGTTGAGCGCCTGTGGGAAACAAGAAATACCCGTCTTGCACACCACAATTAGCGCTGACG
Source organism: Rhodoferax sp. (assembly GCA_019449595.1). Lineage (GTDB taxonomy): Bacteria > Pseudomonadota > Gammaproteobacteria > Burkholderiales > Burkholderiaceae_C > Allorhodoferax. The sequence continues at coordinate 258,466 of JAGRPL010000014.1, read as the reverse complement.
GCCAAATAGTAGCAACGCTATTGCATGCAGGTACTGATAAGCAGCAACTGCGGGTGCGGAATCTCGGCACCGCCAATAGTTGGCACACGCTGCAAGCTCCGCCGTTAACTCAATCCATTCGCTTTGGCTTGCAAGGTCATGAACTGCTACTGACCCATCGCCGACCAACGCCGCCCAAGTTTACCTACTTGAGCAAGCTGGATCTTGATCAGCCGGACAAGGCCCCGCAGCGAATCTACGAAGCCTACGAACTAGCGTTTCCAGTAGAGGTGTCACCCGGACAGGTGCTTGTGCGAACGGGAGATTCACACCAGCAAGAAACCTTTTCTACTGGTGTTTATTGGATTGTTGTGGGACCGGAAAAGCAGATTCAAAAGGTCGGACCGGAGTCAATGCCATATGCCGCGCCGAATATCGTTGGAAGTGGATTCTTCTGGATGGAAGACCAAATTGGAATTAATGACGAAGCCCATCCCAAATTGCATCAATTCGCTTTTCCGGGGGGGAAGGCGCCAGACATTCCTGCGGAAACGTTTGAAAAAAATACGTTCAACGTCATTTGCGATCGGCGTGCAGATCGCTGTTTGCGTCAGTACATCACTAATCTCAGAAAAGGGGAGCCGTTCATTTACGACGTGGAGGTAATGCTTGGTTCCGAGCGTTGTCAGGTAAGAGGCGTTGCAGGTATTAGCGACGATGTATCAATCACTCCTGACGGAAAGGCTTCGGTCATGTCACTTGCATCGGCCTATGGCAATCCACGCCATGTCGTAGTCATGCAGTTCAGGTCGAATCAATGCGAAGCAATCTCGGTTCAACACTTTAACTTTGAGGAGAAATAGTCATGGCATTTAGATACTACGGATACTGGAGCGGCCCCGGTTGGTCAGACAATCACTTCACGGCCGCAGGGGAGGTGATAGATTTCAACCGCCCATATTTCGACGAAGTGGACAAGGCGTTTCGGGATCACGACCATCGTTACTTCGACGCAGCAAATGCTTTTGCACTTTCAGAAAAAAACACTCGCGGATCGCGACAATTTCTGGAAGTCGATCATTGCAGCGGATACGGCGGCTTCCAATGACCTAACTTCCTTCGAATAGTCCGGCGGACTTAATTCTGGTCCGACAGACTTTATTGTTTGCCATCATCGTCTTACCAGTTGGCTTCGCGCTCCGGCGAGGCACTGATCTTGTGGATGGACAGGTCCGCGCCGTCGTATTCCTCTTCCTGGCTCAGGCGCAGGCCGGTGAGGCGTTTGAGCGTCCCGTACACCACGAATCCCCCCAGGGCCGCCCAGGCCACGCCCATGCCGGTGCCGATGAGCTGGGCGCCAAATGACACACCGCCCAAGCCGCCCAGCGCCTTGCTACCGAAAATGCCGGCGGCCACACCGCCCAGGGTGCCGCACAGACCGTGCAGGGGCCACACGCCCAGCACGTCGTCGATCTTCCACTTGTTCTGCGTCAGCGTGAACATCACCACAAAAATGCTGCCGGCGGCCGCGCCCACCACCAGGGCACCCAGCGGGTGCATCAGGTCGGAGCCGGCGCATACGGCCACCAGCCCGGCCAGCGGGCCGTTGTGCACAAAGCCGGGGTCGTTCTTGCCCGCCACCAGCGCCGCCAGCGTGCCGCCCACCATGGCCATCAGCGAGTTCACGGCCACCAGGCCCGAGATCTTGTCCAGGGTCTGCGCGCTCATGACGTTGAAGCCGAACCAGCCAACCGTCAGGATCCATGCACCTAGCGCCAGAAACGGGATGCTTGACGGTGGATGCGCGGAGATGGCGCCGTCTTTGCGGTAGCGGTTGCTGCGCGCACCGAGCAGGATGACGGCCGGCAGGGCGATCCAGCCGCCCACGGCGTGCACCACCACGCTGCCGGCAAAGTCGTGAAACTCCTCGCCCGTCAGTGCCTTGATCCAGGCCTGCACGCCAAAATGCTGGTTCCAGACAATGCCTTCATAAAAGGGGTACACAAAGCCGACGATGACGGCAGTAGCCATCAGTTGGGGCCAAAAACGGGCCCGTTCGGCAATTCCGCCGGAAATGATGGCGGGAATGGCGGCTGCAAAGGTGAGCAGGAAGAAGAACTTGACCAACTCGTAGCCATTTTTCGCTGCCAGAACCTCGGCGCCCACGAAAAAGTGGGTTCCATATGCCACGCCGTAGCCGACGGCGAAATACACCACGGTGGAGACGGAGAAATCCACCAGGATCTTCACCAGGGCGTTGACCTGGTTCTTGCGCCGTACGGTCCCCAGTTCCAAAAATGCAAAACCGGCATGCATGGCCAGCACCATGATGCCGCCAAGAAGAATGAACAAGGCATCTGCGCCCTGTTTGAGTGCTTCCATATAACCCTCTGTGTGTGAAACGCTGCGAAATGGTGCGTGTCGGGTGAATTTTTAGCACCCGCACCAAAAATAAGCAATAAATGCGCCAGATGAGGGCGGAGCGAATGATGGGGCCCGAAACCGTGCACCCGGTACAATGGCGGCTGTCATTGGGGAGTAGCCGCCCTTCTTAGGTGAGAGGGGCTTGCGTCAACAGACTTGTCTTGCCAGCATGTGGCAGACATGGCGCAAGCGATGTCCATCCTGTGGACTTTGGCGAGACCTTTGGCTGCACGCCCCGTGTCAGGCCGGAGGTGTCGTGCAGTCATGGGTTCTTATCCGGCCGGAGACCACCATGGAAGCTTTCCTCGTTTCAACTGGCATCGTTGCCCTCGCGGAGATGGGTGACAAAACCCAGCTGCTCGCGCTCATTCTCGCCGCCCGTTTTCGCAAACCCTGGCCCATCGTGCTGGGCATCTTTGTCGCCACGGTGATCAACCACACGATTGCCGGTGCCATCGGCGCCTGGCTCACCAGCGTCGTCGGTCCGGACATGTTGCGCTGGGTGCTCGGCGGCTCCTTCATTGCCATGGCGGCATGGATGCTGGTGCCCGACACGGTGGACGACGAGGAAACGTCGGACGCACCGCGCTTTGGCGTGTTTGGCACCACCGTGGTGGCCTTCTTTCTGGCGGAAATGGGTGACAAGACCCAGATCGCCACCGTCATGCTGGCGGCGCAGTACCAGGCTTGGATCTGGGTGGTGGCCGGCACCACGACGGGCATGATGCTGGCCGATGCGCCGGTGGTCTGGCTGGGCGACAAAATCACCAAATTGGTGCCCATTCGCGTGGTCCACGTGGTCTCGGCGGCCATATTTGCCGTGCTGGGGGTGGTGGCGCTGTGGCCCCAGTCCTGACCGGCCCCACGTCTGCCGTGGCCATCGGATGGCCGGGTGCCCTGGCGGCCCGGTCCGTTGCTATACTTCCCCCAGCGCCAATTTGCTCCAGCTTGCGGGCGCTTAATAAATACAGCTAAAGACGGACCGATACCTGCACCCGGCCTCGTTTTTTGCGACGCCGGGTTTTTTATTGGGATTTGAGTTGGATATGACACTGATCGCGACGCCACAGTCACAGCATTTCTCGGAGGCCCTGCCGCTGCAAAGCGGCGCCGCGCTGCGCGACTACGCCCTGAGCTTTGAGACCTACGGCACCCTCAACGCCGAGCGCAGCAACGCCGTGCTGATCTGCCACGCGCTCAACGCCTCGCACCACGTGGCGGGCGTGTACGCCGGCCAGGACAAATCCGAAGGCTGGTGGGACAACATGATCGGCCCTGGCAAGCCGGTGGACACCAACCGCTTCTTCGTCATTGGCGTCAACAACCTGGGCTCCTGCTTCGGCTCCACCGGGCCGATGCACCCCAACCCGGACGCCGCCGATGGCCGCGTGTACGGCGCCGACTTTCCGGTGGTGACCGTGGAAGACTGGGTCAACGCCCAGGCCCGGCTGCTCGACACGCTGGGCATCCAGACCCTGGCCGCCGTGATGGGCGGCTCCCTGGGCGGCATGCAGGCCCTCTCCTGGACGCTGCAGTACCCGGACCGCGTGCGCCACGCCGTGGTGGTGGCCAGTGCCCCCAACCTGACGGCCGAGAACATTGCCTTCAATGAAGTGGCGCGCCGCGCCATCGTCACCGACCCCGATTTCCATGGCGGCCACTATTACGCCCACGGCACCGTGCCCAAACGCGGCTTGCGCATCGCGCGCATGATTGGCCACATCACCTACCTCAGCGACGACGTCATGAACGAGAAGTTCGGCCGGCAACTGAAAGACGCGGTGCTGGGCAAGGACCCCTACCACTACACCACGCAGGATGTGGAGTTCCAGATCGAGAGCTACCTGCGCTACCAGGGCGACAAATTCGCCGAGTACTTTGACGCCAACACCTACCTGCTGATCACCCGGGCGCTGGACTACTTCGACCCGGCGCTGGCCTTTGGCGGTGACCTCAGCCAGGCGCTGGCGCGAGCCCGCTGCAAGTTCCTGCTGGTGAGCTTCAGCACCGACTGGCGCTTCAGCCCCAAGCGCAGCCGCGAGATGGTGAAGGCCCTGCTCGACAACCGGCGCGACGTCAGCTACGCCGAAATCGATGCGCCCCATGGGCACGATGCCTTTTTGCTCGATGATCCCCGTTACATGGGCGTAGTCAGCTCTTATTTCGATAGCATTTCGCGTTCCCTGGAGGCCACGGCATGAGCGACACCACCACCATGGAAGCCCTGGCCCGCCTGGTGCCGCACGGCTCACGCGTGCTGGACTTGGGCTGTGGCGACGGCGCCATGCTGGCCCACCTGCAGGCCACGCGCGGCTGCACCGGCTACGGCGTGGAGATTGCCGACGCCAACGTGCTGGCGTGCGTGCAGCGTGGCGTCAACGTCATCCAGCTCAACCTCGACGAAGGGCTGGCCTTGTTCGACGACGCCAGCTTCGATGTGGTGCTGCAGATCGACACCCTGCAACACCTGCGCAACGCCGAAGTCATGCTGCGCGAGACCGCCCGCGTGGGCCGCATGGGCATCGTGGCTTTCCCCAACTTCGCCCACTGGCCCAACCGCCTGAGCGTGCTGCGGGGCCGCATGCCGGTGACCAAGCGTCTGCCCTACCAGTGGTACGACACGCCCAACATCCGCGTTGGCACCCACGCCGACCTGGCGACGCTGGCGCAGCGCAACGGCCTGCGCGTGCTCGACAGTTTCGGTCTGCAGAACGGCAAGACCGTGCGCTGGGCGCCCAATCTGCTGGCGGGCACGTCGGTGTACCAGCTGGCTAAGGGCGGATGAGCAACGGTTGACCTCGGTCAGACAAGACGCTCGTCCTAGGGAATAACCGCCGTATACAGGCGGTTGGACTGCCCCAACAATCAACGATCGTTAAATCGAAATTCACCACCAAGGAGATGTGTGCGATGAAGCCCATGAGCATTGCATTGAAGATATGGATGCCCGCCATCCTTGTCAGTTTCGGACTGGTTGCCATGTCCATCGGCTCGGCGGTACGCACCGTCAAATCCCAGGCCGTCACGGCGGCTGAACAGTCGCAGCAGCAGAGCAAGCTGGAGTTGGCGGCACGCTGGAGCGGCCTGGGCGAGGCCCAGGCCCTGCGCGGCATTGGCAGCGCACTCAATGCCGATGCCGGCGCCACCCCGCTGCTGGAAGCCGGCCAGGTGGACGCACAGCGCGAGATGGCCCGCATCGAGCAATCGCTGGAAGGCATGATGACGCAGGGCCCGGAGCAGACCGCCCTGCAGGCGGTCAAGGCCAAGGCACAAGGTCTGGCCGCCTCACTGGACAAAGCCCAGAGCCTGAAGACGGCCGGTGACGCCGCCGCCGTGCAGGCGCACATCAAGACCGACACCCTGCCCCAGCTGGCCGCATTTCTCTCAGCCCAGCAGAGTCTGGTGCACCTCGCGGAACAAGGTGCCACCGACCTGCGTGACAAGGCCGGGGCCGAACGCCTGAAAACCGTCTGGACCGTGGCCGGCATCATGGCGGTCATCATCGCGCTGGTGTGCATGGGCACGCGCGTGTTGCAGCGCAATGTGTGCGACCCGCTGAGCGACATCGTGCGGGTGACCCGCGCCATCGGGGACGGCGATCTGCGGGTGAGCACGCACAGCGATCGCCAGGACGAAATGGGCGACGTGCTGCGTGCACTGCAAAACATGACCCAGTCGCTGGCCAGCTTGCTGGGGCAGGTCCGCACGGCGGCCACCAGCATCGGTGCCGCCAGCACGGAAATCGCGCACGGCAACCACGACCTGTCCAACCGCACGGAACAGACCGCCGCCAACCTGCAGCGTGCAGCCGCCTCCATGGACAGCCTCAGCGGCTCCGTGCGCCAGTCTGCAGACGCCGCCCGCCAGGCCAATCAGCTGGCCGGCTCGGCTTTTACCGTGGCGGAAAGCGGTGGCCAGTCGGTAGCCAAGGTGGTGGAGACCATGCACCAGATTGATGGGTCGTCCAAGAAGATTGTGGACATCATCAGCGTGATCGACGGCATTGCGTTCCAGACCAACATCCTGGCGTTGAACGCGGCCGTGGAAGCGGCCCGCGCCGGCGAGCAGGGACGCGGTTTTGCCGTGGTGGCCAGCGAAGTGCGCAGTCTGGCCGGGCGCTCGGCCGCGGCAGCCAAGGAGGTCAAGGACTTGATCGGCGCCTCGGTCTCCAATGTGGAAGTGGGCACCCAGCTGGTGGATCAGGCGGGTCAGACCATGCAGGACATCGTGCATTCGGTGCAGCGCGTGACCGGCATCATCGAGCAGATCACGGCCAGCAGCACCGCGCAAAGCAGCGACATGCACCAGGTGTCGGCCACCGTGGTCGAACTGGAGCAGATGACGCAGCAAAACGCCGCCCTGGTGGAGCAAAGCGCGGCCGCCGCATCGTCCATGCGGGAGCAGGCTGCAGTGCTGGAACAGCTGGTGGGCAAGTTCACCCTGCCGCCGTCCGCGGCGTTGACGTTGGCGCGCTGACCGGCGCCACGGGGTGGACGAGCCTGTGCGTGCGCAATCCGGCATGACCCACACCGTCTCGTTTGCCGAAGCCCTGCGCTTCTGGCTCAGGCTGGGCTTCATCAGCTTCGGCGGACCGGCCGGGCAGATTGCCATCATGCACCGCGAACTGGTGGAGCAGCGGCGCTGGATCTCCGAGAGCCGTTTCCTGCACGCCCTGAACTACTGCATGTTGCTGCCCGGGCCCGAGGCGCAGCAGCTCGCCACCTACATCGGTTGGCTGATGCACCGCACCACCGGCGGCATCGTGGCCGGGGCGCTGTTCGTGCTGCCTTCGCTGTTTCTACTGGTGGGGCTGAGTTGGGTGTACGTGGCGTTTGGGTCCGTCCCCTGGGTGGCTGCCGTGCTGTACGGCATCAAGCCGGCCGTGGCCGCGATCGTGCTGCAGGCGCTCCACCGCATCGGCTCCCGCACCCTGCGCAAACCCACGGACGCGCCAGTCTTGTGGGCCATTGCGGCGACCAGTTTCGTGGCCATCTATGTGCTGAACGTGCCGTTCCCGCTGATCGTGGCCGGCGCGGCGGTGGTGGGCTGGGGTGCCGCCCGCCGGGTGCCGGCGCAGTTCGTCGGCGCCACGGCAGGCCATGCCGCCACCGGGGCCACGCACCCGGGCGTGCCGCGCAGCGGGTACGTGATTGGCGACCACACGCCCCCGCCCGCACACGCCCGCTTCACCCCCGCCCGCCTGGCCCGGGTGCTGGGCGTGGGGCTGGCCCTGTGGCTGCTGCCCATGGGCGTGCTGATGGCCTGGCAGGGCTGGCACGGCGCGCTCACCCAAATGGGCTGGTTCTTCACCAAGGCCGCGCTGCTGACCTTTGGCGGCGCCTATGCCGTGCTGCCCTATGTCTACCAGGGCGCGGTGGAGCAGTTCCACTGGCTCACCGGGCTGCAGATGATCGACGGTCTGGCGCTGGGCGAGACCACGCCCGGGCCGCTGATCATGGTGGTGGCCTTCGTGGGGTTCGTCGGCGGCTGGACGCAGCGGGTGCTGGGGCCTGACGCCCTGTTCGTGGGGGCAGCGCTGGCGGCCACCGTGGTGACCTGGTTCACGTTCCTGCCCTCGTTTGTCTTCATCCTGGCGGGCGGACCGCTGGTGGAGTCCACGCACGGCAAGCTGCAGTTCACGGCACCGCTGACGGCCATCACGGCCGCCGTGGTGGGCGTGATCGCCAGCCTCGCGCTGTTTTTCATGGCGCATATCGCCATCAGGACCGGGTCATCGGGCCCTTTTCTTGCCCGATTGGACCTGGTGGCCGTGGCGATCGCGGCCGTTGCTGCCGTGGCCCTGATGCGTTACCGCCAGGGCGTGATTCCCGTGATTGCAGCGTGTGGGCTGGCCGGGCTGGCCGCCCACGGGCTGGGCTGGGCTTGAGGCGCAGAACCCCGCCTGCCCGCTCTGCAAGTGCCGCCTACCAGGTGTCCACGCACCGCGTGCCCAGCGGCCCCACGCGGGCCGACGCCAGGCCGCGCGCCAGCCAGGCCCGCGTGTCGGCCGGGTCGATGACGGCGTCGATCTCCAGCGTGGCCGCCATGTGCATGGCTTCGCCGTTGCGGTACTGCTGGGCCACCAGCGTCTTGAACAGCGCCTCGCGTTCGGGGCCGTCGGCCACGGCCTCGAGCTCCTTGCGAAAGCCCAGGCGCACCGCGCCTTCGAGCCCCATGGCGCCAAACTCGCCGGTGGGCCAGGCAATGGTGAACACCGGCGCGTGCAGGCCGCCGGCGGCCATGCCCATGGCGCCCAGGCCGTAGCCCTTGCGCAGCACCACGCTGAAATAGGGCACGCGCAGGCTGGCAGCCGTCACGAACAGGCGGCTGACATGGCGCACCTGCGCCTGTTCCTCCACGTCAGGGCCGACCATGAAGCCGGGGGTGTCGATCAGGCTGACCAGCGGCAGGCCGTGTGCGTTGCACAGCTGCATGAAGCGGGCGCCCTTGTCGGCGGCATCGGCGTCGATGGCGCCGCCCAGGTGCATGGGGTTGTTGGCCAGCACGCCCACGGGGCGGCCTTCGATGCGGGCCAGCGCCGTATGGATGCCGCTGCCAAAGCCGGTGCGCAGCCACAGCACGCTGCCGCTGTCGAAGAGGCCGTCCACGGCCGCGCGCGTGTCGTAGACGCGCAGGCGGTTTTCGGGCACCACGCTGCGCAGCGCCCGCGCATCGGGCTCGCTCCAGTCACGCGTGCGGCCCTGGAAGAACGACAGGTAATGGCGTGCGGCGGCCACGGCCTGGGCCTCGTCCTCGACCAGCACGTCGATCACGCCATTGGCGTGCTGCACGTGGCTGGGGCCGATCTGCTCGGGCTTGAACACGCCCAGCCCGCCGCCCTCCACCATGGCCGGGCCACCCATGCCGATGTTGCTGCGCCGGGTGGCGATGATCACGTCGCTGCAGCCCAGCAGCGCCGCGTTGCCGGCAAAACAGCGCCCCGCGGCAATGCCCACCACCGGCACCTGGCCCGACAGCGCCGCGTAGGCGGCAAAAGTGTGCACATGCAGGCCGGCAACGATGGGCATGTCGGTGTCACCGGGGCGCCCGCCGCCGCCTTCGGCAAACAGCACCACCGGCAGCTGCTGCTCCAGGGCAATGCCCAGCATGCGGTCGGTCTTGGCGTGGTTGCGCATGCCCTGGGTGCCGGCCAGCACGGTGGCGTCGTAGGCCATGACCACGGTGCGGGCCTGTTCGGCGCCAAACTGCGCGCTGTTGACGGCGCCAATGCCGGTCACCATGCCGTCGGCCGGCGTGTTGGCCACCAGGTCTTCCAGCGTGCGCCGGCGGGCCTGCGCGGCCACGGCCAGCGCGCCGTATTCGATGAAGCTGTCCGCGTCGCACAGGTCGGCAATGTTCTCGCGCGCCGTGCGCTGGCCCTGCGCGTGGCGCTTGGCCACGGCGTCGGGGCGGCGGGCGTCCAGTGTGAAGGCGTGCCGGTCCAGCACGCGCTGCAGGTCGTCGCGGATGTGGTCGGGGTCCGCCGCCTGCGTGGCGGCTGCGTCGGCCAGCCGGGCATCGGCCACGGGCTCCAGCACCAGCAGCGCCTGCGCCTGTGCCAGGTATTGCCCGGGGGCCACGGACAAGGCCCGCACGCGCCCGGCGTGGGGCGCTGCCAGCACATGCTCCATCTTCATGGATTCGAGCACCGCCAGGTCGGCGCCCGCGGCCACCACGTCGCCGACGGCGACGGCGAACTGCACCAGCCGCGCCGGCATGGGGGCACACACGGCATGCGGGTCCACCGGGGCGTGAGCGGAGGGCGTATTTTCAGGGGAATTTGGGCTGCCAGCTGGCGGAAAACCTGCGTCATCCGCTCTGTTTTTCATAGCGTCCAGCAGATCAGGCAGCGCCTGCTCCAGCCAGCGGGTGTGCACCTGCTGGCTGGCCATTTCGGGGCGCGCGGCCAGGGCGCGCAGCAGCGCCAGGTTGGTGGCCACACCTGTGATGTGGCACTCGGCCAGCGCGCGTTGCGAGCGGCGCAGCACATCGGCAAAGCGGGTGCTGCGCGAGGACACGATCAGCTTGGCCAGCAGCGTGTCGTAGTGCGGCGACGGCGTGGTGCCGGCCACCGCGTGCGTGTCCACCCGCACGCCGGGCCCGGCGGGCAGGTCCAGGCGGCTGAGCGTGCCGCCGCCGGCGTGCGCGTTGCCCTGGGCATCCAGCGTTTCGGCGTTGATGCGCCACTGGATGGCAAAACCCTGCGGCTGTGGCGGATGGGCGGCGTCAAGCCCCAGGTCGGCCAGCCGACGTCCGCCGGCCACCTGGATCTGCAGTTGCACCAGGTCCAGCCCCGTCACCTCCTCGGTGACGGTGTGCTCCACCTGCAGACGGGGGTTGGCTTCGATGAAGACAAAGGGCAGGTCGTTGGAGGCCAGGTCGACCAGAAACTCGAAGGTGCCCAGGCCTTCGTAACGCACCGCCTGCGCCATGCGCAGGGCGGCGTCGGTGAGCGCCTGGCGCAGCGCGTCGGGCAGCGACGGGCTGGGTGCGATTTCCACCAGTTTCTGGAAACGCCGTTGCAGCGTGCATTCCCGCTCGCCCAGCGCCACCACGGTGTGGCCGTCGCCCAGCACCTGCACCTCCACGTGGCGCGCGCCGGTCATCAGGCGCTCCACATACACGCCCTCCACGCCAAAGGCGGCCAGCGCCTCGGAGCGGCAGCGCGCATAGGCAGCGGGCAGGTCGGCGCTGGTGTGCACGGCCCGCATGCCGCGCCCGCCGCCGCCGCCAAGGGCCTTGACCATCATGCCCGCACCGCCCTGTGCTGCCAGGAAGGCCTGCGCCTCCTCCAGCGTGACCGCGCCGGCGCTGCCGGGCATGAGCGGCACGCTGCACTGCTGCGCCAGCGCACGGGCGCTGGCCTTGTCGCCAAAACGCTGCAGCTGCTCGGGCGTGGGGCCGATGAAGCGCAGGCCCGCGGCGTGGCAGGCCTGGGCAAAGTCGGCGCGCTCGCTCAGGAAGCCGTAGCCCGGGTGCACCGCGTCGCAGTCGGTCTGGCGCGCAATGGCCAGCAGCTGCGCGGCGTCCAGGTAGGCCGCAGGGCCGCTGGCCGACAGGGGCACGGCGGCGTCGGCGGCGGCCACATGGGCCGACTGCGCGTCGTCCGGGGCGTACACGGCCACGCTGGCAATGCCCAGGTCGTGCAGCGCGCGCACGATGCGCAGCGCCACTTCGCCGCGGTTGGCGACCAGGACTTTGGTGAACAGGAAGGAGGAGGTCATGCCGTGGGTCTTTGCAAAAGGAAGATGGAGCTGCTACAAAAGTCATAGCTTTCTGCGCAGGTAGTACCTGGGCAGAAAGCTGTTTTCACTGCAATTTTCAGTTGGCGTCGCGCAGCAGGCGGCGCAGTACCTTGCCGGCGCCGGTGGCCGGCAGCGCTTCGACGACGCGCACCTCGCGCGGGGCCTTGTAGGGCGCCATGTTCTCGCGCGCCCACTGCACCAGCGCTTCGGGCGCCACGCTCTGGCCGGGCTTGCAGACGATGAAGGCGCGCACCACCTCACCCTTGTCGGCATCGGGCACGCCGATCACCGCGGCCTGCGCCACGGCCGGGTGCTTGCACAGGATGCCTTCGACCTCTTCCGGGAACACGCTGTAGCCCGAGACCTTGATCATTTCCTTGAAGCGGCCGATGAAGCTCAGGTAGCCGTCGGCGTCGACCTTGCCCATGTCGCCGGTGTACACCCAGCCATTGCGCAGCGTCTGCGCCGTGGCTTCGGGCTTGTTCCAGTAGCCCTTGAAATTGCCGGGGCCCCGGATGGTGATCTCGCCGACTTCGCCCGCGGGCCGGGTGGCGCCGGTGTCGGGGTCGATGATGCGGATTTCGTTGCCGGGAACCGCCTTGCCCTGGGTGCCCCAGCGGATGGCGTCGTGCGGCATGTAGGTGTCCACCGTGTGCGTCTCCGACAGGCCGTAGGCCGCTTCGAAGCTGGTGCAGTGGGGCGCAAACGTGCGCCACTGCTGGGCCAGCGCCTCGGTCAGCGTGATGCCGAAGCTGGTGACTGGATTCATGCGCAGGGCTGTGAGGTCCATCTCGCGCAGGCCGGGCACCTGCATCAGCGCCGCGTTCATGGGGGCGATGCTGTACCACCAGCTCACGCGGTGGCGCGCCAGCGCCTGCGCCACGCCCACGGGGTCGAAGCGGTATAGCAGCACGCCGGTGGCGCCGGTGAACACCGGCACGTTCACGCCCATCACCATGCCGGCGATGTGGTACAGCGGCGCCACGCTCAGCAGCACGTCGTTGCTGCGCACACCGTTGCACTGCGCCGCGGCGGTGGTCTTGAACAGGGCATTGCCGTAGCTCAGCATGGCGCCCTTGGGCAGGCCGGTCGTGCCGGAGGTGTAGGTCATCAGCGCCACGTCATCCAGCGACACGGCAACCGGCGCCGGGGTGCCGCCGGCGCACACGGTGGCCCAGAAGTCCTCGCAGTTCGCGGGCAGCGGCGCGGCGCTGGCGCGCAGGGCCAGCAGTTCGGGCGGCACGTCAATGCTGGGCGCCTCGGGCAGCAGCTCGCCGTAGCGCGCCACAAAGACGTGCTGCAGTGCGGTGCTGGCGCGTACCTTGTCCACCACGGGCAGCAGGGTGTCGGCGGTCACGATCACGCGCGCCTGCAGGTCGCCCAGCTGGTATTGCAGCTCGTGCTCCTTGTTCAGCGGCCCGCAGGGGCAGACGATGCCGCCCATCTTCTGGATGCCGTAGTGCGCCACCAGGTACTGCGGGCAGTTGTTCAGGAACAGCGCCACCGGGTCGCCCTTCTGCACGCCCAGCGCCTGCAGGCGGGCGGCGAAGGCATCGCTGGTACGGTCCAGTTCTGCCCAGGTGATGGCGCGCCCGTACCAGAGGCAGGCCACATCGTTGGGGCGAGTGCGCGCATGTGCGCGCAGGGTTTCGTGCAGGGGCTGCTGGGCGGGCGCGGCGGCGTCCGCAGGGGTGGCGTGGGCCATGGACTTGTCTCCTGAGTGTCTTGAATCGCTGGTTCTCAGGGTTTGCGATAGGCATTTCCCCGTGCCAGCGTCTTGCCAATATATACCCGCCGGTAGAATAATGCTACCCATGGGTATAACCAAAGTGACACCACTGCCAAAGCAGCCACGCCAGCGTACGGTGGCGACGCCGGTCGCGGTACGCGGCCGGCAGAAGGCCAGCACCGCCGCCACTGACGAGAAGCGCGAGCGCATCCTGCGGGCGGCACAGGAGCTGTTCGACCAGCAGGGCTACGCCAACACCACGATGGAACAGATCGTGCAGACGCTGGGCGTGACCAAGCCCTATGTCTACTACTACTTTCACAACAAGCAGGAAATCTTCGAGACGCTGTCGTGGCGGCCCACCGTGGCCTGCTTCACGGCGATGGACTTCGCCCCCGACGACACCCGCCCGGCGCACGAGAAAGTGACCGAGGGCATGGAGCGCCTGATCCGCGCCACCATCGCGCACTATCCGGCGAGCTGCTTTCCCTACCGCGAGCCGCAGGTGTACCGCCCTGAATACGTGGCAGCGCAGAAAGAACTGGCCAACCATTTCTACGCGCAGCTGTGCGCCCTGCTGGAGGCGGGGCGGCGCGACGGCATGTTCGACTTCAACGACACCCGCATCACCGCGCAGGCCGCGTGCAGCCTGCCGGGCTTTCTCTACGCCTGGTACCGTCCGGATGGCCGTCTCTCGGCCGAGGCGGTGACGGCCGAGCTGGCGCAGCTGGCCTGGCGGGTGCTGGGCCTGCGCCGCACCCGCCGCCGGGCGTAGGCGCCTTACTGCGGCTGGAAGCCGCTGGACTTGATGATGCGCGCCCAGGTCTGGCTGTAGGCCCGTTCACGGCTGGTGAGTTGCTGCGGCGTCATGTAAGCCACGGTCAGGCCCATGGCGGTGAGGCGCTCGCGCACATCGGGCAGGGCCACCACCTTGGCCAGGGCGGCCGAGATGCGGTCGATGGCGGCTTGCGGCGTGCCGGCCGGGGCAAAGATGCCGTAGTAGGGCAGGTCTTCAAAGCCGGCCAGCCCCAGTTCGGCAAAGGTGGGCACATCGGGCAGCAGGGCCTGGCGGGTCTTGCCCATGACCGCGACAACGCGGATCTTGCCGGCCTTCTGGTTCTCGATGAAATCGGGAATGGAGCCGGTGCCGGCGGCAATCTGGTTGCCCAGCATGTCGCCCATCATGGGGGCGCTGCCACGGTATGGGGCCGATTGCAGGTCCAGCTTGTATTTCTCGCCGATCACCTTGACCAGGAACTCGGGCACCGAGGCCGGCGCCGGCACGCCCACGGTGCCTTTGCCCTTGCCCTGGGTCCGCACCCAGTTGACGTACTCGTTCAGCGATTTGGCCGGTGTGCCGCCGGAGACGGCCAGCGCGTTCACGAAGGTGGCAAAACCGCCGACCGCGACAAAGTCCCGCGCCGGATCAAAACCCGGGTTCTTTACCACCAGCGGCAGGATGGAGATGGTGTGGTCGTGCGACAGGAACAGCGTCGTGCCGTCGGCGGGCGCGGCCTTCAAGGTCTGCGCCGCAATCTGGCCGCCGGCGCCGGCCCGGTTTTCCACGATCACGGGGGTGCCTAGCTGGTCCTTGAGCTTGTCGGCCAGGGTACGGGCGATGGCGTCGGTGCCGCCACCGGCGGGAAAGCCCACCAGCAGCCGGACGGTGCCGCTCTGTGCCTGGGCCAGACTGCACAGGGTGAGCGCACCCAGGGCCAGGGTGCCGATCAGGGCGCGGCGCAGGGGCGCGCGCAGGGAAACAGGAGAAGTCATGGTGAAGTCCGTTGAATGAAAGTACAGTCGGGAACACCCTGCACTGTAGCAATCTATTCGATGCCCCAATTCGCCGCCAACCTGTCCATGCTGTACCCCGAGTACGCCTTTCTGGACCGCTTTGAGGCCGCCGCCCGCGACGGCTTCCGGGCCGTGGAATTCCTGTTCCCCTATGAATACCCCGCCGCCGAGATCCGCGCGCGGCTGGATGCCAACGGGCTGCAGCAGGTGCTGTTCAACGCCCCGCCGGCCGGGCTGGATGCGCCGTCCATGGCCCAGGCCTGGGCGGGCGGGGCCCGTGGCACGGCCTGTCTGCCGGGACGCGAGGCGGAATTTCTGCGCGGCATCGCGCAGGCCATCGACTATGCCGTGGCGCTGGCCTGCCCGCGCATCCATGTGATGGCGGGGCTGGCCCCCGCCGGCGTGGCGCCGCAGCGCCTGCAGGCCACCTACGAAGACAACCTGCGCGCCGCCGCCACGCTGGCGACCCAGGCCGGGTTGCAGCTGCTGATCGAGCCCATCAACACGCGGGACATGCCCGCCTACTACCTGAACCGGCAGGACCATGCGCACGCCACGGTGCAGGCCGTGGGGGCGGCCAACCTCCAGGTGCAGATGGACCTGTACCACTGCCAGATCATGGAGGGGGACCTGGCTACCAAGCTGCGCCACTACCTGCCGGGCGGCAACGTGGGGCACATCCAGATCGCCGGCGTGCCCGACCGCCACGAGCCCGACGCGGGCGAGCTGTATTACCCCTATCTGTTTGGCGTGCTGGACGCGCTGGGCTACACCGGCTGGGTGGGGTGTGAATACCGCCCCCGCCGGGGCAGCCAGCCCGGCGGCACGCGGGAGGGGCTGGCCTGGATGCATCCCCGCGGCTGACGGGCGTTTTTCAGGCGTGGCATGATGCGCGATTGCCAGCTGCCGTGCAGCGCCAGGAGACCCGCGTGAATGCCCGTATCCCCCCCTCTGTGCTGAATGCGGCACAGACCCTCGACCAGGTCAGCGTCCTGTGGGACGACCAGATCGTCCCCTGCTTGCAGGACTACATCCGCGTCCCGGCCAAGTCCCCCATGTTCGATGCCGACTGGGAGGCCCATGGCTACATCGACACCGTGGTGCGCAGCACCGCCGCCTGGATCGAGGCCCAGAATGTTGCCGGCCTGAAACTGGAAATCGTGCGCCTGCCCGGGCGCACGCCGGTGCTGTTTTTTGAGGTGGCGGCCACTCGGGCCGAGTCCACCCAGACCGTGCTGGTGTACGGCCACCTGGACAAGCAGCCCGAATTCTCCGGCTGGCGCAGCGATCTGGGGCCCTGGACCCCGCACCTGGAAGACGGCCGGCTCTACGGTCGCGGTGGCGCCGACGATGGCTATGCGGCCTATGCCGCCATTGCCGCCATCCAGGCGCTCAAGACCCAGAACGCGCCGCACCCCCGCATCGTGGGGCTGATCGAGACCTGCGAGGAAAGCGGCTCCTACGATCTGCTGCCGTACATCGACCTGCTGAAACCCCGGCTGGGCGATGTGGGGCTGGTGGTGTGCCTGGATTCCGGCGCCGGCAATTACGACCAGCTGTGGATCACCAGCAGCCTGCGCGGCATGGCCAGCGGCGTGCTGAAAGTGGAAGTCCTGACCGAGGGCGTGCACTCTGGTGACGCCAGTGGCCTGGTGCCCTCGAGCTTTCGCATCCTGCGCCAGGTGCTGGACCGCCTGGAAGACAGCGCCACCGGCCGCTTGCTGCCGGCCAGCTTCCACTGCGAAGTTCCGGCCGACCGCATGCAGCAGGCGCAGGCCACCGCCGGCATTCTGGGTGACGAGCTGTACAAGCGGTTTCCCTGGGCCCACTACGACTGCGGCGGTGCCACGGCCTTTACCCTGCCCACTACCACCGACCCGCTGCAGGCCCTGCTCAACCGCACCTGGAAACCCACGCTCAGCGTCACCGGGGCCGAGGGCTTTCCAGACCTGAACAACGCCGGCAACGTGCTTCGCCCCTACAGCGCCTTCAAGCTCAGCCTGCGCCTGCCGCCGCTGGTGGAGGCCGACGTGGCGGTGCAGCAACTCAAGGCCCTGCTGGAAGACAACGCACCCTACCAGGCGCGCGTCACCTTTGAAGGCGCCGCCGGCGCCACCGGATGGAACGCCCCCAGCACGGCGCCCTGGCTGGAAAGCGCCCTGCAGGCGGCCTCCCAGGCCCATTTCGGCGCCCCCTGCGGCTACATCGGCCAGGGCGGCACCATTCCGCTGATGGGCATGCTGGCCAGGGGTTTCCCGGCGGCACAGATGATGGTGTGCGGCGTGCTGGGACCCAAGAGCAATGCCCACGGCCCCAACGAGTTCCTGCATGTGCCCTACGCCAAGAAGCTGACGGCGGCCGTGGCCCATGTCATTTCCCAGTGCCCCTGACCGCGAGCGCCTGCACCATGACCGCTGAAACCACGCTTTCCACATTCACCGCCAAAGACGGCGACAACCTGGTGATACAGGACTGGCCGCTGGAGCCCGGCGTGGCCGCGCGCGGCACCGTGATCCTGGTGCACGGGCTGGGGGAGCATGCGGGACGCTACGAGCATGTGGCCCGCCAGCTCAACACCTGGGGCTTTGCGGTGCGGGGCTACGACCAGTGCGGCCACGGCGAATCGGGCGGTGCCCGCGGCAGCCTGCCCAGCGATACCCGCCTGCTTGACGACCTGGCCGACATCGTGGACAGCACCCGCCTGCGCATGGCCCCCGGCACCCCCCTGATCCTGTTGGGCCACAGCATGGGCGGGCTGGTGGTGGGGCGGTTTGTCTCGCTGGCCCTGCGGCCGGTGGACGGCCTGGTCATGTCCTCCCCGGCGCTGGACCCGGGGCTCAGTGCTTTCCAGAAACTGCTGGTGGCGGTGCTGCCCGCGCTCGCCCCGAACCTGCGGGTTGGCAACGGCCTGAACCCGCAGCTCATCTCGCACGACCCGAAGGTGGTTGCCGCCTACCTGGGCGACCGCCTGGTACATGACCGCATCTCGGCCCGCCTGGCGCGTTTCATTGCCACGGCCGGCCCGGCCACCGTGGCGCTGGCCAGCCAGTGGACGGTGCCCACCCTGCTGATGTACGCGGGCGATGACCGGCTGCTCAACCCCGAGGGCAGCCGCCGCTTTGCGGCCGCCGCACCCCCGGCGGTGGTGCGCGCCGTGTGCTTCGACACGCTGTACCACGAGATCTTCAACGAGCTGGATGCCGCTCCGGTGTTTGCCACCCTGCAGCAGTGGCTGGACACGAAGTTCTGAAGCCTAAGCCGCGGAGCGCCGCGCGCGCTGGTTGAGGCCCAGCCAGGCCAGCGCGGCGGCAGTCAGGCCCACGGGCCCCAGCGAACCCCAATTCAGCATGCTCCAGCCCTGTGTGGTGATGAGGGCGCCGGACGCGAACGAGGTCAGGGCCATGACGGCAAACACGCAGAAGTTGATGGCCGCCTGCGCCCGGTCTTTTTCCTCCGGCCGGTAGGCACCCAGCGACAGGGTGGTGCTGCCGGTGAACAGGAAATTCCAGCCCACGCCCAGCAGGAACAGCGCCAGGGCAAACTGGTGCAGCTCCACCCCCGACAGCGCGATGGCAATGCAGGCGCCGTTGAGCGCCACACCCGCGCCCATGACGGGCAGGGTGCCAAAGCGCTTGATCAGGTTGCCGGTGAAGAAGCCGGGCGCAAACATGCCGATGACGTGCCATTCCAGCACCAGGGCCGCGTCGTCGAAGGACAGGCCGCATTGCTGCATGGCCAGGGGGGTGGCGGCCATCAGCAGGTTCATCACGCCATAGCCCAGCGCGGCGCTGGCGCAGGCCACCATGAAGACGGGCTGGCGCAGGATCTGCCACAGGGGCCGGCCCTGGTGGCTGCCGCGTGGCGCCACCGTGTGCGGGGGAAACTGGATGAACGCCATCAGGACCATGGCCACCAGCGCCACCACGGCCAGTGCCACGTAGGCGCCGGCAAAGGGAATCTCCAGCAGGCCGCGGGAACGGGCTGCCAGATTGGGGCCGGCAATGGCGCCAATCAGGCCGCCCGCCAGCACCAGGGAGACGGCTTTTTCGCGGTACGACGGCTCGGCCAGCTCGGCGGCGGCAAAGCGGTACAGCTGCCCGTTGGCACTGTAGTAGCCCGCCACCACCGTGGCGCCCACCAGCAGCCAGAAGTTGTGGCTCACCACGGCCCAGGCGCCGATGCCGGCCGAGACCAGCGCCACCGCCAGGCCGATCTGGAAGGATATGCGACGCCCGAAGCGCGACTGGGTCCGGGCCACCAGCGGCGTGCTCAGGGCGCCGCCCACCACGTAGCCCATGACCGGCAGGGTGGCCATCCAGCCGAAGGGCGCCAGGCTCAGGCCCACCAGGCCGTTGATGGCGATGAAGGTGACGTTGTTGGTGAGGAACAGCCCCTGGCACAGGGCCAGCAGCCAGAGGTTGCGTTTCATGCCAGCAGTGTAAGGGCGGCCAGCGCGGCGGTCTCGGCGCGCAGGACCCGCTGGCCCAGCGACACGGGGACAAAGCCGCGGGCCAGTGCGGCGTCTTCTTCGACGGCGCTCAGGCCGCCCTCCGGTCCGGACAGAAAGGTGACCGGCTGGCCGGCACCAGACGCTGCAGCGGGCAGCAGCGTGCGCAGGGGCCGCGAAATCCCCCGCAGCGACAGCAGCATGCGTGCGGGCAGCGCGGCGTCCGCGTCCCCGCCCGGTGCCGGTGGGACGGCCGGCGGGTTGGCGGCGAGCCATTGCGCCAGGCCCATGACCGGGTGGACCACGGGCACCCGGTTGCCGCCGCACTGCTCGCAGGCTGCGACGGCCACACTGTGCCAGTGCGCCACTTTTTTCTCGGCCCGCTCGCCGGAGAGGCGCAGCACGCTGCGCTCGGTCATCAATGGCTGGATGCTGGCCACGCCCAGCTCGGTGGCTTTTTCCACCAGCCAGTCCATGCGGTCGTTGGCGGGCATGCCCACCGCCAGATGCACGGGCCGGGCAGCCTCGCGTTCCACGGTGTGGTGGGCGCCGACCTGCACCCGCACGTCGCTGCGGCCCATGTGGGTGACGGTGGCCTCGAACTCGCCGCCGTCGTGGAACAGCGTGATGGCGTCGCCGGGTTGCAGGCGCAGCACCTGCACGTGGCGCGCGGCGCCCGCCGGCAGGTCCAGCAGGGCGCCGGTGGCCAGGGGCGCGGGGCAGTAGAAGCGGGGCATGGCGGTTTTTGCTATGGAATCAGGAGCTGCCTGCGCAATGTGGATAACGCTTTGCGCAGGATTTTTGCCTCAAACGCGGCCAAATGCGTAGGCGTTGGGCACGGCGATGCCTTCCACGTTTTCGATCAGGCGCAGCAGCGGCTTGAGTTCCATGTAGCGGCTGCAGGTGGCGCGCATGTAGGCAATGAAGCGGGGCGTATCGGCCAGGTACTGGGGCTTGCCGTCGCGCAGCGTGAGCCGCGCAAAGATGCCGGCCACCTTGAGGTGGCGCTGCAGACCCATCCACTCCAAGGCCTTGTAGAACTCGCCAAAGTCGTCGCCGACCGGCAGGCCGGCCTTGCGGGCTTTTTCCCAGTAACGGATGGTCACGTCCAGGCAGAAATCCTCGTCCCAGCTCAGGAACGCGTCGCGCATCAGGCTGGCGATGTCGTAGGTGATGGGGCCGTAGACGGCGTCCTGGAAGTCCAGCACGCCCAGTTTCTCGTCGTGGACGCGGGCCACGCCGCCGGGACCGACTATCAGGTTGCGCGGCATGAAATCGCGGTGCACGTACACGCTGGGCCATGCCAGGTTGTTCTTGATGATGGCCGCAAAGGCGTCGTCGAGCACCTTGCGCTGGGCGGCGTCCAGCGTGACCTGGCGGTGCTGGCCGATGTACCAGTCGGGAAACAGCTGCAGCTCGCGCTGCAGCAATGCCTGGTCGTAGGGAGGCAGCACGCCCGGGCGCGAGGCGAGTTGCCACTGGACGAGGGTGTCCACCGCCTCCAGGTACAGCGGCAGCGGCGGCGGTGCGGTCGGGTCGATCACCTGCATCAGGGTTTGCGCTCCCAGGTCGGTCAGGAGCATGAAACCGTTGGCTTCGTCCCAGTCCAGGACTTCGGGGACCTTGAGGCCGGCGTCGGCCATCAGCCGGGCCACCTGCACAAAGGGGCGGCAGTTTTCCTTGTCGGGCGGCGCGTCCATGATGACCAGGCTGCGCGTGGGACTGTCCACGCGCAAATAACGGCGGAAACTGGCGTCGGCGGAGGCCAGGCACAGGGAGTCGGCAGCGAGCTGGTGCGGGCCCTGCACGCGGGCGAACCACGTGTCAAACAGGGCCTGGCGTCGGGGATCGGCCCACGTCAGGGGAGCCGGCGCGGCCGTTGGGGCGGGGGTGGGGTTGAGGCTCATGGATAATCCATTCTACAAAGCCCCGTGACACCCTATTGGTGCGCGGCCTTCTTCCACCGTCCTTCAGCGCAGAACCGCCTTCCCTTGCCGACCCCGCCTTTCGCCCCTTGCGTGTTCCGATGCATGATGCATCTGACCTTCCGGCCGCCCCGCTCCCGCGCTGTCCTGCCCGGCCTGACGCTGCTGGCCTGTGTGGTGGGGACGGTGACGCCGGTGTGCGCGCAAACGGCGCCGCCCGCGGCGGATCTGCCGGTGCCGGACGCCCTGGTCCTCCAGGCCAGCCCGATGCTGCAGGACCGCATCACCCCGGCCCAGCTGGAGCAGGCACCGGTGTTTCTGCAGGGCGACCGCATCTCCGGCCGCCCGGATCTGGAAACGGTGATCGAGGGTGATGCCGTGATGCGCAAACCCGGCACCGTCATCCGCGCGGACCGCCTGGAGTATTTCCAGCCCACCGACCAGGCCAAGGCCACCGGCCATGTTCGCATCAACCGCGCCGGCAACATCTACGAGGGCCCGATGCTGGAGCTGAAGGTGGAGGCGTTCGAGGGGTTCTTCAACGAGCCCCGTTACCAGTTTTTGCAGAACGATGCCCACGGCCAGGCGGACCGGGCCGATTTCCTGGACGAGGCGCATACCGTCGTCCACAACGCCACCTACACCACCTGCCGGCGCAAGCCCGGCCCCGACTGGCTGCCGGACTGGATTTTGCGGGCCACGACGATCAGTCTGGACAACGACGAGGAAGAAGGCATTGCGCACGGCGCCGTGCTGAGCTTCAAGGGCGTTCCCATCCTGCCGGTGCCGGCCATCAGCTTTCCGCTGACCGACAAGCGCAAGTCCGGCGTGCTGCCGCCCACGCTGGGTTTTGACAGCGTCAACGGGACGCAGGTCACCGTGCCCTACTACTGGAACATCGCACCCAACCGCGATGCCACCATCACCCCGACGCTGATGACCGCCCGCGGGGTGGATGTGGGGGGCGAATTCCGCTACCTGGAGCCGTCCTATTCCGGTGTGCTGCGCGCCGACTACATGGCTGGCGACAAGCTGCGCGACGCGGACCGCTGGGGCCTGGCCTATACCCATACCGGCAGCATTGCGACGGGCGTGCCCCAGGTCGGCAGCGTGGCCGTGGCCGCCAACATCAACCGGGTCAGTGACGACAACTACTGGCGCGATTTCACCAGCGTCAGCTCCAGCGGCACGCTCACCCAGCGCCTGCTGCCCAGCACGGTGGGGGCGACCTGGGCGCGCGGGCCTTTCTCCAGCAGCCTGCAGGTACTCAAGTGGCAGACCCTGCAGGATGTCACGGCGCCCATTGCCCCGCCGTACGACCGGGCGCCCCAGCTGACGGCGCGCTACGCGCTGAGCAATGTGGGCGGCTTTGACTGGTCGGTGGATGGCGATTTCACCCGGTTCGAGTCGGATTGGTCGCGCTCGACGCTGGTCAACCCGGACCCCAATGCCCAGCGCGCGGTGGCCCTGCTGCAGGTCAGCCGGCCCTGGCTGGCGCCGGCCGGTTTCATCACCCCCAAGCTGCAACTGCACGCCACCGGCTACCAGTTCGACGCGGCGCTGTCCAACGGCGCCCGCTCGGCCGACAGCGTCGTGCCCACGTTCAGCCTGGACAGCGGGCTGGTGTTCGAGCGGGAAACCAGCGTGCTGGGGCGCGGCCTGACGCAGACCCTGGAGCCGCGGGCGTTTTACGTCTATACGCCCTACCGCAACCAGAGTCTGCTGCCCAACTACGACACGGGCGCCAACGATTTCAACTTCGCCACCATCTACACCGAAAACGCCTATGTGGGGCACGACAAGATTGCCGACAACAACCTGCTGACCCTGGGGTTGACCACGCGCTTTCTGGATGCCGACAGTGGCGCCCAGCTGGCCCGCTTCGGCATCGCGCAGCGCCTGCGCTTCGAGGACCAGCTGGTGACCCTGAACTCCAGCACGGCACCGGCGCAGGCCGGCGTCAGCGATGTGCTGCTGGGGGCCTCGCTCAACGTGCTGGAGCGCTGGGCGCTGGACTCCACGGTGCAGTACAACGCGGCGACCGAGAAGTCGATGCGCTCCACCATCGGGGCGCGCTACAGCCCGGGGCCCTACCGGGTCTTCAATGCGGCGTACCGTTTCCAGCGGGACGTCAGCGAGCTGATCGACGTCAGCTGGCAGTGGCCGCTGAACAACCCGTTTGGCGGCACCGATCCGAACCCGGGGGCCGGCCGCGGACTGGGCGAAGGCCGCTATTACGGCGTGGGGCGCCTGAACTACAGCCTCAACGAACAGCGCCTGGTCGACACGATTCTGGGGGTCGAGTACGATGCGGGCTGCTGGCTGGGCCGCGTGGTGTTGCAGCGGATACAGACCAGTACCTCGACGGCGACGCAGAGCCTGATGTTCCAGCTGGAGTTCGTGGGCTTTACCCGCCTGGGCGTCAGCCCCCTGTCTACCTTGAAGCAGAATATTTCGCGTTACCAGAACTTGCGTGAATCCGGCACGGCCAACAGCCGCTTCAGCAACTACGATTGACAGACCATGAATTTTCGCGTGCGGGCCTTGGCCCTTGCCTGTTCTTGCAGCTTTCTGGTGGCCGGAGCCCTGGCCCAGACTGCGCGGCAGGCGGACTACATCGTGGCGGTGGTGAATTCCGAGCCGATCACGAACAACGAAGTGCGGGCCGAAGTGGCGCGCCTGACTCAGGAGCTGGCGCGCCAGAACCAGGCCGCACCGGCACCGGACGAACTGCGTCGCCAGGTGCTCGAGCGTCTGATCAATGAGCGGGCCCAGTTGCAGATGGCGCGCGAGACCGGCATCCGTGTCGACGACGCGGCAATCGATTTGGCCGAGCAGGCCATTGCCCGCCAGAACCAGGTGGATGTGGCCGGGTTGCGCGCACGCATGGCCAAGGACGGCGTGGACGCGGCCCGTTTCCGCAGCCAGCTGCGCGACCAGATCCTGCTGTCGCGCCTGCACGAGCGGGAGATCGAGTCCCGCATCCGCGTGTCCGACACCGATGTGGACCATGCGCTGGAGGAACAGCAGGCCAACAACACCGATCCCTTTGCGCAGGAGATCAACCTGGCCAACCTGTTGGTGGCCGTGCCGGAGAAAGCCAGCGCCGAGCAGGTGAAGGAGCGCCAGCAGCAGGCGCAGCAGGTGCTGGCCCGCATCCGCGGCGGGGAAGATTTCGCCCGGCTGGTGCAGGAAGTGTCGGCGGCAGACCGCAGCAAGGGCGGAGAACTGGGCCTGCGCCGTGCAGACCGCTACCCGCCCTCTTTCGTGCTGGCGACCCAGAACCTGGCCGTGGGCCAGGTGTCGGACATCGTGCGGTCCGGCGCCGGGTTCCACATCCTGAAAGTGATCGAAAAACGGGCGCCGGCAGCGCTCACCAAGACGGTGGTGCAAACCCATGCCCGGCACATCCTGCTGCGGACCGACGCCCAGCTGACGCAGGCCGCGGCCATTGCCCGCCTGGCGGAGTTCAAGAAACGCATCCAGGATGGCAAGGCCACCTTCCAGGAGCTGGCACGCCAGTACTCGCAGGATGGCAGCGCGACCCAGGGCGGTGACCTGGGTTGGGCCAACCCCGGCATGTTCGTGCCGGAATTTGAAGAACCCATGACCCGTCTGGCCGAGGGCCAGATCAGCGATCCGGTGGTCTCGCGCTTTGGGGTGCACCTGATCCAGATGATCGAGCGCCGCCGTGTAGACCTGAACCCGCGCGAAGTCCGTGAACTGGTGCGCAACCAGCTGCGGGCCACCCGGGCCGAAGAAGCGTATGCCACCTGGGTCCGGGATGTGCGCGCCCGTTCCTTCGTGGAACTGCGCGAGCCGCCCCAATGAAACACATTGCCCGCAAGCGCTTCGGACAGCACTTCCTGACAGACGGCGGCATCATCGACGCCATCGTGCGGGCGATTGACCCCAAGCCCGGACAGCGCATGGTGGAAATCGGGCCGGGTCTGGCGGCGTTGACGCAACCGCTGGTCGAACGCCTGGGGAACCTCACGGTGATCGAGCTCGACCGCGACCTGGCCCAGCGCCTGCGCGGCTACGGGCAGTTGACGGTGATCGAATCCGATGTGCTGAAAGTGGATTTTTCCCAGCTGCAGTCTGCGTGGTCAGCTATGCATTCCATAGCGCCCGAAGCGCCGATGGGCAAGCTGCGTGTGGTGGGCAACCTGCCCTACAACATTTCGACGCCCATCCTGTTTCACCTGCTGGGCCATGTGGATGCCATCGAAGACCAGCACTTCATGCTGCAGAAAGAGGTGATCGACCGCATGGTGGCCCAGCCTGCCACGTCCGATTACGGGCGTTTGAGTGTGATGCTGCAGTGGCGCTACGCCATGGAAAACGTGCTGTTCGTACCGCCCGAGAGTTTCGATCCGCCCCCGCGCGTGGACAGCGCGGTGGTGCGCATGGTGCCACTGGCCAGCCCGCCCCGGTTGGACGCCAAGCTGCTGGAGGAGCTGGTGCAGGTGGCGTTCAGCCAGCGCCGCAAGCTGCTGCGCCACACCCTGGGCCGCTGGCTCGAAGAGAAGGGCTTTGCCGGCACGTTTGACGTGCAGCGCCGGGCCGAAGAGGTGCCGGTTGCTGCCTATGTCGGGCTGGCGCAGCAGCTTCAGCCGCTGCCCTGACCCGCCGGCCGGCGCCGGCTGGCTTCAGATCAGCTTGGAGTAGGTCGAGGTCGTCGGCTGACCAAGGTAGCTGTCGAACACCATGCCGCTGGCCCGCACGAACAGGCGCCCTTTGGGCGTGATGCGGATGGCCGTGGGGTCGATGGTGATCAGGCCCGCATCCTCGTAGGGCTTGAGTCGTGCCAGTTCTGGCGCGAAGTAGGTGTTGAAATCAATGCCGTATTTGGCGTTGACCGCCGCCACCTCGACCGGTGCGCTGCACATCAGGGTCATGATGATGTCGCGGCGCAGCACGTCGTCCTGGCTCAGCTCAAACCCTTTCTCGATCGGCAGCATGCCCGCATCCAGATGCTGGTAGTAGGCATTGACGGTGCGCACCGCCTGGCTGTAAGAGTCGCCGACCTTGCTGATGGCCGAGACGCCAAAGCCGATCAGGTCGCACTCGGCGCGGGTGGTGTAGCCCTGGAAATTGCGGTGCAGGCTCTTGTCCAGCCGGGCCTTGTTGAGTTCGTCGTCGGGCTTGGAGAAGTGGTCCAGTCCGATGTACACGTAGCCGGCATCGAGCAGGCGGCGCATGGACATCAGGAAGATCTGCAGGCGTGCTTCGGCCGAGGGCAGGTCGCTGGCCACGATCAGGCGCTGCGCCTTGAAGCGCTGCGGCAGGTGGGCGTAGTTGTACAGTGCGATGCGGTCCGGCGACAGCGCAATGAGGCTGTCGAGCGTGCGGCCAAAGCTCTCCAGCGTCTGCTTGGGCAGGCCGTAAATCAGGTCGGCGTTGATGGACTGGAAGCCTGCCTTGCGGCTTTCCTGTACGGCCCGCTCCACCATGTCCAGCGGCTGGATGCGGTTGACGGCCTGCTGCACGGCCGGATCGAAGTCCTGCACGCCGAAGCTGTTGCGGTTAAAGCCCAGGCCGGCCAGCATGGTCAGGGTGCCGGGGTGGACGGTGCGCGGGTCGATCTCCACGCCCAGCTCGGCGTCCGGGGTGAAATCGAAGTGCCTGCGCAGCATGGCCATCAGTTGGCCCAGCTCGTCGGCATTGAAGAAGGTGGGTGTGCCGCCGCCCAGGTGCAGCTGCACCGTCTTGCGGTCCGTGCCCAGGCGGGACGCCACCAGGGCCATTTCCTTGTCGAGGTAGCGCAGGTACTCGGCGACCCGGGCATGGTCCTTGGTGATGATCTTGTTGCAGGCGCAGAAGTAGCACAGCGATTCGCAGAAGGGCAGGTGCACGTAGAGCGACAGCGGTGGGTTGCTGCTGTGGCCTGCGCGTTGCTCCAGGTAGCCCCGGTAGGTCTGCTCGGTAAACGCCGCGTGGAAACGGTCCGCTGTGGGGTACGAGGTGTAGCGTGGGCCGAGCTTGTCGAACTTGCGGACCAGTTCTTCGGAGATTTCGATATCGGTGGTGGGAGCGTTCATGGTCAATCCAGAGGGAAGTGTCGATTGTGCCGCGGGCGGTGCCGCGCTGCTGGGGTCGGGTGGATAGGGCGGTGCCGCGGCGGCGCTTTCAGCCGTCCATCAACGCGGGTTGGACCTGGCTGCTGCGTTCGGGTGCCGTGCGGGGAAGGTTCAGGATGAAGGTGGCCCCCTGGCCGGGCAGGCTGCGGGCTTCGATCTGGCCGCCCAGCACACCGGTCACGATGTTGTGCACGATGTGCAGGCCCAGGCCGGAGCCACCCTGGCCCAGGCGGGTGGTGAAAAACGGTTCAAAGACGTGGAGCAGGTCCTGGGCCTGGATGCCGCGGCCGCTGTCGCTGACCTGCACCACGATCCGGTCGGCATCCAGCGCCTGCGCGCCCAGCGTGATGGTGCCGGCCTCGCCGGGGCCGAAGCCGTGCACGATGGCGTTGTTGATCAGGTTGGTGAGCACCTGCCCCAACGGGCCGGGATAGCTGTCCAGCGACAGGCTGGCGTCGATGTCGGTGGTGACCACGCAGGCCGACGCACGGATCGCCGGACTGAGGGTGACCAGGATCTCCGAGACCACGGCGCTGAGCGAAAAGCGCCGGCGCTGCGAGCTGGTCTGGTCGATGGCGACCTGCTTGAAGCTGGCCACCAGCGCGCCGGCCCGCGTGAGGTTGCGCACCAGGATGTCGGCCGCCAGCCGTGCGTCGTCCACGAAGGTCTGCAGGTCGGAACGCTTCATCCCCGCGTCGAGCAGGGGCGCGAACTGCTGGACCCGGTGCTCCAGGGCGCTGGCCACGGTCAGGCCGTTGCCGATGGGTGTGTTCAGCTCGTGCGCCACGCCGGCGACCAAGGCGCCCAGGGCGGCCAGTTTCTCGGATTGCACCAGCTGGTTTTGGGCCATGCCCAAGGTTGCCAGCGTGTGCGAGAGCTCCTGATTGGAGTTCTGCAGTTCGGTGGTGCGCTGGGCCACCCGGGCTTCCAGCTGGGTGTTGAGCTCCAGGATTTCCTGCTGCGCGCGCCGGCGCTCCGTGATGTCGAAGTAGGTGAACAGAACCAGCGTGCGCTGCTGCTCCACCAGCGTGCGGCTGGACAGGGAGACCCAGCGCAAGGTGCCGTCCGCCCGCCGGAGCTGCAGTTCGGTGTCGGTGGTGTTCTTACCGGCGATCGCGTTGTCCAGCCAGTTGACGCGGTCTTGCGCCTGGACCCAGATGCCCAACTCCAGCCCGGGCTTGCCCTGCGAGGTTTCGGGGTCAAACCCAAACAGGTCGAACCACGCCTGGTTCCAGTGGACGGTCGCGAAGTTGTCGCTGTCGCTGGCGTAGCTCATGGGGATGGGCGACTGATCGAACAGGCTGGAAAAGCGGGCCTCGCTCTCCTGCAGGGCCCGGGCCGCGGCGCGGGCGTCGGTGACGTCGCGCAGCAGCGCGATCATGTAAGGCTCTCCGCGCGATTCGAAGATGGCCGCGTTGACCAGCGATTCGCGGACCTGCCCGTTGCGGCCGTTGGTTCGGATGCTGTAGCCACTGATGGTGCCGGCGGCCATGATCGCTTGTACCAGCGCATCGCGTTCCTGGGGATCGTGCCAGACGCCCACTTCGGTGGCTGTCTTGCCAATCACCTGGTCGCGGCTGAGGCCAGTCAGGCGTTCGAAGGCGGCATTGACTTCCACATACCGGCCATCGCGCAAGCGGGAGATCGACATGAAGTCCGGGGTCAGCTGAAAAGCGGCCTTGAACTGTTCGTTCAGCGCATTCTGGTCGGTGACGTCGCGGGAAACCCAGACGACGTGGGAGGCTGCCTCGCCCGGCCGGGCCAGCAGTGTGGCGTTGAGCACGCAATCGCGGATGCTTCCGTCACGGCGGCGCGCCTGCACCAGCGTGTCGCGGACGAAACCGGTGCGTTTCAGTTCTTCCACGATGCGGGCGCGCTGCTCGGGGTGCGCCCACACCTGGAAATCGGCCATGCGGCGTCCGATTACCTCTGAGGGGCTGTAGCCGCTGATGGTCTGGAAGCCCTGGTTGGCTTCCACGATCAGGCTGTCTTCCAGGCGGGTGATGACAATCCAGTCCGGGCTGGTGTGGAACACGCGCGCGAACCAGTCCTCGCTGGCACCCCCCAGGGATGTCAGTAGCCAGCGCCGCAGCGCCGTGGGTAAGAGCTTAGCCAGTGTGCCCATGCCAGCAGGGTGTCATTGAGGTGTGGGCATGATAGTACAGCGCGCGCCACAGGACCGCCTGCGCGGGGCGGTCTGTGGCAGGCTGTGGCGCAAAGCGTGAGGGGCCTTGCGCAGGGGGATCAGGCAGCTGCCAGCCAGTATCCTGCGTTGAAAGGACTGCTCATGCGCAGTGCCAGCGGGGACACGTCCAGGAGCTTGTCGGTCGGCATCTTCTCGCCGGTTTCCGTCACCATCTCGACGCCTGCGGGGGCTTCGCTGGGCGCGGATGTGTTGTTGGCCTCGTTCGCCCGTTCTGCTTGGCTGGTTTGTGCAGAACGGGCTACAGAAAAGAATAGAAGCACCGGAACGGTATTTTCCGGTCCCCCCAGTAGTCTGCGGTGTCGCGGAAGATGTCGAGCAGCTGCTCACGCGCTTCCTTGTCGAATTTCACGTTGGCCGGGATGTGCTCCAGCACGGCAATGAAGCCGGGCTGGGGGCCGGACTTGTGGACCGGATCGGTCAGGCTGTCGTACAGCGCGTCAAAGTTCTTGCCCACGTGGGCTGGCAGCATGAACTGCTGGCCAATCATGTCCAGCACATCCTGCTTGGTCTGTGCATTGGCCAAGTTGGCGTACAGGAAGTGGTGTCCCAGACCCTGGGCGGCCTCCTGCAGATCCGACACCCGGAAGGCGCGAATCGACTGAACGATATTCGTTCTGACTGTTCGAAGTGGCATATCCATTTCCGCTTCTCTTTCTTAAAGAATACAAATCCAAGTCACGGAACGATCTTGCGAAAACTCGCATAGTGATCGTCTGTGTAATAACAGGCATCCGGTGTGGTGGCCGGGCCACCACACACAATGCGCCGGGTTCCCCGGTCCCTAGCGGTGGGCGTCTTCACGGTGTACTCGTGGTAGTAACCCCGCTTGTGCGCTGGAAGCAGGCGCTCCCGGTTGGCAAACACCATGCCGTCTTTCTCATAGGGGAACGGCCCGCCCCGGCGAATCAATTGGTAGGTCTCAAGACCCTGTGGGGGCAAGCGATTCACAGCCACGGTCGCACTGGTTGTGGAACCGGTTTCCTCGCGGGCAGCGACTCCGCCACATGCAAGGGCAATGGACAAAATCGCGCCAGTGAGCGCTAACTTGAAGACACCACTCCGCACCATGAAACCTCTCAAGTCACCTAGGGTAAACCCGAAACTCAAGCGCTAGAGTGTCGCGTATCTGGCCAAAAAAAGCAAGGCCTTGCCTAAATTTTAGGCAAGGCCTTGCGGGTCTTTTTGTGAAGAAGTGTGTACTAACTGTGTTCAGCGGCTGACGTTCGCATCGGCCACGGTCAGTGCGGTCATGTTCACAATGCGGCGGACCGTGGTGCTGGCCGTCAGCACGTGCACCGGTTTGGCGGCACCCAGCAGGACCGGGCCAATGGCAATGTTGCCGCCGGCGGCGGTCTTGAGCAGGTTGTAGGCGATGTTGGCTGCGTCGATGTTGGGCAGCACCAGCAGGTTGGCGTCACCGTGCAGGGTGCCGTTGGGCATCAGGGCCTTGCGCGCGGCCCCGTCCAGCGCCACATCGCCGTGCATTTCGCCATCCACTTCCAGCCAGGGGGCCTGCTGCTGCAGCAGGGCCAGGGTCTGGCGCATCTTGACCGCGCTGGGTTCGTTGCTGCTGCCGAAGTTGGAATGGCTCAGCAGGGCGGCCTTGGGTTTCAGGCCAAAGCGCACCATTTCCTCCGCAGCCATGATGGTGATCTTGGCCAGCTCGGCGGCGCTGGGGTCGTAGTTGACGTGGGTGTCGACCAGGAACACCTGGCGTCCCGGCAGCATCAGGCCGTTCATGCAGGCATAGACCGCCACGTCCTGCATCGCCGGGGAGCCGACGGACGGGCGTCGGCCAATCACCTGGTCGATGTACTGCAGGTGCAGCGATGTGGTGCCCCAGGTGCCGCAGATCAGGCCATCCACATCACCCTTGTGCAGCAGCATAGAGCCAATCAGTGTGAGCCGGCGGCGCATCTCGATCTTGGCCACGGGCACGGTCACGCCCTTGCGCTCGGTCATGCGGTGGTAGGTCTGCCAGAAGTCGCGGTAGCGGTGGTCCTGCTCCACGTTGACCACGTTGTAGTCCACGCCTTCCTTCAGGCGCAGGCCGAATTTCTCGATCCGTTCGGCGATGACCTTGGGTCGGCCGATGAGGGTGGGCAGGGCCAGGCGCTCGTCGACCACGATCTGCGCGGCGCGCAGCACGCGCTCGTCTTCGCCCTCCGCATAGGCCACGCGCTTCTTGAGCGCCTTCTTGGCCGCCGTGAAGATGGGCTTCATGGTGGTGCCGGAGGCGTACACAAAGCTCTGCAGGGTTTCGCGGTAGGCGTCCATGTCGGCAATGGGGCGCAGGGCTACGCCGCTGTCGAACGCGGCCTGCGCCACGGCCGGCGCGATCTTCATCATCAGCCGGGGGTCGAACGGCTTGGGAATCAGGTACTCCGGGCCAAAAGCAAGTTGCTCGCCGACATAGGCCGCGGCCACCACCTCGCTCTGCTCGGCCTGAGCCAGTTCGGCAATGGCGTGCACGGCGGCAATTTCCATCTCCAGCGTGATGGTGGACGCCCCGGCATCCAGCGCACCGCGGAAGATGTAGGGGAAGCACAGGACGTTGTTGACCTGGTTGGGGTAGTCGGTGCGGCCGGTGGCCATGATGGCGTCGTCGCGCACGGCGTGCACCTGCTCCGGCAGGATTTCCGGCGTGGGGTTGGCCAGGGCGAAGACCAGGGGCTTGGCCGCCATGGACTGCACCATCTCGGGCTTGAGCACGCCGCCGGCGGACAGCCCCAGGAAGATGTCGGCGCCCACAATGGCCTCGCGCAGGGTGCGCAGGTCCGTCTTCTGGGCGAACTGCGCCTTGTCATCGTCCATCAGCTCAGTGCGGCCTTCGTAGACCAGACCGGCCAGGTCGGTGACCCAGATGTTTTCGCGGGGAATGCCCAGCTTCACCAGCAGTCCCAGGCAGGCCAGCGCGGCCGCGCCGGCACCCGAGGTCACCAGCTTGACCTTCTTGGGGTCCTTGCCGGCCACTTTCAGGCCGTTGAGGATGGCCGCGCCAACGACGATGGCCGTGCCGTGCTGGTCGTCGTGGAAGACCGGGATTTTCATGCGTTCGCGCAGCTTGCGCTCCACGTAGAAGCAGTCTGGCGCCTTGATGTCTTCCAGGTTGATGCCGCCAAAGGTCGGCTCCATGGCCGCGATGATGTCGACCAGCTTGTCCAGGTCGTGCTTCTCGTTGATCTCGATGTCAAATACGTCGATGCCGGCAAACTTCTTGAACAGGACGCCCTTGCCTTCCATCACGGGCTTGGCGGCCAGCGGGCCGATGTCGCCCAAGCCCAGCACCGCGGTGCCGTTGGTGATGACGGCCACCAGGTTGCCGCGGCTGGTGTACTTGTAGGCGTTGTTCGGGTCCTTGACGATTTCTTCGCAGGGCGCGGCTACGCCGGGCGAGTAGGCCAGGGCCAGGTCGTGCTGGTTGACGAGCTGCTTGGTGGCGACAACGGCAATCTTGCCGGGGGTGGGGAACTCGTGGTACTCCAGCGCGGCGGTGCGCAACTGGGCCTGCTTTTCAGCAGAATTGGAAACGGGGGGCTTGGGGGTAAGGGGGGGCTGAATCGGCATCGTGCATCCTTGTCGGCGTTGGACCTGTTCGAAGGAGCATGGCCCATTGACCTGTCATGGGTCTTGCATTGTAGACCTCGCCTGCCGAGGGGGCCGGGCGCAGGCCGCGCACATTATGCGGATCCGGCATCACCGTATTCACGGCGCAGTGGCCTTCGAAAACGCTGCCCGCTGCGCCGTGTGCGGGCCGGTCAGCACAAAGCCGCGCTGCGTGCCGACGGTGTCCAGGAAGCGCCAGACGCCGTCGTCGCACCCAGGGTCGGCGACCCACTGGCCGGCCTGCGACGGGTGCGCAGCGGCCACCACGACGGGCAGTGCCGGCGTCTTGACGGACACCGGCATGAGCGCAAACACCAGCGGCGTGGGGGTGCCGGCCAGCGTTGCCGCCAGCGCCCGGGCGGCGGCCATGATGGGCATCACAAATGGCAGGGTGCGTCCGCCGGCCGAGGCGTACTGCGCGCAGTCGCCCAGGGCGTAGACATGGTCCGTCGAGGTCTGTAGCGTGGCATCCACCACAATGCCGCGCTCGCACGCCAGCCCCGCCGCGTGGGCCAGGGTGGTGTCGGCCCGCAGGCCGATGGCACTGAGCACCGCGTCGGCGGCCAGTGTGCTGCCGTCGGCCAGGCGCACGCGCAGGGGCCGTGCTTCGGTGGGTGAGGGCGCCGCGGCGTCCACGGCCTGCACCGTGGTGCCCAGGTGCCAGTGCACCCCGGCCGCAGCCAGGGCCGTACGCAGTTGCAGGCTGGCCGCCTCCGGCAGCAGGGCGGCCAGCGGGCGCTGTGCCGGATCGGCCACGTGCACCTGGTGCCCGGCCAGCGCCAGGTCGTTGGCAAACTCGCAGCCAATCAGCCCCGCCCCCAGGATGACCACGGTCTTGCTATTGTTTTCGGAGCTGTCTGCGCCCGTTGCATGCGGGTTCAGGACCGAATGGAAGCGTGAAAAGTCGGCCAGTGAGTTGACGGACTGGACCTGGTCGGCCGCATCGCCCTGCAGCGGCACGCGGATGGGGTGGGCGCCAGTGGCCAGCACCAGGCGGTGGTAGGCCAGCGTGTGCGTGGTGCCGTCCTGCGTGAATTGCACGGTGCGCCCGGCCACGTCCAGCGCGTTTACCCGGCCGTGGGCCATCAGCGTCACGTTCAGGTTCTGCGCCAGGGTGGCGGCCGGGGTGCTGATGAGTTGCACGGGCGTGCGGCGCTGCGCGAAAGCGTTGGACAGCGACGGCTTGGCATAGAAGTCGCCGCTGTCGGCGGTGATGAGGACGACGGGCGTGCTGGCGTCAAGCTTGCGGAACTCGCGGGCCGTGGTCCAGCCCGCCAGCCCGGCGCCAATGATGATGAGAGGGTTCATGGGGTTCGTCCTTCGGTAGGGGGGCGCAGCGCAGCACGCGCCGTGGCGGGTGGGTTAAATCTCCACCGCTTCGAAGTCGGCCTTGGCCACGCCGCAGTCCGGGCAGGCCCAGCTGTCGGGCACATCGGCCCAGCGGGTGCCGGGGGCAATGCCGTCTTCCGGCCGGCCGGCCGCCTCGTCGTAGATGAAGCCGCAAACGATGCAGAGGTAGGTTTTCATGGTGGTGTCCTTGTTCAAATAAATGGGGGCAGTGCGGGGGCGGACTCAGCCGGCAATCTTGGCCAGCTGGGCTTGGTAGTGGTTGGCGTGGCGCTCTTCCACCTTGGCCAGGGCGGCAAAACGCTTCTGGGCCTTTTCCAGCGTGGCGCGGAACTGCGCCGCGTGCACCTTGCTCTCCTCAATCTGCTCGTCCATTTCGGCGACGGCGGCAGCATGGCCTTCGGCCTCGGCGGTAGCGCGAAAGCCGGGGTACATCTCGTTGTACTCGTAGGTCTCGCCGTCAATTGCAATCTGCAGGGCCTTGGCAGGCGTCATGGTGGCCTTGGGGTAGAGCAGGTCCAGGTGGCCAAAGGCGTGCATCACTTCCTGGTCGGCGGTGGCCTCGAAGGTGCGGGCGGTTTCCTCGTCGCCCATCTCGCGGGCCAGCTTGGCGAAGTAGCGGTACTTGATGTGGGCCATGGACTCGCCGGCGAAGGCGGCTTCCAGGTTGGCCAGGGTCTTGATCTCGGGGCGTTGCAGTGCGGGCATGGTGGACTCCTGTGGGTTACAAAAATAGGTTGAATCAATCAACATGAGATGAATGATAAATACTATTAACTACTAATCCCAATTGGAAAAATCTAAACAAGGGATAGTCCATGCCCGCTGTATGCGCGCCATCTGGCGCTTGTTCAGATGATTTGGTTATTTGAAACTGAAAACTCAGTAGTTCCAGTTTTAACAAGCCGCTTCCAGAATCCATTGCATCGCCGTTCAACGGGATTTACCAAGGAAGCACACCATGACGCAACGCCGCCCCCTCATTCAACTGACACTGGCCGCCGGGCTCGCCGGGCTGGGCCTGCTGGCCCAGGCCCAACCCGCCCTCACCCTGCTCAACGTGTCGTACGACCCGACGCGCGAGCTGTACGTCGAATACAACCAGGCCTTCGCCAAGCACTGGAAGGCCAAGACCGGCCAGGACGTGACCATCAAGCAGTCGCACGGCGGCTCGGGCAAGCAGGCCCGCTCCATCATCGACGGGCTGGACGCTGACGTGGCCACGCTGGCCCTGGCCGGCGATACCGATGCGCTGGTCAAGAACGGTGGCTGGCTGGCTGCGGACTGGCAAAAGCGCCTGCCGCACAACGCCTCGCCCTATACCTCCACCATCGTGCTGGTGGTGCGCCAGGGCAACCCCAAGGGCATCAAGGACTGGGATGACCTGGTCAGGCCCGACGTCAAGGTCATCACCCCCAACCCCAAGACCTCGGGCGGCGCGCGCTGGAACTACCTAGCCGCCTGGGAATTCGCCAAGCGCAAGTACGGCGGTGACGCAAAGGCCAAGGACTTCGTCGCCAAGCTGTATAGCAACGTGCCTGTGCTGGACACCGGCGCGCGCGGCTCCACCATCACCTTTGCCCAGCGCGGCCAGGGCGATGTGCTGGTGGCGTGGGAAAACGAGGCCTACTTGCTGGAAAAGGAATTTGGTGCCAAGTTCGACGTGGTGGCGCCGTCCCTGAGCATCCTGGCCGAGCCGGCCGTGGCCGTGGTGGACAAGAACGTGGACCGCAAGGGCACCCGCGCCGTGGCCGAGGAATACCTGAAGTACCTGTATTCCGAAGAAGGCCAGGACATCGCGGGCAAGAACTTCTACCGCCCGGCCGTGTCGCAGAAGGCCCAGGCCAAGTACGCCAAACAGTTCGCCAAGCTCAACCTGTTCACCATCGACCAGGCCTTCGGTGGCTGGGACAAGGCGGCCAAGGAGCACTTCGCCGATGGCGCCGCCTTCGACCAGATCTACGCCAAGAAATAAGCCACGCCGTCACACACACCACTGACGCACCATGCCATCCGGGAGACACGGACCGTGCAATCCCCGGGCGCCATCGCAGGTCAACCGGCACGCCCCGCCGCCCCCGGGTTTATCTATGCGTTGTGTTTGCTATTGATTTCATAGCTGCATGCGCAAGGGCTACGGCGTCTGAAGGCCATTTATGCACAAAAAATACACCGCCACTTCGTGTCGCCAACGCTGGACCTTGCGCAGCCATTCGGCTTCATATATTCAGAAAACCACATAAATAAAGAGAAAAACAGTTGTTTGAGTTTGAAGCGTTGCTTCTGACAATGCAGCCGTATGCGATTCAAAGGGAACCCATGACAACGCTCATCATCGTGCCGGGCTGGCGCGACTCCGGCCCCGGCCACTGGCAAAGCCTGTGGGCCGACAGCCTGCCGGGTGCGCGCCGTGTGGTGCAGGACGACTGGATCACGCCCACGCGCCAGGCCTGGGTGGGGTCTCTGGCGCGCCAGATTCTGGCCGTCGACGGCCCGGTGGTGGTGGCCGCACACAGCCTGGGCTGCATGGCCACGGTGCACCTGCCGCCGGAGGCGGCCGCGCGCATCCAGGGCGCGTTGCTGGTAGCGCCGGCCGACCCCGAGCGGCGCGGTGTGCTGGCGGACTTTGCGCCCGTGCCCTACCAGGCGCTGCCGTACCGCAGTGTGCTGGTGGCCAGCAGCAACGACCCCTACTGCCCGGTCCGTACGGCCGGGGCCTACGCCCGGGCCTGGGGCAGCGAGTTCGTGCGCCTGCAGAACGCTGGGCACATCAATGTGGAAGCAGGGTTTGGCCCATGGCCTCTGGGGTTGGCGCTGCTGCAGTCGTTTGGCGGGGCGGCCTTGGCCCTCCCCCTTGCGCAAGCGGCTTAAACCGCGGGGGATGGGGTGGCTGCGCGCCCGCTGATGCGCACGTCCAGCCCGCCCAGTTCGGCCGCACGGGCCACCTGCAGCTCCAGCCGGTGCACAGCGGCAATGCGTTGCACGATGGACCAGCCCAGGCCGCTGCCGGTTTCGGCGTTGCCTGGTACCCGGAAAAACCGCTCGCCCAGCCGGTGTCGTTCACTGTCCGTCATGCCCGGCCCGCTGTCTTCCACGTGCAGCACCACCTGCCCGTCCTGGTGGCGCACGGTCACGCGCACCTGGGCCGAGGGCGGGCTGTAGCGTACCGCGTTGTCCACCAGGTTGCGCACCAGAACCGCCAGCAGGGTTTCGTTGCCGGGAATGGGACAGGGCTCGGAGGCCTCGAACTCCAGTGTCTGGCGTTTGCTAATGGCCTTGGGCGCCAGCTCGGCCACTACCCGCTGGCCCAGCGCGGCCAGATCCACGGCGGCCATGGCAGGGACTGCCGTGGCCTCCAGCCGGGACAAGGTCAGCAGCTGCTCGACCAGGCGCACCGCACGGTCGCATCCTTCCAGGGTGGCGTTCAGCGCGTGGCGGCGCTGGGCATCGTCGGTTTCCAGCAGGGCCACCTGGGCCTGTGTCCGGATGGCGGCAATGGGGGTGCGCAGCTCGTGGGCGGCGTCGGCCGTGAAGCGCCGCTCGGACTCCAGCAGCGTGCCCATGCGCGCAAACAGGTCGTTCAGGGCGGTCACCATCGGCGCCATTTCACTGGGCAAGCCGTCCGGCACGATGGGGTCGAGCGCCTGCGGCTGGCGCAGGGCCAGCGTGCGCCCAAGCTGGCGTAGGGGCAGCAGCCCGCGGGACACGGCCCACCACATGGCCAGCGCCAGCAGGGGCAGCGCCACGGCCGTCGGCAACAGGGTGCTGCGCAGCACGGCCCACAGGATGGCCGCACGGGAATGGATTTCCTCGCCGACGTAGACCTGCACGTCGGGCGCGGCACCGTGAGCGGCAAAGACCCGCCATTTGTCGCCGGCGACCAGGACCGTATCAAAGCCGGGCTTGAACGCCTGGCGTGCGCCCACCATGGGTTCCAGCGGCGCCGTGGCCGAGCGCAGCACGAGGTGCCCCTCGTGGAAGACCTGGAAGGCCACCTTGGGCGCGTAGCGGTGCAAGGTGGGGGCGTCAGCACCGGTTTCGTCCCCATCGCCCATCTCCGGGGCCTGCTGGACGACCAGCACCGCCGCGGCCTGCGCCAGGTGGCCGTCGAGCAGTTCATCGAGCTCGTGGCGCACGTCCACCCAGGTCATGGCGGCCGTGCCCAGCCACACGCCCACCACCACGGTCAGCACCCATGCCATCAGCCGGCCTTGCAGGGAGCGTGGCAGCCAGTTCATGGGGCGGTTGCCTCGCGCGGCAGCATGTAGCCGACGCCGCGCACGGTGTGAATCACGGTGGCCCCCAGCTTGCGCCGCAGGTTGTGGATGTGTACCTCGATGGCGTTGCTGTCCACCTCCTGGCCCCAGCTGTAGAGCTGCTGCTCCAGCTGCTCGCGCGACAGCACGCGGCCGGCGTTGAGCATGAAGGCCTGCAGCAGGTCGAACTCCCGCGTGGACAGGGCCACGGGTGCGCCCGCCTGCTGCACGGTGCGGGCGGCCGGGTCGAGCAGCACATCCTGTGCAGTCAGGGACTCCTGCGGCTGGCCGTGGGCGCGGCGCACCAGCGCACGCAGGCGCGCGGCCAGCTCGTGCAGGTCCACGGGCTTGACCACATAGTCATCGGCGCCGGTGTCGAGTCCGCGGATGCGGTCGGGAACGGTGTCGCGCGCGGTCAGGACCAGGATGGGTGTGGAGAGCCCAGAGCGGCGCAGGGCCGCCAGCACGTCCATGCCGTCCTTGCGGGGCAGGCCCAGGTCGAGCACCGCGGCGGTGTACGGCTGCGCGCGCAGCTCGCGCTCGGCGGCTTCGCCGTCGCGCACCCAGTCCACCTGGAAGCCCAACTGACGCAGGCCGGCCCGCAGGCCATCACCAAGTAGCGGGTCGTCTTCGGCAAGCAGGATACGCATGGCGGCAATTGTCGTATGAATCGGCGCTCAGTCGGTATCGCCGTCGTCACCGTGCTTCTGCGCGGCGACCGTTTCGGGGCTGGTCGTGCCGCCCGTGGGCGCGCCCTGCCATTGCAGCCACCAGAACCCCAGCACGCCGGCCAGCAACAGGACGGCCACGGTTCGCCAGGCGCTGCGCACGCCGTCGGCGGGCAATCCGGGCTTGCGGCCGGTGACCATGGCGCGCACCAGGTTCTCGCGGTGCAGCCAGCTGGCCACCACCACGCCGGCAATGTGCACGCCAACGACCAGCAGCATCAGGTTGGCCGCCACCTCATGGGCCTCTGCCACCCATTCGCCGGCGAGGTCGTTGTACGTGGTCCAGCCCGACGCCGCGATGGCCACCGTCAGCCCCAGCAGGGCTAGGATGGCCAGCGCACCGGCCGGGTTGTGGCCGGTGTGGTGCTCCGGCTCGCCCCGCAGCATGGCGCCTACGTAGCGGGCAACGGCCCGGGGGCCGCGCACGAAGGTCGAGAAACGCGCATAGCGCGTGCCCAGCACGCCCCAGACGATGCGAAAGGCCACCAGGCCGGCCATGGTGTAGCCCAGGGTGACGTGCAGCAGGCGCCAGCGCTCGCTTTCGGCGCTCAGGTAGGCGCCGGCAAAGCTCAGCACCATGAGCCAGTGGAAGACGCGCACCGGTGCGTCCCAGACCAGGATCGGGCGGGTACCCGTCGCAGCTTCAGCGGGGGCCATGGCGTCCTCAACGGGGGATGCGGACATTGTCTTCATTGAAGTCTCCCTTGTCGGCCGTGGTGTGGCAGGCGATGCAGTTCGAGGCGCTCTTGATGGAGGCACGCTTCCAGGTGGCGGCCGACACCTCGTCATGCTTGCGGATGAACCAGGCGGTGCGGGTGATGCGGTCCTCTGGCGGTTCTTCGCGCACCCGCTTGTAGGTGCCGGCGTGCGCGTTGATCCAGCCCGACAGCTCCTTGACCGTGGCCGGGTCCAGCGAGGCGTCCGTGCCGAAGTGGTTGGGCAGGTTGTTCATGATCCGGTTCCACGACGCCGCCGGCATGAGGCTGGGCGGGTAGGCCACGTGGCAGGCCGAGCATTCTTCCTTGTACTTGGGTGTCAGCAGCACCATGCGGCCGTTGCCGTCCGCCAGGGCGGGCAGGGCAAAGCTGCTGGCGGCGACCAGCCCCAGGGCAAGTCGGCCCAGC
Source organism: Rhodoferax sp. (assembly GCA_019449595.1). Taxonomy (GTDB): domain Bacteria; phylum Pseudomonadota; class Gammaproteobacteria; order Burkholderiales; family Burkholderiaceae_C; genus Allorhodoferax. The sequence continues at coordinate 217,573 of JAGRPL010000014.1, read as the reverse complement.
CGGGTGGGTAGTGGGTGTGGCATGGGAAATCCTCCGTGCAGTGAATGGAAAGGCAGGTCTTCAGGGCTTGAGCGTCATCAGCCAGCTCAGCACGTCAGCTTTTTCGCCGGCGGTGCATTCACGGCTCAGCACGTCCTTGCAGTTGCGGCGGAACCATTTCTCGGTTTTGGCGGGATCGGTAAAGCGCTCCGGGTTGAAGGCCGGCGCCATGGCGCCTATGGTCTTGCCGGTGGAAGCGTGCTTGCCGGCCTGGGTGGGGACGGCACCGTGGCACGAGGAGCAGCTCCATTCGCCGCCGTGCTTGTTGGTGAACAGCTGTTGCCCGCGGGCGGGCGAGGCGGGAGCCCCGGCCTGGGCGGTGTAGGCGGCCAATTGCTCGGCCGGCGTGGCGGCCTGGGCGGCGGGTGCGAGGGCGGCGCAGGCCAGGCCCACGGCGGCCAGAGCGCGGATGGATGCGGCGGACAGGGAAATCAGGTTCATGGCAACTCCTTTTTTGCCAATGGTGCCGCCGGGTTCTTAGGGTTTTCTTAAGCGACCCAAAGCGTCCTCAGCGGCACTTAAGCCAGGAGGTTCACCATGCAGGCACTCACTCTTCACTTCAAGGAACGAAACATGCACCCTACCCTTCACCGCTTCATCCGCCAATATTTCAACGTCGTCTGCGCCGCGCTGGCGCCCGTGGTTCTCACGGCATTCCTGGCGATTCCGGTCAGCCTGGGCGGCCACCCGGGCGCGTTTCCGGTGGCAGCCGCGCAGGGTGATCGCCACATGAGCTGATCGGCGACGTTGCGTCGCCACGCCCGCATGGCCGGGCCTTCATTTCTCCTTAAGATCGGGGGCGTATGCTTGGCGGCCCGACCCGAGCAGCGCTTCAACGCCTATTCCCTTGCCATGAATTTCACCGAACTTGCCGACGATCCCGAAGACACGCAGCACAGCACCGCGGAGCGCATGGCCGCAGCCTCGCGCAGTACCTGGGTCAGTGTCGGCGTGAACCTGGTGCTGACCACCACGCAGATCGTGGTGGGCGTGTTCGCCAAGTCACAGGGCCTGATCGCCGACGGCATCCATTCGCTGTCCGACCTGGTGGCGGACTTCGTCGTGCTGTTTGCCGGGCACCACAGCAAGAAGGACGCCGACGAGGACCACCCCTACGGTCACCAGCGGTTTGAAACCGCCGCCTCGCTGGTGCTGGGCAGTCTGCTGCTGGCCGTGGGCGTGGGCATGCTGTGGTCGGCCTTCCGCAAGCTGGAGGCGCCAGAGACCGTGCAGCAGGTGCATATGGTCGCCCTGTGGGTGGCCGGCGGCGCTCTGGTGGCGAAGGAAACCCTGTTTCGCTACATGCTGGCCGTGGCCAAGCGGGTCAAGTCCAGCATGCTGGTGGCCAATGCGTGGCACGCCCGCTCCGACGCAGCCTCTTCACTGGTGGTGGGCGTGGGTATCGCCGGCAATCTGGCCGGCTACCCGATTCTGGACCCCATTGCGGCCTTGATCGTGGGCTTCATGGTGACCAAGATGGGTTGGGAGTTCGCCTGGGATGCCTTGCACGACCTGATGGACCGGGCGGTGGACGAGCAGGAAGTGCAGGCCATTCGCCAGACGCTGCTGGAGACCCCCGGGGTCAGTGGCGTGCACGATGTGCGCACCCGCAAGATGGGCGACATGATTGTGGTGGATGCCCACCTGGAGGTGGAGGCGTCCATCTCGGTCGAGGCCGGTCACGACATCGCGGTGGAGGCCCGCCAACGGGTCTTGCAGCGCCACCGGGTCCTCAACCTGATGACCCACGTGGACCCGTGGAAACGCCCCGACCTGGACCACGCGGCGGCAACCCGCGTCCCGCAGTAAACCGCGTCAGGACTTGCGCTGGGGGTGAAAACGGATGACCTGCGTGGCCGGTTTGGCTTGCAGGTCAACCACCTTGTCGCAACCGCTGCAGTCGCAGCCCGAGGGCTGTTTCACGGCGCGCTGGAAGACGGCGGCCCACGCGGCGGGCAGCGGTAGCCGCAGCAGCCGCTGGGCGAGGAAGCGGCGCGCCACGGCGGGCATCAGCGTCCACAGGGCATACAGGCTGCAGCCCAGTACCAGCAGGATCACGATCAGGGATTGTGTTGCCATGGTGAATCAGCCTCCCAGCCAGAGTGTCAGACGGTAGGTTGCAAATGACGCCAGATAGGCCAGGGCGAACATGTAGGTGGCCATCAGGATGGGGTAGCGCCAGGAGTTGGTCTCGCGCTTGACCACGGCCAGCGTGGAAATGCATTGGGGTGCAAACACGTACCAGGCCAGCAGGGAGAATGCGGTCGCCAGCGACCAGCCCTGGGCAATGACCGGTGCCAGCGAATCGGCGACCGAGTCCCCCGCGGCCGAGAGCGAATACACGGTTCCCAGCGCGCCCACGGCAACCTCGCGGGCCGCCAGGCCGGGGACCAGTGCAATGGAAATCTGCCAGTTGAAACCGATGGGTGCGAACACGTGTTCCAGCGCCTGCCCCAGCATGCCGGCCAGGCTGTACTGGATGGCCGGGCCGGTGGCGCCATCGGGCGGTCCGGGGTAGGTCGAGAGGAACCACAGCACCACCATCAGGGCAAAAATGATGGTGCCCACACGCTGCAGGAAGATGCGCGCGCGCTCCCACAGGCCCAACACCAGGTTGCGCAGGCCCGGGATGCGGTAAGGGGGCAGTTCCAGCATCAGCGGCTGGTAACGACTCTTCATCCACACCCGCTTGAAGACCCAGGCCACCCCCATGGCCGACACCACACCGGCCACGTACAGGCCAAAGAGCGTGAGCCCGCGCAGGTTGAAGAAACCGATGCTGCGGTCCGGCACGAAGGCGCCGATCAGCAGGGCATACACCGGCAGGCGCGCCGAGCATGTCATGAGCGGCGCCACCATGATGGTGGCCAGCCGGTCCTGCCAGTTGGCGATGGTGCGGGTAGCCATGATGCCGGGAATGGCGCAGGCAAAGCTCGACAGCAGCGGGATGAAGGCGCGGCCCGACAGGCCCACCTTGCCCATCAGAGTGTCGAGCAAAAACGCCGCACGGGGCAGGTAGCCCGAGTCTTCCAGCACCAGGATGAAGAAGAAGAGGATCAGGATCTGCGGCAGAAACACCACCACGCCGCCGGCCCCGGCAATCACGCCGTCGACCAGCAGGCTGCGCAGAGGACCTTCGGCCATGTGGGCGGTGGTCCATTCGGCCAGGAACGCCATGCCTTCCTTGATGGCGTCCATGGGCAGGTTGGCCCAGGAAAAGACGGCCTGGAACACCAGGAACAGCACAGCGGCCAGAATCACCAGGCCCCACACCGGATGCATGGTCCAGGCGTCTACGCGGTGGTGAAAGCGCTGGAACTGCGTGGCGTTGGGTGCCGCAATGGCGAGGATGCGCCGGACTTCCTGCTGCACCTCGGCGCTGCTGCGGGGCACTGGGCGGACGGCGCCGGCCGGCTTGGGCTGGGCCATGGCCGCCTGCGCCGCCAGGGAGTGCTCGATCTGCGCCAGCAGTTGCTGGTGACCGTTGTGCTGCACCGCGACCGTCTCGACCACCGGACAGCCCAGTTCGGCGGCCAGTTGGGCGACGTCAATGGAGAGGCCGCGCGCGCGCGCCACGTCGGCCATGTTGAGCGCCACGATGACCGGGCGCCCCAGGCGTTGGAGTTCCAGCACCAGGCGCAGGTTCATGCGCAGGTTGGTGGCATCGACCACCGCCACGATGGCGTCCACGGCCGCTTCGCCGGTGCGGCGGCCTTCGATCACTTCCAGCGTGACCTCTTCGTCAGGCGTGGCCGGCTTCAGGCTGTAGACGCCGGGCAGGTCGATGACCGAGATGGCCTGGCCGCTGGCCAGCCGCAGGATGCCGATCTTGCGTTCCACGGTGACGCCGGCGTAGTTGGCCACCTTTTGGCGGGCACCGGTCAGCAGGTTGAACAGGGCGGTCTTGCCGCAGTTGGGGTTGCCCACCAGGGCCACGTTCCAGGCCTGGGAGAGTGTGGTGCTGGCGTTCATGCGGTGGCAACCTCAATGCAGTGGGCCTCGACCCAGCGCAAGGCAAACATGGTTTCACCCACCATCACCGCCAGCGGCTCGCGTCCGCCGGGCCCACGCCGCAGCAATTGCACCGGTTCGCCGGGGATGAAGCCGAGCTCCCCCAGGCGCTCCAGCGTGGCGCCGTCGGTTTGAGGCGCCTCCCCGGTAACGCGGGTGACCGTCGCGTGGGCGCCGTTGGGCAGTTGGGTTAATCGCATGGTGGCTTCCAGGATGGGTTGATCCAAATGATAGTGTATCTCATTTAGATTTGCATGAAAAGAGCCAAAATGCATAATGGTTTATCTGTTTTAAGACTGGCTTCAAAGGAACCACACCATGGCTTTGAAACACGCACAACCGCTGGACGTCATTGACGTCGCGCCCCTGGGAGACCAACTGCACGCCAGCGTGACCAGCAGCCTGCTGAAAACCGGCGCCCTGCAGCTGATGCGCGTGGTGCTGCTGGCCGGGCATGGCCTGCCCCAGCACCATGTGGCCGGTGAAATGACGGTGCAGTGCCTGGAAGGCGACGCGGTCGTCACCACGCCGCACCGGACCTGCACGCTGAAGGCCGGCCAGCTGCTGACCCTGCCGGGTGGTGAGCCCCATGCGGTCACGGCACTTACCGACACCTCGCTGCTGGTGATGGTCCTGCTCACAGGGCAAGCATGACCCTGGCCGAGTGGTACCCACAGGTCCGCTGGACCCATATCAGCCTGGTGCTGACCAGCGGCGCCCTGTTTGCGGCGCGCGGCGTGGCGGTGCTCACGGGCGCGCAGTGGGCCATGCAACCGGCCGTGCGCCGTCTGAGTTACACCATCGACACCGGCCTGCTGAGTGCCGCGCTGCTGTTGCTGCACATCCTTCAGCTCAACCCGTTCGCCGTGCCGTGGCTGAGCACCAAGATCGGCCTGCTGCTGCTGTACATCGTGCTCGGCACGCTGGCGCTCAAGCGGGCGCCCACCCCGCGTGCGCGCCTGGTGTTTTTTGTGGCGTCGCTGGCGTGCTACGGTTTCATGCTGACGGTTGCGCTGGCACACCACCCGCTGGGTTTCCTGGCGGCGCGCCTGGGCACGTAAGCCGGGCGGCGGCGGCTCTCGGCGCTGCAGGGCGCGTTGCCGGTCTGTATAGTGGAAACCATGCATTCCAGCCATACCCATCAGCGCTCCGACCTCGTCCGCATCGCCAACAACGCCATGGCCGAACGCGGGCTTGAGCCCGAGTTTTCGTCCCGTGTCCAGCAGCAGCTGGCAGACATCACCGGGCCGGGTCGTGAATCCGACCCCGACATCCACGACCTCACCGCCCTGCTCTGGTGTTCCATCGACAACGATGATTCGCTGGACCTGGACCAGCTCACCGTCTGCGAGGCCCTGCCCGGTGGCGCCCTGCGGCTGTGGGTGGCCATTGCCGATGTGGATTGTCTGGTCCGCAAGGATTCCCCCATCGACAACCATGCCCTCATCAACACGACGTCCATCTACACCTCGGCGCGCATCTATCCGATGCTGCCCGAGCGTCTGTCCACGGATCTGACCTCGCTCAACCCGGGCGAAGACCGGTTGGCGCTGGTGACCGAAATGGTTTTCAACGCCGACGCCACGCTGGCCGGCTCGACGGTCTACCGGGCACAGGTGCGCAACCAGGCCAAGCTGGCGTACGACGCCGTGTCGGCCTGGATCGATGGCGAGGGCCCCTTGCCGGCGGCTGCGGCGGCCGTCCCGGGCATGGAGGCGCAGCTGCGCATGCAAGACGCCATGGCGCAGCAACTGCGGGCGCGCCGGCATGCAGAGGGTTCGCTGGAGTTTGAAACCTTCCAGCCGCGCGCCGTGTTTGACGGTGAAAAGGTGGTGGACATCCGCCAGCAGGTGCAGAACCGCGCGCGTCAGCTGATCGAAGAAGTGATGATTGCCACCAACGGCTGCACGGCGCGTTACCTGACCGGGCGAGGGGGCGCATCGCTGCGCCGTGTGGTGCGTTCACCCGAGCGCTGGTTGCGCATCGTGGGCGTGGCCAAGGAATACGGCGAAACCCTGCCGGCCGAGCCCGATTCCCAGGCCCTGGCGGCCTTTCTGGCCAAACGCCACCGGGCTGATCCGCTGCGCTTTCCCGATCTGTCGCTGGTCATCGTCAAGCTGATGGGCTCGGGTGAGTATGTGGTGGAAACACCTGGCGGGCCGCCCATCGGCCACTTCGGCCTGGCCGTGCGCGATTACACCCATTCGACGGCGCCCAACCGGCGCTTCCCCGACCTCATCACCTCGCGGCTCCTCAAGGCGGCGCTGGCGGGCAAGGACGCGCCCTATTCCAACGAAGAGCTGGACGCATTGGCCCAGCACTGCACACACCAGGAAGACGCGGCCCAGAAGGTGGAGCGGCGCATGCGCAAGTCCGAGGCCGCTTTGCTGCTGGAGTCGCGCATCGGCGAGCGTTTCGATGCCGTTGTCACCGGCAGCGCGGCCGAAGGCGTGTGGGTGCGCATCTTTACGCCGCCCGCTGAGGGCAAGCTGGTGGGCGGCAATGGCAGCCTGAAGGTGGGCGACAAGGTCCGCGTCAAGCTGGTATTCACCAACGTGGAGCGCGGATTCATCGATTTTGTGGTCAAGGACTGAACGCGCACCGCGCCGGCAGCGCAAAAATGGACAGGACATACCCATGACGGCTCCCTCGAAAGCTGACGTAGCGGTAGCGGCCCCGGCGGCCCCGGCCTCGCGCTGGCGCAAGCTGCACCCGGACATCCTCAAACTGGGGGTGGTCAGCTTTCTGACCGACCTCAGTTCCGAGATGATCTTCTCGGTGTTCGCGGTTTTCTTCACCACGGTCGCGGGGGCTTCGGCCTCGCTGCTGGGGCTGGTGGAAGGGCTGGCGGACTTTTCGGCCTCGTCCCTCAACTACCTGGCCGGCTGGCTGTCGGACCGCAGCGGCCGGCGCAAGTCGTTTGCCATCGCCGGTTACGGTTTCTCGACGCTGGCCAAGACCATTCTGCTGGTGAGTAATTCCATCATCGGCCTGGGCCTGTTTCGCGTCATCGAGCGGCTGGGCAAGGGTTTCCGCGGGCCGCCGCGTGATGCCTGGCTGTCGTCCATTGCCGACGCGAAAACGCGCGGCTTCTCCTTTGGCGTGCACAAGGCGCTGGACAAGTCGGGCGCCGTGCTGGGGCCGCTGGCCGCCTATGGCCTGCTGTCGTGGTTGGGAGAGTCCGCGCAGACCTACCAGACCCTGTTCTGGGTGGCCTTTGTTCCGGCCGTGCTCAGCGTGCTGGTGCTGGCGCGGATCGAGGACCAGCCAGTTCTGCCCCACGCACGCGAGAGCGTGGGGCAGAACTGGCGGCTGCTCAGTCCGGGGTTCAAGCGCTTCCTGGTTCCGGCCGGGGTCTTTGCCCTGGCCTATTTCAGCCTGGGCTTCCTGCTGCTCAAGGCGCACAGCGTGGGCTTCAGCGTGGCGGACATCGTGCTGCTCTACGCCCTGTTCAACATCACCTGCGTGATTGCGGCGCCGCTGGTGGGCCACCGGGGCGATACCGTGGGGCGCAGCCGCATCGTCGTGCTGGGCTACGCCCTGTACGGAGTGATCAGCCTCTGGCTGGTGTTTGCCAGCACGCGCTGGGAGATCATCCTGGCCTTTGTGTTCTATGGCGTGTTCTATGCGGTGGAAGAATCGCAAAGCAAGGCCTTCATTGCCGACCTGGAGCCCGAGCGCCGTGCCACCGCGGTGGGGGTCTACAACTTTGTCACCGGGGTGCTCTACCTGCCGGCGTCCCTGGTGGCGGGCGCCCTGTGGGCCATCTCGCCCCCGTGGGCCTTCGCCCTGTCGGCCTTGCTGTCGCTGGCGGCCATCGTGACCTTTTGGGTGCTGCGCCCGGCGTCGCACCGTTAAACCATGTGTTCGGGCCGCACCCAGTCGTCAAACTGGGCGGCGGTGACAAACCCCAGCGCCAGCGCGGCTTCGCGCAGGGAGAGTCCGGCGGTGTGCGCGTGCTTGGCAATGGTGGCGGCGCGGTCGTAGCCGATGTGGGGACTGAGCGCGGTGACCAGCATCAGTGAGTGCGCTAGCAGTGCCGCAATGCGCGTGCAGTCGGGTGCCATGCCGCGGGCGCAGTGCACATCAAAACTGGCGATGGCGTCGCCGAGCAGGCGGACACTTTGCAGGAAGTTGTGGGCGATCAGCGGCTTGAAGACGTTGAGCTCAAAGTTGCCCATGGCGCCCCCCACTCCCAGCGCCACGTCGTTGCCCAGCACCTGGCAGCACACCATGGTGAGGGCCTCGCACTGCGTGGGGTTGACTTTGCCCGGCATGATGGAACTGCCGGGTTCGTTTTCCGGCAGCTGCAGCTCGCCCAGCCCGCAGCGCGGGCCCGACGCCAGCCAGCGCACGTCGTTGGCGATCTTCATCAGGGCCACCGCCAGGGTCTTGAGCGCGCCGTGCGACGCCACCAGCGCGTCGTGCGCGGCCAGTGCGGCAAAGCGGTTGCTGGCGCAGCGAAAAGGCTGGCCCGTCTCCTGCGCCAGCCGTGCGGCAACCCGCTCCCCAAATTGCGGGTGGGTGTTGAGCCCGGTGCCCACCGCCGTGCCGCCCACGGCAAGCGCATGCAGCGCGTCCAGGCTGGCGGTAACCGCCTGCTCGGCGTGCTGGAGCTGGGCGACCCACCCCGAGATTTCCTGCCCCAGGGTGAGCGGCGTGGCGTCCTGCAGATGGGTGCGGCCGATTTTCACGATGTCGGCGAACGCGGCCGCCTTGTCGGCCAGAGTGGTGCGCAGCGTGCGCAAGGCGGGCAGCAGGTTCTGGCTGAGGCTGACGGCGGCGGCAACGTGCATGGCCGTCGGAAAGATGTCGTTGGACGACTGGCCCAGGTTGACGTGGTCGTTCGGGTGCACCCGGCGCGCCGTGCCGCGCACACCGCCCAGCAGTTCGGACGCGCGGTTGGCTAGCACCTCATTCATGTTCATGTTGCTCTGCGTGCCCGAGCCGGTCTGCCACACGGCCAGCGGAAAGGCGTCCGGGTGGGCGCCGGCCAGAACTTCGTCGGCGGCCTGCGCAATGGCCGTCGCCAGTGCGGGCTCCAGCAGGCCAAGCTCCGCGTTGACCTCGGCGGCGATGCGCTTGGTGCGCGCCAGCGCCATCAGCAGCGCCTCGGGCATGCGCTCGGTGGAAATGGCGAAGTGCAGCAGCGAGCGCTGTGTCTGGGCGCCCCAGAGCGCATCGGCGGGTACGGCAATGTCGCCGAAGGAATCGTGTTCCAGGCGGAAGGCAGTGGTCATGGCAATACTCCTGCGTTGCTCGCTGCATTGTGCGCCTGGGCGCCATCGCCTGCACCGCGCCGGGGTGGCGGTGGGGTGTTACTCGTACCAGCCCTGCAGCGCATCGGCATGCAGGCGCGCACGCGTGTCGGACGTGGGGGTCCAGCGTGCGTGGCTGCCGGCGGCGCGCGCCAGGAAGTCCAGCAGCGACAGGTGACGGCGCAGCACGCGGTGCTGGCGGTGCGCAATCAGGGGGTTGAAGATGCCCTTGAGCGAAAACAGCTGACGCGGGTTCTTCTTGATCCACAGCCAGGAGCCCATCTCCAGTGTCAGCGGCAGAAAGACGCGGTCCGCCTGCCGGCAGGCCTGCACGTACAGGTGGTCCCACACGTCGCCGTGTGCCAGATACTGAAGGCTCTGCGGCTCGAAGACGTACGGGTGGTGGCTGTAGGTCTGCAGAAACACTTCCTTGAGGGCCTGCATTTCCGCCAGGTGGGCAATGGGCTTGCGGGTGTGGGCGTAGGGAAACCACAGGCGGTCGCTCACGCCAAATCCGGAGTGGCAATCCAGCGCCATGCTGAACGGGCGCGTCAGCAGCTCGGACGCCACCACACTGCACAGGGCCTGGTTTTCGGCCTCCATGGGCGCGCCGGATTTGCCACGGTACCAGGGCAGCCCCGCGCTGATGCGCTGGCCACCCACCAGGAACGGCACCTGGTCGGTGGCTTCGATGGGCGCGTTGCGCATCAGGTCCACCCCGCCGGGGTTGGCGCGGGTGCCCAGCAGCATGCCGCCGGGGTTGACGATGGGCATGAAGACCAGGCGCATGGATTCGAGCTGGCGGTGCAAGGTGGCATCCCACTGCAGCCGCATGACGGTGCTGTGCAGAAACGCAATCACCACCTCGGCGCCGATGCGCTCCAGGCCATGCACTCCGCCAAAGAAGCCGATGGCGGGAACCTCCGGGCTGGGGTTGCCCAGGCCGATGGTGTAGACGGGCAGGGCAGAGGCGCCGGCCGCGGCCACCTGGTGCACCACGGTGACGTCCAGATGTGCAGCGCCCAGGTCGAGGATGCGTTCCAGGGCGTCGAGCTCTGGCAGATGTTTTTCCTGCATGGCGGCGGTGGGGGCGGGCTGAGGGTGCGGGTAGTTGGTCAGCATAGCGTCGAAGGCGCCGCGCGGCGCCAATCCGCAGCGCGCGCCAGGGGTATCGACCGTTGACGCGAAACTGTCACATCGGCGCGCTAGCCTGTGGGTTCATTTCACAACCAGGTGGGAGCGCGCCATGATCTGGAAACTCTTGGGCTTGCAGAAGATGCTGGATTCGCTGTTTGACGACGGCTGGCTCAGCCTGGGTCTGCCCCATGAATCGGCCCCCTGCCAGCCGCAGGACTGAGGCCATGCGGCATGTGTATGTGGTGAGCAGCGTGCTCTGGGGCGTGGTGGAGTTCGTGGCCCTGCAGCGTTCGCGCTACCAGGCCCGGCGCATCCGCGGCTAGGGCTGCGCGGCGTTCAGCCGCGCATCAGCGCCTCGATCTCGTCGGCGTTGACCGGCACGCCGCGCGAGATCAGCTCGCAGCCGGTCGGGGTGACGATGGCGTCGTCCTCAATGCGAATGCCGATGTTCCAGAACTCCTTCGGAATGTGGTCGCTTGGGCGCACGTACAGGCCGGGCTCGATGGTGAGCACCATGCCGGGGCGGAGGATGCGGCTGGGCCGGTTCTGGATGGTTTCTCCCGACAGCGGGTCCGTGCGCTCGCTGACCTGGCCCACCTCGGACGGTTCGACATAGCTGCCGCAGTCGTGCACGTCCATGCCCAGCCAGTGGCTGGTGCGGTGCATGTAGTGGGCAAAGTAGTGGCGGTGGTGGATGGCGTCGTCCAGCGTGCCGACCTGGTCCTTGTCCAGCAGTTTCAAATCCAGCATGCCCTGGGTCAGCACCTTGACTGTGGCTTCGTGCGGATCGGTGAAGCGCGCGCCGGGTTGCGTGGCGGCAATGGCCGCCTCCTGGCTGGCCAGCACCAGGTCGTAGAGCGCGCGCTGCGGCCCGGTGAATTTTCCATTGGCGGGAAAGGTGCGGGTGATGTCGCTGGCGTAGCCGTCGAGCTCACAACCGGCGTCAATCAGCACCAGCTCGCCATTGCGGATGGGGGCGTTGTCGGCCCGGTAATGCAGCACGCAGGCGTTCGCCCCGGCGGCCACGATGGAGCCGTAGGCCGGGTACTGTGAGCCGTGTTGGCGGAACTCGTGCAGCAGCTCCGCGTCCAGGTGGTATTCGCGCACGTCGTGGCCCTGGCGCAGCATCTGGGCCGAGCGGCGCATGGCGCGGATGTGGGCGCCGGCGCTGATCTGTGCGGCGCGGCGCATGGTGGCCTGCTCCTGCGCATCCTTGACCAAGCGCATCTCGTCCAGCGGCCCGCACAGGTCGCGCAGCTGGTCGGGGCACTGGGCGCCGAAGCGCACGCGGGCGCGCACGGTCTGCAGCCAGCCGTCGACGCGGGTTTCCAGCGCCTTGTGGGTGGCAAAGGGGTACCAGACCACGGCCCGGTTCTCCAGCATCCGGGGCAGGCGGGTGTCGAGTTCGCTAACCGCATAGGCGGCGTCCACCCCCAGCGCAGCGGGTGCGGCATCGGGCCCCAGGCGAAAGCCGTCCCAGATTTCACGCTCCAGGTCCTTGGGCTGGCAAAACAGGGCCGACTGGCCGTCACCCGTGATGACCAGCCAGGCGTGGGGCTCAGCAAAGCCGCACAGGTAGAAGAAGTAGCTGTCGGGGCGGAACAGGAAATCGTTGTCGCGGTTGCGCTGCTGCTCGGGTGCCGTGGGGATGATGGCAATGCCGTCTTTGCCCAGGTGGGCGGCCAGTGCGGCGCGGCGTTGCGCGTAAAGGGTGGTGTTCATGGCGGGGAGTGTGTTCAGGCGTTGAGCTGTGCCAGCCGTTGCGGGGTGCCCACATCGGTCCAGCGGCCAGTGTAAATCTCGGCGCTGATGCGCGCTTGCGCCATGGCCGCGCGCAGCAGCGGCGCCAGCGCGGCCGACGTGCCCTGCGGGTTGCCGGTGGGAATGTCGCACCAGGGCGGCGCAAACAGCGCCTTGCGGTACAGGCCGATGGTGCTGTAGGTGTAGCGGGGGCGCGGGTCGTCGGCCGGCTGGCTCAGGGCCAGGCCGGTGCCGTCGGCGTCCAGAGGGCCCAGGCCGAAGTCGCCGCGCGGGTTGTGTTCGGGGTTGGGCACCAGCCACAGATGGGCCAGTTTGTCGCTGGCCACAAAGCGCGCCACGGCGTCCTGGCGGAAGCTGAAGTCGGGCGCGAACACGTCGCCGGCCAGCACCCAGAATACGTCGGCCGCCGCGCCCGTGGCGTGGGGCGGGCACAACAGGGGCAGGGCCCGCGCAATGCCGCCGGCGGTTTCCAGCGCGCCGCCGAAATCGCGCCCCTCGTGCGAGTAGTGCAGGCGCAGGGAGGCGGTAGATTGCTCCTGATTTGATAGCTGTTTACGCAGATTGGATGGGCGTTCGGTGGCAAAAACGTTGCCAAATTGCGTGCTGATCTGCGCGCCCAGCCAGGCCGTGTTCACCACCACGTCCTGAAAGCCGCCCTGCGCCAGAGCTTCCAGGGGCCACTGCATCAGGGGCTTGCCCTGCACGGTGAGCAGCGGTTTGGGCGTGGTGTCGGTCAGCGGGCGCATGCGCTCGCCGCGGCCGGCGGCCAGCAGCATGGCGGCAATGGGGGAGGGGTTCATGGGGGTCCGTGGTGTCGTGCGGGGGTGTCTACGCTAGGCGGCACCGGTACAGGGCCTGGCACAAGGCCAGCGCCCGCGGGGAGCGGATGCGCCAGTCGCAGCGGTTCAGGGTGTAGGCAAAGGCCAGCTGCGTGCTGGGGTCGCACCAGCCCAGCGCACCGCCCATGCCGGGGTGGCCAAAGGAGGCGCGGTTGGGGGAAAACACGCCGTCGTCCTCCTTCAGGAATCCCTGTGCCCAGCCCAACGGTTTGCCCAGCACCAGATCCTGCGCGCTCCAGCCCTGGCGTTGCAGGAGGGGGGCAATGGTCTGCTCCGCCACGTAGCGTCGCCCCTGCCAGACACCGCCCAGCGACCAGGGCACGTAGGCGCGGGCCAGCCCGCGTGCCGTGGCCGTGGCCGAGGCCCAGGCCAGGTTGTGGCGGCGCACCGGGGGCTGGTTGTAGATGCCCATGCCGCCAGGGGTGGGCGGGTTCATGAATGCCTGCTTGGCGTGGCTGCCGCGCAGGAAGGAGCGCGCCACGCGGGCCTCGGTGCTGCCCCCGCGCAGGGCGGACCACAGCATTCGGCCCACGCGGCTGGCGGTGGAGCCGGGGTACAACGTGGCGATGCGGTGGTCCTGCTCGGGTGGCGTGCCCAGGAATACGTCTGCCTCCAGCGGGTCCAGGTATTCGCGGTGCAGAAAGGTGTGCAGGGGTTCGCCGCAGGCCTGCTCGAAGAAGGCGCTGGCATACATGCCGTAGCTCAGGCCGTGGTAGCCCTGCTGGGTGTCGGCGTGCCAGGCTGGGGGCTGGGTTTCCAAGGCCGTGCGCACAGTGGCTGCCTGGGCGGGATCGCACAACTGCGCCAGTGTCAGCGGCGTGCCGATACCTGCCAGGCCGGCGCGGTGGTTGAACAGCTGGCGTACCGTGATGTGCGCCTTGCCCGCCTGACCAAATGCCGGCCAGTAGCGCGCCACCGGGGCATCCCAGTCAAAGGCGCCGCGCTCGGCAGCCAGGTTCAGCGCCATGGCCGCCAGGCCCTTGGTGACCGAGAACACCACCACCAGGCTGTCGGCCGTCCAGGGGGTGCGGGTGGCCGTGTCGGCCAGGCCACCCCACAGGTCCACCACCCGCTCGCCGCGGTGGTACACGCACAGGCTGGCGCCAATTTCTTCGCCGCGGGCAAACGCCTGGGCGAACTGCTGCGCCAGCGGCTCAAAGCCGGGGGCGACTTGGCCTTGCACGGCGGGACTCATCGCATGCCGACAGAGACTTTGCCGAACACCGCCTGGGCGTCGCGCGGCAGGCAGCGCCAGTAGGCGGGGTGGCCCTGCACGGTGCCACCCAGCGCGGCGGCGGCATGCCAGCCCCAGCGCGGCTCGTAGAGGAAGGCGCGGGCCAGCGCAACCAGGTCGGCATCGCCGGCCTGCACAATGGCCTCGGCCTGCTGGGGCTGGGTGATCAGGCCCACGGCCATGGTGGGCAGGCCGCTGGCCTGGCGCACGGCGCGCGCAAACGGGACCTGGTAGTTGGGGCCCAGGGCAATCTTCTGCGCCGGCGAGACACCGCCGGACGAGACGTGGATGAAGTCGCAGCCCAGGGCCTTGAGTTGCCGGGCCATCTCGGCGCTTTGCGCCACGTCCCAGCCGCCGTCCACCCAGTCGCTGGCCGAAATGCGGATGCCCAGCACGCCCGGGTAGGCGGCGCGCAGGGCGGCAAACACCTCCAGCGGGAAACGGATGCGGTTCTCGAAACTGCCGCCATAGGCGTCGCTGCGCTGGTTGGCCAGGGGCGAGACGAATTCGTGCAGCAGGTAACCGTGCGCGGCGTGCAGCTCGATGGCATCCACCCCCGCGCGCTGGGCGCGCTGCGCGGCGGCCACAAAGGCGTCGCGCACCCGGTCCATGTCGGCCCGGGTCATGGCGGTGGGGGGCGTTTCGCTGGGCAAGTGGGGCAGCGCCGAAGGGCCGAAGGTTTCCCAGCCGCCCTGCGCGGGGGACAGCAGCTGCGCGCCTTCCCAGGGCAGCGCGCTGGAGGCCTTGCGCCCGGCGTGGGCGAGCTGGATGCTCACGGCCGTGTGGGGCGCCAGCTGGCGGGCGCGTTGCAGGGTGTCGGTGAGCGCGGCTTCGGTGCGCGCGTCCCACAGGCCCAGGCAGGCCGGGGTGATACGGCCTTCGGGCAGAACGGCTGTGGCCTCGATGGTGAACAGGGCCGCGCCGCTGTTGAGCAGGCTGCCCCAGTGCACGAGATGCCAGTCGGTGGCGCAGCCGTCTCGGGCGGCGTACTGGCACATGGGCGCGACCACGATGCGGTTGGGCAGCGTCAAACCGCCGCGGGGCGATGGCAGGTGAAAGGGCGAGAAGAGTGGGCTCATGGGAGTTAGCATAGCCCAAGCCATGCCGGGGGCTATGACTACACTCTGGCTATCCCCCCAACCACCACGACCGCGCTGCACCATGCAAATTCTTGTCCTGCTGATCCTGTTCGCCGTGGGGGCCTACCTGCTCAAATCCCGGGACGAAAGGCAGCGCATTGCCTTGCTGGGCAGCCACCTGGGGCAGTACCAGATCGAGAAGCTGATGGAGAACCTGACCGAAGGCTACCTGCGGGCGCTGGGCGAGGAAGACCCGCAGCGCCGCGAACAGATCTGGAACCTGCTGCACATCTCGGAAGTGCAGCTGGCCGAACAGTTCACCCGGTTTGCCGCCGAATTCGCCACCGTGGACGCCGCGCAGGCGCGCGTGAGCACGCTGGCCATCGGCCTGCCCTACGCGGCGCAGTGGTTTCCGGCGGCCACGTTTGACCTGCGCAAGGTCCTGAGCGTGCACGCCAACGGGATTGCCAATGTGGTGGCCAACCGCGCGCAGCGTTCGATCAAGGACAAGGCCTTTACCCTGACCGCCGAGCTGTACCTGATGCAGCACAGCTGCCACTGGTTCTGCAAGTCCCGGGCCCTGGCCTCGGCCCGTCTGCTGGCGCGGCACAAGACGGCGTACGAGCAGGTTCTGGCCGCCGTGTCGCCGCAGACGCGCCAGGCCTACGGCACGCTGGTCGGGGTCTGATGGCGGGGCGCCGGCGCGCGCCTTTGCCAGGTGGGGATTGCGGGGTATTTGGCCCCCGCAGCGCGCGCCGGTAAAATACCGGGTTTACCCCCAGCCCCACCCTATTCCGGAGTCGCCCTTCATGGCCAACACACAACAGATGGCAAGCGCAATTCGCGCGCTTGCGATGGACGCAGTTCAAGCAGCCAACTCCGGACACCCCGGCGCCCCCATGGGCATGGCCGACATGGCGGTCGCCCTGTGGGGCCAGCACCTGAGCCACAACCCGGCCAACCCCAACTGGCTCAACCGCGACCGTTTCGTGCTGTCCAACGGTCACGGCTCCATGCTGATCTACGCGCTGCTGCACCTCACTGGCTACAAGCTGCCCATGAGCGAGCTCAAGGCCTTCCGCCAGCTGCACAGCAAGACCGCCGGCCACCCCGAAGTCGGCCACACCCCCGGCGTTGAAACCACCACCGGCCCGCTGGGCCAGGGCATCACCAATGCCGTGGGTATGGCGCTGGCTGAGAAGCTGCTCGCTTCCGAGTTCAACCGCGAAGGCCATGCCGTCGTGGACCACCACACCTATGTGTTCATGGGTGACGGTTGCCTGATGGAAGGCATCAGCCACGAAGCAGCCGCCCTGGCCGGCGCTTGGAAACTGAACAAGCTGATCGCGCTGTACGACGACAACGGCATCTCCATCGACGGCCAGGTGGCGCCCTGGTTCATCGACAACACCGCGCAGCGTTTCGTGGCCTACGGCTGGAACGTGATCGGCCCGGTTAACGGCAACGACGCTGCCGCGGTTTCGGCTGCCATTGCCGAGGCCAAGAAGTCTGCCGACCGCCCCACGCTGGTGATCTGCAAGACCGCCATCGGCTTTGGTTCCCCCAACCGCGCCAACACCGCCAAGGCACACGGCGAGCCGCTGGGTGCCGAGGAAATCGCGCTCACCCGCGCCGCCATCGGCTGGAACCATGCCCCCTTCGTGGTGCCCAAGGAGGTCTATGCCGACTGGGACGCCAAGGCTGCGGGTGCCGCTGCCGAAAAAGCCTGGGATGAGCGGTTTGCCGCCTACAAGGCTGCCCACCCCGAACTGTCCAAGGAACTGCTGCGCCGCATGAAGGGCGACCTGCCCAAGCACTTTGTGCAGACCGCCGTGGACACCGTCATCGCCGCCCATACCAAGGCCGAGACGGTCGCTTCGCGCAAGGCTTCGCAGCTGGCACTGGAATCGTTCACGGCTGCCCTGCCCGAGCTGCTGGGCGGTTCGGCCGACCTGACCGGCTCCAACCTCACCAACACCAAGAGCACGCCCAATCTGCGTTTTGACATGCACGGTGCCGTGGTCAAGACGGCCGAAGGCCAGGGCGGACGCCACATCAACTACGGCGTGCGCGAGTTCGGCATGGCCGCCATCATGAACGGCGTGGCGCTGCATGGCGGCTTCATTCCCTACGGTGGCACCTTCCTCACCTTCAGCGACTACAGCCGCAACGCCGTGCGCATGGCGGCCCTGATGAAGCAGCGCGTGATCCATGTCTTCACCCACGACTCCATCGGCCTGGGCGAAGACGGCCCTACGCACCAGTCCATCGAGCACGCTGCCTCCCTGCGCCTGATCCCCAACCTGGACGTGTGGCGCCCGGGCGATACGGCCGAAACCGCCGTGGCCTGGACCGTGGCCCTGCAAAACAAGACCAAGCCGACGGCGCTGCTGCTGTCGCGCCAGAACATCAGCTACGCCCCCAAGGCCGAATCCGCTGCGGCGCCCGAGGCCTGCGGCCTGGACGCCATCAGCAAGGGTGCCTACGTGCTGGCTGAGCCGGCGCAAGTGGGCCTGAAGAAGAAGGCCCAGGCCGTTCTCATCGCCACCGGTTCCGAGGTGCAGCTGGCGCTAAAGGCCCAGGAGTTGCTGGCCCAGCGCAAGATTGCCGTGCGCGTGGTCTCCATGCCCTCGAACACCACGTTTGACACGCAGAACGCCGCCTACAAGGCGGCCGTGCTGCCCGCCGGAATCCCCCGCGTGGCGGTGGAAATGGGCGTGAGCGACGGCTGGTGGAAATACGGCGTGGCGGCGGTGGTCGGTATCGACACCTACGGCGAATCCGCCCCCGCACCGGTGCTGTTCAAGCACTTCGGTTTCACGCCCGAGAATGTGGCCGATACGGTGCAGACCGTGCTGGCGAAGAAGTAATCCGTTCAGTTTTTTTATAGGAAATCACCATGACTATCAAAATCGGCATCAACGGCTTCGGCCGCATCGGACGCAACGTCCTGCGCTCGGCACTGCAGAATTTCAGCGACATCGAAGTCGTTGGCATCAACGACCTGCTGGAGCCGGAGTACCTGGCCTACATGCTGCAGTACGACAGCGTGCACGGCCGCTTCAAGGGCGAAGTCTCGGTCGAGGGCAACACCCTGGTCATCAACGGCAAGAAGATCCGCCTGACGCAGGAGCGCGATCCCGCCAACCTGAAGTGGAACGAAGTCGGCGCCGACGTCGTGATCGAATCCACCGGCCTGTTCCTGGACAAGGCTTCGGCCCAGAAACACATTGACGCAGGCGCCAAGAAGGTCATCATGTCGGCCCCCTCCAAGGACGACACCCCCATGTTCGTGTTCGGTGTGAACCACGCGAAGTACCAGGGCGAGGCCATCATCTCCAACGCCTCCTGCACCACCAACTGCCTGGCTCCCCTGGCCATGGTGGTCCACAACAAGTGGGGCATCAAGCGCGGCCTGATGACCACCGTGCACGCGGCCACCGCCACGCAGAAGACCGTGGACGGTCCCTCCAACAAGGACTGGCGCGGCGGCCGCGGCATCCTGGAAAACATCATTCCGTCGAGCACCGGTGCTGCCAAGGCCGTGGGCGTGGTCATTCCCGAGCTGAACAAGAAGCTCACCGGCATGTCCTTCCGCGTGCCCACTTCCGACGTGTCGGTGGTGGACCTGACCGTGGAACTGAACAAGGAAGCCACCCTGAAGGACATCTGCGCCGAGATCAAGGCCCAGTCCGAAGGCGCGCTCAAAGGCATTCTGGGCTACACCGAAGACAAGGTGGTGGCCACCGACTTCCGTGGCGACACCCGCACGTCCATCTTCGATGCCGATGCCTCCATCGCCCTGGATGGCACCTTCCTCAAGCTGGTGAGCTGGTACGACAACGAGTGGGGCTACTCCAACAAGTGCCTGGAAATGGTGCGCGTGGTCGCCAAGTAGAGGCTGCAACCACTTCGCCAAGAAGCGCCTTCGGGCGCTTTTTTCATGTCTTCAGATGTGTGGGCCGCGGCACGATGTCCTGCGGCAGTGCCGCCCGCATGATCTCGACAAAGCGCCGCAGCTTGGCGGGGTAATAGTGGGCGTAGGGGTACAGCAGGTAGATGGGCAGAGGTGCGGCGTGCCATTCGGGCAGCAGGTGGATGAGCTTGCCCTGGGCCACATCGTCCGTCACAGCCCAGGCGGACACCACCCCGACGCCCAGGCCCAGCAGCGCCGCATTGCGCAGCGCAAACAGACTGTCTGTGCTCATTCTGGGCTGCAGTGCCAGATTGCGCTGCTCCCCTTGGGTGTGAATCAACGTGATGTCGTTGCGGTAGAACGTGCGCAATGCCAGCCAAGGCAGCGGGGCCAAGTCGGCGGGCTGCCGTGGCAACGGGGTCCGCGCCAGCAGCGCGGGCGAGGCCACCACGATGCGCGGTATCTCGGCAATCTTGAGTGCCACCACCGAGGGATCTTCTACGGGTCCCACGTGGATGGCGCAGTCGACGCCATCGGTAATGAATTCCGGTGTCCGGTCATGCAGCAGCCATTCCACGGACACGCGCGGGTGGCGTTGCAGGTATTCGGCCAGTTGCACCACCAGTTCCTGCTGGCCGATGGCATGCGGCACGACGACCCGCAGCGTGCCTTTGGGCACCTCCGCACTGCCGCGCAGATCGGCCTCAAACTCGTCCCAGTTGCCCAGCAGTTCCTTGGCGCGGGCAAAGCAGCGCTCACCCTCTTCGGTCAGCTTCATGGCGTGGGTAGAGCGCTGCAGCAGGCGCAGGCCCAGCGAGCGCTCCAGCGCCTGCAGGCGCCGGCTCACCGTGGGTTGGGTGGCGCCCATTTGCAGCGCCGCCGCCGACAGGCTGCCCGCCTCCACAATGCGCACAAAAGTCTGCATGAGTTCGATACGGTCGGGTGCGGTTTTCATGCGCCAAGCGTATAACAATTCTGCCTAAAGCGGGCCTTCTCAGGAGATTTCGTCTGAAAGACACTTGCGCATCGCCCAAAAACAGGAGTTTTTTCATGTCTTCCGTATCCATTGCGCATAAACCAGTACAGACAGGTATTCCTGCCATCCTGGTGCTCTTGCTGGCCACCGGTGCCGGCTTGGGCGCCGCCACGCTGTACTACGCCCAGCCCATGCTGGGCGTGCTGGGGAGCGAATTTCAGGCCACACCCGGTGTGATCGGTCTGGTGCCCACGCTGACCCAACTGGGTTACGCGCTGGGCATTCTGCTGCTGGCGCCACTGGGTGACCGCTATGACCGCCGCCGCATCATCCTGGGCAAGGCCGTTGCGCTGACAACGGCCCTCCTGGCGGCCGCTGCGGCACCGAGCTTGGGCGTTCTGCTGGCCGCCAGTCTGGCCATTGGCCTGGCCGCTACCCTGGCACAGGACATCGTGCCCGCCATGGCGACACTGGCGCCCGACGCCCACCGCGGCAAGATGGTCGGCACGGTCATGACCGGGCTGCTCCTCGGTATCCTGCTGTCACGCGTGGTCAGTGGCTGGGTGGCCGAGCAGTGGGGTTGGCGCACCATGTTTGTGGCGGCGGCCACCAGCATTGCGCTGCTGGGTGTGGCGGTGTGGTACCGGTTGCCCCGTTTTGTGCCCACCACCACCATGCGCTATGGGGCCCTGCTGGGTTCGCTGGTGACCTTGTGGCGCCGCCATGCAGAACTGCGCCGTGCTGCCGTGGCACAGGGCCTGCTGAGTGTGGGTTTCAGCGCCTTCTGGTCCACGTTGGCGGTGATGTTGCACGCCGCACCGTTTCATTTGGGCAGCAGCGCAGCGGGTGCCTTTGGTCTGGCCGGTGCTGCGGGCGCTTTGGCCGCGCCGCTGGCAGGTCGCATGGCCGACCGCAAAGGCCCCGAGCGGGTCATCCGCATCGGTGCGGTACTGGTGGCTGCCGCGTTTCTGGCCATGGCGCTGGGCACCGATCAGCTGTGGCTGATTGCCGTCGGTGCCGTGGTGTTCGATCTGGGTGCGCAGGCCGCGCTGATTGCGCACCAGTCCATCGTCTACAGCATCGAGCCCGCCGCGCGCAGCCGCTTGAACGCGGTGCTGTTTGTCGGCATGTTCACCGGCATGTCCAGTGGCGCGTTCTTGGGCAGTGTGGTGCTTGGCCAATGGGGGTGGATTGGGGTGTGCATCCTGGCGATGGGCTTCGCGCTTGCGGCGCTGGCGGTGCGTCTGCGCTGGTTGTTTTAGACAGGGGGCGCACGCAGCGTTGTCACGCCCGGTACCCGCAGACCAACGCGGAGAAGAGCCGCCGGGTAAGCTCACTACCCATCTGCTCTCTCTCTGCTTATCGCCCACCATGAATCCTGGCATTTTTTACGCGGCCCTGGCCTACACGGCCTGGGGACTGTTCCCCCTGTTCTTCAAGCAACTGCTGGGAGTGAACGCCCTGGAAGTGGTGATGCACCGCACCGTGTGGTCGCTGGCGTTTGTGCTCTGCCTGCTGCTGGTGCTGCGCCGCTGGGCCTGGTTGCGTCCGCTGCGACAACAGCCCCGGGTGCTGGGCGCGTTCGCGCTGTCGGCCACGCTGCTGGTGGCCAACTGGACGGTGTATGTCTGGGCGGTGCAGAACGACCATGTGCTAGATGCCAGCCTGGGTTACTTCATCCTGCCGTTGGTCAACGTGGCGCTGGGTTTCGTGTTCCTGCACGAGCGCCCGCGTCCGGGCCAGTGGGTGGCCGTGGCCGTGGCGGCGGCCGGCGTGCTGTGGCTGACCGTGCAGGCCGGGCGCCTGCCCTGGGTGGCGGTGCTGCTGGCGCTGACCTTCGGCTTTTACGGCCTGCTGCGCAAGGTGGCGCCGCTGGGCGCGCTGGAGGGCCTGGCGCTGGAGACCTTGCTGCTGGCCCCCTTTGCGGCCGGCCTGCTGGCCTGGTGGGCCTGGCAGGGCCGGGGCGCCCTGGTGCAGGGCGACGCCGCCACCCTGGGCTGGCTGGTGCTGGCCGGGCCCATTACCGCCATTCCCTTGCTGCTGTTTGCCGCCGGTGCGCGCCGAGTTTCCATGGCCACGCTGGGGTTGCTGCAGTACATCGCACCCAGCATGCTGCTGCTGCTGGGCGTGTGGCTGTATGGCGAGGCCTTTGATGCCCGCCGTGCCGTGGGGTTTGTGCTGATCTGGGTGGCGCTGCTGGTGTACAGCGCCGAGGGCTGGTGGGCCAGCACGCAGCGTCGGTAACCTCAAGAAACAAACCGTACTATTCAGCTATGAATTCAAGTGAATCCGCACGTTACAGCCCGCGCACAGCGATTGAGTGGGTGTCTGTAATTCTTGTTCTTTTTGCCCTGGCGCTATTACTGGGCCAGCACTGGGGAATGATGCTATCCAATTCCGATGACCCGTGGATCATTCGATCTACATGGGATATGAATTTACAAACCGCATCAGCCCAAGGACGATTTTGGCTGATTCCAATTAACACTTTGGCAACCATTCCGTATCGCTTGGGTAGCTGGGAAGCTGCCAATGTCATCAAAATTTTGGTGAATGGAAGCGTGTTCCTGTCGTTCGTATTCTTTTGCGTCTGTCTGGTCAATTTACCGACAGGCTTGTTTGCGGGCTTGGTGTGGCTGGCTTTAATCGATGTAAGCCCTGGTTATTACAGTCCATTTCACGGTTATTTGATGATGTTCAATCTGCAGTTTGCAGTGATGTTCATGAGCTTTGTCTGGTACCTGAAAATCCTTGATGGTGATCGATCCAAGCGGACCATCATTGGCCCATATGTGCTATTTGCTTTCTCGCTATTGGCGTACGAGCCCATGCTGTTTTACGCGGGTGTGTATCCGGCGCTGTTTTTATTTCGGTATTTTTCTGAGTCACGCAGTCATTCGCAGTTGAGAGATTGGTGGCAATTGTTATTGTTGTTTCTGCGACGCAATTGGATGCTTTTCGTGGTCGTCGCGGCTTACATAGTGACGTACTTTATCTATCGACGTTCTCAGCCAACCTCCGGACGCGGGTTGGATAGTTCAGGGAACGCTATTGATATCGCAATTACAGTCTATAAATTTTCCGTTAATGGGTTTCACTTCCAGATTAAAGCGTTAACCAATTATTTCGAAGGTATTTCTGCTCCTCATAATCTGTTGTTGGCGCTCGTCTATGCGACCTGCATTTTTGTTGCAAGCTTTTTGCTCCTGCCAGCTATTCGAGACAAAAAATATCCAAATCTTCTCTACAGGAAGAGTAGCCTAGCAGTTTTAATTTTCTATGTTTTTTGTCCGAATTTGTTGCATGGTTTCGTGGAAGGATACCGGCAGTGGGCAGCCGAAGATCCTCATTACGTCGGTAACTATTTCAGCGCGTTTCCTTTAGCAATGGTTGTGAGTTTGGGTGTGCTATCTTTGGTGGGTGGTCGCAAGGCTATGCAAGAAAAAGCATTGTTCTTTTTGGTGCTTTCGGTACTCGCTACGTCGGCGTGTGATAACTACCTTCGCTGGGGAAATCTGGCCGAAACTAATCGGTTAGACAGCAAGTTGTGGGCTCAGGCAATTGCTGATTTGCACAAGCAACCGATGGACGCAAACGGGACAACGGTTGTGTGCGGTGTACATGCTCCCGAAAAAGTTTCCGGGGATGAGGGGTACTGGTCAGGGTATCTGAGTGAGTTGTTGGGCAAGTCCATCACCTACCGCTATAAGAATCTCAGTTCCGTTCCCTGTGATATCCGTTTGGATTTCAACCAGTATCGATTTACAGTGGCGCAGTCTTAAGCTGCTCGCGCTTATTCTTTTGCTGTTAACTTGGCCAGGCGGTCTTTGTAGCGTTTGAGCACAGTCGCATCAGCATTGTGCATTTCGAGCAAGCCGATAGCCAGTCGCATTTCTCGGATGGCAAAATCGTAGCGTTTTTCGTTTTCCCAAATCTCGCTAACCATGTAGAGACCTTCGGGATT
This sequence comes from Rhodoferax sp., assembly GCA_019449595.1. Lineage (GTDB taxonomy): Bacteria > Pseudomonadota > Gammaproteobacteria > Burkholderiales > Burkholderiaceae_C > Allorhodoferax. The sequence goes on along the minus strand of JAGRPL010000014.1, from coordinate 193,359 downwards.
CTGAATAAATGAAAGCAGAAATAGCTGATTGACGGGGGTATCAAAGCGCTTCAAACCGTCTGTGTTCGGTGTCAGAAAAGAGACCAAGGCGCCAATGGCAACAACCACGACGATAACTTTGGTTACAAAACTCGTTTCCACGCGTGCTGGATCACTCATGATTTATTATCTGTTGATGGATTGAGGTGTCGTCGTAAGCGACTCGGTAAGTCCAGAAATTGTGCAGAACGAAGTTTACAGGTGGCAGTAAACATACTACGGCAGCAATCCCATACACGTAACTATATCCGAGCCAGTCCACTACCGCAGCGATGCCCGCTGACAGCGGAAGTCCAAGTAGTGCAACGACAAAGAACCTAATAAAAACGACCCTATCTAAGGGCTGCGAAAAGCTCCAAAGCGTATTGACAGTGAATGAAAATAGGGTGGCAACCGTGAAAGCTACGCCATTGGCGACGCTGGGGTTGGGGTGCACCGCATGAATCCACAGACTGGCTGTGATAGCGTGTACGACCGTATTCAAAATACCTGTCAGGCCGAAACGTATTGCACGCCTAGTGATCATTTTTACTCTAGGCGCTGAACTGGTTCACGATACGTCTTGCGTACAATATAAAGCGGACGTTGTTTGCTCTCCATATATATGCGACCAACGTACTCCCCTAGCATGCCAATACCCAAGAGTTGCACGCTGCCAAAGAAGATAACTGAAACTAACAATGAAGCATAACCCGGTAGGTCAATGCCGTGTATTAGCGTGCGTGCTACGATAAACAACGCATAAACCAAACTGCAGAGTGCACCTAGACCGCCCAAATAGGACCAAATTTTGAGCGGTGAGGTGCTGAAACTGGTAATGCCTTCTAAAGCAAAATTCCACAGCTTCCATCCTGAAAATTTGGAATTCCCTGCAGACCGTGCCTCGCGAATGTAATCAAGTGTGACCGTTTTAAACCCTACCCATGCGAACAGTCCCTTCATAAACCGTTGCCGCTCCGGCAAGCGCTGCAGGGCCTGCACTACTGTTCGATCTAATAAACGAAAGTCTCCTACATTAGCTGGAATTTTGACGCTGGAGAAGTGATTGTGAATTTTGTAGAAAAATTCGGCACTTTTGCGTTTGAGAAAAGTATCCGAGCTGCGGTCCACCCGTCGAGCCAATACTACTTCCGCGCCTTTTGCCCACGCTTCAAGCATTTGCTTAATCAGTTCAGGAGGATCTTGCAGGTCGGCGTCGATCGGAATAACCGCGTCGCCCGTTGCTGCATCGAGGCCAGCTGTTAGTGCAGCCTCTTTCCCGAAATTTCTTGTTAATTCCACCACGTGAATACGGCTGTCAATAGCAGCATGCTGTATTAACAATGACAACGTAGCGTCGTCACTGCCGTCGTCAACGCACACAAATTCAAAATTGAAATCTATCAAACTCTTTACGACGGTATCAAGTCGAGAAAAGTACAGTCCAACTCCTTCTGCCTCGTTGAAAAATGGGGCAACGATCGAGACAAGTTTTTTCATTTTTTTAAATACACGAATGTCATCATTTTGGGCACTCAGCCCAGGTGCTTGCCGGCCAGGCCGGCGAGTTCAAACATGGTGACCTGCGGCTTGCCAAACACGGCCAGCAGCTTGGCATCGGCGTTGATGGCGCGCTTGTTGGTGGCGTCCTGCAGGCCGTTGGCCTTGATGTAGTCCCACAACTTCTTGATGACCTGGGTGCGGGCCACCGGTTCGTTGCCAATGACCGCTGCCAGCGCCGCGCTGGGTTGCAGGCCGGCGGCGGTGCTGGCCTTGCGCGGGGCCTTGGGTTTGGCCGTCTTGGCAGCGGCCGCCTTGGTGCCTGCTGTCTTCTTTGCAGGCACTTTCTTGGCTGCGGCGCCCGTCTTTGCTGTGCGTGAAGCTCCTGTTTTTGTAGCGGTTGCCGGCTTGCCGGCCGTTTTGCGGGGTGGGAACTTGGAGGGTGCGAACTCGAAATTCACCTTGCCGGCCTCCGCGTCCCACGCCAGCATGGCCTTGAAGGCGCGCCGGGTGCGCATGGAGACAAACTTGTCCAGCAGATCGGTCTTGCCGGTGGCCAGCAGCTTTTGCATCTGCGCGCGTTCAATGGGTTGCTGCAGGATGATCTGGCCGCTCTTGAAGTCGCAGGTGGGCGTGGGGTGGGCATGGGTGGGCACCGAACGGTCGCAGACGTAGTTCTTACCGTGCTCGAACACCGAGCCGCCGCACTTAGGGCAGGTACCCAGGGATTCCTGCCCCGAGAAGTCGATGATCTCGCCGCTGTCCTCGCCGGCCTTGTCGTCGCCGAAGTCGAATTCGAGTTTGTAGTTCTTGGCCTCGTCGTCGTACTTGATGACCATCTCGGCCACAAAGGGCCAGCCAGCCTTGGAGCGGAAGCCGTCCAGCGGTCCGATGTGCTTGTCGCGCAGGAACTGCTCGACCTCGGCCACCTCGAAGGTGCGCCCGGCGGGGGACTTGCCGAAGGAGAAGCCGCAGCCCTCGGTGTCACCGCTCTTGCCGGTGCAGGTGTAGCGGCGGTAGTTTTCCTTGACCACGCCGCCGCAGTTGGGGCAGGGGGCGGTCAGGGTGGTGTAGTCGCCGGGGATAGTGTCGCGGTCGTATTCCTTGGCCTTCTTCACCATGCGCTCGGTCATGGAGGCGATCTCGGCCATGAAGGCTGCGCGGCTCATCTTGCCGTGCTCCATCTGGGCCAGCTTGTATTCCCATTCGCCGGTGAGTTCGGCCTTGGAGAGTTCTTCCACACCCAGGCCCCGCAGCAGCGTCATGAGCTGGAAGGCCTTGGCGGTGGGAATCAGCTCGCGGCCCTCGCGCAGCATGTACTTCTCGGCGATCAGACCTTCAATGATGGAAGAGCGCGTGGCTGGCGTGCCCAGGCCTTTTTCCTGCATGGCTTCGCGCAGCTCGTCGTCTTCCACGGTCTTGCCCGCGCCTTCCATGGCGCCCAGCAAGGTGGCTTCGGAGTAGCGTGCGGGGGGGCGGGTCTTGAGGCCCTTGGGGTCCACCGGGTCGCCCTTGACCTTTTCACCGGGTGCCACGGGCACCAGGTTCTGGCCCTTGTCGCCTTCCTTGGCGTCTTCCACCTCTTCAGCGGCTTCCTTGCCGTAGATGGCCAGCCAGCCCGGCTTGACCAGCACCTTGCCTTCGGTCCTGAAGGCGTGGCTGGCCGCGGTGGTGATGCGCGTCGTCACCTGGTATTCGGCACTGGGGAAGAAGATGGCCATGAAGCGGCGCACCACCAGGTCGTAAATCTTCTGCTCGGCTTCCGACAGGCCGCTGGGCGCCTGCAGCGTGGGGATGATGGCAAAGTGATCCGACACCTTGGCGTTGTCGAAAATACGCTTGCTGGGTTTGACGTAGCTGCCCTTGACGGCCTGGGCGGCGAACGGGGCCAGGTGCTTCATGCCGCTGTCGGCCAGCATGGCAAACGTGTCCTTGACCACCGGCACATAGTCTTCGGGCAGGTGGCGTGAGTCGGTACGCGGGTAGGTCAGCGCCTTGTGGCGCTCATACAGGCTTTGCGCGATGGATAGCGTGGTCTTGGCCGAGTAGCCAAACTTGCCATTGGCCTCGCGCTGCAGGCTGGTCAGGTCGAACAGCATGGGGCTGGCCTGCGTGGTGGGCTTGCTCTCTTCCGTCACCGTGGCCGGCTGGCCGCGCACGGCGTCGGCAATGGCCTGGGCTTCGCGCTGGGACCAGACGCGGTCGGCTTTTTTCTCGGCGTCGTCGGCGTCTTTCTTGTGCGCGGGGTTGAACCACTTGGCGGGGTATTCGCCGGCAGCCGCGTGGAAGCTGGCATGGATTTCCCAGTAGTCGCGGCTGATGAACTTGCGGATCTGCTCTTCGCGTTCCACCACCACCGACAGCGTGGGCGTCTGCACCCGGCCCACCGTCGTCAGGAAGAAGCCGCCATCGCGCGAGTTGAACGCGGTCATGGCGCGCGTGCCGTTGATGCCCACCAGCCAGTCGGCTTCACTGCGGCAGCGCGCGGCATCGGCCAGCGGCTGCATTTGCTCGTTGCTGCGCAGGTTCTCGAAACCGTCGCGGATGGCCTGTGGTGTCATGGACTGCAGCCACAGGCGGCTGACCGGCTTGCCCAGGGGTTTTGCACCACCGGCGTACTGCTCGATCAGGCGGAAGATCAGCTCCCCTTCGCGGCCCGCGTCGCAGGCGTTCACCAGCTGGCCCACGTCCTTGCGCTTGGCCAGCTTCACCACGGCGTTCAGGCGCGTCTTGGTCTTGTCCACCGGCTTCAGGTCAAAGTGCGGGGGAATCACTGGCAGGTTGGCAAAACTCCACTTGCCGCGCTTGACGTCAAATTCCTCGGGGGCCTGGATCTCCACCAGGTGGCCCACGGCGCTGGAGACCACGTAGGTGTCGCTCTCGAAATATTCGTCGTGCTTCTCGAATTTGCCAGCGGTGGGCGTGAGCGCCCGCACGATGTCTTGGGCGACCGATGGCTTTTCTGCAATGACCAATGTTTTCATCTGACTACAATCCAGTTCTCGCGTGCGCGCAGGTGCGCGCCCACACACGCAGGCGCGCCCATGCGCGCCCATACGATTCACCATACCAAATTTTTGAGCCGTGGCAAAAAAACCCGAGATTTCCGCCAGCCCCTCTTCCAACCGCCGCATCCAGGCCCGGCGCTCTGGTGTGCATGGCAAGGGGGTGTTTGCCGTGCAGGACATTGCCGAAGGCGAAACCATCATCGAGTACGTGGGCGAGGTCATCAGCTGGGAGGAAGCCCAGCACCGCCATCCGCATGACCCCAAGGACCCCAACCACACGTTCTACTTTTCCCTGGAAAACGGCGATGTCATCGACGCGCTGTATGGCGGCAACTCCTCGCGCTGGATCAACCATTCCTGCGACGGCAACTGTGAGGCCGACGAGGTGGACGGCCGCGTCTTCATCAAGGCGTTGCGCAACATCCGGGCCGGTGAGGAGCTGAACTACGACTACGGCCTGATCATCGACGAGCGTTACACCCCCAAGCTCAAGGCAGAGTACCCCTGCTGGTGCGGCTCTAAGAACTGCCGCGGCACGCTGCTGGCGCCCAAGCGCGGCCGGAGGTAGGCCGCCATGCGCAGTGCCGGACCTGCACCCGTTCAGTGGCCTGCCGAGGCGATCTGGGAGGCCGTGGAGCCCCGGCTGCCAGGCTTCACCGTGGAGGTGCTGCCCGAGATCGATTCGACCAACACCGAGCTGATGCGCCGCGCCCGTGCCGGCCGGCTGGAGCCGATCTTGCTGGTGGCCGAGCGCCAGAGCGCGGGCCGGGGGCGCCTGGGGCGCACCTGGGTCAGCGGCGAGGCTCCATCCGGGGCACTGCCTTCCCTGACCTTCTCGCTGGGCTTGCCGCTCGCGCCGACGGACTGGTCCGGCCTGTCGCTGGCCGTCGGGCTGGCGGTGGTGGAAAGCCTGCACCCGGCGCTGCAACTCAAGTGGCCCAACGATGTGTGGCTGCAGGACCGCAAGCTGGCCGGCATCCTGATCGAGACCGCCAGTGTGGGCGAGGCGCGGTATGCCGTTATCGGTGTGGGCATCAACATTGCCGCACGGGACGCCGAAGGCTTGCGGACGCCGCCGGCCGCACTGACCGAGGTGCTGCCCGGGGTGGATGCGCCGGCTGCGCTGGAGCGCGTGGCAGCGCCCCTGGTGCGCGCGATCCAGCGTTTCGCGGCCCAAGGCTTTGCGCCGCTGCGCCCGGCGTACCACGCACGCGACCTGCTCTACGGCCGCGAGGTGGAATGCAGCGACGGCCTGACCGGCACGGCGCGCGGCGTGGATGCCAGTGGCGCCCTGCTGGTGCACACTGCGGCCGGGCTGAAGAAAATCACCAGTGCGGAGGTCAGCGTGCGTCCTGCCGCCCCACCCACCGCCTCCGCGCCTTGAACCTATGCTGCGACTGCTTGTACTGGCCCTGATCCTTGTCAACGGTGCGTACTTCGCCTGGAGCGGGGGCTGGATGCGCGCCTACGGGTTCGCGCCGGCCCCGCAACGGGAGCCGCAGCGCCTGGCGCAGCAGATCAAGCCCGACGCGTTGCGGGTGCTGTCCGCCACGGAATCCAAGCGGGCGGAAGTCCAGGCGCAGGCCGATCTGGCGCCCCGGGAGTGCTGGCAGGCCGGTCCCTTTGACGAGGAGCAGACCGCGACCCTGCGCCGCGCGCTGGAGTCTACGCTGGCGCCCGGTGCCTGGCAGTTTGACCCGGTGGTGGAGCCGGCCCGCTGGATTGTGTACATGGGCAAGTTTCCCCAGGCGGAGGCACTGGCCAAAAAACGCAACGAGCTGACCGGCCTGGGCCTCAAGCCGCAGCCCTTGTTCAATCCGGCGCTGGAGCCGGGGCTGTCGCTGGGCAATTTCTCCACCCAGGCGGCAGCGGCGGCCGAGCTCGGCCGGCTGGGCAAGCGCGGCATCCGCACGGCGCGGGTGGTGCAGGAGCGTGCGGAAGGCCGGGCCAATCAGCTCCGCTTGCCCGCGCTGACCGAGGCCATGAAGACGCGGCTGGGTGACATCAAGCCCGCGCTGGCAGGCAAGTCGCTGCACAGCTGCAACGGCTAGCGCCGCAGGGCGTCAGGCCGATTCCAGCGCCTGCGCAAAGCGCACCGTGAAACAGGTGCCCGGCGGCGACTGGCCGGGGCGGCTGTCTTCCACGGTCACCGTGGCCCGGTGCTGGCGCGCGATTTCCAACACGATGGGCAGGCCCAGCCCTGAGCCATCCGCCTCGGTGCCCAGCACCCGGTAGAAGGGCTGGAAAATCAGTTCCCGCTCCGCCGCCGGGATGCCGGGGCCGGAATCTTCCACCTGGAGCACCAGCACCTTGCTGAAGGGGTCGGTCAGCACGCGGGCCGTGATCATGCCGGGCCGGCCGGCGTTGGACGGTGTGTAGTTGATGGCGTTGTCCATCAGGTTGCGCACCATTTCCTTGAGCAAGGTGGGGTTGCCCGGCAGGGTGACTCCCTCGCTGCCGGGCTGGGCCCCTTCGTAGCCCACGTCGATGTGTTTCTCCATGGCGCGGGGGACGCAGTCGCGCACCACCTCCATGGTCAGCCGCGCCAGGTCGCAGGGCTGCTGGCTCATCACCGTGCCGCTGCTTTCCGCCCGCGCCAGAGCCAGCAGCTGGTTGACGGTGTGGGTGGCGCGGATGCTGGAGCGGCCAATCTGGCGCAGGGACAGTTTCAGGTCCTCGGCGTTGGCGCCTTCGCGCTGGGCCAGGTCGGCCTGCATGCGCAGCCCGGCCAGCGGGGTCTTGAGCTGGTGCGCGGCGTCCGCCAGAAAACGCTTCTGGGTGGAGATGGATTCCTTCAGGCGCATCAGCAGGTCGTTGACGGCCGAGACCAGCGGCGCCACTTCGAGCGGAACCGCTTCCACGTCCAGCGGGCTCAGGTCATCGGGGCTACGTGCGCGGATGCGCTCCTCCAGGCGGTTGAGCGGCTTGATGGCCTGCACCAGCGCCAGCCAGACCAGCAGCACCGCCAGCGGCAGAATGACAAACTGTGGCAGCATTACGCCCTTGACGATCTCGGTCGCCAGCATGGAGCGCTTGTCCATGGTCTCGGCCACCTGCACCAGTGCCGGGCGGCTGCCCGGCAGGTCCAGCTTGACCCACATGTAGGCAACCTTGAGGTCGGTGCCGCGGAACTGGTCGTCGCGCATGCGCATCTCGCCCACCGTCACCTTCTCGTCTTCCGGTGGCAGGGGCAGGTTTTTTTCGCCGCTCAGGTGCTCGCCGGAGGGGCCCAGCACCTGGTAGTACACGGTGTCGTTGTCATCGGCCCGCAGCAGTTCGCGCACGGGCAGCGGCAGCACGAAGCGGGGGTGGTTGTGGTCGATGGTGATGAGCTGCGCCAGGGCCTCGACGTTGTACTCCAGCGCCCGGTCAAACGGCTTGCCGGCAATGCTTTGCGCCACCAGCCAGGTCAGCACCAGGCTCACCGGCCACAGCAGGAGCAGGGGCGTGAGCATCCAGTCCAGAATTTCTCCGAACAGGGACCGTTGCTCGCGTTGGAAGATATTCACGTTGCCGGGCCGTCCCAACGCATGCAAGCCCCCTCAGGGGAAAGCGCCTTGCACGCCATGACACGTGTGGGCGCCATATTCAGGGAACGATTTTTTCCAGGCAATAGCCCAAGCCGCGCACGGTGGCAATGCGGATAGGGCCTTTCTCGATCTTCTTGCGCAGCCGGTGGATGTAGACCTCGATGGCGTTGTTGCTCACCTCTTCGCCCCACTCGCACAGGCGCTCGACCAGCTGGTCCTTGCTCACCAGGCGGCCGGCGCGCTGCAGTAGCACTTCCAGCAGGCCCAGTTCGCGCGCCGACAGCTCCACCATCTTGCCGTCGATGGTGGCTACGCGCCCGGCCTGGTCGTACACCAGCGGGCCGTGCTTGATGCTGCTGGTGGTGGCGCCCATGCCGCGGCGTACCAGAGCGCGCACGCGGGCTTCGAGTTCCTGCAGGCTGAAGGGCTTGGCCATGTAGTCGTCGGCGCCGTAGTCCAGCCCCTTGACGCGCTCGTCCACGGCGTCGGCAGCCGTCAGGATCAGCACGGGCAGCGAGGAGCCGCGCCCGCGCAGCTTCTTGAGCACTTCCAGGCCGTGCATTTTCGGCAGACCCAGGTCGAGGATGAGCAGGTCAAACTCGGTGTTGGTCATCAGGGCCGCATCGGCCTCGGTACCGCTGGCCACGTGGTCGACGGCGGCCCCGGCACTGCGCAGGGCGCGCAACAATCCATCGGCCAGTACCTGGTCGTCTTCCGCGATCAAAATCCGCATGTCTGTCTCCTCATTGAACGCACCCCCTGTCTCGGCCGGACTTGTGGGAGGGGCACCGGATGCCATTCTAGGCGGGACCCATCGCGGGCAGGAGTCGGGCTGCCCGCGGCGCTGGGGTATTTACTGCCCACTGTAGACCTCCAGTCCGATGGCCACGACGGTGGCCACCTCGGGGCCGACGGCCTGGCGCATTTCGGCTTCGGCCTGGACGGCGGCCTCCTGGTAGGCCTCCAGCCAGGCCCGCCCGGTGGCGGTGAAGCAGACCCGCCGGGCCCGCGCGTCGGTGGGATCGCTCTCGCGGGTCACCATGCCCCAAGCCTCGCACTGGTTGACCAACGTGCCCATGGCCTGCTTGCTCATGCCGGCACGCTGGGCCAGATCGGTCAGGCGAGAGCCTTCCAGCGCTAGGTGGCGGGTGATGTGCAGATGCGCCGCGCCGACCTGGCCGCGCTCCGCGAGGTTGGACAGGCCCAGCGGTACGCCCGGGTGGCGGGCCATCAGCGCCATGACCCGCGCATCGAACCGCTCCAGCGCCAGGCGCAACCAGTGCCCTACGTGGGTATAGCGCCAGTTGTCGGCGGGAGGGAGGGAGGCCATGGCGCAGATGGTAATGCAAACTGACTAAAAAATGTATTTACGGATTCTGGCACGTGCCGCTAAACTACTGTTCAAGCATCCAGCCTGTAATTAATACCACTGGCTGTTTTGCACCCCTTGTTCGATTTTTTAGGAGACTTCCATGGACGCACCCGTCAAGAGCCCCGCCGCCAACAGCGAAAAAGCCAAAGCCCTGCAAGTGGCCCTGGCCCAGATTGAAAAGCAGTTTGGCAAGGGCACCATCATGCGCTTGGGCGAGGGTGAGGTGATCGAGGACATCCAGGTGGTCTCCACCGGCTCCCTGGGGCTGGACATCGCCCTGGGCGTGGGCGGCCTGCCGCGCGGCCGGGTGGTCGAAATCTATGGCCCTGAGTCGTCTGGCAAGACCACGCTGACGTTGCAGGTGATTGCCGAGATGCAAAAACAGGGCGGCCAGTGCGCCTTTGTCGATGCCGAGCATGCGCTGGACATCCAGTACGCGCAAAAGTTGGGCGTCAATCTGCAAGACCTGCTGATCAGCCAGCCCGACACCGGCGAGCAGGCCCTGGAGATCGTCGACAGCCTGGTGCGCTCCGGTGCGGTCGATCTGATCGTGGTCGACTCGGTGGCCGCACTCACACCCAAGGCCGAACTGGAAGGCGAAATGGGCGACTCCCTGCCCGGCCTGCAGGCTCGGTTGATGAGCCAGGCCCTGCGCAAGCTCACCGCCCACATCAAGAAGACCAACTGCATGGTTATCTTCATCAACCAGATCCGCATGAAGATCGGCGTGATGTTCGGATCGCCCGAGACCACCACCGGTGGCAATGCGCTCAAGTTCTACGCCTCGGTGCGCCTGGACATCCGCCGCACGGGCACCATCAAGAAGGGCGACGAGGCCATCGGCAACGAGACCAAGGTCAAGGTGGTCAAGAACAAGGTCAGCCCGCCGTTCAAGACGGCCGAGTTCGACATCTTGTTCGGCGAAGGCATCAGCCGCCAGGGCGAGATCATCGACATGGGCGTCAACGCCAACATCTTGGACAAATCCGGTGCCTGGTACGCCTACAACGGCGAAAAGATCGGTCAGGGCCGTGACAACGCCCGCGAATTCCTGCGCGAAAACCCGGCGCTGTCCGCCGAGATTGAAAACAAGGTGCGTGCATCGCTGGGCATTCCTCTGCTGCCAGGTGCGGCAGAACCCGAAGGGAAGGCGAAATCGGCATCCAAGAAGGCTGCAAGCCCCGCAGACATTGCGTAAACAGCTATACAAACAATAGCAAAAGCACGCTCGTATCCGGTTCTGGCGCATGGCGACCACCCCCATTTCCCTCAAAGGCCGGGCCTTGCGCCTGCTCAGCAGCCGGGAGCATTCCCGGGCTGAGCTTGAGCGCAAGCTGGCCCGTTACGAGGAGGTGGCGGGGACGCTGGCGCAGGCGCTGGACGAGCTGCAGGCCAAGGACTTCATCAACGAGCAGCGGGTGGTGGAGTCCGTGGTCCACCGCCGGGCGGGCAAGCTGGGGAGCGCGCGCATTCGCCAGGAGTTGAACGACAAGGGGCTGGACCCGGAAGCGGTGGCGCACGCCGTGGAACAGCTGCGGGCCACCGAGGTGGAGCGGGCCCGTGCCGTCTGGCGCAAGAAGTTTGCAGCGCCGCCGGCCGACGCGGCCGAGCGGGGCAAGCAGATGCGGTTTCTGGCCAGCCGGGGGTTTGGCGGTGACGCCATCCGCCGCGTGGTGGCCGGCGCCGCGGATGATGAATAGTGCAGCCAGATGCCGCAGAATCTGCGTAGACAGCTATTAAAACAGTAGCGCGTTCAAAGCCCCAGCATCAGTTTGAGATTTTGCACGGCCGCGCCGGAGGCGCCCTTGCCCAGGTTGTCCAGCCGCGCCACCAGCACCGCATGGGCGAAGCCGTCCTGGGCAGCGTCGTTGGCAAACACGCGCAACTCCATCTTGTTGGTGTTGGCCAGCGCCACGGCGTCGAGCTTCTGGTCGGGCGTCGCCGGCTCCACGGTCACCCATTCGCTGCCGGCGTAGTGCCGCTGCAAGGCGGCATGCAAGTCCTGCGCGGTGGGCTTGCCGGGCAGTGTGTCCAGGTGCAGGGGCAGTTGCACCAACATGCCCTGGCGGAAGTTGCCGACCGACGGAACGAACAAGGGGCGGCGGCGCAGGCCGGTGTAGCGCATGATTTCCGGGATGTGCTTGTGCTTGAGGCCCAGCGCATACAGCTCCATGGCGGGGGCTGTGCCGGCCTCGTACGCTTCGATCATGCTGCGTCCGCCGCCGGAATAGCCGCTGATGGATGGCAGACAGACCGGAAAGTCGGTGGGCAGCAGGCCCGCGTCCACCAGCGGGCGTATCAGGGCAATGGCACCGGTGGCATAACAGCCGGGGTTGGCCACGCGGCGTGCCTGGGCCACGGCGGCACGTTGCTCCGCGGCCAGCTCCGGAAAGCCGTAGACCCAGTCGGGGGCGGTGCGGTGGGCGGTGGAGGCGTCAATGATGCGCGGCCCGGGGCGGCCGGTTTCCCGCTCGATGGCGTCCACCATGGCGACCGATTCGATGGCCGCGTCGTCGTGCAAGCACAGGATCACCAGATCGGCCTGCGCCATCAGGGCCTGCTTGGCGCGGATGTCCTTGCGCAGGGCGGGGTCTATGCTCAGGAGCGTAATGCCGGGCATGGTCTGCAGGCGTTCGCGGATTTGCAGACCGGTGGTGCCGGCTTCGCCGTCGATAAAAATCTTCTTCATGGGACAGGGCGCTTCTAGCGGTCTTTGGCTGGGGGGATGAAAGCGGTCAATTTACCGTTGTAAGTTAGTCACAAGTTTGACGCGTTGCAACATGATACATTTCGAAATTGATGTGTCCAGTGCCATGGGCTGCGCAAATACGTGTGGTCGCATGGCGAATCCTTCCCAGCTCCACGAGAGACGTCATGAAAATTCACGAATACCAAGGCAAGGAAATCTTGCGCCAATTCGGTGTGCCGGTGCCCCGCGGCATCCCCGCCTTTACCGTTCAAGAGGCTGTTGAAGCCGCGCAGAAGCTGGGCGGCCCAGTCTGGGTGGTCAAGGCCCAGATTCACGCCGGTGGTCGCGGCAAGGGCGGCGGCGTCAAGGTGGCCAAGTCCATTGACGACGTGAAGCGTCTGGCAGGCGAGATCCTGGGCATGCAGCTCAAGACCCACCAGACCGGCCCCGAAGGCCAGAAGGTGCGTCGCCTCTACATCGAAGACGGCGCCGACATCAAGAACGAACTGTACGTATCGCTGGTGACCGACCGCGCGACGCAGAAGGTGGCCCTGATCGCTTCGAGCGAAGGCGGCATGGACATCGAGGAAGTGGCCCACTCCACGCCCGAGAAGATCGTCACCGAAATGATTGATCCCCTGACCGGCATCACCGCCGAGCAGAGCAAGAAGGTTGCCGCAGCCATCGGCCTGACCGGCGCCTCCATTGACCAAGCCGTAGACATCTTCTCCAAGATCTACAAGTGCTACATGGACACGGATGCATCGCTGGTTGAAATCAACCCGCTGAACTGCGACTCCAAGGGCAACCTCATTGCCCTGGACGCCAAGTTCAACTTCGACGCCAACGCCCTGTTCCGCCATCCCGAAATCGTGGCCTACCGCGACCTGGACGAAGAAGATCCGGCCGAAGTGGAAGCCTCCAAGTTCGACCTGGCCTACATCAGCCTGGACGGCAACATCGGCTGCCTGGTCAACGGTGCCGGCTTGGCCATGGCCACCATGGACACCATCAAGCTGTTCGGCGGCGAGCCGGCCAACTTCCTGGACGTGGGCGGCGGTGCCACCCCCGAGAAGGTGACCGAAGCCTTCAAGATCATGCTCAAGAACCCCAAGGTCAAGGGCATTCTGGTCAACATCTTCGGCGGCATCATGAAGTGCGACACCATTGCCACCGGCGTGATCACCGCCTGCAAGGCCGTGAACCTGTCCGTGCCGTTGGTTGTGCGCATGAAGGGCACCAATGAAGACCTCGGCAAGAAGATGCTTGCCGAGAGCGGACTGCCCATCATCTCGGCCGCCACCATGGCCGAAGCTGCGACCAAGATCGTGGCTGCCGTCAAGTAAGAAGCCCGGAGAAGAACCATGTCTATCTATATCAACAAAGACACCAAAGTCATCACCCAGGGCATTACCGGCAAGACCGGTCAGTTCCACACCGAGAAGTGCCAGGAATACGCCAACGGCAAGAACTGCTTCGTCGCCGGCGTGAACCCCAAGAAGGCGGGCGAGTCCATCTTCAACATCCCGATCTACGCCTCCGTCAAGGAAGCCGCCCACCAGACCGGCGCGACCGTGAGCGTGATCTACGTGCCGCCGGCGGGTGCTGCCGACGCCATCTGGGAAGCCGTCGAGGCCGACCTGGATCTGGCGATCTGCATTACCGAAGGCATCCCGGTGCGCGACATGCTGATGGTGCGCAACAAGATGAAGGCCAAGGAATTGGCCGGCGGCAAGAAAACCTTGCTGCTGGGCCCCAACTGCCCAGGCCTGATCACGCCCGACGAGATCAAGATCGGCATCATGCCCGGCCACATCCACCGCAAGGGCCGCATCGGCGTGGTGAGCCGCTCCGGCACGCTGACCTACGAAGCCGTGGCCATGCTGACCGAAGTCGGCCTGGGCCAGTCGTCTGCCGTGGGCATTGGTGGCGACCCCATCAACGGCCTCAAGCACATTGACGTGATGCAGGCTTTCAATGACGATCCCGACACCGACGCCGTCATCATGATCGGTGAAATTGGCGGACCAGACGAAGCCGAAGCGGCCCGCTGGTGCAAGGCCAACATGAAGAAGCCCATTGTTGGTTTCATCGCCGGCGTGACCGCTCCTCCCGGAAAGCGCATGGGCCACGCAGGTGCCCTGATTTCTGGCGGTGCTGACACGGCTGATGCCAAGCTGGCCGTGATGGAGGAGTGTGGTTTCACCATCACTCGCAACCCGTCCGAACTGGGCAAGCTGCTCAAGTCCCTGCTGTAAGGCCTGACCTTTCCCTTGGGCGGCCTTTCGGGGCCCCCGTACGCAAAAACCGGATTTCCTGAGGGACAATCCGGTTTTTGTTTTTGGCGCGACGCCATTGCACCGCATCGCGACCTTTTGAAAGACCCGCATGGAAGAATTGCTCACGACCCATTTCTGGGTGGCAGTTGGCCAGATCATCATGATTGACATCCTGCTGGGTGGGGACAACGCCGTGGTGATCGCGCTGGCGTGCCGGCAGTTGCCGGCGCATTTGCGCACCAAGGGGATCTTGTGGGGAACGGCGGGTGCCATCGTGCTGCGGGTCATCCTGATAGCGTTTGCGCTGACCTTGCTGCAGGTGCCGTTCCTCAAACTGGTGGGCGCCGCCCTGCTGCTGTGGATCGGGGTCAAGCTGCTGGCACCACAGGACGAAGAGGACCACGCCCATATCCCGGGCAGCGACAAGTTGTGGGCCGCGGTCAAGACCGTGATCGTTGCGGATCTGGTCATGAGCATTGACAACGTCATTGCCATCGCCGGCGCGGCCACGGGTGCGGGCGGCGGGCGGCACCAGCTGCCGCTGGTGGTGTTCGGCCTGCTGGTCAGCATCCCCATCATTATCTGGGGCAGTCAACTGGTGCTCAAGCTGATGGACCGCTTTCCGGTGATCATCACGCTGGGCGGGATGCTGCTGGGCTGGATTGCCGGGAGCATGGCGCACAGCGATCCGGCGGTGCAGGGCTGGCTGCCGCAGACGCCCGCCTGGAGTTACGGCTTGGGCGTGGCGGGTGCGCTGGTGGTGCTGGCCATGGGCCTGCTTATTCGGAGACGATCGCCGCCCGCGGTTTGATGCCCTCCGGCCGGTGTGCGGCGTGAAAGTCAGCGTTTGTGAGAACAAGTGCCTGGTGGGGTGTGGTTACATCTGCTAACGTGCCCGTAGCGTCCGGTCTGTCCGGATCGGGTATGGTTGCACGTGAACGCTGCCGCTAGCATGCAGCGGCACAGAGGGACGGGGTCGTTCGGTGGCGAAATCTTTTGTATCTAAATCGGTCGCCGTCTGGCGAGCCGATTGGTTCGCCGGACTGGTGGCAGTGATCGCCGTCATCGGACTTCACCTGGCAAGCGGCGCCATCGACAGACTGGAGCGTCGCTACTACGACTTCGCCAGCGCCCACACCACGCACCAGCCTTCCGAACGCATTGGCGTTATTGCCATTGATGAGCAGAGTATGGCCCAATTGGGCCGCTGGCCCTGGTCCGGCGACATCCATGCCCGTCTGATTGACCAGCTGGCGGCGGCCAAGGCCAAGACACTGGTGTACGCCGTTCCCTTCCTAGAACCCCAGTCAGATCCCGGCCTGGGGGTCATCCGCAAGATGAAGGCGGCACTGGAGACGCTACCCGACGGCGCGCTACCCCATCCGCAGTGGCGGCAGATGTTGGCAGAGGCGGAGCTGGCGCTTGACACGGATGCGGTGCTGGCCACCAGCATAAAAAACGCCGGCAACGTGTTGCTGCCGTCCGCCTATACCTTGGGGGCGTTACAGGGCGAGGCCGATCGCTCCCTGCCACCGTATGCCCTGAAAAGTGCCATCGACGACCCCGCCGGGTTTTCCATGCCGGCGTCGCGCGGGCAACCGCCCATCGAATCCATCGGCCGCGAGGCGGCTGGCCTGGGACACATGGAATGGCTCCCGGATGCCGGGGGCTCGCCGCGCCGGGAACTCTTGCTGCTGCACGCCGGTGAGAAAGCCGTGCCTTCCATGGCCCTGCTGGCAGCGGCCCACAGCCTGGGCCTGAAGGCGGCCGATATCCGTCTTCAGGCGGGCGACGCGGTGCAACTGGGTTCACTGCGCATTCCGACTGACGGTGCGGCGCGCATGCTGTCCCAGTTCTATCCGGGGCGGGACGGCAAGCCGGCATTTGCGTCGGATTCGTTTTATGACGTGCTGAGCGGGAAGATTCCTGCCACCCGCTATGCGGGCAAGATCGTCATCATTGGCGTGACGGCGCAGGGTGCAGGAGGGTCACCCGGAGTGCCCGGCACGTTGGCGTTGTCTCCGGCGGAGCGGATTGCCCACGCCACCTCCAGCATTCTCAACGGACATGCCATCACCCAGCCGCGATGGGGCGGGTGGGTGACGTGGGGTCTGTGCTTGCTGATGGCCGTCTGCGTGGCAGGGGTGTTGCCCCGGCTGGCGACGGGCGTGGCGGCTGTTGCCGCGCTGGTGCTCTTGGCAGCCTTGCTGGCGCTGGAGTGGGGCGGGCTGGTGTTGGCTGCGACCTGGCTTGCGCTGGTGCTGCCGGCCACGGTGCTGGTGCTGGGGTCTCTGGCCGTCATCGGCCGGCGGTTGCTGAAGGTGGGCAACGCTGACGCCGGGGTGCCCGAGTCCCATCACATGATGGGTCTGGCTTTGCAGGGGCAGGGGCAGCTTGACATGGCATTTGACCGCTTGCGCCGCGTGCCCTTGACGGACGCGGTGATGGGGGACTTGTACAGCCTGGCGACCGACTTTGAACACAAGCACCAACCGGGAAAAGCACGAGCCGTTTACGCGTACATGGCGGCTTTTGATGGCACATACAAAGATATCCAGTCCAAACTGGACCGTGCCGCAAGTCCTGCAGCGGCGGCCAGACCAGGTGATCCTTTGGACGGAATGTTGCCGCCGCAGGGTGGCGTGGAGAGGCCCATGCTGGGGCGTTACCAGATCGAGCGGGAACTGGGTAAAGGGGCTATGGGTGTGGTGTACCAGGGGCGGGACCCAAAGATCGGACGGATGGTGGCGATCAAGACTCTGGCATTGAGCCAAGAGTTTGGAGGGGATGACCTGGTGGATGCCCGCGCCCGCTTTTTCCGGGAAGCCGAGACGGCGGGGCGCTTGCAGCACCCGCATATCGTGACCATTTTTGATGCCGGGGAAGAACACGACCTGGCCTACATCGCCATGGAGTTCCTCAAGGGGCGGGACCTTGCAGCGTATTGCAAGGCGGGACAGCTGCTTGCGGTTCCGGTGGTGCTGGGCATTGTGGCGCGCGTGGCCGAAGCGTTGGCCTATGCCCACGAACACCATGTGGTGCACCGCGACATCAAGCCGGCCAACATCATGTACGAGCCGGAAAGTGACACGGTCAAGGTAACCGACTTCGGCATTGCGCGCATTACCGGCTTGAACAAGACCCGGACCGGACTGGTATTGGGAACCCCCAGTTTCATGTCGCCCGAGCAGTTGGCCGGGAAGCCGGTGGATGGGCGCTCCGACCTTTACTCGCTGGGGGTCATGCTGTTCCAGATGCTGACAGGCGAGTTGCCGTTTCGGGGTGACTCGATGGGGAGCTTGATGTACGCCATTGCCAACGCAGAGGCTCCGGACGTGCGCCAGATGCGGCCGGAACTGCCGCCGGCGCTGGCCGACGTGGTGGCACGGGCGCTGGGTAAACGACCCGAAACGCGCTACCAGAACGGCCGCCAGTTTGCAGCGGATTTGCGCAGCGTGATGGGACAAATTCCGGGCAGCACGGTGCCGTTGGCGGCAACGCAGGCGGTCACCACGGAGCCTGTCCGTGACGAGGCGGTGGTATTTGCGGCGACGATCCCGGCAACGCAGGTCGCATTCGAGAAAACGGTTATTCAAACAGCCGCCCGGTCGGATCCCGCTTCGGGTGGAGATACCGCGAAGGCGGGGCACTAAACTTCCATGATGTATCAATTTTGCGCAAAGACGGATGCCGGTCGCGTCCGGGAGAACAACGAAGATTCGGTGGCTTTTGACGAGGCCACCAACCTAGCGGTGCTGGCGGATGGCATGGGGGGGTACAACGCGGGCGAGATTGCCAGTGGCATGGCCACGGTGTTCATCAAAACCGAGCTGGGCCGCTGGCTGTCCGAAGCCGGTCAGGATGCGCGGGCCCGGGAGGTGCGCCGGGCCATGGAAATCTGCGTGGACAACGCCAACCTGGCCATCTTCAATGCGGCCAGTTCCAATGCACACTATGCCGGGATGGGCACCACCCTGGTGGTGGGGGTTTTCCGGGAAGATACGCTGCTGGTCGGCCATATCGGCGATTCGCGCTGCTACCGCCTGCGGGGCGGTGTGTTGGAGCAAATTACCCGGGACCACTCCCTGTTGCAGGAGCAAATCGATGCCGGTTTGATCAGTCCCGAGCAGGCGATGACCTCGTCCATCCGGAATCTGGTGACGCGCGCGCTGGGCGTAGACGATACGGTGCTGCTGGATATCCATGAACATTTGGTGGCGGCCGGGGATATCTACCTGATGTGTTCTGACGGCCTCTCCGACATGGTGGACGACGCGGCAATCGCTAGAATTGTTGCGGCTCCGATGGAGCTGGATCAAAAGGCCAGCCAGTTGATCGACGCGGCCAATGAAAACGGGGGCCGCGACAATATTTCCGTGCTGATGGTGGAAGTGGGCGAGTCAGCCGAAAAGCGGGGTTTAATCGCAAGATTGCTCGGGAAGTAGGGCGTGGACGCGTTGTCCAGAAACAAATTACAGGAAAAGGAGTCGATCATGCCGAAAATGATCGTTTCGATCGATGAGGTCGTGATCAAGGAAGTCCAGCTCACCAAGGACCGTACCACCTTGGGGCGCAGGCCGTACAACGATATCGTGATTGACAATCTGGCCGTGAGCGGGGAGCACGCGGTGCTGCAGATGAATGGTGACGAGGTGATTCTGGAAGACCTCAACAGCACCAACGGCACGTACGTGAACGGCAAGGCGATCAAGAAACAGCAGCTGCACAACGGCGATGGTATTGAGATCGGGAAGTACAAAATCAAGTTTGTGGGCGACGGTGCGGCAGACAACTTTGACAAGACCATGGTGTTCAAGCCGCAACCCGCAGCGGCAGCCACCCCTTCGGGTTTTCCCACGGTAGCCGGAGATTCCACGGGCCTGGGGGCGTTTCAGGCTGCGATCAAGGTGCTGTCGGGCGCGGCGTCTGGTCGGGAAGTTCCGCTGACCAAGGTGGTGACCACGATCGGCAAGCCGGGTGTCGCGGTGGCGGCCATCACGCGCCGCCACCACGGGTTTGTGGTCCACCATGTGGAGGGCGCTGGCAACCCCACGCTCAACGGCTCCCCGATCAGGTCGGAACCGGTGGCCCTGAAAAACGGAGACCTGATCGAATTGGCGGGCACGCAGATGCAGTTCGTGCAACACTGATTGCCGCTGGCGCGCATGGCAGGAGTTTGAAATATGAATGCAGTTACCTCTGCCGGATCTGCGGAAAAATCTGCGGAGCAGGCGTTCTTCGAGTCGCAGAAGCTGCCGTCCCAGAAGCGGGGCATGACGTTTGAAGCGCTTTTTTATCGGCAGTTGCATCAGGTCACGGCGCGCATTCATGCCACCGAGAACCTGGAGCAGATCATGCTCGAGGCCAGCCAGGACATTTGCAAGCTCCTCAATGCCGACCGGCTGACCTTGTACGCTGTGACGGAAGACCAGACGGCGATCATCTCCAAGATCAAAACCGGATTGAACAGCAGCCGCGATCTCAAGCTGCCGATTTCGCCGCAAAGCATTGCCGGATATGCCGCCTTCAGCAAGAAACCGTTGAACTTGGCGGACGTGTATGACGATGACGCCTTGAAGCGCATCCACCCGGCCTTGACCTTTCTGAAGGAGGTGGACAAGCGCTCGGGCTACCGGACCCGTCAAATGCTGGTGGCCCCTATTCTGGAAGGCGACACCTTGCACGGGGTGCTGCAGGTGATCAACAACAAGAGCGATGAGCCCTTTGGCGAACTGGAAGTGGACGGGGTCAACGAGCTCTGCAAGACGCTGGCGACCGCCATCCGCCAGCGCGTCAAGGAAGCCAGTACCACGCCGCGCAAGAAGGCGACCAAGTACGATGCGCTGGTCGCCGATGGGCTGTTGACGGACGACGAACTGAACCAGTGTGTTCAGGATGCACGTAATGACGGGCAATCGGTCGAGCATTTGCTCATGGCCCAATACAAGATCAAGCCGGCGCAAATCGGCCCTTCGTTGTCGAAGTTTTTCGGTGTGCCCTACGAGGCGTTCAATCCTGGGCGCATTCGTTCCGAAATGCTGCACGGTGCCCTCAAGCGCGAGTTCATCGGGGAGCAAGGCTGGATTCCGCTGGAGGAGTCTCCCGAGGGGCTGGTCATCATGTGCATGGACCCGGAAGCCGTGCGCGGTTCGCGGGTGGTGCCGCAGGTGTTTCCCCGCATCAGCAAGTTCGCGTACCGGGTCACCACGCAAACCGAATTCCAGGAGACACTGGCGCAGTTGTTTGGCACGGCTGCCGATACCAGCACCATTGACCAGTTGCTGGCCGACATGGATGGGGGCCCCATTGACGATGGCGTCAATGATGACTCGTTGGAGTCTGCTGCCGCCGACAACGAACTGGTGAAGTTCGTCAACAAGGTCATCATCGATGCCTACAACCAGAAGGTATCGGACATCCATATCGAGCCCATGCCGGGCAAGTTCAAGACGGGTATCCGGTTTCGCATTGATGGCAGTCTGGTGCCCTACGTGGAAGTGCCGGCGCATTTCCGGCAAGCCATGGTCACGCGCCTCAAGATCATGTGCGACCTGGATATTTCAGAACGCCGCAAGCCGCAGGACGGCAAGATCAAGTTCAAGAAGTATGGGCCACTGGACATCGAACTGCGGGTGGCGACCATTCCGTCGGCTGGCGGAGTGGAAGACGTGGTCATGCGGATTTTGGCTGCCGGGGAGCCCATTCCGCTGGAAAAGCTGGGCCTGACGCCCAGCAACAAGACCCGGCTGGAAGCCACCGTTAGCAAGCCCTATGGCCTGTTTTACGTCTGCGGCCCCACCGGCTCGGGCAAGACGACCACGTTGCATTCCATTCTCAAGTTCTTGAATACGCCGGATACCAAGATCTGGACGGCAGAAGATCCGGTCGAAATTACCCAAAAGGGCCTGCGACAGGTGCAGATCAACCGCAAGGCGGGGATCGATTTTGCCCTCATCATGCGTGCCTTCCTGCGTGCGGACCCCGACATCATCATGGTGGGGGAGTCGCGCGACAAGGAGACCGTGTCCATGGGCGTGGAAGCGTCACTGACGGGCCACTTGGTGTTTTCCACGCTGCACACCAACTCCGCACCGGAGTCCATCACCCGTTTGATGGACATGGGCATGGACCCATTCAACTTTGCGGACGCGTTGTTGGGGATTCTGGCGCAGCGGCTGGCCAAGAAATTGTGCGATTGCAAGGTCGCCTATGTGCCCGACGCGGAGGAGCTCCGCTTGTTTCTAGCGGAATATGCCGAGGAATTGCGCCACTCGAAAGCCTGGAAGGAAGACTATGCCGGCGAGAGTAAAAAATTGCTGGACAGCTGGTTGAAAACCTACGGTGAAGATGGGCACATCAAGCTGTACAAAGCCGTAGGCTGCGACAAGTGCAACAAGACCGGCTACAAAGGGCGGGTCGGCTTGCATGAATTGCTGGTGGCTGATGACAGTGTCAAGAAGCTCATCCAGGAACGGGCCCGAGTTGCCGAGCTCTTTGCCACGGCCGTTGAGGGGGGCATGCGGACCTTGAAGATGGACGGCATGGAGAAGGTCATGATGGGGTTGACCGATTTGAAGATGGTTCGGTCGGTGTGTATCAAGTGACGAAGAGTGTGACAAAAATGTCGCAAGGATGGGTTCCGTGTCAGAAAATGGCAGCGAATCTGTCCGCGTAGGTCAGTCGCAAAACCGGGCGGGTGTGGATTTTGTCGTTTTTTTGATGAAAGAAGCCTGGCATGAAATCTGCTGACTACTAAGGTCTAGTTTCTTTAACCAAGGAGTTTCAAATGAAGCGTTCTCTGCAAAAGGGTTTTACCCTGATCGAATTGATGATCGTCGTGGCGATCATTGGTATTTTGGCTGCGGTGGCATTGCCTGCGTACCAGGACTACACCATTCGTGCCAAGATGTCTGAAGTGATTTTGGCTGCTTCGGGTTGCCGCACCTCCATTACCGAGACTGTTCAATCTGCGTCTAGCCAGTTGCCCGCCGCGGGTGCCTGGGGTTGTGAGTCCAGTGCAGCTGGCGGATCGTCGAAGTATGTTGCGTTGATTGAAACGACTGATGCTGGTGTGATCACAGTTACCAGCCAAGGCATAAACAACAAAAAATCTGGTTCTTCTTATGTCGCGGGCGGGAAGGTTACTCTCGAACCCATGACCAGCGCGTCAGCTGTGATGACCAACACGGATGTTGGTAAAACCATTTTTGCATGGCGCTGTGGGAATCCTGCGGCTGGTTTCACAGACGTTGATCCCAAATTCTTGCCAGGATCGTGCCGCGGTAACCTCTAATTCCAGTTTCTGGATATCGTAAAACGCCCCCTATGGGGGCGTTTTACTTTGTGATTTGCTCTAAATGAAATATTGGCCCGGTTTTTTGCTACTGCTTGCAAGTTGGTTGCAACCCTTGCATTTGTTACCTTGGGTCAGTTGGCACAGTGAGGTTCTTGCATTTGCAGCAATCAGTTGGTTTTTTGCTGTGGAGCTGATGGAGCAAAAGAAACAGAGGTGTCATTTCTTTGTATGGCCAACAGCCGCCTTTCTACCGCTGGTCATGGTCTTGCTGGTTTGGATACAGTTTGGATTAGGATTAATCCACTTTTTTGGCGATGCGCTGGTCATCTGCTTTTATTTGGCTATGTGTTCTGTGGCTATTGCCGTGGGTGGGGCATGGGGTGCGCGTTCTCTCTCTGAAGGAATAAATCCAAATACCCAATCGTTGGTCTATCAATTGGCGATTGCTCTGTCAGCGTGCGCAGTTTTATCTGTTTTTCTTGCATTGGCTCAAGCATTCGATGTATGGAACTTGGTTGACTGGATCGTCCGTTTGCCTGGATTTCGCCGGCCAGGGGCCAATGTGGGGCAGCCCAATCACTTTGCAACATTACAGTTGATGGGGGTGGCCTCTGTAGGACTCCTCTTTGAATCAAGGCGCGTGGGCTACGCGCTGGCGAATGTATTGCTCGCACTACTGGTTCTCGGGTTGGCAATGAGTGAATCTAGAACGGGTTTATTGAGTGCTGTGGTGTTGACTGCTTGGTGGGTATTCAAGCGCCGCGTTGTGCCTTTTCGATTCACGGCGGCACCGATCATTGCGGGTTGGATTGGATTGTTGTTTCTGTTATGGGCGTGGCCGAAATTTATTACCCACTGCTATTTTGTTAGTGGTGGCGCCAGCCTCGATACATCTGCTGGATCTCGTCTGTTGGTATGGGCGCAACTATTGGAAGCTGCAATGCAGCATCCGTGGCTTGGATGGGGTTTCCGTGAAATTTCCAAAGCCCATAACGCAATCTTGGATCATTACCAGCACAGTGAACCGTTTACATATGCCCATAACCTAGTGCTGGATCTTGTCGTTGGCTTGGGGTTTCCAATTGCAGTTGCTCTGCTAGGATTTTTGGCCAACTGGTTTTGGCATCGTTTGAGGTCAACAACTTCCCTGGTGCCTTGGTACTGCATTGCACTTGTGGTCCCAGTGGTGGTTCATTCCATGCTGGAATACCCTTTTTCGTATGCCTATTTCTTGATTCCGGTGATGTTAGTGGTAGGTGTGCTTGAGGCGCATCTTGCGCCGAGTCGAATCTATCGGTGGAGGTTAAGTTTCACTGCAATGAGCGCGCTGTTGTTGTTGTTGTTTTTGGCTTGGTCCGTAACAGAATACGTGAGGATTGAAGAGGATTTTCGGGTCGCTCGTTTCGACGCATTGCACATTGGGAAGACTCCTATTGAATATGAGCGCCCGACCACATACTTGTTAACGCAACTAGATACGATGGTCACAGCTACCCGAATCGTTCCGTCCTCTGGAATGAATATTTCGGAAATCGAATTGCTACGGAGTGCTGCGATGCGCTTTCCATGGACAGCAATACAGAATCGGTACGCTCTTGCCTTAGCCCTCAATGGCAACCGAGAAGAAGCCGTCCGACAACTCAAAGTCATGCGTGCCATGCATGGTGAAAAGACCTACGCAGGCATACGTGCCAATTGGGAGGCGCTGGCAGAAAGCAAGTACCCAGAACTGGGCAAGCTGAAGTTCCCATGAAACCTTCGGATTTGTGGGGAGGCTGGATTGGACTACCGGCGGTATTGATTCTGCCCTGGCTCACCCCCTTCACCAACGGCCCCACTCCTTCCGTTATTCCCTGGCTGGCAGCCGCTTCGTGCGCCCTCTTCGTGTGGTTGTTTCGATCGCAGCTGACCGCCAGAACAATCGCTTCGGGGTGGCTCATTGCGGCACTGCTTAGTGCTGTCATGGCGCTGTTGCAATACTTCGGTTTTGCGCCAGCGTTCAGTCCCTGGGTGGATGACGTAGGCGTGGGCGAAGCCTTCGCCAACCTGCGCCAGCGCAACCAGTTTGCGACGCTGGCCAGCATCGGGTTATTGGCGCTGCTGTGGCAGGTAGCCCAAAGGCCGTCGCGATTTCAATCGGGCACACGCATGGTGCGATCGGTGGCACTGAGTGTCGGCATTGTGCTGCTGGCATTGGGCAATGCTGCCAGCGGTTCGCGCACCGGCTTGTTGCAATGGCTGTTGGTGTTTGTGCTGATGGTTGCGTGGAATCCAAGGGGGCAATGGCGCGTGGTTGCGGTGAGCGCAGGTGCATGGGTTGCCTACCTGGTTGCTGCGCTGGCATTACCCCGGTTGCTGGAAGCAACAACGGGCTTCAGCAGTGGGGGCCTGCTCGGGCGGTTCTCCGAAGAAGCGGGGTGCAGTAGCCGGCGGGTGCTGTGGTCCAACGTGTTGTATTTGATCGCCCAAAAGCCCTGGACTGGCTGGGGCTGGGGGGAGTTGGGCTACGCCCATTTCGTAACGCTGTACCCTGGCGCGCGCTTTTGCGACATTTTGGACAATGCGCACAATCTGCCCCTGCACTTGGCGGTGGAGCTGGGTGTGCCACTGGCGTTGACGGTGTGTGGCGTGGGGCTTTGGTGGGTATGGCGAGCCCGGCCTTGGAGCGAGCAGGACGCCACACGCCAACTGGCATGGGGGGTACTGGCGGTCATTGTGCTGCACAGCATGCTGGAGTATCCGTTGTGGTACGGACCGTTTCAGATGGCGACAGGCTTGAGTATCTGGATGCTGTGGCGCGCGTCAGAATCGATGCGTTTGAAGGTCTTCGGCCGCACCGTATCTGCGTGTGTGGCTATGCTGTTTGTAGCGGCAATAGGTTTTTCATCCTGGGATTACTGGCGCATCAGCCAGTTGTACCTGCCTGTGGCTGAGCGGGCCAGCGCCTACCAGGAGGGTACGCTGGAAAAGGTCCGGAATTCCTGGCTGTTCCGGGACCAGGTGCGCTTTGCGGAACTCACCACCACACCCCTCACGCCGGACACTGCGGTGCAGATCAACACCCTGGCGCACCAGTTGCTGCATTTTTCGGCCGAGCCGCGCGTGATCGAAAAACTGATTGAAAGTGCCGTGATGCTGGGGCGCGATGAGGAGGCGGTGTATTTTCTGCAGCGTTTCAAGGCGGCATTTCCGGAAGCGCAGGCGCGCTGGGCGGCGGCATCAACCGGCGACAAAACTCCCTGACTTGCCACCATGCTTTTCCCGCAGCTTCACGTCGGTGATGGTCATGCCGCGGTCCACGGCCTTGCACATGTCGTAGATGGTGAGCAGTGCCACCTGGACAGCGGTCAGGGCTTCCATTTCCACGCCGGTTGGGCCTACGGTTTCCGCTGTAGCCTGGCACAGCACGTGGGCCGCCTGCGTGGGGTTGGCGGGCACCACTTGAAAGTCCAGGGCCACGCGGGTCAGGGCAAGAGGGTGGCACAGCGGGATCAGGTCGCCCGTTTTCTTGGCACCCTGGATGCCGGCAATGCGCGCGATCCCCAGCACATCGCCTTTCTTGGCGTTGCCGGCCTCGACCATGGCCAGCGTGGCGGGAAGCATTTCAATGCGGCCACTGGCGATGGCGATACGATGGGTTGCAGGCTTGGCGGCCACGTCTACCATATGGGCTTGACCTTGGGCGTCAAAATGGGTGAGGGTGTTCATATTGCTAGACTTTACCTGACCTTCATCTGGGCGGCGCCCTCTGCGATTACCCTGAAGCAACTACGAATATGGTTCTGATTACTTCCGCATTCTGGCGTGATCGGCTTAAAGCCAGCGCCATCCATCTGGGCCTGAGCCTGGCCATCGCCGCCCTGGCGGCATTCCTGGTCTTTGGTATCTGGTACCCCTATCCCTACCGCGAGCTGTCGGGGGGGCGCGAGCTGTTTCTGTTGGTGGTGACGGTGGATGTCATTTTGGGACCGCTGATCACGCTGGCGGTTTTCAACCGGGCCAAACCTCTGCCTGAATTACGTCGGGATCTGGTGATCGTGGTGCTGATCCAGCTGGCGGCCCTGGTATACGGGTTGTGGACGGTGAGTGCGGCGCGCCCAGTGCACCTGGTGTTTGAATACGACCGCTTCCGCGTGGTCCACGCCATTGACGTGCCCCTGGAACTGCTGGATAAGACCCCGCCCGGAGTGAAGGCATTGCCCTGGACGGGCCCGACCCTGCTGGCTTTGCGCGAATTCAAGGATGGTCAGGAAAAAATGGATGCGACCCTGGCCGCCATGCAAGGCGTCTCGCTGTCGTCCCGTCCGGACCTGTGGCGTCCCTATGCCCCAGCTGTCCCCGACATCCTCTTGGCGGCCCGACCCGTACCCGAACTCCAGGCCCGGTTCCCGGCCCGGGCACAGGAGATCAGCCAGCTGCTGGCGGCCACCGGGCGCAACCCGCAGACGCTGCGCTACCTTCCCCTAGTGGGGCGCAAGGAATTCTGGACCGTGTTTCTGGACCCGGTGACGGCCGAAATCGTGGCGACCCTGCCATTGGATCCTTATTGAACGCGGATGTTTCCAAACAAAGCGATAACTTCTGTGGAGTCATAGTGCGGTTAGCCATTATTTGTATCGCATGCAGTGTGCTGCTGGGCGCGGGCGTGCCGACGGCGGGCGCCCAGGGGGTCTCTGCCAGCGCGGCATTGCCCAATCTGGGTGATGGCAGCGACATGACACCCAGCGCCGAGCGGCGTCTGGGCGACCGCATTGCCCGCGAGCTCTATCGCGATCCGGACTATGTGGACGACCCCGTCACCATGGAATTTGTGCAGGGTATCTGGCAACCGCTGCTGGCGGCTGCCCGCTTGCGCGGAGACTTGCCGCCCGAACTGGATGCGGCCTATGCGTGGGAGATCCTGTTGGGGCGTGACCGCACGATGAATGCCTTTGCCCTGCCCGGCGCCTATTTGGGCCTGCACCTGGGGCTGGTGGGTGCCGTGGCCAGCCGGGATGAACTGGCTTCGGTTCTGGCGCACGAACTCAGCCACGTGACGCAGCGGCATGTGGCCCGCATGCTCACCCGGCAAAGCGGGCAGGCCCCCTGGATTCTGGGGGCCATGATTCTGGGTGCGCTGGCGGCCAGCAAGGACACGAATGCGGCCAATGCCATGATCGTCGGCGGCCAGGCGGTGTCAGCGCAAACCCAGCTCAACTTTTCACGCGACATGGAGCGCGAGGCCGACCGTATGGGGTTTAGTGTGATGACCCAGGCGGGCTATGCGCCCCAGGGTTTTGTGTCGATGTTTGAGAAGCTGCAGCAGGCAGCCCGTCTGAACGATTCGGGCAGCTACCCCTATCTGCGCAGCCATCCGCTCACCACCGAGCGCATGGCCGACATGCAGGCCCGCATCCCGCGGCCAGATGCCGGCGCGTCGGTTGCGGCACCCGAGTGGGACCAGGCCATGGTCGCCGCCCGTGCCCGGGTGCTGTCCAATTCGGCGGTGGATGCCCTGCGCACCTGGTCGGTTGAAACGCAGGCCACCACGCTGGCGCGCCTAGCGCCGGCGCAGCAGACTGGCGCCCTGTACGGCGCCACGCTGGCCGCCATCAAGCTGCGCGAATTCGCCGCGGCCCAGGCGCTGTGGGTGCGCTTGACGGAGCGGACGCGGGGCGATGCCGCTGCTGCCCGTCTGGCCCGTCTGCTGGGGGTCGAGATGTGGCTGGCTCAAGGGGATGGCAACCGTGCGCTCAGCCTGCTGCAGGCCCCCGCCGGCAAACCTGCAGCGCCCAGCCGGGCTGAACTGTTCCTCGCTGCGCAGGCGGCGGTGCTGGCCAAGCAGCCTGCACCGCTGACTCAGTCCACGCAAGCCCTGCAGACCTGGGTGGCCGAGCACCCGCGGGACGCCCAGGCCTGGCAATTGCTGGCCAGTGTGGATACCGCGCAGGGCCGCACGCTGGGGGCCATCCGGGCCCAGGCAGAAGTCAGCGCCGCCCAACTCGACTTCCCGGCTGCGCTCACCCGCTTCAAGGTTGCGCAGGACTGGGCCCGCAAAGGGGGGGCGGGGTCGGATTACATCGAGGCATCCATTGTCGACACCCGCACGCGCCAGATGGAATCAGTGGTTCGGGAACAGGCGCTGGAGCGCTGAGTCAATGACGATACCCAGTGCCGAGTAAATCAGCGAGCCGATCAATGCGGCGCCAAAGCCCTGCACGTGAAAGCCGTCCAGGATGCTGGCCGCGGACCAGAACATCAGGGCATTGATCACGAAGAGAAACAGGCCCACTGTCAGCACCGTCACCGGCAGCGTCAGCACCACCAGGATAGGGCGCAGAACGGCGTTGAACAGCCCAATGACAAAGGCGGCAATCATGGCCGCGGAAAAGCTCTTGATTTCCACACCGCTGTACAGGTAGGCGACAGCCAGCAGGGCGGTGGCACTGAGCAACCATTTGGCAAGAAGTTTCATGCCCACAGAATAGCACTTTGCCCGGGTCACCTGCCGGGTGGCGGGCTATGATGCCTCTCCCCACCGCAACCGACCGGCAGACGCATTTGGCAGGCATCCACATCACCGACATCGAATCGGCCATCAACTACTGGCGCGCGCACGAACCCTCGCCCGACGGCATTGCCCTGCCGGCCCGCACCCGGG
This sequence comes from Rhodoferax sp., assembly GCA_019449595.1. GTDB lineage: Bacteria > Pseudomonadota > Gammaproteobacteria > Burkholderiales > Burkholderiaceae_C > Allorhodoferax. The sequence continues at coordinate 164,027 of JAGRPL010000014.1, read as the reverse complement.
CGCTGGCGGAGGTGTACGCGCAGATGGTGTTTGCGCACGCCGTGTTGCTGGAAGAGAGCGCGTTTCCGCCCGAGGCCTACGCGGCCTGGCTGGGCTGGTATGCCAGCACACCTGATACGCCTTGCATTGCCATCTGCTCCACCAGCCAGGGGGATGCCTGGTGCAAAGGGTGCGGCCGCAGTTTTGATGAAGTCCAGCGGTGGCCCGCCATGAGCGCCGCCGAGAAGCGGCAAACCTGGCAGCGCATCACGGCACAGGGCACGGCTTGGCGGTTCAACAAGTATGCCGAGCGGGCGGCTGAGAATTCCGCACCATTGCTACCAAATTCATAGCTGTCTGCGCAGGTTTTCCGGTGCGTTGGGGCTGATTTGAGCCTTATTTCCAGCGCAGGGGCTCAATGGTGACGTGGTGTGTGCCATCGCCCAGCATCAGAGCGCCTTCCTGGATCGTGGCCTGCAACTGCATGCTGCGCTGGGCCAACTGGGCCAGTGCCTGCGAACTCTCGGTGGGCACGCGCCACACCTGAAGCTTGTCGAGCCGGGTCAGTTTGTTTTCAATGCCCTTCCACCAGACCTCGGCCGCGTGGTGAAAGGCGTAGACCACGACGGCGTCCGCCTTCTGGCAGGCTTTGGTCAGCGGCTTGTCTTCGGGCTGACCGACCTCGATCCACAGGCGTTTGTGGCCGGTGAAGTCGGTGAGCGACACGTCCGGGTTGTCCGGGTCGGACAGCCCGGCGCCAAAGGCCAGGGTGCCGTCACCAGCGCAGACGTCTTGCAGCTGGTGCGCCTGCAGCGCCAGGGCGACCAGCCGCACCATCATCCGCTCATCGGTCTCGCTGGGGTGGCGGGCCAGGGTGAGCGTGTGGTCGGCGTAATAGCCGTGGTCGATGTCCGCAATTTGCAGACCGGCCTTAAAGATGGTGGCTTTGAGGGCCATCAGACCCGCTTGGCCAGTTCAGCCGCCTTGCCGGTGTAGCTGGCTGGCGTCATGGACAGCAGGCGCTGCTTGTCCTCTTCGGGAATTTCCAGCTTGGCGATGAAGCCTTGCATCAGCTCGCGGGTCATGGGCTCACCGCGGGTGAATTTCTTGAGCTGCTCGTACGGCTGGGGCAGGCCGTAGCGGCGCATCACGGTCTGGATGGGTTCGGCCAGCACCTCCCAGGAGGCGTCCAGATCGGCTGCAATCGCGGCTTCGTTGAGTTCCAGCTTGCCCAGACCCGTACTCAGCGACTGGTAGGCCAGCACGGCGTAGCCCAGTGCCACGCCCATGTTGCGCAGCACGGTGGAGTCGGTCAGGTCGCGCTGCCAGCGGCTGATGGGCAGCTTCTCGCTCAGGTGCTTGAGCAGGGCGTTGGCCAGACCCAGATTGCCTTCGGCGTTCTCGAAGTCGATCGGATTGACCTTGTGCGGCATGGTGGAAGAACCCACTTCGCCGTCCTTGAGCTTTTGCTTGAAATAGCCCAGCGACACGTAGCCCCAGACATCGCGCGACCAGTCGATCAGGATGGCATTGGTGCGGGCCACCGCGTCGAAGAACTCGGCCATGTAGTCATGGGGCTCGATCTGGATGCTGTAGGGCTGGAAGGTCAGGCCCAGGCCCAGGGGCTCGGGTGTTTCCACCACGGTGCGGCTGAAGGCTTCCCAGTCGAAGTCGGGCCAGGCGGACAGGTGGGCGTTGTAGTTGCCCACGGCACCGTTCATCTTGGCCATGATGGGAATGGCGGCAATTTTCTCCCGGGCGGTGCTCAGGCGCATGACCACATTGGCAATTTCCTTGCCCACGGTGGTGGGGCTGGCGGTCTGGCCGTGGGTGCGGCTGAGCATGGACACGTCAGAAAAAGCGTGGGCCATGCTGCGCAGCTTGGCAATCACGGCGTCCAGTGTCGGCAGCACCACCAGGTCGCGTGCACCCTTGAGCTGCAGCGCGTGGCTGGTGTTGTTGATGTCCTCGCTGGTGCAGGCAAAGTGCACGAACTCCTGTGCGGCCAGCAGCTCGGGGCGGGCTTCGAATTTGGATTTGATCCAGTACTCCACCGCCTTCACGTCGTGGTTGGTGGTCTTCTCGATGGCTTTGATCGCTTCGCCATCGGCGACGGAGAAGTTCTTGACCAATCCGAGTAAGTAAGTGCGTGCTCCGGGGGTGAGTGGCTTGAATTCGGCAAATCCGGCATCGCTCAGGCGAATGAACCAGGCCACTTCCACCTGCACCCGGCGGTGCATGTAGCCCTGTTCACTCATCAGGGGACGCAGGGTGGCCAGCTTGGCGGCGTAACGGCCGTCCAGGGGAGAGAGTGCGGAAATAGTGGAAAAAGTCATAGGTCGATTGTAGGTTGAGTGCCATGATTCGCCTATCGACGGACCCGGGAAATCCCCTACTGGATAGAATGATCCCTCCTGTAACAGTAAAGCATCCATGAAATTACTCGGCTCCACCTCCAGCCCCTATGTCCGCAAAGTGCGCATTGTGATGGCAGAGAAAAAATTGGATTACGCCTTTGTGATCGAGGATGTCTGGGCGGCAGACACCCGGATTGCCGAGGCCAATCCTCTGGGAAAAATTCCCTGTCTGATCATGGAAGGGGCCGAAGCCCTGTTCGATTCGCGCGTGATTGTGGAATACCTCGATACCCTGTCCCCCGTCGGCAAGCTGATTCCCGCCGTGGGCCGTGAACGGGCCGAGACCAAGACCTGGGAAGCACTGGCCGACGGCCTGCTCGATGCCTCCGTCCTGGCGCGGCTGGAAGCCACCTGGCCCGGGCGTACCAAGGCCCAGCGCAGCCAGGCCTGGATTGACCGCCAGCTGAGCAAAGTGCAAGCGACCGTAACCGCCATGAGCCGCGGCCTGGGTGAGAAGCCGTTTTGCGGTGGTATCCACCTGAGCCTGGCCGATATTGCCGTGGGCTGTGCCTTGGGCTATCTGGACTTCCGCTTTCCGCAATTAGACTGGCGCACCGACAACCCCAACCTGGTTCGCCTGTACGACAAGCTGATGCAACGCCCCAGCTTTGCCGACACCATGCCGCACTGAACCCGTCTGGGATTTATTACCAGCCTTCGTACGGTCCGAGGGCTGTTGTTACATCGGTTTACATATTTTTTTGCCCTGGATGCGACGCCTGCCATTAGAGTGTGCGCACGATGGCTACGTACAAAACGATCTACAAATGCCGCGAATGCGGCGCCACCAGCTACCAGCGGGTTATTGACCGTACAGAAAGTGGTACGCTGGAGCCCACGGGGCAGTACCGTTGCACGGGTTGCCGCAACGTGTTCGCCAATGTGCAGGCGTGGTGCGAACCCCGCCGCACGATAGATTCCCAGCCCAGCCCCTTGTCCGCGTGATGTTCGCGTGACGCGCGGCGGTCCTGCCCGTCCGTATCACGGGAACCGGTTGGTCGCGGGTGCAGCGGTCAGCGGCAGCAACCGCTCCAGGTTGATCTGAACCTTGACGTCGCGGTGGGCCACACTGGCCACAATTCGGTATTCCGGCAGGCTGGTGTCGCGCACCGTAGGCTCCACCGTGGGAATGCCCTGGCGGTTGATCAGCACGGCCACGCGCGGCGTCGTGGTGTTAGTACCCCGTTTGACAACGATGGCCACCTCGTCGGTTGCCAGGCGCACAAAGGCCCCCGGCTGGTAAATGCCCACGGCCTTGATCAGTGCCGCGCCCGCCTCGTCAATTTGGCGGTTTTCATCGAAATAACAGGCCTGCATGGCCGCAGCCGGAGCGGTGGGGACCCGTGAGGCGCGGGGGGCCAACCGGGCGCCAAACATGTCCGCCCGCTGGATCAGCCTGGCAATCCGTTGCGCCGGCGTCTTGTTCTGCAGGGAGCCGGGTTCCGGGTTGTGGTGTTCGTGCACGGCCTGCAGCCAGATGGGGTCGGTGACACCCATGGCGACGAGCATGTCGACCGAGCGGGCCGCGTGGGCCTTGATGGCTGCGCGCTGCTCGGCCGAGGGCGCCTCGATCTGGCGGGCCAGCCGGTCCTGCAAATCGGTCATGCCCAGGTTCATGGTCAGTGCGGCCTTGCACAGCTGGGTTTCCATCTCGACGGGCCAGTTCAGGACTTCCCGGGCCGCCAGCTCGCAGATCACGCGGACCAGCATGGCGTGCGTGGCACTGTAGAGCTGGATTTCGCTGGCTGAGAGGTGAATCAGCGCGAACAGCGTGCCGTCCGGGTTGCGCTGGCAAAGCTGGCTCAGCTGTCCGTTCAGGCGTTCCAGCCGATCCATGAACAGCGCCGGGGTTTTTTCCCGCAGCAAGGCGTTGCTTTGCACCTGGAGGTCCAGCCAGTCGGGTGCCTTGTGGTCCTGGACGCTGCGTGCGCCCGGGGCGCTGGCGGAGAGTTGGGTGCTGGCGATTTCCCCCAGTGACTTCTCGTCGCGCACCAGCCCGTGCAGGCGTTCCACATAGGCCCGGTGGTGGACGTCCGAGTCCGCCACGTCGATGAACAGGCCGCCACCGCGCTCGGCGATTTCCACCAGGTCTTCCCGCGACTCGATGACAAAATCCTTTTTGGCCAGCAGCACACCGTCCTTGTCCATCAAAGGAAAAGGCAGGGGTTGGCGAACGCGGATGGAATCTACGCTGACGGGAACGAGCTGCATGGGGTGGAGGGGGATTATGCATGTCATATCGGCCAAAACGGGCCCGTCTTGAGCCGGCTGCCACCCTGCTAGCATTCCGGTCATGCATTTCCAAGACCTGCCTCCCGCGTTTTTGTCCAAGATTTGCGCCCGCACCGACCTGGCGCGCCATCTGGACCGGTTGCCCCGGCCCTGGGTGTTCACGAACGGCGTGTTCGATGTGCTGCACCGGGGCCACGTGATGTACCTGGCCCAGGCGCGCGACCTCGGGGGCAGCCTGATCGTGGCCCTCAACACCGATGCCTCGGTGCGTCGCCTGGGCAAGGGCGACGACCGGCCACTCAACAACGAAGCCGACCGGGCCGTGGTCATGGCCAGCCAGCAGTCGGTCAGTCTGGTCACCTGGTTTGACGAAGACACCCCCGTGCAGCTGATTGCCGAAATCCGCCCCGACATCCTGGTCAAGGGCGGCGACTACGACATGGCCAAACTGCCGGAAACGGCCCTGGTGCAGTCCTGGGGCGGACGGGCCCTGGCCCTGCCGTTTGTGCAGGGCTACTCCACGACGCGTCTACTGGAGCGCATCCGCTCCAGCTAAGACCGGTTCCGGGTTGGCGAACACCGCCGTCCACAGGGCCAGGCCGGCTGCACGCTCCTGCTGCGCGTGCACCATGCTGACCTGGGTGGGCTCTTCGTTCAAGCGCGCGCGGTGCTGGATCTGGCGCAGTGTGCGGTAGGCGCGTGCAGCGTTTTCCCCCACTTGGCCCGGCAGCAGCCCGCACGCTTGGGCGCGCACCAGCAGTGCAATATTGCCCACGTTGGCCAGCAACTCCGGGTGGCGGCAACCCTGCGACAACACCAGGAACTGCACGGCGAACTCGATGTCGACCATACCCCCCGGGCTGTGCTTGACGTCAAATTGCTCGCCTTTCACCGGGTGGCTCGCGCGCACCCGTTCGCGCATGGTGCCAATTTCAGCGCGCAGGCCCACACTGTCCCGCTCCGCCCCGATAACGGCCTCGCGCACGGCATCGAAACGCGCAGGCAGGGGCGCGACACCCAGCACGCAGCGCGCGCGGGTCATGGCCTGGTGTTCCCAGGTCCAGGCGGTGTTGCTGCCGCGCTGTTGCTGGTAGTTGGCGTAGGACTCGAAGCTGGTGATCAGCAGCCCCGAGTTGCCGTTGGGCCTCAGGGCGGTGTCGATTTCGTACAGGTCGCCCTCGCCGGTCTTCACGGTCAGCCAGTTGATGAGCTTGCGCACCAGTGCACCGTAGACCTCGGGGGCGCGTTCGTCATCATCGTCGTACACGAAGACGATGTCCAGATCGCTGCCATAGCCCAGTTCCTTGCCGCCCAGTTTGCCGTAGGCAATGATGCCCAGGCGGTGCTCTGCGCGGTGCCGGTTCTTCAACCGGTCCCAGCACCAGCGGGTGGTGATGCGCAGCACGGCTTCGGCCAGCGCACTCAGGTCATCCGCCACCTGCTCCACGGTCAGCCGGCCTTCCACGTCGCGCGCCAGGATGCGAAATACCTCCGCATGGTGGGCGCGGCGCAGCAGGTTCAGCAGGGTCTCGTCGTCGTCCTCGGCGCTGCCTTGCAGGGCGGTGCGCCGGCGTTCCAGTTCCTGCTCGAAGTCGGCAGGGTCAAAGCGCTCTTCCAGCATGGCATTGCCCGCCAGTTCGTCAATCACACCGGGGTGTTTGAGCAGGTAGCGCGCCGGCCAGCGTGCGGCCCCCAGCATGTGCAGCAGGCGTTCGTGCACATTGGGGCGCTCCAGCAGCAGGGCCAGGTAGCTTTCGCGCCGCAGCAGCGGCTCGATCCAGTCGGCCAGCCGTACCGCGGCCTCTTCGTCCACCTTGCCCTGGGCCACCCACTGCCCAGTGCGCTGTATCAGCCGCACCAGCCGCTCGCGGGAGGCCTCACGCAGTGCCAGCACGCGGGGGTGCTCACGCCAGCTGGCCACCCGTTCACGGAAGCGGCCGTTGAGCTGGGTCAGCAGTTCGTCGAAGTCGGTGGTTTCCGGTCCGTTGCCCGAGGAGCCGCAGCCCTTGCATTCCTTGCCGGAGCCGCCCAGCAGGGCGTCGAATTCCTGGGCCACCAGTTCCCGGTGGGTATCGAGCTCGCCCAGGAAGGCGCCGCTGTCGGCAAACCCCAGGGTCTGGGCAATCCAGTGCAGGTCGGCATCCGTGGTCGGCAGCACATGGGTCTGCTGGTCATCCAGGTACTGGATGCGGTGCTCCACCTGGCGCAAGAACACATAGGCCCGCGCCAGCGCTTCGGCCGTGGCCGGGGGCATCAGCCCCGCGGTGGCCAGCCGTTGCAGGGCGCTGAGTGTGGGTCGGGTGCGCAGTTCGGGGAACTGGCCGCCGCGCACCACCTGCAGCAGCTGCACGGTGAATTCGATCTCCCGGATGCCGCCGCGCGAGAGCTTGACGTCGTTGCTGCGCTCCGGTTTGCCGGCGCTGCGTTTGGTGGCGTGGTCACGGATCTGGCGGTGCAGGACCCGCAGGGAGTCGAACACGTTGTAGTCCAGGTAGCGCCGGAACACGAACGGCACGACCAGGCTGCGCAGGGTCTGCGCGCAGGGGGAGCCAATGGCCTGCGCGGGGGCCACCACCCGGCTCTTGAGCCAGGCAAAACGCTCCCATTCCCGACCCTGCACGTGGAAGTATTCCTCCAGGCCGCCCAGCGACACCGCGGGGGGGCCGGAGTTGCCGTTGGGGCGCAACGCCAAATCCACCCGGAACACGAAACCGTGTTCCGTGGTGTCGCCCACCAGCGCGTAGATGGCACGCACCATCTTGCCGAAATACTCCTGGTTGGAAATGCGTCCCCGCCCGTCGGCGTCACCCGCCGTTTCCCCGTCCTGGTCGTAGACGTAGATCAGGTCGATGTCGCTGGAGACGTTGAGTTCGCGGGCCCCCAGCTTGCCCATGCCCACCACGCACAGCTCGGCGCGCGTTCCCTGCGGCGTCCGGGGCGCACCGTGCATCTGGTCCAGCGCCTGCGCGCTTTCCCGGCAGGCGACATCGAGCGCAAATTCGGCCAGCTCCGTCATGGTGGCGGTGACGGCTTGCAGGCTGGCTTGCTGCTGGCAGTCCAGCGTCACCAGCCGCTCCAGCACCAGCTGGCGGGTGGTGCGCAGGGCGTGGGCCGTGTCCATAGGCGTGGCACGCAGGGCGTCAAAGAGCTGTTCGATGGTGGACCGTGTGGGGGCCCCTGGCGGGAGCAGCGGCAACTGCTGGGCATAACGACGCCGGATTCGCTGGCCGAAGCGGGAGCCCTCGGACAGGTCTGGGAGGCCATTGGAGGTCATAATTCCTGACATGGTTTCACTATCGCGATGACTGAATTTCCGCCCATTCCCCCGTTCTGGATCAAGGCCGGAGCCACTGCTGTGCGGGTGGCCTTGTGGCTGCTCGTTTCAGCGTGGGTGGTACTGGCCATGGTCTGGGGCGGGCTGCATTTTCTGATTGTGCCGCGAATCGCGGAGTTTCGCCCGCTGCTGGAGCAGCAGGCATCGAGCCGGCTGGGCGTGACGGTGCAGGTCGGGGCCATCACGGCCCGCTCCAATGGACTGATTCCGGCGTTCGAACTGCATGATGTGCGCCTGCTGAACGCCCAGGGCGAGGAGGCTTTGCGTCTGCCGTCCGTGCTGGCCGCCCTGTCGCCACGTTCGTTGCTGGGCTTGGGGTTTGAGCAGCTGTACATCGACAGCCCGGTGCTGGATGTGCGGCGCGACGCCAGCGGACAGATCTGGATTGCCGGCTTTGCGCTGCCCAGCGGGGACACCGGAGACAGCGCGGGTGCGGATTGGGTGTTCTCGCAAGTCGAACTGGTCATCCGCCACGGCACCGTGAGCTGGACCGATGCATTGCGTGGCGCCCCGCCTCTGGACTTGACCGCGGTGGACGTGGTGCTGCGCAACCAGCACCGCAGCCATGCCCTGCGGGTGGATGCCACACCGCCAGCCGAATGGGGTACGCGGTTTAGCGTGTCGGGTGTTTTCAAGCAGCCCTTGCTGTCCCGCCGCGCCGGCGCGTGGCGGGCCTGGGAAGGTCAGCTTTTCGCCGATTTTTCCCAGGTGGATCTGGCGCAAATGCGCCGCCATGCCGATCTGGGCGTGGATGTCACGCGCGGTGCAGGCGCCGTGCGGGCCTGGGTCGACGTGGACCGCGGTGCGCTGACCGGCGTCACCACCGACCTCGCGCTCAACGGGGTCCACGTCACCGTCAGTCCCCGCCTGGAGGCGCTGGCCTTGCGCTCGGTGACGGGACGTCTGGGCGCCCGGATGGTGGACGGTGGCCAGGAATTTGCCACCCAGGCACTGCAGTTCGACACCGAGGATGGCTTGCACTGGCCGGGCGGCAATGTCCGCGTGGGCGTGTTTCCGGGCGATGCCCGTACGCCTGCCCACGGGGAGCTGCTGGCCGACCGGCTGGATCTGGCCGCCATGGCGCAGATTGCCGATCGTCTGCCCCTGGGGGATGGTGTGCATGCCACGCTGGCCGGGCTGGCGCCCCGGGGGCTGGTCGAGCAGGTGCAAGGCAGCTGGCAAGGGCCCGTGGAAGCCCCCACCCGCTTTGCCGCCAAGGGCCGCGTGAGCGGGCTGGCACTGGCGGCACAGACCGTGGAGCAGGGCACCCGTCCGGGCGTCCGGGGGGCGGACATCGATTTTGACCTCACCCAGTCGGGGGGCAAGGCAACCCTGGCCCTGCGCGATGGTGGCATCGACTTGCCGGGCCTGTTTGAGGACCCGGCGCTCCATTTCGACCAGCTCGGCGCGGAGGTGCAATGGAAACACGAGGGCGCGCGCACCAGCCTGAACGTGTCCAGCCTGCGCTTCAGCAATGCCGATGCCCAGGGGGAAGCCCAGGTCAAGTGGCAGACCGCCGACACCGGCCCCGGCTATCCCGGGCTACTCGATCTGCAGGGCAGCATGAGCCGGGCGGCCGGGACTCAGGTGCACCGCTATCTGCCGCTGGCCCTGCCGCAGGACGTGCGCAACTACGTGCGCGACGCGGTGGTGGCCGGCACCGCATCGGACGTGAAATTCAAGGTCAAGGGCAATCTGCAGGATTTCCCCTTTACCACCGCCAAGCAGGGCGACTTCCGCATCTCGGCCAACGTCGCGGATGCCACCTACGCCTACGCGCCGGCGGGTTTGTTGCCCAAGGACAGCCTGCCCTGGCCGGCGCTGACCCGGCTTTCGGGCGAGCTGGTGATCGACCGCGCCACGTTGCAGGTCAAGGGTGCGCATGGCGCGCTGACGGGGGCTGCCGGTTTGCGCATCACCAAGGTCGACGGTGTGGTGGACCACCTGTATGGCGGGGCAACCGTGGCGGTGACTGCGGAAGTGCAGGGCCCGCTGGGTGATGTGCTGGGCGTGGTCAACGCCTCTCCGCTGGGAACGATGACCGGCAAGGCGCTGGCGCGGGCGACCGCAGGTGGCAACGCCGACTACCGTTTCAAGCTCGGCTTTCCCATTGCCGCCGTGGAGCGCGCCACCGTGCAGGGCACGATTGCGCTGGCCGGCAATGAGCTGCAGATGAGTCCGGACATGCCGCGCCTGACCCGCGCCCGCGGTACGGTGGCGTTTTCCGAAACCGGTTTTTCGGTCACCGGCGGGCAAGCCCGCGCGCTGGGCGGCGACGTGCGGATCGAGGGGGGCCTGAGCACCCGCAGCGACGCGACCCCCATCGTCGCAGGCAAGGCCGCGCCCCAGGTGCTGCGCCTGCAGGGCACGGCCACGGCCGACGGGCTGCGCCAGGCCCGCGAACTGGGGTTTGCGGCCCGGCTGGCCCAGTACGCCAGCGGTTCTGCCGCGTATACCGCGGTGCTGGGCCTGCGCGGCGGCGTGTCCGAGTTGGCCATTGCCAGCAACCTGACCGGCCTGGCCCTGAAGCTGCCGGCACCGTTTGCCAAGACAGCCGACGCCCCCCTGCCCCTGCGGCTGGAAACGTCGGCCGTGCGCACGGCACTGCCCGCCAGCACGGCCGGCGGGGCCAAGCTGCAGGACCAGCTGCAGCTGGACGTGGGGCGCCTGGCCCGCATCGTTTACGTGCGCGATGTGTCCGGGCCCGACGCCCGGGTGTTGCGGGGTTCCATTGGGGTGGGGCTGGCGGCCGACGAAACCGCCCCCCTGCCCGCCGAGGGGGTGGTGGCCAACGTGAACATGGCCAGCGCGGACCTGGATGCCTGGAGTGAGGTGTTGTCCCGGGCGTCAGGGGTGGACCTGTCGGTCGGTACCCTGGCGGCGCAGGGCAGCAACGTCGGCATGGGCTACCTGCCCACCAGCCTGGCGGTGCGTGCCCGCGAGCTCACCCTGGCCGGGCACAAGCTCAACAACGTGGTGGTGGGGGCCGGACGCGAGGGCCTGCTGTGGCGGGCCAACCTGGATGCCTCCGAACTCAATGGCTATGTCGAGTACCGCCAGTCGTCCGGGCCGGCGGCAGGGCGGCTGTACGGTCGGCTGTCGCGGCTGGCCATCGGCCCGAGCACGGCGCAGGACGTGGAGAGCCTGCTCGACCAGCAGCCGACCAGCATTCCCGCGCTGGATGTGGTGGTGGAAAACTTCGAGCTCAAAGGTAAGAAACTCGGCCGCGTCGAGATTGACGCCGTCAACCTGGGCGCAGGCACGGCCGGTGCGGCGCGCGACGCCGCCCGCGAGTGGCGCCTGAACCGGTTCAACATCATCACGCCCGAGGCCGTGCTCACCGCCAGCGGTAACTGGACCAACATCAATGCCCAGGGCGCACCGGCTGCCGGGCGTAGCATCAAGGAGCGGCGGCGCACGGTGATGAATTTCAAGCTCGACCTCAATGATGCGGGCGAGTTGCTGCAGCGCTTTGGCATGATCGGCGTGGTGCGCAAGGGGCGCGGAAAAATCGAAGGCCAGGTGGCCTGGCTGGGGTCGCCCATCACGCTGGACTATCCCAGCCTGAGCGGCAACCTCAACGTGAACGTGGAGAACGGCCAGTTCCTCAAGGCCGACCCCGGCATTGCGAAACTGCTGGGCGTGCTCAGCCTGCAGTCCCTGCCGCGGCGCCTCACGCTCGACTTCCGCGATGTGTTCAGCGAAGGCTTCGCCTTTGACTTCCTGCGCGGCGACGCCACCATTGCCCAGGGCATCGCCCGCACCAACAACCTGCAGATGAAGGGCGTCAATGCCGCCGTGCTGATGGAAGGGCAAGCCGACATCGCCAAGGAAACGCAGAACCTCAAGGTCGTGGTGGTACCGGAAATCAACGCCGGCAGCGCCTCGCTGATTGCCACCTACATCAACCCGGTCGTCGGGCTGAGCACCTTTCTGGCCCAGCTGCTGCTGCGCAAACCCCTGATTGAGGCCGCCACGCAGGAGTTCCTGGTGGACGGCACCTGGGTCGACCCCCGCGTCACCCGCGTCGAACACCGCTCCGGCACCGCCGTCAAACCCGAGGAGTCCAAATGAAGGTCGCAGCCATTCAGATGGTGTCCACCGCCAGCGTGGCCCACAACCTGCAGCAGGCCCGCACGCTGCTGGAGCAGGCCGCACGGGCCGGTGCCGAGCTGGCCGTGCTGCCGGAGTATTTCTGCCTGATTGGCCAGCACGATGCCGACAAGCTGGCCATCCGCGAGGCCTATGGCAGCGGCCCCCTGCAGGCCTTTCTGGCGGCGGCGGCCCGCGAATTGGGCCTGTGGCTGGTGGGAGGCACCCTGCCGTTGGCCGCGCCCGAGCCCGACCGGGTCTACAACAGCTCCCTGGTCTACAACCCGCAGGGCGATTGCGTGGCGCGCTACGACAAGATCCACCTGTTCCGTTTTGACAATGGCGTCGAGTCGTATGACGAATCGCGGGTGCTGAGCCGCGGCTCCCTGCCGACCCGGTTCGAGTTACCGTCCCGTGATGGCCACCGCTGGCAGGTGGGCTTGAGCGTGTGCTACGACCTGCGTTTTCCCGAGCTGTACCGCAGCTATGCCCAGCAGGGCGTGGACCTGATCCTGGTGCCCAGTGCCTTCACCCACACCACGGGGCAGGCGCACTGGGAGGTGCTGCTGCGGGCCCGCGCCATCGAGAACCTGGCCTTTGTGGCCGCCGCTGCGCAGGGCGGCGTGCACCCCAACGGGCGCCACACCTGGGGCCAGTCCCTGCTGATCGACCCCTGGGGTCAGGTGCTGGCGCAGCAGGCACAGGAGGCCGGCGTGGTCTGCGCCGAACTCCGTCCAGACACCCTGGCGCAGCGGCGGGCCCAGTTGCCCGCCCTGCAGCACCGGGTGCTGTGACCGGCAAGGTGCCGATGTACATGGTTTCTGCTATGAATTTAAGAGCATTGCACGCAGTTTTCATGCGGCATGGGCGCATTATTTGTGCAAATTTTCCCCCGCCGGCCGTGTGGCCGCGTCGTCCTGCGTGTGTGGCAACTCGCCATTTTTACGGCCCGAGAACATGGTCCACCAAATGATTCCAATGAGTATCAACCCTGCGCCCAGGGCTTCCAGAAATAGCAATGTCATGAACCGGCTCCTGGCCTGTGGATGGATGGCCCTGATTGTAGGAACGCTGGCCGCCTGCGGCAGCGCGCCGCGCCTATCGCCCCCGCGGGTTGAGGGGGTACGTGCCGCGCCGCCGCTGGAGGTGCCGGGCACCGTCAGCCAGGCCCGCAGCCGTTGGGTCCCGGTGCCCTGGAGCGATCTGCCGGGCTTTGCCGACGACACGCTGTTTGAAGCCTGGAATGCCTGGCTCAAGGGCTGCGAGCGCCCGGTGGCGCCGCAGGCGGCCCTGTGCGGCGAGGTGCGCCGGCTGAGCATCGGCAGCGCCGACGAGCAGCGCGCCTGGATGCAGCAGCGCCTGCGCCCCTACCGGGTGGAATCCACGCAGGGCGATGCCAATGGCCTGCTCACCGCCTATTACGAACCGGTACTGGAAGCCAGCCGGGAACCCAGCGCCCGCTTCAGCGTGCCCCTGTACCAACCCCCTGCCGGCCTGCTCCAGCGCAAGCCCTGGTTCACCCGGCAGGAGATCGACACCTTGCCCGAGGCCCAGGCCGCCCTTAGGGGCCGGGTGATTGCCTACCTGGCCGACCCGATCGATGCCCTGGTGCTGCAGATCCAGGGCTCCGGGCGCCTGCGCGTGACGCAGCCCGACGGCAGCCAGCACTGGGTGCGGCTGGCGTATGCCGGCACCAACGACCACCCCTACCGCAGTGTGGGGCGCTGGCTGGTGGACCAAGGGCTGGTCAAGGACGCCTCCTGGCCCGGCATCAAGGCCTGGCTGGCACAAAACCCGCAGCGCCAGCAGGAGCTGTTGTGGAGCAACCCGCGCATGACCTTCTTCAAGGAGGAGCCCCTGGCCGACATGGACGCCGCCGGCGGCCCGCGGGGTGCCCAGGGCGTGGCACTCACGCCGGGGCGCTCCATCGCCGTGGACCCCGGCAGCATTCCCTACGGCACCCCGGTGTGGCTGGCGTCCCAGGGCGCGCAGGTGAACCTGCAAAAGCTGGTGCTGGCGCAGGACACGGGCAGTGCCATCACCGGCGCGGTGCGCGCCGACTACTTTGCCGGCTGGGGCGCCGAGGCCGGGGAACTGGCCGGGCGGCTGCGCCAACCCCTGCAGCTGTGGGCGTTGTGGCCAAAGTAGACCAGACCACGTTACTATCGGGGTTTTGGGGGTTGCAGCCCCTTCACGGCGCCAATAACGGGAAAAGCCCATGAACACATCCATACGGGACATTGACGAGCGGACCAACCTGGCGGGCAACAGCATGTTCGAGCTGTTGCTGTTCCGTCTGGGCGAAGCCCCCGGTACCGAGCGGCGGGAGCTGTTCGGCATCAACGTGTTCAAGGTGCGCGAGATCCTGGTCATGCCCGAGATCACCGCCATGGTCAACATGCCGCCCACCGTCATGGGCGTGGCCAACATCCGCGGCCAGATGATTCCCGTGATCAACCTGCCCGCCGTGGTGGGTTGCAAGCCCACCAAGGGCCTGGGCATTTTGCTGGTGACCGAGTTCGCCCGCACCACCCAGGCGTTTGCTGTGGAAGAGGTGAATGAAATCGTGCGCCTGGAGTGGAAGCATGTGCTGTCCGCCGAGGGCAGCGGCGGCGGCCTGGTGACCAGCATTGCGCGGCTGGACGGCGCTGCCGAGAACACCCGCCTGGCGCAGGTGCTCGACGTGGAACAGATCCTGCGCGACGTGATGCCGCAAGAACCCAAGGCGAGCGCCAGCAACCACGACATGGCGCCGGTGCGCCTGCCACCCGGCACCGTGGTGCTGGCGGCCGACGACTCGGCCGTGGCCCGCATGATGGTCGAGCAGGGCCTGCAGGCCATGGGCGTGCCCTACATCATGACCAAGACCGGCAAGGAAGCCTGGGACATGCTGGAGTCCATAGCCGCCAAGGCGGCGGCCGAAGGCAAGACCGCCCACGACAAGGTGGCCGTAGTGCTGACCGATCTGGAAATGCCGGTGATGGATGGCTTCACCCTGACGCGCAACATCAAGCAGGATCCGCGTTTCAACACCATTCCGGTCATCATCCACTCGTCGTTGACGGGCACTGCCAACGAAGGCCATGTGAAGAGCGTGGGCGCCGACGCCTACATTGCCAAGTTTGTGGCGGAAGAGCTGGGCACCACGATTCGCCAGGTGCTGGCGCGCTAGCGCGGTCGCTTACCTAGCGCACCGTCAGCCGCACCTGCAGCGCGCTGGCGCGCTGATCCGTCTCGCTGGCGCTGCCACCCAGGCCGGAGCCGGTGCTGCGGCTGTCCTGGTCGGATTCGGCCACCGTCACCCATTCGCCCAAGGGCAGCACCAGCGTGCTGGCCGCGCTGGACACCGGGATGGCGCCTGCTGGCATGCCGGGTGTGGGCGGGGTCGCCTGGCTGGCGGCCAGTTCCAGTTCGGCCTGGTTGGAGCCGTCCCAGCGCGGGGTTGCCAGAAAGCCGGTGGTGGCGTCCAGCAGCACGGTGCCGCGGGTGACGATGCGTGCGCCGTTGCGCACCACGGTCTGCACCACGCGCAGGGGGGTGCTGGTGTGCAGGGCAATGCGGGCGCTGCGGCCGTTGAGCACCAGAACCTGCTGGCTGGCGGTGGCCGATTGCTGCGTCTGCTGCTGGCGCAGCTGCACGCGGGCCTGGGCGTCCAGCTGTCCGTCGTTCCCCAGCTGCAGGGCGCCGCGGGTCTGCACATCGGCCTGCTGGCGGTCGTTGCGCAGCACCTGGCGCACTTCAATCTGGATATTGCGCATCGGCAGTCCACTGGTGTTTGCTATTGAATTAATAGCTGTCTGCGCAATACCTGCGGGTGCTGCAAGCCAAAACAAGGCCAAAAATGCGGCGGCGGCATGTGCGCGCCGGCTCCGGTGCGTGGTGGGCTGGGCGGTGGTCATGGGCATCGGGTTTCGCAGGCGACAGGGGGTGCGCACATTGTGACGCAATCACCACTACACTTTGTGTCTGGTTGCGTTGCCTGTCCTACCCGGATGGGTGCGCCGAGTCGCCGCCCACAAGGCGGCAGTTAAACCCACAGGAGACTTCAAACAATGAACGCCCCGCTGAACCCCCAGGTTCTACATGATCTGCCCGAGCCCGCCCGCCCCGACCCGCAGGCCGTCACGCTCGACGACAAATACGCCCTCGATCACGGCCACGCCTTCATGAGCGGCGTGCAGGCCCTGGTGAAGCTGCCCATGCTGCAGCGCGTGCGCGACCTGCGCGTGGGCAAGAACACCGCCGGCTTCATCAGCGGCTACCGTGGCTCGCCCCTGGGCACCTACGACCAGTCGCTGCAGAAGGCCGAGAAATACCTCAAGGCCCACCACGTGGTGTTCCAGCCCGGCGTGAACGAAGAGCTGGCGGCCACCGCCTTGTGGGGCACCCAGCAACTGGGTTTTGCGCCGCCCGGCAGCAACAAGTACGACGGCGTGTTCGGCATCTGGTACGGCAAGGGCCCCGGCGTGGACCGCTGCTCCGACGTGTTCAAGCATGCCAACATGGCGGGCACCACGCCCTGGGGCGGCGTGATTGCCGTGGCGGGTGACGACCACGTGGCCAAGAGCTCGACCGCCGCGCACCAGAGCGACCATATTTTCAAGGCCTGCGGCACGCCGGTGTTCTTCCCGGCCAACGTGCAGGAGATCCTGGACCTGGGCATCCACGCCTTTGCCATGAGCCGCTTCTCCGGCGTGTGGGCCGGCATGAAGACGATCCAGGAAATCGTGGAGTCCAGCGCCACGGCCATCATCGACCCGGACCGCGTGCAGATCGTCACGCCGACCGACTTCGTGATGCCACCCGGTGGCGTGCACATCCGCTGGCCCGATGCCGCGCTGGAGCAGGAGGCGCGCCTGTTTGATACCAAGTGGTACGCCGCGCTGGCCTACATCCGCGCCAACCGGCTGAACTACAACGTGATCGAGGGACCGAACGACCGCTTCGGCATCATTGCCAGCGGCAAGGCCTACAACGACACGCGCCAGGCCCTGCTCGACCTGGGGCTGGACGACGCGACCTGCCGGCGCATCGGCATCCGCCTGCACAAGGTGGGCGTGGTGTGGCCGCTGGAGGCGCAGCTCACGCGCGAGTTCGCCACCGGCTTGCAGGAGATTCTGGTGGTGGAGGAGAAACGCCAGGTCATCGAATACCAGCTCAAAGAAGAGCTGTACAACTGGCGCGCCGATGTGCGGCCCACCGTGCTGGGCAAGTTCAACGAGGTGGAGACCGCCGACCACTACGGCGGTGGCGGCGAGTGGTCCATGCCCAACCCGAGTGCCAACACCCTATTGCGCGCCAACGCCGACCTGTCGCCGGCCATCATCGCCCGGGCCATTGCCCAGCGCATCAAGAAGCTGGGGGTCGACAGCGACACCGCCGCCCGCATCGACGCGCAGCTGGCCATCCTGGCGGCCAAGGAAAGCGCCATGCAGGTGCTGGAGCTGGGTGCCGTCAAGGGGGCCGATCGCCAGCCCTGGTTCTGCTCGGGTTGTCCGCACAACACCAGTACCAAGGTTCCCGAAGGTTCGCGCGCCATGGCTGGCATCGGCTGCCATTTCATGAGCATCTGGATGGACCGCGCCACCGTGGGCTTTACCCAGATGGGTGGCGAGGGTGTGCCCTGGGTCGGCCAGCAGCCCTTCAGCCACGACCAGCATATGTTCGCCAACCTGGGCGACGGCACCTACTTCCACAGTGGCCTGCTGGCGGTGCGCCAGGCCATTGCCGCGGGCGTGAACATCACCTACAAGATCCTCTACAACGACGCCGTGGCCATGACCGGAGGCCAGCAGGTGGGCGAGCGCCCCGAAGGCCATTCGGTGGTGCAGATTGCGCAAAGCATGCGGGCCGAGGGCGCCGTCAAGATCGTGGTGGTGACTGACGAGCCCGAGAAGTACGCGCACGTCACCGGGCTGCCCGAGGGCATCGCGATCGAACACCGCGACGGGCTCGACCGCATCCAGCGCGAGTTCCGCGAGATCAAGGGCACCACCGTCATCATCTACGACCAGACCTGTGCCACCGAAAAGCGCCGCCGCCGCAAGCGCGGCACGCTGGTGGACCCGGCCAAGCGCGTGGTCATTAACGAACTGGTGTGCGAAGGCTGCGGCGACTGCAGCGTGCAGAGCAACTGCATCAGCGTGGAGCCGCTGGAGACCCCATTCGGGCGCAAGCGCCAGATCAACCAGAGCACCTGCAACAAGGACTACTCCTGCGTGAAGGGGTTCTGCCCCAGTTTTGTCACCGTGGAAGGGGGCCAGCTGCGCAAGAAGGCCAAGGGCGCGGCGGCTTCGCCACTGGAACTGGGGGCGCTGCCAGACCCCGTGCTGCCGCCCCTGGGCGCCGGGGGTGCCTGGGGCATCGTGGTGGCGGGCGTGGGCGGCACCGGCGTCATCACCATCGGCCAGCTGCTGGGTGTGGCGGCGCACCTGGAGGGCAAGGGCATCGTCACGCAGGACGCCGGGGGGCTGGCGCAAAAGGGCGGCGCGACCTGGAGCCATGTGCTGATTGCCGCCACGCAGGACGACATCCGCACCACCCGCGTAGGCATGGCGTCGGCCGACCTGGTCATCGGCTGCGATCCGGTGGTGGTGGCCGGCAAGGAGACCACCTTGCGCATGCGCGCCGGGCGCACCCACGTGGCGCTCAATGCCCACAGTGCGCCGACGGCGGCGTTTGTCAAGAATGCCGACTGGATCAACCCCGGCCCGGATTGCCTGGCCGACATCACCCGGACAGTGGGCGAGACGGGCGTGGGCACGCTGGACGCCGACGCCATTGCCACCCGCTTCATGGGAGACAGCATCTATACCAACCCGGTCATGCTGGGTTTCGCCTGGCAAAAGGGCTGGATTCCGCTGGCGTTGTCGTCCCTGCTGCGGGCCATTGAACTCAATGCCGTGGCCGTGGAGGCCAACAAGGCGGCCTTTGCCTGGGGCCGGCAGGCCGCGCACGACGGGGCTGCGGTACGCCAGCTGCTCAACCCCGGGCAGGTGATTGCCTTCACGCCGCGCACCACGCAGTCGCTGGACGACATGGTGACCCAGCGGGTCGCTTTCCTGACCGGGTACCAGAACGCGGCCTACGCCGCGCGCTACGCGACGTTTGTGGACCAGGTGCGCCGCGTGGAAGAGGCTTTGCCGGCATCCGGGGCGGTGGCCCTGCCGCTGACGCAGGCCGTGGCCCGCTACCTGTTCAAGCTCATGGCCTACAAGGATGAGTACGAGGTGGCGCGCCTGCACACCGACACGGCTTTCCTGGCCCAGGTGAACGCCCAGTTTGAAGGCGACTTCAAGTTGCACTACCACCTGGCGCCCCCCCTGCTGGCACCCCGCAATGCAGCCGGGGAACTGCAGAAGCGCCCGTTCGGCCCCTGGATGCAGGTGGCGTTTCGCGTGCTGGCGCCGCTCAAGGTCCTGCGGGGCACGGCGCTCGACGTGTTCGGCTATTCGGACGAGCGCCGCCAGGAGCGGGCGCTGGTGGAGGAATACCGCCGCGCCATTGAAGACATGCTGCCGCTGCTGAACCCGTCCAACCGCGACGTGGCACTGGCGTTCGCCCGCGTGCCGGAGCAGATTCGCGGATTTGGCCATGTCAAGGCACGGCATTTGCTTGCGGCCCGCCAGCAGTGGACGACGCTGCTGGAGCGCTTCCACCAACCGGTTGCCCGGGTCGCGTAGAGTCGGGGTGGCCGGCAGGGCGGCTAGCGCCCTGCCGGCTTACAATCCCCGGTTGCCTGCCTGCATGCGCCTGACCTGGCGTGCGGGTGGGGAGATTTCTTCTTGTCATCCCTTTTGTGGAGTTTTGCCGTGTTCATTTCTTCTGCCTTTGCCCAAACTGCCCCTGTTGCCGCTGCCGGAGGCGACATGCAGTCCTCCCTGATGAGCATGCTGCCGCTGGTGCTGATGTTTGTGGTGTTGTATTTCGTGATGATCCGCCCCCAGATGAAGAAGCAGAAGGAGCACAAGGCCATGATCGACGCTATCGCCAAGGGCGATGAAGTCGTGACCTCGGGCGGCATGCTGGGCAAGGTCAGCAAGCTCGGCGAAGGCTTCATCAGCCTGGAAGTGGCCAACGGCGTCGAGGTGCAGGTCCAGCGCGCCGCCGTGGTGCAGGTGCTGCCCAAGGGCACCATCAAGTAATTTCGCAAGCTCTCCCAACTGTTCCAGGCGCGATCATGAACCGTTACCCGGTATGGAAGTACGCGATCATCCTGATCGCGCTCGTGGTGGGGGGGCTGTATGCCCTGCCCAATTTCTTTGGTGAGGCGCCGGCCGTTCAGGTCTCGGTTGCCAAGGCGTCCATGAAGCTCGACGCGGCGGCCCTGGCCCGGGTCGAAGAGGTGCTCAAGACGGCCGGCATTGCCGCCGACGCGGTATCCCTGGACAACACGTCCATCAAGGCCCGTTTTGCCAGCACCGATGTGCAGCTGCAGGCCAAGGACGCGCTGCAGAAGGCGCTCAATCCGGATGCGGCAGAGCCCGCGTACGTGGTGGCGCTCAACCTGTTGTCGCGCTCGCCGGCCTGGCTGACGGCGCTGCATGCCTCGCCCATGTACCTGGGGCTGGACTTGCGCGGTGGCGTGCACTTCATGCTGCAGGTGGACATGCAGGCGGCACTGTCCAAGAAGGCGGAATCGCTGGCCGGCGATATCCGCACCACCCTGCGCGAAAAGAATGTGCGCCACAGCGGCATCAACCGCAACGGGCAGACCATTGAAATCCGCTTCCGTGACAGCCAGACGCTGGAGGCTGCCAAGCGCGTCATCCAGGACCAGTTCACCGACCTGGTGACCGCCGAGTCGCCCGAAGGGGCTGAGTTCAAGCTGGTGGCCAGCATCAAGCCGGCGTCGGCCCGCGCGGTGCAGGACCAGGCGCTCAAGCAGAACATCACCACCCTGCACAACCGCATCAACGAGCTGGGCGTGGCCGAGCCGGTGATCCAGCAGCAGGGCCTGGACCGCATCGTGGTGCAGTTGCCTGGCGTGCAGGACACGGCCAAGGCCAAGGACATTCTGGGCCGCACGGCCACCCTGGAAATCCGCATGGTGGATGAGGGCACCGAAGCCCGCGCGGCCGAGCAGGGTGCCGGTGCGGTGCCCTTCGGCTCCGAGCGTTACCTGGAGCGCAATGGCACACCGGTGATCGTGAAGAAGCAGGTCATCCTGACCGGCGACAACTTGACCGACGCCCAGCCCGGCTTTGACAGCCAGACGCAGGAACCCACGGTCAATCTCACACTGGATGCCAAAGGCGCCCGCATTTTCCGCGATGTGACGCGGGAGAACATCAACAAGCGCATGGCCATCGTTCTGTTCGAAAAGGGCAAGGGCGAAGTGGTGACGGCGCCGGTGATCCGCTCCGAAATCGGTGGCGGCCGGGTGCAGATTTCCGGCCGCATGACGACCATGGAAGCCAACGACACGGCCCTGCTGTTGCGCGCCGGCTCGCTGGCTGCGCCCATGGAAATCATCGAGGAGCGCACCATTGGCCCCAGCCTGGGTGCCGAGAACATCTCCAAGGGCTTCCACAGTGTGGCCTGGGGCTTCAGCGCCGTGGTCGTCTTCATGTGCCTGTACTACATGCTGTTTGGCGTGTTTTCCAGCGTGGCCCTGGCCTTCAACCTCTTGATGCTGGTGGCGGTGCTGTCCATGCTGCAGGCCACGCTCACCCTGCCTGGCATGGCCGCCATGGCGCTGGTGCTGGGTATGGCGATCGACTCCAACGTGCTGATCAACGAACGGGTGCGCGAAGAGTTGCGCAACGGCGCCTCGGCGCAGGCGGCCATCCATGCCGGCTACGACCGTGCATGGGCCACCATCATCGACTCCAACGTCACCACCCTTATCGCCGGCCTGGCCTTGCTGGCCTTTGGTTCCGGACCCGTGCGCGGTTTTGCCGTGGTTCACTGCCTGGGTATCCTGACCAGCATGTTCTCGGGGGTGTTCTTCTCGCGGGGGCTGGTCAACCTGTGGTACGGCCGCCAGAAGAAGCTGAAAACAGTGTCCATCGGGACGGTCTGGCGCCCGGATGCCGGTCACCAGACCACGGCAGACTAAAGGGGAAACGGTATGGAATTTTTCAAGATCCACCGCGACATTCCGTTCATGCGGCATGCGCTGGTGTTCAACCTGGTCTCGCTCGTCACCTTCCTGGCGGCTGTGTTCTTCCTGTTTTCCCGCGGGCTGCATTTGTCGGTGGAGTTCACCGGCGGCACGCTGATGGAGGTGAGCTATTCCCAGCCGGCGGACCTCAACGCCATCCGTTCCAGTGTCGCGGCCCTGGGCATCAACGACGTGCAGGTGCAGAACTTCGGTACCGCACGGGATGTGCTGATCCGCATGCCGGTGCAAAAAGGCAGCAGTTCGGGCCAGCAAAGCGAGCGTGTCATGGCCACCCTCCAGACAGCGGATGGCTCGGCCACCTTGCGCCGCACCGAGTTTGTCGGTCCTCAGGTGGGCGATGAGCTGGCGGCCGACGGCCTCAAGGCACTGGCCTCCGTGGTGGTGGGCATCATGCTGTATCTGGCATTGCGCTTCGAGTGGAAGTTTGCCGTGGCAGCCATCATCGCCAACTTGCACGACGTGATCATCATCCTGGGCTTCTTTGCCTTTTTCCAGTGGGAGTTTTCCCTGCCGGTGCTGGCGGCCGTGCTGGCGGTGCTGGGTTATTCGGTGAATGAATCGGTGGTGATCTTCGACCGGATCCGCGAGAACTTCCGCCGCTACCGCAAGATGAGCACCCCGCAGATCATCGACAACGCCATCACGTCCACCATCAGCCGCACCATCATCACCCACGGTGCCACGCAGATGATGGTGCTGTCCATGCTGTTGTTTGGCGGCGCCACCCTGCATTACTTTGCGCTGGCGCTGACGATCGGCATCCTGTTCGGCATTTACTCCTCGGTGTTCGTGGCGGCTGCCATTGCCATGTGGCTGGGCATCCAGCGCGAAGACCTGATCAAGGGACCGGTCAAGAAGGAAGAGGATCCCAGCGATCCCAACGCGGGCGCGGCCGTCTGAGGTTTTCCTGAACCATGGCGATCGCGTCCGGACCTTCCCCCAGCCTGTCTCCCAGGCTGCAGCTCGCCCGGGCGGTGCGTGAGCGCTTTCTGGCCGAGGCGGGCAAGGCCATGGTCGAGATCGGTACGGCGGTGGGGGACCAGCTCTCCATCTTGATGGATGAGTCGACCAGTGCGCGGGAAAACCAGTCCCGCCGCGATGCCTGGACGGCCTACCGGCAAAGCCGTCCCCTCTGGCTGGACAGCACCATGAAAGTCTGGCGCGCGAGTCTGGAGCCGCCGAAGAAGAACGCGTCTGCCCACGCGGACGGGGCCGGACTGGAGCTGGTGGGCACCGACGTGGTCGAGAACAAGATTCTGGCCTCGCGCATGGTGTTGGCGGTCATGGAGAAAGTCGGCGAGCAGCTGGAAGACCTGCGCGTGCGCATCCAGTTTCTGGAAGGCACACAGGAGTTGCCGGGGCACGATGTGCTGCGCCCGGAAGTGCTGGTGCTGCTGATGGTGGAGCAATGGACGACTGCGGGCATGCCCGGGGATTCCTGGCCCCTGGTCAACGACGTGGTCCAGAAGCTCCTGGTGGAGCGCTTGAAAACGGCGTACACCAACGCCAACGACGTGCTCGTCAAGAAGGGCGTCCTGCCCACCATTGAACTCAAGGACCGCGTCAAAATTCCAGTGCGCAGTGCTGGGTCGCGCGGTGTGGCCGCCTCCGGTCCTTCGGCGCCGGGCGCACCGTCTGCCTCGGCGGCGGGCGGCAGCCCCCCCGAAGAGCGCCGGCAAGAGGCCATGGCCAACCCACGGGGCGGGCCAACGGGTGCCACGCACGGTGTCGGGTCGGCCGGGATGACACCGAGCCCCAGTGCGTCCTCGGCGGCGGCGTCTGCGGACGGCGGCTTGTTCGGCGGCCGTCTGGGCTGGGGAGCACACGGGGCGCAGGCGGCAGGGGGCGATTCCGTTCCCCCCGGCGCGGGCACGCCCTCCACATCGTCACCGGCGCCCTTCTGGCGGCAGCCGTCGTCCATGCAGAGCAATCTGAACCCCGGGTATGGGGCGGCCGATGAAACTCGCATGATGACCGCCACAACGCCGCTGGCGCGCGCGCGCAGCCGCGCGCAGGGTGTCATCGGCCAGATCCGGCGCCTGTTCGTGAGCCACGGCGGCGGCGATTTTGTCGGTACCGCGCACCATGTGCCCTCGCCGGCGCTGGCGGCTGCCATGGCGCCCATGCCAGTGGGGCAGATGGCTGCCTACGCGACCGGGGGCACGCTGTACGAAGATTACAGCCCGGCCGGAGTGGCCCGCGTGGCCGGGGATTTGCGCGAAAAGACCGCCGACCTGAAAAAGAAGGCCGAGACCAAGGGTGAAAAGGCCACGATTGAAATCGTGGCGCTGATGTTCCAGGCGATTCTGTCCGAAGACCGCATTCCCCCTGGCATCCGGGTATGGTTTGCCAGGCTGCAGATGCCGGTGCTGCGCGTGGCTTTGGAGGACCCGGACTTTCTGGGAACAACCACGCACCCGGCGCGCTTGCTGATCGACCGCATGGGGTCGTGCGTCATGGGTTTCGATTCGGCCGGTGTGCATGGCAAGGCCATGGAGGCCGAAATCAAGCGCATCGTGCAGGTGGTGGAGCAATACCCCGAGACCGGCAAGAAGGTCTACCAGATCGTGTACGACGAGTTCCAGAAATTCCTGGACAAGTTCCTGACGGAAAAAGGGCCGGCCCAGAAAGTGGTGAGCGTGGCGCAGCAGGTGGAGCAGAAGGAAACGCTCGCCATCCAGTACACCATCGAGCTGCGCAACGTGCTCAAGGACATGCCGGTGCGCAGCGAGATCCGCAATTTCCTGTTCAAGGTGTGGGCCGAGGTGCTGGCCGTGGTGGCCGTGCGCAAGGGGCCGCAACACGCCGATACGCTTTCGCTCAAGAAATCGGCCACGGATCTGGTGTGGGCCGCCAGCGCCAAGCCCAACCGCGCCGACCGCGCCCGCGTCATCCAGGATCTACCCAACCTGCTGCTGCGCCTGCGTTCGGGCATGTCCTTGCTGTCTATGGCTCCGTCCGAGCAGGAAGCACATATCAAGACGCTCAGCGACACCCTGGCAGATGCCTTCCTGTCCAAGACCCAGGCGATTTCGCAGGAAAAGATTGATGCCATGGCCCAGCGCCTGGGCAATCTGGAAGATTTCGTGAGCGAAGACGGCATGGGAGACCTGCCCCTGGATGCGGAGAGCATCGAGATGATGCTGGGCATCGAGGCTTCCGCCATTGAAGTGGTTGCCAGCGGCGGCTCCAAGCCGACCGCTGCCATGCTGGCCTGGGCGCAGGAACTGCAACCCGGCGCCTGGTTCACACTGGATCACAACAGCCAGATCACGCAGGTGCAGTTTGCCTGGCGCAGCGACCGCAAGCACCTGAACCTGTTTGCCGCGCCGTCGGGGCGGTGTTTCCTGATCCAGGGCGGACGTCTGGCGGCCTATTTGCAGGCGGGTCTGCTGTTGCCGCAGGAAGAGGAAACTCTCACCGTGCGCGCCACCCGCAATGCGCTGACCAAGCTG
This sequence comes from Rhodoferax sp., assembly GCA_019449595.1. GTDB lineage: Bacteria > Pseudomonadota > Gammaproteobacteria > Burkholderiales > Burkholderiaceae_C > Allorhodoferax. Next base: position 138,392 of record JAGRPL010000014.1, on the reverse strand, counting down.
GAAGCCAATCCCGAGCGCTTGCTGGCCTGAGAGTGACCGGCGTGGCGTAGGGGCTGTTTCACCGCCGGACCGCCCCAAGGTGAAACGCGGCCCCCTTGGGGGGGAGCGACCCACACGCAGTGGGGACGCGTGGGGACTAGTTTCTAATGCGCGACGCGCGCGCTGGTGTCCTCGCACAGCTCGTCGAGCACCAGTGCATCGGGTTCCTGGCCGAAACTCCAGTAAACCATCAGGATGATGATCTTGAGGTCGTCCAGCGAGACGGGCGATCCCGGTGCGGCCATGGCCCGGTCGATGACCACTTCGCGCATGTGGGCCGGCAGTACGCCCGCCGATTCCAGAAAGCTGATGAACCCCAGGCATTGCGCGCCCAGATGGAACTGCTCGGCGGCTGGGTAAATGCGCACGCTGGTGGGGCTGGGTTCCCGCAGCCAGGGCTCCGGCAGTGTCCGCGGGCTGGTGTCGGCCAGAGGGGCGGACCCGCTGGCGGCGGTGTTCAGGCCCTTGAGCCAGGTCATTGCGTCGTCGATTTCATCTGACGCGAACCCGACGGCATTGAGCTTGCGCTCCAGATGGGCAGGTTCGGGGCAGCTGTCGCCGGTGTAATAGTTTTCGTAAACGAAGACAAGAACTTCAAACATGGCGCCAATATAGCGCAGAAAAACGAGCCGGACGGCGCGGGTCGGACTTGCCCTGCTTTTCCGCGTTTAGCTGCGTGCCACGCGCTGAAACAGGCCCCCGGGCAGGCGACCCAGCTGGCCTTGCAGCTCCAGTTCCAGCAGCCGCACCTGCAGCGTCGGGGTGTCCAGTCCGGTGCGGGCCAGGAGCGCGTCCAGCCCGACGGGATCAAAGCCCAGTGCCTGCAGCAGGCTGTTTTGAGATTCTTTTTCCGCGTTGGCACCCGTGTCATCTGTGTGGGCAGCTATGGAATTGCTAGCGCTGTCGGAAGGCGGTTCGGTCTGCAGTTCCTCCAGTATGTCCTGGGCGCATTCCACCAGCTTGGCGCCCTGCCGGATGAGGGCATGGCAGCCCCGAGCCTGGGTGGAGTGGATGGAGCCGGGAATGGCGAACACCTCCTTGCCCTGTTCGGCCGCCAGTCGCGCCGTGATCAGGGAGCCCGATTGCAGGGCCGCCTCGACCACCAGGGTGCCGCGCGCCAACCCGGCAATGATGCGGTTGCGCCGGGGGAAGTTGGCCGCGTGGGGCGGGGTGCCCAGCGGGTATTCGCTGAGCAGCACGCCGTGCTGGGCTATGCGATGGGCGAGGTCCCGGTGCTGCTTCGGGTAGACCCGGTCCAGCCCGGTGCCCACCACGGCCACGGTGGCGAGCGGGGTGGCGCTGGCGCCGTCCAGCGCGCCGGCGTGGGCGGCACCATCCACGCCCAATGCCAGCCCCGATACCACCGTCCAGCCGGCCTGGGCCAAGGCCAGGGAAAACTGCCGCGCGTTGGCGATCCCTTGCGGGGTCGGGTTGCGGCTGCCCACCACGGCGATGCAGCGCGCCAGGGTGGCGTTCAACCCGTCCGCCTGCCAGGCCGCCGGGGCGCCCATGCCATACAGCAGCAGCGGGGGGTCTTCCATCTGCAGCAGGGATTGCGGGTAGGCTGCATCGCCCAGCGTCAGGACGCGGTGCCTCTGCGGGTCGGATTGCAGCCAGGCCCACGTGGTCTCCAGCAGGGCCGGCAGTTCGACCGGCTCCTGCAGCAGGGCTGCGGTTTGCTGCACGCCGGCCACCTGGCCCAGGGCCGCGGCTGTTTGCGCAAAAATCTGCGCTGGCAGGCCAAAGGCCGCCAGCAGCCGCCTGGCGGTGCTGTTGCCGATGCCGGGTGTCAGGTGCAGCCGCAGCCAGCCGGCAAGTTCGTCACGCTCCATGGGGCGGTGGCGGGGCGGCGGGAGTCTGGCCGCGCCGTGTCAGCGCGGGTTGGTCAGGCGGTCACCCACCCGGACGCCGTCGGTGATCTCCAGGACCAGCGCATACGACACGCGGTCGAAGGTGCGAAACACCATCAGCAGGCCGTTGCGTTCGTCGGGCAGCTTCAGCAGGGGGCGGCTGTCGTCGGACTTGTCCACCACGCGGGCGCCGTCCTTGAGGATGGCCATGACATGCCCGACTTCCATGCCGTCGCGCGTTCCGCGGTTGATGACCACCACCTGGTTCTGGGCGGCGTTGACCACGGCGCTGCCATAGACCGAGACGATGCGCCCGTCCATCTTGCTGGCCGGCGCGTGGGGGGTATAGGCCATCAGCTGGCGCGGGGGCTCGGGCAGCATGCGGTCGCCGACGCGCATTTCTTCCTTGGCTCCCACGATGTCGATGGTGGCCGGCACGAGGGCGGTGCTCAGGCTGCCGTCCCGGTTCTCGACTTCTGTCGTGGTTTCGCCGCGCACCAGTGTGGCCTTGCCCACGTACTGGGCTTCGTAACCCAGCACCTCACCCGTGACGGGGTCCTTGAGTGGAGTGGCTTCGCGGAACACGCGGAACTGTTTCTCCAGCCGCTGGTCGTCCAGCAGGGGCATGTCCTTGGGTCCCCGGGCGTAGGCACGGTCACCCTGGGTGAGCAGCACGCGGCTTTCCGGAGCGGAGACGATGCGCGGGGCGGACTTGAGGCCGGCTTCGTCTACCACCACGGGTTCGGCCAGGAAGGGTTCAATGACGCTGGGGCGCAGCGTGGGCAGGGCGGCGTCAGCCAGTGACTCGTAGCGGGTGCGCGGGGATACGCGCACCGTGTCGGGCAGGGACGCGTCGTTCGCGCCATCCACGCGCAGGGTGGCCATGCCGTTCTTGCGCTCCAGCACCAGCACCTGCCCCGGGTAAATGCGGTGCGGGTTCTTGATGTCATCCAGGTTCATGCCCCACAGCTCGGGCCAGTGCCAGGCGCGCTTGAGGAACAGGCCCGAAATGGCCCACAGCGTGTCGCCGCTTTTGATGGTGTAGCGCTCGGGCGCGTTGGCGGCCAGCTCGCTCAAGGGGACGCCCTTCTGGGCCACCTGGCTGGCAGTTTCCCTTTGAGCGGCCGTGATGGGAAAGTTCTGGGCTTGGGCGGGAGCGGCAACCAGTGCACTGGCCAGTGCGCTCAGGAGGGCCGTGGCCAGAGTGGATTTCGCCATAAGGTGTGTCGTCATGTGGTGCTGCAATCCCGAGGGATAACTTGATAATTCACGCACGATTTTGCGCTCAAGCCCTTGATTCGGCAACGTTTTTTGCCCGACGCTTACACTCGATTACGGAAAAGTGGCGAAAATAGCGACATCTTTGAAGAGACCCCATGGCTTTACTTCCCATACTTTGTTATCCCGATCCCCGCCTGCACACGGTTGCCAAGCCGGTTGCCGCCGTGGACGACCGCATCCGCACCCTGGTGGCCGACATGCTTGACACCATGTACGACGCCAAGGGCATTGGCCTGGCGGCCACGCAAATCGACGTGCATGAACGCGTGATCGTGATCGATGTTTCCGAGGAACGCGACGACCCCATCGTGCTGATCAACCCCGAACTGGTCTGGACCAGCCCCGGCACCCACCTCAACGAAGAGGGCTGCCTGTCGGTGCCCGGCATCTACGACGGTGTGGAGCGGTTTGACGCTGTGCATGTGCGCGCCATGGACCTTGCCGGGCAGGTGCGCACCATCGAAGCCGAAGAGCTGCTGGCGGTGTGCATCCAGCATGAAATGGACCACCTGATGGGTAAGGTGTTCGTCGAATACCTTTCGCCGCTCAAGCGCAACCGCATCAAGACCAAGCTGCGCAAGGCCCAGCGCGAGGACGCGCGGTGAGGGCGAGGCGGTGAACGTCGTCTTTGCCGGCACGCCCGAGTTTGCCCGGGTGGCGTTGGAGCGGCTGCACGCCAGCGGCCACACCATCCGTCTGGTGTTGACCCAGCCCGACCGACCCGCCGGGCGCGGCATGAAGCTGCAGGCCTCGGCGGTCAAACAGTTCGCGCTGGACCATGCCCTGACCGTGGCCCAGCCGCGCAGCCTGCGGCTCGACGGCAAATACCCCGAGGACGCCGTGGCAGCGCGCCAGGCCATTGCGCAGGCCGATGCCGATGTGATGGTGGTGGCCGCCTACGGCCTGATCCTGCCGCAGTGGGTGCTGGACGACATGGCCCAGGCCGGCAAGCTCGGCTGCCTCAACATCCACGGCTCCCTGTTGCCGCGCTGGCGCGGCGCGGCGCCCATCCACCGGGCCATCGAAGCGGGCGATGCCGAGACAGGCGTCACCATCATGCAGATGGATGCCGGACTGGATACCGGCGACATGCTGCTGGTGCACAGCGTGCCCATAGGCGAACACGACACCACGGCCACCCTGCATGACCGGCTGGCCGATCTGGGTGCCGACTTGGTGGTGCAGGCGCTGGACCGCGCCGCTGCCGGGCATCTGCAGCCGCAACGCCAGCCGCAAACCGGCGTCACCTACGCCCACAAGATCGAAAAGCATGAAGCCGCCATTGACTGGCACCTCGACGCGCCGACCATTGCGCGGCGGGTGCGGGCGTTCAACCCCTTTCCGGGCGCCACCACCACCACCCTGCAGGGCGAAGTGCTCAAGGTCTGGGCGGCGCAGCCGGCCCCGGCCGCCGCCGCAAACCCGCTTCCAGGCACGATTGTGGCCGTAGGGGCTGAAGGCATTGCGGTGGCCGCTATGAATTCAGTAGTGATTCTGACCGAGCTGCAGCGCCCCGGCGGCAAGCGTCTGGCGGCGGCGGACTTCCTGCGCGGTGTCCCCCTGCAGGTGGGGCAGGTCTTGGCGTGATTGCGCGCTGGCGCCATTGGTGGCGGCATCCCGAGTTCCAGCGGGGTTTGCGGGAAATGGCGGCTACCTCGCCCGGGCTGGCCGCCTGGGGGTTGATGACGGGTGTGGCCATGGTCAACTCCGGCATGAGCACCTTCGAAGCCGCTGCCATGAGTCTGCTGGTGTTTGCCGGCAGCGCACAGCTGGCGTCCATGCCCCTGATCGCGGCTGGTGCCCCGGTATGGGTGATCCTGGCAACCGCTTTTTGCGTGAACCTGCGCTTTGTGGTGTTCAGCGCCCACATGCGGGCCTACCTGATGCACCTGCCGCTGCGCTGGCGCCTATTCCAGGGGTACCTGACCGCAGACCTGAGTTATGTGATGTTCACCCGGCGCTTCACCCACCCAGCCACCGATGAGGCAGGGCGCACGGCCGAGCTGGCCTATTTGTCGGGGGGCAGTTTTTTCAACTGGGTCAGCTGGCAGGCCATGAGTTTGTTGGGCATTGCGCTGGCGCACTCCATTCCCGCGAATTGGGGGTTGGGGTTCGCAGGCATCCTGGCGCTGCTGGGCGTGGGCTGTTCCCTGGCCACCAGTGCGCTGCGCCGGGTGTCTGCCGGGGTGGCCGCCATGGCCGCGGTGGCGGCGTTTGCGCTGCCCTTCAAGCTCAACATCGTGGCCGCCATCGCGGCAGCCGTGGCGCTGTGTCTGGTGCTGGAACACCTGCGGCCTGACGCACCGACCACTCCGGGAAGTCCGGCATGAACGAGACCGATGGCTGGACCCTGGGGGTGATTGTCGGGCTGGGACTGGTGACCGTGGTGACGCGCTGTTTCTTTTTTCTCAGCGCCAAACCCTGGCACCTGCCGCACTGGGCGCAGCGCGGCCTGCAATACGCACCGATTGCGGCCCTTTCGGCCGTGGTGCTGCCCGAAGTCCTGATGACCCAGGGACATCTCATCACGACCTGGCAGGACGCGCGCTTGTTTGCAGCGCTGGCGGGAGCCGCGTACTACTTCGGCACCCATGGGCGGGGTCAGGCCGTGCTGGGCACGATTGTGAGTGGCATGGCGGTCTACCTGCCCTTGCATCTGGGGCTGGGCTGGTGAACTAGGGCCCCCACACCGCGCTGTTGTGTGGGTTGCTGCCTCCCGTACAGGGGTTAGGGCGCCTTGGGCGGCTCGGTGGCAACGGGGTGGCTTTTACAATGGCGGCCGAGCCCGCACGCGCGGCGCATGGCTTTCCTCCATTCTTCAAAGGTGTCCCCATGAACGTTATCCGTTTTTCTGATTTGTGCGCCCGTGGCCAAGTGGCCGGCAAGCGGGTTTTCATCCGTGCCGACCTGAATGTGCCGCAGGATGGCACAGGCCGCATTACCGAAGACACCCGCATCCGCGCCAGCGTGCCCTGCATCCAGATGGCGCTGGATGCTGGTGCCGCCGTCATGGTCACCTCGCACCTGGGCCGCCCCACCGAAGGTGAGTTCAAGCCCGAAGATTCCCTGGCCCCCGTGGCCGCGCGCATGGGTGAACTCATGGGCCGCAGCGTGCCCGTGGTGGCCAACTGGGTCGACGGCGTGCAAGTGCAGCCCGGCCAGCTGGTGCTGCTGGAAAACTGCCGCGTCAACAAGGGCGAGAAGAAGAACAGCGAAGAACTGGCAAAGAAAATGGCCGCACTGTGCGACATCTTCGTGCACGACGCCTTCGGCACCGCCCACCGCGCCGAGGCGTCCACCTACGGCATTGCCCAGTTCGCACCCATCGCCTGCGCCGGTCCGCTGCTGGCTGCCGAGATGGACGCCATCTCCAAGGCGCTGCTGGCCCCCAAGCGCCCGCTGGTGGCCATCGTGGCCGGCTCCAAGGTCTCGACCAAGCTGACCATCCTGAAGAGCCTGGCCGCCAATGTGGACCAGTTGATCGTCGGTGGCGGCATTGCCAACACCTTCATGCTGGCCGCCGGCCTGAAGATCGGCAAGAGCCTGGCCGAGCCGGACCTGCTGGCAGAAGCCAAGGCCGTCATCGAGGCGATGAAGGCCCGTGGCGCCGCTGTGCCCATCCCCACCGACGTGGTGACTGCCAAGACCTTTGCCGCCGATGCGCCGGCAACGATCAAGGCTGCCACCGACGTGGCCGACGACGACCTGATCCTGGACATCGGCCCGCAGACCGCACAGGCCCTGGCGCAGCAGCTCAAGGCGGCCGGCACCATCGTCTGGAACGGCCCCGTAGGCGTGTTCGAGTTCGCCGCCTTCGAGAACGGCACCAAGGTGATTGCCCAGGCCATTGCCGCGTCCAGCGCGTTCTCGATTGCCGGCGGCGGCGACACGCTGGCGGCCATTGCCAAGTACGGCATCGAAGACCAGGTGGGTTACATCAGCACCGGTGGTGGCGCGTTTCTGGAAGTGCTCGAAGGCAAGACGCTGCCGGCGTTTGAAGTGCTGACACGCCGGGCCACCAGCTAAGGCGCTCTGTTTTTCATAGCTATTGACGCAGTGTTGGCGGGCGCTGGGGCCAATAAGGCACCTGGCTGTGCAAGCGCTGTGTCAGAACAGCTCCACCTCGCCGGTTTTGAGGTGTGCCTGCAGCAGGCCGCGGCGCACCAGGTCGGCGTCGCTGCACACCTGGTTGCGGCCATGGTGCTTGGCGTAGTACACCGCCTGGTCGGCACGTTCGCAGGCCGCCAGCGGGGAGTCGCCGGCCACGATCTCGGTGAGCCCCACGCTGGCCGTGATGTGGCCCACCTGGGGAAACTCGTGGGCGGCCATGCTGGAGCGGAAACGCTCCGCCGCCGCAACGGCCGCCTCGTGGCCGCTGCACCGCAGGACCACCACAAACTCCTCGCCGCCAAAGCGGTAGATCCGGTCGTACACCCGGAACGACGATTTCAGGATGCGGGCGACCAGCAGCAGCACCTCGTCGCCGATCAGGTGGCCGTAGGTGTCGTTGACCTGCTTGAAGTGGTCAATGTCAATCATGACCAGCCAGAAACTCGCCGTTGGCGCCGCGCGGTGCTCCACATCCGTCGGCGCCAGCGTGGCGGCTTCCACCAGCGGCATGGTCTTGTAGAACAGATCGTCAAAAGGCTTGCGGTTCCACAGGCCCGTCAGGGCGTCGCACTCGCTGTAATCGAGCATGTCGAGCATGTTGCCGTACATGGCGATCAGCCGGGTGGTTGCCGTGACCTCGGCGTGGCATAGCGGGGCGCTGGAATGCATCTCGACCACACCCCAGGGGTGGCTGCCGCCGGTCAGCATCACGGGGAAGCGGGTCAGGTGGCCCGGCTGGCCCATGTCCGGGATTGTCTGCACCATTTTTCCCTGGTCCAGGCAGGCCAGCCGGTCAGGTTCCTGGTGGACCGGGGTCATGGTTTCCCAGTCGGAGCGCAGTGGGTCGGACAGGAAGCGAACCCCGGAACCCGCCAGGGCCCGGGTGAGTGGCAGCCAGAAGCTGCGGTCTTCGTCCTGCACCAGGCTGTGGATTTCGACCTGGTGCACGCTGACCGTGTCGGCCAGTGCCTGGGTCACGCAGTGCAGGAGGGAGTCACGGTCCCGAACGCTGCTCAGGCGTATCAGGTGGTCGATCAGTTCGACTGATCGCGTGGTGGGAAGGTGCTCCATAACCTTCCATTACACAATATCCCCCCTTTTCGTGGGGGATATTGGTAGCAAGAGATCTGCACTATTTGGCAATAACGGCGTTTTTTTTGCTGCCGGGTGCGTCGGGCGCCCCTGGGCAGGGCCCGCACCCATCCATGTGAAAATGGCAGTCTCACCACAAGGAGACTGTTGCATGCCACGTCGCGCCACCAAGATTGTTGCCACCCTGGGCCCGGCGTCCAGTGCCCCGGAGCTGCTGGAGCAGATGATTCGCGCGGGGGTCAACGTCGTGCGCCTGAACTTCAGCCACGGCAAGGCGCAGGACCACATCGACCGCGCCCGCCTGGTGCGCGAGGCGGCGCAGCGTGCGGGCCGCGAGGTGGCCATCATGGCGGACCTGCAGGGCCCCAAGATCCGTGTCGGCAAGTTTGCCGAGGGCAAGGTGGTGCTGGAGCCGGGACAGAAATTCGTGCTGGATGCCGCCCGGGTCGAGCTCGGCGACAACAACGGCGTGGGGCTTGATTACAAGGCGCTGCCGCGCGAGGTCAAGGCCGGCGACGTGCTGCTGCTCAACGACGGCCTGATCGTCATCACGGTGGACGCCGTCAAGGGTGAGGCCGTGCACACCACCGTCAAGATCGGCGGCGAGCTGTCCAACAACAAGGGCATCAACAAGCAGGGCGGCGGCTTGAGCGCGCCGGCCCTTACCGCCAAGGACATGGACGACATCCGCACCGCCATGAGCTTCCAGGCCGATTACGTGGCGGTGAGTTTTCCGAAGAATGCCACCGACATGGAAATGGCGCGCCAGCTGTGCAACGTGGCGGCTGCCGAGTACAACCACAAGCCCGGCCTGATCGCCAAGATCGAACGGGCCGAGGCCATTCCGAAACTGCTGGAGATCCTGCTGGCCAGCGACGGCATCATGGTCGCCCGCGGCGATCTGGCCGTCGAGGTGGGCAACGCCATCGTGCCGGGCCTGCAAAAGCGCATGATCAAGCTCGCCCGCGAGCACGACCGGGTGGTCATCACCGCCACCCAGATGATGGAATCCATGATCACCAACCCGGTGCCCACCCGCGCCGAGGTCAGCGATGTGGCCAATGCCGTGCTTGACGGCACCGACGCCGTCATGCTGTCGGCCGAAACGGCTGCGGGCAAGTACCCGCTGGAGACCATCGTGGAAATGGCCAAGATCTGCCATGCTGCCGAAGGCCACGAAGACTTCGAGCTGGAGGCTGACTTCACCGGCAAGACCTTCCACCGCATCGACCAGACCATTGCCATGGGCGCACTGTTCACCGCCCACCACCTGGGGGCCAAGGCCATTGTCGCCATGACCGACAGCGGCTCCACCGCCCTGTGGATGAGCCGCCACCTGATCCGCGTGCCCATATATGCCCTGACGACCAAGGTGGCCACGCAGCGCAAGATGGCCCTGTACCGCAACGTGCGCCCCCTGTTTGCCGACACCAGCGCCGACCGCGACACCGCGCTGAAAGAGGCCGAAAACCACTTGAAATCCCGCGGCATCGTGCAAAGCGGCGACGTGTACGCCATCACCTGCGGCGAGCCCATGGGCTCGCCCGGTGGCACCAACATGCTGAAAATCTGCGCCGTGGGCTGAGCGGCGCCGCCGGCGTAAGGTCCGAGTGTGCCCCGGACGTTTAAAATCCCCCCTTTTGGTACCAGTTACCAAGTGGTTACCAAGCCGGTAACGCAAGCGGTTTTCAACTTCCTGGGGATTCAAAATGGCACTCGTCTCAATGCGCGAACTGCTGGACCACGCAGCCGCCAACGGCTACGGTATTCCGGCCTTCAACGTCAACAACCTGGAGCAGGTGCAGGCCGTCATGGCCGCTGCCGACGAGGTGGGCGCGCCCGTCATCCTGCAAGCCAGTGCCGGCGCCCGCAAGTACGCGGGTGAGCCTTTCATCAAGCACCTGATCCAGGCCGCGGCCGAGATGTATCCGCACATTCCCCTGGTCATGCACCAGGACCACGGCACCAGCCCCAAGGTCTGCGAAGGCGCCATCGGCCTGGGCTTTGGCTCCGTCATGATGGACGGCTCGCTCATGGAAGACGGCAAGACGCCTTCCAGCTTTGACTACAACGTGGAAGTGACGCGCAAGGTCGTCGCCATGGCGCACCAGAGCGGCGTCACCGTCGAAGGCGAACTCGGTTGCCTGGGCAACCTGGAAACCGGCGATGCCGGCGAGGAAGACGGCATCGGCGCCGTGGGCAAGCTCGACCACAGCCAGATGCTGACCGACCCCGAAGAGGCGGCCACCTTCGTCAAGGCCACGCAACTCGACGCCCTGGCTATTGCCATCGGCACCAGCCACGGTGCCTACAAGTTCAGCCGCAAGCCCACCGGCGACATCCTGGCCATCAGCCGCGTCAAGGAGATCCACGCCCGCATCCCCAACACCCACCTGGTGATGCACGGCTCCAGCTCGGTTCCACAGGAACTGCTGGCCATCATCAACCAGTACGGCGGCAAGATGAAGGAAACCTACGGCGTGCCGGTCGAGGAAATCCAGGAAGCCATCAAGTACGGCGTGCGCAAGATCAACATCGACACCGACATCCGCCTGGCCATGACCGGCGCGGTGCGCAAGTTCCTGGCCGAGAACCCGGACAAGTTCGACGCCCGCGAGTGGCTCAAGCCCGCCCGCGAAGCCGCCAAGGCCGTCTGCAAGCAGCGCTACCTGGAGTTCGGCTGCGAAGGCCAGGGCGCCAAGATCAAGGGCGACAGCCTCTCGGTCATGGCCACCCGGTACGCCAAGGGCGAGCTGGCCCAGACGGTGCAGTAAGCGATAATTCGCCGGAATAGTTCCAGGCCCGTTGACTGTTCAGCGGGCCTTTTTCTTTTGTTGTCTCTCTTTGCGTCCGACCATGAGCTCCACCGTACACACCTCCGCCCTGACCTCCTTGCCGTTGCTTGCCCGTGGCAAGGTGCGCGACAACTACGCCGTGGGCGACGACCGCATTCTCATGGTGGCCAGCGACCGCCTCAGTGCCTTTGATGTGATCATGGGCGAGCCCATTCCGGGCAAGGGCAAGCTGCTCACCCAGATGGCCCTGTTCTGGTTCGACAAGCTCGGCCCCAAGGGTCTGAACCTGTGCCCCATCCACCTGACCGGCGACGCGCCCGAGAGCGTGGTGACGCCGGCCGAGGTGCCCCAGGTCGAAGGTCGCTCCATGCTGGTCAAGCGCCTCAAACCCATTCCGGTGGAAGCCGTGGTGCGCGGCTACCTGGCCGGCAGCGGCTGGAAGGAATACCAGGAGAACAGCGCGGTCTGCGGCGTCAAGCTGCCCGCCGGCCTGAAGAACGCCAGCAAACTGCCTGCGCCTATCTACACCCCGGCTGCCAAAGCCGCCGTGGGCGACCACGACGAGAACATCACCTTCGAAAAAACCGTGGAGATGATCGGCCTGGACCTGGCCACCCGCATCCGCGACATCAGCATCGCCATCTACCAGGCGGCGGCTGAATTTGCGCTGACCAAGGGCATCATCATCGCCGACACCAAGTTCGAATTCGGTCTGGACAAAGACGGCACCCTGACGCTGATGGACGAAGTGCTCACCCCCGACTCTTCCCGTTACTGGCCGGTGGAAAGCTACGTGGAGGGCAGCAACCCGCCCAGCTACGACAAGCAGTTCGTGCGCGACTGGCTGGAGCAGGCCCAGGTGGACGGCAAGCCCTGGAGCAAGACCCCCCCGGCGCCGCGCGTGCCCGACGCAGTGATTGCCAAGACCGCCGCCAAATACCAGGAAGCGCTGGAACGGCTCACGGGCTGAACCCCGGGGTGGGCCCCATGTAACAGCCCAGTACCACCACAAGCGCCGCCTTGCGCTAAAGAATGGCTCTCCGTACAACAACCAGGAGACCAGCATGGCGGCGAAAAAGATTCTGATGATCTGTGGCGACTACTGTGAAGACTACGAAACCATGGTGCCCTTCCAGACCCTGCTGGCCGTCGGCCACACGGTGCACGCGGTCTGCCCGGACAAGAAGAGCGGCGACCAGATCAAGACGGCCATCCACGACTTCGAGGGCGCGCAGACCTACAGCGAAAAGCCCGGGCACAACTTTGCGCTCAACGCCACGTTTGCCGACATCCAGGTGGCCAGCTACGACGCGCTGGTGCTGCCCGGCGGCCGCGGCCCCGAATACCTGCGCACCTACCCGGCCGTGGTGGCCATGGTCCAGCATTTCTTCACCGCCAATAAGCCGGTTGCGGCCATCTGCCACGCTGCCCAGCTGCTCGCCGGGGCCAACGTGCTCAAGGGCCGCAGCTGCTCGGCCTACCCGGCCTGCCGGGTGGAGGTGGAGCGCGCCGGAGGCACCTATGCCGACATCGCCATCGACGGCGCCCACACCGACGGCAACCTGGTGAGCGCCCCGGCCTGGCCGGCGCACCCGGCGTGGATGGCCCAGTTCCTGGCGGTTCTGGGAACCCGCATCACGCATTGACGCGCACCGGCGGGCGCTGCATCATCGCGCCCAGTACCAACCGGATGGAGACGCACCATGTGCCAGGTATTCATCAACGCCGATCCGCACCAGTACGAATGCCGTGTCCGCTCCGTGCGCCTGCACGGGGTGGCCACCAGCATCCGGCTGGAGAACCTGTTCTGGAGCGTGCTGGACGACATTGCCCAGCGTGACGGCATGAGCGTACCCCAGCTTTGCACCAAGCTCTACGACGAGCTGGTGCAGGCGCGCGGGGCGGTGGACAACTTCGCGTCGTTCCTGCGCGTGAGCTGCGGACGCTACCTGGCGCTGCAACTCTCGGGGGGCATTCCGCAGGACGCCAGCATCCCCATCAGCAGCCTCAACGCCCAGCGCGTGCTGGCTACCGAGCGCCTCCCGGTGCGCACCGCGGGCCTGCACGCCCGCGCCGCCTGAGCGGCGTCAGGTCAGTTCAGCGCCATGCTGAGCTTGCGCCGGTAGGCGGACACCAGCTGGGCTTGTGGGTCTTCCACGGCCACGGCCTTGCCGGCCAGTTCGATGCCTCCGGCGGTTTTGCCCGCCGCCAGCGGGTCGGCCTTGGGTTTGGGCGGTGTGAGCAGCTCCAGAATGGCCACGTAGGTCTTGCGCGGCACGGCGTCGCCCCAGGCCTTGTCGCGCATGATGATTTCCAGCAGCTCGTCCATGGCGGCAGTCCAGTTGCCGCCCACCATCAGCACCCGGGCCTTGGCCAGGCGGGTGTCGAAGTCGCGCTTGTTGGTGGCGATCAGGGCGTCGAACTGCTCGGGCGTCCAGGCGCCGCGGTCGTCGTGCACCACGAACTGGATGGCATCCAGGAACTGACCCAGGGCCTCAAAGCGCAGCTGGCGGGGAATCTCGGTGAGCTTGGGCGCCAGCGCCGCCGCGGCGTCGTCCAGCAGATCGCTCTCGATCAGCAGCTTCACGTAGTCGTAGCGCGCGTCGTCGTTGCCGGGGTTGATGGACAGCGCCTCGTGCAGCCTGTGCAGCGCGGCCTGCGGGTCGCCAGCGGCAATCAGGGCCTGGGCGTCCTCGGCGTCCGATTGCGCCTCCAGTGCCTCGGGCGAGGGCAGGTGCTTGTCCAGGAAGGCCTTGATCTCGCTTTCGGGCTTGGCACCCATGAAGCCGTCCACCGGCTTGCCGCCCACCATCAGCACGCAGGTGGGGATGCTGCGGATGCCGAACGCCTGGGCCAGCTCCTGCTGCTCGTCGGAGTCGATCTTGACCAGCTTGAAGCGGCCTTCGTAGTCGGTTTCCACTTTTTCCAGCAGGGGGCCGATGACCTTGCAGGGGCCGCACCACGGGGCCCAGAAGTCCACCAGAACAGGGACGGAAGCGGAGGCGGCAACGACCTCGGCGTCGAAGTTTTCAATGGTGACGTTGATCATTTTGGGTAGCTCTAGGCGAAAAAGTAAAATTCAAGGATGACAAACATCCAAATCGGCGTCGTCATGGGCTCCAGCTCCGACTGGGACACCATGCAACATGCAGTCCAGATTCTCCAACAGTTTGGCATCGCGCACGAGGCCAAGGTGGTTTCCGCCCACCGCATGCCCGACGACATGTTCGCGTATGCCGAGGCCGCCGTCGGGCGGGGCCTGCGCGCCATCATCGCCGGAGCGGGGGGCGCCGCCCACCTGCCGGGCATGCTGGCGGCCAAGACCACGGTGCCGGTGCTGGGTGTGCCGGTGGCCAGCAAGCACCTGTCGGGTGTCGATTCGCTGCACAGCATCGTGCAGATGCCCAAGGGCGTGCCGGTGGCCACCTTTGCCATTGGCGCGGCCGGTGCGGCCAACGCGGCCCTGTTCGCCGTGGCCATGCTGGCCGCCGACCATCCCGCCCTGCGCGCCAAGCTCGACGAATTCCGCGCCCACCAGACTGAAGTGGCCCGCGGCATGACGGTGCCGCCGGCGCTATGAGCCCAGCGGTCCTGCTTCCCGGCGCCGGTGGCGCCCACAGCGAGCTCACCTTGGGCGTCATGGGCGGGGGCCAGCTCGGGCGCATGTTTGTGCACGCCGCTCAGCGCATGGGCTACTTCACCGCCGTGCTCGACCCGGACCCGTTGAGCCCGGCCGGACGCGTGAGCCACCACCACATCCAGACCGCGTACACCGACCCCGCCGGCCTGCAGGCACTGGCCGAGCGCTGCGTGGCCATCACCACCGAATTCGAGAACGTGCCCGCGCCCGCCCTGGCGCAACTGGCCCAGACCGTGCGGGTCGCCCCGGGCGCTGATGCCGTGGCCATTGCGCAGGACCGCGCCGAGGAAAAGGCCCACTTTGCCGGCTGCGGCGTGCCCGTGGCGCCCTATGCCGTGATCGAGACGTCTGCGCAGCTGGCGGCGGTTGCCGACGATCTGCTGCCCGGCATTCTGAAAACCGCCCGCATGGGCTACGACGGCAAGGGCCAGGTCCGCGTGGCCGACCGCGCTGCGCTGGCCGCCGCCTGGGCCGACCTCAAGGGCGTGCCCTGCGTGCTGGAAAAGCTGTTGCCCCTGCAACTGGAGTGCTCGGTCATCGTGGCGCGCGGCGCCGACGGCAGCTGCGTGAACCTGCCCGTGCAGCGCAACCTGCACCGCGCCGGCATTCTGGCCGTGACCGAGGTTTACGAAGGTAATCTGCCGCCAGCCTTGGTGGAGCGTGCGGTGTCTGCTGCCAAATCCATAGCAGACAACCTGCGCTATGTGGGCGTGCTGTGCGTGGAGTTCTTTGTGCTGGACCCCGCCAGCCCCGCCGCCCAGGCCCTGGGTGGCCTGGTTGTCAACGAAATGGCGCCGCGCCCGCACAACAGCGGCCACTACAGCCTGGACGCCTGCGACGTCTCGCAGTTCGAGCTGCAGGTGCGCACCCTGGCCGGCCTGCCGCTGACGCAGCCGCGCCAGCACAGCCCGGCCATCATGCTCAACCTGCTGGGCGACCTGTGGCCCGGCGTGCGCCAGGGGGGCACTGCCACCGGCGTGCCGCCGTGGGACCAGGTGCTGGCCCTGCCCGGAACCTTCCTGCACCTGTATGGCAAGGCCCAGGCCAGCAAGGGCCGCAAGATGGGCCACCTGACCATCACCGGCGCCAGCGTGGCGCAGGTGCGCGCCACGGCGCTGCAAGCCGCAGCCCTGTTGGGCATCGAGGCGTTCTGAGCATGATCCTGCCAGCATCTGCTCCTGAATCCATAGCTGCCTGCGCAGATGTCATAAGGGCTGGCGGCCTGATTGGCATGCCAACCGAGACCGTCTACGGCCTGGGGGCCGATGCCGACAACGCCACCGCCGTGGCGCAGATCTATGCCGCCAAGGGCCGCCCGGCCGACCACCCGCTGATCGTGCACGTGTCGGCCCACGACGGCGGCATGGCCGGCGTGGCGCACTTTGCCGCCCAGGTGCCGGCGTTTGCCCGGCAACTCATGTCGGCCTTCTGGCCCGGCCCGCTCACCCTGATCCTGCCGCGGCGCGACGGCGTGGGCGCGGCGGCTGCGGGCGGTCAGGCGTCCATCGGCCTGCGCTGCCCGGCGCACCCGGCGGCGCAGGCCGTGCTGCGTGCTCTGCGCGAGGCTCCGGCCGGCCAGGAGCCGGTGTGGGGCGTGGCCGCACCCAGCGCCAACCGCTTTGGCCGCGTCAGCCCCACCACCGCCGCCCATGTGCAGAGCGAGCTGGGGCCGGACCTCTTGATTCTGGACGGCGGCCCCTGCGACCTGGGCATCGAGTCCACCATCATCGACTGCACCCGCGGTGCGCCGGTGCTGCTGCGCCCCGGCTCCATCAGCCGGGCGCAGGTGGAGGAGGCCTGTGGTCGCAAGTTGCTATCGAAAGAAGAGCAGACTGCGCAGGAAGAACAAGGGCTTGCAGCCCCAAAGGCATCGGGAACGCTGGAGTCGCACTACGCGCCCAACGCCACGGTGCGCCTGATGGACGCCAAGGCCCTGCAGACCGCGCTCGACCTGCTGCAGGGCACCCTGGACGGCGCCACGGAGACGTCGATTGCCGTGTACGCCCGCACGCCCCTGAAAAACGTGCCGCGCCCGATTCTGCTGCGCCCCATGCCTGGCGCCGCGGCGGTGGCGGCGCATGAGCTGTTCTCGGTGCTGCGCGAGTTCGACGCCAAGGGCGTGAAGCTGATCTGGGTGGAAAACCCGCCCGACACCCTGGAGTGGGAAGGCGTGCGCGACCGGTTGCAGCGGGCCAGTGCGTAATTTGGGTAGCCCCAAAAGATAGCAAGAATGAAGCGTGGGGCTTGGATGTGTCCACGCTTGGGCTGATTGTCGTCAAGGCAGCGATAGCGGTCCTACAGGTAGCTCCCAGTGTGTCGCCTGATACATTCAGGATTCTTGAGAAATCGCGTTTAAAACTTCCATACGTTGGAGATCGCCTCATGATCCTCGTCGGCCAATATGACAGCCCCGTCACCCGCCGCGTCGCAATCGCGCTGCATCACTACGGCATACCCTTTACCCGTGACACCCGCTCGATTTTTGGCGATGCGGCGGCGGTCGGGAAGATCAGCCCCCTGACCCGCATCCCAGCCCTCGTCCTCGACGAGGGCGAAGTGTTGATCGACAGCGCCGCTATCCTTGATTATCTCGACGAACAGGCGGACGACGCGGCGCTGATCCCCGCCTCCGGCCCCGCACGTCGGCGTGTTCTCCAGATGACGGCACTAGCTCAAGGCACTCTCGAAAAGGTCGCGGCTGTGGTCTACGAGAGGCACTTTCATTCCTCCGAGCATCGAAGTACCGACTGGCTTGATCGCTGCCTTGGCCAGGCCCGCGCTGGTCTCGACGAACTGTCCCGCCGCGTTGCCACACCCTATGCCTGCGGGGCAACACTCACCCATGCCGATGTCATGATCACCACGCTGATCTGGTACATGCAGGACCGGATGGATGAAGTGCTGTCACCCACCGCCCACGCCACTCTGATCACCTTGGCCCAACACTGTGAAACCCTGCCCGCATTCCGCGCTGCCGCCCTGAGCGATTTCGAGAAGATGCCGCGAAGCGCTGATGATTTCAAACGTTAAAGACTGCTTTGGAATGTGATGTAAGTCAACTAGCAGCCCTTTCCTGCTATCCCTAGGAGCGACCGCTTTAGATCGCAGGGAATGTCACTAAACAGTCTTTTGCGGTCGCACCGCCGCCACCCTCACGCGCCCTATTCCCCGCTTTCAGAAATCCCGCCCAAATTGGCAGGCTTATCCCGCCGCGCTAATCCCTAGTCCTCGTGGTAGCGTAGCTTCATGACCAGAATGGTCGCCGCCAGTGACAGGGTCACCGCGTTGGCAATCACGATGGGCCAGGCGCCCAGCAGCAGGCCATACACCAGCCACAGCGCCACGCCCAGCGTGAAGGCGCTGTACATGCCCAGCGAGATGCCGCGCACGTCCTTGGTCTGGAACGTGTGCAGGGCCTGCGGCACAAAGGCGGCGGTGGTCAGGAAGGCGGCGGCATAGCCCACCCAGTCGGAAATGTGCATGGCGGACTTTCTGCGGTTTCAGCGCGGGCTGGCGGCCCACTCCACCAGGGCCTCGAGGGCGGGGCGGGCGGCCTTGGCGTTGGGGTGGTTGATGAGGGCGACCAGCACCTGGCGCTTGCCGCCAGCGCCGTGCACATAGCCCGCCACCGCGACCACGTCGCTGAGCGAGCCGGTCTTCAGGTGGGCACTGCCGGTGGCGCGCGACTTGACGCGGCGCAGCGTGCCGTCGACGCCGGTGATGGGCAGCGAGGCCATCAGTTCGGGCATCAGCGGCGAGGCGTAGGCGGACTGCAGCAGGCGGGCCAGGCCCTGGGCGCTGATGCGCTCGCTGCGCGAGAGGCCCGAGCCGTTGTCCAGCACCGGCGCGTCCTGCGGGCCCATGCGCTCCTGCCACCAGCCCAGCACCACGTTGCGGGCGGTGTCGAAGCGGCCGGAGCCCAAGGTGAGGTAGACCTGCTGGGCCATCACGTTGTTGCTGTACTTGTTGATGTCGCGGATCACCTCGGCCAGCGGCGCCGAGCCTACGGTGAAGGCCGGCTTGCCGGCGGCCACGGCGGGTGGCACCACGCCCATGCGCACGCTGCCCTGCAGCTTGCCCCCCAGTTCCTGCCACAGGCCTTGCACCGCGCGCACGGCGTAGCTGCCCGGGTCGGCGTAGGCCACCGGCCACACCTTCTCGCCACAGCTGGCGGGGTAGGCTCCGGCGAAGCGGATGCGGTTGGGGTCGCTGAAATCGGCCTTCAGGGCGCCACGGTAGTCGCCGCAGTCGCCCGCCACCAGGGGCACGCTGGGCTGCATCTGCACGCCGGCCAGCGGCGGGTCGTACTGGATGCGCGCCGTGCTGCCGCCCGGCTCAGGCGCCAGCGTCATGACCACCGACTTGAAGTTGATCAGCAGCGCGTCGGGAGCGGCGTTGTAGGGGCGCAGGGGTTCGCCGTCGAAACTGGCTGGATCGACCGCGGCCACCTCAAAGGCGCTGCGGTCCAGCACCACGTCGCCGGCGATGCTGCGGATGCCCAGGCCCTGCACCCGGCGCAGCAGCAGCCACAGGCGCTCGAGCACCAGCTTGGGGTCGCCCTGGCCCTGGATGTAGAGGTTGCCATACAGCGTGCCGTCGCGCACCGCGCCCTCCACGAACACGGGGGTGTTCCAGGTGTAGGCGGGCCCCAGCAGGTCCAGCGCTGCATAGGTGGTGACCAGCTTCATGACCGAGGCCGGGTTCATGGGCACGTTGGCGCGGTAGCTCAGGCGCGGCGCGCCCTGGCCCTGGGCGTCCACCAGCAGCACGGACACGGCCTCGCGCGGGACCTTGGCGCGGGCCAGGGCTGCCTCCATTTCGGGGGGCAGTTTTTGTGCCGGGGCCGTGGCGGCCAGGGCGCAGAGCAGGGCGCCGAGCGCGGCCCCCAGAACGGTCCGCCGGGCGGCCAGTGAGAAAACACGAAAAGGCATGGGTGGATTATCCCGCCGGCGGGCGCCGGATGGATGCCTTCCCCGATAATCCCCGGATGCCCGCCGCCTCCCGCAACCCCCTTGCCGCCCTGTCGCCCCGCACCGTGGGGCTGGTGGCGGCTGTGGTCACGGTGCTGATCTGGACGGCCTTCATCGTCATCGCCCGCGCCTCGGCCGACCCGGCGCGCGGCGGCGTGCTCAACCCGTTTGACATCGTGTACGCCCGCATCCTGGGCGCCAGCCTGGTGCTGCTGCCCTGGGGCTGGTGGCTGGTGCGGCGCGACCGGCGCACCCAGCCGTGGGCCGGTTCGCTTTTCGGCTTGTCGCCCCTGCCCCTGCGCCAGACGCTACTGGTGGGCGTGTTTGGTGGCCTGCTGTACGCCATGCTGGCCTACAGCGGCTTCGTCTTCGCCCCGGCGGCCCACGCCTCGGTGCTCATGCCCGGCAGCCTGCCGCTGTGGACGGCGCTGCTGGCGGTGGTGATTTTGGGTGACCGCATCACGCCGACCCGCGCGCTGGGGCTGGCCCTGATCGTGGGCGGCGACCTGCTGGTGGGCGGTGCCAGCCTGCTGCACGCGCTGGACGGCAGTGGCATCTGGCGGGGCGACGTGCTGTTCATCCTCGCTTCCGTGGTGTGGTCCACCTACAGTGTGCTGGTGCGCCGCTTTGCACTGGACGCGGTGCGCGCCACCATTGCCATTACCGCGCTGGCCTTTGTGGTCTACGTGCCGGTGTACACCCTCCTGTTGCTGCTGCACTGGGTGCCGGGCCAGGCGCTGGAGGCGCCCTGGCGCGACGTGGCGTTCCAGATGCTGTTCCAGGGCGTGGGCTCGGTGGCCATTTCGGGCATCACCTTCACCAAGATGATCCAGCACTTTGGGCCGGTGCGCTCCACCATGATCACGGCGCTGGTGCCGGGGCTGTCGGCCGTCTCGGCGGCAATCTTCCTGGGCGAGCCGTTGGTGTGGAACCTGCTCGCCGGCCTGGCGTTGGTAACGGCCGGCATCGTGTTCGGCGTGCGCAAGGGGGCGGCTGTTGCTATCAAACCCATAGCTGTCGACGCAGTGAATACAAGGGCTTGAAGCCTGTTTGATGCTCAATTTATGAACCTTCTGGCTTTTGATACCGGCACCGACATCATGTCCATCGCCGTGGCGCGTACGGTGGATGGCCGCGTGCAGCAGTGGCAGCACACCGGCGCCGGTGGCGCGCAGGCGTCCAGCGCCCTGATTCCTGCCGTGCTGGATCTGCTGCAGCAGGCGGGCCTGCGCCTGGACGCGCTGGACGCCATCTGTTTTGGCAGCGGGCCGGGCTCGTTCACCGGCTTGCGCACCGCCTGCTCGGTGGCCCAGGGACTGGCCTTCGGTGCCGGGGTGCCGGTGCTGCCGGTGGACTCGCTGCTGGCCGTGGCCGAAGACGCACGCCACACCGGCTGGGCCGATCAGGCGCAGGTGCGGGTCACGGCCCTGCTGGACGCCCGCATGGACGAGTTGTACGCCGCCACCTACGCCTATGCGGCCGGGCAGTGGACCGAGGTGCAGGGCAGCTGCCTGGTGCGTCCGGAGGCAGCGGGCGCGCACCTGCTGGCACTGCGGCAGACCGCTGCGCTGCCGGCGGGCACGTCCGCACCATGGGCCGTGGCCGGCAATGCGTTTGCCGAGTACGGCGCCCGTTTGGGCCTGGCCGAGGCGGGCTTTGCGGCCGCGTCCTGCCTCCAGGCTCTGCCCACGGCCGCGGCGATGCTGCGCCTGGCGCCCCAGCTGCTGGCCGCCGGCCACGCGGTGCCGGCGGAGCAGGCCCTGCCCCGCTATATCCGCGACAAGGTCGCCAAGACCACGCTGGAGCGCGCCGCCGAAAAAGCCGCCAGCCTGGCCGCCACCGGACACTGAAACCATGCGCGAACCGGGTGCCGCCATCGAAGTGCAGTTCGAGCCCATGCTGGAGAACCGGCTGGACGCGGTGCTGCAGGTGGAGCAGCGCGCCTACGCCCACCCCTGGAACCACACCAATTTTGTGGATGCCCTGCAGTCGGGCTACCAGGCCCAGATGCTGGTGGCCGGGGACATCGTGCTGGGCTACTTCGTCGCCATGCAGGGCGTGGATGAAGTGCACCTGCTCAACATCACCGTCGCACCCGAGTACCAGGGCCAGGGCTGGGCCCGCGTGATGCTCGACGCCCTGACGCTGTGGGCACGTGGCCAGGGCGCCCAGTCGCTGTGGCTGGAGGTGCGCGTGGGCAACCTGCGCGCCATGCATGTGTACGAGAGCCACGGTTACCGGCGCGTCGGGCTGCGCAAGCAGTATTACCCGGCGGGCCACGGCCAGCGCGAAGACGCGGTGGTCATGGGACTGCACCTGTAGGCCCGACAATACGCCATGGACCTTGAACTGGACGACCGCCAACGCGCCATGCTGCAGGAGATGGGCGTGCGCGTCTGGCTGCCCGCCGGGGCCGTGGCCGCCGAAGCCCTGCCGGTGCCGCCAACGCCTGTTGCGCCCGCTGTGTCTGCCCCGCGCCCCGCGGTCGCACCGCCGGAGCCAACCCATGTTCCGGCCCGCTTCGCGGCGGCCGCTGGCGGCAGCGTGGCACCTGCCGCGGGCGTGCCCGGCGAAGCACTGGCACTGCACCAGCTGGACTGGGCGGCCCTGGCGCAGACCGCCGCCGCCTGCCAGGCCTGCGGCCTGTGTGCCGGGCGCAAGAACAGCACGCTGCAACTCCCCGATGCGCCCGCGCAAGCCGACTGGCTGGTGGTGGGCGATCCGCCGGACGAAGACGAAGACCGCCTGGCGCAACCCTTTGTCGAACAGGCGGGCCTGTTGCTGGACGCCATGCTCAAGGCCGTGGGCGCCCGCCGCAGCGCAGCCGGCCGTCAGGGGGCCTACTTGACCAACGTCGTCAAGTGCCGACCCCCGCCCGGGCGCCTGCCGCAGATGGCCGAGTTGGCCCAGTGCGCGCAGTACCTGCAGCGCGAAGTGGCGCTGGTGCAACCCAAGGTCATTCTGGCCATGGGCCGTTTTGCGACTCAAGTGCTGCTGGGCGAACACCCCGAGCAGGCGGCCTTGCCCCTGGGCAAGCAGCGCGGCACCGTGTACCGCTACCGCGGCATTCCCGTGGTGGTGACCTACCATCCCAAAGTCTTGCTGCGCGCCAGTGCCGACAAGGCCAAGGCTTGGGCTGACCTGTGCCTGGCCATGGATGTGCTGGACGGTGCGGTTTAAGCCCGGGGTGTAGGGTTAACAACGATTGGCCGTGTTGCGGGATTTGTACCGACCAACGCCGGTCGTTTGCTGCTTCTCCGCGTCCCGGTCATCGAGGTTTGTTTTTCATGCCGGCGTCACCCGTTTGGGGGATGGGCAGCTTCCTAATGCACGTCTACACTGGTCTTGAGTACTGTGGGGGGGGTCTGCGCAAACCCTTCACGGGCAAAGCTTTCAGGAGTTTTGATGTTCAATTTATCCGGCAGATGCCAGATTGGACCGCAGGTTTTGCGGTCTACATTGCGGTAGCCATAACGGGCCACATCATGAAAATCCTAACGCAGCGGTTTCAGGAACTCACCGACCAACTAAAGCAGGTCGAGGGCACGGAGACGCAAAAGTACGAGGAGTTCAACCACAGCTCGCATCAGCACATTGGAGAGGGCCTGATTCTTAATTGGGCCGTTAAGGCGCGCAATTTGATAGCTAGCGCTTGTGGTAAGGACTCCGAGCACTACGTTTCATTTCTTGAGGCCGAGAAGCCTCAGTCGTATGAGGACAGTCCGACGCGGCTGAAGCGGATGCGAGCTGTCTTTTTCGCAGCGAGAGAGGATTTCGAAGGCGGTTACCTGACCGCCATTCGCAACCTTGTTCACGCGGAGCTCGCGGGAGATGAGCTGGACCAGGCGAGGGAGCTGCTCGCCCCCGGGTACAGTGCCGCCGCCGCCGTAGTTGCAGGCGTAGTGCTGGAGACGACGCTACGCACTTTGTGCGTGAATCGTGGACTTCCACCCGGCGGCATGGATCGGATGAACGCTGACCTCGCAAAGGCCGGGGAGTACAACGCTCTCGTTCAGAAGCGGATCACGTCGCTCGCGGCGATACGCAACAGCGCGGCACACGGAAAGACCGGCGAGTACACGGTTGACGATGTAAAAAGCATGATCCCCGAAGTAGAACGATTTGTCGCCGAAAGGTTGGGGTGATGGCTAACAGGTCGGTCGACTCGGACACGTTGCGGCAGCGGGCCGCACGGCGCCGTTGGAAATCGTGCACTGTGCGGCTCCCTGCCGTAACGTGCCGCTCACCTTCACGTTGAATGTCCGCTTTTTCCTTTGCCTCTTATGCCCGCAAAGGTCCGTTGCTGACTTCCACCGCCAAATCTAGGGCCCACTTTCTGCCATAAGCGGCAGTTGGCTGGAATTTCCGAAGCGTGGAGAACGGGCCGATACCCGTTACGCTTTGAAACGCGTCGAAGGCGACGGTCCGTGCGTCGCTTCCCTACAATAGCCGCATGACTTTCCTAGACCAGTTGCGCACTGCCGAGCGCCAAAACGGCTCCCTGCTGTGCGTGGGGCTGGACCCCGAACCCGCCAAGTTTCCCACCCACTGGCGCGGCGACGCGAGCAAGATTTTTGACTTCTGCGCCGCTATCGTCGACGCCACGGCCGACCTGGTCATCGCCTTCAAGCCGCAGATTGCCTACTTCGCCGCCCACCGTGCCGAAGACCAGCTGGAGCGGCTGGTAGCCCACATGCGCCGTGCGGCGCCCCAGGTGCCCGTTATCCTGGACGCCAAGCGCGGTGACATCGGCAGCACCGCCGAGCAGTACGCCATCGAGGCTTTCGAGCGCTACGGCGCCGATGCCGTCACGCTGTCGCCCTTCATGGGCTTTGACTCCGTGGCGCCCTACCTGAAGTACCACGGCAAGGGTGCCTTCCTGCTGTGCCGCACCTCCAACCCGGGTGGTGACGACTTCCAGCCCCAGCGCCTGCTGGAGGTGCCGGGCCAGCCCCGCCTGTATGAACACATTGCCGCGCTGGCGCAGGGCCCGTGGAACCAGAACGGCCAGCTCGGGCTGGTGGTGGGCGCCACCTACCCGGCCGAGATTGCGCGCGTGCGCGAACTGGCCCCCACCGTGCCCCTGCTGATTCCGGGAGTGGGTGCACAGGGCGGCGACGCGGTGGCCACCGTCAAGGCGGGCTGGCGCGGTACGGCGTCTGCGTCCACGGGGCCGGTGATCGTGAACTCTTCCCGCGCCATCCTGTATGCCGCAGCAGGGGCGGATTTTGCGGCCGCCGCGCGGGCCGAGGCCCTGCGCACGCGGGGCGTGCTGCAGGCCGCCCTGCAACAGGTGCAGGCTGGTTAAGGGAGTTGTTGCTTTGCAGGAGAAACAGAATGCGTAAAAGTTTGTCGGTCCGTCGTGCCGGGTGGCACGTGGGGCGTGTGGTGTGCGGTGGTGCACTGGTGCTGGCCAGCGTGGCCGCTATGGCGGGCAAGCCCGAATGGGCTGGTCACGGAAAGAACAGGGACCGGGGTGACGAGCAGGATTCCTACGTGACCGCACCGGCTCCCCGCGCAGGGGTAGAGATTCGCATCGGCAGTTATTTCGCACCGGCCCAGCGCACCCAGGTGCAGGACTACTACCGCCAGCAGGCGCGCACCGGCCATTGCCCGCCTGGACTGGCCAAGAAGAACAACGGCTGCCTGCCGCCGGGGCAGGCCAAAAAATGGGCCATGGGCCGCCCCTTGCCCTATGGCGTGGAGTACGGCGCGGTGGACCCCCGCATCTTGCGGCAGCTGGGTGCGCCGCCGGCCGGGCACCAGTTTGTGCGGGTTGCGGCCGACATCCTGCTCATCGCCGTGGGTACCGGCATGGTGGTGGACGCCATCGAGGACCTGGGCCGCTAGGCCTCCGCCAGGCGGGGCGCGGGGGGCGTGCTGCGCGTTGCCCCCGCGACACCGGGGGTGTTGCAAGGTCGCTACCATGGGGGTTGCTTCGCGCCATCCACTTCCGGGGACCTTGCATGATCGACCTGTACACCGCCGCCACGCCCAATGGACACAAGGTGTCCATTGCTCTCGAAGAACTGGCCCTGCCCTACACGCTCAAGGTGCTGGACCTGGCGAAGAACGAGCAGAAGGCGCCCGCGTTCCTGGCCATCAACCCCAATGGCCGCATTCCCGCCATCGTCGACCGTGACGAGGACGACTTTGCGGTGTTCGAGTCCGGCGCCATCCTCATCTACCTGGCCGAGAAGACCGGGCGCCTGATGCCCGCCGACCGCAAGGGCCGCTCACGCGTCATCCAGTGGCTGATGTTCCAGATGGGCGGTATCGGCCCCATGATGGGCCAGGCCAATGTGTTCTTCCGCTACTTTCCGGAAAAGATCCAGGCTGCCATCGACCGCTACCAGGGCGAGAGCAAGCGCCTGTTCCGCGTGCTCGACGGTCACCTGAAGGACCATGAATACCTGGCGGGTGACTATTCCATTGCCGATATCGCCAACTGGGCCTGGGTGCGCACGCACCGCTGGTCGGGGGTGGAGGTGGACGACCTGCCGCACCTGCAGCGCTGGTTGGCGTTGGTGGGCGCGCGCGAGGCCGTGCAGCGTGGCCTGCAGAATCCGCCGTCCACGCTGGAACTGCGCCGCGATGGCAGCGAAGCCGCCCAGAAGTTCTCGGACCAGGCGCGCAACATGGTAGAAATGGGCCAGTCCCGCAAGACAGGAGTGTGAGCATGCAGCTGTACGTTGCGCACGGTGCGCCCAATCCCCGCCGCGTCCTGATGTTTCTGGTCGAAAAAGGCATCACCGGCATCAACCTGGTCAACCTGGACCTCAATGCCCACGAACACCAGGGCCAGGCCTACCGCGCCAAGAGCCCGCTGGCCAAGGTGCCCGCGCTGGAGTTGGACGACGGCCGGGTGCTGACCGAGACCCGCGCCATCTGCACCTACCTGGAGGGGCTGTACCCTGAACCCAACCTCATGGGCACCACGTTCGAGGAGCGCGCCTTCATTGAGATGGCCGACCGGCGGGTCGAGTTCTACCTGTTTGGCGGCATTGCCAACGTGGTGCGCCACACCCACCCGGGGCTGGCGCCGCTGGAGCAACCGCAGTTTCCCGAGTTTGGCCAGGCACAGGTGGCCAAGGTGCGCGAGGTGGCGGCCTGGTTCGACCATGTGCTGGAGCGCCAGCCCTGGATTGCCGGCGAGCGCTTCACCATTGCCGACATCACGGCATTCTGTGCCATCGAATTTGCCCGGCTGATGAAGTTCCAGCCCGGCCGCGAAGGGCTGCCGGCCCTGCAGGCCTGGCGCGACCGCGTGGCGGAACGCCCGAGCGCTTCAGTCAAATAATACCGGTTTACGCCGCGCAGGCGCGTGTGCGGGGCGGCCCACGCGATCGGGCCCTTTTTTTGACGCTACCATGGGGTGTCACCCGGGTAGCCATCAATGACCTCACGCCTCAAGACTGCCAGCTTCTCGTTCAGCCTGCGGGTGGCTGCGGCGTTTGCGCTGGCCCTGGTGGCGGTGTTTGCGGTGTATGTGGTCTCGGAAAAGCGGATTGATGTCGCTAACGAGCTGCGTTACCAGTCGCGCCTGCTGGTAGAGGAGTTGCGGCAGTCCTCCGATGACCTGACCCGCATGGCACGCACGTACGTGATGACTGGTGCTCCCGAGTACAAGCAGCACTACTTCGAGATTCTGGACATCCGGGACGGCAAGATGGCGCGCCCCGACAACTTCCAGAGCATGTACTGGTATCTGGCGGCAGACAAACCGCCGGCGTCCGCAGCGGCCAGGGGGGACAGGACGCCACTGCTGCAGAAAATGCAGGAAGCCGGTTTCCAGCCGGACGAATTTCGCCAGCTGGCACTGGCCAAGGACAATTCCGACCGGTTGACCCTGCTGGAGCGCGAAGCCATGGCGCTGGTGGAGACCCCGGGGCCCGGCCTGGATGCCCGCCGCCTGCGGGCCGGGCAGATGCTCCACGATGCGGCCTACCACCAGGCCAAGGCCCGCATCATGGAGCCGCTGGACGCCTTCTACCAGTTGTCGGATGCGCGCACCCTGGCTGCGGTGCATGCGGCAGAACGCCAGGCGACGCTGCTGCGCACGGTGTTTGTACTGGTCGGCCTGGGTTTGCTGCTGGCCTTGTGGCGCTCGTTCCGGACACTGCACGCTACCTTGGGGGGGCGGCTCGACACCCTCCACACGCACATCACCCGGATTGGCCAGGGCCATTTTTCGGATGCCATGGTCGTGCCGCCGGATCGCCAGGAAAGTGTGCTGGGCTGGCTGGCCCAGACGCAGCACCGGCTCAACGCAATGGAGCAGGCGCACCTGGAGGCCGAGACCAAACTGCGCCAGCTCGCCCGTCTGTATGCGGCCCTGAGCGACTGCAACCAGGCCATCGTGCGCTGTGCCGACGAAACCGAACTCTTTGCCCAGATTTGCCGCAGTGCCGTGGACCACGGGGGCATGCGCATGGCGTGGATCGGGTTGGTGGATACCGAGCATGCACCGATCCGGACGGTGGCCGCGTATGGGGTGGGCGCCGAGACGGCGCAGGAGCTGGGCATCGTGGCCGATGGCAGTGTTCCCTTGGGGACGGGACCTACGGGGCGCGCCCTGCACGGCGACCAGCCCTACTGGTGCCAGGAGTACCAGGCCGACCCCGTCACCGAACCCTGGCATGCGTGGGGTGCGCGTTTTGGCTGGGCGGCCTCGGCGGCCTTGCCCCTGCACCGCAATGGCCGGGTGGTGGGGGTCTTCACGGTGTATGCGGGCGAAACTGGCGCCTTTGACGAGCCCGTGCAAAACCTGCTGCTGGAGATGGCCTCGGATATCGACTACGCGTTGCGCAATTTCGACCGCGAAGCGGCCCGTGCGCTGGCCGAGGCCCGCACCGCCGAGTCCGAAACCCGGCTCGCCCTGGCCTTGCAGGGCGCGCGCGATGCCCTGTGGGACTGGGACCTGTCGCGCGGCCGGTTCTACTATTCGCCGCGCTGGTGGCAGATGCTGGGTTATGCGGTGGACCAGTATCCGGTCGATGCCGATCTGTGGCGGCGGTTCATGCACCCTGAGGATGTGCCGCGGGTTGTCGAGCTGATGACGGAGTTTCTGCGCAGCGTCGGCGAGGGCTTTGTGGCGGAGTGCCGCCTGCAGCACAGCGACGGCCATTACGTTCCGGTGCTGGTGCGGGCCTTTGCCCAGCGCAATGAGGCCGGCCGGGTGGTGCGGGTGTCGGGCACCAACATGGACCTGACGGACCGGGTGCGCGCGCGCCAGCGCGATGCGCTGCGCAGCTTCATGCTGGAGCGGCTGGCCAGCAGCGTGCCGCTGGAGCAGGTGCTGCGGGATTTTGTGTTGCGGATTCAGGAGGTGTTGCCCGGCGCGCTGTGTTCCATCCTGCTGCTGGATACGGAGGGGCAGTGCTTGCGCCTGGGTGTGGCGCCCAGCCTGCCCGACTTTTACAACGCGGCCCTCCAGGGGGTGCCGATTGGCGAGGGCGTGGGTTCCTGCGGCACAGCGGCCTTCACGGGCCGGCGCGCGATTGTTACCGACATTGCCACCGACCCCGACTGGGTGGCGTTCAAGGACATTGCGGCGCGGGCGGGGCTGGTGGCCTGCTGGTCTGAACCCATCCGCTCCGGTGGCAACGCGGTATTGGGCACTTTCGGGGTGTACCACCGCACGGCGGTGGCGCCGGATGCCTATGAAATCGGGGTGATTGAAATGGCGGCCAACCTGACGGCCATTGCCATCGAGCGCAAGAACGCCGAGATGCAGCTGCAGCTGGTGTCCAAGGTGTTTGACCAGGTGGGGGAAGTCATCATGATCACGGACCAGCACAGCCGGCTGGTGCGGGTGAACAATGCCTTCACCCGGATTACCGGCTACACCGAGGCCGAAGCCCTGGGGAAAAACCCCAGCATGCTGTCGTCGGGCCGGCAGGACCGGGATTTTTACCGTGCTATGTGGCAGGCCATTGCCAGCCAGGGCCAGTGGCACGGCGAGGTGTGGAACCGCCGCAAGGACGGCACGCTGTACCCGGGTTGGCTGTCCATCAGCCAGCTGCGCGACGCCCAGGCCCAGGTGACCAACTATGTTGCCATTGCCACGGACATTACCCAGCGCAAGGCCGACGAGGAACACATCCGGATACTGGCCGATTTCGATCCCCTGACCGGCCTGCCCAACCGGCGCCTGCTGCAGGACCGGCTCCAGACCGAGCTGGGCCACGCGCAGCGCAGCCACGAATCGCTGGCGGTGATGTTCCTGGACCTGGACCGGTTCAAGAACGTGAACGACTCGCTGGGGCACCAGGTTGGTGACGCGCTGCTGATCCAGGTGACGCTGCGCCTGCAGCAGACCCTGCGCGAGCAGGACACCATCAGCCGCCTGGGGGGCGACGAGTTCGTGATCCTGTGCCCGGACACCGACGCCGCCGGCGCGGCCCATGTGGCCCGCAAACTGCTGGAGGCGACCGCGCCACGCTACGTGATCGGGCAGCAGGAGCTGGCCATCACGTTCTCCATCGGTATCGCGCTGTACCCGGCCGACGGCGACACCTTCGAGACGCTGTCGATGCGGGCCGATGCGGCGATGTACCGGGCCAAGCAGAGTGGGCGCAACGCCTACCGGTTCTTCACCGCCGAAATGCAGGCCCAGAGCACCCGTGCCCTGCAGCTCGAGAACGCCCTGAGCCGGGCGCTGGAGCAGGACCAGCTGCAGCTGGTGTACCAGCCGCAGGTGTCCCTGCACGACGGCGCCATCGTGGGGGCGGAGGCCCTGCTGCGCTGGACACATCCCACTCTGGGATCGGTGTCACCGGCCGAGTTCATCCCGATTGCCGAGGACAGCGGCTTGATCCTATCCATTGGCGCCTGGGTGCTGCGCACCGCGGCCTGGCAGCTGCGTGCCTGGCGCGATGCGGGCTTGCCGGTGCAGCAAATGGCCGTGAACCTGTCGGCGGTGCAGTTCCGCCACGCCAACCTGCCGGAGCTGGTTTCCAGCATCCTGGCGGACGCCGGCCTGCCGCCCCAATGCCTGGAGCTGGAGCTGACCGAAGGCGTGGCGATGAATGATCCGCTGGGGGCGATTGCCATCATGGACGAGCTGCATCAGCGGGGTGTGCGCATGGCGATCGACGACTTCGGAACCGGGTACTCTTCACTGAGCTACCTCAAGCGGTTCCAGGTCTACAAGCTCAAGATCGACCAGTCGTTTGTGCGGGACATCACCGACGATCCGGATGACAAGGCCATCGTGGCTGCCATCATCGGTCTGGCCCATAGCCTGGGTTTTGCCACCATTGCGGAGGGCGTGGAGACGCAGGCGCAGCTGGCGTTCCTGCGCGACCAGGGCTGCGACGAGGTGCAGGGGTATTTTTACAGCAAGCCCCTGTCGCCCGCCCACTTCGAGGCCTTCGTCCGCCAGCACGCGCGCGCCGGCTGAGGCCGGTGCGCCGCCTACAGCAGGCGCTGCAGGTAGCGCCCGGTGTGGCTGGCCGGGTTGGCCGCAATGTCTTCCGGTGTGCCCACGCCCAGCACCGTGCCGCCGCCCGAGCCGCCTTCGGGGCCCATGTCGATCAGCCAGTCGGCGGTCTTGATGACGTCCAGGTTGTGCTCGATGACAACGATGGTGTTGCCGGCGTCACGCAGTTGGTGCAGGACCTTGAGCAGCAGGGCAATGTCGGCAAAGTGCAGCCCGGTGGTGGGCTCGTCCAGGATGTAGAGCGTGCGCCCGGTGTCGCGCTTGGAGAGTTCCAGCGCCAGCTTCACGCGCTGTGCTTCACCGCCTGAGAGCGTGGTGGCAGCCTGGCCCAGCTTGACGTAGGACAGGCCCACGTCCAGCAGGGTCTGCAGCTTGCGGGCGATGGTGGGCACGGCTTGCAGGAATTCGTAGGCAGCCTCCACGGTGAGTTCCAGGATCTGCGCAATGTTCTTGCCCTTGTACAGCACCTCCAGTGTCTCGCGGTTGTAGCGTGCACCGGCGCACACGTCGCAGGGCACGTACACATCGGGCAGGAAGTGCATCTCGACCTTGACCACGCCGTCGCCCTGGCAGGCCTCGCAGCGCCCGCCGGCCACGTTGAAGGAAAAGCGGCCCGGGCCGTAGCCGCGCTCGCGCGCGGTGGGCACCTCGGCCATCAGTTCGCGGATCGGGGTGAACAAGCCGGTGTAGGTGGCCGGGTTGGAGCGCGGTGTGCGGCCGATGGGCGACTGGTCCACGTTGATGACTTTGTCGAAATGCTCGATGCCCTCGATCGCCTCGTGCGCCGCCGGTTCCTCGTGGGCGCGGTAGAGGGTGCGGGCCACGGCGGCGTACAGCGTGTCGTTGACCAGGGTGGACTTGCCCGAGCCGGATACGCCGGTCACGCAGGTGAACAGGCCCACGGGAAAATCCACGCTCACGTTGCGCAGGTTGTGGCCGCTGGCGCCCACGACCCGCAGGGCTTGCAGGTCGCCCAGCGTGGCCTGGTGGTGCGCTTCGCGCTCGGCCCGCCGGATGGCGGCGGGACTGGGCGCAAAGCGGTGGGGCTTGGCCTTGTCGGCCGCCGCCTGTGTGGCACGCACCGTGGGCTGCCAGGGCGTGCGCTGCCGGGGTACGGGAATCTGCAGGGTGTGGGCCAGGTATTGCCCGGTGAGGGATTCGGTGTTGGCCCTGACCTGCTCGAAGTTGCCCTGCGCAATGACGCGCCCACCGTGCACACCGGCACCGGGGCCCAGGTCGATGATGTGGTCGGCCGCGCGCATCATGTCCTCGTCGTGCTCCACCACCAGCACGCTGTTGCCGATGTCGCGCAGGTGTTTGAGCGTGTCGATCAGCCGGTCGTTGTCGCGCTGGTGCAGGCCGATGCTGGGCTCATCGAGCACGTACATCACGCCGGTCAGGCCCGAGCCGATCTGGCTGGCCAGGCGGATGCGCTGGCTCTCGCCGCCACTGAGCGTTTCGGCGCTGCGGTCCAGGCTGAGGTAGTTCAGGCCCACGTCGTTGAGGAACTTCAGGCGCAGGCCGATCTCGCGGATCACCTTGGCTGCGATGTCACCCTTGGCACCAGCCATGGTCAGGGTCTGGAAATAGGCGTGGCTCTCGCGCAGGGTGGCGCGGCTGATCTCGAAGATGGCGCGGGCCTGGTCGCCCTCACCGATCTTGACGTGGCGGGCTTCCAGGCGCAGGCGTGAGCCCTTGCAGGCCGGGCAGGGCTGGGTGCTGCGCAGGCGGGCCAGGTCTTCGCGCACCAGGGCGGAGTCAGTCTCGCGGTAGCGGCGCGCCATGTTGGGCAGGATGCCTTCGAACGGGTGCTTCTTGCTCAGCTTCTTGCCCTGCGAGGCGCCGGAGTCCACTACGTAGCTGAACTTGATTTCCTCTTCGCCCGAGCCCTGCAGGATGGCCTGCTGGACCGCCTCGGGCAGGGATTCGAAGGGCGCCTCGATGTCGAACTTGTAGTGCTTGGCCAGGCTCTCCAGCAGGCTGAAGTAGTAACCGTTGCGCCGGTCCCAGCCCTTGATGGCGCCGCTGGCCAGGCTGAGCGTGGGAAACGCCACCACCCGTGCCGGATCAAAGAACTCCTGCTGGCCCAGGCCGTCACAGCTGGGGCAGGCGCCGACCGGCGAGTTGAAGGAGAACAGCCGGGGCTCCAGCTCCGAGATCGAGTGGTTGCAGACCGGGCAGGCAAAGCGGGCGTTGAACAGGTGTTCTTTTGGTGTTTTGGCCCCGTCGTTATTGCGCAGGTCGCTATCATTTTCGGATCGTTCCGGGGCATCCATTTCCAGCGCGATGGCGCGCCCGTTGGCTAGGCGTAAAGCAGCCTCGAAGCTTTCGGCCAGGCGCTGTTGTAGGTCTGCGCGGACCTTGATGCGGTCGATTACCACGTCGATGTCGTGCTTCTCCGTCTTCTTCAGCACGGGCAGGTCGTCAAACTCGTAGACCGTGCCGTTGACCCGGAAGCGCACATAGCCCTGGGCCTGCATCTCGGCAAACACGTCCAGGAACTCGCCTTTCTTCTCGCGCGCGACCGGCGCCAGGATCATCAGCCGGGTCTCCGCCGGCAGGGCCAGCACAGCGTCCACCATCTGGCTCACGGTCTGGCTCTGCAGGGGCAGGTCGTGGTCGGGGCAATAGGGTGTGCCGGCGCGGGCGAACAGCAGGCGCAGGTAGTCGTGGATCTCGGTCACCGTGCCCACGGTGGAGCGCGGGTTGTGGCTGGTGGCCTTCTGCTCGATGGAGATGGCCGGCGACAGGCCCTCGATCACGTCCACGTCGGGCTTGTCCATCAGTTGCAGGAACTGGCGGGCGTAGGTGGACAGGCTCTCTACATAGCGGCGCTGGCCTTCGGCGTACAGGGTGTCGAAGGCCAGGCTGGACTTGCCCGAACCCGACAGGCCGGTGATGACGACCAACTGGTTGCGCGGAATGTCGAGGTCGATGTTCTTCAGGTTGTGGGTACGCGCACCCCGGATGCTGATGGTCTGCTGCTGCAATACCCGGGCCAGGTAGGTGCTGTCCGGGTCATGGGGAGAGGGGGTGCCGTCGTTCGATAGTGTCAAGGTCGTGACCCACTGGAGAGGTTGTGCGGGGAAATCAGGGAAACCTACCATGATAGTGAAAGATGGCGGTCTTTGCTGCCTTGCCAGCCGATTTCGGGCAGATAGGAGACAATGGCAGCCTTTCCCTGTGTGTGCAGCGGAATTTCCAGTTTGCGAGTTACTGCCTTGTCTTCACCGTCTTATTCCGCTGCGGATTCCGCGTCTGTGTCGCCGGAGGCCACTCCCGTGACGTCGTCCACCATGACCGGGCAGGAGCGCCGCTCCACGGTCTCGCTGGCCCTGATCTTTGCCCTGCGCATGCTGGGCCTGTTTCTCGTGTTGCCTGTGTTTTCGCTGGAGGCGCGCAAGTACCCCGGCGGCGATGATCCGGCCCTGATTGGCATGGCCATGGGCATCTATGGCCTCACCCAGGGCCTGCTGCAGATTCCCTTTGGTGTGGCTTCCGACCGTTTTGGCCGCAAGCGCGTGATGGTGATCGGGCTGGCTATTTTTGCGCTGGGCAGCGCGCTGGCTGCCCTGGCGCCCACGCTGGCCTGGCTGGTCGCCGGCCGTGCCCTGCAGGGCGCTGGCGCCATCTCGGCTGCGGTAACCGCCCTGCTGGCCGACCAGACGCGTGACAGCGTGCGCACCAAGGCCATGGCGCTGGTGGGTGCCAGCATCGGCCTGATGTTCGCGGTATCGCTGGTGCTGTCGCCTTTGCTCAACGCGTTGGTGGGCCTGAGTGGATTGTTTGCCATGACCTCCACGCTGGCGGTCATCGGCATTGCCGTGGTGCTGTGGTGGGTGCCGGCCGAGCCGGCGGCGCACGCCGCACCCGAAGCGGGCGGACTGGCCGCGGGCTTGGTCGCGGTAGCGCGCAATCCGGCCCTGTTGCGCCTGTATTTCGGTGTTTTTGTGCTGCATGCGGTGCAGCTGTCCATGTGGGTGGCGCTGCCTACCATGCTGGTGCAGGCCGGGTTGGCCAAGGACCACCACTGGTGGGTGTACCTGCCCGCGGTGCTGGCCTCGTTCTTTGTCATGGGCGCCACGCTGTTCCCGCTGGAGAAACGGGGCTATCTGCGAGCGGTATTCCTGGGCGCCGTGGGGCTGATCGCCCTGGTGCAGCTGGGGCTGCTGCTGGTGTCCACCGGGGCGCCGTCCGTGACGGAGCTGGCCTTGCTGCTGTTTGTGTTTTTCTGCGGTTTCAACGTGCTGGAGGCCAGTCAGCCCAGCATGGCCTCACGGGTGGCACCGCCCGGCGCCCGCGGCGCCGCGCTGGGGATGTACAACAGCCTGCAGTCATTGGGGTTCTTTACCGGCGGCATGCTGGGTGGCTGGCTGGTCAAGCATACGGGGCCACAAGGCCTGTTTGTGGCTGGAGCCGGGGCCATGCTGGTCTGGCTGGTGGTGGCCTGGCCCATGCAGGCGCCCAAAGTGCCTGGAGCGCCGGCTGCGGCAAAGGCCGGCTAAACTCCCCCCATTCTGGAGGAAACCATGGCATCCGTTAACAAAGTCATTCTGGTCGGCAACTGCGGTCGCGACCCCGAAATCCGCTACCTGCCGTCGGGCCAGGCCGTGGCCAATGTGAGTGTGGCCACCAGCACCCGCCGCAAGGACAAGAACACGGGCGAAAGCACCGAGATCACCGAATGGCACCGCGTGACGTTCTACGACCGCCTGGCCGAAATCGCCGGTGAGTACGTCAAGAAGGGGCGCCCCATTTACGTGGAAGGCCGTCTGAAGTACGGCAAGTACACCGACCAGGCGGGTGTGGAAAAGAACACCGTCGACATCATTGCCACCGAACTGCAATTGCTGGGCGGCCGTGAAGGCATGGGCGGCCCCGGCGACGGCGACGAAGGCGGCGGCTCCGCCCCCCGCCGCATGGCGCCCGCGCCCCGTGCCGCTGCGCCCGCACCGGCTCCCCGCCAGGCGCCCGCACCCCGGCCGGCCAGTGGCTTTGACGACATGGATGACGATATTCCGTTCTAAACGGCACGTTTTTCAGCGCGCGTCCAGGGGCCTGCAAGTCATTGCGACTGCAGGCTTTTTTTTGGCGGGGCGTCCACTGCCTATTGCAGCATGAAGGTCTCAAACTCCAGAGCCTCTAAGCGGCGATTCAGCGTCCAGACTCCGGCCAGCACCGTGACCAGCATGGCCACGGCAAAGCCATAGCCAAACCAGGCGGCGCCCAGGTACAGCGACGCGCCGCTGAAGACCACGTTGGTCACCACCAGGGTGCCGGTCAACCACACGACGGCCCGGCGCTGGTCCAGGTAGAACAACACGTTCAGAATGCCGAGCATCACCACCTGCAGTCCGGCGCCCACTACGTCGATGAAGAGCAAAGGCAGGTACAGAGTCGAGATGCCCAGCCATTCCAGCAGCGCCTCACCCAGCACAAAGGTCACCAGCACGGTGATGGACTGGACCTTGGCAATGTCGAAGAGCCCACGCTGGACGTGGTAGACCATGTGGTTGCGCATGCGTTCGATGTACTCCAGCGTGGCCCCTTCGCGGACCGCGTCGTAGAACTTGCTGTAGTACTCGACGAAGTCGGTTTCAATGCGCACCAGAAAAACCGCCATGCCGGGAATGACGGTGAGATACGCCAGGAAAATGGGGAAGTCGTAGATGACGGAGGCATGCAGCGGGCCGATGACGGCCTGGCCCGTGCCCGGGAAGTACCAGAAGATCAGCTTGTCCACCCAGACGCCGAGATTGAACAGGAAGCCGGTCGCCATCAGGCTGCGGTACATGGCGCCTTTTTTCCAGATGTCAAAGGCAATGAAGCGGTCGGAGTGGTAGGTGCGGTAGATCAGCCAGATCATTCCGGCCAGCAGCAGGAAGTGGCCGACGACAAACCCCAGCAGCAGCCCTTCCATGTCCAGCAGGCGGGAGAACGCCAGTGCCAGCCCCATGGTGGCGCTGTAGCCGAAGAAGAAAATCAGCAGGATGGCACGGTAATGTTTCAGGCCGGTGAGAAATACCGTGGCCACCCAGATGGCCGATAGGGTGGCCAGGCCCATGACAAACAGGGTCCGGTAGAGCACGGTTTCCTGCGGGAAGGCGAGAAACACGACCGGCAGCCCGCAGACGATGCTGACGTTGATGGCCACCAGCATCAGGCCATTGAAGTTGGGCAGGATGGCCCCCTCTTCCTTGGCAAAGATGCGGTCGGCGACAAACCGGGTGAAGGACAGTTGCACCAGTCCGGTCATGATCAGCGAGGTCATGAACAGGTAGGTGACGGTGATCTGGAACTGCGCGATCAGGGCGTGGGGCACCAGCACCCCGATGCTCAGCAAGCCGATGAGCATGATGCCGACAATGGACAGGATCCACGGACCGGAACTGATGATGCCGGCGTAGGCGTAGGCCTGCAGCAGGCCGGAATAGGACTGCTTGTTGAGCAGTTTCCGGATGGCGAAGCCTATGCCTGCCATGCCAGTCCGTGGTCGTAGAGTTCGCGGTAGCGGTCGAACATCATGTGTTGGGCGTAGTACGCTTCCACACGCCGGATGGCCGCCCGGCTGGCCTGCTCCCAGGCGTCCTGGTTGGACAGCAATTCGAGCGAGGCCTCTGCCAGGGCGTCCGGATCGGCAATGCGCACCACGCGGCCAGAGGGGCCGATGGCGGCGTCGTCGCCCGGCAGACCGTACACCAGCTGCCGGCAGGAACCCACATCGGTGCTGACCGTGGGAACGCCAGCCGCATAGCCTTCCAGTATTACCAGTGGCAGCGCTTCGCTGATGGAACTCAGCACCACCAGGCCCACCTGGGGCAGCAGCTCAGTGAGCTTCTGGAAACCCAGGAAGCGCACGCTGTCCTGCAGACCCAGACGCTCGACCAGGTCCCGGCATTCGATGGCGTAATCGGGGTCTTCATCCTCCGGCCCGGCGATCCACGCCTGGGCCTGTGGCATGCGGGTCACCACGATGCGCATGGCGCGGATGAAGGTCTTGATGTCCTTGATGGGAACCACCCGTCCGATCAGGCACAGCACGGGCGGCACGGTGGCACTGCGCTGGCTGCGCAGGGGCGCAAAGCGCGCGATGTCCACCCCGTTGGGGATGTTGCTGGTGCGCTCTGCCGGCGCGCCGTCGAGCAGCTGGCGTTGCCGGTTGGCCTCGTACAGGGCCACGATGTGGTTGCTGGCCTGGTAGGTCAGATAGCCCAGGTGTTCAAAGAAGCGGATCCACAGCTGGCGGTAGTAGCTGACCTGGGAGGGGTCGTTTTCAAAGACGCTGCGGTTGTCCTTGATCCATTGCGCCTGGTACAGGTCGATCTTGCGTTCCTTGACGTAGATACCGTGTTCGCTCAGGATGAACGGGCGCGGGTTGCGGTGCTTGAGCAGCACGCCCAGGATGCCGGCATAGCCAGTGGAAACCGAATGGTAGATCTGCGCCGTGGGGCAACGCTGGGCGATGTCGCGCAGCCGCCAGAAGGGGGCATGCATGATGCGCACGGTCCAGAAATAGTCCACGAACGAGGGGTCCGTGCTGTAGCGCCGGTGACCGTCCTTGATGAGTTCCCAGGCGGCCTCGCTGTGCAGGAAGGCCTCCTGGGGAAGCTGGCCGCCCGGATGGGCCTCGTCCATCATGGCGGAAAAAAGGCGCCCGCAACCGGGGTTCTGGATGTCGGCGTGCAGCATGTCATGCAGCGCCCCGACGGATGCCATGGCATCCGTGTCGGCCTGCACCTTGACGGGGCGCACGCCGTGGTGGGTCGCCGGCTCGTAGAGGTAGGTGGTCTCCAGGTGCACCAGGTTGTCGGGCAGGGCATAGCGCATCGGCCCGTAATCTTCCGGTCGGCTGCCAATAAAGATGGCGCCGAAGCGCAGCTCGGGAAAGCCCCGGATGATCTGGTTGACCCAGCTGGAAACCCCTCCGGCAACGTACGGGAAAGTGCCTTCCAGCAGCAGCAGCACGTCAACGTTTTGCGCGCGCGGCAGGGCGGGCTCAGATGTGGTGGAGGATGCGGCGGTCAAGGAAGTGACGGGCGTTGTCGCGCCCGGTCCAAATATCAACGATGGCCATCGTACGGGAAGCCACGTGCAAATCCTTCAAGCGCAGCATATAAGCGTGCGTTGTGTGGAATTGTCGGCACTGGAATGCGAGCTCCGCCAGGTAGGGAAGCACGGAGGCCTGCGCCTGCCCCAGACGCAGGGCTTCTTCCAGCGCAGCTTCAGCGGGCCCGATTTCGCCCTGCGCCAGCAGTACCCGGCCTTTGAGGAACACAATGCCGCAGGCATGGGGCTCGTTCATGGCGAGCGCGGCGTCCAGGTATTTGCGTGCCTGCTCGAGGTTGTGTTTCTTCAGCCCGCCTTGTGCCAGCCCCGCATAGACCAGCTCCCAGTGCAGTTCGGCCAGGTGGCGCAGGCAGTCATACCGGGCCGCGCTGGGCAGATCCCGTTCCAGGTTCTTCTGCTCCTGGTGGATGTGTACGGAGAGTTTTTTTTCTTCGGCATCGAGCATGCCAAAGGCAATCAGGCGCACATCGTCGGTGGCGTCGCCCAGCAGTTCTTCCAGGATGGGGTTGGCCACCCGTCCGGGGACAGCCTGCAGCGTGAGCAGGGACTGCATGCGCACGTGCGCCGGGACCTGGGTGGTCAGGCGCGAGCGGATGGCGCCCTGCCCGGCCCGGTGGGTTTCGGTGGCACGCACGTTGTACTCCGGCAGCGCAACGGAACGGGGCTTGGCCTGAATCAGGCTGCCGAAAGTGCGGTTCAAGGACGTGTGCGTAATGATCAGCAGGCTGATGGGGCCCACCACAGGTGCAATCAGGGCAAAGTTGAAAATCAGCAGCCAGGACCAGCCCGACGTGCCCCGGTAATGCGGGGGCATCAGCAGGTAGCCGCTGGTGGCCAGGACGGCGCAGGCGGCGGCGTGCACGAGCCACACCTGCGCCAGCGCGCTGCTGGAGGAGGACATGGGCAGCGGACCGAGAAAAACCCAGAGGTCCAGCGAAACTGCGCACCAGGCCCAGAACGCCTTTTTCATGGCTGCATGATCCTGGTGAGGGCGGCCAAGGGGTCTTCGTGCGACAGATCGATGGTGCGCAGATGGATGCGCAGCGAATCGAAATCCCCGCCGAAAACCTGCTGGAGCCAGTCTTCCACCCGCAGGAAAAAACCTTCCTTGGCCGCGGAAGAGGCAAAGGGCAGCAGGATGGCGACGACCGGGTTGCCCGCCACGTAGGTCAACCAGTACAGATCGAGGCCGCGCTTGATCTGCAGGAACTGCGTCGGAATTTCTTCCTTGTTGTCCCCGGCAAAGGTCATGACGACTAGGTGGCTGGTGATGCCCACCTTGCGCTGCAACCGCACCATGCGGGCCAACTCCTCGGCGAAGGTGGCGGGAATGGTGGGCAGCTGTGCCCGGTATTGCGCGACATCCGTGGCGTTGAGAACGTGGTCGGCATAGTAGCCCAGGGTCACCGACATCATCTGCAGGTTCTCGACGTTGAGCGAAAAGAACGGCAGCTTGGTGACTGCCAGTGCGCCGATGATGCGGTCGTCACTGGCAATGAGGGGGGCGACGATCAGCTGGGTGGACTGGCGTTCGTAGGACACTTCGCTGCCGGCCACGTGGGCCAGGCTGCGGGTTTCGACGGCGAGCTTGAACAATTCGTCGTCAGGGTCCATGGCGTGCGGCTCGCCCAGTGATTCGGCCATCGGGCCCAGCGTCACATGGCCGTTGCGGTCGTCGGCCAGGTAGATCGCTGCCGATTCGATGTTGACGTACTGCGCCAGCAGGTGGAGCAAGGCTGGCAAGCCGGGCAGTTGTCCGACGTGGCGGTCGGTCGACAGGACCTGGTCGCGCAGGCTGACCAGGGCATCGCGCAGGGACCCGGGTCGCGCCAGCATTTCCTGCTCCAGTCGGTCATGCGACAGGTTGAGCAGCAGATGGCGCTTGGTCAGGCGTGAGAGCCGCTCGGTTACGTACAGGTTAGTTTCGTCCATGCGCAAGACGCGGTCGCGCCAGACATCACTGAACTCTCCGCACAGCAGGATCAGCAAACCGCCGCCGAAGAAATAGTCCCGGGGGAATTCGGCCTGCACCACTGCCGCGGCGCCTAATGCCCCGGCCAACAGCCAGCTGCCCAGGATCAGGACACCGCTGGTCAAACCCGGCATGACGCCATAGCGCAGCGCCACCATGACTGGCGCAAACCACAGCCAGGGGAATGCTGCCTTGAGCAGGAACGGGTCGTCAGGCCGCCAATACCAGGACAAACCCGTGACGAGCAGCGGAATGCAGACCACCTCCAGCCATTTCGTGCGGAGCGCGGCATGCTCCGGGGCCAGCGTCTGTTTCGGGCGCAGCCGCTGCAAAAATGATCTTAGAGAAGTCGGCAGCATGGGGCCGGGTTAGCGTTTGTCGGTTTTTGTCTGGACCCGCAAGCCACTCAGCAGCTCATTGAGCAGTTTCTGCGCGACCCCGGACAAGGCGTCGCGGCTCCAGCCGCTTTTGGCTCCCGAGGCACTCCAGACGACCTGGCCACTGGAGAGTTCAATCACCTGCAGGGTGATGCCCACGGCAGGCTCGCCGTCAATGCCCACCTTGTAGCGCCATTCTTCGACGGCGCCGGACAGGCCGTAGCGGGCCCCTTGTTCACGCGCCCATTTCTGGGCCTCTTCCGTGACGCGTCGCTCCGAGGGCTCGAACAGGCTGTCGCGTGACAGGGCGGCGGGGTAACGCACCAGGTTGTCAATGCCACGCAGGCGCAAGGCGTGCTCGGCAATGGATTCGGCAGACAACGCCGCCTGCGGCGTGTCGGTGTGGTTCTCCATGGGCAGCAGCACCCATTTGGCTCCGGCATCCAGCGGGCTGTTGCCGGGCATGGAACTCACGGTGGAGCAACCGGCGATGAGCAGGGCTGCCAGTGAAAACAGAATGCGGTGGAGGGTGTGCATGGTCGTCATGGTGTTAGAAGTAATGGCGGTAGCGAAGGGCCAGGGTTCGCGTGGCGGAGCCGTTCAGGTCGCTGTTGTACTCCAACCGAAGCGACAGGTGGTCTTCTCCTGTAATGGCTCCGGCGATGCCAATGGAGCCACTGTAACCGACCCCACTGAGGGAGTTGTCGGTGGTGCAGGCTTCCGCGAAGGGCCGCAGGGCGCGGGTATAGCTGTCCTGGATGTCTTGTCCCGCCAGATTTTCTCCTGCGTTCAGGCAGGCGCCGGTGGTGGTGCTGGTTGACGGCAGGGCAAACGTCGGGGACAGGGTCTGGACGTACCCGTCAAAAGCGTAGCGTTGATGGGTCGCATACAGGCGGACCCGGACATCGGGGTATTCTGTGCGGATGCGGTAGCCCGCTTCCAGCGTATGGGTTTGTCCAAAGCCGAAAACTTCCCCATCCGTGGGATCGCTGGCCTGGCGGTTGTAGCGCGACCAGCGGGAGGTCGCCCGGACGTATTCCCGTTTGCCGATGGCGTAGTTCACGCCAAGGTGGGCGTGGTCTTCGCTGCCCAAGGTCCGCAGGGTCACGTTGTCGGTTGCATCCACGCGGTAAGCCAGCTCTCCGTCCACAGTGAGGCGCGGGCTCCAGTTCCAGGCTTGCGCAAGCTGCAGGCCATTTTGCACACGGAGCTCATCGCGCTGGAAGACAGTGAACTGCCCTTCCGAGTCATGGCCCAGCCAGTGCAGTCCCACGCGGGTCAACCGTTCGGCGCCGGGGATGAATGGCCCCAACACCGGGTCGGCGCTGGATTGCCCCGTGTAGCTCCCCCCCAGAAGCAGATGCAGTGTGGGGCGGATGGCCAGCCGGGCGTCCAGCTGGCGGCTCTGGCTGTTGAGGTCGCCGTAGGTGTCGTT
Organism: Rhodoferax sp.; assembly: GCA_019449595.1. Classification (GTDB taxonomy): domain Bacteria; phylum Pseudomonadota; class Gammaproteobacteria; order Burkholderiales; family Burkholderiaceae_C; genus Allorhodoferax. The sequence continues at coordinate 95,321 of JAGRPL010000014.1, read as the reverse complement.
GGATGCGCGCATTTGTAGGTAGCTGGCGTGCCGCGGCACATGTTGCCGGTAACGGTCGTGCAGGTCCTCGTCATCGGCGTGGCTCTGCAGACCCTCGAAGGCGGTGCTCAAGGCTTGCGGTGCGCGCTCCAGGGCATAGTCCATGTCGTAACGGGCGTGGATGGGAACCTGGTCGGCGTTCCGGGCCAGGAGCCTGTCCATGGTCTGGGTATCGCCTGTTTGCAGCGCCACCTGGCTTTGCCCCCACACCGGCATCGGGTTGCCTGAGCGGGTATTGCGGGCGTACTGCAACCACATCCAGCTGCGGGCGTTGAAAAACTGCTCGTGGGAAAGGGCCCAGCCCAGGACCAGGTCCTGCACCTGCCCGTCGCCGGGGGCGGGTTCCGGTGCCACCCCGCGCAATTGGGTCACCAGCTGCCGTACCCGTTGCAGGCCCGGATCGCCCGGCTGGTTGAGGATGGCCAGACGCGCCAGGGCCAGCAGTTCGGGGTTGGCGCCCAGGGTCCCGTTGCCTTCGGGGGAGGGGTGTTTCTCCCGCAACTGCAGCCAGGCGTGACGCCGCACGCGCGCGGCCATGCCGGGCAGGGGGGCCCGTTCGAGCGCATCGGCGTAGTTGAGCAATACCAGGGCATCGTCGGGATTTCGGCGAATCTCCTGGCGGTACCAGCGCACCGCCTCCTTGGGGTGATCCAGCGTCTGGTGGGCTGCGGCGAACGCCAGCCAGTAGGCGGGATCGGTCTGGGCACGCGCAGCCCATTGCTGCAGCAGGACCTGCAGTTCGGACTTGCGGCCGCGGTCCAGCAGGAACCACAGCACGGGAACCGCGATCTGGCGGTCATCGGGCTGGAGCGCCAGGGCTTTCTTGTAGTCTTCCCAGGCCCGGTCGGGCTGGCGTGCGCGCTGGAAGTATTGGGCCCGCAAGACCAGGAAACGTGCGTCGCCTTGTGCTGTCGCCAGTTCGGCGGGCGTCAGTTGGCGGTACAGCCGCTCCTGGCCGTTCAGGTCGGCTGCTTCGGCATAGATTCCCAGGGCCAGCAGCAGGTTGTCGATCGCGCCAAAGCGGTGGAAAGCCAGCAGGGCCAGATCCGCGGCCTGCAAGGGAAAGCGCTGGCGTACCAGGAAGATCAGCCGGGACCAGTCGGCACCCGTGGCCTGGGGACTGTTGGCGTAATGCTGGTACGCGGTGATGGCCGCGTCCACTTCCTGCAACTCCCACGCTGTGTTGGCCAGCAGGCGCCAGAAATCGGTCGCCTCCGGTGGCACTTCCTCGCGGTGCTGCTGCATCAGTGCGTAGGCTTCCTGCATGCGGTCGCGGCGGATCAGCAGGACGACCGCCCGGAGGGCCGCATCCATGGAAAACGGTTTCAAGCCTGCGCGCTCGGCATACAGCTGCAGGGCGCGCGGGTCGTCGCCCCGGTTTTCGGCCAGCCGCGCAGCCTGTTCGAGCAGTGCCGGATCGCGGGATTTGCGGTACTGGGCCTCAAACAGGCGGGAACCCTGTTCCGCCTTTCCGGCGGACTCGTACAGGGTGAACAGGTCGGCCCATTGCGCGGTGTTAAGCGGCCCCTGGTCCAGGCGCAATACCCAGGCGGCAATCGCCACTTCCGGCTCTCCGGTGAGCGGAGCCAGGCGCAACACAGCCTGGACGGTTTCGGGCGAATGGTCGCCATGCTGGAACAGATAGGCCCAGTGGATCCAGGCGGTCTCCGGGCGGCTGGTCCATTCGGACAGGCGTGCCAGTTTGCGCCGCCAGTCGGTGTCGGCAGGGACGCTGGCTACGGCATGGCTCGCCAGCTGAAAGGCCCGCTGCAGATCGCCGGCACCCAGGAAGGCATCGAAAGCCAGGGCGTAGTCGGCCTGGTTGAACGCACGCATCGCCCCTCCGGCCGGGGGCGCTGGTGCCCGCGTTGGCGGGGGCGGTGCCGCTGCGACAGCCGTGGCGTCCGGTGTGTCGGGAACGGCTTGCGTGGTTGCCTGGGGGGTGGCCACGGTCCGGGTGGCTGGCAGGGCTTGTGGCCAGTTTTGGCGCGTGATCGTTTCGGGCCTGTAGGTGGCGACGCGAATCAGCGCCTGCTTGGGCAGGTCTGCAGGCAGGTGATCCCGCGCTGCCTGACGGCTCGGCCAGAATCCTGCCCGCAGCACGTACTGCGGGCCGCGGCGTTCCATGCGCACATACGACAAGGTGCTGTAGCGTTGGTAGAGTGGCTCCAGCCCCTGCAAACTGCCCGAGGTGATTTGCCAAGAATAGTAATCCTGCCCGGCAACCGGCGGCGGGTCGGCAGGCGCAGCCCAGGCGCTCTGCACCGCCGCCAGCAGGCTCGCCCACAGCACGGGGCGGCTCACGGGGTCACTCCTGGCGGCGGCGGGGGCTCTTTGAAAACGAGCCTTTGTGCATAGCGTGCTGCGCGGACGGGGTCTCCGGCGGCCAGCGCCGTCTGGATCAGGAACCGCAAGGTTTCCGGATCGTCGGCAAGGTCGCCCAGAGAGCGGTCGGCGGCCACCAGGGCCTGCTGGAAGCGGCTGGCGGCCATGAGGGCCTCAATGCCCTGGCGGAAGTAGGTGCGTGCCGCATTGCGGTCCGCCGCTTGCCGGCGGGCCAGCAGAAAGTATTCGGCGGCCAGCAGATGGCGGCCCGTGCCCAGGGCTTCATGGGCATACCCTTCAAGCGCTGCTGTCGAGCGTCCGGGGGCCACCTGGTTGAGAAAATCCAGCCCCGTTTCGGAGAGATCGAGGCGAAACGCCGAGGCAGCAAAGGCGCCCGCCAGTTGGGGGGGGACCTGGTCGTGCTGGGCGCTTTGCAGGAGGGTTACCAGACGGGCGCGGGCGCGCTGGACATCCCCGGCCGGGGTTTGGGTGTTCAGGGCGCGTTCGTAGGCGGCCAGCAGCAGCAGCCGGGCCTCCGCGCGTTGTCGTGCGTTGCCGGTGGCCAGAATGGGTTGCAGCAGGCGTTCCAGCGCCGTGGTGTCCATCTGGTCGCGTCGCGACCGACCCAGCAGAATCGTCAGGTCGGCGTTGCCCGGATCGGTTCGGTGCAGGTTCTCGATATACGACTGGGTCAGCTCGTCGAGCTGTTCGTGGTCGTAGAGCTTCTCGACCAGGGCCTTCTGCGGAAAAATGACGCGCAACAGCCCGATCATGAGCACGGCGATCAGGGCGAGCTGCCAGTTGGAAGCCAGTTGGAGACGCGGGGTCTCGCCGTCAATCCCGGCATATCGCTTCGAGCGGGCTGGCAGCATGGGTGTTCAGTTGGTAATGGAAATCGCCGTTGGCGTCGCGGGTGGGTGATACCTCCCGCCCGGCAACGCGCACGCTGCAACGCGCGGCGTTGGCCAGCGTGAAACGGATTGGAACATGTCCCGCCAGCGTCCAGCGGTAGCCAGTGGGCGTATGCGCAAAGGCGTCTACGCGGGCATTGGCAGACACCAGGCGCACACTCGTTGCCGTGCGGGGGGCAAACGCCAGATCGGCCGACGCGCCGGCGAGATGGATGTAGGTTGCGCCGCCATGGATGTTGAACCCGGCGACCGCCTGACTGGTGTCGACGTCGGGTGCGCCCAACGCGGCAGGGGCGCGCAGGGTGCGCACGTTTTCCGCGCCGCGGATACGCCAACTGGTGGCGGTGCGCGCCACGGCAACGCGGGAGAAATCGGCAACCTTGCGGGCGTATTCGCTGGCGAATACCGGGGTTGTTTCCTGCGCGAGGGCGTAGGCGAAAATCTTGTCGAGCGAGCGCATGCCGGCTTGCCGGGTCGTCAGGTAGGTGTGGAAATAAATGTCGATGGGTTTGAGCCGCCGGGGGCTCTCGGTCAGTTCGTAGGTTTCAATGACGCGTTCGAAACCGTAGAAAGGCCCCGTCCAGTTGTTGGTGTAGACGTTCTCGTTCTGGTTGGGAGCAAAGACCTGGAACAGGCCATTGCGTTCCATGCCGAGTCCTTCGACGGCCGTCAGGGACGGGTTGGAGCGGGTGGCAATAGTGTCGCCACCGTTCATGTTCATGATGCCCAGACGCTGCGTCCATTCCAGCGCGTCCCGCCCGGGGACGCAATTGCCCGTCCACAGGAACAGGGTCACCTTTTTGCCGGCGGGGGCCAGCCGGCTCTCGATATAGCGCACCGAGCCTTCGATTTCACGCTGCAGGTCAAAGGTGTACCCGGGTACCTTGAGGTGGTAGTCGCCGGTCTCGTCTGGCGCCGCCACCTTGCTCCAGTTGAAGGGGTGCGTGTAGCTGTGGGACGCTATTTCTACATTGGGCGCGCGGAAAATGTCGCGCGCCACGGCTTCCAGTTGCTGTGCGTACTGGGGGTAAAGCCCCTGGGGAGACACTTCTGCTTCAATCACGGAGATGGTCATGGGCAGCGGGTACTTGCGGACCACGCGGTCGCGCACCACTTCGCCCGCAAAAGGGGTACCCGGCAGCTCGGAGCGGTTGACAAAACCATCGCCGTCCATGTGCACCAGCAGCAGGCGCCGGCCACTTTCGGTGGTCGTGTCGGGCACGGGCATGGCAGGCAGGCGCAGGGCTTCGCGGAAGAACGCAAAGGGATCGATCACCCAGCGGCTTTCTCCGGTGGTGGGTAGATTGACCAGGCCATAGGGCTGCATGACGAAACCGCCCCACGGCATGATGGCTGCTGCCACCTGTTGCGATTTGCCCTGGCTCAGCGTCAGCAGGGGCCGCCCCTGGGTGAGCCGGGTGGCCGTGAACTCCGCAGCTTGGGGGCGGGGTTTGCGCTCGAAGCCCAGCATGTCTGCCTGTTCGGTCACGGTGATGGGGGCCAGGCTTTCGGTGCCGGGTGGGGCTGTGATGCCCACCTTGCCGGCCAGGGGCGCTTCTAGCAGGGGGGCAATGTCATCCATCACGGCAAGTGGCATGTTCTCTTCCAGCCGCTGGGCCAACCACGTGCCCAGGTTTTTGCGCTCGGTTCCGGTACCGCGCGCTTCCAGCCAAAGCACGACGCCGGCGTAACGGTCCGGCGACACGGTGGGCGGCAGGTGGCGAAGGTCGACGTAATCCACCGCGTAGCCCAGGTAATTCAAGGGCATGGTGGCATAGCGCACGGCGGCGGTTTCCCGCAACTGGTATTCGTTGGCCAGCGGGCTGTGCACCACCAGCACCCGCCGCGGCATGACTTCCACCAGCCCGATGCCCACACTGGCGAGGTCCGGTGTGGCGACCCACGGGATGAAGCCTTGGGCTTCAATTTGGCGGGCGGTGGTGCGTGCCAGTTCGCGGTCGCGGGCGGGCACATAGTCGATGGCGATGACGGGGATCTGGTAGTCGTCATGCACGCGCTTGAACTGGGTCAGCAGCCATTCCCGATCGGCGGCGGGCACGCTGCGGTAGCTGTTGCGGGACGCGTCGTACCCCTGGTACAGCGACTCGGCGGCGACAAAGCTCACGTACTGGTGGGTTTGTTCCAGAATCTCAAAGCCCCGGTTGAAGATCAGCTCGGCCTGCGGGTACTGCTGCTTGAGTTGCGTGACCAGCGCCACCAGACCGGCTTCTTGCCGCGCGCGCTCCTGCGGCGTTTTGGCGTACAGGTGGTAGGAGTCCAGCGTGTCCAGGAAAAAGGAGCGGTATCCGGCCGCCCACAGCGGCGCAATGACCCTCTGGACAAAGAATCGGGGCCATTCCGGGGTGGCCTGGTCGATCAGGCGGCTGCCCCATGCGGAGTTCTCGCCCCGCAGCCATGCGGAAGGAATGCGTGCGGCGTAGGCGCGACTGGGCTGGACTTCGCCCACTGCGACATAGGCGGCCAGGCGCGTGTGGGCCAGCGCGGGTGCGGCTGGGTTGGGCACGTGGTCCGGATCGACCACGACCACGTCAAACGCCTGCAAGGCGTCCCAGGGCGGTTGGGCACCATAAAAGAAAGCCACTGCGGGTGCCGCTGAAACCCATCCGGCCAGCAGCCACCCCAGACAGACAAGGCAGAGCTGTTTCACGTGGTGTGCGCCGGCCGGGCATAGCCGGTCGGGTTGGTGCTTTGCCAGCGCCAGGCATCGGCGCACATGCGTTCCAGACCGCGCTGCGCGCGCCACCCCAGCAGGGCTTCGGCCCGCGCCGGGTCGGCGTAGCAGGCGGCGACATCTCCCGGGCGCCTGGCGGCAATTTGGTAGGGCACGGCCTTGCCGCTGGCCTGCTCGAACGCCCGCACCATGTCCAGCACGCTGTAGCCCGTACCGGTGCCCAGGTTGATGGCCTGGCATTCTGCGTGGGTTTCCAGGCGCTGCAGCGCCTTCAGATGGCCCAGTGCCAGGTCCACGACGTGGATGTAGTCCCGCACACCGGTACCGTCGGCCGTGTCGTAGTCGTTGCCCCAGACGTTGAGGAACGCACGCTGCCCCACGGCGACCTGCGCCACGTACGGCATCAGGTTGTTGGGGGTGCCTTGCGGGTCTTCGCCGATCAGGCCGCTGTCATGGGCCCCGACGGGGTTGAAGTACCGCAGCATGCTGATGCGCCAGCTGGGGTCGCTGTGGTGCAGGTCGCGCAGCATGTCCTCGATCACCAGTTTGGTCCGGCCATAGGGGTTGGTGGCCGACAGCGGGTGGTCTTCGGACAAGGGCAGGCGCTGCGGCTCGCCGTACACGGTGGCGGAGGAGCTGAACACCAACGTCTTGACGTTGCAGGCGCCCATGGCTTCCAGCAGGCGAACGGTGCCGACCACGTTGTTGTCGTAGTACTGCAGCGGGTTCTGCACGGATTCGCCCACAGCCTTGAGACCCGCGAAATGGATGACGGCGGTCGCGTCGCTGTGACGCAGGGCGTGCGTCAACGCGGCGGAGTCGCGGATGTCGCCCTGGTACAGGACGGGGCGTTTTCCCGTGATGCGCTCCACACGCGCCAGCGCTTCGGGCTGGCTGTTGCAGAAATTGTCAAATACCGCCACGTCGTGGCCTGCGCTGAGCAACTCGACGCATGTGTGGGAGCCAATGTAGCCCGCACCACCGGTTACAAAAATGGCCATAGTGCCTTTGTGGATGGATTGAGGGTCGCCGGCGAGCACCCGTCGCCAGACACAACCAGGGTTTGATTTTCCGCTGTTTTTGGCGCAGCCTATGCCCGCGGGGCGTTTTTTGCCATCGACGGGCTTGCCAAACGGAGCATCGGCGGGGCGCTTTCGGCGGGACTTGATACCCATAGTAGTATTCATATATACTGCATGGGGTATACAGGAGAAGTTATGAAAACCAGCGTTTTGAGTCGGATGAACCGTCATTTTCAGAGGCCGTCCCTGTGCGCGGGCTTGGTCGCGGTCGCCGTGGGCGGTTTTCTGCCGGCTTTTGCCCAGAACGTGGCTGTGCCCACGACCGTTTTGCAGGCCAAGGCGGTGGGCTCCGTGTACGAATTGGACGGCGTGATCCAGCCCGTGCGGCAAAGTACCGTGGCGGCCCAGGCGTCCGGGCGCATTGCCACGCTGCTGGTGAAGGCGGGTGACAAGGTTCGCGCCGGGCAGGTTCTGGCGACGATCGACGACCAGGAGGCTGCGGCGGGGGTGCAGCGCAGCCAGGCGCAAGTCCAGCAGGCCGATGCCGAGCTGCGCAATGCGAAGGCCAACCTGGAGCGCACGCGCGATCTGCAGAGCAAGGGTTTTGTCAGCAAGGCGGCGCTGGACACGGCGGACGCCCAGTACAAGGGCGCCGTTGCCGTGCGGGACCAGGCCACGGCCGTGGCCCGGCAGTCCAGCATCTCACAGGGCTTCACCCGCGTCAGCGCGCCGTATGACGGCTGGGTGCTGCAGACCCAGGTCGAGGCCGGGGATCTGGCGGTGCCGGGCAAACCGCTGCTGACGGTGTATGCGCCGCAGCCCTTGCGCGCCACGGTGCAGGTGCCGGCATCGCGCTCGGCTGCAGTGGCTGCGGCGACTGTGACGCAGGTAGGGGTGGATGGCACCCAGAACGCAGCGCAATGGATCACCCCGGTGGGGCGCAGTGTGGTGCCCTCGGCCGATCCGGTCTCGCAGACTACGGAGTGGCGCCTGGAGTTGCCGGCGAAAGACAGCGCCAACCTGGTGCCAGGGCAGCAAGTGCGCGTGCGCTTTGCACAGGCCCAGACCCAGCCGGTTCCCAAGTTGCTGGTGCCGGAGGCCGCCATTGTGCGGCGCGGAGAGTTGACAGCGGTGTATGTCGTCGTCGGCAAGACGTTTTCCCTGCGGGCGGTCCGGCTGGGCAGCCACCTGGGTGCTGAGGGTGTGGAAGTCCAGGCTGGGGTGAAGGCCGGTGAAGTCGTAGCCTTGGACCCGATCCGGGCCGGCTTTGCCAATGCAACGCCCGCTGCGGCGGCGAAGTGAGCACACCATGAGTGAAAAACCGAGTTTGGGGGTTTCCGGTCGCATTGCCGCGGCGTTCCAGTCCAATGCGCTCACGCCGTTGCTGGCGCTGGTGGCGATGTTGCTGGGGCTGTTTGCCGTGCTGGTCACCCCGCGGGAGGAAGAACCCCAGATCAATGTGACCATGGCCAATGTGCTGATCCCGTTTCCGGGCGCCAGCAGCGTGGATGTGCAAAACATGGTGGCCCGCCCCGCCGAGCAGGTGCTGGGCCAGATTGCCGGCATCGAACACACCTATTCGATTGCCCGTCCCGGCCTGGCGGTGCTGACCATCCAGTTCAAGGTTGGCGTGCCGCGCACCGAAGCCCTGGTGCGTCTGTACGACGTGCTCAACGCCAACCAGGACTGGCTGCCCCGGGACCTGGGGACCCTGACGCCGATTGTCAAACCCAAGGGCATTGACGACGTGCCGGTGGTGGCTGTGACCCTGTGGAACAAGGATGCGGCGCCCGGTGTGGAGCTGGAGGCCGTGGCCCACTCGATCGAGGCGGAGCTCAAGGCCGTGGCTGGTGTGCGTGAGGTGCAGACCCTGGGAGGGCCCGGTCGGGCCATCCATGTGGAAGTGGACCCGTCGCGCCTGCGCGCGCGCGGCGTGGATCTGCTGTCCCTCAAGAAAGTCCTGGCAGCCGCCAACTTCGGCATGCCGGCCGGCGCGGTGCTGGATACGGGCAAAGGCAGTGCCGGGACCCAGATGCTGACGGTGGACGCGGGCGAGTTCCTGCGCACGGCGGACGATGTGGGTGACCTGGTGGTGGGCACCAGCCAGGGCAAGCCGGTCTTCCTGCGCGATGTGGCGCGCGTGGAGGCGGGTGCCCAGCAGACCCAGCGCTATGTCTGGTTCACGCCCGGTGTTGCGGCAACCCCCAGTCAGGCGGATGCGGGCGCGGGCAACGCGCCAGCGCCAGGGCAGAGCTTTCCGGCGGTCACGATCAGCGTGACCAAGAAACCGGGTGAGAACGCGGTGGACGTATCGCGCGCGGTGCTGTCCCGACTTGATGCCCTGCGCAACACGGTGATTCCCTCCAATGTGCAGGCGACTGTCACGCGGGACTACGGCGAGACGGCAGCCGAAAAAGCCAACAAGCTGATCCAGAAGTTGGCGTTCGCCACCGGTTCGGTCATCTTGCTGGTGGGGCTGGCGCTGGGCCGGCGCGAGGCGGTCATCGTCGGTGCGGCGGTCATCCTGACGCTCACCGCGACCCTGTTCGCGTCCTGGGCGTGGGGCTTCACGCTCAACCGCGTGTCGCTGTTTGCGCTGATCTTTTCCATCGGCATCCTGGTGGACGATGCCATCGTGGTGGTGGAGAACATCCACCGGCACCAGCAGCTGACACCCGATGTGGCGTTGAAGGACATCATTCCGCAGGCGGTGGACGAAGTCGGTGGCCCCACCATCCTGGCCACCCTCACGGTGATTGCCGCGCTGCTGCCCATGGCATTTGTCTCGGGCCTGATGGGGCCGTACATGAGCCCCATTCCCATCAACTCGAGCCTGGGCATGGCCCTGTCGCTGGGCATTGCGTTCACCGTGACGCCGTGGCTGGCCCTGCACCTGATGCGCTCCCATGGCCATGGTGACGCGGCTGGCGCCCACGGCGGCGCGCCCGTCCAGGCATCGCGCTTGCAGCGGCTGTTTGGCGCCGTGCTCACGCCCCTGCTGGACAGCGCCCGCAAGCGTTGGCTGCTGCTGGGCGGCATTCTTGCGGCGCTGCTGCTGTCGGTCGGCTTGACGATGGTGCAGTGGGTGGTGCTCAAGATGCTGCCGTTTGACAACAAGAGCGAGTTCCAGGTGGTGGTGGACATGCCGGCGGGCACACCGCTGGAAGACACGGCGGCCGTGCTGCAGGACCTGGGCGGCTATCTGGCCCAGCAGCCGGAGGTCCGGGACCTGCAGGCCTATGCCGGAACGGCCTCGCCCATCACCTTCAACGGACTGGTGCGCCAGTACTACCTGCGCGCCGACGCTGAGCAGGGCGACCTGCAGGTCAACCTGGTGGACAAGCATCACCGCAGCGAGAAGAGTCATGCCATCGCGCAGCGCCTGCGCCCGGCGCTGGAGGACATCGGCAACCGCCACCATGCGCGCATCAAGGTGGTGGAAGTGCCGCCGGGTCCGCCGGTCATGTCGCCCCTGGTGGCCGAGATCTACGGCCCGGACGAAAAGGGACGCCAGCAGCTGGCGACCCGGGTTGCGGCAGCGTTTGGGTCCACGGCCGACATCGTAGGCACCGACACCAGCCTGCGGGAGGATGCGTCGCGGGCCTTCCTGCGGGTGCGCCGGCAGCGGGCGGAGTCGCTGGGTATTCCGGTGGCTGCCATTGCGCAAACCGTATCGTCGGCGCTGTCCGGCGCGGACGCCGCCTACCTGCACGACGAGCAGTCCAAATACCCGGTGCCGGTGCGCATCCAGTTGCCGCGCGAAAGCCAGGTGGGGCTGGACGCGATCCTGGCGCTGCCCATGCGTGCGGGCAATGGGCAACTGGTGCCCCTGTCGGAGTTGGTGCAGGTCGAGCGGGGCGTGATTGACAAGCCGCTGTACACCAAGGACCTGCAGGGTGTGAGCTACGTGATGGGCGACATGGCGGGCAAGCTGGATTCCCCCCTGTACGGCCTGTTTGCCATCCGCTCCACGCTGGCCGATGCGGCCAAGGCCCAGAGCGACAGCACGAGTGAATACTGGATTCGCCAGCCGGGCAACAACTACCAGCAGTACGCCATCAAGTGGGACGGCGAATGGCAGATCACCTATGAGACCTTCCGCGACATGGGTGCGGCCTATGGCGTTGGTCTGATCCTGATCTACCTGCTGGTGGTGGCTCAGTTCCGCAGCTACCTCACGCCGCTGGTCATCATGGCGCCCATTCCGCTGACGATGATTGGAGTGATGCCGGGCCACGCCCTGCTGGGCGCGCAGTTCACGGCCACCAGCATGATCGGCATGATTGCGCTGGCGGGCATCATCGTGCGCAATTCCATCCTGCTGGTGGATTTCATCGAGCTGCAGGTGCGCCAGGGGCTGCCGTTCAAGACGGCGGTGCTGCAGTCGGCAGTGGTGCGGGCGCAACCCATTGCCCTGACCGGCGTGGCGGCCATGATCGGCGCCTTCTTCATTCTGGACGACCCGATCTTCAACGGGTTGGCCATCTCCCTGATCTTCGGAATTCTGGTGTCCACCCTGCTCACGCTGGTGGTCATACCGGTCCTTTACTACGCCTTGTACCGGCGCCGTATGGAATCGCGCGCAGACGCGAACACGTTAGTCCATCCCACTTCATCAACCTGATAACCGAAGGAGACAAACCATGGCACACATCGTCATCATGGGCGCAGGCATCGGCGGCATGCCTGCCGCTTACGAAATGCGCGAGCTGCTGGACAAGGAGCACCGCATCACCGTCGTCAATTCGACGGACTATTTCCAGTTTGTCCCCAGCAACCCGTGGATCGCGGTGGGTTGGCGCGAGCGCGAGCAGATTACCGTGCCCATTGCCCCCTATCTGGAGCGCAAGGGCATCAGCTTCATCCCCAAGGCTGTCACGGCCATTGACGCACCGGCCAACCGCCTGACGCTCGACGGTGGCGACACGCTGGACTACGACTACCTGGTGATCACCACCGGCCCCAAGCTCTCGTTCAACGAAGTGCCAGGCGCGGGTCCCGTCACATCCGGTGGCGGTGGCTTCACCCACTCGGTCTGCAGCGTGGACCATGCGCAGGAATTCTTTGCCGACTACCAGAAGTTCCTGGAGAACCCGGGGCCGGTGGTGATTGGAGCCATGCCCGGGGCCAGCTGCTTTGGCCCTGCTTACGAGTTTGCCTTCATCCTGGATACGGACTTGCGCAAGCGCAAGCTGCGCAACAAGGTGCCAATCACCTACGTCACCAGCGAGCCCTACATCGGCCACCTGGGGCTGGGCGGGGTGGGGGACAGCAAGTCCATGCTGGAATCCGAAATGCGCAGCCGCGACATGAAGTGGATCACCAACGCCAAGACGACCAAGGTGGAAGACGGCAAGATGTTCGTCACCCAGCTCGACGACCTGGGCGGCGTGTACAAGGAGCATGAGGTGGGCTTCAAGCTGTCCATGATGCTGCCGGCTTTCAAGGGTGTGGATGCCGTGGCGGCCGTGCCCAACCTGTGCAATCCCCGTGGTTTTGTGATCATTGACGAGTTCCAGCGCAGCAAGGCCTACCGCAACATCTTCTCGGCGGGCGTGTGCGTGGCCATTCCGCCGGTGGAAGTGACGCCGGTGCCTACCGGAACCCCCAAGACCGGGTACATGATCGAGAGCATGGTGGGCGCCATTGTTCACAACATTGCCGATGACCTCAAAGGCCAGCCCGCCGTGGCCAAGGGCACCTGGAACGCGATCTGCCTGGCGGACATGGGCGACACCGGCGCCGCGTTCGTGGCATTGCCGCAAATTCCGCCGCGCAATGTGAACTGGTTCAAGAAAGGCAAGTGGGTCCATCTGGCCAAGATTGCCTTTGAAAAGTACTTCATCCGCAAGATCAAGACGGGCACCACCGAGCCGATCTATGAGAAATACGTTCTCAAGCTCCTGGGGGTTGTGCGTTTGTCGGGCGATAAGTAGCCGTGGCGCGCGCAGTGCGCGTCGCCGGCGTTTGTTTTGTTTTTTTATAGGAGTACCACCATGACCGTTCAACGTTACATCGTTGTCATTGCAGGCCTGTTCATCATGATTTCCCTGGCGCTGGGCGTTGAAGGCAGCCCGTTCTTTGTCAGCAAATGGGCACTGGCTTTCACGGCGTTTGTGGGCGCCAATCTGTTCCAGTCGGGCTTCACCAACTTCTGTCCGCTGGGCATCATCCTGAAGAAGCTGGGCGTTCCCGAGTCGCAAATCGGTTGCGCCAACTGAAGGCGGGTGTGCAATGAGCGAAACCAGCGTACACATCCAGCTTCGCCAGAGGCAGGACTACCAGTTTGAGGTGCAGTTCGGCGACCAGGTGCCATCCCTCCTGGCCGACGAGCCCGCGCCTCTGGGCAGCGGGCAGGGTCCTTCGCCGGTGCAGCTCCTGGCCGCTGCGGTGGGGAACTGCCTGTCGGACTCGCTGCTGTTTGCCCTGCGCAAGTTCAAGCAGGCACCCGAACCCATCCAGTGCGATGTGCATGCCGAGGTGGGCCGCAACGCACAGGGGCGCCTGCGGGTGCTGCAGATGCGTGCAGTGCTGACGCTGGGCGTGCCCGCCGCCGCGCTGGAGCACCTGGAGCGCGTGCTGGACACCTTTGAGACGTATTGCACGGTAACCCAGAGCGTGGGGCAGGGCATACCCGTTGCGATTGAGGTGTATGACAGTCTGCAGGCCCGGCTGAAGTGATGCACCGTCCCGGTGCCGGCTAACCATGGGAACATCAACGAAAATGGACAACTCTAATTCCAGAACTGATGAAAGTTGCCAAGTGACCGTATTGAACGACAGCCAGGCCCGCACCGACGTCCTGAACCGCCTGCGCCGTGCCGAGGGCCAGATCCGCGGCATCCAGCGCATGGTGGAAGAGGGCGAGGATTGCCTGAAGATCGGCCAGCAGTTTGCGGCCGTTCGCAAGGCCCTGGACAGCACCTACCTGCGCATGACCGTGTGTTTCATGGAGCAGGAGCTGCAGGCCCGCATGCATCCGGATGCGACGCAAAAAGCCGATCTGGACCACATGCTCAAGGATATGGAAACGCTACTCGCCCGTATGGGCTGAGGTAATCACGCCGCCGCCCAGGCACACGTCGCCGTCGTACAGCACGGCGGACTGCCCCGGGGTGACGGCCCACTGCGCCTGCTCGAATGCCAGACTGAACCCCTGCGGGCTGGCGTTGTGCAGCGTGCAGGGGGCGTCGCTCTGCCGGTAGCGCGTCTTGGCCGCCAGCGCGGTGGCTGCGGGGGGCATGCCGGCAATCCAGCTGGCGTCCTGCGCCTGCAGCGACAGGGACTGCAGCCACGGATGGTCGTGCCCCTGCACCACCCACAGGGTGTTGCTGGCCATGTCCTTGCGCGCCACGAACCAGGGCGCGTGGTCGCCCCCGCCCTTTTGTGCGCCCTTGGCCTTGATGCCGCCAATGCCCAGGCCCTGGCGTTGGCCCAGGGTATAGAACGACAAGCCCACATGCTGCCCGATGGTGCGCCCGCGCGGGTCCTTGATGGGGCCTGGCTCCTTGGCAATGTAGCGGTTGAGGAACTCCCGGAAGGGGCGCTCGCCGATGAAGCAGATGCCGGTGGAGTCTTTCTTCTTGGCGTTGGGCAGGTGCATCTCCTGGGCAATGCGGCGCACCTCGGTCTTGTGCAGTTCACCCACCGGAAACAGCGTCTTGGACAGCTGGGCCTGGTTCAGGCGGTGCAGGAAGTAGCTTTGGTCCTTGCCGGGGTCCAGGCCCTTGAGCAGCTCGTGCAACCCGGTGTGCGGGTTCTGCCGCACGCGTGCGTAATGCCCGGTGGCGATTTTTTCGGCGCCCAGGCGCATGGCGTGGTCCAGAAATGCCTTGAACTTGATCTCGGCGTTGCACAGGATGTCGGGGTTGGGTGTGCGCCCGGCCTGGTACTCGCGCAGGAACTCGGCAAAGACGCGGTCCCGGTATTCGGCGGCGAAATTGACGTGCTCGATTTCGATGCCGATGACGTCGGCCACGGCGGCGGCGTCCACGAAGTCGATGTTGGAGGAGCAGTATTCGCTGTCGTCGTCATCCTCCCAGTTCTTCATGAAGATGCCGATGACCTCATGGCCTTGCTGTTTCAGCAGGTAGGCGGTGACCGCCGAATCCACGCCGCCACTCAGGCCCACCACGATGCGTTGCTTGCTCATGGCCCGATTTTAGGCATTCTGTCTGGTCACCCTTTTTCTGTGCCAAATTGACCTGTGACGCCCGCAGGTATTGCGCAGGCAGCTATGGTTTTTATAGCGCAAGCGGCTGGCCGTGCACGCTGGCGTCGGTGTGGATCAGCGCCATGGGATAGCGCCGGCCTTGCAGGTAGTCCTCCATGCACTGGAGCACCATCGGGTTGCGGTGGCGTGCCGTGCTCTGGCGGATTTCGTCGGGCGTCAGCCACAGCGTGCGCACGATGCCGGTGTCCAGGCTGCGGGCGGCGTCAAACGCGCCCAGTTCGCCGCAGAAGGTGAAGCGCAGGTAGGTGATGTCCTGGTCGGCCCGCCGGGTGCGGGACAGGTAGATGCCTACCAGCGCCGTGGGGGTGAACTGCCAGGCGGTTTCCTCCAGGGTTTCCCGTGCGCAGCCCTCGGACGGGGACTCTCCGGGGTCGAGGTGCCCGGCCGGGTTGTTCAGCCGCAGCCCATCGGGCGTGTGCTCTTCCACCAGCAAAAAGCGGCCTTCGCGTTCAATGACCGTCGCCACCGTGACATGGGGTTTCCAGCGTGTATCCATGCGCAATTATGGAATACGGCCTCTATTGGGAGGCGCCTCGGGGCGGGGTGGGGTGTTTTGGAGGGAAATTCAGTTAAAGTTGCGGCCGCAATACCTTTCGCGGAGCTTACCGTTGGAGGAATCGTGAACGATCAGTTACAGAATTAATAACGAGGAGTCGCTTCATGCAGACGGGTACCCCTACTGGACTGGCGCAGTGCATCGGCGTGCCGCGCGAGGTTTTTCCGGGTGAAAAACGCGTGGCCACCGTGCCCGAAGTGGTTGAGAAACTCATCAAGCTGGGTTTTTCGGTGGTTGTGGAGTCCGGTGCCGGCGACGCCGCCAACTGCAGTGACGAGACCTACCGCGCCGCGGGTGCCACAGTGGTGGACACTGCCGCCGCGCTGTGGGCACAAGCCGATATCGTCTTCAAGGTGCGTGGCCCCACGCCGCAGGAAGTGGCCATGCTGCGCGAAGGCACCACGCTGGTCGGCTTCATCTGGCCGGCCCAGAACCCGGATCTGATGCAGCAGCTGGCGGACAGGAAGGTGACCGTGCTGGCCATCGATGCGCTGCCGCGCACACTCAGCCGCGCCCAGAAGATGGACGCATTGACCTCCATGGCCGGTGTCAGCGGCTACCGCGCCGTCGTCGAGGCGGCCAACGCCTTCGGCCGCTTCTTCAACGGCCAGATCACGGCCGCAGGCAAGGTGCCGCCGGCCAAGGTCTTCATCGCCGGTGCTGGCGTGGCCGGTTTGGCAGCGATCGGCACCGCCGCCAGCCTGGGCGCCATCGTGCGCGCCAACGACACCCGGGCTGAGGTGGCCGACCAGGTGGTCTCTCTGGGCGGCGAGTTCGTCAAGGTCGACTACGAGGAAGAGGGCTCCGGCGGCGGCGGCTACGCCAAGGTCATGTCTGAGGGCTTCCAGCAGGCGCAGCGCGCCATGTACGCCCAGCAGGCCCGGGAGGTGGACATCATCATCACCACCGCGCTGATTCCGGGCAAGCCGGCTCCCAAGCTCATCACTGCCGAGATGGTGCGCTCCATGAAGCCCGGCAGCGTGATCGTCGACATGGCCGCCGAGCAGGGCGGCAACTGCGAGCTGACCGAGCCGGGCCAGGCGGTGGTGAAGCACGGGGTCACCATCGTCGGCTACACGGACCTGGCCTCGCGCCTGGCCAAGCAGTCGTCGACGCTGTACGCCAACAACCTGTTTCGCCTGACCGAGGAGTTGTGCAAGACCAAGGACGGCGTCATCAACGTCAACATGGAAGACGATGCCATCCGGGGGCTGACCATCGTCAAGGACGGCAGCATCACCTGGCCGGCGCCGGCCTTGAAGCCGGCAGCGGCACCCGCAGTCGTGGCCAAGCCGGTGGCGGCGGCCAAGCCCAAGGGTGGCCATGGGCAGAGCAGCGCCCCGGCATCGGCCCGAAGCACGGCCATCATCTTTGCCTTTGGCGCCCTGCTGTTCTGGCTCATCGGCACGGCGGCGCCCAAGGAGTTCCTAGCGCATTTCACGGTGTTCGTGCTGGCGTGCTTTGTGGGCTACATGGTGGTGTGGAACGTGAAGCCGGCCCTGCACACGCCGCTCATGAGCGTGACCAACGCCATCAGCAGCATCATTGCCATCGGCGCGCTGGTGCAGATCTCGCCCGTTGCCGGCGCCATGAACCGGCCCGACAGCCTGATCACCTGGCTGGCGGCAGCAGGCATCGTGCTCACGGCCATCAACATGTTCGGCGGCTTTGCCGTGACCCAGCGCATGCTGGCCATGTTCCGTAAATAAGGGAGACCATTGATGTCTGCAAGTTTGGCAACGGTCTCCTATATTGGCGCGACCATTCTCTTCATCCTGAGTCTGGGCGGTCTGTCCAACCAGGAAACCTCGCTGCGTGGCAATCTGTACGGCATGGTCGGCATGACGCTGGCCGTGCTGGCCACCGTGTTCGGCCCCAGCGTCACCGCCGCGGGCATTCCCTGGATCGTGGGCGCCATGCTGGTGGGCGGCGGCATTGGCCTGTACGCGGCGCGCACCGTGCAGATGACCCAGATGCCCGAGCTCGTGGCCCTGATGCACAGCATGGTGGGGCTGGCGGCCATGTTGGTGGGTTTTGCCACCTATGTCGACCCCAATGCGGCGGCCGGCTTTGTGGGGGCGGCCAAGACCATCCATGAGCTCGAGATCTACATCGGCATCTTCATCGGCGCCGTCACGTTTGCCGGCTCCATCGTCGCCTTTGGCAAGCTGTCGGGCCGCATCGGCGGCAATCCGGTACTGTTGCCCGGCCGGCACTTCCTGAATCTGGCCGGCCTACTGGTGGTGGTGTACTTCGGCCGCGAGTTCCTGCACGCCGAGACCCTGGCCGCCGGCATGACACCGCTGATCGTCATGACGGTGGTGGCGCTGCTGTTTGGCGTGCACATGGTCATGGCCATTGGCGGCGCCGACATGCCGGTGGTGGTGTCCATGCTCAACAGCTACTCGGGTTGGGCGGCGGCGGCGACCGGCTTCATGCTGTCCAACGACCTGCTCATCGTGACCGGTGCGCTGGTGGGCTCCAGCGGTGCCATCCTGTCCTACATCATGTGCAACGCCATGAACCGCAGCTTCATCAGCGTGATCGCCGGGGGCTTTGGCACGGTGAACGCCGCCGCCAAGCCGGCGGCGGGGGCGGTGCAGCCGGCGGGCGAAGTGGTCGCCGTCACGGCATCCGAGACGGCCGAGCTGCTGCGCGACGCCAAGAACGTGATCATTGTTCCGGGCTACGGCATGGCGGTGGCGCAGGCCCAGCACACGGTGTTCGAAATCACCCGGCTGCTGCGCGAGAAGGGCGTCAACGTGCGCTTTGGCATCCACCCGGTGGCCGGGCGCATGCCGGGGCACATGAACGTGCTGCTGGCGGAGGCCAAGGTGCCGTATGACATCGTGTTCGAGATGGAGGAGTTGAACGACGACTTCCCGGACACCGACGTGGCCATGGTCATCGGTGCCAACGACATCGTCAACCCCTCGGCGCAGGACGATCCGGGCAGCCCCATTGCCGGTATGCCGGTGCTGGAAGTCTGGAAGGCCAAGACCTCCATCGTGATGAAGCGCAGCATGGCCTCGGGCTATGCCGGGGTGGACAATCCGCTGTTCTACAAGGACAACAACCGCATGCTGTTTGGCGACGCCAAGAAGATGCTCGATGAGGTGCTGGTAGCCCTCAAGACCTGATTCGCTGGACAAAGCTAGGGAAAACACAGCCCCGCAGCGGGCTGTGGGGCCCGACAATATTGAAACCTGTATTTGGAAAAAACGGAGACGACGACATGACTGACCGCATTTGGCTCAAGAGTTACCCGCAAGGGGTGCCGGCCGATATCGATACTTCGGCCTACACCTCGCTGGTGGCCCTGATGGAAGAGAGCTTCCGGAAGTACGCCGGCAAGGTGGCTTACAGCTTCATGGGCAAGGACATCACCTACGCCCAGACCGACAGCGTGAGCCAGGCATTTGCCGGGTACCTGCAGAGCCTGGGGCTGGCCAAGGGTGACCGTGTCGCGATCATGATGCCCAATGTGCCGCAGTACCCGGTGGCCGTGGCGGCCATCCTGCGCGCCGGCTATGTGGTGGTGAACGTCAACCCCCTGTACACCCCGCGGGAACTGCAGCACCAGCTCAAGGACTCCGGCGCCAAGGCCATTGTCATCATCGAGAACTTCGCCTCCACGCTGGAGAAGTGCATTGCCTCCACGCCCATCAAGCACGTGGTGCTGTGCTCCATGGGCGACCAGCTGGGTCTGCTCAAGGGCGCGCTCGTCAACTACGTGGTGCGCAACGTCAAGAAAATGGTGCCGGCCTACACGCTGCCCAATGCTGTGCGCTTCAACGCGGCCGTTGCCATGGGCACCAAGGCTCCGTTCAAGAAACCCGATATCAAGGCCGACGATGTGGCCGTGTTGCAGTACACCGGTGGCACCACCGGGGTGTCCAAGGGCGCTGTGCTGCTGCACCGCAATGTGATTGCCAACGTACTGCAGTCCGAGGTCTGGAACCAGCCGGTCATGGCCAAGGTTCCGGCCAACGAACAGCCCACCGCGGTATGCGCCTTGCCGCTGTACCACATCTTTGCGTTCACCGTGGGCATGATGCTGTCCATGCGCACCGGCGGCAAGCTGATCCTGATCCCCAACCCGCGCGACATCCCGGCGGTGCTCAAGGAGCTGAGCAAGCACACCATCCACAGCCTGCCGGCAGTCAACACCCTGTTCAACGGCTGGGCCAACCACCCGGACTTCAACACGGTGGACTGGAGCCACCTCAAGGTCTCGGTGGGCGGCGGTACGGCTGTGCAAAGTGCTGTGGCCAAGCTGTGGTTTGAAAAGACCGGCTGCCCCATCTGCGAAGGCTATGGCCTGAGCGAGACCTCGCCCTCGGCAAGCTGCAACGTGGTGACGGCAACCGAGTACACCGGCACCATTGGCGTTCCCTTGCCCAGCACCTACATGAAGCTGCTGGACGATGGCGGCAATGAAGCGCCGGCCGGCCAGGCAGGCGAGATCGCCATCAAGGGCCCGCAGGTGATGGCGGGTTACTGGCAGCGTCCCGACGAGACGGCCAAGGTCATGACGGCGGACGGCTTCTTCAAGACCGGCGACGTTGGCATGGTGGACGAGAAAGGCTTCTTCCGCATCGTAGACCGCAAGAAGGACATGATCATCGTGAGCGGTTTCAACGTGTTCCCCACCGAGCTGGAAGACCTTGTGGCGCAAATGCCCGGCGTCATGGAATGCGCCTGCGTCGGCGTGGCCGACGCCAAGTCCGGCGAGGCGGTGAAGCTGGTGATCGTCCGCAAGGACCCCGCCCTGACCGAGGCCGACGTGCGCGCCTACTGCCGGGAAAACCTCACGGGCTACAAGCAGCCCAAGGTGGTGGAATTCCGTGACGACCTGCCCAAGACACCGGTGGGCAAGATCCTGCGCCGCGAGCTGCGCGACAAGTAAAATTTGCCACCCCGTGGTACGGAAAGCGGCCTGCGGGCCGCTTTTTTTATTGATTACTTTTTTGGGTGAGAACGCCTGTGAGCCACATAACCCCGACGGCCATCCTGAGTGCGCTGGCAGAAGAACAGCAGGGACTGGTTGCCCAGCTGCACAACCCCGTGCAGGTCCGGCGAGCGGGCCGGGAATTCTGGACCGGACAGCTGGCGGGCAAGCCGGTGGTGCTGGGGCTTTCGCGCATTGGCAAGGTGGCCGCGGCGACCACCACGGCCGCCCTGATCGAGGCGTTTGGCGCGGGGCGCGTGGTCTTCACCGGTGTGGCCGGTGGCGTCGGGCCTGGCGTGCGGGTGGGAGACATTGTGGTGGGCCGCGCTTTTGTGCAGCATGACATGGATGCCTCGCCGCTTTTTCCCCGTTATGAGATTCCCCTGTATGGGCAGTCCGTGTTTCCGGGGGATCCCGCCCTGACGGACCTGCTGCTGCAGGCTTGCGTCGCCGTGCTGCCCGAGCAGACTGGCGCCCGCCTGCACCAGGGGCTGATTGCCAGTGGTGACCGCTTTGTGAGCAAGGCGGTGGAGTCGGCGGCGATCCTGCAGGCCCTGCAGGCGGACGGACACCTGCCACTGGCGGTGGAGATGGAGGGCGCTGCCGTGGCGCAGGTATGCGCCGACTACGCGGTGCCCTTTGCCGCCGTGCGCACCATTTCCGACCGGGCCGATGACCAGGCCCACGTGGACTTTCCCGCCTTTGTGGCGGACGTGGCCAGCGTCTATGCCCGCAGGATCATCGCGGAGTTGATGGTTTTGCTATGAATTAAATAGCTGTGTGCGCATATTCCACAAGGGTTTGAGTGGAATATGCGTTGCAATCAGCGCAGCCAGCCGCGTTTGTAGCAATACCAGATCGGCAAGGCCGCGCTCAGGATCATGACCCCCACCACGTAGGGGTAGGCATAGCCGCCGAGCAGGGCGAACTCGGGGAACTGCAGGTTCATGCCGTAGATGCTGGCCACCAGCGTCGGCGGCAGCAGAGCCACGCTGGCCACTGAAAAGATCTTGATGACCTTGTTCTGGCTGATGTTGATGAAGCCAACCGTGGCATCCATCAGGAAGTTGATCTTGTCGAACAGGAACGCGGTGTGGGAGTCCAGCGAGTCGATGTCGCGCAGGATCTGCCGCGCCTCTTCGAACTGCTCGCCATTGAGCATCTTGCTGCGCATCATGAAGCTCACAGCACGGCGCGTGTCCATCACGTTGCGGCGAATGCGGCCGTTCATGTCTTCGTGGCGGGCGATGGCGCCCAGTGCCTCCCCGGCGATGGCATCGGTAACGTCGCCGGAGAGCACGCTCTTGCTGACTTTCTCCAGGGCATCGTAAATGCCTTCGAGCGTATCGGCGGAGTACTCGGCATCGGCGTCGAACAGCTTGAGCAGCACCTCCTTGGCGTCCTCGATCAGCCCCGGGGCGCGGCGTGCGCGCATGCGCAGCAGGCGAAATACCGGCACGTCCTCGTCGTGGATAGAAAACAGCACGCCCTTGCTCTTCAGGTCGTGGTTGACCTGATTCAAGATGAAGGCCACGCGTACGGTGCGCGGCTCGTCATCGTCGGCGATCAAAAAATCGCTGCGGATGTGGACTTCGCCATTGTCCTCGGCGTAAAAACGCGCTGACTCTTCAATGTCCTCGTCCATCGCGTCTTCGGGGATGGACAGGCCGTAGTACTGCTTGACCCAGCGTTTTTCTTCGATGGTGGGCGACTCCAGGTCGACCCAGATGGGCTGGAACTGCGAGAGCTCTTCCAAGGACGCGATCTCTTCCTGGAAGAGCCGTCCGTTGGCGAGCGTGAAGATGTTGAGCATGGCTCACTCCCTTGGGTTGTTTGCATCGACGGGATGGGGCTTGCTTTCAACCCCGATGCAGTGAGGGGAGTTGAAAGCTACCGACTGGGGTAGGTTTCCAAGGAGGGTTCTCCAAAAGTGGTTCCAGCGAAATTATCGCACTGCGCAGGGGCTTGCGGATGCAAAACGGGGCGGAATGTGTGCGCCGCTTGAAGGGGGTCAAAAGATATTGCTGCACGCCAGAAAAAGGCGTTGCAATTCCCGGGGTTCGGGCGCATAGTTATTTCGACAGCAAAGCGTTTTATGGCATTTTGGTTTGTCTGCCGACCGCGGCATGCGGAAGGCTTTTTCAACCCCGAGAGCAACTGGAGGCTATTTATGAACCTGACGATCAGCGGTCACCATCTTGAAGTTACCCCCGCCTTGCGTAGTTATGTGACGACCAAGCTCGATCGAATCATGCGACATTTCGACCAGGTGGTCGATGTCAAAGTGCTCCTCACCGTAGAGAACCAGAAGGAAAAGGAAGGACGGCAACGCGCCGAATGCAACATCCACGTCAAAGGCAACGACATGTTCGCCGAGAGTTCCCACGAGGATCTCTACGCGGCGGTGGATGAACTGGTGGACAAGCTCGACCGGCAGGTGGTGCGCCACAAGAGCCGCACGCAGAACCACCACCATGATGCGCCCAAACGCCTGATGTAGCCTGTTTTCCCGGCTATTTCCTACCCAAACCGCCCCCTGCAGGGCGGTTTTTTTGTGTGCATAATCTGCCCCATACTATGAACCGACTCGCGTCCATCCTGTCCCCTTCGCAAGTGCTTGCGCAAGTCGACGTCACCAGCAAGAAACGGGCTTTCGAGGAAGCCGGCCTGCTGTTTGAGAACCTGCATGGCCTGAGCCGCGCGCTGGTGACGGACAGCCTGTTTTCACGCGAGCGCCTGGGTTCGACCGGCTTGGGGCATGGTGTGGCCATACCGCACGGGCGGATCAAGGGTTTGAAGGCCCCGATGGCCGCCGTACTGCAGCTGTCGCACGCCATCGGCTTCGATGCGCCCGACGACCAGGCGGTCAGCCTGCTGATTTTCCTGCTGGTACCCGAGGCCGCCACCCAGAAGCACCTCGAAATCCTGTCCGAAATTGCCGAGTTGCTCAGCGACGCCGAGTTGCGCGAGAAGCTCGTCACCTGCACCGACGCGCAACAGTTGCACGACCTGATTGCCGGCTGGCAGTCGGCGCGCGTTGCCTGACCCGCCTGCATTGCCGCGTTTGCCGTGAAACCGACCGCCATCAGTGCCGACGTCCTCTTCGAGGAGTTCCGTTCCCGCCTGCATTGGGAGTGGGTGGCGGGTCTGGGGGCGTCCGAGCGCCGCTTCGACGAGGTCGCCGTGCGCGCGGCCCGCTCCGGCGCCGATCTGGTGGGCTACCTCAACTACATCCATCCCTACCGGGTACAGATCCTGGGTGAGCGGGAGATTGCCTACATCACCAACGCCACGCCGGAAGACTGCGCCCGCCGCATTGCCCGCATCGTGACGCTGGAGCCGCCCATGCTGGTGCTGGCGGATGCGCAGACGGCGCCGCCGGCCCTGTTGTCGATGTGCGAACGGGCCCAGATTCCCATGTTCGCCACCCAGGAATCGTCCGCCTTCGTCATTGACGTGTTGCGGGCCTACTTGTCCAAGCACTTTGCGGACCGCGAGTCCATGCATGGTGTGTTCATGGACATTCTGGGCCTGGGGGTGATGATCACCGGCGAATCGGGCCTGGGCAAGAGCGAGCTGGGCCTGGAGCTGATCTCGCGCGGCAACGGCCTGGTTGCAGACGATGCGGTGGACCTGTACCGGATCAACCAGACCACCATCGAGGGCCGCTGTCCCGAGTTGCTGCAGAACCTGCTGGAGGTGCGTGGCATCGGCCTGCTCGATATCCGCGGCATCTTTGGCGAAACGGCGGTGCGCCGCAAGATGCGGCTCAAGCTGATTGTCCATCTCGTGCGCCGGGAAACGATGGAGCGCGAGTACGAGCGCATTCCCTATGAACCCCTCACGCAGGACGTGATCGGCGTGCCCGTGCGCAAGGTGGTGATCCAGGTGGTGGCAGGGCGCAACATCGCCGTGCTGGTGGAGGCCGCGGTGCGCAACACCATCTTGCAGCTGCGCGGCATTGACACCTACCAGGAGTTCGTCGAACGCCACCGCAAGGCCATGGCCCAGGACGACTGAGCGCGGTCGGGGTGGGCGCGCGCCGCGTCCGGCCTTCAGCCGCGGTTCTGGGCGGCGGCGTTGCGGTTCGGGCAGTTGTCCTTGGTGCAGGTGGCGTACAGGCTCAGGGCGTGGTCGGAAATGGCGAACCCCTTGGCCTTGGCCACGGCATGCTGGCGTTTCTCGATCTCGGCGTCGTAAAACTCTTCCACGATGCCGCAGTCCAGGCAGACCAGATGGTCGTGGTGCTGGCCTTCGTTGAGCTCGTACACCGCCTTGCCGCTCTCAAAGTGGCTGCGGCTGAGAATGCCGGCTTGTTCAAACTGCGTCAACACCCGGTAGACGGTTGCCAGCCCCACGTCGGAACGGTCCTGCAGCAGCACCCGAAAGACGTCCTCGGCCGTCATGTGCCGCTGGGCGCTGCGCTGGAACACTTCCAGAATTTTCAGCCGCGGGATGGTTGCCTTGAGGCCGGTGTTTTTCAGTTCATCAATGTTGGTCATGGGCGTCTTTCCAGTGCGGGCGCTCAGCGGGGCAACAGGGCTCAGCCGCTACAATGACGCGATCATATCTCCCATCACCATTCATGTCTGATCTCCGTCGCAGCAGCATTCGCCTTGGCCTGGTCGCACTCACTTTGGTGGGTTTGGCGGCGTGTGGCAGCCTCAAGGGGGCAAGCGGCAAGGTCGCCGACGCGGTCGCGCCCTACAAGATTGACGTGGTCCAGGGCAACGTGGTGACCCGCGAGCAGCTGGCCATCCTGCAGACCGGCATGCCGCGCATGCAGGTGCGCGATGTGCTGGGTACCTCGCTGCTGGCCAGCGTGTTCCACGCCGACCGCTGGGACTATGTTTTCACACTGAAGCGCCAGGGCGGTGAGCCCCAGTCCCGCAGGGTGACAGTCTTCTTCAAGAATGACCTGCTGGAGCGCATTGAGGCCGATGAGCTGCCCAGCGAGTCCGAATTTGTCTCCACGCTCAAATCCCCGGTGCAGCCGTCGGGTACCCCGCCGGCGCTGGAGGCTTCGGCCGAGAGCCTGAAGAAGTACCCCGTTCCCGCCAAACCGGCCCCGGCACCTGTCCCTGCCGGGACCGCTCCCGCCTCGTACCCCCCTCTTGAGCCTGCACCCCAGTAAGGCCAGGTTGCTACAGGACCCGAAGACATGACCCACAGAATCGCCATCGCTGGCGCCTCCGGCCGCATGGGCCAGATGTTGATTGATGCCGTGCGCGCGGCGGATGACTGCACCCTGTCGGGTGCGCTGGACATGGCCGGCAGCCCCGCCATCGGCCAGGATGCCGGCGCCTTTTCGGGCAAGCCAGCCGGGGTGGCAATTACCGCGGATCTGCGTGCCGGGCTGCAGTCCTGTTCCGCACTGATTGACTTCACCCGCCCCGAAGGGACCCTGGCGCATCTGCAGGTCTGCCGTGAACTCGGGGTGGCAGCCGTCATCGGCACCACCGGGTTCACCGAGGCCCAGAAGGCGGAAATTGCCACGATGGCCAAGGACATGGCCATTGTCATGGCCCCCAACATGAGCGTGGGTGTGAACGTGACGCTCAAGCTGCTGGAGATGGCGGCCAAGGCGCTGTCCACCGGCTATGACATTGAAATCATCGAAGCGCACCACCGCCACAAGGTGGATGCGCCTTCGGGCACCGCCCTCAAGATGGGCGAGGTGATTGCCGGCGCCCTGGGGCGCGACCTGAAGGATTGCGCGGTCTACGCTCGAGAGGGCGTGACCGGCGAGCGCGATCCCTCCTCCATTGGTTTCGCCACCATCCGCGGCGGTGACATCGTGGGCGACCACACCGTGCTGTTTGCCGGCATTGGTGAACGCATCGAGATCAGCCACAAGTCGTCCAGCCGGGCCACCTATGCCCAGGGCAGTCTGCGCGCCGTGCGCTTCCTGGCCGGACGCAAGGCGGGCCTGTTTGACATGTTCGACGTGCTGGGGCTGAAATGAACGTTCTGGACCTGCTGTCGCGGGGCGATGCGGTCAGTAGCGCCGTGGCGCTGGTCCTGCTGCTCATGTCGGTGTGCAGCTGGGTGGTGATCCTGTGGAAGAGCTGGTTGCTGCGACGGGCGCACCGGGATGTGGTGCGCGGCACGGCGGCTTTCTGGCAGGCGGCTTCGATGGACGATGCCTTGCAGCGGGTGCGCGCCTTCGACCGGGACGCGCTGGTCGGCCCCCTGGTGGAGGCGACCCAGGCGCATGCGCCCGGCACGCTGGCCGCCGCGGGAGACCGGTCGCAGCAGCTCACGCGGGTGCTGCGTGATGCCCTGCACGCGGTGCTGCTCAAGCTGCAGTCTGGGCAGGTCTTGCTGGCCACCGTGGGTTCCACGGCGCCTTTCGTGGGGCTGCTGGGCACGGTCTGGGGCATCTACCATGCGCTGATCGGCATCTCGGGTGCCGGGCAGGTCAGCATCGACAAGATCGCCGGCCCTGTGGGCGAGGCCCTCATCATGACCGCCGCTGGCCTGACCGTGGCCATTCCGGCTGTCCTGGCGTACAACGTGCTGGGCCGCTACATTGGCCGCATTGAAGCTGATCTGGAAGGCTTCGCGCGGGACCTGCGCGAACTGCTGCTGACGGCCGAACAACCATGACATTTGGTCGCCTGGAGCGCACCCCGGGCCCGCAGCCCATGAGCGAGATCAACATGACGCCGCTGGTGGACGTGATGCTGGTGCTGGTGGTCATTTTCATCATTACGGCCCCCTTGCTGGTCAGCGCTGTCAAGGTGGACCTGCCCAAGACGCCGGGAACCACCTCCCTGCAGGCGCCCAAGTTTGTGGCGCTGGTGATCGACAAGGCGGGGCAGGTCTATGTGGACGACCGCCCGCTGGACGCATCCGCCCTGGCGCAGGCCCTGCAGGCCACCGCGCAGCGCAACCCCGATACCGAGGTCCAGCTGCGGGCCGATGTGACGGTGCCCTACGGACGGGTGGTCGAAATCATGGGCCTGGCCCATGCCGCCGGGCTGAGTCGCATCGGCTTTGTGGCCGAACCACCCCCGGCGGCCGCCCGCTGACGCGGACAGCGCCTAAAATCCCGCTCAGGCTCCCTATCTGGCAACCCGCTGGTTGCCCTCACCCATGCAAGACAAATACCAACACCTGGCCATTGAAAAAGCGGCCCAAAGCCATTGGGCCCAACCCCTGTGGGGCGGGCGCAATGCCTACCGCGTGATCGAGGACACGTCCAAGAAGAAGTTCTACGCCTGTTCCATGCTGCCCTACCCCAGCGGCAAGCTGCACATGGGCCACGTGCGCAACTACACCATCAACGACATGCTCACGCGCTACCTGCGCATGAACGGCTACAACGTGCTCATGCCCATGGGCTGGGACGCCTTTGGCCTGCCGGCGGAAAACGCGGCACTGAAGAACGGCGTGCCGCCGGCGAAGTGGACGTACGAGAACATCGCCTACATGAAGGGCCAGATGCAGGCCATGGGCCTGGCCATCGACTGGAGCCGCGAGGTGGCCACCTGCGACCCCGATTACTACAAGTGGAACCAGTGGCTGTTCCTCAAGATGCTGGAAAAGGGCATTGCCTACCGCAAGACCCAGGTTGTCAATTGGGACCCGGTGGACCAGACCGTGCTGGCCAACGAGCAGGTGATTGACGGCAAGGGCTGGCGCACCGGCGCCACGGTGGAAAAGCGCGAGATCCCGGGCTACTACCTCAAGATCACCGACTACGCCGAAGAGCTGCTCGGTTTTGTGACGGGCAGCGAGGGCGAGAAGAGCCTGCCGGGCTGGCCCGAGCGCGTCAAGCTGATGCAGGAAAACTGGATTGGAAAATCCAGTGGCGTGCGCTTCGCCTTCACCCACGACATCCGCGGCGCCGACGGCGCGTTGATTGGCGACGGCCGCATGTACGTGTTCACCACCCGTGCCGACACCATCATGGGTGTCTCGTTCTGTGCCGTGGCGCCCGAGCACCCGTTGGCGCTGCACGCGGCGCAGACCAACCGGCGCCTGGCGACGTTCATCGAAGAGTGCAAGGCCGGGGGCACCACCGAGGCCGAGCTGGCGGTCAAGGAAAAGCTGGGCATGCCCACGGGCTTGCAGGTCACCCACCCGCTCACCGGCAAGCCGGTGGATGTCTGGGTCGGCAACTACGTGCTGATGAGCTATGGCGACGGCGCCGTGATGGGTGTGCCGGCGCACGACGAGCGCGACTTCGCGTTTGCCAAGAAGTACGGTTTCCCCATTCACGACGTGGTGCACATCGACGGCCTGACCTATGACCACGACCAGTGGCAGGACTGGTATGGCGACAAGCAGCGCGGCGTCACCGTCAATTCCGACGTGTTCAGCGGGCTGTCGCACACCGAAGCCGTGGACGCCGTGGCAGCCGCCCTGCAGGCCAAGGGCCTGGGCGAGAAGAAGACCACCTGGCGCCTGCGCGACTGGGGCGTGAGCCGCCAGCGCTACTGGGGCACGCCCATCCCCATCATCCATTGCGCCGAGCACGGCGCCGTGCCGGTGCCCGAGAAGGACCTGCCCGTGGTGTTGCCGCAGGACTGCGTGCCCGATGGCTCGGGCAACCCGCTGGTCAAGCACGAAGGCTTCCACGCCGGTGTGGTCTGTCCGGTGTGCGGCCAGCCCGCGCGGCGTGAAACCGACACCATGGACACCTTCGTCGACAGTTCGTGGTACTTCATGCGCTACTGCGACCCCAAGAACGACCTCGCCATGGTGGGCGATGGCGCGGCCTACTGGATGCCGATGGACCAGTACATCGGCGGCATCGAGCACGCCATCCTGCACCTGCTGTACGCGCGCTTCTGGACCAAGGTCATGCGCGACCTGGGGCTGGTGACCGTGGACGAACCCTTCACCAAGCTGCTCACGCAGGGCATGGTGCTCAACCACATCTACTCGCGCAAGGGCGAAAAGGGCGGCAAGGACTATTTCTGGCCGCACGACGTCGAGCATGTACAAGACGAGAGCGGCAAGATCGTCGGCGCCCGGTTGAAGAACGCCGTGGGCGAACTGCCCGTGGGCACGCCGATCGACTACGAGGGCGTGGGCACCATGTCCAAGTCCAAGAACAACGGTGTCGATCCGCAGGACCTGATCGAGAAATACGGCGCCGACACGGCACGCCTGTACACCATGTTCACCGCGCCGCCCGAGGCCACGCTAGAGTGGAACGACGCCGCGGTGGAGGGCAGCTACCGCTTCCTGCGCCGCGTCTGGAACTTCGGCGTCAAGCTCTCGGCCATGGATTTCACCGCGGCCAGCGCCAGTGCGGCCAAGGCGGGCAGCCTGAAGGACGTGGTGTTTGGCAAGGAAGCCAAGCTGCTACGCCGGGAACTGCACAGCGTGCTCAAGCAGGTGGACTACGACTACCAGCGCATGCAGTACAACACCGTGGTCTCGGGCGCCATGAAGATGATCAACGCGCTGGAGGACTTCAAGGCCCTGGACAGCGCCGGCGCCCAGGTGGCGCTGATCGAAGGCTTCTCCATCCTGCTGCGCTGCCTGTACCCGGCCACGCCGCACATTGCCCATGCCCTGTGGAGCGAGCTGGGCTACGCCAGCACGTTGGGTGACCTGCTGGACGCACCCTGGCCCGTGGTCGACCCGGCAGCGCTGGTGCAGGACGAGGTGGAGCTGGTGCTGCAGATCAACGGCAAGCTGCGCGGTTCGGTGGTGGTGCCTTCCGGCGCCACCAAGGCGGAAATCGAGGCGGCCGCGCTGGCCTGCGAGACCTTCGTCAGCCTGGCTGCCGGTGCGCCGGCCAAGAAGGTGATCGTGGTTCCGGGCCGTCTGGTCAACGTGGTCATCTAGGGCAGGGCCATGCAGCGTCGCACGTTTCTTTCCGTCGGACTGGCCAGCGCGCTGCTGGCGGGGTGTGGCTTCAAGCTGCGCAGCAGCCAGCATTTCGCGTTCCAGACCCTGGCCATCACGCCCGAGAGCGGCGGGGCGGTGGCGACGGAACTGATCCGCTACTTTGGTGATGCCGTGGTGCCCCTGGCGCCCGCCCAGGGGGGTGTGCCACCGCAGGTCATCGTCGACATCCTGCAGGAGCTGCGCGAGAAAGTGGTGGTGGGGGTGAACGCCTCCGGCCAGGTGCGCGAGTACCAGCTGCGTTTGAGCGTCACCTTCCGCATGCGCACGCCGCGGGGGCGGGAGCTGATCAGTGCCACGGACATCCAGCAGCAGCGTGACATCAGCTTCAACGAATCGGCCGTGCTGGCCAAGGAAGCCGAAGAGGGCCTGCTGTACCGCGACATGCAGTCCGACATCGTGCAGCAGCTCCTGCGCCGCCTGGCCGCCATCAAGCAGCTGGACGCGCCCTGAACCATGCAGCTCGCGGCCAGCCAGCTGAGCAACCACCTGGGGCGCGGGCTCAAGAGCCTGTACACCCTGCACGGTGACGAGCCCCTGCTGCAGCAGGAGGCTCTGGATGCCATCCGCGCCGTGGCGCGGACCCAGGGCTATACCGAGCGCACGTCGCACACGGTGGCGGGTGCCCATTTCGACTGGAGCGAAGTGCTGGCCGCCGGCGGGTCCCTGAGCCTGTTTGCCGACAGGCAGATCGTGGAAATCCGCATTCCCAGCGGCAAGCCTGGCAAGGACGGCAGCGTGGCGCTGCAGCAACTGGCCGAGGCGGCGCAGGGCAACGACTCCACCCTCACCGTCGTGCTGCTGCCGCGGCTGGACAAGATGACCAAATCCACGGCCTGGTTTGCGGCTCTGGAAAGCTTTGGCGTGGCCATCGCCATCGAACCGGTGGAACGCCAGGCGCTGCCGCAGTGGATTGCCCAACGTCTGGCCAGCCAGGGCCAGCGCGTGGCCGCCGGCGAGGAAGGCCAGCGCACGTTGCAGTTCTTTGCCGACCGGGTGGAGGGCAACCTGCTGGCCGCCCACCAGGAAATCCAGAAGCTGGGCTTGCTGTTTCCCGTGGCCGCCGGCGCGGACGCGGGGGTGCTCAGTTTCGAGCAGGTGGAGGGGGCCGTGCTGAACGTGGCCCGCTACGACGTCTTCAAACTCTCCGAAGCCGTGCTCGGCGGCCAGGCCCTGCGCGTGCAGCGCATGCTCGACGGCCTGCAGGCCGAAGGCGAGGCCGAGGTGCTGGTGCACTACACGCTGAGCGAAGACATCCGCGCCTTGAAGCGCGTGAAAGACGCCATGGGCGCCGGGCGCCCCCTGCCCATGGCGCTGCGCGAGCAGCGCATCTGGGGCGTGCGCGAGCGCCTGTTCGAGCGCGTGCTGCCGCGGGTGAGCGAGGGTGCGCTGGCGGAACTGCTGCAGGCGGCCCATGTGGTGGACGGCATCGTTAAGGGCCTGAAGCAGCCCGGCTGGCCCGCCACCGGCTGGCAGGCGCTGCACCGGCTGGCCCTGCAGCTGTGCGCCCTGTGTGCTGCGGCCCCGAGGCCCGGGCGTTCCCGCTAGCGCCGTTTTCGCTTGCCCCCTGGCAGGGGCATGCGAAAATGCCGCCATGAACGCGATCAACATCACCGAATACACCCAGGCCTTGGGTTCGCAGGCCAAAGTGGCTTCGGCCCTTATGGCCTCTGCGTCTGCAGCTACCAAAAACGCAGCGCTGCGGGCACTGGCCCGCCTGCTGCGCGACAACGTGCAAGCCCTGCAGGTCGACAATGCCAAGGACCTGGAGCGGGCCGTGGCCGCCGGCTTGGCCGCCCCCCTGGTGGACCGCCTGAAGCTGACCCCCAAGGTGATCGAGACCTGCGCCCAGGGCTGCGAGCAGCTTGCCGCCATGCCCGACGTCATTGGCGAGATCCTCGGCATGAAGCAGCAGCCCAGCGGCATCCGCGTCGGCCAGATGCGCGTGCCCATTGGCGTGTTCGGCATGATTTTCGAGAGCCGGCCCAACGTCACCATCGAGGCGGCCAGCCTGTCCATCAAGAGCGGCAACGCCTGCATCCTGCGCGGCGGCTCCGAGGCCATCGATTCCAACAAGGCGCTGGCCCGGTTGGTGCAGCAGGCGCTGGCCGAGAGCGGCCTGCCCGCCGATGCCGTGCAACTGGTGCAGACCACCGATCGCGAGGTGGTGGGCCAGCTCATCGCCATGCCGCAGTACGTGGACGTGATCATCCCGCGCGGGGGAAAAAGCCTGATCGAGCGCATCAGCGCCGGTGCCAAGGTGCCGGTCATCAAGCACCTGGACGGCAACTGCCATGTCTATGTGGACGATCCCTGTGACGTGGCCATGGCCGT
The DNA here is from genome assembly GCA_019449595.1 of Rhodoferax sp. GTDB lineage: Bacteria > Pseudomonadota > Gammaproteobacteria > Burkholderiales > Burkholderiaceae_C > Allorhodoferax. Next base: position 62,391 of record JAGRPL010000014.1, on the reverse strand, counting down.
CAAGGTGGCCGACAACGCCAAGACCAGCAAGTACAGCCCCTGCAACGCCGCCGAAGGCCTGCTGGTGGCGCGTGGCGTGGCGGCGGATTTCCTACCCCGCATCGGTGCCATCTACGCCGCCAAGGGCGTGGAGATGCGCTGCGATGCCGAGGCGCTTGCCATTTTGGGTGGAAACTGGCACCAGGCCCCCGCAGATCCTGCGCAGGATGCTATGGTTTCAGGAGCGTTCGTGGCGCCCAAGCTGGTGGTCGCCCAGGAGAGCGACTGGTACGAGGAGTACCTGGCGCCCATCGTCAGCATCAAGGTCGTGGACGGTCTGGATGCCGCCATTGCCCACATCAACCGGTATTCGAGCCACCACACCGACGCCATCCTCACGCGCGACCACATGCATGCCCAGCGCTTCCTGCGCGAGGTCGACTCGGCCAGCGTGATGGTCAACACCAGTACCCGCTTTGCCGACGGCTTCGAGTACGGGCTGGGGGCCGAGATTGGCATCAGCACCGACAAGTTCCACGCCCGGGGCCCGGTGGGCATCGAGGGGTTGACCTCGCTCAAATACGTGGTGCTGGGGGATGGCGAAGTGCGCCTGTGAGGGCTCTTGCAAGTTGCGTGACGGCCCCCACCTTCTAGAATTGTCGCGTTTGCATCTACCGAGAGGGCCGTATGGTTCCACATTTCGTCACTGCCCTGACCAGTCCCATCAACGAGCTGGAGCAACGCATTCTGGACTCGATGCCGGCCATCGAGCGCTGGTTTCGCCTGGAGTGGATGGAGCACACCCCGCCGTTCTACAGCTCGGTGGACGTGCGCAACGCCGGCTTCAAGCTGGCGCCGGTGGACACCAACCTGTTCCCCGACGGCTGGAACATCCTGACTCCCGCCATGCTGCCCCTGGCGGTGCAGGCGGCCATGGCGGCGATCGAAAAAATCTGCCCCGAGGCGCGCAACCTGCTGATCGTGCCGGAGAACCACACCCGCAACACCTTCTACCTGAGCAACCTGGCCCAACTGCGCCGCATCTTCCACATGGCGGGCCTGCACGTGCGCATCGGCTCCATCAGCCCCGACCTGAAGAAGAGCGTCACCCTGAACCTGCCCGACGGTGAAAGCATCACCCTGGAGCCGGTGGTGCGCAACAAGGGCCGCATCGGCGTCAAGGACTTCGATCCCTGCACCATCCTGCTCAACAACGACCTGAGCGCTGGCGTGCCCGGCATCCTGGAAGACCTGCACCAGCAGTACCTGCTGCCCCCGCTGCACGCGGGCTGGTCCACCCGGCGCAAGAGCACGCATTTCAAGTGCTATGAAGAGGTGTCCAAGCGCTTTGGCAAGCTCATTGGCGTGGACCACTGGCTCATCAACCCGCTGTTCGACCACTGCAGCGGGGTCGATTTTTCCAGCGAGGCCGGCGTGCAGGACCTGGCCAGCCGGGTCGACACGCTGCTGGGCAAGATCCGCAAGAAGCACAAGGAATACGGCATCAAGGAAAAACCGTTCGTGGTGGTCAAGGCCGACAACAGCAACCACGACATGGGTGTGCTGACGGTGCGCGACGCCCGGGAACTCGACGCCCTGCGCCAGCAGGTTTCGGGCAAGGTGGGCGCCGCCAAGGACGGCACCCGGGTGTACGACGTCATCCTCCAGGAAGGGGTGCTGACCAACGAACGCGTCAATGACGCCATGGCCGAGCCGGTGGTCTACATGATGGACCGCTACGTGGTGGGCGGCTTCTACCGGGTGCACGCCGGGCGCAAGGCCGACGAGAACCTCAACGCTCCAGGCTCCAGCTTTGTTCCATTGGCTTTTGCTGAGAGTACGCACTTACCTCAGCCGGGGGTCCGACCCGGTGCCAGTGCACCCAACCGGTTCTATATGTACGGCGTGATCGGCCGGCTGGCCATGCTGGCGGCGACCTACGAGCTGGAAGCCACCGACCCTGAGGCCGAGCACTACGCCTAGCGTGTCGCGCGGGTTTGGGGAAGGGGTGGAGTTGTTGCGCTGCAACATGCCTCAGGATTCGCGGGGAAACGTCAGTTCCGCACTTGCCAGACAGGCCGGCTAGCGCAAAATAGCGATCCCAAATGAAATGGAACCCGTTGCCGAATCGCGGCAGGGTGAACTTGTGTCTGCATCCAAATCGTCTCTCACGGCGCTGACCTTGGGCGCTATTGGCGTCGTGTACGGCGATATCGGCACCAGCGTCCTCTACGCCGTCAAGGAAATCTTCGGCAGCGGCCACGTCCCTTTCACGCCGGACAACGTGTACGGCATCCTGTCCATTCTCTTCTGGACGCTGACGGTCATCGTCTCCATCAAGTACGTGACGCTGGTGCTGCGGGCCGACAACGCGGGCGAAGGCGGCCTGGTGGCCATGATGGCCCTGGCTTCCCAGGCCGTGAAGGACCGCCCCGAACTGCGCCGCGTGCTGCTGGCGGTGGGCGTGTTTGGCACCTGCCTGTTTTACGGCGACGGCGTCATCACCCCGGCCATTTCCGTCCTGAGTGCCATGGAAGGTCTGGAAGTGGTGTCGCCACGCTTTGCCAAATACGTGGTGCCGCTGACGCTGGTCGTCATGGTGCTGCTGTTTGCGGTGCAGAAGAACGGCACGGCGGGCATCGGCAAGTTCTTTGGTCCGATCACCCTGGTGTGGTTTGCGTCCATCGCCACCCTGGGCGTGGTGCACATTGCCGACAACCCGGTCATCCTGAAGGCGCTCAACCCGTACTACGCGCTGGCGTTCATGTGGAACAACCCCGGCATCACCTTCATCCTGCTGGGGGCCGTGGTGCTGTGCGTGACGGGGGCCGAAGCGCTGTACGCCGACCTCGGCCACTTTGGCAAGCAGCCCATCCGGGTGGCGTGGTTCGGCGTGGTCATGCCCGCCCTGACCCTGAACTACTTTGGCCAGGGGGCCCTGCTGCTGCAGAACCCGGCGGCCGTCAAGAACCCGTTCTACATGATGGCGCCCGACTGGGCGCTGCTGCCGCTGGTGGTGCTGGCCACCATGGCGGCGGTCATCGCGTCGCAGGCACTCATCACCGGCGCGTTCAGCGTCACCAAGCAGGTCATCCAGCTGGGCTACCTGCCGCGCCTGAAGGTGCTGCACACCAGCGTGCAGGACACCGGGCAGATCTACATCCCCTTCGTGAATTGGGGCCTGTTCGTGGCCATTTCGCTGGCGGTGGTGATGTTCAAGTCGTCGAGCAACCTGGCGGCGGCGTATGGCATTGCGGTCTGCACCGACATGCTGATCACCACGGTGCTGACCTTCTATGTCATCCGCTACGCCTGGAAGTACCCGCTGGTGCTGTGCTTTGCCGCAACCGGGGTCTTCTTCGTGGTCGACTTCGCCTTCTTTGCCTCCAATCTGCTCAAGCTGTTCGATGGCGGCTGGTTCCCGCTGGCCATTGGCGGCGCCGTCTTCTCCCTGATGGTGACCTGGAAGGACGGCCGCCAACTGCTCAACTCCAAGCTGCGCGACGATGCGCTGGACCTGCAGAGTTTCCTGGAAGCCGTGTTCGTGAGCCCGCCGGTGCGCGTGGAAGGCACGGCCGTGTTCCTGACGGCCGAAGAGGGGACCGTGCCCAATGCCCTGCTGCACAACCTCAAGCACAACAAGGTGCTGCACCTCAATAACCTGTTTGTCACGGTGCGCAACCACGAGGTGCCGTGGATCGGCCTGGACAAGCGCCTGCAGATCGAATCCCTGGGCCACGACTGCTGGCAGGTGATGATCCACTACGGCTTCAAGAACGACCCCGACGTGCCCAAGGCCCTGCAGCAGATGAAGGGGCGTGGCTGTGAGCTTGATGCCATGACCACCAGCTACTTCCTGTCGCGCGACTCGGTGGTGCCCACCATCGGCAGCGGCATGGCGCCGTGGCGTGAAAAGCTGTTTGCCCAGATGCACCACAACGCCAGTGGCGCCGCTGACTTCCTGAACCTGCCCAACAATTCGGTGGTGGAGCTGGGCTCCAAGATCGAGATCTGAGCCCGCAGGGGCTCTGGCGGGCCGGTGCGCGGCGTGCGCCGGCCGGTGTCACAATGGCCCGCATGCAGTTTTTCAAAGACCTCAGTCTGTCCGCGTTCACCGCCGGCTTCGTGGCGGTGCTGGTGGGTTTCACCAGCTCGGTGGCCATCGTGTTCCAGGCTGCGCAGGCCTTCCACGCCACGCCGGAGATGATTGCGTCGTGGATGTGGGCGCTGGGGCTGGGCATGGGCTTGTGCACCCTGGTGCCTTCGCTGTGGCTCAGGAAGCCCGTCATGGTGGCCTGGAGCACGCCCGGCGCGGCGGTGCTGGCCAGTGCCGGTGCACTGGGCGGATTTTCCATGTCCGAAGCGGTGGGGGCCTTCATCGTCTGCGCCGTCCTGATCACCCTGGCCGGCTGGACGGGCTGGTTTGAGCGGGTGATGAACCGCATTCCGCTGGCGCTGGCCTCGGCCCTGCTCGCCGGCGTGCTGACGCGGTTCGGCCTCTCGGGTTTTGCGGCGGCGCAGACCGCCTTGCCGCTGGTGCTGACCATGTTGCTGGCCTACCTGGTGGGGCGGCGCTGGCTGCCGCGCTATGCCGTGCCGCTGACTCTGCTGGTTGCTATTGTTTTTGTAGCTTTAAACGCAGGTTTTTCAGGCTCTGGCATCGTTTTTGGTCTGGCAAAACCGGTCTTTGTCAGCCCCCATTTCACGCTGGCGGCGCTGGTCAGCCTGGCCTTGCCGCTGTTCATCGTCACCATGGCGTCGCAAAACCTGCCCGGCGTGGCGGCCATCCAGTCGGCCGGCTATGGCGACCGGCGCGCCCAGGGCGGCGACGCGGGAATTCCCGTTTCCAAGGTCATCACGCTGACCGGACTGGCCACCGCGGTGCTGGCGCCGTTCGGGGGCTATGCGCTGAACCTGAGCGCCATCACCGCGTCCATCTGCATGGGGCCGGACGTGCACGCCAACCCGGCCCGGCGCTACACCGCGGCGGTGTCCTGCGGCGCCCTGTATGTGGTGATCGGCCTCTTCGGTGCCGCCATCACCGGGGTGCTGACGGCCTTTCCCAAGGAGCTGGTGGCCGCTATCGCCGGGCTTGCGCTGCTGGGTACCATAGGCGGCGCCCTGACGGCGGCCCTGCAGCACGAGCCGCACCGGGAGGCCGCCCTCATCACCTTTCTGGTGACGCTCAGCGGCGTGGTCGTGGCCGGCGTGGGCTCGGCTTTCTGGGGCGTGGTGGCCGGTGCGCTGGCGCTGCTGGTGCAGCATGTCGGGCGCCGCACGCTGCTGCGTTCGTCCGACTAGACTGCCCGCGCGGCCTGTATTGCCGGTTTCCGCTCCCGGATTTTTCTTTCACTTACTTTGCTGGTGCCTCCCATGGACATACTTTTTGTTGCCGACCCGCTGGAATCGTTCAAGACCTACAAGGACACCACCTTCGCCATGATGCGCGAGGCACACCGGCGCGGGCACCGCGTCAGCGCCTGCGAGCCGCAGGACCTGATGTGGCAGCGCGGCGCCGACGTGGTGGCCCATGTGCGCGACATCGTGCTGACCGGCCAGACGCCGGAGTGGTTCACGCAGCGCGGTACGCGCTCGGTGGCGCTGAAGGACTTTGACGCGGTCCTCATGCGCAAGGACCCGCCGTTTGACAGCGAGTACTTCTACGCCACCCACCTGCTGGAGCAGGCCGAGCGGGACGGTGCCCGGGTGTTCAACAAGCCCGCTGCGCTGCGCGACCACCCGGAGAAACTCGCCATCATGGAGTTTCCCCAGTTCATCGGCCCCACGCTGGTTACGCGTGACGCAGCGGACATCAAGCGCTTCCACGCCGAGCATGGCGACATCATTCTCAAGCCGCTGGATGGCATGGGGGGCATGGGCATCTTCCGCGTCGGCCCCGACGGACTGAACCTGGGGTCGATTACCGAAACGCTGAACCGCCATGGCGCGCAGAGCCTGATGGTGCAGAAGTTCCTGCCCGCCATCGTGGACGGCGACAAGCGCGTGCTGGTCATCGGCGGCCAGCCGGTGCCGTATTGCCTGGCGCGCATTCCGCAGGGGGGCGAAGTGCGGGGCAATCTGGCCGCGGGCGGCAAGGGGGTGGCCCAGCCGCTCAGCGCGGCCGACCGCGCCATTGCCGAAGCGCTGGGGCCGGTGCTGGCGGCACGGGGCCTGCTGCTGGTGGGGCTGGACGTGATCGGCGACAGCCTGACCGAAATCAACGTCACCAGCCCGACCTGCTTCCAAGAAATCACCGACCAGACCGGTTTCGATGTGGCGGCGATGTTCGTGGACGCGCTGGAAGCGGCCGTGGCGCTCAGGCCAGCGGGCAGCCGTCCACAAACACCGTGAGTTCGCCGGGGGCCATGGCCACCCACTGCTCGTTGGTGGTCAGCGGCTCGGTCACCACGATGGCCAGGCGGTCTTCGGGGCCGTTGAGGTCGGCCAGGTTCACGCTCACGTCCTCGTCCTTGAGCTGGACCTGGGTGAACGGGTGCTGGCGCAGTACATAGTGCAGTTTGGTGCTGGCATGGGCCCACAAGGCCTGGCCGTTGCTGAGCAGGAAGTTGAAAGTGCCATGCCGGGCGATGCGGGGCACCAGTTCGCGCAGGGTGTGGGTTAGTTCTTCGACACTGGGCACACCGGCGTGGGACTTGTTGAGCTCCTGCAGCAGCCAGCAAAACGCCAGCTCGCTGTCGGTGTCGCCCACGGGCTTGAAGGCGCCATGCAGGGCGGGGCTGAAGTCCTTCAGGTCGCCGTTGTGGGCAAACACCCAGTAGCGCCCCCACAGCTCCCGCACAAAGGGGTGGCAATTTTCCAGCGCGACCGAGCCGACGGTGGCCTTGCGCACGTGCGCCACCACGTTGTGGCTTTTGATGGGGTAGCTGCGCAGCATCTTCGCAATGGGCGAGGTGGCTGCGCTTTCCTTGTCCACGAAATGGCGCACCGCCTTGCCGGGGCGGGGGCCATCGCTTTCGAAAAAGGCAATGCCCCAGCCGTCGGCATGGTGGTCGGTGCAGCCTCCGCGTTGTGAAAATCCGGTAAAACTCAGCGTCAGGCTGGCCGGCAGGAGGCTGTTCATTCCAAGCAATTGGCACATGGAGAAACAGTTTACCCTGTGCGCGATAGGGTTATGCTTGCAGTTTGCAACCGGGCGCCGTTGCCTACACTCTTGCGCCATGACATCTAAATCCTACAAGGCCATACCCGTGCCCGAACTGCGCCGGCTCGCCGAAGGCAGCGCGCGGGTCCAGCCGGATATCGAGGCCCAGTTCACGCTGGGGCAGCGCTATGCGCGGGGGATAGGGGTGGAGAAGAACGACGCAGAAGCCGCCGACTGGTTTCTCCGCGCGGCGGATCACGGCCATACGGTGGCCCAGCGCTACCGCGCGTACGCCCATCTGCATGGCCGGGGTGTGCCCAAGAACGAGGCAGAAGGCATACGGCGGCTGCGCATGGCGGCCGAATGGGGCGACGCGCCTTCGCAGCGCCAGATGGGCTACCACTACGCCACCGGCGCCGGCGTGCCGCTGGACGCCCAGGAGGGCGTGTACTGGTTCCGGCAGGCAGCGCAGCAGGGAGACTTCCTGGCCCAGTACAACCTGGCCTTTGCCTATGCCAATGGCCGTGGCGTGGACACGGACCCACAGGAAGCCCTGCGGTGGTACCGGGCGGCGGCGGATCAGGGCATGCCCGAGGCCCAGTGTGCGCTGGGGGACATCTACGAACACGGCGTGGGGGTTGCGGTGGACTATGTCCAGAGCGCGCACTGGAACCGGCTGGCGGCCGACCGGGATTACGCCGAAGCCTGCAACAACCTGGGCTGGTTGTACGAGAACGGCCTGGGTGTGGCGAAGGACCTGGAGCAGGCCCGGCACTGGTATGGGCTGGCCGCGCGGCAGGAGCTCTCCGAGGCCCGGCAGCGTCTGGCCCGTCTGCAGGAGCGGCGTTCCAGCGAGTCCGTGCCGGGGCCTGAATTCACGGAGCGGCGAGTGGGCTGGCAACCGGTGGCCGAACACCCCCTGCGCGGTGACCAGTCCATTGCCGACTACCTCGCCGCCGCCTTCAGCGGTTTTGTCGGACTGGACGTCGTGCGCCAGGAAGTCTTTCGCCAGGCCAGCTACATCCATGTGCAGAAGCTGCGCGCACAGCAGGGCTTGCGCGTGCCCAACTGGCCCTCACGCCATCTGGTGTTCCTGGGCAACCCCGGGACCGGCAAGACCACCATTGCCCGCATCATTGCCGGGCTGTACCAGCGCCTGGGCATCCTCAAGACCGACAAGGTGGTCGAGACCGATCGCTCCGGCCTGGTGGCGCCGTACATCGGGCAGACTGCGCTCAAGACCAAGGCCATCGTGGAGTCCGCGCTGGGCGGCGTGCTGTTCATTGACGAGGCCTACGCGCTGGCCCGCTCCGGCCCGCAGGATTTCGGCCGGGAAGCGATTGAAACGCTGCTGAAGATGATGGAAGACCACCGGGACGACCTGGTGGTGATCGTGGCCGGCTACACCGCTGAAATGGACGATTTCATCCACGCCAATCCGGGACTCGCCTCGCGCTTCAACCGCTATATCCACTTTCCGGACTACACCTCGGCAGAGCTGCTGAAGATCTTCCTGAGCTTCTGCAACGGGCACTCCTATGTTCTGAGTCCCTCCACGCACCAGGGGCTGCAGGCCATCTTCGGGCGCGAAATCCAGGTCCAGCGCGAGCACTTTGCCAACGCGCGCTACGTGCGCAACCTGTTCGAGAAAGTGATCGAAGCCCAGGCGCAGCGCGTCTATGCCCTGGCCAATGCCTCGAAAGTGGATCTGCAGGCCATCCTCCCCGCCGATGTGGAAAGCGCGCTGGGCGAACCTTTGCCGGCCGACGACGGCATGTCTGCCAGCTACGACAACGTGGTCCGCAAGCTCAACGCCTTGGTAGGGCTGGCGCGGGTGAAGAAACAGGTGCAGCGCCTGTTTGCCTACGTGCGCCTGCAGCACATGCGCGCCAAGACCGGGCGCAAGGTGCCCTCCGGCTTTTCGCAGCATCTGGTGTTTACCGGCAATCCCGGGACCGGGAAGACGGCGGTGGCACGCATCGTCGCCGACCTGTATTTCGGCCTGGGCATCCTCCCGTCCAACCACATCGTGGAGGTGGACCGCTCGGGGCTGGTGGCCGGCTACGTGGGCCAGTCGGCGATCAAGACGCGCGAGGTCATCGAATCGGCCCTGGGCGGTGTGCTGTTCATCGACGAAGCCTATGCGTTGGCGCACGGCTCGGGCGAGAACGATTTCGGCGGAGAGGTGATCGACACCCTGCTCAAGGCCATGGAAGACTACCGCGACCAGCTGGTCGTGATTGTGGCGGGCTATTCGGAGCCCATGCAGGCGTTCATCAGCAGCAACCCGGGGCTGCGTTCGCGTTTCAACCACTACATCGCATTTGACGACTACGGGCCCGACGAACTGCTGGGCATCTTCGAATCCTTTTGCCGTGAATCGGAATACGAGCTGGCGGCGCCGGCGCGTGCCCTGTTGCAGGACGCACTGGTCCAGTGGTACCAGGCAGGTCAGACCACGGCCAATGGCCGCCTGGTGCGCAACCTGTTCGAGCGCTGCATCGAGGTGCAGTCCGAACGGGTTTCCCACGTGGACGACGTGGCGGATTCCGACCTCAATGCCCTGACCCGCGACGACGTGGCCGGTGCGCTGAAGGAAATCCTGGTGGAACTGAACCGCCAGCAGCGGGTGCCGCAGGCCGATGCCCCGCAACCCCTTCTGGAACAGGCGCTGGCCGCGCAGCAGCGCAGCACCGACGCCTCTGGCGTCTGACGCAGCGGGTCAGCTGCGCGGTTCGGACCAGAGCTTGCCGCCCGTGGCCCAGTTCTGGCGGGGCACATCCACGATCAGCACGTCCACCGCGTCGGGCGAGCCGCCCAGCACTTCGACGGTGACGCGGGTGATTTCTTCCACCAGCTTCTTCTTCTGTTCCAGGGTGCGACCCTCCAGCATTTCAATGTGGTACGTTGGCATGGCATTCCTTTTGGGGTAGTTGTGGAAAAAGCGGATGCGGGAAAGACCGGCTCGGGGGCGGAAAATTCAGGCAGAGCCGCTTGGGGCCGACCCCGCAGTTTAGACTGCGGGGTTTCCATGTTCCATTGACCAGCCCCTTGCGCGTATCGACTTTCTTCACTGCTGTGCCCCGTAGCGTCCGGCTCGTGCTGGTGCTGGTGTGCGTGGTGCATTTCGCCCTGGGGGCGCTCGTGGGCCTGTCGGTGGACGAGGCCCATTACGCGCTGTATGCCGCGCATCCCGCGCTGAGTTATTTTGACCACCCGCCGCTGGTGGGCTGGGTGCAGTGGCCCCTGGTTGCCCTGAACACGCCCACGGCGGTGTTGCGGCTGGTGCCCGAGCTGCTGTGGCTGGGAACGGCGCTGCTGGTGTTCGGCCTGGCCGAGCGCCTGCAGGGTGCACCGTCGCGCGGCCAAGCGGGCCTGTGGGCCGTGCTGGCATGGGCGCTGGCGCCCCTGCCGCACGTGCTGGGCATCGGTCTGCTGCCCGACACCCTGCTCATGTTCTGGACCGCCGCCCTGATGGCGGCGACTTTGCACCTGATGGACGCCTCGGCCGTGCAGCGCCCCGGCCCCTGGCTGGCGTTGGGCGTGTTGCTGGGGCTGGCCGGCCTGAGCAAGTACACCGCCATCCTGGCGGCGCTGGCGGTAGCGTTGTGCCTGCTGGTGGCGCACGGCGCCCGCCTGCTGGGCAACCGCTGGCTGTGGGTCGCGGTGCTCGTGGCCCTGGTGCTGGTGGCGCCGGTGGCGGTGTGGAACTACCAGAACCACTGGATATCTTTTACCTACCAGGCCCAGCATGGCGCCGGCGGTGGCTGGCAGGCCGGGCACGTGCTGCGCTTCCTGCTGATCCAGGTGCTGGCCTATGGCCCCCTGCTGCTGTGGGGCTGGGCCGGGGTGCGGCACGACCGCACCGGCCCGCCGCGCAGCCTGCGCCTGTTTTTTGCCGTGCCCTTTGTCCTGCTGGCGTACCTGGCCGGTGGCGGCACCAGCCTGCCGCACTGGACGGCGCCGGCCTGGGTGGCGCTGGCGCCATTTGCCGGGGTGGCGCTGGCGCGCGCGTGGCACGACGGACGCCGCACGCCCATCGTGGCACTGGTGGTGCTGCAGGGCCTGGCCAGCGCCGCATTGCTGGGCCTGATGCTGACCGCGGGTGCGCCCTTCATCAGCGGCGCACAAGGCCAGGGCAACACCCAGGCGCCGTCCAATCCGTTTGCCGACCTGCATGGCTGGGACGCTGCCGGCCAGCGTGCCCGCACCCTGGCCGCGCAGCACGGCCTGGCGAGCGTGAGCGTGCAGAACTGGACCCTGGCCAGCCGCCTGGGCTGGTACGCCCGTCCCCTGCCGGTGCATGTGCTGGAAAGCCGCTTTGACCAGTTCACCCTGTGGGCGGGCGACCTGCCCGTGGGCGGCGACACGCTGCTGGTGGACTGGTCGCAGCTGGCGTATGCCGTGCCGCAGGGCGCGCACGGTTTTGCCGACTGCACGCTGCTGGAGCAGCAGCCGGTGCAGCGTCTGGGCGCTACCATTGCCACCTTCCGGTTCTATGCCTGCCACCGCTGGTCGGGCGATCCGCAACCCCGGCTGGCTGACAGCCCCTGATGTCCATGCTTTCTTCCACTTCTCCATCCATGGCCGAAGGTGCCGCCAGCACCCGCGTGGCCCGCGAGGCCTGGCTGATGCCCCCGGGGCTGTTCGTGCTGACGGCGCCGCTGTGGCTGCACTGGTACGAGCCGGCCCTGTTCGTTGCCATCAACACCCTGTGTGCGCCCGTGGCGGCTTCGGTATGGGCGAGCCTGTCCCTGCTGGGCAATGGCTGGGGTGTGCTGGGCATCACGGCGCCGCTGCTGGTGCTGGCGCCGCGCCTGATGTGGGCCTGGCTGTGCGCGGCACCGTTTGCGATGCTGTTCGCGCGCCTGGGCAAGGGGCTGATCGAGAGCCCGCGCCCGGCTGCCGTGGTGGACAACGCGCAGATGCGGGTGGTGGGCGAGTTGCTGCACAACGTGTCCATGCCCTCCGGCCACACGCTCACCGCGTTTGCGGTGGCGTCGGCCCTGTATTTCGCCCTGCCGGCGGCGCGGCGGGCCCGGCACGGGTGGCTGTTTGTGCTGGCGGCGGGGACCGGCTTGTCCCGCATTGCCGTGGGCGCGCACTGGGCGGGTGACGTGGCGGTGGGCGCCAGCCTGGGCATTCTGGCCGGCCTGCTGGGGCATGTGCTGTGGCAGCGCATGGGCCCGGCACACCTGCAGCCCACGGCGTGGAGCTTGCGCATGGTGGCCGCATTGCTGGTGGCGGCGGCCTACAACCTGGTGAGCGAGGGGCTGGATTTTGCCGAGGCCCTGCCGGCACAACACGCCCTGGCCGGCGTGATTGCGGTGTCGCTGCTGGGCTTTGCCCGGCAGAACTGGGTGGCCCGGGCGGCTGCCCGGCCCTAGGGCGCGGCCGGGGCGGCGCTGTTGTCGCCGGTGTGGCCGGCCAGGCGCAGGGCCAGGGCGCTCAGGGCTTCGTAGGCAGCGCCACTCTGCGGGTCCCAGGCGCGCACGGCCTGCGCCTGTCGGGTAATGGCGGCGGTGTCGCCGCGGGCCGCCGGCCCCGTCAGGGCAGCTTGGGGCCCCAGCGCGGTGATGTTGGCCACGGCATTGCGCAGCAAGGAGGCCCGCAGCGCGGGAATCAGGGCCGCTGGCACGCCGGTGGACTGCCACAACTCTTCGGCGGTGGCTTGCAGCACCGGCAGGAAGTTGGTGGCAAACACGGCGGCGGCGTGGTACAGCAGCTTGTCGGCACTGGCCACATCAAAACATTGGCCACCGATGGCGCCCAGCGCGGGACGCAGCGCGGCGCAGGCGCCGGGGTCGCCTTCCAGCGCGCAGGGGGTTCCGGGAAACTGGGCCAGTGCCGCAGGAACCGAAGCAAAGCTCAGGATGCAGTGCGCGCTGGCCACTTGCCAGCCCCGTGCCGCCAGCGGCGCTAGCGCGTCCGCACCCAGCGCACCGCTGCAATGGAAGGCGATGGCGGGCGGCGCGGCCGGGTGCTGGTCGGCCAGCGCCCGGGCCACGGCGGCCACCTGGGCATCGGGCACGGCCAGCATCCAGACATCGGCCGGGCGCAGGGCGTGCAGCTGGTCCACGGCCCGCCCCGCGCCGATGCAGCCGGTGGCCGCTTGCGCGCTGGACAGTGTGGTGGTCAGAACGTCCTGCACGGCAAAGCTGCCGTGCAGGTGCCACAGCCGTGCCAGGGTCTGCCCTACCCGGCCGGCACCGACAAGGTTCAGGGTGGGGCGGTGTGGGGCGACGGGGTTCACGGGTGGCATCCGGTGTCGTTCCGGTCAGGTGATTTTGAAGACCGTGCGCACGGTTTTTGAGCCGGCCTTTTCCTCAAAAGCGGCCCACTGCTTGATGCCCTTGACCAGCACCTGCGCGCTCACGTCTTTCACCACCTTCTTGTTCTTGCGCTGGGCGGTGAGCCAGTCCTGGATGTGCGGGTAGTACGTGCCCTCCTGCCCGGTGGGGATCAGCAGCTGCTTGCCGGCCACGGTGCCGGCGGCGGTGACGGTGAGTTCGGTTGCGGGCATGGGTTACACCACCAGCGGGTCTTCTTGCATGGCTTCCATCTGTTCTTCCAGCATCTGCACCTGGCCCTGCCAGTAGTCGCTGGAGCCGAACCAGGGGAAGTTGGCGGGAAAGGCGGGGTCGTCCCAGCGGCGGGCCAGCCAGGCGCTGTAGTGGATGAGGCGCAGGGTGCGCAGGGGTTCGATCAGGGCCAGCTCGCGGCGGTCGAAGGAGCGGAACTGTTCGTAGCCGTCCACCAGGGTGCCGAGCTGGCGGGTGCGTTGCGCGCGGTCGCCGCTGAGCAGCATCCACAGGTCCTGCACGGCGGGGCCCATGCGGGCGTCGTCCAGGTCCACGAAATGCGGGCCGGGTCCGGCGGCGGGGGCGGCGTCCACCGGCGTCCACAGGATGTTGCCGGGGTGGCAGTCGCCGTGCAGGCGTATCCGGGCAATGCCTTCATTTTCGGCATCTTCTTGGCCACTTGCGCCCGTCAATGTTGCGTGGGTAGCTATCAACTTGATAGCATCCTCGCAAGCCCTGGTCCAGGTGGATTGCACGTCCAGCGGCACCTTGTCGTGCTCCAGCAGCCACTGCAGGGGCTCGGTGCCGAAGGTCTGCAGGTCCAGGGTCGGGCGGCTGGCAAAGGGGCGCGCCGCGCCCACGGTGTGGATGCGCGCCAGAAAGCGGCCAATCCATTCCAGCACCTCATCGTCGTCGAGTTCGGGCGGGCGTCCGCCGCGCCGGGGGCTGACGCTGAAGGCGAAGCCGCCGAAGTGGTGCAGCGTGGCCCCCTGCAGGCGCAGCGGGCCGACGGCGGGTATCTCGGCGGCCATCAGCTCGGCGGCAAAGTCGTGCTCTTCCTGGATCTGCGTATCGCTCCAGCGCGCGGGCCGGTAGAACTTCGCCACCACGGCGCTGCCGTCTTCCAGCTGCACCTGGTAGACGCGGTTTTCGTACGACGACAGGGCGGTGAGCCGGCCGTCGCCGCGCAGGCCCACGCTGTCGAGCGCGTCCAGCACCGCATCGGGCGTGAGCGTTTCAAACGGGTGGCGCTGGGAGGGGCTTGCGCCAGCCAAAGGGGATTCGCGTTCTTGGGGCATGCCCCGATTGTCGGCCTTAATGCCGGCGGCGTCTGGCCGTGGCGTTCAATCGGACCGCTCAGAAAGGGACATAGTTGGCATCGCGCCGGGCCTTGGCCTTGGCTTTGGCCCGTGCCTTGGCTTCGGCTTCCGCGTCTGCGTCCGAGCCGGAATCCGAGTAGCCGCCCGCTTCGGGCGCGTTGCCGGAGGACGCGTCGCCCAGCAGCTCGAAGGGCAGTGCCTGCTTGACCAGGATGACGGTGCAGGGTGCGCCCATGGCTACCTTGATGGGCACGGTGGTGACAAAGCGCTGGGTCTTCAGGCCGTGGGTGGCCGCGCCGATCACGATCACGCTGGCATGGTTGCCCACCGCATAGTCCAGCAGCGCCTGCGCCACGTCACCCGATTCGAGCACGTGGCAGGAGGTCTGGTGGCCGGGGTAGTCCAGCGGCTGCGCCCACTGGCGCAAGGCGGCCAGGTGGCGCCGGTGCACGCTGGTTTCGCTGTGGCGTTCGTCCGAGGTGCTGCTCAGGCTGGACGGGATGACCGTCACGCAGGCCAGCCGGGCACCGGGGCGCGTGCCCAGGGAGCGCGCCACGGCCTGGCGCAGGGAGTACAGCGTGGCGTCGCTGGCGTCCTTGTAGGGAACGGCCACCATGACGATGGGCACCTCGTCAATCTGCTGCGACGCCATCGGGCTGGGCTGGTAGTGCATGCCCGCGGCCTTGATCCAGCGTTTGAAGTGGGTGCGAAACCGGGTGCCCGTGACGTTGCGCCCGCGCTCGGTGATCTGCACCTGCTCCGGGTGGGCCAGGTCGAAGGCCAGGTGGGCGGCCGAGGGGTAGCGCTGGGCGGCTTCGGGCTCCAGGCAGCGCATCACCACCTCCTGCAGCCACTCGGGCAGCTCGGGGTGCAGCTTGCGGATCGGCACCGGGTCCACCCACAGGCGCTGGCGCAGACCGGCCGGTGTCTGGGGGGCACCAAAGGGCAGCCGGTGGGTGCACAGCTGGTAGAGCATGACGCCAATGGCGAAGATGTCGCTGCGCGGGTCGCCGCGCACGCCAACCACCTGCTCGGGGGCAATCCAGGCGGGCGAGCCCACGGCTTTGCGCAGCTGTTCGGCCAGCAGGTCGGGGTAATGGGCGTGGCACGACAGGCCAAAGTCCAGCAGCACGGCGCTGCCGTCGGCGCGCAACAGCACGTTGGCGGGCTTGAGGTCCAGGTGCACCGTGTTCTGCTGGTGCAGCGCATGCACGGCGTGGGCCATGGCGGAGCCCAGTCGGGCGATTTCGTCCACGCCGGGCGGAGGATCGGCGTCGATCCAGTGCTCCAGGGTGTGGCCGGTGATGTATTCCATGACCAGGTAGGGCACGCGCTCCAGGTCGCCAGCGGCCACAAAGCGCGGCACATGGGTGCCGTGCAGCACCTGCATGATCTGGCTCTCGACCTCGAAGCTCACGATGTTTTCCGCACCGTCGCCCGCCGTCATGCGCGGGATCTTCATGGCCATGGCAAAGCCGGGGTCGCGCTGGCCGTCGGCGTAGTGCACGCGGTAGATGTGGGCCATGCCCCCGGAGTGGATGCACTCCTCGATGATGAATCCGTCCAGTCCGGTTCCGGGGTCCAGCAGTTTCATCTTCCACTCTCCAGGCGGTCGGCGAAGTAGTCGGGCAAGCCGACACGGCGGATGGCGGCGGCAGCGCCATGGTGATCGTAGGGCACGCGGTGAAAGGTCAGCTGCGCGCGCTCGGTGTCGAACAGGGTGTACATGGCCTGGGTGTTGCCGTCGCGCGGCTGCCCCACGGAGCCCACCGTGCCCAGCCACAGGCGGTGCTTGGGCACGGGCACCGCCACGCCGGGCTGGGGGGTGAACAGCATGAGGCTGTCACTGGCGCCGCGGTAGTACAGGGTCTGCATGTGCACGTGGCCACCAAACACATAGCGCACGCCGGGCCAGGCGGCGGCAGCGTCCAGGCTGGCGGCGGCGGCGCGCTGGTCGTACACATAGCGCCAGAGTTCTGGGTCGTTGGCGCTGGCGTGGACGAACAGCACGTTGTCGTGCTGCAGGGTCAGCGGCAGCTGGTCGATCCACTCACGCTGGGCGGCGCTGAGCTGGTTGTGCGTCCATGCGGCCGAACAGTCGCCAATGGTCTTGGGCTCGGCCGGCGGTGTGACGGCCATGGCGTCGTGGTTGCCCTTGAGAACCATGGCGCCCTCTTCGGTGAGCAGCATGATGCGCTCCAGCACGGCCACCGGGTCCGCGCCGTAGCCGACCATGTCGCCCAGGAACACAAAGCGCTGGGCGCGCTGGGCGCGGGCGTGCGCCAGGCAGGCGTCCAGGGCCTGCAGGTTGCCGTGAATGTCGGACAGAAGGGCCAGTCTCATCGTGTCTCCGTTGTATTTTTTCGCGTACCGTACCGGCCGGCATGATGCTGTACGCGACTGACGCGAAGTTTGCAAGGCTTGCCTCGCCTCGCGCTTGATACAAGTCAAGTTGTTGCGCAAGCATACCCGGGTACAGTGCCGGCATGCACCGACGCAAACACCACCGATTGATTATTGGCAGACGGGGACTTTTGTACTCGCTGGTCCTGTGCATGCTGATCCTGGGCCTGGGTGGCGTGGGGTTCTGGGCGCTGGAGCCCAGCGCGCTGACCTTCAGCGACGGCCTGTGGCTGGCCTTCACCACGGCGGCCACCGTGGGCTACGGCGACATCATTCCCAGCACGCATGCCTCGCGCATGTTTTCCGTGGTGGTGGTGCTGCTGGGACTGGCCGTGCTGTCGCTGGTCACGGCGTCGGTGGCGGCCCTGCTGGTGGAAGTGGAAGAGCGCGCCGTCGAGCACGACCTCCTGCAGGAGCTGGGCAACCTGCGCGCCGAAGTGCACCAGCTGCGCCAGGACCTGCACCAGCGTACAGCGGCGCCGCCGCCGCCACACGACCCCCCGCGCTGAACCCCGTGCGGCCTAGGGCTGCAGCGACAGCATGTGGCCCAGGCGCGGGTCGCCCCGCCCGCCCAGCACCTGCTGGTAGGCCGCCTGCACGGCGTCGGGGCCGCGGTGCTGCACCACCTGCAGCCACGGGTGCTCGGGGTGCGAGACGGTGGCCACAAAGGCATTCCACGACTGCAGCAGCCGTTCCCCCAGTCCCCGGGAGCCCCACTCCGCGCTGCGTTTCTTTATCTGCGCCGGGGCAAAGAACAGCGTGGCCTTGGGGCCGGGGAGGTCCTTGGCGCCGCCCATGTTTTCCACGTGGGTGGCGCCGATGGAACTGCTGAACACCAGGCCGGTGCAGTGTGTGTGCAGCGCCTTGCGGAAGGCCGCGTTGCCGGCAAAGTCCACGTAGATGCTAGGCGCGGCGGGGGCTATCTGGTCCAGCTGGTCGTAGGTCAGCACCCGGTGGTAGCAACCCAGGCTCTCGCAAAACGCCACGTTGCCGGGCGAGGTGAGCCCCACCACTTCCAGCTCCGGGCGTTGCGCCATCCGGAAGGCCGTGCCGTAGGCGGTCTTGCTGGAGGCGCTGGAGAGCAGCATTAGCCCGCGCTGGCCGGAGGTGGCGGTGGCGCCGAAGAAGGCGTTGTCCGCCAGGAAATCGTCGATCAGCCAGGACGTGATGAACAGCGGCCGCAGCAGGGCCTGCACGTCTTCGGTGTCGGCCGTGTAGAAGGGGTCGGTGGCGCAACGCGTGTACTGGTTGTAGACGGGGTGCAGGCCGGCGCGGTGCGGCGCGGCGTCGGAGAACGTCTTGTCCGACAGCTTTTCGGGCGTGAGGTCGACCGACGACGCCATGGGGAAGTAGCCATACAGGCGCTCGCCCACGGCCACCTGCGGGTGGCGGGACTCGGTCACCGTGCCAAAGCCCCAGACCGGAATGCGGCCCCAGGGCACGTCACCCGCGTCGGCCACCGGGAAGAACTGCCAGTACTGCATGGCCTCGCCCATGGCGGCGTAGGTGATGTTGTTGGACGTCAGCGCAAAGGTGTCAATGCCCACGCGGACCTGGCCGTCGGGCAAGGGCGTGGCCGCGCGGGTGCGCAGCAGGGTGCTGGCGAGTTGGTCCTTGCGGACCAGGAATTCGGTGGTGTGCATGGAGGGGGACCATAAAGGAAACAGCCCGTTCCGCCAACCGGAACGGGCCGCCAAGGTGACAGCCGCTGTGGCCGCCGGCACCTGTGCGCGGGATCAGGCGACCGTGAGGGTCACTTCGATGTTGCCGCGGGTGGCGTTGGAGTAGGGGCACACGGCGTGGGCCTTTTGCACCAGCGCTTCAGCAGCGGCGCGCTCCATGCCGGGGATGTGCACCACCAGCTGCACTTCGATGCCGAAGCCCTGGGGAATCTGGCCGATGCCCACGGTGGCGTCGATGCTGGTGTCGGCGGGCAGCACAATCTTCTGCGTGCCGGCCACGAACTTCATGGCGCCGATGAAGCAGGCGCTGTAGCCGGCGGCAAACAGCTGCTCGGGGTTCACGCCGCCGCCAGCGCCGCCCATTTCCTTGGGCACGGCCAGCTTGAGGTCCAGCAGGCCGTCGGAGGTGCGGGTGGTGCCGTCGCGGCCGCCGGTGGATTTGGCGTGGGCTTGGTAAACGACTTTTTCAATTTTGGTGCTCATGGTGGTTCCTTCGGGTGGTGCCGTGCGGTGCACGGCGGGTTGAAAACGGGGTCAGGCCGGCGCGGTCAGGCGTGTGCGCAGGGTCTGCACCTGCTGGGTCAGCCCCATCAGGTCAGATACGGGGTAGCCGCTGGCTTGCACGACGCAGCGCGGAATGCTGGCTGCCTTGGTCTTGAGCTTGCGGCCGTCGGTGGTCAGGTGCACTTCCACCCGCCGCTCGTCTTCGGTCGAGCGCTGGCGCACCAGCCAGCCGGCGGCTTCCATGCGCTTGAGCAGGGGCGTCAGGGTGCCCGAGTCGAGGTAGAGGCGCTCGCCCAGCGCGGACACGCTCAGGCCATCGCGCTCCCACAGCACCAGCATCACCAGGTACTGCGGGTAGGTCAGTTCCAGCGCGTCCAGCAGCGGCTTGTACAGCTTGGTCATGGCCAGCGAGGCGGAGTACAGGGCAAAGCACAGCTGGTTGTCCAGCAGCAGCGCCGGGTTGGTGGAGATGTCAGGGGTTTTGTTGGGCATGGTTTAATTATAGCGCGCAATTAAATTGCGCGCAATTGAATTGCAAATAGATACGTCATCCGGGTAAACCGGGGCTTGGCATGCCTGGGGCCATGGGCTAAGGTGCCGTGGCATCTCCACAAGGACACACGGCATGTTTGACTACCTCATCATCGGCGGCGGTTCGGCCGGCTGCGTACTGGCAGCCCGGCTGAGCGAAGACCCCGCCATCAACGTGGCGCTGCTGGAAGCCGGTCCGCCGGACACCAACGTGCTCATCCACTGCCCGGCCGGGCTGGCCGTGCTGGGCAAGAACGGGCAGGCCAACTGGAAGTTCGACACCACGGTGCAGCCCGGCCTCAATGGCCGGCGCGGCTACCAGCCCCGGGGCAAGGTGCTGGGCGGCTCCAGCTCCGTCAACGCCATGATCTACATCCGCGGCCAGCGCGAGGACTACGACCACTGGGCCGCGCAGGGCTGCCCCGGCTGGTCGTATGACGAGGTGCTGCCGTATTTCAAGCGCGCCGAAGACAACGCCCGCGGGGCGGACGCCTTCCACGGCAGCGGCGGCCCCCTGCACGTGATGGACCTGGCCAGCCCCAACCGCCTGGACGCGGCGTTTGTCGAGGCCGGTCGCCAGGCCGGTTATGCGGTCAACCCCGACTTCAATGGCGCCAGCCAGGAGGGCGTGGGCGTCTACCAGGTCACCCACAAGAACGGCGAGCGCTTCAGCGCGGCCAAGGCGTACCTGGCGCCCAACCGCCAGCGCCCCAACCTGCATGTGTTCACTGGCGCGCACGCCACCCGCATCCTGGTGGAGCGCAAGCGGGCCGTGGGCGTGGAGTTTGTCCACGAGGGGCATGTCAAGCAGCTGCGCGCCACGCGTGAAGTGCTGCTGTGCGCCGGCGCCCTGCAGTCGCCCCAGCTACTGCTGCTGTCGGGCATAGGCCCGCACCCGCACCTGGTGGAACGCGGCATTGCCACCGTGCACGACCTGCCCGGCGTGGGTGAGAACCTGCACGACCACGTGGACGTGGTGCAGGTGGTCAATGCACCGGCGCTGAAAGAGACGCTGGGCGTGTCACTGGCCGGCGCGGCGCATATCGCCAAGGGAATCTGGGAGTGGCGCCAGCAGCGCACCGGTCCCCTCACCACCAACTTTGCCGAGGCCGGTGGTTTCATCAAGAGCCAGCCGCAGGAGCGCACGCCCGACCTGCAGTTGCACTTCGCCATCGCCAAGATCGTCAACCACGGCCGCACCACGCTGTGGGGCCACGGCTACTCGTGCCACGTGTGCCTGCTGCGCCCGCGCAGCCGCGGTACGCTGCGCCTGGCCAGCAAGGACCCGTTTGATGCACCACTGATCGACCTGAACCTGCTGGGTGATCGCGACGACGTGGAGCGCCTCATGCGCGGTTTCCGCCTCATGCGCCAGTTGCTGCAGCAGCCGGCGCTGGCCACGCTGGGCGGGCGGGAGATGCCGGATTCGGCACAAGCCACCACCGACCTACAGGTGGAGCAGTTCATTCGCGAGCATGCCGACACGGTGTACCACCCGGCCGGCAGCTGCCGTATGGGCAAGGACTCGTTCGCCGTGGTCGACCCCGAACTGCGCGTGCACGGCCTGCAGGGCCTGCGGGTGGTGGACGCCTCCATCATGCCGCGGGTGGTGAGCGGCAACACCAATGCGCCCACCATCATGATTGCCGAGAAGGCGGCCGACCTGATCCGCGCCGCGCAAAAGGCGTGAAGCGGGGTGAATGGGCGCGTTTAAGGTTTTTTTAGCAAGTCCTTAAGCAATATTTAGGAACGCGATCGGGCGTCGATTTTTAGACTTCTTTCCATGGTTGCGCGGTGCATGGGGCACTGCGCCAGCCACCCAACCCCAACGGGTCCGAGACCCGGGAAAGAAGGATTGCATGCGCAACACCGTTCAGGAAAACCAGGCCGTCGCCGCCGTGCCGACCGCCCCCCGCTTTGACATGTACACCGCCATCCACAAGGCCATGCGCGCCATGATGGCCGACACCCTGCTGGCCGTGGGCCGCATGGACCCTACCGATACCGAGGAGGTCACCGCCATCAGCGGTCGGGTGATGGATTTGCTGGACCTCTGCACGGGCCACCTAGAGCACGAGAACACCTTCGTGCACACCGCCATTGAGGCGCGCGCCCCCGGCGCCAGCGAGGCCGTGGCCCACGACCACGTGGAGCATATCGAGCACATCGCAGCCCTCAAGCAAGCCGTGGCCGCCATCTGGGCCAGCCCCGAAGGCCGCTGCCCGCCGGAGGCTGCGTTGTCGTTGTACCGCCAACTGGCCCAGTTTGTGGCCGACAACTTCCACCACATGCACACCGAAGAGACGGCGCACAACGCCATGCTGTGGGCTCGCTATACCGATGCCGAGCTGATCGGCATCCACAACGCCCTGCTGGCGTCCATTCCCCCGGCCGAGATGATGTTCACGCTGCGCTGGTTGGTGCCCTACATAAGCCCCGCCGAGCGTGTCGGCCTGCTCGGAGGCATGCGTGAGCACGCGCCGGCACCTGCCTTTGCCGCCGCGCTGGCAACCGTGCAGCCGCACCTGAAGCTGACCGAATGGGCCAAGCTCGCGCTGGCCCTGGGCCTGCCGCCGGCGCCCGGCCCGGTGCAGGCTTGAGGGAGCGACTGCAATGCAACTCGACAGAACGTACCTGGTCTGGGCCCTGAGCTATGCCGTTGGCGGCATGGGACTGGGCATTTACATGGCGGCCTCGCACCAGCATGAGCAGCATGTCACGCACGCCCACCTGCTGCTGTTGGGTTTCGTGGCCTCGCTGGTCTATGGCGTGATCCACAAGCTGTGGCTGCAAGGGCCGGGTCACGGCATTGCCGTGGCGCAGCTCGTGGTGCACCAGTTGGGCGTGCTGGCTATGTGCATGGGTCTGTTCCTGCTCTATGGCGGCTTTGCCAGTGGCGCGGTACTGGAGCCACTTCTCGGCGTGGCGTCCATCGCCGTATTGCTGGGTGCCGTGCTGATGCTGCGCATGGTGCTCACCAGCCGCCGCGGCGCCTGGGCCTGAGCGCTGGCGCTCAGGCGACTTCCTGCAGTTCCAAGGGACGCTGCACCGCCAGGCAAAAGCGCCCGCGCCCGGTTTTCTCGATGCGGATCCAGGGGCCGCGCTCGACCAGGCGGCGCTGCAGCAGCACCAACCGGGCCTCTAGGTTGTCGGTCACGTCCGGCAGACCCAGCTCGGGTGCCAGGCGCAGCTCGCGGTTGGTGAATTCGGTGCGCCCGAGACGGGTGAAGTCCTGCACCAGCTTCCAGAAGATGGCGCCGGCCACGCCCTTGATCAGGTAGTCGTCGCCAATGAAGACGCTGTCGTTCGTGGCGAAATGACGGATCTGCAAGGTCTGGCCCCCCGTGGGGGCTGGCACGCTGTCCGAGGGCTCGGGGTCGGATTGCTCCGGGTTGGCCTGCATCAGATCGATGCTGGCGCCCAGGTGCCCGGCCACGGCCACCAGCACGTCCTCGTCCTCGAAGTTGAACTGCAGGTCGTTCGGGCTCTCCACGAACAGCACACCCAGCAGGCGGCCGGTCGACAGAATGGGCACGGCCAACTGGCTGTGCGGTGCGTCCAGGCCTGGCCAGGGGATGTCCATGTCCAGGGTCAGGTCGGCGCTGCCCTCTTGCAAGCTGCTGCGGATGGCGGCGCTGTACTGGTAGGCGTTGGTCATGTGCATGATGCGCACCGGCGTGCGCTCGCGCGCGGCCATGCCGATGACGCCCTGGCCCATGTCGATTTCGGAACCCACACCGGAGGTGGCGTAGCCGCAGCTGGCCACCGTGTACAGGCGCTGGGTGACCGGGTCCAGCATCAGCACCATGGCGTGGCGCACGTCCAGGCAGTCGGCCAGCGCCCCCAGCGTGGCGTTGAGCAGTTCATCGAGTGCGGTGCAGCGCGCGAGCCGCTCGCTGACCTGGCGCACCGCATTGAGCAGGCCGCAGCGCGGTGGCGCGGCGGGCAGGTGGTCGCCCTCCAGGGCTTCGATGGATTGCACCTCGTACACGTCCGAGCCACGCAGGCGAAACACATTGGCCATGCCGGTATGGGAGGCGATGCCGGCGAGCTGGGCCTTCATGCTCTCGAACAGCGGGCCATCCTCTTCGGTGCGCAGGTAGCGGATGTGGATGCGGAAGAACTGCGCCGTCACCGGATGCAACACCAGCAGATTGGCATAGGGGTTGACCAGGATGTTCTGCCGCGTCTTGTTGAGAAACTGGAAGGACAGCGCCAGGTGGCGCTCGTCGATGTAGAACACCTGCGAGATGTAGGCCACATTGGGCACACCGTCCTGTGTGCAGGTGGCCATGATGGTGGGGATGGCGCCCTCCAGGCAGGAGCGGATGGCGCCCAGCGTCGGCGCGTTCATGGTGCGCTCCCTGTGGGCTGCGCAGCTCCAATGCGGGCGCCGGCGCGGCTGCCGGGCGTCTGGTCGAACGCCTCAGCGGGTGCAAATTGCACGGCCACCACGTCATCCACCGTGTAGGCCAGCATGGCGCGGGTGAAATGCGGCTCCACGCCCACGGTCTTCAGCTCCTTCTCCATCGCCACCAGATAGCGGTCTAACAGAGGGCGGTCGGCTTCGGTCATGGGGCGCGTGTGCACCCGGTCGGCCTTGACCTGCAGTGTGCGGTGGCTGGAGGGCTGGCTGAAGACCACGGCAATGCGCCCGGTAGTGGCCAGGTTCTGCAGCAGCTGGCGGGACTGGCGCCGCGCCAGAAACACGGTCACCAGGGACCCGTCCGCGTTGATGGTGCTGCCCACCGCGCGCATCAGGCTGGGGCGCAAGGCCGCATCGCAGGCGCTGGCGATGGTCGACACGCCACCGACCACCATGGCGATCCAATCCGGCGCGAGCAGGGAGGACGTTGCACTCATGCGGCGGGATTGTAGGGGCGCTTGGGCTATAGGCGAAACCGCTTGCGCGTCAGCGCCAGCGCCACCCAGAACGACACGCCGGTATAGGCCAGCAGCACCAGCGTGTGGCGCAGCACGTGGGTGGGCCACTGGTCCATGAACAGCGGGCGCACCAGCGCCACGGCGCTGGACAGGGGCAGCCAGTCGGCCACCAGGCGCACGGCCTGCGGCAGCTGTTCCAGAGGGAAGAACACGCCACTGAGGAACATCATGGGCGTGAGAAACAGCGTGAAGTAGTAGGTGAAGAAGTCGTAGCCCGTGGCCAGCGCGTTGAAGATCAACGCGATGCAGCTGAAGGTGATGCCCACGCCCAGCAGGATGGGCCAGGCCACCAGCAGCTTGGGGCTGTGGCTGATGTTCAGCGCCAGCATCACGCCCAGGATGGCGGTCACGGTGAACAGCGACTTGAACGCCGCCCACAGCATCTCGGCCAGCACGATGTCGTCCAGCCCCACCGGCGCGTTCATGATGCCGTCCCAGGTCTTTTGCACGTGCATGCGCGAGAAGGCGGAGTACAGCGCCTCGAACGACGCCGCCTGCATGGCGCTCATGCAGATGGAGCCGCTGGCCAGGAACAGGATGTAGGGCACCTGCACGGAGGCGCCGGCCGGGCCGGCCACGGTGATCTGCCCCACCAGCGCGCCCATGCCGTAGCCGAAGGCCACCAGCCACATCAGCGGCTCGGCAATGTTGCCCACCAGGCTGGGGATGGCCAGCTTGCGCCACACCAGCAGGTTGCGCAGAAACACGGGCCAGAAGCGCAGTGAGAGCTGCGGCGCGCGCCAGGGCGAGGGCGGTTTTTTGGGTTGAAACGGGCCTGCAAGCGCCGCGGAATCTGCGTGGACAGCTCTGTTATTCATAGCATCAACCTTCTTCCCGGATCTGACGGCCGGTGAGTTTGAGGAACAGATCCTCCAGGTTCGCCGGCCGGTGCAGCGTGCGCAGCTGCGGGTGCGCGTGCAGAGCCTGCAGCAGGGCGGCGGCATTGCCGGTGTAGAAGAACACGGTCTCGCCGCTGACTTCCACGCGCGCCGCCATGGCCCGCAGGGGCGACTCCAGCAGCGCCAGGGCGCCCACGCCGTACACCTCCACCACGTCGGGCTCCAGGTGCTGGGCAATCAGGTCGCGTGGTCGGCCTTCGGCAATCTTGCGGCCGTGGTCCAGCACCAGGAGCCGGTGGCACAGTCGCTCGGCCTCGTCCATGAAGTGGGTGGTCAGCAGAATGGACTTGCCCTGCTGCAGCAGCAGTTGCAGGCGCTCCCACATCAGGTGTCGGGCCTGCGGGTCCAGCCCGGTGGTGGGTTCGTCGAGCATCAGCAGGCGTGGGTCGTTGACCAGGGCGCGCGCCAGCGAGAGACGCCGCTTCATGCCGCCCGACAGCTCGCCCGGTTTGGCGCCGGCCTTGCTGCTGAGCGAGGCAAATTCCAGCAGTTGCGGGATGCGGGCCTTGATCTGCGCGTCCTTCAGACCGAAGTAGCGGCCGTAGACCAGCAGGTTTTCGGCGCACGTGAAGTCCGGGTCCAGCGTGTCCATCTGGCTCACCACGCCCAGCTGCGCCTTGATGGCCAGCGCGTCGTGCGGCATGTGCAGGCCCAGGGCCTGGATGCTGCCGCCGTCCGGGGTGGTCAGCCCCAGGCACATGCGGATGGTGGTGGTCTTGCCCGCGCCGTTGGGGCCGATCACGCCCAAGCATTCACCGGCGGCAATGCTGAAAGACAGGTCGTTGACGACTGTGGCGTCGCCATAGCGCTTGTGCAGATGCTGCGCGTGGAATAGTTCGGAAGGCATGCGGACCATTGTGCCGCAGCACGGGAATGGCGGCTCAGTCCAGCGCGCACAACCGGCCGCGCCCCAGGCTCTTGGCCTGGTACAGGCCGTTGTCGGCGCGCACCATGAGCTGGGTGAGCGTGGCGTCGTCGGGGCGCAGCAGGGCCAGTCCGGCGCTGAAGTCCACGCTGAGCAGGGGTTGCTGTACGCAGGCGTTTTCCAGGGCGCGGCGTAGCCGCCGCTCCAGCTTTACGGCGGCTGCGTGGTCGGTGTGCGGCAGCAGCAGCACAAACTCCTCGCCGCCGATGCGCGCGACCAGGTCGCTGCTGCGGCGGTTGTCGCGCAGCACGCCGCCGAACATGCGCAGCACGGCGTCGCCCACGTCGTGGCCGTGCAGGTCGTTGATGCGCTTGAAATGGTCCAGGTCCAGCATGAGCAGGGCCAGCGGCGTGCCGTGGCGCTCGGCCTGCGCAAACAGCCCCGGGGCGCGCTCCTCCCAGCCGTGGCGGTTGTGCAGGCCGGTGAGGTGGTCGGTAAAGGCCTGCTCCCGCAGCTGGGCTTCGGCCTCTTCGCGCCAGGCCACCAGCACGGCCAGGTTGCCCATGACCAGTGTGATGTTGGTGGCCAGCAGCGCCAGCACGTTCACCGGGTGCGGCGTGCGGAAGGTGGGGTACAGCTCGGTGAAGAAGAAGCCCATCACCCCGCGGGCAGCGGTGAAGCCGGCCATGACCAGGGTGCAGGCGAAGACCACCCAGCGCCAGTTGCCGACTTTCCGGGTCGTGGGCCGCAGCGTGGCCTGGCACACCACCAGCAGCTCCAGGGCCACCAGCAGGTTGGCCCAGCCCACGCGGATGGGGTAGCTCTGGAAGGACAGGGCGTAGCCCAGCGGCGTGAGCACCACCAGGGCCCACAGCAGCCGCTGGCCGCGCCGCGGCCCGAGCCAGCCCTGCAGGGCCCGGAACAGCAGCGCCTGGCTGACGCCGGTGCAGGTCATGGAGAGGGTCGACAGCACGAGGTCGGGCCACTGGTCCTTCCACAGGCTGGAGAGGATGATGGCGATCCACCCCATGGCATGCACGATCAGCGCCGCCCGGGCGCTGGCGGCCGCAGGGCTGAGGCGCCGCCCCATGATGATGGGCAGCGTGGAGGCCATCAGCAGCAGGTTGGCTGCATTGATGACCAGCAGAGTGCTTACGTCCAGCGTCATGCGGGCCTACTGGAAGGCCACTTCGGCAAAGCTGCGCAGCTTGCGGCTGTGCAGCTGGTCTACGCCCTGGGCGCGCAGCAGTTCCAGTGCGCGGATGCCGATGCGCAGGTGCTGGTCCACCCGTTCGCGGTAGAAGTGGTTGGCCATGCCGGGCAGCTTGATCTCGCCGTGCAGCGGCTTGTCGCTCACGCACAGCAGGGTGCCGTAGGGCACGCGGAAGCGGAAACCGTTGGCGGCAATGGTGGCGCTTTCCATGTCCAGCGCCACGGCACGGCTCTGGCTGAAGCGGCGCTGGGGCTGGTTGTCGGGCAGCAGCTCCCAGTTGCGGTTGTCGGTGGAGGCCACGGTGCCGGTGCGCATGATGCCCTTGAGCGCGGCGTGCGGCAGCTGCGTCACGTCGGCCACGGCCTGCTCCAACGCCACCTGGATTTCGGCCAGCGCGGGAATCGGCACCCACAGCGGCAGTTCCTCGTCGAGCACATGGTCCTCGCGCACATAGCCGTGG
Source organism: Rhodoferax sp. (assembly GCA_019449595.1). Lineage (GTDB taxonomy): Bacteria > Pseudomonadota > Gammaproteobacteria > Burkholderiales > Burkholderiaceae_C > Allorhodoferax. The sequence goes on along the minus strand of JAGRPL010000014.1, from coordinate 34,188 downwards.
GCCAGCACGTAGTCGCCCAGCTGCTGGCTGTTGCGCAGGCCGGCGCAGTGGCCCAGCATGATCCAGGCATGCGGGCGCAGCACGGCGATGTGGTCGGTGATGTTCTTGGCGTTGGCCGGCCCGACGCCGATGTTGACCATGGTGATGCCGGCGCGGTCGGCGCGGATCAGGTGGTAGCCCGGCATCTGGGGCAAGCGCGGGGGCGCCTTGCCCAGGGCGTCCAGGGCCTCGGCGCTCAATCCCGCGCGGCGGGTGACCACGCCACCGGGCTCCACAAACGCCAGGTACTCGCTGGTCGGGTCGGCCATGGCCGCGTGGCCCAGCGCGATGAACTCGTCGATGTAGAACTGGTAGTTGGTGAACAGCACGAAGTTCTGGAAGTGCTCGGGCGCCGTGCCGGTGTAGTGGCGCAGGCGGTGCAGCGAATAGTCCACCCGCGGCGCGGTGAACAGCGCCAGCGGCAGCGGCTCGCCGGGGCGGGGCTCGTAGGTGCCGTTGGCAATGCCGTCGTCCATGGCGGCCAGCTCGGGCAGGTCGAACACATCACGCATGCGGGCGCGCCGCGCGGCATCCATGGTGCCTTCCACGTGGTCGTTCTCGGCGAACGAGAAATGCACCGGGATGGGCTGGGTGCTGGTGGCCACTTCCAGCTCCACGCCGTGGTTCTGCAGCAGCAGGTGGAACTGTTCGCGGTAGTAGTCCTGGTACAGGTCGGGCCGGGTCAGCGTGGTCTCAAAGCGCCCGGGGCCGGCCACAAAGCCGTAGCTCAGGCGCGCGCTGTCGGCCGTGGCCACGCGTGACACCGTGTCGGTGTGGATGCGCACCAGCGGGTAGCAGGCCCGCACGTGCTCCAGGGTGTCGTCACCGGCCACGAAGCGTTGCATGGCCTGGCGCAGGTGCTGGATGCTGGCGTCGTAAATGCGGGTGACCTGGGCCAGGGCCGCAGCCGGGTCGCTGAAGCGTGTCGGTGCAATAAAAGGCGGTAAATGGGGCATAGCCCCATTGTGCCGCGGTCCGTGCCACCCGTGCGGGCCTCGGGTAAGCCCTGTTGGCGCTCGCCCACCTTGCGGTAGAGTGGCCCATTTGGCTCTGGGGGGACGGTTTATGGTGCAGGGATTGCGTGGCTGGCGCCGTGCCGGGTTTGCGTTGGCCAGCGTGCTGCTGGCCGTTGTGTTGCTGGTTGGGGGCGCGTTGCTGTACCTCGGCATTCCCCAGAACGCCGCCGGCATGGCGGCCAAGGGCGTGTGCTCGGCGGCCTTTGTGGCCGGGCGCCCCGTGCAGAACCTGCTGGCCGACGACGTGCTGCCCGCCAGCCCGGTGCTCCAGGCCATCAGTCTGTCGGTGGATGCGCAACAGCACAGCGTGACGGCGCGGTTTGCCGGCGCGTTCGCGCGCCGCGCCGTGCTGCTGCCCCACCGCGGCTGCGTGCTGGACCAGGAGCCCGATGCCAGCGCCCGCCCGTATGTGCCCACGGTCGACGCTTCGCGGCCCTGGCCCCGGGGCGAGGCGGCCGTGCCCCCCGCGCAATGGGGGCCGGGCGTGGACGCCGCGCGTCTGCAGCAGGTGGCCGATGCCGCTTTTGTGGGGGCTGGCGACCCCCTGGCGGGCAACGCCCGCGGGCTGGCCGTGGTGCAAGGCGGCCGCCTGCTGGTGCTGCGCGATGCGCCGGGATGGGCGCCCGGAACCGGCCTGCACGGCTGGTCCATGACCAAGACCGTGACCGGCATGCTGACCTACAAGCTGGCGGCGCAGACCGGCCTGCCGCTGGATGCCGCCGTGGTGGATGCCTTCCTGCCCGGCCGGGCACCGGTCTGGGTGGCCGACTGGCGCCAGGATGCGCGCAAGGGCATCACGGTGTCGGACCTGCTGTACATGCGCGACGGCCTGGCCTCCACCGAAGACTACGCGCCCTGGGGCTCGGTGCCCCACATGCTGTGGGGCGAGCCCGACACGGCGGCCTGGGCGGCACGCCATCCGGGTGAGGCTGCGCCGGGCACGCGCTGGCGCTACCTGAGCGCCACGGCCAATGTGCTGGCGGCCGTGGCACGCGGCCGGTTCGCGTCGGACGCGGCGTACTGGGCCTATCCCCAGACGGCGCTGTTTGACCCCATTGGCGCCCGCTCGGCCGTGCTGGAAACCGATGCCAGCGGCAACTGGGTCGGCTCCTCCTACCTGTGGGCCAGCGTGGGCGACTGGGCCCGGCTGGGGCAGCTGATGCTGCAGGACGGTCAGTGGAACGGCGCGCCGGTGCTGCCCCCGGGGTGGCTGCAGCGCGCCAGCACGCCGGCCACCGCACAGGGCGAGGGGCAGGGCTATGGCGCCATGAGCTGGCTGATGGGCCAGCCTACGGACGGCATGTGCAAGGGTATGCCCGGTGTGCCGCCCGACACCGTGGCCATGAGCGGACACTGGGGCCAGATGGTGGCGGTCGTTCCTTCGCGCAACGCGGTGGTGGTGCGCCTGGGCTGGACGTTCAAGCGTGACCAGTTCGACGGCTGCCGGCTGCTGGCCGACGTGCTGTCCGCGCTGGCGAAATAATACGGACCTGGCCCACGCCACCTTGCCGAAGACCCCTGTGCACGACCCCAACGATTCCCCGCCGAACGCAACGGGCTTCCCGTCCCTTCACTGGGAGGACGAGGATGTGCCGACCCGACCGCTTCCGCTGCACGAGCGCCCCCTGCAGGCGCGCATCGACAGTGAGATGGCAGTCATCGCCGCGCACCATCCCCGCATCGCGCGGGCTATTGAAACCTTCTGGGGCCACCACGATTGCGTGGAGTACCTGAAGACACTCATCCTCAGCGGCGGCTACAGCGAGCGCGAGCACCGCGTCGGGTTCAAGTCCGAGGTCCTGTCCGCCCTGATCAACCTGGCGGCACTGCACCGGGTGTTACCCCGCAATTTGCCCTAAAATCGGCTTCTGACCCTTGTAAATACTGCGCAGATAGCTATTGATTTTGTAGCGTTATCGGGCGCCTGCGATACTTTCCATTGCTCTCATGACTCCATCTCTCGCACCCACGCAACACCACTTTGACGTGCTCATCGTCGGCAGTGGTCTGGCCGGCCTGTCGGCGGCCCTGCACCTGGCGCCCACCCACCGCGTTGCGGTTCTGACCAAGCGCGCCATGAGCGACGGCTCCAGCAACTGGGCCCAGGGCGGCATTGCCGCCGTGCTGGCCGAGGGCGACAGCTTTGACGCCCACGTGCAGGACACGCTGGTGGCCGGCGCCGGCCTGTCGGACCCGGCGGCCACGCGCTTCGTGGTGGAGCATTCGCCCGAAAGCATTGCCTGGCTGCGCGAACTGGGCGTGCCGTTCTCGCAGGAGGACGGCCACCTGCACCTCACGCGTGAGGGCGGCCACAGCGCGCGGCGCATCGTGCATGTGACCGATGCCACCGGCGCGGCCGTGCAGAAGACGCTGATCGAGACCGTGCGCCGCACGCCCAACATCACCCTGTTCGAGAACCACACCCTGGTCGACCTGATCACCGAGCGCAAGCTCGGCCTGGCCCCGGCGGATGGCACGCAGGCCAACCGCTGCCTGGGTCTGTACGCCCTGGACGAGGCTACCGACTCGGTGCACACTTTCAGCGCGCCGCACACCATCTTGGCCACCGGCGGCGCCGGCAAGGTCTACCTCTACACCACCAACCCCGACACCGCCACCGGCGACGGCATCGCCGCCGCCTGGCGTGCCGGCTGCCGGGTGACGAACATGGAGTTCATCCAGTTCCACCCCACCTGCCTGTACCACCCGCACGCCAAGTCCTTCCTGATTTCGGAAGCCGTGCGCGGTGAGGGCGGGCGCCTGCTGCTGCCCGACGGCGCGCGCTTCATGCCGGCCCACGATGAACGGGCCGAACTGGCGCCGCGCGACGTGGTGGCCCGCGCCATCGACTTCGAAATGAAAAAGGGCGGTTTCGACTGCGTGTACCTGGACATTTCGCACCAGCCGCTGGCCTTTCTGCTGGAGCACTTTCCCAACATCCACGCCCGCTGCCTGGAGCTGGGCATCGACATCAGCAAGCAGCCCATTCCCGTGGTGCCGGCAGCGCACTACACCTGCGGCGGCATCCACGTGGACCTGAGCGGGCGCACCGACATCACCGGCCTGCACGCCATCGGCGAGGCCACCTACACCGGCCTGCACGGCGCAAACCGCCTTGCCAGCAACTCGCTGGTGGAGTGCATGGTGTTTGCCCGCTCGGCGGCGGCCGATATCGGCGCCACGCCGCTGCCGCAGCCGCCGGTGCTGCCGGCCTGGGACGACAGCCGCGTGACGGACGCCGACGAGGCGGTTGTCATCTCGCACAACTGGGACGAGCTGCGCCGCTTCATGTGGGACTACGTGGGCATCGTTCGCACCAACAAGCGCCTGGAGCGTGCTGCCCACCGCATTGCCCTGCTGCAGGGCGAAATCCAGGAGTTCTACGCCCACTTCCACGTCACCCGCGACCTGCTGGAGCTGCGCAACCTGGTGCAGGTGGCCGAACTCATCGTGCGCTCCGCCCAGTCCCGCCACGAAAGCCGGGGCCTGCACTTCAGCCGCGATTACCCGGCCATGGCCGCGCAGGCGGTGCCGACCACCCTGGTGCCGCTGGCGCAGAAACCCTAAGGGGAACGGCCCGCTCAGGTCCGCCGGCGCGTGACCGGCGGGTTGAACTGGGCGCTCCAGTCCAGGAACGCCTCGGCTGGCATCGGCCTGGCCAGAAAATAACCCTGGGCGATATCGCAGCCCAAGGCGGCGAGCTGGTCCCAGTGGGCCTGTGTTTCGACGCCTTCGGCCACCACCTTGCGGCCCAGGTCGTGGGAGAGATCGATGGTGGAGCGCACGATCAACAGCGACTCCTTGTTGGTCAGCATGTCGAGCACGAAGGACTGGTCGATCTTGATGCAGTTCACCGGCAGCTTCTGCAGGTAGGTGAGCGACGAGTAGCCGGTGCCAAAGTCGTCGATGTAGAGCGCAATGCCGTCGCTGCGCAGTTCGCGCAGCACCCGCAGCGCGGACTCCGGGTCGTCCATCACCATGCTTTCGGTGATCTCCATTTCGAGCAGGCCGGGGGCCACCCCCAGACGGGTCTGCAGCCGGTGGACGCGCTCGCGCAGGTCGGCGTCGCGCAGGTTGTGCGCAGAGAGGTTGACCGCGATCGGCAGTTCGCAGCCCTGGCGCGCCCAGGCCTGGTTCAGGCGCAGCGCGGCCTCAACCACCCAGTCGGTGATCTGGTGGATGAGGCCGGTGCGTTCGGCGAGCTCGATGAAGGCGGCCGGCGCAATCAGGCCGCGTTCGGCATGCTGCCAGCGGACCAGGCCTTCGGCGCCGCACACCCGGCCCGTGGCCATGTCCACCTTGGGTTGCAGGTAGAGCCGCAGATCGCCGGCCTCGATGGCGTGGCGCAGCTCCCCCGCCAGGGCCAGGCGCTGCGATTGGTCCTGGTTCTGGGTCGGGTCAAAGACCACGTGCTTGAGCCCCCGCCGCTTGGCCTCGTGCACGGCAATGTCCATGCGCCGCAGCAGGTCGTGGGCCGTCGTGCCGTGGTCCGGCAGTACCACGATCCCGCTGCAGGCCGATACCTCCAGGGCGATGCTGGCAATCGGAAACGGCTCGGCCAGCCGGGCCTGCAGGTGCTGCAGCGTGGCCACCGCGGCGTTGACGTCGCTGTCGGGCAGCAGGACGGCGAATTCATCACCGCGCAGGCGCGCGACGGTGGCTGCCTCGGGCGCGGCGTCGACCAGCCGGGTGCCGAATTCCCGCAGGATCTGGTCGCCCTGGCTGAATCCCAGGGCCGCATTGATGTCGTTGAGACGCTCCACGTTGACCTGCAGCGCGGCTGCCGGCCGTTTGCGTCGGGTGCTGGTGGCGATGGCCGCCGTGAGCGCCTCCGTGAACTGCACCTCGTTGGGCAACCCGGTGAGCGTGTCGTACCGGCTCAGGCGTTGCAGGGCGGCCTGGGTCTTTTGCTGCTCCACCCGTGCGCGCAGGGTCGTGATGCCGAAGGCCAGGTCATCGGCCGACTCGGTGAGCAGCGTCACTTCATCCTGCCCGAAAGAGTCCGGCTCGGCGGCGTAGATGACGATGCCACCGATGATCTCGCCGTCCACGCGCAGGGGGCAGGCCACACCGCAGGCACAGCCGGGCAGGTAGGGGCGCCAGGGCTCGTAGGCCGGATCGGTGAGGATGTTGCGCACCACGCTGGTCTGGTTGGTGCGGATGGCGGTGGCCACCGCGCCGCGGCCGTGCGCGTTGTCGCCCCAGCTGCCGTTCATCTGGCGCAGGGTGTCGATGCCGCCGGGGTGGTTGCACTCCGCCATGGGCCGCAGGGACTGGTAGTCGTCGTCCACGCGGAACCACACCGAGGCCATGAGGTAGTTGCCCGTCGTCACGATGGCGCGGCACATGGTGTCGAGCAGCTCCTGCTCGTCGGTCGCGCGCAGCATGGTGCGGTTGCCGGCGCTCAGGGTCTTGAGTGCGCGGCTGACATGCTCGAGCTCGCGCACGTGCTGCGCCAGCGCGGTGTTGAGCGCCTGGATCTTGTCCTCGGACTGCTTGCGTTCGGTGATGTCGTAGCCCAGCACGTAGTAGCCGGTCACCCGGCCCTGCGCGCCCCGCTTGGGGACGTAGTTAATGGTTTGCCAGATGCCGGGGAAGGGCTGCCAGTCGTAGTTCTTGGGCACCCCCTGCAGCGCGCGGGCGATGAGCGGCGACGCGATGGCGTAGCGCTCGTCGCCCAGGATCTCCTGCACCGTGCGCCCTGTGATGTCGGTCTGCCCGGGCGCGAAGCAGGTCTGGTAATGGTGGTTGACGTACACGTAGCGCTGGTCGGCGTCGACGTAGGCAATCAGTGCGGGCACGTAGTTGATCACGCTGCGCAGGTGGTCTTCACTTTCCAGCAGCTGCATGGTGCGCTCGCGGACCCGCTGCTCCAGCTGTTCGTTCTGCTCGCGGATGGTTTTCTTGGCCTGCCGCTCTGCCGTCACGTCGCGAAAGACCAGCACCACGCCCTTGAGCCAGCCGGCGTCGTCCCGTATGGGGGCTGCGCTGTCGGCGATCGGGTATTCGTGGCCATCGCGCGCGATGAGGGTGGTGTGGTTGGCCAGCTCCTGTACCTCGCCGGTTGCCAGTGCCTTGGCCACCGGCACCACTGCCGGGGCGCGCGTGTGCTCGTGGATGATGCAAAACACCTCTTCAATGGGGCGCCCCTGCGCCTGCTCCAGAGACCAGCCTGTGAGCCGCTGCGCGACCGGGTTCATGCGGGTGATCCGCCCCAGGGTGTCGGTTGCCAGCACCCCGTCGCCGATGGAATACAGTGTGGTGGCGAGGCTTCTTTCGCTTTCGGCCAGTGCCTGCCGGCTGGCCTGTGTATCGCGCAGCTGGCGCCGGATGAGCACGTAGGTTGCGCTCAGCAGGCCCAGCAGCAGCAGCGCCACCAGCGCGCCGGCGACCAGCATGGTCTGGCGCGCATGCTGCTGCTCGGCCGTGCGCATCTGCAGCAGCCGCAGCTCCTCGTCTTCCATGGCGTGCAGCAGCCGGTGCATGCGCTCCCGCGTCTCCGGCAAGGGGGCCGTCGCAATGTAGGCCGATGCCGCCTCAAAGCCCTGGGTCTTGCGCAGCTGCTCGGTTTTCCGGGAGATGGCCAGGCGCTCGTCGATCACTGCGCGCAGCCGCCCCCAGCGCTCCAGCTGGAGCGGGTTGTCGTCGACCAGCTGGTGCAGGCGCAGCAGGGTCTGTTCCCGGGCGGCGATCGAGGCATCGCGTTCGGCGAGCCGCGCGACGTCGCCCGATATCCGGAAGTTCTGCGTGCTCAGCTCGATCTGCAGCGTGTCCCCGCTGGCGCGGGTCAGGATGCGGAGCACCTCGTTCGAGTGGGCCACCCAGCCGGCCGCCTCGGTCGCGTCGTTGGCCAGCTTCCAGGTGGCAACCGTGAGCCCCGCAACCACCAGCACGGCGGCAGTGAATGCGACCCGAATCTTGGCCTCAAAGCTGGAGTGTCGGTGCACTGGTCCCCCCGGTTCTGGATTCCTGTCATTGTGTCACCGCAGCCACCTGCGCGCCGATGCGACCCTTTTTGCAGCGTGGGAACTGGTTGGGTGCGGCCGTTCGCCGGCCGCAGGCCGGGTGTCAGTCAGGCAGCCGTGCGACCTGGCGCTCGAATTCCTCCAGCGGCACAGGGCGGCCGAACAGATAGCCCTGGTAGGCGTAGCAACCCTGCTGGGCCAGAAACGCACGCTGCGCGTCCTGCTCCACGCCCTCGGCAATCACGGCCAGTCCCAGGCTCTCGGCCAGGGCCACCACCATCTTGGCGATGGCGGCATCGTTGGAGTCGGTCAGGATGCTGCGCACGAAGCTCTGGTCGATCTTCAGCTGGTCTAGCGGCAGGCGCTTGAGGTAGGAGAGGGAGGAGTAGCCCGTGCCGAAGTCGTCCAGCGAGAAGCCCACGCCGCGCGCCTTGAGTGTCGCCATCTTGGCGATGACGCCCTCCACATCACTCACCAGGTGGCTCTCGGTGAGCTCCAGCTTGAGCCGCTGCGGGTTGGCACCGGTATGGTCCAGCAGGGCCAGCACCTGGGAGACGAAGTCGCGGTGGTGCAACTGGCGGGCGCTCACGTTGACGGCAATGGTGAGGTGCGCCAGGGCGGGCTGCCGGGCCCAGCGCACCAGTTGCTGGCAGGCGGTCTGCAGCACCCATTGCCCCAGGGGCAGGATGGTTCCGGTTTCCTCGGCCAACGGAATGAATTCCAGCGGCGAGACCAGACCCCGCTTGGGGTGCTGCCAGCGCAGCAGCGCTTCCACGCCGGTCAGGTGGCCCTGCTGGTCCACCTGGGGCCGGTAGTACAGCGCGAACTGGTTGTTCAGGATGGCCTCGTGCAGGTCGGCCTCCAGATTGGCGCGGGTGGTGACCACGGATTGCATGTTGGGGTCGAAAAACCGCAGCGCGTTGCGCCCGGCCGCCTTGGCCTGGTACATGGCGAGGTCGGCGCGCTTGAGCAGCTCGTCAACCGTGCTCTGGTGGTCGAAGAACAGGGCCACGCCGGCGCTCAGGGTGCAGCGGTGCGCATGCGCGCCGAGCTGGAAGGCGTGGTTCGCGATGCCCAGGATCTTTTCCCCCACCACTTCCGCCTGCGTGGCGGCGTCCTGCGCGCTTTCACCCAGGTCGTCCAGGATGACGACGAATTCGTCGCCTCCGAAACGGGCCACCGTATCGCCCTCGCGCACATGGGACTCGAGTTGCCGCGCCACCTCCTTGAGCAGCAGGTCGCCAAAGTCGTGGCCCAGCGTGTCGTTGAGAGTCTTGAAGTTGTCCAGGTCGATGAACAGCAGGGCGCCGTGGCGCCCGCTGCGTGCGCTGGAGGCCACGGCATGCTTGAGCCGGTCCAGCAGCAGGCGGCGGTTGGGCAGCCCGGTCAGCGGATCGTAGAAGGCCAGGCTGTTGATCTCTGCGTGCGCGGCCTTGCGCGAGGTGATGTCGGTGATGGTGGCAACGTAGTTGGTCACCCGGTTCGCACCGTTCTTGACGGCGGTGATGGTGAGCCATTCGGTGTACAGCGAGCCGGCCTTGTGCCGGTTCACGACCTCGCCCTGCCAGGTGCCGTTGCGCTGCAGGCTGTCGCGCATCTGGTCATAGAAGACGGTATCGTGCCGCCCCGAACTGAGCAGACGGGGGGTCTGGCCGATGGCCTCGTCCGCCGAGTAGCCGGTGATGTCGGTAAAAGCCCGGTTGACGCGCAGGATGATGCGGTCTGCGTCGGTCACCAGCATGCCCTCCTGGGATTCGAAGGCAATGGCGGCGATGCGCAGGTCGGATTCGACCTGCCGGCGCGCGGTGATGTCCTGGGCGATGCCCAGGTAGCCAATGACCTGGCCGGCAGTGTCCACGCGGGGGGTGATCGACAGTTGCACCGGAACGTGCGAGCCATCCTTGCGCACGTAGGTCCATTCGCTCTCTTCCGGCTGGGGTGTGCGATGGCTCAGGGTCGTGAAGAATTCGAACCCGGACGGCACCTCGCCACCGTGCTGGAGCGACGCGGCCTGGGCCCGCTCCACCACTTCGGAGCGCAGGTGGAAAAGCCCCGGGCTCTTCTGGCCCACCACCTCATCCGCGCGGTAGCCGAGCAGGGTCTCGGCCCCTGGGTTGAAGACGGTGATGATGCCCTGCACATCGGTGGCGATGATGGCGTAGGCCGCGTGCGTCAATACCGAGCTCTTGAGGGCCTCGCTGTCCTGCAGCGCGTTCTGGGCCAGTTTCTGGGTGGTGATGTCGGCGGCGTACACCACGACGGATTCCACCGTGCCCGCGTCGTTCTGCATCGGGTAGTAATTGAGCGAGAAATACCGCGCGCCCCGCTGGTCCTCGGTGTGGCGGGCCTGGCCGCTGCGCACGACCTCCTCCAGGTTGCGGCGCCGGATGGCCGCCACTTCGGGCGGAAAGAAAGCGAAGATGCATTGACCTTCCAGACTGTCCCGGGTCTGGTTCAGCCGCTGGGCGGCTGTTTCGTTGATGGCAAGGACCACGCCCTGGGTATCCACCAGGAAGATGCTTTCGGTCGTCGCGTTCAGGATCGCTTCAAATGGGTTCATGCGTCGTGCTAAAGCCTGCTGGCGGTTTCCGCAATGCCCCCGTGGTCGGGTCGTGCCGGCGTGTCCGTTCGCTATGTCTGCCCCCTGCTTCCAACTGCTGACCCGTGTCCCCGGGCTTGTAACGCACTGTACTACGCCGCGCCCAGGTGCGGGCGCAGGTGGCTACCGGCCAGCGCCTGCTGTTTCTGCGCCGCCGTAAAGGCCAGCATGCGGTCAATGGGGCGGCGCGCCAGCAGGCCCAGGGCGGGGTCCACGTGGATTTCATTGGCGCCGGTCTCCAGCACCTGGGCCAGGCCGGCCAGGCCGTTCATGGCCATCCAGGGGCAGTGGGCGCAGCTCTTGCAGGTGGCGCTGTTGCCGGCGGTGGGGGCTTCGATGAAGACCTTGCCGGGGTTGAGCGTGCGCAGCTTGTGCATCATGCCGTTGTCGGTGGCCACGATGAACTCGGTGGCGTCCAGGGTGCGCGCGGCGTTGAGGATGGCGGACGTGGAGCCCACGGCATCGGCCAGCGCCACCACGTCGGCGGGGGACTCGGGGTGCACCAGCACCTTGGCCTTGGGGTGTTCCTTCTTCAGTGCCTCCAGCTCGAAAGCCTTGAACTCGTCGTGCACGATGCAGGCGCCGTTCCAGAACACCATGTCGGCCCCCGTTTCGCGCTGGATGTAGCCGCCCAGGTGACGGTCGGGTGCCCACAGGATCTTCTGCCCCTGGTCCTTGAGCGCGCGCACGATGTCCAGCGCGCAGCTGCTGGTGACCAGCCAGTCGGCGCGCGCCTTGACGGCGGCGCTGGTGTTGGCGTAGACCACCACCGTGCGGTCCGGGTGGGCGTCGCAGAAGGCGCTGAACTCCTGCACCGGGCAGCCCAGGTCCAGCGAGCAGGTGGCGTCCAGGTCGGGCATCAGCACGCGCTTTTCGGGCGACAAGATCTTGGCCGTCTCGCCCATGAAGCGCACGCCCGATACCACCAGCGTCTGCGCGGCGTGGTCGCGGCCAAAGCGGGCCATCTCCAGCGAGTCGCTGACGATGCCGCCCGTTTCCTCCGCCAGGTCCTGCAGGTCGGGGTGCACGTAGTAGTGCGACACCATGACCGCGTTCTTCTCTTTGAGCAGGCGGCGGATCTTGTCCTTCAGCGCGGCGCGCTCGGTGGGCGCGGGCTCCACCGGAACGCGCGCCCAGGCGTGGTGTGTGCTGCAGGCGTGGGGTTCGCCCGCGCGGTCGGTTTCGGGTTGTTCGTAGTCCACGTTGATGGTGGACGCCGGGGTTGCGGATGCTTGCATGGCGGGCCTCTTACAGCGCTTCAAAGCGCATGGAGTAGTCGACGGACTGCACGTCCTTGGTCAGCGTGCCGATGGAGATGCGGTCCACGCCGGTCTCGGCCAGCGCGCGCAGGCCGTCGAGCGTGACGCCACCCGAAATTTCCAGTACGGCCCGTCCGGCGTTGATGCGCACGGCCTCCTGCAGGGTGGGCAGGCCCATGTTGTCCAGCAACACCATGGTGGCGCCGGCGTCCAGTGCCTCGTGCAGCTGCTCCAGCGTTTCCACCTCGATTTCCACAAAGTCGGCTTGCGCTGCAATGGGGGCGGCGCGCTGCAGCACCTGCGCCACGCCACCGGCGGCGGCGATGTGGTTCTCCTTGATCAACACGGCGTCATACAGGCCCACGCGGTGGTTGGTGCCGCCCCCGCAGCGCACGGCGTATTTCTGCGCCAGGCGCAGGCCGGGGATGGTCTTGCGCGTGTCCACGATGCGGGCCTTGGTGCCGGCCACCACCGCCACGTAGCCGGCCGTCTTGGTGGCCACACCGCTGAGCAGCTGCAGGAAGTTCAGCGCCGTGCGCTCGGCCGTGAGCAGCGCCTGTGCGCGGCCGGTGACTTCCAGCACGGTCTGGTTGACTGCGCAGCGCTGGCCGTCCTGCACATTCCAGGTCATCTGCGCCTGCGGGTCGCATTGGCGCACGGCCGCCTCGACCCAAGCCTGGCCGCACACCACGGCGCTTTCGCGGGCCAGCACGCGGGCGCGTGCCATGCGGTCGGGGGCAATCAGGCTGGCTGTCAGGTCGCCGCTTCCCACGTCTTCGGCCAGGGCGCGCGCCACATCGGACTGGGCCAGTTTGCGGACGGATTCGGTAGAGAAATCAAATGACTTTTGCATAACTAATAGGGTCAAAAAGCGGGATGCACCGTGGTCTACACTACGCGACGTCGTTCGGGGCGGTCTTCGATGGTACACATCTTGCCGCTGGCTCTCCGTTTTCACCGCTAAGAACCATGTTCAGAACCCTGCTTAAATCCAAGATCCACCGCGCCAGCGTGACGCACTGCGAACTCCACTACGAGGGCTCCTGCGCCATCGATGAAGACCTGCTGGACGCGGCCAACATCGCCGAGAACGAGCAGGTGCACATCTGGAACATCAACAACGGCGAACGCTTCATCACCTACGCGATCCGCGCCGAGCGCGGCAGCCGCATCATTTCGGTCAATGGCTCGGCGGCCCGTCGCGCCGCCAAGGGCGATCTGGTCATCATCGCCACGTTTGCCCAGGTGGCCGAAGCCGATGTGAAGGGCTTTGTGCCTCAGCTGGTGTTCTGCGATGACGACAACCGCATCAAGGAACAGCGCTCGACCATTCCGGTGCAGATGGCCTGAACGCCGTGACGCTGTCCACGATGGCGGCGCGCAGCGTGCGCGCGGTGTGGCACCCCTGCACACAGATGAAGCTGCACGAGGCCGCGTTGCCCGTGCCCATTGCCCGCGCGCAGGGCGTGTGGCTGTATGACGGTGAGGGGAATCGCTATCTGGACGGGGTGAGCTCCTGGTGGGTCAACCTGTTTGGGCACAGCCACCCGCACATCAAGGCCGCGCTGGTGGACCAGCTGGACACGCTGGACCACGTGATGCTGGCCGGCTTTACGCACCCGCCGGTGGTGGAACTGTCGGAGCGCCTGGGCGCGCTGACCGGCCTGGGCCATGCCTTCTACGGCAGCGACGGCGCCAGCGCGACCGAGATCGCGTTGAAGATGAGCGCCCACTACTGGCGCAACGCCGGACGCCCCGAGAAAAACCGCTTCATTGGCCTGGCCGGCGGTTACCACGGCGAGACCGTGGGCGCGCTGGCCGTGACCGACATTCCCCTGTTTCGCCAGGCCTACGCCCCCCTGGTGCGCCTGGCCGCCACCGTGGCCTCACCCGATGCCCGGGGCGCCTTGCCCGGCGAAACCGCGCAGGACGCCGCCGAGCGCGTGGTGGCCGATTTGCGCGCCTGGCTGGAGCAGCACCACGCCCAGACGGCTGCGCTGATTCTGGAGCCCCTGGTGCAGTGCGCGGCGGGCATGGCCATGCACGATGCCCATTACCTGCGCCAGGCCCGCGCCCTGTGTGACCAGTACCAGGTGCATCTGATTGCCGACGAGATCGCCGTGGGGTTCGGCCGCACCGGCACGATGTTTGCGCACCAGCAGGCTGGCATCCGGCCCGATTTCATCTGCCTGTCCAAGGGCCTGACCGGCGGCACGCTGCCCCTGTCGGCGGTGCTGACCACCGACGCGGTGTACGACGCCTTCTACGACGACGACGTGGCCCGCGGCTTCCTGCATTCGCACTCCTACACCGGCAACCCGCTGGCGTGCCGTGCCGCGCTGGCCACGCTGGAGCTGTTCGAGCAGACCGATGCGCTGGCTGCCAACGTGCAGCGGGCGCAGATGCTGGACCGGGCCTTTGCGCCGCTTACCCAGCATCCCGCAATCCGCCACGCGCGCCGCCTGGGCATGATCTGGGCCTGGGACGTGGACCCGGCCCTGACCCCCACGCCCTTCTTCGCCCGCCGCTACGCCCGCCACGCCATGGCCCAGGGCGTGGTGCTGCGCCCCATCGGCAACACGCTGTATGCCATGCCCCCGTACGTGATCGACGCCGAATCGGCCGAGCACCTGGCGCGCGGTGCGCTGGCGGCGCTGCAGGCCACGCTGGCCGAAGACGCGCCGGCGGTCGGGCGCGGCGCGGCGCTGGCACCCGGCCTGGCACTGCCGTGACCGCGGTCTTCGTCACTGGCACCGACACCGGTGTGGGCAAGACCCTGGTGAGTACGGCCCTGCTGCACGCGCTGGCGCACCACCACGCCCGCGTGGTGGGCATGAAGCCCGTGGCCGCGGGCACGGAAATGGTCAATGGCGTGCCCGCCAACGACGACGTGCTGGCCCTGCGCGCCGCCTCCACCTGCCGCGTGCCGGCGGAGTTGGACAACCCGGTGCTGTTGCCCGACCCTACCTCGCCCCATATCGCGGCGCAACGGGCGGGCGTGCGCATCACGGTGGCGCAGCTGGTCCACGCCTACCGCGCGCTGGCGCAGCAGGTGGATGCCGTGGTGGTGGAGGGGGCGGGCGGATTTCTGGTGCCCCTGTCCGATACCGAGAACGGGGGCGACCTGGCCCAGGCCCTGGGCCTGCCCGTGGTGCTGGTGGTAGGCCTGCGCCTGGGCTGCCTGAACCATGCCGTCCTGACGGCGCAGGCCATCGCCGCGCGCGGGCTCACGCTGGCGGGCTGGGTGGCCAACCATGTGGACCCGACCCTGCTGGCGCAGGCCGACAACATTGCGTACCTGCAGGGTCAGTTGCAGGCTCCCTTGCTGGCCACCATTGCCCACCAGTCCGCGCCGGATGCGCGGGCCATTGCATGGCACCTTCCGCCCGCGTGGCGCTAACGATGGATTTGTATGACGCATACGGTTTCCCTATCCCCCTCCTGGCTGGATGACTTTCCCGCCCGCATGGCCGAACTGGACCGTGCCCACCTGCGCCGCAAGCGCCGCGAAGTGGAGCCGCAGCGCGATGCCGACGGCGCCCTGGTGAGTGGCGTGCGCCTGTGCGTGGACGGGCGGCCCATGCTGGCGTTCTGCAGCAACGATTACCTGGGCCTGGCCCAGCACCCGGCGCTGGTGCAGGCGGCCTGCGCGGGCGCCCGGGCCTATGGCGTGGGTTCCACCGGCTCGCCGCTGGTCAGCGGCCACAGCACCGCCAACGCCGCGCTGGAGCAGGCGCTGGCCGCGTTTGTGGGCCTGCCCCGGGCGCTGTACTTCTACGCCGGCTTTGCCACCAACATCGGCATCGTGCCGGCGCTGGTGGGGCCGGGCGACGCCATCTTCTCGGACGCGCTCAACCACGCGTGCCTGATCGACGGCGCCCGCCTGTCCAAGGCGCAGATCCACCGCTACGACCACGCCCACCTGGCGGGTCTGGAGGAGGCCCTGGCCCGCAGCACCGCGGCCCGCAAGCTGGTGATGACCGATGCGGTCTTCAGCATGGACGGCGACGTGGCCGACATTCCCGCCCTGCTGGACTTGTGCGAACGCTTTGACGCCTTGCTGCTGCTGGACGATGCCCACGGTTTCGGGGTGCTGGGGCCGCAGGGGCGCGGCACCCTGGCGCAGGCCGGGCTGCGGGGGGCGCAGGCGTCGCGGCGGGTGCTCTATATGGCCACGCTGGGCAAGGCCGCCGGTGTAGCCGGCGCCTTTGTGGCGGGGGACGACACGCTGGTGGAGTGGCTGCTGCAGAAAACCCGCAGCTACACCTTCGCCACCGCCGCGCCGGCCATGCTGGCCACCGCGCTGAGCGCCAGTCTGCAGCTGATCGAGCACGAGGAGTGGCGGCGCAGCCACCTGCAGGCCCTGATTGCCCGCCTGCGCACGGGGCTGGCGGCGGGGCTGCAGGGCAGCCACTGGCGGTTGTCGGAGTCGCAGACCGCCATCCAGCCGCTGCTGATTGGAAGCAATGCCGAGGCACTGGCGGTGATGCAGGCACTGCAGGAGCGCGGGCTGTGGGTGCCCGCCATTCGCCCGCCGACCGTGCCCGAGGGCACAGCCCGCCTGCGCATTGCGCTGTCGGCGGCGCACACCGAAGCCGATGTGGACGCGCTGGTGCAGGCTCTGAGTGCACTGGCGACTGCTGTTTAAGCACAAAATAGGCCTGCAGGCCTCGTGGATGCTGCGCGGGCAGCTCCTGATTCAGGAGCGTTTGCGGTTGCGTGCGGGCAGGTATTGACCAAATGTTGTGGCCTGGCCCAGGTCAGCGGCAAATGCCCCCTGGTGCCAGGCTACGCGTCCGCCAATGATGGTGGTGTCCACCGCGTTGCCATCGTTTACTAGGCGCATCAAACCCGTGAACTGGGCCAGCTGGGCTTCACGGTAGTGGGTCAGACTCGCGTCGAGTTTGACTGGGTCCACGATAACCACATCGGCCCGGTCGCCTACTTGCAGGCGTCCGGCATCCACATTGAACCAGTCGGCCAGCTCACGAGTCAGCCGCCATACGGCGCGCTCGATGGGCATGAAGGGTTCTTGGCGCAGTTCGGCATCGCGCACCAGTTTGAGCAGGCGCAGGCCAAAGTTGTAAAAGGCCATGTTGCGGATGTGTGCGCCCGAATCGGCAAAGCCAATCAGGGTGGACGGTTCGTTGACCAGCTTTTCCACCACGGCGGGGTTGTGGTTGGCGATCACGGTGCGCCAGCGCAGATGCTTGCCGTGGGTGATCAGGAGATCCAGAAACACGTCGGCCGAATTTTCCTTGCGCGAGCGCGCCACCTGACCGATGGATTGCCCCACCAGGGTGGCGTCGGGGCAGTCCACGATCCATGCGTCGTCCAGATCGCGGTGCCATACGCGCGGGCCAAACTTCTTTTCCACGTTGGCGCGAAACTGGCGGCGGTAGGCCGGATCTTGGAACAACGCGTTGCGTTTGAGCTCGTCAATCAGGTGCAATGCGGCCTGCCCGGCGGGGAACTCTTCAAACACCACAAACTCCACCCCGTCGGCAAAGGTCTCAAACGGCACCGGCAGGGTTTGCCAGCGGAAGTCTGCACCGAGGCGGTTGACGAAGCGCGTGATAGGCCCCAGAACCTTGGCCAGAAGCGGATCGGCCTTGAGGTCCATCAGCGTGATGATGGTGGTTTTGAGCCGCTGGCGAAACCAGCCCAGGCTGTCGGCCAGGAACAGCATCAGATTCACCTTGGTCACCAGATTGGGTGCGCTTTGGTGAATGGCCCCGCGCTGGCGCAGCAGCCTAGTCAGGCGCCGGTATTCCTTCCATGTGGCATAGGTCGACGGCAGCGATTTAGAGCGCTGGCGATCGCCATCGAGCTTGTCCCAGGGGTTGGTCATGGTGGACAGGCCCAGCAGCCCCACGTCCAGCGATTCGTGCAGCCAGGCTTCCATGCGCTGCATTTCATCTTCCGTCGGGCGCACGTTGCCATCCACCGCGCGGTCCAGGCCCATCACGGCCACGCGCAAATCGGAATGCCCCAGGAACGAGGCCACATTGGGGCCCAGAGGATGCTGGCGCAGAAAGGCTACGTACTCGGTGGGGGTGCGCCAGGTTTTGCGTTCGCGCAGCAGGGGCAACACCGCCGTGCGCGGCACCGATTCCACGCGGGTAAACAGGTCGGAGCAGTCTTCGGCCTCGGAGAGCACCATGCTGATGGAGCAGCTGCCCACCATTACCGTGGTGACCCCGTTGCGCACCGATTCGTGCAGTGCAGGTGCGGCCACCAGTTCGGCGTCGTAGTGGGTGTGCATGTCCACAAAGCCGGGCATGACCCAACGCTGGAAGGCATCCAGCACCTGTGGGCAATCCGTCTCATCCAGCGCGGTGTCGCTGACTTGCGCTACCTGACCGTTGCGAATGCCCAGATGGCGCAGCGCACCCGAGGTGCCCGTGCCGTCGAAGAACAGTCCGTTTTTGATGATGATGTCGTACATGCAGGCCAGCTTACGCACCGGGTGCCCCAACGCGAAGCGTAAAAACCCGAGGTGACGTGGAAAATCAGGCGGCTGCCAGCAGGGCGTCGCCCCACGCGCAGGGGCCGGTCAGGGTCAGGGTGACGGTGACCCAGTCGCCTTCGGTTTGTTGGTGCAGGTCGGCATCCCACACGCCACCATCGTCCAGGGGACCGCGCGGACCGGGGCTGTTGGCGTCGGCCCAGGCCAGCACAGTCCGCACTTCGGCCAGCACCTGTGGCAGCGCTGCAGGACGCACACTGGCCATGGCGTCCCAGCTGCCGGTGCCGTCGCCGTCGTCGCTGGCTTCGAATATCAGGTAATGCCGTTGCATGCAGTCAGTTTTTTTCAGGCATCGCTTGGCGTCAGACGTCGGCGCCGCTCTGCGTCGGCGTCGGCTCGGTGTCGTCATCCAGGCGTTTCATGTTCTCCAGCAGCTTGAGCAGGTAGTGCAGCGAGTGGGTGATGTCGCTCACTGAAAACCCCTCCAGCGCCTGTTCGTAGTAGTGGTGAATCTTGGGTTGCGCCTGCACGATCCAGACCTCGCGGCCGGAATCGGTCATGGTGATCAGCCGCGAGCGGCGGTCGCGCCCGTCCGGGGCACTGCCGATGTGTCCGTCGCGCTCCATCCGGCTGAGCAGCCCGGAGAGGTTCTGGCGGCTCACCATCAGGTAGCGCGCCAGGTCGCCCACGCTCATGCCGCCTTCGGCCTCCGGCCGCGACAGGGCGCCCAGCACGGCCCATTGCTGGGTGGTCAAGCCTTCTTCCTCCACCGCGCGGGTGCCTGTTTTGTGCAACATATTTGCACATTGGTAGAGCCGAAAGAACAAGTGGTTGGCCAGTTCCATGCGGGTTATGTTGGCGTTTTTGTTAGGGTTAACCACTATTCATCCAATCAAAAAGGAACTTGAACTGGCAACAGGGTTGCCGTAACATAAGACAATACATTTACACATCTACTTTACGCGATTGGCCTATTTTCGCAAGCGTAACAAGCCCGAGGCAGGAAAAACCGGAAATGCAGGAACAAAAGGAAACAAGATGCTGACCATCAACCTGTTCAATGGCCTGGTGTACGGGGCCTTGCTGATTGTGATGAGTTCGGGTCTGGCACTGATCTACGGACTGCGCCGCGTAGTGAATTTTGCGCACGGCGCGCTGTATATGGTGGGCGCCTATGTGGGCTACACGGTTGCAGTGCAGAGCAATTTCTGGGTTGCGCTGGTGGCCGCGCCGGCCTTCATGGCGGTGGTGGGCGTGCTGCTGGACCGCTACGGCTTTCGTCTGCTGCAGGACCGCGAACCGCTCAATGTGATGCTCGTGACCTTCGGCCTGCTGCTGATCCTGGAGGACGCGGTGGTGTTCGTCTGGGGCAAGGGCAACTACTCGCTGTTCACGCCGGAGCTGCTCAACTTCTCCGTCAACCTGTGGGGCCACGACCTGCCGGCGTACCGCATTGGCGTCATTGTGGTCGGCGCCGTGGTGGCCCTGGGCCTGACCCTGTGGCTGCGCCACTCGCGCATCGGCCTGTTTGTGCGCGCCGCCAGCACCGACCCGGTCACCACCTCCATGCAGGGTGTCAACACCGACGCGCTGAGCGCTGGCGTGGTGGGTCTGGGCAGCGCGCTGGCGGGCCTGGCGGGCGTGGTTGCGGGGCCTTTTCTGTCCTTGTCGCCGCACATGAGTTCGGACGTGCTGATCGATTCTTTTGTGGTGGTCGTGATCGGCGGCCTGGGCTCCCTGGCCGGCGCCTTCATCGCGGCCCTGCTGCTGGGAATGATGCAGGCGGTGGGGGCCGTCTACCTGCCCGAGGTGTCGGTGCTGCTGCCCTTCATCTTCATGGTCGCGGTCCTGGTCTGGAAGCCGTCCGGCCTGGCCGGTAGCCGCACCTGAGTACCCGGAGAAACACATGCGTATCAGTCGAATGGGATTCCTCTCGCTGCTGGCCTTGCTGGCCGGGGCGGTCATCGTGTGGGTCACGCCGTCCAGCAGCCTGCTGGGCATGTTCACGCAGGCGGTCATCTACGCCATCTTCGCGCTCGGCGTGGGGGTGCTGCTCAAGCAGAACGGGCTGGTGAGTTTCGGCCACGCCCTGTTCTTTGGCGGTGCCGGCTACAGCATGGGGGTCATCCTCGCACTGGACTGGATGCCGGCGGAATGGGCCATTCCCGTGGTCCTGTGCGGCACCGGCCTGGCGGCCTTCCTCATCGGCCTGGTGATCGTCCGGGTGCCGGGCATTGCGTTCGGCATGCTGACCCTGGCCATCGGCCAGATGGCGTATCTGCTGGCCACGCGGGCACGGGGCATCACGGGCGGCTCCGACGGCATGGGCGTCAACTGGCCGGCCACGCTGTTTGGCGTTTCCCAGTCGGCCCTGCTCAAGCCGGGCACGCTGTTCCTGCTGTCCTGGACCCTGCTGGTGCTGGTGACCTTCGTGCTGCTGGTGGTGATGAAGACCCGCTTTGGCACCATCACCGAAGCGGTGCGGGACAACGAGGAGCGGGCCCGTTTCATCGGCATCCGGACCACGGTGCCCCGGGCGGCGGTGTATGCCGTCTCCGCCATGGTGTCGGGCGCCGCCGGCCTGCTGTCGTGCTTCAACTCCGGTTTCGTATCGCCGGCCAACCTGCACTGGAGCGTCTCGGCGATCACCTTGCTGATGGTGGTGGTGGGCGGGTTCAGGAAGCCACTGGGGCCCATCCTGGGCGCCATCCTGTATTTCTTGGTGAAAGACCTGTTGGGCGAGTACGCCACCCACTCCATGGCCATCTTCGGCGCTGCCCTGATCGCCGTCATCGTGTTTGCCCCCGACGGAATCATCGGCCTGCTGGAGCGCCTGGTCTTGGGCCGGCGCGCGCAGGGTTCCGCCTACCGCGGCGGCGGCCACTGACGGACGGCGCACAAGGACTCCCACATGAACCAGTACATACTCCAGACCGAAGACGTGGCCATCCACTACGGGGGCGTCAAGGCGCTTGACGGCGTGGACCTTACCCTGGAAAAAGGCCAGATTCGCGGCCTCATCGGCCCCAACGGTGCCGGCAAGTCCACCGTCATCGACGCCATTACGGGGCGCCGCAAGCTGACGCGGGGCCGGGTCGTCCTGGCGGGCGAGGACGTGAGCCACCTGGGCGCCGTCGAGCGGCGCATGCGGGGCCTGTCGCGCAGCTTTCAGCGCACCAGCATCTTTGGCGGCATGCCGGTGCGCAAGCAGGTGGAGCTGGCCTCGTACAAGATGGGTGTGGCGGACTCGGCCGACGACGCCGAGGCCGTGCTCCAGGAGCTGGACCTGATCCGGCTGGGCAACACCTTGGCCGAAGACCTGGGCTACGGCGAGCAGCGCCGCCTGGACCTGGCGCTGGCGCTGGTGGGGCGGCCCAAGGTGCTGATGCTCGACGAGCCGATGGCCGGCCTGTCCGTCAAGGAATCCCAGGATCTGGCGCAGCACCTGAAGGCCCTGACCTCGCGCTGGGAGGTGTCCGTGCTGCTGGTCGAGCACGACATGGATGTCGTCTTCGGCATCTCCGATGCCGTCACCGTCTTCGAACTGGGGCGTGTGATCGCCAGCGGCGACCCCGCTGCGGTGCGCGCCAACCCGCGCGTGCGCGAAGCCTACCTGGGGAGCGCCGCATGATCGCCTTGCTCAATCTGAAGAATGTCCAGTCCTACTACGGTGCGGCCCACATCCTGCACGGCCTGAGCCTGCACGTGAATGCGGGCGAGCGCGTGGCGCTGATCGGGCGCAATGGCGTGGGCAAGACCACGGTGGTCAACACCATCCTGGGGCTGGCGCAGATGAAGGGTGGCCATATCCACTTCGGGACGCGGGAGATCAAGACCTTGCGCCCCTACGTCGCGGCACAGCACGGCATCGTGGTGGTGCCGCAGGGCCGGCGCATCGTGGCCAACCTGACGGTGGAGGAAAACCTGCTGCTGGGCGCCGCCGTCGGGCGCAAGGGGCCATGGACGGTGCCCGAGGTCTACCAGCTGTTCCCCATCCTGGCCGAGCGGGCGCACACCCCGGGCACGGCCCTGTCGGGCGGCCAGCAGCAGATGCTGGCGGTGGGGCGTGCGCTCATGGCCAACCCCAGCCTGATCCTGCTCGATGAGCCGACCGAAGGGCTGGCCCCGGTCATCGTCGACCAGCTGGCCGACATCTTCAACCGCGTCGCCGACCAGGGCACAGCCCTGCTGCTCATCGAGCAGAACATGAGCCTGGTGGTACGCGTGGCCAAACGTTACCTGGCCATGGCCAAGGGCTCGGTGGTGGCGGAAGGCCCGGTGGTGCATTCCCGTGAGGGGCTCCAAGACCTCGAGTCGCACGTCGCGATCTGACAATTTCCGGCGGCCGGACCGTTTCCGGCGTTCTTAGCACTATCAGGAGACAGGCATGTTCAAACTCAAAGCAATTCCGCACCTGCTGGCGGGCGCCGTTCTGGTGGCGGCACTGCCCCTGCAGGCTCTGGCACAAGCCAAGGAGCCGGTGAAGATTGCACTGGTGTCCTCCAAGTCCGGAGGCTTTTCCACCATGGGCGTCGACGTCATCAATGGCATCCGCTTCGCGGTGGACGAGGCCAATGCCAAGGGCGGGGTGGACGGCCGCCAGGTGATCGTCGCCGAAGGCGATGACGAAAGCACCCCGGACGCCGGGCGCCGCGTGGCAGAGAAGCTGGCGCGCGAGGGCCACAACCTGATCATCGGACCCATCACCTCGGGCATCTCCCTGGCTATCAGCCAGAACCTGGCCCGCTGGGATGCGGCGTTCATCGGCACCATGAGCAAGGCCGACAAGCTCACCGGTGAAGCCTGCAACACGCGTTTCGTGCGCACCAACCACTCCGATGCCATGGACCTGGCCATGATCGAGCAGTGGCTCAAGGACATCAAGGGCAACAACTTCGCCATCCTGGCGGCCGATTACGTCTGGGGCCACGACTCCGCCAAGTCGTTCGAGAGCGTGGTGACCGGCAAGGGCAAGAAGGTGAGCCTGAAGCTGTTTGCCCCGCTGGGCACCAAGGACTATGCGCCCTACATCCAGCAGCTCAAGGCCGCCAATGTGGACGCCATCTGGTTTGCCGACGTCTCGGGCAGCATTGCCTTTGTCAAGCAGGCGGCCGACTTCAACCTGATTCCCAAGACCCCGCTGATCGGGCACGCGCTGCTGTCCAACTTCGTGGTCAACGCCACCGGTAAGGCCCTCGATGGCGTGCCCGGCAACGTGGGCTTCACGCCCGACATCAACACGCCGGCAACCAAAGCTTTCGTGAGCGCGTTCAAGGCCAAGTTCAAGCGCCTGCCCACCGACACCGAAGGCCAGGCCTACAACGGTGCCATGGTGCTGTTCCAGGGCGTGCAGCTGGCCAAGAGCGTGAACCCGGAGGCGGTCACCAAGGCCCTGCGCGGCGCCCAGGTCGAGACGCTCTACGGCAAGATGACCGTCCGTGCGGCCGACAACCAGTTGGTCATCCCCAACTACATCGCACGCGTCAAGACCGCCGACGGCCAGCTGCGCCCGGTGATCGAGCAGACCTACGCGGAGACAACCGTGCCCGCCGCCTCGGCGCTGTGCAAGATGTAAGCCGTCCGGCTTGCACCGGGGCCGGCGCTGTCTGACGGCTGCCGGCCTTTTTTATTTAAGCAACATGTTTGCGTATTAATGCAGAAATGGCCGCTGCAACTGCCGGATGTCTATCGATGGTTTTCATGGCTTTTTCCGCAGCATTGAAAATCGCCGTATTTTGACTAAAAAGACACTTGCATCCAGAATTGAGTTGGCGTAATATACGACAACATATTTACTTATATGTCTTGCGACACACCCGGTTTCGCAAGCATACCAACCCTGACCCGAGAAGGAAATAGCATGCAAAAACTCACAGGCAAGACCATCATCGTGACAGGCGGCGGCGGCGGTATCGGTGGTGCAACCTGCCGCCGGCTCGCGCGGGACGGCGCGAAGGTGGCGGTGTTCGACATGAACCAGGAGGCGGCCGAGAAGGTGGCGGCCGACATCCGCGCCACCGGCGGTCAGGCCGCGGCATTCGTGTGCAACATCACCGACCGCGCGCAGGTCGACGCCGCCGTGGCGGCCACCGTGGCCCAGCTGGGCCCGGTCGACGTGCTGGTCAACAACGCGGGCTGGGATGTCTTCAAGCCCTTCGTCAAGACCGTTCCGGCCGAGTGGGACAAGCTGATTGCCATCAACCTGACCGGCGCGCTGCACATGCACCACGCCGTGCTGCCGGGCATGGTCGAACGCAAGTCGGGACGCATCGTCAACGTCGCGTCCGACGCGGCCCGTGGCGGCTCCTCCGGCGAAGCGGTGTACGCCGCCTGCAAGGGCGGGCTGGTGGCCCTGTCCAAGACCCTGGCGCGTGAACACGCCCGCCAGGGCATCACGGTCAACGTGGTCTGCCCCGGCCCGACCGACACCGCCTTGCTGGCCGGCGTGGCCGAGGGGGCCCGCGACCCCGCCAAGCTGATCGAAGCCTTCAAGAGCGCCATCCCCCTGGGCCGCCTGGGCCAGCCCGACGACCTCGCCGGTGCCATCGCCTTCTTCGCCAGCGACGACGCGTCCTTCATCACCGGCCAGGTCATCAGCGTGTCTGGCGGCCTGACCATGCATGGCTGATCCTCAGCCTCCCATACCCCCCACCCATTTGGAGAACACCATGGAATTCGAAGACATCCTGTACGAGAACCGCAACGGCGTCGCCTGGATCACCATCAACCGCCCCGACAAGATGAACTCCTTCCGCGGCCAGACCTGCGACGAGATCATCCGCGCCCTGAACAAGGCTGGCTACGACAAGAGCGTGGGCGCCATCGTGCTGGCCGGCGCGGGCGACCGGGCCTTCTGCACCGGCGGCGACCAGTCGGCCCACAACGGCAACTACGACGGACGCGGCACCATCGGCCTGCCCATGGAAGAGCTGCACACCGCTATCCGCGATGTGCCCAAGCCCGTGATCGCCCGGGTGCAGGGCTTTGCCATCGGTGGCGGCAACGTGCTGTGCACCATCTGCGACCTGACCATCGCTTCCGAGAAGGCCATCTTCGGCCAGGTCGGCCCCAAGATGGGTTCGGTCGATCCAGGCTACGGCACGGCCTTCCTGGCCCGCGTGGTCGGCGAGAAGAAGGCACGCGAGATCTGGTACCTCAACAAGCGCTACTCCGGGCAGGAAGCGGCCGACATGGGGTTGGCCAACATCTGCGTGCCGCACGAGAAGCTCGACGAGACGGTGCAAGAGTGGGCCGAGACCATTTGCGAGCGCAGCCCCACCGCCATCGCCATTGCCAAGCGCAGCTTCAACGCCGACACGGCCCACCAGAGCGGCATCGCCGGCCTGGGCATGTATGCGCTCAAGCTCTATTACGACACCGAAGAGTCGCGCGAAGGCGTCAATGCGCTGAAAGACAAGCGCAAGCCCGACTTCCGCAAGTACGCCAAGTAAGCCTCTGGAGACGACACGATGAACCCGAATCCCTACATCGACGAAGACCTGCAGGCGCTGGCCGAGACGGCGCGCCGCTTTGCCACCGAACGCGTGGCCCCCGGTTTCCTGGAACGTGACAAGACCCGCGTGCTGGACCGGGAACTGCTGCGCGAGATGGGTGAGCTCGGGTTCATCTGCCCCGAACTGCCGGAGCAATTCGGCGGCCTGGGCATGGGCTGTCTGGCCGCGGGTGTGATCCACGAGGAAATCGCCCGTGCCGACCTGAGCTTCTCCTACCTCAACCTGCTGGCCTCGCTGAATGGGCAGATCCTGTCCAAATACGGTGCCCCCGAAGTGGTCACGCCCTGGCTGCAGAAGCTGACTCGGGGGGAGGCCATCTGCGCCATCGCGCTGACCGAGCCGCGTGGCGGCTCGGACGCGGCCAACCTGCGCCTGCGCATCGAGCGCGAAGGCGACTTCTACGTCATCAACGGCGAGAAGACCTCCATCTCCGCGGCCGACCAGGCCGACATTGCCGTGGTGTTCGGCCGAACCGGCACGCCGGAGTCGGGTGCCCACGGCGTGACCGCGTTATTGGTGCCCATGCACACACCAGGCGTCACGACCAACCGCTTTGACTGCCACGGCCAGCGCGCCATTGGCCGCGGTTCCATCTTCTTCGAGAACGTGCGCATTCCCGTGAGCCACCGCCTGGGCGACGAGAACAAGGGCTTCGTGCAGGTGATGCACGGCTTCGATTTCTCGCGCTCGCTCATTGGCCTGCAGTGCCTGTCCGTGGCCCGCGTGGCGCTGGAGGAAACCTGGCAGTACATCACCGAGCGCCAGGCGTTTGGCCAGCCGCTGTCGGCCTTCCAGGGGGTGACGCACCCACTGGCGCAGTTCGACACCGAAGTCGAAGGCGCCCGCCTCCTGTGCTTGCAGGGCCTGTGGCTCAAGGACAAGGGCCTGCCCCACACCGCCGAGGCCGGTATGGCCAAGTGGTGGGGCCCCAAGCTGGCCTACGACGTGATCCACCAGTGCCTGCTGTGCTACGGCCACGGCGGCTACGACCGCGGCCTGATGGAGCAGCGCCTGCGCGACGTGCTGGGCTTCCAGATCGGGGACGGAACCGCCCAGATCATGAAGACCATCATCGCCCGCACCCGGGCCGGCCGCAAGTTCGTTCCCGCCTAGACCACAAAGAGTTCGTACAACGAGGAGACAAGACCATGGAATTTGACGCCGTACTCATTGCCCCCCGCCGCGCTGCCAGCATCGCCCAGGGCCTGTGGCACGACCGGACCATCAACGGTGAGCTGGACGCGTGCGTGGCCAGTTGCCCGGACAAGCTGGCCTTGACCGCCGTGCAGGCGGAAACCGGTGCCGTCAAGCGCTTCACCTACCGCGAGCTGGCCGCCATGGCCGACCGCGTGGCGGTGGGGTTGGCCCGTCTGGGCGTGGGCAAGAACGACATCGTCGCCTGCCAGCTGCCCAACTGGTGGCAGTTCACCATCACCTACCTGGCGTGTTCGCGCATTGGCGCGGTCATGAACCCGCTGATGCACATCTTCCGCGAGCGCGAACTGTCGTTCATGCTCAAGCACGGCGAGGCCAAGGTCGTCATCGTGCCCAAGGTGTTCCGCGGCTTCGACTATGAAGCCATGGTGACCGCCCTGCGACCCAGTCTGTCCGACCTGCAGCAGGTGGTGGTGGTTGGCGGCGCCGGCGACAACAGCTTTGAGAAGCTGCTGAGCGAACCCGCCTGGGAGAGCGCGCCGGACGCCCGCGACATCCTCACGCGCAACCGCCCGGGCCCCGATGACGTGACGCAGCTCATCTACACCTCGGGCACCACCGGCGAGCCCAAGGGCGTCATGCACACGGCCAACACCACCATGGCCAACATCATTCCGTACGCCCAGCGCCTGAAGCTGAGCCAGGACGACGCGGTGCTGATGGCCTCGCCCATGGCGCACCAGACCGGCTTCATGTACGGGCTGATGATGCCCATTTTGCTGCGCCAGAGCGTGGTACTGCTCGACATCTGGGAGCCGCTGCGCGCCATTGACCTGATCCGTGCCGAGTCGATCAGCTTCACCATGGCGTCCACGCCCTTCCTGACCGACCTGGCCAAGAACGTGGAGGAATCGGGCAAGACCGTTCCCACGCTCAAGATCTTCCTGTGCGCCGGCGCCCCCATTCCGGGCCCGCTGGTGGAGCAGGCCCGCCGCGTGCTGGGCACCAAGATTGTCTCGGCCTGGGGCATGACCGAAAACGGCGCCGTGACCCTGATCCAGCCCGATGACGAGGACGAGCGCGCCGTCAACACCGACGGCTGCCCCCTGCCCGGCGTGGAACTGAAGGTGGTTGATCCCGACGGCAGCATCCTGCCGGCAGGCCAGGCCGGCAAGCTCTACGTGCGTTCCTGCTCCAACTTTGGCGGCTACCTCAAGCGCTCGCAGCTCAACGCCACCGATGCCGAGGGCTGGTTCGACACCGGCGACCTGGCGCGGCTGGACGAGCGCGGCTACGTACGCATCACCGGGCGCAGCAAGGACGTGATCATCCGCGGCGGCGAGAACATTCCCGTGGTGGAAATCGAGGCCCTGCTGTACCGCCATCCGGCCATCGCCATGGCGGCCATCGTGGCCTACCCCGACGAGCGCATGGGCGAGCGCGCCTGCGCCGTCGTGGTGCCCAAGGCCGGGCAGACGGTGGACCTTCCCTCCATCGTCGAGTTCCTGAAGTCGCAGAAGGTGGCCATGCAGTACGTTCCCGAACGGCTGGTGGTGCGCGACTCCATCCCGTCCACGCCATCGGGCAAGATGCAGAAGTTCAAGCTGCGCGAGATGCTGGCGGACGAGTTGCGCAAGGACAAGTAAGGTGGCCGACGACCTCATCCTGGTGCGCACCGAGGGCCGCGTCGGCGTCATCACGCTCAACCGGCCCCAGCAGCTCAACGCCCTCAACGACGCCCTGATGGACGCGCTGGGCGCGGCCCTGCTGGCCCTGGACGGCGACGCCACCATTGGCGCCATCGTCATCACGGGCAGCGCCAAGGCCTTTGCCGCCGGCGCCGACATTGCCGCCATGGCGGACTGGTCCTACATGGACGTCTACC
Source organism: Rhodoferax sp. (assembly GCA_019449595.1). GTDB lineage: Bacteria > Pseudomonadota > Gammaproteobacteria > Burkholderiales > Burkholderiaceae_C > Allorhodoferax. Next base: position 5,287 of record JAGRPL010000014.1, on the reverse strand, counting down.
AGAGCGACTTCATCACCCGCAACTGGGAAACCATCCGCCGTGTGCGCAAGCCCGTCATCGCCGCGGTGGCCGGCTTTGCCATGGGTGGCGGCTGCGAGCTGGCGCTGGCCTGTGACCTGGTCATTGCCGCCGAGTCGGCGCAGTTTGCCCTGCCGGAGATCAAGCTCGCCATGCTGCCGGGCGCCGGCGGCACGCAGCGCCTGCCGCGGGCCATCGGCAAGGCCAAGGCCATGGACATGTGCCTGTCCGCCCGCGCCCTCAGTGCCGACGAGGCCGACCGCTACGGACTGGTCTCGCGCGTGGTACCTGATGCGCGCCTGCTGGAAGAAACGCTGGCGCTGGCCAGCCGCATTGCCACCTACTCGCTGCCGGCGCTGATGGCCATCAAGGAATCAGTGAACCGGGCCTGGGAGGCCTCGCTGACCGAGGGCATCGGTTTCGAGCGGCGCCAGCTGCACGCCCGCTTTGCCAGCGAAGACGCCCACGAGGGCATGCACGCCTTCCTGGACAAGCGCAAACCGGTGTTCACCCACCGCTGATTTTTCATACCAACTGACTGACGCCATGGCTTTAGATACCGAATCCTTTGAGCTCCTGCTCGCGACCGTCCAGCGCTTTGTGCGCGAGCGCCTGGTGCCGGCGGAAAACCACCTGGAAGAGCACGACGAGGTGCCGGCCGACATCATCGACGACATGAAGGAAATGGGCCTGTTTGGCCTGACCGTTCCCGAGGAGTACGGCGGCATTGGCCTGTCCGTGAGCCAGGAGGTGCTGGTCAACTACGAGCTGGGCCGCACCGCGCCGGCGTTCCGCTCCGTGTTCGGCACCAACATCGGCATCGGCTCGCAGGGCATCCTGATGGACGGCACGCCCGAGCAGAAAGCCCAGTACCTGCCCCGGGTGGCCAGCGGCGAACTCATCATGTCCTTCGCCCTGACCGAGCCCGATGCCGGCACCGATGCCGCCTCGCTCAAGACCCGCGCCGAATTGGACGGTGACCACTACGTGCTCAACGGCACCAAGCGCTTCATCACCAACGCGCCGCGCGCCGGCGCCTTCACCCTGATGGCCCGCACCGGCGGCCCCGGTGCCGGCGGCATATCGGCCTTCATCGTTCCGGCGAACACGCCAGGTATCAAGCTCGGGAAGAAGGACAAGAAGATGGGCCAGCGCGGCACCATGACCTGCGACGTGATCCTGGAAAACGCGCGCGTACCGGCGGCCAACATCATTGGCGGCGTGTCCGGCCAGGGCTTCAAGACCGCCATGAAGGTGCTCGACCGCGGCCGCCTGAACATCTCGGCCGTAGCCTGTGGCTCGGCGTCGCGCATTCTGGACGATGCCGCCGCCTATGCCCACGACCGCAAGCAGTTCGGCAAGGCGATCGGCGAGTTCCAGCTGATCCAGGCCATGCTGGCCGACAGCCAGGCGGAGCTGCTGGCCGGCTGGTCGCTGGTGCAGGAGGTGGCCAAACGCTTCGACGGCAAGCCGGCCCATGTGTCCGACCCCGACATCTCCATGCGCGTGTCCTGCGCCAAGCTGTTTGCCACCGAGATGGTGGGCCGCGTGGCCGACCGCGGCGTGCAGGTGCACGGTGGTGCCGGTTACATCAACGAATACCCGGTGGAGCGCTTCTACCGCGACGTGCGCCTGCTGCGCCTGTACGAAGGCACCACGCAGGTCCAACAACTCATCATCGGCAAGCAGCTGATGAAGCGCGACTGAACGCACCCACGACCCACAGGAAATCTGGCGCCATGCAAGTACGTACCGAGCGGGACGGGGATGTCCTCGTCATCGTGATTGACAACCCCCCGGTGAATGCCGGCTCGCTGGAGGTCCGCCGCGGCCTGCTGCAGGCCCTCGAGGAACTGGAACACGACAGCGGCCTGCAGGCCGGCGTGCTGCTGGGCGCCGGGTCGTCCTTCATTGCCGGCTCCGATCTGCGCGAGTTCGGCCAGCCGCTGCAGGCGCCGCAGCTGCCCACGGTGATTGCCATGGTCGAGGCCTGCACCAAGCCGGTGCTGGCGGCCCTGCACGGCGCGGCGCTGGGCGGCGGCTTCGAGCTGGCCCTGGCGTGCGACGCGCGCATTGCCAGCGCCGAGACCGTGGTGGGCTTGCCCGAGGTCACGCTGGGCATCATTCCCGGCGCCGGCGGAACCCAGCGTGTGCCCCGGCGCACCGGGGTGGCCCGTGCCCTGCAGCTGGTCTGCAGCGGTGAGCGCCTGCCCGCCAGCCAGGCCGTGGCCTTGCGCCTGATTGATGCCGTGGTGCCGGGCGACCTGCGCGCCGCAGCCGTGGCCTATGCCCGGGCCTTGCCGGGCACCAAGCAGCGTATCCGCGACGAAACCGTGCCGGTGGAAGATCCGGCGGTTGTGGAGCAGGCGGCCCAGGCCGCGCTGCGCGCCGGCAAGGGGCGCCCCGCCGTGGTGGCCGCCATTGCCGCCGTCCGCTCGGCGGCCACGCTGTCCTTTGACGAGGCGTTGGCCGGTGAGCGGGCCGCGTTCCAGCGGCTGCGCGTGTCGCCGGAGGCTTTTGCCTTGCGCCACCAGTTCTTCGCCGAGCGCGATGCCTGGAAGCTGCCAGCCAGCCAGCCGGCCTGTGCGCGGGCGGTGCAGGTGGTGGCCGTGATTGGCGGTGGCACTATGGGCACCGGCATTGCCATCAGCGCCCTGGATGCGGGCCTGGATGTGCTGCTGGTGGAAAAGGATGCGCCGGCACTGGACACCGCCGGTGAGCGCATCCGCACGCACTACAGCAGCCGGGTGGCCGAGGGCAAGATGGCGGCTGCGCAGGCGCAGGTCCGCGTGGTGCGCCTGGCGCTGACAACCAACTGGCGCGAGCTGGCGCGGGCCGACCTGGTGATCGAGGCCGTGTTCGAGGACCTGGCCATCAAGCAGGGCGTCTTTGCGGCGATTGACAGCCACGCCCGCCCCGGTGCCGTGCTGGCCACCAACACCTCGTACCTGGATGTGGACGCCATTGCCAACGTCACCGCGCGCCCGCAGGACGTGCTGGGTCTGCATTTCTTCAGCCCCGCCAACGTCATGAGGCTGCTGGAGGTGGTGCGTGGCGGCCAGACCGCCCCTGACGTGCTGGCCACGGGGCTGGCCCTGGCCAAGCGGCTGCGCAAGCAGGCCGTGGTGGCGGGCAATGCCTTTGGCTTCATCGGCAACCGCATCTACAACGCCTACCGCAAGCAGTGCGAGTTCCTGCTGGAAGACGGCGCCTGGCCCGAAGAGGTGGACGCTGCCCTGCAGGCGTTCGGCATGGCCATGGGGCCGTTTGCGGTGGCCGACCTCTCCGGGCTGGACATTGCCTGGCGCATGCGCAAGGCGCAGGCCGCCACGCGCGACCCCCGCGAGCGCTATGTGCCCATCCTGGACGGCCTGTGCGAGCAGGGCCGCTTTGGCCGCAAGGCCGGTGCGGGCTACTACACCTACCCGGACGGCAAGCGTGCCGCGGCGAGCGATGCCACGGTGCGCGAGCTGATCACGCAAGCCTCCGCCGCGCGGGGCATTGCGCGCCGCGCCATCGGGGCCCCCGAGATCCAGCGCCGGGCGCTCCTGGCCATGGTCAACGAAGCCGCGCTGCTGCTGGCCGAAGGAGTGGCCAGCCGCGCCAGCGACATCGACGTGGTGCTGGTGCAAGGCTACGGCTTCCCGCGCTGGGAAGGCGGCCCGGTGTTCTGGGCCCGCCAGCAAGACCGGGCCACGCTGGAGAGCGACCTGCAGGCGCTGGTCCAGGCGGCCGGCTACGGCGGTGTGCTGGGTGATTTGTCCGTGCTGCTGAGCTGATCAGGCCGGTGGGTGCGCAGCCGGCGTGGTGGGCACGTCCGGGGCGCCGAATACTTTTTTTGGGAGACTGACCATGAACCAAGCCTTCATCTGCGACGCCATTCGCACCCCCATCGGACGCTACGGCGGCGCCCTCGCCAGCGTACGCACCGACGACCTGGGCGCCATCCCCCTCAAGGCCCTCATGGCACGCAACCCGGGCGTGGACTGGGCCAGCATCACCGACGTGCTCTATGGCTGCGCCAACCAGGCCGGTGAAGACAACCGCAACGTCGCCCACATGGCCAGCCTGCTGGCCGGCCTGCCCCTGGAAGTGCCCGGCGCCACCCTCAACCGCCTGTGCGGCTCGGGCCTGGATGCCGTGGGTACGGCCGCCCGGGCCATCAAATCGGGTGAGGCCGGATTGATGATCGCTGGCGGCGTGGAGAGCATGAGCCGCGCACCCTTTGTCATGCCCAAGGCGGAATCCGCCTTCAGCCGCGCCAACGCCGTCTACGACACCACGATCGGCTGGCGCTTCATCAACAAGCTGATGAAGGAAAAGTACGGTGTGGACTCCATGCCCGAGACCGCCGAGAACGTCGCCGTCGAATACAAGATTGAGCGCGAAGCCCAGGACCGCATGGCCCTGTCCAGCCAGATGAAAGCCGTTGCCGCCCAGCAGGCCGGCCACCTGGCCCGTGAAATCACCCCCGTCACCATCCCCCAGAAGAAAGGGGACGCCATCGTCGTCAGCCAGGACGAACACCCGCGCGAGACCAGCCCGGAAGCCCTGGCCCGGCTCAAACCCATCGTGCGCCCAGGTGGCACGGTGACTGCCGGCAACGCCAGCGGCGTGAACGACGGCGCCTGCGCCCTGCTGCTGGCCGATGAAGCCAGCGCCGCCAAGAACGGCCTCACCCCCAGGGCCCGCATCATCGGCATGGCCACCGCCGGTGTGGCCCCGCGCACCATGGGCATGGGCCCGCTGCCGGCCACGCAGAAAGTGCTGGCGCTCACTGGCCTGAGCCTGGAGCAGCTGGACGTCATCGAACTCAACGAAGCCTTCGCCGCGCAGGGCCTGGCCGTGCTGCGCCAGTTGGGCCTGAAGGACGACGACGCCCGCGTCAACGCCTGGGGCGGGGCCATTGCGTTGGGCCACCCGCTGGGGGCCAGCGGTGCGCGCCTGGTGACCACGGCGGTGAACCGGCTGCACGCCACGGGCGGACGCTACGCGCTGTGCACCATGTGCATTGGCGTGGGGCAGGGCATTGCGCTGATTCTGGAACGAGTGTGATGTGCATATCAAATGCATAGCTGTCTACACGCATTCCACAAAGGCCAGAGTCATTTTTAACTACTAATTTCAGCCATGACCAACGAGGAAATTCTGGCCCAGTACGGCCCCCGTGAAGCGATGGAATACGACGTTGTCGTCGTCGGCGGCGGCCCCGGCGGGCTGTCCACCGCCATCCGCCTGAAGCAGCTGGCCGCCCAGAAAGGCCAGGACG
>JAGRPL010000013.1 GCA_019449595.1 Rhodoferax sp. | reverse complement strand
GGTGTCGACCACCTGGCCGACGACCTCGCCGCCCTTGACGGCGACGGTGGAGGCGTTCATGGCCAGCTGGTTGGCCTGGCGGGCGCTGTCGGCGTTTTGCTTGACGGTGGAGCCCAGCTCCTCCATGGAGGCGGCGGTCTGCTCCAGAGCGCTGGCCTGCTGTTCGGTGCGGGCCGAGAGGTCGTTGTTGCCCTGGGCGATTTCGGCGCTGGCCGTGGCCACGCCTTCAGAGCCCTCGCGCACGCTGGAGACGACCTTGACCAGGGACTGCGTCATGACAGACAGGGCCGTCATCAGGCGGGCGACTTCGTCCTTGCCTTCGCTTTCGATGCTCTGGGTCAGATCCCCGTGTGCGACGGCATGGGCCACGTCCACGGCATCGTTGATTGAGCGCGAGAGGCTGCGGATCAGGGCAATGCCAAACAGCCAGGCCAGTACCAGCCCGGCCACGATGGCGGACACCGCCACCACGCGGATGATCTCGTAGCGCGCGGCGGCAGCGTCATATTCCTTCTTGGCCTCGGCCATCTGGAGCTTGAGCAGCGGCTCCATGCTGGCGCGCAGCTTGTTGTACAGGGGGCTGACGTGTTCCACGTTGATGCGGGAGCCTTCCGCCCAGTCGTTGGCGCGCAGCGCGACCACGGCGGGCTTGAGGCCCTGCTGCACGAAGGCGGTGCGGACTTCAATGAAGGCCTTGGCCAGCGCCCGTTCCTCGGGCGTCAGGGGGGCTGCCATGTAGGTGTCCCACAGCTTGCCGATCTCCACAATGTTGGCCTCGATCTCGGCGGTGTTGCGGGCATAGGTCTCCACCGTCGGGTCCAGCAGGGCATCGGAGATCAGTTGCCGGTTGCGCGTGAACAGGCGTTGGATGTCCGAGAAATTGCCCATGGGCAAGGTGCGCTCCACATACACGGTGTGCAAGGCATCATTGCTTCGGACAATGCCGAAAAGACCCATGCCGCCGATGGATACCAGCAGAACCGAGAAGAGGCCCATCAGCAGCAGCAGGCGCGTCGAAATTTTGAACTTGTTCATGGGGAGAGCCAGTGGTTGCCAGGAAATGGGCGCAAGCCCGGATTGATTACTCTACGTGCAAATGCCGGGTTGCGACCGATTGCGTGGGAAGCCTGGGGTTTCCATTGGGGAAACCTTGTCATAAGTCAAGAAATTGTATCTGGCAGACCTACGGCCGATCTGGGGGAATAATCGGACGGGGTTGAGGTGGGGTGGATGTAATCGGGAGAAGTAGCGTGCGCGTACTGCTGAAAATGGGATTGCTGGTGGCGTGGCTGGCGGGTGTGGGGCAGGCCAGCGGACAAGTCGTGGAGCAGGTGGTGGACATCCCCACCCGGCCAGGTGTTACGCAGCGGCTGCTGGTGCTGCCCGTGCCCCAGCCCCGGGCGGCCGTGCTGCTGTTTGCCGGCGGCAATGGCGGACTGCAGATTTCTCCTGCCGGGGCGATTACCCAGCTGGAAGGCAATTTCCTGGTGCGTACCCGCCAGCAGTTTGCCCAGCAGGGGGTCTGGGTGGCGGTGGTGGACGCTCCCTCGGACCGCCAGAGCCCGCCCTACCTGTCGGGTTTTCGCCAGACCGCCGAGCACGTGGCCGATGCCAAGGCCACCCTGGCCTGGGTGCGCGAACAGGTCAAGGTGCCGGTGTGGCTGGTGGGCACCAGCCGGGGCACGCAGTCCGTGGCCTATATCGCCACCCAGCTGCCGGGCCCGCAAGGCCCCGACGGTCTGGTGCTGACCTCCACCATCTTCACCGAGGACAAGGGGCGCGCGGTGCCGGCCATGGCACTGGGGACCCTGCGCATTCCGGTGCTGGTGGTGCACCATGAACAGGACGGCTGCCGGCTGTGCCCCTTCAGTGCCGCCCCGGCGATGCTGGACCAGCTCACCCAGACGCCCGCCAAGCAGCTGCTGGCCTTCACGGGTGGCCGGGACCGGGGCGATCCGTGCGAGGCGGCGGCCCACCACGGCTTCAACGGCATCGAGCGCGATGTGGTGACCCAAAGCGTTGCGTGGATACTCTCGCACTAGCGCAAAAGCCCGCCGGGGCCTTGCACCCTTTTATATGCCCGCTGAGCCGCATTCCGCGGCTCCGTGTTTGACGGTAACCCACCATGACCCAAGACCCTGCTCTCACCCCTGCCGCATCCGTGCCTGCGCCCCTGGCGCCGGAGGCGTTCGACGAAATCGATGCCATCCTGGACGACTTGCGCTCCCGGTATGACGAAACACCCCAGTGGGAATTCTGCGAAGGATTCATGGCGGCGCTGATCTGCTGCCGCCGCGCCATCCCGGTCGAGGAATACCTGGACGTGCTGCTGGCCATTGCGCCGGAAGGCGAGCGCATCACATCAGACGGTGGCGAAGGCGCGTTTGCCGATGCAGCGCAGCGCGAGCGTTTCCTGCACATCTGGAACCAGCGCTGGGCCGAAGTAGCCAAGGCGTTGGACACGCCGGTGCAGTCACTCGACGAGGAGGGCGTGTACCAGCCCGAGGTGATGGACGTGCGCGGCGCCATTACCGCCTTGCCCGAAGCCGAGCGCCCGGACCTGGGGGACGAGGTCTTGCCGGCGTTTGGTCAGGTGTGGGCGCTGGGCTTCATGTACGCCGTGGAAGCCTGGCCCGAGGAATGGGCGCCCCCGCGCGACAAGGACGCCGCCAAGTGGCTGGACGCGTCCCTGCAGGCCATCGTCGCGATGACCGAGGACGATACGGGCGAACCTGAGGTGTCGCCGTTTGACGACGAAGGGGCGCCCAGCATGAGCGTGGCCCGCCTCAACGCCTTTGCCGATGCGGTGTGGGCCGTGTATGACCTGCGCGAAATCTGGCGCGGCATCGGCCCGCGCGTGGAAACCGTGCGCCGCGCCGACACGCCGGGCCGCAACGACCTGTGCTTCTGCGGCAGCGGCAAGAAGTTCAAGAAATGCCACGGTGCGTGAGGCGTCGCAGCCGGCAATAAAAAAACCCGCCGATGGGCGGGTTTTTTGTTGTCCGAAGGGACGGAAGAATCAGAACTTGTAGCCCACGCCGAAGGACAGGCCGCCGGTGCTGGTTTTCCAGGTTTTGCCACCGTAGTCTTTATCGGCAAAGTTGTTTTGCAGGTATTCCACTTGGTAGTACAAGTTGTTACCGCTCTTGAACTGGGCGCCAATGCCATAGCCGACACCCGTCACGCTGAACGAGCCGGAATTGTCATAGACGGTACCGGAGGTGGAGGCCACTTTTCCGTACACCAAGGTGGAGTTGCTCACGGCAAACCCCGGTGCGATGAACACGGCGGCGTTGTCCTTCAGTTTGATGTCGCCGGCCAAGCCGGTAGCGAACGTCAAATCCCCGGCGCCTGCCGCAGCGCCCACACCCAGAACGAACTGGTCACCCAGGGCCCAGGCGTATTGCGCCTGCAGGGTTACGTTGGTAGAGGTGCTGGTAGCGGAGCTTGTGGTGTTGTTTTCGATCTTCGAGTTGGCGACGTTGAGGCCACCGAAAACGCTGAAACCTTCAAAATTCTTGGCTTGGGCAAAGGCCTGGGGTGCGGCAAAGGCGGCGATGAGCGCGGTTGCGAGCATGATTTTTTTCATGGGAATCCTCTCTGGGTACAAAGTTGACTGATGGAATACGCGGTGGACGGTGTTTTCACGACGGGACCACTGTATGCAATTCTATCGGTGGAAACACTGGCTTGCGTTGCTAAAAAGTATCACGTTGTGTGGTAGATGCGGCAGCTTGCAGCCGAACTAGCAGCCCGCGCAGAGCGTGCAACACCGTGGCGGCCCGCACCTGGGCGCGGTCGCCGTCGAAGTGGCATCGTTCGCTTGCAATGCCGGCCGGCGTGATCCAACCGAACCACACGGTGCCTACCGGTTTCTCGCGGCTGCCGCCGGCAGGGCCGGCCACGCCGGTGACGGCCACGGCCACCTGGGCGTGGGAGTGCCGCACGGCGCCTTGCACCATGGCGCGTACCACGCTTTCGCTGACGGCACCCTCACGGGCGATCAGCGCGGCGTCCACCTCCAGCAGCTCAGTCTTGGCGTCATTGGAGTAGGTGACAAAGCCACGCTCGAACCAGGTGCTCGATCCCGCCAGATCGGTGCAGGCGGCGGCAATGAGGCCGCCAGTGCAGCTTTCCGCAGTGGCCAGTAGCCACTGGTTTTTCAGCAGCAAATCGGCAATGGATGCGCATAGAACCTGCGTCGATAGCTCCTGATTTAATAGCGCATTGCGGGCGCTGGCCGGCATCAGAAGAACCTCCAGGCGGCGATGACTAGCACCGTGCAGCCGGCGGCAACCAGGTCGTCGAACAGAATGCCAAAGCCGGCTTTGCGCCAGGCGGCCGTGTCCGTGGCGGGGTCCAGGTGGTGGTACAGCGCATCGGCCCAGCCGACTGGGCCGGGTTTGACGGCATCAAAAAAGCGGAACAGGCCAAAGGCCAGCACCTGGCCCACCAGTCCGGTGGGCATGATCAGCCACAGCACCAGCCAGAAGGCCACCACTTCGTCCCACACGATGCTGCTGGGGTCCAGCACGCCCATGTTGCGGGCCGTGACGCTGCAGGCCCACCAGCCAACGGGCAGGCTCAGGCCAATCAGCAGGGCCCAGCGGGCATCGTTCATCCAGGGGGCCAGTGCGATGAAAGCAATCCAGGCCCACAGCGTGCCGGCGGTACCGGGCGCAATGCGGGAGAGCCCGGAGCCGAACCCCAGTGCCAGCCAGTGCGCGGGGTGCGACAGCATAAAGTGCACACTGGGACGTGCCACCGGCGCGGGCTGGCCGGGGTCGGCGGGGAACACGGTGACGGGGGAGGCGTACGGGTCGGTCATGGCCGGCATTATCGGCCAGCTGCACGGTGTTGCCGTGCCGGTGGCCCAGCGGGGCCGGCCTGTCAGGCGAAGTGGTCGAAGGCGGCAAAAGACCCGGTTACCGGTGCGCCCCGGGCATCGACCAGCCGCAGACCGGGCGTCGCGTCGATCTGCCCGATGCGCGTGACTGGAGTGGCACTGGCGGTGCCGGCCGCCTGCACGGCCGCGCGCTGCCCGGGGGGGGCGGTGAACACCAGCTCGTAATCGTCGCCACCGCTGAGCACGCACTGCAGTGCCCGGGCGGTGCCAATATCCTGTTCAAACTGGCCTGCAGCCCCCGTGTAATGGGCGTGAGAAGCTAGCAAAGGCATAGCAAGCGACGTGTCCACGGTGGCCCCCACGCCGGAGCGGGTCAGGATGTGGCCCAGGTCGCCCAGCAGGCCATCGCTCACGTCGGCGGCGGCCGATGCAATGCCGCGCAAGGCCAGCCCCAGTGCCACGCGCGGGGTGGGTTGCTCCAAGCGTTGCCGGGCGGGGGTGAACACCGCCTCGGGCAGCGACAGTTTTCCCTGCAGCACTTCCAAGGCCAGGCGGGCGTCGCCCAGTGTGCCGCTCACGTACAGGTCGTCACCGGCACGCGCGCCGCTGCGCAACAGGGCCTGCGTGCCGGGTTGTCCGGGGCGGCGGGCCGCGGCGGCGGGCACTTCGCCAAAGACCGTGATACAGATGGTGAGTGGGCCCTGGGTGGTGTCGCCGCCCACCAGTTCGCAGCCATGGGCATCGGCCAGCGCCAGCAGCCCCTGCGCAAACGGCTCCAGCCACGCCGCGTCTGCGGTGGGCAGGGCCAGCGCCAGGGTGAAGGCCAGTGGCCGTGCGCCGCAGGCGGCCAGATCGCTCAGGTTGACCGCCAGGGCCTTGTGGCCCAGGGTGCGGGGGTCCACATCGGCAAAGAAATGCCGACCCGCCACCAGCATGTCGGCGGAGATGGCCAGCTGCATGCCGTCTGCGGGCTGCAGCAGCGCGCAGTCGTCGCCCACGCCCAGCACGGCCTGGGGTGTGGGGCGGGTGAAGTAACGCGCAATCAGCTCGAACTCGCCCATCAGGCTTCGTCCTTGGCCGGCCACAGGAAACTCCGCGGCGCGTGGCGCAGACGTTGCAGCACCGCCTTGCGGATGCGCACGCGCCCGCCGCCGGAGACGTTGTGGGCCTGCAGGGCGACGCGAAAAGCCAGGTAAAAACTGACGCCCACATTCAGCGCGCCGATCACCGGCAGGCTGGCGACCGCCCACCACAGGGCGGGGTTGCGCCACACCTCCCAGCCCAGGCTGGCGCAGGCCGCGCCCAGCTGACCGGTCGAGAGCGTGACGTGGCGCACTTCTGCGGCGAGGCCCAGAAAACCGAGGATGGCGGGCAGCAGGCCCAGCATGAAGCCCAGCGAGATGTTGGACGCAAAGCCGGAGATATGGCGGCGCATGAAGTGGGCCCAGCGGTCGGCCCGGGCCACGCCCAGGCGGCGGGTGATGTGGGGGTTGTAGCGCAGGGCCGAGTCCAGCCGGTGCAGCACGAACCAGTTTTCCACCCAGCCCGCGATGATGCTGGAGGCAAACAGCAGCACGCCGGTCAGGGCCGCGAACAGGGCCGACGGCCCCCACAACGCCAGGGAATGAAAGACATGGTCGGCCGTGGCGGCGTCAATCATGGGCCGCCCGGTGAACCATTGCAGCAGCAGCGACAGCAGGACGGCGGCCGGAAACACGACCGCCACATTGCCCAGCACGGCCGCCACCTGGGAGCGCACCAGGTGGGTGACTTCGTCCACAAAGGCGTCCAGGTGGGCCGGGTCGGCGATGTCGCGGAGCTTGGCGGCCATGGCCGGCGCGGTCATGGCCGGCTGCTTGGTGGCCACCGTGTAGTGCAGCAGCTGGATGACGACAAAGCTGACGGCGTACACCACACCCGACCAGAAACCGTACCAGAACGCCGACAGGCCCAGCGCCAGCACCGAGAACTTCAGCAGGGTGGTGATGGACATCAGGGCGCCGCCGCCGGCCGCATGGCCCAGCATGGCGCGGTACTCGCCGCGGGTGCGGGTGATGTAGTGTTCGCCCGTTTCCGAGCTGCGCTCGGCGACCTTGGCCGCCAGCAGCGAGGAGCTGGCGCTGACCAGTGCGCCCAGGCTGCGCTGCGCCTGACCCACCGCGGCCAGGTTGGACAGCAGTCGCACGCAGTGGGCGTGGGCCGGGTCGTTCAGCAGGCAGTCCAGCAGCGCACGGATGCGCAGCACCCGCTCGCGCAGCTGCCGCAGGCGAAACACCAGGTCCAGCGAAATGCCGTGCGCGTCCAGGTGGGTGTAGACCGAGGCGGCGGCCTGGCGGCAGGCGTCGAGTTGCGCGCGGAAATGCTGCACCGCTTCTTCCAGGCCGTCGCCGCGCAGCCAGGCGTTGCGCACGGCGTCGAGGTCGGCCGAGAGCGAGTGAAACGGCGTGCTGTCCCGGGCCGGTGCGTGCATGCGCAGGCGAATTTCGGGCGAGAAGCCCGCGGCACGAATCTGGCTGGTGCAGAAGGTGATGGCTTCAAGCAGCGTGCTTTGCCAATAGGTGGGTGGTGTGGCCGCGCCAGCCGGCACATTGGCGCTGGGTACGGTCAGCAGCGCGGCCAGGCGTTGCAGCGTGGCGGGCGACAGGGCGCTGAGCCATTGCGCATCCTGCTCGGACGACAGAACCAGGGCAAACAGTTCGCCGGCATCCGCCGTTTCGGGCGACGCGGGCAGCAGCTTGCGGTGCAGCCGCTCCACGAATTCGCTGACGAAGGCATTGCGCGAGGCAAACCCATAGTCGGACAGCAGGACCGAGCCGTCCACCGTGCCAATGAGCTGGCGCCACCAGGCTTGCAGGCGCTCGGTGGTGTGGGGCCGGGCGTCCAGCACGTCGAGCAGCATGTCCACCCGGGCGGCGGCGGCCTCTGCCGACGCCCCGTTGCCCCGGATCCAGTCCAGGAGGGCGATCAGCCACAGGTGGCGGTGCACCTGATCGGCGTGTGGGTCCAGCTCGTCGAGCAGGTCGGCGAGGTCGGGTCCGAATGTGGAAGGGGTTCCCATCAGTGCAGTGTGCGCCTTTCGCCGGTGCCGGTGTCGCCGCTCAGGGCGTCGAGCACGAACATGGGCACATCGACGTCAAACTTTTCGCCGTCTTCGGCCACGCAGAAAAAGCTGCCATGCATGGTGCCGGTGGCGGTGCGCAGCCGGGTGCCGCTGGTGTACTCGAACGACTGGCCCGGCTTGAGCAGCGGCTGCTGGCCGATGACGCCCAGCCCCTTGACCTTTTCGGTGTGGCCGTTGGCGTCGTTGACGTTCCAGGTGCGCGCAATCAGCTGCGCGGTCACATCGCCCGTGTTGGTGATGGTGATGGTGTAGGCAAACACGTACAGGTCTTCGTCCGGGGTGGACTGGTCGGGCAAATACTGGGGCGCGACTTCCACTAAAAATTGGTACTTGGGCATGGTGCAATGCTACCTGCGAAAATAATGACCCTGAAACCCTGCGGGACAGCGGCCCCGCCCTGTCTCCAACTGTACCTAGACGGACTCCCATGACCTACCGAATTGCCCCTTCCATTTTGTCTGCCGACTTTGCCTGCCTGGGCGACGAGGTGAAAAACGTCATTGCGGCCGGGGCCGACTGGATCCATTTCGACGTGATGGACAACCACTATGTGCCCAATCTCACGTTCGGCCCCATGGTGTGTCAGGCCCTGAAACCCCATGCCAAGACGGCTACCGGCGTGGCGGTGCCCATTGACGTGCACCTGATGATCTCCCCGGTGGACGCGCTGGCCGCGGCCTTTGCCGACGCCGGGGCCGACCTCATCAGCTTCCACCCCGATGCGTCGGGCCACGTGCACCGCAGCATCCAGGCCATCAAGTCCAAGGGCGTCAAGGCCGGCCTGGTGTTCAACCCGGCTGAACCGCTGGACGTGCTGGACTGGGTGATCGACGACATCGACCTGGTGCTCATCATGAGCGTCAACCCGGGCTTTGGCGGCCAGAGCTTCATCGACTCGGCCTTGCGCAAGATCGAAGACGTGCGCCGCCGCATCACGGCGAGCGGCAAGGACATCCGCCTGGAGGTGGACGGCGGCATCAAGACCGACAACATCCGCCGCGTGGCCGATGCCGGTGCTGACACCTTCGTGGCCGGTAGTGCCATTTTCGGCAAGCCCGACTACAAGAGCGTGGTGGATGCCATGCGCGCGGCCCTGCGCGGCTAAGCGGACATGGCCGTGGACGCAATGGCGCTGAATCCCCGGGATTTTTCCGCGGCAATCGTGGACCTGGACGGTACGCTGGTCGACACCCTGGATGACTTTGTGCTGGCCTTGCAGCGCATGCTGGCCGACCTGCCGCCGCCGTTTGCCACCTATGTGGTCCGGCGCGAGGTGGTGGGGCAACTGGTGGGCAAGGGGTCGGAAAACCTGATCCACAGCCTGCTGGCGCGCATTGAACCTGCCGCCGCAACGAATGAACCACTCTTTGCGCAGGCCCTGCAAGGCTACCAGCGGCATTACGGCGCCATCAACGGCCAGCACGCCCGGGTGTACGACGGGGCGGTGCAGGGGTTGCGCCAGCTGCAGTCGTTTGGGCTCAAATTGGCCTGTGTGACCAACAAGCCCACGGCGTTTGCCCGGGAGTTGTTGTGTCGCATGGGTCTGGATGGATTTTTTGCCCTGACGCTGGGGGGTGACGCGGTGGAGCGCAAGAAGCCCGACCCCTTGCCGCTGCTCAAGGCGTGCGAACTGCTGGGCAGCGTGCCTAGCCAGACCCTGATGGTGGGGGATTCCAGCAACGACGCGCAGGCCGCCCGTGCGGCGGGCTGTCCGGTGCTGCTGGTGAGCTACGGCTACAACCACGGGAAACCCGTGCGCGCCGTGGACGCGGACGCCTTTACTGATTCGCTGGCCGATATTCCCTGGGGCCGATAGGCGCCCAGAGACCCGGTCCAGCGGGGCGAACGTCCGTTTACTTGATGCCCAACAGGGCGTCCTTCAGTTTGAAGTCGGCGGGAACGGGGCCCAGCCAGATGGCCATCAGGGCCTTGTAGAACTCGGGTTCCTTGAAGGGCTCGCCCTGAACCTTGCCACGCGCAAAAATGACCAACCCGGTGCCGGGGATCCAGTCCAGCAGGATGGTTTCACCGGGCAGGAACACCTTGTTGGCGGAGAAGATTTCACTCATCTTCATCAAGCCGGGAATCAGCTTGGACATTTCCGCCTTGGGGTTGTTGTCTTCCATGCCACGGGTCAGCAGCTTGCCGAAGGGGCCCGCCTCGATTTCACGCATCATGGTCAGGGTCATGCGTTTGGGCCCGGGGGCGGCAACCAACTCCTCCAGGCTGTTGATTTTCTTGGTGGTGTACAGGTCGGCAACGTACACCTTGAACGGGCCCTTGAAGCGGGTGCCGGCGCCATTGAGCTGCAGCTTGGTTCCGGCAACGGTGGCGCTGTCTTCGATCTTGACGCCGTAGATTTCGGTGGTGGCGGCCATGGCGGTCGCTCCCATGAACAAAGCCGCGGCACCAGCCAGCAAGTGATGTGTCAGACGCATGGGTTTATCCAGTCAAAAAGGTGAACGTTTGTTCGTTTGTATGCGGTCATTCTGCGCGTGCCGATGGCCGCCACGCATCAGGGTTTTCGCGCATCGGGGTGCGCGGCTTGGCTTGGTCAGGAATCCTTGCCTAGCAGGGCGTCCTTGAGTTTCCAGTCGGCGGGCTGGGCGCCCAGCCAGATGCGCATCATGGCAATGAAGAACTCAGGCTCCTTGGTGGGTTCACCCTGTGGCACGCCCTTGACGGAAATGACGGTGCCGGTGCCCGGAATCCAGTCCACGGTGAAGCCGTCACCCGCGACCATTTTTTTCTGGGCCGAGAAAATCTCGCCCTGGTTGATCAGGCCCGGAATCAGCTTGGACATCTGGGCCTTGGGGGTGTTTTCTTCAAACGCCTTGGTAAAGCTCTTGCCCAGTTCATGGGAGTCAATCTCGCGCAGCATGGTGATGCTGATGCGCTTGGGCCCGGGCGCGGCATACGCTTCTTCCGGTGTGCTCACCTTTTTGCTCAGGTACATGCCTGCGGCATACACCTTGAAGATGGCCTTGTAGCGGGTGCCCGCGCCGTTGAGTTGCAGTTTGGTGCCGCCGACGGTTGCGCTGTCGTCAAACCGGACGCCGTTGACTTCCTTGGGGGCTGCGACAACGGTGGCAGCCATCGCCAGGGCGGTGGCGCCGACCAGAAAATGCTTGAAGAGGTGCATGGAAAATTTCCTAAAAAGTGAACGATCGTTCTTTTTTTACAAACCCATTGTGCGCCGTTACAAGCTTGTAACAACCTAGGGTTTTTACCAATAACAGGCTGGAGTGTATTTTCGGAGCGGGCGGGCGCAGCGCGGCGGTTTGCTACACTGGGGGCATGTTCATTCATCGCGTCTTCATTGCGGGTTGTAGCGACCGGGGAGCCTGGCCCTGGCGTACGCTGACCGTAAGCCCTGAGCGCTGCGCACGGCACACTGCCTGATTCCCTTGCGGGATGGCGCGCACACGCTCACCCGTTTTCCCCCGCTCTCCGGGGGCCCTGAAGACAGGCACTGCTCCGGGCGGTGCTGGCGGTATGGCTGCAATCGGCCCCGCCCAGACATTGAGAGGCATTCACCGTGATTTCCGAACTTGAGTTCCAGGCCTTGAGCGCGCAAGGCTATAACCGCATTCCCCTGACGGCCCAGGCCTTTGCCGATCTGGAAACCCCGCTGTCGCTCTACCTGAAGCTGGCCCATGCGCCGGGCGCCGTGGCGGCCCAGGACGCAGACACCGGCAAGTACAGCTTTCTGCTGGAGTCGGTGGTGGGGGGCGAACGCTTCGGGCGCTACAGCTTCATTGGCCTGCCTGCCCGTACGCTGGTGCGCGCCAGCGGCTTTGGCAAGGACGCCTGCACCGAGGTGGTGACTGACGGCGTGGTGGTGGAGCGTGCCAGCGGCAACCCGCTGGACTTCATCGCCGCCTACCAGCAGCGCTTCAAGGTGGCACTGCGCCCGGGTTTGCCGCGTTTCTGCGGTGGCCTGGCGGGCTACTTCGGTTATGACGCCGTGCGCTACATCGAGAAGAAGCTGGAAGCCTCCTGCCCGCCCGACGAGCTGGGCTGCCCCGACATCCTGCTGCTGCAGTGCGAGGAGCTGGCTGTCATCGACAACCTCTCGGGCAAGCTGCACCTGATCGTGTACGCCGACCCTGGCCAGCCCGAGGCCTATGCCCGTGGCCAGCGCCGGCTGCGTGAGCTCAAAGACCGGCTGGCGCAGGCCGTGAGCATTCCGGCCGTCAAGTCCACGTCCAGCCACCCGGCCCAACGGGACTTTGCCAAGGCCGATTACATCGCCGCCGTGGAGCGCGCCAAGGAGTTGATCGCCGGCGGCGACTTCATGCAGGTGCAGGTGGGCCAGCGCATCAAGAAACGCTACACCGAGTCGCCGCTGAGTCTGTACCGGGCCCTGCGTTCGCTCAACCCCAGCCCCTACATGTACTACTACCATTTTGGCGATTTCCATGTGGTGGGTGCCTCGCCGGAAATTCTGGTGCGCCAGGAGCAGGTGAGTGTGGAGGGCGTGCCGGCTACCAAGGTCACCATCCGCCCCTTGGCCGGCACCCGCCCGCGCGGGGCCACGCCAGAGCTGGACAAGGCGGCCGAGGTGGAGCTGGTGAACGACCCCAAGGAGCGCGCCGAGCACGTGATGCTGATTGATCTGGCGCGCAACGACATCGGCCGCATCGCCCAGATCGGCAGCGTCAAGGTATCCGACGCCTTCTGCGTGGAACGCTACAGCCACGTCATGCACATCGTGAGCAATGTGGAGGGCACGCTCAAGGATGGCATGACCAGCATGGACGTGCTCAAGGCCACCTTCCCGGCCGGCACCCTCACCGGCGCGCCCAAGGTGCACGCCATGGAGTTGATCGACCAGCTCGAACCCACCAAGCGCGGCCTGTACGGCGGCGCCTGCGGCTACCTGAGCTATGCCGGCGACATGGACGTGGCCATTGCCATCCGCACCGGCATCATCAAGAACCAGACGCTGTACGTGCAGGCCGCCGCCGGCGTGGTGGCCGACAGCGTGCCCGAACTGGAGTGGAAGGAAACCGAAGCCAAGGCCCGTGCCTTGCTGCGCGCCAGCGAACTGGTGGAAGAAGGGCTGGAGTAACACCATGAGCGCAAAAATCAAACTGTTGATGATCGACAACTACGACAGCTTCACCTACAACATCGTCCAGTACTTTGGTGAACTGGGTGCCGAGGTGGAGGTGTTCCGCAACGACGAAATCACCGTGGAAGGCATTGCCCAGCGCAACCCCGACCGCCTGGTGGTTTCGCCTGGTCCGTGCTCGCCGGCCGAAGCCGGCATTTCGGTGGCGGCCATCCAGCATTTCATGGGCAAGCTGCCGATCCTGGGCGTGTGCCTGGGCCACCAGAGCATTGGCGCCGCCCTGGGCGGCAAGATCGTGCGGGCCCGGGAGCTGATGCACGGCAAGACCAGCGTCATCACCACCACGCAGGAGGGCGTGTTTGCCGGCCTGCCCAGGCAGTTCACGGTGAACCGCTACCACTCGCTGGCCATCGAGCGCGCCACCTGCCCGAAGGAGCTGGCCATCACCGCCTGGACCGACGACGGCGAGATCATGGGTATCCGGCACACGGGGCTGGCGGAGGCGGTGCGCATGGAAGGGGTGCAGTTCCACCCCGAGTCCATCTTGACCGAGCACGGCCATGCCATGCTGCAGAACTTCCTGCGCTGAAAGGCGTTGTTTGCGCTATGAATTTCATAGCTGTTTGCGCAATGTTTACGGGGATTGGAGGTCAGTATGAGCACAATTGTTGATCTGCGCAGCGACACGGTGACGCAACCCACGCCGGCCATGCGCGCGGCCATGATGGCCGCCCCCCTGGGCGACGACGTGTTTGCCGACGACCCCAGCGTCAACGCGCTGCAGGAACGCATCGCGCAGATGCTGGGTTTCGAGGCCGCGCTGTTTGTGCCCACCGGGACCCAGAGCAACCTGTGCGCCATCCTGGCACATTGCCAGCGCGGCGATGAATACATCGTCGGCCAATTTGCGCACTGCTACCGCTGGGAGGGCGGTGGCGCCGCGGTGCTGGGCAGCGTGCAGCCGCAGCCGCTGGCGCACCAGAGCGACGGCACGCTGGCGCTGGCCGACATCGAGTCATCCATCAAGCCCGACGACGCCCACTTCGCCCGCACCCGGCTGCTGGCGCTGGAGAACACGCTGGGCGGCAAGCTGCTGCCGCTGGAATACGTGCAGGCAGCGACCGACCTGGCCCGGCGCAAGGGGCTGGCCCGCCACCTCGACGGTGCGCGCCTGTTCAATGCCGCCACCGCCCAGGCGGCGCACACGGGCGGCGATGCCCGTGCCGAGGCGCGCGCCATTGCCCAGTGCTTTGACAGCGTCTCGGTCTGCTTCAGCAAGGGGTTGGGGGCGCCGGTGGGTTCGGCCCTGTGTGGCAGCCGCGACTTCATCGCCCGCGCCCACCGCATCCGCAAGATGGCAGGCGGCGGCATGCGCCAGTCCGGCATGCTGGCGGCTGCCGCGTCCCACGCACTGGAGCACCATGTGGAGCGCCTGGCGCAGGACCACGCCCTGGCGCGGCGCCTGGCTGATGGCCTGGCCGGTATCGATGGCCTGCAGGTGGAGGCCCCGCAGACGAACATCGTGTTCGTGGACCTGACGGGCGCGGCGCGCGACCAGTCGGCCGGGCTGCTGGCGCACCTGGAGGGCCAGGGCATCCGGGCCACCGGCCTGTACCGCCTGCGCTTTGTGACGCATCTGGATGTGGACGCCGCCGGCGTGGACCGTGCAGTGGCCGCCGTGCGGCAGTATTTCAAGGCCTGAGCCATGGCCACCGACCAACTCCTGTTATTCGTGGCGGCAGGCCTGCTGCTCAACCTGACGCCGGGGCCGGACGTGCTGTACGTGGTGGCCAATGCCCTGCGCGCGGGTACCCGCGCCGGCGTGGTGGCGGCGCTGGGCATTGCGACGGGCTGCTTTGTGCACATCTTCGCCGCCGCCCTGGGGGTGAGCGCGCTGATGGCTGCATCGGCGACGGCGTTCACGCTGCTCAAGTGGGCGGGAGCGGCCTACCTGGTCTATGTGGGGCTGCGCATGCTGAGGTCGCGCGCGCCATCTGCTATGGATTTGGAAGCTGGTCGCGCAGATTCCATGCCGGCTGGTGGCCTGAAAGACATCTTTTTCCGCGGCTTCTGGACGAATGCGCTCAATCCCAAGGTGGCGTTGTTCTTCCTGGCCTTTGTGCCGCAGTTCATTGCGCCGGCTGTCGAGCACAAGGCGCTGGCCTTTCTGCTGCTGGGGCTGCTGTTCAACTTCAACGGCCTGTGGGTCAACATCGGCTGGGCCGTCGCGGCGGCGTGGCTGGCCGCGCGTGCCGGTGCGGTGCAGCGCAGCCTGCACCGGCTGGAGCGCGTCGCCGGCGTGCTCTTCATTGGTTTTGGCCTGAAGCTGGCCCTCACAGACAACCCGAATCCTTAAGGAAACCTCGCTATGCCCCAATCCATCAAGATCACGCCCCAGGAAGCGCTGCAGCGTACCATCGAGCACCGCGAGATTTTTCACGACGAGATGCTGTACCTCATGCGCCAGATCATGTCGGGGGAGATGTCCCCGGTCATGATTGCGGCCCTCATTACCGGCCTGCGCGTCAAGAAGGAAACCATTGGTGAAATCACCGCCGCCGCGCAGGTGATGCGCGAGTTCTCCACCAAGGTGGAGGTGGCCGACAAGACCCATCTGGTGGACATCGTGGGCACCGGCGGCGACGGTTCGCACACCTTCAACATTTCCACCTGCTCCATGTTCGTGGCCGCGGCGGCGGGCGCCAAGGTGAGCAAGCACGGAGGCCGAAGCGTCAGCAGCAAGAGCGGCAGCGCTGATGTCATCGAGGCCCTGGGC
The DNA here is from genome assembly GCA_019449595.1 of Rhodoferax sp. Classification (GTDB taxonomy): domain Bacteria; phylum Pseudomonadota; class Gammaproteobacteria; order Burkholderiales; family Burkholderiaceae_C; genus Allorhodoferax. The sequence continues at coordinate 3,005 of JAGRPL010000013.1, read as the reverse complement.
CTGAACCTGAACCTGACGCCGGCACAGATTGCCCGCTGCATTGCCGAGCAGGGGGCAGGCTTCATGTTCGCGCCCAACCACCACCCGGCCATGAAGAACGTGGCGCCGGTGCGCCGCGAACTCGGCATCCGCACCATCTTCAACATCCTGGGGCCGCTGACCAACCCGGCCGGCGCCCCCAACATCCTGATGGGGGTGTTCCATGCGGACCTGGTGGGTATCCAGGTGCGGGCTCTGCAGCGCCTGGGCGCCGAGCACGCCCTGGTGGTGTATGGCAAAGACGGCATGGACGAGGTGAGCCTGGGTGCCGCCACCCTGGTGGGCGAGCTGAAGAACGGCGCAATCACCGAGTACGAAATCCACCCCGAAGACTTTGGCATGGTCATGTCCAGCAACCGGGCCCTCAAGGTGGAGACGCCCGAGGCCTCCAAGGCCATGCTGCTGGGCGTGCTGGACAACCAGGCGGGGCCCGCCAAGGACATCGTCATTCTCAATGCCGGCGCGGCCCTGTATGCGGCCAATGTGGCCGCCAGCCTGGAAGCCGGCATGCAGCTGGCGCGCACGGCGATCGAATCCGGCGCGGCCAAGGCCAAGCTGGACGCACTGGCCACACTGACACGCCAACTGGCCAACAAGGACCAAGCATGAGCAATATTCTGGACAAGATCGTCGCTGTCAAACGCGAAGAGGTGGCGGCCGCCATTCAGCGCAAGTCACTGGAGGCGATGCGCGCCGACGCGGAGTCGCGCCTGCTGACGCGCGACTTCGTGGGCGCCATGCGCGCCAAGATCGCGGCCGGCCGTCCGGCCGTGATTGCCGAGGTCAAGAAAGCCAGCCCCAGCAAAGGCGTGCTGCGGGAAGATTTCATTGCAGCCGACATCGCGCAGTCCTATGCCGAGCACGGTGCCGCCTGCCTGTCGGTGCTGACCGACCGGCAGTTCTTCCAGGGCAGCGTGGACTATCTCAAGCAGGCCCGGGCCTCCTGCCAGTTGCCGGTGCTGCGCAAGGACTTCCTGGTGGACGCCTACCAGGTGTACGAGTCGCGTTCCATGGGCGCGGACTGCATCCTGCTGATTGCCGCCTGCCTGGACGACGCGCAGATGAAGGACATGGAGGCCATGGCCCGCAGTCTGGACATGGCCGTGCTGGTAGAAGTGCATGATCGGGCGGAACTGGAGCGGGCACTCAAGCTCAAGACGCCGTTGATTGGTGTCAACAACCGCAACCTGCAGACCTTCGAGGTGTCGCTGGACACCACGCTGACCCTGCGCGCCGCGGTGCCGGCCGACCGCCTGTTGGTGACAGAAAGCGGCATCCAGACCCGTGACGATGTGCTGCGCCTGGGCGCCGCCGGCGTCAACGCGTTCCTGGTCGGTGAGGCCTTCATGCGCGCGCCCGATCCGGGTGAAGCGTTGGCTGCGCTGTTCGGCTGAGTCCGGGAGCTGGCGCATGGCGGTCGGTCGCGGGCTGCAAGGGGACTTTTTTTCGGCCGATGCGGATGGGGCAGAGCCGTCCGCTCCCGCTTTGACCGTCTGGGAGCCCCAGTGCTGGCCGGTGGCGCCGGACTGGCAGGCCACGGTGGAGCGCTTTCTGGGCAGCCCGGCGGGGCAGCGCCTGGAGGCCTTCATTCGTCAGCGGCTGCAGGCTGGCGCGGTCATTTATCCGCCACACCCCTTGCGCGCACTGGAGCTGACGCCACTGGCGGACGTCAAGGTGGTGATCGTGGGGCAAGACCCCTACCATGGCCCGGGGCAGGCGCAAGGGCTGGCATTTTCCGTCGCGCAGGGTATTGCGCTGCCGCCTTCGTTGCGCAACCTGTTCAAGGAACTGGCCTGGGAAGCGGCCCAGGCCAACCCCGCGGCGCCGCCGCGGCCCCAGCCGGGCAGCGGTTCGCTGGTGCGCTGGGCGCAGCAGGGGGTGCTGTTGCTCAATACCTGCCTCACCGTGGAGCAGGGGCAGCCGGCCAGCCATGCCAACCAAGGCTGGGAGGTGCTGACAGACGCCATCCTGCAGGCTGTGTTGGCCAATGGCAAGCCGGTGGTTTTCCTGCTGTGGGGCGCACACGCGCAAAAACTGGCCGGGCAGGTGCTGGCGGCGCCCGGCAATCACCAGGTCCTGACCGCGAATCACCCGTCGCCGTTGTCGGCGCTGCGGCCACCGCAGCCTTTCATTGGCTGCGGGCACTTCCGCCAGACCAATGAATTCCTGGTGCGGGCAGGAGAAACGCCGATAGATTGGTAATTGTTTGCGGCCGAATGTTGTGGAGACACAAATTAATGGCATAATCCGGAGTTCACCGAGGAGAGGTGGCCGAGTGGTTAATGGCAGCAGACTGTAAATCTGCCCTCTTACGAGTACGCTGGTTCGAATCCAGCCCTCTCCACCAGTGACAAGCTGACTGTTAGATTTGCAAGGCGGGCCTGTGCGGGGTTCGTATAGTGGTAATACCTTAGCCTTCCAAGCTAAAGCGAGGAGTTCGATTCTCCTACCCCGCTCCACAGTCGGTGTGTTGTTGGTTGTGTGTAAAGTTTTAAAGCCCTTTTGGCTCAGTGGTAGAGCACTCCCTTGGTAAGGGAGAGGTCGCGGGTCCGATTCCCGCAAAGGGCACCAGTTTTGTGCGTGGCCGCTGGCGTGTTGGTTTTGGCGGTTGTACGGCGTTTTTAATGGTTTGAACTCATTACTTTTCGGAGTTAAATATGGGAAAAGAAAAATTCACGCGTACCAAGCCCCACGTCAACGTGGGCACCATTGGTCACGTTGACCACGGCAAGACCACGCTGACGGCAGCTATCACCACCGTGCTGGCAACCAAGTTCGGCGGCGAAGCCAAGGGCTACGACCAGATCGACGCGGCTCCCGAAGAGAAGGCCCGCGGCATCACCATCAACACCGCCCACGTGGAATACGAAACGGCCAACCGCCACTACGCCCACGTCGACTGCCCCGGACACGCCGACTATGTGAAGAACATGATCACCGGCGCTGCCCAGATGGACGGCGCTATC
>JAGRPL010000012.1 GCA_019449595.1 Rhodoferax sp. | reverse complement strand
TGACGCCAACTCCGCGTTCGGTTACCAGCTTTACAGCTTCAACCTTGAACTCCCGGCTGAATTGCCTTCTCGTTGCCATTTGCAATCTCCTGTTTCATCGACCACCTTAACAAAGTGTCTTTGAAACCGGCAGCAGCCCAGGTGGGCAGGTACAGTTAGACATTTTGAAACACTCGCATGATGACCGTTGCATTGAATGTATGCATTGATCAGTTTTTTAGTTTCGTCCTCATTCGCAATCAATGGCTTACGCGTTGGAATATCAATAAAGACTTTGGAAGCATCAAACAATTCATTCAGTGCATTGTCAGCCGAGTCGTACAAGACCGCACATGCTAGGACGTATGACGATACCGACGATGCAGAGTTGCGCATGTACAGCACACCATCTACGTGGTTCAATATTTGCCCATCGGGCTTGTCGGCAAGACCTGCAAAGACCGTGTTCAGCCATTGCGCTGGGAAAGAGTCCTTGATGAGATCACTTAGCAGCGGTTGCTTTACTTTTCCGCCGTGGGTCTGCAGTCCTCGCTCCGCCGCCCTCTTGCGCAAGGCCAGTGCAACATATTTGACGTCCAAGGGCTCCGTGCGCACCATGAGGCCGGACACCACATCCAGGAACATCTGAATGCGTCGGTTGCTTTTAGCTTCATCGACCAACCCCGTTGGGACCAACTCAGATTCATTGAGATACCTGCAAGGTGGCTGCAGAAAAGCCAACTCGTGATCGACAAAATTCAGGGGTATCCCGTGCTTTGAACACCAAAGCTGCCCTGGCAACTGAAGGTCACGCCGCCAATAGCTGACACCATGAAAATGCACGTCAGCAGAAACACACTTTGCACAAAAGTAGGCACCGGTACGCGCTGCCACCATGCCACTGTTATACAAAAGCGACCGCCGCGTCGGACTTCCGTGGGGGAGATCCGGTAGAAACGACGTAATGGCGCGCCGATACGGAATCGTCGAGTGACTTTGAGCAAATTGTTCCAATGTCTGCCCTGCCATCAGACTCAGCGGCTCAAGTATTGAACGTTCTCTACGAGAAATACTTTCAAGACCGAACATTCCGGTCATGACCTCATAGGCCTCTTTTCCTGTATGCAAACCGTTGATGCGTATGACACGGCCCAGATACCCGCGATCAAGCTCTTCTGGAAGTGGTGCTGGACGAACCAGTGAACTCATGCGCTGCCTCCTTTTGCCTTTGTTGTGTTGTGGAGCGGTCCTAGTGCTGACAAGGACCGAATCACAGCAGACAAAGCCTTGGCATGTTTTACGGAACCATCCCAGGTGACCGTTAGAGCGTTCACCAGGTCGTCATTGCCTCTCACCGAGTCAGCCGTTACCCCTCCCTCGTATTTCTCAACATGCAAACAGACCTCTTCCACCAGGCGGGAAGCCTTTTGTCCATGCCCCATAAGAATGCGGCTAACCTGTGACTGGCTCGCGTCCAAATCCGCAGCGATCTGTGCCTGGGTAATGCCATGCAATTTGCAGATACGCCTGACCCGTTCCAGTCTGGCTTTTAAGTCCAATTGAATCATGCATTTAGCATATCACAGTGCATATTTACATATTGTTGATTTGATGTGCTTATAAATTCATTCATCCGCGTCAGAGCAGGTCTTTTTGTGGTTTTGTCCGAGTGCGACCTAATGCACGTTCGAGGACACGTCGTGTCAGGGGTAGCTTTTCCAGTACCGACAGCTTTGGCTTGAGTTGCGGCATGGCTTGGTATATCTGCCAGAGCTGCAATGGTTTTTTAGGTTGACTGGCGGTGAGTCGCTCTAAAACCTGCTCTGCCGCCGCACTCAGTGCCAGATCGCGTTGATCCCAATTGACATGTGCGGTAGCGGTGGATCGTGCCAGGACCTGTGGCTGATTTGACTGAAGCCAGACTCGGTCATTTCGATATAACCACGCATAAATGGATGGATCTTGAGCGCGTATCCAGCTGCTTCCCAAATGGCCATACTTTGCCAATGCTGCGGACCAGCTTGAACGCGCATTGATTTGCATATTTCTGAAAACAGCGTCCTGCCATGTTTGGTGCAGACTAGGCTCAGTGCGAAGGAAGCGGGTGACTGCTTGAACCGATACGCCGTGGGTGGTTGCTGCAGTCGATTTATCCATCCCGCGCTCCAAATCTATTTTCAATGACTCCTGAATTCCGGTTTTCAGGGTCTTTGGGCGTCTTGCCACTTTGAGATTGGCTTGTGCCAACCAGGCCATCACTGTTCCAACAGTCACGCCAATTGCAGATGCTGCAGCTGTGGCTGACATGCCTGCACGTACTTGTGCGACCAATTGTGCTTTGACTGCATCGTTGTTGACGGTGCTCAATGGAGTTGAAACACGCCCGGATTGCTCAATGGTTGGTGATTGTGTTTGGCTACCATGCACAGTGCCGTACGCAACAATAAATGATTCAGCATCATCAAAGAGCCAGCTTGCGGCCACGAGTACGCGCAAAGGATGGGTTCCAGAGCGCCATGTTCGCAGCAGTCGTCCGAGCTGGGAACTGGCCTCGGACGGGGTGCGGGGCAACGCATCCAATTCCAGGGGACCACGCAGACTTTGACACCAATCCAGGTAGCTGGGTGCTAACGCACTTGACCGCAAATTTCCATTGGGCGTCAACCAACCTCTTTGCAGAATCGCATCCCTCAGCACGGGCACCACATGGGCACCGTCGAGCCAACCTGGACTGCGATTTCTTCGAAAGAGATTCAACGTCATGCTTGACAGCTTCTTCAAAGCGGAAGCGTCAGTTACACCCTCTACCCAATCGCGGGTGAGATTGCACCTGTTTGGCAATGACCACTGGAAGCGGTTGACACCTGTTGACTTGACCGTAGATTCATAAAGTGGCTCGCCATGCGGTTCGCAGAACCACACGCCGGGATATTGATGTTCCAGGTGCCAGTAAGCCCAGCCGGCGTCATGTCTATCCTGCTCCATACAGGCGGAGCAGGCTTTCAAAGGGTGATTGGCGCGAAAACGGCTGGTCAGGAGACCCAATCGGTACTTTAGATGAGACACCGACTTGCCACGCATCATCTGAATGCAATCGGCAATTAGCCTCTCAGACGCAAACGGACGATAGTAGGACAGCAGGGTTCGGTTCAGTGCCAATTCATCCGGCACCCCCAACACGCCGTCCGTCCTGGCGAATAACTCATCCAAGGAGCTTGGAAAGTCGTGGTGAATGCCGGCATGACGCTGACCAAACAAAATATAGGCAGTCTCACCTGCACTCGCGTAACCCCAGAATGCGTGCTGTCTACTGACAAGGCTGAAAAGTGTCTCCCCTGGCAGCCAACCGAGTAAGGATAGAGGGAGATCGAACAGTTCTGCGGATTCCATTTCTGCCATCGCGGTCGAGATACAGGTGCGTGTTTGACCTGATTTTGGACCTATCCCCACTCCACATCAATAGAAACGAAGAAACAAAGACAAGCGCCACCGACCCAAAGCGGAATACGGTCGACTGCGACTCATCGCCACAAAGCCGCCATTCAAGTTTGAGTCGTCAACCAGATTCAAGGGGTCAAACCCGCAGTTTCATAGGAATGATTGGCTCAAAATATCCGGGCAGATCACTCCATCTCTACATACAGAGCTGTGACCTTCAATTTATCAAGAGGCCACTTTTCAAGCAATTTTTTAGCTGCATCATTTCCACCGATTAGCTGACTTATTGTTAATGAAATGGTCGTATGAGTTGTCGGGATCGATTTTGTCCCTTCGTGTAAAAGCAGCGTGAATCTGTCTGCCTACCGCTTCTGCGTCAGTCGACCAATCGTAGATTTTTGCAAACCCGCACACGACATTGTCGTGAAGACGGGGCGGAATTATTCCAGCATCGTATCCAGTCATGCCAAAACTCGGGTGAGTGGGAAGAATGATTCCAAGGAGGCCAGAACGCGTGCTATGCAGCGTACTGCGGATGCTTGAAGAAACCTCCCAATCAACGTGTTTGCGTTGCCATGTGTTTTCACCAATCAATACCACCGTAACCGTTGAGTCACGCAAGTATTCATCTCTAATCTTGGCACGAATTGTGTCCGTCTTGAGTCCAGTGTCAATGTCGCCAATCTGAACCGACTTCGAAATGAACACTCCGGCGGAACCTGCAAACATTTTCTCGAACTCGTTGCGATATTTTTGATCGCTTGGTGAATGGTGATAGCTGACTAAAACCTGGTGCGAGACGGCCATTTTTTTTACTCCCTTTTGTTAATTCCATTTCCAATTCACAGTGTATCTGTTGGGCTGTGGCTGTGTTCCGTAGTAGCAATGATCTTTAGTCACCACCCAAGGCACATTGCTTTGAAACGCACTCCTGGGAGAGCTGTGACCGGTTTCATGATTTCGGCAGACCTCGTTGGTGTACGAATCAGCTTTTACCGCCTGCAGGTTTTCCAAATGAAAGCACCTGCTTGACTTCAAAAGCTTGGCTACCACCGCAGTGGGAGAATGCGTGAAATGCATAGAAACTGAAAGTAAGAAATGCGGCCTACACCTCTTCTAGTTCACTTGGTATTCCATCCTGAATCTGCACAAGCTCGGGAGCTTGCAGTTGCATTGCATCGGGCATTAAACTGCGACCCCTTACTTCCCGGCTTGCGGGTTCCGACGGTGATGCTGCGTGAAGATGGCTCGGGTCTGGCTCCGGCAATTCACAATCTTGATGAGGGACAACTTAGCGTTGTCATTGTGCTGGCTGATGATCTCATGCTGGTCGGTGGTAGTCAGAAGGACCGTCTCTCCTGGCCTGACTTTGTTCTCAGTCTTGCCCAACAGTGCGCGGGATCGAAGCATCGATTCCTGCCAGTTCAACTCACGAAAAGTGCTTGGCCGTTGCATGTTCAACTGAACGAAACAAACTTTATCGCTGCTCATTTGCAAGAGGCTCCACAATTGAAGCAGTGGCTTGAACGCCGTTTGTTAATTGAAATCAGTCGGTTCTTGCTTGGCCAGTCGCGAGGGGATGATGCCCCAGTTACCCTGTTTCTCAGCCATGCAAAGCACGACATCGGCCTTGAGCCCAAGCTGTTTGAAGCCATGATTGCACATTTGCAAGCAACACAGCCTGTTCATGCATGGGTTGACAGTGGGCAGATACAAGCTGGAAAGAGCTTCAAGGACAGCATTGAGTCTGCGGTTCAATCATCTGCTGTGATAGTTCTGGCTACCTCTGCCTACAGCGGCCGACCATGGTGTCGCCGCGAAGTTCTGTTGGCAAAAAAACATGGGCGGCCAGTGGTGGTGGTCGATGGGCTAAATGGCGTGGACGTGAGAAGCTTCCCGTATGTCGGCAATGTTCCGGTGATTTCATGGGGGCCTGACGGTGCGCGGCGAGCGGTGGACTTTCTCCTCAAGGAAATTGTCCGCATAAAGCACACAAAGCTAGTGTTGGCGAGTCAGGCTCAGCCCGGCGATATTGTGTTTTCATCGCCTCCAGAGTTGTTGACTCTGGCCCCACTTCCCATGGGTGCATCGGTACTGTATCCAGATCCACCGCTAAGTGACGAAGAGGAAGAGGCGCTTGCGCCTCTGGAAAAAAAGCTAACAACGCCATTGCAGAGGGTTGGTGAGCATAGGATATTGGACAAGCAGAAGATTGCGCTTTCAATTTCGGAGAGCGACGACATCAAGCGTTACGGATTGCTGTCCGAGCAGCTAGACGACGCAATGATTGTGATTTCGCGCCACTTGCTGGCTCGCGGCGCAGTACTTGCTTACGGTGGACATATTGGGTCTGATGGCTACACGCGGGCGTTGGCTGATCTTGTTGCAGCCCATCAGAGTCTGAGTACGTTGCCGCAATTGCAGCGCATAGAAAACTACCTCGGCTGGCCGTTGCCGTACGCGAAGATGCCTGTTAATCGAAAAGCAGAACTCATGACGTTGGTGACATTCATACGTACACCTAGACCGGACGGAGTCGAAAAATTTGACGCGCAGGTTTTTCTTGCTGAGCCGGAGTTCTTTCCCGCCGATTCCCCAGAAAGACGTTATGCCTGGGCTCGTGGTATGGCTGCGATGCGAGACCAGCAAAGCAAAGAGACGATGGCCCGTATTGTTATTGGTGGGAAGGTCGGCCCTACCGAAACAGCCCAGCTCCATGGCGGGCGTCAGCTGAGTTGGTATTCGGGCCGTATCCCTGGCGTGGTGGAAGAGGCAATCACTACATTGCAGGCAGGCCGCCCACTGTACTTGTGTGGGGCATATGGCGGAGCCGGTGCACTCCTCATTGATTTGATTGAAGGTCGTACTCGCGATGAGTTCACCTGGGAATACCAGAAGCACGCGCCGCATGCGGAGGCGATGCGGACAATCTACGATCAAGAGGGAGTGCCATGGATTGACTATCCGGAGATGACGAAATACCTCTCAGACATGGGCGTAGCGGGCCTGTCTTGCCTTAACGGCCTCACTGAGGAGCAGAACCGAGCGTTGTTCCGAACGCGTGATGTGCCGTCCTTGGTGGAGTTGTTGCTGGAAGGCTTGGGGAACGCACTTGTCTCACCGGAGTGAACTCGGTCGGCGTCGCCATCTGCCTTGATAGTCAAAAAATCAGCGACTGTTGGTGTGGCGCAATCCCGTAGCATTCCTCAATTCTCCAGCGGAAATCTGAAACGCCGCCATAGCTAGGATGTGCTAACCAGATTTCCGTCCACAAAGCTGTCACTGACGAATGCCCGCAACTGGCCCGCAGCAGTCGACCCTTAGCAGCCGGTCGGATGCAAGGAGGTGCCTGCCCAACCAACGAAATCGGGCGAGCGCCTTACTTGTCGGCTATAGAGTCCCGAGCTGGAATGGCGTTCCCGGCCAGGAGCGGACTGCCGCCGTGTTTACAGGGCTGACATTCAAGCGGCTTGCTCGCGACCCAATGCGGAAGCGCAACGCAGAGTGGCCGAAGTTAGTGTCTAGAGCCGGAGTGTCTATTCAAGCCGCGGTAGCTCTTCGTGGTCGTCTGTCCAATAACGGTCTAGTGAGCCGTTATAGGGCAGACCGCACATGGAGCGTATTACGGAATGGACGATGAGCTCAAGGCGACGAAAGAGTTCGGCTCTTCCTCTGATAGGGGGAAGAGTTCCGTCATGCACAAGCTTTCCGCGCCACCCATAGAGCAGGCCGACATGCAGGTGTTGCCTAATATCATCCTCTGTGCGTCCCAAAATGTCGGCTAGCTTTAGCACTAATGGTCGAATATTGCTAGTGGCTTGCATCGGGAAGATTTCAAGAGTTGTCCAGAGCAACAAGAAGTGCTCTTCTGAATGTGCATACGCGAGCGATCTAGCGTAAAAACGGGACATCAGGCTATACCTTCGTTCAAGGTCACTGCCCGGTGTTAACGTGGCCTTAATGTCCGATAGAGATGACTGTAGCCACGGTTGCGATACTTCGGTGAGTTCTGACGGCCTAATGCTTGCATTGATTATGAATTTTGTCGGGCTAAGGAGCGTGCCTCGATAAACCTCCTCCATAAACATTTGTGGTTGTAGCAGCGTGCTCATTTGAGTCACGATTTTGTCGATCTCATTTTCGAGAGTGTCTAGAGTTTCTGGCCCATGGGAGGTAGCGGCTCTCGACGTCACCGTCAAGTAGCGATCACCAGGGGGCAAGAACAATTGACCAGGTTCAGCTAGTTTATGTTCAACCCCAATAGGGTGAATACGTGCAACTTGGATTGGTATGGGGTAGACGCGCGGCCCCGCGAAGCTTTCGATCTTTACCGGATCGATAACGGCCTTAAAGTATGGCCCTTGAATCATCCTAGTCCGATAGGCCACCATGAATTGGAAATAGTCAGCCACGCTCGCTCCCTTGCACATTGCGCGAAGTATCTTTGTTCTGGAGTCCAGAAAATCCCCCGGACGTCCCCTTATGCTAGCCCAATTAGAGGCATGCAAAATGGATATAGCGGCGGGCGCTGCTAATGCCCAACGCACCTGAGCGTCCGCTTTTTCAGCCTGCTTACTTCCGTTTTGGGTCGGGAGTGCCTGTACGGTCCGCACCAGACCGGTCGCTCATGGCCGGTTTGCCATCACTACACATCGAATGCCCGGTCTCGGTGGCACCGCGGCCATTGGAGCCGCAGTCCTCCGGATGACCGGTAACGATCGCCGCAGCCATTCAGGCCCCTGGCCGTGAGTGACTCAGACCAGCCTGAAGCTGAATTTCCGACTCGGTAGATAGTATCAGGTGGAAGCGTCAAAGTCACTGCCCCTAAGCCGTCATTGGCCGATGGCAGCACTTGGCCCGAACCCGCAACCGACCCAGAGCGGACGGTCATCTCTCAAGGAAGCACTCGTTCAAGTTTGAGGTGAAGCGTGGCCAAAGGCAAGGCCCTTGACACAGGGGGCTGCACTATGGGCACGCCAACAGTCAAACAGATGGCGTCCAGTGTCGATCTGCCAACCTCTGCCGTCGCTGTCCCCTCCATCGCTCGATCTTCTGCTCCACCGTCGGGTGCTTTCGTCGAAAGGAGTTGCATCTCATGTGTTCAATGTCATCCCAGAACCACACTACAGATTGAATCATCTGCTCCAGTAGTGCTTCCGGCAGAGTGATTGAATCAAATGGTGGAAACGCAGGGGCATCGGGTGGAACTCGGATTGTGAATGGGCCGCCTTCGATCACCGAACATGGTTGCAACCAGTTCAACCAGAGTCCGGGGCACGCTCTGTATACTTTTTGCGAGGAGGCTCCGTCGCCATGCCGTATTGCATTCGCAAGAGATTGGAGAAGATCGAGATCAGAGTAAGTGTCGAACGCCGTCAACGGCAAGCCGAATAGGTCCTCAAAGTGAGTCTGGAGACAGTCGTGGGGTGCACTCCAACGTGCGTTTTGAAGTGCGCGAGCATTTGCTCCGTCTCGCAGTTTTTTATCCCGATCAGTAAGGAGCTGTCGCAATCCTCGCTCCCACATGGACTGCGTCGCAAGTAGGAACCCCTCTAGAGTTTTCTGGAACAGTTCGACGTAGTCGTCCTCGAGGAAGACACTTGATGGATCATCGCTGCTCCGAAGCGCTTGAAGTTCTTGATCGAGCGCTGCGAGCGAAGGCCTGACGACGCTGTTGTGGAAAAGGGCAAAGGACTGAACGTGGCTTGTAGCAAGAAGACCCACTGAGTCGTGCTCAAGCCATGCGTACGCTGTTATGTCGCAGTCGACTTTGACATTCGGACTATTGTTGGATCGCGTCAATCGCTCGGAGTGGGCCACGTTGTGCTGCCTATTTTTTTTTGACTGAAGCGGCGCCGTTAAGCATCCACCCACTCCGCGGCTGACACATCTGCCTTTCCACTCGTGGCCAGTTCAAGGAACAAAGCATGCTTGAAGCCAAGGTTCTTCTTGTACCCACGAAGCTTGGCAAAATCAGTCGCACGATCCGTTGAGTTGGTCGACTTCTTCAACTCGATCACCAGGAAGTTGTCGTCGGTCTGGCGTTTGTGAACAATGATGTCTGGATAAGCCGTGCGAGCCTCCGTGTCATCGTCTTCCGGGTAGAGTCCCAAGTGTTGAATTTTCTTTGGATCGATGCCATCGCGGTTGTATTCGCAGTCAACGTGCATGCCGGGAATATGAGCCTGCAGATACATCGCGAGGCGATATGCGATTGATCTCTCGTTGGCGTCTATCTGCAGAAGCAAAGCGTCATTTGTAAGTAGGCTGTTGATAGCCGCGATGACGGGAGCGCCAGCGTCGCATTCGTTAAGCGTTGCAAGGGCAGCTGCGTTCACGGTTTAGATGCCTAAAGTTGAATTAGGCCCCGGCGAGGCCAAAGTACGCCGCGACTGCTTTTGCGACACCGGTCGCGGCAACTTCTATACCGACTCCGGCGGCACCTGTAGCGGCTTTTCCAGCGAGACGTCCAATCCACGTGCTCGCTATCTCCGTTTTCTCTTTTTGGCTTTCCGCTGCAACTGCGCGTTCGAGGTCGGCCTTTAGACCTTCGGTGTCTGCGGAGGTCAGGCCGAGTTCCAGTAGTCGGGCCTGGAGAGATTGCCAGTTGCCAGGCTCGACCACGATCTTTGACGACTGGCTAAAATCAGAGCTGGCATTTGCGACGTTTCCGACGTTACCCGTGATGTTCGTGTTGAAGATCTGAGTCATTTTCTCGCGACTCAATGGTGGCTGACTGCCAATAGGGAGTTCACCTGCGTTTGGAGCTTCTCGTTCGAGATCAATCGCAAAGCCAAGGACGCGGGTCTTGACTGAGTCCATCAGTCTAACGATGGCGCCAATCGGTATTTCTTTCCACGCGGAAATACACTGCATGTTGGGCGTTAGCTTTGACGCATTGTGTACGGCGAGTGCGACTGGCCAGGACTCTTGCAGGCTTTCCGACTTGTCGCCAGAGAGAAGCGCTGTGTAGGCACTGATGCTACTACCCATGTACGCGTTTCGGTACTGCTCTTGAAGTTCCTTCGGCAACACGGTGACTGGTATTTGTAGTTTGCTCGCTTGAGAGAATGTACCGATAAATGCCCCATATGAGTCCACTCGAACTACACGATAGTCAGGCAAGTCATTGATGCTGGGGTAGCCGTTCAACTCTCGATCTACCCACTCGGCGAACTCTTGATGCGAAATCCTAGCCGCCAAGAGTTTGCACATCCGAAGCAGTGTCGGGATGTCCGAGTCCTGGGCGATTGAGGCGGCTTGTATATCGTGGACTAGTGACATTTGAGTGACTAGTTTAATTCGTTTGCACAGTATTTTGCATTCGAGCGACATATGTGCCCTTTATTGCCCATGCTCACCAAAGAACCACTTAGCGGACATTGATCGATGACCGCTTGTGTTAAGGGTTGTAGGATGCCCGCCCGCAGAGGCATGCCAATGACACCCCGATAACCCGCAAGGGTGGGCGTCGTACAAGCCCCAAGGGAGGAAACCGCGGGGCCTGCAGCGGCCCGCGTGCAAAGCCAATTGTTATTGGGCTATGGTGATTTGAAGTTACCGGTACGGCCAATCCAGGGTTGGAAGCAAAGGATTGCGGTAGTCATCCCCGTCCGATAGCTGCGCAACTTTGCAAATCGCGTATGACTTGCAGTGCACGACTGCATGCAACCGGCCGATGGGCCAGCCGCAACAAAGCCTCCTCCAACCGGCATGCCAATTGGCAATGTCAGTTCGATCTTTAACCGGCTTGGCAGGTGCTCTGTCATGCACTACCTCCATTGCAGGGCGGTGCGCGGATGGATTGACCCCGGATGAACGTTTCCACCACGATCATTAAACCGCCACAGTGCCTGCAAACGAAGTTCAGGCGCACTGGCTCATCGTTTGCAGCCTCCGCTGCCGCTGCCGCTGCCTGAACAGTGACAGTCACCACGTTTAGCAGTTGCCGCGCAAGTGCAAGTTTCTCTTTGCGCCCGTTGTTGGCAATCAAGCCGAAGTGGCGGATGCGGTGGAACCCGAGCGGAAGCACATGCAATAAAAATCGGCGCATGAACTCATCGTCCGCGAGCGTCATGGTCTTGTGCCGTGGCCTATCCGGGTTGCGCTTGTCGCGGTAGTCCTTCCATTTGAATGTGATACCGCGCTCATCCATCGCAACCAACCGGGAATTGGCTATGGCCACCCGGTGCGTGTAGCGCGACAGATAGGCCAGCACCGCTTCAGGCCCCGAAAACGGGCGCTTGGCATACACCACCCACTCAATCTTGCGCAGTGGCGCAAGCCACTTGGCAAAGAACTTCGGATCTACCAAGTCAGCGCGCTCACCAAAGAACTGCAGCTTGCCTGCGCGGTGCGCCTCCTGCAGGGCCTCCAGGAAGCGGCGACGGAACAGTCGTGAGAGCACCCGCACTGACAGGAAGAAACCGGGCTTGCATGACACCCAGCGCTTGCCATCCGGCGAGAGGCCGCCGCCGGGCACGATGCCATGCACATGGGGATGGTGTGTCAGCGCCGAGCCCCAGGTGTGCAGCACCAGCGTCACGCCTACCTCCGCCCCCAGATGCTTGGGATCAGCAGCAATGGTGGTCAACGTTTCAGCAGCGATCTCAAACAGCAGGCCGTAGACCAAGGCCTTGTTGTAGTACGAGATGTCGCTGATGGGTGCCGGTAGTGTGAAGACCACATGGTAGTAATCCACTGGCAAGAGGTCGGCCTGCCTGGCTTCCAACCAACGCTTGGCTGCATGGGCCTGGCACTTGGGGCAATGCCGGTTGCGGCAGGAGTTGTAGGACACCTGATCTCGTTGGCAGTCCGGGCAGCGCAAAACATGTCCCCCCAGTGCCGCCGTGCGGCACTGCTCGATCGCTGTCATGACCTTGAGCTGACCCAGGCTCAGATGGGAGCGCTGCGCCAGACGAAAGGCTGGCCCATGGGCGCGGAAGATGTCCGCCACCTCCAGGGCACTTGGCCCCATAGAGGATGTCTACGCTGGCTGCAGCGTTTCCAGCGGGCTAATCACCTCTTTGAGCACCTCGGTGGCCACCTGGGTGTAAAGCGCTGTTGTCTCCAGCTTCTTGTGGCCCAGCATCACCTGAATCACGCGGATGTCGACCTTCTGTTCCAGTAGATGGGTGGCAAAGCTGTGGCGTAGCGTGTGCATGGACACACGCTTGTTGATCTTGGCCAGGGTGGCCGCTTCATGAATGGCACGGTTGAGCTGTCGTGCGGTCAGCGGATTGATTGGGTCCATGCCTGGAAACAACCAACCGCCGTCGAGCATCCTTCCCTGGGCACGGGCCACGCGCCACCACACACGCAGTCGCTCCAGCAGTACAGGCGAAATCATGGCGTACCGATCCCGTCCTCCCTTGCCCTGCTCCACGCGCAGCGTCATGCGTTGGCTGTCGATGTCGGTCACCCTGAGTGACACCACTTCATTGGCACGCAGCCCGGTGCCATAGGCAAGAGCCAGTGCCGTCTGATGCTTGAGGTTGCCAGCGCACGCAATCAGGCGAGCGACTTCCTGCTTGTTCAGGACAACGGGGATCTTGCGAGGAACGCGTATCGACTGCATCTTCGCCAGAACATCGCCATGGCCAAGTGTCACGTCGAACAAGAACTTCAAGCCGGTAATGGTGGCGTTGAGGGTGATCGGTGAGGTGCCCGCGTCCACCAGGTGCAGTTGATAGCGGCGCAGGTCCTCGGCAGTGGCGGTATCGGGGGAGCGCCCCAGATACTTTGCAAATCGGCTGACTGCTCGGATATAGGATTGCTGCGTCTTGGGCGCAAGTTTGCGCATGTGCATGTCCTCCAGCATGCGCTGACGCAATGGAGATACCGGGTGACTGGACGTTTCCATGGCTGTGCTCCTGTGTGAACGAGGCCAATTGCCTCAATTCACAACATAGGCACGCGCCAAGTCTTTGGGGCGCCAAGTCCGCTGGCTCGGAGACTACCGCGACAGCGGTTTAGTCCTCTGGCCCTGAGCTGCGATCGACCCAAAGCGGCAAATGGTCGATTCAGATCCAGGGCCACATAGCCGACATTCAGTATTGTCTCGCAAGGCGGATGCAGATCAATATCCGAACTGTAGAGTTCGTTTCTTTTCTGCCGTGTCTGTCGGTCCGTTCTAAGTCGATTCCAGGGAGCGTTCAGATTTCCGCAGCTCGCGAGCCAGGACCTATCGAGGTGCAGACGGACAGATCGTGCAGAAGTCACATCGGGTGCAGTGGTGACCAACGGCCGGCGAGTTGTCGCCGGTGGCGAAACGCTCTGCAGCCTTGTAGGCCTTAGTCATTTCAATTGCCTTCGAGCCCTCTACTTGGTCAGTTTTCGCCGAAAGCACGTGGTGAAGAGTCATCGACGTTGGGCCCGGTAAATCCAACCCACGAAGCACCGGATTCATTATGGTCTTGAAGTCGCCGATTCCGCGGCGAGAGAACCGCAGGATTGCGTACTCAGTTCCGCCGTAGGTCCCGTCGATGCGAAATCCCCAAGGCATCTGCAGCTTTAGTCCGCCGATGGTGGCCGAGGCCTGTTCGAATCGCCCGCCTCGCTGCAGTAAGGTCTGGACCTGGCGTTCACCACGCTCAAGCGCATAGAGCGCGTCGGTCCACAGGGAGGGATCTTCGACCGCGGTGGGCAATTTACGTGTCTTCCAGGCCGTACCCAGCGCGCCTTGTGCAGAACTCGACACGCCGGAAGACAGCGTCTTGAGCGCATCCATCACTGCCCATCGGGCGCGTAACGAAACGTCGATATCCGATTCGCTTTGCATTTCCAGGACGTGGCTGTACCAGTAGCGCAGCGAACAAATTGCATAGCTGTAGAAATCTTCAAATGGCAACGCCGTCTGCGCAACAAACGCCCCACTCATGACCGCCTTTGTCGTAGTCAGCGAAGAACCGCTGTATGCCTTCGTAAGGTATCTCTTGGGGTAGTGATCCAGCTGGGGTGCGGTCGAGTTTCTGAATTTGGTGTCTTGATAGAGATACAGATGTCGTTTCGCTCTCGAGACAGCGACGTAAAGCAGGTTGTTCCGTTCGACCGATTCCTCGAACTTGTGTTCTTCCATGCTGCTATTGAGGGCCTCGGGCGGCACAATGTCGAGAATTCCTTCAGGTCGCCAAGTGGGTTCTCGGCTTCCGTAGCTGTCCGCGCTCACGAAGCCCACATGCACGGCCTCGAATTCAAGCCCCTTGCTACCATGAACGGTCATCACGCGAACGCCATCGAGTACGGCCGCTTCCGGCGGAAGCTCACGCTGACCTTGGGCATCGCCGATTCGCTGTCGCAGCCGTTGTCGCAGCAGGTACCGCGACAGCCTCGCTTCCTTCATTTCGCCGTCGCCATTTCGCACGCTGTAGGCGAACTGCCAGAGGGCAATGCGATTTACCCAAGCTCGAACGCTGGTATCTGCTGTAGGCGGGAGGCCGAAGCGCTTGTCCAACAGAAGATGGCAGATGAAGGTCCAGGGATTTGAGCCATGCTGAAACCGCCCGATGAGGTCTCGGAGACTGGATGTCACCTCCAGTCCACGCAGGCTAAGGCCCGGCGGCGGCACTTGAATCCAGCGCCCTCTCTGAAAGGCCAGATCGTTCTCGGCGGCCTTTAACAGCACGGCTACATCTGCCAGAGGCATGTTGAGGGCAGAAATCCCCGACAATCCAACCAGCGCCTTTGGGCGACGCTCAACCAGGAGCTGAATGAGGCAGAGAATGTGCTTTACCTCGGCCCGCGCGGTCAAGTCTCCGATGTAGAGAATGGGAAGCCCCGCGTGATTCAGGAGTTCGGCGGCGCGCTCCACGTCACTTGACTTACGGCAAAGAACTGCCTGGCTGCCGAAGGGCACCCCGATGGTCTGCAATTCGCTGATGTGCTCAAAAATTGCCCCGAGAAGCGCATCGCCATCGCGGCAAGTGACAACCACAGGTTTTACGCCCGACCCGCCATTGGTTGCAACGACCTCATCAAGCCTCAACGTGCTCTCGAGCGCATGGTCGCGGCCAATCTGCTGCGTAAGGTCGACGATCTCCTGCGAACTTCTCCGGTTGAAGGTCAAGGGATAGCGCTGGATAGAAGTGCCAGCGGCATGCGCCTTGAACTCGACGTCGAACTTCTGGAGACTTTTCAGCGAAGCGCCGCGCCAATGGTGAATAGCTTGGCGAACATCGCCAACCACCCAGACGTGCTTCTTGTATGCCAGTTGACGAAGCAGTTCGACCATGGCTTGCGTGACGTCCTGGTATTCGTCCACCAGGACGTACTGAAAGCGGTCGGCCAACTCGGCAAATGGCGTCCTGTCGTCTCTGAGTGCAATCGCCGGCTTTGAGATGAGATCCACAAAATCGACAGACCGGCGCTCCTTGAGCAAGGTCTCGTGAAGCTCGAAGAGGGTGGCCACATCGAGGCGCTTTTGCTGAAGCTCCTCATCTTCGGCCTGATTGCTCTCTACAAAGCTCCTGTAGGCAGCCGGAGAGACCATTTCCTCCTTGAGCCTCGTGATACCGTTGCCGACGGGACCAAGCCATTCGTACGGGTCCTCCACACGCAGGAAGTGCCCGAGCTTGACGCGCGGCAGCGCCTTGACCAGATTCGTCATCGAACCCATCAAGTCCGACACGTGAAGGTCCGAATCCAGTTCAAAGTGCTGGTGGTACTTCCGCAGGAACTCTAGTCCGAACGAGTGGAATGTGCCCGCCCAGATGTCGGAAGCCCCGGCAATTCCGGCGCTTCGCAGACGTTCAATCAGTTCCAGCGCCGCCTTGTTGGTGAACGTCAGGACCAGAATTTGGTTCGGATGCACATGCTTTTCCTCCACCAAGTACTTGACTCGATGGATTAGCGTGGTGGTCTTGCCTGTACCCGGTCCTGCGACCACGTTGGTCGCGCGTTCCTCGGCTCTGGCTGCTGCCAACTGATCTGAGCTCGGTTTACTTAACGGGCTGATCGTCTCGGTTGAATCCGGAAGGAGAAGGCCATCGAGCATTTGCTGCCTGACGAATTCCAGTGGAATGCCGAGCTCGGTGGCTGCATCCGCGGGGCCCTTTCCGGCCAATGCAAGTTGCCGAGCAACATTTCTTGGCAATAGCAACTCGCGGGCGAAGACGTTTGCTTGGAGTTCCTGCCGCTCGCGCGCGCCATAGGCTTCGACCTTGAGAACGGCGGGACTACCGGCGCTGCCCAGCAAAGTGCTCAAGTGCGCAACGGTCGTGGCTGGTTTCGTCGCATCAAGAAAAAAGTGCCCGAGTTCATGGGCGACAAGACCACAGTACTCGGCATTCCATTTTTCGACCGCCTTACTGACATAGATGAACATTTGCTCCCGCTGGAGCACCGCCGTCCCGCCCCCAAGGTCGGGATAGGTCGGTGCCACGGGTTCAATCGCAATCTTCAGGATCGACTCGACCTTTTGCAGTAGGTCTTTGGCCGCTACCGGGGTATGGGAATGCAAGGGCTCCAGTTTCTCTCTGGTTGCAAGTGCTTCATTTCGAGCGTGCTGGAAGGGATTCATGCGTATCAAACTCCCAGTTCAAGTAGAGCTTTCGCGTCTTCCGGGGAAAGGTCCAACGCCTTCACCGCGGTGGCCCAAGTTGCAGGCGCGATAGGAAGCACAGGCTTTCCGGCCTCTGCTTTGAAAGCGGGTACCAGCCTCCGGTCAAAGCTGCCTCGAAACACCGTGGATAGCAGAGACTCAGGGGCTTCCAAGATCAAAGCGAGCTTGGGAAGCAATTTCCTTGGTGCGCGTATGCTTCCTGCGAGGATGCCAGATACGAGAGGAGCGGCAACAGGCTGCAGTCCAAGCTTCGAAGCTAGACTTCTAACCGCTGCCCCTTTGCAATTTGAAACCCGAAATTCGAGTGGCTCGAGCAGCCTTTGCATCGCGATGCCATGGGCTGCACACATTACGGTCAACTCGGAAACAGACTTCTCGTACTCCTTCGCGGTCGACCGTAGTCGCACTGCGTGGCCTGGGTCCAAGCGCACCATTACCTGCTCGGTGTTGTTGTCATCCCACTCGTGCAACTCGTTGGTAAGTGCAGCAAATAGTGAGGAGGGGCTCGCGTAGAGCGACCTTGCAACGAAGTCTTCAAATCCGAAGACAACGAATCGCCGGCACACGTCGGCGAAGCTTGTCGCTTCGGCTGTGGCCAACTCGCTGAGATGCTCCTTCAGGCGAGAAGGCAACGAAGTGCCTAGCGTCTGTTGCTTCGCCTTAGAAAGCGCCCGCTCGGGAGAGGACGCCTCCGTTGCCAACTCAGTGCCGGCGGCATAGGAACTCACATGAACGGCTTCGTGTTGTTGTGCGGACGTTGTCACACAGGTCGCTAGGTCAAAGAGCGCCTGCCGAATCGCTTCAATTGGTGAAGGCGCTGTAACTTCGCGCTTCAGTGAGCTTTGCATCTCATAGGAAACGGAAATTTGTCCCTCGGGCGTCGCCGTCAATTGGGCGGTCCGAAGGATGTTAGAGAATGTAACTGGGAGCCGGGACAAGAGCGCTTGCGCTTGAGCAAGGTCTACCGGGTTAAACGTGGTTTGCATTGACGCCCTCCATGGCTGCGGGGGCACGCGAGCCCCTTGACGCAGTGTAGACGATTATCAATAATGTATCAACCCCGAGGAGATGTTATGAGTGCGCCAAAGCTAGCTGCGGCAATTAGAACCGCCGTCGCAGCCTGGGAGCTGGCGACCGAATTTGAGCGAAGAGCGGATGCCCTGGCTGAACCCGGAAAGCTTGGTCGCGAGCTTGTCAGTGGCGTGGAAGAATCGCTCATTGCCGCTGGCGAAGACTTGGCTGCGGTCCGCCAAGAAGTCCTGTCGACACCGTTCGTAGTGTTGAGCAGCGTGTTCGTGCCCACCCAATTGCCCGACTCGCCGGACTGGTTCACACCTGTTCCCGCCGCTGCCGGCACCTACACGGGCCGCGCTGCGGCCATTGCCGTCCAGGCTTTTCTCGGCCTGGAAACCGTGTCTTACGGGTCTGAGAACAGCGGGGAACTGTTCGTCAACCTGACCGCGATTCCTGGTGACGGTAAGTTCGCGCGCAAGTCTCAGGGAGCACTGCGCGGACACACAGATGGCGTCAGCTTTCCGTTTAACGGCGAGACCGATGCTTCCAATGCGCGAATCGCGCCGTCGCCTGACACGGTGGCCCTGGTTGGCCTGCGAAATCCGAAGTCCGTGCCGACAACGGTGATGGTGCTCCATGAGGCCTTGGGCAAGCTGTCTCCGGAAGACATTCACGAACTAAAGCAGGCGCAGTTTTCCATCGAGTCGCAAGCGACCTTCCTCGAAGGCATGCGCGACATCCTCGGGGATGTGCATACTGCCATCGACGAGCCGCTGCTCAAAGATGCCGCCATCGGAACGATTGTTAGGTTCAGTCATTCCAGCGTCTCGCCGACTGAACCTGGCGGCGCTGCAGAGAAGGCGGCGGAGAATTTTGCAAAAGCCTGCAGCGAAGTAGCCCAGACCGTGGCCATCCAGCCGGGCGATGTGCTGCTCGTCAGCAACCGACTGTGCCTACATGGCCGCGGGGAAGTTGGGGGCGAAATCGGCGGGCAGTCGAGGTGGCTGCTGCGGACCTACGGGCTGGACACGTCACAGCTGGATGAGAGTCGCCGCCACCTCGGAAACCGGCCGGCCCATGTGCTATTTCCCTAGTGTGGAGTACCGAAGTGACCCAAAACCGAAATTCGCTCTATCCGATTCAATGCCCTAGAGCTGTCATTCACTATTAGCAAGACGTCGGTTCTCCAGACGACGGAAAAGCAGTGGTTGCGGTAGATCGATCAACTGGCTACGTAAGACAGAGCTCGGCCAAGAGTGGCCGGCCCATCTGCAAGCGCATCGCGGACGTTGATCTCCATTTTTGGGATGCAGGGCTAGATGGCCGTTGTATAGACTGTGACGCCTACGCCGCAAAATGTAAGATGGAATATCAATAATTAAGGGAGATTTCGTTGTCAAAGCCAAAAGTTATCTTTGTCGTAGGGCACTCGAACTGGGGGAAGTCTCAAACACTAAAACTTTTGACCAACGGTACGCATCGCGTACGACGTACGGAAATTGCAGATGTCGAATACTTCATTCGCCGTATGTCCAATGATGATCAACCGGAAGGCTTTATCAAACGGATGACAACGATACATCCTGACCTTTGGCCACACATCTTGGCAACGCTCTGTCCAGATTTTGACGATCCTAAGAAGGCGACGGCCACGGTTCTTCAGGCTCTCCGAGACAAGGGATACGAGCTCTTCTTTTGGGTCTTGGCCCAGCAGTATGGAACTGGTGCACGCATCCAGTCTTCCGAGTTAGCACGGCTCCGATCATTCGGGAAAGTCGAGGTTTTCGCGGAAACGGCAGAAGCCAATGTCCGAGCGAAAAAATTCAAAGCGTATGTCACGGCAGTTGGTGGTATCTAAGTACAGATGCTCAATGCGTTTATCGACACCTGCGTTTGGCTTGACCTCGCACAAGACCGGAAGCTCACTCCGCTCTTGCTCGTCATAGAGAACATGGTCCGCGAGGGGCAGTTGCGGTTACTGGTCCCGAAGCTTGTGCATGATGAGTTCAAGCGCAACAGGACGCGCGTTGCTCAGGCGAGCGCTCGCAGCCTCAAGGGGCACTTCCAGCAAGTTCGCGAAGCTCTCACCCGCATGCCGGGCAGTACGCGTGGTCGGAAAGCATTGATGAAAAAGCTGGAAGACGCGAATCACAAGATTCCGATTTTCGGCGGCGAAGCAGAAGGTGTGCTTGAGCGCATCGACAAGCTCTTAGTCGCTGCAACCCAGCTTGAACCCAGCGATGGTGCGAAACTCCGGGCCGCCGACCGCGCACTGTATCGAAAAGCACCTTGTCACCACGAAACCAAGAACAGCATGGCCGACGCCTTGCTATTCGAGATGTATGTGGACCTAGTTCAGGCCGCTCCCCCGGGCGAGCGGCTCGCATTCGTGACGCACAACAAGACTGACTTCGGTGCGTTAAACCAGAAGCTGCCCCATGCCGACATCGCGAAGCACTTCAGCAAGATCAAGTCGATGTACTGCATCAACCTCGTTGAAATCCTGAGACGCATCGACCCGTCAATGGTGACTCAACTGATGTGGGAGCAGTCTTGGGAGGAAGAACCGCGCGGCCTTCACGAGTTGCTGAAGGCAGAAGAGCTGCTGTTCCATCAGGTTTGGTACAACCGCAAGATGGTTATGCGGGAGGGTATCGAGGATGGCAAGATCAAGGTGGTAGCCAAGGAAGAGTGGGACAACGCCGGCCAGGGTGTGGGTCGCCACCAGAGTATGGTGATCGACACTATTTGGGAAGGGTCCCTGCGTGCGCAGCGTCAGGTCGAGAAGCAATATGGCTTGAAGAACCTTGGCCCTTGGAGCGATTTCGAGTGGGGAATGATCAATGGCAAATTGTCCGCCATTCGGTGGATGCTCGGCGACGACTGGGACATGCTTGATACGTGATCACATTCACGATGCGAATCACCTCCATTCGATTGCTTCAAGATAGGCAGCGGACTTTCAAGTAAGTTTTGAAAAACGTAGATCGTGCCGCCTGAATGCGGACGTTTGTGGGCATCCGCATCTGGCCCAACCCAGTCTTTCAATTGAATTAGGCAAGAGCCTGCCGAAGTCACATTTCAGCGGATCGACACACGGGTTTGAGCATGTGTTTACGACTTTAAAAAAGCGTCTCCAAAATCCAACGCCCTGCAAACCCGCATGGATGCTAGAGGGCTGTTTACGACTTTAATGACCTGTTTACGACTTTATTTGTACGGAATAAGCGTCATGCCAAAGGCACCGGCCTACTCCACCGTAACGCTCTTGGCCAGGTTGCGCGGCTTGTCCACATCGGTCCCGCGCGCACACGCCGTGTGATACGCCAGCAACTGCAGGGGCACAACGTGCAGCAGGGGTGACAGGGCGCCGTAGTGCTCCGGCATGCGGATCACGTGCATGCCGTCACCGCTTTCGATGCGGGTGTCGGAGTCGGCCAGCACGTACAGCACGCCGCCGCGCGCGCGCA
This sequence comes from Rhodoferax sp., assembly GCA_019449595.1. Classification (GTDB taxonomy): domain Bacteria; phylum Pseudomonadota; class Gammaproteobacteria; order Burkholderiales; family Burkholderiaceae_C; genus Allorhodoferax. The sequence goes on along the minus strand of JAGRPL010000012.1, from coordinate 131,400 downwards.
CCTCATGCAGGTTGCTCTTGAGCTTTTCCAGCAGCGCGTCGTTGGGCGCCACGGCCACCACGGGCATCTCGCTGGTCACCAGCGCCAGCGGGCCGTGCTTGAGTTCGCCGGCGGCGTAGGCTTCGGCGTGGATGTAGGTGATTTCCTTGAGTTTCAAGGCGCCTTCCAGCGCAATGGGGTAGTGCAGGCCGCGGCCCAGGAAGAGTGCGTTTTCCTTCTTGGCGAAATCTTCGGCCCAGGCAATGAGCTGCGGCTCCAGCGCCAGCACGGCCTGCAAGGCGGCGGGCAGGTGGCGCATGGCCTTGATGTGCTCCTGCTCGTCCTGCGCGCTCAGCCGGCCCTTGGCCTGCGCCAGCGCCAGGGTCAGCAGGAACAGGCCAGCCAGCTGGGTGGTGAAGGCCTTGGTGGAGGCCACGCCAATCTCGACGCCGGCGCGGGTCACGTAGGCCAGGCTGCACTCGCGCACCATGGCGCTGGTGGCCACGTTGCAGATGGTCAGCGTGTGCTTCATGCCCAGGCTTTGGGCGTGGCGCAGGGCGGCCAGGGTGTCGGCGGTTTCGCCCGACTGGGTGATGGTGACCACCAGGGTCTTGGGGTTGGGAACCGAGTCGCGGTAGCGGTACTCGCTGGCCACTTCTACCTGCGTGGGCACCTGGGCAATGCTCTCCAGCCAGTATTTGGCGGTGCAGCCGCTGTAGTAGCTGGTGCCGCAGGCCAGGATGAGGACGTTGTCGATCTCGCCAAACACCTGGTGCGCGTTGGCGCCGGGGGCGTGGTTCATCTGCAGGTCGAACAGCTCGGGCACGATGCCCTCCACGCCTTCCAGCGTGTCGGCAATGGCGCGGGGCTGCTCGAAGATTTCCTTCTGCATGTAGTGGCGGTAGGGGCCCAGCTCGGCCGCGCCGCTGTGCGCCACCACCGTCTTGACCGGGCGCTGCGCCGGCGCAACCGGCTTGCGCGCCTTGTCCAGCAGCCAGTACTTGCCCAGCTGCAGGTCCACCATGTCGCCTTCGTCCAGGTAGACGATCTGGTCGGTCACGCCAGCCAGGGCCATGGCGTCGCTGGCCAGAAAGTGCTCTTGCCCGTCTTTGCCCACGCCCAAAATCAAGGGCGAGCCCTGGCGCGCGCCAATCAGGCGATGCGGTTCGTCCTTGCAGAACACGGCAATGGCGTACGCCCCGTGCAACTGGCCGACGGCGGCCTGCACGGCTTCGAACAGATCGCCGTTGTACAGGCTGTCGACCAGGTGGGCGATGACTTCGGTATCGGTCTGGCTGACAAAGCTGTAGCCCTTGGCCTTGAGCGCCACGCGCAGTTCGTCGTGGTTTTCGATGATGCCGTTGTGTACCAGCGCAATGCGGCCGGGCCGCTGGTGCGCATCTACCCCGCTACCGTGGCTGAAATGGGGGTGGGCATTGCTGACCGAGGGCGCGCCGTGGGTGGCCCAGCGGGTGTGGGCAATGCCCAGCATGCCTTCCAACCCGCCCGACTCGCCCCCGGGTGCCACCTGCGCGGCCAGCTCGGCCACCCGGGCCGTGCTGCGCGCGCGGCGCAGGCCGGAATGCGCGGCATCTGCCCCGTGGGCGTACACCGCCACACCGCAGGAGTCGTAACCCCGGTATTCCAGACGCTCCAGCCCCTGCACCAGCACAGGAACAATGTTGCGGGTCGATACCGCGCCGACGATGCCACACATAGACAGACTCCCAATCAAACGAATGGCTGCATCGTAGAGGGCCTGACAAAAAATAACTGATTGAAATTGCGCTTGATATGAACGAAAATTTCACAATCATTCATTCAAGAAATTTAAATTCATTTTTCTCCAATAAATGGAACCAACAGCACTAGACGCCATTGACCAGCAGCTGCTGGCGCAGCTCCAGCGCGACGCCAGCCTGAGCAACCAGGAGCTGGCCGCGCGCGTGCACACCTCGCCGCCCACCTGCCTGCGCCGCGTCAAGCGCCTGCGCGAAGCCGGGCTGATCGAGCGGCAGGTGGCCATCCTCAACCCCGAGCGCATGGCCGCCACGCTGGGCCATGGGTTGACGGCAATTGTGGAAATCACGCTGGACCGCCAGGACGCCGCTGCGCTGGACGCCCTGGAAGCCCGCGTGGCCCAGGACAGCGCCGTGCAGCAGTGCTACCGCGTGTCCCCCGGGCCCGACTTTGTGCTGGTGGTGCACACCCCGGACATGCCGGCCTACCAGGCGCTGGCGCAGCGGCTGTTCACCAGCGACGCCAACGTGCGCAACGTGAAGGCCTTCTTCAGCATCAAGCGCAGCAAGTTTGGAGCCGAACTGCCGTTGCCCTAGAAATTGGAGCTATTTCGGGTCGTAGCCCGCATGAAACCTGCGTGAATAGCTATGGTTTCAATAGCTAGACCGCCGGCGCCACCGGCAAGCACAGGGTGACGCAGCACCCACCGTCCAGCACGCCTTGCGCGCTGACCGTGCCCTCCAGGCGCTGCGCAATCTTGCGCGTCATGGCCAGCCCCAGGCCGATGCCCTCAAACTGCTTGGCGCTGTGCAGCCGGCCAAACACCTGGAACAGCTTGGCCTGCATGGCCGGGTTGTAGCCCACGCCGTTGTCGCGCACTTGCAGGGTCTGCATGCCCTTGCTCCCGCCGGGCGGCGCCGTAATCTCCACCACCGCCTGCTCGCGCGGGGCGGTGAACTTAACGGCGTTGCCCAGCACGTGCTCCAGCGCCTGGCGCAGCAGCGCGGCATCGGCCAGCACCGTGGGCAAATCGCCGGCAATGCGCCAGTCGATGTTGCGCCCGGGGTTGCGCTCGTTCAGCTGCGCCGCCACATCCTGCACCAGCGCCTGCAGCGGCACGGCCGTCACAGCCACCGGCACCGTACCCAGGCGCGACAGGGCTACCAGACCGTCGAGCAGCACGCCCATGTGGCGGGCCGAATCGGTGATGGTGGCCAGGAAGCCCTGCACCTCGGTGTTCAACTTTGGCCCGGCGTCTTCCTGCACCAGCTGGGCGTAGGAGACGATGTGGCGCAGGGGCGCGCGCAGGTCGTGCGACACGGTGTAGGTGAACTCCTGCATCTCGGCGCGCAGCGCGGCCAGTTCGGCCTCCAGCGCGGCAATGCGGTCCTGTGGTGTGTCGGCCATGGTTTGCTCCCCGCGCTCAGGCCTTGGGCGCCTTCTGGGGCCGCGCCCAGTTGGCAATGCTGACCTGCTTGCCGCGCGCCACGCTCAGTGCGCCGGCCGGTGTGTCCTTGGTGATGGTGGAGCCCCCGCCAATGGTGCCGCCGGCGCCAATGGTTACCGGAGCCACCAGCACGCAGTTGCTGCCCACGTGCACGTCGGCCTCGATCACGGTGCGGTGCTTGTTGGCGCCGTCGTAGTTGGCGGTGATGCTGCCGGCGCCGTAGTTCACCCGCTCGCCCACGGTGGCATCCCCCAGGTAGGCCAGGTGGTTGGCCTTGGCGCCCTTGGCCAGGGTGGAGTTCTTCACCTCCACAAAATTGCCGATGTGCACCTCGGCCCCCAGTTGCGCCCCGGGGCGCAGGCGGGCAAACGGGCCAATCAGCGCACCGGCGCCCACGGTCACGCCCAGTTTCTCGCCATCGATATGGGTAAAGGGGTGGATCACCGCGCCCGCCTCGATGACGGCATTGGCGATCACGCAGTTGGCCCCGATCTGCACGCCCTCGCCCAGGGTCACGCGGCCTTCAAACACGCAGTTCACATCGATGGCCACGTCCTGCGCGCACTGCAACTCGCCGCGCACGTCCAGCCGCGCCGGGTCGGCCAGGCGCACGCCCTGCTCCATCAGTTGCAGGGCCACGCGCCGCTGGTAGGCCCGCTCCAGCTCGGCCAGCTGCACGGGGCTGTTGACGCCGGCCACCTGCACGGCGTCGTCAATCTTGTGCGCCACCACCGGCACGCCGTCGGCCACGGCCAGCTTCACCACGTCGGTCAGGTAGTACTCGCCCTGGGCATTGCGGTTGTCCAGGCGGGCCAGCCAGCCCTTGAGCAGGCTAGCCGGTGCAGCCATGATGCCGCTGTACACCTCGCGGATGGCGCGCTGCTCGGGCGTAGCGTCTTTCTGCTCGGCAATGGCGCGCACGGCGCCTTGCGGGCCGCCTTCGCGCACGATGCGGCCGTAGCCGGTGGGGTCGGCAAAGTCAATCGTCAGCAGGGCCAGCCGGTCGCCGCCGCTGGCTTGCACCAGGGCGCGCAGGGTGTCGATCCGGGTCAGCGGCACGTCGCCCGAGAGCACCACCACCACGCCGTCGTCGGCCAGCACCGGCACCGCCTGCTGCACCGCGTGGCCGGTTCCCAGCTGTGGTTCCTGGCGCACGAAATGCAGGCTCAATGGAGCTGCAGCACCCGTGTTGCCTGCGCAGGCTGCTTCCACTTCCATAGCGCCGTGGCCGGTGATGACCACCGCTTTGCGCGCCTGCAGGGCACTGGCGGTGTCCAGCACATGGCGCAGCAGGGGCCGGCCCGCCAGCGGATGCAGCACCTTGGGCAGGCGGCTCTTCATGCGCGTTCCCTTGCCCGCCGCCATAATGACCACGTCCACCGCGGCTCCTGTGCCTGCGGCCTGTGTTGTGTGTGTCGTCGATGTCACTTGCATGTCCCTCTTGATGCGTTCCGGTCTGCGTCGTCTGCTCCGATGGGGGTCCATTATCGGCGTGCTGCTGCTTGCCCTGTCGCTGGGCGGCTGCAGCGCGGTGCGCCTGGGCTACAACAACGCACCCCACATGGCCTATTGGTGGCTGGACCGGTATTTCGATTTTGACAGCGCCCAGGGTGACCGCCTGCGCGCCGACCTCGATGCCACCCTCGACTGGCACCGGCAGCAGGAACTCCCCCTGCTGGCGCAGCAGTTCGACCGCCTGCAGGGCGACGCCGCCCGGCCGGTGACGGCCGCGCAGCTGTGCGCCGTGTACGCCAGCCTGCGCGAGCGGGCCGAGGCGCCCGTGTGGCATCTGGTCCCGGCCCTGGCGGCCATCGCCTCCAGCCTGCAGAAGACCCAGCTGGACCACCTGGCCCGGGAATACGACAAACGCAACCGGGAATGGCGCGACGAATGGATGGACGGCCCCCCCGCCGAGCGCCTAGAGCAGCGGGGCAAGCAGCTGGTGGAGCGCGCCGAGTCGTTTTACGGCACCCTGGAGCCCGCCCAGCGCAACGCCATCACGGCCGTGATCCGCCAGTCCGGGTACGACCCCGCCATCCAGTACCGCGAACGGCTGCTGCGCCAGCAGGACACGCTGCAGACGCTGCGCGGCCTGACCAGCAACCCGCCTGCGGCTGCACGCGCCCAGGCCGACATCCGGGCCCTGCTGGAGCGCACCCTGCATTCACCTGACCCGGCCTACCGCCCCTACCGCGACCAGCAGGACACCGCCAACTGCGCCGCCCTGGCCGCCCTGCACAACAGCGCCACCGAACGCCAGCGCGCCAAGCTGGTCGAAACGCTGCGCGCCTACGCCGACGACGCCCGGGCGCTGGGCACCCCGCGCTGACACCCATGGCCACCTCCCACGCCGACTTTGTCCACTACTGCTGCGAACTGCTGGCCAGCCTGGGCCCCTGCGTGGCCAAACGCATGTTCGGCGGCTGGGGCATCAGCACCGACGGCCTGTCCGTCGCCCTCATTGCCGACCTGGGAAGCGGGGAGAAACTGTGGCTCAAGGCCAGCGACGCCACCCGCCCCCAATGGGAGGCGGCCGGTTGCAAGCGCTTCACCTACGCGTCCACCAAGGACGGGGAGCCGGTGCTGCGCAGCATGAATTACTACAGCGCCCCGGACGACGCCATGGACTCGGCCCACGCCATGGCGCCCTGGGCGCGCCTGGCCCTGCAAGCAGCCGTGCAGGCCCACGCCGCCAAGCCCCGGCGCAAGCCGGCCCCCAAAACCCGACGCCCGGCTCAGGGCTGACGGAATTGCAGGCCGACCACGCCGCCCAGCAGGTGCCCGCACGCCAGGGCCACCTGCTGCAGCCCCCGACGCAGGTCCCGCAGGGGTTGCGCTACCGCCAGCTGCCAGCGTGAACCGCTGTGCACGCTCAGCGGCAAGCGCGCCGGCTGGGTCTGCCACACGAAACCGGCGGGCCCTTGCGCCACCGGGTCCCAGGACTCGATCACCACCCGCTGCCCCGGGCGCAGCGCCAGCCGCTGGCCGGGCTGCAGCACGAGGTCGCCAGATGCGTTGGCCGCTCCCGCGTGGGGACCGTCCAACGTGGCCCAGATGCGCCCCTGCGTCACCCGCAGTTCCGCCGCGTCGCGCGGCTGCAGGGTCAGGGCACGCCCCGCGTCCAGGCGCCAGTTGACCGCTCCGTCCGCGCCGACCGGGACAGCCGAAAAGTGTTGCGATTGCAGTGCGGACGGGACAGCCATGGTGTTCTCCTGGTGAAGACAAGCGATTGATAAAAACATCAATCTGGCAGCAAATGATCGCGCCATGGCGTTTGGCAGTCCAATGAAAAGGCGTTACGCTATTGATGCATTAATCGAATCAATACCCATGCTGCCCTCATCCGCCCCCCTGCGCTCCCGCACCGTTGCGGCCGGCCACTTGCGCGCCTTCCAGGCGGTGGCCCGGCACCTGAACTTCCGCGCCGCCGCCGACGATCTGGCGCTGACCCAGTCGGCCGTCAGCCGGCAGATCCAGGCGCTGGAGACCGAAATTGGCGTGCCCCTGTTTTTGCGCCACACCCGTGCCGTGGAGCTGACCGGCGCCGGCATCCAGCTGCTGCGGGCGGTGACGCCTTCGCTGGAGCGCATCGACAGCGCGGTGCGGCTGATCCGCCAGGGCGCGGGGCGCAAGAGCGTGTCCATCAGCACCTGGGCGTCGTTTGCGTCGATGTGGCTCATCCCACGGCTGGAGTCCTTCCAGCGCGAGCACCCCGACATCGACATCCGCATCGACGCCACCGACACCTCGGTGGACCTGGAAACCTCGGACGTGGACCTGGCCCTGCGCTACGCCAGCCCCAGCCACATGCCGGCCCAGGCCGAGCGCCTGTTTGGCGAGCAGCTCACGCCGGTGGCCAGCCCATGGCTGCTCAAGAGCGGCCCGCGCCTGCGCAAGGCGCAGGACCTGACCCAGTTTGCATTGGTGGAAGCCGGCGACGCCTACCGCAGCCAGCACATGGAGTGGCTGACCTGGCAGCGCTGGCTGGACGCCCAGGGGCTCAAGCGCTTCGAGCCCAAGCGCTGGCTGTATTTCAACTACGCCCACCAGATTGCGCAAGCCGCCCTGACGGGCCAGGGCGTGGCGCTGGCGCGCATGCCGCTGATTGCCGACAGCCTGGCCAGCGGCGACCTGGTGGAGGTGCTGCCCGGAACCCGGCTGGAGTCGCCCCTGGCCTACTGGCTCATCATCGGGCCGCGCAGCATCCAGCGGCCGGAGATCAGGGCCTTTTGCGAATGGCTGCGCCAGCAGGCCGACACCACCCGGCGCACGCTGGGCGAGGCTGCCGCACCGCTTACACCGGCCACACCACCCCGTAGTCGTTGAGGATGGCGTCCAGCGGCATGTCGTGGGGTTCGGGCTCGAAGTCGGGAACGAAGCCCACGCCAAAGCCCAGCCCCACGGTAAAGGGCTTGGGTTCCAGGGTGGCCAGCATGCGGTCGTAGAAGCCCCCGCCGTAGCCCAGCCGGTAGCCGCCCGGCCCGTAGCCCACGCAGGGCGCAAACAGCAGGGTGGGAACAATCACCTCGGTGTCCTTGGGCTTGGGAATGCCGTAGGCGTCTTCTTCCATGGGGCAACCGGGGTACCAAGCATGGAAGATCATGGTCTTGTGCTCCTTGTCGACCACCGGCAGGCCGATGCGGCGCAGCTGCGGCTGGTCCAGCAGCTCGCCGTCTTCCTTCCAGCGGTGCAGGGCCGGCAGGGGGTCGAACTCGCCCTTGATGGGCCAGTAGGCGCCAATGACCGTGTCGGGTCGGCCCACCAGCCAGATGCGCATGACCCGTTGTAACAAATCGGCCCGCTGTAGGCGGTCGGGCAGGTTCAGGCGTTGATCAAGGAGTGCCTTGCGAAGGGCTTTCTTGGCCGCCGTTTTGGATTCATCCGAGTTGTCCATAATCTCCACATGCAGTTTTCAGCCATTCTGACATCGATAGCCCTGCTGGGCGCCCTGATGTCGCCCGCGCTCGTCCCCGCACACGCGCAGGGACGGGACACCACCCGTGCCGACGAGACCCTTCTGGACATGGCGCAAGCCTACAAGGGGCGCGACCGCAAGCGCCTGAGCACCCTGCTGCCGCAGGCACGCGGCCACGTTCTGGAGCCCTGGGCAGCGTACTGGGAATTGTCCGCCCGGCTGGACGAAGCCAGCAACGCCGAAGTCCAGGACTTTTTCGCCCGCTACCGCGGCACCTACCAAGAAGACCGCCTGCGCACCGAATGGCTGCTGCAACTGGGCAAGAACCGCGACTGGACCAGCTTCAACCGCGAATACCCGCTGTACCGCATGAACGACAACCGCTCGGTGCAGTGCTACGCGCTGCTGGCCGAGCACCTGAGCAGCGGCGTGGACAACACCGCGCAGGTCAAAGACGCCTGGCTGCCCCTGAAGGACGCCGACGAAGGCTGCGCCAGCGCCGCCGAACAGTTGCTCAAGGACCACACCACGTCGGCGCAGATGGTCTGGCAACGCGCCCGCCTGGGCATGGAAAACGACCGCTTGCGCGTGGCCACCCAGGCCGTGGGGCTGGTCAGCCCCGGCTCGGTCAAGACCGTTACCGCCATCTACCTGAACCCGGGCAAGTACCTCAACGACAAGCTCACCGCCATCCAGCCCAAGACGCGGGAGCTGGTGTCCCTGGCCCTGATCCGCCAGGCCTACCTGGAGCCCGCCGACGCGGCCGCCGAGATCGACAAGCTGCGCTGGAAAACCCAGCTGACCCAGGAGGAGCGCAGCTGGATCTGGGGCGTCATCGGCAAGCGCGCGGCCCAGAAACTCTTGCCCGACGCTCCGGCCTACTTTGCCCGGGCGCAGACCGCCTACCTGAACGAAGACCACCTGGCCTGGCAAGCCCGTGCGGCCCTGCGCGCCGGCCGCTGGGACCAGGTGCAAAGCGCCATCTCCGCCATGGGCGAGCCCCAGCGCAGCGAGCCCACCTGGGTCTACTGGCGCGCCCGCGCGCTGTTGCAGCAATCGACCACCGAGGGCTCCCGCACGCAGGCCCTGCGCCTGCTGGAAAGCATTGCCGGCGTGCGCGGCTTCTATGAGCAGCTGGCACTGGAGGAGCTGGGCCAGCGCATCAGCGCCCCCCCCCGTCCTGCCGCCCCCACGCCAGAAGAAAAAGACGCCGCCAGCCGCAACCCGGGACTGAACCGCGCCCTGTACGCCATCCGCATCGGGCTGCGTTCTGAGGGGGTGCGCGAATGGAACTACAGTACCAACCTGCATGTGCGCGGCGGCATGGACGACCGCGCTCTGCTCGCCGCCGCCGATCTGGCCTGCCACAACGAGGTCTGGGACCGCTGCATCAATACCAGCGAGCGCACCAAGGGCGTCATCGACCTGGAGCAGCGCTTTCCCATGCCCCACAAAGCGGCGGTGATCGCCCGTGCCAAACAGATCGGGCTGGACCCGGCCTACGTGTACGGGCTGATCCGCCAGGAAAGCCGCTTCATCACCGATGCCCGCTCCGGCGTGGGCGCCTCCGGGTTGATGCAGGTCATGCCCGCCACGGCGCGCTGGACTGCCAAGAAAATCGGCCTGACCGATTTCCAGTCGCACCAGATCACCGACCGCGACACCAACATCGCCATCGGCACCGGTTACCTGAAGCTGGTGCTGGACAACTTTGGCGGCTCCATGCCCATGGCCGCTGCTGCCTACAACGCCGGCCCCAACCGGCCGCGCACCTGGCGCGGGCAGACCGGAGACCCCGTTCTGGAGGCCGCCATCTGGGCCGAGAACGTGCCCTTCAACGAAACCCGCGACTACGTGAAGAAGGTGCTGTCCAACACCACCAACTACGCTGCGCTGATCACGGGCCAGCCGCAATCGCTCAAGGCCCGCTTGGGCACGGTGGGCCCGCGTGACGCCAGCGCGGCGGCGCCCGCCATGGACGACCTGCCCTGAGGCCCCGCCGCCGGATTCCCACACCCACCGACTCTGCAAGAAGGTTTTATGTACACGCTCTACATCGGCAACAAGAACTACTCGTCCTGGTCCATGCGTCCCTGGGTGCTGCTCAAGCAGGCCGGCATTGCCTTCACCGAGGTGCCGGTGCGCTTTGACTCCTTCGACGCCGATTCCACCTTCAAGAAAACCCTGCACGACGTCACCCCCACCGGCAAGGTGCCGGTGCTGGTCGACGGCGACCTGGCCATCTGGGACACGCTGGCCATTGCCGAGTACCTGGCCGAGCAGCATCCCGACAAGAAGCTGTGGCCCACCGAGCGCACCGCCCGGGCGCGCGCGCGCAGCATCTGTGCCGAGATGCACAGCGGCTTTGCCGCTCTGCGCGGCAACTGCCCCATGAACATTGAAGCGCAGCTGGCCGACACCGGCGCCCTGATCTGGCGCGACAAGCCCGCCGTGCGGGCCGACGTGCAGCGCCTGGTGGCCATGTGGAGCGCCCTGCTGCAGACGCATGGCGGGCCCCTGCTGTTTGGGGCCTTCACCATCGCCGACGCCTTCTTTGCGCCGGTGTGCATGCGCATGCGCAGCTATGGGCTGCCGGTGCCCGAACCCATTGCCGCCTACATCGCCCGCGTCTGCGCCCTGCCCGGCGTGCAGGCCTGGATGGACGGCGCCCTGGCCGAACACGATTTCCGGGAGTTCGAAGAGCCCTACCGCCTGCGGCCCTGAGCGCCGCATTTCCGGTAACCTGACGGACATGGAAACCTACCTGGTTGGCGGTGCGGTGCGCGATGCCCTGATGGGCCTGCCCATGCAGGACCACGACTGGGTGGTGGTGGGCGCCACGCCCCAGGCCCTGATGGACCAGGGCTTTGTGCCGGTGGGTCGGGACTTTCCCGTGTTCCTGCACCCCCAGACCAAGGAAGAGTACGCGCTGGCCCGCACCGAACGCAAGACGGCGCCCGGCTACCGCGGCTTTGCCATCCACTCCGAGCCCAGCGTCACGCTGGAAGAAGACCTGGCCCGGCGCGACCTTACTATCAATTCCATAGCTGTCCACGCAGATTCCACGGCCACAGATGGCGTTTTTGACCCCAAAAAATGGCAGGCCACTGGCGCCCTGGTGGACCCGTTTGGCGGCCACCGGGACATTGCCGACAAGGTGCTGCGCCACGTCACCGACGCCTTCCGCGAAGACCCGGTGCGCATCCTGCGGCTGGCCCGCTTCGCAGCCCGCTTCACCGACTTCACGGTGGCCCCGGAAACCCTGGAGCTGATGCGCGACATGGTGCGCCACGGCGAGGTGGACCACCTGGTGGCCGAGCGGGTCTGGCAGGAACTGGCCCGCGGCCTGATGGAAGAACAGCCCTCGCGCATGTTCGCCGTGCTGCGCGACTGCGGCGCGCTGGTGCGGCTGCTGCCCGAGGTGGACGCCCTGTGGGGCATTCCCCAGAGCGTGGAACACCACCCCGAGGTGGACACCGGCGCGCACCTGATGCTGGTGCTGGACATGGCCGCCCGCCTGGGCGCCCCGCTGCCGGTGCGCTTTGCCTGCCTGGCACACGACCTGGGCAAGGGCAACACGCCCACCGACATGCTGCCCCGCCACATCGGCCACGAGGAGCGTGGCGTGCGCCTGCTCAAGCCCCTGTGCCAGCGCCTGCGGGTGCCCGTGGAGTGCCACGAACTGGCGCAGGTGGTGACCCGCGAGCACGGCAACATCCACCGCAGCGCCTCCCTGAACGCGGCCGCCATCGTGCGCCTGCTGGAGCGCTGCGACGCGTTTCGCAAGCCGGAGCGCTTTGCCGACATCCTGCTGGCCTGCGAGTGCGACGCCCGCGGCCGCCTGGGGCTGCACGGCACCCCGTACCCGCAGGCGGACCGGCTGGCCCAGGCCCTGCAGCGGGCGCAGGCTGTCGCCACCCACACCATTGCCGCCGACGCCCAGGCCGCCGGGCTGAGCGGCCCGAAGGTCGGCGAGAAGATCCACGCGGCGCGCATTGCGGCGGTGACCGCCGGCCTGTAAAAGCCGCGGGCGCCTTGGTATGCTTGCCCCATGTCCCACCTGCTGATTGTTGAAGACGACGAGTTGCTGCGCGACGGCCTGTGCGCGCAGCTGGTGCACGCGGGCCACAGTGTGTGCAGCGCCAGCGACGGCGTGCAGGCGCAGGCCCTGCTGGAGACCACCCGGGTCGACGCGGTCATCCTCGACCTGGGCCTGCCGCGGCTCGACGGCATCAGCGTGCTACGCTGGATCCGCCAGCGCTTCTCGGCCCTGCCGGTGCTGGTGCTCACGGCGCGCGACGGCGTGGAAGACCGGGTGCAGGGCCTCAACGCCGGGGCCGACGACTACCTGACCAAACCCTTCAGCGTGGCCGAACTGGTGGCACGCCTGCAAGCCCTGTTGCGCCGCGCGCGCCTGCCGGCCTTCGGCGGCTCGCTGGAAGTGGAAAGCCCGGCCGCCAAGCGCCTGCGCGTGGACCCGGCCCTGCCCCTGGCGTGGCTGGACGAGGAGCCCCTGGAGCTGACCCAGCGCGAATGGTCGCTGCTGTCGCTGCTGGTCAACAACCTGGGCCAGGTGGTCAGCCGCGAAGACGTGCTGGCCGTGTGGCAGACCCAGCCGGCCGACGGCGCCACCGGCGGCTCCAACGCGCTGGAGGTGTATGTGCACCGCCTGCGGCGCAAGCTGCAGGATTCGGGCCTGAACATCCGCAACGTGCGGGGCCTGGGCTACATGCTGGAGATGGACGCCGCATGACGGCGGCCACCTCCTTTTCGCTGCGCCGCCAGCTGCTGGCCTGGCTGCTGCTGCCCCAGCTGGTGCTGTGGCTGGTCGGCGGGGTGCTAGCCTACCGCGTGGCGCTGACCTATGCCGAAAAAACCATCGACCAGTCGCTGACCCGCTCGGTGCGCTCGCTGGCACGCCAGGTCAAGCCCTTTGGCTCGGGCCTGCTGGTCGACTTTCCCAAGGCGGCCCAGGACATCATTGAAGAAGACCCCAAGGACCGGGTGTCGTACATGGTGTCCTCGCCGCCGGGCAGCTTCCTGCTGGGCAATGGGCAGCTGCCCAGCCCGCCCGAGGGCACGGACATCCCGCAGAATGAGCCGGTGCTCTACAACGTGGTCATGGACGGCAAGCCCATGCGCCTGGCCAGCATCGACCTGAGTTTTGGCGAAGGCATGACCCAGCAGCGCATGCGGGTGCAGGTGGCCAAGAGCCTGGTGGTGCAGCAGCGCATTGCCCGCGAGCTGGTGCAGGACATGCTGTTTCCCCTGCTGCTGCTGGGGGCCGTGCTGAGCTTTCTGGTGTACGCTGGCGTGCGCCGCGGGCTGGTGCCGCTGCAGCGGCTGGAGGCCCAGCTGGCCCACCGCACGGCCGCGTCGCTGTCGCCCATCGAGATGACGCAGGCCCCCCAGGAGGTGCACTCCCTGGCCAATGCCGTGAACCAGCTGCTGACCACGCTGCGACGCAGCCTGAGCCAGGAAAAGCGCTTCCTGAACGACGCCGCCCACCAGCTGCGCACGCCGCTGGCGGGCCTGATCAGCCAGACCGAGCTGGCCCTGCAGGAGACCGATCCCCAGGCGCTGCAGCAGCGCCTGCAGAAGGTGCACACCGGCGCCCAGCGCAGCGCGCACCTGGTGCACCAGCTGCTGTCGCTGGCCCGCACCGAAGCCGACGTGATTCTGCTGCCGGTCGACGCGGCGGCACTGGCCCGCGAAGTGGCCCGCGAGTGGACGCCGCGCGCCGTGGCGGCCAGCGTGGACCTGGGTTACGAGGGCGAGGATTCGCTGATCGTGCCCGCCGACAAGCTGCTGCTGCGCGAGGTGCTGAGCAACCTGATCGACAACGCGCTGCGCTACGCCGGGCACGGCACCCAGGTCACCCTGCGTGCCCGCAGCCAGGAAGGCCAGTGCGTGCTGGAAGTGGAGGACGACGGCCCCGGCCTGACCGATGCCGAACTGGAGCGCGTGTTCGAACGCTTCTGGCGGGCCAGCGCGCTACCCGGCGGATGCGGCCTGGGCCTGGCCATCGTGGCTGAAATTGCCCAACGCCACGGCGGCGTGGCCAGCGCCCACCACGCCCGCCCGCACGGGCTGATCATCCGCCTGGAGTTGCCGCTGCCGACCTAGGCCGCCGCCAGGGCCATACGCTGGCCGGTGGTCTTGTCGAACCAGTTGTTGTGCCGGCTGCTCACCGTCATGCCTACGTTGGCGCCGATGTCCAGCTTGGTGTTGGCCGGCGCCCGCACGGTGATGAGGCCCGCGCCGGTCTTGACCACCACGTAGGTGTCGGCGCCGGTGGGCTCCACCAGGATCACGTCGCCGCGCCAGGCGGCATCATCGGCCAGGTGGATGTGTTCGGGCCGCTGGCCCAGGATCACGTCGCGCCCGGTGGGCGTGGGCAGGTCCAGGGAGCCGCCGGTAAAGACGAACTGGCTCTGCCCCTCATCGCCGGTGACGGCGTGCCCTTCGATGAAGTTCATCATCGGCGAACCGATGAATCCCGCCACATAGGTGTTGGCCGGCGTGCGGTAAATCTCGTCGGGGGTGCCGATCTGCTGCAGGATGCCGTCCTTCATCACCGCAATGCGGCTGCCCAGCGTCATGGCCTCGATCTGGTCGTGGGTGACGTACACCGTGGTGATGCCGCTGACGTGGTGCAGACGCTTGATTTCGGCGCGCATCTCCACCCGCAGCTTGGCGTCCAGGTTGGACAGCGGTTCGTCGAAGAGGAACAGCTGCGGGTCGCGCGCCAGGGCGCGCCCCATGGCCACGCGCTGGCGCTGGCCGCCGGAGAGCTGCGAGGGGCGGCGGTCCAGCAGGTTCTCGATCTGCAGCATGGCGGCCACTTCGTGGATGCGCTTGGTGCGCACCTCCTTGGGTACCTTGCGCATTTCCAGTGCGAAGCCGATGTTGTCGGCCACCGTCATGGTGGGGTACAGCGCATAGCTCTGGAACACCATGGCAATGTCGCGCTGTGCCGGGGCCATGCCGATGACGTTCTTGCCGTTGATCAGCAGCTCGCCCTCGGACGGCTCTTCCAGGCCGGCAATGATGTTGAGCAGGGTGGACTTGCCACAACCCGACGGGCCGACCAGGATGAGAAATTCGCCCGGAGCGACGTCGATGTCGATGCGCTTGAGCACTTCGACGGCCTTGTCGCCCTTGCCGAAGACCTTGCGGATGCCTGCGATGTGAAGAGAAGCTGCCATGGTGTTGTTTATCCTTTCACAGCACCGGCTGTGAGACCTTTGACGAAATATTGACCTGCCAGCACATAGACCAGCATGGTCGGCAAGCCGGCGATCACGGCAGCAGCCATGTCCACGTTGTAGCTCTTGACGCTGCTGGAGGTGTTGGCCATGTTGTTCAGGCCCACGGTGATGGGCTTGCTGTCGGCGCCGCTGAAGGCCACGCCGAACAGGAAATCGTTCCAGATGTTGGTGAACTGCCAGATCAGCGTCACCATCAGGATGGGCGTGGACATGGGCAGCACGATGCGCCAGAAGATGCGCCAGAAACCCGCGCCGTCCATGCGCGCGGCATTGACCAGCTCGCGCGGAATGGCGGTGTAGTAGTTGCGGAAGAACAGCGTGGTGCCGGCAATGCCCGCCAGGCAGTGCACCAGGATCAGGCCGCCCACCGAGCTCGACAGGTTCAGGAAGCCCAGCACCTGGCTCATGGGCAGCAGCACCACCTGGAACGGCATGAACACGCCAAACAGCATGAAGCCGAACAGGAGATCGCTGCCCTTGAATTTCCACATGGATAGCACGTAGCCATTGATGGCGCCCCAGGTGGTGGAGAGCAGCACCGCCGGCACCGCCATGCTCACCGAGTTCCAGAAGTAGGGGCGCAGGCCGCGGCAGTCCACGCCGGTGCAGGCGGTGGACCAGGCCAGCCGCCAGGACTCGAAGTTGAGCGAGGTCGGCAGGCTCATCAGGTTGCCGGCGCGGATCTGCGCGGCATCCTTGAACGAGGTGGCGAGCATCACGTACAGCGGCACCAGGAAGAAGAAGGCGGCCAGTAGCAGGAAGCCGTATACCGCGGCGCGGGAGAGTTGTTTAGCGGTCATGGGGTTTTGCACGCAGCTCGCTGTAAAGGTAGGGCACCACGATGGCCGCCACGGTGGCCAGCATCATGGTGGCGCTGGCCGCACCCAGGCCGATCTGGCCGCGGTTGAAGCTCATTACGAACATGAAGGTGGCCGGCACGTCGGTGGCATAGCCCGGGCCGCCAGCGGTGAGGGCCATCACCAGGTCAAAGCTCTTGATGGACAGGTGCGACAGCACCAGGATGGTGGAGAACACCACCGGCCGCAGGATGGGGAAAATGATGCGCCAGTAGATGAGCGGCAGCGAGGCGCCGTCGATCTGCGCGGCCCGGATGATGCTGTCGTCGATGCCGCGCAGCCCGGCCAGGAACAGGGCCATGGCAAAGCCGGCCGACTGCCAGATGCCGGCAATCACCACGCAGTAGATGGCGGTGTGCGATTGCACCAGCCAGTCGAAGTGGAAACTGGTCCAGCCCCAGTCGTGCATGAGCTTTTCCAGCCCCAGGCTGGGGTTGAGAATCCACTTCCAGGCGGTGCCAGTCACGATGAAGGACAGCGCCATGGGGTACAGGTAGATGGTGCGCAGCACGCCTTCGGCGCGCACCTTCTGGTCCAGGAAAACCGCCAGCACCACGCCCAGCACCATGGAGCCGCCCACGTACAGCACGCTGAAGATACCCAGGTTCTTCAGCGCCACATACCAGCGGTCCATGTCCCACAGACGGATGTATTGCTCCAGCCCCACGAACTCGTCGTAATTGGGCAACATGCGCGAACCCGTGAGGGACAGCACGCCGTTCCAGATCATGAAGCCGTAGATGAAAGCAAAACCGAAGACAAAGCCCGGCGCAATCACCAGCTTGGGCAGCAGGTTTTCAAAGGTTTTCATGGAATGTGACTCAAAAACACGCCCCGCCCGCAGGGGGCGGGGTGGTCCGACACCATCCGGCGGATGGCAGCGTCCCCGTTGCAGTTCCACCGTGGCCGGGCTGCGGGGTCACGGCACCCCGGCACGCAGTGGAGTAGGCGACGGGATTACTTGGTTGCAGCGGCCTTGGCGATGTTCTTCACACCATCGGCCACCGAGATCTTGTCGTCATTCCAGAACTGGCTGACCGCGTCCTTGATGGCGCCTTCAGCCGCCGGGCGTACGGCCATGCCGTGGGCAATGGAGGGCAGCAGACCATTGATCTTGGCGGTGTCCACGAAGTCCTTGGCAGAAGCCTTGGCGCAGTCGTCGAACTTGGCCATGTCCATGCCCAGGCGCACCGGGATGGAGCCCTTGTTCAGGTTGAAGATTTCCTGGAACTCGGTTCCCATGATGGCCGCAGCCAGGTCAGCCTGGGCTTTCTGGGCCGTCGGGTCCTTCAGCTTGAACATGGCAAAGGAGTCGACGTTGAAGGTGTAGGCCTTGTCGGTGCCGGGAGCCGCAGCGCAGATGTAGTCCTTGCCCGGCACCTTGCCCGCGGCCGTGAACTCGCCCTTGGCCCAGTCACCCATGAACTGGAAGGCCGCCTTTTCCTGGATCACCATGGCCGTGGCCAGGTTCCAGTCGCGTCCGGGGGAAGCCGGGTCGGTGTAGCTCTTGATCTTGCGGAACGTTTCCAGCGACTTCTTCATGGTGTCGCTGGTCAGTGCCTTCTGGTCGAGCTTGACCAGCGCATCGCTGTAGAACTTGGCACCGCCCACGCCCAGCACCACGTCTTCGAACGTGGTGAAGTCCTGCCAGTTCTGTCCTCCGTGGGCCACGGGAATCAGACCGATCTTCTTGACCTTGTCGGCCGCGGCAAAGAATTCGGGCCAG
This sequence comes from Rhodoferax sp., assembly GCA_019449595.1. GTDB lineage: Bacteria > Pseudomonadota > Gammaproteobacteria > Burkholderiales > Burkholderiaceae_C > Allorhodoferax. The sequence continues at coordinate 113,465 of JAGRPL010000012.1, read as the reverse complement.
GTTTTGGGCACGGCCTTGACGCCGGCCTTCTTCAGCACGGCCTCATTGGCCCACATCCAGTTCACGCGGTGCACGTTCACCGGTGCGGCCACGTAGTTGCCTTTGTACTTCATGACATCGGCCACCACCTTGGGCAGCAGGCTGTCCCACTTCTCGGCCGCGGCCACGCTGTCCAGATTGGCCAGCACGCCTTCAGCAGCCCACTCCTGGATGCCAGGGCCCTTGATCTGGGCTGCCGCCGGGGGGTTGCCCGACACCACACGGCTCTTGAGCACGGTCATGGCGTTGTCGCCACCGCCGCCAGCCACGGCAAAGTCCTTCCAGGTGTGGCCCTTGCTCTGCATGATTTTCTTGAGTTCACCCACCGATTTGGCTTCGCCACCGGAGGTCCACCAGTGCAGCACTTCCACCTCGCCGGCCAGCGCCGCGGTACCTGCCACCACCAATGCCACAGCCGTGGCGAGTTTCGACAAATTCAACATCATGTCTCCCTACGTGAGGATTGCACCGGCCGCAGCGGCCAGGAGCGTAGTTGCGTCCGAAGCCGCACCATGCCGCATCGGATTCATTAATTTTTCATTAATTAATTGTAGGCGCCCATAGGGGATTTCCCCTAGGTCGCCCCGCGCGCCGTGACAAAGTGCCGCGGCCGGGCCTTCAGCCCATGACCAGAGCCAGTGCGGCGTAGTCGCCCACCTGGTCGCCCAGCCCGGCCGGAACCAGCTCCACCCCGTCGGTCAGGGACGGCAGCTTGCCGGTGATGTGCGAGCGCACCTTGGGCAGCAGGGTTTCGCGGTGGTGCCAGAACACGCTGCCACCCAGGCTCACGCGCTGCAGGTCCAGCGTGGCCACCAGGTTGTAGATGGTGCGGCCCATGATGCGGCACAGCTCGTCGATGATGGCCACCGCCCCCGCATCGCCAGCACCGGCAGCGACAAAGAGCGCAGCGGCATCCGCATAGCCCAGGGCGCTGAAACGCCGGGCAATGGCGTTGCCCGCCACCAGGCCCTCCACGTCACCCACATTGCCACAGCCGCACAGCGCGTCCGTGTTGTCGCTGACAAAGGTGTGGCCGGCATGGCCGGCGTTGCCGTTCTTGCCGCGCAGAATGCGTCCGTCCACACACAACCCCAGGCCGATGCCGGTGCTCCAGGTCACGTAGGCGCAGTGGTCCACGCCCTGCAGGGCGCCCCAGCGGCGCTCGGCCTCCAGCGCGGCAATGCCATCGTTTTCCACCCGCACACGGGGAAAGGCCTGGCGCAGGGGCGCTTCCAGCAGGGCTGTGGTCCAGTCGTTGGGCAGGCCCCGGGCCTTGCCGGCCAGGCCGCCGCAGATGTTGGGCGCCGCCAGTTCCACCAGGCCGTCACGCAGGACAAACGGCCCGCACGACGCCACGCCCACCGCGGCGATGTCGGCCACCGCCACATGGGCGGTAGCGCAGCTCTGGTGCACCAGCCGGATGATTTGCAGCGCCAGCGCATCGGGGTTGCCCCGGGTTGCCGTGGGCTCGGACAGTTTGGCGTGCACGCCGTGTTCGTCGGCCACGCTGACCGCCACCTTGGTGCCGCCAATGTCGACACAGGCCACTGGCGCCGCGCCGGGCGCCAGACGGATGGCGGCAGGAGAGAAAACAGGGTTCATGGGCTTCTCGCAAAAAGTTAGGGGCGACCGTAGTCGTCCTGCAGGCGCACGATATCGTCCTCGCCCAGGTAGCTGCCGAACTGCACTTCCACAATTTCCACCGGCTCGGTGGTCTGGTTGGCCAGGCGGTGCACCTGCCCCAGCGCAATGTCGCAGTGTCCGCCAACGGGCAAATCGAAAACCTGCTCGCCCAGCGTGACACGGGCCAGGCCTTGCACCACCACCCAGTGCTCGGCGCGCCGGGCGTGCTTTTGCAGGCTGATCTGCTGCCCCGGGGTCACTTGGATGCGCTTGATCTTGTAGCCCGCCACTTCGGACACCGTCTCGTACCAGCCCCAGGGACGCTGTGTCCGTTCAACGGTTTCAAGTCGGGTGCTGGTTTGCATGGTGGCCTCGCTGTCGGGGTGGCTGAACTCAAAGGCGAGATGCTACCCCGCCCGCAGGGGCTTGCGTTACAAGAGGGTTACCACCGGCCCCCGGCACCGAAAATCCAGCCAGAACACCGGCTATGATCCGGCTCAAAACAAGCCGCACCATCGGCCAGACCATAAGGGAGCACACGGAGCATGAAATCGGCTTATCTGACACTGGGGCTGCCGGGCAACGCCGCCCAGGAAGATATCGAGGAAGCCTTGAAGAAGGCGACGGCACACTACTCGCATGCCCATCTGGCGGAACATCCGCAAGACCTGGCCCGACTGCAGGAAATCCGGGAAGCCTACAAAATCCTGTCCAGCGCGGAAATGCGTGCGGCCCATGACCGCAAGCTGGCCAACACCGTCAAGGCGGTCGCTCCGCCGCCCCGCATCGTCATTGAAGAAGCCACTCCACCCTGGTACAGCAAACCCCTGAACGTGATGGTTCTGGTCATGTTCAGCCTGTTTGCCATCGGCGGCTACATGAACTACTCCCGCAACCAAGTCCAGAAGGCCAAGCTGGCGCAGGAGCAGATGGAACAAAAGGCGGCCGCCGAGAACGCGGCCCGTGCGGCGGCCGAAGAGGCTCAGAACAACGCCGAAAAAGCACGGCAGCAGGCGGAGCACGTGGCGCAGGAGCAGAGGCTTCGCATCGAAAGCAACATGGCCATGCGCAACGCCGCTTACGCGGACGCAGCGCAGCAGGCCGCATTCAACCGCCAGCTCGACAGCGAGCGGCGCGAAGCACAGCGCAAAGAGGCGGAAATCCGGTCACAAGAGCGGCAAAACGCCCAAGAAGCGCAACGCCGACTGGCCGCGGACCAGCAGCGCATCCGCGAACTCTGCTACCAGCAATATCGCAAGACACAGTGCTGAAACCCGTGCCGGACGGCGCCCGCTGACGCCCACCACCGGTACGTCAGCGCAGGTGGGCCTGCGTCCAGCGCACGATGTCGGCCGCACCCATGGCGCCGGCCTGGCGTGCCACCTCACGCCCGTTCACGAACAGGGCCAGCGTGGGAATGCTGCGGATAGCGAAACGGGCCCCCAGTGCCTGCGCCTCTTCGGTGTTGACCTTGGCCACGCGCACGCGCGGCTCTAGCTGGGCGGCCGCCTGCTCGTACGCGGGGGCCATCTGGCGGCAGGGACCACACCACGGCGCCCAGAAATCCACCAGCACGGGAATGTGGTTGCGGGTGAGGTGGCGTTCAAACGCCGCTTCATCCAGCGCCACCGAATGGGCCACGAACAGAGGCTTGTGGCAGCTACCGCAGTCGGGCGCGCCGGACAGGTCGGCGGACTTCACGCGGTTGGTGGTGTGGCAGTGGGGGCAGACGATGTGCAGGGCTTCGGTCATATAAAGGGTCCTCTTTGCATACCCATATGGGTATAGCGCACCCGTCTTCAAGAGCCTGCGCGCCGGGCGTGGCGCCGCCGCTCAGAGGCGGTGGGTCTTGTCGCCCCGGGCAAAGCCCAGGGCCTCCCAATACGGCCCCCGGGTCAGGCCGATGACCTTGAAAAACTCGCCCATTTCGTGTTCCAGAATGAGCTTCTGCGCCGCCACCCGCTCGGGCAGCGGTGCGTCCTGCATGGCTTCGACCAGGCCGCAGTTGATCAGGAAATGGGCCTGGTTGGTATAGCCCAGCACCTCCAGCCCCGCATCCTGCGCAGCCACGGCAATGCCGGTGAAGTTGACGTGCGCCGTGATGTCCTTGTTGCCCACGTCGGCCAGCGGGTCACCGTCGGCCTGGTGGGCGCGGTGGCACATGACCGTGCCCATGTGGCGCTGCGGGTGGTAGTACTCACTCTCCGGAAACCCATAATCCAGCAGGAACAGGGCACCAGCCTGCAGGCGCTCGGCCAGGGTGCGGACAAAGGCCTCGCCCTGGGGGTGGATCTCGGTCACATAGTCGTGCTCGCCGGGAATGTCGATGGGCGGGCGCAGGTCCGTGGGGCGGTCCTGCCAGACCAGGCGCGTGCCGGTGGCATCCACCGCGCAGGCTACGCCGCGCTCGTGCCAGACACCGGCCACCCGGGCCAGCAGTTTGACCGGCATGGCGTCCAGCACCTCGTTGCCCACCACCACACCGTGCAGGGCGGCGGGCAGTTCATCCACCCAGCGCACGGTGTCGGCATGGGCTGCCAGCGTGGCCCGCTGACGCGCGCGCAAGGGCAGCGACAGATCGACGATGGTGTAGCGGCGCACCGCCACGCCCAGGGTCGCCAGGGCGTCGAGCAGCTGGCGAGCCAGGGCACCTGAGCCGGCGCCAAACTCCCACACCTCGTCGGTGCCGGTGGCCTGCAGGGCCTGCGCCACCTGGCGCGCCAGGGCCTGGCCGAACAGGGGCGTCATCTCGGGCGCCGTGACGAAGTCGCTGCCAGCCCCCACGGTGGCGCCGCTGGCGTCCCGCTGGCCCTGCGGCAGGGCGCCAAACACGGTGGCGCCCCGGGTGTAGTACCCCAGGTACGGGGTGTACAAGGCCAGGGCCATGAAGGCGTCAAACCCGATCCAGCCGCCCTGGGCCTGGATCTGCTGGCCGATGTGCTGCAGCAGGGGTTGCTCCATGGCGGTGCCGGGAAATGGGGGGGTCGTTAAAATCGGGGCTGTTGTCATCTCAGACTGAATTGTCTCCCAATGTCCCCACCCTCCCCTGCTTCCCCGCATGCGCCCACCGTTCTGGTGACCGGCGCTGCCAAGCGTCTGGGGCGCGAAATTGCGCTGGCGTTGGCCGGCGCGGGCTGGCGGGTGGCCGTGCATTACCGCGATTCGCTGGAGGATGCTACAAAAACCGTAGCTGACTGCGCACATTTGACGCCGGGTGCAACCGCTTTTCGCTGTGATTTGGGAGATGAGACCGCGGTGCGCCAGCTGCTGCCCACCGTGGTGGAAGCCCTGGGCGAAGTGGACGCCGTGGTCAACAGCGCCTCCACTTTTGAGCACGACACCACGGCCAGCTTCAGCTTCGCGGCCATGGAAAAGCACATGCGCAGCAACGCCGGCGCGGCCATCTTGCTGGCGCAAGCCCTGCACGCCCACATCGCCCGGCGCAGCCCGCCCGCGCCCGCCAGCGGAGCGGCCATCAACGCGGCCGTGGTCAACCTGCTGGACCAGAAGCTGTGGAACCAGAACCCCGATTTCCTGAGCTACACCCTGTCCAAGGCCGCGCTGGAAGCGGCCAACACCATGCTGGCGCTGAGCCTGAGCCCGCTGCTGCGCGTGGTGGGCGTGGCCCCCGGCCTGACCCTGACCAGCCACCTGCTCAGCGACGCCAAATTTGCGGCGCTGCACACGCTCTCGCCACTGGGGCGCTCCAGCACGGCACAGGACGTGGCCGCCACCGTGCTGTTTGCGCTGCAGAACCGCTCCATCACCGGCACCACGCTGCTGGTGGACGGCGGCCAGCACCTGATGCGCTTCGAGCGCGATTTTTCCCTGATGTGACAGCGCCCCCAACCGTCCACCAATGACCATGCAACACACCACGGGAACCCAGATCCTGACCCTCACCGGCTTGCGCTTTGACGCCAACCTGGGCATTCTGGAATCGGAAAAAACCGCGCCGCAACCCATCCAGGTGGACGCCGAGTTGTGCCTGGGCCCGCAGCCGCTGCTGCCCCACGACGACGACATCAGCCATGTGCTGGACTACCGCAAGGTGCGCCGCATCATCATCGACGAGTGCACGGCCGAACATGTGAACCTGCTGGAGAGCCTGATCGGCAAGCTGGCGCACCGGCTGCTGCAGTTGCCCGGCGTGCTGGGCGTGCGGGTCAAGATCGCCAAGCTGGAAATTTTTGACGACTGCGAAGTCGCCATCCGCGTAGAAACAGGAAAGTGGTAACCCCCATGAACGCAGTCTGGACAGAGCAAGAAGCGGCCCCCGTGGCCAAGGACACCCAAACGCTCAAGATCGAGCGCGAAACGCACAAGCTGGAAAAGCGCCTGTGCCGCCAGGTGGGCCAGGCCATCATGGACTACAACATGATCGAGGAAGGCGATCGCGTGATGGTGTGCCTCTCCGGCGGCAAGGACAGCTTTGGCATGCTCGACATCCTGCTGAAGCTGCAGGCCCGCGCCCCGGTGAACTTTGAGCTTATCGCCGTCAACCTCGACCAGAAGCAGCCGGGCTTTCCCGACCACATCCTGCCCGAATACCTCAAGACGCTGGGCGTGCCCTTTCACATCGAGACGCAGGACACCTACAGCATCGTCAAGAAAGTGGTGCCCGAGGGCAAGACCATGTGCAGCCTGTGCAGCCGCCTGCGCCGCGGCATCCTGTACCGCGTGGCCGACGAACTGAAGATCACCAAGATCGCCCTGGGCCACCACCGCGACGACATGCTGCAGACCTTCTTCCTCAACATGTTCTTCGGCGGCAAGTTGAAGGGCATGCCCCCGAAACTGGTGAGCGACGACGGCGGCCACATCGTGATCCGCCCGTTGGCCAACGTGGCCGAGAAAGACCTGATCCGCTGGGCCGAGCACCGCAAGTTCCCCATCATTCCGTGCAACCTGTGCGGCAGCCAGGAGCACTTGCAGCGCAAGCAGATCGGCAATATGCTGCGCGAGTGGGAAAAGCAGTACCCGGGGCGCACCGAGACCATGTTCACCGCGCTGCACAACGTGGTGCCCTCGCACCTGATGGACCACAAACGCCACGACTTCAAGAACATCCAGATCACGGGGGTACCCGATGCAGACGGCGACAAGGCTTTTGACGAAGAAGAATTCCCGGTGGCCGCAACCCTGCCCGGACTGCAGGTAGTAACGGTATGACACCCTGGCGGGGCCTGATTCAACGCAGCGCACTGTGCGCCGTGCTGTGCGCCCCGCTGCTGCTGGGCGGCTGCGCCCTGCCGCGCATGATCGACAGCGAGGTGCAGAGCTTCACCGGCACCCGCCCCGCCGTTGCCGGCGCCAGCTACCGGTTTGAGCGCCTGCCGTCCCACACGGCCGGCGCCAACCGCGACAGCGTGGAAGCCATGGCCACGCAGGCACTGGCCAAGGTCGGCTTGCAGCCCGACCCCCAGCACCCCCGCTACAGCGTGCAGCTGGACGTGAGCATGGAGCAGTTTGACCGCATTGCGCAGCGCCCCATGCGCCCCTGGAACTTCTCCTGGGGCGTGGGCACGCCGGGCGCCTTCTTCGGTTACGGCTACGGCATGATGGAGCCGCCCTGGTACCAGTACACCGTGCACCTGCTCCTGCGCGAAGTTGCCACCAACCAGGTAGCCTACGAAACGAGCGCCAGCCACACCGGCCCCTGGTCGGACAGCGCCAACCTGCTACCCGTGATCCTGGACGCCGCCCTGCGCGACTACCCCAACCCGCCGCCCGGCCCCCGCAAGGTGGCCATCGAGCTGGCACCCGGCTCCGCGCCGACCCGCTGATGGGCGCTACCCGCATCATCGCCGTACGCCATGGCGAAACCGCCTGGAACGTGGACACCCGCCTGCAGGGCCAGCTCGACATCGACCTCAACGACCGCGGCCGCTGGCAGGCCGCGCGCCTGGCGCAGGCCCTGGCCGACGAATCCATTGCCGCCATCTACGCCAGCGACCTGTCTCGGGCCCGCGCCACGGCGCAGGCCATTGCCGACCGGTGCGGCGGCCCGGCGGCCGGCACCGTGCACCTGCACACCGGGCTGCGCGAGCGCGGATTCGGCCGCTTCGAGGGCCAGACCTACGCCCAGATTGCCGCCGGCTGGCCCGAAGAGGCGCGCCGCTGGCGCCAGCGCGATCCCCACTACGCACCCGAAGGCGGCGAAACCCTGGTGCAGCTGCGCGACCGCGTGGCCCACACCGTCAACACCCTGGCCAGCCAGCACCTGGGCCAGCAGATCGTGCTGGTGGCCCATGGCGGCGTGATGGACGCGCTGTACCGCCTGGCCACGCAGCAGGACATTGGCGCGCCCCGCACCTGGGAACTGGGCAACGCCGCCATCAACCGCCTGCTGTGGACGCCCGATGCCCTGACCCTGGTCGGCTGGTCCGACACCCGCCACCTGGACGACGCCGCGCTGGACGAAACCAGCACCTGATGCTCCCCCCGGGGTGCGTCCCGGCCGCCGTAAGGGTTGACCCGGTTTAAAGCAAGCGCATGCTCGGCGAAAATCCGCGCATGAGTAAAGTCATCGTTTTCGCCACCCCCGTGTTCCTGCTGCTGATCGCCCTGGAGTTCGCCTGGAGCCGCACGGCTGCCAGCCGGACCCGGGGCCAGACGCCCTACCGCCTGAACGATGCCATCAACAGCATCAGCCTGGGCGTCCTGAGCCAGCTCGCCGGCGTGCTGGGCAAGCTGCTGACCATCGGCATCTACACCGCCGTATTCAGCGCCGTGGCCCTGGTCCCGCAGCCCGCGTTCTGGAGCAGCTGGTACGGCGTGCTGCTGGCGCTGGTGTTCTACGACCTGTGCTACTACTGGCTGCACCGCGCCGGCCATGTGGTGGCCGTGTTCTGGGCCGCCCATGTGGTGCACCACCAGAGCCAGCACTACAACCTCTCCACCGCCCTGCGCCAGACCTCCAGCGGCCTGCTGCTGGGCTGGATTTTTTACCTGCCCATGGCGCTGGCGGGCGTGCCGCCCGCCGTGTTTGGCACCGTGCTACTGATCGACCTGCTCTACCAGTTCTGGGTGCACACCGAGCAGGTCGGCAAGCTGGGCTGGTTTGACCGCGTGTTCTGCTCGCCCAGCAACCACCGGGTGCACCACGCCGTGAACGACCCGTACATCGACAAGAACTACGGCGGCATTCTGGTGCTGTGGGATCGCCTGTTTGGCACCTTCCAGGAAGAGCGCGAACCCTGCGTCTACGGCACGCGCGGCGCGCTCAACAGCTGGGACCCGCTGTGGGCCAACGTGGATGTCTACTGGGCGCTGGCCAAGGACTCCTGGCGCACGAAAAACTGGGGCGACAAGCTGCGCATCTGGTTCAAGCCGCCGGGCTGGCAGCCAGCCGACCTGGCGCAGGCCCACCCCAAGCCCGCGTTCACGCTCGCCTCGGTCACCACCTTCAACCCTCCGCTCACCGCTGCACAGCAGTGGTTTGCCGGCCTGCAGTTCGTGCTGATGTTGGGTGCCGTCTCGGCCTTCCTGTGGGTGGCGGACGCGTTGCCGGCCAGCGAAGCCGCCATCTGGTGCGCCGCCATTGCCAGCGGCGTGTGGGCCACCGGGCGCTTCATGCAGGGGCGGTTGTCGGCGCTGGAAGTGCTGGTGGTGGAAAGCGCTGCGCTGGCCACACTGGGCGCCCTGGGCCTGCTCGGAACCTACTACCTGTTCAAACCCCTGGCCATGGTGCTTGCTATTGTTTTCGTAGCTATGCGCGCAGTATCCGCGGGCGCCATAGCCCGATTTGATGCATTTTTGATGGCCGCACTGGTGTTTTCGCTGGCCGGAGACGTGTTCCTGATGCTGCCAGGCAACTACTTCATTCCGGGGCTGGCATCCTTCCTGGTGGCGCACCTGTTCTACATCGCGCTGTTCCGCCAGGGCTGCGCCTGGTTTGCCAACCGGCGCGCACTGGCGCTGGTGCTGGGCGTGGGCGCGGTAATGTACGCCATCGTGTGGGGCGGCCTGGGCGACCCGGTGCTCAAGGGCGCCGTGGCGGCGTATGTCACCGTCATCTCGCTGATGGCGGCCCAGGCACTGGGCCGCGCCACGGTGCGGGGGGACGCCGCCGCCCGCTGGGTGGCCGCCGGCGCCTGCATTTTCATGGTGAGCGACGCGCTGATCGCCATCAACAAGTTCGTCACGCCCGTACCCCTGGACTCGCTGTGGATTCTGGCGACCTACTACGCCGCGCAACTGCTGATCGTGCACAACGCGCACCGGGATTGAGGCGCATGGACCGCCCCTCCATCTCCACCCCAAGAAGCCAACCATGAAATTTCCACTGCAAGACAAAGTCGTCCTCATCACGGGCGCATCCGGTGGCATTGGGGCTGCCTGTGCCCGCGCCCTGCATGCCGCAGGGGCGACGGTGGTATTGACCGATGTGTCTCAGCAGGCGGTGGATGCGCTGGCGGCCAGCATGGGCACGGACCGCGTCATGGCGATGGCACTGGATGTCACCGACCGCGCAGGCGCCGATGCGGTGGTGGCCGCTGCAGTGCGCCGCTTCGGCGGCCTGGACATGGTGTTTGCCAATGCCGGCATCGCATGTGACCCGCCAGCAACCATCGCCCGGATCAACGAACAGACCTTCGAGCACATCATTGAGGTGGACTTGTTGGGCGTCTGGCGCACGGTGCGTGCCTGTCTGCCACAGATCATGGCGCGCAAGGGACATGTACTGGTCACCGCCTCCTTCTACGCCTATATCAACGGTGTGCTCAACGCGCCGTATGCCATGTCCAAGGCCGGTGTCGAAATGTTCGCTCGGGCATTGCGCGCAGAGCTGGCAGGGACCGGCGCCACCGCGGGCGTGCTCTACCCGGGGTGGGTTTCCACTCCCATCGCCAAGGTGGCATTTGGAGGACACCCCATAGCGACCCGGCTGGTCGGCATGGTCTTCCCCTGGCCGCTCAACAAAGCCATTTCCCCGGAGGCGGTGGCCCAACGCGTGGTCGACGGGGTACAGCGACGCGCCGCCCGCATCACGGTTCCCAGCCGATGGGTTCCCCTGTCCTATCTGCGCGGATTCATCAACGCCGCCAGCGACCGCAAGCTCGACGGCGACACGCGGATTCACGCATTGATCCGGCAGGTGGAGCAGGAAGTCGCGCCGCCCCGGTAGCGACTTGGGGAACCCCGCTTCGCGCAGGGTCGTCAGCGCCCCCGCGCCTGCAGCACCGCCTTGAGCCGGCGCACCTCGTGCTGCAAGTCCAGGATCAGCGCGGCCGCCTCCAGCCCCACGCCAAAGTCGCGCTCCAGCCGGCGCGCCTCCAGGGCGCTGCGCAGGTCGGCGCTGTCAAAGTGCCAGTCGTCGGGCGCGGCAGCCAGCGGCGCAGCGGCCACAATGCCGACCTCCACCAGCTGCGCCACCCAGTCCAGATCGGCGCCGCAGGCCTGCGCCAGCTCGCGTGCCGCCAGCGGATGTTCGGCGTTGATGGCCGTGGCCGTGAGGACGGTGGTCGTTGTGTAAGCGGTCATGGTCACACTCCCTACACGCCCAGATGGCGCCTTGGATGGAACGGCGCGGCCTGGGCCAGTTGTTCGTAGGCCTTGCGTGCGGCGTCGGTGTCGGCGGGCGGCAGCGCAATGTCCAGCAGCAAATACAAATGTCCCGGCGGCTTGCCCGGCAAGCCACGTTCTTTCAGGCGCAACTTGAGGCCGCTGCGCGCGTTGGGCGGCACGGTGACTTCCACCACGCCCCCCGCGGGCGTGGGCACCTGCACCTGCGCGCCCAGCGCGGCCTCGGTCGGGGTGACGGGCAGGGTCATGTACAGATCGCTGCCCTCCACGCGGTACAGCGGATGCGGCGCCATGCGCACTTCCAGATACAGGTCCCCCGACGCCCCGCCCCCCTGTCCCGGCATGCCGTGGCCGGCCAGGCGGATGAACTGGCCCGGGTGCACACCGGCGGGTATCTTCACGCTGAGCGTGCGGTTGACAAAGGTCGGCTGGCCCTGGGCGTCGTGTTCCAGCGCGCGCAGGGTGATCTCACGTTCCACTCCCTTGAGGGCGTCTTCAATGGATATTTCGATGGCGGCGTGGTGGTCTTCGCCGCGGGCCCGGTAGGCGCGGCTCGCGGCGCCCCGCTGCTCGCCCCGGCCAAACACCGAAGAAAAGAATTCGCTGAAATCGGCATGGTCCGCCGGCCCCTGACCGGGGCCGCGGTGGAACTCAAACCCCTCGTCCCAACCTGGCGGCGGTCGGAAGCTGCCATCACCCGCCGCACCGGCATGGCCACCGCGGGCCACCCGGTCGGCCAGCGCATCGTAGGCGGCGCGCTTTTCCTTGTCGCCCAGCACGTCCTTGGCTTCGTTGATGTCGCGCATGCGGGCCTGCGCGTCGGCCTCCTTGCTGACGTCGGGGTGGTACTTGCGCGCCAGCTTGCGATAGGCCTTGCGCACCTCGTCTTCGGACGCCGTGCGTTCAATGCCGAGCGCCTGGTAGTAGTCCTTGAATTCCATGGCGCCAGTATGCGCACCATTTGACCGAAAATACAAGCCATGGCCGAACCGCTGATACCCCTGCAGGAGGACGAAATGGAGTTCTCCGCCATCCGTGCCCAGGGCGCGGGGGGACAGAACGTGAACAAGGTCTCCAGCGCCATCCACCTGCGCTACTCCATCCCGGACTCGTCGCTGCCCGAGGCCATCAAGGAGCGGCTGCTGCGCCTGAACGATCAGCGCATCACCGCCGACGGCGTGGTGGTCATCAAGGCCCAGACCACGCGCAGCCAGGAACAGAACCGGCTGGATGCGATCGAACGCCTGCAGGCGCTGGTGGACAGCGTGGCAGTGCTGCCCAAGCCGCGCAAACCGACCAAACCCACGAAGAGTTCCCAGCGCAAACGGCTCGACAGCAAGGCCACCCGCGGCGATGTCAAGAAATTGCGTGGCCGCGTGTCAGGCCACGAGTAGCCGGCTTACTCGCCAAACAGGCTGTCGTCCCGGGTGCGCGGCGTCACCCCCAGGTGGCGGTAAGCCGCCAGCGTGGCGATGCGCCCGCGCGGGGTGCGCTGCAAATAGCCCTGCTGGATGAGGTAGGGCTCAATGACGTCTTCAATGGTTTCGCGTTCTTCGCCGATGCTGGCAGCAATGTTGTCCAGCCCCACCGGGCCACCGTCGAAGCGGTGGATCACGGCCTCCAGCAGCTTGCGGTCCATCACGTCAAAGCCCTGCGGGTCCACGTCGAGCATGGCCAGGGCGCGGTTGGCCATCTCCAGGCTGATGTGACCGGTGCCTTTCACGTCGGCATAGTCGCGCACGCGGCGCAGCAGGCGGTTGGCAATGCGGGGCGTGCCGCGTGAGCGTCGGGCAATCTCGAAACCGCCCTCGGCGTCCATCGGGGCATTGAGCAGGCTGGCGCTGCGCTGCACGATGCGGGCCAGTTCCTCGGGGGTGTAGAACTCCAGCCGCGCCACGATGCCGAAGCGGTCGCGCAGCGGGTTGGTCAGCATACCGGCACGCGTGGTGGCGCCCACCAGGGTGAAAGGCTGCAGGTCGAGCTTGATGGAGCGCGCGGCCGGCCCTTCGCCGATCATGATGTCGATCTTGTAGTCCTCCAGCGCGGGGTAGAGGATTTCCTCCACCACCGGCGAGAGGCGGTGGATCTCGTCGATGAACAGGACGTCGTTGCGCTCCAGATTGGTCAGGAGCGCGGCCAGGTCCTTGGGCTTTTCCAGCACCGGGCCGCTGGTCTGGCGCAGGTTCACGCCCAGCTCGGCCGCCACGATGTGGGAAAGCGTGGTCTTGCCCAGGCCGGGCGGGCCGAACAGCAGCACGTGGTCCAGCGCCTCGCCGCGCATCTTGGCCGCACCCATGAAAATCTCCAGCTGCTCGCGGATCTTGGCCTGCCCCACGTATTCGTCGAGCAGCTTGGGGCGCAGGGCGCGCTCGATGGCTTCCTCGTTGGGCGAGGTGGGCGCGGCCGACACCACGCGCTTGGGCGGCGGGGCGGCAAAATCGTCGGTCTGGATGCTCACGGGTCAGGTCTATCTATGCGGTCGGCGGATGCCCACTATAGCGTGCGCCAAAACATCCGATACGATGGATAGACTACTCCCTTTGTGCACGGTCCACCGACCGCCCATGTCTGAAAGGCCCCCGCCAGCCATGAAACCGCTCTCTTCTCTTCCCGCGACCCGCGCCGCTTGGCGACCGGCGTTCCTGCTCTGCGCCCTGGGCCTGCTGCTGGCCAGCGGCGCGCATGCCGATGGCGACCCGGATGCGCCGGCGCCGGCCACCAAGGCCTCGGCCGCAAAGACAGCCCCCGTCAGCGCCGCCAAGGCGGCAGGCAACCGGGTGCGTGCCGCCCTGCAGGGCGCGTTCAAGACGTCCGGCCAGCTGACCGTGGTCAACGAGGGCAAGCCCGGGGCCACGGCACCCAGCGCCGAAGCGCCCAGCCCGCGCCCGACCGCCAGTGGCGCCACGCGGCAGAGCGCCCAGTACCTGCGCGCCCGTGCGGCAGCGCTGGGCGAGCATCCGGCGGCGCCCGCGGAAGCCGAAGAGGTCGTCATCACTGCGGCACCGGGTAGCGCCCACACCGGTGAAGCGCACTGGAGCTACGAAGGCGCAGAGGGCCCCCAAGTCTGGGCCCGGCTCAACCCGGCGTTCAAGCTGTGCGCCTACGGTTTGCGCCAGTCGCCCATCGCCATTGAAGACAGCGCCAGCCTGCAGGGGCCGGCCGAAGCGCTGCAGTTTGGCTACACGCCCAGCACCGGCACGGTGGTGAACAACGGCCACACCATCCAGGTCGACGTGCAGGGGGACAACACCCTGCAAGTGCGCGGCTCCAGCTACCAGCTGCGGCAGTTCCACTTCCACGCCCCGGCGGAAGAAGTGGTGAACGGCCGGCGTGCGGACATGGTCGTCCACCTGGTGCACCAGAACGCCGAGGGCCAGCTGGCCGTGGTGGCGGTGCAGCTGGTGGCCGGCGAACCCAACACACTGGTGGACACGGTCTGGACCTACATGCCGCTGGACACCGGCGACCGCGTGCGCATACCGGCGGGCCTGCTGAACCTGGGCGAGCTGCTGCCAACCGACCAGCGCTACTACCAGTACATGGGCTCGCTGACCACACCGCCCTGCACGGAAGGCGTGCTGTGGATGGTGCTCAAGCAGCCCATGACCGTCAGCCCGGCCCAGCTCCGGCTCTTCACGCAGCTCTACGCCAACAACGCCCGTCCGGTGCAGCCGGTCAACGGACGCCCCGTGCGCGACGCGCAATAGGGGTACGCCGCTAGCGCTCGGCCCGTTCCCCGGGCGCGGCGAGGGCCTCGCGTGCACGCTTGGCGCGCAGAACGCGGGCCCGCCACCGGACCAGGCCCAGGGCGTAAGCGATGTAATAGCCCGCCAGAACGCCAAAGACAACCAGGGTCAGGGGGCTGCGTACAAAACCGCTCCACTCCCAGGTTGGCGCGGCCGCCAGCACATAGACCTCCACCAGCCGGTACAGGATGCGCCCCACGAACAGCAGCGACAGCGCAATTCCAAGGTGCGCGTTGGGTGTATAGAACAGGCCCTGCCGGGTCGGCTCAAACTGCGTCCGGTGCAGGCCGTACCGCACCAGCACCGCCCCCGCCAGCAGGCCACCGGCCAGCCACGCCAGCAGCACCGGCTGGGTCCGAGCGGCCAGCGCATACAGCCCCACCAGCAACGGGAACAGCACCAGGGTGATCCAGGGGCGGATGCGGGACAGCCGCTGGCGCCCCACCATCCGGCGAAACCGTGCCTGCACGCGCCACGCCAGCAGGGGCAGCAAAACCATCAAGGTAATGGTGGATGACGTGAGTGCGGGCATGGCGCGGGCCTTCGCGCAAACGGGTGGTGCGCCTTATTTGGCCAGGGCGCGCAGGGCCAGCTTGATGCCGTCGCTCACCCCCACGTCGGCCGGCAGGGCCTTGAGCGCGGCAGCGGCTTCCTTGTCGCTGTAACCCAACGCCAGCAGGGCCTGCAGGATGTCGGCCTGGGCGTCGTTGGCCACGGCCGCCGACGGCCCGATGTCAGCCCCCAGCTTGCCCTTGAGTTCCAGCAGCAAGCGTTCGGCGGTCTTCTTGCCGATGCCCGGCACCTTGACCAGCCGCCCGGCTTCCTGCAGTGTGACGGCCTGCGCCAGTTCCCCCACGCTCATGCCCGAGAGCACCGACAGGGCCGTGCGCGGCCCCACACCCGAGATCTTGATGAGTTCGCGAAAGGCGTCCCGCTCCCCCGCCGTGGCAAAGCCGTACAGAATCTGCGCGTCCTCGCGCACCACGAAATGGGTGAGCAGCGACACCTTCTCGCCGCTGGCGGGCAGGTTGTAGAAGGTGCTCATGGGCACCTGCACCTCGTAGCCCACGCCGCCACAGTCCACGATGACCTGGGGAGGATTTTTGTCGCTCAAAGTGCCTGTGAGTTTGCCGATCATCGTGTGCCCTGGGTTAATTGCCGTTTGTTGCCTATCATTGGGGGCCGTATGGCCTGCCCACTGGAATTATCAGCTTGATCCTCCGACACCTTTTTTCTCCGCTCAACAACACCCGCCTGTCGCACCTGTGCGGCCCCACCGACGAGCATTTGCGCACCATTGAGGCCGCACTGGAGGTGCGCATTGCCCACCGGCACGAGCAGTTCAAGGTGGAAGGCCCCAAGGCCCGGGCCCAGCGCGGCATGGACATGCTGCAGGCCCTGTACGAGATGGCGGCCAAGCCCATCAGCCCGGCCACGGTGCAGCTCATGCTCGCGGGGGACGGATCGGCCGACGACAGCGGGGGCCCCAGCCTGGCCACACGCCGTGCCGACCTCAAACCGCGCAGCAAGAACCAGGCGCGCTACCTGGACAACATCGCCGAGCACGACATCACCTTCGGCATCGGCCCGGCCGGCACCGGCAAGACCTACCTGGCAGTGGCTGCCGCCGTGGACGCGCTGCAGCGCAGCGCGGTGCAACGCATCATCCTGACCCGCCCGGCGGTGGAGGCCGGGGAACGCCTGGGCTTTCTGCCCGGCGACCTGAACCAGAAGGTGGACCCCTACCTGCGCCCACTGTACGACGCACTCTACGACCTCATGGGCTTCGACCAGGTGCACAAGGCCTTCGAGCGCCAGCAACTCGAAATCGCCCCACTGGGTTTCATGCGCGGGCGCACATTGAACAACGCCTTTGTCATCCTGGACGAAGCGCAGAACACCACGCCCGAGCAGATGAAGATGTTCCTCACCCGCATCGGCTTTGGCGCCAAGGCGGTGATCACCGGCGACCTGACCCAGATCGACCTGCCCAAGGCGCAGCTCAGCGGGCTGGTGGATGCCGAGCGCGTGCTGCGCCGGGTGAGCGGCATTGCCATCACCCACCTCACCAGCGCCGACATCGTGCGCCACCCGCTGGTGGCGCGCGTGGTGGACGCCTATGACGCCGCCCGCGTCAGCGACCTGCCCGCCATCGCCATCCCCGAAGCGGAGCCCGAGCTGCCCCGCGTCAACCTGCCCAAAACCCGCACACCCAAGGCCCGCTGATGCTGCCAGAACTCACCCTCTCCCTGCAATTCGGCAAATTCAAGGACGCTGAAAAACACCGCGCCGCACTGCCGCGCCACAAGGTGGCGCGCTGGATTCGCCACACGCTGGAAGTCGATGGCGAAATCACGGTGCGCATCGTGGACGCCGAAGAAGGCCAGACGCTGAACCGCGACTACCGCCAGAAGGACTACGCCACCAACGTGCTGACCTTCGACTACACCCAGGAGCCTGTGGTCACCGCCGACCTGGTACTGTGCGCCCCCGTGGTGGCCAAGGAAGCCAAGGAACAGAAGAAAACGCTGGAAGAACACTACGCCCACCTGATCGTGCACGGCGCGCTGCACGCCCAGGGCTGGGACCACGACCTGGACGAAGACGCCCAGGTGATGGAGCTGCGCGAAACCGAGATCATGGCGCGCCTGGGGTACCAAAATCCCTATTAAAACCGCCGATGGCCCTTATGCGGCCTGCGCAGACGGCTCCTGTATTGATAGCAATCAGGCCGTCGGCGCCACCCGCATCGGGATCGTCACCGGGCCATCGTTGACCAGTTCCACCTGCATGTCGGCGGCAAACACGCCGGTCTGCACCACGGGGTGCACCGTGCGCGCCCGGGTCACACAGTAGTCGTACAGGCGCCGGCCTTCGTCGGGCGCGGCGGCGTTCTTGAAGCTGGGGCGGTTGCCGCCGGTGGTGTCGGCCGCCAGGGTGAACTGGCTGACGATGAGCAGGCCGCCCGGCGTGCCCTGGCCGTCCAGGTCCTGCACGCTGAGGTTCATCTTGCCCTGGGCGTCGCTGAAGATGCGCAGCTTGAGCAGCTTGGCCAGCAACTTGTCGGCCTGCGCCTCGGTGTCGCCCTGTTCGGCGCACAGCAGCACCAAGAGGCCCTGCCCGATCTCGCCCACGGTCTGGCCGTCGACGACGACCCGGGCCCGGCGCACCCGCTGCAGCAGCGCCTGCATGGGCTCAGGCCAGGGTCACGCGGGCGAACTTGCGCTTGCCCACCTGCAGCACATAGGTGCCGGCGCCCAGCTTGAGGCCCTTTTCGCTGACCACGCTGCTGTCCACGCGCACGCCGCCGCCGTCGATCAGGCGGTTGCCCTCGCCACTGGAGGCGGCCAGTCCGGCCGACTTCAGCAGGGCGCCAATGCCCACCGCGGCACCGCCCTCGCCCAGTGGCAGGCTCAGCTCGGCAATCTCGTCGGGCACGCCGCCCTTGCTGCGGTTGATGAAGTCCTGCTCGGCCGCGTCGGCCGCGGCGGCGGAATGGAAGCGCGCCGTGATTTCCTTGGCCAGCGCCACCTTGGCGTCCTTGGGGTTACGCCCAGCCTCCACCTCGGCCTTCAGTGCGGCAATGGCGGCCTCGGACTGGAAGCTCAGCAGCGTGTACCACTTCCACATCAGCACGTCGGAAATGCTCAGCACCTTGGCAAACATGGTGTTGGCGTCCTCGGAGATGCCGATGTAGTTGTTCTTGCTCTTGGACATCTTCTCCACGCCGTCCAGGCCTTCGAGCAGGGGCATGGTCAGGATGCACTGCGGCTCCTGGCCGTATTCCACCTGCAACTGGCGCCCCACCAGCAGGTTGAACTTCTGGTCGGTGCCGCCCAGCTCCAGATCGCTGTGCAGCGCCACGCTGTCGTAGCCCTGCATCAGGGGGTAGAGAAATTCGTGCACGCTGATGCTTTGGCCGGCCTTGAACCGATCGTGAAAATCGTTGCGCTCCATCATGCGGGCCACGGTGTAACGGCTGGCGAGCTGGATCATTCCGCGCGCACCCAGCGGGTCGCACCACTCGCTGTTGTAGCGGATTTCGGTCTTGGCGGGGTCCAGTACCAGGCTGGCCTGCTTGTAATAGGTCTTGGCGTTGGCCTCGATCTGCTCCCGGTTGAGCGGCGGCCGGGTGCTGTTGCGCCCCGAGGGGTCGCCGATCATGGTGGTGAAGTCGCCGATCAGGAAAATCACCGTATGCCCCAGATCCTGCAGCTGGCGCATCTTGTTGAGCACCACGGTATGGCCGATGTGGATGTCCGGCGCCGTGGGGTCCAGCCCCAGCTTGATGCGCAAGGGCTTGCCGGTGGCCTCGGATCGGGCCAGTTTTTTGATCCATTCGTCCTGCGGAATGAGTTCATCGCAGCCGCGCAGGGACACGGCCAGCGCTTCACGAACACGATCTGTTACAACAAACGGAGAGCTTGAGGCTTGATTCATAAGGGTTTTTCTCGATGCCGGGGTGCAGGAGGCAGTTATACTGCCTGACCTCTTCTGCGACGTTTGGAAGCCAGCGGCTGAATTTTAGTCGGCCCCGATCGCAGTCCGGGGCCTTGCGCCTTCAGGCGCCGCCCCACCCCCAACGGAGCCCCTATTTTGAAACACGAACTGATGCAGGCCGCCGACGCACTTGTTGCCTCCGCCGCCCAGCTCGTCAAGCGCTACCCCCGCCACCTGATTGCTGTCTCCACCGCCCTGCTGCTGGGTGGCACGGGCGCCACCTTTGCCGTGGCTTCCCTGGCCCCCGACGCGTCCGACCTGCCCGTGCACGCCGTGGTGGAAAACGTCGACCCCCTGCCGCTGCAGCCGCAAAACGATGCCCTGCAGACCCAGGCCATGCGGCTGTACCGCTCGGAAGTGACCCGCTCCACCGACACGGCCGACACCCTGCTCAAGCGCCTGGGGGTGTTTGATGCCCAGGCCGCCGCGTTTCTCCGCTCCGACGCCAACGTGCAGCGCGCGCTGCTGGGCCGTGGCGGGCGCAACGTAACCGCAGAAGCCAGCGAAACCCACGGCCTGCTAACCCTCAGCGCCCGCTGGAGCCCGGAAGACGACGGCATGTTCAAGCGCCTGACCGTGGAGAAGACCGCCCAGGGATTCGTTTCGCGCGTGGAAACGTTGCCCATGACGGTTTCGTCCCGTCTGGCCAGCGGCATCATCACGTCCTCGCTGTTTGCCGCAACGGACGATGCCCGCATTCCGGACGCCATTGCCATCCAGCTGGCCGAAATTTTCTCGGGTGACATCGATTTCCGCCGCTCCCTGCGCAAGGGCGACCGTTTTTCGGTGGTGTACGAGACCCTGGAAGGCGACGGTGAACCCCTGCGTGCCGGACGGGTCCTGAGCGCCGAGTTCGTCAACGCCGGCAAGGCCCACCAGGCCATGTGGTTCCAGGAGCCCGCAACCAGCGTGGCATCCGGCGCCACCCACTCCCTCACCAAGGGCAGCTACTACAACCTGGACGGGCAAAGCCTGCGCCGCGCCTACCTGAGCTCGCCGGTGGAGTTCTCCCGCGTCAGCAGCGGTTTCGCCATGCGCTTTCACCCCATCCTGAAACAGTGGCGCGCCCACCTGGGAACCGATTTCGCCGCCACCACCGGCACTCCGGCTCGCACCGTCGGCGATGGCGTGGTGGAATTTGCCGGCGTGCAGAATGGCTATGGCAACGTGGTGTTCATCAAGCACCGCAACAACCATGAAACGGTGTACGCCCACCTGAGCAAGATCAACGTGAAACGGGGCCAGAACGTCAGCCAGGGCCAGACCATCGGGCTGGTGGGCTCCTCCGGCTGGGCCACCGGCCCCCACCTGCACTTTGAGTTCCGGGTGGACGGCAAGCAGCAGGACCCCATGGTCATCGCCCGCCAGAGCGAGTCGGTGCCGGTCTCCGCCTCCGCCAAGCCCCTGTTTAACAAGGCCGCAGCACTGGTGCGCGAACAACTGGTCGCCGCCGCGCAAATGCTGCCAGGCAACGCGCAGTAATCCGCGCCCGCCGGGCCTTGTCCATGACCGATTTGTACATCGGCCTCATGTCCGGCACGTCGCTGGACGGCGTGGATGCGGTGCTGGCCGATTTCTCCAGCCAGCACCCAACGGTACTGGGCCATTGCAGCGCCCCCTTGCCAGCCGCCCTCAAGGCCGAACTGCTGGCCCTGAACACTCCCGCCACCAACGAGTTGCACCGTGCAGCCCTGGCCGCCAACGACCTGGCGCGGATCTATGCCGAGCAGGTTCACCAGCTGCTGCTGCAATGCGGCGTGGCGGCCTCTGCGGTACGCGCCGTGGGCGCCCACGGGCAAACGGTGCGCCACCGGCCCCAGGAGTTTGACGGCACCGGCTACACCCTGCAGCTCAACAACCCGGCCCTGCTGGCCGAACAGTGCGGCATTGACGTGGTGGCCGACTTCCGCAGCCGCGACGTCGCCGCAGGCGGTCAGGGAGCCCCCCTGGTGCCCCCGTTCCACCAGGCCTTCTTCGGGCGCCCCAATCAGGTCCGGGCCGTGCTCAACGTGGGTGGCATTTCCAACATCACGATCCTGGACCCCCACGCAGGCCCGCTGGCCGGTTTCGACTGCGGCCCGGGCAACGCGCTGATGGACGCCTGGTGCCTGGCCCATACCGGCCAGCCATTTGATGCCGAAGGCCGCTGGGCGGCGCAGGGACAGGTCCATGGAGCATTGCTCAACCGCCTGCTGCAGGAACCCTTCTTTGCCAAGCCGCCGCCCAAGAGCACTGGCCGGGACCTGTTCAACATGCCCTGGCTGGCCGAGAAACGGGCGGGGCTGGAAGATGTGCCGCCCCAGGACGTGCAGGCCACCCTGACGGAATTGACCGCGCTGACCTGCGCCCGCAGCCTGCTGCAGGCCAGCCCGGCCTGCACCGAACTCATTGTCTGTGGTGGTGGTGCCCTGAACCGGCACCTGATGGGCCGCTTGCAGGCGGCGGTGCCGGCCTGCCCGGTGGTGTCGTCCGCCACGGCTGGCCTGCCACCCCTGCAGGTCGAGGCCACGGCCTTTGCCTGGCTGGCACGCCAGGCCATCACGCGCCAAACCGCTAGCGTCCCAAGCGTCACGGGCGCCCGAGGCGCCCGTGTTCTTGGTGCAATCTACCCTGCGTAAGGCCGCAGGGCCCACGCACGGTCAGGTCGAGAACGACGACCCGCAACCGCAGGTGCTGGACGCACCGGGATTCTTGATGACGAACTGCGCACCCTGCAGGTCTTCCTTGTAGTCAATCTCCGCGCCGACCAGGTACTGGAAGCTCATGGCGTCGATCAGCAAGGACACGCCGTTCTTGGTCATCGTGGTGTCGTCGTCGTTGGTGATTTCATCAAACGTGAATCCGTACTGGAAACCGGAGCAGCCCCCGCCCTGCACGAACACGCGCAACTTGAGATCCGGGTTGCCCTCTTCCGCGATCAGGTCCGCCACCTTGGCCGCCGCACTGTCGGTAAACAGGATCGGATCGGGCATTTCGGCAGGGACATTTTCAGCTACGGCACTCATGGATGACTCCAACAAATCAATAAGGGAAACAATACTACAGCAATTCGCTCGGGAATTCTGTTACTGGTTATTTGCCGCCAGTTTCAGTGTGGGCTTTTCCTCTTCCACATCCAGAATGGGCAGCAACCGACCTGTTATGAGGGCGCCCTGGTGCATTTCAATGGCGGCATACTGCACATCGCCCTCAATGCGCGCCTTGGGCTGCAACTCCAGCATCCGGCGGGCATGGACCGGCCCCGTGATGCTGCCGTTGATGATGATGTGGTCCGCAACGACTTCCCCCACAATGCTGGCCGTTTCCGAGATCACCAGCAGGCTGGGAGCGTCGTACGCAGCCTGGATATTCCCTCCCACGTTGCCGTCAACCCGCAGGCCGTCGGTAAAGGCAATGTTTCCGGTAATCTGGCTGCCGTCGGCAATCAGGCTGCGGATGGGGGGCTGCTTTTTCTTGTTGAACATCATGAACCTCGTCGAGTTATTACAACTTGATGGATTGGGTGGTTTTCACAACCGAACCATCCAACACCTTGGCGGAAACACCCTTCACCACCGCCTGGGCGGGTAATTCAAATACCCCCTCCACGCGGCCATACTGCTTGACTTTGAGGGTCAGTGCGCCCTCAGGCAGCGTTGCCGCCCAGGGTTTGCCGTTGACGGTACCCGAAAACGACAACTCCAGCCGTCCATTGAACTCCGGCGCGTTCTTGTTGGACTGAATCACCAGCACCTGCCATTTTACCTGGGTGCCGTTCTGCAGCTCGGCCTGCAGACCGCGGATGGCGATGCCCCCGCCGCCGACGGCCGGGATCAGTTTCTCGAAAAATCCGAGGTCATCCCGCAGGGAACGGTTGTCGGCCTCCAGCTGCTTGGCCTGCGCCAACAACCGTTCATGCGAAGCGCGCTCGGCCGTCACCAGGGTGTCCGCGGTATTGGCAACGGACTGCGCCTTGTCCCGCTCGTCCTTCACGCTGGCCAGTTCGGCCTGCGCAGCCGCCAGCTCGGCATGCAAACGGGTCAGTTCCTCCCGGGAGCCCTTCTCCAGCCCGGCAATGTTCTTGCCAAACTCGAAGGCCCACAAGCCGATGGCGGAGCAAAACCCCAGCACAACGGCCAGGATGATCCAGCGGAAAGGCCAGGGTAAGGCGCTGCGCACGGCCATGCGCGGAGCGCTGATGGTGAGGCGGCGGCGTAATAGCCGAAAACGCATGAATTGCTCCTCCAATAAAAAAACCGCCCAAGCATAGCCGGGGCGGTCTTGATTCGGTGTACGAACCCGATTAGCGCTTGGAGAACTGCTTGCGGCGACGGGCGCCGTGGAAGCCGACCTTCTTGCGCTCGACTTCGCGCGCATCACGCGTCACGAAGCCGGCTTTGCTCAACTCGGACTTGAGTGTCGCATCGTAATCGATCAGGGCACGGGTGATCCCGTGGCGCACGGCACCAGCCTGACCAGACTCGCCGCCACCGGCCACATTGACCATGATGTCAAAGGTTTCGGCGTGGTTGGTCAGCACCAGGGGCTGCTTGCAGATCATGATCGAGGTTTCGCGGCCGAAGAACTTCTGGATGTCCTTGCCGTTCACCACAATTTGGCCGGAGCCTTTTTTCAGAAACACACGGGCGACGCTGGATTTGCGACGGCCGGTGCCATTGTTCCATTCACCAATCATCAGATAGCTCCTTAGATTTCCAACACTTTGGGTTGCTGGGCAGTGTGCGGGTGCTCGGCACCACCGTACACCTTGAGCTTCTTGATCATGGCGTAGCCCAGGGGACCCTTGGGCAGCATGCCCTTGACGGCCTTTTCCAAGGCGCGGCCAGGATGCTTGGATTGCATGTCGCGGAAGTTCGTGGCTGTGATACCGCCGGGATAACCGGAGTGGCGGTAGTACACCTTGTCCAGGGACTTGGCCCCTGTGACGCGCAGCTGGGCTGCGTTGATGATGACGATGAAGTCACCGGTATCGACGTGAGGCGTGTAAATGGCCTTGTGTTTGCCGCGCAAACGGAGAGCAACTTCGCTGGCTACTCGTCCGAGGACCTTGTCGGTCGCGTCAATCACAAACCACTCGTGCACGACCTCAGCGGGTTTTGCGCTGAAAGTTGTCATGAGTTTTCTCTTGAAAAGAAGGTTTGCTGGGCTCTTTTCCACGGTCGGCGTTCCTCTGATGGGAATCTCTTAGGTGGGGAAATAAACTCCGCCGCGGAGCCACAAAATCGCTGCGGAGCCTGCCATTATACAAAACCCGGTGCTTTTTGGCCACCCCCGCGGTTTTGCCGCCCGTTCACTTGGTGAGGTTGTCCCAGCGCTGGCGGTCTTCCACGCACACCGGCCGGTTCGCCAGCTCGGGTTTCTGGCATTCGCGGTGAACACAGAGGCTGCGGGTCAGCAGGTTGCTGTCCGCGCACAATTCCGCTCCATCCGGGTGCGCCGGCTGCTTCACCGCCGGCGCCGGCCGGTCCGGCTTGGCGGGGGCCGCTGCCAGCTTGTGCTCCCCTTTTTCCGGCACGGCGTGCCCGGGTTCCCGGGACACCGGCGCAGGCGGCCGGGGCGTGGCGGCCACGGGAGCCGGCACAGGTTCGGGCGCGGCCGGTGGGGGCGCCTCTACCGGCGAAGGCGCCGGTAAAAGCCCCTGCGCAGGGATCTCCACGGGCGACGCCGTGGCTTTTTGGGTCCATTGCCACCCCATGTACCCCACGGTCGTCAGCACCAGTGCCGCAACCAGCCAGCCCCAGCCCCCCACGGAAGCCCGGGGGGCCTGGCGCCGGTCCGGGCCGGCCACCACGGGCTCCGGTGCGCGCATCCCGGGAACCCGCTGCGGCGGCAGTGTCACCGCGGTATGCGCTTGCGTGCGGGGGTCGGGCCGCGTTTTCTCGGCCGACGATGCGTGGAGCTGGGTCGGTGCATACGCCTGCGCCGGCGCCACCTCCACCAGTTCGACGGCATGGCCCAGCTGCAGGCGCCAATCAAACTGGTTCAGGTCCTCGGGGGCGTGCAGCTGCAGCTCGTCGGCAAAGGCCTTCACACTTTGCGGCCGCTTGGATGGCTGGATGACCAGCGCATGGTCCATGGCCTGCACGAACTCGGGCGAATACGACTGGCCAAAATGCGTTTCCACCGTCTGGGTGATGCGGGCAAAGGACGGCATGCGGTCACGCAGGACGCGGAACGTTGCCGGAAGCGGGGGCTCATTGCACAGGCAGCCGTGCACGACGGCCGCCACCGCATACAGGTCCGTCCACGGACCTTCCCGCAGATCCTCTGCATCGGCATACTGCTCGATCGGTGCGTAATTGACCTTCAAAATCGCCGTGTGCTTGTGGGTGCTGTCCACGATGGCACGCCGGGCAGCCCCCAGGTCCAGCAGCACCGGCGGGCCGACGTCCTGCAGGAAGATGTTGTCGGGTGAAACATCGCGGTGCAGCGTCCCGTTGCCATGCAGCACCTTAAGCGCTTCCAGCACCGACCACAGCACCGTGCGCAACCAGGACTCGGGCGGCGGACTGCTCATGCGGCTGCGCGCCTGCTTGAGCGTGATGCCGCTGTACAGCGGCATGGCCATGTACGCCGTGCTGTTGGCCTCCCAGAAACGGTAGACCTTGACCAGCGAGGGGTGGTCGAATTGCGCCAGCAAGCGCGCCTCGGCAATGAAAGACGCCAGACCGGTCTGGAAAGGCTGGGCATCGGAGGTAGAGCGCGCGGACACCTGCAGCCCGGGGGCGCGCGCCACCAAAGCCGACGGCATGTACTCCTTGATGGCCACGGCGCGCTGCAGCGAATGGTCGTAGCCGCGGTACACCATGCCAAAACCGCCTACCCCCAGCAAACCCTGGAGTTCGAATTCACCCAGCATGGTGCCGGCTGGCAATGCATCCATATGGCCCAGCGGCACCTCGGTGGGTGCGCCGGCCCCGCTAGCGGGATCACTCATGTTTTTTATCGTCTTTTTGGCGACGGCCAACACCGCCACACACCATCCAACGCGCCCGGCGCTTCTTCGGGCTGCCTGCGCTGCAGGGCCCTGTGCCGGTATCATAGGGCATGTTCAGTTACCGCCACGCATTCCACGCCGGCAACCACGCCGACGTGCTCAAACACACCGTCCTGCTGGCTGTCCTGCGACATTTGACGCAAAAAGACACCGCCCTGACGGTCTTCGACACCCATGCCGGCGCCGGCCTGTACCGGCTCGACGGCGACTACGCCCAGACCAGCGCGGAAGCGGCCGAAGGCTTTCTCAAACTGGTGGCCAGCGACCTGCCCAAGCCGGTGGCTCCGGCCCTGCAGGATTACCTCGACCTGGTGGCCAGCTTCAACAGCAAGGGCAGCCACAAGGTCTACCCCGGTTCGCCCTTCATCATCCACCGGGTGCTGCAGGCGCGCGACCGCGACAAGCTCAAGCTGTTCGAGATCCATCCCACCGACGTCAAGACCCTGACCGCCAACATTGCCCAGCTGGAAGCCGGACGGCAGGTGGCCATCCTGCGCGAAGACGGCTTTGAAGGCATCAAGAAGTTCCTGCCCCCCCCTTCGCGGCGGGCCCTGGTGTTCTGCGACCCCAGCTACGAAATGAAGCACGACTACGGCCGCGTGGCCGACATGGTGGCCGACGCCCTGCACCGTTTTGCCACCGGAACCTACGCCGTCTGGTACCCCATCATCCCCCGCCCAGAGGCCCATGACCTGCCCAAAAAGCTGAAGACGCTGGCCAACAAGGCAGGCAAAAGCTGGCTGGGCGCCACACTGACCGTCAAGTCCAGCAAGCTGCTGCAGGACAGCGAGGGAGAAGTCGTGCGGCCCGGCTTGCCCGCCAGCGGCATGTTCATCATCAATCCACCGCACACTCTCAAGGCGGCCCTGCAGCTGGCGCTGCCGCAGATGGTGACACTGCTCAAACAAGACCAGAACGCCGCGTTCACACTGGAATCAGGCGGCTGAATCGGGAGATCGCCATGGTTTTTCTTCGTGATGCGCTAGCCATCTTCCGGATGGAAATGACGCTGTTTCAGCGCTTTCCCAAGTTGCGCATCTCCGCCATCGGCGTCACCGTCATTCCCGCGCTGTACGCCCTGATTTACCTGGCGAGCGTGCAGGACCCCAGCGCGCGCACCGGCGAACTCAAGGCCGCCATCGTCAACCTGGACCAGGGCTTGAACTACCGCGACCAGCCCGTCAACCTGGGGGGCGCCGTCGTCGCCTCGCTCAAGGCCAAGCCCACCTTCGGCTTTGTCGACTACGCCGTGGAGGAAGAGGCCAAGCTGGCCGTGCGGCAGGGACACCTCGCCTTCGCCCTGATCATTCCCAAGGACTTCAGCGCCAATGCCGTCCCCGGCAACGAGGCCGCTGGCGGCCGTCTGGTCATGTACATCTCGGAAGGCAATAACTACAACGGCGCCAACCTGGCCAAACGGTTTGCGTCCGAGCTGGGTCACCAGGTCAATATCAACCTCAATGAACAGCGCTGGTCGCTGGTGCTGACCACCGCCGCCGGCTCACTGGACAAGCTGACCCAGTTGCGCCGGGGCGTGGAGGCCCTGACAGACGGCGCCCACCGGCTCGATGACAGCCTGACCCAAGCCGAAACCGGTGCCAAGACCCTGGCAACGGGCGCAGACAGCCTCGGCAAGGGCGTGGGGCAGCTGACCGACGGCGTCAAGCAACTCGGCGCCGGCCTGCACACCATGGACCAACAGCGCCCTGCGGCGCAGGACTTGGCGGCATTGAAAACCGGCGGCGCCGATCTGATCTCCGGGCATGCCGCACTGGCCCATGGACTACAGGACCTGCAAGCCGGCGCACAGAAGCTGGCCGAGGGTGGCACCAAGCTGCACGACGAAACCAAGGACATTCCGATTGTGGGCGGGCGCATCTCCGAGGGCGCCGCCCAGTTGGCCACAGGCGCTTCCCAGTTGGGAGGCGGCTTGCAGACGGCACGCACCGGCCAGGCGCAGCTGGCCGATGGCACGCAAAAGCTAGTCGCAGGCGTCGGCAAACTGGCCGACGGGATGACCGCGCTGGGTGATGGCATCCATACCGCCGCCAGCAAGGTGCCGCCCGATGCCAAACTGGACGAACTGAGCCAGGGCGGACATCGGGTGGCAGGCGGCGCCCAGGAATTGCGCAACGGGCTCAGCCAGATCAAGGCCGGCTCCCGCGAACTGAGTGGCGGCCTGGATTTGCTCAACCGGTCCTTGCCCGCCGACAGCCAGGCGCCCGAGGGCAGCGCGCGCGGCCTGGCCGATTCGGTCGAGCCGGCGCTGGAGATCGTGGCGCCAGTGCCCAACAACGGCGCCGGCTTTGCCCCCAATTTCCTGGCCACCTCCCTGTGGATGGGCGCGGTCATGACGGCTTTTCTGTTTCACCTGCGCAGCCTGCCCAGCGCGGCCGCTTCGGCCTCGCGGCCGGCCCGCCTGCTGGGCAAGCTGGGCATCCTGGGGGGCATCGTGACCGCGCAGTCCATGGTCATCCTGCTGATGACGCTGTTCGCCCTGAACCTGCACATTGCCAGCCTGGCGCCGTACATCCTGACGCTGGTGCTGACTTCGCTGTCCTTCCTGATGATCATCGTGGCCCTGACGCGCGCCTTTGGCGACGCTGGCAAGGCGGCGTCCCTCATCCTGCTGATCCTGCAGCTGTCATCCGCCGGCGGCGTGCTCCCGGTGGAGCTCAGCGGCGGCATTTACCAGGCCCTGAGCCCCTGGCTGCCATTCACCTGGGTGATCAAGGCCCTGCGCGCCAGCATGTTCGGCGCCTTTGACGGCAGCTGGTTCACTTCCTGGCTGGCGATCGGGCTGGCCGGCACGTTGGCCTGGCTGGTGGCCTGCTTTGTCGGCAACTGGAAACTGGTCAGCGCGGAAGAGCACCGACCGGCCATCGATATCTAGGCCGTCAGCCCCAGACGTTCACACAGGGCCAGCGTCGCGGCGCTCTGGTTCATGGTGTAGAAATGCAGGGCCGGTGCGCCACCGGCACGCAACTGCTCGCACAGGCGGGTCACCACGTCCAGGCCAAACGCCTTGATGGAGGCGGTGTCGTCGCCCAAACTCTGCAGACGCAGGCGGATCCAGCGCGGAATCTCGGCGCCGCTGGCGTCCGAAAAGCGCATGAGCTGGGTGGAACTCGTGATGGGCATGATGCCCGGCACCACGGGCACGTTCAGGCCCAGCGCGGCCACCTCGTCCACAAAGCGGAAATAGGCATCGGCGTTATAGAAATACTGGGTGATGGCGGAGTTGGCCCCCGCGCGCACCTTGGTGGCAAAGGCCTGCAGGTCGCTGACCGGCGACTTGGCCTGGGGATGGACCTCGGGGTAGGCCGCGACTTCGATATGGAACGCATCACCGGTCTCGGCGCGGATGAACGCCACCAGGTCGCTGGCGTAATGGAACTCGCCGCCGGCGCCATAGCCGCTGGGCAGGTCCCCGCGCAAGGCCACCAGACGCTTGACACCCATGGCCTGCAGGGTGGCCAGCTGCGTGCGCACCGTGGCCTGGGTGGCGCCAATGCAGGAGAAGTGCGAGGCGGCACTCACGCCCTCGCCCAGGATTTCGCGCACCGTGGCGAATGTTCCCTCCTGGGTGGAGCCGCCAGCCCCGAAAGTGACCGAGCAGAACTCGGGCTTCAGCGCGTACAACTGCTGGCGCGCCGCGCGCAGCTTGTCCGCCCCTTCCGGGGTCTTGGGCGGGAAAAACTCCAGGCTGATAGGAATGCGGGGCGTTGGTTTCATGGTTTTTGGGCGCAAATGAAAAATTCGTGGTTGCCGTCGCCACCGGCAATGGGCGAGTCGAACCACGCGGTCACGGTCAGATCCAGCGCGGCGCAGGCCTCGCGCAGGCGCTGCTCCACAATGGGGTACATGGCCGCATCCTTGACGATGCCGCCCTTGCCCACCTGGCCGGGCTGCAACTCAAACTGGGGTTTGACCAGCATCAGCAGCGTGCCCCCAGATTTCAGGAACGGCACGACGGCCGGTAGCACCAGGGTCTGCGAGATGAAGGACAAATCGCCCACCACCACATCAAACGCAGGCTCAAATGGTTCTGCCTCCTCGTTTTCGGGGTCAAACAGGCCGCCAGCCTCCGTGTAATTTGCGCAGGCCGCTATCAAATCGCTAGCATCCAGCGCACGGGCATTGACGCCTTC
Organism: Rhodoferax sp.; assembly: GCA_019449595.1. Taxonomy (GTDB): domain Bacteria; phylum Pseudomonadota; class Gammaproteobacteria; order Burkholderiales; family Burkholderiaceae_C; genus Allorhodoferax. Next base: position 82,881 of record JAGRPL010000012.1, on the reverse strand, counting down.
CACGCACAGCACCCGCCCGTCCTCGCGGATGGTGGGGTGCAACTGGGCACTGCCCACATCCACCCCCACCACCAGGCGCGCACCGTGCTGCAACAGGCAGTCGGTAAAACCGCCCGTCGATTGCCCCACGTCCAGGCAGGCCAGCCCGTCCACGGACAGGCCCACCTGCTTCAGGGCTGCCTCCAGCTTCAGCCCGCCGCGCGAGACGTAGCGGGCTTCGGAGTCGTCCAGCAGCTGCAGAGGGGCGTCGTCCGGAACCTCGTCGCCATTCTTGGCCACGGTCTTCCATTCGTCGCCCTTCTTCCACTGCACGCCGTCGGCAATCAGGCGCTGGGCCTGCGAGCGGGTGCTCGCCAGGCCCCGCTGCACCAGCAGTTGGTCAATGCGCATCGGTGCCTATCAGTAGCGGTAGGTTTCTTTTTTGTACGGACCGTTCTTGCTGACGCCGATGTAGGCAGCCTGCTCGTCGGTCAGTTCGGACAGCATGGCGCCGACCTTCTTCAGGTGCAGGCGCGCCACCTTCTCGTCCAGGTGCTTGGGCAGCACGTACACCTTGCCGTTCTTGTATTCCTTGGGCTTGGTGAACAGCTCGATCTGCGCAATGGTCTGGTTGGCAAAGCTCGACGACATGACGAAGCTGGGGTGGCCGGTGCCGCAGCCCAGGTTCACCAGACGGCCCTTGGCCAGCAGGATGATGCGCTTCTCGGGCTTGCCGTTCTTGCCCTTGGTGGCGGGGAAGATGACATGGTCTACCTGGGGCTTGATCTCTTCCCACTGCAGCTTCTCCAGCGAAGCGACGTCGATTTCATTGTCGAAGTGGCCGATGTTGCTGACGATGGCCTGGTCCTTCATGGCTGCCATGTGCTTGTAGGTGATGACGTTCTTGTTGCCGGTGCAGGTCACAAAAATGTCGGCCTTGTCGGCGGCGTATTCCATGGTCACGACCTTGTAGCCTTCCATGGCGGCCTGCAGGGCGTTGATGGGGTCGATCTCGGTCACCCACACCTGGGCGGACAGGGCGCGCAGCGCCTGGGCCGAGCCCTTGCCCACGTCGCCGTAGCCGGCCACCACGGCCACCTTGCCGGCAATCATGACGTCGGTAGCGCGCTTGATGGCATCCACCAGCGATTCGCGGCAGCCGTACAGGTTGTCGAACTTGCTCTTGGTCACCGAATCGTTGACGTTGATGGCGCGGAACGCCAGCGTGCCCTTGGCCGCCATTTCTTCCAGACGCATCACGCCGGTGGTGGTTTCCTCGGTCACGCCGATGATGTTCTTCAGGCGGCGGCTGTACCAGGTGGGGTCCAGCTTGAGCTTGGCCTTGATGGCCTTGAACAGGCAGATCTCCTCTTCGCTGCCGGGCTTGGCCAGCACCTTGATGTCCTTCTCGGCGCGGGCGCCCAGGTGCATCAGCAGCGTGGCGTCGCCGCCGTCGTCCAGGATCATGTTGGGGCCTTCGGCCGCCGTGCCCTTCTTGCCGCCGAATTCGAAGATGCGGTGGGTGTAGTCCCAGTAGTCTTCCAGCGTCTCGCCCTTGTAGGCAAACACCGGCGTGCCCTTGGCCACCAGAGCGGCGGCAGCGTGGTCCTGCGTGGAGAAAATGTTGCACGACGCCCAGCGCACTTCGGCGCCCAGGGCCTGCAGGGTCTCGACCAGCACGCCGGTCTGGATGGTCATGTGCAGCGAGCCGGTGATGCGCGCGCCCTTCAGGGGCTGGCTCTTGGCAAACTCTTCGCGGATGGCCATCAGGCCGGGCATTTCGGTCTCGGCAATGGTGAGTTCCTTGCGGCCCCAGGGCGCCAGGCTCAGGTCGGCAATTTTGTAGTCTTCGGTCTTGGCAGGTTTGATCACGCTCATGGCTGGCTCCAGAAAAATGGGTAAGCCACCGTGCTGCGGGAGAAACCAGGGAAAGGGCTCACCACACAGACCAGTGGGTGAGCGTCGTTGAGTGGCAGGAACGAACCTGCCGTTGGCGTTTCCGAGCCTCGTCCACTGCGCGTGAACTGCAACGCTCCTCGGAATGCACGGATTATACGGAGCAACGCCCCACCCCCACCGCCTGTGCCCGGGTGTCGCCTCGGTGGCTGACCAGGACAGGCCCGGCCGCCACACTGGCGGCTTCCCCAACAGGAGCATTCTTCATGGACATTCGAAACAAAGTCGCCATCGTCACCGGGGGCGCCAGCGGCATTGGCCGCAGCATTGCCCGGCGCTTCGCCGCCGAGGGCGCCCGCGCCGTGGTTGTGGCCGACGTCAATCTGGCGCGCGCCCAGGAAGTGGCCGACGAATTTGGCGGCCTGGCCGTGCGTTGCGACGTGAGCCAGGAGGCCGACATCCAGGCCCTGGTGGCCACAACCCGCCAGCACTTTGGCCAGGTGGACGCCTATATCTCCAACGCCGGCATTCTGGGCCGCATGGGCGGCCTGGACCTGGACGACGCACTGTGGAATGCAATGTGGAACATCCACGGCATGGCCCACGTCTGGGCGGCGCGCGCCGTAGTGCCCGAGATGGTGGCGCGCGGCAACGGCTTCTTCATGGTCACCGCATCGGCCGCCGGATTGCTGACCATTGTCGAATCCGCCCCCTACGCCGTGACCAAGCACGCCGCCGTGGCCTTTGCCGAGTGGCTGCGCATTGCCTACGGCCGCCAGGGCGTGCAGGTGGCCTGCCTGTGCCCGCAATCCGTGCAGACCGACATGGTGGGCGACAGCGATGGCGGCTCGGCCGCGGTCAACGGCATTCTGGCCCCCGAGGTAGTGGCGCAGGAGGTGGTGACGGTCATGGACAACGGGAAATTCCTGGTGCTGCCCCACCCCGAGGTGGCGCAGTATTTCCGCAACAAGGGGCAGGACTACGAGCGCTGGATCGGTGGCATGCAGAAGATGTACGCCCGCCACGCCGAAGGCGGATAGCGCGAGGGGGGGATATCCCAGATTTGATCTGGGTCAACACGCGGTGAGAATCCGGAATTTGCGGGTGTACCCACATTAGGATCACCCCACTTCGGCCATCCAGCGACCTGCTAGTGGGTATTGCCCGGCCGTCAAACGACGACGCAACGCAGTCTTTCGCCATGGCCCAAGTCACCCTGCAGTCCCGAGACGACCCCATCAACCACGCCCTGGACGCCATGGACCAGGGCTTCCTGTGGCTGGACCCCGACCTGCGGGTGCGCCAGCACAACCGCGCCTACCGCCGCCTGCTGGACCTGGAACAGGCCGACCAGTTCATTGGCCAGCCCTACAGCGCGCTGCTGCAGTATTTCCTGGAGCGTGGCGAGTTTGCGGACATGGGCGTGCGCGAAGACTTCGTCGCCCGCCGGCTGCGGGCCATGCAGGCCAGCGAGCCATACCGCCTGGAGCGTGCCCGGCCCAATGGCATGCTGCTGCGCGTGGCCGCCGTGCCGCTGGCGGCGGGAGGCTATGTCTTCACCTACCTGGACATCACCCGCGAGAGCCGCGCCCTGGAAGAGGTGCAGCGCACCGCCAAGGCCGCGGTGGTGGCCATGGCCAACTTCGCCGAGCACCGCGACACCGATACCGGTGTACACGTCCTGCGGGTGGCCCGCCTCGTGGGCCAGATTGCCCGCCAGCTGCATGCCAACGGGCATTTCCCCGGCACCGTGGACGAGGCATTCATCGAGCAGGTACGCATCGCCAGCATCCTGCACGACGTAGGCAAGATCTCCGCGCCCGACCGCATCCTGCTCAAGCCCGGGCCGCTGACCGACGACGAACGCAAAACCATGATGCTGCACCCCACCAAGGGGGCCCAGTTGCTGCGCCAGGCCCACCTGATGATGGGCGAGAGCACCTACCTGCGCATGGGCGCCGACATCGCCCAGACCCACCACGAGTGGTTCGACGGCAGCGGCTACCCCGCAGGCCTGGCCGGTGACGCCATTCCCCTGGCCGGGCGCATCTGCGCCATTGCCGACGTGTTCGACGCCCTCACCTCCCGGCGCCCCTACAAGGCCCCCTGGAGCACCGAGCGCGCCGTGGCGCAGATCGCGCAGCAACGGGGCACGCAGTTCGACCCGTCCGTGACGGACGCCTTCGTCACCGTCATCCGCAACCGCGAGGCGGTGTCCGTGGTGCAATGGACCGACGCCATGAGCGTGGGCGACCAGCACATCGACGAGCAGCACATGATCCTGATGGACACCATCAACCAGCTCGCCACGGCCGAAAGCCAGAACGACCGCCCGGTGGTGGCCATGATCATCGACGAGCTGGTGAGCTACGCGTCCTTCCATTTCGACTACGAAGAACAGCTGATAGCCGACGCGGGCTACCCCGACCTGGCCAAGCACCAGCGCATCCACCAGGGTTTCAGCAAATGGATCGCCGAAGTGCGGGACGACTTCATCCACCGCCGCCGCACCCAGGTGGGCGCACGCATCCTGCACTTCCTGCGCGACTGGCTGCGCAACCACATCCTCGACGAGGACCAAGCGTACCGCCCGTACCTGGGCCCGCAGAAGTAGGCGGCCCGCCCGCCTCCGGTAAAATCGGCCGCTTCCGGGCACACGCCCGCGGGGGTGCACGCGCACTCTTTGCCCCACCTTCTGGAATCCCTGTGTCTTTCCTTGCCGAAACCCGCCGCCGCCGCACGTTTGCCATCATTTCCCACCCCGACGCGGGCAAGACCACGCTGACAGAGAAGCTGCTGCTGTTCTCGGGAGCCATCCAGATTGCCGGCTCGGTGAAAGCGCGCAAGGCGTCTCGCCACGCCACCTCCGACTGGATGGAGATCGAGAAGCAGCGCGGCATCTCGGTGGCCTCCAGCGTGATGCAGATGGTCTACCGCGACCACGTCATCAACCTGCTCGACACCCCCGGCCACAAGGACTTCAGCGAGGACACCTACCGCGTGCTCACCGCCGTGGACTCGGCACTGATGGTGATCGACGCGGCCAATGGTGTGGAGGCGCAGACACGCCGCCTGATCGAGGTCTGCCGCCAGCGCGATACCCCCATCATCACCTTCGTCAACAAGATGGACCGCGAGGTGCGCGAGCCACTGGACATCCTCGACGAAATCGAGCGCGAGCTGGGCATGCCCTGCGTGCCCATGACCTGGCCAGTGGGCCAGGGCAAGCTGTTTGGCGGCATCGTCAACCTGCGCACGCAGGCCATGACCGTGTTCGAGTCGGGCAGCGAGCGCCGCCCGCAGGACTTTGACACCGTGCCCCTGTCCGATGCCGCCACGCTGGCGCAGCGCTTCGGCCACGAGTGGACCACCGCCATGGAAAGCATGGAACTGGCCACCGGCGCCTCCCCCGCGTGGGACATTGAGGCCTTCCTGGCCGGCAAGCAGACGCCCGTGTTCTTTGGCTCCGGCGTGAACAATTTTGGCGTGATGGAAGTGCTCGACGCCCTGGTCGACCTCGCCCCCAGCCCGCGCAGCCGCACCAGCACCACCCTGGTCAACCGCCAGCCGGTGGTGAAGGAAGTGCAGCCCGAAGACGACGCCTTCAGCGGCGTGGTCTTCAAGGTGCAGGCCAACATGGACGCCAACCATCGCGACCGCATCGCCTTCGTGCGCATGGCCAGCGGCAAGTACACGCCGGGCATGAAGCTCAAGGTCATGCGTACCGGCAAGGAACTGCGCCCCACCAGCGTGGTGACCTTCATGAGCCAGCGCCGCGAGGCGGTGGAAGAGGCTTACGCCGGCGACATCGTGGGCTTTACCACCCACGGCGGCGTGCAGCTGGGCGACACCATCACCGACGGGTCCGTCAACCTGCTCTACACCGGCCTGCCCTTCTTCGCCCCGGAAATGTTCATGACCGTGGTGCTGAAGAACCCGCTGCGCACCAAACAGCTGCAGCAGGGCCTGGCCCAGCTGGGCGAGGAAGGCGCCATCCAGGTGTTCCGCCCCGAGATGGGCGGCAACATGCTGCTGGGCGCCGTGGGACAGCTGCAGTTTGAAGTGGTGCAGCACCGCCTGAAGGCCGAGTACGACGCCGACATTCGCCTGGAAGGCTGCCAGTACACCGGCGCGCGCTGGATCACTGCCGACACGCCGGCCGAGCTGAAGGCTTTTTGCGACGCCTACCCCATGCGCATGGCGCGCGACGCGGCAGACACCCTGGCCTACCTGTGCACCAGCCCGTACGACGTGCGTCTGGCGCAGGAACGCTTCCCCAAGATCCATTTCCACCCGCTGCGCGAACATGCCGGTTTGGCCCTGCAGACCGCAGGTTGATTGCGCAGAGCGCTACTAAAACCGTAGCATGACCGTGCCCGTCGAGTCGTCCTCTTCCGCGCCGGTTCCCGGCGCGCGGCTGGGCCTGGCCAGCATTTTCGGCTCCACGTTCCTGGAGCTGGTGAGCCACTTCATGCTCATGCCGCTGCTCCTGCTGCGCATGAAGGGGGCCGACGTGTCCAGCACGGTGGCCGGGCTGTTTGCCTCCACCGGCTGGCTTGGCATTTTCCTGATGACGCCGTTCGCCTCGGCCGTGGCCCACAAGCTGGGCCGCCGCCCGGCACTGTGGATGGCCGGCGGCGTGCTCACCCTGTCGGCCGTGCTGTTTGCCACCTCGGACCAGCTGTGGGTCTGGTTTGCGCTGAACCTGGCCTCCGGCCTGGCCATGGCCCTGCGCTGGGTGCTGGCCGAGGCCCTCATCGCCGAATTCGCTCCCCCCGGCCAGCGCGGACGCTACGTGGGCTTCTTCCAGACGCTGGTCAGCGCCACCTTCATCGTCGGCCCTGCGGCATTGGTGTGGGTGGGCGCGGACAACCCGCGCACGCTGGCCATTGTGGTGGCGTTCTCGGTGCTGGGCTTGCTGTGGACTGCCTTCATTCCCCCGGTGCCCGATGCGGCAGACACCGCCACGGCCCGCGTCGGCGTGCATGGCCTGTGGCTGGCGCTGCGCGCCCACCCCATCATCATGCTGGCGGGCTTTGTGGGCGGCTTCTTTGAAACCGGCGTCACCTCCATCCTGCCGCTGTACGGGCTGGCGCTGGGCCTGGGCGCTGCCAGCGCGGCCCTGCTGGTTTCGGTGAGCGGCCTGGGCGGCGTGGCCCTGATGATGCCCGCCGGGCTGGTGGCCGACCGCTTCCGGGACCAGGCGCAAGGCCGGCGCACGCTGATGGTGGGGTTTGCCGGCATCACGCTAGTGGCCAGCTGCGTCATGCCTTTCGTCGCTGCCATCACCTGGCTGTCGTGGCCCATCGTGTTCCTCTGGGGCGGTGCCGGCGGCAGCCTGTACACCCTGTGCATGATCGACATCGGTGCACGTGAGAAAGGCATCACGCTGGTCAACAGCACCGCCGTGCTGGTGCTGACCTACACGCTGGGCGGGTTGGTGGCGTCCGCCGCCTCCGGTGCGCTGATCGACTGGTCGCCCACGCGGGGCTTCCCGGCCGTGTTGGTCAGCGTGGCGTTGGTGGGGCTGGTGACCTTGCTGGCTGCGCAGCGAAGACCCGCACAGCCATCAGACAAAGCTCTCCCACGGTTCTGAAAGGCGGACAGCTCCGTTGATCAGGCCCACCATGGAGTAGGTCTGCGGAAAATTCCCCCAGGCCTCCCCCGTCGCCGGCAAGGTGTCTTCGGACAAGAGCCCCACCGGATTGCGGCAGGCCAGCAACTGTCCAAAGATGTCCCGGGCCTCCTGTTCGCGCCCCATCCGCGACAGGGCGTCAATACGCCAGAACGAACACACGTTGAACGCGGTTTCCGGCCGGCCAAAATCGTCTGCTGCCTCATAGCGGCGCATGAAAGGCCCATCGCACAGGGCCAGCTCCAACGCCTTCAGGGTGCTGACGAAGCGTGGGTCGCGCGCGTCGATAAAACCCACTTCACACATGAGCAGCACACTGGCGTCCAGACTGGAACCACCAAAGCTTTCCACGAAAGCCTGCCGCTTATCGCTCCACGCCTGCTGCAATATCTTGTCGCGGATGTGCTGCGCGCGCTCGACCCAGTGCGCAGCCCGCGGCGCCAGACCCAGCACCCTGGCAATTTTCCCCAACCGGTCGCAAGCGGCCCAGCACATCAGCGATGACGAGGTGTGTACCCGTGAACGCGTGCGCAACTCCCACATGCCGGCGTCCGGCTGGTCGTGCAGACGCCAGGCTTGTTCACCGGCGCGCTCCAGTTGCGCAAAGGCCCGCGACATGGCGGGACGAAACAGGCGCTGGTCGTGAAAGGATTGCGCCGCACCCAGCACGATGTTGCCGTACACGTCATGCTGGAAATGCTCGAATGCCTGATTGCCCACACGCACGGGGCCCATGCCCCGGTAGCCACTGATGGCCTGGATCTCCTGCTCCACCAGATGGTGTTCCAGTCCAATGCCATACAGAGGCTGGACATGGCCGTCATCACTGCTGCTGACGATATTCTGCAGCCACTGGAGGTAGCTCTCCATGGTGCCCACTTCCGACAAGCTGTTGAGGGCCCGCACCACAAAAAAGGCATCGCGCAACCAGCAATAACGGTAGTCCCAGTTGCGCCCGCTGTCTGCGGCCTCCGGAATGCTGGTGGTCATGGCCGCCACAATCGCACCGGTTTCCTCGAACTGGCACAGCTTGAGGGTGATGGCCGAGCGGATCACCACATCCTGCCATTCGTAAGGCAGCGCCAGCCGCCGGGTCCACCCGCGCCAATAAAAAACCGTATGTTCCTCAAACTCGCGCGCCGTATCTTCAATCGAGCCAACCAGGGTTTCGTCCGGTCCCAGCAACAGGCTCACGGGAGCGGTCAACAGGAACCAGCGCTCATCCACCACGTAGGTCGGCGGAACGGAGGTATTGAGCCGCACGGTCTGCTCGGGCAGCACGTAACGCAGGTGATGGCTGCCACGGGTAATGACCGGCTCCGCAGCGCCCCACTCGCCCTTAGGGCGCACGATGAAGCGCACGCGCGGGTGACCTTGCAGCGGCCGAACCCTGCGCACCAGCTGCGCCGGGCGAAACATGCGGTCATGGTGCAGGAAGCGCGGCGCAAAATCCGTCACCTCGACCACATCGCCTTTGTCCCCGATCAGACGGGTGCGCAATATGGCCGTGCCGGCGTCATACGACTGCTCGGTACGCACCAAGCCCTCCAGCTCAACCCCCATGAAACCTTCGCGCGCCGCATCCGGCGCACCGCACAACAGCGATTGGAATACCGGCGTACTATCGAAACGGGGGCTGCAGTACCAAACGATGCGGGCCATGTGATCGATCAAGGCGCTGATGGCGCAGTTGCCCACCACGGCCAGACCCAGTGTGGCCCCTCCACGGGAGGGTGTGGTAACCGTATCTTCACTTTGCATGGGAAGCCTTAAAATACATTTGTAGCAATATATTAAACGCGTTCGATTTGGACCTGGGAAACAAAGCGTTCATTGCCACTTTACACACAAGTGCATTCAAGTCACGTTCGTGGTATTTACCTAACAGGAGAATTTCAGCGACATGATGAAAACTTTCAGACTACAACTGCGCTTTCTCGCCCCCCTGATCGTGACGCTGGTGGCAACCGCTTATCTGGCGCTCCCCTTGGTCGATGGCTTGACCTTGCGCTGGTTTTCCCGGGATTTGAACCTGCGCGGCAACCTGGTAACCAATGCCCTGTCCGACTCCATCGCAGAAGCGCTGAAAAATGACAGCGTCAAACGCCTGCAAACCGTCTTCAATCGCTCGGTTCTGGATGAACGTCTGGTGGGCATCGGACTGTGCTCCGACACGGGCACCTTGCTACTGAAAACCTCTGGCTTTCCCGCGTCACTGACCTGCGCCAAGGCGCTGGAATATTCACAAAATACCGACTCGGTTCTGCACCTGGACAGCGGCACGGTCCAGGTGGGACTGCACGCGGTCAACGGTGAGGCCGGACGTGTGGCCGACCTGATCGTTCTACATGACCTGAGCTTCATTGAACGGCGCAGCCAGGATACGCGCAAATACCTCATCCTGCTGATTGCAGCACTGGGCATCACCATCGCATTCATCACCATGGTGGTGGCTCAATTGAGTTGGCGTGGCTGGGTTTCGGGAGCCCGAGCACTGTTGCGCGGCGAAGGTTTGATCAAGCCGATGGGCGCACCGGCGCCCGAACTGGCGTCGTTTGCCGCCGACTTGCGTACCCGCTTGCGCGATCTGGACGACGAATACCGGCGTGCCGCCGGCCCCGACGCCGAATGGAGCCCCGAGCGACTGCGCTCCCTGCTGCGCACGCAACTGCGCGGCGACCAACTGATCGTGGTATCCAACCGCGAGCCCTACATCCACGACCACATCGATGGCAAGATTACCGTCAAACGCCCAGCCAGCGGGCTCATCACTGCAGTGGAGCCCGTCATGCGTGCCTGCTCGGGAACCTGGATTGCCCATGGCAGCGGCAGTGCCGACCGTGACGCAGTCGACTCGAAAGACCGCGTGCGGGTCCCTCCGGGCAAAGATGACTACACCCTGCGCCGCATCTGGATGAGCAAGGAGGAGGAAGACGGCTACTACTACGGCTTTGCCAATGAGGGACTATGGCCGCTGTGCCATGTGGCGCATGTGCGCCCAGTTTTCCGCGAGTCGGATTGGCAGCACTACCGCACGATCAACCAGCGCTTTGCCGACGCGGTTGTGGCGGAGGCCCTCAGCGACGACCCGGTGATTCTGGTGCAGGACTACCACTTTGCCCTGCTCCCGGCCATGGTCCGCCAGAAACTGCCCAACGCGACCATCCTCACCTTCTGGCACATCCCGTGGCCCAACCCGGAATCTTTCGGCATTTGTCCCTGGCGGAGCGAAATCCTCGAAGGTCTCCTGGGCAGCACCATTCTGGGTTTCCACACCAAATACCACTGCAAGAACTTCATGGAAACGGCGGACCGAAATCTGGAGGCCCGCATCGAGCACGAGCACTCCACCATCACGTACCGGGGGGAAGAAACGTTCATCGAGAGCTACCCCATCTCCATTGCCTGGCCCAGTCCAGCCGAAACCCAGGACTGGCCCACCGTCGAAGAGTGCCGTCGTGAGGTTTTTGCAGCCCACGGCCTGGCGCCCGACCATCGTCTGGCTGTGGGGGTGGACCGCTTTGACTACACCAAGGGGATCATCGAACGTCTGCATGCGGTCGAACGCATGCTGGAAAAATACCCGCAGTGGGTGGGGCGGTTTACCTTCATTCAGGTGGCGGCACCCTCACGCAGCGCCCTGGACGAATACCGTTTCTTTCAGGAACGGGTGCAGCACCTCACCGAGCGCATCAACACCCGCTTTGGGATGCCCGGCTACCAGCCGGTGCACCTGCTGGCCCAGCACCACGAGTCCGAAGCCCTGACCGTGCTCTACCGGGCGGCGGACGTCTGCCTGGTCACCAGCCTGCATGACGGCATGAATCTTGTGTGCAAGGAATTTGTTGCGGCACGCGATGACATGCAAGGCGTTCTCATTCTGAGCCGATTTGCCGGTGCGGCACGCGAATTGCAGGAGGCGCTGATTGTCAACCCGTACCACGTGGAAGAAACAGCAGATGCACTGTTCCGAGCCATCACCATGCCCCCTGCCGAACAACGCGAACGCATGGCGAGCCTGCGCATGACGGTGCGCGAATTCAACGTCTTCCGCTGGGCGGGACGCATGCTCGCCGACGCTGGCCGCTGGCGGCTGCGCAAGCGCATCGAGGCACGTGTCATCAGCCACCAATCCATCCCGTGAAGCATTTGTTCTCCAACGAAGGCCAGCGTGCGCTGGCCGCAGTACTGACCCTCAAGCCCCTGCTGGCGTTCGACTTCGATGGCACGCTGGCACCCATCGTGGCGCGCCCGGACGACGCCCGGGTGTCTGCTGCCGTGTCGCACCGACTCTCCCAGCTGGCCCACTGGCGCCCCGTGGCCATTGTCACAGGCCGCAAGGTGGCTGATGTGGCACCGCGTCTGGGGTTTGAGCCCGCCTACATCGTGGGCAGCCATGGCGCAGAAGACCCCCAACTAGCCCCCTCGGTCGCCCATGAAGCCGCAATGGCTTCGGCGCGAACGTACATTGCCACACATGCTGCGGCGCTGGAGGACGCTGGCGTCACGATAGAAGACAAGGGAAATTCGATGGCCCTGCATTACCGCCTGGCGCGTGATCGCGAGAAGGCCCAGCAATGCATTGCCTCCACGATTGCCCACATGGGCCCCGGCCTGCACACCTTTGGCGGCAAGTTCGTCGTCAACCTGGTGGCGGAACACGCCCCCAACAAGGGCGATGCCGTGCAACGCCTGGTCGCCCGTTCACAATCCGGTGCGGCGCTGTTCGTGGGAGATGATGTCAATGATGAAGCGGTCTTTGAGATTGCTCCGGACCACTGGCTCACCGTACGCATCGGGAGGGATACCCCCGGTTCGCGCGCACAATTCTTTCTGGATTCCCATGCAGAAATGGCGCACCTGCTGCAGTTGCTGATCGACTTGCGCCCCAGCTAGTCCCAGCGCAGGGCAATGCTCTTCATGGGTGTCCTCAATGCATGGTAAATCTGAAATTTCACACCCGACCAGTACCTACGTCACAGGTACCGGTTAAGCAAATTTTCCAGTAATTCTTGTTGACCCGAGCGAGGAGAGATGTCCACGTTGGCTTGCAATACGCGTTCTGCGACCGCATCCAGGCTGCTCTGCCCTTTCAATGCTTGCTGCGCCCATGCGGCATTCCACCCGGCGTAGCGTTGCTCCACTTTTTGTTCCAGCGCACCGTCCGTCAACATTTTTTCAGCTACCAACAAGGCGCGGGCCGACACATCCATGCCGCCGATGTGGCCATGGAACAAGTCTTCAGGGTCGATGGACTGGCGACGCACCTTGGCGTCGAAGTTCAGCCCGCCGGTGGTAAAGCCCCCGCTCTTGAGGATCAGGTACAGCGCCAGCGCGGTTTCGGGAATATTGTTGGGGAACTGGTCGGTGTCCCAACCGCATTGCATATCGCCACGGTTCATGTCGATGGAGCCGAAGATACCCAGGTCCAAGGCGGTAGAAATCTCGTGCTCAAAGCTGTGCCCCGACAACGTTGCGTGATTGGCTTCGATGTTGACCTTGATCTCCTTGTCCAGACCGTAGCGGGTCAGAAAACCGTACACCGTGGCAGTATCAAAATCATATTGGTGTTTGGAAGGCTCACGCGGTTTGGGTTCGATCAGGATGGTTCCCTTAAAGCCGATCTTGTGCTTGTACTCCACCACCATATTCAGGAAGCGGCCCATCTGGTCCAACTCCTGGCCTATGCGCGTGTTGAGCAGGGTCTCGTAACCCTCACGGCCACCCCACAACACGTAGTTCTCTCCCCCAAGCTTGAGCGTGGCATCCATAGCCTCTTTCACTTGCAGGGCGCCCATCGCAAAGATTTCAGGGTTGGGGTTGGTCGCTGCGCCCGACATGTAGCGACGGTGGCTAAACAGGTTGGCCGTACCCCACAGCAGCTTCATGCCGGTCTCGGCCTGTTTGGCGGCCAGCACATCCACCATCTCGCGCAGGTTGTTTACGCTGTCTCGGGGGGTAGCACCTTCCGGGGCCACATCACGGTCATGAAAGCAGTAATAAGGGGCGCCGAGTTTGGCAAAAAACTCGAACGCCGCGTCCGCCTTGGACCGGGCTCCGGCCATGGGATCGGCCATGGTCTGCCAAGGCCGCTGAAACGTGTCGCCGCCAAACGGGTCCAGTCCGTTCCAGCAGAAGCTGTGCCAATAGCACACGGCGAATCGCAGGTGGTCTTCCATGCGTTTACCCAGCACCACGCGGTCTTTGTCATACCACTTGAAGGCCAGTGGATTGGAAGACGCTGGCCCCTCAAAGGCCACGGGAGAGATATTGGAAAAGTAGGAGCTCATGGTTGTTATCCGTTGGTGATGAAAAAACCGTGCAATCAAGCCCCGGAGGGCGCATACAAGGCACGAAACTGGGCGTAGCGCGCAGCAAGTAACGCTTGCTCGCTGGCATCGGGCTGGTAGCTGGCGTCTACCTCCGGTACTTGGCACACGGCACTGACCGGCGCACCAGAGGCCAACCAGGCCAGGCGCGCCGCTCCAAGGGCGCCGCCCACGGCGAAACTGCCATGGGTAACGATTTCAACATTCAATGCGGATGCGAGTTGCTGCGCCCAGAACGCGCTGCGCGCACCACCCCCCACCAATGACAGACGGGGCACGTTGCTGCCCGCAGCGTGCAACGCGGCCAGCCCGTCTTGCAGGCCAAATGTCACCCCTTCGATAACGGCGTATCCCAACCGGGCGGCATCCGTATCAAAACTCAAACCATGAAAACTGCCGCGCACGTGCGCATCGTTGTGCGGGGTGCGTTCTCCACTCAGGTACGGCAAGAACAAGGGCGCTGTGGCACGCTCGGTTAGCGAAAGTGCAGCCGCATTCCCGGCCACCACACCCGGGTTTTCCGCGCCCAGCAGTTCCGTTACCCATTGCAAGGCGCTAGCCGCGGAGAGCATCACGCTCATCTGGTGCCAACGCTGTGGCAAGGCGTGGCAAAACGCATGCGTGGCACTGGCCGCATTGGGCTGGTAGCTGGGTGTAACAACAAACAGCACACCACTGGTGCCCAGCGACAGTAACCCCTGACCGCTCTCCGTGGCCCCCATGCCGATGGCACTGGCTGCGTTGTCACCCGCCCCACCGGCCACCACAATACCCGGGAGCAGGCCCAAGTCGTGCGCTACCTCGGCTTTCAAATAGCCCCCTGGCGCACTACCTTCTACCAGGTGCGGCATATGGGCCTGGGTGAGACCGGTCAACGCCAGTGACGCATCTGACCACGCACGCTTTTGCACATCTAGCCACAAGGTACCGCTAGCATCAGACATGTCGGTCACGTACTCACCGGTGAGCATCAAGCGCACGTAGTCTTTGGGCAGCAGTACCTTGGCTACTTGCGAAAAAATGGCGGGTTCGTGCCTGGACACCCAGCGCAGTTTGGGCGCAGTAAGACCCGGCATGACCAGGCTACCGGCCAAGTCACTCAGGCTGGGCATCTCGGCCATCATCTCCGCGCACTCCGCCACACTGCGCGTGTCATTCCACAAGATGGCCGGACGCAGCACCCGGTCTCGCGCATCCAGAAGAACGGCACCGTGCATCTGGCCGGAAAGACCCATGCCACGCACTGCCGCGTACTCCTTTGGGAAACTTGCACGCAACTGCGCCAGGGCCGACTGGGTTGCACTCCACCAGTCTTGCGGCGCCTGTTCGCTGTAGCCCGGGCCCGGGCGTGAAACGGTCAGCGCGGTGCCTGCCGTTGCAAGCACATGGTGCTGATCGTTAAGCAAAAGCGCCTTGACCTCGGAGGTGCCGATATCGATACCGATGAACATGGAATTAGATGGTTATTGTGTTGGTCGCGGCTGTACGGGAATGCATGGGCCGTAACTCGTGGTGCAGCACCAGCGCAGCGGCCCCCACGGCCGAGGCCAGCAGGCCGTAACGCGCAGCGCGCACGGCTGGTGCAGGCATTCCGGCGCTGGTTGCATAGGCCTGCAACGTGTTCTGCGCCACCTGCACGATGGCGGGGTAACGATGACACGAAGGCCCCCCAACCACCAGCATGCTGGGGTTGAACGTAGTCCACAGGTTTTGCAGCACTACTCCCAAATAGTGCCCTCCTTGCCCAGGGTCGGCCAGCTTGTCCAACACGCGTGTCCCAAAAAATGTTTCGGCGCACCCCTTGCGTCCGCATGAACACAAAGGCCCGTCAATCTGCAGAATGCTGTGGCCAATTTCACCGGCCATGCCCTGCGCCCCGGTGAACAACCGGTCATTGAGCACAATGCCGGCCCCCACCCCCACGCCACACGAGACGAAGATGAGAGAGTTATTGGCATCGCTCTCTGAAAACTCGTATTCGCTGAGCGCAGCGGTGTCTGCTTCGTTTTGCACATGCACCGGCACTTCCGGCACCCCCGCCTTAGCCAGAGCCCGGGTAATCTGCGGTACAAAATCTACATTGCGCCAACCCAGATTGGGCGCAAAGCGCAGCATGCCGGTTGCCTCATCAAAGGCCCCTGGCAGGCTAATACCCACCCCACACAGCTGCATGCCGCGCTGAATCAGCGTTGCGTGGCTGCGCGCTACCAGACCTGCCGCTTGTTTGCACACCTCTGCCGGTTTGGTGCCGCTCAGCGGCACTTCGAGAGAATTCAGCACCTCGCCCAACAACGAGACGCACACCACCCGCAGGGTCTCCACGGCCACTTCGACGCCAATCAGCCCACGGACGCGGCCATCAATTTGCAGCGGTGTCGAGGGACGCCCCAGACCCGGTGCTGCAGTGACATCAGTTTCGGTCAGCCAACCTTCGTCCAACAGTTCGCGCACCAGCAGACTGACCGTGGATTTGGTCAAGCCACTGGTTTGCGCCAACTGCGCCCGGGACAGGCTCGGCTGGCTGCGGAGCAGACGTACCAGCACACTGCGGTTAATGCGTTTGACAAGTTGTTGATCGCCGGTAGTTTTCATGGTGTTGCTGGTTATGCGCTAGGCCTCAAAGAGAGAGGGTTTGCGCTATATCGTGAGGCTGTTTTCCTGCGATGATCATGCCAAGAACGTCATCCTCCACAACGTCTGTTGTGCGGTAGGTTCCCACCAATTTTCCGTTCTTCATTACCGCCAGACGGTCACTGAGACCGAACACATCGGGCATGTCGTGGGTGATCAGGAAAATACCCACGCCATCCGCCTTGAGCTGGCGGACCAGACTACCCACCATGGCGGTTTCTTCGGGGCCCAGGGCCGCCGTGGGTTCGTCCATGATCAATATCTTGGCGTTGAAATAGATGGCACGCGAAATGGCTACCACCTGGCGCTGTCCGCCCGAGAGGCGGCGCACCGGTGTGCGCACATTTTTGAAATTTTTGTTCAACCGGTGGAAAACCTTGCGGGCGTGCGCATCCATACGGTGGTCGTCCAGCGTTCTCCAGCGGGTCAGCAGCTCGCGCCCCAAGAACAGGTTGGCTACCGCGTCCAGGTTGTCGGCAAGCGCCAGCGTCTGGTAAATCGATTCAATGCCGCAGCGCTGCGCGTCCACAGGCGTGCGAATGTGCGCCTTCTCCCCACTGATAACGATCTCGCCGTTATCAAGTGGATAAGCCCCGGCCAGCATTTTCATGAGCGTAGACTTGCCCGCACCGTTGTGACCCAGCAGCGCAACCACTTCGCCGGGGTACAGATTGATGCTCACATCATCCACCGCCTGTACGCCGCCAAACGCCTTGCCGATGTGGCGCATTTCCACCAAGGGGGTTGGAGTCTGACTCATACGGTGTCTCCTGTCATGCGGCGGTAAACCACATCAAACACCACGGCTGCGATAAGTACCTGGCCGATGATGACGTAGCGCACGCCAATTGAGACATCGAGCAGCAACATGCCGCTATCAATGGATTGCATGATGAGCGCCCCCAGCACCGAGCCCAAAATCGATCCACTGCCACCGGCCAGAGCGGTTCCGCCGATCACGGCGGCTGCAATCACATACAGCTCCATGCCGCTGCCCAGCGAGTTGGTGCCGGCATTCAGGCGCGCAATGGAAACGATGGCGGCGATGGTGATGAGAACCCCCATAAGCGCGAACAACATCAGCGTAACGCGTCGCACCGGAATACCCACCAGTGCGGCCGCCTCGGGGTTGCCGCCCATGGCAAACACATACCGGCCAAAGCGTGTGCGGCGCACGATAAACGACAAGATCAATGTCACTGCGGCCCAGATCAGCACTGGAATCGGAATACCCTGTGGGCCATCCTTGCCGGGTATCTGGTAGCCATTCATGGCCGCCACAAAACCCACCACGATTAGTGCGGGAACCAGGACCAACGCCATATCCAGCCACAAGGGGCTATTTGGGACTTCGTACGCAGTACGGGCCTGGCGCTTGATACACATTTGTACGAACAAGGCCAGAATGAACACCGCCGCCAGCGCCCAACTGGCTTGTACGCCGATTGCGCCGTCATAGCCACCGCCCAGGCGTTGGAAAAACTCATCGCTAACCGGCTGTGTCTTGCCATCTGCCACCAGAAAGGCCGCGCCGCGAAAGGACATTAATCCACCCAGTGTGACAACGAAGGAAGGCACACCCAGTACAGCAGTCAGTGCCCCCTGGTACAGCGACACGACGATTGCCACGGCCATTCCAGCCAGGCTCGCCGGCACCCAATGCCACCCAGCGGTATACATCAGGGTGGCAATCAACACACCGACAAAACCCATAACCGAGCCCACCGACAGATCAATGTGACGCGCCACGATGACCAGTACCACGACGGTGGCAATCACGCCGACCACGGCCGTCTGCTGTGCAATGTTGTAAAGGTTCTCGGGGGACAAAAACAGTCCGCCGGACATGACGTTGAACACGATGGCAATCGTTGCCAGCACCGTGCCCATCATCACCAGACGCCAGTCGATGGCGGCCTGCTTGAGCGAGTTCAAAACGGGATTCACATGCGTTCTCCGCAAGACATCAAAAAACTGCGGGCTGAGCCCAGCCCGCAGTTGGAGGGCATTACGCTCTCGTAAGGAAATAACGCACTATTTGCAGGCGGCGGGGCCCTTGGCAACATCTACGCCCTTGCACAGGTCGTCCTTCGTGATCCAGCCCGCCTTCACTACCAAATCCAGATTTTTAGCCGTTATGGCAACAGGCTTGAGAAACTGGGCTTGCAAGGCAATCTTTTTCTCACCACCGTTCCAAGTTTTGGCAGCATCCACCTTGTGCCCTTTGGCCAACACCACGGCGGCGGCGGCGGCATCACGGCCCAGGTCACGCGCGTCTTTCCAGACCGACACGGTCTGGCTGCCCAAAGCCACGCGGTTCAGCGCAGCGTGGTCACCATCCTGTCCTGATACGGGTATGCCCTTGATACCTTTTGCATTCAATGCAGCGACCACACCACCAGCGGTACCATCGTTGGAGGCCACCACCGCGTCAACCTTGCCGCCGGTCTTGGTGAGGATTTGCTCCATGTTCTTCTGTGCCACTTCCGGCTTCCAGCCTTCGGTGTACTCCTCGCCCACAATCTTGATGTCGCCCTTCTTGACGGCTGCAGCAATGATTTCTTGCTGGCCACCGCGCAGGAAGTCGGCGTTGGGGTCGGTCGGCGAGCCTTTAATCATCACGTAGTTGCCCTTGGGCTTGACTGCAAAGATGGCTCGGGCTTGCATGCGCCCCACTTCCACGTTGTCAAACGTGATGTAGTACACGCCAGGCGCTTCGATCAAACGGTCATAGGCCACCACGGGAATTTTTTGCTGCTTGGCCTTGTTGACGGCAGGCAGAATCGCATCCTTGTCCATGGCCAGAATGATCAGCGCCTTTGCACCCTTGGCAATCAGGCTGTCAATGTCTGCCAGCTGCTTCTCAGGGGAACCTGCAGCATCGGCACTGATGTACGTTGCGCCGTCCTTGGCCAATTGGGCCTTGATGGCGGTTTCATCGGTCTTCCAGCGCTCTTCCTGGAAATTGGACCAGCTCACACCCACAACTTGGGCGAATGCACCAGCGGCGGCCAAGCTCAGGGCCAGGGCTGTTAGGGATGTCTTCAGTTTCATCTATGTCTCCAGTAAGTTGGCCTGTGACAGGCCATTGGTTTTGGAAAGACTCATCCGAGCCATCGTGCTGCGTTAAATGCAACACGATGCATTTAGTACGAACGATGAACTAATTATGTAAACGCTGAAAATTAAACCCATAGGGACAAACCCGATATAGTTTAACGATCGAACTAATGTCGCGTGGGCGAGTCCACACCGCATCGGAGAACGTCATTTTTGACGTTCCTGTAGGGTTGGCAATCGTTTGGATGATGTTGTTTTTTGCTATCAAACCAGTTGAAAGCTACGTATTAATTGCGCAGCCAGCTACTTTTTTTATAGCAAATACATCAAAACTCGGGGTGCTTCCTGGCGTTGCCGCGCGCGGTGGCCACCGGGTATTTTTTGCGGTTGACCTCCACCTTGTCCCGTGCGGCGGTCAGCAGGTCGATATCCAGCTGGTCGCACAGCTGCAGCAGGTAAAGGAACACGTCCGCCGCCTCTGCGGCTACCTCTTGCGTCTTCTCTTGCCCAAGGGCGCGGCTCTGCGCTTCGGTGAGCCACTGGAAGTGCTCCAGCAACTCGGCCGCCTCCACCGACAGCGCGCAGGCCAGGTTCTTGGGGGAATGGAACTGCACCCAGTCGCGCTCGGCGGCAAAGACGCGCAGGGCTTCGGTGAGCGCTTGCATTTCCTGGCTCATCGCGACAGCACCGCCTGCAATGCCTTGCCGGTGTGGGTGCCCAGCCGCACCACCGCCTCCGGTGTGTCCGCGGCCACGACCTGGCCGCCGGCGTTGCCGCCGTCCGGCCCCAGGTCGATGACCCAGTCGGCCTCGGCGATCACGTCCAGGTCGTGCTCGATGACGACCACGCTGTGCCCGCCGTTCACCAGGCGGTGCAGCACGTGGATGAGTTTTTCCACATCGCTCATGTGCAGGCCCACGGTGGGCTCGTCCAGCACGTACAGCGTGTGCGGGGCCTTCTGGCCGCGCTTGCCAATGTCGTCGCGCACCTTGGACAGCTCCGTCACCAGCTTGATGCGCTGCGCCTCGCCACCGCTGAGCGTGGGCGAGGGCTGACCCAGCGTCAGATACCCCAGCCCCACGTCCTTCAGCAGCTGCAGCGGGTGGGCAATGGAGGGCATGGCGGCGAAGAATTCCACCGCCTCGTCCACCTCCATCTGCAGCACGTCGCCAATGTTCTTGCCGCGCCAGGTAACGGCCTGCGTCTCGGGGTTGAAGCGCGCGCCCTTGCAGGTTTCGCACAGCACCTTCACGTCGGGCAAAAAGCTCATGCCGATAGTACGAATGCCCTGCCCCTCGCAGCCGGGGCAGCGGCCCTCACCGGTGTTGAAGCTGAAACGGTTGGCCGCGTAGCCCCGGGCCTTGGCCTCCAGCGTGTCGGCAAAGAGCTTGCGAATGGTGTCCCAGAAGCCGATGTAGGTGGCCGGGCAACTGCGGGGCGTCTTGCCGATGGGGGTCTGGTCCACTTCCAGCACGCGGTCCACGGTCTCGAAGCCAGTCACGCCCTCGCAGCCGGTCCAGGGGATGGACTCCCCGGCGTCGAGCGCATCCCGCCCCGCCTTGGTGCTGCGTTTCTGCACAGCGGCCTGCACGTTGGTCAGCAGCACATCGCGCGCCAGCGTGGACTTGCCGGAGCCGGAGACACCGGTGATGGCGACCAGGCGCTTGAGCGGAACATGGGCCGTAACGGCTTGCAGGTTGTGCAGGTTGGCGCCCTGCACCGTGATCCATTGCAGTGGCGCGCTGGCGTCCACCACACCGCGGCTGGCGTACTCCGCATTGGCCGCCGCGCTGGCCGCTGCATTGGCAGCCGCCACCTCCGCGGCCTTGGCGGCTTTGCCCCTTGGCTTCTTGCCCGCGGCACCCTCACCGGCCGAAGCCGGCACGCCGGAGGCCGATTTTGCAGCCTCGGCGCGCGCCACCGATTCCGCATACGAAACCACCGACCGGCGCGGCATCAACGGATGCCGCATCGCATGCAGCAGATACCGTCCGGTCTGGGAGTCTGCGGCGTTCTGCACATCGGCCACCGAACCCTCTGCCACTAGCCGCCCGCCGCGTTTGCCCGCGCTGGGCCCGATGTCGATGATGTGGTCCGCATGGCGGATGGTGTCCTCGTCGTGCTCCACCACCACCAGGGTGTTGCCCTTGTCGCTCAACGACCGCAAGGCACCCAGCAGGATTGCGTTGTCCCGCGCGTGCAGGCCGATGGTGGGCTCGTCCAGCACATAGCACACGCCCTGCAGGTTGCTGCCCAGCTGCGCGGCCAACCGGATGCGCTGCGCCTCGCCACCGCTGAGCGTGGGTGCGCCCCGGTCCAGCGTGAGGTAGCCCAGGCCCACCTGTTCCAGAAACTCCAGCCGGCTCCTGATTTCTGGCACCAGGTCGCGGGCGATGTCGGCCTCGCGGGCGCTCATGCCGCCCGCCACCTGCAGCGTCTGCACCCACTGGCGCACATCGCTCACGCTCAGGCGCGCTATGTCGGCAATGCCGACACCGGCAAACTGCACGGCCCGCGCTGTAGCGTTCAGCCGCGTGCCCTGGCAGGTGGGGCAGGTGGCGTCGTGGAGGTCCTCAATGTCCACCTCGGCAAAGGTCTGCTCGCGGCCCTTGTTGTCGTCGTCCTTCACGGAGTCGTCAAACACCTTGCGCTGCTCTTTGGTCAGGGCCACGCCGGTACCCACGCAATCAGGGCACCAGCCGTGCTTGCTGTTGTAGCTGAAGAGGCGCGGGTCCAGCTCCACGTAGGAGGTGGAACACACCGGGCAGGCCCGTTTGGTAGAGAACACCTGCACGCGGCCAATGCCGGCAGCCGATGTGCCGGCCAGCAGCGCCTCCTTCAGGCCGTCCATGCCGTAGAGCACATGCACCACGCCCTTGCCGTGCGTGAGCGCGGCGGCCAGGGCCTCACGCAAGGCAGCTTCCTGCGCTGGATTCACGTCCAGGCTGGCCACGGGCAGCTCGATGGTGTGTTCCTTGAAGCGGTCGATGCGCGGAAAGTTGGTGGTGGGCAGGAAGTTCCCGTCCACCCGCAGGTGCGTGAAGCCACGCGGGCGCGCCCAGTCGGCCAGCTCGGTGTACACGCCCTTGCGCCCGGACACCAGCGGCGCCAGCAGCCCGATGTGCTGGCCACGGAAGTTCTTGAGCAACTGCGCGGCAATGCTGTCGGCCGACTGCGGCTGCACCGCCGCGCCGTCATGGATGCAGTGCTGCGTGCCCAGCTTCACATACAAAAGACGCAGGAAGTGCCAGACCTCGGTCGTGGTGCCCACCGTGGACTTGCGCCCGCCCCTTGAGAGCCGCTGCTCGATGGCCACCGTGGGCGGAATGCCATACACCGCGTCGACTTCCGGCCGGCCCGCTGGCTGCACGATGGAGCGCGCATAGGCATTGAGCGACTCCAGGTAGCGGCGCTGGCCTTCGTTGAACAGGATGTCAAACGCCAGGGTCGATTTGCCCGAACCCGAAACCCCGGTCACCACGTTGAACTTGCCCCGCGGAATGTCCACGCTCAAGGACTTGAGATTGTGTTCCTTGGCATTGACGATACGAATGGAGTCCGATGCGTCAGCGAGCCCGCCACCCGCCGGGGCAGGCGCTGCGCCGGGTGCCGATTTTGCGGCGGCGAAGCCGGCGTATGAGGCTCCCGGCGCAGCGCCAACCCCGGCAGCGCGCTCCAGGTACGCCACGGCAGGCTCCGCAACCGAATGCACCACCCCCATGGCCGCCGCATACTCCCTAAGTGCCCGCCCGGTGTGCGAGGTAGCGTGCAACATCACATCCTCCGGCGTGCCCAACGCCACCACCTCGCCGCCGGCATCGCCCCCTTCCGAGCCCAGGTCGATCAGCCAGTCGGAGGCGCGGATCACATCCAGGTTGTGCTCGATCACCAGCAGCGAATGCCCCGCCTCCAGCAGCTTGCGCAGCGCGCGCATCAGCTTGGCAATGTCGTCAAAGTGCAGGCCCGTGGTCGGCTCGTCCAGCATGAACAGCGTGCCCCGGCGCGCCACGGCCTGGCGGCTGGCGGTGCTGGCCTTGGCGGCTTCGGCCAGAAAGCCCGCCACCTTCAGGCGCTGGGCCTCGCCGCCCGACAGCGTGGGCACAGGCTGGCCCAGCTTCACATATTCCAGGCCCACATCCACGATGGGCTGCAGGGCACGGATCACGTCGCGGTCGGCGCTGAACAGGTCGGCGGCTTCGCTCACCGTCAGCTCCAGCACGTCAGACACATTGACGCGCCGGCCCTTGCGCTCAATCGTCACCTCCAGAATCTCCGGCCGGTAACGCTTGCCGTCGCAGTCGGGGCAGCGCAGGTACACGTCGCTCAGGAACTGCATCTCGATGTGCTCAAAGCCCGAGCCACCGCAGGTGGGGCAGCGGCCGTCGCCGCCGTTGAAGCTGAACTTGCTGGCCGTGTAGCCGCGCTCGCGGGCCAGGTCGGCACCGGCAAAGATCTCGCGCACGGCGTCCCAGGCACCGACATAGCTCACCGGGTTGGAACGCGCCGTCTTGCCGATGGGCGACTGGTCCACAAACACCACCTCGCTCAGCTGCTCGGCGCCCAGCAGGCGCTCATGCGCGCCGGGCGTCTCGGTGGCCTTGCCGAAGTGGCGCAACAGCGCCGGCGCCAGCACGTCCTGCACCAGGGTGGACTTGCCCGAGCCGCTGACGCCGGTGATGCACACCAGGCGCTGCAGCGGGATTTCGACGTGCACGTTTTTCAGGTTGTGCTCGGTGGCGCCTTCCAGCACCAGGCGCGGCGTGCTGGGGGTGACCATGCGCTTGAAGCCCATGCCCACCTGCTTGCGCCCGCCCAGGTAGGCACCGGTCAGCGTGTCGGCGCCGCGCAGGTCGGCCGTGGAGCCGTCGAACACGATGCGGCCGCCCTTCTCGCCCGGGCCCGGGCCCATGTCGATCATGCGGTCGGCAGCCAGCATGACCGCCGGGTCGTGCTCCACCACCACCAGGGTGTTGCCGGCGTCGCGCAGGCGCTGCATGGCGACGATGATGCGGTCCATGTCACGCGGGTGCAGGCCGATGCTGGGCTCATCCAGCACGAACAGGGTGTTGACCAGGGACGTGCCCAGGGCGGTGGTGAGGTTGATGCGCTGCACCTCCCCGCCACTCAGGGTGCGACTCTGGCGGTCCAGCGTGAGGTAGCCGATGCCGACGTCGCACAGGTACTTCAGCCGGGTGCAGACTTCTTCGAGCAGGAGCTTCAATGTCTTGGCTTCCGCTTCCGTTGTAGCCGACGCCGGGTTGGGCACCCCCGCCACGCCTACCCCCGCCTGCAAGGCATCAAAGAAGCGCCGCAGCTTGTCCAGCGGCAGCAGCATCAGGTCATGCAAACACAGCCCCGGCAAGGCCTCCAGCTGCGCACGGGTCCATTGAACGCCCTGCGGCATGAAGCGCTTGGCCGGCGCCAAAACCGCATCCGCCTGCTCCTTGCTCCCAATGCGCCACAGCAGGCTCTCGGTCTTCAGCCGCGCCCCGCCACAGGTGCCGCACGGCGTGTAGCTGCGGTACTTGGACAGCAGCACGCGGATGTGCATCTTGTAGGCCTTGCTCTCCAGGTATTCGAAGAAGCGCCGAATGCCGAACCAGTGCTGGTTCCACTTGCCGTTCCAGTTGGGCGAACCGTTGATCACCCAGCCCTGCTGCTCGGGCGTGAGCTTGTACCAGGGCGTGTCGCGCGGGATGCCGGCCCCTTCGGCGTGGCGCATCAGATCGTCCTGGCACTCCTGCCAGGCGGGGGTCTGCATGGGCTTGACGGCGCCGGCGCGCAGCGTGAGCTTGTCGTTGGGAATGACCAGCCCCATATCCACGCCCACCACGCGGCCAAAGCCGCGGCAGGCCTCGCAGGCCCCCACGGCCGAGTTGAAGGAAAACAGCGAGGCAATCGGGTCCTGGTAGCGGATGTCGCTCTGCGGGCAGTGCAGGCCGGTGGAGAAACGCCAGGTCGGAGCCGCCACATCCGCTATCAATTCTGCAGCTGGTTGCGCAGATTCCACGGGCACTGAAGCCTCATTCAGAACATAAACATTGAGTCGGCCGCTGCCACGCTTGAGGGCGACCTCAATCGCTTCCAGGGCGCGCGCCTTCTCCACATTGGCCATGCGAAAGCGGTCGGCGACCACGTCCAGCACCTTGCGCGAGCCTGCGATGGTGGACACCTCGCGCTCAGCCTGCACGCGGGTGAAGCCGCTGGCGGACAACCACTGGGTCACTTCCTCGGCGGTCGTCGATGCTGGCAGCTCCACCGGAAAAGTCAGCACCAGGCGGGGGTCGCCCTCGGCCTGGGCGCGGCGCAACAGTTCGGCGTAGATGGTCTCGGGCGTGTCGTGCTGCACCGGCAGCGCGGTTTGGCGGTCGAACAGGGCGCCAGCGCGGGAATACAGCAGCTTGATGTGGTCGTTGAGCTCCGTCATGGTGCCCACGGTGGAGCGGCTAGAGCGCACCGGGTTGGTCTGGTCGATGGCAATGGCGGGCGGCACGCCTTCCACCTTGTCCACCGCCGGTTTGTCCATGCGGTCCAGAAACTGGCGGGCGTAGGCCGAGAACGTTTCCACGTAGCGCCGCTGCCCTTCGGCATACAGCGTGTCAAACACCAGGCTGGATTTGCCGGACCCGCTGGGCCCGGTGACGACCGTCAACTCACCCGTGCGGATGTCGAGGTCAATGTTCTTGAGATTGTGCTGCCGCGCTCCGCGAATGCGGATGGTGCCCTGGGACATGGTGAATGCTCTTTCCTGATAGGGAAAGACATTCTAGGCAGTTGCCCTCAACCTGTGAGGGCGCGTTCCAATTCCTGACAGGCTTTGGGGCCGACTGCATCCTTGATCTTGGGCAGCAGGGCCAGCAGGTCGTCATAGCCACTGGCGGCCTCCACCGACATGTTCAGCCGGAACCCGCGCAGCCCCAGCCCCGCCGTGAGTTGCGTGGCCAGCGGCTTGGCATCCTTGTACCGGTCCTGGGGTGAGCGCGCGCTGAAGGTCTCCGCCGCAGCCTCCTTGGCCGAGGCCTGTGCGGCATCGGCTTGCGCCAGGGCGGCCTGGCCGGGAGCCGGGGTCAGGAAACCCTGCGCCACCATGTGCTCCACATCCTCCTGCGTCAGCCCCATGCCGGACATGGCGGCAAGCACCTGCGCCACATCCTTGTTGCCATCGAACATGATGAATGCGGTGCGCTGCCGCGAGGAAAACAGCACCGACCGCTCCTTGAACGCCAGCTGCCCCGCTTCTGTCTTGATGTATTTCATGGCTGCGCTCCAGATTGAGAAAAACGGCTCCCTCGACTAAGCCTGTCCCCCGTGCCGGTCTTGTCACCGGCCGGAGGCTTCTGCTTACTTGCTGGCACTGGCGGCCGCTACGGGTGCCGATGCGGCGGCAGCCGGCGCGTGCTCGGTCTCAATGCCGTGCTTCTCTCCACTCATGTCAATATCGCCGCCCTTGCTCAGGATGAACATGGCCAAACCGGCAAACACCACAAAACCCACTGCAATTTTCCACATACCCATTCCTAAATGAAATAAAAAGGCCCCGGGCCTGTAGGTCCGGGGCCGTTAACTCAACTCACACTCAATCGTTGGCGTAGATGTCCACGTCCTTGGTTTCACGGACGAACAGCATGCCGACCACGAAGGTCATGCCAGCAATGATGACGGGGTACCACAAACCGTTGTACATGTTACCGGTTTGCGCCACGATGGCAAACGCCGTGGTGGGCAACAGGCCACCGAACCAGCCGTTACCGATGTGGTAGGGCAAGCTCATGGAGGTGTAGCGGATACGGGTCGGGAACAGTTCTACCAGCATGGCGGCAATGGGGCCGTACACCATGGTCACCAGGATCACGAGGTAGGTCAGGATGGCGATGACCATGACCTTGTCCACCTTGGCCATGTCAGCCTTGGCGGGGTAGCCGGCGGCCTTCAGGTCGTCTGCCACAGCCTTCTTGAACGCAGCGTCCTTGGCCTTGGCTTCGTCGGCGGGCAGGCCCTTGGACGTGTAGCTGGAGATGGCGGTTTCACCGATCTTGATGGTCGCCACCGAGCCGGGGGCACCCACCACGTTGTCGTAGCTCACCGAAGCGCCGGCCAGAACCTGCTTGGCGATGTCGCACGAGCTGGTGAACTTGGCGGTACCGGTGGGGTTGAACTGGAACGAGCACTCGCTCGGGTCAGCGGTAACGATCACCTTGTTCTTTTGCTGGGCAGCGTACAGGTCGGGGTTGCCGGCCTTGGTCAGCGCCTCGAACACCGGGAAGTACGTCACCACTGCCAACAGGCAGCCGGCCATGATGATGGGCTTGCGGCCAATCTTGTCGGACCAGGCACCGAAGATCACGAAGAACGGTGTGCCAATGACCAGGGAGATGGCCACATAGATGTTGGCGGAAGCGCCGTCCACCTTCAGGGCTTGGGTTAGGAAGAACAGGGCGTAGAACTGGCCGGAGTACCAGACCACGGCCTGGCCGGCGGTCAGGCCGATCAGGGCCAGGATCACGATCTTCAGGTTCTTCCACTGGCCGAAGGATTCGGACAGGGGCGCCTTGGAGGTCTTGCCTTCGGCCTTCATCTTGGTGAAGGCGGGCGACTCATTCATGCTCAAGCGGATGTAGACCGACACGGCCAACAGCAGGATGGACACGATGAACGGCACGCGCCAGCCCCAATCGGCAAAGGCAGCCTCACCGACGATGGTGCGGGTACCCAGAATCACCATCAGGCTCAGGAACAGGCCCAGGGTGGCCGTGGTCTGGATCCAGGAGGTGTAGGCACCGCGCTTGCCGTGGGGCGAGTGCTCGGCCACGTAGGTGGCAGCACCGCCGTACTCACCGCCCAGTGCCAGGCCTTGCAGCATGCGCAGGGCAATCAGGATCACGGGGGCGGCCACGCCGATGGTGGCGTAGTTGGGCAGGATACCCACGACAAAGGTCGACAGACCCATGATCAGGATGGTCACCAGGAAGGTGTACTTGCGCCCGATCATGTCGCCCAGACGACCGAACACCAGCGCGCCGAAGGGGCGCACGATGAAACCGGCCGCGAACGCCAGCAAGGCGAAGATGAAGGCGGAGCCAGCGTCCAGTCCACTGAAGAACTGTTTGGCAATGATGGCCGCCAACGAACCGTACAGGTAGAAGTCGTACCACTCAAAAACCGTACCGAGTGAGGAAGCGAAGATGACTTTCTTCTCTTCCGCAGACATCGGCCGTGGGGCTGCTGTTGCCATAGTTGGGTCTCCTTTTTTAAATAATTTCAACCACCCGGCACGGGTGGATGAGGCGAACTATGTTGAGCAGTTCTGACCTAGTTCTGACAGCTTTCCAACGCAAGCTGACTTCAAGCTGAACGCTACCTTACGCACTAGGAACTAACCCTGACGCCCGTTTTTCCATGGTGAAAAATATTGGCGCAATGCCGCTTTCGGTGGATTTTTCAGCCTCCTTCGCCCTAGGGAAAGTCCTCGTATTTCCTAGTAATCCGTAAGGACTTAGTCAGACCATCCGACCAATATCCGCCCCGGCAACGGCCGCACCGCGCTGTTGTAGAACTAGTAAATCGTAGGAGATATATGACCGACCCTGTCGTGGCCAAGATCGAGGCCAACCCGAAGTACCACGAACTTCGCAAGAAACGCAACAGCTTCGGCTGGCTGCTGACCGCCATCATGATGGTGGTGTATTACGGCTACATCGCGCTGATTGCGTTCGACAAGCCTTTCCTGGCCCAGCCCATTGGCGCTGGCGTCACCTCCCTGGGCGTTCCCATCGGTTTTGGCGTCATCGTCTTCACCATCATCATCACGGGCATCTATGTGCGTCGCGCCAATGGCGAATTCGACCGTCTGACCGCCGAAATCCTGAAAGAAGCTTCCAAATGAAGGCCGGACTCCAATTCCTGATCGCGCTGGGCGCACTGTTCGCGGCCGCTGCCGCGCAAGCCGCTGGCGGTGACTTGGGCCAGGTGGACAAGCAACCCACCAACTACGTCGCCATTTCCATGTTTGCCGTCTTTGTGGTGGGCACCCTGTTCATCACCAAGTGGGCCGCAGCCAAGACCAAGTCGGCTGCCGATTTCTACACCGGCGGCGGTGGCATCACCGGCTTCCAGAACGGCCTGGCCATTGCCGGCGACTACATGTCGGCCGCTTCCTTCCTGGGTATTTCCGCCGCCGTGATGGCTTCGGGCTATGACGGTCTGATCTACTCCATCGGCTTCCTGGTGGGCTGGCCCGTCATCACCTTCCTGATGGCCGAGCGCCTGCGCAACCTGGGCAAGTTCACTTTTGCCGACGTGGCCGGCTACCGC
This sequence comes from Rhodoferax sp., assembly GCA_019449595.1. GTDB lineage: Bacteria > Pseudomonadota > Gammaproteobacteria > Burkholderiales > Burkholderiaceae_C > Allorhodoferax. The sequence continues at coordinate 53,040 of JAGRPL010000012.1, read as the reverse complement.
TTCCAGCAGACCCCCATCCGCGTCTTTGCCGCCTCCGGCACGCTGGTGGTAGTGGCGTTCTACCTGATCGCCCAGATGGTGGGCGCCGGTGCGCTGATCAAGCTGCTGTTCGGCCTGGACTACATCGTGGCCGTGGTCATCGTCGGCGTGCTGATGATGGTGTACGTGCTGTTCGGCGGCATGACCGCCACCACCTGGGTGCAGATCATCAAGGCCTGCCTGCTGCTGGCCGGCGTGACCTTCATGGCCGTCATGGTGCTGGCGCAGTTCGGCTTCAGCCCTGAAGCCCTGTTTGCCAAGGGTGTGATCGTGAAGACCCTGCTGGCCTCCAACGCCCAGACCGCGGCCATCGCGTCGGCCACCGCTGCTGCTGCCGCGGCGACCACGCCGGAAGCCCAGGCTGCCGCCGCTGCCGCGCTGGCCAAGGCCCAGGCCATCGTGCCCGCCAAGGAAGGCCTGTCCATCATGGGACCCGGTGGTTTCATCAAGGACCCGATCTCTGCCATTTCCTTCGGCATGGCTCTGATGTTCGGTACCGCAGGTCTGCCCCACATCCTGATGCGCTTCTTCACGGTGCCCGACGCCAAGGAAGCCCGCAAGTCCGTGTTCTGGGCGACCACCTGGATCGGTTACTTCTACGTCCTGATCTTCATCATCGGCTTCGGTGCCATCACCCTGGTGCTGACCAACCCCGAGTTTGCGGACACGGCCAAGGGCATCATCAAGGGCGGCGGCGGCTCGGCCAACATGGCTGCGGTGCTGGTGGCCAAGGCCGTTGGCGGCAACGTATTCTTCGGCTTCATTTCTGCCGTGGCTTTTGCCACCATCCTGGCCGTGGTGGCCGGCCTGACGCTCTCCGGCGCGTCGGCCGTGTCGCACGACCTGTACGCCACCGTGATCAAGAAGGGCAACGCCGACAGCGCCTCCGAACTGAAGGTCTCGCGCATCACCACCGTGGCACTGGGCATCATCGCCGTGGGCCTGGGCATCGCCTTCGAGAAGCAGAACATCGCCTTCATGGTGGCGCTGGCCTTCGCCATTGCGGCGTCGGCCAACTTCCCGGTGCTGTTCATGTCCGTGCTGTGGAAAGACTGCACCACCAAGGGCGCCGTCATCGGCGGCTTCCTGGGCCTGATCTCCTCGGTCGGCCTGACCGTGGTGTCGCCCTCGGTGTGGGAAGCCGTGCTGGGCAACCCCAAGGGCTCGGCCTGGTTCCCCTACTCGTCCCCGGCCCTGTTCTCCATGACCATCGGCTTCGTGGGCGTATGGCTGTTCTCGGTGCTGGACCGCAGCCCGCAGGCCGCCAAGGAACGCGACCTGTTCAAGGCGCAACAGGTGCGCTCCGAGACCGGCCTGGGTGCCTCGGGCGCGTCGGGTCACTAAACGGGCGGTTCACGCCCACACCAAGAAACCGGGCAACTGCCCGGTTTTTTTACGCCCGCCCTGCTCCGGGGCGGTCCGTCATCAAAAGGACACAGGGCTATGCAAAATGCGTTTTTCCATTAATATCAATTTAATGTCGATTCAACGCATCGCCAACAGCATCATCACCCGCCTGCTCCTGATTGGCGTTGCCGTTGTGCTCATGGGCGCAGTGGGCCGGTATTTCACCCTTACAACCTTTCTGGCGGAAGACCTGAGCCGCGTGTTCGCGTCCCAGCAGGAATCCCTGGCCAGCTACGTGGCCCGCGATGTCGACTACAAGATCGTGGAGCGCCAGGTGTTGCTGCGGAAAATGGCCGAGTCCCTGCCACTGGAGCTGCTGAGCCGCCCCGACGCCTTGCGCCAGTGGCTGGGCGAACGCTACCCCTTGCAGCCCCTTTTCTCCCACGGAGTCTTCGTCACCGACCAGACCGGCCAGCCCCTGGCGGACTTTCCTCCCAGCCCCTTGCGCGCCACCGTGAACTACGGTGACCGTGACTACATCCGCACCGCGCTGGCCGGAGATTTTGCGGTGGGCCGCCCCGTCGTGGGCCGGGTGGCCCAGGTACCCGTGCTGCCCATGGCCGTGCCCATCAAGGACGCCTCCGGGCAGGTCCGCGCGGTGCTCGCCGGCGTCACGGCCCTGAACGCGCCCGGGTTTCTTTCCCTGGCACAGCAGAGCCGCATCGGAGAAGGCGGCGGGTTTCTGCTGGTCTCGCCACGCGACCGGCTGTTCATCGCCTCCAGCAAGCCGGAGATGGCCCTCAAGCCCACCCCCCCGGAGGGCGTGAACCCCCTGCATGACCGCGCCATGGCCGGCTACCGGGGCAGCGGCGTCACCGTCAACGCGCAGGGCGTGGAAGAAATTTCCGCCATGGCGTCGGTTCCCAGCACCGGCTGGTTCGTGGTGGCCCGCATCCCGACGGCCGAGGCATTTGCCTCCGTCTTCCGGGCCAAATACCTGGTGACGCTCGGCAGCGCCGGCGCCGTGATCGTCTTCATCATCCTGTCCTCGATCAGTCTGCTGTTCATCTTCCGCCCCCTGCTGCGGGCTGCCGACCAGGCCGACCGCATGACGCGGGGCGACTTGCCGCTGGAGCCGCTGACGGTGGTGCGGGAAGACGAAGTGGGAAGCCTGACCATGGCGTTCAACCGCCTGCTGGCCAAGCTGCAGGTCAACCAGATGGCACTGGAGCAGGCCGCCCACCACGACCCCCTCACCGGGCTGCCCAACCGCACGCTGCTGAACGACCGCCTGACCCAGGCGCTGGCGCGCGCGCAGCGCAATGGCACCCACATGGGCGTGCTGTACCTGGACCTGGACGGGTTCAAGCCCATCAACGACAGCCTGGGGCACGAGGCCGGCGATGCCGCCCTGGTCGAAGTGGCACGCCGGCTGGGCGCGGTGGTGCGCGAATCGGACACCCTGGCCCGCCTGGGGGGCGACGAGTTCATGATGGTGATGGAAGACCTCGACACCGCGCCCGAGCGGGCCGAGGCCGCGGCCTGCGCGGTGGCCACCAAGTGCCTCAAGGCACTGGAGGCCCCGGTCACGCTCCAGCACGGCGCCTGCCGCATCGGCCTGTCCATCGGCATTGCGGTGGGTGACGGCCACAGCGCACAGGACGACCTGCGCACGGCCGCCGATGACGCGATGTACAAGGCCAAGCAATCCGGCGGGCACCGCTACCAGCTGGCCACCCCGCCGGGCACCGACCGCGCCGCCGCCTAACGGCCTGCTCCGGCACGCAGCTTCACGAACGCCAGTGCGGCCATGACGGCGTCGTTGAGCGCATCGTGCGCCGGGCGCACCGGCAAGCCCAGATCCTGCATGAGGCTGTCAAAGCGCAAGTCGATGCGCGTGCTGTCGCGCGCCTGCGCCGGCAGTTGCCGGTACTTGTAGTCGTAGTACAGGGCCGAGACCTCGATGCGGGGCTGCGGCAGCCCCATACCGAGCATGGGAAACAGCACCCGGTTGATCATGGCCACATCGAATTCCAGGTAGTAGCCCACCAGGGGCCGGCTGCCGATGAAGTGCAGCAGGCGCACCATGGCCTCCTCGGCGCTGATGCCCTGCGCCACGTCCTGCTCACGCAGGCGGTGCACCCGCACGCTGTCGGCCGAGATGCGCTGGCCCTGCGGGCGCACCAGCAGCTCCAGGCGCTCGCTGGTCATGACGCGGTTGCCCCGGATGCGCACCGCCCCGATGGCGATGATGGCGTCGGTCTTCACGTTGAGCCCCGTGGTCTCGCAGTCGAGCGCCACCCATTCGTCTTCGGGCGGCGCATCCCACATGAAGCGAAACTGCGGATCCCCCAGGTGGTACAGCATCCACCCGCGCTTGAGGGCCGCAAACCAGCGCAAGGGCGACAGGCGCGAGCGCATCACACCGCGTCCAGGTGGAAGCGCTGGTTCAGCAGCACCTTGAACTGCTTGACCACACCCAGCGTGTCCTTGAGCAAATCACGGTCCAGGCTGCTGAGCTTGTCTACCTGCACGCCGCCGGAGACGGCATGCCCGGTGGCCAGTTCCTGCAGCCCCACTTTCAGCTTCAGGCCCATGAAAAAATACAGGCTGTCGACCAGATCGGCCGCCAGCTTCTCGGGCAACACGCCCGCGGCCACCAGCGCCTCGATGCGGCCCGCCGTGGTGGTGGCGGAAATGTGCTGCGCCAGCGCCAGGCTGCGAATGCCATGCACCAGCGGAAACACGCCCACCTTCTTGATGTCGAGCTGCTCCTTGCCCGGCTCGCCCAGCGACAGCAGGCGGTTCCACCAGCCGTTGCTGCTGCCGAAGAAATTGATGGCCGAGGCAAAGCGCGCCAGCATGGCATCGTTGTCGGCCGTCAGGTCGAACACGGCCGCGCGCACCTGGTCCAGCAAGGCCGTGTCGCCACAGACCGCATGCGCGTCCAGGAAGATGGCCAGCGCCATCAGGCTGTCGGGGGTGGGCGCCATCCACCACAGGCGCACCATCTGGCTGAAGTCGCCCACGCTCTGGCACCACTGCGGGTTGCTGACCATGATGTTGCCCGGGCACGCCGGGTAGCCGAAGTCGGCCAGCGCCGCCGAGAACTGGCGGCACACCGCCGCCACGTCCACTGAACACACGTAGCCGTCGCGCAGCACCAGGCCGTTGTCCTGGTCGGTCTTGAGCAGCTGCTCGCCCCGGCCTTCGCTGCCCATCACAAACAGGCAGCTGTTGGCCACCAGGTCGGGCGGCGCAATCAGCTGCCAGGTCCGCTCGAACAGGCGGGCATTGAGCGCCTGCACCAGCCGGGCAATCAGGTTGACGTTGGTGCCGTTGCGGTGCAGCAGCGCAATCAGCCGGGTGATCTGCTCGGCGGCCCGCTTGAGGGTGGCCACGTCCTGGGCGTCGATGATCTGGACATTGATCTGGTAGGACTGGTTGGACAGGTAGCTGAACAGGTCCAGCGCCTCCAGCACGCCCAGAATCTGCGGGCCATCGGCCACCACCACCCGGTGCACCGAGTGCTTGACCATGACCGCCAGCGCGTCGCCCAGCTGATCGTCCGGGCGCACGCGGATGAGGGAGAAGTTGGCCAGTTCACCCACCGGCAGGCGGTCCAGCGGCGTGCCGTGCAGGATGGCCTGCTGCAGCCCGGACACCGTGAAGATGCCCAGCGCCGGTGGATCCACCCGCCGGTCGCGCACCAGCACGGTGGCGGTGCGCAGGGCGTGGAACTGCTTCACCACCTCCAGGATGCTGGTGTCGGCGTCCACGAAATACGGCATGCGCACAAAGGCCTCGTCCACCCGGGCCATGGTGAGCGACTGCAGCTCGTGGCGGCTCTGCCGCTCCGACAGTGCACTGAGCTTGTTGGACAGATCGGAAAACAGCAGGGCCCCGAAGGTGGCGTTGCCTGCAATCAGGTCGCTCACCGTCTGCTTGGCCAGCTGGTAGGCCACCACCTCCTCGGCCGCCACGAAACGGCTGCTGACCTTGCCGGCCACCAGCCCCCGGCCGTCAAAGCAGTCGTCGGGGCCGTAGGTGGTCAGCACCTCGTTGCCGTCGAACTGCTGGACAAAGCCCTTGATGATGACAAACAGGTGCGTGGGCTGCGCGCCCGGCGCCAGGATGGTTTCGCCCTGGGGAAAGTAGGCAATGTCCACATGGTCGCGCACCAGGCGCTGCTCTTCCAGGGTCAGGCAGTCGAAGGGCGAAGACGAGAAATTGAAGGCGCTGGGCATGCGGGGCTCAAAGGGGTATTGCACACCCACCCATTTTCCGCTGCCCGGGGCCTGACTTTACTGACGGGTCACTCCGGCGGGCACGGCCTGCACAGCGTCCCACTGGGGGCCGTCAAACCAGGGGTCGCCTTCCAGGTAGGCGCGCAGCATGGGCAGGCTGTCCTGGCCCCAAAACACCTTGCCGTCCACCTCGAAAGCGGGCACGCCAAAGATGCCTTTGGCAATGGCCTCGTCGCCATGGGCCTTGAGCTGGGCCTTGACGGACGCATCCCCCGGGTTGCGCAGGGGTGTCAGTTGCGCGGTCAGCGCCGCCAGGCGCGGGGCGTCGGCGGCGTCCTGCCCGCCCACCCAGACGTGGCGGAACAGCGTCTCGCAGACATAGCGGTTGGGCTGGCCCTGCGGGTCGGTGGCAATGGCCAGGCGCAGGAGGCCCAGCGGGTTGAAGGGGTGGGTGGCCGGCAGGTCCAGGGGGCGGCCCTTGCTGTGCGCCAGCCATTGCACCTGGCGGTAGGTCCAGTCGCGCTTGGCCGGAATCTCCGCCGGGCCCAGCTGCCCGTGGTGCTTGAGCAGAGCGGCAAACAGCAGCGGCTTGTAGGTCACCGAATAGCTCAGCCCCATCAGCGCCTGGGGCAGTTCCTCGAACGCCAGCCAGGCGTAGGGCGAGATGAAGTCCAGATAGAAGGTGATGTGCTTCATGCGGGGCCTTTCAGAGTCAGGCGCGGACGGGGTCGAACGCGTCGGGGTGCGTCTGGCGCAGGCGCTCCGACAGCGTAACCCACATGCGCTGCTTGTCGGCGTCACCGCTCTGGCTCCAGACCCGGATTTCGTCCAGGGTGCGGAAACACCCCTCGCACAGGCCGCTGCCGGTGTCCATGCGGCACACCGAAACGCACGGCGAAGGTACATTTTCGGCCATGGAGCGCACCGATATTGCGCGCTCCGCTAGTGTCTTGATAGCAAGTGCACGGGCCAGCGCCGCCGCGTCGGGCGCGGGTTGCGGGGACTCCACCACGTCGGCCACCGGCGCGTCGGTCCAGCGCTGCAGGTCGTGCGGCTGCAGCTGGAACACGCCATGCGGGTGCCCGGCGGCGGCCCACACGGCGTCGAAGCGGAACAGCTCCTGGTCGATCAGCACCACGCCCGGCGTGGCGTGGGCCAGCGGGCTCACGCCGCCAATGGAGAACCCGGTGCGCTCCTTCACGAACGCCGCGTTGGCGCGCCCCAGCGGCCCCACCAGTGCGGCCACCTTGGCCTCGTCCACCCGGCGGTCGCCGGAGGTCACCACCAGCACCGCCACGTCATCGGCCAGGCGGCGAAAGATGATGCTCTTGGCAATCTGCCCCACCGCCACGCCCAGGGCGTCGGCCGCCTGCTGGGCGGTGCGTGCCGCATCGTCGAGCATGACCGGGGCATGGGGGTGGCCGTGCGCCTGCAGCGCCGCCGCCACCCGCTGCACGCCTTCGGGCAGCGCCTTCAATTCCGCTTCGCCCATGTCAGCCCGCCCGCTTGGTCAGCAGCGCCGTGGCGGCGCGCGAATTGGGCTTGCGGCCCAGGAAGCTGCTGATGAAGGCGCCAGCGTCGATGAGCAAGTCGAGGTCTATGCCCGTTTCAATGCCCATGCCATGCAGCATGTAGACCACGTCTTCGGTGGCCACGTTGCCCGTGGCGCCCTTGGCGTAGGGGCAGCCGCCCAGCCCGGCCACGGACGACTGGAAGTTCCACACCCCCAGCTCCAGCGCCGCCAACGTGTTCGACAGCGCCTGGCCATAGGTGTCGTGGAAGTGGCCTGACACCGCGTCGATGCCGTAGTGCTGCAGCGTTGCCTCGATGGCGCGCTGCACCTTGCGCGGCGTGCCCACGCCGATGGTGTCGGCCACGTCCACGCGCTGCACGCCGATGCCTTTCATCAGACCCGCCAGGTAGGCCACCTGCTGCGGCGCAATCTCGCCCTCGTACGGGCAGCCCACGGTGCAGCTCATGGCGCCGCGCACGCGGATGCCGGCGGCCAGCGCCGCCTCGACCACGGGCGCGAAACGCGCAATGCTCTCGGCAATGCTGCAGTTGATGTTCTTCTGGCTGAAGGCCTCGCTGGCGGAGCCGAACACCACGATCTCGTCGGGCCGGTCGGCCACCGCCGCCGTAAAGCCCTGGAGGTTGGGCGTGAGCACCGAATACTGCACGCCGGCCTGGCGGGTGATGCCGGCCATCACGTCGTGGTTGTCGGCCATCTGCGGCACCCACTTGGGCGACACGTAGCTGGTGACCTCGACCTCTTTCAGGCCCGCGGCCTGCAGGCGGTGCACAAGTTCGATCTTGACGCTGGCGGGCACCGGCTGCTTTTCGTTCTGCAGGCCGTCGCGGGGGCCGACATCGACCAGTTTGACACGCTGGGGCAATTCCATGGAGCTCTCTTTTCTAGGCAAAACAGGGGTCAGTATCCCCGGGATGGATCAACCTTGCCGGCCACAGGCTCTCCGCGCTGCAGGGCGCCAATCTTTCCGGCGATCTGGGCAATGCTCTCGCTGCGCAGCGTGCGGGCCGAGGTGTGCGGCGTGACCGTGATTCTGGGGTGCTGCCAGAACGGGTGCCCCGCCGGCAACGGCTCGGTGCGGAACACGTCCAGCGTGGCGCCGGCCAGGTGGCCGCTGTCCAGCGCGGCCAGCAGGTCGGCGTCGACCACATGCGCGCCGCGCGCCACGTTGATGACGTAGCCGCCGGGGCGGATACGCGCCAGGCGCTGCGCGTTCAGCAGGTCGCGGGTATCGGGGGTCAGCGGCAGCAGGCAGACCACGATGCGGCTGGCCGCCAGAAAGGCGTCCAACTGGTCTGCGCCGGCAAAGCTCTGCACGCCGGGCAGCGTCTTGGGCGAGCGGCTCCAGCCGTTCACTGGAAAGTCGAACTGCGCCACGGAGCGGGCCACGCGCTCGCCCAGCACGCCCAGCCCCAGGATGCCGACCGGGTAATCCAGCCGACTGCGCGGCTTGCGGAACGACCATTTGCCGTGGGCCATGTCGGCCTCGTAGCCGTCGAACTCGCGGAAGTGGCGGATGACGGCGTGGCACACGTACTCGGCCATCTGCACCGACATGCCGGCATCGTCCAGCCGGATGACGGGCAGGCCGGCAGGCAGGCGCAGCTGCAGCAGCGCGTCCACCCCGGCTCCGGTATTGAACAGGGCCTTGAGCCCGGGTTGCTCGTCGAGCAGTTGCTGGGGCGGCTTCCAGACCACGGCGTAATCCGCCGGCGGCGCACCGGGCGCCCACAGGCTGACCTCAGCCTGCGGCAGGGCCGCCTGCAACCCAGGAATCCAGCGGGCGTGGTCCTGGTCCACGCTGTAATACACCACTCGCATGGGTGCATTCTCGCCGCACATTCAGGCGGCGGTCTCCAGCTTGAGCAGCTCGGCCCCTTCGGTCACCTGGTCACCGGGCGCAAACAGCAGCTCGGCCACCGTGCCGTCGGCCGGCGCGGCAATGGTGTGCTCCATCTTCATGGCTTCCATCACCGCCAGGGGCTGGCCCTTCTTGACCGCGTCGCCGGCCTTGACGGCAAACGACACCACCTTGCCCGGCATGGGCGCCGTCAGGCGGCCGGCCTCGCCCTGTACGTCGCCAGCATGGGCCAGCGCGTCGATTGCTACGATTTGTGTAGCACCCTGCGCAGTGAATACATGGGCTACATCGCCTTTTTGGTACACATTCGCAGTGGTGCGCTGGTCGCCATAGCGCACGTCGAGCGCGCCGTTGGCCAGCGCCGTGAAGTGCAGCGGTGCCGTCTGGCCGTCGATCTGCAGCTGCAGGCCGCCGCCATGCAGGCGGGTCAGCTGCGCCGTGTGGGGCGCGTCGTGGAACTCCACCATGAAGGCCCGGCTGGAGGCGCCATGCGAGCGCCAGCCGTCGCGCTGCGCCCAGGGGTCGATCCAGCCGCTGGCATCGGCCTGCGCGGCCAGCGCCCGCTCAGCCACCAGCGCGTGGGCCACCTGGGCCGCGGCGGCCAGCGGCAGGCCCACCTTTTCCTGGTTGAACAGCACGGCGGTCTCGCGCGGGATGAGCGCCGTGTCCAGCTGCGCCTGCGCGAACGAGGGGCAGGTCACCACATGGCGCAGGAACTGCACGTTGGTCGCCAGGCCCACGATATGGGTCTGCGCCAGCGCGGCGTCCATGCGCGCCAGGGCCTCCTCGCGGGTGCGGCCATGCACGATGAGCTTGGCCACCATGGAGTCGTAATAGGGGCTGATGGTGTCGCCCTCGCGCACGCCCGAGTCCACGCGCACGCCGGTGGCGGCGCGGTCGAAGGTGGCGCAGGCCGGCAGACCGTACACGTGCAGCGTGCCGGTGGCGGGCAGGAAGTTGTTGTCGGGGTTCTCGGCGCAGATGCGCGCCTCGATGGCGTGGCCGTCGATGGCGAGCTGCTCCTGCAGCAGCGGCAGCGGCTCGCCGCTGGCCACGCGCAGCTGCCATTCCACCAGGTCCTGGCCGGTGATGGCTTCGGTGACCGGGTGCTCGACCTGCAGGCGGGTGTTCATCTCCATGAAGAAGAAGTTCATGCTGCCGTCGGCACGCTGCTCGACGATGAACTCCACCGTGCCGGCGCCCACATAGTTCACGGCACGGGCCGCGGCCACGGCAGCCAGGCCCATCTGGGCGCGCATCTCGGGCGTCATGCCGGGCGCGGGGGCTTCTTCCAGCACCTTCTGGTGACGCCGCTGCACCGAACAGTCGCGCTCGAACAGGTAGACGTAGTTGCCCTGCGTGTCGCCAAACACCTGGATCTCGATGTGGCGCGGGCGCTGCACGTACTTTTCGATCAGCACCGCGTCGTCGCCAAAGCTGTTGATGGCCTCGCGCTTGCAGGACTGCAGCGCGGCGGCAAAGTCTTCGGCCTTCTCCACCGCGCGCATGCCCTTGCCACCGCCGCCGGCGCTGGCCTTGATGAGTACGGGGTAGCCAATGCGGTCGGCCTCGGCCTGCAGCAGGTCCGGGTCCTGGTTGGCGCCGTGGTAGCCGGGCACCAGGGGCACGCCGGCCTTTTCCATGAGCTGCTTGGACTCGGCCTTCAGGCCCATGTCCTTGATGGCCGAGGGCGGCGGGCCGATGAACACCAGCCCGGCGTTGGCGCAGGCCTGGGCGAACTCTTCGTTCTCGCTCAGGAAACCGTAGCCGGGGTGGATGGCCTGGGCGCCGGTGGCCTTCGCCGCCTCGATGATGCGCTCCCAGCGCAGGTAGCTGTCCTTGGGCGCGCTGCCGCCGATGTGGATGGCTTCGTCGCAGGCGGCCACGTGCTTGGCACCGGCGTCGGCATCGGAGTACACGGCCACGGTCTTGATGGCCAGGCGGCGGGCAGTGGCGGCAACGCGGCAGGCGATTTCGCCCCGGTTGGCAATGAGGATTTTGGTGAACATTTTTTATCGGTCCTTACATGCGGAACAGGCCGAACTTGACGTCGGGGATGGGCGCGTTGAGCGTGGCACTGAGGCCCAGCGCCAGCACGCGGCGAGTGTCGGCGGGGTCGATGATGCCGTCGTCCCACAGGCGGGCGCTGGCGTAGTAGGGGTGACCCTGCTCTTCGTACTGGCGGCGGATGGGAGCCTTGAAGGCTTCTTCATCCTCCATGCTCCAGGCCTCGTTGCCCTTCTTGCCACTCTTCGTCTCCAGGCCGTCACGGCGCACCGTGGCCAAGACGCTTGCGGCCTGCTCGCCGCCCATGACGCTGATGCGCGCGTTGGGCCACATCCACAGGAAGCGGGGGCTGTACGCACGCCCGCACATGCCGTAGTTGCCGGCGCCGAAGCTGCCGCCGATGATGATGGTGAACTTGGGCACGTTGGCGGTGGCCACGGCGGTGACCATCTTGGCGCCGTTGCGGGCAATGCCTTCGTTCTCGTACTTGCGCCCGACCATGAAGCCGGTGATGTTCTGCAGGAACACCAGCGGAATCTTGCGCTGGCAGCACAGCTCGATGAAGTGCGCCGCCTTCAGCGCCGACTCACTGAACAGAATGCCGTTGTTGGCGATGATGCCCACCGGCATGCCTTCGATGTGGGCAAAGCCGGTGACCACGGTGGTGCCGTAGCGCGGCTTGAATTCGTGGAACTCGCTGCCGTCGACGATGCGGGCAATGATCTCGCGCACATCAAAGGGCTTGCGGGTGTCGGTGGGGATCACGCCGTACAGCTCGTCTGCTGCGAATTTGGGAGCTACCGGCGCACGCAGCGCGGGCGCCAGCGGCTTTTTCTGGTTCAGATGCGAGACCGCCGCACGGGCCAGCGACAGCGCGTGCAGGTCGTTCTGCGCCAGGTGGTCGGCGACGCCGGAGAGGCGCGTGTGCACGTCGCCACCGCCCAGGTCTTCGGCCGTGACCACCTCGCCCGTGGCAGCCTTCACCAGCGGCGGGCCGCCCAGGAAGATGGTGCCCTGGTTCTTGACGATGATCGTCTCGTCCGACATGGCCGGCACGTAGGCGCCGCCGGCCGTGCACGAGCCCATGACCACGGCGATCTGGGCAATGCCATCGGCGCTCATGTTGGCCTGGTTGAAGAAGATGCGGCCAAAGTGCTCGCGGTCGGGGAAGACCTCGTCCTGGTTGGGCAGGTTGGCGCCACCCGAGTCCACCAGGTAGATGCAAGGCAGGCGGTTCTGCGCGGCGATTTCCTGCGCGCGCAGGTGCTTCTTCACCGTCATGGGGTAGTAGGTGCCGCCCTTCACCGTGGCGTCGTTGCAGACGATCATGCAGTCCACACCCGAGACGCGGCCAATGCCGGCAATGACGCCGGCGCAGGGCGCGCTGTCGGTGCCGTCGCGGTCTGGGTACATGCCCAGCGCCGCCAGCGGCGAGAGTTCCAGGAACGGCGTGCCCGGGTCCAGCAGCATGTGCACGCGGTCGCGTGGCAACAGCTTGCCGCGGGCCGTGTGCTTGGCGCGGGCGGCATCGCCGCCGCCCAGGGCAGCCTTGTCGATCTTTTCATTCAGGTCGGCCACCAGGGCGCGCATGGCGGCGGCGTTGGCCAGAAAGTCGGCCGAACGGGCGTTGAGTTGGGTGTCGAGAATGGTCATGGAAGGCCTCGTTTCAAGCGGTTTTTTCTTCTTGCAGACCCAGCTCGGCCTTCATGGCTTCGCGGATGCGGAATTTCTGGATTTTCCCGGTCACGGTCATGGGCAGCTCGCTGACGAAGCGAATGTAGCGCGGCACCTTGTAGTGCGCAATCTGGCCCTTGCAGAAGGCGCGCACGGCGTCTTCGTCCAGCGTTTCGCCCGGGCGCAGGACGATCCAGGCGCACAGCTCTTCGCCGTATTTCTTGTCGGGCACGCCCACCACCTGCACGTCCTGCACCAGGGGGTGGCGGTAAAGGAACTCCTCGATCTCGCGCGGGTAGATGTTCTCGCCGCCGCGGATTACCATGTCCTTGATGCGCCCGACGATGTTGACGTAGCCCTGCGCGTCCATGGTGGCCAGGTCGCCGGTGTGCATCCAGCCCTGGGCGTCAATGGCCTCGGCAGTGCGGGCTTCGTCGTCCCAGTAGCCGTGCATGACCGAGTAGCCGCGCGTGCACAGCTCGCCGGCCTGCCCGGGGGCCACGACCTCGCCCGTTTCCGGGTGGACGACCTTGACTTCCAGATGCGGCTGCACCAGCCCCACGGTGGACACGCGTTTCTCCAGCGCCGTGTCGGTGCTGCTCTGGCAGCTCACCGGGCTGGTTTCGGTCATGCCGTAGGCAATGGTGATCTGCGACAGGTGCATGTCGTCCACCACCCGCTTCATCACCTCCGTGGGGCACGGCGAGCCGGCCATGATGCCGGTGCGCAGGCTCGAAAGATCAAACTCGGCAAAGCGCGGGTGGTCCAGCTCGGCAATGAACATGGTGGGCACGCCGTGCAGGCCCGTGCAGCGCTCGTCCTGCACGGCCTGCAGCACGGTGAGCGGGTCGAAGGCATCGTTGGGGTACACCACGGTGGCGCCGTGGGTAAAGCAGGCCAGGTTGCCCAGCACCATGCCAAAGCAGTGGTACAGCGGCACCGGCACGCACAGGCGGTCGGCCGGCGTGAGGCGCATGGCTTCGCCAATGAAGAAGCCGTTGTTGAGGATGTTGCGGTGCGTCAGCGTGGCGCCCTTGGGAAAGCCCGTGGTGCCGCTGGTGAACTGGATGTTGATCGGGTCAGTGGCCTTCAGCGTGCGCGCCACGGCAGCCAGCCGAGGGTCCTGCGCCTGGCCCTGCGCCAGCAGCGCAGAGAACCGCAGCAGGCCCGGCTGCTCGTCGCACGCGCCGGGCTCGTCAATCCAGACCACCGTGTGCAGGTGCGGCAGGCGTTGCGCGGCCAGCGCGCCACTGCGCCCGTGGGCCCACTCGGGTGCCAACTCGCGCAGCATGCCAATGTAGTTGCTGGTCTTGAACTGGGGCATGGTCACCAGCGCCTTGCAGCCCACCTTGTTGAGCGCGTACTCCACCTCGGAGGTGCGGTAGGCCGGGTTGATGTTCACCAGCACCAGGCCCACCTTGGCGGTGGCCAGCTGCATCAGGACCCACTGCACGTTGTTGTGCGACCAGATGCCCACCCGGTCGCCCGGCTCCAGCCCCAGCCCCAGCAGGGCGCTGGCCAGCTGGTTGGCGTGGGCCTGCAGCTGCGCATAGGTGTAGCGCTGCTTCTGGTGCACGCTGACCAGGGCCTCGTGGTCGGGCCGGCGCTGCACCACGCTGTCGAAGAACGCGCCCAGGGTCTGCTCGATCAGCGGCACATCGGTGGCGCCACGGTCCAGGCTCTGGGTCAGGGGGCTGCGGGAAAAACGGTCGGAAGTCATCGGTATCTCCTGTCGGGCGGCGGTATCCGCCGCGCATGGCTATGCCCACAGCATACGGGTGCGCCCTCCATTTACCTGGTCAAGGAGGTTGCAAATTGCGCCACGCCGGTCCATTTTTTGGCACACTAGTACCATGCCAGCCCCATCCCCCATTGCCGCAACCCCCATGGCCTTTGCCCGGGCCATCGTCGGTGCCTACGAACGCTACGGCCAAGACCCCGGCGACGCCCTGCGTCAGGCACAGATTGCGCCAGCCGACCTGCGCACGCCCGATGCCCACATCACCGCCTGGCAGATGGAAACCCTCTCTGGCGCCGCCATGCGCGAGCTCGACGACGAGGCCCTGGGCTGGTTCAGCCGGCGCCTGCCCTGGGGCAGCTACGGCATGCTGGTGCGCGCCTCCATCAGCGCACCCACACTGCAACTGGCGCTGGCGCGCTGGTGCCGCCACCACGGGCTGATTGCGCCGGACCTGGCGCTGCGCCTGCAGGTCCAGGGCGACAGCGCCAGCATCACCATCACCGAACACGCCGACCTGGGCGCGCTGCGCGAGTTCTGCCTGGTCTCGGTGCTGCGCAACATCCACGGCGTGGCCTGCTGGCTGGTGGACTCGCGCATCCCGCTGCAGGGGGCGCAGTTTCCGTTTGCGCCGCCGCCGCACCAGGCGGCGTATGCCGTGCTGTTTTCCGGCCCCACCACCTTCAACACCGGCCCGGCCAGCATCCGCTTCGATGCCCGCTACCTGAGCCTGCCGCTGCGGCGCGACGAAAAAGCCCTGCAGCAGATGCTGCAGCACGCCCTGCCGCTCACCGTGCTGCAGTACCGGCGCGACCGCCTGCTGGTGCAGCGCGTGCGCCAGACGCTGGCCAGCCACGCGCAGGAAACGCACAGCGCCGAGGCGCTGGCCGCGCTGCTGCACGTGTCGCCGCGCACCCTGCACCGCCAGCTCAAGGAAGAAGGCGCCACGCTGCAAGGACTGAAGGACGAAGTGCGCCAGGGCCGCGCCCGGGAACTGCTGCTGCGCACCGACCGCCCCATCAAGCAGGTGGCCGAGGCGGCAGGCTTCCAGAACGAGAAGAGTTTCATCCGCGCCTTCAAGGGCTGGACGGGCCTGTCGCCCGCCGAGTTCCGCAAGCAATCCACCCCTTTGGCATGATCGCCCCATGATTACTCTGTACCACTGCGTCAGCGCCCGCTCGTTTCGTCCCCTGTGGATGCTGGAAGAACTGGGCCTGCCCTACCAGCTGAAGATGCTGCCCTTTCCGCCCCGCGCACTGGCGCGGGAATTCCTGCAAGAGAACCCCCTGGGCACCGTGCCGCTGCTGGTGGAGGGCGCCACCCGCATGACCGAGTCGGCCGCCATGTGCCAGTACCTGGCCACGCGGCACAGCGCCGCCGGGCTGGACGTGGCCGCCAACGACCCCGCCTATGGCGCCTACCTGAACTGGCTGCACATGAGTGACGCCACGCTCACCTTCCCGCAGACGCTGGTGCTGCGCTACGCCCACTTTGAGCCGCCGCCGCGCCAGCAGCCCCAGGTGGCCGAAGACTACAGCCGCTGGTTTCTGGCCCGCCTGCGCGCCGTGGACGCCGCTTTGCAGCAGCACGACTTCTTGTGCGCCGGCCGCTTCACCGCGGCCGACGTGGCCGTGGGCTACGCGCTGATGCTCGCCGGCCACCTGAGCCTGAGCGCGCAATTCACACCCACCGTGGCCGCCTACTGGACGCGCCTGCAACAGCGCCCGGCGTTCCAGCGGGCGCTGGCCATCCAGCACCAGGCCGCCATCGACCAGGGCGTACCCACCACGCCGGCGCCGGATACGCGCCCAGCGGCTTGAACTGGCTGGAGCGCTATTTATTTGATAGCTGTTTGCGCAATGGATACGGATGTTTCAGACCTGTTTGGCATGAAATTTACCCGTATACCGCAGCCCAGACAGGGGAAGGCTATATCTGCGCCAGCGGCGTCTTGGCGGCCTTGGTATCTGTCTTGACGAGCAACAGCAGTGTTCGAAGATCTTTTTCCATGCGCTTGAGCGTCTTCGGATCCAGCTGGGATAGTGCCTCTGGCAGCACGCCGGAAAATGGACCGGGCGCTTTCTTCAGCACGGCTTTGCCTGCGGGAAGAATGTAGAGTTGCACCGCTCGGCGATCTGTGCTTTTCTTCTCTGCCTTGATGTATTCGTGTTGGAGCAGCCCCTTTACCAGGTTACTGGCGGTGGTCTGGTGTACGTCCATGGCCATGGAGAGATCATTGACACCCAAGCCGGGCTGGGACTGAATGGCACTCAATGCCCAAACTTGAGCCCCCCCAATGCCTGCTTTCTTTTCAACTTGCTGAAAGTGCGTTCTGACTGCGTTGAACACGGAGCGGAAATGGCGCAAAACCTGCGCGGCGGCATCTTGCTCCAGATGTAACGATTGCGGCGCCGCTTTTAGGGTGGTTCGTTTGGGGGGCTTGGGTTGCTCGGAAGTCATGATTGGGCGTTTCCTCAGACGGCCTCAAGCATACGCGGTAATGCTACCGATCCTGGACACCGGAAACGGGCTCAACGGGTGTCAACGAAACTCGGGAATGACAGCCGAGGAACCGGACTTGTACCCATTTCCGTTCAAATTCTGCGCCGCGTGTTGGCCTACTTTGTCATTCCACAGAGACGCCAAATACAACCCGGCAGCGATATCGAAAACAATGCCCACCGCCAGGGCGAAGTACAGCATTCGTTTCATGGTTTCAGAAGTTCCTGCCGCATTTTTTGCAGCAAAAGCGCTTCGAACGTGTAGAAGCCTGTCGGTAGCGTGTTCAGCTCCTTCAATGCAAATACGGCACCACTGCGGTTTGCGGTGATCTGTGGGTGCTCATTGCCGTCGTTGGGGTCATCAGTCAAGGTGCAACGTCGGGTAGCGGCTATGCGCACACCCGTGCACTGCTGGAAGGAACTGAAGAGACCTCCATGACGTACGTACTGCTGAAGTTCATTGCAACCTGGCTCACGGCGCGGTCGGGGGTGCCGGGCGGCATCTTTGCCCCATCCTTGTCCATCGGTGGGGCGCTCGGAAACGATGTGGCCCAGTTCATGTCCCACCCACACGCCTCGACGCTGATCGCTCTGGGCATGGCAGGCTTCCTGGCCGCAGCGACCCAGGCTCCCATGACCGCCTTTGTCATTGTGATGGGGATGGTGGATGGCCATGGTCTTGTCTTGAGTTTGATGGCATGCGCGCTCATGGCCAGCGGCATTTCGCGGCTCATCAGTGTTCCACTGTATTCAGCTCTGGCCGATATTCAACTGCTTAGGCTACCGAAAGGGTCGGACGACCCTGCACAGGCAAGACCGTAAACACCCATCACTCGACCCGGGGGCTTGTTTGGAGCTATGCCGAACGTCCCAAAGCGAAGAACAACAGCGCAGGCTAAAAAAAGGGAGCCCCAAAAGTGGGGCCCCAAACTCACTCAATCTCTCTGTGCTAATCGCACAAGAGGTCGCAATTATATTTGTATAAATATAATTGCCGAAAAATATCTTCCCCCGTTGGATTGCCTGCCAGGAAGTCCTTTTTCCAGATCACCGATCGGCACCTACCGGTGCTCCCCGTCCACGTAGTACCAGTGCCCCTCCTCGCGCACAAAGCGGCTGCGCTCGTGCAGGCGCACGGCACGTCCGCCGGGTCCGCGCTGGCGGGCCACGAACTCCACCTCGGCGTGGTCGGCGTCCTGTAGCTGGTGCTGGCGCACCTCCAGCCCCAGCCATTTCACGCCAGGGTCAAACGACACCTTGGACGGGCGCTTGCTGGCATGCCAGGTCTGCAGCAGGTAGGGCGCACGCCCCAGCACGAAGGCGGTGTAACGCGAGCGCATGAGGGTTTCGGCGTTGGGCGCCGGCGCATCGGTTTCCAGCCACCGCCCGCAGCACTGGCCGTAGGCCAGGGGGCGTCGGGCGGCGTTCAGTCGGCCACAGGGGCAGGGGCTTTGGGCAATCAGGGGGTTCACGGTGTGGCAAGTTGGGGAGTGGCGCGCTGGATGATAGCGCCACAATCCAGCCCACGCGGCAGGTTGCCAAAGGTCAGGCCGCTGCTGTCGCCGCCCAGGCGCGAGGCGCAGAAGGCATCGGCCACGGCGGCGTTGCCATGGCGCACCAGCAGCGAGCCCTGCAAGGCCAGCGCCATCTTCTCCACCACGCCGCGGGCGCGGTATTCAATGTCGTCCAGGTCGGCCAGCTCGCGGCCCAGTTGCGCCACGTAGCGGTCCAGCCGCGCATCGGCGCCGGCAGCGGCCTGCACCTCGGCCATGTAGGTTTCCACCGAGCCGGGGGCGCGGCGCATGGCGCGCAGCATGTCCAGGCACTGCACGTTGCCGCTGCCCTCCCAGATGGAGTTCACCGGCGATTCGCGGAACAGGCGCGGCATGATGCAGTCTTCCATCACGCCACTGCCGCCTATGCATTCCATGGCCTCGTAGGCGTGGGCGGGGGTGCGCTTGCAGATCCAGTACTTGCCCACCGCGGTGCCCATGCGCATAAGCAGCTTTTCGGACTCGCTGTCGCGGTCCAGCGCGGCGGCAATGCGCATGGTGAGGGCCAGCGCGGCTTCGTGTTCGATGACCAGGTCGGCCAGCACGTTCTGCATCAGCGGCTGCTCAGCCAGGCGCTTGCCGAAGGCCGAGCGGTAGGCGCAGTGGTGCAGCGCCTGCGCGGCGGCCTGGCGCATGGCAGCGGACGAGCCAATCATGCAGTCGATGCGGGTCATGGTGACCATCTTGAGGATGGTGGCCACGCCGCGGCCTTCGCCGCCCACCATCACGGCGTAGGCGCCGCGCAGTTCGGTTTCGCAGGAGGCGTTGGCCACGTTGCCCATCTTGTTCTTCAGGCGCTGGATCTGCATGGGGTTCTTGCTGCCGTCGGGGCGCCAGCGCGGCAGCAGGAAGCACGACAGGCCACCGGGCGCCTGCGCCAGCACCAGGAAGGCGTCGCACATGGGGGCCGACACAAAGTACTTGTGGCCCACCAGCTCGTAGGCCTGCCCCGGCCCGCCGCTGCTCAGGGGGTGGGCTTGCAGGGTGTTGGCGCGCACGTCGGAGCCGCCCTGTTTTTCGGTCATGGCCATGCCGATGGTGACGGCCTTTTTCTGCGCGTCGGGCACGTTGCGGTAGTCGTACTGGCGGGCCAGGATTTTGGGCGTCCACTGCGCGGCCACATCGGGCTGCTCCAGCAGCGCGGGAATGGCGGCCGAGGTCATGGTCACCGGGCAGCAGTGCGCTGCCTCCACCTGGCTTTGCAGATAGAACATGGCGGCACGGTTTACCTGGGCGCCAGCCTTGGGCTCCAGCCAGTGCGAGGCGTGCAAACCGTTCTCCAGCGAGACCTGCATCAGGCGGTGGTAGGCCGGGTGGAAGCGCACCTCGTCAATGCGGTGGCCGTAGTTGTTGTGCGTGTAGAGCACGGGCTTGTTTTCATTGGCCTGAAAGCCCAGCTCGATCATCTCGCGCGAGCCGGTCAGGGCACCAAAGGCCTGCAGGCCGGGCTCGGCCCAGGCGGCGCCTTCGCGCGCCACGGCTTCGCACAGGGCCACGTCCTGCTGGTAGAGGTTGTAGTCCTGCAGCGCCGGCGGCTGGTTCTGCACCGCATGGGTTTCTGCCATGAATGTGTTCTTGAACGGGGTATCCATTTTCATAAAGCCTCCTTGTGCATGCTGTGTCCGGTGCCCCGGTGGTACGGGGCCTGATAAACATGTGAATGTTGATTCACACTATGAAGTGCAGTAAATCACGGTCGGGGTGGCCTGTCAAGCGCCCCACTGCTTTTCCTGCCGGCGCTGCGGCTACACTGCGCGCAACCGTATCCGCACCTGCACCCATGGCCTACCGCCCCACCGAAAAAACCGAAGCCCGCAAGGCCGTATTGCGGGAGCGCCTGCTCAATGCCGCGCTGAACCGGGTAACCACGGGCGGCTTCAAGGCCCTGACCATCGTGGCGGTGGCCCAGCAGGCCGGCATGGCCACGGGCACGGTCTACAAGCACTTTGAATCCAAGGCCCACCTGTGCGCCGAGGTGTTCCGCATGGCCACCCAGAAAGAGGTGAGTCTGGTGCGCAGCACCGCACTAGGCACGGGGGCCCCCGCCGCCCGCCTGCTGGCAACCATCGAGACCTTTGCCCTGCGGGCCCTGCGCAGCCCGCGCCTGGCCTATGCGCTGATTGCGGAGCCGGTGGACACGCTGGTGGATGTGGAGCGCCTGCGCTACCGCCAGGCCTATGCCGAAATTTTCGAGCAGCTGGTGGAAGACGGCGTGCGCCTGGGCGCCTTCCCGGCGCAGGCACCAGTGGTCAGCGCAGCGGCGCTGGTGGGGGTCATTTCGGAATCGCTGGTGGGCCCGCTGTCGTGGCAGGTAGACACCCAGCCCGGCCTGGAGCAGGCCACGCTGATCCGGTCCATCCAGGCTTTCTGCCTGCGCGCCGTGGCGCTGAAAGACCTGGCCGCCGCCTGAGAGGCCCTAGGGCTTGGCGGCGCGACGCGCCTTTTGCGCTTCCAGGGTTTCGGTGGGGGCGCCCTGCTTCACCCATTCGGCATAGCCACCGTCAATGTGGGCCACGTTGGTCATGCCCATGTCCTGCAGCGTCTTGACGGCCAGCGCGCTGCGCCAGCCGGCGCCACAGAACAGGATGAACTCCTTGCCCTCGTCGGCAAACAGCGGCTTGAAATAGGGCGAAGCCGGGTCCACCCAGAACTCCAGCATGCCGCGCGGCGCGTGGAAGGCGCCCACCACGGTGCCGTCGGCCAGCTCGCGGATGTCGCGGATGTCCACGATCTGCGTGGCCGGGTCATTGAGCCGCGCCACCACGTCGGCGACCGGATAGGTGCGAATTTCCTCCATGGCGTCGTCCACGAGGTCTCGAAATCCTTTGGTGATGGGCATGGGGTTCTCCGGGTTCGCTAATCGGGGGTGTCAGGATAACGCACGCTGGATGATGATCTTCTGCACATCACTGGTGCCCTCGTAGATCTGGCACACGCGCACGTCGCGGTAGATGCGCTCTACCGGGAAGTCGCTCACGTAGCCATAGCCGCCCAGGGTCTGGATGGCCGTCGAACAAACACGCTCGGCCATTTCGCTGGCAAACAGCTTGGCCATGGCGGCCTCCTTCAGGCACGGACGGCCGGCGTCGCGCAGAGCCGCGGCATGCCAGATGAGCTGGCGCGCGGCCTCGATCTGCGTGGCGCATTCGGCCAGGCGGAAGCCCACGGCCTGGTGGTTGAAGATGGCGGTGCCAAAGCTCTCGCGCTGCTTGGCGTAGCTTACTGCCACATCCAGCGCGCTACGGGCCATGCCCACGCTCTGCGCGGCAATGCCGATGCGCCCGCCTTCCAGTCCGCCCAGGGCAATGCCGTAGCCCTCGCCTTCCTTGCCGATCAGGTTCTCGGCCGGAATGCGGCAGTTGTCGAAGTTGATCTGCGCCGTATCGCTGGAGTGCTGGCCCAGCTTGTCTTCGATGCGCGCCACCACATAGCCCGGCGCGCTGGTGGGCACCAGGAAGGCGCTCATGCCGCGCTTGCCCGCGCCCTTATCGGTGACGGCAATGACAATGGCCACATCACCGTTCTTGCCGCTGGTGATGAACTGCTTGACGCCGTTGATGACGTAGCTTTCACCCTCTTTCACGGCCGTGGTCCGCAGCGAGGACGCATCGCTGCCTACATGCGGCTCGGTCAGGCAGAAGGCGCCCAGCATTTGGCCCTGGGCCAGCGGCACCAGCCACTGCTGCTTCTGCGCCGCGTTGCCGTACTTCATCAAGATGGCGTTGACCGGGCAGTTGGTGACGCTGATGACCGTGCTGGTGCCGCCGTCACCGGCGGCAATTTCCTCCAGCACCAAGGCCAGCGTCAGGTAGTCCAGCCCGGCGCCGCCCAGTTCCTCGGGCACGCAGATGCCGTAGGCCCCCAGCGCCGCCAGTCCCTGGTGCGCGGCCTTGGGGAAGTGGTGCTCCTTGTCCCACTGGGCCGCGTTAGGCCACAGCTCGGCCTGGGCAAAGGCGCGCACCGCGTCGCGCACCATCTCTTGGTCTTGGGTCAACAACATGCTGAAGGTCTCCTGAATGTTTGGGGATTTACCAGCCCGCCAGGGGCTGGCCATCGATACCGAAGAAGCGGCCGCTGTCGGCGGGTGTAAGGCGGGCCAGCGTGGCGCGCAGGGCGGTCACACTGGTCTGCACCGAAAGAGGCGCGCTGCTACCGCCCATGTCGGTCTGCACCCAGCCCGGCGACAGCGCCACCAGAATGGCCTGCGGGTAATCGTGCCGCGCCGCGGCCACGACCATGTTCAGGGCGGCCTTGCTGGCGCGGTAGGTCCAGCTGTGGCTGGAGGACACGCCGCTCATCAGCCCCATGTCGCTGCTGATGACGGCAAACCGGCCCTGCGCCGCCTCCACCAGCGGCAGCACCTGGGGAATGGCCTGCATGGCCCCGAGCACATTGGTGTGCATCACGTGGTCAAAGTCTGGCTGGGTGGGCGGCACCAGGGCATTGCCGTGGCTCATGACGCCCGCCACGTAGATCGCCGTGTCCAGCTTCTCGCCGTCGAGCAGCCAGGCCAGGCCGCTGACGCTGGCCGGATTGGCCACGTCCAGCTTCAAGGGCACTGCTCCGAGTGCACGCAGACGCTCCAGCGCCGCATCGTCGCGCGCCGTGGCGATGACGCGGTCACCCGCGTCCAGGTACTGGCGCACCAGCTCCAGTCCAATGCCGCGGGAGGCGCCGATAACGAGAATATTCGTGGCCATATCAGCCTTCAACCCTTGTAAAACCTGCGCAGACAGCTCCTGAATTCATAGCATTTACAGGGTAAAGGCGCCCACCAGCTGCTTGAGGTGCTGGGCCTGGTCGCGCAGGCTCATGGCCGCCGCGGTGGACTCTTCGACCAGCGCGGCATTCTGCTGCGTCATCTGGTCAAGCTGCCCCACCGAGGTGTGGACGTCGCCAATGTCCGTACTCTGCCGGGTAATGGTCGAGGTCACCTCGCCAATGAGGTCGGCCACGCGCTGCACGGCGCTGACGATTTCATTCATGGTCTGCCCGGCATCGGACACCAGCCGGGTTCCGGCTTCCACCCGGTCCACGCTGGCGCCAATCAGGGTACGGATTTCCTTGGCGGCTTCGGACGAACGCCCCGCCAGGCTGCGCACCTCGGAGGCCACCACGGCAAAGCCCCGGCCCTGCTCGCCCGCCCGTGCGGCCTCGACGGCGGCGTTCAAGGCCAGGATGTTGGTCTGGAAGGCAATGCCGTCGATCACCGTGATGATGTCCGCGATCTTGTGGGAGCTGGCATTGATCTCGTCCATGGTGGAGACCACCTGCGCCACCATGGTGCCGCCCCGTGTGGCGACGTCCGCCGCCGACGACGCCAGGCCGTTGGCCTCGCGGGACGATTCGGCGGAATGCCCCATGGTGCCCGTGAGCTGCTCCAGTGACGCGGCCGCTTCCTGCAGGCTGGCCGCCGTGCGCTCGGTGCGGCTGCTCAGGTCCTGGCTACCCAGGGCAATTTCGTCGCTGGCCGTGGTGATGCTGTCGGTGGAATGGCGCACCTCGCCCACCAGCTTGCGCAGCGCCTCCTGCATGCGCGCCAGACCGGCCATGAGGCTGCCTTCCGAGGAAGACGGGGGGAGCGAAAACGAAAGGTCCCCTTCGGCGATCCGGGAAATCGACGCCCGGGCGTCCTCCGGGTCGCCACCCAGCTCCCGGTTGACGGCCCGCTTCATGAACAGCGTGGCCCCTACGGACACGAGGACGGCCACGCCCGCCAGCACCACCGCCAACGCAATAGCAAAGTCGGCCCGCTGGTTGACGTCCGTTCGGGCCTGGGCCGAGGCCTTGCCTGTTTCGTCAATCTGCTTGAGCAAGGCGCCACGCAACTCCCGCCATGCCGGGGTTTCCGTGCTGTTGAGGAGTTGGACTGTCTCCTCCGAATGGCTCTGCGCCAATGCCAGCACCCGCTCCTGCGCCTGCGCATGGACCAGACGCAAGGGCGGCAAGCGCTGGATACCCGCCTCGAAGGGGGTGCCCGCCGCCACGCCGGACGCGCTGGCAAACGCCTTGTCGTACGCGCCGCGCGCAGCATTGAAGTTGTCCACCGCCTTGGAGTTGGCAGGGTCCAGCACGACGTTACGCAGCGCCTGCCCCATCTGCAAGCCCTGTGCGTACATTTCCGACAGATCGATGCTCAGGCGCTGCTCGGTCTGGATGTAGTGGTCAAACTGGCGGGTGGTGTGGAGCAGCCCCCCGATACTGACGATCAGCCCGACCATGAACAGCACCGATGGAACGATGGCAGACAGTACAAGCTTCACGTTGAATCGCATGGATGGCTCTCTCAAAAAAACCGATTGACCGCCCTGCCGGATTCCCCGGCAGGGACTAGGGCTATTAGAGCATTTCCAGCGCCACGGCGGTGGCCTCGCCGCCACCGATACACAGCGTCGCCAGGCCTTTTTTCAGACCGCGGGCCTGCAGGGCGTACATCAGCGTGACCATGATGCGCGCGCCGGATGCGCCGATCGGGTGGCCCAGGGCGCAGGCGCCGCCGTTCACGTTGACCTTGTCGTGCGGCACGTTCAGTTCCTTCATCAGGGCCATGGGCACGACGGCAAAGGCCTCGTTCACTTCCCACAGGTCCACGTCGCCCACTTCCCAACCGGCCTTGGCCAGCACCTTCTGTGTGGCGCCCACCGGGGCGGTGGCAAACCACTCGGGTTCTTGTGCGTGGGTTGCGTGGGCCACGATGCGCGCCAGCGGCTTGCAGCCTAGCTTGGCGGCAGTGCTGGCCTTCATCATGACCAGGGCAGCGGCGCCGTCGTTGATGCTGGAGCTGCTTGCGGCCGTGATGGTGCCGTCCTTCTTGAAGGCGGGCTTGAGCGCGGCAATCTTGTCAAGCTTGACCTTGCCGGGGCCTTCGTCGATCGACACCACCACCTCACCGCCACGGCCCTTGACCGTGACGGGGGTGATTTCGGCGGCAAAGGCGCCGGATTCGGTAGCGGCCTTGGCGCGCTGCACACTGGCGGTGGCAAAGGCGTCCTGCTCGGCGCGGGTGAAGCTGTACTTGGCGGCGCAGTCTTCGCCGAAGGTGCCCATGGAGCGGCCGGCCTCGTAGGCGTCTTCCAGGCCGTCCAACATCATGTGGTCAAAAATGCGGTCGTGGCCGATGCGGTAGCCACCGCGCGCCTTGGGCAGCAGGTAGGGGGCGTTGGTCATGCTCTCCATGCCGCCGGCCACCAGCACCTCGTGGCTGCCAGCGATCAGCATGTCGTTGGCGAACATGGCCGCGCGCATGGCCGAGCCGCACATCTTGCTCATGGTCACGGCACCGGCGCTCTTGGGCAGGCCGCCCTTGAAACCCGCCTGGCGTGCCGGGGCCTGGCCCTGGCCGGCCATCAGGCAGTTGCCGAAGATGACCTCGGTCACCAGTTCGGGGTTGATGCCGGCGCGCTGCACGGCGGCCTTGATGGCGGCGCCACCCAGGTCATGCGCGGCCAGCGCCGAAAAGTCGCCTTGAAAAGCCCCCATGGGGGTGCGGGCAGCGCCCACGATCACGATGGAATCCGACATGGTTCTATTCCTTGAAATGAATGAAAACGGGATTGTACGTAGTTGACGTTTACGTAAACGTCAATTGTGACAGATGCGCGACGGGAAAATCCGGTGCCGGCCCGGTTTACCATGCAGCCTGAAGAATGGGCGCCCCGAACGTTTGGGGCGCACACAACGCTGGAGACACCCGACATGGCGCAGGACGACATCAGCTTTACGGATTTCATCGCTTCTTCCATCCACGACATGAAGAACTCGCTGAACATCCAGGTCAATGCCCTGGAGGAGATTGCCCTGCAGTGTCGCCAGCGTGGCGACACCCCCACCTTCGACAGCCTGGGGCGCGTCATCTACCAGGCCAACCGCATGAACGTGAACCTGGTCCAGCTCCTGAGCCTGTACAAGCTGGGCAAGGCCATCTACCCGACCGACATCAGCGAGCAGTCGGTGGCGGAGGTGATCCAGGAAGCCCTGCTGCAAGACAAGACCATCATGGAATTCCGGGGCATCGCGATCACGGTGGAATGCGACCCCGACTGCTACTGGTACTTCGACCGCGACCTGGTGACCGGCGTGCTGATCAACGCCCTGAACAACGCATACAACTACACCAAGGACAAGATCCGCGTGGTGGCTCGCGTGGACGACGGTTTCCTGGAGCTGCGCGTGGAAGACAACGGCCGGGGCTACCCCCCGAACATGCTGCGCAACGACGGCGTGGCGTCCAACAAGGGCGTCAGCTTTTCCAGCGGCAGCACGGGGCTGGGTTTCTATTTTTCCTCCCAGGTGGCCCGCCTGCACAAGAACGGCGACCGCCAGGGGTCGCTGACCATCGAAAACGGCGGCGCCTATGGCGGCGGCTGCTTTGTCGTGCGCCTGCCCTGATCCCATCCAGCGAAAGTTCCAGACGATGAGTACGTCCCTCAAGCAAGCCTCCATCCTGATCATTGACGATTACCAGGGCATGCGCACCATGCTGCGCGACTTCGTCAAGGCCATGGGGGTGACCCGGATCGACGCTGCCGGCAACAGCAAGGAAGCCATCAGCCAGCTCAGCAACGCCGCTTACGACATTGTCATCTGCGACCACAACCTGGGCGCCGGCCCCAACGGACAGCAGTTGCTGGAGGAAGCCAAGCTGCGCAACTACGTGGGCGTGTCCACCATCTGGATCATGGTCACCGCCGAAAAAACCCACGACATGGTCATGGGCGCCGCGGAGATCAAGCCCGACGACTACCTGCTCAAGCCCATCAACCAGGTGCTGCTGGAAAGCCGCCTGGAAAAGCTGATTGCACGCAAGCAGTCGCTGGGGCCCATCGAGGCGGCCATCAAGGCCGGGGACTACCCCCAGGCCATCGCGCAATGCGACCAGCAGCTCCAGAAAAAGGTGCTCAATCCACAGGAAATCCTGCGCATCAAGAGCGATTTGCTGCTGACCCTGGGCGACTACGAGGCGGCCCGGGCCCTGTTCGAATCGGTCCTGGCGGCGCGCAGCGTTCCCTGGGCCAAGACGGGCCTGGCCAAGATCCTGTTCCACACCCAGGACTACGCGGGCGCCAAGGAAGTGCTGGAACAGGTGCTGCAGGAAAGCCCCATGTACATGGAGGCATCGGACTGGCTGGCCAGGACCTGCAACATGCTCGGCGACCTGGACCGGGCGCAGCAGGTGCTGCTCAATGCCACACGCATGTCGCCCAACTCCCCCACCCGGCAGAAGCTGCTGGGCGAGACCGCCTACCGCAACGGCGCGCTGGACATTGCGCAGGCCGCGTTCGAGAAAACCATCAAGATCAGCCAGTTCTCGCCGCACAAGAGCGCGGCGGTCTACACGGGTCTGGCCCGCGTGTACACCGACGTCAACACGCCCGGCGAGGCCCTGAAGGTCCTGGAGCAAAGCAAGAAGGAATTCAAGAACGACCCGGAGGCTGCCATCCAGACGGCCGCCGCCGAGTGCGCGGTGTACTGCAAGCTCAAGCAGCCGGAGAAGGCCCAGGCCGCCATGGCCGCTGCCGAGCAGCAGCTGGAGCAGCTCGGCGGCAAGGTCAACGCCGACGTGACGCTGGAAATGGCGAAATCCCTCTTCACCCTGGGGCGCAAAGACCAGGCCTGCGGGTTGCTGCGCGAGGTGGTGAAGAACAACCACGAGAACGCCGAACTATCCCGCAACGTGGAAGCCGTTTTCGAACGCGAGCACCTGGAGGAAGAGGGGCAGGCCCTGATCCAGGCCTCGCGAGAAGAGGTGGTGGCCATCAACAACGAGGGCGTCGAACTGGCCAAGCGCGGCAACTTCCAGGGCGGCGCCGACCTGCTGCGCGGAGCGGCCCAGAAGCTACCCAACAGCGAGGTGATCCTGGTCAACCTGTGCGGGCTGCTGCTGGGTCTGATGAAACAGACCGGCAAGGACGCCGAGCTGGCCCAGGAGGCCCGGGACTTGCTGGACCGGGTGCGCCAGCTGAACCCCGCCAACAAGAAAGCCCACGTCTACGGGGCGGCCCTGACCCGCATCATGAACGGCGCTTAGCCGGTGCCGGCGCAGGCGGCCCTACAGAGTGGGACGAGCCCGCAGCGGCACCCCGCTCACCCGCGCGCCCTGCCCGCGCGCGAACGCAGCCATCAGGTCCCGGCAGGCCTGCTCGGGGTTCGCCGCCTGCGTGATTGCAGTGATCACGGCGGCGCCCGCCACACCCTGGGCCGCAACCTGCGCCATGTTGCCCACGCCAATGCCGGCAATACCCACCACCGGCACCGGCAGCAGCGCGGCCCAGTAGCGCAGGTTGTCCAGCCCCTGCGGTATCCAGGGCATGTCCTTGGACTGCGTGGCAAACACGGGGCCACAGGCAATGTAGGACGGCCGCACCGCCACCGCCCGCGCGACCTCCGTGTAGCTGTGGGTGCTGAGGCCCAGGCGCACACCCGCCTGGCACAGAGCGTCCAGGTCCACGGCGTCCAGGTCTTCCTGCCCCAAGTGCACGCCATAGGCGCCCAGCTGCAATGCCAGTTGCCAGTGGTCGTTGATGAACAGCTGCGCGCCGGGCGTGGCGCGTGCCAGGGCAATGGCCTGCTCCACCTGCACGGCCAGCGTGGGTGCCAGCGGGTCCTTGATGCGCAGCTGCACGGTGCGGATGCCCGCCGCCAGCACCCGGCCTACCCAGGCGGCACTGTCCACCACCGCGTACACCCCCAGCGCGGGATACTGCAGCGGCGCAAACGCCGCACTGCGCTGGCCGGCGTGCTCGGGGAAACGGCCCGTGGCCTCCAGGTACGCCAGCACCCGGGCATCGGCCGCACCATAGCCTGCGGCCTGCAGGGCAGCGACCGCCGCCTGCTCCTGTGGGAACGTGTCGTGCGATGCCATGGCGTTCACAGCAGAATGGGGTAACCCGCCACCGGGGTCGAGGCCACGGCCATGTCCTGCTTGGGCATGACGCCCGCCTCAAACGCCAGACGCCCGGCCTCGATGCCCAGCCGGAAGGCGCGTGCCATGCGCACCGGGTCCACGGCCTGGGCCACGGCGGTGTTCAGCAGCACGCCGTCCAGCCCCAGCTCCAGGGCCTGCACCGCGTCCGACGGGCGGCCAATGCCGGCGTCCACGATCAGCGGTACACCGGGCAGGCGCGCGCGCAGGGTGCGCAGGGCGCCGGGGTTGACCAGGCCCTGGCCGGAGCCAATGGGTGCGCCCCAGGGCATGAGAACGGTGCAGCCCACGTCCAGCAGGCGCTGGCAGCTCACCAGGTCGTCCAGGCAGTAGGGGAATACTTCAAAGCCGTCCTTGACCAATTGGGCGGCGGCCTGCACCAGCTCGAACGGGTCGGGCTGCAGGGTGTGGGCGTCGCCGATGACTTCGAGCTTGATCCAGGGCGTGCCGAACAGCTCGCGCGCCATGTGCGCCAGAGTGATGGCTTCGCGCGCGGTGTGGCAGCCGGCGGTATTGGGCAGCAGGTGGGCGCCGCTGGCCTTGACCAGGGCGAAAAAGTCCCCCGCCTGGGTGCCATGGGCCAGCTGGCGCCGCAGCCCCACGGTGACGACCTGGGCGCCACTGGCCGCAATGGCCTCCTGCAGAATCTGCGGCGAAGGGTAGCCTGCAGTGCCAAGGAAGAAGCGGCTGGTGAGGGTGCGGCCGCCGATTTGCCACGTCGTTGCTTCGGGTGCGAGCCTGGGAAGCCGGGCGTTTTGCTCCGTGTCCCCCGCCCGCTGCGCGGGCTCCTCCTTTACCTGCGAAAAACGCCCGGCCTCCCAGTCTTTGGGTGCTGTCGTTGTCATGGGTCTAGCCTCCCTGAATGGGTTGAAAAGTGACGATGGTGTCGCCCTCGGCCAGCGGGCATTGCGCCCGCTGGGTCCGGGGGACGAAGTTGCCGTTGACCGCGGTGGCCAGCGCATCGGGCGCGACCCCTTGGGCCTGCACCCAGTCGTGCAGGGTGGCGGCCGTGGTGGTCTGGGGCGTGCCGTTCACCACGACGCGCACGGTGGGCGGCAGGGGCTGCGTGGTCGTCATGCGGCAAGCCCCTGCACCGCCTGCTCCACCAGCGCGGGCGCCAGCAGCCAGCCATGGCGGTACAGGCCGTTGATGCGGGTGCAGCCGGCGCCCTGCTCCAGCAGCGGCAGGTTGTCGGGCAGCGCCGGGCGCAAGTTGCTCTCGGTGTGGATGACGCGTGCCTCGGCCAGCGCGGGAATGGCACTGTGCGCGGCACTGAGCAGTTCCAGCGTGCTGCGCAGCGAGACGCTGGAGCGGTCTTCGCTCTCGATCTCGCTGGCACCCACCACAAAGTAGCGGTCCGGGCGCGGCACGATGTACACGCTGTGGCGCGGGTGCATCAGGCGCAGGGGACGACTCAGGTCCACGTCGGGGGCATGCAGCAGGAAGATTTCGCCGCGCACGCCGCGCACCGGCAGCTGCGGCCGGGCGCCCACGCCGCGCACGTCGAACACGTGGTCAAAACGCCGCACTTCGGTCTCCCCGGCACGGCCCACCTCCAGCACACCGCCATCCGCACGCTGCACCGGGCAGTCCCAATGCCAACGCACCCCCTGGCGCTCGCCCTGGGCATGCAGCGCGTGCAGCGTGTTGTGCACCTCTACGTAGCCTTCACAGGGCAGCAGCCAGGCCAGGGACGGGCCATGCACGCTGCCCTCCAGGGCCGCCAGGGCGTCCACCGACAGGGCTTCGGGCTGGTAGCCCGCATCGGCCTTGGCCTGCAACAGGCCCACCAAGCGCTGGGCAGCGCCCGCGTCGGCACGGTGCGCCACCAGCAGGCTGCCGTCGAAATGGCAGACGCCGGGCATGCCGATGGCCTGCGCGATACCGGGCCACAGTGCACAGGAGCGCAGCCCCAGGCGGAATACGTCGTCGTTGCCCCGGTCCAGCTCGGCCACGGGGCTGAGCATGCCCGCGGCCGTCCAGGCCGCGCCCTCGGTACCCGAGGTTTCACGCGGTCCGGCGTCGCGTGCGGCATCAAACACCTCGACCTGGTGCCCCTTGCCGCTGAGTTCCAGCGCCAGCAGGCGCCCCAACAGGCCAGCGCCTGCAATTGCTATACGCATCACGGTTCTCCTGTTTCCTGGCGCGTGGCTCAGGCCTTGTTGATGGGAATGTAGATTTCGCCACCCGCGGCCTTGAAGGCCTCGGACTGGGTCTGCATGCCGTCAGCCAAGGCTTGCTCGTCACTCACCCCCTTGGTCTTGGCGTACTCGCGCACTTCCTGCGTGATCTTCATGGAGCAGAACTTGGGGCCGCACATGCTGCAGAAGTGCGCAACCTTGCTGGAGTCCTTGGGCAAGGTCTCGTCGTGAAAATCGCGCGCGGTGTCGGGGTCCAGCGAGAGGTTGAATTGGTCCATCCAGCGGAACTCGAAGCGCGCCTTCGACAAGGCGTCATCACGCGCCCGCACGCCGGGGTGGCCCTTGGCCACATCGGCCACGTGGGCGGCGATCTTGTAGGTGATGATGCCAGTCTTCACGTCGTTGCGGTCGGGCAGCCCCAGGTGTTCCTTGGGCGTGACGTAGCAGAGCATGGCGGTGCCGAACCATCCGATCAGGGCGGCGCCAATGCCGCTGGTGATGTGGTCGTAGCCCGGGGCGATGTCGGTGGTCAGCGGGCCTAGGGTATAGAACGGTGCCTCGTCGCAGTGCTTCAGCTGCTCGGTCATGTTGGCCTGCACCATGTGCATGGGCACGTGGCCGGGGCCTTCGATCATGACTTGCACGTCTTGCGCCCAGGCCTTCTTGGTCAACTCGCCCAAGGTGCGCAGTTCAGCGAACTGGGCCTCGTCGTTGGCGTCGGCACCCGAGCCAGGGCGCAGGCCATCGCCCAGTGAGTAGCTCACGTCGTAGGCCCGCATGATCTCCGTCATCTCGTCGAAGTGCGTATAGAGGAAGTTTTCCTTGTGGTGGGCAATGCACCACTTGGCCATGATGGAGCCGCCACGCGAGACGATGCCGGTCATGCGGTTGGCCGTGAGGTGAATGAAGGGCAGACGCACACCGGCGTGCACCGTGAAATAGTCCACGCCCTGCTCGGCCTGCTCGATCAGCGTGTCGCGGAAGATTTCCCAAGTCAGGTCCTCAGCAATGCCGCCCACCTTTTCCAGCGCCTGGTAGATGGGCACGGTGCCGATGGGCACTGGGCTGTTGCGCACGATCCAGTCGCGTGTCGTGTGGATGTTCTTGCCGGTGGACAGGTCCATCACCGTGTCGGCGCCCCAGCGGATGGACCAGACCAGTTTTTCGACTTCTTCCTCGATGCTGGACGTGACGGCCGAGTTGCCGATGTTGGCGTTGATCTTCACCAGGAAGTTGCGGCCGATGGCCATGGGCTCCAGCTCGGTGTGGTTGATGTTGGCGGGGATGATGGCGCGGCCACGGGCCACCTCGTCGCGCACGAACTCGGGCGTCATCACACGCGGAATGCTGGCACCAAAGCTGTTGCCGGCCAGGCGGGCTTCGCGCTCGGTGTTGCCCAGGTACTGCGCGGCCCATTCCAGGTTCTGGTTCTCGCGCAGGGCCACGTACTCCATCTCGGGGGTGATGATGCCCTTTTTGGCGTAGTGCATCTGGCTCACGTTCGCGCCCGGCTTGGCGCGGCGCGGCTGGCGTTGCAGGCCAGCGGCCTGGGCGCGCAGGGCAGCCAGGGCATCGGTCTCTCCGTTCTTCAGGCCATCGTCCAGGGCAAAGGGCTTGCGGCCTTCGTAGGCTTCGGTATCGCCCCGGTCGGCAATCCAGTCCTGGCGCACCAAGGGCAGGCCCTGGCGCACGTCAATGGTGGCGGCGGGGTCGGTGTAGGGGCCGGAGGTGTCGTACACCGTGACGGCTTCGCCGTTGCTCTGCAGAATTTCGCGCAGCGGCACCTGGATGTCGGGCCGGCTGCCTTGCAGGTAGCGTTTGGTGGAAGCGGGAAGCGGTTCGCGGGTGAGGCGAATGAACTGGGCTAGCTTGTCGGGTGCATTCATGGTGGCATCTCCTGGTTGCAACCCGAAGACAAGACCAACACCAGCCCCGCAAACCCGAAAAAGACGCCGCCCGAACGGCCCGGGGGCCTTGGCAGCACTGCACTTCTTACGCTGGTATGAACCAGATCAAGTTCACGGGTTTGGCATCCATCTCAGCGCAACCACTGCGCACCCCGGGCGGGGCTGAGTGTACGCCAAACTGCCACCGGCGCCAAACCTAGGCCGCCGGCACCTCGGGACGCAGGTGCTTGAAGCGCCGCTCCCGATCGTATGGAAACACGTCGTGCACGTGGCCCGCCAGGATGCGGTCCTTGTGGGCCTGCCAGAAGTCCACGTCGAGCAGGTCGGCGTGGTGCTTCATGAACACGTCGCGCACGGCCGGGTTGCCCAACAGGAAGGGGCCGAAGGTTTCCGGGAACACGTCCTTGGGGCCCACGTGGTACCAGATTTCACCCGACATTTCGTCTTCCTCGTTGCGCGGCGCGGGCACACGGCGAAAGTTGCAGTCGGTGATGTACTCGATCTCGTCGTAGTCGTAGAACACCACCTTGCCGTGGCGCGTGATGCCGAAGTTCTTCCACAGCATGTCGCCGGGGAAGATGTTGGCAGCCACCAGGTCCTTGATCGCGTTGCCGTACTCCACCACGCCACGCTCCATCTGCTGTCGCGCGCTCTCGGCGGCCGGACTGTGGTTGTCGGGGTCGGCCGCGCCGGCGTCAAAGGCCTCTTGCAGGTAGATGTTGAGCGGAATCATGCGCCGCTCGATGTAGACGTGCTTGATGATGACTTCGACCTTGCCATCGCCATCGCGGTCGCTGATTTCCAGCTGGCTGGGCGCGAACTTCTCGATTTCGGCGATCAGCTCGTCGTCGAAGCGGTCACGCGGGAACGCGACCTCGCTGTACTCCAGCGTGTCGGCCATGCGCCCGACCCGGTCGTGCTGCTTGACCAGCAGGTACTTGCCGGCGATCTGCTCGCGGGTGGTGTCCTTTTGCGGCGGGTAGTAGTCCTTGATGACCTTGAACACATAGGGGAACGAAGGCAGGTCGAACACCAGCATGACCATGCCCTTGATGCCGGGGGCAATGCGGAACTTGTCGGACGAGTGGCGCTGGTGGTGCAGGAAGTCGCGGTAGAACAGCGTCTTGCCCTGCTTGGCCAGCCCCAGTGCGTTGTAGATTTCGTTGCGCGGTTTCCTGGGCATCATGCTGCGCAGGAACTGCACGTAGGCCGACGGGATTTCCATGTCCACCATGAAATAGGCCCGGGCAAAACTGAACAGCATGAGCAGGTCATCCTCGCCGAACAGCGCCGTGTCGATGACCAGCTTGCCCGAACGGTTGTGCAGCACCGGCAGGGTGAACGAGAACTCGTTGAAGCCGTTGATCAGCTTGCCGACGATGTAGCAGCCCTTGTTGCGAAAGAACAGGCCGGTCAGCACCTGGATCTGGAAGTTGGCGCGCAGCTTGACGTGGCCCAGCCGCGCCTCCATGGCTGCCTGCACCAGGGTGATGTAGCGCTCCAGGTTGTCGAAGTCGCGGCGCAGGTCGAAATCGGTCACCATGCGTGTCAGCACCGCGTGCATGGTTTCCCGAGTGGGGTAGTAGGAACGGTAGGTGGGGCGGGATTCAGGCTCGCCGTTTTCGATGTACTCGGTGCTGATGGCCGGGCGCACGAAGATGAAATCGTTCTGGAAATAGCTGCGGTGCAGGATCTTGGTGGTGACCGAATTGAAGAAGGTCTCGGCCAGCTCGGGCTGGTGGTGGTCCACCAACAGCCCGATGTAGTGCAGCTTGACCTGGTGCCACACGTCCATGGGCTGCTCGCCCGCCTTGAACTCGCGCTCCAGCCGCCGGGAGCATTCCTTGACGCGCAGGTCGTAGAACTCGATGCGCTCGCGCTGGGCCCGCTGCTGGCCGTGCCAGTCGGCTGTTTCGAACCGGTGCTTGGCGCGCGCCGATTCGGTGCGGAACAGGCGGTAGTGGCGGTTGAAGCCGTCGAGCATCGCCTTGGCGATGTCGTAGGCAACCGAGGAGTCCAGGCGGGTAGGAAACATATCTCTCAGCTTTCGCTATTGTTTTTATAGCTGTCTGCGCAAGCAGACCGGTGGCCGGGGCCTGTTTTTACTGTTAATTTACGGCATGCCGCGGCAACAGCCGGACTCCCGAGATGGCCTGGCGGTACAGAGTTTCCAGGTCGTCCGTGCGGGTGACGGTCATGTGCAGGTCCTGCAACAAGCCGTCGTGTATGCCGTACACCCAGCCGTGCAGGGTCACGTTCTGGCCCCGGGCCCAGGCGTCCTGCATCACCGTGCTGAGCGCCACGTTGACAACCTGCTCGATGGCGTTGAGCTCGCACAGCGCGTCGGCGCGGCCGTGCTCGGGAATCACGTCGAGAATGTCGCGGTGGCGGTCGCGCACGTCCTGCACGTGGCGCAACCAGTTGTCGGCCAGGCCAATGCGTGCGCCCTCCAGCGACGCCTTGACGCCCGAGCAACCGTAGTGCCCCACCACCATGATGTGCTCCACCTTGAGCCGCTCCACGGCGAACTGGATGGTGGACAGGGCGTTGAGGTCGGAGTGCACAACCACGTTGGCCACGTTGCGGTGCACGAAGATCTCGCCGGGCTCCAGCCCGGTGATCTGGTTGGCCGGCACCCGGCTGTCGGAGCAGCCAATCCACATGTAGCGGGGATTCTGCTGGGCCTTCAGCCCGGTGAAGAACCCCGGGCGCTCGGCTTCCATGCGCGCGGCCCAGGCACGGTTGTGGGCGAACAAGTCACTGAGTTTGGTTGGCATAGTTTCCTTCTGGTCAGTTGGGGCGAAGACCGTTTTGCGGCCCCCGCCACCGGGTTACTTCTTGAGCGAGCTGCGCACGTTCCAGTCCAGCAGACCATAGCGGGCGCGCTCCTGCTGATCGTCCAGCGCATTGAACTCGCACGGTGTGCCGCTGTCCCCGCGGGCGGGCGTGCACACAAATGATTTGGGGTTGCCCAGCTGCCACATTCCCTGGGCGTTGCGGGCTTCGCCGGAAAAGAACAGGCCGCGGGGCATGTTCATCGGATCCGGCTGGGCGGGAAGCGGCTTGAGCAGGTTGCGCCCGGCATTCACATAGCCACCCTCAATCCCGGCCAGGGGAAACAGGGTGTTGAACATGTCGCGCTGGCTGGCTGGCTGGGTGAGCTGGTTGCCGCACTGCAGATGGTTGCCCCAGATGACAAAAGGCACCTGGCGCATCAGGTAACGCCGGTGCGCGTCGGCATAGATGCCAAAGGAGCGCACATTGTGGTCGCCGGTCGCGGCGATGATGGTGTTGTCCTTGAACGGACCTTTCTGCATGTCTTGCACAAAGCCGCCCAGCAGGTCGTGCGCGTAGCGATAGGTGTCCAGGTTGAGCGCCAGGGTGTCCGAACTGGTTTCCCCTTTCCACTGCGCCATGTCAAGCGGCACGCGCTGGTAGTCCTTGGGCAGGTCGTACGGCGGATGGTTGGTGGAGGTCAGCACAAAGACGAACAAAGGCCGGTCTTTCGGCTGCGCGGCCATGCGCTTTTCCACGTATCGGTAGACATAGCTGTCCCAGACGCCCCAGAGGCCGACGGTGGCATCAGGGTAGGCTTCCTTGAGGTTGTTGGCGTCGATGACTTCATCAAACCCCTGGATCTTGAGCACACGGTTCAAGTCCCGCCAGCCCGAGCGGGCCGAGGTGACAAACACAGTGTCGTAGCCCGCATGCTTGGCTACCTCGGCCACCGACCACGCCATGGGCTTGCGCCCCGCATCGCCCATGGTGAGCGGGGTGATGGGGGATGAGAACATGATGGCCTCCAGGGCCGGGTGGGTACCTGGCTGGGCCGATTCGAAATTGGAGAAGTGGCAGGCCTTGTCCAAGGTCGGGGCCAGGCGCCCCAGCACATCGAACGTGGGACTCTGGTAGAGCATGGGCTCGGCGCTCCAGGACTCCATCAGGAAGAACACCAGGTTTTTCTTCGGCGTTCCGGCAGGCAGCGGATCGTGCCGGTACAGGGCCGCCTTGACCTCGGCCTCGCTACCATGCGGCAAGCCCAGCACCTGGGCGGCCGCCTGCGCAGACCCAAAGCCCATGGCCTTCAGACCCACCAGCGGGTCCGCCAGGTTCTGCGACTCGCGGCGGCTGTCCCACGCATACTTGAGCGCGATGACGCCGTTGGGCACCATGTCGTTGAGGAACTGGGAGGTGGTGACGGTGAGGTGCTGGCGCTGCAAGGCCATCTCGCGGATGGTGCCCTTGCCGGCAAACACCAGCGCAAAGAACACTACGACCGCCAGCACCAGCTTGATGGCCAGGTGCCGGGTTTGCAGCAGTGCATCCGGGTTGAGGTGGCGCACCAGACGGCGGTGCAGCGCCACCGAGGCCACCGTGAGCGCCGCGGCCAGCAGCAGGGTCCAGATCACCGGGAAATCGTGCCAGATGGTCTTGAGCACGGCGGCCGTGTCGTCTTCGACCAAGCCAAACACCAGCGAATCGATGGGGGTCTTGTAAAAACCGAAGTAATGCAGGTTGACCAGCGACAGCATCACGTACACGAACGCCACGCCGGTGGCGATGCGCCCGCTGGTCTTGCCCGAAACCCAAGGTAGCACCAGCAGCAGCAGGAAGCCGGCAACGGCGCTGACCTTGAGGTCAAAGCGGAAGCCCTGCACCAGCACACTGGTGATGTCCCCCGCCGCCGCGTGATAGCCGCTGGGCCAGAAGTACGCCAGCTGCCCGAGCCGGATGAGCGAGAGCGCCACCACCAGCGGTACCACCAGCACCCATGCCCGCATCAAGCCGCGGAGAAAACCGCGCAGGGAGCCGTGGAAAAAAGATCGTAGGTGGCGGGCAGCGGCAGACTTCATTACATGGTTTCGGCGAACAACTCTCGGCCTATAAGCATACGGCGGATTTCACTGGTACCCGCACCAATTTCATACAGTTTGGCGTCGCGCCAGAGGCGCCCCAGCGGGTATTCGTTGATATAGCCGTTGCCGCCGTAGATTTGCACGCCCTCACCGGCCATCCAGGTGGCTTTTTCGGCCGTCCAGAGGATAACGGAAGCGCAGTCCTTGCGCACCTGACGCACGTGTTCAGCCCCAAGCAGATCCAGGTTTTTGGCCACGGTGTAGGCAAAGGCACGGCCGGCCTGCAGCACGGTGTACATGTCGGCCACCTTGCCCTGGATGAGCTGGAACTCGCCGATGCTCTGGCCAAACTGCTTGCGGTCGTGGATGTAGGGCACCACGTTGTCCATCACCGCCTGCATGATGCCCAGGGGGCCGCCGGTCAGCACGGCGCGTTCGTAGTCCAGGCCGCTCATCAGCACCTTGGCGCCGCCGTTGACCTGGCCCAGCACGTTGGCCAGGGGCACTTCCACGTTGTTGAACACCAGCTCGCCGGTGTGGCTGCCGCGCATGCCCAGCTTGTCGAGCTTCTGCGCAATGCTGAAACCGGGCATGCTTTTCTCGATCAGGAAGGCGGTGACACCGCGCGCACCCAGTTCGGGTTCGCTCTTGGCGTAAACGACCAGCGTGTCGGCGTCGGGGCCGTTGGTGATCCACATCTTGTTGCCGTTGAGCAGGTAGTAGCCCCCCTTGTCCTCGGCCTTGAGCTTCATGCTCAGCACGTCCGAGCCCGCGCCGGGTTCGCTCATGGCCAGTGCGCCCACGTGCTCGCCGCTGATCAGCTTGGGCAGGTACTTGGCGCGCTGCTCCGGCGTACCGTTGCGCTTGATCTGGTTCACGCACAGGTTGCTGTGGGCGCCGTAGGACAGGCCGACCGACGCGCTGGCGCGGGAGATTTCCTCCATGGCGATCATGTGGGCCAGATAGCCCATGTTGGCGCCGCCGTACTCTTCGCCCACGGTGATGCCCAGCACACCCAGGTCGCCCATCTTGCGCCACAGGTCCATGGGAAACTGGTCGTTGCGGTCGATCTCGGCCGCGCGCGGGGCAATTTCGGCCTGTGCGAATTCACGCACCGCGTCGCGCAGGGCGTCAATGTCTTCGCCAAGCTGGAAGTTGAGGCCGGGCAGATTGTTCATGGTTATCTCCTTGTTGGGATAGGTTGCGGTTATCAATAGGTTTGGGGAACGGCCATCAGGGTTTGCTGCATGACGGCACAGGGCGACTGCTTGCCGTTGTCGTCCACATGCAGCACTTCGGCCGTGGTGATGATGAGGCGCTTGCCGCCTTTGACCACGCGGCCCACGGCGCGCAATTCGCCGCCCTGGAAGCTGGTCAGGAAATTGATCTTGTATTCGACGGTCACGACTTCCATGCCCTCGGGCGCCACAGTCAAGCCGGCGTAGCCGCCGGCAATGTCGGCCACCGCCCCCATGGCGCCGCCGTGAAAGCCGTCCTGCTGCTGGGTCACCTTGTCGGAATAGGGCAGCACGATTTCCACCAGCCCCGGCTCCACCCGGGCCAGCTGGGCGCCCAGGTGCTGCATCATGCCCTGGCGCACAAAACTGGTGAACACGCGCTGGTACAGGGCGCTCATGCTTTGGCGCGGCTGGCGGGCTTGCCCGGTTTGCCGATCTTGGCCAGCAGGACGCGGGCCTCCTTCTCGTGGGTCTTGAGCTCGTCCAGGTTGGCCTGCATGTCGGCCATCTGCGCCTCGAGCTGCTTGCGGTGCGCCGCCAGCACGAGCAGGAATTTCTGCAGCTGCGCGCCGGTATCGCGCGGGCTGTCGTACATCTCGATGATTTCCTTGGCCTCGGTCAGCGTCAGCCCCAGGCGTTTGGCGCGCAGGGTGAGCTTCAGGCGCGTGCGGTCGCGTCCGCTGTACACGCGGTTGCGCCCCCCCGGCCCGCTGCGCTCGGGCTGCAACAGGCCCAAATCTTCGTAGAAACGGATGGCCCGGGTGGTCAGGTCGAACTCCCGCGCGAGATCGCCGATGCTGTAGGTGATACTCATAAGTCGTGCGAACAAGGGTGACAGCGCACCGCGCCGCCGGCCCCTAGAATGTCCATTTCTGTTGACGTTTACGTAAACGTCAATTATGTAGCAAAAGATTCCCCACCATGAACGATCTGGAACGCCAACTCCATTACCCCTTCGGCGAAGCCCTGGCACCCACCGGCGGCACGCTGACGGTGGCGCCCGGCGTGAAATGGGTGCGCATGGCGCTGCCCTTTGTGCTCAACCACATCAACCTGTGGCTGCTGCGCGACGAAATGGACGACCCGCAGGGTTCGGGCACCACCGTGCAGGGCTGGAGCATTGTGGACTGCTGCATCCACAAGGAGGAGGCTAAGGCACAGTGGGAAACCATTTTTGCCAACGAGCTCGAAGGCCTGCCCATCCTGCGCGTCATCGTGACCCACATGCACCCCGACCACATTGGCCTGGCCGACTGGCTGTGCCAGCGCTGGAACGTGCCGCTGTGGATCAGCGCCACCGACTACCAGGTGGCGCGCTTCGGCTGCATGGGGCCCACCGCCTTTGGCGGCGACCGGGCCGCCGATTTTTTTGCCACCCACGGCCTCAACAGCCCCGAGACCATGGCGCAGATCCGGGCCCGCAACAGCTATTTCCCGACGCTGGTGCCCTCCGTCCCGCAGCAGTTCCACCGGATGATGGACGGCGACGTCCTGCGCATTGGCGGACGTGACTGGCGCTGCATCAGCGGCTATGGCCATGCCCCGGAGCACATTGCCCTGCACTGCGATGCGCTCAAGGTGCTGATCGGCGGCGACATGATGCTGCCGCGCATCTCCACCAACGTGAGCGTGTACGAGCAGGAGCCCGAGTCCAACGCGCTGGCGCAGTTCCTGGATTCGATCGACAAGTTTCTGCCGCTGCCGGCTGACACCCTGGTGCTGCCCTCGCACGGCAAGCCCTTTACCGGACTGCACCAGCGCATCACCCAGCTGCACGACCACCACCGCGACCGGCTGGCCGAAGTCCTGGAGGCCTGCCAGGCGCATCCCTGCAGCGCGGCGGACATCCTGCCGGTGCTGTTCAAGCGCCCGCTGGACCTGCACCAGACCACGTTTGCCATGGGCGAGGCCATCGCGCACCTGCATGCCCTGTGGTTTCAGGGCATCTTACGACGCAACCGGGACGCCGACGGGGTCTACCGGTTCCAGCCCGCGAGCACACCAACCGCAATCTTGGCGTAAGGAAACCAACAGAAGATGCGCCAAAAATATCAGGGAGAGACTATGTATTCACGTTTTTTGGCCACCACCGGCCGGGCCTGGGTTTTGACAGGTTTGCTGGCTGTCGCCAGCGGTCTGGCTGGCGCGGCAACCACCAGCACCAAATTCGAACCCACCACTCAGTTGCAGGGAACGCCGCTGCAACTCAACGGCGCCGGCACGCGCTACAAGGTGGTGTTCAAGGTGTACGACATGGCGCTGTACACGCCGAAGAAGGTCGGCTCGCCCGAAGAATTGCTGGCGCTGTCCGGCCCCAAGCGTCTGAGCTTTGTGGCCTTGCGTGAAATTCCGGGAACCGATCTGGGCGTGGCCTTCATCAAGGGGCTGCAAGCCAACTCCACCAAGGAGCAGATGCAGAAGAACGCCGTGTCCACCACCCGCTTGATCGAGATTTTTTCCGGCCAGCCCAAGCTGGCGCAGGGTGACACCTTTGCCATGGACTTTGTGCCCGGCGTGGGCACCACGTTCTACATCGCCGGCAAGGCCCAGGGCGCGCCGGTGGGAGACGCCGAGTTTTTCGGCATGGTGCTCAAGATCTGGGTGGGCACCTCCCCCGCCGACTTCAAGCTGAAAGACGCCTTGCTCGGGCAGGACACCCTGGCCGCGCGCTGACGCCGCGGACGCCTACCACCGCGGAATGGCGTCGTCCTTGAGTTGGCGCCGCAGGACGGCATAGTCGGGTACCACGGTACGCACCGCATCCCAGAAGCGAGGGCTGTGGTCCATGACCCGCAGGTGGCTGAGTTCGTGCGCCACCACGTAGTCGATGACCGCGTGGCGAAAATGAATCAGACGCCAGTTCAACCGGATGGAGCCATCCACGCGGGCACTGCCCCACCGCGTGCTGGCATTGCTCAGGCTCAGACGGCTCCACTGCACTTGCAGGAGCGGCGCGTAGTGGTCCAGCCGTTGTTTGAAGTGGGCCTGCGCCTGGCGCATCAGCCAGGCCTGCACGGCATCCCGGATCTGCTCCGGCGTGGCGGTCTTGGGCAGCGCCACACGCAGGGTGCGTACCCCGCTGGCATCTTCGTCCACCGGGTCCAGTTGCGCTCCGGCCGCCGAAAAACCGTGGCCGGGGTCCAGCGCCACCACCACGGTGGAACCCAGGAACGGCAGTTGCACGCCATCGCGCCACGCGATGTGGGCGCTCTCCTGGCGCGCCTGGCGCTCGCGCGCTTCCCCCAGCTTGCGGGTGATCCACGGCGCCTTTTCCTGCAGGGCGGCGTCCACCTCCCCCAAGGGCGTCCAGCGCGGCGCTCG
Organism: Rhodoferax sp.; assembly: GCA_019449595.1. Taxonomy (GTDB): domain Bacteria; phylum Pseudomonadota; class Gammaproteobacteria; order Burkholderiales; family Burkholderiaceae_C; genus Allorhodoferax. Next base: position 10,158 of record JAGRPL010000012.1, on the reverse strand, counting down.
CACCACCAACCCGTCGGGGCCCACCATGAAGCCGATGGTGCGCCGCTTGGCACGCTGGAACAGGTAGGCCACGACCGCGTCGCCCAGACGCGCCTCGCGGTTGGCATGGGGATGGGCAAAGGTGGCCGGCGCGGCTGCCTGGCTTACCGGCTGGGCCACACGGTAGGACACGCCGGGTCCGGCATCTGCTATGGTTTTAGTAGCTGTTGACGCAGGTTGCACGGCCTCTGGCGGCGCAAAAAGGTCCAAAGTGTATTGCAGCAGACCGCGCATGGGAGCTTACCGAAGCGCCACCCGCGTCGTCACCGGTAGGCATCCGGGTCCAGGCGGTGCATCTCGGCCTCGATCCAGGCCTCCACCTCCTGCATCAGTTCCCGGTGGTGGCGCCCCTCGCTCGCAATGGGCTTGCCAATCGACACGTCCACCACACCGGGGGTCTTGACGAAGGCTTTGCGGGGCCAGCAACGTGCCGAAGTCACGGCAATGGGAATGACGGGCGCGCCGGTCTGCACCGCCAGGCGTGCGCCGCTGGTCTCGTACACGCCTTTTTGTCCCCGGGGAATGCGGGTGCCCTCCGGGAACATGATGATCCAGGTGCCCTGCGCGAGCCGCTCCTTGCCCTGCTCCACCACTTTCTTGAACGCCTGGGTACGCAGGCTGCGGTCGATATGGATCATGTCGAGCCGGCCAATGGCCCAGCCAAAGAACGGCACCTGCAGCAGCTCTTTCTTGAACACATACGCCAGGCGGTGCGGCATGATGGCGGGCATCACAAAGGTCTCGAACGTGGACTGGTGCTTGACCAGCAGCACGGCCGGGCTTTTCTCGCCCACCGGCAGGTTCTCCATGCCGGTCACTCGCGTGCGGATGCCCAGGATGATCCGCGCGCTGCTCAGGCTGCTCAAGCCCAGCCAGGCTGCCGCGATGCGGTAGAGGGTGGCGCTGCGCACCCCGAACAGGGTTCCCAGCACAATGGCCAGCGAGTAGGGGATGACGGTGAGCACCATCCACAGCATGTGCAGGATCGAACGGATAACGGACATAAGTGGGGAAAGAAGCCAGGGGGCCTTCGTCGTGATTGAGGGGGATTGCTGGACCGTTGGCAGCGCTTCAGAGCCCGGCCATCTGGGAGGGGCGCGCGTCCCGCGCCACTAGGTAGTCGGCAAATGCCGCCAGGTCCTGGTGCACCATGGTGTCAGCCGGATAGCCCTCGGGCAAGGCCCGGCCCCGGTAGGCGGCCGCCTTGCCGGTGAGCACTAGGTGCGGCGCACACCCCACCGAAACACCGGCCACCAGGTCCCGCGGGGTATCACCCACCACGGGGACGTCCTGCAGGTCCAGGCCGTAGCGCTCGCCGATCTGCTCAAACAGGCCGGGGCCTGGCTTGCGGCAGCGGCAGCCCGCGTCGGGTCCGTGGGGGCAGTAGAAAATGGCATCCACCCGCCCGCCCACGGCGGCCAGCAGGGTTTGCATCTTGGCGTGCATGGCGTTGAGCGCCGCCACGTCAAACAGCCCCCGGCCCAGGCCGGACTGGTTGGTCGCCACCACCACGTGCCAACCCGCATGGTTGAGCCGTGCAATGGCTTCCAGCGCGCCGGGCAGCGGGTGCCACTCGTCCGCCGATTTGATGTAGTCCGCGCTGTCTTCGTTGATGGTGCCGTCGCGGTCGAGAATGACAAGTTTCATAGGGAACTCAGGCAGCCAGGCGCGAGAGATCGGCCACGCGGTTCATGGCTTCGTGCAGGCTCTTGAGCAGGCCCTGGCGGTTCAGGCGCAGGTCCAGCTGCTCAGCGTTGACCATCACGTCGTCGAAGAAAGCATCCACCGGCGCGCGCAAGGCCGCAAGGGTCTGCAGCGCGGCGGTGTAGTCGCCGGCGTCGAACTGGGCATTGGCCTTGGGAGCCACGTCCTGCATAGCGGCGTACAGTGACTTTTCAGCCGCTTCCTGCAGCAGCACTTGGCTGACGTGGGCGTCCACTGCATCGGCTTTCTTCAGGATGTTGCTGATGCGCTTGTTGGCAGCGGCCAGCGCAGCGGCCTCGGGCAGAGCTGCGAAGGCGCGCACGGCAGCCAGACGCTTGGCCACGTCACCCAGGCGCTGCGGACGCAGGGCCAGGACGGCATCAACTTCCTGCGCGCTGTAGCCCTGCTCGCGCAGGGAGCCGGCCAGGCGGTCGTACATGAAGTCCACCAAGGCCCCCGATGCGTCGCTGATCCGGTCGCCAAACGCCGGCCCCGCGGCCTGCACCAGCGCACCCAGCTCCAGCGGCAGGTCTTTTTCCACCAGCATGCGGATCACCCCCAGGGCATGACGGCGCAGCGCAAACGGATCCTTGTCGCCGGTCGGCAGGTTGCCGATGCCGAACATGCCGACCAGGGTTTCGAGCTTGTCGGCCAGCGCCACCACCAGGCCGACGCGGTTGCGCGGCAGGTCGTCGCCCGCAAAGCGGGGTTTGTAATGGTCTTCGATGGCGTCGGCCACGGCGGCGTCCAGAGCATCGTTGAGCGCGTAGTAGCGGCCCATGGTGCCCTGCAGTTCGGGAAACTCGCCCACCATGTCCGTCACCAGATCGGTCTTGGCCAGTTGCGCGGCCAGGTCGGCCTGCGCCACCAGGCTGGCATCGCCCAGCTGCTGCGCGATGGCCTTGGCAATGGCACGCACGCGTTCCACGCGCTCGCCCTGGCTACCCAGCTTGTTGTGGTACACGACCTTGCCCAGGCCGTCCACGCGGGAGGCCAGGGTCTTCTTGCGGTCCTGGTCGAAGAAGAACTTGGCATCGGCCAGGCGCGGGCGCACCACGCGCTCGTTGCCGCCAATGACGGCGCTGGCATCGCTCGGGCTGATGTTGCTGACCACCAAGAACTGGTTGGTGAGCTTGCCGGCGGCGTCCAACAGCGGGAAGTACTTCTGGTTGGCCTTCATGGTGAGGATGAGGCACTCCTGCGGCACGTCGAGAAACGCTTGCTCGAACGTGCACACCAGCACGTTGGGGCGCTCCACCAGGGCCGTCACTTCATCCAGCAGCGCGTCGTCTTCGATCGGGCGGGCACCGTTGCCCACCTTGGCGGCCGCCGCAGCCAACTGGCGCGCGATCTCGGCCTTGCGCTCGGCAAACGAAGCGATGACCGCACCGTCCTGCTGCAGCGTAGCGGCATAGCGGTCGGCGTCCTTGATGACGACCTTGTCAACCTTGGCCTCAAAGCGGTGGCCCTGCGTGGTGTTTCCGGCCGTCAGGCCCAGTACCTTGATGGGCACCACAGTGCTGCCGTGCAGTGCCACCAATCCGTGTGCCGGGCGCACGAAGTGCACGCTGGTCCAGCCTGGCAGGGCGCAACCGGTTTCCAGCTGGTAGCTCATGACCTTGGGGATGGGCAGCTTGGCAATGGCCTCTTCCAGCGCCTTTTGCAAACCGGTATCGAGTGTGGCGCCGGTGAGCAGGCTGTCGTAGAACAGCGCTTCGGTCTTGCCGTCGGGCGCGCGCTTGAGGGCCGCGACAGCCGCCGCCGGATCGGACACGTCCGCACCCAGCGCCTGCAGTTTCTTCAGCAGCGCGGGCGTGGCGTTGCCACCCGCATCCAGCCCTACCGACACCGGCATGAGCTTTTGCTGCACGGCCTTATCTTCGGCCTTGAGCCAGACATGGCTGATGTGCGCCGCCAGCCGGCGCGGCGAGGCGTAGGCGGTGACGACCGAGTCGGCACCGGCCAGGCCCTGGGCCTTGAGTTGATCGGCCAGCGTGCCGGCAAAGGCATCGCCCAGCTTCTTGAGCGCCTTGGGCGGCAGCTCTTCGACAAACAGTTCAACGAGAAGATTCTTGGTGGTCATCGTGTTCTTTTCCTGGCCTTCAGGCCGCCTTCTTCGTCATCTGTTCCACCCACTCGCGCGGGGCCATGGGGAAGCCCAGGCGCTCACGGCTCTCGAAATAGCTCTGGGCCACGGCGCGGGCCAGATTGCGGATGCGCCCGATGTAGGCAGCCCGCTCGGTCACGCTGATGGCACCGCGCGCATCCAGCAGGTTGAAGCTGTGGGCGCACTTGAGGACCTGTTCGTAGGCCGGCAGGGCGAGCTGGTTTTCCATCAGATGCTTGGCCTGTTTCTCGTGCGCCGTGAAGGCCGTGAACAGGAAGTCGGCATCGCTGTGCTCGAAGTTGTAGGTGGACTGCTCCACCTCGTTTTGCTTGTAGACGTCGCCGTAGGTCAGCTTGGAGCCGTCTGCGCCCTCGGTCCAGGTCAGGTTATAGACGTTGTCCACGCCCTGCAGGTACATGGCCAAGCGCTCCAGGCCGTAGGTGATCTCGCCGGTGATGGGCTTGCAGTCGATGCCGCCCACCTGCTGGAAGTAGGTGAATTGCGTCACCTCCATGCCGTTGAGCCACACTTCCCAGCCCAGGCCCCAGGCGCCCAGCGTGGGATTTTCCCAGTCGTCTTCGACAAAGCGGATGTCGTTCTTCTTGAGGTCAAAACCCAGGGCCTCCAAGCTGCCCAGGTAGAGCTCCAGGATGTTGCTGGGTGCGGGCTTCAAGACCACCTGGTACTGGTAGTAGTGCTGCAGGCGGTTGGGGTTCTCTCCGTAGCGGCCATCCTTGGGGCGGCGGCTGGGCTGCACGTAGGCGGCCTTCCAGGGCTCGGGGCCCAGCGCGCGCAAAAACGTGGCGGTATGCGAGGTGCCGGCGCCGACTTCCATGTCATAGGGCTGCAGCAGTGCGCAACCCTGGTCGGCCCAGTAGGCCTGCAATTTCAGGATGATTTGTTGGAATGTGAGCATGCCCCGATTTTACAGGGGCAGAACCCTCAGCGTCCCTTGACTGGTCGTGCGCGAACAGCTATTAAAACAATAGCAACCGCCAGCACCCACAACGGCGACAGCCCGAAGCGTGCCACCCACCAGGCAAACGGCGTCGTGCCCGTGCGGCCCTGCACCTCGCCCGTCAACACGCCGCGGGTGTACCGGGGCAAGGAATGGGTGACGCGGCCGGTGTGGTCAATGATGACGGTGGCGCCGGTGTTGGTGGCGCGCAGCATGGGGCGCTCAAACTCCAGCGCGCGCATGCGGCTGATCTGCAGATGCTGGTCGATGGCCACGGTGTTGCCGAACCAGCCGATGTTGCTGACGTTCACCAGGATGGTGGGGGCGGCCGCCGGATCGATGAAGCGGGCACCCAGCTCGTCGCCAAACAGGTCCTCGTAGCAGATGTTGGGCGCCAGGCGCTGTCCCTTCCAGGCCAGCGAGGCCTGCCCCACGGCCCCGCGGTTGAAGTCCCCCAGCGGGATGTCCATCATTTGCGTGAACCACTTGAACAGGGGCGGAATGAACTCGCCAAAAGGCACCAGGTGGTGCTTGTCATAGCGCCACACCGCAGCCTGCCCCGGCGCAAAGCCCAGTACGGCGTTGGTGTAGCCCTGCGCATAGCTGCCCCAAGGGAACCCCACCAGGGCGGCTTGCCCGCCCAGGGCAAAGCGGGCCTGCAGGGCGTCCCAGTAGGGCGGTGGCAGCTGCTGGGGCAGGAGGGGGATGGCCGTTTCTGGCGCAACAACCAGATCGCCCTGACTGGCCTGCAACTGCTCGCCGTACCACCGCAAGGCCAAGGGAACGCCCGAGCCCGCTTGAAACTTCTCGTCCTGGGGAATATTGCCCTGCAACAGGGTCACCGTGAGGTGGCCTGCCGGTGCAGACCAGGAAGCTGGCCCGCTGGCCGGCAGCAATGCCCCGACCGCCACCGCTGTGGCGATGCCCGCACGCTGCAGGGCGGACGCCCGGGGAAACACCACCAGAGCGGCTGCCAGCCAGGCCGCCAGCGCGCCCATGCCATAGGAACCCACCCACGGTGCGTAGGCGGCCAGCGGCCCGGTGAGGTGTGCGTAGCCCACGGCCCCCCAGCCGAAACCGGTGAGCCAGGTGCCGCGGGCCAGTTCGGCCATGGTCCACAGTGCGGCAAAGGCCAAACTCACGCCCACAGCCTTGGCACGTGTCAGGTGCCAGTACGCCGCGCATGCCGCGGCGTAGTACAGCCCGAGCGCAGCAGCCAGGGCGACGATGGCGACCGCCGCCAGCAGACCATGCAGCCCGGCATAGGTGTGCATGGCGACGTAGAGCCACCAGAATGTGGCGCTCAGCCAGGTCGTGGCAAACAGCAAACCCAGAGCCGCAGCCTGCTTGCCGCTGGTGCAACGGTGCAGCACCCAGACCAGCGCCGCCAGGGCCAGGCATTGCAGCCACCACAGCGGCTGACCGAGCTCAAAAAAAGAATCAAATGGCCAGGCAACGCTTGCAGCTTGTGCGCAGGCAGCTATAAAAAGAATAGCGTAATTCATGAAGACGGGTGCTGCGGCGCGGCACCGCTGTCAGGCGCGGGCATGGAGTCAGGCAGGCGTGTCCACGACGGGGGCCACCTTGAACCACTTCACGGCGCCGCCCTTGGTGTGCAGCACCACGAAATTCAGGCCGCCCAGCACGTAACGCTCGCCGCGTTTGGGCACATGGCCCATCTCGTGCGCAATCAGGCCGCCGATGGTGTCGAACTGGTCCTGCGGGTCCTCTCCGGTCAATGTGACGGAAAACGCGTCGTTGACCCGCTCAATGGGCGTATCGCCGCTGACCCGGTAGGTGCGGTCCGCCAGGGCAAAGATGTCGCCCTCGTCTTCCGCGATATCGAACTCGTCCTCGATCTCCCCGACAATCTGCTCCAGCACATCTTCAATGGTGATCAGCCCAGCAACCCGGCCGAACTCGTCGATCACGATGGCCAGGTGGTTGCGGTTGCCGCGGAATTCGCGCAGCAAGTCATTGAGGCCCTTGGTTTCCGGCACGAACACGGCCGGGCGCAACAGGGCCCGGATATTGAGTTCAGGCGCCCGCTGCAGTTTGAGCAGGTCTTTGGCCATCAGGATCCCGATAACGTTTTCTCGCTCGCCCTCGTAAATGGGAAACCGCGAGTGCCCCGTGTCGATGACCGTCTTGAGCAAGGCATCGGGCGTGGCATGGATGTCCACCAAGTCCATCCGAGTCGCCGGCACCATCACGTCGCCGGCTGTCATGTCGGCCATACGGATCACGCCTTCCAGCATGGCACGGGACTCGGCACCGATGATGTTGTTGTCCTCTGCCTCGGCCAGCGTCTCGATCAATTCAGCGGTGGAATCGGGGCCGGGATGGATGAACTCGGCTAGCTTGCGCAAGAAGGTACGTTTGTCCTCCTTGTCGGCAAGCCGCGCGGGATGTGGGTCTGACACTGACGTAGGGGCAATGACTGCCGTTGTTTCGGAGCCCCTAGGATAGCGGATTTGTGTGACGGGCCGCGCGCGGACCCGCCCGTTCTCAGCGCGGGGTGCGCCCTTGTGCGTCGATGGCGTCGCGGCGCACTTGCTGCAGATCGCCCAGGAAACTCCAAAACTGTTTGGCCTGCACCTTGATGCGGTAGTCCGTCTGGGCAACATGCTCTTCCACCATTTCGGTCACGCGGCTGTCCAGGGTGGGCTTGGGCAGATGCAGGTAGGCTTCGGACTCGGTGCCGTCCCGCTCCACCGTGGCGCCTGCATTGGTGGCGATTTTCAGCATGGCGACGTTTTCGCTCAGCGCGTGGATAAACAGCAGGTCCACTCCGTCATTGGCCGCATGCATGGCCGCACGGTCGAACAAGCGGGCACCGTAGCCCTTGCCGCGCGCACTCGGCGACACCGAAACGCCGAACTCGGCGCAGGACTCGTAGCCGTGGTCTTTGGCGTACGCCAAGTGGGCCATCGCAATCAGTTCCAGCTTGCGGTTGTAGATGCCGAAAATGTCATCGCGCTCGAAGTCCAGCCCGTCCACATAGCGCTGGATCTGCGCGTCCTGCGCCATGTACCCAAAACGCAGATAGCGATCCCGGTCCTCCAGCGCGAACAGATGCTGTGCGATCCGGTCACGGTGGTTGGCACCCAGGGAGCGGATGGGAACGACATACGGCGTCGGCCGCCTCGCGGTGGCCTCGCCTGCGCGCGCCGGCGGCGGACGCCAGAAATCCATTCCCACGCCCCAGGAGGCTTTGATCAAGTTGCTCGTATCAAACATGGGGTGAATATAAGGGTTATCCCTAGTATTGACACTCCAAAGGGGTATTTTTTATTGCCGGCACGCAATCCTGCATCAGGAGCGGGTCACGCCTCTCCAAAACGTCCGATTTCATTAGTTTTCGTTGAAAGCAATTACTCACTTTTTCATTACCTTCGCGACGCCACCTAGTGCCTAGTGGCGCCAGGCCATTCTGACGGTCGGGCGGTCCACCGATACACTTGTCCTACCTATGGATGCAGCACATACGATTCGCGACGCCGTGGCACGGGTAGAGGGATTGCGCTTGCAGGCGCAGTCCATGCCCGACCTCCACGCCGCCACAATGGCCATCAAACGCTTCCAGGCCCGGCGCTTCGCCGGCACCTATGCGGATCTGATCGACTCGAAAGAGTACGGCGGGGCAACGCGCTTTTTCCTGGAGGAGCTGTACAGCGACCAGGACTACTCCCTGCGCGATGCCCAGTTCGGGCGCATCGCCGGCGCCTTGCAGACGTTCTTTCCGACCCAGGTCGTGGCGACGGCCGTCTCTCTGGCCCACCTGCATGTTCTGACCGAAGAGCTCGACCACCAGATGGCAGCGGCATGGCTGCAGGAAAACGGCTCAAGCGGCGCGGACGATATCCGCCGCTACATGCGCGCCTGGAAGGCCGTAGGCCGCGCTGGGGACCGCCAACGCCAACTCGAGGATGTGCTGTCCGTCGGCAGCGAACTGGATCGTCTGACCCGGACACCCGGGCTGCGCCTGATGCTCAAGATGATGCGGCGGCCAGCCATTGCCACAGGGCTGGGGTCGCTGCAGAGCTTTCTTGAAACCGGGTTCGATACCTTTCACAGCATGTCCGGCAAAGGTAGCCACGCCCAGGCCTTCCTCCAACAGATCCGGGAGCGCGAATCGCGTTGGATTGCGCTGCTGTACGCCCCCGATACGGCGTCCTGTGCAGGCGAGCTGCAGCGCTGCATGGGCCAGACGCCCTAGCCTTGCACCCCCTGGTGGACGCAAGCCCTTACCCTCCATCAACTCCTCAGGTGTCTTCTTCCATGCCTTACGTGTTTCCCTCCGGCATCCAGGTATTCGAACGTGGCTGGCTTTCGTCCAACAATATCTTGCTGGTGGGCAAGGACGAGTCGGCACTCATCGACAGCGGCTACGGCACCCACAGTGCGCAAACCCTGCAGCTGGTCCAGTCCGCGCTGGGCTCGCGCCCGTTGGACGTCTTGCTCAACACCCATTTGCACAGCGACCACTGTGGAGGCAATGCAGCCCTGCAAGCGCAGTACCCGGGCGTACGGACCTGGATACCACCCGGTCATGCGGCGGAAGTGGCGCGCTGGGACATGTCCGCACTGACCTACGAAGCCACCGGGCAAGAATGCCCCCGCTTCCGGTATGACGACCTGCTGGTGCCAGGCAAATCGGTCACGATTGCCCATCAGGTTTGGGAGGTTCACCCCGCCGGGGGCCATGACCCCCACTCCGTCGTGCTCTTCCAGCCAGAGAATGGCATCCTAGTGTCTGCCGATGCCCTCTGGGAAGAGGGGTTTGGCGTGGTGTTTCCGGAACTGGAGGGCGTGGATGCGTTTGACGAGGTATCGGCCACGCTGGACCTGCTGGAATCCTTGCACCCCAAAGTGGTCATCCCCGGACATGGGCGACCTTTTACCGATGCGGCGAAGTCCCTGCAGACGGCAAGAGGTCGCTTGAGGTACTTTATGGAGAATCCGCACAAGCACCAGCAATACGCGGCGAAAGTGCTCCTGAAGTTCAAGTTGCTCGACTTGCAGACCTGCATGCTGCACGAGTTGCTGGAGTGGGGGCAACAAACGCCGTATCTGGAGCAGATGCGCAAGGAATGGTACCCGGATCTGAGCATGGATGCGCTGATCGAAACCCTGCTGGCCGACTTGGTCCGAAGTGGTGCCGCCGTCCGGCAAGGGCAGTACATTCTGAACGGAAAGTAGAAACCAAAAAAAAAACGCCCCGTCACACGACGGGGCGTTTTGCTGTAATAGCCTGACGATGACCTACTTTCACACGGGGATCCGCACTATCATCGGCGCAGAGGCGTTTCACTGTCCTGTTCGGGATGGGAAGGAGTGGTACCACCTC
>JAGRPL010000011.1 GCA_019449595.1 Rhodoferax sp. | reverse complement strand
CAGGCGCCAGGCGTGCAGCAGCGGCTCGGTGTAGCCGCTGGGTTGCACCAGGCCCTTGAACACCAGATCGGTCGCGGCCTTGTAGGCCATGCTGGTGGCAAAGTTGCCGGCCATTTTCTTGTACAGCTTGTCGCCGGCGTTCTGCTTGTCCACCACGGCCGCCATGCGCTGGAAGGTCTCTTCCACCTGGGCCTTGGTTACCACGCCGTGGTGCAGCCAGTTGGCCATGTGCTGGCTGGAGATGCGCAGCGTGGCGCGGTCTTCCATCAGGCCGATGTTGTTGATGTCAGGCACCTTGGAGCAGCCCACGCCCTGGTCGATCCAGCGCACCACGTAGCCCAGAATGCCCTGGGCGTTGTTGTCCAGCTCCGCCTGCTTCTCGGCCGCGCTCCAGTTGCTCTGGCTGCACCCTGTCACTTCAATTTGCTTGCGCCCCTGGGGGCACGGATACCGGGTCCATCCACATCGCGCCCCAAATATGGCCATCGGGGTCTGCTATGTCACGGCCATACATAAAGCCGTGATCCTGGGGTGGGTTGATGTCGCACGTTCCTCCGTTCGCGGCTGCCGCTGCGTTCATCGTGTCGACGGCTTCGCGGCTGTCGCAAGACAGGTTGAGCGCCACTTCACTGGAGGTGGACGGCGGTATCGGCCGGGTCGTGAAGGTGCGCCACTTGGCGTGGGTGAGCAGCATTACGTTGATGGCCTCGCTCCAGACCATACACGCGGCCGAATCATCCGAGAACTGGGGGTTCTTTGTAAAACCCAGGGCCGTGTAAAAGGCCACCGATGCGGCGAGGTCGGTGACCGGCAGGCTGATGAAAATCGTTTTGGTCATGGTTGCTCTCCAATGGGCTTAATCGTTTGACTAGTCCCGGTCTGGGGCGCCGAGAGGGAAGAACTTGCGATAGGGGCGTGCTTCGTTGACAGTACGCGCAACCGAAGGTCGCCTCAGTAAACGGGTTCTGTAGTCCTTGAGGTTGCCATCAGGGATGGAGTGCACCCAGTCAGCGTAGAAGAGCGCGGGTGCTGCCGCGCAATCGGCGATGGTGAACGTGTCTTCTACCGCCCAGTTGTTTTTAATCTGCTGGGAAAGCCATGCGTAAGCCTTATCCAAGCTCGCCTTCGCCTCTGCGACACGACGCAGATCCTGCTGATCCTTGGGCCGCAGCGCCTCAGCCACGATCTGCTGCATTGGCCCCGCCACGTAAGCATCAAAGACGTCGGTGAGCATGCGTGCTCTCAATGCCAGTACGGGCTCAGTCGGTATTAACCGTTCGGATTTTCCGAGGCGATCGAGATACTCGACTACGGCGTTCGATTGTGTGATCTTGCTATCACCGTCCACAAGCGCCGGGAACTGCCCCGTCGGCGAGAGTTCGGCCATCGTGGTCAGATTCTCTGGATGCTCTTGATCAACCATTCGAAAGACGAACGGAATTTGTCGTTCATAGGCGGCGATCAGCGGCTTCCATACAAAAGCTGCGAAGGGGTGTCCGTACAGTTCAAGTGCCATTTGTTCGTTCCAGTACTGAATCGGTGTTGATTGTTGCGCGACGATCGGCTCGCCGCTTACATCTCCACAATGGTCTGAAAGCCACCGTAGATCAGGCGTTTGCCGTCAAAGGGTGGGGCGGCTTGGGAAGCCATGCGGGGATCGGCCATGAGTTGCTTCCACCCCGCGTCGCGCACCTCGCGCGAGGGCCACACGACCCAGGAGAAAACGACGGTTTCATGCTCTTCCTTTTTCACCGCCAGGGGGAATGAGGTGAGCTTTCCATCCGGCACATCATCACCCCAACACTCGACCAACTTCAGCGCACCCAATTCCTTGAAGAGAGGAGCGACCCGCGTGGCGTGCTGGATGTACTTTTCCTTGTTTTCGGTGGGCACTGCGGCCACAAATCCATCGACGTATTGCATGTTCATCTCCTTGTGTTGGTTTGAATCAGGTGGCCAGTTCGCTGGCAGGTGGCGTGAAGGATTGGAAATCAGCTACCTCCAGCTCCCGCACCGGCCGCACTTCGATGCTGCCGTGTTGCACCGGCGGTATCTTCGCGGCCAGGCGAATGGCATCGTTCAGGTCATTGGCCTCCAGCAGGTAGAAGCCCGCCAGTTGTTCTTTGGTTTCGGCAAAGGGGCCATCGGTCATCGACAACTGGCCGTTGCGGACCCGTAGCGTGGTGGCGGTTTCCACCGGGTGCAGGGGCTCGGCCGCCAGCAGATGCCCGCTCGCTTGCAGACCCTTGGCGGCCTCGAAACACACGGCGTCGGGGCAGGCGCTCCACTTCTCTTTGGATAGGTAGACCAGGCAGAGGTACTTCATGGTGTGTCTCCTTTTTACTGTGCGGCTATCGCTTCCACCTGGATGCGCAAGGCGACATCCATGTTGAAGCCATAGTCCTTGCCGGCAGACAGACTAAAGGCGTCACGGTTGAAGCTGCCACTGGCATCCGCACCGCAAAGCTCGCGTTTGAGCATGGGATGGGGCACGCACTTGAAGCGTTGGATGGTCAGGTTGACCGGGTGCGTCTGGCCATTGAGCGTCAGTTCTCCGCTCACCTGCGTGGGGCTGCCATCCACAAACTTGTCCAACGTGCCTTTGTACGTGGCGCGGGGTGACTTCTTCACGTTGAAGAAGTCTTTGCCTGTCGCCCAGGTGTTCAATGCGGGCATGCCGAAGTCGATGGAGGCCAGGTCAATGGTGATCTCCACCGTGCCGGTTCCGGCAGCTTTGTCCAGCACCACGGTGCCGGAGTTCTTGTTCATCTTGCCCCGCCAGACCGAAATTCCCATGTGGTCGGCCTCGAAGCTGGGGTAGGTGTGGGTGGGGTCGATGGTGTAGCTGACCGGGGCGGACATCGCGCTGGCTGATGCCACCAGGGTCAGTGCGGCCCACAGTGTTTTCTGAAGAGACTTGATCATTTGGAAGCCTCCACGTGTTGGGCGAACTTGTTCAAAATGGACTGCCAGCCAAAGCGCTGCTGCTCCACCGGGTGCTGGGTTTCTGCGTCAAAGGTCGAGCGCACGGTGACGCCATCGGCGCCTTCGATGAATTCGACGGTTCCGGTCCGGTCGCCAAAGGCGTAGTCGATGCGCTGCTGCGGCACGATGGCGGTGTAGGTACCGGCAAAGTCGAATCCAAAACTGCCGTCCTTGGCCTCCATGCGGGACGAGAAGGCACCGCCTGGGCGCAGGTCGACTGTTGATTGGGTGGTGTGCCAGTCGTCGGACGCGGCATTCCATTGGAGGATGTCGGCGGGTGTGGTGTAAGCGCTCCAGACCTTGGCGATGGGGGCTTTGACCAGTGCTTCAACCGTGATTTTCATAGGAAATTCCTTGCGTTGGGTGCCGGTAGGCGCCGGTTTTAAACAAACTAGTCGATCCGGCCGCGGCTGATTCGACATCCACAGAAAAATATTTTTTAGCAGCCTGCGATTTCGGCTAACCGCCGTTGCAGGAACTGTCGCTCGGGCTCCAGCTGCGTTCGTGCCAAGGCCGCCTGGTAGGAGGCGCGGGCGTCATCCCAGCGCTGCAATCTGCGGCACAGGTCGGCCCGTGCCGCGTGGGCCAGATGGTAGTCCTGCATTGCAGGTAGCGTGAGAAGCTCGTCCACCAGCGTGAGCCCCTGCGCACACCCGGCGTGCATGGCAACGGCCACCGCGCGGTTGAGTGCAACCACGGGTGAGGGCTGCAGCCGCAACAGTTCATCGTAGAGGCCTACGATCTGCTCCCAGTCAGTCTGCTCCGCAGTTAGGGCCTCCGCATGCACCGCAGAAATGGCCGCCTGCAAAGAATAGGCGCCTAGGCCCGGCATCTGCAGCGCTTGTTCAACCAGCGCACAGCCCTCTGCCACCAGCCCGGCATGCCACAGCGTACGGTTCTGTTCTTCCAGGGGGATCAGATGGCCCGCGCCGTCTGCGCGAGCGGCGCGACGCGACTCATGCAGCAGCATCAGCGCCAGCAGACCATGCACTTCGGCGATGGGTGGGGGCGGCAACACGTCGGCAATCAGCCGCGTCAGGCGTATGGCCTCTTGCGACAAGTCCGCACGGGTCAGTACCGCACCCGATGAAGGTGAATAACCCTCGTTGAACACCAGGTAGAGGACGCGCAGCACGCTGTCCAGGCGCATGGGCAACTCATCCGGCTCGGGCACGCGGTAGGGAATCTTGGCGTCCCGAATTTTTGCCTTGGCGCGTACGATGCGCTGCGCCACCGTGGGCGCAGGCGTCAGGTAGGCGCGGGCGATCTCCTCGGTAGTCAGGCCGCAAACCTCACGCAGCGTGAGCGCCACTTGCGCGTCCGGCGCCAGCGCGGGGTGGCAACAGGTGAAGATGAGGCGCAGCGAGTCATCTTCCAGCTCGGTCGATTGTTCTGTGGGTAGCGTTTCATCAGCAATCGCCTCCAGGGGCTGGTCCATGGTTTCGGTGGATGCCAAACGCGCCTGCCGCCGGATGCTATCTATGGCCTTGAAGCGCCCGGCGGACACCAGCCATGCCGATGGATTGCCGGGCACACCGTGTGCGGGCCACTGCTCCAACGCGGCGCGAAAGGCTTCATGCAGCGCCTCTTCGGCAAGGTCGAAATCACCCAGCAGCCGCACCAGCGTGGCGAAGACACGCCGGGCGTCGCGGCGGTACAGGCGGTCTATCTCCTGCAGGGTATCGGCGGTGGGCATCACACAAGAATATCGCAAGCCATGCGCCCCAGCTTGCACTTCTGCACATATGGCTTGTTGTCGGCTCTTGTTGAATATGGTGACCATCCAACTGCCTCCATGATCTCCAAAACAAGAAAGTTGCGCCTTGCCTACTGCCACAACCTCCTACCAACCCCAATACATCGCCTGACTTCTGTCCCGCCGCATGGGCGCGGACGCAGCCGACATGTTGGCCACAACCTTGGTGGACGCACAGGTAGACCTGACCACATCAGGTAGAGGCCGCGCTCTTTGCCTTCCACAGCCCCTTGTCCAAAGGCGTCATCTTGGCCGACGAGGCGGGTTTGGTCATCGCCCAGCGTTGGGTAGAGCACAAGCGCCACATCCTCGTCATTGCCTCGGCCAATTTGCCCAAACAGTGGCACCAAGAACTGCAAGACAAGTTCAGCCTGCAGGTGCAGATTCTGGAAGCTAAAAGCTACCGCGATTTGGTCAAGGCACGCGTTCAAAGGTCTCGGTGATCTGCTCTTTGGTCACCAAGCCCTGGTCGACCCAGCGCACCACGTAGCCCAGGATGCCTTCGCCGGCTTACGGTCGGCATGCGCCAATAGGCCCCATCAAGCCAGCACCACCCCGACCAACTTGGCGGGGTTGCGTTGGAAGTACACACCGCGCACACGCCCACTGGCGTCCAGCTCTAAGGCGCAGACGTCTTCGAGCTGACCCTCGGCGTTCCATGCCAAGGCACCGGGCTGGCCATTGACGCTAGCCGGACGCAAGGCCTGAGCGCCGGGGTTGCGCTGCCAGGTTCGCGCAAAGGTGAGCAAGGCCTGCGCCACGCGCAACCTGCCACCCAACGGAACGGGCACGGCACAGACCACGCCGCCACCGTCGCTGTACAGGTGCACGTCTTCTGCCAGCAGCTCGGCCAAGGCCTGCACATCACCCTCTGCCAGGGCCTGGGCAAAGGCGCCCAGCAGGGCCAGGGTCCGGGCATCGTCGGGGGGCGTAGGGGGTGGCAGATCGGGGCCAAACCCCCGTGTCTGCAAACGCTTGCGCGCGCGGCTGGCCAGTTGGCGGCAAGCGGCAACGCTGCGTCCCAGGGTTTGGGCCACTTCGTCAAAGTCGCGATCGAACACGTCGTGCAACAAGAACGCGGCGCGCTCCAGCGGCGATAGGTACTGCAAAGCGAGCAGAAAGCCCAGGCTGAGGTGCTGGCGCAGGCCCAGCGCCGCTTCCGGGCCCTTGTCCTGGTAGTCGGCCAGCGCGCCGTCCACCAGCGGCTCGGGCAACCACAGGCCCACGTACTGCTCACGCCGCGCACGCGCACTCTGCAAGTGGTCCAGGCACAGGTGGGTGGTGGTGCGGCACAGGTAGGCCAGTACGTTGTCCACCTGCGCCCGGTCCACCGCCTGCCAGCGCAGCCAGGCTTCCTGCACCATGTCCTCGGCATCGCCGCGCGTGCCGAGCATGCGATAGGCCAGCGCACGCAGTCGGGGGCGGTGGGTTTCAAACGTTGCGGGCATCAGGATGGAGAAGATTGTGGAGCTTGCTCTTGTACCACGCCCCTGCGTGCCTGTTGCAGCACCCGCAACACCGCTTGCACCACCTGGGGCGCTTGATCAACGTGGGGATAGTGGCCGCTGTTCGCCATGGCTTGTGCGGACACGCCCAGCTCCTGCGCCAACTGCATCTGGCGCCACGCCCACAGGGACTGCATACCCGGGGTATCGAACCCGGGTGGAAAGTCCCGCGGCTGGGTGCTGCTGAGCACGGCGGCAGGCACCTGCGGCAGCGGACCCGCCTGGCGCGCCAGGGCTAGCCAGGCATCAAAGCCCGCGTTCTCCGCGCGGATGGCGGCATAGGCGGAACGTGACCAAGCGGTGGCAAGCGCCTGGCTGCGCGCGGGCTCCGGCAGGCGTGGCGCCACCAGGCTGGCACTGGTGCCACTCAGGCGCAACACACCAGTGGGTGCCAACCACACCGCCCAATCGGCCAACCGGGTGAGCGCCGCGCGTTGGCGGGCATATTCACCGCTGTGCACGGTGGGGTGGTCGTCCACATCCTGCTGGCGGTGCACAGCGTCCACCAACACCAGCCCAGCCACCCGCTCGGGGTGACGCCGAGCATAGTCCGCAACCAGGAGGCCGCCCATGGAGTGCCCGACCAGCACGACGGGACCGGCGAGCGGATCGCTGTCCAACAAGTCCTGCAAATCGTTTTGCGGTGTTGGCGCCCCGGCGGGCGCCGGCGGGTCAGAGGCCCCGTAGCCCGCGCGGTCATAGGCACAGGTGCGGGTATGGGTTGCCACAGCGCCCTGCACCAACGCCCAATCGGTGGACCAGCCCGCCATGCCGGCCTCCAACAATACGGTGGGCGAGCCGCTGCCTTGGCAGTTCAGATGCAGATGGCGCCCGGTCCGGGCAAGGGTCACGGAGGCGCCGTCCAGGGCGTGGTGGCTGGGTTCCGTGGCAGAGCATGCCAGCAGCAACGCCAACAGCACGCCACTGGCGCCCGCGCGCAGCGACCACACGCGGCACAGGGTTATGAGGATGGATTCGCGGGCCGGGCGATTCGCAGCGACAGGGTTTAGAGTGTTCATACCTTCAAGACGACGTAGCCCTTGGCGGTGTGACACGTCCCGGCAGAAAAAAGGAGTGCCACCGCACTCCGTATCACCACTGCCGGGGCATTGGGCCCGGCTGGATTGCCAGGCGCCAGCAAGCGCGCCTTGGCCTGCGCGTATTCGCGTCAGAGCTGCGCCACAAACTCGGCAACACCCTGCACCTTGTTGACGACACCAATGTCTTGGCCGCGCCAGCCCCGCCAAAATTCATCTTGTTGGGATCGCTGACGAGCAGGTTTTCCGGGGCCAGACCGGTGCCGCTGCGATCTGTGCCGGTTGAAAGGTGATCAACTGCGCATGCGCGTTCTTGTTGGACGCCTGCAAGCAAAATTGGCATCCAGCCCTCGAAAATACTGCGCAAGCCGCTCCTAAATCAGGAGCGCTTGCGCTGCCGGACCTGCTTACGCTGCCGCCTTCACCTTCAGGCGCCAGGCGTGCAGCAGCGGCTCGGTGTAGCCGCTGGGTTGCACCAGGCCCTTGAACACCAGATCGGTCGCGGCCTTGTAGGCCATGCTGGTGGCAAAGTTGCCGGCCATTTTCTTGTACAGCTTG
>JAGRPL010000010.1 GCA_019449595.1 Rhodoferax sp. | reverse complement strand
GGTGTCGACCACCTGGCCGACGACCTCGCCGCCCTTGACGGCGACGGTGGAGGCGTTCATGGCCAGCTGGTTGGCCTGGCGGGCGCTGTCGGCGTTTTGCTTGACGGTGGAGCCCAGCTCCTCCATGGAGGCGGCGGTCTGTTCCAGGGCGCTGGCCTGCTGCTCGGTGCGGGCGGCCAGGTCGTTGTTGCCGGAGGCAATCTGGGCACTGGCGGTGGCCACGCTTTCGGAGCCCTCATGCACACTGGAAACGACCTTGACCAAGCTGTCCTGCATGACCGTCAGCGCTTGCAATAACTGCCCCATTTCATCATGGCCCGTCACCGCAATATGCAGGCTGAGGTCGCCGGCCGTCACGGCCTGGGTCAAACGGAGCGCTCGCGCCACCGAGGCGATCGTGGTGCGCGTGATGGCGACCATGATCCAGAGTCCGAACGCCGCCAGGGCGGCAATGGCCACACAGCCCATCGCCAGCGTCCACTGCGTCGCCTCAACGGTCTGGTCCAACTGTCCGCGCAGGGCGCCAAACGCGGCATTGATCAGCTCGAACTGGGCATCGATGATCGCCGTCATGGCGGCGAAATACTCTGCCGACGGGAAGTTCAGGGTTTCGGCACGCAGAATCTTCTCGTCCACCAGCTGCAGGCTGCCTTCGGCAGCTCCGAACGCCTTGTCCAGCGTAGCCGCCAGCGTCAACTTGAGCGAGGGGTTGGCCGCGACGGCCAGGTCAAGCGACTTGCGGGCGCTGCGCAGGCTGACACGAATCGGCTCGGCCAGTCCTTCAATGCGTACCTTGTCTTCCGGCAAGGCGTTTCCGCGTGCCAGCAGGGTGGCGCCACGGGCGCGCATCTGGCCCAGGCCTTCCGTCAGGCGGGGAAGATGCTGCAACACGGCGGCCTGCAGGTGGTAGCCGCCGGGGTTGGCGTCCTGGTTGATGCCCGACGCAATGGCAATGTCTTCCACCAGTGTCAATTCATCGGCAATCAGGGCCGTATGGCGGGCAAAGCTCTCTGGCCCGGCAATGGACTTGCTGCCCACAGCGGCCGCCAGCGCTTTCCAGTCACTGCTGATCTTGGCCGCCAGTGCCTTCAGCTTGGCGTCGTCCAACGCAGCGACGGAGCCCTCGGCGCGCGCCAGAGCGCGCTCCACCTCTGCCGATTTGGTCTGGCGGGCTGCGGCCTGGCCATCGCCGCCGCTCAACACCACGGCAGACAGACCGCGGTGCTGCTGCGTCAACTGGGCCAGCTTCATCGCGTCGCCCGCAGGTGCCAACCCGCTGACCTCCCGCCGGGCATCGCCAATGTTCGCCAGTTGCCCCTTGATGAACATGACAGTTGGCACTGCCAGCATCAACGCCGCCAATACGGTGATGAGCGAAAACTTATGAGCGAATTTCAGGTTTTGGATGAACGACTGCATGGGGTGTATTCGCGGTTACGGGGGGGGAGTGCAAAGAGTCACGGAAAGCCCCGGTCAGGGGCGGTCAGTCGACCAGGATCTGTCCATCGTGTTCCACATAGGGCTGGTACGGGCCGGTGCCGCTTGTGGAGGCAATGGACGCCGGAACGAATCCCCCATGGAGCGCGTCAAAAACATGGATCTCCCCTTCTTCAATCACGTAATGCCAACCGTGCAGGGTCAGCGCTCCGGCTTCGACTTCCCGTCGAACCATGGGGTAATCCATCAGGCGCTCCAACTGCAACACCACCGC
Organism: Rhodoferax sp.; assembly: GCA_019449595.1. Lineage (GTDB taxonomy): Bacteria > Pseudomonadota > Gammaproteobacteria > Burkholderiales > Burkholderiaceae_C > Allorhodoferax. The sequence goes on along the minus strand of JAGRPL010000010.1, from coordinate 254,151 downwards.
CCGCTGCTCGGTGCGGCACAACGCCTCCGGGCTGGGTTGCACCGGCAGCAGCGCTTCGCTGGCCAGCTTGAGCCACTGCTTGAGCGCCACGGCCTCTTCCGGTGCGCCTTCATACGCCGTGCGGATGGCTCCACAATGGCTATGCCCGCACACGATGATGCGTTCAACGTGCAGACTCAGCACGGCAAACTCGATGGCCGCCATGGTCCCATGCAAGCCATGCGACCCATCATAGGGCGGTACAAATGCCCCTACGTTGCGTACGATGAACAATTCACCCGGCCCCGCGCCCGTCAGCAGATACGGCACCAGGCGCGAGTCCGAGCAGCCAATGAACAGTGTCTTGGGGTGTTGCCCGTCGGTGACCAGATCCTGAAACCGCTGCTGGTGCAGCGGAAAGTAGTCCGAGCGGAATCGCCGCAAACGCAGCAGCAGGTCGTCAGGCGGTGCGGCGGCCATGCTCACTGCACCAGAGGCGAATCGCTCCACTCCAGATCGATGCCCTCGACCGTGGCCTCTCCCACCAGGAGACTCATGTACTGGTGCAGCGCCTTGGCACGCGACTGCATGGCCAGCTGGGCTGCCACACGCTGGCGCACATCGTCATAGGACAACTGCTTGCCGGAACGGCGCTCCAGCACCTCAATGATGTGAAAGCCAAACCGGGTGTGCACCAGTTTGGTATGCACGCCCAGGGCCCACGGAGTCTGCTTCTGGTGAAACAGCTCATTGGCCAGCTCGGGGGCGCATTCATCCGGCCCGATCCAGCCCAGGTCGCCACCCTGGGTGCTGGTGGGGCAGTTGGACAGCTCTGCCGCACGCTTCTCGAAGAGACCGGCGGGAGCGTCCTTGTGCAACAACTCCAGCAACGCTTTTTCTGCGTGGGTCGCCAGCGCCTGTACGTTCACACCCGGCGTCACCGCAAACAGAATGTGGCGTACATGCAGCGCCTGTCCCACGACAAACTTTGCCAGGTTGGCGTCGTAATAGCGCCGGCACTCTTCCTCGGTGGGCTGTGGCGTGACCACCGCTTGCTCCACCATGGTTTCTATGACCTGGCGCTCAGCGTCCGTGAGCTCCGGGGCAACCAGTCCCGTGTGCCGCGGCAGCAGATTGGCCTGGACGGCGTGCTGACGCAGCAACTCGCCGTAGGCAATTTCCTTGAGTGTCAGGCCGTCCGGATTGGCCCCTGGGGCATGCAAGGCAATGCCGTTGATGCTGGCGGCGGGCGTTGTCTCGGCACCACCAGAGCACTGGCAGGCACCACCGCCGCAGCCGGTAGAGGGGGTCATGGTTGCATTCATGGGAGCTCCTGGCTATGCCGGTTCAGTTGTTACGTTGCTGGCTCAGCGGCGTGGTGGGCGTCATGCCCAAACGGCGGCTGCGCACCACCTGGTACGGACGCACCAGATAGGCCGCGGCACCGAACCCGCTCCACACATGCACCAGACGGGTGAAGGGGAAGATCAGGAAGATGGACATGCCCAGGAACATGTGCACCTTGAAGACCCAACCCACGCCCGCCAGCATTTCTGCCGCGCCGCCTTGGAAGGTCATGATGTGCTGCGCCCAGCCAGCGAGAACCATCATCATGCTGCCGTCCAGGTGCTGCGCCGACAGGGGAATGGTGCCCAGGCCCAGCGCCAGTTGCAGCCACAGCAGCAGCAGCAACACGATGTCGCTGGTCTTGGAGTTGATGCGGATGCGTTCATCGCTCAGGCGGCGGTGCAGCAGCAGCGTGACGCCGACGAATCCGAAAAATCCGAACAGGCCGCCGGAAATCATGGCCATCAGCTGCTTGTTGCCGGCACTGATGAACGACTCGTACAAGAAGTGCGGTGTCAGCATGCCGAAGCTGTGACCGAAGAACAGGAACAGCACGCCCACGTGGAACAGGTTGCTGCCCCAGCGCAACTGCCCAGCACGCAGCATTTGCGAGGAGTCGCTCTTCCACGTGTACTGGTCACGGTCAAAACGGATGAGGCTGCCCAGCAGGAAGATGCTCAGGCAGATGTACGGATAGATACCGAATAGAAAGTTGTCAAGGTAGTTCATGCGTTCACTCCTTGGGAAGTGCTTGGTTTACGTACAAAGTGGATGGGTTGGGGGTCGCCGGGCTTGGCCTGACCTTTGGTGCTGCAGCCGTCAAAAGCCATGGGTTCAACCCAGCTCTCGTCCATGGGCTCATCGGCCTCGATGGGTACGGCCTGCACCTTCTGGCCCGCCAGTTCCAGTACAGCCGCCAGCACGACAGCGTAGGGGCTGCCGCGCTTGAGCAGCGCGCTGAAAATGGCCGTGAGGATGTGCTCCATCTCGCCCAGGAAATCGGCCGCCAGCTTGGGCGGCTGGGTAGAGGCAAACTCCAGCACGACGCACAGATGGTCGGGCAACTCATCAGGTCCCAGCAACAGGCCGGCCTTCTCGTAAGTCTGCGCCAGGTCCACCATGGCAGGCCCACGGTCGCGCGAGTCTCCGTGCACATGCTCGAACAGGTGCAGGGAGGTTGCGCGACCCCGGTCAAAGGTTTCCACGTAACGGGATTCCACTTCCATGGGGTCCAGGCGGGTCAGTTCAGCGGCCAGGGCCTTGAGCTCCTGACGCCGTTCTGCGGGCACCACTGCTTCGGCCTCGATGGCCTCGATCAGTTTGGGCAAGTTGGCGCGCAACTCTGCGCTGGGATACCCCAGCAACATCGCCAGCGCGCGCAGGGAGTAACGGTTGTCTTTCACAATGTTCTCCTGATGGTCAGACCATCGACTTGATGGGAATGGTGCGCGCCTTGGTGCCACCAAACAAACTGGTTTCGGAAGCACCATCCGAGCACCCGTTGCCAAACGAGAAACCGCAGCCGCCGCGCAGGTCGAACGCGTTCTCGGCGTACTCACGGTGCGTGGTGGGGATGACGAAACGGTCTTCGTAATTGGCGATGGCCATGATCTTGTACATGTCCTCCACCTCGGCTACCGTCAGTCCGGTCTGCTCCAGCACGGCCAGGTTCTGCACCTGGTCCACGTGCTTGCTGCGCTGGTAGGCGCGCATGGCCAGCATGCGCTCCAGGGCGCGGACCACGGGTCCGGTGTCGCCGCCAGTCAGCAGATTGGCCAGGTACTGCACGGGAATGCGCATCTGGGCAATGTCCGGAATCTCGCCGTTGGCACCAATGTGGCCGGCGTTGGCCGCCGAGTTGATGGGCGACAGGGGCGGCACATACCAGACCATGGGCAGGGTGCGGTACTCGGGGTGCAGGGGCAGTGCGACCTTCCAGTCCACGGCCATCTTGTACACCGGGCTGTTGCGCGCACCGACCAACCAGGCTTCCGGGATACCGTCCTTGCGCGCCTGTTCGATCACGGCGGGATCGCTGGGGTTCAGGAAGATATCGAGCTGGGCCTGGTACAGGTCCTTCTCGTTTTCCACGCTGGCCGCTTCCTGGATGCGGTCGGCGTCGTACAGCACCACACCCAGGTAACGAATGCGGCCCACGCAGGTTTCCGAGCACACGGTTGGCTGGCCGGCTTCGATACGGGGGTAACAGAAGATGCACTTCTCGGCCTTGCCGGACTTCCAGTTGTAGTAGATCTTCTTGTAGGGGCAGCCGGACACGCACATGCGCCAGCCGCGGCACTTGTCCTGATCGATCAGCACAATGCCGTCGTCTTCGCGCTTGTAGATCGAGCCCGAGGGGCACGATGCCACACACGCCGGATTCAGGCAGTGCTCGCACAGGCGTGGCAGGTACATCATGAAGGTGTTTTCGAACTGGCCGACCATGTCCTTCTGGACCTGGTCGAAGTTGGCCAGGTTGGCGTCCTTGCTGCGCTTGGAGAACTCGCCGCCCAGGATTTCTTCCCAGTTCGGACCCCATTCGATCTTCTCCATGCGCTTGCCGGTGATCAGGCTGCGCGGACGTGCGGTCGGGGGCGCCTTGACTTCAGGCGCCGACTGCAGATGGTCATAGTCGAAGGTGAAGGGCTCGTAGTAGTCGTCGATCTGCGGCAGGTTGGGGTTGGAGAAGATGCGCATCAGCAACTTCCACTTGCCACCCTGACGCGGCTCGATGGAACCGTCGGCCTTGCGAACCCAGCCGCCATTCCACTTGTCCTGGTTTTCCCACTCCTTGGGATAGCCAATGCCGGGCTTGGTTTCCACGTTGTTGAACCAGGCGTATTCCATGCCCGGACGGCTGGTCCAGACGTTTTTGCAGGTGACTGAACAGGTGTGGCATCCGATGCACTTGTCCAGGTTCAGCACCATGGCGATTTGCGCGCGTACTTTCATGTTGTGTGCTCCTTCTTAAGCCTGGATGGTTGCTGCGGCTTCGTCATCGAGCCAGTCAATCTTGCGCATCTTGCGCACCACCACAAACTCATCGCGGTTGGTACCAATGGTTCCGTAGTAGTTGAAGCCGTAGCTGAACTGCGCGTAGCCACCGATCATGTGCGTGGGCTTGAGCACCACGCGGGTCACGGAGTTGTGAATGCCACCACGGGTGTTGGTGATTTCCGCTCCGGGCGTGTTCACGATCTTTTCCTGCGCGTGGTACATCAGGACCATGCCGGGGTTCACGCGCTGGCTCACCACCGCACGGGCCGCGATGGCGCCGTTGGTGTTGAACAGCTCGATCCAGTCGTTGTCCTCAATGCCCGCTTCCTTGGCATCGTCTTCGCTCATCCACACGCAAGGGCCGCCACGGCTCAGGGTCAGCATCAGCAGGTTGTCCGTGTAGGTGGAGTGGATACCCCACTTCTGGTGCGGCGTGATGAAGTTCAAGGAAATTTCCTTGTTGCCATTGGGCTTGCGGTCCTTGATGCCGGCAACGGCCTTCAGGTCCACAGGCGGACGGTAGGTGGACAGCCCCTCACCAAAGGCCACCATCCAGGGGTGGTCCAGGTAGAAGTGCTGGCGACCGGTCAGGGTGCGCCATGGGATCAGTTCATGCACGTTGGTGTAACCGGCGTTGTACGACACGGTCTCGGACTCGATGCCGCTCCAGGTCGGGCTGGAAATGATCTTGCGCGGCTGTGCCTGCACGTCACGGAAGCGGATCTTCTCGTCTTCGCGGTGGATGGCCAGGTGGGTGTGGTCGCGTCCGGTGATCTTGGACAGGGCCTCCCAGGCCTTGACGGCCACGTGACCATTGGTCTCGGGAGCCAGTTGCAGGATGACTTCAGCAGCGTCGATGTCCGTCTCGATCTTGGCCATGCCCTTGGACACGCCGTCCGTCAGCACCTTGCCGTTGAGGCTCTGCAGCTGCTTGACCTCGACGTCTGTATTCCAGCCGATGCCCTTGCCACCGTTGCCGGCTTTTTCCATCAGCGGTCCGAGGGACGTGAAGCGGGCGTAGGTGTTGGGGTAGTCGCGCTCGATGACGGCCACGCTCGGAGCAGTCTTGCCGGGGATCAGTTCGCACTCGCCCTTCTTCCAGTCCTTCACGTCGAAGGGCTGTGCCAGCTCGGAGGCCGTATCGTGCATCAACGGCGTGAGCACCACTTCCTTCTCGACGCCCAGGTGACCCACGCACACTTCGCTGTAGGCCTTGGCGAAACCCTTGTAGATTTCCCAGTCCGAGCGCGCTTGCCACGCGGGGTCCACTGCCGTGGACAGCGGGTGGATGAAGGGGTGCATGTCGCTGGTGTTGAGGTCGTTCTTCTCATACCAGGTGGCCGTGGGCAGCACGATGTCCGAGTACAGGCAGGTGGTGCTCATGCGGAAATCCAGCGTGACCAGCAGGTCCAGCTTGCCTTCGGGCGCCTTGTCATGCCACTGCACTTCGGTGGGTTTGGCTTCGTCCTTGCCCAGGTCCTTGCCCTGCACGCCGTTGGTGGTACCCAGCAGGTGCTTGAGGAAGTACTCGTGGCCCTTGCCGGAAGAGCCCAGAATGTTGGAACGCCACACGAACATGTTGCGTGGCCAGTTCTTGGGGTTATCCGGGTCTTCGCAGCTCATCTTCAAGGAACCGTCCTTGAGCGACTTGACGACATAGTCCTTGGTGTCCATGCCTGCGGCCTGCGCATCCTTGACCACCTGGAACGAATTGGTTTCCAGTTGCGGTGCGCTGGGCAGCCAGCCCATGCGCTCGGAACGCACGTTGTAGTCGATCATGCTGCCGCCGAACTTCGTCTTGTCGGCCAGGGGCGACAGGATTTCGTCCACACCCAGTTTTTCGTAGCGCCACTGGTCGGTGTGCGCATAGAAGAAGCTGGTGGAATTCATCTGGCGGGGTGGACGCACCCAGTCCAGCGCGAAGGCCAGCGCCGTCCAGCCGGTCTGGGGACGGAGCTTTTCCTGACCCACATAGTGGGCCCAGCCGCCGCCGCTTTGGCCGATACAGCCGCACATCATCAGCATGTTGATGATGCCGCGGTAGTTCATGTCGCTGTGGTACCAGTGGTTCATGGCCGCACCGATGATGACCATGGACTTGCCACGGGTCTTGTCGGCGTTATCGGCGAACTGGCGCGCCACGGCAATCACCTGGTCGCGCTTGACGCCGGTGATCTTTTCCTGCCATGCCGGGGTATAGGGGGTGTCCTGGTCGTAGCTGGTGGCGCCATTGTCGCCAGCCAGCCCGCGGGCCACACCGTAGTTGGCCACGGTCAGGTCGAAAACCGTGGCGACCAGCACCGTGCGGTCGCCCAGCTGGACGCGGCGCACCGGCACCTTGCGCACCAGCACGTCGTCCACGGCAGCACCTTGCTTGTTGGCCGTGAAGTTGGGGGTGTCGATACCGCCGAAATAGGGGAAACCGACGTCGCCGACTTCGTAGTTCGGCGTTGCGCCCTCCATCAGGCTCAACTTGAGCTTGGTGTCACCGTTATCGCGCGCTTCCTTGCTCTCCAGGTTCCACTTGCCCATGTCGGCGCGCCCCTCGGCGCCCCAACGGAAACCGATGGAGCCATTGGGCAGAACGATCTTGTCGTTCTCGTCGATGGCAACCGTCTTCCACTCGGGGTTGTTGTCCTGGCCCAGCTTGTCGCTGAAGTCGCTGGCGCGCACGTATTGCCCCGGCACCATGACCTTGCGGCCGTCCGGCAGGGTGCGCTCTTCCAGCTGCACCAGATTGGGCATGTCGGTATAGCGGCGCACATAGTCGTCGAAGTAGGCGCTGCGCTTGTCAAAGTAGAACTCTTTGAGGATCACGTGGCCCATGGCCATGGCGACGGCAGCATCGGTACCCTGCTTGGGGTGCATCCACAGGTCGGCCAGCTTGGCGACTTCGGAATAGTCAGGGGTAATGGCGACCGTCTTGGCGCCCTTGTAGCGCACTTCGGTGAAGAAGTGGGCGTCTGGCGTACGGGTCTGGGGCACGTTGGAGCCCCAGGCGATGATGTAGTTGGAGTTGTACCAGTCGGCGGACTCGGGCACGTCGGTCTGCTCGCCCCACACCTGCGGGCTGGAGGGAGGCAAGTCGCAATACCAGTCGTAGAAGCTCATGCAGACGCCACCGATGAGCGACAGGTAGCGGCTGCCGGCGGCGTAGGACACCATGGACATGGCAGGAATCGGCGAGAAACCGATCACGCGGTCCGGGCCATATTTCTTGGCGGTGTACACGTTGGCGCTGGCGATCAGCTGGTTGACTTCTTCCCAGGTGCTGCGCACGAATCCACCCAGACCGCGCTGCTTTTGCCACTCGCTGCGGGCAGCATCGTTCTCGACCACGGCAGCCCAGGCGTCGACCGGGCTCTTGGCAACGGCCAGCGCGGCACGCCAGTGCTGCAGCAGGCGGCCACGCACCATGGGGTACTTCACGCGGTTGGCGCTGTACAGGTACCAGGAATAGGATGCGCCGCGCGCGCAGCCACGGGGCTCGTGGTTGGGCAGGTCGTCGCGGGTGCGGGGGTAATCGGTCTGCTGGGTTTCCCAGGTGACGATGCCGCCCTTGACATAGATTTTCCAGGAGCACGAACCTGTGCAGTTCACGCCGTGGGTGGAACGCACGATCTTGTCGTGGGCCCAACGGTCGCGGTATGCGTCTTCCCAGGTGCGGTCTTCACCCGTGGTAACGCCATGGCCGTCCGAAAAGGTCTCCTTCGGGCTGGAAAAGTGGCTTAGTCGATCTAAAAAATGACTCATGTGGATCTCCGGTAACAACTTCTTTTAACAGGGCAGAGGCACAAGGCCTCTGTCGCTTCAGGGGTTCTTGATTTCAGCGTCTGCGCGCAGGTAGAACCACCAATTGATGACCAGGCACACCGCGTAGAACACGGCAAACCCGTACATGGCGAACTGGGGGGTTCCCGCCTTGATCTGCGCACCAATCAGCACCGGAGCGATGAACGCGCCGTAGGCAGCAACAGCCGATGTCCAGCCGAGCACGGGGCCGGCCTGCTGGCGATCAAAGATGAAGCCGACGCTGCGGAAGGTGGAGCCGTTGCCCACACCGGTGGCGGCAAACAGGACAATGAACAGCACCATGAACAGGAAGAAATGCTGCTCGGGTGCCGGCGACTGGTAGGCCAGCATCATCACGTAGCCCACGGCAGCAGATGCCGCGACCATCACCACCGAAACCCACTGGGTCACGATGGAGCCACCCAGCTTGTCGGAAATCCAGCCACCAATGGGGCGCACGGCGGCGCCGATGAACGGGCCCATCCAGGCGTAGGTCAGTGCCGAGGGGGCATTCGGATTTTTCAGGGTGTGGGTCATCACACCGGCGGCGTCCGGCACGTGCTGGAAGCCGAAAATGACCGTGATGGCCAGCGGCAGCGCCATCGAGAAACCGATGAAGGAACCGAAAGTCACCACGTACAGAGCCGTCATGGACCAGGTGTGCTTGTTCTTGAAGATTTCAAACTGCTTGGCAACGTTTTCCTTCATGGAACCGAAGGCGGCCAGGCGCATCATCAGCACGGCCGCGATGATGTCCAGGGGAATGGCCACCCACATGTTGAGCAAACCCAGACCGGTAGGCGCCGGCAGGTACAGGTACAGCATGAAAATGGACGGCACGAACGCCAGCGTGTACAGGTAGGTCACCTTGATGAACGCTGCAATGGGGTTGCCCGTGTCCGGCGACACCGTCTTGAGGTTGCTCATGCCAAACCAGCACAGGATGCTCAGCGGAACCAGCGACAGGACCCAGGCAAACCCGGCGTTCTGGATCCAGGTCTGGGTGCCGGCAACGATCTTGCCGAAAATCCAGCCGCTGTCCTTCACCAGCGCGCGGGATTCACCGCCGAAGGCGCCGAACAGGCCGATGGTCATGACCAGCGGGATGACGATCTGCATGGTGGTCACGCCAAAATTGCCCAGACCCGCGTTCAGGCCCAGCGCCGTGCCCTGCAGACGCTTGGGGAAGAACGTGCTGATGTTGGACATGGAACTGGCGAAGTTACCACCACCCACGCCCGACCATAGCGCCATCAGCTGGAATACCCACAATGGCCACTCGGGGTGCTGCAGCGCCACACCAGTGCCAATGGCGGGAGCCAGCAGCATCGCGGTGGTCAGGAAAATGGTGTTGCGCCCGCCTGCCAGACGGATCAGGAAAGACGCCGGAATGCGCATGGTGGCGCCGGAGATGCCCGAAATGGCGGTCAGCGTGAACAGCTCCGCCTGGGTGAACGGGAAGCCCAGGTTGAGCATCTGCACCGTGATGATGCCCCACATGCCCCAGACGGCGAAGCCGCACAACAGTGCCGGAATCGAGATCCAGAGGTTGCGGTAAGCAACTTTCTTGCCCGTGCTTTCCCAAAACTGCTCGTCCTCGGGACGCCAGTCGGAGATGTCAGCACCGGTATTGGTTTTTGTATTCATAGTGTTGGCTCCAGGTAAGAGAGCGATTTAGTCTTGCAGTGAAAACGGGGTGGCAGTTTTGCCCATGACTTGTGAGCGACGCACTTCGGTCCAGTACATCCAGATCAGGGAGACCCAGACCACGCCGTACATGAGCATGAAGGCGCTGGAGCGAATGCCGGTAAGGTCCATCAGCGCACCGAACATGATCGGCAGCACGAAGCCGCCCAGTCCTCCGGCCAAGCCCACCATGCCGCTGATGGCGCCAATGTTGTGGGAGTAGTCATCGCTGATGTACTTGAACACGCTGGCCTTGCCAAAGGCGAAGGCCACGCCCAGGATGCCCATCAGCACCGTGAAGGCGTACACATTGAGGCCCAGGTGGAAGGTCGTGGAACCGTTGACCGTCATGATCGTGAAGTCGGTCTGGGGATAGGACAGCAGGAACAGGCAGATCCAGCTCACCCACATCACCCACCAGGTCACGCTGTGGGCACCGTACTTGTCCGACAGCACGCCACCAAAGGCGCGCAGCACACCGCCCGGCAGGGAGAAGCAGGCCGCCAGCAGGGCTGCCACGCGGATGTCCAGGCCGTACTCGCCCACGTAGTACTGCACCATCCACAGGGCCAGCGCCACATAGCCGCCGAACACGATGCTGTAGTACTGGCAATACTTGATGACCTTGGGGTCTTTCAGGGCCTTGAGCTGGTCCTTGAAGCTGACCGTGCTGGGCACCAGGTGCGCCGGATCGCTGTAGCTGAACATCCAGAACAGGATCAGCGCGCCCAGCATGATGGCGGCGTAGACCTGCGGCACCATGGTCCAGCCAAAGGCCACCAGGATCACGGGCGCCACGAACTTGTTGACTGCCGCGCCGGAATTGCCGGCGCCATACACGCCCATGGCAGTACCCTGGCGTGCCTTGGGGAACCAACGCGCCACATAGGGGGTTCCCACCGAGAAGGAGCCGCCGGCCAGCCCGACAAACAGGCCGATGGTGAGAAAGTGCCAGAACTCGGTGGCGTAGCTCATGAGCCAGATAGCCGGCACGGTGATGGCCATCAGGGCCGCCATCACAACACGCCCGCCAAACCGGTCGGTCCAGATGCCCAGGGGCACACGGATCAGGGACCCGGTAAGCACCGGCGTCGCCATGAGCAATCCAAACTGCGTGGAGTTGAGGTTCAGCATTTTCTTGATCGGGATACCGATCACACCGAACATCATCCACACCATGAAACAGACGGTGAAGGCCAGGGTACTGACAATCAGCACCGACCACGCTTTTCTTGAGTTACTCAGTTCAGAAGCCATATGTCTTTCTCCAGAGATATGGCGTAACTGTCGGGCATTCAGGGGGTGTTGAATATCCACCTTTGGAACATGGCGATCCACCAAAAAGAACTAGGGCGCGTCCCGTTGCCCTAGTTCCAAAGAACTACTCCCTAGTCCAAATGGATTTCATTTGATTTGCATCAAGTGAGATCGTGCGCCGCTGCGTAGACGGCTGCCTGCACCCGCGACGTCAACTGCAGCTTGCGCAGGATGTGCTGCACGTGGATCTTGACCGTGGTTTCCGCGATGTCCAGCGCCCGTGCGATCACCTTGTTGCTGTCCCCGCGCGCAATGAGGGCCAGAATTTCCCGCTCCCGGGACGACAGCGCGTCCAGCCCCGAGACGGCGCGCGGGCTGCGCACCGCGGCCCCGGTCGGCGCGGCGGCCGCCCCCCCCGGTTCCACCAAGGGTGCGGCAGAGGATGCCACGGCCGCGGGTACGGCGGCATTGCTGCGGAAAGCGGTGACCAGCTTGGTCATCATTTCCGGGCTGACCACCGACTCCCCGGCGAGCACCTTGACGATGGAGTCGCACAACTGGTCTGATTCCACCGTTTTCAGCAGGTACCCATCGGCGCCGGCCCGCAGGGCGGCCGCCAGATCGTCCTCGTTCTCGCTCACGGTCAGCATGAGCACGCTGGTTCCCGGCGCGGCGTCTTTCAGGGCGGCGATACCGTCGACCCCCCGCACGCCTGGCAAATGGTTGTCCAGCAGAATCAGGTCGGGGCGGCTGCGCTGCACGCAGCGCAGCGCCTCGCCGACGTCTCCCGCCTCACCCATGACATGGAAACGCTCGTCCTGGGAGAGCAGCGCGATCAGCCCGCGGCGAAACAGGTTGTGGTCATCGACCACCAGCAATTCAATGGTTTTCATCCGTTGTGTCTCTTCAGGCACCATGCACCGGTTCTGCCAGCGGCGCCAGGTTCAGCCCCGCAGTGGCCAGGCCACCGGCAACGGGATGTTGCGGCAATGTTAACGTGACGGTGGTGCCCTGGCCCGGCACGGAGCTCACGCTCACTTCGGCACCGATGCGGTCGGCCCGCTCGCGCATGATCTTCATGCCCACGTGGGACTCGCCGGGGCTCTGGTGGGCATCGAATCCCACACCGTTGTCGCGCACCACAAAACGCCAGTCCAGGCCCTTGGTCACATCCAGACTGACGTGGGTGGCCCCTGCGTGCTTGCGAACATTGGACAAGGCTTCCTGCACCACGTGCAGCACCTGCACCTGCACGTCGGGCGGCAGGGGCAGGCCATCGCCCTGCACCTGCAGCAGGGTGGGCAGGCCCGTCTGGTGCTTGAACTTCTGCAAAGTCTCCTGCAGCGCCTGCTCCACGTCGTCGGTGTTGGTGCGGGTGCGGAAATGGACCAGCAGCTCACGCACATCGTTGATGCTCTCGCGCAACCCGGCATCGAGTTCGTCCAGCGCGGCCTGCACCTGGGTGGGCTGTGCCTTCTGCGTGGCCGTGCGCAGCAGTTGCACCTGGATTTTCAGGAATGCCAAGGACTGGGCGATCGAATCGTGCAGCTCCCGCGCCAGCATGGCCCGCTCTTCGCCGACGGCGGCCTCGCGCTCCAGCGCAGCGGCGCGCAGGCCCTCCAAGGCGCTGGCCAAGTGGCTGGCCAGGGCATCCAGCAGTTCCACCTCATCTCCGCTGAGACTGACGGTGCTGCGGAAAAACAGGTCGATTTCGCCAATCAGACGCTGCTGCAGCCGGATGGGCACACTGACCACACTCTCGTAGCCCGCACGCACGCAATGCTGCATGGGCGAGTCGTCCTGGCTCACGATCGGTATGACGCGGGTACGGGCATCGAGCTTGAGGTCGCCGCACGCGCAGGCGCCGGCCATCAGGCCGCGCTCATCGTTTTCCATCTCCTTGGGCAGGCAGTCGGAGGCCAGCATGAGGTAGCGCTGGTTTTCCTCGTCCGACCAGCGCACCGCCACTGCGTCAGCCTTCATCACCGTGCGCACCCGTTGTGCAAACCCCTTGCACAGTTCCTCGATGGTGGCGGCCCCCGCCAGAAAGGCACTGACCTCGTACAGCGTTTCAATGCGGGTCCGCTGCGCCTCGATACGCCGGGTTTTCGCATCGACCTTCGCCTCCAGGCCGTCGTACAGCGACTGCAACCGGGTCGCCATCATGTTGAAGCCGGCAGCCACCTGGCCGAACTCGTCCTGCGTGTCCACCTCAATCCGGGTATGGAAATCCCCGGACTCCACCTTCAGAAGACCCTGCCGCAGATTGGCCAGCGGGTTGATCACATACAGGTAGCCGGTGTACAGCATCACCACCGCGGCGCCGATAGCCAGCGCCATCATCACCAGCTGGAACAGGTTCAGGATGGCGGTAAAACGGGACATCTGCTGCTCAATGGCCATCACAAAGCTGTCAATGGCGCTGACAAACTCACCGGCCGTCAGCAGCGACTGCTGAGCCGACAGCGGCTGCTCGGCCAGCCACTGGCCGCGCTGCACCTGCCACAGCGACTCCACCACGGTGAATTTGCGGCGGACCGTCTCATCCCACGGCACGAACAGGGGGCGCGTGGGGTCCCCGGTGCGCAACAAGCCCAGGCTTTGATCGAACTCGCTGACCAGCGCCTGCACTTCCGCACGCGGCAGCCCGGCCTGCACCGTGCTGGACAGGCGCCAAGTCTGCATGCGCATGCGCCCGGCCTCGTTGACCGCGGCGGCGCCCCCCTCCAACTGCCAGGTGACCCACAGCGTCAAACCGATGGAAACCAGGGCCACGACCAGCAGACCCGCGCCAATCCGGATAAGCTTGTTGGACAGGGAGGATTTTCTTTGCATCCCCCAAGGTTACTACTGCGACCGCTATCAAAGTGATTGAACTTCTTGATTGGCACTCGATCACAGAGAGTGCTAATATTCCTCCAGTAATACAAGGAGTTCTGGTATGACGCTTCAAATTGGATCTTCCGCCCCCGCTGTGACCGTTGCGAACCCGTGGGCCATGGTGCCCTCGCTGGGCAACCTGGACGCCTATATTTCGGCCGCCAACCGCTTGCCCATGCTCACGCTCGAGGAAGAGCAGGCCTTCGCACGCAAGCTGAAGAACGAGAACGATCTTGAAGCCGCAAGTAAGTTAGTGCTCTCTCACTTGCGCTTGGTGGTGTCCGTATCCCGCCAGTACCTGGGCTACGGCCTGCCCCACGGCGACCTGATCCAGGAAGGCAATGTGGGCCTGATGAAGGCCGTCAAGCGCTTCGACCCCGACCAGGGCGTACGTCTGGTGAGCTACGCCCTGCACTGGATCAAGGCCGAGATCCACGAGTACATCCTGAAGAACTGGCGCATGGTCAAGGTGGCCACCACCAAGGCCCAGCGCAAGCTGTTCTTCAACCTGCGCTCCATGAAGCAGCGTTACAAGAGCGACGATGCGGCTGCCGACGCCGGCACCCACCGCGAAACGCTCAGCCCCGACCAAGTGGCGGCCATGGCGCGCGAACTCAACGTCAAGCCAGAAGAAGTGCTGGAGATGGAAACCCGCCTGTCCGGTGGCGATGTGCTGCTGGACCCCAGCCCGTCGGACGACGGCGAGGACGCCTTTGGCCCCATTGCCTACCTGACCGACACCAGCCATGAGCCGGTCGCCATGCTGGAGTCCCGCCAGCGGGACGTGCTGGCTTCGGAAGGCATTGCCACGGCCCTGGAGGCGCTGGACGCCCGCAGCCGGCGCATTGTGGAAGAGCGCTGGCTCAAGGTCAACGACGACAACACCGGCGGCATGACCCTGCACGACCTGGCCGCCGAATACGGCGTCAGCGCCGAGCGGATCCGCCAGATTGAAGTCGCCGCCATGAAGAAGATGAAAGCCACCCTGGCCGCCTACGCCTGAGCGGCCCTGCCAACCGGGCACACCGTGCTGCTGCCCCACCCCAGCCCCTGATGGCCCCCGCCCTCAGGGGTTTTTCGTATCCGGAACCGTATCCATGCAACGCCGCGCCCTGTTTCTTGCTCCATTTTTCATAGCTGCCTGCGCAGTATCCACGCTGGCCAACGCCCAAAAAGACCCTAAAAATGAGCCGGCATGGCCAACCCGCCCGCTGCGCATCATCGTGGGCTTTCCCGGCGGCTCCTCCCCCGACCTGACCGCCCGTGCCTTTGCCGAGCCGCTGGCCCAGGCGCTGGGGCAGCCGGTGATTGTGGAGAACAAGGTAGGCGCGGCCGGCAACATCGCGGCCGCTGCTGTGGCCAACGCCACCGACGGCCACACCATCGGCCTGATGATCAACGGCAACCTCACCATTGCCAAGCTGCTCAATCCCAAATTGGCCTACGACCCGCACCGGGACCTCACGCCCATCAGCCTGATTGGCACCTCGCCCCTGGTGCTGGTGGCGCCGGTGCGCATGCCCGGCGTGGCACCCGGGGCCCCGGCGCCGGCGGTTCTGGCCGCCGCGCGCGCCGCTGGCGACCGCTGGAACTATGGCACGCCCGGCGTCGGCACCGTGGGCCATCTGGCCATGGAACTGCTCAAGACCCAGGCCCACATCGCGCCCGTGCATGTGCCCTACGCCGGTTATCCGCAAGTGGCCACGGCATTGATCGCCGGCGACCTGCAACTGTCCCTGCTACCCCCGGCCCTGGCCCTGGCGCAGATCCAGGCCGGCAAATTGCGCGCCCTGGGCATCACCGCCAGCGTGCGCAGCCCGCTGGCACCCGACTTGCCCAGCCTGTCCGAAGTCGGCGTGCCGGGCTTCAACCTGGATATCTGGAATGCTGCCGCCGCACCCAGCACCATGCCCCGGGCGGTGGTGAACCGCCTGTCCACCCTGTTCAGCGAGATTGCCCGCAGCCCCGCCATGCGGCGCACGCTGGCGCAGCAGGGCTGGCAAGTGGCGGGAACGTCGGCGCAGGGGCTGGCCAACCGCATCGCGTCGGACACGACACTGCTGGGCGGCATCATTGCCGCACAGGGTATCCGGATCGACTAGTCTTGCTATTGTTTTGGTAGCTGCCTGCGCAGATTGCACGGGCGCCAGAGGCCAAAAATGCCCCAAAATTGCGGGGCCGCTGCGGCCCCGCCCGGGCTCAGGATGCCTGCTTGAGCAGGATCTGGATGTCGGAGGTCAGCGCCTTGACGTCGCTGCCATAGCGGGCAAACAGGCGCAGCTGGCCCTTGGTGTCGTACACATAGCTTCCGGCCGAGTGGTCCAGGGTGTAGCTGGTGGGGGTCTTGCCCTCCACCTTCTTGTAGTAGATCTTGTATTCCTTGGCCAGCTCGGCCTGCTTTTCCGGCGTGGTGTACAGCGCCAGGAAGGTGGGGTCGAAGTTGGCCATGTAGCTCTTGAGCAGCTCGGGCGTGTCGCGCTGCGGGTCCAGCGTCACGAACAGGCCCTGCAGGCGGTCCCCGTCCTTGCCCAGCGCCTTTTTCACCGCCGCCAGTTCCGACATGGACGTCGGGCACACATCGGGACACTGGGTGTAGCCAAAGAACATGACCACCACCTTGCCGGCAAAGTCCTGCAGGTGGCGGACCTGGCCATTGTGGTCGGTCAGCTCGAAGTTCTTGGCGTACTCCGCCCCCGTGATGTCCACCGACGAGAACGCCGCCTGCTGCGGAGAGCAGGCCCCCAACAGGCCCAGGGCCCCGGCCAGCAGGGTGCTGCCGGCGATCCACTTCAATGCAAAACGTTTGTTCATATCGACCCGATTCATCCAAAGTGCGCTTGGCCGCGCCAGACCCTGCAGTCTAGCGCGCCATCTAGAAAATATAGTGGTCCAGCAAAAGCGCCGCGAACAGGGCGCTGAGGTGGATCAAAGAGAAGCGAAAGGTCCTGCGCGCCAGCGCATCGGAGTAGTCACGCCACAACTTCCAGGCGTAGCCGCAGAAACCCGCGCCCAGCACCACCGCGGCGGCCAGGTAGAGCCATCCGCTCATGCCGTAGACAAAGGGCAGCAGGCAGGCCGCGAACAGCACCAGGGTGTAGAGCAGTATCTGCAGCCGGGTGAATTCGCTGCCGTGCGTCACCGGCAGCATGGGCAGGCCGGACTTGCGGTAGTCCTCCACCCGGTACAGGGCCAGCGCCCAGAAGTGCGGCGGCGTCCACAGGAAGATGATGAGGAACAGGATCAGCGCCTCGGGCCCCACGTCGCCCGTCATGGCCGCCCAGCCCAGCACCGGCGGCATGGCGCCGGACGCGCCGCCGATGACGATGTTCTGCGGCGTCAGTGGCTTGAGGATCACGGTGTAGACCACGGCATAGCCCACAAACGTGGCAAAGGTGAGCCACATGGTCAGCGGGTTGACCCAGAAATACAGGACCGCCGAGCCCAGGGCACACAGCGCGACCGAAAACAGCAGGGTCTGCCCGTCGCCCAGTTCACCGCGGGCGGTGGGGCGCCAGGCGGTGCGCTTCATCTTGGCATCGATACCCTTTTCCACCAGGCAGTTGAAGGCCGCCGCCGCACCCGCCACCAGCCAGATGCCCAGGCAGGCCAGCGCCGCCCGCGCCACCTGCGCCGGCGTCGGAGCCCCGGGCACGGCCAGCACCATGCCGATGAGGGCGCAAAAAACAATCAGCTGGATGACGCGCGGCTTGGCCAGCGCATAAAACTGCCGGAACACGGACAGGGCCGGCGCAGACGTGTTGGCGCTCATGCGGACACCTCCACGGGCGCGGTCCGGCCCCGGGTCAACAGCCAGACCAGCGCCACCACCATGGCACCGGCACCGCCGGTGTGCAGCACGGCAGCGACCAGGGGCCAGTCCAGCACCACGTTGCTCAGGCCTGTGGCGAACTGCAGCACCACCAGCGCACCCAGCGCCCGCGCCGGAGTGCGCAAGGCCGGGTAGCGGCGCCCGAGGTGCCACGCAAGGCCCCCCAGCACCAGCAGAGTCAGGACAGCCAGCAGGCGGTGGGAAAAATGGATGGCCGTGAGCGCCTGGAAGCTGATGTGCTCACCCTGCGCCGTCAAACCCAGGGGGCGCCAGATTTCGAAGCCCTCGGCAAAATGCATGGCCGGCCACCAGCTGGCCTGGCACATCGGAAACTCGGCGCAGGCCAGCACGGCGTAGTTGGTGCTCACCCAGGCGCCCGAGGCGGCCTGCAGTACCAGCAAACCCAGAGCCAGCCACAAGGCGGTACGCGCGCCGTGGCGCAGCGCGCTGCCCGGCACGGGCGGGGGCCCCAGACGCACCACCTGCGTGGCCAGCAATGCCAACAACATGTAGCCGCCCAGCAGGTGCAAAGTCACGATGGCGGGAAACAGTTTCATGGTGACCGTGAGCGCGCCGAAGGCACCCTGGATGCACACCCACACCAGGGTGAGCGTCGGCCACCAGGGGCTGATGCCGCTGCGCAGGGCGGGGGACTTGCGCCCCACCCAGCCAGCCACCGCCAGCACGGTGATCAGAACCCCCACGCCCATGGCCAGATAGCGGTGCACCATCTCCACCCAGGCCTTGCCGGGCGTCACCGGCCCGGTGGGCATGGCCTGCTGGGCCGCCGCAATATGCTCCCCGGCCCCCAGCGGGCTGGCGCTGCCATAGCAGCCGGGCCAGTCCGGGCAGCCCAGGCCGCTGTCGGTCAGCCGGGTGAACGCCCCGAACAGCACCAGGTCAAAGGTCAGGAACAGGGTCATCACGGTCAGCGCCTGCAGGCGCCCCACGGGCGTGGCCCCCCGGTTGCGCAGCACCACCCAGGTCAGCGGCCCGGATGCCAGCAGCAGCCCCATCACGAGCATGCGCAGGACCGGCGAAAAATCGTACAAAGCAGTAGGCATAACGGTCGTTCTCAGGGTTGGCGGCCGGGGGTGTCCCAGACAGCTGCGGCGCGCAGCAGGCGGTCCAGGTCACGCTTGACATTGGAGGCGCCGTGGGTGTCGAGTTGGGGCGGGAAGCGCATCATCCAGTTGCCCATGGGGTCCACCAGATACAGGTGCTCGGACAGTTCGTGCCCGGCCTGCGGCTGCAGCCACTGGGCCAGCGCCGCAGGTGGCACCCGCAGCACCGTGGCGCCCTTGAGCGCCGGACGCAGCGCCTCGGGCACCACCGCGGTATCGGTGATCAGCCAGACCCAGTCCACGCGGTCTTTCTCCTTGCCCAGCGCCTCGCGCAACTGGCGCTGCAGGTACAGGTGGCGCTGGCAGGCATCGTCACAGGCGCCGCCGGACGTGCTGACGAGCAACCACTGGCCCTTGAGCGCACGCAGGTTGACCGGCTGGGCATCCAGCGTAGTGGCCACCAGATCGGGCAGCGGGCGCTGGGGATTGATCAGTTCGCCGAAATTGCGCCGCCCCTCCGGGCGCAGCACATAGTAGGTGTAGTACGACGCCACGACCGGGGCGACGCACACCAGCAACACCAGCAGCATTTTCCAGCGCCCCATGCGGGTGCGCCCCGCCTGCGCGGTCGCGACCTCCTGCAGGGCAGGCATGGAATGCACGGTCATGCCCAGGGGCTGATCGTCATGGAGAGGGGGGCTAGACATGGCGGGACGGGTCCTTGGGGCGGTGAATGAAACGTCGAACTATTTGAAACCAGACATACAGCACGGCAATCAGGCCGGCCAGGGCAAACCACTGCAAGGCATAACCGATGTTCTTTTCCACCCCGAGGTTGAGGGCGGGCCAGTCGCGCAGCAGGCCATCGCCCGAGGCGCCGGTCTGCTGCAGGGTGATGGCCGGCAACGGCAAGCCGGTTTCCCGCCTGAATTGTGTCAGGTCGAGATTCTGCCGGATCGCACCCGCCCCCACGCCACCCGGGGCATAAAGGTCGGACGGTGGCAAGGCCATGCGCCCCTCCACTTCCACCACACCATTCGGCGTGTCCAGGTGCGCCAGGCGCGTGCGGTCCACGAAATTGCGGGGCGTCCAGCCCCGCTGCACCACCACGGCACCGCCGCCCTCCAGCAACAGGGGTGTCAGCACCAGGAACCCGACGCGCCCGTCCATGGGGCGGTTCTCCAGGTACACCGTGGCGCCCTGCACCCACGAGCCGCGCAGGCGCGCCCGCTGGTGCAAGAGCGCCAGGGGATCAGCCGCTTGGCGCAGGGCCGCGCTGTCCAGCGGTGACTTGGCGCTCTGACGCTCCACAGCGGCCTGGCGTTCCTGCTTTTCCGTGGCCCGCGACAGCTGCCACACACCCAGGGCCACCGTGGCCGCCATCGCTGCGACGGCCAGCACCGTGACCAGGGCAAACTTCAAACGGGCATTCACCCGATAATCCTGTGCATGACGTACCTTGTAAGCATTGCCTTTGTGGCCATTCTCGCCAGTCTGGCGCTGGCTCTGTTCTTCATGTTGCGCGGCAGTCGCAACGGCGAAAACGCCTCCCCCAAGATGGCCCGCGCCCTGGGGTTGCGGGTGGGATTGTCCATCGTTCTGTTCGTCGGTATTCTCGTGGCCTGGAAAATGGGCTACATCCACCCGAGCGGCATTCCCCCGGGACATTGACCGGCCCCTGTTCAGGGCACCAATCAAAAAGGCACCGCAAGCGGTGCCTTTTTACATGGCGCCCCGAAGATCAGAGCCAGTAGACCAGCACGTACAGGCCCAGCCACACCACGTCGACAAAGTGCCAGTACCACGCAGCGCCTTCAAAACCGAAATGGCGCTGGGGTGTGAAATGTCCCTTTTGCAGGCGCAGGGTAATGAACAGCAGCATCAGCATGCCCACGAACACGTGGAAGCCGTGGAAGCCAGTCAGCATGAAGAAGGTGGAGCCAAATACGCCCGAAGTCAGCTTCAGGTTGTACACGGTGTAGGCGTGGTAGTACTCGAAGCCCTGCACGCAGAGGAACGTGGCACCCAGCAACACCGTGGCCCACATGAAGCCGATGGTCGTGCTGCGCTTGCCGGCCACCAGAGCGTGGTGGGCAATGGTCAAAGTCACGCCGGAGGACAGCAGCAAGGCCGTGTTGATGGTGGGCAGCCAGAACGGGCCCATGGTCGTGAAGGGCTCCACAATGCCGGCGGGCGACGCCGTGGCACCGGCCGCCACACTGGGCCACACGGCCTTGAAGCCGGGCCACAGCAGGGAGTTGTCCAGGCTGCCCAGCGCGGGCACCGAGTGGGCGCGAGCCCACCACAGCGCCGTGAAGAACGCGCCGAAGAACATCACTTCGGAGAAGATGAACCAGCTCATGCTCCAGCGGTACGACAGGTCGATCTTGTGCCCGTACTGGCCACTCTCGCTCTCCGAGATGGCATCACCAAACCATTGGTACAGCACGGCCAGCCAGCCCACCAGGCCGATGGCCAGCGCATATTTGCCCCACTCGACTCCGTTGACCCATTGGCCTGCGCCCAGGATCACGAAGAACAGCCCCAGCGCCGCCATGGCGGGATGGCGCGAGGGACCGGGCACAAAGTAGTACGGGCTTGCGCCGTGTGTTGATGAACTCATTTCAGCTCCATTCCTTCCAAATACTCGTCTGTTCCTAGCCCACGGAAAAACCGGGGGCTTCGTCTTCTCTTATTTAGCAACCACCCAATTGACCAGCACCACCAGCCCCACCACCAGCAGCAGCACACCGACCAGCCCGACCGCCACCACGTGCAGGGGGTTGACCCGGGCCAGGTCCTCCTGGTAGCCGCTCTTGCTGCGCACACCCAGGAACGACCAGGCCACCAGCTTGACGCTGCGCCAGAACGAGGCCGCGGGGGCCGCCGAATTTTTATCCGTCACGACCGCACCTCCGTCCCGTCAGCACCCCGCACACTGGCCACCGGAGCCGGGGGTGTTTTGCCACCGACTTCAAAAAAGGTATAGGACAGGGTGATGGTGTTCACGTCCTTGGACAGCTTCGGATCAATCACAAACGCGACCGGCCAGTTCTTTTTCTCGCCCGGATCCAGCGTGTACTGGTTGAAGCAGAAGCACTCCAGCTTGTTGAAATGCGCAGCGGCCTGCTGGGGCGCATAGCTGGGAATGGCCTGCGCCGACATGCGCCGGTTCTGGGTGTTCTGGAATTCGTACATCACGGTGGTCAACTCGCCCGGGTGCACCTGCACCGACCGCAGCGCCGGCTTGAACTGCCAGGGCCCGCGGGCGTTGGCGTCGAACTCAACCGTGATGGTGCGGCTGGTATCTACCTGCGTGTTCGCCGGGCCAGCGGGCGTGGCGCCGGGGATCGTCCGGTCGCCCAACGCCAGAATGTTGATGCCCGTGACCTCGCAAATCGTCTTGTAGATGGGCACCAGCGCGTAGCCGAAGGCGAACATGCCAACCGTGATGACGGTCAGCTTGCCCACCATGCGGAGGTTTTCGCGCTTGAGGTTCATGGCTCAGTGCCCCAGGACAACCATCCGGGCCACAAAGCCCAGGAAGAACAGGGCCGCAACCGAAGCCAGGATCAGGCCGGTTTTGACATTGGCTTTCTTTTGCTCGGGGGTCATGATCACGCTCCGGTCATGCACCACGCTCAACCAATGACCTTGGTGGCCGTTGCGTCCAGCTTGGGCGGATTTTCAAAGGTATGGAACGGCGCCGGCGACGGCACTTCCCACTCCAGGCCTTCTGCGGCTTCCCACGGTTTCTGCGGGGCTTTCTCGCCCTGGCCGCGCATGGTGGGCACCACCACGAACAGGAAGAAATACACCTGGGCGAAACCGAAGAAGAAGGCACCCACGGAGGCCACGGCATTGAAGTCGGCGAACTGCATGGGGTAGTCGGCATAGCGGCGGGGCATGCCGGCCAGACCCAGGAAGTGCATGGGGAAGAAGGTGACGTTGAAGGCGATGAGGGACCACCAGAAGTGGATCTTGCCGCGCGTTTCGTTGTACATCACGCCGGTCCACTTCGGGCTCCAGTAGTAGAAGCCGGAGAACATGGCAAACAGCGAACCGGCCACCAACACGTAGTGGAAGTGGGCCACGATGTAGTAGGTATCCTGCAGCTGGATATCGATCGGAGCCACGGCCGGAATCAGGCCGGTGAACCCACCGATGGTGAACACGAAGATGAAGCCCACGGCGAACAGCATGGGGGTTTCGAACGTCATGGAGCCCTGCCACATGGTGGCGATCCAGTTGAAGATCTTCACGGCGGTGGGCACGGCGATCAGCATGGTGGCGTACATGAAGAACAGCTGGCCGGTCACCGGCATGCCGGTGGTGAACATGTGGTGCGCCCAGACGATGAAGGACAGGATGGCGATGCTGGAGGTGGCATACACCATGGAGGCGTAGCCGAACAGCTTCTTGCGGGCAAAGGCGGGAACCACCTGGCTGATGATGCCGAAGGCCGGCAGGATCATGATGTACACCTCGGGGTGGCCGAAGAACCAGAAGATATGCTGGTACATCACCGGGTCACCGCCGCCGGCGGGGTTGAAGAAGCTGGTGCCGAAATGGCGGTCGGTCAGCGTCATGGTGATGGCGCCGGCCAGCACGGGCATGACGGCGATCAGCAGGTAGGCGGTGATCAGCCAGGTCCAGCAGAACATGGGCATCTTCATCAGCGTCATGCCGGGTGCGCGCATATTGAGCACCGTGACGATGATGTTGATCGAACCCATGATGGAGCTGGCGCCCAGGATGTGCATGGCAAAAATGCCGGCGTCCATGCTGGGGCCCATCTGCAGGGTCAGCGGTGCGTACAGCGTCCAGCCGGCAGCGGGGGCGCCGCCGGGCATGAAGAACGAACTTACCAGCGTCACGGCGGCCGGAACCATCAGCCAGAAACTGAAGTTGTTCATGCGGGCGAACGCCATGTCCGAAGCACCGATCTGCAGCGGGATCATCCAGTTCGCAAAACCCACGAAGGCCGGCATGATGGCGCCGAACACCATGATGATGCCGTGCATGGTGGTGAGCTGGTTGAACAGCTCGGGGTTGACCAGTTGCAGCCCGGGCTGGAACAGCTCGGCACGGATGATCAGGGCCAGAATGCCGCCAATCATCAGCATGGTGAAGCTGAACAGCAAGTACAGCGTGCCAATGTCCTTGTGGTTGGTGGCGAACACCCAGCGCCGCCAGCCCGCGGGCGCGTGGCTGTGGTCGTCATGGGCGTGATCGTGGTGGTCTAGAACGGCACTCATCCTGATTTCCTTCTCAATTCTCGAATTTGTATCTGGCGGCTTGACGGGCCCGGATCACATCACTTGCGCAAGGCCAGCACATCGGCCGGCTGCACCACCTGACCCGTCTTGTTGGACCAGTGGTTCTTGGTGTAGCTGATGACCGCGGCGATATCGGTATCGCTCAGGGCCTTCCAGGACGGCATGGTCAGGTTGTTCTGCCCGTTGAGCACCACGGCGATCTGCTTGGTCTTGTCTGCGTCCAGCACGACTGCGGCTCCATCCAGCGGCTTGACAGGACCGCCGCCCTTGCCGTTGGCCTGGTGGCAGGCGGCGCAATTGGCGGCGTACACCTTTTCACCGCGCTGCAGGCTGTCGGCCAGCGTCCAGACCTTGGCAGGATCATCGGCCTTGGCGGCCAGTTTCTTCATCTCGCCGTCCACCCACTTGGAATAGTCTTCCGCCGACAGCACCTTGACGTGAACCGGCATGTAGGCGTGCTCCTTGCCGCACAGTTCGACGCAGTTCCCGTAGTAGTCGCCCACCTTCTCGGCACGGAACCAGGTGTCGCGCACAAAGCCCGGAATGGCATCCTGCTTGACGCCGAACGAGGGCACACCCCAGGAGTGGATCACGTCATTGGCGGTGGTGATGATGCGCACCTTCTTGTTGACCGGCACCACCAGAGGCGCATCCACCTTGAGCAGGTAGTCATCGACGGAGTCGCCCTTCTTGGGGCCACCGGCGTCGGACAGGGCGCGCTGGCTGCTGTCGAGCGACGAGATGAACCCGATGCCCTCACCTTCGCCCTTGAGGTAGTCGTAACCCCACTTCCACTGCATGCCGGTCACCTTGATGGTGAGATCGGCGTTGGTGGTGTCTTTCATGGCCACCACCACCTTGGTCGCCGGCAAGGCCATCAGGATCACGATGAGGAAGGGAATGACCGTCCAGACCACTTCCACCAGCACGGACTCATGGAACGTGGCGGCCTTGTGGCCCACCGACTTGCGGTGTTTCCAGATGGAATAGAACATGACCGAGAACACGGCCACAAAAATGATGGAGCACACGATCAGCATGAACCAGTGCAGGCCGTGCAACTCTTCCGCGATCCGGGTCACTGGCGGGTGCAGGTTCAACTGGTGCACCGCCGGTCCGCCGGGCAGGTCGTTGACCGCATGCGCCAGAGTGAACGCCGCAGTACCTGCCCATGCGCTGGCCGCCAGCAGCAGCGAAACCAACTTCTTGAAAATGCTCTTCATCATGGTTGTTTCTTCATCGAATCGGATTAATCGGCACCAACCCCAGCCCGACCCGCGTAGCAGGCCGCTGGCTGGGTCGCCAGAACCAGGTTGCGGGTTATTGTAGCCCACACCATCCGAATAAATTCAGAACCAAAACCGAATGTCAAGCCCGGTTATCAAGCGCTCGGCTATTTTTTCTTGACTTGCCTCAAAGCTGCCCGCATTTCGTCCAGCGACACCGTCGTTTCCGGGCGCACCGTCAGGCGCGGCTGCGGCTTGAACGCATGGCCATAGATGACCTCGAACGTCAGCTGAAGGCGGCCATCCGCCGCGCGCGCACCATCGCGCTCCAGCGCCGCGCACAGCTGCGTGCGCCAGCCGCGCCCGCGCAGGGCGTCAAAGCGCTGCGGATGCAGGTTGCGCCCCAGTTCGCGCAACTCGGCCAGCAGGCGCTGCGGTGTCGCAAACGTCAGGGTGATGCGCTCCATGTCCATCACCGGTTCGGCAAAACCGGCCTGCACCAGCATGTCGCCCCAGTCGTGCATGTCGGTAAAGGTGTGCGACGGGACAGGCCAACCCTGCGCGGCATACACCGCCCGCAACTCGCGCAGGGTATCGGGCCCCAGGCAGGAAAACATCAGGAACCCGTCGGGCGCAAGCAGGCTGCCCCAGCGCGTGAGCAGCGCCTGCGGGTCCGCCGCCATGTGCAGCGCCATGTTGGCCCACAGCATCTGCACCGGTTCGGACGGTGCGCCGAAGTGCACCGGCGCGCCGGTCCAGCGTGCCGGATTCCACCACGCAGGCGCTATCAATTTGCTAGCTGTCTGCGCATGTTCTGCGGCAGTTTCCACCACATAACACTCTGATTTCGGGTACCGCCGGGTGAGCAGCGCCTGCGCCTGCAAACCGCCCCGCAAGGGCTCCCAGTGCACCCAGGCCTGCGGCTGCAGCGTCATCCACTGCAGCCGGTCCTCCATGCGGCGCGCGACTTCCTCGTGCAGCCACGGAGAGGCGGCCGGCAGACTGCGGGCCCAGCGCGCAGCGGCCTGGGGATCAATGGTGGGAGGAAGCGCGGACGACATGGTGTGCAGGGGCTGGAGAGAGGGGGCGAGACGAGTATATTGGCAGCGTGTTTCGCCAACTGCTTCAAGGGATATCGCGACGCCTGCCCAGCCAGTGCGCCGTGTGCCATGCCTGGCCCGCCCAACCGGTGTGCGACGCCTGCGTGGGCGCATTTGCGCAACCACTGCCCCGCTGCCAGACCTGTGCCCTGGAAGTACCTCCCGGTGTGCGCCAGTGTGGCGCCTGCCTGGTGGCGCCGCCCCCGCTGGACGCCTGCCTGGCGGCCGTGCCCTATGCCTACCCCTGGTCCACCCTGGTGGCGGACTTCAAGTTCCGCCAGCATCCCGGCTGGGCCGCCAGCTTTGCGCTGGTGCTGCGCAGCACCCCTTGGGTGGAGCCGGCACTGGAGCGCGCCGACGCGCTGCTACCCATGCCGCTGTCGAAAGAACGCCTGCGGGAGCGCGGCTACAACCAGGCCCACGAACTGGCCTGCGCCCTGGATGCGTCCAAGGCGCGCACCGGCGTGCTGCTGCGCATCCAGGACACACCGCCCCAACGCCCCCTGCCCCGCGCTGAACGTCTGCGCAGCGTCCAGAACGCCTTTGCCGTAGACCCCCTGCAGGCAGAACAGCTCCGAAACCGACACGTGGTGCTGGTGGACGATGTCATGACCAGCGGAGCCTCCCTGCACGCCGCCGCCCGCACCTTGCGGGGCGCGGGCGTGGCCACCATCACGGCGATCGTGCTGGCCAGGACCGCCTAGTGCGGAACCGTTCCGCACCGGACCGGTTACCCGCCGTGCAGGGCGGCCATCAGCTGCGACCGGGCGGTGTAGACCATCAGGATATCCAGTTGCGCAACCTCCGCGGCATGGGCATGCACCGTGGCACCCACCTGCACGGCCATGGGGGCCATTTGCCGGCACTGGATGCGGAACTCCACATCGGTCTGCGGCACCACCGGACGCTTGAAGAGGCATTTGCGAACCGATGCGAGCACCCCCACCAGGTCGCCCGGCAAGGA
Source organism: Rhodoferax sp. (assembly GCA_019449595.1). GTDB lineage: Bacteria > Pseudomonadota > Gammaproteobacteria > Burkholderiales > Burkholderiaceae_C > Allorhodoferax. Next base: position 226,751 of record JAGRPL010000010.1, on the reverse strand, counting down.
CCGCACGTAGGGGTCGCCGGCCAGCAGCCCGGCTCCCGCCAGTTGCGCCATGGCTTCGATCAGCAGCACGCCGGGGACCACCGGCAACCCGGGAAAATGCCCCTGGATCACGCCGTTTTCCAGCGGCCAACGCGCCATTCCCGTGAAGTGATGCGGCCCCTGGACCTGCACCTGCTCACAGACAAAGATATCGCCCCGGTGCGGCAGCAGGGCCTGAATGGCCGGGCGATCCAGGGTGAACGGATAGACCAGGGCTGGCGCCGTCATGGCGCATACCGGCGTGCCAGCAATGCTGCGTTGCTGCCGCCGAATGCAAAGGAATTGGACATCACCGCGTCAACATGGCACCCGTGCCGGGCGTGCAGCGGCAGGTAGTCGAGGTCACACCGCGGATCGGCCTGGTCCAGATGGGCGGTGGGCGGCAGCGAACCGCTGTTCATGGCCATGATGCTGAGCGCAAACTCCAATGCTCCGCCGGCTCCGATCAGGTGCCCGTGCACGGCCTTAGTCGAACTGACGGCCAGCCGGTCGGCCGCAGCGCCAAAAACCGCGCGAATGGATTCGGTCTCCGTCACATCCCCGGCATCGGTGGCGGTGCCGTGCGCATTCAGGTACTGTACCTGCGACGCTTCCATGCCCGCCTCGCGCAAGGCTTGCTGCATGGCACTGACCTGCCCCTGCACCGAGGGTGCCGTCATGTGCTGGGCATCGCTGCTGCAGCCGTAGCCGGCCACTTCAGCCTGAACGGGCGCCTGCCGGGACTGGGCATGCGCCGCACTTTCCAGCACCAGGGCTGCCGCGCCCTCGCCCAGGACAAAACCGCTCCGGTCAGCCGCAAACGGTCGGCAGCTGCGCGCCGGATCGGCGGCATCGGGCTTGGCCATGACCCGCAGGGCATTCCAGGCCATCAGCGAACCCGGGCTCAGCATGGCTTCGGTACCGATCACCACCGCAGCGTCCAGGTAGCCGTGCCGGATGGCGCGCATGGCATCCCCGACCGCCACGGCCGACGACGCGCAGGCCACGGAGTAGGTACTGCTTTGCCCCCGCAGGCCGTACCGCATGGACACCAGTGCCGCCGCGGCATTGGCCATCATGCGGGGCACCGACAGTGGGTGCATCACGGTCGGGTTCTTGTGCGCCTGGGCCGGATCGTGCAGGGTATCGAAATAGCGGGTGTACAGACTGTCCACCGTCTGCGCGCCACCGAAACCGATGCCGACAAACACACCAAAACGCGTGGGGTCGGCAGGCGGTACGGCCATGCCCGCATCGGCCATGGCCTCCTGCGCGGCCACCAGCGCAAACTGTGTGGCACGGTCCAGACCGGCATATTTCTTGTCGAGCAACGGCTCCGGCTCGGGGGCCGGAGCCAGCAACAGATGGGGCAGCCGGGGAACCAGTCCGGCAGGCGCCATCTGGACGGCGCTGCGGGCGGCCAGCGCAGCAGCAAAGCTGCTGTGCCGGTCAGTGCCCAGAGGGCAGATCATGCCCAGGCCGGTAACGAGAACCGTATCCACTCAGCAGGCAGCTTTTTCGGCGTCGAGTGCCGGCAGTTGCCCGCCATGGTGCGCGCGCACCGTGGATTCGATGTCGGCCACCATTTCCGTGAAGCTCATCGACAGGAACCGCATGGGTTCGGGAACCTGCAGGCCGTACTTGTCTTCAATCTCGAACAACATCTCCAGCAAGCCCAAAGAATCCAGCTCCAGGTCTGCAACCTGCAGTCCCGGCGCCGCAAACTTGGCCGGATCAACCCCTGCACTGGTGATCAAATAATTTTTGATGGTTTCTTCAAGCATAGGTGGGTACGGGTTGTTTGCCGAAATTGTACCGGAGCCCCCTCTGTGAACCGGCCCGTTGCAGGGCGTGTGCGCACAGCGACAAACGGCATAATGCCGGGGGATCTGAAAACGAACATGTAGGGGGCGGTCATTTTGACCCAGCGGTCTGAATTGAAGTTATGGATGCATCGCAGTCCGGTCACGGATGAGGCCGGGCCGGACCGTCCGGGTTACCCCACCCTGGCCCGGGTCCTCCCCGGCGTGGCGTCCCCCCTGCACCATCCCGCAGATGCCATCCCCCTCTTCCAGGTCCCCATGACCTGCCTGGGAGGTTCCCAGCACGCCCAGCAGTGGTGGTGTGTGGGCGGCGAGCAGCCCGCCACGGCCTCCCAGACTGTTAACGGCTTGACCGTGACCTGGGCGCAAACGGCCGACTTCCTGTTTGCGTACGTTTCCATCTCGGCGCCCACGTCTGTGGCACAGCAAAGTTTTGATGCATATCAAACGTTGTTGCGCACCGCACAGACCCAGGGCAAGCCCCATCTGTTGCGGATCTGGAACTACCTGCCGCACATCACCGAGCCGGAAAATGGCGTGGAGCGCTACCGGCTGTTCAACCTGGGGCGCAAGGATGCCTTCCGGGCGCAGAACTACACACTGGCCGAGGGTGCCCCGGCAGCCTGCGCCCTGGGCACCCACAGCGGACCGTTTCAGGTCGCCATCCTGGCGAGCAACCGTCCAGGCATCGCCATCGAGAACCCCCGCCAGGTCAGCTCCTACCATTACCCCAAGCAGTACGGTGAAGACCCGCCCATTTTTTCCCGCGCAGCCTGGTTGCCACAGCACGCCGGAGAGGATGTGCTGTTCATCAGCGGCACCGCCAGCATCGTGGGACACCAGACCCTGCACTGCGGAAATGTGCTGGCGCAGGCGCAGGAGTCCATCCGCAACATCCAGGCAGTCCTGCGCAGCGCCAATGACAAGGCCGGAACCGGGCAGTGGCAACTGGGCCACCTGAAGGGCTGCGTCTACATCCGCCACGCCACCGACTATCCGGTGGTTCGCGACTGCCTGCTCGCGCACGGCATGACGGACTTCTGCTTCATGCAGGCCGACATCTGTCGCAACGACCTGCTCGTGGAAATCGAGGCGGAAGGCCAGCTTCCCCATGCGCACTGACACCGGGTGGCCGCGGCGACTGGGGCAACTGTGCCTGTTCTACCTGATGCTCCTGTGGCTGGGCGCCATGCTGCTGGTGGGCAATCTCGGGTTGCTGCCCTTGCTGGCAACGCCCCGATCGTTCCGGGAACCGCTGGCGCAGCAATTGATCAGCGGCCTGTTTCGCCTGTTCCTGTGGGGCGCACAACGCTGCGGCCTGATGCACCTGGACCTGAACGCCCTGGATGGACTGAACCAGCGCGCCCCCCTGCTGCTGGTCGCCAACCACCCCAGCATGATCGATGTCTTTCTCATCGTATCCCGGGTGCACCGGACGGTGTGCCTCATGAAGGCCAGCATCGGCGCCAACCTGCTGCTGGGCATCGGCGCCCGCGTGGCAGGCTACGTCTCCAACCGGCACCCCGACACGATGCTGCGCCAGGCCATCCGGGTACTGGCACCGGGGCAGCATCTGCTGGTCTTTCCGGAGGGAACCCGCACCACCCGCCAGCCGGTCAATATCCTCAAGCCCGGCGTGGCCCTCATTGCCAAACGGGCCCATGTGCCGTTGCAGGCCATTTTTCTCGTCACCAACTCCCCCTACCTGAGCAAGGGCTGGCCCCTGTTTCGCCCGCCGCAGTTCCCCCTGGTGTACCGGGCCACATTGGGGGCGCAGCTGGCCTCCAGCGGAGCCTGTGCCGAAACGGCAGGAAGCCTGCAAGCCTATTTTGAACAGCACCTCACCCGCTCCATCGACCCGAGCCTGCGCGCCTGACATGCCCATTCCGTCCACCTCCCATCTGGTGCTGATTCCCAGCTACAACCCGGGCAGCAAGGTCTATGACACTGTCCGCGAGGCCCGCGCCCAATGGAACCCCGTCTGGGTCGTGGTGGATGGCAGCACCGACGGAACCGCCGACGGCCTGTGCGCCCTGGCGTCGCAAGACGATGGCCTGCACGTCATCACCCTCCCCACCAACCAGGGCAAGGGGGCGGCCGTGTTGCAGGGGCTGGAGGAAGCCCTACGGGCCGGCTTCACCCACTGCCTGTGCATGGATTCGGACGGCCAGCACCCTGCGACGCTGATCCCGCGGTTCATGGAAGCCTCGCGACGCGCTCCCGATGCCATGGTGCTGGGGGTGCCGGTTTTTGACGCCAGCGCACCGGCACTGCGGGTCAAGGGGCGCAAGATTTCAAACTGGTGGGCCAACCTGGAGACCCTGTGGATGGGCATCGGCGACTCGCTGTACGGTTTCAGGGTCTATCCCGCGGCTGCCCTGCGCGACGTCATGCAAGGCCAGCGCTGGATGCGCCGCTTTGACTTCGACCCCGAGGCCGTGGTGCGTCTGTGCTGGCGCGGCGTGCGCCCGGTCAACCTGCCCGCGCCGGTCAAGTACCTGCGCGCCGACGAGGGGGGAGTGTCCCATTTCAATTACTGGCGCGACAACCGCTTGCTCACCTGGATGCACATCCGCCTGATGGTCGGCTTTGCGGTGCGCCTGCCCCTGCTGCTCCTGCGGAAGATTTTTTCCTGACCTTGCCGAGACCCCTGTATGACCCTTTCCCCCAATCTGGCGCCCGCCAAGGCGCCCCACGCGCCACTGACCGATTACTACCGTGACGAGCAGGCCCGCGCCGGTTTCGTGCGGGACATGTTCGACAGCACGGCCGAGGACTACGACCGCATGGAACACATCCTGGGCTTTGGCACCGGTATGTGGTACCGCGGCCAGGCGCTGGAACGGGCGGGTCTGCGAGCCGGCATGCGGGTGGTGGATGTGGGCGTGGGCACCGGCTTGGTGGCACGGGAGGCCGCACGCATTGTGGGCGAGCCCAGCCTCGTCACGGGCGTGGACCCCAGCCCGGGCATGATGGCCAACGCCAAAGTGCCAGCCGGCGTGGCGCTGGTGCAGGGCAGTGCGGAGGCCATCGGGTTTCCCGATGCGCATTTCGACTTCCTGAGCATGGGCTACGCGTTGCGCCACATCAGCGATCTCGACGCCGCCTTCCACGAATTCCACCGCGTCCTGAAGCCCGGCGGCAAGCTGTGCCTGCTGGAGATCACCTGCCCCGAAAGCCGCTGGGGCCGCTTCCTGCTCAAGATGTACATGAAGGGCCTGGTTCCGCTGCTGGCCCTGGTGGTGGGACGCAAGAAGAACACCCGCCGGCTGTGGCGTTACTACTGGGACACCATCGAGGCCTGCGTACCCCCCGAGCAGGTACTGGCCACGCTGCGGGCTGCCGGCTTCTCGGATGTGCGCCGCCACATCGAGGTGAGGGGCATGAGCATCCTGGCGGAATACCAGGCCGTCAAGCCGCTGTAACCGGCCGAGCAGGGTGCCGACAACATGAAAGGGTGCTGATGTCCGGCCCGGCAATGTTGGGACATTTGCTTCTGGAGCGCCTGTCGCGGCAGGTGCTGGAGCGGATACCGGAGCCCGACCTGGTCATGCACGACCCGGAGCAGGTTGCTGCCTTTGTGGACTGCGGACGCGACGAAGGCCTGCTGGCGTTCACGCACCTGTTTCACGCACTGCAGATCACGCCCCTCCTGCGCCCCGGCGACCGGGTGCTGGACCTGGCCTGCGGGCCTGCCAACCAGCTGCTGCCCGTCGCCCTGCTCAACCCGCACACACACTTTGTCGGGATCGACGCCTCCGCCACCATGCTCGATGTGGCACGGGCCACGCTGGCGCGCGGCGCCGTCGGCAATGTGGAACTGGCCACCGCAGACATGACCCGCCTGGACGGATTGGACGATGCCAGCATGGACGGCGTCATGTGCACCATGTCCCTGCACCATTTGCCGGACACCCGGGCGCTGGGGCGCACCCTGCAGGAGGTACGGCGCGTGCTCAAGCCCGGAGGCGCCCTGTACCTGGTGGACTTCGGACGATTCAAGCGCGCCCGCACACAGCGCTTCTTCGCATACGATCGCCGGGAATGCCAGAGTGCACGGTTTACGCAGGACTACCTGCAGTCCTTGCAGGCCGCGTTCAGCACCACGGAGTTGCGTGATGCCACCGCCCTGCTGGGACCGGATGTTGCCTGCTACCAGACCCCGCTGGCCCCCTTCATGGTGGTGTTCAAGAGCGCGGCCCGGCGCACCCTGGATACCGAAACCCGGCACCGGATGCAGCAGGCCCATGCCCGCCTGACACCGGCACAGCAACAGGACTTCCGGGTCTTTGCACGCTGGTTCCGGGCGGGCGGGTGCGCCCTGCCCTGTGCCCTGGCGTAATCAGCGGATACGGCTCACACCATGCCGCCATTCACCGAAATGACTTGCCCGGTGATATACGACGCCTGCTCCGACGCGAGGAACCCCACCAGATCGGCGACTTCCTGAGCCCTGCCCGCGCGCTTCATCGGGACCAGCCGCGCAATGGTTTCCGCATCAAACGCGTCCTTGCTCATGTCCGACGTGATGATGCCGGGCGCCACAGCGTTGACCGTGATGCCCCGGCTGGCCAATTCGAGCGAGAGCGACTTGGTGGCGGCATGCAAAGCGCCTTTGGCCGCCGCGTAGTTGGTCTGCCCCCGGTTACCGGTAATGCCGGCAATGGACGAGATATTGATGATGCGGCCCCAACGGCCCCGCACCATGGGCATGGTCAGGGGTTGCGTCACATTGAAAAACCCATGCAACGACACATCAATGACGCCATGCCACTGGGCTCGGCGCATGCCGGGAAACGCGGCGTCATCGTGGATGCCAGCGTTGTTCACCAGCACCGCAATGCTGCCGTCCTGCAGCAGGGTTTCCAAAGCGGCCTGGGTCGCATCGGCGTCGACCACATCGAACTGAACGGCCTGGGCCGCACCGCCCTGTGCCCGCAGCTCATCACACAGCGCCTGGGCTGCCGCCATATGGTGATTGGCGTGAACGATGACCTGCATGCCGTCGGCCGCCAGTCGGCGACAGATGGCGGCGCCAATGGCACCACTGCCCCCGGTTACTAAAGCACGTCGCATGGCGATTCCAATACGGAGTGAATATGAAGAAGCCGCCTCACGCCTCGGGGGCCTGAAGCAGGACACTGGCACGCCCGCTCAGCAGCACGGCGTCTGCCGCCAGCACACTGAACTGGTACAGCAGGCTGACCGCGTTGCCGGAGAACCGCTCGGCGCGCACCGTCAGGTCCGTTGCCACGTCATCCAGCCGCGAACGCAGCCAGCGCACATCGCGCACGCTGGTCAAGAAGCCCACGCAGGGCACAGCATCCTGTGCGGCCAGCAAGGCCCCGTGGACCGCCATGGCCTGTGCCGCGTATTCAATGCCGGCACTGATGCCCAGACGCCCGACAAACCGCAGGGGGTTGTCCTCCCGGCGGTGGCTGTGCGCACGGCACACGATCTCGGTCGGACTCCAGTGCTGCACGGCCTCCAGCAGGCACATGCTGCCCTGGTGCGGGATGTGGGCCGCAATCCAGGCGTGGTCCGGATTCACACCTGCACCTCCACCGCGAGGTGCAGCCCATCCAGGTAGTCAATCACCACGGCCCCGCTGCGGGCCTGAGCCAGGAGTTGCAGCAAAGGCAGGCTGCGAGCGGCCGGAATGTGCTGGCGCAAAGACTCCAGCGTGGCGTCCGCCATGGGCGTCACAGCCACCGGCGTAGTCGCCAGCGTGAACGTGGCGCGCGCGGCATCCGTCTTGTGCGGATTGAGCAGCATGCCCACGCCCAGCGCATACGGAATGGGACGCAGGGCGTGCAGCGGCTCTGGGTACAAGGTATCAAAGGCAATCAGCAGACAGGGCTGGCCACTGGTCAACACCTGGGTGGCAGCCTCCAGCAAGCCGGCCGCAAAGGTGGCGTCATACGCGCACAGGCTGGTGGAAGGTGCCATGCAGCCCGTGGCAATACTCCAGTACCCCGCGGGCGCGTTGTGCACCGAATTGTGAAACCGTGTGGGCGACACGGCACGGTCCGCCGATGCCAGTGTTTCCAGAATGGCGTGGCAATTGTCGCAATCGCCCCCGGTGGAGGAAAAGACGGTGGCCAGTGGGGTGGCATCGGCGCCGGCGTGGCGCACGGCCTCGAAACCCACCGCCATGGCCAGCTTGATGGCCTGCCCCACGCGCCGGCGCTCCGCCGGCGGCAAAGCCTCAACGGGCGGCAGCACCGGCGTTGCCAGTTCAAGCGTGCTGCGGCCAGCCAGCACGCCGCAGGTGGCTTCCCAGCCCGACAAGCCCGGTCCGATCAGACCGATGCCGTCAACATGGACCTGCAGCGCGCTCATGCCTGCACCCGCGACAGGACGAGGCTGCAATTGCTGCCGCCAAAGCCAAAGGAATTGCTCAGCACATGGTGCAGCGGTTGCTCCAGGTTGGCCAGCAGATACCGGCTGCGCAGCTGCGGGTCCAGCTCCCGCGTACCGACGCCGCCCGGGGCAAAGCCATGGCGCAGCGCCAGCGCGCAGATGACGGCCTCCACGCCGCCGGCCGCGCCCAGCGTGTGCCCTGTATGCCCCTTGGTGGAGCTGCACGGCGTTTGCGTGCCAAACAAGGCGCTGACGCCTTTGTCCTCGGCCGCATCGTTGCTGGGCGTGGAGGTGCCATGCAGGTTGATGTAGCCAATGTCGGTGGTCTGCAGACCGGCCATGCGCAAGGCGGCCTCCATGGCCATGCGAGCGCCCAGCCCCTGCGGGTGGGGCGACGACATGTGGTGTGCGTCGCTCGATTCGCCAATGCCACTGACCAGGATATCGCCGGGCTGCGTGTTGGCGGCAGGCTCAACCAGCGCAAACGCCGCGCCCTCGCCCATGGTAATGCCGTCGCGGTGGGCATCAAAGGGCCTGCAAGGCTGAGCCGATACCAGCTGCAGGGAGTTGAAACCGTAGAGTGTGGTCAGGCACAGCGAATCCACACCGCCAACGACCGCGGCGTCAATCATGCCGCTGACGAGCATGCGCTGGGCACTGCCAAACACCTTGGCGCTGGAAGAGCAGGCGGTCGACACCACGTAAGCCGGCCCCCGCAAGCCGAAGTACTGGCGCACGAAGTCGGCCACCGAGTAGCTGTTGTGGGTGTGGCGATAGTCGAGGCCGGGCGGCAGGGCGCCGCTGACCGGATCGCGGTGGCGGTAGGCGATTTCAGAACTCAGGATGCCCGACGTACTGGTTCCCAGGAACACCCCCACGCGCTCTGCGCCATGGCGCGCGACAGCGCCTCGGACAGCGTCGGCAAAACCGTCCTGCTCCAGACCCCGCTGGGCCAATCGGTTGTTGCGGCAGTCGAACGCGGACAGATCAGCGCGCACCGGCTGGGCATCCAGGCCGTCCACCATGCCAATGCAGGTATCCAGGTCCACGGTTTCCCATTGCGTGCGCGTGATGCCGCTGCGTCCTGCACGCAAGGCCTGCAGCGTGGAGGCCAGACCCGCGCCCAGAGCGCTGGTCATGGTGAACGAACTCAGTCGAAGTGATTGCACGCCAGATCCGCTTGAACAAGTGCTTGAAAGTTGGGCAGCGCGCATCATGCCACACGCGCAACGAGCAGGACGTTGGCAAACGGCGTGCCGTCGCTCATGGGACAGGCCTGCACTGCGAAGCCCCGGGCTTGCAGCGCCTGCACCCACGCGTCCTGCGAACGGCACCACAGGCGGCTGATGCGGTAGCCCCGAACCAGGGCAATGCCCATGTCCACGCACTGGCTGAGCGCAAACCGCAGCCCGCCGCCGGCATCGCCCACACGGGTCACAAAGACCCCCCCGCCATCCAGTGCCGTGCGGACACGGTCGAGCAGCCGCTCCTGCTCCGCATAGGGGATGTAATGCAGCACGTCCAGCAGCGCGATGGCGTCTGCATCGCCCAGGTCGGCCACACGGATATCGCCGGCATCAAGCTGCACGCGCCGGCCATGGACGGACTGCAAGGCCCGGTTGCCGCATGCCACGTCCTGCCCCACCTGTTCCAACCCCCGAAAGTGCAGCCCCCGGGGCGGCGGCGTCAGGGACGCCGGCCAGCAACCCTCGGCCCGCAGTTGCTCCGCAGCCAGCAACCAGGCGGCCAGCAGCCCGCGGCCACACCCCAGGTCGAGAACCCGCGCCCCATTGGGAAACACCCCGTGTTCGATCAGCGCAAAGAACAGGGGATCGTGCCCCAGCTTGCCACGTGCCCATTGGTAATGGAACTGGCCGGACACCCGGTAGGGTTCACTGGCCAAGTCCCGCAGCCGCCGTTTCAGGATGGATCGCATACGGAACGCAAGGTGACGGGCGTGAGCCGGCGCACGGCCAGTTCATCCAGCAGGCGGGGCAACACTTCCAGAATGACCGGGCGCCCTGATGCCGTTCGGGCGCTGTGGCCATCGTGCAGCAGCAGAATATCGCCGGCCGCCAGCCGGTGGGTCAGGCGCGCCAGCACGCGCGCGGCATCCCCCTCACGGGTGTCATAGCCACGGCGGGTCCAGGTGGCCAGCCGCAACCCCAGCTGGTGCAGCACCGGGTCGAGAAAAGGGTTGCGCAGGCCCGCCAGGGCCCGGAAAAATACCGGCTTCTGACCGGTGATGGCCGCCAGCGTGGCTTGCGCGGTGCCCACCTCGCGCCGCCAGCCGCGCGGCCCCAGCGCTGCCGTGTGGTTGCGGTGCCACTGTCCGTGGTTTTCGATCGCATGCCCGGCGGCCACGATGGCACGGCAGACCTCGGGGTGCGCCGCGGCCCGCTCCCCAATGCAGAAAAAAGTGGCGCGTGCACCCCGGGATGCCAGGATCGCCAGCACCTGTGGCGTCACCTCCGGATCGGGGCCGTCGTCGATGGTAATGGCCACTTCGCCACGCCGCGCCGCCGCATCGGGCAGGCGCACCAGATTGGGCCCCAGCGCCGTGCTGCGTGGCCACAAGCCGATCGCACCGAGAACCAGGTGATTCAACAGCACCCCGCCCAACGCCCAGGCCCACAGGTCAAAGCGCAGGAGCAGCGCCAGCAGCGCGCCCACATGCAGCGCCACGCTGGCCAGCAGAGCAGGAGTGGGCCGCCAGCCGTGCATGGTCACCCCCCTGAGGCACCGGTTTGCGCCCGGACCGCTGGCAGGGCGAGAGGGCCATGGTCCAGCCATTGCTGCCACAGGGCTTGCCAGACCGGCCAGGCATGGCCACCGGGCACCGTGCGCACTTGCGCGGCGGGCAGCAGATCGGCCATCAGGCGCTGCCCCCGCACAAAACGGTCTTCACTCCCGGTGCTGAGATGCACCGGCGTGGTCCACTCACCGGACTGCGCCTCGCGGCACAGCCAGCGCCACCAGGCGCGCTCATCGCCCTGGCCTTCGTACGGAGCATCCGCCCAGGCAAGCGGCCCGCCGGCCGTGCAGATTTCGGCCAGCACATCGCTCGTACCCGGATAGGGCGCCATGAGATGGACGCCCGCCAAGTGGTGCGCATGTTCGGCCGCGTAATACAGGGCATGGAAGGCGCCCAGCGAGATGCCCGCCAGCCAGACCTGCGCGTAGCCCGCCGCCTGGGCCGGCAGAACCACCTGCTCGTGCAACAGGGAAACACCCGTTTTGTCCATCAGCTGCTGGTAGGTGGTTTCCACCAGCGTCAGGTCAGCCCGAATCCCCCGCGCGCGCACGGCAGCGACAAAACCCTGAGCCAGGAAATCCTCGGGACGCGCCTGCGCCGGAGGCAGCAGTACCAGCAGCGTCTGCGCGCGGCGGGTGCTGTCGAAGGCATCAGTGATCTGGCGCATCGGAAGCTCCTCCTGCCAGCATGGCGGAGAAAAACAGGGCCAGCAGCGCGCCAGGCCCGACGGTGGTACCAAATGCCGACAGCACCGGCACCGAGGACAGGCCCAGAACACCAAAACTGGCCACCGTGGTGAGATTGGCCACCACCAGCGAAACCAGCGTCTGACGACGCTCAGCCAGGGAGCGGGCTTGCGCGCCACTGTCAAAGAACAGCGCGTAATTGGAACCCACCGCCACCACCAGCAACAAGCCCACCAGATGCAAGATCGTCAGCTGGACGCCGCCGACGAGATGCCCCGCCGTCACACACAGCACCGCGCAGGCCACCGGCGCGATCACCCGCAACATGCGCGTGACCGATCGCAGCGACAGCAACAGCAGCCCCACAATGGCCAGGCCGCCCAGTCCGGACAGAAGCAGCGCCTCCTTCAGGTAGCTATCGAAGATGCCCGTCGTTTCCTCCAGCAGATCAATCACGGTGACGCCGGAGAGGCCGCCCGCTTCCAGCGCTGCGTTCACCCTGGCGAGGTCAATCACATCACCCTGGGGGCCCACTCCGGTGGATTGCAGGGGCATGAGCACCAGAAAGTCCTTGTCGCGTTTGACCAGCAAGGAGTCCACCAACAGCGCCGCCGAGGTGCCGTCCAGATCGGCGCGCACCAGAGCGGGCCGGGACCGGTTGGCCTGCACGTCCGCCAGGAAACCCTCCAGGCGCTCGGGCTGGATGGGCAGGCCCACCAGGGCCTCCCGCAGATTGGTCCGTGCCTGCGCCTCGTCCGGCAGCGCCGCCTGGCGTTGTCGCTGCAACGCCAGGCTGGGCAGAACCCGCGCGGGCGAGTTGAACCCACCCAGAACCTGCTCCCGGATCAGCCCTTGCATCACCCCGCCGACCTGTTCGGCACGCTGCAAGGCAGCCTCCTGGTCGGGCGCCGTGAACGTTGCCATGTAGCGCATGTCTGGCGCCCCCAGGTCGCGCCGCAGCTCCAGGTCCAGCTGCATGTCCGCCTTGGAGACGGGACTGAGGGCCGACAGCTGGCGGTTCCAGATGGCGCTGGAGTGGTAGGCCACGGTGCCCGCTGCCGCCAGCAGCAGCACCGCAATCAGCCACTGCAGACGCCGCAGGCGCTGCACCATGCCGTCCAGCAGCACGCCGAACCGGGACAGATCGCGCACCGCCATTCCCGGCGGTATCAAACCCGCCAGGACATAGCGGGTCACCAGCACCGCTGCGACCAGCCCGCTGATGGAATACAGCCCCAGCTGGGACAAGCCGGGAAATCCGGAGCCCAGCATGGCGGCAAAACCCGCGATGGAGGTCAGAACGCCCAGCCGGATCGTGCGCCAGAAACCACTGGCATCGGCCCCGTGGGCACGCTGAATGAACAGGTAGATCGAATAGTCCACGGCTTCCCCGATCAGGGTGGTGCCAAACCCCAGCGTCAGGCCATGCACATGGCCAAAACCCAGACTCACCGCCGCAATCCCGACCAGGGCGCCGGAAACCACGGGCAGCAAGCCCAGTGCCAGCAGAATGAACGACCGGTAGACAAACAACAGCAGGCCCGTGACCAGCACCAGGCTGGCGATGGCCAGACGGCTGACTTCCGTCTCGATCGTGCTGCGCGAGGACACCGAGAACACACTGGTGCCGCTCATCACCAGGCGGGTATCTGCGTGCCGGCCGGGAATGGCGGCAAAGGTCTGCTCGATGGTGTGAATCAGCTGGGCTTGCGCCTCGGTGTCGGAACCTTCCACGCGCGTCTGCGCCAGCAACAGGGCCCGCTGGCCGTCGCGGGAACTCCAGACGCCCTCCAGGCTGCGCGGCTGGCTGCCTCCGGCAAACTGCTCCAGCAGTTGCAGCGTTTCGCCGGTAGGGTCGTGTGGCAGCAGGCGCTTGAGCACCAGCCCCGCATTGCCGGCCAACGCATCCAGCGAGTGGCCAATGGCCTGGTGCAAGCCGTCACGGGTGAAGCGTTCGCTGGTGACTGCCGGACTCAAAAGGTACCGGTTGTTGAAGAAATAGGCGCGGTCCCGATCCTGAATCGACGCCTCGCCGTTTTGCACGCCCATGAACGACGGCTGCGCACGCAGCGCAGCCGCCAGCTCGCGTGACAGGCGGGCGCGCTCGGCCGCGTCGCCGCCTTCGATCCCCATCATGATGAGGCGGGCGATCACGCCGTCACGCAACTGCTCAACCAGCAGCTGCTGGCGCGCATTGGGCATCTTGGGCATGAACGCCGACAGGTCCGCCACAAAACGGGTCTGCACGATCACCGCCGCACACACGGCCAACGCAGCAAGCCAGAGGGCCAGCGCCAGTGAGCGGCTACCGGACTTCACTTGGCAACCGTTCCGGTGATGAACATCTCGGAACGATCACCGTCCGCCTGCTCGAATTCAATGGTCTTGACGCTGGCATGCGCACCGTTGATGCGGATGCGGCTGATGACCTGGGCCATGCGCGCCTGCGTGGGGATGAGCTGCAGCTGCCATTTCTCCATGGGGCCGGTTACGGCGACGGTGTAGTACTTCTCCAGCGCCGTGCGGTCGCCCGCCAGCGTGCCACGGATGCTTTCCACAAAAGCCGACACCTCCGGGTGTTCCTGCAGGCTCACCGTGAAACGGCGTTTGTCGGCCTGATCGATGGTGAGGCTGTCGCCCTCAAGCACCAGCGACTCCAGCGCAGGCTTCAGGGTGCGCTTCTCCAGCTTGTTCGGGGCAGTAAACGCCAATTCACCCGAAGACTCCACCGGCTTGTCCACGATGCCAATGTATTTCTTTTCCACAAAGCTGGCCTTGCCCGATTTCTGCTGTGCCAGCAGCTGCATCAGTTCCGGCAGCTTCACGTCACCCGCCATCGCCACGCCTGTGGCAAGGGCGAGAAGGACCGCAGCCAGCGTGCGGGGCAGGATCGGATTAGGCAGTGTCACGGCGCTGAGGCTCCCAGAATTCATAGAAATTAAACCAGTTGTAGGGTGCCGCCCGGCAATGGCGCTCCAGTGCGGCCACGTAGCGGGTGAGGACCTCGCGCACGGCGGCGTCACGCCCCCCGGCGCCTAGGGCGGAAAAATCTGCCAGCAACTCAAAATGCACATCGTAGCGATTGCCACCCCGGTACAAACCGGCCATGAAATAGACCGGGTGGCGCAGCACCGCCGCCATGCGCAAGGGGCCGGTCGGAAAGTTGGCCGGCGCCCCCAGAAACGGGACGCTGATGTACTGGTCCGGCCCGGCGGCACGGTCTGCCAGCACGCCAACCATGGCGCCGTCCTCCAGCTTGTTGCGGATGGCCAGAATCGCATCGAGCTGCCCCAGCGCAATGATGTCCTGCATGGCCCGCGGGTTGATCGCGGCCAGCATGGTGTTGATCTGGCGCGCGTTCTCCGGATACATCGCCATGCAGACCCGCATGTCGGGCTGGTCGCGCGCCAGGGACCGCAGCACCTCAAAACTGCCCAGGTGCGCGCCAAACAGGAAGAGCCCCTGCTGGCGGGCGTGCACCGCGTGCAAGGCTTCGGTGCCGTGCGTGCGGATATCGAACAACTCATGCCGGTCGTTGATGAGGTACACGCGGTCATGGATGGTGCTGGCAAAAGTCAGGAAATGCCGGTACACATCCCGCCAGGTCGCAGGCCGCTCCAGACACCGCGCCAGATAGGCGCGCGAAGCCCTGCGCGCGGCGGGTACGGCCAGCAGGAAATACAGGGCAATGCCGTACACCACCGTGCGGGACAGGCGCCGCCCCAGAGTCAGCGAGAGCCAGCACATGACGCGCAGCCAGAACACGGTTCCGCGCTCCTTGCGCTGCATCCACTCGGGCATTTCGCCGGACTTGCGCGGCTCGGCGGGTGTGCTCATGTCGCAGACCGGTGGGCAACCACGAACCGGCCGCTGGCCACGGCACGCGCACCGCACCGCACTTCGAAGCGCACGGCCTGGTCGACCACCTCGTACACCACGCTCAACGCGTCGCCGGGCAGTGCGGGACTGAGGAATTTGGCCGCCGCCACCCCCTCCAGTACCAGCCCGGTCGCCGATTCGACGGCATGCTGTGCCCAGTCCAGCAACAGCACGCCCGGAACCAGCGGCCGGCCGGGAAAATGCCCGGCAAAGGCCGGATGATCGGGGGCACAGGTGATGTCCACGCTGGGCATGTCAACTCCGCGGAGCCAGATGTTCGGCCATCAGAGCGCGCAGGGCGGCCGCCACGATCTTGCCATTGCCATCGCGCGGCAAGACGTCCAGCGACACGATGGGCCGGGGCAGGAACACCGGGTCCAGGTGTGGCCGCAAGGCAGCCAGAATGTCCGCCGGACTGAGCCCGGGTGCCACAACAAACGCCGCCAGGCGCGCAACGTCCTGCCCGTCCTGGGGGTCGGGCATGCAAAAGACGCCATCGCGCACGCCGGGCAAGCCGGCAATGACGTGGTTGAGAAAGGCCAGCGAACTGCGTTTGCCGGCGATGTTGACCATGTTCGCGCTGCGATCGATCAGCCGGAAGACCGTGGGGCCGAGCAACTCCACAACGTCGTTGAGGGTCTGCGCTCCCTCCAGATGCCCGCCGGTGGCGACCGTGGCGTCCTGCTCCTGGTGCAGCGCAACGCCTTCGAAGGTTGTCCACTCGGCTTGCCGGGCCGGGCGGCGCGTGGCGAGTTGCCCGGTTTCGGTGGAACCGTAGATTTCCAGCATGGGCGCCGCCAGCCGGGACTCCGCCAGAGCGGCCAGATCCGGCGACAGCGGCGCGGTGGCACTCAGGATCGCCGCCACCGGGGGAACGGTAACCTCGGCCTCCAGCAACTTGCGCAAATGAAAGGGCGTGGTCACCAGCAGCCGCGGCGCGGGCAACTCCGCCAGCACGCTGGCGACATCGGCCGGGAAAAACGGGGTCTTGTCGCTCAGCCGCCCGCCGGTCAAAAGTGGCAGCAACACGGTCGACTCCAGCCCGTACATGTGCCGAAAAGGCACGGTCCCCAGGACGGAACAGGGCCCGCCGGTGACGGCCCACAGGCGCTCGGCCTCGGCCCGGGCGCTGTGCAGGATGCGTCCAAAACTCTTGTGGTGCGCTACCGGCCGGCCGGTGGACCCGGAGGTGAACACGCGCGCGACGCATTGGTCAGCAGGAATCTGCGGCACGAACACCTCCGCTCCCCCAATATCCGCCACGTCCGCCCCCACCCGCAGGTAGGGCAGGTGGTTCAACGGCGGCTGCAGCTGGTCACCCACGCATACCAGGTCCGGCGCGTCCGCGCACAGGGCGGCCATGTGCTCTGCGGCCGGCGAGTTGGGCAGCAGGCTCACCAGCCCCCGGGCAATGGCCGCAAAGAACGCCACGGCGAACCCGTAGCGGTCCATGCAGACATTGAGCACCGGGCCGCCACTCGGCAAACGGCCGGACAGGGCCAGCACCTCGCGCAAGAAGGTGTCGCCACGCACGGCGCGCCCGTTGCGATAGGCCACGACCGCATCGGGAGAAAAATCGGGCAACAGCGGCAGCGTGTGCATGGTCATTCGGCGCAGGCCCTAACGGCGCCGCGCGTAGGCGCGGTAGGCCTGGATCGTCTGGGCAATGCTGAAGTGTTCCCGATTGGGCAGGGCGCGCAGGCGAATCAGGTATTCCCCGGCGAACATGACGCCCAGCAGCACCGGAGTCAGCAGGTTGGCAAACGCCGACCACACTGCCAAGGGAGCCAGGAAGAACAGCAAGACCGAGAGGACCGCGCTGGCAAAGAAAAACGCCGTCCAGGCCACCGTCACTTTCCACGTGTAGTGCAGGTACGCAGCATCCAGCGGTGTGGGCAACAGGAACCGGGCAATGCGGGAACACAGCGCCTGTGCGTGGCCATTCCCCAGCGTGCTTCCGAACATGATGCCCAGAAGCGCCATGGCGCCAGCATGCTGCATAAAAAACAGCCAGGCCACATGGCTGAGCAATTGGTCCACATGCAGCGCTATCGCCACCGCGCCGACAGCGCACAGCGTCAACGCCGCCGCGCGCGCACGCGCCTTCCAGGCCAGGGCCAATGCAGCAGCACCCAGCGGGGCAAGGCCAACTACCAGGGCGATCACGGGCGGATGATCGGAGGCGGCGGCGAGGTAGCCCAGCCCAAGGTAGACGGCTCCCGCCGCTGCGATCAATGCAAGACGCAGAGCCTGGCGGATGGAGATCACTTCGTGCGGTGTTCGCCGATGTAGGCCGTCAGGGTGCGCAGCGAACTGAAAATCTGGAAGTTGTCTTCGCTGTCGGCCTTCATCTGGATGCCGAATTGCTTGGAGATCACCAGGGCGACTTCCAGAATGTCGATGGAGTCCAGTCCCAATCCGTCCCCGTAGAGCGGTTCTTCGGGCGCAATGGCGTCGGCGGAGGTTTCCAGATTGAGTGCGGACACGATCAGCGCGGCAACTTCACGCTCGAGCAGCGTGTCTGGAGCGGCCAATGCGGAGGGTTGTTGTTCCATTGTGATTAGAATCCGTTGGTGTTGCGTACGGGAATGCCGCGGCACGAAATTTTTGCCCCATCAGCATGCGATTGCGGGCCCATTCGGGCCACGGCCTCAGCGTGCTGCCGATTGTAATGTAGCCCCCCGCCCCTCCCGCGCGGCGCTGGACACCGTTGGCGCTCCCGGCGAACCACGGAAGAGGAACAAAGCAGCATGTATTCCACGATCATGGCGCACTTCTGGTTCAAGTTTCTGGGCACCACCGGTTTCACACTCACCTTCTTTTCCGCCTACATCTACTTGCTGAAAAACCCGGCCGCGCACGTGACCGTCATGCCGGTCACGCTGCTCGACCGGCTGGTGGGCTTCGAGCCCCTGGCGTTGCCCATCTACCTGTCGCTCTGGGTCTACGTGTCGCTCCCCCCCATGCTGATGCGCACACGGCGGGAGATCATTGAATACGGGATGTGGATCGGCGCCCTGTGCCTAGTGGCCCTGGTCATCTTCTACTTCTGGCCCAGCGCCGTTCCTCCGGCCAACATCGATTGGGCTGCCTATCCGGGCATGGCCTTTCTCAAGAACGCTGATGCGGCGGGCAACGCCTGCCCTTCCCTGCATGTGGCCACCGCCGTGTTTTCCGCGTTCTGGCTGCACGCCTTGCTGCCGTCCGCCGGCCTGGGACGCGTTTCGCGCGCTGTCAGCGCCTGCTGGTGCGTGGCCATCGTCTACTCGACGCTGGCAACCAAGCAGCACGTGGCGCTGGACGTCTTCGCCGGCACGGCGCTGGGCGTCCTGGTGGCCTGGCTTTCCCGGCCGAAACCGGCGCTGGCCGCGTCCTGGTAAAAGGCCGCAGACCTACGTGCCAGCGTGGCCGGCAGCATCCAGCGCGCCGGCCAGGTCTGCAATCAGGTCGTGCGGGTGCTCTATCCCCACGCTGAGCCGGATCAACCCTTCCCGTATGCCATTCTGGGCCCGAGCCTGCGGCGTGATGAAGCTGTGCGTCGTGCTGGCCGGGTGGCAGGCCAGGCTGTTCACATCGCCCAGCGAAACGGCCTGGGTGAACAACTGCAGCCGGTCCAGCACCGCCGCGGCGCCCGCCCGGCCCCCGTGCGCCAGTTCAAAGGAAACCATGCCGCCGTAGCCGCCCTGCATCTGGCGCGTGGCCAGGGCGTTCTGGGGGTGGCTGGCCAGACCCGGATAGTGGGTGACCGCCACCGCCGGATGGGTGCTCAGAAATTGCGCCACGGCCAGGGCGCCCTCGCAATGTGCCGCCATGCGCAGGGGCAAGGTTTTGATGCCACGCAGGAACAGGAACGCCTCCTGCGGCGACAGGTTGCCGCCCACCTGCCCCAGGCCGGTGCTGCGGATGGCCGCCACCAGCGCTGCTGATCCGGCCACCACGCCCCCCGTGGCGTCGCCGTGGCCGCCCAGGTATTTGGTCATGGAATGCATCACCAGGTCAAAGCCGTGCTCCAGGGGCCGCGTCAGGCAGGGGGTGCAAAACGTATTGTCGGCCACGCTCACCACGCCGCGGGACCGGGCCACCGCCGCCACAGCGGACAAATCGTGGAGGCGCAAACCCGGATTGGTCAGCGTTTCCACCCAGACCATGCGCGTGGCTGGCGTCAGGCTGTCGGGCAGGCCGCGCAGCGAAGCATCCACCGCCCGGATGCCGAAGCGCTCCCCCAAGGAACGAAACAGGCTCTCGGTCCCGCCGTACAGGGGCCCCAGGAACACGAGTTCGTCGCCCGGCTTGAGCAGCCCCAGCAGGATGGACGCGGTAGCCGCCGTGCCGCTGCCGAAAGCCACCGCAGCCGGCGCACCTTCCAGGTCGGCCATCTTGGTTTCCAGTGCCTGCACCGTGGGATTGCCAAACCGGCTGTAGCGGTAACCCGGGGCATCGCCGGAAAAAATGGCGGCGCCGTGCTCCAGCGTGCCGTAGCCGAACGCCGAGGTCTGGTGGACCGGCGTCGCCAGGGCGCCGTGGGCGGGGTCCGGGCCTTGCCCGGCATGCACGGCACGTGTACGAAGATGGCTCATGACGGGGCTCCCTAGAAAAGTGGTTTCGCCGGGTTCATCGCCAAAGCGGCCTCGGCGTCACGGGTTGGCGGCAGGCGTGTCGGCCGGCGTCAACCCGCCGGCCTGTCCGCAATAGACGAGGAAGGTTTCCAGCTCGTCCCGGTGCTGGCGCGCCAGCCGCTCCACGGTGCGCTCCCCTTCGTCGGTCAGATGCACCTCGACCTGGCGCAGGTCGGTGGTGCTGCTGCGCCGCTGCACCAGCCCCAGCGACTCGCAGCGGGAAACCAGGGCGACCACACCGTGGTGCTTGGCCTGCAACCGCTCGGCCAACTCCGTCACGGTAGCCCAGGCACGCCCAGGGTAGCCCTTGATCTGCAACAGCAGCTGGTACTGCAGCGGCGTGATGTCGTTCTTGTTGCACAGCTCTTCGCTGAAGCGGAGAAACAGCCGCAGCTGGTAGCGGAACTTGGCCAGGGCCTCGAAATCGGGTTGGGCCATTGCCCGCTTGCCTGCCCCCGCAGGGCCACTCGTTGAAATTGCGATTGACTTGCGCTTGCTCATGATTTATAAACCGAATATATCATGCCGTGATACAGTTATTGCACCGCGGCCATGGTTCTGAAACCCATTTTCTGGAGGTGCCAAATGAATGTCCTGTCTGTTTTCATGGTGACGAATCCGCCCCAAGGCGGTTGGTCGGAGCTGGGTCAGACCCGTCCCCCGCTGCTCAAATTATTTGTAGCCCTGATTTTCCCCCTGTCGCTGCTGCCGTCCGCCATGCTGTTTTACGCCGGAACCCACTACGGCAACGCCATGGTTACGGGCTACTCCAGCAAGCCCTGGGGCAGCATTGCCATTGTCTTCTTCCTCACCGAGGTGGTGACGGTGCTGCTCATGGGCTGGCTGGTGGGGCAAGTGGCCCGGCAGCACCAGGCGCAGCTCAGCACGCGCGATGCCTACCTCATTGCCGGCCTGGCGCCCGTTCCGCTGTGGCTGTCCTCCCTGGCCCTGCTGGTGCCCAACCCGCTGTTCACCCTGGTCGTTGCCGGCCTGGCGTTCGCATTTTCCTGCCGCCTGGTCTACAACGGCGTGTACGCGCTGTGCCAGTTGCGTGACGGGGTTGCAGCAGCGGCCATCACGCACACGGTCATGGGGGCCAACCTGTTCGTCTGGGCCATGCTGCTGTGGCTGATTGTGGCGCTGTGAGCGCGTCGCTGCGCCAACGCGGCGCAGCACACGGGCGACAATAGCGCCCATGTTCCATATTGTTCTGGTTGAACCTGAAATTCCGCCCAACACGGGCAACGTCATCCGCCTGGCGGCCAACACCGGCTGCACGCTGCACCTGATCGAGCCGCTGGGCTTTTCCATGGACGACAAGCACATGCGCCGCGCCGGGCTCGACTACCACGAGTACGCCACGCTGCGCACCCACGCCAGCTGGCAGGCCTTTCTGGCAGCCGAGCAGCCCGCGCCCGAACGGCTCTTTGCGCTCACCACCAAGGGAACCGGCAATGTCTATGACGCGGCCTTCCAGCCCGGCGACTGGCTGGTGTTCGGCTCCGAGACCAAAGGCCTGTCCGACACCGTGCGCGCCAGCTTCGCTCCGCAACGCTGCCTGAAACTCCCCATGCGGGCGGGCCAGCGCAGCCTGAACCTCAGCAACGCCGTGGCGGTGACGGTGTTCGAAGCCTGGCGGCAGAACGGCTTCCAGGGCTAGGCCCACGCGCCGCCCGCCGGCGGCTTGGGGAAAACCGGTCAGGGGTAGTGGCGGGCGATCGACTCGGCCACGCACGCGGGCTTGGAGGCCCCTTCGCGCTCGGTAGTGACCTCCCAGGTCATCTGCATGCCGCCGTTGTCGATCGGGTCGCAGGCCAGCAGCTTCATGCGCGCGCGCAGGCGGCTGCCCACCGGCACCGGGCTGACAAAGCGCACCTTGTTGAGGCCGTAGTTCACGCCCATGCGGGTCTGCACGATGTGCAGGGACGACTCGAAGAAGCGCGGCAACAGCGACAGCGTGAGAAAGCCGTGGGCGATAGGGGCGCCAAACGGCCCCTGCTTGGCCCGCTCCACGTCCACGTGAATCCACTGGTGGTCCCCCGTGGCCTGGGCAAACAGGTTGACCTGTTCCTGCGTGATGGTGATCCAGTCGCTGACCACGACTTCCTGCCCCACCAGGGGAAGCAGCTCGGAGAGAGTTTGGAATGTTTTCATGGCCCCACTGTAGGGTCTGGCGGGCGCTCCCGGTGTCAAGCCCGCGACAAACCCGCCGCTGCCACTTCAGGCATCCAGCCAATCGCACAGGGCCTGCCACTGCTCCAGGTCCTTGGCCACCCGCCCGGGCGCCACGTCAAACAGCGTCAGCCCGCGGGCAGCCAGGTGGATGTAGTTCTGCGTGTCACGCAGATAGCCCAGCACCGGCATCCCCAGCTGGTCCACAAACGTGTGCAACTGGTCGGCGGCAATGGTGCGGGCGTCCACCCGCATGCCCACCAGGGCAATCCGGGTCTTCTCGCTGTGCTTGTTCTGGGCCAACTGGTCCAGAAACGCCCGGGTGGCAAAGATGTCGAACACGCTGGGCTGCAGTGGTACGACGATGTGGTCGGCCATCTTCATCACGTCATTGAAGCGCCAGCCATGCAGGCCCGCCGGGGTGTCCAGCACCACATGGGTCGTGCCCTTGGGGGGTTTGGCAATGGCGTCCGCATCGGTCTCCCAGCTGCCAATCGGGCGCGCCGCCGTCGGGCGCAGACCCAGCCACAGGCGCGACGACTGCTGCCGGTCCACATCACCCAGCATCACCGCGTGCCCTTGGGACGCGTAATAACCCGCAATATTGGTGGCCAGCGTCGACTTGCCGACGCCGCCCTTGGGATTGGCCACAACCACAACTGGCATGAGGTTCTCCTGACGGTTTGGGAATTTGCTATGTTAGCGGCATGGAACACACGCCCACCTGGTTAATCAACAGCTTCGTCTACCTCAGCGCCGCCGTCATCGCCGTCCCCCTGAGCCGCGCCCTGGGACTGGGTTCCATCATTGGCTATCTGGCCGCCGGCATGGCCATCGGCCCCTGGGGGCTCGGGCTGGTCACCAACGTGGAAGACATCCTGCACTTTGCCGAGTTCGGCGTGGTGCTGATGCTGTTCCTGGTCGGCCTGGAACTGGAACCCAAGCGCCTGTGGAGCCTGCGCCGCCCCATCTTTGGCTGGGGCACGGCCCAGGTGCTGGGCTGCACCGCCGCCATCTTCGGCGTGGCCTGGGCCTTCGGCACCCCGTGGGAAATCGCCCTGGTCGCCGCGCTGGGCCTGGCCCTGTCGAGCACGGCCATTGCACTGCAAGTCATTGGCGAGCGCAGCCTGCTGCAGACCAACAGCGGCCAGGCGGCGTTCTCCATCCTGCTGTTTCAGGACGTGGCCGTGATCCCGGTGCTGGCCCTGCTCCCGCTGTTGGATGGAATTTCAGAGGCAGAAATGGCCCTGAGCCCCATGGATCGCGCGCAAGTAGCTATAAAAATAGTAGCAGTCGTCATCAGCATCGTGGTCGGTGGCCGGCTGGCGCTGCGCCCGCTGTTCCGCTGGATCGCCCGCAGCAAGACCCCCGAAATCTTCACCGCCGCATCCCTGCTGCTGGTCGTGGGCATCGCCAGCCTGATGCAGCTGGTAGGCCTGTCCATGGCGCTGGGGGCCTTTCTGGGTGGCGTGCTGCTGGCCGAAAGCGAATACCGGCGCGAGCTGGAAACCAACCTGGAGCCGTTCAAGGGGCTGCTGCTGGGGCTGTTCTTCATCGCGGTGGGCATGGGCATCGACTTCGGCGTGCTGATGCACGACCCGCTGCGCATGGCCGTCATTGTGGCTGGCTTCCTGCTGGTGAAGCTGCTGGTGATCTTTGGCCTGGCGCGCGCCATGGACCTGCCCTTCCAGGAGCGCCCGGTGTTCACCCTGCTGCTGGCACAGGGCGGTGAATTTGCCTTCGTGGTGTTCCAGGCCGCGGTGGGCGCGCGGGTGTTCTCCGCCGAGGTGGCCTCGCTGCTGATTGGCGCGGTGACCCTGTCCATGCTGGTCTCGCCGCTGCTGCTGGTGGCGGTGGACAAATGGCTGCTGCCCCGCTATGCGCGCAACGGCAAGCCCCGGCTGCAGGAAATCTCCGAGCCTCAGAACGCCCCGGTCATCCTGGCCGGTTTTGGCCGCTACGGCCAGATCATCGGCCGCCTGCTGCTGGCGCAGGGGGTGCCCGCGACCGTGCTGGACAACGATGCCCAGATGATCGAGGCCGCACGCACCCAGGGCTACCAGGTGCACTACGGTGACCCCACCCGGCTGGACCTGCTGCGCATCGCCGGGGCCGATCAGGCCCGCGTGCTGGTGATTGCCGTCAACAGCGTGGATGCCTCGCTGGCCATCGTGGACCTGGTCAAACAGCATTTCCCGCACCTGCAGCTGGTGGTGCGCGCCCGCGACGTGGCGCACTGGAATGCGCTGCGGGCCCGCGGCGTGCAGCGCATCGAGCGGGAAATGTTCGAAGGCAGCCTCAAGAGCGGCCTCAGCGTGCTGGAGCTGCTGGGCCAGACGCCGCAGGAAGCCCACCATGCCGTCAACCGCTTCCGCACCCACAACCTGGCCCTGCTGGAGAAGATGCACCCGCACCACAAGGACCGCGCCAAGATGATTGCGGTGGCCAAACAGGGGCGTCAGGAACTGGAAGAGCAGATGGCGCGGGAACGGGAAGAGCAGGCGCAGAACCCGGCGGCATGACCCGCCCCCAGCCCTCTGGGGCTGTCAGCGTCCCGGCGGCGGTGGCGGGTAAGCCGCCGGCCCGTACGGGGCCGAGTAGGACGGTGCAACCACGGCCGGGGCCGGCACGCGGTAGACCGCCCGCGGCGTGGCGTTGTTCTTGGTGGCCATGCACTGTTCGTAGGCCAGGTCGTAGCGCCGTTGCGCCTGCTCGGAAGCCACCGCACTGCGGTTGGCCCCGATGGCCGTGCCCATGACCAGCCCGGTGGCGGCACCGGACGCGGTATGGTCGTGGCGCCCACCTGCCGCCGAACCGACGGCGGCGCCAATCACCGTGCCCACGACGGCCGCACCGGCCACCGTAGCGCCGGGCGATTCGGGGGCGACGGTCTGCCCGGCATAGTTCCGGCAGGCCTGGTCTTCAGCCGCAAACAACTCCAACGGCTTGCCCGGCGTGGGCATCGCCGTCACGCGGGGCCCCTGCGGGGGCGGTACCGCGCAACCGGCCAGACAGACCAGCAGCACCGCACCGGTCCAGCGGGAAGAACCTGCCATCACTGCAGCACCCCCGGCGGGGTCGCGGGCACCGTCTTCCAGCCGCGCGGACACGACGCTACATAGGGGTAGTAGCCCTTGGCCGCTTCACAGTAGTACCAGTACTGCGTGGGCGGCGGGCTGGCCACCGGCGGCGCTTGCACCACCACGGGCGGAGGCGCCTGCTCCACCACGACGACGGGCGGACGATAGGGGTCGGGATAGGGGTAGACCGGCTGGGGATAGAAGTACCACAGACCGCCTATGACCCACCACCATCCGAAGCGGCCATCGTGGGAGCCATGGCGCCAGGCGCCCGACTGCCAGCGGCGGGCGTCGTGGTATTCAAAATGCCGGATGTCGCCGCGCCATTCGCGGCCACGGTCATGGTCCCAGTGCTGGGCCATGGAAGTCAGGGGGAGCGTGCCCAGCAGGGCCGCCACGGCGCAGGCTATGCCAACGAGCGGTTTCATAGAAAGACCTCGGTAAGCCGGGTGCCCAATGCCCCCGGCAGGAATCCATACAGATCTGGTCAACGCCTCCCCGCGCGGGCCAGTTGACCCCCGCCGCGCTGCTTTACCGGGCGTTCATGAAACAGTTTGTAATGGCCCTGGCCTCAGGCCAGCCCGTCCCACAGCAGCTTGATGCCGGTGAGCAGCATGCCGGCGTACAGGAAGCGGTAAAACCAGACCGGACGGATGCGCCGCGCCAGCCACACCCCGGTCCACACGCCCACCGGCGCCAGCGGCAACAGCACCAGCGAGGTCGCCATGTTGCGCCAGTCCAGCAATCCCAGCCAGGCGTAGGGAATCCATTTGGAGAGGTTCACCACGAAGAAGAAAAACGCCATGGTGGCGGTGTACTGCACCGGCGACAGGCGCAGCGGAATCACATAGGCCGAAATGGGCGGCCCGCCGGCGTGGGCAATGAAACTGGTGAACCCCGAGGTGGTGGTAAGCAGCGCCCCCAGCCACCGGGGCGGCGGCGGGCTGTCGGCATGGGGCGGAAACACCAGACGCTGCGCCAGGAACAGCAGCGTGAACGCGCCCACCAGGGCCGCCACGGTGTGGGCATTGAGCACCTTGAACAGCACCGCACCAATCACAATTCCCAGCACCCCGAACGGAACCAGAAACTTCAGCAGCGCCCGGTCAAAATCCTTGCGGAACGCCGCCATGCCCAGCACGTCCATCAGGAACAGCAGCGGCATCAGGATCGCGGCCGCCTCGGGCACGCTCACGGCCAGCGCCATCAGCGGCACCGCCAACGAACCGAAGCCCGCGCCAAACCCGCTTTTGCTCACGCCCAGCAGCAATACCGCGGGGATGGAGACCGCATAGAAATACGGATCGGTGATGAGGGGGAAGCTCACACCCGCTCCAGAACCAGCGCAATGCCCTGCCCCACACCAATGCACATGGTGCACAGCGCGTAGCGCCCGCCTGTGGCGTGCAGGCGGTTCACCGCCGTGGTCGCCAAGCGCGCACCGCTGGCCCCCAGCGGGTGGCCCAGCGCAATGGCCCCGCCCCAGGCGTTGACGCGGGCGTCGTCGTCCTTCAGGCCCAAGAGGCGCAGCACGGCCAGGCCCTGGGCGGCAAAGGCTTCGTTGAGTTCGATGACGTCGATCTGCTCCAGGCTCAGGCCAGTAAGCGCCAGCACTTTCTGCGTGGCCGGCACCGGGCCCATGCCCATGGTGCGTGGGGCCACACCGGCGGTGGCCATGCCGACGATGCGGGCCTTGGGGGTGAGGCCGTTCCTGGCGGCGCTGGCTTCGTTGGCCAGCAGCAGGGCGCAGGCGCCGTCGTTGACGCCGCTGGCGTTGCCGGCAGTCACCGTGCCGCCTGGACGCACGATGGGTTTGAGCCGGGCCAGGGCTTCGAGGCTGGTCTCGCGCGGGTGTTCGTCCTGGCTCACGACGAGGGGCTCACCCTTTTTCTGGGCGATGGTAACGGGGGTGATTTCACGGGCCAGGTGGCCGGCTTGCTGGGCGGCGACGGCTTTCCTCTGGCTGGACAGGGCCATGCGGTCCTGGGCTTCGCGCTCAATCTTGTATTCGACGGCGACGTTCTCGGCGGTCTCGGGCATGGAGTCCACGCCGTATTTTTCCTGCATCAGCTTGTTGATGAAGCGCCAGCCGATGGTGGTGTCGTACACCGCATTGCTGCGGCTGAAGGCGCTGTCCATCTTGGGCATGACAAACGGGGCGCGGCTCATGCTTTCTACTCCGCCGGCGATCATCAATCCGGCCTCACCCGATTTGATGGCACGGGCGGCCGTGCCCACGGCATCCAGGCCCGAGCCGCACAGGCGGTTGATAGTGGCGCCGGGCACTTCCAGGGGGAGCCCTGCCAAGAGGCTGGCCATGTGGGCGACGTTGCGGTTGTCTTCGCCGGCCTGGTTGGCGCAGCCCAGGATGACGTCGGTGACGCTGGCCCAGTCGACGCCCGGGTTGCGCGCCATGAGGGCTTTGAGGGGGATGGCTGCCAGGTCGTCGGTGCGCACGCTGGCGAGGGCGCCGCCGTAGCGCCCGATGGGGGTGCGGATGGCGTCGCAGATGTAGGCTTGGTTCATGGCAGGGGTCCGTTTACGGGGCAACAAAAAGAACGACGACTCTGCCACGGTACCGGAAAAATAGCCCGTCCCGCTGGCGACAAGGCCATGGGGGGCCGTGTTACCCTTGCCGGATGTTCAGTCCGTCCCAAGCCGATGTCCGTCGTTTTTTCTGCTCCGTTTACGCCAAGGCCCGCGCAGGCACTGCGCTGGAAGCTATTGAAACCATAGCAAGCCAGTGGATGGACGAGCACCCCGAATACGCTGCCGACTTCGCCGACGTGGACGCCGCCCTGCGGGCCATGACCGAGGTGCAGGACGGCCGCACCAACCCCTTCCTGCACCTGTCCATGCACCTGTCGATCAGTGAGCAGTGCTCCATCGACCAGCCGCGCGGCATCCGCCAGGCCGTGGAGCTGCTCACCCACCGGCGCAATTCCCTGCACCAGGCGCACCACGAAGCCATGGAGTGCCTGGGCAGCATGCTGTGGGAAAGCCAGCAGGCAGGCCGCCCGCCGGACGGCGAGGCCTACATTGCCTGCGTGCAGCGCCACGCCACCCGGGACTGAAGCTCAGGGGCCAACGCCCCCGCCGCTCAGTCCTTGAACACCGGCGCCCGCTTCTCCATATTGGCCAGCATGGCCTCCTGCAGGTCCTTGCTCATCAGCATGGCGGCGTTCCAGGTGGCGATGTAGTTCAGGCCGTCGGCCACGGAGTGGTCCCGCCCGTAGGTGATCATTTCCTTGGTGCCGCGCACCGACAGGGGCGATTTGGCGGCAATGCTGGCGGCAATCTCGCGCACGCCGGCGTACAGCGCCTCGCGCGTGTCGAACACGCGGTTGAGCAGGCGCATCTCGCGCGCCTCGGCCGCGCTGAAGTTGCGCCCGGTGTAGGCCAGTTCGCGGGCCATGCCCTCGCCGATCAGCCGGGGCAGGCGCTGCAGGGTGCCCACGTCGGCCGTCATGCCGATGTCGATTTCCTTGATGGTGAAGTAGGCGTCGCTGGAGGCGTAGCGCATGTCGGCGCAGGTGATGAGGTCGATGCCGCCGCCCACGCAGCCACCGTGGATGGCCGCCAGCACGGGCTTCCTGCAGCGCTCCAGGCTGGTCAGGGTGTCCTGCAGGTCCAGGATCACGCGGCGCAGCGCTTCGCGGGTGCGGCCGTCGCAGTCGTTCTGGATCTGCGGGCCCAGGCCCATCATCATCTTCAGGTCAATGCCGGCGGTGAACAGCCGGCCTTCGCCCTGCAGGATGGCCACGCGGACCTCGGGGGTGGCGTCCACCCACTCGAAGGCCTTGCGGATTTCCTGCCACATGGTGGCGTTCATGGCATTGGCCTTTTCGGGCCGGTTCAGGCGCACGGTGGCAATGTGGTCTTCCAGCGTGACGGACAGGGTTTCAAACTCCATGTGCAACTCCATTTTCAGTGTGTTTTTGGCTTGCAGCCCTTGCAGAACCTGCGCAGACTGCTATCAATTTCAAAGCAATCAGGCCTTGGCGCCCTTCATGGCGGCCAGGTAGGGCGCCAGGCGTTTGGCCATTTCGTCGCCCAGGGCCTGCAGGCCGCTCATGGGACGCACCATAACTTCAAAGTCGGTAATCTTGCCCTCGGCATCGAACTGGATCATGTCGATGCCCTTGAGCTCCTTGCCGTTCACGCGGGCCGAGAACTCCAGCACCACGCTATTGCCCTCGGGGTTGGCAAACGTGCGGTGGTAGGTGAAGTTCTCGAACACCTTGACCACCGTGCCCAGGATCAGCTGCACGGCCTGCGCGCTCGGATACGGCGTGTGCGCCATGGGCGAGCGGAACACCGCCTTGGGATGCAGGATGCTGGCGAGCTCGCCCAGGTTGCCTTCGGCCACCATGGCGTGCCAGGTGGCCAGGCTTGCGGCCACGGCGGGGTTGACGCGCTGTTCCAAGGTGGCAGCGGCCCCGCTGGCAGGCGCCGCCTGGGGCGCAGCGCCCGGGTCCAGGCTAAGGGCCAGCTCGGTGCCCTGCTTGATGGCGCGCTTGGCGTCCAGCTCGACGGCCTTGTCGGCACCGCCGATCAGGTGCACGGTCACACCGGCGGCCTGCAGCGCGTCCTGCAGTTCGCGCTGGGGGTCCTGCCCGGCGCAGACGATGACGTTGTCCACCGGCAGCACCATGTCCTTCTCGCCCACGCTGATGTGCAGGCCGGCGTCGTCGATCTTGCGGTAGTTCACACCGGGGATCATTTCCACGCCGCGGTTCTTGAGGCCGGTGCGGTGGATCCAGCCCGTGGTCTTGCCCAGGCCGTCGCCCACCTTGCTGACCTTGCGCTGCAGCAGGTAGACCTTGCGCGGCACTGCGCCGATGTGCGCTGCGGCCAGCCCGCCACGTGCACCGCCCGTGGTGTCCACGCCCCACTCCTTGAAGAACAGGGCCTTGTCCAGGCTGGGGCTCTTACCCTCGTGCAACAGGTATTCAGACACGTCGAAACCGATGCCGCCGGCACCGATCACGGCCACCGTCTTGCCCACGGGCTTCTTGTCGCGCAGCACGTCCAGGTAGCCCAGCACCTTGGGGTGGTCGATGCCGTCGATGGCCGGCATGCGCGGAACAATGCCGGTGGCCAGCACCACCTGCTGGTAGCCCTGGGCCACCAGGTCCTGGGCGCTGACGCGCCGGCCCAGCTGCAGCTTCACGCCGGTCCGCTCAATCTGCTTGCCAAAGTAACGCAGCGTCTCGTAGAACTCTTCCTTGCCCGGCACCTGCTTGGCCACGTTGAACTGGCCGCCGATCTCGGTGGCCGCATCAAACAGCGTGACATCCAAGCCGCGCTGTGCGGCTTCGGTGGAGAAGGCCAGGCCTGCGGGGCCGGCGCCGACCACGGCGATGCGTTCCTTCTTCTGCAAAGGTTTCTGCACCAGGATGGTTTCGTGGCAGGCGCGCGGGTTGACCAGGCAGGAGGTGATCTTGCCGCCGAAGGTGTGGTCCAGGCAGGCCTGGTTGCAGCCGATGCAGGTGTTGATCTCGTCGGCCTTGCCCGCAGCGGCCTTGGCCACGAAGTCGGGATCGGCCAGGAAGGGGCGCGCCATGCTCACCATGTCGGCCATGCCATCGGCCAGCACCTGTTCGGCCACCTCGGGGGTGTTGATGCGGTTGGTGGCCACCAGCGGAATGCCGACCTTGCCCTTGAGCTGCTGGGTCACCCACGCATAGGCGGCGCGCGGCACCTTGGTGGCGATGGTGGGAATGCGCGCCTCGTGCCAGCCAATGCCGGTGTTCAGGATGGTGACGCCGGCAGCTTCGAGCGCCTGCGCCAGTTGCACCACCTCGTCCTGCGTGGAGCCGCCTTCCACCAGATCGAGCATGGACAGGCGGAAGATGATGATGAAGTTGGCCCCCACGCGTTCGCGCGTGCGGCGCACGATCTCCAGCGGAAAGCGGATGCGGTTCTCATAAGCGCCGCCGTACGCGTCGTCGCGCTGGTTGGTCTGCGCGGCAATGAACTCGTTGATGAGGTAGCCCTCGGAACCCATGATTTCCACGCCGTCGTAGCCGGCGCTCTGCGCCAGGGCGGCGGCGTTGGCGTAGTCCTCCACCGTCTGCTGCACCTCTTCGGTGGTCAGCGCATGGGGGCGGAAGGGGCTGATCGGGGCCTTGAGCGCGCTAGGGGCCACCAGCTCGGGGTGGTAGGCGTAGCGACCGAAGTGCAGGATCTGCATGGCGATCTTGCCGCCGGCCTCGTGCACGGCTTGCGTCACCACCTTGTGCTTGTCGGCCTCGGCCTGCGTGGTCATGGCGGCGCCGCCGGGCATGGGGCGGGCACGGTCATTGGGGGCAATGCCGCCGGTCACGATGAGGCCCACGCCGCCCCGGGCGCGCTCGGCGTAGAAGGCGGCCATGCGCTGGAAGCCGTCCTTGGCCTCCTCCAGCCCCACGTGCATGGAGCCCATGAGCACGCGGTTTTTCAGGGTGGTGAAGCCCAGATCCAGGGGCTTGAGCATGTGGGGATAAGCGGTCATGAAGGCGTCCTCTGCGTTGAAAAACGGCCGCAACTATGCAACCAGTTGCAGCAGTCTAGGGCGATTTTGGATTTTATGCAACCAGTTGCATAGCAGGTCAACTGCCCGTAGACTGGCGCCCATGTCCCTTGCCCACGCCGTCCTGACTTCCCTGATCGAAAAATCGTCTTCGGGCTACGAACTGGCACGCCGGTTCGACAAATCCATCGGCTATTTCTGGCACGCCACCCACCAGCAGATCTACCGGGAGCTGGCGCGCATGGAAGCCGCAGGCTGGATCGAATCGAGCTCCGCCCCGGATGCCGGCAAGACCCGCAAGCGCGAGTACCGCGTGCTGCCGGCAGGCCGCGAGGAGCTGGCGCGCTGGGCCCAGGCGCCGTCCGAGCCCATGGACCTGCGCGACGAATTCATGGTGAAGCTGCGGGCCGATGCCGCACTGGGCGAGATTGATCTGCGCGACGAGCTGCGCCGGCGCATTGCCCTGCACCAGGAAAAACTGGCGCACTACCGCGCCATCGAGCAGCGCGACTTTCCGTCCGGCGCGCCGCTGTCGCGCGAGGCCCGCATCCACCACATGATTTTGAAGAAGGGCATCCTGTACGAGCAGGGCTCGATCGCCTGGAACACGGAGATGCTGGACATGCTGTGAATTGCATCGCGCAACACCCCATGCATTGGATGGCGTGTGGCTACCCCCACTTTGCCTTGAGCACGCGGACCATTTCTGGACTCAACTGCTTGCGCAATTCAGCGTTGTAGGAGCCCCGGGGCATGAAATGGACACTGGGGTCGCCGGTCGGGTTGTAGTTGTCCACCTTGTCCCCGTCCTTGACGATCTGGCTTGCCGCGATGGCGTAGGCGCGCGACTTTGCCGCAGGCGTGCCCTCCTGAACCGCCGGGTCCACGTTGGTGGTCACGATGGAGATTGAGTAGTCGCTGTTGAGGTGAATCTCGAAGGTGCGCAACTGCTGCGGAAAATCGCGCAGCGAGGAGGTTTCGACCTGCCAGAAACCCGCTTGCGGAGTGGGGCCGGCAAATGCCTTGACGGTGTTGAGATGGCGGTGGCCCGACAGCCACATCAGCAAATTCGGATGGCGGTGCAGTTCGGCAATCAGCCCGGGCAGATCGACGGCGTTTTGCACCGGCGCAGTGGGGTCGGGATTCACCCACCAGCCCATCGGGCTTTGCTTCTTGCCTGTCGGCAGAACCGGGGGCGGATTGGTCTCTTCGACGGCCAGCGGGATGTGCGCTGCAATGACCATCAACTGGCCGGCGGCATCACCGGCGGCCAGTTCGGCCTTGAGCCAGTTCCAGCGTTGCAGGTCCAGAAAACCGTGCCCGTGGATGTCGGGCGAACCGTCGTCTTCGCGTTGGGTGTTGTCGAGCACGATCACCTTCAGCGGCAGCGTGGACTTCGGCACGAAGCTGTAGCAGGCAAAGCCGGCTTTGGCATTCGCAGGAGTGAAGCCGTGGCCGACCGGCAGGGAGGACGTCTTGAAAAACTCGGCCATCCATTCTTCGGTGCCCACCGGGCGGCGGTTCGCATCGGGAGCCACCTTCGGAGGATGGGGAAAATCCGCGACCTTGCCCGCGTGCCGGATGGCGCCGTCGGGCGACGCGCCGTCGAGCACCCCCATGTAGTAGACCGGCTCCTTGAGGTTATTCACGTCCGCAAGGACGTTGCCCGTGGCAAAGACCGTGTCGCTCGTGTAAGACGCCCGCAGATCGGGCCTGAGCGGGGTGTCCACCGGAAACGAGCCCATGTAGAAATGGTCATGGTTGCCCAGGGCCTGGTACCAGGGGATCGACTTGTCCAGCCCCGCTGCCTTGAACGGTTTTTGGTAGTCAATGGAATCGGCGCCGAGATGGGCCCCGGAACTCGGGTGGATGACCTTGCCGTCGAGGACGTCGATATACCAGCGCAACTCGTTGTACTGGCTGCTGTTGCAGACATCGCCAAGCGAGAGGCCAAAGTCGATCGGATTCTTGGCATGCAGGGCATTGACGGTCTGGATGGCGGCATCCAGGACCTGCGTGGAACACATCATGACCGGCGAATACAGCGCGGCAGAGATGGCCAGGTGCGACTCGACCAGGCGCCCGAGGTGGATCAACTGGTTGGGTGTTTCCTTGTCGGTGATGTGGATGTCGCTGATGGTGAAGAAGCTGAGCAGCTTTTCCTTCCTACGGGTGGTGGTGGCGTCATACGACGCAGGCATCAGATCCGTGCGAAGCTCGGCTGGGAGTGGATTGCCCAGCGTCCAATTGCCATAACCGTACTGCTTGAATCGCGAGACGGCACTCAGGGGAATCGGCACCGAAGGCTTGGCGCCGGGCACCACCGTATGTTCGAGGGTGGTGAACACTTCGGGGGCAATCGCATTGCTCTGGAGTGCTTGCGGGGCCGCCCCGGCGATGCTTTCGCCAGCGACAAGACTGGCCCCGACGGGGATGGCGGACAACGAAAATTTCAGGAAATTGCGACGCTCAACCATGGACGACCTTTCTGCATGGGGTTATTTGCGAGGAAGTTCCGCATCGTAAGGTGACCCCATTGGCCAATGATTGTGGCACCGAAATCCAGCCAGAAAGGCGTGCCGACGCAGACGCAAAAAAGCCGCTTCAAGAGCGGCTTTTTTGTACGGGCTGGAACCGGTGCTTACTTGAAGCGGTTTTGCGGCACGGTCTTCAATTCGCTTGGCAGGCTGCCCACGTAGTTGGCCAACTCTTTGAGTTCTGCGTTCGAGAACTGTTTGGCCACACCGCCCATGATGGCGTTGCCGCGACCGATCAGCGCATTGTTCTCGGTCTTGTAGGCCTTCAGGGCCACGAACAGGTAGTCGCTGTGCTGGCCGGCAATCTTGGGGTAGGACGGGTCAATGGGCTTGCTGAAGCTGTCCCCGTGGCAGGAGGCGCAGGCGCCCTTGGCCACCAGTTCCATCGCCTTGGCCGAGCCGTCCGCCGCCTTGGCCGGGGCTGCGGCCCCTTCCACCACACCGCTGGCCGCGTAATAGGCCGCCACGTCAGCAATGTCCTGGTCGCTCAGCGAGCCGGCCATGCCGCGCATGGTGGGGTGCTTGCGGTCGCCCTTCTTGTAGGCATTGAGCGCCGACACGATGTACTTGGCACTCTGGCCCGAAATCTTGGGCACCTTGTGCACTTCGGGGAAGCTGGACTGGTAACCCACAATGCCGTGGCAGCCAATGCACGCGTCAATCTTTTTCTCGCCGGCCTTGACGTCACCGGTGATCTCCTGCGCGCTGGCAGACAAAGTGGTCACCGAAGCGACAATCACAGCAGAAATGGTTAGCAACAGTTTGTTCATTTTGCAAGGACAATTAGACAATGATTGATTTAAATCTAATTTTCATTATATAGATCAGCGTATTGCCATCCTTGCAGCCACTAAGCTGCACGGTTCCCCCTCTTTTTTGTTCAGCCAAGCCACCACCATGAAATTTCACGGAACCAAGAACTACGTCGCGACCCAGGACCTGATGCTGTCCGTCAACGCGGCCATCACGCTGCAGCGTCCGCTGTTGGTCAAGGGCGAGCCGGGTACCGGCAAGACCATGCTGGCCGAAGAGGTGGCCCAGGCACTGAACCTGCCGCTGCTGCAGTGGCACATCAAGTCCACCACCAAGGCGCAGCAAGGCCTGTACGAGTACGACGCCGTGAGCCGCCTGCGCGACTCGCAGCTGGCCGACGTGGACGGCGGTGAGCGCGTCAAGGACATCCACAACTACATCGTCAAGGGTGTGCTGTGGCAGGCCTTCACCGCCGACCAGCCGGTGGCCCTGCTGATCGACGAAATCGACAAGGCCGACATCGAGTTCCCCAACGACCTGCTGCGCGAAATCGACCGCATGGAGTTCTACTGCTACGAAACGCGCCAGCTCATCAAGGCCAAGCACCGCCCGCTGGTGTTCATCACTTCCAACAACGAGAAGGAGCTGCCCGACGCCTTCCTGCGCCGCTGCTTTTTCCACTACATCAAGTTCCCCGACGCGGCCACCATGCAAAGCATCGTGGAGGTGCACTTCCCCGACCTCAAGAAGGAACTGCTCACCGCCGCCATGAAGACCTTCTACGACGTGCGCAACCTGCCGGGCCTGAAGAAGAAACCCTCCACCAGCGAGCTGCTGGACTGGCTCAAGCTGCTGCTGGCCGAAGATATTCCCACCGAAGCCCTGCAAAGCAAGGACGACAAGA
The DNA here is from genome assembly GCA_019449595.1 of Rhodoferax sp. Classification (GTDB taxonomy): domain Bacteria; phylum Pseudomonadota; class Gammaproteobacteria; order Burkholderiales; family Burkholderiaceae_C; genus Allorhodoferax. The sequence continues at coordinate 190,651 of JAGRPL010000010.1, read as the reverse complement.
TGGCCGTGCCCCCGCTGGTGGGCGCACTGCTGAAGAACGAGCAGGACTCCACCCTGTTCGAGAAGCTGATGTTCATGCAGCGCCACAACCGCTAAGGCGCCACCATGAAAAATTCGCTGTGGCTGGAAGGTGTATCCGATGCCGTGGGCTTTGTCGGCGGCGCGCTGCTGGGTTACTGGATCGGCCGCCTGCTGGGCCTGGACATTTTTTCGTCCGGCTATACCAACGCCAGCATTGGCGGCATCCTCCTGGTGGGGCTGGGCGGCGGCATCGGCCTGCAGGTGGCACGGCGCTGGCGCGCCAAACAGGCTACCAACACGAAGGAGTGAGCATGGCTTTTGTGGAACCCGTCATCCTGTCGGCCCGCGGCGTGGAACTGGTGCCGCTGGCACTGGAGCACGAAGCGGGCCTGCGCGCGGCGGCCTCAGACGGCGCGCTGTGGAACCTGCGCGTTACCTCGGTCCCCGAACCGGAATACACCCGCAAGTACATTGAAGACGCCTTGGCCATGCGCGAAGCCGGCAACCGCTTTGCCTTTGCCGTACGGGACAGTGCCACCGGCACAGTGCTGGGCAGCTCCAGCTACCACGACATCATCCCCGCCGTGAAACGGGTCGAGATTGGCTACACCTGGTACGGCAAGAGCAGCCAGCGCAGCCACGTCAACACCACCTGCAAGCTGCTGCTGCTCACCCATGCCTTCGAGGTACTGCAGTGCAACGTGGTGGGCTGGCGCACCGACAACTTCAACTTTGCGTCGCAAGCCGCCATCGAGCGGCTGGGCGCCAAGAAGGACGGCGTGATCCGCGGCCACGCGCTGCGCCGCGACGGCACCATCCGCGACACCGTGATGTACAGCCTGCGCGCCGGCGAGTGGCCGGAAGTGAAAGCCCAGCTGCTGTACCTGCTGGACAGGCCGCGCTAGGAGACGACCATGCTGCTTGATTTTTTCTACACCCTGCGTGCGGCCAAGCTGCCGGTCTCGGTCAAGGAATACCTCACCCTGCTCGAAGCCCTGCAAAAGGGCGTGGTCGGCCCCAAGACGCCGCAACCCGAAGACGATGCCGAGCCCACCGGCTACAAGATTGACGACTTCTACTACCTGAGCCGCACCGCGCTGGTGAAGGACGAGAAGCACTACGACAAGTTCGACCGCGCCTTTGCCGCCTACTTCAAGGGCGTGGAAATGCTGGCCGACTTCACCAAGGAAGTCCCGCTGGAGTGGTTGCGCAAGAACCTGGAGCTCAACCTCAGCCCAGAAGAACTGGCCAAGATCGAGAAACTGGGCTGGGACGAGCTGATGGAAACGCTGAAAAAGCGTTTTGAGGAACAGAAGGAACGCCACGAAGGCGGCAGCAAGTGGATCGGCACCGGCGGAACCTCGCCTTTTGGCGCCTACGGCCAGAACCCGCAGGGCATCCGCATCGGCCAGGACAAGGGGCGCAACAAGAGCGCCGTCAAGGTCTGGGACCAGCGTGCCTACAAGGACTACGACGATACGCAGGAGCTGGGCACGCGCAACATCAAGGTCGCCTTGCGCCGCCTGCGCAAGTTCGCCCGTGAAGGCCACGAGGACGAACTGGACCTGGACGAAACCATCAGCCGCACGGCGGCCAATGCCGGTTACCTCGACATCAAGATGCGGCCCGAGCGCCACAACAACGTGAAGGTCCTGCTGCTGATGGACGTGGGTGGCACCATGGACGAGCACATTGCCCGCGTGGAGGAGTTGTTCTCGGCCACCAAGACCGAGTTCAAGCACCTGGAGTTCTACTACTTCCACAACTGCGTGTACGACTTCATGTGGAAAAACAACCGCCGGCGCTTCGCCGAGAAGTTCGAAACCTGGGACATCATCCGCAAGTACAACAAGGACTACAAGCTGATCTTTGTGGGCGACGCCACCATGAGCCCGTATGAGATCCTGCAACCCGGCGGCAGCGTGGAATACAACAACGCCGAGGCCGGCGCCGAATGGCTGCAGCGCCTGACCCACGCATTCCCCAAGTTCGCGTGGATCAACCCCGAGCCCCAGGGCGTGTGGCAATACCGCCAGAGCATCAGCGTGGTGCAGCAGCTCATGAGTCAGCGCATGTACCCGCTGACCCTCAAGGGCCTGGAAGAGGCCATGCGGCACCTGACCAAGTAAGCCGTAGCGGCCCTTACAATCCCCGCTCCCGGTCTCCGTAGTTCAATGGATAGAACGGCCCCCTCCTAAGGGGCAGATACAGGTTCGATTCCTGTCGGGGGCACCAATGACGCTCGCCATGCCATCTACAGGTTCCTCCGGGGAAAGTAGAAGAGGGGTATTGCTTGCTTTATAGCTCAATGGGTTCGGTCTAATCGGAACTTGGATCGGGTCGCGGATTCGACTCCAGCGATTGATTCACGGCCCCCACGAACTTCTCAATAGTTTCTCGCGAGAGGGTGAAGGGGCTCAGTAAAACTTTGACATAGTCTTCCCGTTCAGTACTTGCGAACGTACGCCATTGCTTTTCTAACGTCGCGCGTCGGATCGCCGCAGCCCATTCGTCACGGGACTCGTCGATAGCTAGCCACCGCTCCCACTGCTTAGCCGCCACTTCCCCATCGCGCTCCACACTTCGAGCTACCAAGGTCTTGATTAATCGCTCGAACATCCTTGCAACAATGGGACTGTCAGATATCTCAAGGTCATCGGCCTCGGTACAGAACTTCGCTTCGCGAAAGACGCGGTGCATTACGCGAAGTTCAACAAGGTCATCGACTATAAAAGCATTAGAAGTCATTTGGTTTCACCGTTAAAGAGCCTTTAGCGCCATGTTAGCGCTCGGATTTAACACGGCACACCCTCTTGCCATGTGAACAAAAAACCTTTCAATCGGAAGCAGACAATATGAAGCTACCGCGTGGTCAGCGCGATGCCGCCAATTGCGCCAAGGAGGCCCTGAAATCCGGGTAGCGCAGGGTGAAACCCGTCGATTTCAGTTTCCGGTTGTCCACGATGTAGTCGTCGTGCAGGTAGCGGATGGCGGCATGTTCCAGTTCAGGGATGCGCCCCTGCCGGGCGGCAATGGCCCCGTCGATACGTGCCAGTGGCTGCAGCAACCACAACGGCAGGTGCAGCGTGGGAACCTTGGTGCCGAAGGTCTGCGCTGCCAGGCACAGAGCTTCCTCCAGCGTGGGGTTGGTGTCGTCTGCCAGGTTGTACACCTGGCCCACCGTATCGTCCCGGCACGACAGGTAGTGCGCGGCGGCGGCCACATCCTCCACCCGGATGTTGGACAGGCGCTGGCGGCCATGGCCCGGAATGGCGGCGATCGCCGTGGCGCGTGAAAACGCCTTGCCCGCGCCGTCGTTGCAGCCGGGGCCATAGACGGTGCAGGGACGCGTGATGACCGCCGGCAAGCCCTCGGCCATGCGCGCCCACACCACGTCCTCGCCGTCGCGCTTGCTGATGCCGTAGTCTTCCTGCGGCGCACGGACGCTGTCCTCCCGCAGAGGCGTGCCGGGATAGGGGCCATAAACGCTAGTCGACCCGATGTGGATGTAGCGCTTCACGCCCGCTTGCAGGGCCAGCCGGGTGATGTACTCCACACCCGCCACGTTGACCGGATACAGACGTTTGAACGGTGTCGAAAGGTTGCAGATGGCGCCCACATGGAATACCCGGTCTACCCCGCCCTCAAACAGGGGCGCCAGCGTATGGGGTTGCGTCAGGTCGGCCGCCAGAAACTCGACTCCCTGCTGCGCAAAGAACGCCGTATCGGTACCCGGCCTGTCCGTCGCCCGTACGCGCGTTCCAAGTGCCACCAGATGCGCCACCAGGCAGCGCCCGACAAAGCCGCCAGCCCCTGTGACCAGGGTGATGCCGTTGTAGACCATGGTTGTGAGCCCGCGTTATTTGATGTCCATGTGGTTCAGCAAGATGGCATCGCGCATCCGGCGGGGCAGAAAGCGGTTCAGGAACAGGAAGACGGTGCTCATGAAGTCAATCTGGTTATGGAACGCCGGCCTGGCCTGGCGCACTACCTCGGCAATGCGCCGGCCGGCCTGTTGCGGGGTGGGCGCGGTCTTGATCAGTTCGTCATCACGTGCAATGAAGCGCCGGGCGCGCTCCCGGTACGGTGAACCTTCGGGCGGCAACTGGTGAATCTTGCTGGCAAAACTGGTGGAGACCTGGGCGGGTTCGATCAGGGCCACATGGATGCCGAAGGGCGCCACTTCATAGCGCAGGGACATGACCATGCCCTCGATGGCGAACTTGCTGGCCGAGTAGATGGACTCGAACGGAAAAGGCACCTGCCCCACCAGGGAGGACATGGCAATCAGCTTGCCGCTGCCGCGCTGGCGCATGCCCGGCAGAAAGGCCTGGAAGATGGAAGCGGCGCCGATGACGTTGATTTCCAGGCAGCGGCGTGCGGCCTCCAGGTCGGTTTCTTCAAAGGGGCCAAAGAAGCCAATGCCTACATTGGAGAGCACCGTGTCCACCTGCGCGTACCGCGCCAGCACTTCGTCGCGGAATGCCTGCACGCCCGCACGGTCCATGATGTTCAGGGTTGTGAGGTAGTGCTTGGCGCCGTTGTGGGCCGAGAGTGCATCAAGCTCCTGTTGCAGCGCGGCGATGCCGTCCGGGTTCATGTCAAACCCGGCGATGCAGTCCCCGGCGGCAGCCAGCAGCTTGGCGGCCTCCTTGCCCATGCCGTCGGCCACGCCGGTAATGACCACTACTTGTCCCATGCTTGTCTCCTCGTTGTTGTTCAGGTGTTGAAAGCCGCGGGGCTCTGGCATCAGGCCAGTGCGCCGCGTGCGTCGGCACGCAGCAGGTCGGCCGCCTTCTCCGCAATCATGATGGTGGGGGCGTTGGTATTGCCGCCCACGATGGTCGGCATGATGGATGCGTCGACCACCCGCAAGCCCTGCACGCCGTGCACGCGCAGGCGCGCGTCAACCACCGCCAGGGGGTCGTGGCCCATCTTGCAGGTGCCCACCGGGTGGTATTGCGTGTCGGCCAGCTGGCGGATGTTGCGCTCCAGTGCCCGGTCGTCCTGGGGGTCCACCGGGTACAGCGCCTTGCCACGCACTGCCGCCAGGGGCTGGCCTTCCAGGACCTGCAGCATCTTGCGGGTGCCGTCCATCAGCACGGCCAGATCTTGCGGCGCGCTGAAGAACTGGGGGTCGATGGCCGGCGCCGTGGTCGCATCGGGGGCCTGCAGGCGCACCGTGCCGCGGCTCTGGGGGCGCAGCAAGGCCACACGCCCGGTAAAGCCATGGCCCAGGCGCATCTTGCGGGCGTGGTCGTCTTCCAGCGCCACGATGAACACCATCTGCACGTCGGGTACCGCCACATCCGGACGGCTGCGAAAGAAAGCGCCGGACTCCGCGTAGGTAGTGGTCATGGCACCCGTGCGCGCCTTGCGCCACTGCATCACACCACGGGCCATGCGCAAGGCGCCGGGAAACGACAGGCCATAGGTATCCGCGTGCGCCGGGCTACGGAAGGAGTGCACATAGTCAATATGGTCCTGCAGGTTTTCGCCCACGCCGCGCAGGTCGTGCAACACGCCAATGCCCAACTTCTGCAGCTGTGCACCCGGACCGATGCCCGAAAGCATCAGCAGCTGCGGCGAGCCAAAGGCACCGGCACACAGCAGCACTTCGCGCCGCGCCTGAATGCGCACGGTTGCCCGCTGGACGCGCGCCTGCACGCCCGTTGCGCGCTTGCCATCGAACAGCAGTTGCTCGGTCAAGGCGCCCGTCACCACCGTCAGGTTCGGACGGTCCCGGTGGGGCGTCAGGTAGGCCTTGGAAGCGCTGCACCGCTCGCCCTGGCGCTCCGTCACCTGAAAGAGATGCGCACCCTCCTGCGTTGCCCCGTTGTAGTCTTCCACATACGGAATGCCTGCCGCCTGCGCAGACTGGAAGAACAGTGCGTTGAGCCGGCTAGGTTCGCGCAGGCGTGTCACGTTCAGGGGTCCGCCCTGGCCGTGGAATGCATCCTGGAAATCCTCGTTGTGCTCGGCCTTCCGGAAGTAGGGCAGCACCTCGTCATAGCCCCAGCCGGGGTTGCCGAGACTGGCCCAGTGGTCGTAGTCCCAGCGATGGCCCCGGACATAGAGCATGGCATTGATGGAGCTGGACCCCCCCAGTGTCTTGCCCCGCGGCTGGTAGCCCCGGCGTCCGTTCAGGCCCGGCTGCGGCACGGTCTCGAACGCCCAGTTGTTGATCTTGGTGGGCACCATGGCGGGGTAAGCCGCGGGCATGTGGATCAGCATGCTACTGTCGGGTCCGCCGGCCTCCAGCAGGCAGACGGTGACCGAGGGGTCTTCAGTGAGCCGGCCGGCCAGCACGCTGCCGGCCGAACCACCACCCACAATGACGTAGTCGTAACTGGTTTGCATGGTCGGTCCTCAGGCTCCTGTGAATTGGGGGGCACGTTTGGCCAGCGCAGCGCTGATGCCTTCGATGAAGTCGCCGGTCTTCATGTGCCGCAGCTGCGCGCCGAGTTCCTGCTCCAGCGCTGGCGCAAAGGCGGCCAGGAGCGGCGCACGCAGAAGCGCGCGCATGTCTTGCACCGCCTGCGGCGCATTGGCGGCAAGCATACGGGCCCGCGCGATGGCGGCATCCCGCACCCCCTCCACCGTGTCCACCAGCACGTCGGCCAGCCCCAGGCGCAGGGCTTCCTCACCCCGCACCGGCTGGCCCAGCAGCAACAGGTTGCTGGCAGCGTGCGGACCCAGCACATGCGGCAAGGTGGCCGTCAGACCAAACCCGGCATGAAAACCCAGCTGCGCGAAACTGGCGGTGAACTGGGTCTTGGGGCCTGCTACCCGCTGATCGGCCAGCATGGCCAAGCCCAGACCGGCCCCTACCGCTGCGCCCTGCACGGCGGCAATGCACGGCTTCTTGCCCGCCAGCAGGCGCGAGGCCAGTTGGTAGAGCGGCTGGGGTGAGTTGTCGCCACCGGCCGCCGCCATGCTGCGGAAATCCACCCCGGCGCAGAACACACGGCCTGCGGCGCACAGCACGATGGCGCGGCACTGCGGCTCTGTGTCCGCCCAGGCCCAGGCCTGCGTCAGCTCCTGCATCAGGCCCACCGACAGATAGTTGAAGGGCTCGGACGCGAATTCAATGGTGGCCACATGGTCGGTCAGGGTGATGGTGACCTGGCTGAGCGAGGGAATCGTCATGGTGTGGGGTGCAAGTGCAGGTTGAATCAGGCCGCCGCACGTTGGGCGTCGGCAGCGAAGTGGCGCGAGGCTTGCCAGGTGGCCAGGGCCATCAGCAGCAGGGCGGCGGGAATCAGCAGCATGGCCGTATGCAGGCCGTTGCCGCGGTGCAGTTCATCGACGGCCTGCCCAACCGCCTGCGCGGATGCCCGGGCAAAGCGGTCGGACAAGGCCCCCACCAGCACCACACCCGCACCGCCGCCTATGACATTGCCAATGGCTAGGTGCATCGCCATGGCAATGCCCCGCTGATGCGCAGGCACGGCGTCCTGCAGCGCGGGATAAGCACACACGGGAAAGAGGTAGGTTGCCAGCCACCCCACCGAGAACAGCAGCACGAACAGAACCACCTGGGCTGAGGGCAGCAGCAGTGCCATGGCCGTCAGCGCAGTGCCGGCCATGGATGCCAGCGTGGTCAAGCCCAGACGCCCCGCACTCCAGCGCTGCTGCAGCACGTCCGCCAGCCAACCGCCGCCCAGCATGGCCACCAGACCCGTCATCCCGATCATGATGCCGGAGGCCATGCCCGCCTGAATCAGGGGCATGTGGAAATAGCGTTGCAGCAGGGCCACCATGAAGCCGGTTCCGACATAGCCGGCCAATCCGAAGCCAATGGCCCCCAGCGTGAGCCAGCGCACGGAACGCAACGCCCACACCAGCCGCAGCGCCTGGCCCATGCCGCCGTGCGAGCCGTCTTGCCGTGCCGTCTGCCGTGGCGGCTCGGGCATGCACAACATCACCACGCCCAGCACGGCGCCCGGCACCGACGCCAGCCAGAATACCGCGTGCCAGGAACCCATGGCGGTGGCAATGGCCCCGCCGGTGAAGAAGGCCGCCACCAGGCCCAATGGGAGCCCCAGCATCACGACACCCATGGCACGCGACCGTCGATCGGGTGCGTACAGATCGGCCACCATGGATTGCGCCGTGGGCGCACAGCTGGCCTCGCCAATACCCACGCCAACCCGCGCCAGCAGGAACCAACCAAAGCCCACGGCCAAGCCGCTCCACGCGGTGGCCGCGCTCCAGGCGATGAGTCCCAGGCCCATGACCCGCTTGCGCACCCCCACATCCGCCAGGCGCCCCAGAAAGATGCCACACACGGCATAGGTCACGGTGAAAAGGGCGTTGAGGACACCCAGCAGCGTGTCAGTCAGGCCGAACTCCCGGCGTATGGGCTCCATCAGGACGGCCGGTATGGTGCGGTCGTAGTAGTTGACGAACATGGCCAGAAACAGAAGCGCCACCATGCGCCGCGCTGGCGCAGTGGGCACTGCAGTAACGGCCACAGAGGTCATGCCTTGCTCCTGATGAATGGTTCAGAGTGCCTGAGACGATAACGTGACCAGCGCATTGAGCTGACCGCGCTGAACCTTGCCCACGCCGGTGCGCGGCAACGCCGCCACGCGGATCACCTGCAGCGGCTGCATGAAGCGGGGCAGCGGTGCGACGGCGGCACGCACTTCGTCCAGGTTGACAGCGTCCGACTCGGTGTAGACCACCACTTCGTGGCCCGTGGTGGCACTGTCCACCCGCCACAGCGCAAAATTTCCCAGCGAAGCGCATTGGGTGAGCGCGGTCTCGACAAATTCGATGGGGACATACTCGCCTTTGACGCGAATGGCTTCGTTCATGCGCTCAATGAACACCAGGTTGCCGTATTCGTCGATGCGCCCCTTGTCACCCGTATGGAACCAGCCATCCGGGTCCAGGGGCGACACCACCTTGCCGTCGCGCACATAGCCGGAGAAGATGGCCCGGCCCAGCTTGTCGCGGGTCAGGATTTCGCCATCACCGCTGACGGTCCAGCCCACGTCGTAGCGTGCACGACCGGCGTAGTTGCTGATGCCTTCCTTGGCCATCTGCTTGTCGCCGGCGCGGAAATTCCAGGCGTGGCTGAGGCCCGCCGATTCGGTGGAACCGTAGCCGCCCACCCCCACCGGAATGCCGAACAGGCCGCACAGCGTCGCCTCCATGCCGAACGCGGCCCGCAGGCCATGGCCTTTGGCGTCGTCCGGCGTGGTCGACGTGGCCAGGATGATGGAGGGCGCCGTGTGCGAAATCAGGACGGAGATGTTCCGCTCCTTCACGGTGGGCCAGAACTTGCTGGCCGAGAACTTGTCGGTTCCCAGAATGCTGGCGCGCGCCGTCAGGCTGCCGATCAGGCCATACCCCAGCGGGTTGATATGGAACATGGGCAGCGGTGCGAAGACGCGGTCACCGGAACCGAGCATCAGGGTGTCGGCAATGAAGCGCCCCAGCCGCAGCAGGTATTCATGGCTCAGTGCGCAGAACTTGGGGCGCCCGGTGGTGCCCGAGGTATGGATGTAACTGGCAATCTCGCCACCATCACACGCCAGGCCTTGCAGGCCCTCCAGGGATGCGCCGCCCGTGCCACTGGCGCGGTGCGCATCCCACCAGGCGCGCAGGTCGAGCTGGGGCACGGCGCGCTGGGCCAGTTCCCCTGCCGGGCGATCCAGCCAGGCAATGGCAGCGGGCTGCAGGTCGTCCAGCATGGCTCCCATCAGCTCGTCGGGGTATTCGGGGTTGACCAGCGCCAGCTCCACGCCAGCCAGCTGCGCGGCCAGCCAGGTCAGCATGTAGTCGTTGCCGGTGCGCCCCACCAGGGCCCAGCGGGTGCCGCGGCCCAGCCCCATGCCTTGCAGGTGCAGCGCCAGACGGGCGGCGTGGCCCACCGCATCACCCAGCGGCTGGGAGGACTCCAGCGTGCCGAATGCGTTCTGCGGGTGTGACTTGGCCGCGGAGGTGATGAGCGTAGCGAGGTTGCTCATGCGATGCCTTTCTGTCCCGCATCGTCCTTGAGGATCTGGCGGGCAATGAAGTTGCGCAGGATTTCCAGCGAGCCGCCGGCGACGCGCAGGGTTTTGACATCCAGCAGGATCTGCCCATACGGCTGGTCCCAGTACAGACCGTGGCCGCCGACCAGGGCGAACACTTCGTTGACGGTTTTCTCCGCCGCCTCGATGGCCAGCTTCTTGGCAATGCTGGACTCCACGGCGTGCTCCACCCCCTTGCGCACCAGGTTGGCCGCATGATCACGCACAGCCGAGGCGCCGTAGAGCGCCGAGTAACAGTCCGCAATGGTCCACTGGATACCCTGGAAGTCGGTGACCTTGCTGTCGCCCACCGCGCGCGCCTTGGCGTAGCGGATGCCGTCCGACAGGGCACGGCGCGCCTGGCCAATGAGCTCCGAGGCATTGCCCAAGCGGCTGATGTTGAAGGTGGTGAGGAAGGTGGCCATGGCATTACCGGGCTGGCCCAGCACCGCGTTGCCGGGGATGCGCATGTTCTCGAAATACATGTCGGCCGTGAGCGCCAGGCGGTAGCCCAGCGGGTCGGTCACTTCGCAGCGGAACCCGGGCAGCTTGGTGTCCACCAGAAACGCGGTCATGCCCTCTTCGGTCATGGAAAAGACGACGGTGACATGGCAGGCGGCGCCGCCGTTGATGTGCACTTTCTTGCCGTTCAGAATCCAGTCGTCACCATCGCGCCGGGCGGTGGTGTTCATGTTCTTGAGCGAAGACCCGGCACCGGGCTCGGAGATGGACTCGGAAAACACGATGCTGCCGTCGCACATGCCGGGCAGGTACTTGCGCTTCTGTTCTTCCGTACCCCAGAACAGCAGCCACACCATGCCCTGGATCTGGGCTTGGGTGGACGGCAGGCCATAGCGGGCGATTGTCTCCGTCACCAGGCAGTATTCGGGCGCGTTCCCCCCGTAGCCACCGTACTCTTCCGGGCACAGCACGCCAATCAGGTTCTGCTTGCCCAGCTCGCGGAACGAGCCATACGGCAGCGTGCCGTTCTTGATGCAGTCATCGAGCTCCTGTTGGTAGTCGGTCGCGATCTGGCGGATGGTCTCCACCGTTTGCTTGGCCCAGGCCGGGTCCTTGAATTCCAGGTTCACGTTCATGCGGCGTTCTCACATTGTTGGTCAATGGAGCGCATATTCCCGGAGACCGCGCCGCCGCGCTTTTCACGGCGGGACAATCAATTGCGCATTGGGGACAGGCAGGGGAAAACCCTAAACCGCGCTGGAATGGCCCGTGTGCGTGCGCCGGTGCTGGCTGGGCGGCATGCCGTAGCGGCGGCGATACCAGTTCACGAGAGCACTGGTGGAATGAAAGCCCAGCATGGGCGCCAGGTCGCTGATGGGTAGTGTGGAGGCCAGCACGTAGCGTGCGCTGAGTTCAATGCGCACTTCCTCGATCAGGCCGGAGACCGTCTTGCCTTCCCGCAGCAGCTGGCGGTGCACCGTGCGGCGGTCGACCCCCAGACACTCGGCGATGTGTTCGGCATCGCAGCGCCCTGTCGGCAGCAGTTGCAGGATGACCCGCAGCACGTCGTCGGCACGGCGTGCGGCCGCCGAACCGGCCCGGGCTTGGACCAGGTTGCGGGCGTAGAGTGAAAAATCGGAGTCGGCACTGGGGTTGTGCTGGTCCAGCAGCGATACCGGGCACACGAAGCCGTTGAAGTCATGGTCAAACACGGGGGTATGCCCGAAGAACTTCTGGTACGGGGACATGTCCGCCGGCGCGCTGTGGCGGAAACACACCCGCAGCTGGTCGCGTGCCTCGGCAAACTGGCTCACGAAGATACGAAAGGCCGAACCCTGCACAAACTCGCTGAATTGGCGGGTGGGCTTCCCGCCGGCGACCCGGTTTTCCATCAGGATGTGGGTCACATCCTGTTTCTGCTCCAGCGCATAGACCAGGGACGCATTGTGAAACCGCACGAACTCGCTGGTTGCCTGCATCACATCACGCACGGTCGGCAGGTCGCGCAGCAGCAGGCCCAGCTCACCCAGGTGCGACAGACGCCGGTGCTGGGCCAGTTCCAGCCCAAACGTGGCACAGCCACTGCGCCGGGCCGATTCCTCCAGCAAGGCGCACACCCGGTCGGTGGGCAGCTTGAGGTCGCGCTCGGTCAGGCTGGCAGCCGGCAGCTTCATGGCCAGCACCATGCCCAGCGGGTCCAACCCGAGGGCGCGCGCGACCCCGGCGTACTCGGACAGGGCAGCACTGCGAATGCCGGAGACCGTCACAGCGTTCAACCGCGCACGGCGCCCGTCCGGGCCAGACACCGACACGACAGCCGTGCATTCGATGGATTCCATGCTTGCATGTTCATTTCCGGGGCCCCATGAGCCAAAACAGTTGCGATAGGCCTAGCTTAGACCAATTGCCCCGCCCGGCGACGCCCCTTGCTCCGGAAAAGTGGGAAACGGGGGCTCCCCGGCACCCTGGCGGCAACCCCGACTGGGTCAAACAATGCGCAGAAACATGCATTCCGATTGCGGATTAAAGCACCCCGGCGCTTAACATCGGCGCCCGACGCCTTTTAACCGCCACACCATGCATACCCACAGCCCCATCCATTTCTCGCCCTCCAAAGCCACCCTGCCGGTTCCCGAGTCGGACCCCAACCCCATCGTCGGCGGCCGCGTCGAGCTGCAGCTGCTCACCACGCTCAAGTGCAACCTCAAGTGCAGCTACTGCTCGCTGGGCGTGGGCGACGTGCTGGGCTCCCAGGTCCATGTGGAATACGACATCGAGCAGCTCAGCGCCTTTGTGGACAAGCACCTGCAGGGCAAGGAGGTGTACGTCACCTTCTACGGCGGCGAACCCACGCTGAACAAGAAACTGATGCTCGAAGTGATGCAGCGTTTCCCGCGCTTTCGCTTCCAGTTGCAGACCAATGCCACGCTGATCGACAACCTGCCCGAATGGGCGCTGAACCGGCTGTCCAACGTGCTCGCCTCCATCGACGGCGGCGAGTCCACCACCGACGGCTACCGCGGCAAGGGCATCTACCGCCAGGTGGTGAAGAACCTGAAGGAAGTGCGCGAGCACATTGGCGGCAGCGTCACCGCCCGCGTCACCTGGGGCAACCCCGACACCTGCTTTGAAGAGCTGGACCAACTGGTGGCCGAGGGCACACCGTTCGACTACCTGTACTGGCAATTCGTGGCCGACGAGATGTACGCCGGCGACTCGGTGGACAAGCGCAAGGCCGTGCTGGTGCAGCTCATCGACAAGTTCTTCTCGCGCACCGATGTGCTGTACCCGCTAATTCCGCTGATGGGCATGGTGCGCAACAAGCTGTTCCCCACCCGCGCGCAGGAGCTGTACGCCGGCGCCACGCAGTGCCGCGTCTCCACCCATTTGCTCAACGTCATGCCCAACGGCGAGATCTACCCCTGCCCGGACATGATGTATGCGCCGGCCATGAAGATGGGCGACGTGAAGACCAACTGGCTGAAGAAGAGCCCGCTGCAGCAGGACCCGGCCATGCCCTGCCACAGCTGCGAAGCCTACAGCTGGTGCCGCGGCAACTGCATGAAGAACATGTACCTGGGGTACGTGAAGAACGACCTGCGCTACCGCGCCAACGTGGTCGAGCCGATCTGCGACCTGATCCGTTTCATGGGCCAGGAGATCGACAAGCGCAACCCGCAGGCGTGGTTTGACGCCGCCACGCTGCCCGTGCGCAAGCAGATCATGGACTGCGAGGTCTATGAGTACGTCGAGGTCATGCCCTGAGCGCCTGAGTCGCCGCGCATGGCGGCAATGGTGGCGCGCAAATCGCCCGCCCAGACGCGGCGGTCGCGCCCCTGCGCCCGCTGGGGCTCGCCAAAACGCACCACGGCCACCAGGTTGGGGGTGCACAGGGTGCGCCACAGGGATTGCAGCAGCGTGTCATCTCCCACATAGCAGGGCGCCAGGCTGAGCGCGCCGGTGTGCGCATCCGTGAATTGCAGCGCCACTGGCTGGACGGGTGCATCCGCCACGATGGGCGCCTGCAGCAGGTTGGCATGGAACGGCAGCAAGGTGGTGCCGTCACCGGTCGTTCCCTCGGGGAACACTGCCAGCACATCGCCCTGCGCCAGACACTCCGCCATCTGGTGCACCACCCGCATGGCGTCGCGGCGCGATGCGCGGGTGAGGTACAGCGTGCCCGCGCCGGTGGCCAGGGTGCCCACCAGCGGCCAGTGCCGCACATCGTCCTTGGAAATGAAACGGCAGTGGCGCGCCGCGTGCATCACCACAATGTCCAGCCAGGAAATGTGGTTGGCCGCCAGCAGCACGGGGCCCGTCAGGGGCGGCTGGCCATGCACTACCAATTTGATAGCAAGCCGCGCAAGCATCTCAAGGGCCCAGACCTGAATACGCAGTTCTTTCTGGGCCGGCGTAAGCCGCGGGAAGACGAACTGGATCGTGAGCGCACCCACCACGATGTGGCCCAGCACGCGCAGCAGTTTCCAGCAGGCGTGCAGGCGGCGCATGGACGGCTCAGGCGGCGTAGGCCAGGTGCCCGCCTACCAGCGTGGCCCGCACACGCCCTGGCAGCTCGTAGCCCCCGAATGGCGTGTGGTGGCCCTGGCTACGCAGGGCGGACGGCTCCACGACCCACGCGGCGTCCGGATCGAACACGCACACGTCCGCCGCACCGCCCACCAGCAGGCGCCCGGCACTGACGGCCAGCGGGCCCAGCGCCGAACCCACCACGCTTGCGGGCTGGCTGGTCACGGTCGCCAGAGCCCGGGGCAATGCCACGCCGCTGTCCTGCGCCCACTTGCAGGCCAGGCTGAGCAGCAGTTCCAGCCCGGTGGCGCCGGGTTCGCTCTCGGCAAAGGGCAGCGCCTTGGCGTCTTCGTCCACCGGCGTGTGATCGGACACCAGGGCGTCGATGGTGCCGTCAGCCAGGCCAGCGCGCAGGGCATCGCGGTCGCGCTGCTGGCGCAGGGGCGGGTTCAGGCGCATGCGGCTGTCAAAGTAGCCGATGTCCACGTCGGTGAGGTGCAGGGAGTTGATGCTGACGTCACAGCTCACCGGCAAACCGTCGGCCTTGGCCTGGCGCACCAGCGCCACGCCGGCGGCGCTGCTGATGCGGCACAGGTGCACGCGGGCCCCGGTGGAACGCATCAGTTCGAAGATGGTGTGCAGGGCAATGGTCTCGGCCGCCACCGGCACGCCGGAGAGACCCAGACGCGTGGCCAGCGCGCCACTGGCTGCCACGCCCTTGCCCAGGTGCATCTCCTGCGGGCGCAGCCAGACGGTGTAGCCAAAGGTGCTGGCGTATTGCAAGGCACGCTGCAGCACCTGGGTGTTGGCCAGCGGGACTTCCGCCTGGCTGAAGCCCACACACCCAGCCTGGGTGAGCTGCAGCATCTCGGTGAGAACCTCGCCTTCCAGGTTGCGGGTCAGCGCCCCCAGCGGGAAGACCCGGGCCAGGTTCAGCCGTTCGGCGCGGTAGCGCAGCATTTCCACCAGACCGGCTTCGTCGAGCACCGGCTCGGTGTCGGGCGGACACACCACGCTGGTCACACCACCGGCGGTCGCGGCGGCCATTTCCGAAGCCAGCATGCCTTCGTGCTCATGGCCGGGTTCGCGCAGGCGCACCGACAGGTCCACCAGACCGGGCATGACGATGCAGCCGCGGGCGTCGATCACCGTGTCGGGGGAAAAATCAGATGCTATGTTTTTTATAGCTGCAATCGCAGAACCTGCGATGGCCACATCGGCTTTTTCATCGAACCCGCTGACGGGATCAATGACCCGGCCACCCTGGATCAGTATTTTCATGTCAGGCCTCGTTTCCGGCAACAATGCTCATCACCGCCATGCGCACCGCGATGCCAAAGGTCACCTGCGGCAGGATCACGCTCTGGCGACCGTCCACCACGGCCGAGTCGATCTCGACCCCGCGGTTGATGGGCCCGGGGTGCATCACGATGGCGTCGCTCTTGGCCAGCTGCAGTTTTTCGGGCGTCAGGCCAAAGCTCTTGAAGAATTCGTGCATGGACGGCAGCAGCGCGCCGCTCATGCGCTCGTTCTGCAGCCGCAGCATGATGATGACGTCGCAGTCCCGGATGCCCTCTTCCAGCGTATGGCACACCCGCACACCCATCTGCGCCATGTCGGCCGGCACCAGGGTCTTGGGCCCCACCACGCGGACCTCGGCGCAGCCCAGGGTGGTTAGCGCATGGATGTCGGAGCGCGCCACCCGCGAGTGCAGCACGTCGCCCACGATGGCCACCGTGAGGTTGGAGAAGTCTTTCTTGTAGTGCCGGATGGTGTACATGTCCAGCAGGCCCTGCGTCGGGTGGGCGTGGCGACCGTCGCCCGCATTGATGACGTGCACGTGGGGCGCCACGTGCTGGGCAATCAGGTACGGGGCGCCCGATTCGCTGTGGCGCACCACGAACATGTCGGCTGCCATGGCGCTGAGGTTGGCGATGGTGTCCAGCAGCGACTCGCCCTTGGAGGCGGAGGAGCGCGCGATGTCCAGGTTGATGACGTCGGCCGAGAGCCGCTTGGCGGCGATCTCGAAAGTGGTGCGGGTGCGGGTGGAGTTCTCGAAGAACAGGTTGAAGACGCTCTTGCCGCGCAGCAGCGGAACCTTCTTCACCTCGCGGTCGTTGACCGAGACGAAGTTGGTGGCGGTATCCAGGATGTGCGTGAGGATGCTCTTGGGCAGGCCCTCTACCGACAGCAGATGGATCAGCTCGCCGTTCTTGTTGAGTTGGGGGTTGCGTTTGTACAGCATGTCAGACCTCCTGCCGGGCCGCCCCAAAGGAGGCTTGCGCCCCCTCGGGGGGCAGTGAATACACGAAGTGATGAACGTGGGGGCTCGTCATGTTTTTTCTTTCACGTCAAAACTGAACACGCCGGCTTCGCTGCGCGCCAGGGCCAGCGACTGGTTCGCGCCCAGGCTCACCCGGGCCGCAGCAAAGTCGGCCTGCACCGGCAATTCGCGCCCACCCCGGTCCACCAGCACGGCCAGCTTGACGCTGGCCGGGCGGCCGTAGTCGAACAATTCGTTGATCACCGCCCGCAGGGTGCGCCCGGTGTAGAGCACGTCGTCAAGCACCAGGATGTGGGCCCCGTTGACGTCGAAGGGCAGCACCGTCTGGCCGCCGGCCGACAGGCCGCGCTGCGCGAAATCGTCGCGGTGCATGGCAGATGAAATGGTGCCGGCCTGCCCGGGGAGCTTCAGGTCCCGCTGCAGCCGCTCGGCGAGCCAGGCGCCGCCGGAGGTGATGCCCACCAGCCGGGTATCGGGCTGGCTGATCAAGGGCACCCCGCGCAACAACTCGCGGTAAAGCGCTTCCGCATCCAGAACCAGTGTACTCACGCCAGACTCCTTAAAAACTGTTCCAGAATAATGCATGCCGACTCTGCATCGGCATCGTGTGCGCCGTTGGCCAGCGCCTCGGTGGTGCTGTAACGCTCATCCACCTCAAACACCGGCAGGCCGAAACGGCCATGCAACTGCCGGCCAAACTTCCTGGCCCGCGCCGTATTTTCGTGTTCCGCACCGTCCGGATGGTAGGGCACGCCGATGACCAGGGCATCGGGCTGCCACTCCTGGATCCGCTGCGCAATCTGGGCGAATCGTGCGTCACCCTGCGCGTGGATGGAACCCGCCGGCTGGCCCGCGCCCCGCAGGCGGCTGCCGACCGCCACGCCCGTGCGCTTCATCCCGAAATCGAACGCCAGAAACGTCTGCAGGGCGGCGGGAACCGTGGGTGCCTGGCTCATGCGTGGCCCGCCTGCGTGGACAGCATCCAGGACTGCAAGCCCAGCAGGGCCAGGGCCCTGTCGTACCGCTGCTCCACCGGCGTGTCGAAGATGACCGCCTGGTCGGCATCTACCGTGAGCCAGCTGTTCTCGCCCAGTTCGGTCTCCAGCTGCCCCTCGCTCCAGGCGGAATACCCCAACGACACCAGGACCTTGCGGGGGCCCGAGCCACTGGACAGGGCTTCCAGCACGTCTTTGGAGGTCGTCATTTCCAACCCTCCGGGAATCGTCATGGTGGACGCGTACAGCGCCTCCTCGGGCTTGGCGCCCTGCACAAACAAGGGCTCGTGCAGGACAAAACCGCGCTCTACTTGCACCGGCCCGCCCTGGAACACCGGGCTGTCCGTCAGGTCGTGGCGCAGCAAGGGGAGGTCGACCTTGCCAAACAGGGCCTCCATCTTGATGTCCGAGGGCTTGTTGATCACCAGACCCAGCGCGCCGCGCGGGCTGTGCTCACACACATAGACGACGCTCTTGGCAAATATCGCGTCATCCAGTCCGGGCATTGCAATCAGAAAATGGTTCGTGAGGTTGATGGATGCAGAATCGCCGGACATGTTTTGATTTTAACGGCTGTCATGCAAAAAGAATTCAGTACAGGGCTGGTCTGGTTCCGGCGGGACCTGCGCGCACAGGACCACGCGGCGCTCTGTGCCGCCCTGCAGTCCTGCCGGCAGGTGCACTGTGTTTTCGTCTTCGACCGCGCGATTCTGGACGCATTGCCACGCGCCGACCGGCGGGTGGAGTTCATCCGGGAATCGCTGGTGGAGCTTGATGCCCAGTTGCGCACGCTGGCGGGCAAACCCGGCGCCGGCTTGATCGTGCAGCACGGTGTTGCCACCACCATCCTCCCTGCACTGGCTTCAGCATTGGGGGTGCAGGCCGTCTTTGCGGCGCACGACTACGAACCGCAGGCCATCACCCGCGACGCGCAGGTACAGGCTGCACTGGAAACCCGCGGCGTGGCCTGGATCACCTCCAAGGACCATGTCATTTTCGAACACCAGGAGGTGCGGACGCAGACCGGCAAGCCCTACAGCGTCTTCACGCCGTACCAGCGGGCCTGGCTGGCGCGCCTGGGTGACACACCGCCCAGCGTGCATGCCTGCGAACCCCATGCGGCAGCGCTGGCCGAGCGCCCGCCGGCCCATGCCCAGTCGGTACCCACACTGGCCACACTGGGTTTTGCGCCAACCAACCTCCACGCCCTGGGTCTGCGCACCGGAACCACCGGCGCACGTGCGTTGCTGGATGACTTCTGGGAGCGCATGGACCAGTATGACGCGACGCGCAACTTCCCCGCCGTGAAAGGCCCCAGCTACCTGAGCATGCACCTGCGTTTTGGAACCCTCTCCATCCGGCAGCTGGTGGCCTTGGCCCTGCAGCGGCATCTGCAGGGCAGCGCGGGCGCCACAACGTGGCTGGGCGAACTGATCTGGCGCGATTTCTACTTCCAGATCCTGGCGAACTTCCCGCATGTGGCCACCGACGCCTTCAAGCCGGCGTACGACCAGATTGCGTGGGAGCAAGGCCCCCACGCGCAGGCGCTGTTTGCCGCGTGGTGTCAGGGTGCCACGGGCTACCCGCTGGTCGATGCCGCCATGGCCCAGCTCAACCAGACCGGCTACATGCACAACCGCTTGCGCATGGTGGCCGGGAGCTTTCTGGTCAAGCACCTGGGCATCGACTGGCGCTGGGGTGAGGCGTATTTTGCGGAGAAACTCAATGACTTCGACCTGGCCGCCAACAACGGTGGCTGGCAATGGGTGAGTTCCAGCGGCTGTGACGCACAACCCTACTTTCGCATCTTCAACCCGGTCAGCCAGAGTGAGACCTTCGACGCACAAGGGAAATTCATCAAGCGCTACCTGCCCCAGCTGGCGCCGCTAAGCCCCAGACTGATTCACACACCGTGGTTGGCCAAGCCGGTGGATCTGGCAGCTGCCGGCTTGGTCCTGGGGAAGGACTACCCCCTTCCCGTTGTGGACCACGCCGAAGCCCGCGCCCGGACCTTGCAGCGCTATGCCGTGGTGCGCAAGCCCGCCTAGGCTTCCACCGTCTTGTCGCAGTAGCTGCGCACCAGGGCGAGCAACTCTTCTTCCGAATAGGGCTTGCCGAGGTAGTGGTCAACCCCCAGCTCCAGCGCGTGTTCACGGTGCTTGGACGCGATGCGGGAAGTGATCATGATGATGGGCAGGTCCCGCAGGCGCGCGTCACCACGGATATTGCGCGCCAGGTCAAAGCCGTCCATGCGCGGCATTTCGATGTCGGACAGCACCACCGCCGGCTTCTCTTCCTGCAGCCGCTCCAGCGCCTGCAAGCCGTCGTTGGCCAGAGCCACGCGGTAGCCTTCACGCTTGAGCAGGCGCTGTGTCACCCGGCGCACCGTGATGGAATCGTCCACCACCAGCACCAGCGGCACGTGGTGGGTTTCTCCCATCAGGGTGGTCACCGGCTGGGCAACCGCGGCATCCGGCGTGGCCTCTGCCGCCGCCCGCAACTGGCGGGCTTGTTCACCGTAGACGGCGGCCAACGCCACCGGGTTGTAGATGAGCGCAACCGCACCGGAAGCCAGCACCGAAACCCCCGCCAAACCTGGCAGACGGGCCAACTGGGGCCCGAGGTTCTTCACCACGACTTCCCGGTTACCCAGCACTTCATCCACGTGCATGGCCAGACGCTGGCCCGCGCTGCGGAACACCGCCACCGGCAGGGTCCTGTCCTGCGTCTCATCACTCCGGGAAGATACCTGCAACAAGGCACCGGCCCAGAAGAACGGAATGGTCTCGCCGCCCATATCGAAGCCATCGCGCAGATAAGCCTGCTCCAGCACGGCAGCAGGTGTGCGCAAGACGGTCTCCACCAGACTGGAAGGCACACCGATGGTGAACTCGCCCATGCGCAGCATCACCACCTGCGTCACCGCCGTGGTCAACGGCAGCACCAGCTTGAACGTCGTACCCTGCCCCAAAAGGGTGGCGGTTTCAATCCGCCCGCCCAAGGCATTGACTTCGGAGCGCACCACGTCCATGCCGATACCCCGTCCGGACAGTTCCGTAACTTGGTCTGCGGTGGAGAATCCGGGCATGAAAATCAGGTTTGCCGCATCGCCTTCCGCGAGCACCTGATCGGCCGAGATCAGTCCCTGGTCCAGGGCCCGCGCCCGGATGCGGTCCAGGTGCAAGCCGCCGCCGTCATCGCGGAAGGCCACGGAGACGTCGTTGCTTTCCTGGCTCACCTGGATGGCAATCGTGCCCACCGCCGGCTTGCCCGCCGCAGCGCGCACGGAAGCGTCCTCGATACCGTGGGCCACGGCGTTGCGCAGCATGTGCTCGAAGGCGGGGGCCATACGCTCCAGAACACCCCGGTCCATTTCAATGGAACCACCGGTAATGTCCAGCTTGACCTGCTTGCCGGTGTCCTTCCCGGCCTGGCGAACCACCCCATACAGGCGCTCTGAAATGCTTTCAAACTCCACCATGCGGGTGCGCAGCAGATCGCGCTGCAGCTCCCGCGCCTGGCGGCCCTGGGCAATCAGATCGTCTTCAGCGCCTTCCACCGAGCGCTGCAGGTTGCGCTGCACCGTGGCCACGTCGTTGACCGACTCGGCCATCATCCGCGTAAGTTCCTGTACCCGGGTAAAGCGGTCGAACTCCAATGGGTCGAAGGCCTGTGCGGAATCCTTGGCTTGAGCCAGGCGCGATTGCACCTGCGACTCGGCCTGCAACTCGACGTCCCGCAACTGCTGGCGCAACCGTTCCAGGTTGCCACTGAGCTCACCCAGGGAGCCACGCAGCTGGGTCAGGCGGTCGTCCATGCGCGCCCGCGTAATCATCACCTCGCCGGCCTGGTTGACCAGCCGGTCAAGCAGTTGCGAACGCACTCGGACCGATTGGCTGGCGGACTGGCGCGGTGGGGCAAACGCCATGCTGCGGGGGGCAACCGGCAGCGCCACGCCGGCAGCAGCCGGTTCGGCCAGCGGTGCGGCGGCCTCCTGTGGCAACTCCGCAGCGGCACCCTGGGCACCCAGGCCGGAAAAGACCGCCTGCAGCGCATCGAAACGGGTCAGCAGGGGCTCCAGCTGAACGGCCTGCAACTGGTCCGTTCCCACCTGCTCAATGCTCGACTCCATCCGGTGGGCCATTTCCCCCAGACGCATGGCACCGGCCAGACGGGCGCTTCCCTTGAGGGTGTGCAACACGCGCAGCACTTCGCTGCGGGCACCCAGGTCATCCGGCTGGCTGACCCACTGGCGCAGGGCCGCCGCCATTTGCGGCAGGAGTTCGGTCGCCTCTTCTTCAAAAATCGGGAACAAGTCGACATCGAGGTTGTCGACCGCATCAATGTCGTCGTCCTGGGCCGATGCCACCGTGAGCGGCGCCGCCGCCACCACGGGCGCGACAGGGACCGCCGACACAACCGGGGGCACCTCGGGCAAGGCCTCCGTTTCGGCGCTCTCGGGCAACAACGCCTCGTCATCCAAGACACCCGCCACGGAGTCCATGGTGGGCGCGGGGAACTCGGTTGCGATGATCGCCTGCAGCGCCTGCAGAACCGATGCATCCGCCTCCTTGAGGAAACCGGCGGCGAACTGGTGCAGCAGGCGGCGGATGTCTTCCGCCGCACTGGCAAAAACCTGTGCCTGTTCAGGCGTGCCCTGGCGGTGCAGCTGCACGTGCTGCAAAGCCTGCTCCAGCGAACGCGCCATCTCGGACAGCGCCACAAAACCGACCGTTGCCGAACTGCCCAGCAGGGAGTGCGCCAGCGTGACGGCAGAGTCCGGCAAGGGGCGATGCAACTCCATGGCCCACTCGCTCAACTCCACCTGCAGGCGCCGCGACCATTCGTCCGCCTCGTTGAGGTACACGTTGTACAGCGGAATGCTCAGGCGCAGGTGCCCGATGACCTTGACCTGTTCCTCGGCCGGCGCCGGGACCGGCTCCTGAGGCGGCTCCACCGCCGCCTGTGCAGCAGGAAACTCCAGGTCATCCAGCGATACTTCGGACGGCGTGAGATTGAGCGCGGGCTCGGCCTCGTCGGGCGCCACCGCGGCATCCAGCACACCGCTCAGGTCCAGATCCGCAGCCTCCTGTGCCACGGGCGCAGGCGCTTCGGCCGGCGTCATGTCGGTGAAGTCAAAGTCGCCGAAATCGAGCTCCTTGACTTCGGTTGCTGGAGACGCTGGCACTGCCTGCGCCGGCTCCAGATCGAAGTCGGAAATTTCGGTCGCCACGAAATCGGGATGGGCCTGCTCCGGCTCCGGCAGCAGCCCGTCAAACATCTGGGTGGCGGCGAAATCCGGCGGTGCCACGGCAGCAACGGCCTCGGGCTCCACCGACACAACCTCTGCCACCGGCTCGGGCGCGGGGGCCGCTGCAACATCGACGCCTTCGGGAGGCGTGTGCAGCGGAATCAGCAAGCCTTCCAGGCGCAAGCCGTCGGACGACTTGCGGAAGTCCTGCGCGCTCCACTCGGTGCCCGTTTTACCGGCGATATCTTCCACCCAGCGACCAAACGCGTGCATGGCACTGCTGGCGGCGGTGATCAGCTCATTGCTGGCGGGACGCTGCTCTGCCAGCCAGGTGTTGAGCAATTGTTCGAACGACCAGGCGGCCTCGCCAAAGTCGGTCAGGCCCACCATGCGCGAACTGCCCTTGAGCGTATGGAACGCCCGGCGCAAAGTCGTCTGGTCCGCCAGATTGGTGGGGTCGGCCACCAAGGCATCAATGGCCTGCAACCCGTTTTGCACCACCTCGCGCGCCTCGTCCAGGAAAATGTCCAGGATTTCGTCGTCATCCTCGGAAGGTTCCTCTGCGGACGGTGTGGCGGCCACGCTGGCCGGCGCCACCGCGGCAGCCATTACCGGCGCGGCGGGAGCGGGTGCACTGACAGCCGCCTCCGGCACCGCGGCAACCGGCTCGGGCAATCCCAGGTCGAATTCCAGGGGCGCAGACACCTCTGGCACCGGTTCGGGCTCCTGCACCGACACGCGCTCGCGCCCCATCAGCGGCTTGAACTCGCCCAGGTCTTCGTCCCACACAAACAGCTTCTTGGCCAGCGCACGCTGGTAACTCAGCATGTCGATGAGAAAGCCCATGGCGCCCAAACTGTTGCCCAGCTTTTCGAAGATGCCGGTGCGGGCCGATGCCTCGTCGATATCGTCGACCAGGAACTGTTCGACACTGGCCCGCATGCGCAAGGCCGCCAGAGACGGCTGATCCAGCCCCAAAACCGAGAACACGCCGCGCATTTGCGCCAGCTGGCTGGGCACCTCACGCAGAGGGGCCTTGTCCTGCGGACTGCGGAAAAACTGGTCGAGTGATTTCTCGACCTCCGCCAGCGTGGCACGCAACTCGTCCACCACACTGCCCATGGTCTGGCGGTCGCTGACTCTACGATACAGGTCCTCCATCCAGGCTTCCATGGGCTCGGGCTGGCCGCCGGCAATGACATGCTCAAGCCGTTGTGCCAGCCGCGCGCTGCGGTCCGCCATCTTGGATTCCGTGGGGTCCAGGTCTTCGTACGCGGCTTCCAGATAGAGCACCGCGGTAGCCACCTCCATGGCGATCGCCGGAACCGGCGCCGTGCCGGAGCGCACGGTGGCGTCAATCGCATGCGTCAGGGACCGGGCCAGCTCTCCGCTTTCCGGATGCAACTTGAGCACCGAATCGGCAACCGTGGCGAACTGCTCTGCCACCACCTTGAGCCGATTGGTATCGCCCCCCGCCAGGGCCGACCAGGTTTCGGCCGCCGCGGCAATGCGCTTGCGCGCCAGCACCATCAAGGCCGGGTCAAAGCGCCCGAACTGCTCGGTTTCGTAATCGACCGGCTTGGTGGCGGTCAGGCCATAGGCCTTGCGCACCGTCTGCAATACCGGCGCAGGCTGGGCGGCTGTTGGCACGGCCAGCGAGCAGAAGAAAACCAGCTCATGGGCCAGCCGCTCGGAAATGCTGCTGTCACCCCGCTCCAGAGAGGTGTACTGCTGCAAAATGCGCGAGGACACCCGCTTGGTGTAGATGTCGTTCGGGCAGAGGCCCAGGGCAACGGCCTCAAAATAGGCGGCACAGACCGTCCAGAAAGTACGGGCGTCCAGGGCCGACTGCCCCGCTGCCAGACCGGCGCACACAGCCACCAGGTTCCTGGCCGCCTTGGCGTCTCCGGTGCGCATGATCTTCAGGACCGCCTGGTCCATCTGGGCCCTCACCGCGGGCGCATAGGCCAAAGCGGTGACGTTGGGCGGCAACCCGACCTCCAGCCAGCGCAGCTCAACGGGCCACAGGTCGGCCGGATGTGCCCGATCACCACCCACCAGTTCCATGACGGCGCGGTACTGGGGAAACAGTGCGACGGACGATGCCGTCTTGCCTTTGAGCACCCCTTCCAGGTACTCCGTCAAGGCGAAACTGGCACGCTCCACCTTGTTCGCGGCGTCATCGCTGCACTGCTCCGGACGCTGCACAAATTTCTGCGCCAGCGCCTCCATGGCACGCAGCACCTTGGCCGGCGCGCCCAGCCCCACCATCTCCAGCGCACCCACGGCCTGGTGCAACTGCTGGCGCGCGATGCGCAGGTGGCTGGCATCGAGCTCTGTCAGATCGGACCCGCGGGCCAACTCGGCGTCGCGCACAAAACGGCGCAACGCCTTGGTTGCACCATCCAGCGATTTGCGCAGCTCGTCCAGAACCCATGCCAACGGGCCAAGATCGCTGGTCGCTAGTTCATTGTCGCCAGGCAGGGCAGAATTCGATGACATGGGTTCAGGCTTTCCTGGAGATCACTATTGATCGCGTTTCCGAAGGGGGTGTACCAGATGGCTCTCAAGCAATCTTGAAACGCGAAACCGATTGCCGCAGCTCTTCCGCCATGCGGGACAGTTCCCGAACCTGTGTCGCCGTCACCCGCGTACCTTCTCCGGTTTGCTCCGTCACGGCAAAAATGTGCTGGATGTTTTCCGCCACTTCATTCGCC
The DNA here is from genome assembly GCA_019449595.1 of Rhodoferax sp. Taxonomy (GTDB): domain Bacteria; phylum Pseudomonadota; class Gammaproteobacteria; order Burkholderiales; family Burkholderiaceae_C; genus Allorhodoferax. The sequence goes on along the minus strand of JAGRPL010000010.1, from coordinate 164,871 downwards.
AAGCCGGCCTCGCGGGACGCGGAGCCCGAAATCTGCTCAATTAGCGCCGCAACCCGGCGGGACACGCTATCAATCTCGGTCAGCGCGGTACCCGCGTTATCGGACAGTCGTGCCCCTTCCACCACACCCTGCGTGGAACGTTCCATAGCGCCGATGGCATCCTGCGTGTCCGTCTGAATGGCCTTCACCAGCGCCGAGATCTGCCGCGTCGCGTCAGCGGAGCGTTCCGCCAGACGCTGCACTTCTTCCGCCACCACCGAGAAGCCGCGACCGGCTTCACCGGCCGAGGCCGCCTGGATGGCGGCGTTGAGTGCCAGCACGTTGGTCTGTTCGGTAATGTCCGAAATCAGTTCGGTAATTTCACCAATTTCCTGCGACGACTCACCCAGTCGCTTGATGCGCTTGGAGGTGTCCTGAATCTGGTCACGGATGGAGTTCATACCGCCGATCGCGTCCTGCACGGCCTTCAAGCCCGTCTCCGCAGCCAACAGGGACTGGCGCGCTACCGTCGCAGATTCCTGCGCCTGGGCGGACACCTCGTTGATGCGTCCGGCCATATCCACAACGGATTTACCCGTTTCGCGAATTTCATGCAGCTGTTCGTTGGATGCCGCCAGCAGTTCGGTGGATGTGGCATCCACATCGGCCGTCGTCTGCGCCACGCGGGAGGCCGTGTTCTGCACGTTCGACACCAGCGAGCGCAACTCTTCCACCGTGTAGTTCACCGAGTCGGCAATCGCACCGGTAATGTCTTCCGTCACCGTCGCTTCCTGGGTCAGATCCCCCTCGGCAACGGTCTGCAATTCGTTCATCAAACGCAAAATGGCGGCCTGGTTGGCGTCGTTGACGCGCTTGGCCTCGTGCTCCTGGCGTTCCGCTTCCAGCCGCTGGTCTTCGGCCACCACCTGGCGCTTGCGGCTGTCCTGCAGCTGGACATACGACAGTCCACCGGCGCAAATCAGCGCAAACAGCGCGGCGGCAGCCAGGGTCGCCAAGGCACCGGAACCGATACCGGTCTGCTCCGACAACTTGCTTTGCAGCGCTTCGAGGTCGCGGCGCAGCGGCTCGCTGTCCGCAATGATGGAGTCCTGCGCTTCCCGCGCAGAAACCAGGCCCTGCAAGTTACCGAGAATCGCGCTGGCCTGGACCCGTGTTTCCTCGTACATCTTGATCAGGGCTTCCAACTGCTCACGCGTGCCGGGGTCCTTGGTGGCCGACAGGCGCAACTCGGCACTACCCGACAGCAAACCTTCGGCCAGCTCCTTGAAGGTGTTCAAGTCCTTGCCCAGCAAGAAAACCGCCTCGGGACTCACACCCTCCGCGGTCAGGAACTCGTTGGACGACTTGCCGATACGCTGGGTCAGCATCACCAGCTGACCCACGGACGAAATTTCGACCGAAGGCGCGTTCTGCTGCAGCTTCAGTGCCAGGATGTTCTCAGCGATTTCCAGCAAATCCGACGACTGGCGGTTGATCAGTCGCAACGCCGAACCAATCTGGGTCAGCACCTTTTGCTGACCCATGACGGCCTTGGCGCTCTTCTCCGCACGGTCCACCAGCGGCATGACCTTGTCCAGCTCGGGGCGGTAGTTGTCATCCAGCGCTTTCAGGCGCAATTCGTCGTCGCCCGACTGCAGACCACGCACCGTCTTGACGAGAACGCCGGCGCTCTCGGACACGTCCGGGAAAGCCTGCGCGCTACCCACCACGGCCTGCGACACCGATTTGGCCAACCGCTGCGACTGCATCAGGGACTGACCCGTTGCGCCCAGCTGCTGCGCCACCTTGTCCGACTGGCTCAGGGCATAAAACGTCACCCCGGCCAACAGCACCAGTGACGAGCCCAGCAATATGGACAGCGTGCGCTGGTGCTGGACCACCGTGCGCTGGCCCAGGCCCGGAATGGAGATCAGGTCACCCTCGCTGACCGGCGCGGCCGCTGGCTCGTTCCCCGCTGCCTCACCCGCAGCCGCCGCGGACTCGACCGTCGCCGGCTTCACCGGGGCTGGCGCGTCCTGTACGGTTTCTGCCCCGGCCACGTTCACAGAGTCCTCCGGCATGGCCAGGCTCAGGCGCGAATCCAGTTCGGACTCCGACTGCTTTTTGGTAAACAGGTTCTTCAATTGATCGACTACGGACATGGTGAGGCCTTACGGGTGGTCTAAACGCTGATACTCAGAAATTGAGGGGTTTGGGACAGGGTGCGCAGATTGATCTCCTGCCAGTGCGTGCCGGCAGCATCCACAAAACGGTTTCCGAAATAGGGCGGTGCTTCGGGCGCCGGGGGCGAGGAGGACGCAAAGGCGTCCGCGCCCCGCAGCCCCAGCAAGCCATCGACCTGCAATGCGCAGTTCACCTCGAGTGCGACATTCAGCGTAACCACGCTGGGGTCCTGCGCGGCCGGCTCGGTTCGCGCAATACCACCGTCCTCGGCCACGAAGCCGGCCAGATCGACCACGCCGTACAGGCCGCCCCGGATGTTGAGAACGCCGCGAAACCAGCTGCGGGCATACGGCACCGACTGCAGGCTCGACAGCGGAAAGATCTCTCCGGATTGACCCAGCGGGAAAAGGTAATGCTGCCCGCCGGCCTGCACGGCCAGCCAGGCAACGGACATACCTTCCGCACGGGCGGCCTGCAGGCGGCTGGCCAGTCTGGACTGGAGCTCTCGAAGTGCTTCTCGGTTGGTTGCCATGTCAGTGGCGAATCAACCCAGTGCCTTGATCTTGGCAAACAGCTCGGCCGAATCCACCGGCTTGGTGATGTAGTCCCGCGCGCCCTGGCGCATGCCCCACACCCGGTCGGTTTCCAGGTTCTTGCTGGTGCAGATGATGATGGGCACATCGGTGTACTCGGGCGTGCGGTTGATGGCACGCGTCAACTGGAAACCGTTTTGCCCCGGCATGACTACATCCATCAGGATCAGGTCGGGTTTCTCGTCGGCCAGGCGCTTGAACGCCTCGTCTGCATTCTCGGCAGTCCGCACTACAAAGCCGTTCTTCTGCAACAGGTCCGTCAGGAACATGAGTTCGGTTTTTGAATCATCGACGATGAGTACTTTGTTGATTGCCATCAATTAGCTCCTTGCAAAACAGCCCCGAACTGCTGCACCGCTTGCAGCAATTGGTCTTTGGTAAAAGGTTTGGTCAAATAGTGCTGGGCGCCGACCATGCGGCCGCGCGCCTTGTCGAAGACGCCGTCCTTGGAGGACAGCATCACCACCGGCACGGAAGAGTACTTGGGGTTGCGCTTGATGATGGCACAGGTCTGGTAGCCGTCCAGCCGGGGCATCAGGATGTCGCAAAAAATCAGGTGTGGCTGGTAATCGTTGACCTTGGCCAGCGCGTCAAAACCGTCTTCCGCCAGCATCACCTCGTGGCCGCCCTGCTTGAGAAAGATTTCTGCGCTGCGCCGGATGGTGTTGCTGTCGTCGATGACCAGAACCTTGTACGTGGGTGCGGTGTTACTCACAAAACTGTGCTCCTGAACAGGCGTGGATGTATGAGGGACAACCTGCGCCGTCCAAACATTGCTCTTTCAAATCTGAACCATTTCAAAATCTTCCTTGCGCGCGCCGCACTCGGGACACGTCCAGTTCATGGGTACGTCTGCCCAGCGGGTACCGGGTGGAATTCCATGATCGGGCGCACCGGTCGCCTCGTCATATATCCAACCGCAAATCAGACACATCCACGCTTTAGTATCACTCACAGCTTAAAGGGCCTTCGAATAGAATGCAACGATTGTATAGAGGCGTTCTAGGCAAAATGAGGTCCCTCAGCCACAAGTGCACCATTTAGCCTGATGACAAACCCTAAGACAGGCTCCCCCATGCCGGCATCTCCCGCGCCCGAAGAAGACGACGACGCCATCGACGACGGACCGTCGGCCTGCGTCATGGTCTTCAACGCCAACGATCCCAGCGGAGCCGGTGGCATCACGGCCGACATAACCGCCATGGCTTCGGTCGGAGCCCACGCCCTGCCCGTCATCACCGGCGCCTATGCCCGCGACACGACCGAGGTGTACGACCACTTTGCCATGGACGACGAGGCCGTCACCGAACAAGCCCGCACCATCCTGGAAGACGTGCCCGTGCAAGTCATCAAGGTCGGGTTTGTCGGCTCGCCCGAGAATCTCAGCGCCGTGGCCGAACTGGCATCGGACTACGCCGACGTGCCGCTGGTGACCTACATGCCCGACCTCTCTTGGTGGCAGGAAGACCAGATTGACCTGTACCAGGACGCTTGTAACGAATTGTTGCTACCCCAGACGACGGTGTTGGTCGGAAACCACAGCACCCTCTCGCGCTGGCTGCTGCCGGACTGGAGTGCCGAGCGCAGCCCGTCCGCCCGCGACATCGCCCGAGCCGCCAACGAATTCGGCGTGCCCTATACGCTGGTCACGGGCATCCCGCTGCCCGACCAGTTCATTGACAACGTGCTGTGCAGCCCCACGGCGGTGCTGTGCAGCAACAAGTTCGAACACTTCGAAGCGATCTTTGCCGGCGCCGGCGACACCCTGTCCGCCGCGCTGGCTGCCCTGATTGCCAGCGGCAGCGAACTGTCCGAGGCCGCGACCGAGGCCCTGAGCTACCTGGACCGCTGCCTGGAAAGCGGCTTTCGTCCCGGCATGGGCAGCGTGCTGCCGGACCGCCTGTTCTGGGCGCACCCGCAAACCGATGATGACGAACTGCAAGAATCCTCCTTTGAAATCTCACCCAATGACACCCGACACTGACCGCAATCTGCAACTGTTCCAACGCGCCCAACACGTCATCCCCGGCGGCGTGAATTCGCCCGTGCGCGCCTTCAAGGCCGTAGGGGGCACACCCCGCTTCGTGTCCCGGGCGCAGGGCGCCCATTTCTGGGACGCCAACGACAAACGCTACATCGACTACATCGGCTCCTGGGGCCCCATGATCCTGGGCCACGGCCACCCCGCGGTCGTCGACGCGGTGCAACGCGCGGTGCTGGAAGGGTTTTCGTTCGGAGCCCCCACCGAGCGTGAAGTGGAGCTGGCCGAGGCCATCCTCAAGCTCGTGCCGTCCATGGACATGGTGCGTCTGGTGAGCTCCGGCACCGAAGCCGGCATGAGCGCCATCCGCCTGGCCCGCGGCGCCACCGGCCGCAGCAAGATCCTCAAGTTCGAAGGCTGCTACCACGGCCACGCCGACGCGCTGCTCGTCAAGGCCGGCTCGGGCCTGGCCACCTTCGGCAACCCCACCAGCGCCGGCGTGCCGCCCGAGGTGGTGCAGCACACACTGGTGCTGGAGTACAACAACGTCGCGCAGCTGGAAGAAGCCTTTGCGTTGCACGGCAAGGACATGGCCTGCCTGATCATCGAGCCCATTGCCGGCAACATGAACTTCGTGCGGGCCTCGGTGCCCTTCATGCAGCGGGCCCGCGAGTTGTGCACCCAGTACGGCGCGCTGTTCATCTTTGACGAAGTCATGACGGGATTCCGCGTGGCGCTGGGCAGCGCGCAAAGCGTGTACGCCAAGGCCATTCCCGGGTTTGAGCCCGACATGACCGTGATGGGCAAGGTCATCGGCGGGGGCATGCCGCTGGCAGCCTTTGGCGGCAAGCGGGCGGCAATGGAGCACCTGGCGCCACTGGGGCCGGTGTACCAGGCCGGCACCCTGTCGGGCAACCCGGTCGCCACCGCCTGCGGCCTGGCCACGCTGCACGAGATCAGCAAGCCCGGTTTCCACGAAGCCCTGGGCCGCAAGACGCAGACCCTGGTGTCGGGCATGACCCGTGCCGCGCAGGCCGCGGGCATTCCGTTTTGTGGCGACAGCGAAGGCGGCCTGTTCGGCTTCTTCTTCTTTGACCGCCTGCCACAGAACTACGCCACGGTGATGACCACCGACAGCAAGCGCTTCAACACCTTCTTCCACGGCATGCTGGAGCGGGGCGTGTACTTTGCGCCGGCGCTGTACGAAGCCAGCTTCATGGGCGCCGCGCACACCGACGCCGACATTGCCGCCACGGTTGAAGCCGCTGCGGAAGTGTTCAAGACGCTATAAAAAACAGAGCTGCCTGTGCAGCATCTGCGGGGCTCTTCAGTTCTTTTTACTCCAAAAAAAGGCCACCCTTGGGTGGCCTTTTGCATGCAGCACGCAAGCGCTCAATGGCGGAAATGGCGCACGCCGCTGAACACCATGGACACGCCACGCTCATTGGCGGCGGCAATCACCTCGTCGTCGCGCATGGAGCCGCCGGGCTGGATGATGCAGGTAGCGCCGTGGTCCACGACCACATCCAGGCCGTCGCGGAACGGGAAGAAGGCGTCGCTCGCCACCACCGTGCCCGCCAAGGACAGGTTGGCATGGCCGGCCTTGATACTGGCAATACGGGCCGAGTCCAGGCGGCTCATCTGGCCGGCGCCCACGCCCATGGTCATGCCGCCCTTGCAGAAGACGATGGCATTGCTCTTGACGAACTTGGCCACGTTCCAGGCGAACAGCAGGTCGTTCAGCTCTTCTTTGGTGGGCTGCTTGGTGGTGACCACTTTCAGGTCGGACAGCGCCAGTTCGTGGTTGTCGGCCGTCTGCAGCAGGATGCCGGAGCCGATGCGCTTCATGTCCATGGCGTTGCGGCCCTGGTCCCACGCAGACGCACCACCCTTGGGCAAGTCGATCTGCAGGATGCGCACGTTCACCTTGCTCTTGAACACTTCCAGCGCCGCAGCGGTGAAGCTGGGTGCCATCAGCACTTCGACGAATTGCTTGGAGATCTGCTGAGCAGCGGCTTCGTCCAGTTCGCAATTCAGCGCGATGATGCCGCCGAACGCGCTGGTGGGGTCGGTCTGGAAGGCCTTGCTGTAGACCTCCAGCGCGTTGGCACCGACGGCCACGCCGCAGGGGTTGGCGTGCTTGACGATGACGCAGGCCGGGGTGTTGAAGCTCTTCACGCACTCCCACGCGGCATCCGCGTCGGCGATGTTGTTGTAGCTCAGCTCCTTGCCCTGCAGCTGCTTGGCGGTGACCAGCGAGCCGGGCGCGGGGTACAGGTCACGGTACAGGGCGGCCTGCTGGTGGCTGTTCTCGCCGTAGCGCAGGTCCTGCACCTTCACGAAGCGGCCGTTGCTCTGGCCAGGGAACAGGTCGAGCGCAGGCGCTGCATTGCCCGCGGGCACGTCGTCGCCCACCCGCACGGCGGACAGGTAGTCGCTGATGGCGCCGTCGTACTGGCTGATGCGGTTGAAGGCGGCAACCGACAAGGCGAACTTGGTCTTGTCGCTGACTTTGCCAGCGGCTTTCAACTCGGCGATCACGGTGGCGTACTGCGAGGCGTCGGTCAGCACGGCCACGTCTTTCCAGTTCTTGGCGGCGCTGCGCACCATGGCCGGGCCGCCGATGTCGATGTTCTCGATGGCGTCTTCCAGCGTGCAGCCGGGCTTGGCCACGGTGGCTTCAAACGGATACAGGTTGACCACCAGCACATCGATGGTGTCGATGTCGTGCGCTTTCAGCGCCGCCATGTGCTCGGGGAAGTCGCGGCGCGCCAGCAGGCCGCCGTGCACCCGGGGGTGCAGCGTCTTGACGCGGCCGTCGAGCATTTCGGGAAAGCCGGTCATCTCGGCCACTTCGGTCACGGGCAGGCCCTTGTCGGCCAGCAGCTTGGCGGTGCCGCCGGTGGAGAGCAGCCGGATGCCCTGCGCGTGCAGCGCCTGGGCGAGTTCGACGATGCCGGTTTTGTCGGAGACAGAGAGAAGTGCGTTCATAAAGAGGCAGGCTAAGTTAAAAAATGGGTAGGGCCGCAGGGGCCGTGGGCGGACGGGCCGCTCAGGAAATGAGCTTGTGTTCCAGCAGCTTCTTGCGCAGGGTGTTGCGGTTCAGGCCCAGCCATTGGGCGGCCTTGGACTGGTTGTTGTCGGCGTGCTCCATGACCACTTCCAGCAGCGGTTTTTCGAACGCGCGCACCAGCATGTCGTGCATGCCGTCGGGTTCGGTTCCGCGCAGATCCCGGAAGTAGCCTTCCAGGCTGGTGCGCACGCACTCCTCAATGTGCTTCTTGCTCATGCTGCAAATTCCATCAAGTCTCGATCTCGGGTACTAGTCCTGTCCAGCGGGGCGGGAATGCGGTCCATGTCCGCGTTCAACCCGTCCAGGAAACGCTCCACGGCCAGGACCTGCGCGGCGCTGTCTTCCAGCGTGTTCATCTGGGCGCGAAACGCCTCGCCGCCGGGCAGTGCACGCACATACCAGCCAATGTGCTTGCGCGCCGAGCGCACGCCGATGAACTCGCCATACAGGCTGTAGTGGTCGTGCAGGTGCTCCACCAGCAGGCGCTTGACCTCGCTCACCAGTGGCGGTGCAAGATGCGTGCCGGTCGACAGGAAATGGGCGATCTCGCGGAAGATCCACGGCTGCCCCTGGGCCGCACGGCCGATCATGATGGCGTCGGCCCCGGTGGCCTGCAGCACCTCGCGCGCCTTCTCGGGCGTGGTGATGTCGCCATTGGCCACCACGGGAATCTGCACGGCGGCCTTGACGGCGGCAATGGTTTCGTACTCGGCCTGTCCTTTGTAGCCCTGCTCGCGCGTGCGGCCATGCACGGCCAGCATCTGCACGCCAACGCCTTCAAAGGCGCGCGCCAGGGTCACGGCGTTCTTGTGCGTCTGGCACCAGCCGGTACGCATCTTCAGGGTCACCGGCACGCCGTGCGACGCGCAGGCGGCCACCACCGCCTCGACAATGGAAATGGCCAGGGTCTCGTCCTGCATCAGGGCCGAGCCGGCCCACTTGTTGCAGACCTTCTTGGCCGGGCAGCCCATGTTGATGTCGATGATCTGGGCGCCGCGCTCGATGTTGTACACGGCGGCATCGGCCATCATGCGCGGCTCGGTGCCCGCGATCTGCACGGCAATGGGGCCCGGCTCACCCGCGTGGTTGGCGCGGCGCGAGGTCTTGAGCGTGTCCCACAGGTCCGGTCGCGACGTCACCATTTCACTCACCGCGTAGCCCGCTCCCAGGCGTTTGCACAGCTGGCGGAAAGGCCGGTCCGTCACGCCCGCCATGGGCGCAACAAACAGGGAATTCGCCAAAGCGAAGGGGCCGATGTGCATGGAACTACCGAAAGAAAAGGAGGTGGACGCCAAATACCGCAGCGCAGGCGGATCGCCATTCTAACTGCCCAAAATTTCAGCAATTGAAATAGCGCACCACAACCCAGCAGGATGCCCCTACACTGCACGCCATGCCCCCCTGGATTACCCATTTGCTCGCCCTGCTGGCCCTGCCCGAGTACAGCCTGGGAACCGTGTTTGTGGTGTCTTTCATTTCAGCGACGCTGTTGCCGCTGGGCTCCGAACCGGCGGTGTTCGGGCTGATCCAGCTCAACCCCGCCCTGTTCTGGCCGGTGATCCTGGTGGCCACCGTGGGCAACACCCTGGGCGGCGCGGTGGACTGGTGGATGGGCTATGGCGCCCACCAGGCCGCCGACCACTACCGCCACTCGTCATCACACACCAAGGCACTGGCGTGGCTGGAACGCCTCGGCCCCAAGGCCTGCCTGCTGGCCTGGATGCCCGTGGTGGGCGATCCGCTGTGCGCGGTGGCGGGCTGGCTGAAACTGCCGTTCTGGCCCTGTGTGGCCTACATGGCGATCGGCAAACTGGCCCGCTACCTCACCATGACGACCGCCCTGATCGGCGTGTCTGCTATGTTTTAGATAGCTGTCTACGCAAGATTGACAAGGTGTTGTGCCTTGTTTTCCTTCAAAAATCCGCCTAGGCGCTGAACAGGAAGTTCATCACGTCGCCGTCCTTGACGACGTAGTCCTTGCCCTCGGCGCGCATCTTGCCGGCGTCCTTGGCGCCCTGCTCGCCCTTGTAGGCGATGAAGTCCTCGAACGCGATGGTCTGGGCGCGGATGTAGCCCTTCTCGAAGTCGGTGTGGATCACGCCGGCGGCCTGCGGGCCGGTGTCGCCCACGTGGATGGTCCAGGCGCGCACTTCCTTCACGCCGGCGGTGAAGTAGGTCTGCAGGCCCAACAGGCTGTAGGCCGAGCGGATTAGGCGATTCAGGCCGGGCTCGTCCTGGCCCAGTTCTTTCAGGAATTCCAGACGGTCGGCATCGTCCATTTCCGACAGCTCGGCTTCGATCTTGGCGCAGATGGCCACCACCGGCGCGTTCTGCGCCTTGGCAAACGCGGTCAGGCGGTCCAGCAACGGGTTGTTCTCAAAACCGTCTTCGGACACATTGGCCACGAACATGGCGGGCTTGGCCGTGATCAGGAAGAACTGTTGCAACAGCGGCAGCTCTTCCTTGCTGAAATCCAGCGTGCGCACCGGCTTGGCTTCGTTGAGCGCGGCCTGGCATTTCTCCAGGATCGCGACCAGTTTGGAGGCTTCCTTGTCGCCGGAACGGGCCAGCTTGGTGACACGGTGCAGCCCCTTTTCCACGGCGGCCAGGTCGGCCAGGCACAGCTCAGTCTGGATGACTTCGATGTCGGCAATCGGGTCGACCTTGCCGGCCACGTGGATCACGTTGTCGTCTTCAAAGCAGCGCACCACATTGATGGTGGCGTCGGTCTCGCGGATGTGCGAGAGGAACTTGTTGCCCAGGCCTTCACCGGTGCTGGCGCCGGCCACCAGACCGGCGATGTCCACAAACTCCACCACAGCCGGCACCATGCGCTCGGGCTTGACGATCTCGGCCAGCTGCGCCATGCGCGGATCGGGCACTTCCACGATGCCCACGTTGGGTTCGATGGTGCAAAACGGGTAGTTCTCGGCAGCGATGCCAGCCTTGGTCAGGGCGTTGAACAGGGTGGATTTACCGACATTGGGCAGGCCGACGATGCCGCACTTCAAACTCATACAAATTCCTTGAAAATCACTGAACAATAGCGCCTTGGGCGGCTGACCGGGTGGCCGCAGCCCGCGCCCGCAGGGGGCAGCGGAGGGTTGGGGTCACCCCGTCCACAACGGGCTCACGGGGGTGCGCTGTATCCAGGCCTGGACCACAAACCGTTGCGCCCATTGTAATGAGGGGCCGTTTTTGCCCCCCTGCAGACCGCAGACGCCTGCGTGCCCGGCCCGCTACCAGCGCCAGGACAGCTCGGCGCTGTTGAGGATCGCCACCCCGTTCCCGCCCGCCACCAGCACCTTGCCACTGTTCAACACGGTCGCCGTGTGGGACGCGCGCGCAGCGGTCAGGCTGCCCGCGGCTGACCAGGTGCCGGCCCCCGGGTCATACACCTCGGCACTGGCCAGCGTGGCGCCCCCCGTGCCGCCCACCAGCAAGACCTTGCCCGAGCCCAGCAGGGAGGCGGTATGGGTGGAGCGCGCAGTCGCGAGGCTGCCAGTGGTCGACCAGGTGCGGGTTCCGGGGTCATACAACTCGGCGCTGGCCAAGGCCCCGCCATTGGCACCACCGGCCGCCAGCACCTTGCCGCTGGCCAGCAGCGTGGCCGTATGGGACGCACGCGCAAAGCCCATGCCGCCGGCCGCCGACCAGGTATTGGCCGTCGGGTCGTACTCCTCGGAGTTGGCCAGGGCCGCCCCACCGGTGCCACCGGTCACCAGCACCTTGCCGCTGGCAAGCACCGTGGCCGTGTGGTTGTACCGTGCAGTCACCAGTGTGCCCGCGGCCGACCAGCTGTTGGTGGCCGGGTCGTACAGATCGGCAGTATTGAGCGCACCCGCCAGGTTGCCTCCAGCCACCAGCACCTTGCCGCTGGCCAGCCGGGTGGCCGTGTGGGACGCGCGGGCGGAGGAGGTCATGTTGCCAGCCGCCGACCAGGTGTTGGCCGTCGGGTCGTACAACTCGGCACCGGCCAGCGTTACGCCACCCGTGGTTCCGCCGGCCACCAGCACCTTGCCGTTGGCCAGCAAGGTGGCGGTGTGGCTGTACCGCGCGGTCACCAGCGGGGCCACCGCCGTCCACGCGCCGGTCGCCGGGTCATACAACTCCGCCACGGCCACCGCGCCGGAGACCCCCAGGCCCCCGGTTACCAAGACCTTGCCGTTGGACAGCAAGGTGGCCGCATGGGCGTACCGCGCCGCGCCCAGGCCGCCCGTCGTTGACCATGGGTTATTTGTCACCACGAAGGAAACGCTGCTGGCAACGCCTTCCAGCGTGGCGGTGATCGCCGTCGTGCCCAGCGCGACACCGGTAACCAGCCCCGTGCCGGCGTTCACCGTGGCCACCGACAGGTTGGCCGAGGCCCACACGACCTGGCTGGAGACATCGGCCGTCGTGGCATCCGAATAGGTTCCCGTCGCCACCAGCTGCTCCGTGAGGCCGACGCCGGCATAGGGCGCGGCCGGCGTCACCGTGATGCGAACCAGCGCCTTGCCGCCGCCACCGCCACCGCCTCCACAACCGGCCAGCAACCCTGCCAGCAGGAAGGCCGCCAGAGCCCAGACACCTGTCCGCCATACCGTGATGCGCATACCACCCCTTTGTGCTCGTACTGTGTAGTGAGTTCCACCCATTGCAAGGCCAACATACGGGGCATTGGAAGCCCCCGCATTGATAGCTGTCAATGCCGACCCCCATCCGGGTAGATGCAGCCCCCCAGGCCGGTGCGCCCTGGCAAAACCTACAATGCCATAACCCCACCCGCTCTGGAAACCCGGCCACCGCCACCCATGCCCTTCCCGCTCGCGCGCCTGCTGCTGACCCTGTTGCTCCTGTGCGCCAGCCCCGGCTGGGCCGTCGCGCCTGTGCCGGCAGGAACCATCGTACTGGACGACGGCATTCCGTCCCACCAGATCGATGCGGACATCCAGGTCTGGATGGACACCGGCTCCCAAGCCACCATTGCCAGCGTTGCGGCAACCCCCGGAAAGTTTGAAACGGTCCCGGCGCTCAGCCGCCTGCCGCTGACCGCGCGCGACACCCTGTGGATCCGGCTGCGGGTACTCCGGGTGACGGGCAGCCCGTCCGCCTGGAGCCTGAACATTCCACTGCCGGCCCTGGAATCGGCGGTGCTCTACCAGCGCGATGCCATCCGGGGCTGGACGGCGCAGAGCGCCGGCAGCAGCCTGGCCCAGGCCGACTGGAGCAACAAGGGGCTGTATCCGGAATTCAACCTCAACCTGCCCAGCGGGGCGGCGCAGGAGTTGTACCTGCAGGTCCGCAACTTCAAGCCCGTGAGCGTGCCCATGCGCCTGATCAGCACCCCCAAGCGCGACCTCCAGCGCCTGTGGGAGTTCCTGTCCCTGGGTCTGATGCTGGGCGCCCTGCTGACCATGGCGATGCTCTCCCTGATCCGCTACCTGGAGCATCGCAACCCGGTCGACCTCAAGGCCTCGCTCTATGGCCTGTTGATCCTGACCACGGTGGCCCAGCTCAACGGCGTGCTGGGCACGTTTGTCTGGGGCCCGCTGCCCCAGTGGGACGACTACGCCTACAGCGTGATCCCCGTGGTCGCCGTGGGCTGCGCGCTGCTGTTTGTGCGCGACCTCTACGCCCTGTCCAACCACTACCGCCGGTTCGACGCCTTCCTGTCGAGCACCGGCTGGGGCACCATCGCCTCGGTGCTGAGCTATGCCGTTCTGGACCGTTTCACGGCCGAATGGGTAAGCTGCATCGCGCTGCTCTTCGCCACGGCGATCGGCCTGCTGGCCACCGTCCTGAGCTGGCGCAGCGGCGCCCTGGTCGGGCGCTGGCTGATACTGGCCTATGTGCCCCAGTTCCTGGGGGCGATGTACCTCACGGCCGACGCTTTCGGCCTGGTGCCGCCCCTGTGGGGCATGCGCTACCTGATGTCCATGAGCATCGCCATTTCGGTTCCCATCATGGTGTATGCGTTGAGCCAGATCACCCACGACCGCAAGGCGCTGGTGGTGCGCGCCAACCGCCTGCCAACCCAGGACGCACTGACCGGGTTGCTGACCGCGGAAGTTTTCCAGACCCACCTGGCGGGCGCCGTGCGGCGCTGCATTGAAAACCGGGAGCCCGTCGCCCTGGTGCTGGTCCGGGTGGTCAACCACGAACACATCCGCGAGGTGTATGGCGACACCACGGCCGAGCAGTGCCTGCTGCGGGCGGTCATCAAGATCCAGCGCATCCTGCGCGACGTGGACCCGGCGGGCCGCATCGATACGGCCCACTTCGGGCTGCTGATGGAGGGCATCACCACCCGCAAGGCGCTGACCGAGCGCATGGTCCAGCTGATTGCGTCCGGACTCATTCCGCTGCCGGGCCTGGAGCCGGAGGTCACCCTGCAGTTCCAGGTGGCCTGCGTGATGCTGCACGAAAACCCGGTTGCGCCCGAGCGCGTGCTGGCCGACCTGAAGGACCTGCTGGAGGGCATGTCCCTGCGCACGCGCCGCCCGATCCGGTTTCTCGAGCCCATACCCACCCAGCCCGCCGAGCTGCAATCCACGCTGGACACGGTCTGAACGCCGCCTGCCTTCTACAATCCCCCGATGACCAGACCCTTTGACATCTGTATCCGTGGCGCCGGTATCGTCGGGCGCACGCTGGCACTGCATCTGGCAGGCAAACAGCTGCGCGTGGCCCTCACGGCGCCCGGGCTCACCACGGCGCAACCGTCCGCCACAACACCGGCGGAAGCCGACGTGCGCGCCTACGCGCTGAACCAGACCTCGCGCCAGCTGCTCGAATCGGTGCGCTGCTGGCCCGGCGTGCAGGACGCCACGCCCGTGCTGGGCATGCAGGTGCACGGCGATGACGGCGGACAGGTGGCCTTTGACGCGTCCGAACAGGGCACCGAGGCCCTGAACTGGATCGTGGACGTTCCGGCGCTCGAGGCCCGCCTGGCCGACGCCGTGCGCTTCCAGCCCCTGATCGAGGTGTTTGACACCCCGCAGGCCGCCACGCTGACCGTGGTGTGCGAAGGCCGTGCCAGCAGCACCCGCGAGGAACTGGGCGCGCAATGGGACGTCACCCCCTATGGCCAGTGGGCGCTGGCCACCCGCGTGCAGTGCGCGCAGGCCCACGCTCAGGTGGCCCGCCAATGGTTCAGCCAGGGCGAAATCCTGGCTTTTCTGCCCTTGGGCGGCCCGCAGGGGAACTTGTGCGCCGTGGTGTGGTCAGTCAGTCCGGAGCGTGCCCAAACCTTGCAGACCACCACCGACGACGATTTTTGCCGCCAGCTCGAGGAAGCCAGCCATGGCACCCTGGGCGCCATCACGCTCACCAGCGGCCGCAAGGTGTGGCCGCTACAGCAGGCGCTGGCCCGGCGCTGGAGCGGCCGCGCAGCACAGGGCACCTGGGTCCTGGCGGGCGACGCCGCGCACAACGTGCACCCGCTGGCCGGGCAGGGCCTGAACCTGGGGCTGGCCGACGTGGCCGAACTGGTGCGCGTGCTCGACAGCCGGCCTTACTGGCGCAGCGTGGACGACGCGCGCCTGCTGCGCCAGTACGAGCGGGCCCGCAAGGCGGACTTCGCGGTGATCGGGCAGGCAGGCGATGCGCTGCAGCAGCTGTTCGCCCACCCACACCCCGCGCTGCAGGCCCTGCGCAACTGGGGCATGAACCGATTTGAACAAAGCGGCCCACTCAAGCAATGGGTTGCCCGGCGTGCCATGGGCACCCTCACCCTCACCCGCACTCCCCCATCCCGGAAACACCACCCATGAACCCCATTTTCAAAACCCTGCTGGCTGGCACCGCCGCCCTGCTGTGCCTGGGCGCCCTGGCGCAGGAAGCCACCATCCGCAAGAACATTGCCGAACGGGTGCCGCAGCTCAAGGCCATCGACGAAGTCAGCAAGACCGGCATCCCGGGCGTGTACGAAATCCGGGTCAACGGCAGCGAAATCTATTACACCGACGCCCAGGCCAACTACGTGCTGCAGGGCAACCTGATCGACACCCGCGCCCGACGCAACCTGACCGAGGAGCGCATCGACAAGCTCACGGCCGTGAAGTTCGACGCCCTGCCCTTCAAGGACGCCTTCACCATCGTGCGCGGCAACGGCAAGCGCAAGCTGGCCGTGTTCGAAGACCCCAACTGCGGTTACTGCAAGCGCTTCGAGCGCGACCTGCAGAAGGTGGACAACGTCACCGTGTACCTGTTCCTCTACCCCATCCTGGGGGCGGATTCCGGCGAAAAATCCAAAGCCATCTGGTGCGCCAAGGATCCGGCCAAGGCCTGGCAGGACTGGATGGTGCGCGACCAGGCAGCGCCCGCCGCGCCGGCAAGCTGCGACACCAGCGCACTGGCCCGCAATGTGGAGCTGGGCCGCAACCACAAGATCAATGGCACGCCCACGCTGGTGTTTACCAATGGCACCCGGGTTCCGGGCGCCGTAGACGCCAAGCAAGTCGAGCAGATGCTCAACGATTCGAAGAGCTGAACGCTACCAAAACAATAGCTGTCTGCGCAGCATCTACAAGGGCCGGGGCCGTTTTTCATGACTATTTTGCGCCAACAGACCTCCCGCCCGGCTTCGACGGCAACGCCTAAGGGCCCGCACTACCGGGTCGAAGTGGCCGACCTGCACGCCCACCGGTTTGCCGTCACCCTCACCATTGACGAACCCGCGCCCCAGCAGGTGCTGCGCCTGCCAGTGTGGATTCCGGGCAGCTACCTGGTGCGCGAATTTTCCAAGAACCTGCAGAACCTGCAAGCCCGCCAGGGCGCGCGCACCGTCACCGCCGAGCAAACCGACAAGGCCAGCTGGCTGCTGACGTGCACGCCCGGAAAACCCCTCCAAGTGCGCTACGAAGTCTACGCATTCGACAACTCGGTGCGCACCGCCTGGCTGGACGCCACACGCGGCTTTTTCAATGGCACCAGCCTGTGCCTGCAGGTCGCCGGGCAGGAAAACCTGCCGCACACGCTGGAGCTGTTTGCTACTAAATCCATAGCGCACTGGGCAGTGGCCACGGGAGCCACACCCCACAAAGTTACCAAGAACGGCTTTGGCACCTACCAGGCTCCCGACTACGACACGCTGGTGGACTGCCCGGTGGAAATGGGACCGTTCTGGAGCGGCACGTTCACCGTCTGCGGCGTGCCGCACCGCTTTGTGGTGGCCGGTGCACCCCCCAGTTTCGACGGCGAGCAACTGCTGGCCGACACCCGCGCCATCTGCGAAGCCGAGCTGCGCTTCTGGCACGGCCCGCATCCCCGGCACACCGACACCGCGCGCCAGCCAAACACCGGCCCGGCGCAGGTGCCCTTTGCCCACTACGTCTTCATGCTCAATGCCGTGGGCGACGGCTATGGCGGGCTGGAGCACCGCAACTCCACCGCCCTGATCTGCAACCGCAAGGACCTGCCGCGCCTGCCCCGCACCACACTGGCGCCGACCACGCACAAGCAGCCCGAAGGCTACACCACGCTGCTGGGGCTGATCAGCCACGAGTACTTCCATACCTGGAACGTCAAGCGCCTGCGCCCGGCCGAGTTCGCACGCTACGACTACACCCAAGAAAACTACACCGAACTGCTGTGGTTCTTTGAAGGGTTCACCAGCTACTACGACGACCTGCTGCTGCGCCGCGCCCAGCGGATGGACAACACCAGCTACCTCAAGGCGTTGAGCAAAACCATCAACCAGGTGGCGCAAACCCCGGGGCGCAAGGTGCAGACCGTGGCGCAGGCCAGTTTTGACGCTTGGGTGAAGTACTACCGGCAGGA
Source organism: Rhodoferax sp. (assembly GCA_019449595.1). Lineage (GTDB taxonomy): Bacteria > Pseudomonadota > Gammaproteobacteria > Burkholderiales > Burkholderiaceae_C > Allorhodoferax. Next base: position 147,299 of record JAGRPL010000010.1, on the reverse strand, counting down.
CGAAAACACCCCCAACGCCACCGTGAGCTACTACACCAAGGGCGCACTGGTGGCCCTGTGCCTGGACCTGACGCTGCGCACGGAAGGCGTCACCACGCTGGACGCCGTGATGCGCGCCCTGTGGAGCCGCTGCGCCGGCGGCCCCATGACCGAGCAGGACCTGATGACCGTGCTGGAGCAGTTGGGCCAGCGCCCGTATACCAAGGAACTGGCGCGCTGGGTGCACAGCACCGCCGAGCTGCCGCTGGCCGAACTGCTGGAATCCCATGGCGTCCAGGTCAACCGCGAACCCGATCAGGTGGCGCAGCAACTGGGCCTGCGCGTGAAGGAGGGCAACGGCCTGTTCATCCAGCAGGTGCTGCGCGGCGGCCCGGCTGAAAAAGCCGGTTTTGCCGCCGGCGACGAATGGCTCGCCGTGGAGGCCGCCACCGGCAGCGCACGCGGTCCCTGGCGCATGCAGGTGCTGGACGACTTGACCCTGTACGCGGGCAACGCCAAGAAGGTACAGGCGCTCGTCGCCCGCGACAGGCGTCTGTTGACGCTGCCCCTGACCCTGCCCAGACCAACGCAGGCGGTGCGCCTGTCGGTGCGCGACGCAACCGCGGCCAACCGCTGGCTGGACGGACTCCCAAGCGCGCAAAAGTAACGTCGGTCACGGCGGAGCGGGGATTGCCGGGGCGCCGATTTTCTGGCCGCAGGACAGATGAGACGCCCCGGCAGCCCCCGCTCCGCCGCCCAACGCCCCGTGCGGTGCGCCCTACTGCCCGCTAAACCGGGGGACCCGCTTCTCCCGAAACGCCAGCACCCCCTCCACATAGTCCTGGGTGCGCCCCATGGCCGACTGGGCGTCACGCTCGGCGTCGAGCTGCTGGTCCAGGGAGCGGCTGGCGCCATCGCGCAGCAAATGGCGCGCGGCCACCAGCGCCTGCGTGGGCATGGCCGCCAGGCGCTGGGCCAGGGCCGTGGCGGCCCCCAGGCAATCGTCTGCCACATCCCAGATCAGGCCCCACTCCTTGGCCTGCGCCGCGTCCAGGGCATCGCCCGTCAGCGCCAGGGCCAGCGCACGCGCCATGCCCAGACGCTGCGGCATGAACCAGCTGCTGCCCGCATCCGGAATCAGGCCGATCTTGCAAAAGGCCTGTATGAAACGCGCCGAAGGCGCGGCAATGGCCACGTCGCACGCCAGCGCAAACGAGGCGCCCGCCCCGGCCGCCACGCCATTGACGGCGGCCACCGTGGGCATGCGCAGGGCCTGCAGGCGCCGGGTCGTCGGGTTGAAGGCTTTCTCGATGGATTCGCCCGGGTCGGGGCGCTGCACGGCGCCGTTGCCCGATGCCAGGTCGGAGGCGTTCAGGTCGGCACCGGCACAAAAGCCACGCCCGGCGCCGGTGAACACCACGGCGCGGATCGCCGGGTTGGCCTCGGCCTGGTCCAGCGCCGCCCACAAATCGGTGTGCATGGCCCGGGTAAAGCTGTTGAGCGCGGCAGGCCGGTTCAGGGTGATCAGGGCCACGGCGCCGTGATCGGCAAACAGAACAGTCGGTTCGGTCATGGGGGTACCTCTTCGCTATAGTGTGCGGTCAACGTGTTATTTCAAATGGAACGGCTGTCATCATGAACTACGAATGCATCACCACCCGTCTTGAGGGCGACAAGGTTGCCATCATCACCCTGAACCGCCCCAAGGCGCTCAACGCGCTGAACGACCAGCTCATGGACGAACTGGGCCACGCGCTCAAGACTTTCGACGCGGACCCGGCCATCGGCTGCATGATCCTGACCGGCAGCGAAAAGGCCTTTGCCGCCGGCGCCGACATCACCGCCATGGCCAAGTTCAGCTTTGCCGATGCCTACAAGGGCGACTTCATCACCCGCAACTGGGAGACCATCCGCTCCATCCGCAAACCCGTCATCGCGGCGGTCAGCGGCTTTGCCCTGGGCGGCGGCTGCGAACTGGCCATGATGTGCGACTTCATCATTGCGTCTGACACCGCCAAGTTCGGCCAGCCGGAAATCAAGCTGGGCATCATTCCCGGCGCCGGCGGCACACAGCGCCTGCCGCGCGCCGTGGGCAAGTCCAAGGCCATGGACCTGGCCCTGACCGGGCGCATGATGGACGCCCTTGAGGCCGAGCGCGCCGGGCTGGTGAGCCGCGTGGTGGCGCAGGACAAGCTGATGGACGAGGCCCTGGGCGCCGCCCTGATGATCTGCGGCTTCTCGCAGATGGCCACCATGGCCGCCAAGGAGGCGGTCAACCGCTCCTTCGAAGGTACGCTGGCCGACGGCATCCAGTTCGAGCGCCGCATGTTCCACGCCCTGTTTGCCACCGCCGACCAGAAGGAAGGCATGGACGCCTTCGTGAACAAGCGCAAGCCCGAATTCACGCACCGCTGAAGCGCATCGCACCGGAATTTGGACGACGGCCAAAAAGTTGGCTATAATTCCGGGCTCTGGTGATATAGCTCAGTTGGTTAGAGCGCAGCATTCATAATGCTGATGTCGGTGGTTCAAATCCACCTATCACCACCACATTCTGAAAAAAGCCGTTGATTCATGGGATCTGCGGCTTTTTTCTTATCGCCGCCGGATTTGCAACACAGCCTCTGGATACATACCATGAACCGCTGCCCCCCCCTCCCCGCACTGCGCCGAGCCGCCGCGCGCGCAGCCCTCTCCCTGGGTCTGGCGGCCGGCCTGGCCGGCGTCTGCCTCCCCGCCCTGGCGCAGCAGCTGACCGTTCGGCCGTTTCCGGCCACGGCCCTGCGCGGCACCCTGCAGGTCACGAATCCCCCCGAAGTGCTGCTGGACGGCAAGGCGGCGCGCCTGGCACCCGGCGCCCGCATCCGTGGCACCAACAACATGCTGGTGATGTCCGGCGCCATCGTCGGCGAGACCGTGGTGGTGAACTACGTGCGCGAACCCCTCGGCCTGATCCACGACGTGTGGATCCTGAACGCAGCCGAAGCCAAGCTCCCGCGCCCCACAACGCCCTGATTTTTACAGGCATTTCAGGGTCAAAGCCCGCGTGGTTACTGTGCGGACAGCTACTGAATACATAGCAGACACCCGTATTCCCCCAGACCGTCCATGTCCAAAAAAGTCTTTATCAAAACCTTCGGCTGCCAGATGAACGAGTACGACTCGGACAAGATGGTCGACGTGCTGCACGCAGCGCAAGGCTACGAGACCACGCAGAACGTGGACGAAGCTGACCTGATCCTGTTCAACACCTGCTCGGTACGCGAGAAAGCGCAAGAGAAGGTGTTTTCCGACCTCGGCCGCATCAAGCACCTCAAGGCCAAGGGCGTGCAGATCGGCGTGGGCGGCTGCGTGGCCAGCCAGGAAGGCGCCGAGATCATCAAGCGCGCGCCCTACGTGGACGTGGTGTTCGGCCCGCAGACCCTGCACCGGCTGCCCGAGCTGCTGGCGGCGCGCAAGGCACAGGACCGCTCGCAGGTGGACATCAGCTTCCCCGAGATCGAGAAATTCGACCACCTTCCCCCGGCCCGGGTCGAGGGTGCCAGCGCCTTTGTGAGCATCATGGAAGGCTGCAACAAATACTGCAGCTACTGCGTGGTGCCCTACACCCGCGGCACCGAGATCAACCGCCCGTTCGAGGACGTACTGGTGGAGGTAGCCGGCCTGGCAGACCAGGGCGTGAAGGAAATCACGCTCCTGGGCCAGAACGTCAACGCCTGGCGTGGTGCCATGGGCGATACCGCCGAGGTGGCCGACTTTGCCACTCTGCTGGAGTACGTGTCCGACATTCCCGGCATCGAGCGCCTGCGCTTCACCACCAGCCACCCCAATGAATTCACACCCAGCCTGATTGCCGCCTACGAGAAGCTGCCCAAGCTGGTGAGCCACCTGCACCTGCCGGTGCAGCACGGCAGCGACAAGATTTTGATGGCCATGAAACGCGGCTACACCGCCATGGAATACAAGAGCACGGTGCGCAAGCTGCGCGCCATCCGTCCCGACCTGTCCATGAGTTCGGACTTCATCGTCGGCTTTCCCGGCGAGACCGAGGACGACCACGCCAAACTCATGAAGCTGCTGAACGACGTGGGCTTTGACAACAGTTTCAGTTTCATCTTCAGCCCGCGCCCCGGCACGCCGGCAGCCAACCTGCAGGACGACACGCCGCACGACGTGAAGCTGCGCCGCCTGCAGGAGGTGCAGGCCAACATCAACGCCAACATTACCCGCATCAGCGAAAGCCGTCTGGGCACCGTGCAGCGCATCCTGGTGGAGGGCAGCAGCAAGCGCGATGGCGGCGAACTGATGGGACGCACCGAGTGCAACCGCGTGGTGAACTTTGCCGGCCAACCCCATCTGGTCGGGCAACTGGTGAACGTGAAAATCACCGAAACGCGCACCTATACCCTGCGCGGCGAAGTGGCCGCATAAAAGGCCAGGCAACCAAAACCCACGGCGCGACCCGACAAACCGTCACGCCATGACCAACCGGGAGGCCAAAAGCCTCCCTTTCCATGAGAGAAGAAAATGAAACGTCTGACCCACCATCTCTATTTCTGGGTACTCGTAGCCATCGTGCTCGGCGGTACCTTTGGTTATCTGGATGCCACCAACGCCGTCAAACTCAAGCCGCTGGGCGACGGTTTTATTTCGCTGATCAAGATGCTGATCAGTCCGGTGATTTTCTGCACCGTGGTGCTCGGCATCTCCGGCGCCGGTGACATGAAGAAGGTGGGGCGCGTGGGCGGCAAGGCCTTGCTCTACTTCGAAGTGGTGTCCACTTTTGCACTGGCCATCGGCCTGCTGGTCATGAACATCCTGCGTCCCGGTGCCGGCTTCAATGTGGACCCCGCCACGCTGGACAGCAAGGCGGTTGCCAACTACGCCAAGGCAGCCACCGAGCAAAGCACCGTTGACTTCATTCTGCACATCATTCCGAAGACCTTCACCGACGCGTTCACCGGCTCCGGCGACCTGCTGCAGGTGCTGCTGGTGGCCATCCTGTTTGGCTACGCCATGGTGCACATGGGCAAGGCCGGCCAGGCCGTCCACCTCTTCATCGAGGACGCCTCCCACATCTTCTTCGCCATGATGAACGCGATCATGAAACTCGCCCCACTGGGCGCCGGCGGCGCGATGGCCTTCACGGTAGGAAAATACGGCGTTGCGGCGCTCAAGCCCCTGGCGGCGCTGATGGGCAGCTTCTACCTGACCTGTCTGTTGTTCGTCATCGTGGTGCTGGGGACCATTGCGGCGCTGGTCGGTTTCAACATCTTCCGGTTCATTGTCTACATCAAGGAAGAGCTGCTCACGGTGCTGGGCACCTCGTCGTCCGAGTCCGCACTGGTGCCCCTGATGGCCAAGCTGGAAAAGCTGGGCTGCTCCAAGTCGGTGGTGGGTCTGGTGGTCCCCTCGGGCTATTCGTTCAATCTGGACGGAACCAACATCTACCTGACGATGGCCGCGCTCTTCGTGGCCCAGGCCCTGAACATTGAGCTCACGCTGACGCAGCAGCTCACCATGCTGGGAGTGGCCATGCTGACCTCCAAGGGAGCGTCCGGCGTGACCGGCGCGGGCTTCATCACCCTGGCGGCCACGCTGGCGGTGGTGCCAACGATTCCGGTGGCCGGTCTGGCGCTGATTCTGGGGATTGACCGCTTCATGTCCGAGGCGCGCGCGCTGACCAACTTCGTCGGCAACGGCGTGGCCACCATTGTGGTGTCCCACTGGGAAAAGGAACTGGACCACGCCAGCCTGAACCAGGAATTGCGGTCCAACGGATGACGGGTGTGGGGGCGCAACGCCCCCCCAGCGGCGGAGCGGCCGGTCAGAACGGCATCTTGGGCATGCCCTTCATGCCGCCCAGGCGCTTCATCATCTTCATCATGCCGCCGCCCTTCATTTTCTTCATCATTTCCTGCATCTGCTCAAACTCCTTGAGCATGCGGTTGACGTCCTGAACCTGCACGCCAGCGCCAGCCGCAATGCGGCGCTTGCGCGTGGCCTTGATGAGCTCGGGCTTGCGGCGTTCCAGCGGCGTCATGCTCTGGATGATGCCTTCCTTGCGCTTGATGTCCTTCTCGGCGCGGTCCATGTCCACATTGCCGGCCTTGGACGCCATGGCAGCCGGCAGCTTATCCATGAGGCTGGACAGGCCGCCCATCTGTTTCATCTGCTGGATCTGCGCCAGAAAGTCGTTCAGGTCGAAGCCGCCACCGCTCTTGACCTTGGCAGCCAGTTTCTGCGCCGCCTGGATGTCCACCCCGGCCGTGACCTGCTCGACCAGCGCCACGATGTCGCCCATGCCCAGGATGCGGCCGGCATGGCGCTCGGCATCGAACACCTCCAGGCCATCGAGTTTCTCGCTGGTACCCGCAAACTTGATGGGCGCGCCGGTAACCTGGCGCACTGACAGGGCCGCACCGCCACGGGAGTCGCCATCGGTCTTGGTGAGGATGATGCCGGTCAGGGGCAATGCGTCCTTGAAGGCCTTGGCGGTGTTGACCGCATCCTGGCCCTGCATGGCGTCCACCACGAACAGCGTCTCCACGGGCTTGAGCACGGCATGCAGGTCCTTGATTTCGCGCATCAGCGCTTCGTCAATTGCCAGGCGACCCGCCGTGTCCACCAGCAGCACATCAAAGAAATGTTTCCTGGCGTAGTCCAGCGCGGCCAGGCCAATGTCCACCGGCTTCTGCTCCGGGCTACTGGGGAACCATTCGGCACCCGCCTGCGCCGTCACCGTTTTCAGCTGCTCGATGGCGGCCGGCCGGTACACGTCGCCCGACACCGTCAGCACTTTCTTCCTGCGCTTTTCAATCAGGTGCTTAGCCAGCTTGGCGGTCGTCGTCGTCTTGCCAGCGCCCTGCAGGCCGGCCATCAGAATGACGGCAGGAGGCTGGGCGGCCAGGTTGATGTCGCTCACGCCCTCACCCATGGTGGCCGCCAGCTCCTTGCTGACGATGCTCACCAACACCTGACCCGGCTGCAGGGACCCCATGACCTCCTGGCCCAGGGCCTTCTCCTTCACCCGGGCGATGAAGTCGCGCACCACCGGCAAGGCCACATCAGCCTCCAGCAGGGCCATGCGCACCTCCCGCAACATGTCGGAGACGTTGGTTTCAGTGATGCGGGCCTGGCCACGCATTTCTTTGACGAGGCGGGAAAGTTTGTCGGAAAGAGCGGAGGCCATAAGACGTATTCCGTTGCACGGAACCTGGTGTGAAAGCCAGCCTGGGCTGGCAGGGAGCAAAACGCTAAACTGTACGCATGATTTTAGCCAGTACGTCCCCTATTAGCCTGACCTTGACTGTTTTGGCTGCCGCAGCCTACGCCTGGCCTGCCGTGCGGGCCAACCGCATCAGTCCGCGCTCGGCGCGCGCCTGGGTGGCCGTGGCCTGGCTGTTGCACGGCGCCGTTCTGTCCTGGAGTCTGCTGGGCGCGCAAGCCCATTTCGGTTTTGCACCGGCGCTGTCGGTCACCGCCTGGCTGGTGGCGGCCGTTTACGCGGTGGAGAGCCAGATATTTCCCCAGCTGCCGACCCGCTGGGCGCTGTGCACCATCGGCGCCGCAGCGGTACTGATCGCCCTGCTCTTCCCCGGCAACCCCATGCCGGCCACGGCATCGGCATGGCTGCCCCTGCACCTGGCTTTCGGGGTCGCCTGCTACGGCCTGTTCGGCACTGCCGTGGTGCACGCCTGGTTCATGACGCGAGCGGAGAACCGCATTCGCCACGCGGAAGATCCACACAGCGGGCTGCCGCTGCTGACGCTGGAGCGCCTGACTTACCGTTTCGTCGGTGCCGGCTTTGTGCTGCTCAGCGCCACGCTCCTTGTCGGCGTGGTGTTTGAAGAATCGCTGTACGGCCATGCCCATGGCTGGCGCTGGGACCACAAGACCGTGTTCTCCCTGCTGGCCTGGGTCACCTTTGCGGTGCTGCTCATCGGGCGGCGCGCCTTTGGCTGGCGCGGCAAGCGGGCGGTGCATGTGCTGTACACCGGCTCGGCCTTGCTGTTGCTGGCCTATGTCGGCTCGCGTTTCGTGATGGAAATCGTCCTCGGGCGCACGCCATCATGAGGTTTCTGCTCCTCTTTCTCGCCGCGCTGCTGATCGCATGGCGCTGGCGTGCCTGGCGCGCCACACAGGCGCCGCTGACCCGCCCCAAGAGGCCGGACACACTGGCGCCGCAGACCATGCTGCAGTGCCACCAGTGCGGCGTCCACATCCCGGCCAGCGACGCCGTCATTGGCACGCGCGGCAACTACTGCAGCATCGCGCACCGGCAGCAAATGGAACCCTGAATGGACGCATTGGACCCCGCTCACTCGTGGTTTGATCCTACCGTCCTGCAGGCGCCACCCGAAGCGCCGGAGGATTCGCACGAGCTGGTCCGTCTGTGGCAGGGTTTCATGACGGCACGGCTCACCCTGGGCCTGGTGCTGGTGGTCCTGCAGATCGCTCTGTTCGTCACCGGCACCTTGCACAGCCACGCGCTGATTGCCATCAGTGCCGTCTATTTTTCTGGCACGCTGGCCGCGCGGTTCTACATGCGTCCCCGGCCCCTGGGCCAGTCGTTCAACCGGACCTGGGGCGCACTGGTGGGGCTGGACGTCCTGACGTTTTCCGCCCTGCAACTGCTGCCGGGCAGCAGCATCAACTACACCCCGCTGTTTGCCCTGCCCATCCTGCACGCCTCCGTGCTGGGGTCCTTGCGATTGGCACTCGGCACGGCAGCAGCCGTCACCATGCTGCTGCTGGGCAACACCCTGTGGGCCTATCTGCACGGCCCTGCCGACGCCACGCCCTATTTTGTGCAGTCAGCGCTCAGCGGCGCCGGCTACTTTGTCATTGCCCTGCTGGGTAACCAGCTCTCCAACCGTCTGGCCAGTGAGGGCCGGCGTGCCCGCCTGAGCCAGCTGGCCGTCACCATCCAGCGCCAGGTCAATGAGCTGGTGATCGAATCCCTGCCGGACGGTGTGCTGATCGTGGACGACCGGGGCTGTGTCCGCGCCGCCAACCCGGCCGCACGGGAATTGCTGGGCTCCCCGTTGATCGCGCACGCATCCGTATTCGACCTGCGCGACGAGCCCGGCTGGAGGCCCTTGCTCAACCTCACCCGCCTGAGCGTGGGCACCGGACAAAGCCACGAAGAAGACGTGACCATCCGCCACCATGACCACGGCCCCCGCCGGGTACGGGCGCGCACCCGCCTGGCCGCACCACACGGGCCGGAAGGGGAAAGCCTGTGCGTCCTGTTTCTGCAGGACCAGCGCGAGCTGGAAGCGCGCATGCGAACCGAGAAGCTGGCCAGCATGGGACGCCTGTCGACGGCGGTCGCTCATGAAATACGCAACCCGCTGGCTGCCATTGTCCAGGCCAATGCGCTGCTGGAAGAAGACCTCACAGACCCCAAGCTGAAGCAGCTGACCCTGATGGTCAGCCAGAACGCCAAGCGGCTGGAAAAGATCGTGACCGATATCCTCAAGGTGTCCCAGGCGCAACCCCACGACCAGACACACGCCCTGACCGCCTTGGCGCTGGGCGAATGGACGCACCGCATTTGCAGCGACTGGAGCGCACAAAACGCTTGCCAGCGGCAATTGCTGACCCGGCTGGCGCCCCAGGAAGTCACCGTCCGCTTTGACGCCGACCATCTGCGGCGGGTGCTGGTCAACTTGCTGGACAATGCGCGCCGCTACGCCACCAACCAGCCGCAAGCCATCCAGGTCAGCACCAGCATCACCGGTGCGCAACACGCCACCCTGACCGTGTGGAGCGACGGTGCCCCCATGGACCAGTCCGTGGAAAGCCACCTGTTTGAGCCTTTCTTTTCATCGGAAAGCCGGTCCAGCGGACTGGGTCTGTACATTTGCCGGGAGCTGTGCGAAGGGCACGGCGCGTCCATTGCGTACCAACGCAGTTTCCGCAACGCCCGCGGCCAGTCCACGGACGGCAATGAATTCGCCATCACCTTCCTGCGCACCGACATCCCCGCTGCCACATCCACAACCGAGGCCACCGCGATTCCATGGCAAGCCACACCGCATTGAGCAACGCACAGATTCTGGTGATCGACGACGAGCCCGATCTGCGTACCCTGTACGAACTCACGCTGCTGCGTGAAGGCTACCGGGTGGAAACCGCCGGCAGCGTGCAGGACGCCTGGCAGCTGCTGGACGCCCAGCGCTTCGACGTGGTGATCACCGACATGCGCCTGCCGGACGGGCTGGGCATCGACATCCTGTCCACCATGAAGGCCCGGCAACGGCCGGAGCGCTGCATCGTGATCACCGCGCACGGGTCGGCCGAGAACGCGGTGGAGTCGCTCAAGGCCGGCGCGTTTGACTACCTCACCAAACCGGTAGACCTGAAGCAGTTCCGCGCCGCCATTGCATCGGCGGTGCACGACGCACCCGCCCGCAGCACGCCCGTGCGCACGGCGGCGGGCACGCCACCATCCGGAGCCGCCCCCGCGACCGCCAACGGCCAGGCGGCACTCGCGCGCCTGGCGGGCAACTCTGCCGCCATGCGCAGCGTCAAGGAGCGCATTGTCCGGGTCGCCCGTAGCATGGCACCGGTACTGGTACGGGGCGAATCCGGCACCGGCAAGGAACTGGTGGCCAGCGCCCTGCACGCCAACAGCCACCGCGCAACCGGCCCCTGGGTCGCCGTCAACTGCAGTGCCATACCGGAGAACCTGCTGGAAGCGGAATTCTTCGGCGCCAGAAAGGGTGCCTATACCGGATCGACCCACGACCGGGAGGGTTTTTTCCAGGCTGCCAAGGGTGGAACCCTGTTTCTGGACGAGATTGGCGACCTGCCCCTGGCCATGCAGTCCAAGCTGCTGCGCGCCATTCAGGAGCGGTGTGTGCGCCCTCTGGGTTCCAGCCAGGAGGAACCGGTGGACGTGCGCATCATCAGTGCCACGCACAAGGATTTGCCGGCCGAGGTTCAGGCCGGCCGGTTCCGCCAGGATCTTTTTTACCGGCTCAATGTCATCGACATCTTCATCCCCCCGCTGCGCGAGCGGTGCGAGGACCTGCCCGCGCTGTGCCAGACGTTGGTGGCCCGGATTGCCGACGAATCGGGCATGCCCGTGCCACGCCTGTCGCACGATTTCATGGAGCAGCTGGCGCGCCAGCCCCTCAACGGCAATGTGCGCGAACTGGAGAACCTGCTGCACCGTGCGGTCGCGCTGTGCGATGGCGACGAGTTGCAACTCGATGATCTGCACACACCGACCAGCGGCTTGATGCCGCTGGAAGCCCCCCCTGCCGCAGCGCCGCCCGCAGCCTCCGCCACGCCCGGCCATGCGGAGCTGCCCACCGATCTGCAAAGCCATCTGGATCAGCAGGAGCGGGAAATCCTGATCAAGACCTTGGGCGAAACCGGCTTCAACCGCACCCTGGCAGCCAGCCGGCTGGGCCTGAGCCTGCGGCAAATCCGCTACCGCATTGCGCGGCTGAAAATCAACGTCCCCGCTTCCCGGGACGAGGGCTCCGATGCCTGAAGCACCGCACTCCGGATCGGGCCTGTGGCAAGACGGCTGGTACCGCTTTGCGCGCCGCCTGCCGTCACCCAACTTCGGTCCACGCCCGGCCCTGGCGCAGATCGACCTCATCGTGCTGCACTCCATCAGCCTGCCCCCGGGGGTCTATGGCGGCTCCCAGGTGCAAGCCCTGTTCACCAACCAGCTCGACTGGGAACAGCACCCCTACTTCAAGCAGATAGAAGGCCTGCAGGTATCGGCCCACTTCTATATCCAGCGCGGGGGCGAGATCTGGCAGTTTGTCAGTTGCGATGACCGTGCCTGGCACGCCGGTGTCTCGCACTACCGGGGGCGTGCGCAATGCAACGACGACTCCATCGGGATCGAACTCGAAGGTCTGGAAGGCGACACATTTGAACCGGCGCAGTACGAGGCACTGGAAGCCCTGTGCCCGGCACTGGCCCAGCAGTACCCGATTGCGCATCTGGCCGGCCACGAACACATCGCGCCCGGGCGCAAGGCGGACCCTGGCCCCGGCCTGGACTGGGCCCGGCTGCGGCACAGTCTGGGGTTCGCGCCTCAGTGTTTTCCCGGAATGGCCCGGCACCCAAAACCGGATTGATTTTTGTGCCGCCGCCTGGGTGGCACAACACACGCTATCCGCATCGGCCAACCCCGGCCCATCCGAAACGACGGCTGCACGCGCCTGCTGCCGCCAAATGCCGTCGAAAGCGGCATCAGGACTGGATGCCTTCTCTCGGACTCCCACAGGACAAGGCCTGCGCGGCCCTATCGGCAGGGCAACGCCGGCGTGCCGCACGGCAGCGCACGGTTAGCACATCTTGCAGCGGCCTGCGCACCAAAGGGGCTTTGACCCAAAACGCTACAGGTAGTGGCTTGTAACTGTCATAGACCCCATATATAGTGTGCACCGTCTCCACCGTCTTTTCGACAATCGCATCTCGCAAGACGGTCGCCGAGTGCCCCCAACCCAAAAAAATACGGATCACGACGAGGAAATCATGCAATCTGTTTCTAGCACCCCCACCCCGGCTTCCAGCCCCTTCACACACCAGACACCCATGGCGGCCGAAACCGCCCACAACCTGCTGGCCCACTACCAGATCATTCGACGCAACGGCGCGGTCGTTCCCTTTGAGCCCAACAAAATTGCCATCGCCATGATGAAGGCCTTTCTTGCGGTGCACGGCACCCAGGGGGCGGCATCGGCCAGCGTGCGCGAAACGGTCGACGGACTGACCCAGCAGGTCATCCGGGCGCTCATGCGTTCGCGCCCCGGCGGCGGCACCTTCCACATCGAAGACGTGCAGGACCAGGTCGAACTCGGGCTCATGCGCGGCGGCCACCACGAAATCGCCCGCGCCTATGTGCTGTACCGCGAGCGCCGCACCCAGGAGCGCGCCCAGCATGTCGCCCAGGAAGCGCCGCCCGCGCCGGTTCTGCATGTGCTTGAAGATGGACAGCGCGTGGCGCTGGACCTGAGCCGGCTCCAGTCCCTGATCGAGGCCGCCTGTGCGGGCCTGGGCAGCGACGTCCAGGCAGCCCCCATTCTGGCCGAGACCATGCGCAACCTGTATGACGGCGTACCCATGGACGAGGTGTACAAGGCATCTGTCCTGGCCGCCCGCACCCTGATTGAAAAGGACCCCGACTACACCTACGCCACCGCGCGCCTGCTGTTTCACAGCATTTCACGCGAAGTGCTGGGTCGTGACGTGGCGCCCGCCGACATGGCGCAGGCCTACGCCGACTACTTCCCCGGCTTCATCAAGCAGGGCGTGGGCGCCGAGTTGCTGGACGAGCGCCTGATGCAGTTCGACCTGAAGCGTCTGGGCGCGGCCCTCCAGGCCGGGCGGGACCTGCAATTTGACTACCTGGGCCTGCAAACCCTGTACGACCGCTACTTCCTGCACGTGGGCAAGACCCGCATTGAATTGCCCCAGGCCTTCTTCATGCGCGTGGCCATGGGTCTGGCACTCAACGAAATCGACCGCGAAGCCCGCGCCATCGAGTTCTACGAAGTGCTGTCCTCCTTCGACTTCATGTCCTCCACACCCACGCTGTTCAACAGCGGCACGTTGCGCTCCCAGCTCTCCAGCTGCTACCTGACCACCGTGCCCGACGACCTGGACGGCATCTACGAATCGATCAAGGAAAACGCCCTGCTGTCCAAGTTCGCCGGCGGTCTGGGCAACGACTGGACGCGCGTGCGTGCCCTGGGCGCCCACATCAAGGGTACCAACGGCGAATCGCAGGGCGTGGTGCCGTTCCTGAAAGTGGTCAACGATACGGCCGTGGCGGTGAATCAGGGCGGCAAGCGCAAGGGGGCCGTCTGCACCTACCTGGAAACCTGGCACCTGGACATCGAAGAGTTCTTGGAACTGCGCAAGAACACCGGCGACGACCGCCGCCGCACCCATGACATGAACACCGCCAACTGGATTCCCGACCTGTTCATGCGCCGCGTGATGGAAAAAGGCAGCTGGACCCTGTTCTCGCCTTCCAACGTGCCCGATTTGCACGACCTGTTTGGCGCGGATTTCGAGAAAGCCTACGTAGCCTATGAGGAGAAGGCCGCCCGCGGCGAAATCAAGCCCTCCCGTACGGTGCAAGCCACGGACCTGTGGCGCAAGATGCTGACCATGCTGTTTGAGACGGGCCACCCCTGGATCACCTTCAAGGACGCCTGCAATGTGCGCTCCCCCCAGCAACATGCCGGCGTGGTGCACTCCAGCAACCTGTGCACCGAGATCACGCTCAACACCTCGGACACCGAGACAGCGGTCTGCAACCTGGGCTCCGTCAACTTACGCCAGCACCTGAAAGACGGTGCACTGGACCACGACAAGCTCAAGCGCACCATCGCCACCGCCATGCGCATGCTGGACAACGTGATCGACATCAACTACTACGCCGTCAAGAAGGCGCGCGACTCCAACCTGCGCCACCGCCCGGTCGGCCTGGGTGTAATGGCCTTCCAGGACAGCCTGTACGAGTTGCGCATCCCCTACGCCAGCGAAACGGCCGTGCAGTTCGCCGACCAGTCCATGGAGGCGATCTGCTACTACGCCTACTGGGCTTCCACCGAGCTGGCCCGGGAGCGGGGCAAGTACAGCAGCTACAAAGGCTCCCTGTGGGACCAGGGCATCCTGCCACTGGACACCCTGGACCTGCTGGCCAAGGCGCGCGGCGGCTACGTGGAGGTGGACCGCTCCGCCACGCTGGACTGGGACGCCCTGCGCAAGAAGATCGCGCAGGATGGCATGCGCAACTCCAACTGCGTGGCCATTGCGCCCACCGCCACCATCTCCAACATCATCGGCGTCGATGCCTCCATTGAACCCAGCTTTGGCAACCTGTCGGTCAAGTCCAACCTGTCGGGCGAGTTCACGGTCATCAACGGCTACCTCGTCAAGGACCTGAAACGCCTGGGCCTGTGGGACGACGTGATGGTGATGGACCTGAAGCACTTTGATGGCTCGCTCAGCCCTATCGATCGCGTGCCCCAGGAAGTGAAGCAGTTGTACGCAACCGCGTTTGAGGTGGAAACCCAGTGGCTGGTGGAAGCCGCTGCACGTCGCCAGAAATGGATCGACCAGGCGCAGTCACTGAACATCTACATGGCGGGGGCTTCCGGCAAGAAGCTCGACGAGACCTACAAGCTCGCTTGGCTGCGCGGACTGAAAACAACGTACTACCTGCGCACCATGTCCGCCACCCACGCCGAGAAATCCACCGTGACGGCTGGGCGTCTGAATGCCGTCTCCAGCGGCAGCGACAGCGCGGGTTCCCTGCGCAGTTCCAGCGCACTGGAGGCTGCGGCAGCAGCCGCGCACATGCAGATGGAGATGGCCAGTCACGCTGCGACCGACATCAAATTCTGCGGCGTCGACGACCCCACATGCGAGTCGTGTCAGTAATGCAAGCCTGGCCATCGCATGCTATGCGATGCAATTGAACAACACATGAGGGCAGTGAAATGCAGGATTACTTTTCATTTCATTTCGCTGCTCTCATAATCCGCTGATTGGAATCACTTATGTTGACCTGGGACGAAGAAGTCAAGCCCACATCGCTAACAAATTTTGTGCACATGCCGCCGGTCAACCCGTCGGTCGTGCAGGCTCAAGTCACCCCCGGATTTCGCACACTGAACGACGGCGCAACGGTTGCATCCCACACCGCACCGGCTGTCGCTTCCGCTGACACGGCACCCCGCCGCGTCCAGGCTGCCGACAAGCGCATCATCAATGGCAAGACGGACGTCAACCAGCTTGTCCCCTTCAAGTACAAATGGGCCTGGGAAAAATACCTGGCCACCTGCGCCAACCACTGGATGCCGCAGGAAGTCAACATGACGCGCGACATTGCCTTGTGGAAAGACCCCAACGGCCTGACCGAGGACGAGCGCCGCATCATCAAGCGCAACCTCGGCTTCTTTGTCACCGCCGACTCACTGGCGGCCAACAACATCGTACTGGGGACCTACCGCCACATCACGGCGCCTGAGTGCCGCCAGTTCCTGCTGCGCCAAGCCTTCGAGGAAGCCATCCACACCCACGCCTACCAGTACATCGTGGAGTCGCTGGGCCTGGATGAAAGCGAAATCTTCAACGCGTACAACGAAGTCCAGTCCATCCGCGACAAGGATCAGTTCCTGATCCCCTTCATTGACGCCATCATGGACCCGAACTTCAAGACCGGGACACCCCAGGCGGACCAGACGCTGCTCAAGTCGCTGATTGTGTTCGCCTGCCTGATGGAAGGCCTGTTCTTCTACGTGGGCTTCACCCAGATCCTGGCGCTGGGCCGCCAGAACAAGATGACGGGGGCCGCCGAGCAGTACCAGTACATCCTGCGCGACGAATCCATGCACTGCAACTTCGGCATCGACCTGATCAACCAGTTGAAGCTGGAGAACCCGCAGCTCTGGACAGCCGAATTCAAGGCTGAGATCAAGTCCCTGTTCGAGAAGGCCGTGGAACTGGAATACCGGTATGCCGAAGACACCATGCCGCGTGGCGTGCTGGGCATGAACGCCTCCATGTTCAAGGGTTACCTGCGCTATATCGCCAACCGGCGCGCCACCCAGATCGGGCTGGAGACGCTCTTTCCCAACGAAGAGAACCCCTTCCCCTGGATGAGCGAGATGATTGATCTGAAAAAAGAACGCAACTTCTTTGAGACCCGGGTCATTGAATACCAGTCCGGCGGCGCGCTGTCCTGGGATTGATGCGAAAAAAATGAATCCACGAATTTCACACATGCAAGATCACACCCCAGAGCGTGGGTTGGATGTGTGTCACCAAGTTCATGCTGCTGGGATCCAGCCCAACAGCATGAATCTCTTCTTGCTCTCCAACTTGCAAGAAGTGCTCTTTGTTAATTGATCAAGGAGAAAACCATGGCAACTGCAAAAAAACCGGCCGCAAAAAAGGCCGCTCCCGCGAAGAAAGCTGCACCAGCAAAGAAAGTAGCCGCTAAAAAGGCTGCCCCCGCCAAGAAAGCCGCTCCAGCTAAGAAAGTAGCTGCGAAGAAGGCCGCTCCGGCGAAAAAAGCTGTTGCGAAAAAAGCCCCCGCCAAGAAAGTAGCGGTCAAGAAAGCCGCTCCGGCGAAAAAAGTCGCGGCCAAGAAGGTCGTCAAGAAAGCCGCTCCCGCCAAGAAGGTAGTGGCCAAGAAGGTCGTGAAGAAAGCGGCTCCTGCCAAGAAAGTGGCAGCCAAGAAGGTCGTCAAGAAGGCCGCTCCCGCCAAAAAGGCGGCTGTAGCCAAGAAACCTGTCGCCAAGAAAGCTGCCAAAAAGCCGGCCGCGAAGAAAGCCGCGAAAGCACCCGCTGCCAAGAAACCGGCCGCTCCTGCTGCTCAGACCACTCTGAGCCCCCAGGCTGCGTGGCCGTTTCCGACCTCCAGCAAGCCCTAAGCACTTCGTTGCAAGGCTTCAAAACCCGGGACCGCAAGGTTCCCGGGTTTTTTTATGCCCGCTACACCGTCAGGGGTAGAAAGCCAGCAGGCGGTAACCCGAGATGCGTGCCACGTCACCCGACAGGTTAACGCTGACCGACAGCGACGCCGCCACCTCGCTCCCTGGGCCCATGGCCGCCTGCTTGGCGCCGAAATCCTGGGCCAGGAACACCCGGCGGACGACCGACTGGTCCTGCAGGTCCGTCAAGGTCAGCTCCACGGCCGGTGTCGCCACCGCAGTCAAGGCGGTGTTTTTGAGTGTGAAATTCAAACGGTACACATCCGCCCGCACCTTGGTGAAGGACGAGCTGTCAATCACCACCGACTCGATCTGGCGCAACGGAGACACCCGGCAAGCCAGGACTGCACAAACCGACTCCAGAAAGGGCTGGACGGCAGGCTCCGTCGCCGCAATCCGGTCGCGCTCTTGAACCACGACCTGCAGCAGCAAGCCAGCAACCAGCAGCAGGCTGAGCAACACCAGGGCACCCCGCACCCAGGGACGCTCCCTTCTGGAACGCGCACGAACCGGCCGCAGGAACGACAGCTTGGGGTCCGCCGCAGCAGGCCCCTCCTGGACATCGGCCTGCAGATACCGCGGCGCAACGTCTGGTTCCGGGGCCGGATCATGCGCGACCCCGTCCGGATCCACCTCTGCGGGGCTCTGTGCATTGTCCTCAAGCTGCGGTGGCTCCGGTTCCGGCAGGGGTTCGGCGTGGGGATCCTGTTCCAGAAACGGGTCCACCAACGGGGCATCGCCCGCATCGGTATCCACAGCAATGTCGATATCGATATCCACCGGGGTCGGCACCGGTGGGTGCACACCGTCTTCCACGTCCGGGTATTCCCACTCCATTTCGGGTTCGGGAGCGATTTCGGGTGCAAGCCCAGCTGCCGCGGAAGGGGGGCTTCCAACTACGGGTGCATCGGTGGTGGCGGTGCCAGGGAGCTTGCCCTCCTCTGCGCCCGGGGTCTCCCGCACCAACTGGGCATTGGCGTCAAAAACCTCGTCGCATTGACCACAGCGCACCCACCCGTCCGAAATGCGAAGCTGGTCCGGCACGACCCGAAACATCGTGGCGCATGCGGGGCATCGGGTGATCAGACTCATCAGGGGGGCATTGTAGTGACCCGGCTGCAGCCGGTCAGAGCGTGGCCGTCATCAGTATCCAGCCATCCTCACGGTCTGCCACCGCCAGGCGGCAATGGGCCGCATAGGCCTGGATCAACTCGTCGGCCTGGCGCTCCAGAATGCCCGCCAGCACCAGATGACCGCCAGGCGCCACGTGTGCGCACAACAACGGAGCCAGCACCTTCAGCGGCGTTGCCAGAATATTGGCCAGCACCAGGTCGTATACGCCATCCGCCCGGTCCGGCAAGCCGGCCGCCAGCGCGACGTTGTTGGCCGCGGCATTGAGTTCCGTAGACTGCACGGCCGCCACGTCGATATCCACCGCCACCACTTCACGCGCGCCAAACTTGGCAGCGCCAATGGCCAGGATGCCCGACCCGCAGCCGTAGTCCAGCACGCGACCTTGCCCAGGATGGGCCGCGATCCAGCGCAGGCACATGCGTGTCGTGGGGTGGGTTCCCGTACCAAAGGCCAGCCCCGGGTCTAGGCGGATCAGCTCGCGCGCCTGCGCCGGAGGCTCATGCCAGGTGGGCACGATCCAGAATGTGGGGGTGATCTCGACCGGCGCGAACTGCGACTGTGTGAGACGCACCCAGTCCTGATCCGGCACGGCCGCCATGGCCAGCACCTGGCAGCCCACAAAAAAGTCCTGCGCCTGCAGCAGATCCGCCGCTTCCTGCGCCACAGCCGCGTCCGCAAACAGGGCCGTGATCCGTGAACGCTGCCAGCCGCCCTTGGGCGCCGGCATGCCGGGTTCGCCAAACAGGGCCTGCTCGGCATCGGTCTGGGCATCGGCATCTTCCACGCTCACGCTCAAGGCGTCCAGCGCATCCAGCGCGTCGCTCAGCGATTCCACCCGGTCTTCCGGGCACATCAGGCTCAGTTCAAACATGGCTTGGCCGCTCAGCGCTTGTGCTGTTCCAGCCACTGCTCGAGATAGTGGATATTGGTTCCACCATCCATGAACTTGGCATCCACCAGCAGCTCGCGGTGCAGCGGGATATTGGTGTTGATGCCCTCCACTACGGTCTCCGCCAGAGCCGTGCGCATGCGCGCCATGGCCTGCTCCCGCGTGTCGCCGTGCACGATGATCTTGCCCACCATCGAGTCGTAATTGGGCGGCACAAAGTAGTTGGTGTACACGTGCGAGTCGACCCGTACGCCCGGGCCGCCCGGTGCATGCCACATGGTCACCCGGCCGGGTGACGGAATGAACTTGTAGGGGTCTTCGGCATTGATGCGGCATTCGATGGCGTGGCCACGGATTTCGATCTGGCGCTGGGTAAACGGCAACTTCTCGCCCGCAGCCACCATGATCTGGGTCCGGACGATGTCGATGCCCGTCACCAGTTCGGTCACCGGATGCTCCACCTGGACCCGGGTGTTCATCTCTATGAAGTAGAACTCGCCGTCTTCGTACAGGAACTCAAAGGTGCCGGCACCGCGGTAGCCGATCTTCTTGCAGGCCGCCACGCAACGCTCGCCCACACGGTCGATCAGCTTGCGGTTGATGCCCGGTGCCGGCGCTTCTTCCAGGATTTTCTGGTGACGCCGCTGCATGGAGCAGTCCCGCTCGCCCAGATACACCGCATTCTTGTGCTTGTCTGCCAGGATCTGGATTTCCACGTGCCGCGGGTTCTGGAGAAACTTCTCCATGTACACCGCCGGATTGTTGAATGCAGCACCCGCCTCGGCCTTGGTCATGGCCACTGCGTTGACCAGCGCCGCCTCGGTATGGACCACGCGCATGCCGCGTCCGCCACCGCCACCGGCCGCCTTGATGATGACGGGATACCCGATGGCCTTTGCAATGCGGCGAATCTGGACCGGATCGTCCGGCAGCTCGCCCTCGGATCCGGGGACGCAGGGCACGCCGGCACGAATCATGGCCTGCTTGGCCGACACCTTGTCGCCCATGATGCGGATCGACTCGGGCGTGGGGCCAATGAACTGGAAGCCGCTCTTTTCCACCCGTTCGGCGAAATCGGCGTTTTCACTCAGGAAACCGTAGCCGGGGTGGATGGCTTCGGCGTCCGTCACCTCGGCGGCCGAAATAATGGCCGGCACATTCAGGTAGCTCAGTGCCGAAGCAGCCGGTCCGATGCACACCGCCTCGTCCGCAAGCTTGACATATTTGGCGTCACGGTCCGCTTCGGAGTAGACCATGACCGCCTTGATCCCCAGCTCGCGGCAGGCGCGCTGGATTCGCAAGGCAATCTCGCCACGGTTGGCGATCAGGATTTTTTTGAACATGGCAATCTGGGCGGCAGCTTATTCAATGATGAACAAGGGTTGACCGAACTCCACCGCCTGGCCGTTCTCGCACAGAATGCGGGTCACCGTACCGGACTTGTCGGCCTCGATCTCGTTGAGAATCTTCATGGCCTCGACAATGCACAGGGTTTCGCCTTCCTTGATGGCGCTGCCCACTTCCACAAACGCCTTGGCGCCAGGAGAGGACGAACGGTAGAAGGTACCGACCATGGGCGACTTCACCGTGTGGCCCGACGCCACCTCTGCCACCGGAGCCGCCGGCGCGGGCGCAACGGCCACGGCACCAGCAGCGACCGGCGCAGCCACGGGTGCGGCATAGACCGGCGCGGGCGCATAGCCCTGCACCATGGCGCCCCCCCCCTTGACGATGCGCACCTTGCCTTCGGCTTCGGTAATTTCCAGTTCCGACACATTGGAATCGGACACCAAGTCAATCAGGGTTTTGAGTTTGCGTAAATCCATGTGATCTCCAACTGCCGTCATTTAGTAAGGGGCGAATTTACAGCAAAAATCGGCCATTTGACGGCAAAACAATTTATTTGCAAACAAAGTTCCTGCAATTTTCGGAGAAACCGCCAGGAAATGTTCGCCAGACAGGCCGCAAACGCCGCCACCGGGGCGAGGGCCGGGCCCTATTTTAAACGAAGCCAGGCGTCGAGGTCCGCGGCATTCAGGCGCCCCATCTTGCGCTGCAGCACCAGCCCTTCGCTCCCCAGCACCAACGAAAACGGCAAGCCGCCGGCCAGATTGCCCAGGCTGCGACTCAGATCCGCGCCCGGCATGCCGGCCATGGCAATGGGGAAGTCCAGGGGCATTTTTTGCAGGAATGCCTGCACGGGAGCCAGCTTGTCTACCGCCAATCCCAGCACTTGCCAGCCACTTGCCTTGTTTTGGCGATAGAAGTCATTGATTAACGGGAGTTCCTCGACGCAGGGCGGGCACCAGGTGGCCCAGAAGTTCACCAGCAGGGGGCGGCCCCGAAACGACTGCATGGACACGCGCCCGCCCTGGGGCGTGTCCCACTGCGACGACCAGAACCCATCCACGGGCGGGCTGGCGGGCGGGGCATCCGGCGTTTGCATCCGGCGCCAGGCCAACCCCGCCCCGGCAAGGGCGGCAGACACGGCAACGGCGCCCAGCAGCAGGCGGCGGGAAGAAGCATGCCCACGATCAGGCACGTCAGGGGTTTCGGTTTGGGGAGCGTTCATGGCCCGCCATCATGCAGCAAACGGCGCACGGCCGCCACATCCCCGCGCGGACGACGACCCCGCGCATCCGCCGCCAGGGCGCCCCGCAGGTCGTCATAGTCATGCACCAGCAGGTGCAGACCCACATGCTCGCCCAGCTCGGCACTGAACACATGCACGCTCAGGGCATCGACCGGCTTGCCCTGCAGGCCGCTCACCGTCCGGGGCTCAAAGCGCACGCCCATGTCAATCAGGCCGATCTCGGCCGATTTGGGGTCATCACAGAACAACAGCAGGTAAATATCCGACCGGCGGGTGGCCGTGCCATGCCAGACCGCACCGCCCAGGTGGGGGCGAAACCGCGCCAGACGCTCCATCCAGTCCAGCGCCAGCAGGCGTAAAGCCCGCAATTCCTGCGGTTGGGTGTCGGCGCAGAACACGGCGATGTACTCCTCCACCGCCGCCTCCACCTGCTCGTTGTCCGGCAGGGCCGCGCGCGGCGACAGCCCCAAATGCTTGACCGCCCGGCGCTTGGCGGCGCCGTACTCCAGCCCCTCCTCGACCACCATGCGCGCCGCCACCGCCGCAATTTCCGCCTTCAATGCATCCATGGCGGAATTGTGCACCGGGCGCACCCGCCAGCCCCGTGGCCTGCCAGCGCGGCCCGGATGCTATGTTTTCAATAGCTGTTTGCGCAATCCGTGTGCGGCTTGGCGGGCGAAAACACCTGTATTCCAGCTTTAGAATAGGGCCATGCACATACACATTCTTGGCATTTGCGGCACGTTCATGGGTGGCTTGGCCGCACTGGCCCGCGAGGCGGGTCACCGCGTCACCGGTTGCGATGCCGGCGTCTACCCCCCCATGAGCGACCAGCTGCGCGCACTGGGCATTGAGCTGATTGAAGGCTTCGGCGCCGACCAGATGGCGCTGCAGCCCGACATGTTCGTCATCGGCAATGTGGTGAGCCGCGCGCGCCTGCCCGATGGCACACCCAAGTTCCCGCTGATGGAGGCCATCCTGGACGCCGGTGCCCCCTACACCAGCGGCCCGCAGTGGCTGGCCGAGCACGTGCTGCAGGGCCGCCACGTGCTGGCAGTGGCCGGGACCCACGGCAAAACCACCACCACGGCCATGCTGGCCTGGATACTGGAATGCGCCGGCCTGCAGCCGGGCTTTCTGGTGGGCGGCGTACCCCTTAACTTTGGTGTCTCCGCGCGCCTCGGCGGTTTGGCTGGGCGTGGGGCGGCAGGGGGGGCTGCGCAGGTAAAGGAGGAGCCCGCAACGCGGGCGGGGGACACGGAGCAGAGCCCCCTGCCGCCCCGCGCCCAGCCAGACCGCCCCCTCTTCGTGATCGAAGCCGACGAGTACGACACCGCCTTTTTCGACAAACGCAGCAAGTTCGTGCACTACCGTCCGCGCACGGCCATCCTCAACAACCTGGAATTCGACCACGCCGACATCTTCGACAACCTGGCGGCCATTGAGCGCCAGTTCCACCACCTGGTGCGCACGGTTCCGGCGTCCGGGCGCATCGTGGTCAACGGCCTGGAAGAAAGCCTGACCCGGGTGCTGCACCAGGGCTGCTGGAGCGCGGTGCGCAGCTTTGGCGCAGCCGACAGCGACTTCACGGCCCAGGGCGAACCCGACGCGTTTGATGTGCTGCACCGGGGCCAGACCGTGGCGCGCGTGCAGTGGAGCCTGGGTGGCGTGCACAACCAGCTCAATGCGCTGGCCGCCATTGCGGCGGCCGAGCACGTGGGCGTGGCTCCCGACGTGGCCGCACAAGCGCTGGGTCGCTTCGAGAACGTCAAGCGCCGCATGGAAGTGCGCGCCAGCATTGCCTGGCAGGGCGCTACCCTGCCCGGCGAGCACGCCGCGCCCGTCACCATCTACGACGACTTTGCCCACCACCCCACTGCCATCCACACCACGGTCAACGGCCTGCGCCGCCAGGTGGGCACGGCGCGCATCCTGGCGGTGTTCGAGCCGCGCAGCAACACCATGAAACTGGGGGCCATGAAGTCCCAGCTGCCCTGGAGCCTGGAAGAAGCGGACCTGGCCTTTTGCC
The DNA here is from genome assembly GCA_019449595.1 of Rhodoferax sp. Lineage (GTDB taxonomy): Bacteria > Pseudomonadota > Gammaproteobacteria > Burkholderiales > Burkholderiaceae_C > Allorhodoferax. Next base: position 123,189 of record JAGRPL010000010.1, on the reverse strand, counting down.
ACGCCGGCGGCCTGGACTGGGATGCGCGCGAAGCGCTAGCCAGCATGGGCGCACGGGCGCAGGTGGCCGACAGCGTGGACGCCCTGGTGGCCCTGGTGGCCGCCCAGGCGCGCCCCGGTGACCACATCCTGTGCATGAGCAATGGCGGCTTTGGCGGCGTGCACCAGAAACTCGCGCAAGCGCTACAAAAAAAATAGCAATCTACGCAATAAATACGGGGCACAAACCCGTTTTTTTGACCCAAATTACCGGACGAAACGGCCGTTGTTGGAGACCACCGTCAGTTCCACGAACTGCGATCCCTGGTGCTCGGTCCGGTTGAAGTTGACCACGAAGCCTCCCAGATCGAGCTTGCCCAGGCCGTCCAGCGCGTCGGCCAGGCGTTCACGCGTGACATCCTGCTTGACGGTGCGCAGCGCCTCCACCAGAACCTTGGCGTTGACGAAGCCTTCCATGCTGGCGTAGGAGAAGTTCTTCCGCCCCGCCGCTTCCATTGCCTTCTGGTACTCCCGCACGATGGGCGACATGCCCGAGAACGGATACGGCATGACCTGGGACACCACCACTCCGGTGCCGTCCTTGCCCAGCGCCTGTACCGCGGCCTGGGACGCCAGGACCGACAGCGCAAAGTACTGCATGCCGCGGGCCTTCTTGTTGTAGGCCTTGATGAAGTCGCTCGACGGCTTGCCCGCAGTGACCAGCAGGATGGACTGCAGATCGGCCTTCTGCATCACCTCCACCACCCGGTCCAGATCGGACGAATCGTTGGCCAGGCTGCTGACGGCCGTCAGCCCCAGCTTGTATTTCTCGGCGGCCAGCTGCGCGCCCGCCAACCCCTCCTTGCCAAACGCATTGGCCTGGTACACCACCCCCAACCGGGTCACGCCGCGGGCGGCCAGGTGCCCGACAATCTTGTCCGCCTCGGTCGCATAGCTCGCGCGGATGTTGAAAATCATGTGGTTCAGCGGCTTGCGCACCACCTGGCCACCGGTATAAGGCCCCACGCTGGGGATACCGGCCTCGCTCACCACGGGAATCAGGGCCGTGTTGGCCGGCGTGCCCATCATGCCCAACAACGCCACGGCGTTCTCCCGCTGGATCAGTTGCCGGGCGTTCTCCACCGCCTTGTCGGCGTTGTAGGCGTCGTCCAGCACCACGAAGCGGATCTTGCGGCCGTTCACGCCGCCCTTGGCGTTGACCGTCTCGAAGTACGCCTTGGCGCCCCAGGACGTTTCGGTCCCGATCTCGGCCAGGATGCCGCTGAGGTCCGTCGACTGGCCGACAACGATGTCACTGCCCTGCGCCGCGGCGCCCAACGCCAGGCACAGGCCCCATGCCAGTACCGACAAGGGGCGCAGAAATACGTTCAACATAGTGTTCCTTGGTTGCGTGAATGACCCTGAAGTCGCGCCAACTACCTGCGCCGGCCCGCCGGGGGCTGCGCCCGGCCTGCCCATAATGGGAACCGGAAACCGGGGGTATCTGGCCGGGCGCAGTATGCGCACCGGTTCTGCCACCAACCTGACAAATGAAACCGAGATGAACTGGCTGCAAAAAAATCCGCGCTCCATCCGCAGCGCCAGCGGGCTGGAATGGACGCTGTGGCGCAAACTCCCCCTGATTGCCCTGCTGGGCACGGCCCTGCCCGTGCTGGCCCTGCTGGCGCTGCATATCTGGGCCGACCCGCAGGCCAGTGCCAGCCAGGCGCGCTGGCTGCAGATGGCGGATTTCATTGTCGGAGCCGTGGTCGTTTTCCACTGGACCATGGTGCTGACCGTGGCCATTGGCTGCGTGATCGTGATGATCATGAAAGGCCCCGGCTACATGGCCGACAGCTACCCGGTGTCGCACAGCGACCAGCCGCGCCCGCAGCCCGAAACCGCCGAAGAAGCCGCCCGCAACCGCGCGCCGGGAGCGCAGTCCGCAGCGGCCGGCACTCCACCAGACCACCCACACTAGGCCCTTGCGGCGCAACCAGGCAGCCATTCGCAGCCGTCTGGCCGTCTTTTCACGAGAAAAAAACCCCACGGGGTATAAAGGTCTACAATCAAAGTAATTACTCAATTACTTCCAGATTGTGATCCCTCTCTCCAAACGCCCCAAGCAGGCCACCGCCGTGCGCCAGGCCAGCTTGGTGGAAGCCGCCCTGCAACTGGCCGCCCTGCGCAGCCCGGCCGACATCACCACCGCCGATCTGGCGCAGGCCGTGGGCATCACCCAGGGCGCCGTGTTCCGGCACTTTGCCAGCAAGGAAGCAATCTGGCTGGCGGTGCTGGACTGGACCGCCGACACCCTGATCGCCCGGCTGCAAGCCGCTGCCCAGGCCTGCCCCACGCCCACCGACCCGCTGGCCGCCCTGCAGGCCGTCTTCACCGCCCACGTGGACTTTGTGGTGGCCTACCCCGGCGTGCCCCGGGTCATTTTCCAGGAGCTGCAACACGCGCAGGACACTGCGCTGAAGTCCCGCGTGCGCAGCCTGATGCAGCAGTACCGCACCCTCGTGCTGGGCCTGCTGCAACGCGCCCAGGTGCAGCGCCTGCTGGCGCCGGGCACCGACCTGCAGGCCGCCGCCGTGCTGCTCCTGGGCTCGGTCCAGGGCTTGCTGATGCAGGCCCTGATCAGCGGCCAGGTCGAGGGCATGGTCCCGCAGGCCCGCGGTGTTTTTGCCATCTATCTGCGCGGATTGCGCGCCAAGGAAACCCCATGACACACAAGCCCCTGATCCTGCGCCGCCTGGCCCTGGGCACCCTGGCGCTGGCCCTGGCCGGCGCCCTGGCCTTTGTCGCTCTGCGCACCGGCCCGCTGGCGCCGGTCCGCGTGACCGTCACCACCGTGCAGGAAGGGCGCCTGCGCCCCGCCCTCTTTGGCATCGGCACCGTGGAAGCCCGGCGCAGCTGGATGGTTGGTCCCACGGCGGCCGGGCGCGTGCTGGCCGTCAAGGTGGACGTGGGCGACACGGTAAAAGCCGGCCAGGTGCTGGCCGAGATGGACCCGGTGGACCTGGACCAGCGCCTCACGGCCCTCAACGCCGGGCTGGCCCGGGCCGGCAGCGCACAGGCCGCCGCGCAAGCGCAGGTGAACGATGCCATGGCGCGGCGGGAACTGGCCACCCTCAACGCCCGGCGCAACCAGGATCTGGCGGCGCAGAACTTCATCAGCGCCGGCGCGCTGGAAAGCCGCATGCAGGAAAAAACCTCTGCCGACGCGGCACTGCAGACCGCGCAAGCCAACCTCAGCGGAGCCACCCAGGACATCGCCCGCCAGCAGGCCGAACGCGCCGCCCTGCAGCAGCAGCGCAACAATGTGCGCCTGCTGGCGCCGGCCGACGGTGTGGTCACCAGCCGCGACGCCGAGGCCGGCACCACGGTGGTGGCCGGCCAGCCGGTGCTGCGCCTAGTCGACCCGGGCAGCCTGTGGGTGAAGCTGCGGGTGGACCAGGGCCGCTCCGACGGGCTGGCGCCCGGACTGGATGCCAGCATCGTGCTGCGCTCGCGGCCCCACGCCCCCGTAGCCGGCCAGGTGGCCCGGGTGGAACTGTTGGCCGATGCCGTGACCGAAGAGCGCATTGCCCAGGTCGCGTTCCATCCGCCGGCGGCATCCGGCGCACCGGTGGCCTCCGTCGGGGAAATGGCCGAAGTCACCCTGCAACTGCCCGAAACCCCGGCCACCCTGCTGCTGCCCAATGCCAGCATCCAGCGCCAGCAGGGCCAGACCGGTGTGTGGCGGCTCGACGACGGAACCCCCGTATTCGTCCCCGTGCGGCTGGGCGCCAGCAGCCTGGGCGGCCAGGTGCAGGTACTCGATGGCCTGAAGGCCGGTGACACCGTCGTGGTCTTCAGCCAGAAGGCCCTTGCGGCCGGCGCCCGCGTGCGGGTGGTGCCGACACTGGTGCCTGCGGGCACGCAAGGCGCGGCGCCATGATCAGCCTGGCCGGACGTGACATCCTGCACAGCGGGAGCAAGTTTGTGCTCACCGGCCTGGGTCTGGGCCTGCTGATCGGCGTGACGCTGACCATGGCCGGCGTCTACCGCGGCATGGTGGACGACGCCCACGCCCTGCTCAACAACAGCGGCGCCGACCTGTGGGTGGTGCAGAAGGACACCCAAGGGCCCTACGCAGAAGCCTCCAGCCTGAAGGACGATGTGGTGCACAGCCTGCGCGGCCTGCCGGGCGTGGCACAGGCCGCCAACGTGACCTACCTCACCATGCAGGTGCAGAACCAGGACCAGGGCGGCGGCGACACGCGTGCCATGGTGGTGGGCGTGGAGAGTGGCCAGCCGGGTGAACCGGGTTACCTGGTAGCGGGCCGCCAGCTCACGCGCAGCCATTACGAAGCCGTGGCCGACATCAAGACCGGGTTTGCGCTGGGCGCGCACATCCGCATCCGCCGCCACGACTACACCGTGGTGGGGCTGACGCAGCGCATGGTGTCCTCGGGGGGCGATCCCATGGTGTTCATCCCGCTCAAGGACGCGCAGGAAGCGCAGTTCCTGAAGGACAACGACGCCATCGTGAACGACCGCACCCGCACGGCCGGCAACCCGGCATTCAACCGCCCCGGCGTGCCCGGCCTGCTCGATGCCGTGCAGGGCCTGCAGACCAGCAGCCACAACGTCAACGCCGTGCTGGTGCAACTGGCACCCGGCTTTGACGCCGAGCAGGTGGCCGAGCCGATTCGCCGCTGGAAGCACCTGCAGGTCTTTACCCGCGCCGGCATGGAAGAGATTCTGGTTGCCAAGCTGATTGCCACCTCGGCCAAGCAGATCGGCATGTTCCTGGCCATCCTGGCGGTGGTGAGCGCGGCCATCGTGGCGTTCATCATCTACACCATGACGCTGGGCAAGATCCGGGAGATCGCGGTGCTCAAACTCATCGGCACCCGCAACACCACCATTGCCGGCATGATCCTGCAGCAGGCGCTGGGCCTGGGGCTGATCGGCTTTGTGGTGGGCAAGCTGGCGGCCACCCTCTGGGCCCCGGTGTTTCCCAAGTTCGTGCTGCTGCTGACGCAGGACGCGCTGACCGGGCTGCTGGCCACCCTGCTGATCTGCGCGCTGGCCAGCACGCTGGCCATCCGCGCCGCCCTGCGGATCGACCCCGCAACCGCCATCGGATGACACGCGCCATGGACACCCTCTCCCACGCCGCCCCGGGCGGCATCCTGATCGAAGGCCTGCGCAAGGTCTACGGCCAGGGCGATACTGCCGTCGAGGCGCTCAAGAACGTGACCATGCAGGTCCACCCGGGCGAGGTGGTCGGGCTGGTCGGCCCCTCGGGGTCAGGCAAAAGCACCCTGCTCAAATGCCTGGGAGCCATCATCGAGCCGACGTCGGGCCGCATGACGCTGGGCCAGGACGTGATCTACGACGACGGCTGGACCGTGCGCGACCTGCGTGCGCTGCGGCGCGACCGCATCGGCTTCGTATTCCAGGCGCCCTACCTCATTCCGTTTCTGGACGTGACCGACAACGTGGCCCTGCTGCCCATGCTGGCAGGGGTGCCCAACGCCCAGGCCCGCGCCCGCGCGCTGGAGCTGCTCACCGCGCTGGATGTGCAGCACCGCGCCCGAGCCCAGCCATCGCAGCTCTCGGGCGGCGAACAACAGCGCGTGTCGATTGCCCGCGCCCTGGCCAACCGCCCACCCGTCATCTTGGCCGATGAGCCCACCGCCCCGCTGGACAGCGAACGCGCCCTGGGCGTGGTGCGCATCCTCAACCAGATGGCCCAGCAGGCGCAGACCGCCATCATCGTGGTGACGCACGACGAGAAGATCATTCCCACCTTCAAGCGGATTTACCACATCCGCGACGGCCACACCTACGAAGAGGCGGGCGAGGGGCGCAGCCTGTAACGGCCATGGCGCAGGCCCCGCGGCACGAGCGGATGGGCTGCCGTTTCATGATCTACATCAAGCATTTCGGGGCCGCCATCGCCCATACTGGCCGCACGACTTTCCAGGAGTGTGACCCATGAAATTGCTGACCGACCTCTTTTCCACCGACTACGGCCTGATGAGTATCAGCGGCATCGTCTTCATGCTGGGCATGGCAGTGTTCTTTGTGCGCCTGTTCAAGCGCAAGATGCGCGAGGACGCTGCCAAGGCAGGCGTCTAACGGTGCAGTGACTTGGGTGTAGCCACTGCACGCGCGGTGGTCAGAACATCACGGTCACACCCACGTAGATCGAGCGGCCCATGCCCGCAACGGGGGTTCCGTAGGGTACCGCCGTTCCCATGGTGCTGCCCTGGCCCACATAGGCCCCACCCAAGGGGTCGTTGTAGAGCCGGTCCAGGACATTCTCCACCCCCATCTCCAGGCGGGCCTGCTTCCACGCGTAGCTGCTGCGCAGGTGCAGCAGACCGTAGCCCGCCGTTTCCATTTCGTTGCGCACCTTCGAGGTGGCGGTCTTGGCACTGACCAATTGCACCTCGGCGGTGTGGGTCCATTTCGCGACCTGCTGCACCAGCGCCAGCTTCGCGTTCAGCGGCATGGTGTTGTACAGGTTGTCTCCGGTCACCTCGTTCTTGCCGTTGACGTAGCTCAGCACACCGGTGAACGTGAAGCTGCCGTAATCGCCCGTCTTTGCCAGGGGCAGGTAACCGGACACATCCACCCCATACAGGCGCGCGCTCTGGTTGACAAACTGCAGATAGACGAACCCCGTGGTGGCCGTCTGGTTGGCGGCATTGCAGTTCGCATTGGCCGAGGCACAGCGGCGGGCATCGATGTAATCCTGCACGTAGGTCAGATAGGGCGTGACCTTCAGCCCCCATTGCGTCTGGGCGGCATCATGCCAGTCCATCGTGGCGCTGAGGGTGTGCGCCACTTCGGGCTTGAGGTCCAGGTTGCCCACGTAGCCATTGCCATCGCCCGCCCAGTTGACCATCCGCATGGCCATGCCGCCGGTGGACCAGGCAAACCGCTCATACAGATTGGGTGAGCGGGTTTTTTGGGCATAGCCAAACTCGTAGGTCTGGCTGCGGTCCGGCGTGTGGCGCGCTAGGGCGGTCCAGTCGAGGTTGCGGTCCGTGCGCTGGCGGTCGCGGGCATTGAAGGCCGTGGACTCGGCCAGGTATTGCGCACCAGTGGTGTTGTACCCCTGCACCGCACCGGCATTGGTCTGCACCGTGGCCGCGCGCGCACCCAGCTGGGTCACCCATTGCGGGGTCCAGCGCGCCTCCCATTGCGAGAACACATCCAGCCGGTCGCGCTGCCCGTCATTGATGTTCAGGAACGTGTTGGGCGCCATGCCACCACCGGACGGCGCCCACCAGTCGTTGAGGCGGTAGCGCTGGTACTCGCCGCCCACGGTGAGCAGATCGCGCCCGGAGAGTTCGAGGTCGGCCTTGACCACGGCGCCGGTGTTTCTTCCCTCAGTGTCCATGGGCATGCCCGGCACGTTGGCCAGGGCGCCGTACCAGAACTGCTTGTCATCGCCAAAGTTCATCTTGTGGCGCGTGTGCTCGTCGTACACGCGGGCTTCCAGCGCGCCCCACTGGTACTGGCCCTTGTAGCGCAGGTTGATCTGCTCGCTGGTGTTGCTGGTCATGTCCATGCGCTGGTTCGGGAAACCCTGGTAAGGAATGTTTTGTGCGCCCAGCCTCAACTCCAGCAGGTGGTTGTCATTGCGCAGCGCCATTCCCAGCGCATGGTTCTGCGACTGGTAGCGCGACGACCCCACCTCGTTGGCCGCCAGCGTGGTCGTCCCCCGTGGGGTTCCCGTCACCGTGGCCGCGGGCTTGAAGTCGCCGCCGGCCTTGTAGTTCCCCGCTTCCACGGTGGCGCCGCTGTAGGTGACGCTCAGGGTTTCCGTGGCCGCCGTGGCCGACAGGTTGAGACCCTTGACGTTGCCATTGCTGCGGTAGAACGTGGCGGCCTGCCCCTTGCGCAGGGCACCTTGCCCCGCCTCGGCAAACTCCGGCTCGGGTGAATTGACGCGGATGGTGCCGCCCAGGCTGTCCCCACCGGCGCTGACGGGCGCAATGCCGCTGTACACCTGGATGCTGCCCACCTGGGAGGGGTCGATGTACGACAGCGGTGGGTTCATGTGGTTGGCGCAGGCAGAAACCAGGTTCATGCCATCGACCTGGATGCGCAGACGGTCGTCGGCCAGCCCGTGCAGGGCCGGCAAGCTGGAGACACCGCCGGCGCCGTACCGGCTCAACCCGGGAACGTCGCCCAGCAGCGATGCGGCGTCCTGCGCCGGGCGCTGCATGCCGGGCGCGGCCATATTGAGATCGGTTCCCCCCAGCGGGGCCAGCGGGCGGATGTCGGTAATGGTCACCGTGTCCAGCGTGGATACGGATTCCGGCGGGGATGAGGGAGAGGTTTGGGCCGCCAGTGTGCCGCAGGTCAATGCAGCGGCAGCGGCCAACAGGTTCAATTTCATGGGTCGTCAGGCGAATAGGAGCGGACAAATGCCAGGCCGTGAAGGCGCGTGGCGCGGACAGCCTCACCCGGTGCGGGGAGGAGCGGGCTTTGGACAAAGCAGCGCATGGCGGGCCGGCCCGTGGGGCGACCCGCAGACGCCCCTGCGGGGGCGGTTCAACTCAGATCAGAGGATGGACGGCGGGCCGTGGCTGAACGGCAGCCCCACCACGGTGGTCGCCCAATTCGCCGGGACCTCCACCAAGGCCAGGTGCGGGCCGGGACAACTGGGAATGAAACTGAGGGGCAACTGCGGCAGCGGCAGCCAAGCCGTGCAACACAAATCGCAGTGCATGCTCGCATGCTGTGCGGCGCCCTGCACAGGATCGGCATGGCGCTCTGCACCCGCACTGGCAGTGCAGACGCCGCCCAACAGGCCGGTACGCGCCTCTTCGGCCAGCATGGAAACCGGTGCCCACAAGGCCGACACCACGGCCAACACCCCCAGGCAGGCCACCCACCGCGACCACGCCGGCAGAGGGATACGGGAGAGAGGCCAGCGGGTCATGCAGCGATTGTAAAAATGCCGCCGCATTCAAGCACCGCCAAATGGCGATAGCTTGCGGAGAATCATAAATCCGGCCGGATGCGCCCGTGGGCGGCAACCGGCCAGGCGGGCGAGCGCCTACTCGAACGACGGCGCGTCGGGTTGGGCCACCGGCTTGCCCGCGGCCACCCAGGCGTCAAAACCGCCGGCGAGGGACTGCACATTGAGGTAACCCATGTCGTGCAGGGCGGCGGCGGCCAGTGCGGCGCGGCCACTAGTCTTGCAGTACAGCACGATCTTCAGGTCCCGAGACTGCAGGGCCGGGTTGGCGCTGAACTTGAACTCCAGCATGCCCCGCGAAATGTGCACCGCACCGGCCAGGTGGCCGGCGGCGTATTCGTCGGCTTCGCGCACGTCTACCAGCACGTCCGCATCGCGGATGGCTTGTTCGGCCTGGACCAGGGCAACTTCCTGCACGCGGGTCTTGGCGGCAGCAACGAGGTCGTGGGCGGTCTTCATGGTTCCTCCTGAATATTAGCTATCAAAATCATAGCTGCCTGCGCAGCAAATTCGGGCATCAGAGCCCCATTCTTACCCCAAACGCTGACCCACCCAACGCGTCACGTGGGCCAGCCCCTGGTGGCCCGGGCCTTCCGAGAGGGTAGTCTCGCCGTGCCACACCAGCACGGGGGCCAGCAAACCGGCGAAGTCGGCGTCCAGCTGTTCGGGCGTGTACAGCATATCGGGATCTTTGGGGCCGCCGCTGGCATGGGCCAGCTGCGCCGGGTGAAATGCTTCCAGGATCAACCAGCCGCCGGGTCGCAAGCCCTGCGCCAGACGGCGGTGGGCACGCTGGCGGATGGCACCGGACAGGTGGGTGTAGACCAGCACCACGGCATCCAGGCTGCCGGCCTGCGGCGCCCAGTCGGTCAGGTCGCCCCACTCGGTCGCCAGCGCCACGCCCCGGCTGACCGCCAGCGCACGGGCCTTCTGCAGGCCCACCTGCGAAGCATCCACCGCCGTGACGGCATGCCCCTGTTCGGCCAGCCAGACGCCGTTGCGGCCTTCGCCGTCGCCGGGCACCAGCACGCGACTGCCCGGTGGCAGGCGCACCGCCTGCTCGCGCAGGAAGGCGTTGGGTTCGGTACCGTACTTGTAGCCGGGCTCGGCAAAGCGTTCGTCCCAGGCGTTCGGGGGCGTCGCCATGCTCAGGCCCCGCCGCCAAAGCTGGCCGGCATCTGCACGGCAACGACCTCGCCGCGGGCAGTGGCCACGCCATCGACCAGCACCGTGGTTTCCACGATGACCTTGCGGCCCTTGATTTCCTTGACGCGGCCGCGGATTTCAATCGCACCGCTCAGCGGCGTCGGTTTGAGAAAGTCCACATGCAGCGAGCCCGTGACGAAGCGAAACGGCGGCAGCGTGTCCATGGCACGTCCCTCGGCCCGGTACATGGCGGCGGCCGCGGTGCCGGTGCTGTGGCAGTCGATCAACGAAGCAATGAGGCCACCATAGGCAAACCCGGGAACCGAGGTGTGGTACGGCTCGGGCTTGAAGCGGGTGACCGTTTCCTCCCCCTCCCAATAGGTCTTGATCTGGTGGCCGTGCGCATTGAGCTGGCCGCAGCCATAGCAGTGCGCCACGTTTTCGGGGTAATACTCTTGGAACGCTTTCATGGATTCTCCGGAAGAATGCAAAGTACATGCGGGGCCGGCGGCTGCTGACCAGCCCGCCCCATTGTCAGCTTACGCAGGGCCCCATTTGATACCATTGAGATGGATCAATCTGCGCCACCTCCTGCACCCCATTGCTGCCATGCCCATCCCCAAAATCAGTACCGACGAGGTGAAAGTCACCCAGTTTGCCCCGCACGGCCGGGTGGATATTGCCATGGATGGCGACGTGCTGCAGTACACCTGCACCGGTCCCTTCAACAAGGAACTGTTCGACTGCATGGCTGTTACGCAGGCCGCCATGCTGCGCTCCCTGGAACGCACGGGCCCCTGGGCCAGCATCGCCACCTTCGTGGGCAGCGCCATGTGCCCGCCGGACGGCATCCAGCGCTACACCGAACTGATCCAGACCCAACTGCCCCCCGAGCAGACGCCGGTTGCGACCGCCTTTGTCGTCGGCCCCGATATAGAGGGCGGGCGGATCATGGAGTCGCACTTCACGGGGATCTTTGCCTCGATCGGGCGGCCCTTCGCCGTCTTTTCCACCATGGCCGAGGCGCGTGACTGGGTCCAGCCGCTGCTGGACGCCAACCGCGCGCCGCGCGAACCCAAACCCTAGCGGGCGCGGCGGGCCTTCACGGCCGCGGACAGCACGTCCAGCGCCTGGAGGGAGTCGTCCCAGCCCAGGCAGGCATCGGTGATGCTCTTGCCGTATTCCAGCTGGGCCGCATCATCCTTGCCCGGAGTGAACTTCTGGGCTCCGGCGTGCAGGTGGCTTTCCACCATCACGCCAAAGATGTGGCGGGAGCCGCCGGCAATCTGGCCCGCAATGTCACGGGCCACGTCCAGCTGCTTTTCGTGCTGCTTGCTGCTGTTGGCGTGGCTGCAATCGACCATCAGGGTGGCGGGTAACTTGGCCTTCTCCAGGTCCTTGCAGGCAACCGCCACACTGGCCGCGTCGTAGTTGGGCGCCTTGCCACCGCGCAGGATGACGTGGCAGTCCGGGTTGCCCTTGGTCTGCACAATCGCCACCTGGCCGTTCTTGTGCACGGACAGGAAATGGTGGCCACCGGCCGCCGCCTGGATGGCGTCGGTGGCGATCTTGATGTTGCCATCAGTGCCGTTCTTGAAGCCGATGGGCGCCGACAGGCCCGAGGCCAGTTCGCGGTGCACCTGGCTTTCGGTGGTGCGCGCGCCGATGGCGCCCCAGGCAATCAGGTCACCCAGGTACTGCGGGGAGATCACGTCCAGGAACTCGCTGCCTGCGGGCAGGCCCAGGCGGTTGATCTCGATGAGCAGCTGGCGCGCCATGCGCAGGCCCTCGTCGATGCGGAAGCTCTCGTCCAGGTAGGGGTCGTTGATGAGGCCCTTCCAGCCCACGGTGGTGCGCGGCTTCTCGAAATACACGCGCATCACGATTTCCAGCGTGTCCTTGTACTTCTCGCGTTGCGCCTTCAGGCGGCGGGCGTAGTCCAGGGCGGCAGCCGGGTCATGGATGGAACACGGGCCGATGATCACCAGCAGGCGGTCATCCTTGCCGGCCATGATCTTGTGGATGTGGCGGCGGGTGTCGGTGATCAGGGTTTCTACGGCGGTGCCGCGGATGGGGAAGAAGCGGATCAGGTGCTCGGGAGGTGGCAACACGGTGATGTCCTTGATGCGTTCGTCGTCGGTCTGGCTGGTGCGGTCAGCAGGGCGGGCGGCCGGCGGGGTCCATGCGTCCGAAGTGGCTGAGGCTTTTGCAGTCATGCTGGAGGCTCCTAAGTCAAAAAGTGAACTAAAAAAGCAAAAAAAACCGCCGGGGGTGCCGGCGGTTCTTGGAAGGTCAGGACGTTTTTTTCAGGTACGTTCAGAACTCTCTACCGCCAACAGCGCTTGAGAACCAAAAGTAGCCAAAGAAAAAACGGACCGCATTCATGGGTATCAATGTAGCACAGTCCGAAAACGGCTGCCTTACGCCGTGCCGCCCACGGTCAGGCCATCGATGCGCAGCGTGGGCTGCCCCACACCCACCGGCACGCTCTGGCCTTCCTTGCCGCAGGTGCCCACACCGCTGTCCAGGCGCATGTCGTTGCCGATCATGGAGACGTGCTTGAGGCACTCCGGCCCGCTGCCCACCAGGGTGGCGCCCTTGACCGGGTACTGAATCTTGCCGTTCTCCACCCAGTAGGCCTCGCTGGCGGAGAACACGAACTTGCCGGAAGTGATGTCCACCTGGCCGCCACCGAAGTTGGTGGCGTACAGGCCCTTCTTGATGCTGGCCACGATTTCCTGCGGGTCCTTGTCGCCCCCGAGCATGTAGGTGTTGGTCATGCGCGGCATGGGAATGTGGGCGTAGCTTTCGCGCCGGCCATTGCCGGTGGGCGCCACGCCCATCAGCCGCGCGTTCATGGCGTCCTGGATGTAGCCCTTGAGGATGCCATCCTCGATCAGCACGTTGCGCTGGCTGGTGTTGCCCTCGTCGTCCACGTTGAGCGAGCCGCGCCGGTCGGCAATGGTGCCGTCGTCCAGCACGGTGACGCCCTTGGCCGCCACGCGCTGGCCGATGCGCCCGCTGAAGGCGCTGGAGCCCTTGCGGTTGAAGTCGCCCTCCAGCCCGTGGCCGATGGCTTCGTGCAGCAGGATGCCGGGCCAGCCCGGCCCGAGCACCACGGTCATTTCGCCGGCCGGCGCCGGGCGCGCGTCCAGGTTGGTGAGCGCCGCATGCACGGCTTCGTCCACGTATTTTGCAATCTGCGCGTCGTCGAAGTAGGCCAGGCCGAAGCGCCCGCCGCCGCCGGCAGAACCCACCTCGCGGCGGCCCTTGTGCTCGGCGATCACCGTCACCGACAGGCGCACCAGCGGGCGCACATCGGCGGCCAGCGTGCCGTCGGCACGGGCCACCAGCACCACGTCGTATTCGCTGGCCAGGCCGGCCATGACCTGGGCCACGCGCGGGTCCTTGGCCCGCGCCAGGCGCTCCACCTTGCCCAGCAAGGCCACTTTGGTGGTGCTGTCCAAGGTGGCAATCGGGTCCAGCCCGGCGTACAGCGACCGCGCTTTTGCTATCTTTTTGGAAGCTACCCGCGCACGCCCTGCCTGGGCTGCACCGGCAATAGTGCGCACGGTGCGGGCCGCGTCGAGCAGCGAGGCCTCGGAGATGTCGTCGGAGTAGGCAAACGCGGTTTTCTCACCGCTCACCGCACGCACGCCCACGCCCTGGTCGATGGAAAACGACCCGGTTTTGACAATGCCTTCTTCCAGGCTCCAGCCTTCGGAGCGGGTGTACTGGAAGTACAGGTCGGCTTCGTCAACCCGGTGCGCCTTGATTTCAGCCAGCGCGCGCGCCAGGTGGGTTTCGTTCAGGCCAAAAGGTGTCAGCAGCAGGCTCTGGGCAATGGCCAGGCGCTCGATGGTGGGTTCGCGTGCAATCATGCGCCGATTCTAGGCGCCTCCCCGCAAGCCTGCTGGCGCTCAGGACTGCACCAGCCGCTTGGAGTTGGAAATCGACATCAGGATGCCCAGCGCCAGCCCCAGCGTCACCATGGCGGTGCCGCCGTAGCTGATGAAAGGCAGAGGCACCCCCACCACGGGCAGGATGCCGCTGACCATGCCCATGTTGACGAAGGCATAGACAAAGAAAATCATGGTCACACTGCCGGCCAGCAGGCGCGAAAACAGGGTGGGCGCCTCAAGCGCGATGGCCAGGCCGCGCAGGATGAGGAAAGTGAAGGCTCCAATCAGGAACAGGTTGCCCAGCAGGCCGAACTCCTCGGAAAAGGCCGCGAAGATGAAGTCGGTGGTGCGCTCGGGGATGAATTCGAGGTGCGTCTGCGTGCCTTTCATGAAGCCCACGCCCAGCACGCCGCCGGAGCCGATGGCGATCATGCCCTGGATGATGTGAAAGCCCTTGCCCAGCGGGTCGCGCGTGGGGTCCAGCAGGGTGCAGATGCGCTGCTGCTGGTAGTCGTGCAGCACCGGCCAGCGCACGCCATCGGCACACAGGGATGGCTCGAACGCCACGATCAGCACCACCCCCACCAGGCCCAGCACCACCGGCGGAATCACCAGCTTCCAGCTCATGCCGGCAAAGAAGATCACCGACAGGCCGGCGGCCAGAATCAGCAAGGCGGTGCCCAAGTCGGGCTGCTTGATGATGAGCCCCACCGGCAACGCCAGCAGCACGGCGGCCACCATGAAGTCCAGCGGGCGCAGCTGGCCCTCGCGCTTCTGGAACCACCAGGCCAGCATCAGCGGCATGGCAATTTTCAGAATCTCGCTGGGCTGGATGGTCACCCCCACGTTGATCCAGCGTTTGGCGCCCTTCTTGGTGATGCCGAACACCGCCACGGCAACCAGCAGGGTGACCCCTATGACGTACAGGGGCACGGCCAGGGCCATCAGCCGCTGCGGCGGCACCTGGGCCACCACGAACATGATGGTGGCGGCAATCAGCATGTTGCGGCCGTGGTCCTCGAACCGGGTGCCGTGGTCGTAACCCGAGGAGTACATGGTGAGCAGGCCCGCGCAGGCCAGCATGAAGACGGCGAAGGCCAGCGGGCCGTCAAAACCTTGAAACCAGGGCAGGACGCGCCGCCAGAGGGGGGGGTTCTCGAAAACTGTTGCCATAAAGTCCCGCCATTATCGGCGGTACGGCGGGACCCTGTTTCGCCGTTACCATGCCACGATGCCCACCACGCACCTGCTCTACCTGCACGGTTTTCGCTCCTCGCCCCAGTCCACCAAGGCCCGCACCATGGCCGCGCTGGTCGCTGCCCGTTTTCCCGGCGTCACCTGGTGGTGCCCGCAGCTGCCACCCTCTCCGCGCGAAGCCATGGCACTGGTCCTGCAGGGCATCCGGCACTGGCCGCGCGCCACCATGGCCGTCATGGGTTCCTCGCTGGGCGGCTTCTACGCCACGGCGGTGGCCGAGCAGACCGGCTGCAAGGCCGTGTTGCTCAACCCCGCGGTGCACCCGGCGCGCGATCTGGCCCGCTACATTGGCGAGCAGACCAGCTGGCACGACCCGCAGGAGCGGTTCTTCTTCCGCCCGGAATACGTGGACGAGCTGCGCGCCCTGCACGCCGGCCCCCTGACCCACCCCGAGCGCTACCTGGCCATCCTGGCCCAAGGGGATGAAGTGCTGGACTGGCGCGAGATGCACGCCCGCTATGCCGCCACCCAGATCACCCTGCTGGCCGGCAGCAACCATGCCCTGAGCGACTTCGACGCCCAGCTGGACCGCGTGCTGGCGTTTCTGGAGCTGGCCGCCTGAATCCTGGCGCCTGGGCCGCCCATGGGACAATCCACCCCATGTATGTATTGTTTGAAGAAACCGGAAAATTCCTGGCCGGTCGTATCCTGTCCGAGGCCGAGTCCTCCGCCCAGGTGGAGCTCGACAGCGGCAAGCGCGTCAAGGTCAAGGCCGCCAACCTCCTGCTGAAGTTCGAGAAACCGGCGCCGGCCGAGCTGATCGCGCAGGCGCAGGCCGCCAGCCAGGGCATCGAGCTGGAGCTGGCCTGGGAGTTTGCCCCCGAGGAAGAGTTCGGCTTCGCCGACCTGGCGCGCGACTATTTTTCTGCCCAGGCCCCGCTGGTGGAGCAGGCGGCCATGCTGTTTCGCCTGTTCGAGGCGCCGCACTACTTCCGTCGCGCCGGCAAGGGGCGTTTCCGCAAGGCATCGGCCGAGGTGATTGCGCAGGCCCTGGCCGCCATCGAGAAGAAAAAACTGGTGGCGCTGCAGATCACGCAGTGGGCCACCGACCTGGGCGCAGGCCAGTGCCCGGCGCCGATCCAGGAGCAGCTGTACAAGATCCTGTTCAAGCCCGACAAGAACGCCCCCGAGTACAAGGCCGTGGTGGAAGCGGCCCGCGCCACCCATACCGCGCCACTGGAACTGCTGCAAAAGGCCGGCGCCATTGCCTCGCCCTACCAGTTCCACTGGAAGCGCTTCCTGCTGGAGAACTTCCCCAAGGGCACGGGCTTTCCCACTATTGCGGCCCCCACCATCGACGACGCCCTGCCGCTGGCCCCGGTGCAGGCCTTCTCCATTGACGACTCGGCCACCACGGAAATTGACGACGCCCTATCGGTGCAGGGCCTGGGCAGCGGCACCCTCACGCTGGGCATCCACATTGCCGCGCCCGGGCTGGCCGTGCGCCCCGGCAGCGCCGTGGACCAGCTCGGCCGCGCCCGCCTGTCCACGGTCTACATGCCCGGCTACAAGGTCACCATGCTGCCCGACGACGTGGTGCAGAGCTACACCCTGCAGGAGGGGCGCGACTGTCCGGCCCTGTCGCTCTACGTCACGCTGGACGAGGCCACACTGGAGATCCAAGGCAGCGAGTCCCGCGTGGAGCGCGTGCCCATCGCCTGGAACCTGCGCCACGACCAGCTCGACACCGTGGTCACCGAGACTTGGCTGACCGACCCCGCTTTCAACCATGAAAACGAGCCACACCCCTTGCCGGATCTGCGTGAGCAGCTATCATTTTTATACCGCCTGGCCCAGAATCTGAAAGCCAAGCGCGAGGTGGTGCGCGGCAAGCCCGAGACCTTCAACCGACCGGACTACAACTTCCGGCTGCTGGAAAACGGCAAGCTGGAGCCGCAGGGCCAGGAGACCGTGCAGATCAGCACCCGCATGCGCGGCGCGCCGCTGGACCTGATCGTGTCCGAGGCCATGATCCTGGCCAACAGCACCTGGGGCAACTGGATGGCCGAGCTGGGCGTGCCCGGCATCTACCGCAGCCAGGCCTCGCTCGCCCCCGGCGTGAAGGTGCGCATGGGCACCAAGGCCCTGCCGCACGCCGGCATTGGCGTGAAAAGCTACGCCTGGAGCACCTCGCCGCTGCGCCGCTACACCGACCTGGTCAACCAGTGGCAGATCATTGCCTGCGTCAAGCACGGCAAGACCGCGGCGCTGGCCGCGCCGTTCAAGCCCAAGGACGCCGAGCTGTTTTCCATCATCTCCGGCTTCGATGCGGCCTACAGTGCCTACAACGGTTTCCAGGGCGCCATCGAGCGGTTCTGGACCCTGCGCTACCTGCAGCAAAACGCCATCACCGAACTGACGGCCAGCGTGTTCAAGGACAACATGGTGCGCGCCGACACCCTGCCCCTGGTGCTGCCGGTGATGGGTGCGCAGAACCTGCCACGCGGCGCGCGGGTGCGGGTGAAGCTGGGCGAGATGGACCTCATCACGCTGGACATCCACGGCACCGTCGTGGAGCAGCTCGACACGCCGGCGGCCGGGGCCGCGACGGCCGACGAGGAAGCCGACAGCGGAGAAGACGAGGAAGTGGCCGGCCCGATTGCGATCGCCGTCGACCTGGACGAACCCACCGAGCCTTCCGGCGATAATCCTGCTCCGTGAACCTGCGGTCCTTCAGCACTCTCCAACTCGCCCTGGGCGCATCCATTGCGGTGCACGCCGCGCTGCTGACGGTGCGCTTCGTGGACCCCGAGTCCTTCAACCGGGTGTTTGAGGACACGCCGCTGGAAGTCATCCTGGTCAACGCGCGCAGCAACGAAAAGCCTGACAAGGCCCGGGCCATCGCCCAGGCCGCGCTGGCCGGAGGGGGCGACGCCGACAAGGGCCGTGCCACCAGCCCGCTGCCGCCCTCCGCGTTCACGGACCTGGGTGACACCATGGAGCAGGAATCGGCCCGGCAGCTGCAGACCCTGCAGGAGCAGCAGACCACCTTGCTGGCCGAAGTGAAGAACCAGCTCACCGCCCTGCGCGCGCCCGACCCGCGCCAGGCGCCCACCAAGGCAGAACAGGCCGAACGCGAAGCCAAGCGTCGCCAGCTGACCAAGCTGCTGGCCGAGATCGAGCGGCGCATCAACCAGGAAAACGAGCGCCCCAAGAAGCGCTACATCAGCCCGGCGACGCGCGAAGAGGTTTACGCGGTGTACTACGACGCCATGCGCCACGCCATTGAAGACCGCGGCACCGAGAACTTCCCGCAGGCCGGCGGCAGGAAACTGTACGGCGAGCTCACCATGGTGGTGACCGTGAACCACGACGGCCGGGTGCTCGACACCGAGGTGGCCCAGAGCTCGGGCAACGCCACGCTGGACCGGCGCGCCGCCAACATCGCCCGGTCCGCCGGTCCCTTCGGCGCCTTCAATGCGGCCATGCGCCGCCAGGCCGACCAGATCCTGGTGGTGTCGCGCTTCAAGTTCACCCGCAACGAGACGCTGGAAGCCAGCATGGCCGCACAGCCATGAAAGCCCTGCTGCGCTGGCTCGGCCTGTGCGTGCTCGCCCTGGCGGCCTTGCAGCTGTACTTTGTGCTGCGCATTGCCACCATGGCGGTGGTGGCACCCCAGTCCACCACCTTCCAGCGCTCCGAAGCCTGGCGCATTGCCAACGAAACCGGCACCCTGCGCTGGCGCCAGCAATGGGTGGACTACGCGCAGATTTCCAACAACCTCAAGCGTGCCGTCATCGCCTCGGAGGATGATGGCTTCAGCAGCCACGATGGCGTGGACTGGGACGCGCTGGAGAAGGCCTGGGAGAAGAACGCCAAGGCCGAGCAGCGCGCCGCGGCCCGCAAACCCGAAACGCGCATGACCCAGGGTAAACCGGTGCCCGTGGCCCGACCACCCAAGATCGTGGGCGGCTCCACCATCACCCAGCAACTGGCCAAGAACCTGTTCCTGTCGGGCGAGCGCACCCTGGTGCGCAAGGGCCAGGAGTTTGTGCTGACGCTGCTGCTGGAGCGCCTGCTCTCCAAGCAGCGCATCCTGGAGATCTACCTCAACAGCGTGGAATGGGGCGAAGGCGTGTTCGGGGCCGAGGCGGCCGCGCAGCATTACTTCCGCAAGCCCGCCTCCCAGCTCAATGCCTTCGAAGCCGCGCGCCTGGCCGTGATGCTGCCGCGCCCGCGCTACTTCGAGAAGCTGCCCAACTCGGCCTACCTGTCGGGCCGCGCCGCTGTCATCACCGCTCGCATGGGCGACGCGCAGCTGCCCTGACCGGCACGGCCAACGGTCTGTATCATCGCGGCCATGCTTGCCAAGTTGATGGGTTGGTTTCTGCTGGGCCTGATCCGGGTGCTGACGGGCGCCCAGGCGCGCTGGCACGGTTGCCCGCCCAAGGCCGAACAGCGCATCTACTTCGCCAACCACCAGAGCCATGCCGACCTGGTGATGATCTGGGCCGCCCTGCCCCACGAGCTGCGCAGCGTGACCCGCGCCATCGCCGCACGCGACTACTGGACCAAGTCGCCCTTTCGGCAATGGCTCACCACCGCCGTCTTCAACGTGATCTACGTCTCGCGCGACCGCAGCGCCGAGGAAGACCCGCTGGAGCCCCTGTTTGACGCACTGGAGAACGGCGACTCCATCATCCTGTTCCCCGAGGGCACCCGCGGCTTCACCGGAGAGCCCCAGCCCTTCAAGGCCGGCCTGTACAACCTGGCGGCGAAGTTTCCCAACGTGGTGCTGGTGCCGGTCTGGATCAACAACGTGCAGCACGTGTTGCCCAAGGGCGAGGTGGTGCCGGTGCCGGTGCTGTGCTCCGTCACGTTCGGCACCCCCATGGCGCTGCAGGACGGCGAGGACCGCCGCGCCTTCCTGGAGCGTGCCCGCAGTGCCGTGCTGGCGCTGCGCGACGTATAGGACAAGGGCATGTACTTCTTCCTGAAAAACATGACTCCCACGCAGCAGGTCGGCGCCCTGTTCGTGCTGGTGTTCGGGCTGCTGCTGCTGGCCAGCGCCACGGCCTTCATCCTGTCCATCCGGGACCATGGCGACGACGCCCACGCCGAGCGGTGGCGCAGGGAGCTCAAGGACGTGGACGGCATCCTGCGCACCAGCTGGTTCATGGTGCTGGTGTTCTGGGTCGGCTGGGTCGCCGGTGACTGGGTGGCGCTGACCCTGTTCGCCCTGGTCTCACTGTTTGCGCTGCGCGAATTCCTGACCCTCTCTCCCACCCGCCTGGGCGACCACCGCAGCCTAGTACTGGCCTTCTTTGTGGTGCTGCCCGTGCAGTACTGGCTGGTGGGGTCCGGCCACTTCGACATGTTCGCGGTGTTCATCCCGGTCTATGTGTTTCTCGCGCTGCCCCTGGTCAGCGCTCTGGCCAACGATCCGCTGCGCTTCCTGGAACGCAATGCCAAGCTGCAGTGGGGCATCATGGTGTGCATCTACGGCATGAGCCACGTGCCGGCCCTGCTGATGCTGAAGTTCCCGGGCTACGACAACAAGAACGCCTTTCTGGTGTTCTTCCTGGTGCTGGTGATGCAGACCTGCATGCTGACGCAGCATCTGGCCGCACGCCGGTTGCAGCGTCCGCCGGTGGCGCCGGCCATCAGCCGCAGCTTCAACTGGCGCAGCTGGGGCATGGGCGTGGGCGTTGGCGGCCTGGTGGGCGCCGTGCTGGCGGGTATCACGCCCTGGGTGCCGGGCACGGCGTTTGCGCTGGCCTTCATCGCCTGCGTGGCCGGCTCGCTGGGGCACTTCGTCATGAAGGCGCTCAAGCGCGACCGCGGCATCCCGAGCTGGGGCGCCGAGGGCCGCTCCACCACCGGCGCCGGTGGCTTGCTCGACCGGGTGGACGCCCTGTGCTTTGCCGCACCGGTCTTCTTCCACTCCGCGCGGTGGTATTTCAACCTGTAGCCGGCGCCCATATTGCGCAGGCAGCTACTAAAACCATAGCATGAGAATACTGGGTATCGATCCTGGCCTGCGCACCACCGGCTTCGGCGTGGTGGACGTGGAAGGGTCCGCGCTGCGCTACGTGGCCAGCGGCACCATCAGCACCCAGCACCTGGAAGTTGGCGCCCTGCCGGCGCGGCTCAAGGTACTGTTCGACGGCATCGGCGAGGTGGTGCAGCGCTACGAGCCGGACTGCGCCTGCGTGGAGATAGTGTTCGTCAACGTCAACCCCCAGTCCACCCTGCTGCTGGGGCAGGCACGCGGCGCCTGCATCACGGCCCTGGTGTCCAAGGACCTGCCGGTGGCCGAATACACGGCGCTGCAGATGAAGCAGGCGGTGGCCGGTCACGGCCGGGCGGACAAGGCCCAGGTGCAGTCCATGGTGCAGCGCCTGCTGGTGCTGCCCGGCCTGCCCGGTCCGGACGCCGCCGACGCCCTGGGCCTGGCCATCACCCACGCCCACGCCGGCAGCGCCATGGCGCGCCTGGCGCAGGCCAGCGGCCTGGGCGGCAAGATCGGCGGCAATTACCGGGCGGGGCGCAGCCGCTGACGCAGCCAGGGCAGCCAGGGCGGCTAGGGCGGCTAGGCGATTCGCTGCAGGATAAGGACACCGAAGAAGCCAAAGGCCCCCAGCAGCGTCCACTTCAGGATGAACAGGCCCCAGCGCTTGAAACGCGCCTGACCGGTCACGGCGAAGGCGGCAAACAGCACGGCCGCGCCCAGCAGCAGCAACAGAACGAACCAGCGGAAGAATGCCATGGCAACCGCGACGCCCAGCGCCCTACCAGGCCCGGGCCAGCTGCGCAAACCCGTTGGGGGCCTGCTTCTCGTCTTCGAAGGTCACCACGTCCCAGGCATCGGCACGGGCGAGCAGTTCGCGCAGCAACTTGTTGTTGAGCGCGTGGCCGGAACGGAAAGCCCGGTAGCTGGCCAGCAGCGGCTTGCCCACCAGGTACAGGTCGCCCATGGCGTCCAGGATCTTGTGCTTGACGAACTCGTCGTCGTAGCGCAGACCGTCGGCGTTGAGCACCTTGTAGTCGTCCATGACGATGGCATTGTCCAGCCCGCCACCCAGCGCCAGGCCGTTGGCGCGCATCATCTCCACGTCCTTGGTGAAACCGAAGGTGCGCGCGCGCGCGATGTCCTTGGAATAAGAACCGGTGCTCATGTCGAACTCCACGCACTGGCCGGTGGAGTCCACCGCAGGGTGCTTGAAGTCGATCTCGAAGCTGAGCTTGTAGCCGTGGTACGGCTCCAGCCGCGCCCACTTCTCGGCCGCTCCCGTGCCTTCGCGCACCTCCACCGGGCGCAGCAGGCGGATGAAGCGGCGCGGCGCGTTCTGCAGCTCGATGCCCGCACTCTGCAGCAGGAACACGAACGAGGCCGCCGAGCCGTCCAGAATGGGCACTTCCTCGGCCGTGATGTCGACGTACAGGTTGTCCACCCCCAGGCCGGCACAGGCCGACATCAGGTGTTCCACCGTGTTGACCTTGACCGCGCCATTGGAAATGGTGGACGCCAGCCGCGTATCCGTCACGGCTGTGGCCCCCACCACGATGTCCACGGGCGCGGGCAGATCCACGCGCCGGAACACGATGCCCGTGTCGGGCGCCGCCGGGCGCAGGGTCAGCTCCACCCGCTGGCCGCTGTGCAGCCCCACGCCCACGGCGCGGGTAATGGATTTGAGGGTTCGTTGTTTGAGCACGGCCATATTGTAAAAGCGCAGGGGGCACGGACGCGGGGCCGCCCGCAGGCGACCCCGGCCCCCACAGGGGCGCCATGCAGGAGTGTGGGGCGCTCAGTCCGCCTGCTTGCGCAGGAAGGCCGGAATTTCGTAGTCGTCCATGCCACCGCTGGACAGGGCGTCGACCTTGGCGGCAGCCGAGGTGCGGCCGCGCCAGACGGCCGGGGTTCCCATGCTGCCGTAGTCCGGCTGGGCCAGGCCTGCCGGTGCCGCGCCCGCGCTGGCCACGCCGTTGGCCTGGGCATTGAGCGTGGGCACATGGAACGGCACGTTGTCGGTTCCGGTGCGCAGCACCTGCAGCGGCGGGGCCGTGCGGCGCGCGCCCTGGCGGGACAGGCCGGTGGCGACCACGGTGACGCGGATGTTCTCGCCCAGCTCGTCGTCGTACGCAGTACCGTAGATCACATGCGCGTCGGGCGACGCGTAGGCGCGGATGGTGTTCATCGCCAGCTTGGATTCGGACAGCTTCAGCGAACCCTTGGCCGCGGTGATCAGCACCAGAACGCCCTTGGCGCCGGAGAGGTCGATGCCTTCGAGCAGCGGGCAGGCCACGGCCTGCTCGGCGGCAATGCGGGCGCGGTCCGGGCCGCTGGCCAGGGCCGTGCCCATCATGGCCTTGCCGGGCTCGCCCATGACGGTGCGCACGTCTTCGAAGTCGACGTTCACATGGCCGGGCACGTTGATGATTTCGGCAATGCCGCCCACCGCGTTCTTCAGCACGTCGTTGGCGTGGGCAAAGGCCTCGTCCTGCGAGACGTCATCGCCCAGCACTTCCAGCAGCTTCTCGTTGAGCACCACGATCAGCGAGTCCACGTTGGCTTCCAGTTCGGTCAGGCCGGAATCGGCGTTGCTCATGCGGCGACCGCCTTCGAAGTCGAAGGGCTTGGTGACTACACCCACCGTCAGAATGCCCATTTCCTTGGCCACGCGGGCAATGACCGGCGCCGCGCCGGTGCCAGTGCCCCCGCCCATGCCGGCGGTGATGAACAGCATGTGCGCGCCTTCAATGGCGGTGCGGATGTCGGACTCGGCCAGCTCCGCCGCCTCGCGGCCTTTCTCGGGCTTGCTGCCAGCGCCCAGGCCACCCGCGCCGAGCTGGATGGTCTTGTGCGCCGTGCTGCGGCATAGGGCCTGGGCATCGGTATTGGCGCAGATGAACTCCACGCCGCCGACCGCGGTGTTGATCATGTGCTCGACCGCGTTGCCGCCGCCGCCGCCCACGCCAATGACCTTGATCTGGGTGCCTTGGTTAAACGCTTCTTCTTCAATCATTTCGATGGCCATGTTGTTCTCCTGAAGTTTCAATAAATCTGTTAACGCAGTTGCTGGTATGTTTTTGTATGTTGGGTCGGCCTAAGCCGGCGGATCTACGCATCGCCATCGCCAATGGGGACTTCCCCGCGCCAGCCAAGTCTTGTGTTCCATGGTCAGAAGTTCCCGATGAACCAGTCTTTGACCTGGCCGAGTGCTGTTTTCATGGAGCCGTTTTTCTGCGCCACCTTGTAGCCGCGCATGCGCGCCAGGCGGGCCTCTTCCAGCAGACCCATGACCGTAGCGGCACGGGGCTGGGCCACCATGTCCGACAGGGCGCCGGTGTATTTCGGAATGCCGCGGCGCACCGGCTTGAGGAAGATGTCTTCGCCCAGCTCCACCATGCCCGGCATGACGCAGCTGCCGCCGGTGAGCACGATGCCCGAGGACAGCACTTCCTCGTAACCGGACTCGCGCATGACCTGGTTCACCAGGCTGAAAATTTCCTCGATGCGCGGTTCGATCACGCCGGCCAGCGCCTGGCGGCTGAGCATGCGCGGACCGCGGTCGCCCAGGCCGGGTACCTCGACCTGCGTTTCCGGGTCCACCAGCAGTTGCTTGGCGTGGCCGCTTTCGACCTTGATGTCCTCGGCATCCTTGGTCGGCGTGCGCAGGGCCATGGCGATGTCGCTGGTGATCAGGTCGCCGGCAATCGGGATCACGGCCGTGTGGCGGATGGCGCCGTTGGTGAAGATGGCGATGTCGGTGGTGCCGGCGCCAATGTCGACCAGCGCCACGCCCAGCTCACGCTCGTCCTCGGTCAGCACGGAGAGGCTGCTGGCCAGCGGGTTGAGCATGAGTTGCTCCACTTCCAGGCCGCAGCGGCGCACGCACTTGATGATGTTCTCGGCCGCGCTCTGGGCGCCGGTCACGATGTGCACCTTGGCTTCCAGGCGGATGCCGCTCATGCCAATGGGCTCGCGCACGTCCTGGCCATCGATGATGAATTCCTGCGGCTCCACCAGCAACAGGCGCTGGTCGGTGGAGATGTTGATGGCCTTGGCCGTCTCCACCACCCGGGCCACGTCCGCCGGCGTCACCTCGCGGTCTTTCACCGCCACCATGCCACTGGAGTTCAGGCCACGGATGTGGCTGCCGGTGATGCCGGTGTACACGCGGGTGATCTTGCAGTCGGCCATCAGCTCCGCTTCGCGCAGCGCCTGCTGGATGCTCTGCACCGTGGCGTCGATGTTCACCACCACACCGCGCTTGAGGCCGTTGCTGGGTGCCACGCCCAGGCCGGCCAGCTTCAGTTCGCCCCCGGGCAAGACCTCGGCCACCACCACCATGACCTTGGCGGTTCCGATGTCCAGCCCGACGACCAGGTCTTTGTATTCTTTTGCCATATGGATTCCTGCAGAGTCCTTTTTCCGTTACTTTTTGGGGCCTGCAGCCGCCAGCGTGCTCACGCCGCGCAGCCGGATGGCATACCCGTTTTCATGTCGCAAATCCGCCGACTCCACGGCATTGGCATGCCGGGCGTAGCGGGAGGTCACCTGGGTGAGGGTCTGGAGAAAGCGCTGCACGCGCGCGACAATGTCCGCCGTCTCGCCCCGACCCAGTTCAATGACGGCACCCGATTCCAGGTGGGCCCGCCAGCTGCCGCCGCCCGAGAGTTCCAGCTGCTCGATCGGCAATTCCATCGGCTCGAACAGCGGTGCCAGGGTGCGGTACATGGCCAGCACTTCGGCGCTGCGGCCTTCGGGTCCGCTGAGCTGGGGCAGTGCTTCCTGCTCCACTTCCCCCACGTTGGCCTCGAATACTTCGCCATAGCTGTTGATCAGGCGCACGTCGCCGTCGCCGCCCCAGTAGGCCACCGGCTTGTGTTCCTGCAGCACGACCTGCAGGCGGTTGGGGAAATCGCGCCGCACCACGGCCTGGCGCACCCAGGGCACCGACTCGAAGACCGTCCGCACGCGGGCCAGGTCCACGCTGAAGAAGGTGCCCGACAGGCGGGGGGTGACGTTGGCGCGCAGCGTGAGCAGGTTGTTGTGCTGGACATCCCCGCTGACGGTAATGCTGCGGATGTCAAAGACCGGCATGCGCGCAACCCAGCGGGCGAGGGCGACAGCGCCAAAGACGGCAAACGTCAGCAACAGGACCGCTGCGGTCATGTTCATCAGCTTGACATCCAGCGGCATCGCCTCGGCACGGTTCATGCGCGGGCACCTCCATCCAGGTCGGTGTGCTGCAGCAACTGCACGCACAGGTCTTCGTAGCTGATGCCGGCGGCGCGGGCCGACATGGGCACCAGCGAGTGCCCGGTCATGCCGGGCGAGGTGTTGATTTCCAGTAGGTAGGGCTTGCGGGTCCGCGCGTCGATCATCACGTCGGCCCGCGCCCAGCCGCGGCAACCCAGCACCTGGTAGGCCTTGCAGACCATGGCCGCAATGGCGTCTTCCTCGCCGGCCGGCAGGCCCGCGGGCACCAGGTACTGCGTGGTGTCGGTGAAGTACTTGTTCTGGTAGTCGTAGTTGCCGTCGGGGGCCACGATGCGGATGACGGGCAGCGCCCGTGGCTGGTCCGTGGGGCCCAGCACGGGGCAGGTCACTTCATCACCGGCAATGAACTGCTCGCACAGCACCATTGGGTCGTGCTGCGAGGCCAGGGCGTACGCGGCCTCGCACTGGTCGGCGGACATGACCTTGGTAAAGCCGATAGAGGAGCCTTCGCGCGCGGGCTTGACGATCATGGGCGCGCCCAACTCGGCAAACGCCGCACGGGTTTCGGCACCACTGTGCACCTGGCTCCACGCCGGGGTGGACAGGCCTTCAAAGCGCCAGATGCGCTTGGTCATGACCTTGTCCATGGAGATGCTCGAGGCCATGACGCCCGAGCCAGTGTAGGGAATACCCAGCAGTTCGAGCGCACCCTGCACCGTGCCGTCTTCGCCGTGGCGGCCGTGCAGGGCAATGAAGCAGCGCGCAAAGCCTTCGCGCTTGAGCGCATCCAGGTCCCGCTCGGCTGGGTCGAACGCGTGGGCATCCACCCCGCGGGACAGCAAGGCCTTGAGCACACCGTTGCCCGACATCAGCGACACCTCGCGCTCGGCCGAGGTGCCGCCCATCAGGACGGCGACCTTGCCCAGCGCGGCGCCCACGCCCGGGGCCGACCCGGCAGCCTTCAAATTTGCATCCAATTGGCTCATAGCCCTTGACCTTTCTGCGCAGGCAGCTCATTTTTTTGTAGCAGTTCCACCACCTTGGCTGGCACGGCACCGATGGAGCCGGCTCCCATGCTCAGCAGCACGTCGCCCGGCCGGGCGTTGTCCACGATGGCCTGGGGCATGGCGGCAATGTCGTCCACGAAGATGGGCTCCACCTTGCCGGCAATGCGCAGCGCCCGTGCCAGCGAGCGGCCGTCGGCGGCCACGATGGGCGCCTCGCCCGCGGCATACACCTCACCCAGCAGCACCGAGTCGGCCTGGCCAATCACCTTGACGAAATCCTCAAAGCAGTCGCGGGTGCGCGTGAAGCGGTGGGGCTGGAACGCCAGCACCAGGCGGCGCCCCGGGAAGGCCCCGCGCGCGGCCGCCAGCGTGGCGGCCATTTCCACCGGGTGGTGGCCGTAGTCGTCGATCACGGTGAGCACGCCGCCAGCGGGCAGCGGCAGATCCCCGTAGCGCTGGAAACGCCGGCCCACACCGCGGAACTCGGCCAGCGCCTTCAGCACGGCGGCGTCGGCAATGTTCAGCTCCACCGCCACGGCGATGGCCGACAGCGCATTGAGCACGTTGTGCCGCCCCGGCAGGTTGAGCACCACGTCCAGGTCGGGCAGCACCACACCGTTGCGGCGCTGCACCGTGAAATGCATCTGCCCCCCCACGGCACGCACGTCCACGGCGCGCACCTGGGCGTCTTCGTTGAAACCGTAGCTGGTAATCGGGCAGGTCACCTGCTCGGAGATCTCCCGCACGGCGGCGTCATCGGTGCACAGGATGGCCGTGCCGTAAAACGGCATGCGGTGCAGGAAGTCCACGAACGCCTTCTTCAGCTTGCCGAAGTCGTGGCCGTAGGTTTCCATGTGATCGGCATCGATGTTGGTCACGACCGCCATCACCGGCAACAGGTTCAGGAAGGAGGCGTCCGACTCGTCTGCCTCCACCACGATGTGCTCGCCCTGCCCCAGGCGGGCATTGGTGCCGGCGCTGTTGAGGCGTCCGCCAATCACAAAGGTGGGGTCCAGACCGGCCTCGGCCAGCACGCTGGCCACCAGGCTGGTGGTGGTGGTCTTGCCATGGGTGCCGGCAATGGCAATGCCCTGCTTCAGGCGCATCAGCTCGGCCAGCATCAGGGCGCGCGGCACAACGGGAATGTGCATGGCACGGGCGCGGATGACCTCCGGGTTGTCGGCCTGCACCGCCGTGGACGTGACCACCGCGTCGGCGCCCGCCACGTGCTCGGCCGCGTGACCCACATGGGTCTGGATGCCCAGCGTGGCCAGGCGTTTGAGGGTGGCGCTGTCGGACAGGTCGGAGCCGGAAATGGTGTAACCCAGGTTGCACAGCACCTCGGCAATGCCGGACATGCCGGAGCCACCCACACCGACAAAATGGATGTGTTTGATCGCGTGTTTCATTGGGCGAGCTCCTCGCAGGCGGACACTACCGCGTCCGTCGCATGAATTTGTTGCAGCTTTTTGGCCTGCAGGCCGCGCTGCAGTAGTGCAGATCGCTCTGTTCTCTGTAGCAATTCGGCCAGCACTGCGGGTGTCAGACCGGTCTGCGGCAACAGCCAGCCGGCTCCCTGGTCCACCAGGAAGGCGGCGTTGTGGGTCTGGTGGTCATCCACCGCTGCGGGGAAAGGCACAAACACAGCCGCGGCACCGACGGCCGCCAGCTCCGTCACCGTGCTGGCGCCCGCCCGGCAGATCACCAGGTCGGCGTCGGCAAAGGCCTGGGCCGTGTTGTCGATGAAGGGGGTGATAGTGACCTCCGGGGGGGCCTTCGTGTCTTGGGACGCCCCGGCGATGCTCACAGCGATTCCAGCCGCCGCGTAGTTGGCCCGCAGTTCGTCGATCTGTTTTTCGCCGCTCTGGTGGATCACCAGCGGACGCTGGTCTGCCGGTATCAGCGCCAGGGCCTGCGGCACCACGGTGTTGAGCGCGCGCGCGCCCAGGCTGCCGCCCACTACCAGCACGCGCAACGGACCGCTGCGTCCGGCAAAGCGCTGCTCGGGCGCCGGCTGCAGCAGGAATTCCGCCCGCAGGGGGTTGCCCACCCATTGGCCCTTGGCAAATACGTTGGGAAAGGCCGTGAACACGCGGCGCGCCAGCACCGCCAGCACCTTGTTGGCCATGCCGGCCACCGAGTTCTGCTCATGCAGCACCAGGGGTTTGCCCAGCAGCGCTGCCATCACCCCTGCCGGGAAGGTGATGTAGCCGCCCAGCCCCACCACCACGTCGGGTTGGACCCGGCGCAGTACCGCCCGGCTTTGCGCCAGGGCCCGCAACAGACGCAGCGGCAGTGCAACCACGGTGCGCAACCCCTTGCCGCGCACGCCAGAGAAATGCACCAGCTCCAGCGGAAATCCCTTGGCGGGTACCAGTCGGCTCTCCATGCTGTCAGGTGCACCCAGCCAGTGCACGCGCCAGCCGCGTTCGCGCAGAGCATGCGCCACCGCCAGCCCCGGAAAGATGTGCCCCCCGGTGCCGCCGGCCATGATCAATGCGCAAGGGCTGTGCGCCCCCACGCTTGTCACTGCGTGTACTGCGCTGCCCCCCGAGGGGGCCTTCACGCCTTGGGACGGCCCGGCGGCGTTCATGTTCGCGCTCATACACGGCCTCCGTGCATGAGTTGTCGGTTCTCGTAGTCGATGCGCAGCACCACGGCGATCGAGATCAGGTTGATCAGGATGGCCGAGCCGCCGTAGCTCATCAGCGGCAACGTCAGGCCCTTGGTGGGCAAGGCCCCCAGGTTCACACCCATGTTGATGAAGGACTGGAACCCCATCCAGATGCCCACACCCTGCGCCACCAGCCCAGCGAACACGCGGTCCAGCGCAATGGCCTGGCGCCCGATGTGCATCATGCGCCGCGTGAGCCACAGGAACAGCGCGATCACCGCCAGCACGCCCAGCAGCCCGAATTCCTCGCCAATCACCGCCAGCAGGAAGTCGGTGTGCGCTTCGGGCAGCCAGTGCAGTTTCTCCACGCTGCCCCCCAGGCCGACGCCAAAGATCTCGCCGCGCCCGATGGCGATCAGCGAGTGGGTCAGCTGGTAGCCCTTGGCCAGCGCGTTGTTCTCGCTCCAAGGGTCCAGATAGGCAAAAATTCGCGCCCGCCGGTAGTCGTTGAACGCGATCATGAGTCCGAAGGCGGCCACCAGAACCGTCGCAATCAGAAAGAACATCCGGGCATTGACACCGCCCAGGAACAAAATGCCCATGGCGATCACGGATATCACCATGAAGGCGCCCATGTCCGGCTCCGCCAGCAGCAGCGTGCCGACAATGGCGACCGCCACACCCATGGGCAGCACGGCGCGGAAAAACCGTTCCTTGACCTCCATCTTGCGCACCATGTAGTCGGCGGCGTACAGCAGCACGGCGAACTTGGCCAGTTCGGAGGGCTGGAAATTCAGGATACCCAAAGCAATCCAGCGCCGCGCGCCATTGACGCCCTTGCCGATGAAGGGCACCAGCACCAGGATGAGCAGCGCCAGGGACACCACAAACAGCCAGGGCGCAGCCTTCTCCCAGGCCTGGATGGGAATCTGGAAGGCGATCAGCGCCGCCACAAATGCCACGGCAATCGAGGCCACGTGGCGCACCAGGAAATGCGCGTGGGTGTAGTTGGCGAAGCGCGGGTTTTCGGGCATGGCAATGGAGGCCGAATACACCATCACCGAGCCCCACAGCAGCAACGCCGCCACCACCCAGACCAGCGGCTGGTCAAACCCGCGCACCGGCGCCACGGCGGTGGTGGACGAGAACGAGCCCCGTCCCCCCAGACGCACCGGCAGGGCGGAGGCCGCCGGCGCCACGCGCGCCGCGAACCAGCCTTTCAGGGAGGAGCCCCAGGCGCTCATGCACCGCCCTCCAGGTCCACGCCGGTCGACCGTGCCAGCTCCTGCACCGCGGCGCAGAACACACGGGCACGGTGCGCGTAGTCGTCAAACATGTCAAAACTGGCGCAGGCCGGCGACATCAGCACCGCGTCGCCCGCGTGGGCCCGCTGGTTGGCCAGCGCCACCGCCGCTTCCATGGACTCGGCATCCGCCAGGGGAACCCCGGTCTGCTCCAGCGCCTGGCGGATCAAGGGCGCGTCACGCCCGATGAGCACCACAGCGCGCACGTAGCGGGCAACAGGCCCGGCCAGCGGCGAAAAGTCCTGCCCCTTGCCTTCCCCGCCCAGAATGACGACCACCTTGCGGTCGGCTCCCAGGCCCTGCAGCGCTGCGGCGGTGGCCCCTACATTGGTGCCCTTGCTGTCATCGAAGAATTCCACGCCGTTGAGGATGCCCACCGGCTCCACACGGTGGGGTTCGCCCCGGTACTCGCGCAAGCCATACAAGAGTGGCGCCAGCGTGCACCCGGCAGCGGCGCACAGCGCCAGGGCCGCCAGAGCATTGCTGGCGTTGTGGCGCCCGCGGATGCGCAGCGCGTCGGCGGGCATCAGGCGCTGGATGTGCAACTCTTCCTCGTCGTCCTTGCGCTTCTTGCGGGTTTCGTCGGCTTCCAGTGCGCGTACCAGCCACACCATGCCATTGACTTCCTCCAGGCCGAAGTCACCGGGGCGTCGGGGCATGTCACAGCCAAAGGTGGCGTGGGCACGCACCTGCGGGCGCTGCAGCTTGACGCGCACCGGCTCGGGCAGCATGGCCATCACGGCGGCATCGTCGCGGTTGAGCACCATCAGGGCGTGCTGACCAAAGATGCGGGCCTTGGCCTGGGCGTAGGCCTGCATGCTGCCATGCCAGTCCAGGTGATCCTGGGTGAGGTTGAGCACCACGGCCGCCGTGGGCTCGAAGCGATCCGCCGCATCCAGCTGGAAGCTCGACAGCTCCAACACCCACACCTGCGGCAGGGTCTGCGCATCCAGGTGCCCCGCCAGCGTGTCCAGCAAGGTGGGACCGATGTTGCCGGCCACCGCCACAGTCTTGCCGGCATGAGCCATCAGCTGGCCGGTGAGGGAAGTGACCGTGGTCTTGCCGTTGGTGCCGGTGATGGCGAGCACCGCCGGTGTGTAGGCGCGGGTTTCGCGCAGGGCCTCCAGCGCCATGGCATACAGGCTCAGTTCGCCACCGGTGGTGATCTGGCTGGCCTGCGCCGCGGCCAGAACCGGCGCCACCGTTTCCGGGCTGAGGCCGGGGGAGCGGTACACCGCCTGCAGGTTCCGGCCTTCGACCAGCGCAGCATTGAAATCGCCGGCCACGAAACGCACCTGCGGCAGTTCCTGCTGCAGCACCGCCAACTGGGGCGGCGCAGCGCGTGTGTCGGCCACCGTCACGTGGACCGCACCCGTGCGCACGCACCAGCGCGCCATGGCCAGACCCGAGGCTCCCAGTCCCAGGATCAGGACGTTTTGCCCCAGCAGCGGTTGCAAGGGCGCCTGCGCGCCCGCCACGGCCGGCTCCGCCACGGGTTCTGCCGCGTCCTGCACGGTCTGCGGTTCGGACGCCGGCTGCCCGGGCACGGCCTTGTCGGCCAGGGTCTCGGCAAAGACCTGCGCCACGAATTCGGCGGCATCGCGCGCGGCGGTCAGGGTGGTCGGCAAGGCCCGCACCGTTGTCGCGGGTGCCGCGGTTTTCTGCTCCACCGCGGCAAACGACTCCTCGGCCTGCGGCGCAGGTGCGCCGGGCTGCGACTCCTGCGCAGGCAGGTCTGCCCCGGCGCCTACCGGAGGCACCGCGGGCAGGTCGTCGGGAGTGGGCGGTTCGTAGGGATTCATCGTAATTTCAGGGTGGACAGGCCCACCAGGCACAGCAGCATGGTGATGATCCAGAAACGCACGACCACCTGGGTTTCCTTCCAGCCGGCCTTCTCGAAATGGTGGTGCAGCGGTGCCATCTTCAGCAGGCGACGCCCCTCTCCGAATTTCTTCTTGGTGTATTTGAAGTAGGTCACCTGCAGCATCACCGACAGGGCCTCGACCACAAACACGCCGCCCATGATGGCGAGCACGATTTCCTGGCGCACGATGACGGCAATGGTGCCAAGTGCCGCACCCAGGGCCAGCGCACCCACATCCCCCATGAACACCTGCGCCGGATGGGTGTTGAACCACAGAAAGGCCAGGCCGGAGCCGGCCATG
This sequence comes from Rhodoferax sp., assembly GCA_019449595.1. Classification (GTDB taxonomy): domain Bacteria; phylum Pseudomonadota; class Gammaproteobacteria; order Burkholderiales; family Burkholderiaceae_C; genus Allorhodoferax. Next base: position 89,654 of record JAGRPL010000010.1, on the reverse strand, counting down.
GCGGCACAGAAAATCATCAGTTCGCCCGATCCCGGAATCAGCGGGAAGAACAGGTACCGGGAATACACGGCGCTGCCGGTGACGTAGGCAAACACGCCCAGCGCAGAACCCACCATCACCACCGGCATGATGGCCAGGCCATCCAGGCCATCGGTCAGGTTGACGGCGTTGCTGGAGCCGACGATGACCAGGTAGGTCAGGATGACAAAACCCAGCACGCCCAGGGGGTAGCTCACCTCCTTGATGAAGGGCAGCAGCAGGCCGGCCTTGGGCGGCAGGTTGACGTCAAAACCCGAGCGCACCCAGTTGAAGAACAGCTCCAGCACCCGCAGGTTGGAACTCTCGGAGATGCTGAACACCAGATACAGCGCCGCCAGCAGGCCAATGACGGACTGCCAGAAATACTTCTCGCGCGAGCGCATGCCCTCCGGGTCCTTGTGCACCACCTTGCGCCAGTCATCCACCCAGCCAATGGCGCCAAAGCCCAGCGTCACCAGCAGCACGATCCAGACAAAGCGGTTGCCCAGGTCGGCCCACAACAGGGTGGACACCGCAATGGCCAGCAAAATCAGCACGCCACCCATGGTGGGGGTGCCGCTTTTCTGCAGATGCGTTTCCATGCCGTAACCGCGCACCGGCTGGCCGATCTTGAGTTCGCGCAGGCGCCGGATCACGTACGGCCCCGCAGCCAGGCCGATCACCAGGGCCGTCAGCGCCGCCATGACGGCGCGAAACGTCAGGTACTGGAACACCCGAAAAAAACCGAACTCGGGCGACAGGGTTTGCAGCCATTGGGCCAGGCTCAACAACATGGGACTTCTCCAAATGGGCAATCAGTGGGCATGGCGGGGCTCCTGCGACGCGGGAACGCTGGACACGATGGCTTCCACGACCCGCTCCATGCGCATGAACCGGGAACCTTTGACCAGCACGCTGCCCACACCGGGCAGGGCGGCCAGCACAGCGGCATTCAGGTCTTCGATCGAATCGCAATGGCGCGCACCCGCGCAGGCCTTGGCAGCGCTCTGCGCCAGAACCCCCAGCGTCAGCATTTTTTCAATGCCTGCGGACTGTGCATAGCGGCCGGCTTCGGCATGGAATTGCGGGCCTTCTTGCCCGACCTCCCCCATGTCACCCAGCACCAGCAGACGCGGGCCGGGCAGGCCGGCCAGCACGTCTATGGCGGCGCGCACGGAGTCCGGGTTGGCGTTGTAGGTGTCATCCACCAGCGTGCAGACACGGCCCTGCACCTCCACGGCCAGCGCGCGCGAGCGGCCCTTGACGGGCACGAAGGCCTCCAGGCCACGGGTCACCGCATCGGGCGGCACACCGGCAGCCAGGGCGCAGGCCGCGGCGGCCAATGAATTCTTGACGTTGTGCTTGCCGGCAATGGCCAGGCGGTAGTGCAGATCGGCCTCCAGCCCGCGCGCGTGAACCCGCCAGGCGCCGTCCACCCATTGCGCATCCACACAGCCGATATCCTGGGATTGCTGTGCCGGCGCCAGGGCAAACCGTGCCACGCGGCGCGGGCCAGCCAGGTCCTGCCACAGGGCCGTGTAGGTGTCATCCGAAGGAAAGACTGCCACACCCTGAGGGCCCAGGGCCGTGATGACCGAGCCGTTCTCCTGCGCCACGGCCTGCACCGTCTGCATGAACTCCAGATGCTCCCGCTGCGCATTGTTGACCAGCGCGACCGTGGGTTGCGCCATGCCGGCCAGGGTCGCAATCTCGCCTGCATGGTTCATGCCGAGTTCGACCACGGCGATCCGGTGGTGCGCCCGCAGGCGCAGCAGTGTCAGGGGCACACCGATGTCGTTGTTCAGGTTGCCACGTGTTGCCAGCGCGCCGTCCTGCGGCTGAAAGGCCGCCAGGATGGACGCCAGCATCTGGGTCACCGTGGTCTTGCCGTTGCTGCCGGTCACGGCAATCAGGGGCAGGGAGAACTGCGCGCGCCAGGCGGCTGCCAGTTCACCCAGCGCCACCCGGGTGTCGGCCACCTCGATACACGGCAGCCCCGGCACCCGCTGGCTGGCGCCGGCATGGCACAGCACCGCGGCCGCGCCCCGCTGTTGCGCCTCCTGCAGGAAATCGTTCGCGTCGTAGCGCTCGCCCTTGAGCGCCACGAAGAGGTCGCCGGGCTCGATCGTGCGGGTATCGGTGTGCACCCGCACCACCGGCGTCGCACCTTCGCCAACAAGACGGGCACCGCGCAGCCACTGCGCGGCCTGGGCGACGGACATCATGGGCTTCATGGCTGCACCTCCGGCCCGCGCTGGCGCCGCTGGCGCAGGGCCTGCTCGGCGTGGCTGCGATCGGAAAAGGGATACTTGACGCCCGCAATCTCCTGCGTGTCCTCATGTCCTTTGCCGGCCAGCAGGATGACGTCCTGCGCCTGCGCCCGCGCCACGGCGTCCGCAATGGCAAGCGCCCGGTCCACCTGCACTTCCACGGCGTGGTCCTGCGGCAGCCCCAGCAGAATCTGCGCCAGGATGATTTCCGGCTTCTCGCTGCGGGGGTTGTCGCTGGTCACCACCACCTGGTCCGCATTCTGTGCAGCAATGGCGCCCATCAGCGGGCGCTTGGAGGCATCACGGTCACCACCGCAGCCAAACACGCACCACAAGCGGCCGCCACGTTGCGCCGCAAGCGGCCGCAAGGCCGCCAGGGCATGGCCCAACGCGTCCGGGGTATGGGCGTAGTCCACAGCCACCAGCGGCTCTCCGGCTTCCCCCAGGCACTCCATACGGCCCGGCACGGGATGCAGGGCCGCGCAGGCCTGCACGGCGGCGGCCAGCGGCACGCCCAGGCTGCGCATGGCCGCCAGCACCCCCAGCAGATTGGAAACGTTGTAGGTCCCGATCATGCGCGTGTGCAGCACCTGGGTGTGCTCTCCCTCCACCACGTCAAAGCGCAGGCCCTGCGCGTCGTATGCGATATTGCGCGCCTGCAGACGAGCCGGGCGCTGGCAGGAAACGGTCCAGACATCCAGCGCGGTGCCCGCCAGCGATTGCGCCAGCTCCAGCCCCCGGACGTCGTCCAGGTTGATCACGGCGCTGGCTAGGCCTGCCCAGGCGAACAGCTGGCATTTGGCTTGCCAGTAGGCCTCCATGGTGCCGTGGTAATCCAGGTGGTCCTGCGTCAGATTGGTGAACACTGCAACGCGGATCTGCGTGCCGTCCAGCCGGCGCTCTGCGACACCGATGGAGGACGCCTCCATGGCACAGGCCCGCAGCCCGTCGTCCACGAACTGGCGCAAGGTTCGCTGCAGCAGCACCGGGTCCGGCGTGGTCAGGCCGGTGGAGATGACGGCCGCATCCTTCGCATCCTGGTCTGCGGCCGGCGGACGCCCCACACCCAGGGTGCCGATCACCCCGCATGGCAGGGCCTGTGCCGCCGGCAAGGCCGACAAGGCCTGTGCCAGCCACCAGGCCGTGGAGGTCTTGCCGTTCGTTCCGGTGACCGCCACCACGGCCAACTGGCGGGAGGGGTGCGCAAAGAACTCGGCGGCAATGGCTCCGGTGTCGGATTTGAGGCCGGCATAGCTGCCAACGCGTTCATCGGTCAGGCCAAAGGGGGCCAGACCGTCACTTTCCACCAGGCAGGCCGCCGCCCCCCGCTGCAGGACTCCGGCCACGAACTGGCGCGCATCCACCGCGGCACCCGGCCAGGCAATGAAGCCGTCGCCCGGCGCCAGCTGGCGGCTGTCGGAGCGCAAGGTGCCCGTGACGCGCTGGCGCAACCATTGCGCGGCCTGGGCGGGCGTGTGGAGCAGCACCATCAGAAGCTCTCCTCCACGACCTGCGACACGATCTGCGGCCGCACGGCCATGTCGGGCTGCACGCCCAGAATGCGCAAGGTCTGCTGCACGGTTTCACTGAAAACCGGCGCTGCCACATCCCCGCCAAAGTACTTGCCGGCGCTGGGCTCATCGATCATCACGGCCACCACAATGCGGGGGCTGTCAATCGGGGCCATGCCCACAAACCAGCCGCGGTACTTGCGGTTCTTGTCGCTTCCATAACCCTTACCGATTTGCTTGTAGGCGGTGCCCGATTTGCCACCGACCGAATAGCCAATGGTCTGCGCCTTTTGCCCGGTACCCCCGGGGCCTGCCGCCATTTGCAGCATCTTGCGCACCTGTCGGGCGGTGCGCGCCGACAGCACCGGAACCCCCACGGCGGGTTCGGTATTGCGCAGCAGCGTGGCCGGAATGATCTCGCCATCGTGCGAGAACACGGTGTAGGAACGGGCCATCTGGAACAACGACGCTGACAGGCCGTAGCCGTACGACATGGTGGCCTGCTCGATGGGCCGCCAGGTCTTGTAGGGGCGTAGCCGGCCCGACACCACGCCGGGGAAACTGATCTGCGGCTTTTGCCCGAAACCGGCCTGGGTGAACAGCTCCCACATTTCGCGCGGCTGCATCTGCATGGCGATCTTGGTCGTGCCCACGTTGCTCGACTTCTGGATCACCCCCTCCACCGTCAACACGCCGTTGGGGTGGGAGTCGGAAATGGTGGAACCGGTGATGGTGAGGTGGCCGTTGCCGGTGTCGATGATGGTGTTGGGCGTGACGCGCCCGGTCTCCAGCCCCAGCCCGATGGTGAAGGGTTTCATCACGGAACCGGGCTCGAAGGTATCGGTCAATGCCCGGTTGCGCAGTTGCTCACCGCTGAGGTTGCGCCGCTTGCCGGGGTTGTAGCTGGGGTAGTTGGTCAGCGCCAGGACTTCGCCGCTGATGGCGTCGAGCACCACCACGCTGCCAGCCTTGGCCTTGTTGTCGAGCACGGCTTCGCGCAATTTCTGGTAGGCAAAGAACTGCACCTTGCTGTCGATGCTGAGCTGGAGGTCCTTGCCTTCCACCGGAGGAATCTGGTCGCCCACGTCTTCCACCACGCGGCCCAGACGGTCCTTGATCACGCGGCGCGACCCGTTGCGTCCCGCCAGCTCCTTGTTGAAGGCCAGCTCCACCCCCTCCTGCCCGCGGTCTTCCACGTTGGTGAAGCCCACGACATGCACCGCGGACTCGCCCTCCGGGTACTCGCGCCGGTACTCCTTGCGCTGGTAAATGCCCTTGATGTTGAGCGCTGCAATCTGGCGTGCCACCGACTCGTCCACCTGGCGTTTCAGCCATACGAAGGTCTTGTCTTCGTTCTCCAGCTTCCGGGACAACTCGCCGGCGGGCATCTCCAGCAGCCGGGCCAGGCTTTGCAACTGGGCCTTGTCAATGTTCACGTCTTCCGGAATCGCCCAGATGCTGGGCGACGGCACGCTGGACGCCAGGATAAGACCGTTGCGATCGAGGATGCGCCCCCGGTTGGCCGGCAGCTCCAGGGTGCGCGCAAACCGCACCTCACCCTGGCGCTGAAAAAAATCATTGCCCAGCACCTGGATATAGGCGGCGCGCGCCGCCAGCCCGCAGAATGCGAAGGCGATGGCCCCAACGACAAACTTGCTGCGCCAGACCGGGGTGCGGCTGGCCAGCAAGGGGCTGGAGGTGTATTGGATGCTGCGGCTCACGGGCTGGCCCCCCTGGCCACGGCATCTCCCGGCGAAACCGGCGGCGCGGCCTGGGATGCAGGCGGCGCGGAATATGTCACGTAGGTGGTGATACCCGGCGTGGCTTGGCGCATCTCCAGCTTCTCGCGCGCCAGCCGCTCCACGCGCGCCGGCGTGGCCTGGGCCCGCTTTTCCACCTGCAGACGCTCGCGCTCCACATCCAGGCGTCGGGCCTCGGTATGGGCCTTGTCCAGCTCCGCGAACAGGCGACGCGATTCGTACTGGACGTTGACCAGATAGAAGGCACTGGCCAGCACGGCCAGCAGCAGCACCAGGTTGAGGCGGATCATGCCGTGGTCCTCTGCGCCACACGCATGATGGCGCTGCGGGAACGGGCATTGCCGCCCACTTCATCCGCACTGGGCTTGATGCGATCCAGGGCCTTGAGTTTCATGACCTTGGGCAGGGCAAACGGCGCCCGCCGGTCGTACGCATCGCGCGAGTGCTTGGCAATGAACTGCTTGACGATCCGGTCCTCCAGCGAATGGAAGCTGATGACGACAAGGCGCCCGCCCGGCTGCAGCACATCCAGGCTGGTTTCTAGCGCTTGTTGCAGCTCTTCAAGCTCGGCGTTGATGAAAATCCGAAAAGCCTGAAATGTGCGCGTTGCAGGGTTCTGGCCCGGCTCGCGGGTTTTGACCGTGTCAGCCACGAGCTGGGCCAGCTCAGTGGTGGTTGAAATTGGGCCCCGTTCCTGTCGGCGAGCAACAATCGCCTTTGCAATGGGGCCAGCAAACCGTTCTTCACCATATTCACGTATCACCTCCGCGATCTGATCTGTCTCGGCCGTCGCCAGCCACTGGGCCACACTCTCCCCTCGGGTGGTATCCATCCGCATGTCCAGCGGACCTTCGAAACGGAAACTGAAACCCCGCACCGGGTTGTCGATCTGGGGCGAACTCACGCCCAGATCCATCAGCACGCCGGCCACGCTGTTGCCGGGCAGTTCGTTGAGGTGCGAAAACGATGCGTGGCGGATGGAGAACCGCTCGTCGTCTATGGCATTGGCCACGGCGACGGCATCCGGGTCTCGGTCAAAGGCAATCAGGCGCCCCAGGGGCGACAGACGGGAGAGGATGAGACGGGAATGTCCGCCGCGGCCAAATGTGGCGTCGACGTAAGTGCCGTCCGCAGCAGATTGCTCGGCATCCGGCTCATTGTTGAACAACGCATCGACAGCTTCGTTCAACAATACGGTGGAGTGGGTCCATGGAGTTTCCACCGCCGCGTCCTAAAAGGAAAAGTCCTTGAAGACATCGGGCATTTCGCCCTGCATGGCCTTCGCTTCCTGGGCATCGTAGGTGGCCTTGTCCCACAGCTCGAAGTGGTTGCCCATGCCCAGCAGCATGGTGTCCTTGGCAATGCCGGCGGCCTCGCGCAACTCCGGGGAGACCAGCACGCGCCCCGTGGCATCCATTTCCACATCCATGGCATTGCCGAGAAAAATGCGCTTCCACCACTGGGCCGACATCGGCAACGCGGCAATGCGCTCGCGGAACTTCTCCCACTCGGGGCGCGGAAACACCATGAGACAGCCGTGCGGATGCTTGGTGATGGTGAGTTGACCGGCGGCAGTGGCGCTCAGGACGTCACGGTGCCGGGTCGGCACACTAAGCCTTCCCTTCGCATCGAGACTGAGAGACGAAGCCCCTTGAAACACCGCAGACCACCCTTTTTTTGCACGTCCATATGAAAAGGCCTACGTAGAGACACTTTTCACCACTAAATTGCACTTTTTTGCACTGTATCAGCAAATGTGCAGCTTGCAAGGGGGCCTGCGAGAAATTTTTCCAATGAAATCAAGGACTTAGAGGCGATTTTGAAGTCAAATGGACAGCAAAAAACGTTCTAAATTAAGCACTTAGCGCCGGCAATGAAAGTAACGCTTGAAGCACGTCACGCGCCCTGGCTGGCACGCGTTTACAAAATGTAACGGGAGAGATCCTCGTTCTGGCTGAGTTCCCCCAGCCGCGCATCCACATACGGCGCGTCGATCCGGACGGTTTGCCCCGCCAGCGCGGCGGCATCAAAACTCACATCGTCGAGCAGCCGCTCCATGACGGTGGCCAGACGGCGCGCACCGATGTTCTCTATGCGTTCATTGACTTCGAATGCAATCTGCGCCAACCGCGTGATGCCGTCCGGAGTGAACTCCAGGGTCACCTGTTCGGTGGCCAGCAAGGCCTGGTACTGCTTGACCAGCGACGCGTGGGTCTGCATCAGGATGGCTTCGAAATCGTCTACCGACAGCGACTGCAACTCCACCCGGATGGGAAAGCGCCCCTGCAACTCGGGAATCAGGTCGCTGGGTTTGCTCAGGTGAAAGGCGCCCGAGGCGACAAACAGGATATGGTCCGTCTTGACGACGCCGTATTTGGTGGACACCGTGGTTCCCTCCACCAGGGGCAGCAGATCGCGCTGAACGCCCTGGCGGGACACCTCGGCGCCACTGCCCTCGCTGCGCGAGGTGACCTTGTCAATTTCGTCGATGAAGACAATACCGTTTTGCTCCAGCAGGTGCAGCGCCTGGGTCTTGATGTCGTCTTCGTTCACCAGCTTGGCGGCTTCCTCGTCGACCAGCAACTTGTGCGCCTCGCTGATCTTCAGTTTGCGCGTCTGCTTCTTCTGCTGCCCCAGCTGGCCAAACATGCCCCGCAGCTGCTCCGTCATTTCTTCCATGCCGGGCGGGCCCATGACCTCCAGTTGGGGCATGGCCTGCGCCACATCAATCTCGATTTCGCGGTCGGCCAGCTGACCTTCCCGCAATTTCTTGCGGAATGTCTGGCGCGCGGTGCTCTCCGGCGTATCGGTGGCGGATGTCACACCGAACTCGGTGCGGGGCGGCGGGATCAGAATGTCCAGAATGCGGTCCTCGGCCGCATCTTCCGCGCGGGCACGCACTTTCGTCTTTTCGGCCTCACGCGTCTGCTTGACCGCGATGTCGGCCAGGTCCCGGATGATGGCATCCACATCTTTGCCGACATACCCCACCTCGGTGAACTTGGTGGCCTCCACCTTGATGAACGGCGCATCGGCCAGACGGGCCAGGCGGCGGGCAATCTCGGTTTTTCCGACGCCGGTGGGACCAATCATCAGAATATTCTTGGGCGTGATTTCTGCCCGCAAGCCGGCCTCGACCTGCTGGCGGCGCCAGCGGTTGCGCAGGGCGATGGCCACCGCCCGCTTGGCCTGGCTCTGGCCCACGATGTGTTTGTCGAGCTCGGCGACGATATCCTGCGGTGTCATGTCGGTGTTCAATCCAGAGTTTCGATCGTGTGCTGCATGTTGGTGTAGATGCACAACTCACCCGCAATTTCCAGCGAGCGCTTGACGATATCGGCCGCCGTCAGCTCCGTGTGGTTGAGCAGGGCCACGGCCGCTGCCTGCGCGTACGCGCCGCCCGACCCGATGGTGACAATGCCATTTTCCGGCTCCAGCACATCTCCGTTGCCGGTGATGATGAGAGACGCGTCACGGTCCGCCACAGCCAGCATGGCTTCCAGGCGGCGCAGCACGCGGTCGGTGCGCCAGTCCTTGGTCAACTCGATGGCAGCACGCACCAGGTGGCCCTGGTGCTTCTCCAGCTTGGCTTCAAAGCGCTCAAACAGGGTGAAGGCGTCGGCCGTCGCGCCGGCAAAACCTGCCAGCACCTTGCCGTGGTGGAGCTTACGCACCTTGCGGGCCGTGCCCTTGACCACGATATTGCCAAGGGTCACCTGCCCGTCGCCGCCAATGGCCACCGAATACCCTTGCGGGGTTTTACGACGCACGCTGATGATGGTCGTGCCGTGAAATGCATCCATAAGTTCCTAGGTTCGGGCAGATTCCCGAAATACAAGAGTCATATACCGCCTTGCCATCGGCAAAAAGCCGTGCAACTACAGGGGCCGCGGGACCACCCGTGCGTGCTCACTGATGCCGATGACGTTGAAAAAGGCTGCCACCAGCCGGTGCACATCGCGGAACTGGACATGGCACCCTTCCGACTGGCGCATGGCCACCCAGTTGAGGATGCTGCCCGCCGCAGAAAAGTCCACGCGGACCAGTTCGTCGCAGGCCACGATGATGCGATCCCCCGGGCGGCGCCCCCCCTCTTCCAAGCCGGCCAGCGCCTGCGTGGCATCTCCCTGCACCAGGCCCCGCAGCTTGCGGGTGCTGGCCGTACCGGCTTCCAGCCCCATGGGGGCTGTCGGCTCCAGGTTGAAGCCGGTTCCCCAGTCCCCTGTCTCGACGCGCATGGGCGCGGTATTGGCATTGGCCGCGGCCACATCGGCAAACTGGCAGCGGGCTTTTTCCCACGCCGGTGGTGACACTTCATAGGTCACACAGTAGTCCAGCGCCACCAGCTCGAATTCGTCCTGCAGCTGCATGGTGCGCAGCACGTTCAGGCGGACTGCCCACCAGGCGGGTGGCACGCTGCGGTCGCCGGAGGGCATCATCGCGCGCAAGGCCTGCACCAGACGGTCCATGCCGCTGAAACGCAGAACCACCGGCTCGTCGCACAGGCTGCTGAAGAGGCCCGCCAGCAAGGGCATGGCGCCCGGCGTGATGCGCACCAGCCGCGACCAGCCGAGATGCCACGGCATGGGGTTGGCCGCCATGGCCTCGCGCAGGTTCTCCATGGCCTGCGCCGTCAGTTCCGAAGGGCTTTCCCAAATGGCATCGCTGTCCGGATAGGAAGCCGCAGCGGCAACACCCACCGCCGGCACCGGCGGCGCCACGCCCCCGTCCGCGCCGCGCGCATCACCAATGGGCGCCCAGACCGGAACCACATTGTCGAAATAGATCGCAAACTCCTTCACGGCCCGGTCAAACCCGGCGCGGTTGTGGGTGGCGCGGTACAGGTCCAGCAAGGCCGCCGCCCAGGAGAACGCAGCGTCTGGCAGGGCGATGTCGCCCCGCAATGCGTCCAGCAGGCCGTTTTCGGCGCCGGCATCGTCCCCATTGGCAAAGCGGATCGCTGCTTCTTCCAGATCCGGATCGGTCGCCATGCTGTCGGAGGTCTCCATAGCAAACAGCCCGGAGGTGGAAAAATCCGGCGGTGACGGCGCGAAACCCGCCCCCGGCACGCTGGCCGCTGGCAACGCGGCAGCCGCCGGCACGGACCCGCGCGTCAGCGGCACATGGGTTGACACCGGAGGGAGCATGCCGGCCCCCATCTGGGTGGGCACAAACTCCGCGGAACCCGATTGCGAGCCGGAGAACCCCAGATTCGACGGCATGGTGGCAGAGTAGCTCTGCGAGCCTGCTGAGGACAGCGTCGTGGGGTCCGGGGGAACGGTTTGCAAGAGGAAGTCAATGGGCGGCTGGCCGTCGGCGACCAGACCCGCGTTCTGGGTGGTGGCGGCGGCTTCCTGCTTGCCTTTCCACCACTGCCGGGACATCTGGGCCTCGATCTCATCGATTTTTTTCAGCGTCACGGCACGCCCGTCCTGGTCGGTGGTCAAGCTGGACTGGAACACCGATGGCCGTGCCACGCCGCTCACGGCAGCGGCATCGCGGCTGCGCAACTTGCGCAGCTGGTCAAACTCCCGCTTGCGGACAAAATCGTTTTGCCGCTTGCGCTCAATCATTGCCTTGAGCGCCTGCTTGTCGTAGCCGCTTTCCTGCTCAGGCTCAAGCCGTTCCAACTCCGACCAGTCCTTGGTCGGGTTGCGAACAAACATCGCCATCTTCGACAGCAGACCCGGGCGATCGTCTTTGGTGGCCATGGAAACAGCTTACCAAATGTGCGTCGCAATTACACGCGCGAAATCAATCACCAAACATCTTCTGCTTCAGTTCGCGACGCTGCTGCGCCTCCAGGGACAGGGTCGCCGTGGGGCGTGCCAGCAACCGGCCCACGCCAATGGCTTCGCCGGTTTCATCGCAGTAACCGTAGTCTCCGGCATCGATGCGTGCGATGGACTGTTCGATCTTCTTGAGCAGCTTGCGCTCGCGGTCGCGGGTGCGCAACTCCAGGGCATGCTCTTCTTCGATGGTGGCGCGGTCGGCCGGGTCCGGCACCACCGAGGTGTCCTCGCGCAGGTGTTCCGTGGTTTCGCCGGCATTGCTGAGGATGTCGCGCTTGAGACTCGCCAGCTTCAACCGGAACGCCGCCAGCTGGACTTCGTTCATGTACTCGGAGTCGGGCATGGCCATCAGTTCGGCATCCGTCAGCTCGGCAACCGGCTTGGTCTTCCAGTTGTTGGCGAGCTTGGGGTCTTTCTTGACCGCCGAGGGCAGCACCGGAACGATGACGGGCGACGGGCTCGACTGGCTGTAGCTGGCCTTGGCCGCGGTGGAGGCCACCGTCTGCGCCATGGACGGAACAGTCAACTGGGCCAGGCGCGACGAAGGCCGGCCGGCTTTGGCGGGAGCAGCTACCGGCGCAGGAGCGGCAGGCGCCGGCGACACTTTGGTAACGGGAGGGGACACAGACATGGGTTTCTTCTCTTTCGCTGCCGCAGCAGTGGGGGTCGGTTTGACCGGCGGCTTGACGGCCGGTTTTGCGACGGGAATGACAGGGGCTTTGGCTTTGGCGGCCGGCTTGGCCACCATTTTGGTCGCCGGTTTGGCGGCGGGCTTGGCCACCGGTTTGGCGACGGTTTTCTTCGCCGGCACCTTGGCAGCGGGCTTGGCCGCTGCCTTGCTTGCCGGTTGCGTTGTTTTTCCGGAAACTCCCTTGGATACAGTCTTGGCCACCACTTTGGCCACCGGTTTGGCGACGGTTTTCTTCGCCGGCACCTTGGCTACCGGCTTGGCCTTGACCACAGTCTTCGCCTTGGCAACCGGCTTGGCCGCCGGCTTCACCGTTTTGGCCGCAGGTTTGGCGCTCTTGACAGCAGGTTTTGCGGTCGGCTTGGCGGCCGCCTTGCTTTTGCTTGTTTTGGCCTTGCTGTCTTTTCCAGATTTAGCTATCACTTCTTGTCTCCTGGCAGGGCTGGCCTGCGCATGATCGGTGGGGGCTGCTGTTCCACCACGGGCCTTGGAAGGCTTCTTTGGTGGGGTTTCTCCGGCGCGCGAGTGTACAGGCTTCGCCTTGGGAAAACCTAACAGTTGCAAAAGCGAGACAATCATTTGGCGTTCAGACCAGCGATTGCTCCATGCCCTGCAACAAGATGTCCTGGGGCAGGTCAATGCCGATGAATACCATTTTGCTGCTGCGTGTCTCGCCTTCGGCCCATTGTGGCCCCAGATCGCTGCCCATCAACTGGTGCACGCCCTGGAAGATGACCTTGCGGTCCGTCCCCTTCATGTTCAGCACACCCTTGTAGCGCAGCATGCGCGGGCCATAGATATTGACGATGGCGCCCAGGAAGTCCTCCAGCTTGGCCGGATCAAACGGGCGCTCGGACCTGAACACGAAGCTCTTGACGTCGTCGTCGTGGTGATGGTGGTGGCCGCCTCCGTGCGCATGGGACGGGTGGTTGCAGTGCTCTCCGTGCACATGGTCGTGGTGGTCATGCCCGTGGTCGTGCGCCGCTTCCTGGAGAAAGTCGGGGTCGATGTCCAGCTTGGCGTTGAGATTGAAGCCGCGCAGGTCAAAAACCTCGCCGAGCGCCACCTCGCCGAAGTGCACCGTTTTTTGCGGTGCCCGCGGGTTCATGTGCTTGAGGCGGTGCTGCAATGCGTCCAGTTCGTCGGCCGACACCAGTTCCGACTTACTGATGAATATCTGGTCGGCAAAGCCGACCTGGCGGCGCGCTTCCTGGCGGTCGTCGAGCTGCTGCGGAGCGTGCTTGGCATCCACCAGCGTCAGGATGGAGTCCAGCAGGAAGCTCTCGGCAATTTCGTCATCCATGAAAAAGGTCTGCGCCACCGGACCGGGGTCGGCCAGGCCGGTGGTCTCGATCACCACGCGCTCAAAATCCAACAGGCCCTTGCGTTTCTTGGCCGCCAGCAGCTGCAGCGTGGCCCGCAGGTCCTCGCGGATGGTGCAGCAGATGCAGCCGTTGCTCATCTGGATGATCTGCTCGTTGGTGTCGCTCACCAGGATGTCGTTGTCGATGTTTTCCTCGCCGAACTCGTTCTCGATGACGGCGATTTTCTGGCCATGGGCTTCTTCCAGCACCCGCTTGAGCAGGGTGGTCTTGCCGGAACCGAGAAAGCCCGTGAGGATGGTGGCGGGGATAAGGCTCATTGTGGAATCCAAAATTCAGCAGGTGGGGAGTGTAGCGGTCTGCCAAGACCACGGCGCAATCCCGGTTGGCGCCGTGTCCGGCTATTTGCGCATTACCACCAGTCCCTTGAGGTATTCACCTTCGGGAAAGGCAATCGTCATGGGGTGGTCCGGGGCGCCGCCCATGCGCTCGGTGATGAAACCGTCCACCCCGGCGTCCGAGCCGGCACCGGCCACGATCTTGTGAAACAGATCGGCGCTGATGCCGCCCGAGCAGGAATAGGTGAACAGCACGCCGCCGGGCTCCAGCAGCTTCAGGGCCAAGCGGTTGATGTCCTTGTAGGCACGCGCCGCCCGCTCGGCATGCGCCACCGTGGGCGCAAACTTCGGCGGGTCCAGCACGATGGCGTCAAAGGTCTTGTCCTGGTCCAGGAACTGGCGCAGCGAGGCATTCACATCGGCATCCAGGAAGGTGGCGCGGGCGGCGTCAAAGCCGTTCAGGGCTACATTGGCCGCCGCTTTTTCAATGGCCGGGCCGGAGGAGTCGATGGACGTGACGTGCGCCGCACCGCCGGCCAGCGCCGCCACCGTGAAGCCGCCGGTGTAGCAGTAGCAGTTGAGTACGCGCTGAAAGCCCAGGCGCCGGGTGTAGTCGGCAAACTTCTTGCGGCTGTCGCGCTGGTCCAGGTAAAAGCCGGTCTTGTGGCCTTCGGCAATGTTCAGGGCCAGCCGCCAGTCGTGCTCGTGCAGCACCAGGTCGGTGGGACCGTCGCCGCGTAGCCAGCCGGTGGCCTCGGCCAGGCCCTCCAGGGCGCGGCTGCTGGCATCGGAACGCTCGTACAGCCGGGTCAAGCCGGTCTCGGCCAGCAGGGCATCGGCAATCACCCCTTTCCACTTCTCCACCCCGGCCGAGGTGAACTGCGCCACCAGCGTGTCGCCGTAGCGGTCCACGATCAGGCCGGGCAGACCGTCGGACTCGCCGTGCACCAGGCGCATGCCGTCACTTTGGATATCAAATCGGGCTCTGGCCTTTATGGAACGTGCGACAGCAGCTACAAAAAAAGGAGCATCAATGCGCTGGCTTTCGTCAAAGCTCCAGGCCCGAGCACGGATCTTGGAGGCCGGGCTGAACGCCGCCCAGGCCAGGAACGCGCCGCTGTCGGACTCCACGCGCACGGTTTCGCCGCTGTCGCCACCGCCCTTGGCAATGGCAGATTCAAAAATCCAGGGGTGGCGGCGTTGCAGGGAGCGCTCTTTGCCGGCGCGCAGTCGAATGGTTTTCATAACGCCTGATTGTGCGCCTGCGCGCCCGGCCTACTCTTTCTTGCCGCCCTTGGCGTGCGCCCGGGGGTGCGCGGCGTCGTAGGCCTTGGCCAGGTGCTGAAAATCCAGCCGGGTGTAGACCTGCGTGGTCGTGATGTTGGCGTGACCCAGCAGCTCCTGCACGGCGCGCAAATCGCCGCTGGACTGCAGCATGTGGCTGGCGAACGAGTGGCGCAGCATGTGGGGATGCACCGGCGTGGAGAGGCCCGCCTGCAGGCTGCGCCGCTTGAGCCGCTGCCAGACCGACTGCGGCGTCAGGCGCGTGCCGTTGCGGCCGGTGAACAGGGCACCGGCATCCGCCTGCGCCGCCGCATCCGGCCCGCGCAGCGCCAGCCAGCGCTCCAGCGCCTGCAGCGCCACGCTGCCCACCGGCACGGTGCGGCGCTTGGAGCCCTTGCCCAGCACATGCGCTTCGCAGGCCTGCAGATCGACCCAGCCGCGTGCGCGGGCGCTGGCCATCACGTCCAGCCCCACCAGCTCGCCCACGCGCAGGCCGCTGCCGTAGAGCAATTCCACCATGGCCGCGTCCCGGGCCTCCAGCCAGGGGGTGTCGGCACTCCGGAAATCAGCGAACTGCACCGCGTCATCCACCCCCAGCGCCTTGGGCAGGGGCTTGGGTGCCTTGGGGGCGCGCACGTCCTGCACCGGGTTGCTGGCCACCAGGCCCTGGCGCCCCAGCCAACCGTAAAACCCCCGCCAGCCGGACATGATGAGGGCAATGCCGCGGCCACTGCGGCCGCCGCTGTGCATCTGCGCCACCCAGCGGCGGATATGGGGGTTTTGCACCGCCGTCAGCGCCACCGGCACCTGGGCGGCGAAGGCCGCCAGCTTGTGCAGGTCCAGCGCGTACAGCGCTACCGTGCGCGCGGCCAGCCGCTTTTCGACGCGAACATATTCAAGGTAGCGCTCGACGAGCTGGGCGTCGGTCGACACCGCATTACCTCAGGCGTGACAGCGCGGCACTGGCCAGTTCGCCCATGCGGGCCAGGAAATCGGTGCCCATGCCGCTGTGGAAGCGCTGCGCGTCCGGCGACGCCAGCACCAGCATGCCGAACGCGGGCGCGGTGGCGCTGGGTGGGCTGCTGCGCAGCGGAATCAGGGCCAGCGACGTCACGGCGGCCGGGTCCGCCAGCCAGCCCACCGCCTCAAAGCCGGTGTTCAGGCCGCAAAAGGGCTCCATGAGGGAGGAGGCGAACACCTTGGCGTCGTCGCTCACGCCCTGGGCTGCGGCCAGGTCGGCAAACGCCGGTGCCACGCCCCACAGGCGCAACCCCACCTGGGGCACGGCAAACTGCTGCTGGATTTCCTCGGCGATGGCCGCAGGCAGCGCCCGCAGATCGCTGGCCAGCAGCAGGCTGCGCGCCCAGCGCAGGATCTTGTCCGACAGCAGCACGTTGTCGTTGCCGTTGCGGATCATCTCCATGATGCGCTGCTCCAGCACCTTGATCTTTTCCCGCAACATTTCGGCCTGGCGCTCCTGCAGGCTCACGGCACGGTGGCTGTGCGGGCTGGTGAACTGCACCGCCGCCAGCAGCTCGGCATGGCGCTGGAAGAAATCCGGCGTGATGCTCAGGTAGTTGGCAATGTCGTCTTCGGTGATGGGGTTGTTCAGTGATTGGTTCATAGGTCGTCCGGAAGTTCAATTTCGCCCTGGAAAACGGTGGTGGCCGGGCCCGTCATCAGGACCGGCGCCGTGCCACCGGCCCACGCAATGCTCAGCACCCCGCCCAGGGTCTGCACTTCCACGGTGGCGTCCAGCAGCCCCAGCCGGATGCCCGCCACCACGGCAGCGCAGGCGCCCGTGCCGCAAGCCAGCGTCTCGCCCGTGCCGCGCTCGTACACCCGCAGGCGGATATGGCTGCGGTCCAGCACCTGCATGAAGCCGGCATTGACCCGCTGGGGGAAGCGCACATGCCGCTCGATCAGCGGCCCCTGGGCCTGCACGGGCGCGGTGTCCACGTCGTCCACCACCTGCACGGCATGCGGGTTGCCCATGGACACCGTGGCGATGAAAACCGTCGTGGGAGGCTCCGTATCGGCCAGGGCCAGCGGCCAGACCCCCCAGGAACCCCGGGGCAGCAGCTGCAGGCCCGCGTCATCAAACGGAACCTGCTCGGGCGCGAACACGGGCGCGCCCATGTCCACGGTAACGCGGCCGTCCGCAGTCAGGCGCGGTTCGATCACGCCTTTCAGGGTCTGCACGCGCAGCACGTCTTTCTGCGTCAGGCCCTGGTCGCGCACAAAGCGCGCAAAGCAGCGTGCGCCGTTGCCGCACTGCTCCACCTCGCCGCCGTCGGCGTTGTGGATGGCGTATTCAAAATCGATGCCTTCGGCGGGCGACGGGCGCACACTCAGGATCTGGTCGGCCCCGACACCAAAGTGCCGGTCACCCAGAAAGCGGTACTGCGCCGCGGAGAGGCCCAGCCGGCCCCGCGTTTCGTCGAGCACGACGAAGTCGTTTCCCGCGCCCTGCATTTTGGTGAATCGGATTCGCATGCAGCGGATTATCTCTCCATGCCGGCCGTCACCACCGCCCTGGATATCCGGGCGCATTTGGCTGCACAATGCCCCGCATGGTACGACCCCACCAACACCTCCATTCGCATCCCGCTGGCACCGCGCACACCGCGGGCGAGGGCCCCGCCCAGCGCACCGCCCTGCTGGCCGGCATTGCCACCCGCGTGCTGCAGCACGACATGGCCTACGGCGAGTTGGCGCTGGTCAACCCCCACGGCCAGGAGCCCCACCACGCGCTGGACTGGCAGAGCGAACGCGCCGTGCCCCTGACGCGCAACGTGCAGCGCCTGACCGCACCCAACCCCGGCTTCATGACCGGCCCCGGCACCAACAGCTACCTGGTAGGTGATGCCCGCACCGGCTTCATCGCCATCGACCCCGGCCCGGCAGACACCGATCACCTGCGCCGGCTGTGGCGCGCCGCCCTGCACCCGGACGGCAGCGGCGGCAACATCGTTCAGATTGTCTGCACCCACTCGCACCCCGACCACTCGCCCGGCGCCGCGCCGCTCCAAGCCCTGTGCGAGGGCCGCCCCCCCATCCTGGGCCTACCCTCGGCGCCCACGGCGCGCGCCGCCAGCGCCTTCACGCCCGACCGGGTGCTACACAATCAGGAGCAGCTCACGCTGATTCCACGGGGGCCGGATGCCCATTTTGCACCCCACCACACGCTGCAGGCCATCCACACACCGGGCCACGCGGCCAACCACGTCTGCCTGCTGCTGGTGGAGGACGGCCTGCTGTTCTCGGGGGACCACATCCTCAACGGCAGCACCACGGTGATCGACCCGCCCGACGGCAACATGGCCGACTACCTGGACTCGCTGGACGTGCTGCTGGCGGCCTGCCAAGCGCACGATGTGCAGTTCATCCTGCCGGCCCACGGCCACGTGCTGGGCGGCTCGCTGGCCGCCGCCACAGGCGCCATCAGCCACCTGAAGGCACACCGCCTGAAACGCGAGGCCAAGATCGCCGCCGTGGTCGCCGCCCACCCCAACGGTTCGGTGGACGACTGGCTGCCCCTGGCCTACGACGACGTGGAACCCCGCGTCTGGCCGGTGGCCAAGCGTTCGCTGCTGGCGCACCTGGAACGCATCCAGAAGAACCGCTGATGCAGCCCACCCCGATCGCGCAGGCCGCCGCGCTGATCCAGCAGGCCGACGGCATGCTGATCGGCGCCGGTGCCGGCATGGGCGTGGACTCGGGCCTGCCCGACTTCCGCGGTACCGCAGGCTTCTGGCGGGCCTACCCGGCGCTGCAGCAGACCGGCATGGCCTTCACCGAAATCGCCAACCCGGCGGCATTTGCGCACGACCCGCGGCTGGCCTGGGGCTTCTACGGCCACCGCCTGGCCCTGTACCGCCGCACCGTGCCGCACGCCGGCTTTGCCCTGCTGCGCCACTGGGCCGCCAGCATGCCCCTGGGGGCACGGGTCTTCACCAGCAATGTGGACGGCCAGTTCCAGGCCGCCAGTTTTGCACCGGCGCACGTCACGGAGTGCCACGGCAGCATCCACCACCTGCAATGCACCGTGCCGTGCAGCCCACACGTCTGGCCCGCCACGGACTTCCAGCCCGACGTGGATGAAACCCGTTGCCAGTTGCGCAACGCCTTGCCGACCTGCCCGCACTGCGGCGCCCTGGCCCGGCCACAAATCCTGATGTTTGGCGACGGGGCCTGGGTAGACGGCAGCGGCGCGGCGCGGGAGCACAACCTGGACCAGTGGCTGGAGCGTGCAGAGCGCCTGGTGGTGGTGGAACTGGGCGCCGGCACCGCCATCCCCAGCGTGCGCCAGCGCAGCCACCACGCCATGCAGCAGCACCACGCCCGCCTGATCCGCATCAACCCGCGCGAGGCCCACACGCCGCCCGGCCACGTGGGCATGGCCATGGGCGCGCTGGAAGGTTTGTCGGCCATTGCCGCCCGGCTGTGAAAACGGTGCGGGCTGCACTACAGTACCCCCAATGACGAAATCTCCCGTACCCGGCACCCTGCGCCTGCCCAAAAAGCCGGCCAGGCCCACACCTGCCCCCCGGCCCGCCGCCACTCCTGCCCCCACCGCACGGCCTGCCAGCCCCGGTGCAAAGCCGCGCCAGCGGCCCACCACCGCACTGCGCACCAAGCCGCCAGCCCCAGCCCAGGCGCCCCACCAACCGCCGCCCCTGCCGGATACCGGTGACCGCCTGGCCAAGCGCGTGGCGGCGCTGGTGCCCTGCTCGCGCAGCGAAGCCGAGCAGTACATCGAAGGCGGCTGGGTGCGCGTGGACGGCATGGTCGTCGAGGAACCGCAGTTCCGGGTGGATGCACAGACCGTGACCATCGACCCCAACGCCAGCCTGATCAGCCTGGAGTCCATCACCCTGGTGCTGCACAAGCCGGCCGACTGGGTGGACGGCACCGAAGAATCCCTGGCCAAGCTCAACCGTGCGGCGCGGCGCGGCAAGGTCCACGATGCGCGCACCCTGCTGACGCCAGCCAACCATCTGACCAACGATCCGTCCGGCATCCGCATGCTGCAGCGCCACTTCAAGCACCTGGAGGCCTTGGTGCCGCTGGAGACGGCCGCCAGCGGCCTGATCGTGTTCACGCAGGACTGGCGCGTGGCGCGCAAGCTGAACGACGACATGGCTTCCCTGGAGCACGAAGTGATCGTGGATGTGGCCGGCGAGGTGTCGGCGCAGACGCTGCACCTGCTCAACCGCACGCAGGACGCCGACCGCGACCTGCCGCTGACCAAGGTCAGCATCAACAGCAGCACGCCCGAGCGCAGCAAGCTGCGCTTTGCCATCAAGGGCGCGCACCGCGGCCTGATTGCCCACCTGTGCGCGCGCGCCCAGCTGGAGATTCTGGACATGCGCCGCATCCGGCTGGGGCGCGTGGCCCTGCGCGACCTGCCCGAGGGGCAGTGGCGCTATCTGGCGCCCCACGAGAAGTTCTAGCGGGTGATGTAGTTTTCCAGGTGGCTGATGGTCCGCTCATGGTCGGCAATGATGTCGTCCATGATGTCGCGAATGGAGATCATGCCCAGCACCCGGCTGCCGTCCACCACCGGCAAGTGGCGGATCTTCTTCTGGCTCATCAGGGCCATGCACTCGCGCGTGCGGGTCTGGGGTGACACCGTCTGCACCTGGGCGGTCATGATGTCCTTCACCAGCGTATCCCGGGAGGCCTTGCCCGCCAGGGCAATCTTGCGGGTGTAGTCGCGTTCGGAAAACACGCCCACCAGCCTGTCGCCGTCCATCACCAGCAGAGCCCCGACGTCGCGATCGGCCAGGGTCCTCAGCGCATCGAACACGCTGTCGTTGGGGTGCAGGCTCCAGATGGCCCCGCCATGTTTTCTCAGCAGTTCAAGAATCGGTCGCATGGTGCCTCCTCTTTCAACAGTGTGGAGACCTAACCATACAACAAAAAAAGTGTGAAGCCCACCGATAAGCCGGATTCTGTGCACGCAAGTTGCCCTGCGCGTGACCACCATTACTCTGGGCCGCTGGTCACCCAGCGGCTCGATGCTACCTACCCGCACACTCCGGGGGCCCCGTCAACGTGTGCCTACTTGGTATTGCTGCGCGTAGAGATTGCCCGTTTCACCCGCACCAAAGCGGCTCGTCTCTGTTGCTCTGATCCTCACCTTAGGGCCCTGCACTTGCGTGCCGGGCTTGTCAGTGGACAGCCGTTAGCTGCTACGCTGCCCTATGCAGTCCGGACGTTCCTCCAGTGCCTGGTTTCCCAGATTGCACCAGCGGTGGTCTGGCGGGCTTCACAGGCGTGATTATCGCGGGTCTGGATAAGGTTATATCGAATTCGATAGAACAATTCATCCAGAATAAGGGCACAACCGGTCATCTCACCCCCTCACACGGAGCTCCCCATGAAAGCTGACAGCATTCTGCAAACCATTGGCAACACCCCGCACGTGCGCATCAACCGCCTGTTTGGCAGCACGCACCAGGTCTGGATCAAGTCCGAGCGCAGCAACCCCGGCGGCTCCATCAAGGACCGCATTGCCCTGTCCATGATCGAGGACGCGGAAAAGAGCGGCGCCCTGCAGCCCGGCGGCACCATCATCGAGCCCACCTCCGGCAACACCGGCGTCGGCCTGGCCATGGTGGCGGCCGTCAAGGGTTACAAGCTGGTTCTGGTCATGCCCGACAGCATGTCCATCGAACGCCGCCGCCTGATGCTGGCCTACGGCGCCAGCTTCGACCTCACGCCCAAGGAAAAGGGCATGAAAGGCGCCATTGCCCGGGCCGAGGAGCTCAAGGCCGCCACCCCCGGCGCCTGGATTCCCCAGCAGTTTGAAAACCCCGCCAACGCCGACGTGCACGCCCGCACCACGGCGCAGGAAATCCTGGCCGATTTCCCGGACGGACTGGACGTGGTCATCACCGGCGTCGGCACGGGCGGGCACCTCTCGGGCGTGGCACGGGTGCTCAAGGCCAAGTTTCCGCAGCTGAAGGTGTACGCCGTCGAACCCACGCTCTCTCCCGTCATTTCCGGCGGCGCCCCCGGGCCCCACCCCATCCAGGGCCTGGGCGCCGGCTTCATTCCCAAGAACCTGGACACGAGCCTGCTCGACGGTGTGATCCAGGTCGACGCCGAACCGGCACGGGAGTACGCCCGCCGTTCGGCGCGGGAAGAAGGCATCCTGGTGGGCATCTCCAGCGGTGCCACCCTCGCCGCCATCGCGCAGAAGCTGCCTGAACTGCCTGCCGGCAGCAAGGTGCTGGGCTTCAACTACGACACCGGCGAACGCTACCTGTCCGTGGAAGGCTTCCTGCCCGCCTGAGCCGCTGCCGCGCCATGCAGATCTGCAGTGCCGGGGAGACCCGCGCGGCCTTGCCCTTCGACCGCCTGATCGAGGCGCTCAAACGCCTGTTCGTCGAGGGCTGCGAGGTGCCGCTGCGGCACACCCACACGGTCACGGCCGCCGACGGCAGCCAGGGCACGGTGCTCATCATGCCGGCCTGGCGCGCCGACCGCTACCTGGGCATCAAGACGGTCAACATCTTTCCCGGCAACGCCGCACGTGGCCTGCCAGGCCTGTTTTCCACCTACGTGCTGTATGACGCACGCACCGGCGAGCCGCTGGCGCAACTGGACGGCGACGAGATCACCGCGCGCCGCACGGCGGCGGCTTCGGCGCTGGCGGCTTCCCGGCTCGCGCGGCCCGATGCGCGGCGCCTGCTGGTCGTGGGTGCCGGGCGGGTGGCGGCGCTGCTGGCGCATGCCTACCGCCAGGTGCGGCCCATTGACGAGGTCCTGGTGTGGGCGCGCAAGACGCCCCAGGCCCAGGCGCTGGTGGATGCCCTGAACGCCAGCGGTGTCGCCGCCCGCGTGACCGACGACCTGGCGCACGCGGCCGCGCAGGCGGACATCGTCAGCTGCGCCACGCTGGCCACCGAGCCCGTCGTGCAGGGCGCCTGGCTGCGTGCCGGCAGCCACCTGGACCTGATCGGCGGTTTCACGCCCACGATGCGCGAGGCCGACGACGCCTGCTTTGCCGGCGCACGCCTGTTTGTCGACACCGCCGAGGCCCTGCAGAAAAGCGGCGACCTGCTCGGCCCGCTGTCGCGTGGCGTGCTGTCCGCGGACAGCGTATGCGGCACGCTGCAGGACCTGTGCCGGGGCACCGTACCGGGGCGCCAGTCTCCGCTGGAGCAGACCGTCTTCAAATCGGTCGGCACCGCGCTGGAAGACCTCGCCGCCGCGGTGCTGGTATACGAAAGCCGCGCCGCCACGCAATAAAGGCCGCACCGACTGCGGTGCGCGTTTTCCCGCCGGCCCGTACACTGGCACCCTTTCGCTTTCGCGCCCGCCCATGAACCTGCTCACCCACCAACTCACCATGACGGTTCTCATGTCCCCGGACATGGCCAACTTCTCCGGCAAAGTGCACGGCGGCGCCATCCTGAAGCTGCTCGACCAGGTGGCCTACGCCTGCGCCAGCCGTTACGCGTCGCGCTATGTGGTCACGCTCAGCGTGGACCGCGTGCTGTTCCTGCAGGCCATCCAGGTTGGCGAGTTGGTCACCTTCCTAGCCAGCGTGAACTACACCGGCACATCGTCCATGGAAGTGGGTATCAAGGTGGTGGCGGAAAACATCCGGACCCAGGAAGTACGCCACGTCAACAGCTGCTTCTTCACCATGGTGGCCGTGGACGACGACGGCAAGGCCACCACCGTGCCGCCCTTGCGCCCGGATACGCCGGACGAAAAGCGCCGGTTTGCCGCGGCCTTGATGCGCAAGGAGTTGCGCCAGGAACTGGAGCACAAGTTCCGCCAGACCACGCGCGCTGCCGGCACGGTGTAGCCGCGCACAGGCACCTGCCTACAATCGACCCTCCCCTTCAATAGATTGAGATGATCGAGACTGGTATGCAGGAAAACGCCGCAGCGCACACCCCTTCCGCAGGCGATACGCCTACCGCACTGAACGAACTGCTCGGCCTGTTCGCGCTCGAATGCGCGGCGCCCGACCACTTCATCGGGCAGAGCCTGGACCTGGGATTTCGCAATCTGTTTGGCGGCCACATCCTGGGCCAGGCGCTGGTTGCGGCCGGGAACACCTGCGAAGAGCGCGACGCCCACTCGCTGCACGCCTACTTCCTGCGCGGCGGCGACCCGCTGGCCCCCATCCACTACAACGTGGACCGCATCCGGGACGGCAACACCTTCAGCGTGCGCCGGGTCACCGCGTCGCAGGGCGGCAAGCCCATCCTTATCCTGTCGTCCTCGTTCCAGGCGAACGAAGAAGGCTTCGAGCACCAGGCCACCATGCCCGAGGTGCCCTCGCCCGAATCGCTGGCCAGCCAGGCCCTGAGCAACCGCCCGGTCCCGGAACTCATCCCCACCAAAAGCGGGCCGCGCGCAGTCCCCGACCTCGCCATTGAAATCCGGCCCGTGGACCCGGTGGACCACTTCCACCCGGAGAAACAGCCCCCGATGCAGCGCACCTGGTTCCGCGCCGCCGGCACGGTCACCGGCAACCAGGCGCTGCACAGGTGCCTGCTCGCCTACGCGTCGGACTTCGGCCTGCTGGGCACCTCGCTGCGCCCGCATGCCGCCAGCTACTACCAGCCCGACATGGTGACCGCCAGCCTGGACCACTCCATGTGGTTCTACCGCGACTTCCGCATCGACGACTGGCTGCTGTACGTGTGCGAAAGCCCCACGGCCAGCCATGCGCGGGGCCTGAACCACGGCAGCATCTTCAGCCGCGACGGCAAGCTGGTGGCCTGCGTGACGCAGGAAGGGCTGATCCGGCGCGTGCCCAAGAAGCCATGATCCGCATCACCGAGCTCAAGCTGCCGCTGTCGGCCGTTCCGGTGGAGGCCCGCCGCGCCGCCGACGCGCCCACGGAAACCGACCAGGACCGCGCCCCCGCGCCCCACCCCATTGCCGCCCTGACCGCGCTGGCCGCACAGGCACTGGGCATTGCTGAGACCGAGATTGCCACACTGCAGGTGTTCAAACGCAGTTTTGACGCCCGCAAGGCCGAACTGCTGGTGGTCTACATCGTGGACCTGGCGCTGGCCCACCCGGCCCGCGAGGCCGTGCTGCTTGCGCAATTCCCGAACCACCCCCACATCGGCCCCACACCCGACATGGCCTACCACCCGGTGGGCCACGCCCCGGCCGATCTGCCCCTGCGCCCGGTGGTGGTGGGCTTTGGCCCCTGCGGCATGTTCGCCGCACTGGTGCTGGCCCAGATGGGCTTCAAGCCGCTGGTGCTGGAGCGCGGCACCACGGTGCGCCAGCGCACCAAGGACACCTGGGGCCTGTGGCGCCGCAAAACCCTCAAGCCGGAAAGCAATGTGCAGTTCGGCGAAGGCGGCGCCGGCACCTTCTCGGACGGCAAGCTGTACAGCCAGATCAAGGACCCGCGCCACCTGGGGCGCAAGGTGATGGCCGAGTTCGTCCAGGCCGGCGCGCCGCCCGAAATCCTGTACGAAGCGCATCCGCACATCGGCACCTTCAAGCTGGTCAAGGTGGTGGAGAGCATCCGCAACCAGATCATTGCGCTGGGCGGCGAGGTGCGTTTTGAGCAGCGCGTGGTTGACGTGCTATTGGAAACAGAGCAGTCCACGCAGTACATATGCGGCTTGCAAGTCGAAAACATGCATGACGGCAGCCGCTACACGCTGGACGCCGACCACGTGGTGATGGCGCTGGGCCACAGCGCCCGCGACACCTTTGCCATGCTGTACCAGCGCGGCGTGGCCATGCAGGCCAAGCCCTTCTCGGTGGGTTTTCGCATCGAGCACCCGCAAAGCGTGATCGACCGCGCCCGCTGGGGCCGCCACGCCGGCCACCCCATGCTGGGCGCGGCCGACTACAAGCTGGTGCACCACGCCAGCAACGGCCGGGCGGTATACAGCTTTTGCATGTGCCCCGGTGGCACGGTGGTGGCCGCCACGTCGGAACCCGGGCGCGTGGTCACCAACGGCATGAGCCAGTATTCACGCAACGAACGCAACGCCAATGCCGGCATTGTGGTGGGCATAGACCCGCAGGACTTCCCCGGCGACGAGGCCGCCTTCGTGCAGGCCTTTGGCCCGATGGACGGCAAACGCTACGCCCAGGAAGCCGCCGCCCTGCGGGCGCAGGCAGCCCCCGGCAGCGCGGACAGCACCCACCCGCTGGCCGGCATTGCCCTGCAACGCCAGCTGGAAGCTGGTGCCTATGTGCTGGGCGGCAGCAGCTACGAGGCGCCGGGGCAGCTGGTGGGCGACTTCATTGCCGCGCGAGCGTCCAGCCACTGGGGCAGCGTGCACCCATCCTACAAACCCGGCGTGAAGCTGGGCGACCTGGCGCCCAGCCTGCCGCCCTACGCCATTGACGCCATCCGCGAGGCGCTGCCAGCCTTTGGCCGCAAGATCAAGGGCTTTGACATGGCCGACGCCGTGCTCACCGGCGTGGAAACGCGCACCTCATCCCCGCTGAAGATTCCGCGCAACGCGCAGCTGCAAAGCGTGAATGTGGCCGGCCTGTACCCGGCCGGCGAAGGCGCCAGCTACGCCGGAGGCATCTTGTCAGCCGGCGTGGATGGCATCAAGGTGGCCGAGGCGGTGGCGCGCAGCGTGCTGGGCAGCAGCACGCACCCCGACGAACGCTAGTCCAGCTCCCGGTCGGCCAGGCGGCTCTGGCGGGCCCGTTGCAGCAGCAGGGTGACCAGCACCGTTGCCGCCACCGAGCCCATCAGGTTGGGCGAGGCCATCAGCAACTGGGCCAGCCCGTTGATGGCGTCCCCGCTGACTTGCAGCACATAGTCCACCAGCGACACCACGTCGCCAGGCTGGATGGCCTGCACGTCCTCAAGGGACACGTTCTGCTCCATCCAGCCGCTGCGCGCCAGAATCTTGGCAAAAATCCCGTCGGCCACCACGGCCAGGGACAGCAAGCCCAGGGGACGCAGCAGATGCCCCAGCAGCTTGCGCTGGGTGGCCGGCGGCGCGGCGGCATACACCTTCGCGATCAGGCGGGACAGGATGCGGCTGCGCACCTGCACCGGGGCCGTGGCATAGACGTCCAGAATCAATTGATCGACCGGAACCAGCGCGCCTTGGCTGGTGGCCGCACTGGTGGCGGCGGGGTCGTACGGCTGTTGCATGCAACACCTCCTTCTGTAGGGTGCGGCCGCAGGGACCGCACGGCAACTTCAAAGACCTAGTGTGCACCCGAAGATGTAAACAAAGTGTTTACATCGTGTGAGGAAAAGTAATCTCCCAACCGGGCCCGCGCGTTCAGTCCGCGCGCTTGAACAACGCCAGCAGCGAGCCGGCCACCACGAACAGGGTGCCAAACACGCGGTTCATGGCGCGGATGTGGTACGGCGACTTCAGCGCGCCCAGCACCCGGGCGGCCAGCGCGGTGTAACCGGCCATGACCACCAGATCGGTGAAGGCCAGCGTGGCCGCAATGATGAGGTACTGGGGCAGCAGGGGGTGCGACAGCACCATGAACTGGGGCACCACCGCCAGCAGGAACACCGTGCCCTTGGGGTTGACGGCATTGATCATCCAGGCGCGCAAAATCATGGAGCGGCGGGTGACCGTGGGGCCCTCGTCGCTCTGCGCCACCATGGGCGTGGCCGGCGCGCGCCACTGGCTGATGCCCAGCCAGACCAGGTAGGCCACCCCCGCCCACTTGACCACCTGGAACGCCGTGCTGGACGCCGCTACCAGCGCCCCCAGCCCCACGCCCACCACAAGCACCTGGGTCCAGATGCCCAGCACCAGGCCGAAGGTGGTGAAGTAGCCGCGGCGAAACCCGTGGTTCAGGCCGGCGCTCATGGCCGCCACGGCGCCCGCGCCCGGCGACAGGCTGATGGCCCAGCAGGCGGCGAAGAATGTCAGCCAGGTCGCGAATTCCATGGTGCGGTCCGGTGGGGGAATCAGCCCTGCGCGCCTTGGAGCGCGGCAATGCGCGCTTCAATCGGCGGGTGGGTCGAGAACAGCTGTCCGATGCCGCCGGCAATGCCCATGGCTGCCATGCTCTTGGGCAACTCGCCCGGCACCATGCCCCCCAGACGGGCCAGGGCGTTGATCATGGGCTGCTTGCGCCCCAGGAGCTGGGCCGAGCCGGCGTCCGCACGGAATTCACGCTGGCGCGAAAACCATGCCACGACGATGGCGGCGGCAAAACCCAACACGATGTCGAGCACCACGGTGGTGATCATGTAGCCGATGCCGGGGCCGGAGCGGCGCTCGTCGCCCTTGCTCAGGAAGCTGTCCACCGCGTAGCCGATGACCCGGCTGAGGAACACCACGAAGGTGTTCATCACGCCCTGGATCAGGGTCATGGTGACCATGTCGCCATTGGCCACGTGGGCAATCTCATGCCCAATGACCGCTTCGATCTCGTCCTTGGTCATGCCCTGCAGCAAGCCGGTGGACACGGCGACCAAGGCCGAGTTCTTGAAGGCCCCGGTGGCAAACGCGTTGGGCGCGCCCTCGAAGATGCCCACTTCGGGCATGCCGATACCGGCCGTGCTGGCCAGCTTGCGCACGGTCTCCACAATCCAGGCTTCGTCCGCGTTCTGCGGCTGCTCGATCACCCGCACGCCCGAACTCCACTTGGCCATGGGTTTGCTGATCAGCAGCGAAATGGTGGCGCCGCCAAAACCCATCACCAGGGCATAGCCCAGCAAGGCGCCCAGGTTGAGGCCGTTGGCCGTGAGGTAACGGTTGACACCCAGCAGGCTGGCCACAATGCCCAGCACGGCAACGACCAAGACGTTGGTCAAGACAAACAGCAAAATACGTTTCATGGTTTCCTTGCGTTGCAGCCCAGTCCACGCGGGCCGACACCGCCAATGGTAAGGTCAAACAGGCCGAATTCAAGGGTGGCTGGCGCGGGCCCGGAACACGCCGGGGTCCTGGTAAAAAGCCGGGTCGCCATTGCCCGGCCACCACCCCGGCACCCCCAGGACCGGCAGATGGGCAAAGGGCTTGCCCGCGAGCTTGTCCGCGTGCAGGTCCGCCGCCATCCAGGCATCCAGATCCGCTATGGAATTGCTAGCAGCCTGCGCACGGTACACGTGGGCGGTGATCGGTTTTCGGGGTGCAACCAGCTTCTCCAACAAGGCGTGGCCAAACAGCAGCAGCTGCACCTGCGCCCACAGCGGGCGCAGGGTCGCGAACACACTGTGCCAGTCCTTGGCCACCAGGGCCTCCCACAGGGCATCGGGCCCCTGAAAAAAGGCAGCATTCTCGTCAAACACGGTGATGGCGTCACGCGTAGGGCCCCGCACCGGCTGGATGCCGGAGGCCGCAATCTGCGCCGCCTGCAACTGGTTCAGGCGCCGCTTGGTCTGCGGAAATTGCAGCCAGCACAGGCCATTGAAGAAGTCATGCAGCCCGTCGCGCGTGGGCACCTGCCCGGTGCGGAAAATGAACGCCTCGTAGGCCTCGCCGGCGGGCAGCACCGCCTGCGGCACGAACCGCACCGGCGGCACCGCGGCATTTAGCGCCGCCGCGCAGCTCTGCCCCGCATCCGTCTGTGCCGCCAGCGGTTGACCGGCCTGGCGCCAGGGTTCCAGCCAGGGCGCCGACCAGTCGATGGCCTCTAGACCATGCGCCACGGCAAGGATTCACCTGCGCACAGGGGTTTGAGCTGGGCCTCGCCAAAGGCAAAACTCTCGGGCATGGTCCAGGCCTCGCGGCGCAGGGTGATGGTGCCGGTGTTGCGCGGCAGGCCGTAGAAGGCGGCGCCGTTGAAGCTGGCAAAGGCTTCCAGCTTGTCCAGTGCGCCAGCGGCGTCAAAGGCCTGGGCGTACAGCTCCATGGCATTGAACGCGGTGTAGCAGCCGGCGCAACCGCTGGCATGCTCCTTGAGGTGCGCCGGGTGCGGCGCACTGTCGGTGCCCAGGAAAAACTTGCTGGAGCCGCTGGTGGCGGCCTGCACCAGGGCCAGGCGGTGCGTTTCACGCTTCAAGACCGGCAGGCAGTAGTAGTGCGGGCGGATGCCGCCGGTGAAGATGGCGTTGCGGTTGTAGAGCAGGTGGTGCGCCGTGATGGTGGCGCCCGTGAAGCGGTCGGCCTCGGCCACATACTGCGCGGCTTCGCGCGTGGTGATGTGCTCAAAAACAATCTTCAGTTCGGGAAAATCGCGGCGCAAAGGAATAAGCTGCGTGTCAATGAACACCGCTTCGCGGTCGAACAGGTCGATGTCGGGCGAAGTCACCTCGCCGTGCACCAGCAGCGGCAGGCCAGCGCGCTGCATGGCTTCCAATGTCTTGTAGGTCTTGCGCAGATCGGTCACACCGGCGTCGCTGTTGGTGGTGGCACCGGCGGGGTAGAGCTTGAGGGCCACCACCCCAGCGTCCTGGGCGCGCGCAATTTCATCCGCCGGCAGGTTGTCGGTGAGGTACAGCGTCATCAGGGGCTCAAAAGCCACCCCGGCCGGCACGGCCGCCTGGATGCGGGCCCGGTAGGCCACGGCCTGGGCCGCGGTGGTGACCGGCGGGCGCAGGTTGGGCATGATGATGGCGCGCCCGAATTGGGCGGCCGTGTGGGGCACGACGGTGCGCAGGGCGTCGCCATCGCGCACATGCAGGTGCCAGTCGTCGGGTCGGGTCAGGGTCAGTTCGTTCATGCCCCTATTGTCCCAAAAGCCGGGCTGCGTGGTTTTTTACTTGCGGGCGGACGCGGCCACCAGGTAATCCCACAGGGCCTGCGCGCTACTCTTGTGCGCCCGCGCGGCTCCGCGCTGCGACTCCCGGGCCACGGGTTTCTCGCGGTAGACGCGGATGTCCATGGTGATCTGCAGCCCCGCCATGTCGGGCGGCAGGGCGCTGACCAGACGCTTGGTGCGCAGTTCCTTCTTGACGGCGCTGTGCGGCAGGAAAGCAATGCCATGGCCTTCGAGCGCCATGGCCTTGAGGCCTTCGGCCATGTCGGTTTCGTACACCCGATCGAAGTGGATGGCGGTGCTGGACTGCTTCAGGATCAGGTCCACCATCTGCCCCAGGTAGGCGCCGGGCGCGTAGCCCAGGTACGGCAGCGGGTGGCCCACCCTTCCGGGCAGCTGGAACAGCGGGGCGCCGTTGGCATCGGGCTTGACGTAGGGCGCCAGCGTTTCTTCGCCCAGGCTCACCATTTCATAGCGGTCGGCATCCAGCTGGAAGGGCTGCGAGGGGTGGTGGTAGGCGATCAGCAGGTCGCAGCTGCCCTCCACCATGCGCATCACGGCGTCGTGCACGTTGAGCGCAATCAGCCGGCTCTTGATGGGGCCGAAGGTTTGGCGCAGGGACGACACCCAGGCCGGAAAGAAGGTGAACGCCAACGTGTGCGGCACCGCGAACTCGATCACGTCCTGCCCGGCCGTAGTGTGGCCGCGCAGCATGGCACGCGTGCTCTGCAGGGCCTGCAGCACCTCCAGCGACTGGTCGTACAGCGTCTCGCCCGCCGGGGTGAGGCGCGTGGGGTAGCTGCTGCGGTCCACCAGATCGGTGCCGGCCCAGGCTTCCAGCGACTGGATGCGCCGCGAGAACGCCGGCTGCGTCACGTGCCGCAGCTGGGCCGAGCGGCTGAAACTGCGGGTTTCGGCCAGCGAGACAAAATCCTCAAGCCATTTGGTTTCCATGGCCCAAATTATGCGCGGAATGCATGGGAACGATTGCTGCGCCGAGTGGGAAGCAGACCCTCGGGATTGAGACGGGTTCAGACTGGTATCCGTCTTTCAACACGCTCCAAAGCAGGCTCTCAGCTGGATGCCCGAATACGACCCAAAGCGAACAGCCAAGGCAAGGGAAAGCGGACGTTTAACGTAAAGCTACCCGGCGCGGCTTTATCGCGCAGCGCCAAGCGACTCAAAGGAGCGAGGTTGAGCGCCGGGTTAGGCGCTATTTGGCCCAATACCATGAAAGTAACGCCCCAAAACTAAAGAAAACGAAGTTGACGGCTACGCCGCCCCAGAATGACTTGCGACCCTCTTTGCGTAACTCCCCCTGAAGGAGTTGCGCAACTGCCTCAACTTGCTCGCGATTGATTGAAACCAGTTTCTGATAGCGATCAGCATCTTGCTGTAATTCATTTACAAGTGCTTGGCGTTTTGAAATTTCATCTTCGACTTCACCAACCAAACGGCTAGATTCTTTTAATGCAGCTGAGAGTTTGTTGATTCTGTTTTCAAGATTCTCAGGCTTACGATATTTTTTGAGTACATAGACTTCAAAAACACTCGCAATGATTGACGCGATAGTGCCCGAAACTGCAAGCGCGGAAGCCAGATTTAGGTCTAATGACATAGTGTTCTCTTAGCGCCTAACGTTTGACATGAGAGGCTCGACCCGGCTTGCCGGGGCGAGTCCTCTCGATGGAAGGGTTAGACCTCATTTTTTCGAATGTCGTTCGTAAGCCTGTCGATAGTTCTCTGATAACGCCGCGTGACATTCCAATATTTGCCAAGTCTGTACAGAGCAAAAATGTACAGAAAACAGCCAAGCAACCAGAGGCGCAGGGCCTCGAATGCTGCTTGAGCGGGCGCCGACATGTACGGGATTGCTCCGAACATGGTTCCCGCTCCAGCAATGGCGAAGAGGAGGACTACGGTTTCTAATAGGTATGCCTGTCTCTCGGACGGGCTCGCCTGAAGCCTCTCATAGAACTCTTTCTCCTTCAGCAATTTCGGAAGCTTTCTTGTGCGCCAGAACCTCTGGAATTGGCCATGTGCGCTCATGTAGCCGAGGGCAAGGCCAATCACGGAAACAGATGTATTGAACCAGTCAAGTAGCGTCATAGATGAGGTCTAACTTTGATATATCCGAAAAACTGCGGGATAACATGGCAGGCAGTCTGATAACACGGCCGAAGATTTCCGAAAACTTCTTTTGCGAATCATGTGTTTACGTCTCGCGGTGGGGTGAAGGCACAGGTATATTGAAAACGACAAAGTCGCCTAAAAAATTAGCGCATTCTTGTCAGGTTCTCCGCGAATTGGGGCCTAAGCTGGATGACCGCTTCCACTGCAATTCTGACCATCAGAGGCTGACCTGAATATCCCCCAATCGGGTGAATTTGGGAATCCGAGTCGATGGATGAATGAGCGCTCTAAAGCAGTCATTGCCATACCACCACCTCTGGCCCACTGCGATCCAAACCGAAACTTTGCATCCAGCCTCGCCTGCCAACACACCACTCGCAGGGCCAAAGCACTACAAAATCAATAGTGCCTCACGCGCATTCCACGGCGGCTAGCGCCCCATTTCACCCTCAACCACATCACCGCCCTGCTGCTGCAGCGCCCACATCTCGGCATAGCGCCCCTGCGCCGCCAACAGCGCGGCGTGGTTGCCGCGTTCGATGATGCGGCCGGCTTCCATCACCAGGATTTCGTGCGCGTCCACCACCGTGGACAGGCGGTGGGCGATGACCAGCGTGGTCTTGTTGCGGGCCACGCTGTTGAGTTCGGCCTGGATGGCGCGTTCGTTGGCCGAGTCCAGCGCCGAGGTGGCTTCGTCAAAGATCAGGATGGGCGGATTCTTGAGCAGGGTGCGGGCGATGGCCACACGCTGCTTCTCGCCGCCCGAGAGCTTGAGCCCGCGCTCGCCCACCATGGTGTCGTAACCGGCGGGCGTGGCAGCGATGAAGGCGTGGATGTGGGCGGCCTTGGCCGCCTCTTCCACCTCGGCGCGGGAGGCGCCGGGTTTGCCGTAGGCGATGTTGTACTCCACCGTGTCGTTGAACAGCACCGTGTCCTGTGGCACGATGCCGATGGCCTGGCGCACGCTGGCTTGGGTGACCTGTTTGATGTCTTGCCCCGCAATGGTGATGCGGCCCTGCTGCACGTCGTAGAAGCGGAACATGAGCCGCGCCAGGGTGGACTTGCCCGAGCCCGAGGGCCCCACCACGGCCACCGTCTTGCCGGCCGGGATTTCGAACCGGATGTGGTGCAGGATGGGGCGTGACGGGTCGTAAGCAAAGCTCACGTCGTCAAACACCACGGCAGGTGTGCCGGCCAGCTGCAGCGCCGGGGCACCGGGCGCATCGGCAATCTCGCGTTCGCGCTCCATCAGGGTGAACATCTTTTCCAGATCGGTCAGGCTCTGCTTGATCTCGCGGTAGATCACGCCCAGAAAATTCAGCGGAATGTAGAGCTGGATCATGAAGGCGTTGACCATGACCAGATCACCCAGCGTCATGCGCCCGTCCACCACGCCTTGCGTGGCGCGCCACAGCATGGTGACCAATGCCACGGCAATGATGAGCTGCTGGCCGGTGTTGAGCAGGGACAGCGTGGTCTGGCTCTTGACGGCGGCGCGGCGGTAGCGCTCCAGGTTGTCGTCGTAGCGCCGGGCCTCGAATTCTTCGTTGTTGAAGTACTTGACGGTCTCGTAATTCAGCAGCGAGTCGATGGCGCGGCTGTGGGCGGACGAGTCCAGCTCGTTCATCTTCTTGCGGAACTGTGTGCGCCACTCGGTGACCGTGATGGTGAAGACGATGTAGACCGCCAGCGCCACGATGGTGATCCAGGCAAACCACACGTCGAACTTGACCGCCAGCAGGGTCAGCACCAGGGTCACCTCGATCAGTGTGGGGATGATGCTGTACAGCGAATAGCTGATGAGGGAGTGCACGCCGCGCGTGCCGCGCTCGATGTCGCGCGTCATGCCGCCCGTCTGACGCTCCAGGTGGAAGCGCAGGCTCATGGCGTGCAGGTGGCGAAACACCTGCAAGCTGATGGAGCGTGCCGCCCCTTCAGTGGCCTTGGCAAACACCAGTTCGCGCAGCTCGGTAAACAGCGAGGTAGACAGGCGCAAGGCACCATAACCCAGCAGCAACGCCGCCGGAACCACCAGCACCGCCACCGTGTCGCCCGGCTTCACCGCCAGGGCGTCGACCAGGTTCTTGAGCAACAGCGGCACGCCCACGTTGGCCAGCTTGGCCCCCACCATGAAGGCCAGCGCCGCCACCACGCGCCACTTGTAGATCCACAGGTAGGGGAACAGGCGCTGCAGGGTGGTCCAGTCGGACTTGGGCGGGGTGGCCGCACCGGGCAAAACCGGGGCAATAGCCGCTGCGTGGTGACCATTGGGGCGCATGGGCGACAATTCTCTGAGTTATTTCAGGAGGATTGTGCCCATGTCTACCAATACCAGCCCCACAGGCATCCAATTACCCACTGACGAGGCTCTGGTGCTCAAGGTGATTCCCATGCCAGCCGACTGCAACGCCAACGGCGATATCTTCGGCGGCTGGGTCATGGCGCAGGTCGACCTGGCGGGCTCGGTGCTGCCCGCACGCTACACCCAGGGGCGCATGGCCACGGTGGCGGTGAACGAGTTCATCTTCAAGCAGCCGGTGCGGGTGGGGGACATCCTGAGCTTCTTCTCCAAGGTCAGCCGCATTGGCCGCACGTCCATCACCGTGAAGGTGGAGGTCTACGCCGAACGCTTCACCGCGCAGGGCCAGTACATCAAGGTGACCGAGGCCACGCTCACCTATGTAGCCATTGACGACAACGGAAAGCCGCGCGAAATCTCAAAGACGGCGGTATAAGGCAGCGCCCGACGTCAACGGCCGCCCACGCATTCGAGTTCAAACAGCGGCACCTCGGCCTTGTGGCTCAGCCACACGCCGCCGCCCAGCTCGGTGAACCCTTCTGACAGGCCGCGCCGGTACAACTGCGCCCGGTGACGGAACAGGCGGGGGTCGGTCAGATCCTCGTCGAGGGTGCCGCGCTCATAGTCCTCACGCGCCACGGCTTCCACATACAGCGCGCCACGGCTCAACGTGCCCAGGTTGCGCAGCGCCAGTTGCACATCTGCCGCACTCAGGTAGGGCAGCACCCCCTGGCAGACCACCAGGTCGTACGGCTCGGCACACGAGTAGTCCACCACCGATCCGCGTTCCCAGCCGTAGCGTTCGCACAGAAATGCGCTGTACTCCACGCCGTGGTAAGTGGCGTCGGGGAAGTGTCTGGCCAGCGGTTCACGCCACAGGCCGATGCCACAGCCCACATCCAGCACCCGCTTGACGGGTACGCGCAGGTACTGGAGGTAGCTGCACACAAAAGCGCCCAGCCGCTGGACGTGCTCGGGGTCGACCACGCTGGTTTTTTTGTCGAAGTAGTAGCGCTGGTAGTACGCCTCGTCAAACCACTGGTCACTTGCTGATTGCACGCCCATTCCTTCTTGCTGCTGCGCCCCACCGTGGTGACGCCTGCCGGGAGTATGGCGTACCAAGCCCAAAAAAAAAAGAACCCGGAGCCAGCCTTGCGGCTAGTCCACCACACCCAATACCGGGCCGTGGAACTGGTAGCCGCTGGCGGCGTGCAACTCCCATGCGCCCTCGCCCAGCAGCCGCAGCACATGGGTATGGTGGCGCAGCACGGCAGCGCGGTGGGCGATGCTGACCAGGGTGGTTCCGCCGCTGCGCAGGCGTTCATACAACGCGTTTTCGTTGGCGTCGTCCAGCGCGCTGGTGGCTTCGTCGAGGATGGCGATGCGGGGCCGGTGCACCAGCACGCGCCCGAAAGAGATGCGCTGCTGCTCGCCCACGGACAGCAGCTTCTCCCAGTCATGCACAGCGTCCAGCCCGCCCACGCGGTCAGCCAGCTCGGCCATGTGCACTTCCTCCAGTATTTCCAGTAGCCGCGCATCGCTCAAGCCGGACTCTGCGCTGGGGTAAATGAGCTGGCTGCGCAGGGTGCCGACCTGCATGTAGGGCTGCTGCGGCAGGAAGAAAACGTCCTCCAGCGGCGGGTGACGGACCACGCCCGTGCCAGACCGCCACAGCCCCGCGATCGCCCGCAACAGCGAGCTCTTGCCGCAGCCGCTGTCGCCGGTGATCAGCAGGCCGTCGCCCGGCTTCAGGGTCAGGCTCAGCTCCCGGATCAGCACCCGTTCGAACTGCGGCGTGTACAGCGTGAGCGACTCCAGCGCCAACTGCTCGCCCAGCCGGGTCTGTATCTGCGGGTGCTGCGCATCCGCAGCGGGCCTGGACGCCGGATCGACCAGCACCAACCTGGACAGCGCCTGCAGGCGGTCTATGCCCGCCACAAACCGGCTCAGGCTCTCAAAGTTATCAACGATCAGCGCCACGGCCCCGAGCACGGCGGCAAA
The DNA here is from genome assembly GCA_019449595.1 of Rhodoferax sp. Taxonomy (GTDB): domain Bacteria; phylum Pseudomonadota; class Gammaproteobacteria; order Burkholderiales; family Burkholderiaceae_C; genus Allorhodoferax. The sequence goes on along the minus strand of JAGRPL010000010.1, from coordinate 52,590 downwards.
CGCCCCGGCCGCCTGCACGGCCCGGCCGACCTCCAACCGGCCCGACAGCACGCCATCGGCCAGGATGACGCTCGGAATCACCAGCGTGAGCTGGTTGAAGCCGCGCTGAAACATGTTGAGCGAGCGCTGCTTGCGGATCAGCCGCGCAAAGTTGGCAAACACCTTGCCGAACTTGCTGTCGATCTGCGCGCGCTCCTGCGCTTCCCCACGATAAAAGGCGATGGACTCGGCGTTCTCGCGCAGGCGCATCAGGCCGAAGCGGAAATCAGCCTCCCGGCGCAGCTGCCAGAAATTCAGCTGGATCAGTGGCGCGCCGAACACGTACAGCGCAACGACCGTTCCCACCAGCGCATATACCGCCAACACGCCGACCAGCAGATGCGAGATCGACCACAGTACGGCGCTGAAGGCCACCAACTGCATCATCGAGCCTAGGAAGATGAGCAGGAAGTGGATGGACCGGCCGGTGAAGGTGTTGATGTCTTCGCTGATGCGCTGGTCGGGGTTGTCGATCACGCCGCCGGAGCCCAGCTCGTAGTACTTGCGGTTCTGCAGGTAGCCGTCCAGGAAGCGGCCGGTGAGCCAGCGCCGCCACTGGTTGGCGAAGGCATCGCGCATGTAGTAATAAAAGGCGTAGATCGGCACCGCGAACACCAGTATGCCCAGGCAGGCCCACACCGATTTCCAGAACCGGTCGGCATCGCGGCCGGCCAGTGCCGAGGTCATCTCGCCACTCTGGTCGTTGAGCATCACCGCCAGCTGGGTTTCGGCCAGCATCAGGGCAATCAGCAGGGCCAGCAGGGTCCACGCTGCCTTCTTCTGGTCTTCCTGCCAGTACGGTTTCGCCACATGGACGAACTGCTTCCATGCATCCAGGGTCAGCGGAGACGGGCGGCGTCGTTTTTTGGGTCCGGGCGGCGCGGCCGCGGTTGCGGAGGTGGGCATGGTTCGTTTTCAGTAAGGCAAAGGCTCTGCCGCCAAGATACTCCAGAAATGCCCACCCCGGTTTCAGACGCGTTGGCGCAGCCGCATTTTTGCGCCGGACACTTTATCCAAAAGAGGGGATCGCCTCACAAGGCAATGCCTGCAATGCGCTTGACCGTTCTACCATTTAAAGACTACAACAGCATCCGACGCAAAGCGGTCCTAGCATTCAACAGAATCACTGCCTGAAACCGGACACTCACCCTCTGACGGAATTGCGTTCGCAATGACTACTAACCGGGGGTTATATGTGAGTAATGATTGTCGACTCACGACCAGTTCAGGTCAAAGATGAAAGTGATGCCTCGCGTGATTGCTGGAAATTAGGTCTATTCCAAATCGTCATGGGATTTCAAGTCAGAGAGCAGTAGTGGCGCTGCGGTGTCCAATTGAAGTGATGCTTCTGACGCCTTCATGGCTGCTCCCCTAATTTGACGCAATTGTGCGAGGCGTTCTCGGATTTTTGAATTAGCTTCCAGCAACTGTTGATTCGGTTCCTCGCCTTCCTTCGTCACAGGGTCTTCGGGCTCGTCGGGTAACCCTACGTTTAGTTCGACCTGTGCACCCTCATTCATCCGTTTAGCAAGGTAATGCAGACCTTGACGGAGTTGGGTCTCAATCTCGTTGCGACGACCACGATCTTCGATGGTTGCAAACTTGGCCATCAGGTCAGTCGCAATTGACTTCAGACCGCCACTAACCTTTTTATCGACTTCGTCCGAAATCGCTTTTAGGATCGCATCTGGCATCGCTTTTTCCGAAAGCTGTTTCTGTAGCTGTTTGATTTCAAGATTGCTTTTGAAAAGCGTAACGATCCGCTCAATTGCCAAGGTCCAAATTGCGACTTGATCAATCGGAATGTCCAGAAAAATTTGCCACCATGATGACGAGATTGTTACAACCTGCGGGTCATAGTCGGGCTGTCCAGAAAGTTCATTTACCGCACGAGCCAATTTGGAGAGACTATCGAATTCTTTCGACAAATCAGGAAGTTTTTCACCAACGATATTTCGAGGTAACAGCAAGCCAAACTCGGCACAATGTTCTGCTACTTCGGTGTACTCGACAGAAAGACTGCGAAGTGCGCCATCAAGCTGTTTCAGGTAGGAGACTTTCACTCCGATCAACTTAGCCTGTTTTTTTAGCGCAGTTGCCAAAGAAACACTATCAAACCCGTGTTCGGCGACGATTTCATCTGTTTTGCTTCTCACTTCGGGGGGAAACAGCATCTTAAGGCCGAGCTCGCCGATCACTTGTTGGGCATAGGGCTGAAGCAATTCATCCGCAACATCGTCGCTAGAGTCAAGCGCCTGTGCCAGCTTGTTGCGGAATTCGGCCATAAGGCTCTCAGTCCGCGATTGTGAATATTGCTCCAGTACAGAGACGGCGGCGTCCAAGATCTCTGCTAACTTTGCAGCGCTAAAGTGCCGCTCCAAGTGATCAACTACATGATGAAATCGCCCTAAGTGCATTTGCCTTCCTCCTTTATAACCATGTTTTTTTTAGGAGTATCGTAGCGCAAGGCATGCGCCCAGTAACGTTCCTGCGCTTGACTTCCACGCACTACGTAACATGTCAACTCGTATAGCAGACATCTACTAAGTTCATTTTCTGGCCCGTTGTGGCACTAGGCTGAAGAAGCTATGGGACTGCTTCCCGACGTTTGCAGTCCCCAAAGAACTGGCAGAAGTTGGCCGTAAACAGTCAGCCAAACTACTCCGCGTTGCGACCCTTTGTCTCTACCAACGCAGCATCTGCGGCCCCAGCCAGGCCCCCACCACCGTCGGGATAAGCATGCCCAGCAGATACCAGAATCCTACAAACGGGGCGGCCAGTTCCGGGCAATGCAGGCAATACACGAGTGCCCCGGTTGCCCCGGAAAGGAGCCCGGCCGCCGCACCAGCGAGGCGCAGCCGTGTTGGTGCAAGACCCCGCATGGCCCACAGGACGCCGGCGAATACGGGAACGGACAGCATGGCAATGAGGAACGGGCAGGAAGCCCACGTATCGCCCCAAAACAACCCAGCCCGCTGCACGGGCTCAGCCCGGTTCAAATCCAGAACCGCAAGCGCCCACATGGCCAGCACGGGCAGCGCAACCGATACGCCCGCGCCCCGTTGCAGCCCACTGCCGGGTTGTGACAGGCGAACCGCTGCAAACAAGCTGGCTGCCAACAGGCATGCAACAAACAGCACTTTGACCCAGAACATGGGCAGCAAAACTGCGGCGCCCAGATCCGGGCGCACCCCCAGCAGCGGCAGCATCAGCAGGGTGGCCCCCACCGCGCCCCAGCCCAAGGCCACGGCAAAACGGCGAGCGGCCACATGCGGCGGGACGGCCTCGACGCCGGTCGCGAGCATATTGACAAGATCTTCCGTCTTCATTCTGTTCCCCGTATTTTTTCTGCAAGTGCCTTCAGGCCACGGTGAATGCCAACCTTGATGGCGGACTCCGACATGCCCGTTTTCTGCGCCGCCTCGCTGACCGACAAACCTTCCAATTTCACACACACGATGGGCAGCCGGTGCCGGTCAGGCAGCTGATCCAGCAACTGGGTCACGTCGTACCGTGCGCTGCTCGCTTCGATGTCAGAGGCGGCAAATAGCTCTGATTCATCTTCGATCGAATCGTTGAGTGCCTCACGCCCGGCCCGTCGACGCAGGAAGTCGATCAGCTTGTAGCGGGCAATGGCGTGAATCCACGCCGTCACCGGTCGACTGGCTTCATAGGTGTGGCGCTGATTGTGTATGGCCAATAGCGACTCTTGCACCAAATCCTCCACTTCATCCGGCAGGCTGGATAGGCGCCCTCTCAGGAAGGCGCGCAAATGCGCACTCAGTTGCTGCAAAAACGCGTGGTAGGCATGCGCATCACCGGCCAGCCCCGAAACCAGCAACGCTCTGAGCTGCTGTTCTCCAGCGCTCAGGTGATCTAACTTCTCTATTCGTTGCATCGGAGGGTTTGGTTACAGGCAGAAGAAGAAATATTTTTCTCGCCCCATTTGGAAAATATTTTCCCGGTGTTGTAACCGGACGGCATGTCTTGGCGAATTAACGGGCAGATCGTACAGCCAATCCGCTTCCGCTGAGGAGCAGAAACCGCGTAACCGTTTGAAGCCTGAACCTGGATTCGCAATGCCCAACAATGCCCCGCCCATTCACCCCGCCTGGTTGCGTGTAACGCACTGGCTCAATGCTGTCGCCGTTTCGGTTCTGGCATTGAGTGGCTGGCGCATCTACAACGCTGCACCATTTTTCGACTTCACGGTGCCGGCAGGCATTACGCTGGGCGGCTGGCTCGGCGGGGCCATTCAATGGCACTTCGCCGCCATGTGGCTGCTGGTGGCCAATGGTCTGGTCTACTTTTTGTGCAACGTCGGCAGCGCACGGCTGTGGCACAAATTCTTTCCGCTGTCACTGCACGCCCTGTTGCAGGACCTTCGCGCCACGTTGCACGGACGCCTGTCGCACGCCAACCCACGCCAGTACAACGCTGTGCAGCGCGTGGCTTACCTCCTGGTGATGCTCGACAGCGTGTTGCTGGTGATGTCCGGTCTTGTGTTGTGGAAATCGGTCCAGTTCCCGTTGTTGCGCGAGCTGCTCGGCGGCTATGAAGCCGCACGGCGCGTGCATTTCCTGGCCATGGCACTGCTCGTTGCGTTCGTGGGCGTCCATCTGGTGATGGTGGCACTGGTGCCACGCACGTTGGTGACCATGATCCGCGGCAAATAAGGAGTCCACACCGTGAGCAAACATTTCCACAACCTGCAGACCTTCGACTCCGATGCCTTCCTCAAGGACGCTACCAAAGACCTGGCACGCCGCATGGAGCAGCCCGCGCGGCGCATGTTTCTCAGTCGCGCCTTGACGTTGGGTGGCCTGTCTCTGCTGAGCGGCTGCGCCATCGTCGACGAAAACAGTGCCGAGGCGGCTCTGATGGAGGTCTCGCGCTGGAACGACAAGGTGCAGGGGTGGCTGTTCGATCCGAACCGGTTGGCGCCGACGTATGCCGATTCCATGATCACCCGGCCATTCCCATTCAATGCGTTCTATGGCGAAGACGAGATCCGGCCAGTGGACGGAGAGCGCTACCGACTGGAAGTGACGGGGCTGGTGGCAGACCGGCATTCCTGGTCCCTGCAGGAGCTCCATGCCTTGCCCCAGGCCGATCAGGTTACCCGCCACATTTGTGTGGAAGGCTGGAGCGCGATTGGCAAATGGGGAGGCATACCCTTTTCCAGCTTCTTGCGCCGTGTGGGCGCGGACCTGACGGCGAAGTATGTGGGCTTCAAGTGCTCGGATGACTATTACACGAGCATCGACATGCCGACCGCACTGCATGCCCAGACTTTGCTGGCCCTTAGTTATGACGGGCAGCCCCTGCCACCGCGCTATGGCTTCCCCTTGAAGCTGCGTATGCCCACCAAGCTCGGCTACAAGAATCCGAAGCATATCCAGGCTATTTTTGTCACCAATACCTACCCCGGCGGTTACTGGGAAGACCAGGGGTACAACTGGTTCGGCGGCACCTGAGCAATCCTGCGCGGGCGCCCTGAAGTATCGGCATCACTGCCATTTTTAACCATCTCAAAGGAGTTCAACATGAACAAGATCACGACCACCATCCTTACCGCTTCTCTGCTGTTGGCCGGCAACTTTGCCCTGGCACAAGACGCCATGAAGAAGGACGCAATGGCCAACGATGCCATGGCGAAGGACACCATGAAAAAAGACACGATGGCAAAGGACGCCATGAAGAAGGATGCGATGAAAAAGGATGCCATGGCGAAAGACACCATGAAGAAGGACGCGATGGCCAAAGATGGCATGGCCAAGGACGAGATGAAAAAGTAAGCAGCAGGGGCCGCGCCGGCACGCGGGGGCGCTAGAACTTTCCGTGCCGTCCCGCGCCGGCGGAAAAACGCGCCGCGCCCTCCAGCCCTTGGGCAATGCAGGCCTTGCCGCGCTGCCACTCCTGGTGCAGCGCGTGCGGCAAGTCCTGGTCCCACTGGGCATAGGCACTGGCGCGGTCGGCCAGCATGGTGGCCTGCGGAAAGCCTGCCAGCTGCTCGGCCAGTGCCAGGGCAGCGGGCAACGCCTCCCCCGCAGGCACTACGCGGTTGCATAGACCCATCTGCAAGGCCTCGGCGGCCTCCACCTTGCGCCCAGTCAGGATGAGGTCCATGGCGTGGCCCATGCCGATCAGGCGCGGCAGGCGCACGGTGCCGCCGTCAATGAGCGGCACACCGAAGCGGCGGCAGTACACGCCAAAGTAGGCATCCGCCTCCATCACCCGCAAGTCGCACCACAGGGCCAGCTCCATGCCGCCAGCCACGGCGGCGCCGCTGATGGCGGCGATGACCGGCTTGGACAGCAACAGACGCGAAGGCCCCATGGGCCCCTGCGGTGCCGCGTCTGCGGGCGAAAAATTCAATGCCGCAAACGGGTCCACGCCCTCCTGCAAGTGCTGGGCCATGCGGGCACCGGCCTGCAAATCCCAGCCGGCGCAGAAGTGGCCATGCGCGCCGTGGAACACGGCCACGCGCGCCTGCGGGTCGGCATCGAACGCCAGGAAGGCCTCGTACAGCTGACGCGCCGTGTCGGCATCCACGGCATTGCGCACATCGGCGCGCGAAAGAGTCACCACGGTAACGGCCCCGTGTTGGGTGGTGTGGACGGTTGGCATCATGCCGCCCGATTAAACAGTCCCGCAGGGGACAAAAGCATCGGTGTCTACCCTGATCATCAGTGACAACCCTATCAAGCATTCGATAAGCCGCCGCTATAAACGGGCTGCCACACAACAACAACGGGAGCCACTGTGCTAGTTCTTCAATTGGTGATCAGCGGGATTGCACAAGGCTGCATCTACGGTTTGATTGCCATGGGCTTTGTGCTCATCTACAAGGCAACGGAGACCGTCAGCTTTGCCCAGGGCGAGCTGATGATGCTGGGCGCGTTCGGCGGCCTGGTGGGCATGACCATGCTGGGTTTTCCCTACTGGCTCGCCGTCGTCTGCGCCATTGCCGGCATGGCCGTCTTCGGCGTGCTGCTGGAGCGCGTGGTGATCCGCCCCATCCTGGGCCAGCCGGCTTTTTCCGTGGTGATGCTGACCATCGGCATTGGCTACGTGGCGCGCGGCCTCATCACCGTCATTCCCGGCATCGGCACCGACACGCAGGCGCTGCCCGTGCCCTACAAGGATGAAATCTGGAACGTCAGCGGCCTGGTGCTGAACGTGGAGCACATGGCGGTGATTGGCGCCACCGCCGTGCTGTGCGTGCTGCTGTTCGCCCTGTTCCGCTACAGCAAGCTGGGCATTGCCATGCAGGCCGCCTCGCAGAACCAGCTGGCGGCCTACTACATGGGCATTCCGGTCAAGCGCCTCAACGGCATTGCCTGGGGTCTGGCCTCGGCGGTCGCCGCCATTGCCGGCCTGCTGCTGGCGCCCATTACCTTTGTGCACGCCAACATGGGCTTCATTGGCCTGAAGGCCTTTCCGGCCGCCGTGGTGGGCGGCTTTGGCAGCCTGCCGGGCGCCATCGTAGGCGGGCTGGTGATCGGCATTGTGGAATCGCTCTCGGGCTTCTACCTGCCCGACGGCTTCAAGGACACCGCTGCCTACATCGTGGTGCTGGTCATGCTGATGGTCAGGCCCAACGGGCTGTTCGGCGAAAAGTTGCGCAAAAAAGTATGAGATTCATTTTCAAGACTAATTACGGCCAGGACATCAACCTGGCCAAGCACGGCGGGCATGTCTTCTGGTACAGCCTGCTCATGGTGCTGCTGCTGGCCGCGCCCTGGCTGTTTGCCGAATACTGGCTGGCGCAGCTGACCCTGGTGCTGATCTACTCCGTGGCCGGCCTGGGCCTGATGCTGCTGGCGGGCTATACCGGCCTGTTCTCCATGGGCCATGCGGCCTTCCTGGGCGTGGGCGCCTACACGCACACCGTGCTGACCAACATGGGCCTGCCGTTCCCGCTGGCGCTGGCCTGCGCGGCCGCGCTGTCGGCCACGGTGGGGGTGGTGGTGGGCCTGCCGGCGCTGCGCGTCAAGGGCATTTACCTGGGCATTGCCACCCTGTCATTCGGGTTCATCGTGGAAGAGGTGCTGGCGCGCTGGGAATCGGTCACCGGCGGCAATGCCGGCATCCGTGTGCTCAAGCCCAACCTCTTTGGCTGGGTGCTGGACAGCGGCGAGCAGTTCTACTTTCTGTGCCTGGTCATCACCGTGGCCGCCACGCTGGGCATCCTGAACCTGCTGCGCTCCCCCACGGGTCGGGCCTTTGTCGCCATCCGCGACTCCGAGATTTCGGCGCAGAGCATGGGCATCCACCTGGCCTACTACAAGACCCTGTCGTTTGCGCTGTCGGCGGCGCTCGCCGGCATTGCCGGCGCGCTGTACGCGCACAACCTGCAGTTCATCTCGCCGGACCAATTCAACATCCTCCAAAGCATCGACCTGCTGCTGATGATCGTGATCGGCGGCGTGGGCTCGGTGCACGGGGCCTTTCTGGGCGCCATCTTCCTGATCGCCATGCCCCAGGCCATTGCCTCGGTCAAAGACCTCTTGCCCGCCGTCATTGGCCAGGCGCCCGGCCTGCAGGGCCTGGTGTACGGCCTGGTGCTGATTGCCTTCGTGCTGTTCGAACCCATGGGCCTGTACGGGCGCTGGCTCAAGATCCGCACCTACCTGCAGATGTTCCCGTTCTACCGCAAGGGCATGTTCAAGCGGCAGAAATCCTTCCAAAAATCCGACAGGCTGAAGTGATGACCGACACCCTTCTTTCTGCCAAGAACCTGAGCGTGCGCTTTGGCGGCGTGCTGGCGGTCAACAACGTCAGCTTCGACGTCAAACAGGGCGAGGTGTTCACGCTGATCGGCCCCAACGGCGCCGGCAAGACCACCGTCTTCAACCTGATCAGCCGCATCTACACGCCCACCACGGGCGGGATCGACTACCTGGGCCCCAACGGCCTGCTCAGGCTCACCGACCAGCCGCCGCAGGCCGTGGCCTCCCTGGGCATTGCCCGCACCTTCCAGAACATCGAATTGTTCGAGCACGCCTCGGTCCTGCACAACCTGCTGATTGGGCGCCACACCCACCGCAAAACCAACCTGTGGCAAGACCTGTTCTTCACCGCCCAGGCACGCGAGACCGAATTGCTGGCGCGGGAAAAGGCCGAGGAGGTGATCGAGTTCCTGGACCTGCAGCATTACCGCGACTCCCTGGTTGCCGGCCTGCCCTACGGCGTGCGCAAGGTGGTGGAGATGGCCCGCGCGCTGTGCACCGAGCCGCGGCTGCTGCTGCTGGACGAACCGTCGTCCGGCCTGAACGTGGAGGAGACCGACGACATGGCTTTCTGGATCCAGGACATCAAGAACGAGCTGGGCATCACCGTGCTGATGGTGGAGCACGACATGGCACTGGTGTCCAAGGTATCGGACCGGGTAGTGGCCATGAACCAGGGCGCCGTGCTCGCCATGGGCACGCCGCGCGAAGTGCAGACCGACCCGGGGGTTGTGGAGGCCTATCTGGGGTCCATCGACGACGTGTCATCACTGCGGCGCGAGACCGCGCCTTCCCGGGAGGCCGCATGAGCATCCAGCCCCCACCCATCAGTGACCAGCCGGTGCTCAAGCTGCTCAACGTGGAGAGCGCGTACGGGCCCATCAAGGCCATCCGTGGCGTCAGCCTGCAGGTCCGCCGGGGCGAGATTGCCACCGTGCTGGGCTCCAACGGCGCGGGCAAGACCACCATTTTGAAGACCATCTCCGGCATCATCGATCCGCGCAAGGGCTCGATCGAGTTCAAGGGCGAACCCATCACCGCCAAGGACCCGGCCTTCATCGTGCAGCAGGGCCTGAGCCATGTGCCCGAAGGGCGCGAGGTGTTTGCGCTGCTGTCCGTGCACGACAACCTGCTGATGGGCGCCTACACCCGGACCGACCGCGACGGCGTGGCCCGGGACATGGAGGCGGTGTATGGCTACTTCCCCATCCTGCAGGAACGCTCGGCGCAGGACGCCGGCCTGCTCTCGGGCGGCCAGCAGCAGATGCTGGCCATCTCGCGCGCGCTCATGGCCAACCCGGACCTGATCCTGCTCGACGAGCCCAGCCTGGGCCTTTCGCCCAAGCTCACCAAGGAAATCTTCGAGATCGTGGTGCGCATCAACCGCGAACGCGGCACCACCATCCTGCTGGTGGAGCAGAACGCCAACATGGCGCTCAACGCCTCCGACTACGGCTATGTGCTGGAAAACGGCCGCATCGTCATGGAAGACACCTGCGCCCACCTGCGCGAGAAGGACGACATCAAGGAGTTCTACCTCGGCATGAAGGAGCACGGCGTGCGCGGCGAGCGGCGCTGGAAAAAGAAGAAGACCTGGAGATAACACAGATGAGCGGACTCTGGGACACCAGCAACATCCAGCCCTGCCACGACATCGTGATGCCGGGCGAAACCATTCCGGCCATTTTCTGGAACGCCGTGGCCCAGCGCGGCCCCAAGGTCTGGATGCGCCAGAAGCACCTGGGCCTGTGGCGCAGCTGGACCTGGAACCAGACCGCCGAGGCTGTGCGTGAAATCGCCGGCGGCCTGCTGAGCCTGGGCTTTGCCCGGGGCGAGTGCGCATCCATTCTGGCCAACACCGTGGTCGAGTGGGTCTGGACCGATCTGGCCGTGCTGTCCTGCGGCGGCGTGGCCAACGGCATCTACCCGACCGACGCCCCGCCGCAGGTGCAGTACCTGTGCGACGATTCCCGCACCACGGTGCTGTTCGTGGAAGACGACGAGCAGCTGGACAAGGCCCTGGAGGTGCGCAGCCAGCTGCCCGGGCTGCGCCAGATCGTGGTGTTCGACATGGAGGGCCTGCGCGACCTCGACGAGCCCGGCGTCATGAGTCTGGAAGCCCTGCGCACCCTCGGCCGGGCCTACCTGGCCGAACACCCCCAGGAACTGCAGCAGCGCGTGGACGCCTGCCGGCCCGAAGACCTGGCCATCCTGGTCTACACCTCGGGCACCACCGGCAAGCCCAAGGGAGCCATGCACCTGCACGCCGGGCTGGTCTACACCGTGCGCGGTTTCAACACGCTGGTGGCGCAGGACGACCACGACGAGCGCATGTGCTTCCTGCCCCTGTGCCACATTGCCGAGCGCATGGGCGGCGAATATTTCGCCCTGTACACCGGCGCCATGCTCAACTTCGTGGAGAACCCCGAGACCATTCCCGAGAACGTGCGGGAGATTGCGCCCACCGTCTTCACGGCGGTGCCCCGGGTGTGGGAAAAGTTCTACTCCGGTGTGATGATCGCGCTGAAGGAAGCCGGCTTCATCCAGCAGGCGGCCTATGCCTGGGGCATTGGCGTGGGCACCACCATTGCCGACCGCGTGCTGGCCGGGCAGCCGGTGGGCAGCGGGCTCAAGCTGCAGTTCCGGCTGGCCCAGTGGCTGGTGCTCAACAATGTGCGCAAGCTCATCGGCATCCACCGCGCCCGCTTTCTGGTCACCGGTGCGGCGCCCATTTCACCCGATCTGGTGCGCTGGTACCTGGCACTGGGCGTACCCATGCTGGAGGTCTGGGGCATGACCGAGACCTGCGGCGCCTCCACCGGCGTGCCCGCCAGCAAGATGAAGCCGGGCTCCATCGGCCCGGCGGCCGGCTTCAACGAGGTCCGGCTGGACCCCGCCACGGGGGAGCTGCTGGTGCGCGGCAAGAACGTGTTTGCCGGCTACCTGAACCTGCCGGAAAAAACCGCCGAAGCCATTGACGCGCAGGGCTGGCTGCACACCGGGGACGTGGGCGTGGTGGACGAGGACGGCTACTACCGCATCACCGACCGCATGAAGGACATCATCATCACGGCCGGCGGCAAGAACATCACGCCCAGCGAGCTGGAGAACGACCTGAAGTTCTCGCCGTACATCACCGACGCCGTGGTCATTGGCGACAAGCGCGCCTACCTGACCGTGATCATCATGATCGACCAGGAGAACGTGGAGAAGTTTGCCCAGGATGCCGATGTGCCCTTCAGCAACTACGCCAGCCTGACCCGCGCGCCCGAGGTGCAGGCGCTCATCCAGGGCGAGCTGGACCGCGTCAACAAGAAGTTCGCCCGCGTCGAACAGATCAAGAAATTCTTCCTGCTGGAGAACCAGCTGACAGCGGAAGATGAAGAGCTGACTCCCACGATGAAGCTCAAACGCAAGCTGGTCGAAAAGAAGTACGCCGCGCAAATCGACGCGATGTACCTGTAACACGAAAGTCCATTCCCACACCATGCAAACCAAGCACCTTATCGCGCTGGCCGTTCTGGCCACCAGCGCCACCCTGGCATCGGCCCAACAGCAGGGCATCAGCAAGAACGAAATCCTGCTGGGTTCCATCCAGGACCTGTCCGGCCCGCTGGCCGGCTACGGCAAGCAGGCACGCAACGGCATGCAGATGGCCATCGAGGAAGTCAACGAGCAGGGCGGCATCAATGGCCGCAAGATCAAGCTGCTGGTGGAGGACGCAGGCTACGACCCCAAGAAGGCCGTGCTGGCCGCGCAGAAGCTGGTCAACCAGGACAAGATCTTCATGATGGTCGGCCACATCGGCACGGCGCAGAACATGGCGGCCATGCCCATCCAGTTCGAGAAGGAAGTCATCAACTTCTTCCCCCTGACCGCGGCGCGCGAGATGTACGAGCCGTTCCACCGCCTGAAGTTCGCCATCAACTCGACCTACTACGAGCAGATCCGCACCGCTCTGCCCAAGCTGGTGCGCCAGACCGGTGCCACCAAGGTCTGCACGGTCACCCAGGACGACGAGTTCGGCGTGGAAATCCTGAACGGCACGGAAGACAGCCTGAAGAACCAGCGCATGGCGCTGACGGAAAAGACCACCTTCAAGCGCGGCGCCACCGACTTCTCCTCGCAGGTCGCCAAGATGCGAGCGGCCGGGTGTGAGCTGGTGGTGCTGGGCACCATCATCCGCGAGACCGTGGGCGTCATTGGCGAGTCGCGCAAGTCCGGGTTCAATCCGGTCTTCCTGGCCAGCAGCGCGGCCTACTCCGAGCTGATCCCCAAGCTGGGCGGCAAGATCGTCGAGGGCCTGTACGCCACCATGACGGCGCAGATTCCCTACGTGGACTCGGGCACCCCGGCGGCGCGCCTGTGGGCCAACAAGTACAAGACCCGGTTCAACGAGGACCCTTCCAACATGTCGGTGTTCGGCTACAACACCATCAACATCTTTGCCAAGGCCATGCGGGACGCGGGTGACCGCCCCACCACCAGCAAGTTCATCCGCGCCATGGAAACCATCCGGATTCCGGCCGACATCTTTGGCAGCCCACCCCTGAAGTTCACGCCCACCCGCCGCCTGGGCAGCGATGAATCGCGCCTGTCGCAGATCAAGGACGGGCGCTGGGCGGTGGTGATGGACTACACCTACTGAACGGCCACCAGCGGCGGGACATGACAAAACCGCGCCGTTGCGGCACCATACGGAGCACCCCGGGCAAGGACCCCGCCGGTCCTTGCGATTATTTTCATAAAGGAGACGGACGATGAAACTGCACACCGCTATCACCCTCGCCGCGCTGGCACTGACGGCCACCGCGGCCAGTGCCCAGCAAGGCGTCAGCAAGGATGAAATCCTCCTGGGGTCCATCCAGGACCTGTCCGGCCCCCTGGCGGGCTACGGCAAGCAGGCCCGCAACGGCATGATGCTGGCCGTGGACGAGCTCAACGAGCAGGGTGGCATCAACGGCCGCAAGATCCGTCTGCTGGTGGAAGACTCGGGCTACGACCCCAAGAAAGCCGTACTGGCCGCGCAGAAGCTGGTCAACCAGGACAAGATCTTCATGATGGTCGGCCACATCGGCACGGCGCACAACATGGCCGCCATGCCGGTGCAGTTCGAGAAGAACGTCATCAACTTCATGCCGCTGTCGGCGGCGCGGGAAATGTACGAGCCCTTTCACAAGCTCAAATACTCGTTTGCCGGCGCCTACTATGACCAGATTCGCTATGCGACGCCCAAGCTGGTGAAGGAAAAAGGCCTCAAGAAGGTCTGCACCCTGTACCAGGACGACGACTTCGGGCTGGAAGTGCTCAAGGGCGGCGAAGCCGGGCTGAAGACCCTCAACATGACCTACGCCGAGAAGACGTCCTACAAGCGCGGCGCAACCGACTTCTCCTCGCAGATCCAGAAGCTGCAGGCCGCCAACTGCGACATGGTGGTGCTGGGAACCATCATCCGCGAAACCATTGGCGCCATCGGCACCGCCCGCAAGATGGGCTACAACCCTGTCTTCCTGGGCTCCAGCGCGGCCTACACCGACCTGATCCACAAGCTCGGCGGCAAGGCCATGGACGGCTTCTACGCCGCCATGACCTCGCAGAATCCCTACACGGATGACGCGTCGCAACCGATCCGCTTCTGGTCCAACAAGTACAAGACCAAGTTCAACGAGGATCCCGCCGTGTTCTCGGTCTACGGCTACCAGATCATCACCAACTTTGCCAACGCAGCCAACAAGGCCGGCAAGAACCTGACAACCGAGAGCTTCATCAAGGTCATGGACACCCTGTCCATCGCGCCCGATATCTTCGGCAGCCCGGCGCAGTCGTTCTCACCCACCCGCCACCTGGGCAGCGACGCCGCACGGCTGTCGCAGATTCAGGACGGCAAGTGGAAACCGGTCTCCGAATACTTTGGCGACGATGTAAAGGCACCCGCCGGCAAGGCCGCCAAGAAGTAAGCGGGCCCCATGGCAAAAAAGCCACCGCAAGGTGGCTTTTTTGTGCCAAATCGGCCGCCAAGCAGCGCAGATACTGCGCAGACAGCTATGCAATCGATAGCATCTCAGGAGACGATGTAGGCGCCGGATCCGGTCGACAGCAGCTTGCCATCGGCCCCCAGGAACTCCATGCGGGTGGATGCCACCCGCGAGCCCAGGCGCATCACCTCGGCGCGCAACTCGAAACGCTCCCCGATGCCAGGACGCAGGTAATCGATCCGCAGATCGATGGTGCCCAGCTTGGAGAAGCGGTGCAGGCGCTGCATCGGCGCCTCGTCCATGTGGCGGGCACCGATGGCGGCCATGACGGCCAGCCCGCCCATGGCGTCCAGCCCCGCGCTGATGACGCCGCCGTGCAGCCGGTTGAAGCTGTAATGGCCCACCAGCTCGGGTTTCATGGCAATGTGGGCCACCACCCGCTCCGGGGCGATGGAGTCGATCTTCAGGCCCAGCACGGTATTGAAGACGATGGATTTCTCAAAGATGCGGGCCAGGTTCTGGATGAACTCGGGTTCGAAGACGATGGGCGCCGCCGGGGCGCTGGATTTGGAATGGGCCATGCCGCGATCTTACAGACCCAGCTGGCGGGAGGCCAACTCCTTCATGATTTCCTCGGTGCCGCCACCGATGGTCATGACCTTAACCTCGCGGTAGATGCGCTCGCACTTGGTACCCCGCATGAAGCCCATGCCACCCAGGATCTGCACGCCCTGGTCAGCGCAGAACTGCATGGTCTGCGTGGCGTGGTTCTTCAGCAGGCACACCTGCGCCACCCACTCGGCGCCCTTGGCGGTCTTGTCGCCACGGTCGCCGGCATCGGCACGGGCCGACACGCTGTGGAGCCAGGCCCGGGTGGATTCGATGCGCATCTTCATGTCCATCAGCTTGTGGCGGATGACCTGGTGGTCGATGATGGCTGTGCCAAAGGTCTTGCGCTGCTGCGCCCAGCTCAGGGCCTCGTCGTAGCAAGCCTCCGAGAAGCCCAGCGCCAGCGCGGCCATGGACAGGCGCTCGCCATTGAAGTTGGTGAGGATCATCTTGAAGCCCGCCCCCTCTTCGCCCACCAGGTAGCGCGCCGGCACGCGCACACCGTCGAAGCGCAGCTGGGCCGTGTCGGAACACAGCCAGCCCATCTTCTTGAGCGGCGTGCGTTCCAGCCCCACCGCGTCGCCAGGGACCATGAGCATGGAGATGCCCATGGGCCCCTTGTTCTGCAGGTCAGTGCGCACCGCCACGGTGTACCAGTCGGCACGGGTGCCGGAGGTGATGAAGATCTTCTCGCCATCGACCACATATTCGTCGCCTTCACGCCGCGCCGTGGTCTTGAGCGCCGATACGTCGGTGCCGCCGCCGGGCTCGGAGATGGCCAGGGCAGAAATCTTCTTGCCCGCCAGCACGTCGGGGATCACCTCGCGCTGCAGTTCCGGCGAGCCGTGGCGCATCACCGGCGGCAGGCCGATGTTGTGACTGAACAGGCTGGCCATCAGGCCACCGCTGCCGCCCGTGCGGGCCAGCGTCATGGTCAGCGCATTGCGCAGTTTCCAGGGGCTGGGTGTGCCGCCCAACGCCTCCGGGAAACCCATGGCCAGCCAGCCCATGTCGGCGGCGCGCTGGTACAGGGTGCGCGGGAACACACCGGCTTCCTCCCAGGATTCGAGGTGGGGGGCGACTTCGGTCTGGATGAATTTGCGTGCAGCGTCTTCCACCAGGGCGATGTCTTCGTCGCCAATATCGGTCATGGACATGCGGATTTCCTTTTCAATGCAATGGAGGGGGGCTCAGCTGGCTCAGACCTGGAACACCTTGGGAACGATGGCGCGGTGAAAGCCGTTGAAAGCCTTGACCGCATCGCGTGCCTGCACCGTGGCGTCGGGCACGCGCATGGGGTAGCCGCTGCGGGCCTGCGGGCGCGCACCGTCGATGCGCAAGGTGGTGCCGCTGATAAACGACGCGGCGGGGCTGAGCAAGAACACAATGCCCGCTGCGGTTTCCGATTCGGTGCCAAAGCGCCCGGCGGGAATGGTCTTGGCTATCTCGCGGATCATCGGGCCGGCCTCTACCGGGTAGTTGTCCATGCCGCTCGACGCAATGTAGCCCGGTGCCACGGCATTGACACGCACGCCTTTGCCCGCCCACTCCACCGCGGCGGTCTCGGTAAAGCTGACCATGCCCGCACGTGCCGCGCCGCTGTGGCCCATGCCGGGCATGGAGCCCCACATGTCGGCCACGATGTTCACGATGCTGCCGCCCGTCTTGTTCATGGCCTGCAGGTAGCACTCGCGCGCCATCAGGAAGCCGCCGGTCAGGTTGGTGTTGACCACCGCCTGCCAGCCCTTGGCGCTGATGGCTTCCAGCGGCGTCATGAACTGGCCGCCGGCGTTGTTCACCAGCGCGTCAATGCGGCCATGCTGCGCCAGAATGGCCGCCACGGTTTGCTTGACGGACTCTTCCTCGCGGATGTCACAGACCTGGAAACTCACCGTGCCACCGTCTGCGGTGATCTCGTCGGCCACCTTCTGCAGCTTCTCTAGCTTGCGCCCGACCAGCGCCACCTGGGCGCCCAGCGCCGCCAGCTCATGGGCCACGCAGCGGCCGATGCCGGACCCGCCGCCCGTCACCACCGCCACCTTGCCCGCAAACAGATTGGGGGCGAAAACAGAACCGTATTGCATCAGGACTCCTTCAAAAACAAGGCCATGGCGGCGTCGGTCAGGTCTTGCAGCGACGCGCCCTTCTTGGGATCAAACCATTGCACCGACCAGTTCAGTGCCCCCAGGATCAGCAGACGCGCCAACCCGACCGGGGCCCGCAACTGGCCGCTGGCATGCAGGGCATTGAGCACCGGCATCCACAGGGATTCGTATTCGGCAATCAGCTTGGCCAGCGACTTGCGCTGGCGCGGCTGCAGCGAGCGCGACTCGTACAGCATCACCGGCACGAAATCGCTGCCCGGCCCCAGCAGCACCTCGAAATGCGCCGCCACCAGCGTGCGCAGCTGTTCGGCCGGGGCCAGCCGGGCGTGGCCGGGCTGCTGCACGGCGGCGCGCTGACGGGCCAGTGCCGAGTGCATGCCCTCCTCCATCACGGCGTACAGGAGCGCGTCCTTGCTCTTGAAGTGGTAGAAGGGGGAGCCGCTTTGCATGTCTGCCGCGGCGGCAATGTCGCGCGTGGTGGTGGCATCGAAGCCCTTGCGGCGAAACAGGTGCGCGGCCGCCGTCAGCAAGGCCTGGCGGCGGTTGCCGCCGTCGCGTTCATCCACCGTCTTGCGGGGGCGCCCCCGCGGGCGTTTGGCCGTGGATTCGGTAGCGGGTTGTGCTGGGTCGGGCTTCATGCCCCGACCATACCAAATTTTTTTATTTAAAGCAAGCGGTTGCTTTGTATAAATATGCCGCGGCCTGAACCCGGTTCACACCGGCTTGAGGAACAGGCCGACGGTCAGGCAGATGCCGATGCCCACGATCACGATGCGCAGCACCCGCTCGTTGATCCGGTGCAGGGCCCACGCACCCAGCAGGCCGCCGCCAATGGCGCCAGCACCCAGCACCAGCGCCTGGTACCAGTGCACCTGCGGCGAGGTGACGAACAACAACACGGCCGAGGCGTTCATGACGCCGGCCAGCGCATTCTTGGTGGCCCCGGCGTTGCGGGTCGGCAAGCCGGCCATGGTGAGTGCCGCCATCATCAGAAACCCGATGCCGCCGCCAAAGTAGCCGCCATAGACCGCAATCAGGAACTGGGCCAGCGCGGCACCCACTGGCCCCAGGTGCACGGCCGCTTCGCCGGATTTGCGCCAGAAGCTGCCCCAGGCAAAGACCACGGTCGCAAACAGCACCAGCCAAGGCACCAGGAGCGCGAAGACGGTCGATGGCGTTTTCAGCAGCAGCAGGCCGCCCACGCCGCCGCCCAGGATGCTGACCACAAACAGTGCCCAGAACGGCAGCCGCCCCGCGCCCGACACCAGCTTGCGCCCGGCCAGACCGGATGTGACCTGCCCCGGGAACAGGGCCACGGTAGAGGTGATGTTGGCCGCCAGCGGGGACATGCCCGAGAGCATCAGCACCGGCAGGGTGATGAACGAGCCTCCGCCGGCCAGGGAATTTTGCAGGCCGGCCCAGATGCCGGCAATGAGAACCAGAGTGATCAGCACGGCTCAGTCCACAAAAAAGTCGGGCAGGAATTGCGTGTTGCCGGGCGTGACCGCATAGCGGTCCAGATCGGTCACGCCGTGGGCGGCCAGCACGGTGTCGTCGATGTGGAAGTTGCCGGTGTCGAACTGCGTCTGGGTGAGGACGCAGTAGGCGGCGTCGGCCATGATCTCGGGCGTGCGGCACAGCGCCAGATCCACGCCAGGGATCATCTGCATGGCGGCCGTGGCAATCGCCGTGCGCGGCCACAGGCTGTTGACGGCAATACCGAACTTCTTGAACTCACCGGCATGGCCCAGGGTGCACATGCTCATGCCGTACTTGGCCATGGTGTAGGCGGTGTGCGGCGCAAACCAGTGCGTCTTCATGGACAAGGGCGGCGACAGCGTCAGCACCTGCGGATTGCGCCCGGCAGCGGCCGATTTCTTGAGCTCCGGCAGGCAGGCTGCCGTGCACAGGTAGGTGCCACGGGCGTTGATGCCGTTCATCAGGTCGAAGCGCTTCATGGGCGTGGCTTCGGTGTTGGTCAGGCTGATGGCGCTGGCGTTGTTGACCAGGATGTCGATGCCGCCAAAGGTCTGCACCGCCTGCTCCACGGCGGCGAACACGGCCGCGTCGTCACGGATGTCCACCGCCAGCGGCAAGGCCTTGCCACCGGCCGCTTCAATCTCGGCCGCGGCGCTGTAGATGGTGCCGGGCAGCTTGGGGTTGGGGTCCTTGGTCTTGGCCAGGATGACGATGTTGGCGCCGTCGGCTGCCGCCCGTTTGGCAATGGCCAGGCCAATGCCGCGCGAGGCGCCGGTGATGAACAGGGTCTTGCCCGCGAGTGACATGGTGCCTCCTAGTGCTATTGTTTTAATAGCTGTCTGCGCAGAGTGCACGGCGCCAGACAGCCGATTTTGCCCTCAAACCCGGGAGAAGTCCGGCTTGCGCTTTTCCAGGAAGGCAGTGAACGCCTCTTTGGCTGCCGGTTCGCGCAGCATGCGGCCAAAGCTCTGGCCTTCTTCATCCATCTGCGCCAGCACCTGGGCCATCTGGCCTTTCTTCATCAGGCGCTTGGTCTCCACGAGGGACGACAGCGGCTTGGCCGCCAGCTTGCGCGCCTGGGCCTGTGTGAAGGCGTTGGCCTCCAGCGGCGGCACGATGCGGTTGACCAACCCCACTTCCAGCGCCGCCTCGGCCATGAAGGGCTCGCCCAGCAGCAGGGCCTCGGCCGCGCGGTGGTAGCCCATCATCTGCGGCACCAGCAGGCTGGAGGCCGCCTCGGCACACAGCCCCAGGTTCACGAAGGGCATGGAAAACGCGGCGTTGTCGCCAGCGTAGACCAGATCGCAGTGGAACAGCATGGTGGTGCCCACGCCCACGGCCGGGCCGCACACCGCCGCCAGCAGGGGTTTGGGGAAGGTGGCAATGGCGCGCAGGAAACGCGACACCGGCGCGTCGGGCGTGGCGGGCGGGCCGCTCAGGAAGTCGCCAATGTCATTGCCGGAGCTGAAGACGGTGACGTCACCCTGGATCACCACCACGCGCACGGCATCGTCGTCCTGGGCCTGCTGCAGGGTGTCGGCCATGGCGGCGTACATGGCCGTCGTCAGGGAATTCTTCTTGTCCACCCGGTTGATGGTGAGGGTGGTAACGCCATCGGCGGTGTGGATCAAAACATCTTGCATGGTCTTCCTCTTTCTTGGAATGGAGACAGTGATTGCATCACTCTTTGTAGTACACGATCTGGTGCGTGGTCGCCAGCAGGACACCGGCCTCGTTCCACAGCTGGGCGGTGTGGTCGAAATAGCCGTTGCGAAACACCTGGGCCCGCGCCTGGGCCAGCAGGTAGCCGCTGCCGGTGGCCTTGAGCTGCTCGGAGTCGGCGTGGAAGTACACCGTCATGGTGACGGTGCCCACCGGCACCGACTTGGCCCGCCGGATGAACACGCGGGGAAAAAAGATGTCGGCCATGGCACTCAGGGCCGCAAAGTCCAACGGGCGCGGCGGGTTGTCGCGCACCCACAGCTGGGACAGGCTGCTGCTGCTGCCGCTGCCGTCCCACACGGAGGGCATGTCACCCGTCACAGGCCGCAGTTCGTAGCGTTGCACAAACGGCATGGGGGCCTGCCGGGCGGGCGGCGCCACCTGGTCGGGCGGGGGCACCACGGGCAGGGGTTCGTCGTCCAGCCCCCAGGTCTCGCGGCGCGTGGCGGTGAACACCGTGGCCGTGAGCACGGTCTGTCCGGCCTGGAAAAACTCGACCATCCAGTGCTGGGTGGAGCGGTTGGTGCGCGCCGGGCGGGCCACGACGTCAAACGGGCCGTCGGCCAGCGCCGCGGCGAAATTGACGGTCAGCGACACCGGCTCGCCCAGCAGCTGGGGGTGCTGCAGCACGGCGTTGAGCGCCTGCGCCGCGGTGATGCCGCCAAACGGGCCCACCATGTTGGCGTAGGCGGGACTGGTGTGGCCGGAAAAATGGTTGTCAGGCTGTGCCGTGAGCGCAATGGCCTGGTCAAAAAGATGCTGTGTCATGTGGATTCCTTGGATGCCAAGCCTAGCATCCATTGCTGCAGTTGCGGCCACAGCACCGACGCGTGCTCGCTGCGAAACGCGCCCAGGTGTCCGATGCGGCGCACTGCCATGTCGGCTGGCACCACCGTCTGCACGCGACGCGGCGCGTTCTGGTACAGGGCCACCAGGTTTTCGATGCCGCGCTGGGTCATCATTTCATCGTCGGCAATGGACAGGGCCAGCACCGGAAAACGCGCGCGGGCATAGCGGGTCGTGGCGTCCTCCGCACCCGCGCTGTAGCGCGGATTCAGGCACCAGCGGCGCCACTGCCGGATCACCCCCGCGGGCAGGTCGCCCACCATGCCCAGCCGGTTACCGGGAAAGTAGCCGAACACACCGGTGGAAACCGGCACCAGCACATGCCAGAAAAAGGGCGCGCTGCGCCGCAGTGCCGGTGCGGTGTCGCGCCAGTAACCGCTGCCCGACGCCACCCCCAGCAGGCCGTCCACCCGCTCGGGCTGCGCGAACAGGCCCGGCAGCTGCCCGCCCAGGCTGTGCCCGATCAGGTACAGCGGCCCATCCGCCTGGGCGGCCCGCGCGTGCGCCACCACGGTTTCGTAGTCCCGCACCCAGTCGTTGAGGGTTGCCTGCACCCCGCGCAGGCCGCGGGAGGCAGCTGCCGGCAGCGAGTCCCCCATGCCGCGGTAGTCGAAGGTGGTGACGCGCCAGCCCTGCCCGGCCAGCCACTGCGCAAACGGCGCATAGTAGGCTTGGCGCACGCCCATGGCCGCGCCGATCACCACGCTGCCGCGGGCGCCCCCTTCGGCGCCAAACACGCGTGCGGCAAGGGGAGCGCCATCGGGCGCAGACAGGGTCAAGGTTTCCATGGCATTCCTCCATGCAAAAGGCCACCCGCAGGTGGCCTGTTGCGGCTGCGCTTACACGCGCTCAAAGATTCCGGCAGCCCCCTGGCCCGTGCCCACGCACATGGTCACCATGCCGTACTTCAGGTTGTGGCGACGCAGGGCGTGCACCACGGTCGCGGCACGGATGGCTCCGGTGGCGCCCAGCGGGTGGCCCAGGGCGATGGCGCCGCCCATGGGGTTGACCTTGGCCGGATCCAGTCCCAGGGTGTTGACCACCGCCAGCGACTGGGCGGCGAAGGCTTCGTTGAGCTCGAACCAGTCGATGTCGCTGTGCTGCAAGCCGGCGTAGCGCAGGGCAGCGGGAATGGCCTCGATGGGGCCAATGCCCATGAGCTCGGGCGGCACGCCGCGTGCGGCGTAGGACACAAAGCGCGCCAGCGGGGTCAGGCCAAACTGCTTGACCGCCTTTTCGCTGGCCAGGATCAGCGCGCCGGCGCCGTCGCTGGTCTGCGAGCTGTTGCCGGCGGTGACGCTGCCCCGGGCTGCGAACACGGGCTTGAGCTTGGCCAGGCCTTCGAGCGAGGTGTCGGGACGGGGACCTTCGTCCAGGTTCACGGTGCGGGTCTTGGTAAGGACTTCGCCGGTAGCCAGGTCGGGCGTGCGCTCGATGACGTCGATGGGGGTGATCTCATCGGTGAACTCGCCGGTCTGCTGTGCCTTGATGGCGCGCAGGTGGGACTCCAGGGCGAAGGCATCCTGCATCTCGCGCGTCACCTTCCACTGCTGGGCCACCTTCTCGGCGGTCAGACCCATGCCGTAGGCAATGCCGATGTTCTCGTCGCGCTCGAAGATGGCGGGACTGAAGGACGGCTTGTTGCCGCCCATGGGCACCATGCTCATGGACTCGGCACCACCGGCAATCATCACGTCGGCCTCGCCCACGCGGATGCGGTCGGCAGCCATCTGGATGGCGGTCACGCCGGAAGCGCAGAAGCGGTTGACGGTAACGCCGCCCACCGGGTGGCTGAAGGCCAGACCGGTAGCGATGCGGGCCATGTTCATGCCCTGCTCGCCTTCGGGGAAGGAGCAGCCGATGATGGCGTCCTCAATGGCCTTGGGGTCGAGCGAGGGCACCTGCAGCATGGCGCTCTTGATGGCGGCCACCAGCAGTTCGTCGGGGCGGGTGTTGCGGAAGTAGCCGCGGCCAGAGCGACCGATGGGGGTGCGCGTAGCGGCAACGATGTAGGCGTCTTGAACTTGTTTCATTGTGGTGTGTCCTTAGTTGCGCACCGGCTTGCCGGTGGACATCATGCCCATGATGCGTTCTTGGGTCTTGGGATGGGTGAGCAGGCTGCAGAAGGCCTTGCGTTCCATGGCCATGAGGTATTCCTCAGTGACCAGGGTGCCGGCATCCACCGCGCCGCCGCACACCACTTCGGCAATCAGGCCGGCGATGTGGAAGTCGTGCGCGCTGATGAAGCCGCCGTCACGCATGTTGACCAGCTGTGCCTTGATGGTGGCAATGCCGCTGCGGCCCGCCACGGGGAACAGGCGCTTGTGCGGCGCACGGTAGCCGCTGGCAAACAGCGCCTTGGCCTCGTTGATGGCAACAAACAGCAGTTCGTCCTTGTGCGGCACGACCACGTCGCTCTCCAGCAGGTAGCCCAGCTTGCGCGACTCCAGCGCGCTGGTGCCCACCTTGGCCATGGCCGCGCAGGTGAAGCCTTCGGTCAGGAAGGGCAGCACGTCCTTGGACGTGGACAGCGCCATGTTCTCGGCGGCGCGGCGGGCGATGTAGGTCAGGCCACCGGCACCGGGGACCAGGCCCACACCCACTTCGACCAGCCCGATGTAGCTTTCCATGGCGGCCACGCGCTTGCCCGAGTAGACAGCCATCTCGCAACCGCCGCCCAGTGCCAGACCACGGATGGCGGCAACAGTGGGCACGCTGGCGTAGCGCAGCTTGAGCATGACTTTCTGCAACTCGTGCGCAGCACCGTCGATGGCCTTGACGCCACCCATCATGAAGCCGGGCAACATGGACTGCAGGTCGGCACCGGCCGAGAACATCTCGTCCGGCGACCAGATCACCAGCCCCTGGTAGTCCTTCTCGGCCAGGGTGATGGCCTGGCTCAGGCCTTCGATGACACCGCCGCCAATGGCGTGCATCTTGGTCTTGATGCTGGCAATCAGCACGTCGCCGTCCAGTGTCCACAAACGGATGGATTCGTCTTCCTGCAGCGTCTTGCCCGCGGTGGCAGCGGAAGCGGCATTGGCTCCCAGCACGCTTTCGGGGAAATGCTGGCGTGCGTAAACGGGCAGCTGGCGCACCGGCACGAAGGTGCCAGTGGTCGGGTTCCAGGAGCCTTGCGGCGTGTGCACGCCGCCGGCTTCGGCCACGGGGCCCTTGAAGACCCAGTCGGGCAGCGGTGCCTTGCACAGGGCCTTGCCGGCGTCGATGTCTTCCTGGATCATCTTGGCCACTTCCAGCCAGCCGGCTTCTTGCCACAGCTCGAACGGGCCCTGCTTCATGCCGAAGCCCCAGCGCATGCAGAAGTCCACATCACGGGCGTTGTCGGCAATGGAGGCCAGGTGCACGGCGGCGTAATGGAAGCTGTTGCGCAGAATGGCCCACAGGAACTGGCCCTGCGCGCCTTCGGCGTTGCGCAGCAACTTGAGGCGCTCAGCCGCCGGCTTCTTGAGCATGCGTCCGTACACCTCGTCGGCTTTCTGGCCAGCGGGCACGTAGTCCTTGCTCTTGAGGTCAAAGCGCAGCACGTCACGGCCGACTTTCTTGAAGAAGCCGGCCTTGGTCTTCTGGCCCAGGTTGCCCATATCCAGCAGGGTCTGGAGCACCGCGGGGGTGGCAAAGCTGGCGTAGAAGGGATCGGTCTCGATGGAGAGCGTGTCCTGCAACGTCTTGATGACGTGGGTCATGGTGTCCAGACCCACCACGTC
Organism: Rhodoferax sp.; assembly: GCA_019449595.1. Classification (GTDB taxonomy): domain Bacteria; phylum Pseudomonadota; class Gammaproteobacteria; order Burkholderiales; family Burkholderiaceae_C; genus Allorhodoferax. Next base: position 27,355 of record JAGRPL010000010.1, on the reverse strand, counting down.
GGCGGTACGGAAGGTTCCGGAACTGGCGCGGCCCAACTTCTTGCCGGTCAGGTCGTCCACCACGTCGTAGGTCAGGCCGAAGTTCTCCACTTCCTTCATGGTGGCCAGCATGCCGGCAATACCGACGCGGTTGGCGATGAAGTTAGGGGAGTCCTTGGCGCGCACCACGCCCTTGCCCAGATTGCTGGTGACAAAGGCTTCCAGCGCGTCGAGGTACACCGCCTCGGTGGCTGGCGTGTTGATCAGCTCCACCAGCGCCATGTAGCGGGGCGGGTTGAAGAAGTGGATGCCGCAGAAGCGGTGTTTCATTTCCTCGGGCAGTGCCTCGGACAACTTGGTAATGGACAGGCCCGAGGTGTTGGACGCAAGAATGGCGTGCGGTGCCACGAACGGAGCGATCTTTTTATAGAGGTCCAGTTTCCAGTCCATGCGCTCGGCGATGGCCTCGATGATGAGGTCGCAACCACGCAGCTGCTCCAGATGCTCTTCGTAATTGGCCTGCTGGATCAGCGCGGCGTCATCGACCACGCCCAGGGGTGACGGCTTGAGCTTCTTCAAACCGTCAATCGCGCGTGTCACGATGCCGTTCTTGGGGCCTTCCTTGGCAGGCAGGTCGAACAGCACCACCGGCACTTTCACATTCACCAGATGGGCAGCGATCTGCGCGCCCATCACACCGGCGCCGAGCACGGCGACTTTACGGACATTGAAACGGGACATATAAATTCCTGAAATAAATTACTGGACGCGAATCCAGGTTTGGGTGCGGTAGAAGAACCCGATGTAGCCACGCATCTGGAGCTTCGCGCCACCCTCTATGGGCGTTACCGAAGCGCGGTACACCTTGCCGTTGTTGGGGTCGAGAACGTTGCCGCCCTCCCACACATCCTTGCCTTCCGCCTTCTTGAGACCGCGCAGGATTTCCATGCCCTGGATGGGCTGGTCCTTGCGCTCGTCCTTGCATTCGACGCACTTTTCATCCTGCTTGCCCTTTTCCAGGATCTTCTCGACCCTGCCGGAAACGACCCCCGCGTTCTCCACGATGCGGATTTCGGATTTGGCAGAACCATCGTGGTCGTCGATGGTTCTCCACAAGCCCACGGGGGTCATCTGCGCCATGGCAGAAGCAGACGACGCGGCGATCAGGATGGCAATAGCTGAGCGAAACATAGGAACTCCTCTTTGTTATTAATCAGACAGGGAAGTCGCTCAACCCGGGGACGCCGGATCAGGCGAACACTGCGTCCGTATCCATCAGCACCTTGCTGCCGGCACGCGCAGTGCGCATCAATGTAGCCGTTTCCGGGAACAACTTGGCGAAATAGAAGCGCGCCGTCTGCAGTTTGGCCACGTAGAACGGATCAGTATTGCCAGCCGCGATTTCGCGCAGGGCCACCTGGGCCATGCGGGCGAAGAAGTAGCCGAACACCAGGTGACCGGCCACACGCAGGTAGTCCACCGCAGCCGCACCCACTTCGTCGGGGTTCTGGAAGCCCTTGAAGCCGATTTCGGTGGTGAACTTGGTCATCTGGTCACCCAGCACGGCGATGGGGTTGATGAACTCGGCCATCTTCTCGTTCACGCCCTCTTCAGCCACCAGTTGGCCCACCAGCTTGCCGAACTTGCGCAGCGTGGCGCCGGTGTTGCCCAGGATCTTGCGGCCCAGCAAGTCCAGCGACTGGATGGTGTTGGTGCCTTCGTAGATCATGTTGATGCGGTTGTCGCGCACGAACTGCTCCATCCCCCACTCCTTGATGAAGCCGTGGCCGCCAAACACCTGCATGCAGGCGTTGGTGGCGATGTGGCCGTTGTCGGTCAGGAAGGCCTTGGCGATGGGGGTGAGCATGGCCAGCATCTCGGCGGAGTCCTTGCGCACTTTTTCATCGGGATGGTGGTGCTCTTTTTCCAGCAACATGGCGCAGTAGGCCTGCAGGGCACGGCCGCCTTCGGCATAGGCCTTGGCGGTGAGCAGCATGCGGCGGACATCGGGGTGGACGATGATGGGGTCAGCCGGCTTGTCCTTGGCCTTGGGGCCGGTCAGGGAACGCATCTGGATGCGGTCCTTGGCATAGGCCAGGGCGTTCTGGTACGCCACTTCCGTCAGGCCCAGGGACTGGTTGCCAACGCCCAGGCGGGCGGCGTTCATCATCACGAACATGCCTTGCATGCCCTTGTTGGGCTGGCCGACCATGGTGCCCACGGCGTCTTCCAGCACCATCTGGCAGGTGGCGCTGGCCTTGATGCCCATCTTGTGCTCCAGGCCGCCGCAATAGATGCCGTTGCGCTTGCCCAGCGTGCCGTCTGCATTGACCAGGAACTTGGGCACGATGAACAGGCTGACGCCCTTGATTCCGGGGGGCGCATCGGGCAGACGGGCCAACACCAGGTGGATGATGTTGTCGGTCATGTCATGCTCGCCGGCGCTGATGAAGATCTTGTTGCCGGTGATCTTGTAGGTGCCGTCGGCCTGGGGTTCGGCCTTGGTGCGCATCAGGCCCAGGTCGGTACCGCAATGGGGTTCGGTCAGGCACATGGAGCCGGTCCACTCGCCGGAGGTCATCTTGTGCAGGTAGGTGGCTTTCTGCTCGGGCGTGCCGTGGGTTTCCAGGGCCGCGTAGGCGCCGTGGGTCAGGCCGGGGTACATGGTCCACGACTGGTTGGCGCTGTTGAGCATTTCATAGAACAGGCTGTTGACCACGAACGGCAGGCCCTGGCCGCCGTACTCGGGCTCGCAGCCCAGGGCCGCCCAGCCGCCTTCGACGTACTTGGCGTAGGCTTCCTTGAAACCCTTGGGCGTGGTGACCGCGTGGGTGGTCTGGTCGATGGAGCACCCCTCGGCGTCACCGCTGATGTTCAGGGGGAAGGTCACTTCGGCCGCAAACTTGCCGCCTTCTTCGAGCACCGCGTTGATGGTGTCAGCATCGATGTCCGCGTGCTTGGGAATCTGCTTCAGGTCGGCAACGACATTGAACACTTCGTGCATCACAAACTGCATGTCGCGCAGGGGAGGGGTATAGGTAGGCATGCGGAATTACTCCTAGGTAACAAAAAAAGAAGGGATTAAGGGGAAGGAACGCGTACACCGTAGCGCGCAAGAATGTTGGCAAAACCCGTGTTGGCCCGCTCAATGGAGCCGGGGTTCTGCAAGAAACGGGCCTCGTAGTGCAGGGCCAGAATCAGGCCATGGATCTCGAACGCGATCTGGTTTTCGTCCGCATCGGGCGGCAGATGGCCGCATTCCTTGGCGAGCACCACCGCGCGCAGCAGCGCGTTGAGCCAAGTCTGGACCGAAGAAACCAGGGCATCGCGCACCGGGCCGGGCCGGTCGTCGAAATCGACCGCGCCACTGATAAAAATGCAACCCGACTGGATTTCCACCGCCACCAGCTTCATCCAGTTGGAAAACAGGGCCTGCAGCCGGGGCAGACCGCGCGGCTCACGCAGCGCGACGGAAAAGACATCGCGCTCGAAGCGGTGGAAATACTCGTGCACCACCGAAATCTGCAGCTCGTCACGCGAGCCAAAATGGGCAAACACCCCCGACTTGCTCATGTGCGTGGCCTCTGCCAGCGCGCCAATGCTGAGGCCCTCCAGGCCGATCTGGGTGGCCAGGCCGAGCGCGGCGTCCACGATGGCCATCTTCGTCTGCTGGCCTTTTTGCAGCGCGCGCCCTGACCGTGCAGCAGACGGCTGGGTCTTGCGGATCAGCTTGGCCGAAAGGGATGCAAGGGACATAGGAGGAGTATGCCAAAAATAGAACGATCGTGCTATTTTGCAGCATTTCCACCGACCACCGCCACTATTTTGGCGTTCTAGACGTATTTTTCTAACGAAAAGAAGGGTTTACCCCAGCAGCAAGTGCAAACTGGCGTCCAGATGCTCGGACGGCAGCCGCTTGTAGCCCGAACGCACAAAACGCTGCAGGCGACCGGCGACAAAGGCCGACAGCACCGAGGCCTGCACCTGCGCGTCCAGGGTCGGCGTGGCGGACACGGCGGCAGGGTCTTCGCTCCGCAGGCACTGACGGAACGTGGCTTCAATCTTGTCAAAGAACTGGTTCATGCGCTGCTGCAGGCGCTCGTTTTCGAACACCAGCGCATCTCCGACCATGACACGCGCCATGCCCGGGTTTTTCTCGACGAACTGCACCAGCATGACCACGATGCGTGCCACCTGGCGCCGCCCGGCGTCCGGCGCCCCGCCAGACGGAGTGGCCTGCTCGCGTTCCACAATCTGGTTGACCAGCGAAAACACCGTCTGCTCGATGAATTCAATCAGGCCTTCGAACATTTGCGCCTTGCTGGCGAAATGCCGGTACAGGGCCGCCTCGCTCACCGCCAAGCGCCCCGCCAGCGCAGCGGTGGTGATGCGGTCGCCACCGGGCTGCTCCAGCATGCTGGCCAGCGCCTGCAGAATCTGGACCCGGCGCTCTCCGGGCTTGGGACGCTTGCGCAAGACCGCGCCGGGCGCAGGCGAACCGGCCGCATGGAACTCGCCGTCCTGGGAATCAGTGGAAGTAGTGAGGGCGTCTGGCATGGTGCACACAGCAGTTGTGCAATGATTCTCGCACAGCCGACGCCCGGCGCCCGATGCCAGCGGCCCCGGGCGCGCCGGTTGGCAGGCTTCCAGCAAAACAAGCGTCAAATCGGGCTGAACTACCCGTAAAACCTGCGCAGACAGCTATGAAAACCATAGCATTCCTGCGCCCCGCCCTCAGTGGGAACGGATCATGGTGCCGAAAGCCTGCTCGGTCAGGATCTCCAGCAGCAGCACATGCGGCACGCGCCCGTCGATGATGTGCACCGAGTTCACGCCGCTCTTGGCCGCGTCCAGCGCGCCGGCAATCTTGGGCAGCATGCCGCCACTGATGGTGCCATCGGCAAACAGCTCGTCGATGCGCTTGGCCGTCAGGTCGGTCAGCAGCTGGCCGGACTTGTCCAGCACGCCACTGATGTTGGTCAGCATCATCAGCTTCTCGGCCTTGAGCACGGTGGCCAGCTTGGCGGCCACCACGTCGGCATTGATGTTGTAGCTCTCGTTGTTCTCGCCAAAACCGATGGGGCTGACGACGGGGATGAAGGCATCGTCCTGCAGGGCCTTGACCACGGAAGGGTCGACGCTGACGATGTCGCCCACCTGGCCCACGTCGTGTTCCTTGGTGGGGTCGGCGTTGTCGAGCATCTTGAGCTTTTGCGCGCGGATCATGCCGCCGTCGCGCCCGGTCAGGCCCACGGCCTTGCCGCCGGCATGGTTGATCAGGCCCACGATGTCCTGCTGCACCTCGCCGGCCAGCACCCACTCCACCACCTCCATGGTCTCGGGGTCGGTCACGCGCATGCCCTGGATGAACTCGCCCTTCTTGCCCAGGCGCTGCAACAGGCCTTCAATCTGCGGGCCGCCGCCATGCACCACCACCGGGTTGATGCCCACCAGTTTCAGCAGCACCACGTCCTCGGCAAAGGCCTTTTGCAGGGCCGGGTCGGTCATGGCGTTGCCGCCGTACTTGATGACCATGGTCTTGCCATGGAACTTGCGGATGTAGGGCAGCGCCTGCGCCAAAATCTCGGCCTTGTCGCGGGGGGCAATGGTGGATGCGTCAGTCATGGTGGATAGGTTCACGGGGTAATGCGTGAATTGTGCCGCATTGGGCAGCCGCCATGCGGCTGTTCAGTGGGCCGCCGGCGCGCTCCGGTGCAACTTGCCATAGGCGGTGAGCAAGCGCTGGTGCATGTCGCACTGGGCCAGGTCCAGCCCGAGCGATGGCTGGCCGAAAAACCGCCATGTGCCGCTGAGCAGTGCCCGGGCCTGATCCAGCGTTTCCGCACCGTAGAGGCTTTGCAGCGCCGATGCGAAATGGGCGCTGCCGTGGCCGGCATCGAGCTGTTGCAGGTTTTCGATGCAGCCGTACACCCGCAGCCGCTGGGCATTGATCTGTCCGAAGTGGCGCATCCACTCGCAGCCTTCGCTGATGGCCTGCTGGTCGCCGATGGCCAATGCCAGCAGGGTTTTGAGCTCGCCCACCCGCAGGTCTTTCCAGAATGCGTCGTCACCGGGTGCCAGACCAATCAGGGCCGCCACCAGGCGGTCTTCGGTCAGGCCGTTCTCGTTGAGCGTGTCCAGCAGATCGCGACACTCCTCGTCGTCGAGGTCGGCCAGATGGCAGATGGCCTCGCGGATGGGGTTGGCCACACTGTTGTTCTCCCACTCGAGCTCGTCCACGGGGTAGATCTCCGACATGCCGGGCACGATGATGCGGCAGGCATAGACCCCCAGGTGGATGAAGTCGGCCACATAGATGTCGTGACCCATGGCGTGGATGGTGTCGACCAGCCAGGCGTAGTCCTCGGCGGTGGTGGTGCTGAAGTTCCAGTCGCAAAAGGCAAAATCGGGCTGGGCGCCCAGGAAATTCCAGCTCAGGATGCCACTGGAATCCACAAAGTGGATTTCGATGTTGGGCGAACTGGCAATTTCTTCCAGGTCAAACCCCGGCGCGGGAAAGCCCTCCAGCGCGTCCAGCGCCCGCCCTTGCAGCAGCTCGGTCAGCGCGCGCTCCAGCGCGATCTCGAAACGCGGGTGCGCCCCGAAACTGGAGAAGCAGCCCTGGTCCTTGGGGTTGAGCAGCGTCACGTTCATCACCGGGTACTTGCCGCCCAGCGAAGCGTCTTTCACCAGGATGCCAAAGCCCGCATCGCGCAGGCCCTGGATGCCCCGGGCAATGCGCGGGTAGCGGTCGATGACGACCTGCGGCACGTCCGGCAGGCACAGCCCTTCGCTGATGATGCGAAACTTGATGAAGCGCTCGAACACCTCGGACAGCGCCTGTGTGCGCGCCTCCGGCGGCGTGTTGCCGGCCGACATGCCGTTGCTGACATACAGGTTGCTGATGATGTTGACCGGGAAATAGGCCACGGCTGCATCGCGCAGGCGCACATACGGGATGGCACAAATGCCACGGTCACTGTGGCCGGAGTTGAAGTCCACCAGCGCGGCCGCATCGATGGTGCCCCGCGGGTTGTAAAACGCCTGCAGCTCGGGGGTCAGCAGACCGGACGGCCATTCGCCATTCTCGCCCGGCACAAACCAGGCTTCCTGTGGGTAGTGGACAAAGGGACGCTCTTCACTTTCGGCGTAGGCATAGCCGAGGTAGTAGTGGTTCCAGAAGTAGTTGCACGACAGGCGCTCGAAGAATTCCCCCAGGGCGCTGGCCAGAGCGGCCAGCCTGGAGGCACCCTTGCCATTGGTGAACATCAGGGGACAGTCCCGGTCGCGCACATGCACCGACCAGATACCGTCCACCGGGTTGAGCCACGAACGCTCCTCGACCTGGAACCCCAGAGCCCCCAGCCTGGCCTGCATGGTGCTGATGGAGGACTCAAGGGACGCGTCCTTGCCGACAATGAAGCTTTCTGCTTGCATGGAATTCCGGTCAGTGCCGAAAGGGGCCGGTTGTCGCTCAGTCATTCAGCAGGGACAGGTCGCGCACGGCGCCCTTGTCGGCCGACATCACCAGCTTGGCATAGGCCCTGAGGGCCGCCGAAACCCTGCGCTTGCGCGGCTGTGCGGGCTTCCAGCCCTTGGCATCCTGCTCGGCGCGGCGGCGGGCCAGTTCCTCGTCGGACAGCAGCACATTGATGCTGCGGTTGGGAATGTCGATGCGGATGCGGTCGCCATTGCGCACCAGGCCGATCGCACCACCCGCAGCAGCCTCGGGCGAAGCGTGGCCGATGGACAGGCCCGAAGTGCCGCCGGAAAAGCGGCCGTCGGTCAACAGGGCGCAGGCTTTGCCCAGGCCCTTGGACTTGATGTAACTGGTGGGGTAGAGCATTTCCTGCATGCCGGGGCCACCCTTGGGGCCTTCGTAGCGCACGATAACGATATCGCCAGCCTTGACCTCGTCGGCCAGGATGTGGTCCACGGCTTCGTCCTGCGATTCGGTCACGTGGGCAGGGCCTTCGAACACCATCAACTTGTCATCCACCCCGGCCGTCTTCACCACGCAGCCGTTGAGCGCGATGTTGCCGACCAGCACGGCCAGACCGCCTTCCTGCGAGAACGCGTGGTCCGCGCTGCGGATGCAGCCTGCGGCCCGGTCCAGATCCAGGCTGGGCCAGCGGGTGTTCTGGCTGAACGCCATCTGGGTGGGAATGCCAGCGGGGCCGGCCATGTAGAAGGTCTTGACCGCCTCGGATGGCTTGCGGGCAATGTCCCACTGGTCCAGCGCGTCCTTCATGGTCTTGGCATGTACGGTAGGCGTGTCGGTGTGCAGCTTGCCGGCGCGATCGAGTTCGCCCAGGATGGCCATGATGCCGCCGGCGCGATGCACGTCTTCGATGTGGTACTTGTCGGTGTTGGGTGCAACCTTGCACAGCTGGGGCACGATGCGCGAGAGGCGGTCGATGTCGGCCATGGTGAAGTCGATTTCGGCCTCCTGCGCGATCGCCAGGATGTGCAGGATGGTGTTGGTGGAGCCGCCCATGGCGATGTCCAATGTCATGGCGTTCTCAAACGCCTTGAAACCCATGGAGCGCGGCAGCACACTGCTGTCTTCCTGTTCGTAGTAACGCTTGCACAGGTCGACCACCAGGCGGCCGGCGCGCTTGAACAACTGCTCGCGGTCGGCGTGCGTGGCCACCACGGTGCCGTTGCCGGGCAGGGACAGTCCCAGGGCCTCGGTCAGGCAGTTCATGGAGTTGGCGGTGAACATGCCGGAACACGAGCCGCAGGTCGGGCAGGCGTTGCGCTCGACCTCGGCCACGTCGGCGTCGGACGCCGAATCGTCTGCAGCCATCACCATGGCGTCAATCAGATCGAGCTTCTTGAACTCCAGCTTGTGCGTGGTGGGGTTGGCCAGCTGGACCTTGCCGGCTTCCATGGGGCCACCGGAGACAAACACCACCGGAATATTGACGCGCATGGCCGCCATGAGCATGCCGGGGGTGATCTTGTCGCAGTTGGAGATGCACACCATGGCGTCGACACAGTGGGCGTTGACCATGTACTCCACAGAATCGGCAATGATGTCGCGGCTGGGCAGTGAGTACAGCATGCCGTCATGGCCCATGGCAATGCCATCATCCACCGCAATGGTGTTGAATTCCTTGGCCACGCCGCCAGCGGCTTCAATCTCGCGCGCCACCAACTGGCCCAGGTCCTTCAGGTGCACGTGGCCCGGCACGAACTGGGTGAACGAATTCACCACGGCGATGATGGGTTTCTGGAAATCGTCGTCCTTCATGCCAGTCGCGCGCCACAGGGAACGCGCACCTGCCATGTTGCGGCCGGCGGTGGAGGTCTTGGAACGGTAAACAGGCATACAAACTCTCTTGGACGGTTCAATCTAGGGAATCCCGGGCGGCGCACTGACACGCCCTGGCGCTTCACAGCCCCCATTGTCGCCTACCGTGAGCGACCCGCCGGGCGTCAGGGTGAAGCCCGGCGCAGCCGGACATGCCGAGCCGTCAGACCCGTCCCCGGCCGCGATCGATACCCGTGGCCGCGAAGGCCTATGGGGCCTTGACGGCCAACACCGGGCAGGAAACTGACAGCAGGATTTCCTGGGCGATGCTGCCCATGATGAGCTTGCCTACCGGAGAGCGTTTTCTCAAGCCAATGATCAGCACGTAGGGGTTCAGGGACTCGACCAAGGCCTCGATTTCCTCGACGGCATTCTTGCCGCGGCCATACTGCTTGAATTCCGCATCCAGGCCGGCTTCCTTCAGCAGCTTCTCGATGCGCTCGACGTCCTGCACGCTGGCCATGGCCGCTTCGTCCTTGCTGCCACCGGAGGTGGCATTGACCACCAGCAGACGTTCCTTGCGGCGTTTCGCGATTTCAATTCCCTTGTCCAGGGCGGCCTGGCCTTCGGGACGCGGTGCATAGGCTACGAGAATGGTCATGCGTTCTTTCCTTGGGTTGTTTGCGGGGGTGCGCCGGGGTTGAGTGAGCCTACCAAAACGCGCATCCAGGGTCAAATGTATGCCGACGCTCGCCCGCCACCTGTCCCCTGCGCGCTAGTCGGCCACATACGGATTGGTTTTCCGCTCCCATCCAAACGTACTCTCCGGACCGTGCCCCGGAATGAAAACCGTGTCATCGCCCATGGGCCACAGGCGGTTCCTGATACTCGCGACCAGAGTGGCATGGTCGCCCTGTGGAAAGTCCGTGCGGCCAATGGACCCCGCGAACAGCACGTCCCCCACAAAAGCGCGGTGGGCTTCGCTCGAATGGAATACCACATGACCGGGCGTATGCCCCGGACAATGGTGCACTTCCAGATGGCTGCGCCCCACCGACACGGTATCGCCATCGTGCAGCCAGCGGCTTGGCGTAAACACCTCGGCATGGGGAAAGCCGAACCGTTGCGCCTGCTGTGGCAGGCCGTCGATCCAGAAGCGGTCACCCTCGTGGGGGCCCACGATGGGCAGCGCCAGGCGCCGCGCCAGTTCGGCCGCGCCACCGGCGTGGTCGATGTGTGCGTGCGTGAGCCAGATTTGCTTTAGTGTGAGTCCGAGCCGATCGACCTCGGCTTGCACACGATCCAGGTCACCACCCGGATCAATGACCGCGGCCTGCAGGGTCTGGTCGCACCAGACCACGGTACAGTTTTGACTGAAGGGTGTTACGGGGATGGTGCGGTATTGCAGCATGTCAATTATTTCCAGATCCGATTGAGCAATCCGGCAAGTCGGGAACCTGCCCGCACGAGACGCTGCTCCATCACCGGCGTGAACCGCCTAATGTAGGCTATCTCCACCCGTCTCGGCGGGTAGAAGCCAGACATGCCCACAATCCGGCAGGATTCCTGCGCCGCCTCGGCGGCCGTCCACAGGGAGTCGGCGACAGGTGGAAGCTGGGATGACAAGCGGGCGGTAACGGCGGCCGCGTCCTCGTTGAGGGCGTAGAGCAGCCCGGAGTCCCAAAAGGCATGCAGATTGCTGCCCCGCATGAAGACCTGCAACTGGTAGGTGTTGGCGCCCCGATCGTCACGGTATCCGGCATGCAGAGGCTGGTGCACGTCTCCCACCAGATGCACGAGGTACTTCAGGGCGGCAAGGCGGCTCGCGTCGGACGTATCGGCCTGCAGGACGGCCGTCTGCTGTGCGATCGCTTCCACCACGCAGGCGCCATCCGGGCAGTCGCGGTGCGCACTGTAGACACAGACGTGGCGTGGAAAATTCACGTAGTGCCACGCCGCCGTTTCTGCACTGCGGTACTCGTCCGCCCAGTTGGCGACCGATACCAGCGTCGCGCCCGGCTCCGCTGCCAGCAGCCGAGCAACCTCTTTGCGCGCAGCCGGAGTGAGCTGTTGCTCGGCAAGACTGGCGATGACTCGGTGCCCCTGCGGTCCCCAGGCCAGCGCCACGCCGCTGCCAGCCCACACCAGCAGACCCAGCATCCCCTGCAGGGCCACTGCGGCTGCCTGTCGGTAAAACGTCATGCGCGGGCAGGTCTCGGACACGGGATCACGCGGCGGTACCCGGGGCCACGATGGCCGGCAGATAGCCCTCACAGAACTCGGGTGGCATGCGACGCGGCCGCCCGGTGCGCAACTCGACACACACCAGATCCCACCGTCCGCGCAAAACTGTGGCGCCATCGCGGTTGCGCTGGATCTGGAATCCCCGCCGCATCGTCAGCTTGCCATCGCTGTCGAGCAGCCATGTAGCCAGAGTGAGTTCGTCCTGCAATACCGTCGGGAGCAGGTAGTCGTATTCGCTGCGACGAATGACCATGGCGCGGTCCAGACGCTGGTAGTCCGCCAGACGCAAGCCCAAAGCCTCTGAATGGGCCCAACCCACCCGCTCGCACCACTGGATGTACACCGCATTGTTGGTGTGATTGAAATGGTCAATGTCACCGAGCAAGGGCGTCACAGGCAGCGTAAACGGGTCCGAAAAATCCCAGGTCATAGATCTGAAGCGGCTAAAAGCCCGATTATGCGATGCACACATGCAATGCCCGCCACGGGTAAGCTGAGACCCGCGCAGTGCTTTTATGATTGCGCCAACACCTCAAAGAACACACCATGAAGGCCATACCTCCTGCCAGCGCGCCCGACGATGCCGCACAAGTGCTACGGCAATTTCGCAGTGTCTTCAAGGCGATCCGCACCCACTTCCGCCAGGTGGAGAAGGAAGCGGGCCTGGGTGGCGCCCAGGTTTGGGCACTGAGTCTGATCCTGAGCACGCCGGGGATAGGCGTCAACGACATCGCCGCAGGCATGGACATCCACCAGTCCACGGCCAGCAACCTGGTCAAGGCACTGCTGAAAAAGGACATGATCACGGTATCCAAGTCACCCGGCGATAAGCGTGTCGTTGAGCTGCGCCTCACCGCCGAGGGCCGAAAGATCTTCAAGAAGGTTCAGGGCCCCTATGAAGGGGTTCTGCCGGGCGCCCTGGCCCGGCTGGATGCGGCCACCCTTGCGCGCCTGAGTACGGATCTGCACAAGCTGACCCAGGAGCTACAGGTCGACGACTCCGCTGCGGGCACCCCATTGGCCAGTCTGTAGGGAGACCGCGCCTGCCCCAATTCAAGCCAGAGGGGACTGCTGCATGGACACATGCCCCGCAGGCACAAATACAGCACGCTCCGGCATGGCTAGCCAACAAAAAAGGCTCACAGAAGTGAGCCTTAGCTGTCGTGGGATACCACGTTTTGTTGGTTGCGGAGGCTAGATTTGAACTAACGACCTTTGGGTTATGAGCCCAACGAGCTACCAGGCTGCTCCACTCCGCGTCAAGCTTTAAATTATAACCTATTTATGCGGCCGGTGCATCTTCTGTAGCTTCAACAGCAGCAGGACGATCCACCAACTCGACCAAAGCCATGGGCGCGTTGTCGCCCACGCGGAAACCCATCTTCAGAATACGGGTGTAACCACCAGGACGCGCATTGAAACGTGGGCCCAGGTCATTGAACAACTTGGTCACGCTGTCGCGGTCGCGCAGGCGGTCAAACGCCAGGCGGCGGTTTGCCACGGTGGCTTCCTTTGCCAGGGTGATCATCGGCTCGATGACGCGACGCAGTTCTTTGGCCTTGGGCACCGTGGTCTTGATGACTTCGTGCTCGATGAGCGAATTCATCATGTTGCGCAGCATCGCCAAACGGTGCGAGCTGGTGCGATTGAGTTTACGTAGTCCGTGTCCGTGACGCATGGTAGATTTCCTTAGTTATAAACAGGCAGCCGTATCAGGTACTGCCCTTGGCACGGAACCCCGAAGGGTTCAAAAATTAACGTTTTTCGAGTGCAGCAGGTGGCCAGCTTTCGAGCTTCATGCCCAAAGTCAGACCACGGGAAGCCAGCACTTCCTTGATTTCATTGAGCGACTTGCGACCCAGATTCGGGGTCTTGAGCAACTCGTTTTCGGTGCGCTGAATCAGGTCACCGATGTAGTAAATGTTTTCCGCCTTCAGGCAGTTGGCCGAACGCACGGTCAGTTCCAGCTCATCCACAGGACGCAGCAGGATCGGATCGAATTGCGTATTGCCGCGCGGTGCGGGCGCATCAAATGCCGCCAGTTCGCTGCCTTCCAGCTGGGCAAACACGGCCAGCTGCTCCACCAGGATCTTCGCCGAGGCGCGCACGGCGTCTTCAGCAGACACTGCGCCGTTGGTTTCAATTTCAACGACCAGCTTGTCCAGATCGGTACGCTGCTCGACACGCGCACTTTCCACAGTGTAACTCACGCGCTTGACCGGCGAGAACGAAGCGTCCAACACGATACGGCCAATGGACTTGTTGGGCTCGTCAGCATGGCGGCGCATGGTTCCTGGCACATATCCACGACCCTTTTCAACCTTGATTTGCATGTCCAGCTTGCCGCCGTGCGACAAATTGGCAATGACATGGCCTGGGTTGATGATTTCAACGTCGTGCGGTGTCTGGATGTCAGCCGCCGTAACAACGCCTTCCACATCCTTGCGCAAACTCAATGTCACTTCATCGCGGTTGTGCAGCTTGAATACCACGCCCTTCAAATTCAGAAGAATGTTGACCACATCTTCCTGGACGCCGTCAATGGACGAGTACTCATGCAAGACGCCCGCAATCGTCACTTCCGTTGCCGCGAAACCCGGCATGGACGAGAGCAACACGCGACGCAATGCGTTGCCTAAAGTGTGACCATAGCCACGCTCAAAAGGCTCCAACGCAACTTTGGCGCGATTGGGGCCCAGTTGTTCTACGCTGATGGACTTGGGTTTAAGCAAACTATTTTGCATGCAGACTTCCTCTCAATACCCCCGACTCGTTACGTCGGTAAGGCTGGTGAAGCACCTCGGCCGCAGTGCCCCGCAGCCAAGGAACGATTTCAACGACTCAAACCGGATTAGCGCGAGTACAACTCAACGATCAACGATTCATTGATGTCTGCGCCGAACTGGTCGCGATCCGGCACGGATTTGAACGTGCCTTCGGCTTTGTCGACGCTCACCTCAACCCAGGCCGGCATGCCGACTTGCTGGGCCAGTTGCAGTGCTTCCACCACGCGGTTCTGCTTCTTGGACTTTTCACGGACTGCCACCACATCGCCGGCCTTGACCAGGTACGACGGAATGTTGACGGAGCTGCCGTTCACGGTAATGGCTTTGTGAGAAACCATTTGACGGGCCTCTGCGCGCGTGGAGCCGAAGCCCATACGGTAGACCACGTTGTCAAGGCGGGATTCCAGCAGGGACAACAGATTGGCGCCGGTATTGCCCTTGCGACGGTCTGCTTCCTCGAAATAGCGGCGGAACTGGCGTTCCAGAATGCCGTACATGCGCTTGACTTTTTGCTTTTCGCGCAACTGCAGACCGTAGTCCGATGTACGGGTACCCGAAGTGCGACCGTGCTGGCCGGGCTTGGAGTCGAATTTGGCCTTGTCACCGATGGAGCGACGGGCGCTCTTCAGGAACAGGTCAGTGCCTTCACGGCGGGAGAGTTTGGCCTTGGGGCCGAGGTAGCGTGCCACTTGAACTTCCTTTATGTCATCTGCCGCACGGAAATGCGGGAGCCATCAGCGGCTGCTGATGGCGGTGGGCTTGTTGAAAAATTAGATACGGCGACGTTTTTGCGGACGGCAACCGTTGTGCGGAACTGGAGTGACATCGGCAATCATGTTGATGCGGATGCCCAGTGCAGCCAGAGCGCGGACCGACGACTCGCGACCAGGACCGGGGCCCTTGATCTCGACGTCGAGGTTCTTGATGCCCTGTTCCAAGGCAGCGCGACCGGCAACTTCGGAGGCAACCTGGGCTGCAAACGGAGTGGACTTACGCGAACCTTTGAAACCTTGACCACCCGACGATGCCCAGGACAAGGCATTGCCCTGGCGGTCGGTGATGGTGATGATGGTGTTATTGAACGAGGCGTGAACGTGCGCAATGCCGTCAGCAACATTCTTGCGGACTTTTTTGCGGACGCGCTGGGCGGCGTTATTGGCGGGAGCTTTTGCCATGGTGGTTTCTCAATCCCTGTTATTTCTTCAATGACGCAGCAGCCTTACGCGGGCCTTTGCGGGTACGGGCGTTCGTGCGGGTACGCTGACCACGCATCGGCAAGCCGCGGCGGTGACGGAATCCGCGGTAGCATCCAATGTCCATCAATCGCTTGATGTTCATCGTCGTTTCACGACGCAAATCACCCTCGATTGTAAACTGGGCGATCTGATCACGGATTTTCTCCAGATCACCGTCGGTCAAGTCCTTGACCTTCTTGGAATAAGCAATGCCACAGGCTTCGCAAATTTTGCGAGCGCGGGTGCGACCGATACCGAAAATGGCAGTCAAGCCAATTTCAGAATGCTGTTGCGGCGGAATATTGATGCCAGCGATACGTGCCATTTTCGTCCTCTAAAACTCTTGCAATTAACCCTGCCGCTGCTTGTGGCGTGGATCCGTACAGATCACACGAACAACACCCTTGCGACGGATGATTTTGCAGTTACGGCAAATTTTTTTGACCGAAGCCGAAACTTTCATTTTTGCTCTCCTAAAACTCTTCGCTCGTTCCGACTTTGAATCGCGCGGAACCTGCGCTCAATTACTTGGCTCTAAACACAATCCGCGCACGACTCAGGTCATACGGGGTCAGCTCAACGGTAACCTTGTCACCCGGCAATATCCGGATGTAATGCATCCGCATCTTCCCGGAAATATGACCCAACACTACATGGCCATTTTCCAGCTTCACACGAAAAGTCGCGTTTGGCAGGTTTTCAACCACTTCTCCCTGCATCTGAATTACATCGTCTTTAGACATTTGTATTCACTATCTCAAGAAGCTTTAAAGTTCGCCTTCTTCAACAAGGATTCGTACTGCTGCGACATCATGTAATTCTGAACCTGGGCCATGAAATCCATGGTCACCACCACAATGATCAGAAGCGAGGTGCCGCCAAAATAAAACGGCACGTTGTACTTCAAGATCAGGAACTCGGGCAACAGACACACGAACGTGATGTAGATTGCACCCGCAAGCGTCAGGCGAAGCAGGATTTTATCAATATGCTTTGCCGTCTGGTCTCCAGGCCGAATGCCAGGAATGAACGCACCGCTCTTCTTCAGGTTGTCTGCTGTTTCGCGGCTATTGAACACCAGGGCCGTGTAGAAAAAGCAGAAGAAAACAATCGCGGCAGCGTACAGCATGACGTAGATCGGCTGGCCGGGGCTCAACGTGCTGGCAATGTCCTTCAACCAGCGCATGGAATCACCCGAGCTAAACCAGTTGGCAACTGTTGCCGGCAACAAAATGATCGACGACGCGAAGATCGGGGGAATCACACCCGCCATGTTGAGCTTCAAAGGCAGGTGGGAAGACTGCCCACCATAAACCTTGTTACCCACCTGGCGACGCGCATAGTTCACCAGAATCTTGCGCTGACCACGCTCCACGAACACCACAAAGTACGTTACTAGGGCAACCAGCACCACTACCAGCAACGCAACAATAATGCTCATTGCACCGGTGCGCACCAGTTCCAGCAAACCGCCAATGGCCGTGGGCAGTCCGGCAGCAATGCCGCCGAAAATCAGAATCGAAATTCCGTTGCCCAAGCCGCGCTCGGTAATCTGTTCACCCAGCCACATCAGGAACATGGTTCCTGCCGTCAACGTAACCACCGATGTCAACCGGAAGCCAAAACCGGGGGCAATCACCAGTCCTGCAGACGATTCCAGCGCCATGGCGATGCCCAGCGACTGGAACAATGCCAGCCCCAGCGTGCCGTAGCGGGTGTACTGCGTGATCTTGCGCCGCCCTGCCTCGCCTTCCTTCTTCAATTGCTCGAAAGTCGGCAAGACATAGGTCAGCAACTGCATGATGATCGAAGCCGAGATATACGGCATGATCCCCAACGCAAAGACCGTGAACCGGGACAAGGCACCACCCGAGAACATGTTGAACAGGCTCAGGATGCCGCCTTGCTGACCCTTGAACAATTGCTGCAACTGCGCAGGATCAATGCCCGGCACCGGTATGTGCGCGCCAACGCGGTACACCACCAGCGCGAGCAACAAAAACACGAGCCGGCGACGCAAATCACCGAACTTTCCCGTCTTTGCAATTTGTGCTGCGTTAGTTGCCACTTGTTTCTCTTTCAGCTTGTGAATCAGGCGACGCTACCACCGGCCGCTTCAATCGCAGCCTTGGCACCCGCTGTGGCACCAATACCCGTGAGCTTGACTGCCTTGGCAATCGTTCCGGTGTTGATGACTTTCACAACCTTGGCCAATTGACCCACCATGCCAGCTTGCTTGAGCGTCAGCAGATCCACTTCGGGCAAGCCCAGTGCTTCCAGCGTCGTCAGCGTGACTTCGGCATTGAATTTCAGCAGCTGCGACTTGAAGCCGCGCTTGGGCAAACGGCGATGCATGGGCATCTGACCGCCTTCAAAGCCAACCTTGTGGTAGCCGCCAGCGCGGGACTTCTGACCCTTGTGGCCACGGCCTGCGGTCTTGCCGAGACCCGATCCGATACCGCGACCAACGCGACGCTTGGCGTGCTTGGCACCGTCAGCAGGCTTAATGCTATTGAGTTCCATCATCAACTCCTTAGAGCACTCTGACCAGGTAACTGATCTTGTTAATCATGCCGCGCACTTCGGGCGTGTCCACCAGCTCGCTGGTGCTGCGAAGTTTGCGCAAACCCAAGCCACGCACAGTGGCGCGGTGGGATTCCTTGCAACCAATTGGACTGCGGACCAACTGGATTTTTACGGTTTGTTGTGTAGTCATTTGCAAGTCTCCGATCAAACGAAGATCTCTTCAACGGTCTTGCCGCGCTTGGCTGCAACTTCCGAAGGAGTCGTAGACACCGACAGCGCATCCAAAGTGGCGCGAACCATGTTGTAGGGGTTGGACGAACCATGGCTCTTGGCCACGATATCGGTGATACCCACCACCTCAAAAACTGCGCGCATAGGACCGCCAGCAATGATGCCGGTACCCTTGGGAGCAGGAGCCATCATGACGTTGGCCGCACCGTGGTGACCATTCACCTGGTGGTGGATGGAACCATTCTTGAGCGACACCTTGATCATGTTGCGACGCGCTTCTTCCATGGCCTTCTGCACTGCTGCAGGAACTTCCTTGGATTTGCCCTTGCCCATGCCAATGCGACCTTCGCCGTCACCCACCACGGTCAGTGCAGCAAAACCGAGGATACGGCCGCCCTTAACCACTTTGGTGACGCGATTGATCGCGATCATCTTCTCGCGCAGGCCGTCCTCAGGCCCTTCAGCCTTACCCTGCATTTTCGCTTGAACTTTAGCCATCTTTATTTCCGATCTGCTTAGAACTGCAAGCCAGCTTCACGTGCCGCATCAGCCAGCGCCTTGACGCGGCCATGGTACGCAAAACCTGCACGATCAAACGCAACTTTCTCGACACCAACCGCCTTGGCCTTCTCTGCCAGACGCTTGCCAATGATTTGGGCAGCAGCGACATTGCCGCCTTTGCCTGCACCGCCCAAGGACTTGCGCACTTCGGCCTCGGCCGTGGATGCGGTTGCCAGCACCTTGCCACCGTCGCCAGAGATAACACTGGCGTAGATGTGCAGGTTGGTGCGGTTTACCGTCAAACGGGCCACGCCCTGGTTTGCGATCCGGATGCGGGTCTGACGGGCCCTGCGAAGACGCTGCTCTTTTTTGGTCAACATGTTGCAGCTCCTTATTTCTTCTTGGTTTCTTTGATTGTGATCTTCTCGTCCGCATAGCGGATGCCCTTGCCCTTATAGGGCTCTGGCGGACGAACGGCACGAATCTCAGCAGCCACTTGGCCTACGCGCTGACGGTCTGCGCCCTTGATCACGATCTCAGTCGGCGTTGGCGTTGCAACTGCAATGCCAGCAGGCATGTCGATATTGACCGGATGCGAGTAGCCAACAGCCAGATTCAGCTTGGCACCCGTAGCCTGGGCCTTGTAACCCACGCCAATCAGGCTAAGCTTCTTCTCGAAACCCTTGGTGACACCCACAACCATGTTGTTGACCAACTGGCGCATGGTACCGGACATGGCATCGGCTTCACGGGAAGCATTGGCGGGCTGGAAGCTCAGCTTGCCAGCTTCGCTCACCACGTTCACCAGGGCATTCACGGTCAGCTGCAAAGCGCCGCCGGAACCCTTGACACTAATATGATTGTCTTTGATCGACACATCCACGCCAGCTGGAACAGCAACGGGGAGTTTACCTACACGGGACATTTTTAATTTCTCCTCAATGTAGTGTTAAGCGACGTAGCACAGGACTTCGCCACCGACACCGGTAGCGCGCGCCTTGCGATCAGTCATGACGCCCTTGGGCGTGGTCACGATCGCAACGCCCAGTCCGTTCTGGACCTGGGGGATTGCATCGCTACCGCGGTAGACGCGCAGGCCAGGACGGCTCACGCGCTCAATGCGTTCGATGACCGGGCGGCCAGCGTAGTACTTCAAGGCAATTTCCAGCTCGGACTTGCCGCCGGCCGTAGAAACCTTGAAACCATCAATATAGCCTTCGTCTTTCAACACTTGGGCAATGGCAACCTTCACTTTGGAAGAAGGCACAGACACGGTGGTCTTGGCCACCATTTGTGCGTTGCGAATGCGTGTCAACAAGTCAGCGATGGGATCACTCATGCTCATGTTTGGTTCTCCTGTCGCTTACCAGCTGGCCTTGACGATGCCGGGGATTTCCCCTGCAAAGGCCATTTCACGAATCTTGGCGCGACCGAGGCCAAAATGCTGGAACGTGCCACGGGGGCGTCCAGTAATGGCGCAACGGTTGCGTTGGCGGGTTGGGTTGGCATTGCGTGGGAGCTTCTGCAGACCCAGACGGGCGGCAGCACGCTCTTCGTCGGTGCGCTTGGCGTCACCGGCAATTGCCTTCAGTTCAGCGTATTTCTTGGCGTACTTAGCAGCCAACTTGTCGCGCTTGAGCTCGCGCTCGATTAAAGCCATTTTAGCCACAGGTCACCTCAGTTCTTGAACGGGAAACGGAAACCAGCGAGGAGCGCCTTGCACTCTTCATCGGTCTTTGCCGTCGTGGTGATGCTGATATTGAGGCCGCGCAAGGCATCCACCTTGTCATATTCAATCTCAGGGAAAATGATCTGCTCTTTAACGCCGATGTTGTAGTTGCCACGACCATCGAACGAACGACCAGAAATACCACGGAAGTCACGCACACGGGGCAGGGCCACGGTCACGAAGCGATCCAGGAATTCGTACATCTGAACGCCACGCAGGGTAACCATGCAGCCAATCGCCTGATTCTCGCGAATCTTGAAACCAGCGATAGCTTTCTTGGACAGGGTGACGACAGGCTTCTGGCCAGCAATCTTGGTCAGGTCGCTCACAGCGTGGTCCATGACCTTCTTGTCAGCCACGGCCTCGCTCACACCCATGTTCAAGGTGATCTTGGTGAGACGCGGAACCTGCATTGCAGAGGTGTAGCCGAACTTGGCCATCAACTCGGGCGCCAATTTTTCGCGGTAGTGTTGTTGCAGACGAGCCATGCTTATGCCACCTTGATTTCTTCGCCGCTCGACTTGTAAACGCGAGTGCGCGTACCGTCAGCCAGCACCTTGATACCAACACGATCAGCCTTACCAGTTGCGGCATTGAAAATGGCCACATTGGACTGGTGAATAGGCATGGTCTTTTCAACGATGCCGCCGGTCGTACCCTTCATGGGGTTTGGCTTGGTGTGTTTTTTCACCAAGTTGACACCATCGACCACCAGATGGGAGTCGTCCTTGCGCAGAGACACCGTCCCGCGCTTACCCTTATCACGTCCCGCGATAACGATGACTTGGTCGCCTTTGCGAATCTTGTTCATGGCGTGTCCTTACAAAACTTCAGGGGCCAGGGACACGATCTTCATGAACTTTTCCGTACGCAATTCACGCGTGACAGGTCCAAAGATACGGGTGCCGATAGGCTCCAACTTGGCATTCAGCAACACTGCCGCATTGCCGTCGAACTTCACCAAGGAACCGTCGCCACGGCGAATGCCCTTGGCCGTACGAACCACAACCGCGCTGTAAACCTCGCCTTTTTTGACGCGTCCGCGGGGAGCAGCTTCCTTGATGCTAACTTTGATGATGTCGCCAACGCTCGCATAGCGACGCTTAGAACCACCCAGCACCTTGATGCACA
This sequence comes from Rhodoferax sp., assembly GCA_019449595.1. Lineage (GTDB taxonomy): Bacteria > Pseudomonadota > Gammaproteobacteria > Burkholderiales > Burkholderiaceae_C > Allorhodoferax. Next base: position 5,737 of record JAGRPL010000010.1, on the reverse strand, counting down.
GGACGGACTTAGCGCCGGTATTGTCGGCAACTTCCAATCGAGATTCAGTCTGGATCATTTCAATATTCCCAACTTGCACCAGGAGCAGCACCCGCCGAGAGTCCGGCAAATACCAACACCAGGTCAGTCTTGGGCCCGCTGTTTGCGACATGAACCACTCACATCGCATCCATTTGGGCAGAAACTTCGTACTTTTACAAGCGAAGCCCGCTAGTATGCCAGCGTTTCCAGGCCCCGTCAACACTTTTTGTAGGCGCCTGTGCAAATAGTTGCCCCGGGCACCCCGCGCACGCCTGGCGACCCTGCGACAATGGCGCCCCGGGGATGCCGCGGCATGGACCCCGGACTACAGAGGACTACATGATGAGCGTGAATGAGCGCATTGCCTTCATTGGCGGCGGGAACATGGCCAGTGCCATTATCAGCGGCCTGGTCAAACAGGGCTTCCCGGTCGACCACATCGACGTCGTGGAACCGTTTGCCGAGACCCGGGAGCGGCTTGCGGCCCAGTTTGGCATTGCCGCACAGCCCGAGGCCGGCCCCTTTTTGAGCCGGGCGTCTCTCGTGCTGTGGGCGGTCAAGCCGCAATCCTTTCACGAGGCGGCTCTGCAGGTCAAGGCCTACACGGCCGACGCCCTGCACCTGAGTGTTGCCGCCGGCATCCGCTCCGACAGCATCGCCCGCTGGCTGGGCAGCGAACGCGTCATCCGGGCCATGCCCAATACGCCCGCCCTCATTGGCAAGGGCATCACGGCCCTCTATGCCCGGCCCGCGGTCAACGAAGCCGGTCGCCACCAGGCCGAACGCGTGATCGGCACCACTGGCGAGTTCCTGTGGCTGCGCGGCGAAGAGCAGCTCGACGCCGTGACTGCGCTCTCCGGTTCGGGCCCCGCCTACATGTTCTATTTCATGGAAGCCATGGCGACCGCCGGCGCCGAAATGGGCCTGGACCGGGAACAGGCCTACCAGCTGGCCGTAGCCACCTTCATTGGCGCCGGCGAATTGGCCCGCTCGTCGGACGAACCCCCGGAGATCTTGCGCCAGCGGGTCACGTCCAAGGGCGGCACCACCTACGCCGCCATCACGTCCATGGAACACGATGACATGAAGGCCCGCTTCATCCGTGCCATGCAGGCGGCGCAGCAGCGCGCCCGCGAACTGGGCGACGAGTTCGGCGCCCAGTAAGCCCTGGTGCTACGGCGCGCGCCAGAAGCCGGGCCTGCCGTAGTGCTGTTTGAGGAAGTCAATCCACAGGCGCACCCGCAGCGGCAGGTGCTTGCGCTGCGGAAATACGGCGTAGATGCCATTGGGCGGCGCGGCAAAGTCCTCCAGCACCGCCACCAGCGCCCCGGCGGCAATTTCCGCCTCCACCTCCCAGGTGCTGCGCCAGGCAATGCCAAAACCCGCCAGGCACCAGTCGTGCAGCACCTGGCCGTCCGAGCAATCCATAGGCCCAGCGGGCTTGAGATGGACCACTTCCGCTCCTTGGTCTCTGCGAACGTTGAACGCCCAGCCACGGGTCTGCGAGGCATCGCTGGAGAGAGTCAGGCAGTGGAAACGCGCCAGCTCACTGGGATGCTGCGGCGTGCCGTGGCGTGCCAGGTAAGCCGGGGTCGCCACGCACAGGCGCCGGTTGTCCGCCAGCCGCACGCTCACAAGGGAAGAATCCGGCATGTCACCCACCCGCACGGCGCAGTCATAGCCTTCGCCGGCAATATCCACCACCCGGTCGCTCAGGTTGAGGGAGATGGTCACCTCCGGATGCAGTTCGCGGAACCGGGGGATCAGCGGCGCCACCAGCCGACGACCGAAACCGGCCGGCGCCGTGATGCGCAAGTGCCCGCTGGCCTTGACGCCCCCGGCACTCACACTGGCTTCGGCATTGGCCAGATCCGCCAGCAGGCGCTGGCAATCCTCCAGAAACGCGCTGCCCTCATGGGTCAGGGTAAGGCGCCGCGTGGTCCGCAGCAGGAGCTTCACGCCCAGACGCTCTTCCAGGGCGTCCAGCCGGCGCCCCATGATGGCGGGCGCCACGCCCTCGGCGTGGGCCGCCGCTGTCAGGCTGCCCCGCGTGACCACTGATACAAACGACTCCAGTTGCTTGAGCTTGTCCATGCGGGCAGATTACACGCATGAAAGTCACAAGTACAGATAAAAATCCCCTGATTACCCCAAAATTCCGGCTTCCTGCAGGTCGGCTATGGCCTCGGCGCTGTAGCCCAGACTGCGCAACAGCGCGCTGCCGTGTTCCCCCAGCCGGGGCGGGTTCTGGCGCACGCCCAGCCGCTCGCCATTGAGGGTGAGCGGCAACAGGGGCACCACCGTTTCCCGGCCGTCGGGCAGGGTCATGGGCGCCAGGCCGCCGGTCTTGCGCAGGTGCGGGTCCTCAAACAGGTGCTGCGGATCGGTAATGGGCGCAAACGGCAAGCCATGGGCCTCGAACACGGTGGCCAGTTCCGCGGCCGTGTGCGAGGCCAGCCGCTCGCGCAGCAACGGGATCAGCCAGTCGCGCGCCCGCACGCGGTCGTTGTTGCTGGCCAGGCGCGCGTCCTGCTGCAGGTCGGCAAAGCCAAAGGCCTGGCAAAACGTGCCCCATTGGGTGTCGCCCACCACGGCCAGAAAGATCTGCCCGCCGTCGCGGACACTGAACACGTCGTAGATGCCCCAGGGTGAAATCTTCTGCGGCATGGGCGCGGCGGCCTGGCCCGTCACGGCGAACTGCATCATGTGCTGGGCTACCAGGAACACATTGTTCTCGTACAGGGCCGACTGCACCTCCTGCCCTCGGCCGGTCTGCTGGCGCTGCATCAGCGCGGCCATGGCGCCGATGGCACCAAACATGCCGCCCATGATGTCGTTCACGCTGGAGCCGGCACGCAACGGGTCGCCAGGGCGCCCGGTCATGTAGGCCAGCCCGCCCATCATCTGCACCACCTCATCCAGCGCGGTGCGGTGGTCGTAGGGGCCGGGCAGGAAGCCCTTGTGGCTCACGTAGATCAGGCGCGGGTCCAGCTTGGAGAGCGTGGCGTAGTCCAGCCCGAGCTTCTGCATGGTCTCGGTCTTGAAGTTCTCGCTCACCACGTCGGCGGTGGCAATGAGCTTCAGGACCACCTCGCGGCCCTGGACGCTCTTCATGTCCACTGCGATGCTTTTCTTGTTGCGGTTGAACAGGGGGTAGAAACCGGCCCCGCTGCCCAGCAGCTTGCGCGTGCTGTCGCCGGCCAGTGGCTCGACCTTGATCACCTCCGCCCCCAGATCGCCCAGCACCATGCCACAGGTCGGCCCCATGACCATGTGGGTGAATTCCACGACCCGGATGCCGTGCAGGGGCAGGGTTGAGGGCTTATCCATGGCGGCCTGCATTACATGCAAAAAAGTCACGAATAGATTGATGTTTTTCCATATAGTTTTATATAAAGTATGTAATACAGTACGCTTGTAGCTTGGCCCATCCTGTGTGCGTTGCATGCAGGGCACGGCTTGCGTCCGATTTTTATCCCGTTTTCAGCATCGTTCATTGGAAAGGTTCCCTATGGCCACAGCATCCACTCCCCGCACCCAGGCACACCGCCTGCAGGTCGCTACGGTTCTGCACCGTTTCATCGAAGACCAGGTGCTGCCAGGCACTGGCGTGACCCCGGCCACGTTCTGGGCCGGCTTTGATGCGATTGTGGCCGACCTCGCCCCCAAGAACGCCGCCCTGCTGGCCGAGCGCGACCGCCTGCAGACCGAGCTCGATACCTGGCACAAGGCCAACCCCGGCCCCATCGCCAACATGCCCGCCTACCGCGCCTTCCTGGAGAAGATTGGCTACCTGGTGCCCAACCCCTCCAAGCTCAAGATCACCACGACCAATGTGGACAACGAGCTGGCCAAGCAGGCCGGCCCCCAGCTGGTGGTGCCCATCATGAACGCCCGCTACGCCCTGAACGCCGCCAACGCCCGCTGGGGCTCGCTGTACGACGCGCTGTATGGCACCGACGTGATCTCCGAAGAAAAGGGTTGCGAAAAGGTCGGCCCCAAGGGCTACAACCCCAAGCGCGGCCGCCAGGTCATTGCCTACGCGCGCCACGTGCTGGACCGCACCGCCCCCCTGAAGAAGGGTTCGCACGTCGGCTCACAAGGCTACGCCGTCAAGGGCGGTGACCTGGTCGTGACGCTGAAGGACGGCACCACCTCCAAGTTGGCTGACAAAGCCCAGTTCATCGGCTTCCAGGGCGACGCCAAGGCACCTTCCAGCGTGCTGCTGCAGCACAACGGCCTGCACCTGGACATCATCATCAACCGCGCCACCCCCATCGGCAAGAGCGATGCCGCCGGCGTGAGCGACCTGGTCATCGAAGCTGCCCTGTCCACCATCCTGGACCTGGAAGACTCCGTGGCCGCCGTGGATGCCGACGACAAGGTGCTGGCCTACAGCAACTGGCTGGGCATCCTGAACGGCACCCTGGTCGAATCCTTTGAGAAGGGTGGCAAGACCCTCACCCGCGGCCTCAACGCCGACCGCGTGTACACCGGCCCCGATGGCAAGAAGAAGGTCACCCTGCATGGCCGCAGCCTCATGTTCGTGCGCAACGTGGGCCACCTGATGACCAACCCGGCCGTCCTGTACACCGCCGCCGACGGCAGCGTGAAGGAAATTCCGGAAGGAATTCTGGACGCCGTGGTCACCACCACCATCGCCATGCATGACCTGAAGCGCACCAAGCAGGACGGCATCCGCAACTCGCGCAAGGGCTCGGTCTACATCGTCAAGCCCAAGATGCATGGCCCGGCAGAAGCCGCCTTTGCTGCCGAACTGTTCACCCGCGTCGAGAAGATGCTGGGCCTGCCCGACAGCACCGTCAAGCTGGGCATCATGGACGAAGAGCGCCGCACCTCGGTGAACCTGAAGGCCTGTATCGCCGCTGCTTCCAGCCGCGTGGCCTTCATCAACACCGGTTTCCTGGACCGCACCGGCGACGAGATGCACACCGCCATGCAGGCCGGCCCCATGATCCGCAAGGGTGACATGAAGACCAGCGCCTGGATTGCGGCGTACGAGAAGAACAACGTGCTGGTGGGCCTGTCCAGCGGCCTACGCGGCAAGGCCCAGATCGGCAAGGGCATGTGGGCCGCCCCCGACCTGATGGCCGAGATGATGAAGCAGAAGATCGGCCACCCCAAGGCCGGCGCCAACACCGCCTGGGTCCCCAACCCCACCGGCGCCACGCTGCACGCCCTGCACTACCACCAGGTGCTCGTCAGCGACGTGCAGAAGGAACTGGAAAAGACCAACTACAACAAGGAACGCGACGCCATCCTGAACAACCTGCTGCAGGTTCCCGTCACCGCCACGCCCAACTGGAGCGCCGCCGAGAAGCAGGCGGAGCTGGACAACAACGCCCAGGGCATTCTGGGCTACGTGGTGCGCTGGATCGACCAAGGCGTGGGCTGTTCCAAGGTGCCTGACATCAACAACATCGGCCTGATGGAAGACCGCGCCACGCTGCGCATCTCCAGCCAGCACATGGCCAACTGGCTGCACCACGGCGTGGTGACCAAGGCCCAGGTGGAAGAGACCTTCCAGCGCATGGCAGCCGTGGTGGACAAGCAAAACGCCGGCGACAAGCTGTACAAGAAAATGGCCGGCAACTTTGCCACCAGCATGGCCTACAAGGCCGCGACCGATCTGGTGTTCAAGGGCCTGGTGCAACCCAGCGGCTACACCGAGCCGCTGCTGCACGCCTGGCGCCTG
>JAGRPL010000002.1 GCA_019449595.1 Rhodoferax sp. | reverse complement strand
TACCACGGACGTGACCGGTGCGATCGAGTTGCCCGAAGGCAAGGAAATGGTCATGCCTGGCGACAACGTGTCGATCACCGTCAAGCTGATCAACCCCATCGCCATGGAAGAAGGTCTGCGCTTCGCAATCCGCGAAGGTGGCCGTACCGTGGGCGCCGGCGTGGTTGCCAAGATCATTGCGTAATTCGCACCCTTACAAGGAATGACCATGGCTACCAAGCAAAAAATCCGCATCCGCCTGAAGGCGTTTGACTACAAGCTGATCGACCAGTCGGCTGCCGAAATCGTGGACACCGCCAAGCGCACCGGCGCGATTGTCAAGGGCCCCGTGCCTTTGCCTACCCGCATGAAGCGCTTCGACATCCTGCGTTCGCCCCACGTGAACAAGGCCAGTCGTGACCAGTTTGAAATCCGCACGCACCAGCGTCTGATGGACATCGTGGACCCTACGGATAAAACCGTTGACGCCCTGATGAAGCTCGACCTGCCCGCTGGCGTGGACGTCGAAATCAAGCTGCAGTAAGTGTTGGTTGACAGCCTCGACTCCTGGTGGGTTGGAGGCTGTCTGTCAGTAGAGTAGGAGCCAGGGCTTGCGCATGTCGCAAGCCCGCGCTATACTCGCAGGCTTCCTTGCCCATGCTCGCGCGTGGGCAATGGGGTTTTATTAACAGTCTCTCGTGCAAAAACGGTGCAGCCAATTGAAGTTGCAACGGCGAGAGTTACGGAGAAAACAATGAGTCTTAGCAATCACTTAGGGTTGCTGGGTCGCAAGGTTGGCATGATGCGCCTATTCACCGACGACGGGGATGCAGTCCCTGTTACGGTGGTGGACGTGTCCAACAACCGCGTGACACAGGTGAAAACCCAGGAGAACGACGGCTATGTTGCCTTGCAGGTAACATTCGGTTCGCGCAAAGCTTCGCGCGTGACCAAGCCGGCAGCTGGCCACCTTGCGAAAGCAGGCGTTGAAGCCGGTGAAATCATCCAGGAATTCCGTGTAACCGCTGACAAGGCGGCCAAATACGCTGCTGGCGCCACTGTGCCAGTCGCTGACGTATTTGCCGTGGGTCAGAAGGTGGACGTGCAGGGCACCTCCATTGGTAAGGGTTACGCCGGTACCATCAAGCGTCACAACATGAGCTCGCAGCGCGCGTCGCACGGTAACAGCCGTTCGCACAACGTGCCCGGCTCTATCGGTATGGCGCAGGATCCCGGTCGCGTGTTCCCCGGCAAGCGCATGACAGGCCACCTGGGCGACGCAACCGTCACCACCCAGAACCTGGATGTCTTCCGCATTGACGAAGCGCGCCAGTTGTTGCTGATCAAGGGTGCCATTCCCGGATCGGCTGGCGGTTTCGTGACCGTCCGTCCCGCTGTCAAAGCCAAATCCGCAGCCGCGAAAGGAGCGAACTGATGCAGCTCGAACTCCTGAATGACCAAGGCCAGGCCACTTCGAAATACGAAGCCCCTGAGACCGTGTTTGGTCGCGCATACAACGAAGATCTGGTGCACCAGGTCGTAGTCGCTTTCCAGGCCAATGCCCGTCAAGGCACTCGCGCCCAGAAGGACCGCGAACAGGTCAATCACTCGACCAAGAAGCCGTTCAAGCAAAAGGGAACGGGCCGCGCCCGTGCCGGTATGACTTCCTCGCCACTGTGGCGCGGAGGCGGCCGCATTTTCCCGAACATGCCGGACGAAAACTTCGCCCAGAAGATCAACAAGAAGATGTACCGCGCCGGTATGGCTTCCATCCTGTCCCAGCTGGCCCGCGAAGGCCGTCTGGCGGTGGTGGATTCCCTGAAGGTGGATTCTCCCAAGACCAAGGCACTGGCTGCCAAGTTCAAGGCCATGAATCTGGAGTCGGTGCTGGTGATCGCTGACGAAGTCGACGAAAACCTGTACCTGGCCTCGCGCAATCTGGTCAACGTGCTGGTGGTTGAGCCCCGTTATGCGGATCCGCTCTCCCTGGTGCACTACCGCAAGGTGCTGGTGACCAAGGCCGCCATGGACAAACTCAAGGAGATGTTCGCATGAGCCACGGTCCTAATCTGAACAAGTTTGACGAAGGCCGCCTGATGCAGGTTCTGGTCGCTCCCATCGTGTCCGAAAAGGCCACCATGGTTGCCGAAAAGAGCAATGCCGTGACCTTCAAGGTGTTGCAAGACGCCACCAAGTATGAAATCAAAGCCGCTGTGGAATTGATGTTCAAGGTCGAAGTCAAGGGTGTTTCCGTAATGAACACCAAGGGCAAGACCAAGCGTTTTGGCAAGTCGGTTGGTCGTCGTGACAATGTCCGCAAGGCATACGTGACGCTCAAGCCCGGTCAAGAGCTGAACCTCGGCGGGGAGGCTGCGTAATCATGGCTGTTATCAAAATGAAACCAACTTCCCCAGGCCGTCGTGGCGTGGTGAAGATTTCGCGGGATCACCTGCACAAGGGTGCCCCCCACGCTGCTTTGCTGGAGCCACAATTCCAGCAGGCTGGCCGCAACAACAACGGTCACATCACGACCCGTCACAAGGGCGGTGGCCACAAGCACCACTACCGCGTGGTGGACTTCAAGCGCACCAAGGACGGCATCCCCGCCAAGGTAGAGCGCATTGAGTACGACCCCAACCGTTCCGCGCACATCGCCTTGGTGTGCTACGCAGACGGCGAGCGCACGTACATCATTGCACCGCGTGGTCTGGAAGTTGGCGCGAGCATCATGAGCGGTTCCGAGGCGCCTATCCGCGTCGGCAACACGCTGCCCATCCGCAACATTCCCGTGGGTTCGATCATCCATTGCGTCGAACTGCAGGTTGGCAAAGGTGCGCAGATCATCCGCTCGGCGGGTACTTCGGCAACCCTGCTGGCCCGTGAAGGCACGTATGCACAGGTTCGCGTTCGTTCGGGTGAGGTTCGCAAGATCCACATCGACTGCCGCGCAACCCTGGGCCAGGTGGCCAATGAAGAGCACAGCCTGCGTCAGCTCGGCAAAGCCGGTGTGAAGCGCTGGATGGGTATTCGCCCGACCGTTCGCGGTGTGGTGATGAACCCGGTTGACCACCCGCACGGTGGTGGCGAAGGCAAGACCGGTGAAGGCCGTCATGCAGTCGATCCTTGGGGTAATCTGACCAAGGGTTACCGTACCCGTAACAACAAGCGCACGCAGGTCATGATCGTGTCGCGTCGCAAGAAGTAAGGGGAACGTAAATGACTCGCTCTCTCAAAAAAGGTCCCTTTGTTGACCATCACCTGGTAGCCAAGACCGAAAAGGCCGTGGCGACCAAGGACAAGAAGCCGATTAAGACCTGGTCGCGTCGCTCCATGATCCTGCCCGAGTTCATCGGCTTGACCATCGCCGTGCACAACGGCAAGCAGCACGTACCGGTCTATATCACCGATCAAATGGTTGGCCACAAGTTGGGTGAGTTCGCTCTGACCCGTACTTTCAAGGGTCACCCTGCGGACAAAAAAGTCCAGAAGAAATAAGGAGGTGACCATGGAAACACGTGCAACCCTTCGTGGCGTTCGTTTGTCGGTCGATAAAGGCCGTTTGGTCGCGGATCTGATCCGCGGCAAGAAGGTGGATCAAGCCCTGAACATCTTGCAGTTCACGCAGAAAAAAGCTGCCGTGATCATCAAGAAGGTTCTGGAATCCGCCATTGCCAATGCTGAGCACAATGACGGTGCCGATATCGACGAGTTGAAGGTGAAAACCATCTACGTCGAGCAAGGTGCGTCGCTGCGCCGCTTCACGGCCCGCGCCAAAGGTCGCGGAAACCAAATCAGAAAACCCACGTGCCATGTGTACGTGACGGTTGGTAACTGAAAGAGGCCAGGAAGATATGGGACAAAAAATCCACCCAACCGGCTTTCGCTTGGCGATCAGCCGTAACTGGTCGTCGCGCTGGTACGCCAGCAACAGTGACTTCGCCGGCATGCTGGCCGAAGACATCAAGGTCCGCGAATACCTCAAGAAGAAGCTGAAAAACGCTTCCGTGTCGCGCGTCTTGATCGAACGGCCCGCCAAGAATGCCCGTATCACGATTTTCTCGGCACGTCCGGGTGTCGTGATCGGCAAGAAAGGCGAGGACATCGAGAACCTCAAGCGTGACCTCGGCAAGCAACTGGGCGTGCCGGTCGCAGTCAACATCGAAGAAGTGCGCAAGCCCGAAATCGATGCCAAACTGATTGCCGACTCCATCACCCAGCAGCTCGAGAAGCGCATCATGTTCCGTCGCGCCATGAAGCGCGCCATGCAAAACGCCATGCGTCTGGGTGCCCTGGGCATCAAGATCATGTCGTCGGGTCGTCTCAACGGCATTGAAATTGCCCGTTGCGAGTGGTATCGCGAAGGTCGCGTGCCACTCCACACCCTGCGTGCCGACATCGACTACGGAACCTCCGAAGCCAGCACCACCTACGGCATCATTGGTGTCAAGGTGTGGGTCTACAAGGGTGACACGCTGGGTCGCAATGACCTGCCGGCCGCCGTTGAGCCCCGTGCTGAAGAAGAGCGTCGTCCACGTGGCCCCCGCCGCGATGACCGTGGTGCCCGTCCTGGTTCCGACCGCCCCGCACCGCGTGGCGCACGTCGCCCGGCAGGTACCAATGCGGCACCGGCTGACGGTAGCGACAAGCCTGCAGAGGCTGCCGGTACCGACTCTAAACCCGCCGTTAAGCGCGTTCGCAAAGTCGCCGCGCCAGCTGCAGCAGCTGACGGCAAAGGAGAATAATTATGTTGCAACCCGCTCGTCGCAAGTACCGCAAAGAGCAGAAGGGCCGTAACACCGGCATCGCGACCCGAGGCAGCTCGGTCGCTTTTGGTGATTTCGGTCTGAAATGTACGGACCGTGGTCGTTTGACCGCGCGCCAGATCGAAGCGGCACGTCGTGCCATTTCCCGCCACGTGAAGCGTGGTGGCCGTATCTGGATTCGCGTGTTTCCCGACAAGCCGATTTCCCAGAAGCCTGCTGAAGTGCGTATGGGTAACGGTAAAGGCAATCCCGAGTACTACGTGGCTGAGATCCAGCCCGGAAAAATCGTGTTTGAAATCGTTGGCGTGCCCGAAGAGCTGGCTCGTGAAGCGTTCCGTCTGGCAGCTGCCAAGCTGCCTCTGCGGACCACTTTCGTTGCCCGCATGATCGGCCAGTAATCAGGAGAAGAAAGAAATGAAAGCTGCTGAACTGCGCCAAAAAGACGTTGCTGGTCTGGAATCCGAAGTCAAAGCGCTGCAAAAAGCCCACTTTGGCCTGCGTATGCAGAAAGCCACGCAACAACTCAACAACACCGCTACGCTGCGCACTGCGCGCCGCGACATTGCCCGCGCCAAGACCATTCTTGTCGAGAAGCAAAGCGCTGAAAAATCCGCCAAATAAGGAGCGATAAATGACGGAAGCTAAAAAATCCCTCAAGCGCACCTTGATTGGCAAGGTGGTCAGCGACAAGCGTGCCAAGACGGTGACCGTGCTGATCGAGCGTCGTGTGAAGCACGAGCTCTACGGCAAGATCGTTGGTAAATCCAGCAAGTACCACGCCCACGACGAAAAGGGCGAGTACAAGTTGGGTGACATCATCGAAATCACCGAGAGCCGGCCTATTTCCAAGACCAAGAACTGGGTAGCGACCCGTTTGGTTGAGAAGGCTGCTGCCGTCTAAGGGTTTCGACCTTCAGGACCGCAGGTCTGCAGAAAACGGCCCACAATTGTGGGCCGTTTTCATTTGTGGAAGCGAATAACCTGGAGTGAACATGATCAAAGTAGGTGACACCCTTCCCGCAGCCACGTTGATGGAATACGTCGAGGTTGAAGGCAACGGTTGCAGCATCGGGCCCAACCCGGTGGATGTGACCAAAGCCACGGCTGGCAAGACCATTGCCCTGTTCGGTTTGCCCGGGGCCTTCACGCCCACCTGCTCTGCCAAGCATGTGCCTGGCTATGTGGAAAACGCCGCCGCGCTCAAGGCTGCAGGGGTGGACGAAATCTGGTGTGTCAGTGTCAATGACGCCTTTGTCATGGGTGCCTGGGCGCGCGAGCAGAAAACCGAGGGGGCCGTGCGCATGCTGGCCGATGGCAGTGCCGCCTTTGCACAGGCCACCGGCCTGACGCTGGATCTGACGGCCAAGGGCATGGGCCTGCGCAGCAACCGCTACTCCATGCTGGTCAAGAATGGCACGGTGGTATCGCTCAACGTCGAAGGTCCGGGCCAGTTTGCCGTGAGCGACGCCGCCACCTTGCTGGCGCAGGCCAGGAGCGCCTGAGCGCGTCGGGCGATCCGGCGTTCAGCCGGGGCTGCGCCTACAACTCGGCCTTGAGGTAGTGGGCGCCTGCGATCGGGTTGAAATAGTACGGCGGGACTTCCTCGAAACCGAGTTCCTGGTAGAGCGCGCGGGCCGACTCCATGTCGTCCAGGGTGTCGAGCAGAATGCAACTGTAGCCCGCCAGGCGGGCCGCATCCAGAATGCCTTCGGCCAGCAGGCGGCCCAAGCCCAAGCCGCGGAAGGCCGGACGGACGAACAGGCGTTTCATCTCGCAGGCGCTGGGGTAGTCGGCCGTGTCCAGCGGGCGCAGGGCGCAGCACCCGGCGTACTGGCCATTGACGGTGGCGAGCAGCAGTGCCCCCCGCGGGGCACGGTATTCGCCCGGCAGGTCTTGCAGCTCTTCGGCAAAATTCTGGAAACACAGATCTACTTTCAGCGTGCCGGCATATTCCGCGAACAGGCTCCGGACGTGATCGAGTTCAGCGGCGGATGCCGGCGTCAGCAGTTCGATGTGGGGCGTACTTGTGCGCATGTGTTCAGGATCCCTTTCAGTCTGCCCAGCGGAGCAGCAACAAAATGGCAGCTGCGCAGCACGCCAGCATGCCAAGCGCCAGTGCGCGGGTGCGGGCGTCATCGCGGGCGGCTTCAAACGGTTCGCGCAATTGCTTGTCCCCCGTGAGCATGGGCAGCACCAGATTTTCGCCCCGGCGCATGCGGTGGAAGACAATGGCCGCAATGTGCAGCTGCACCAGCACAATCAGAAGGATCTTGCCGATTTGCGTGTGATAGACCGTTGCGGCATGCACCCAGGTGGCGGTGGCCCTGCGGGCCAATGGCCCGGCTGCGGTGACGGTTTCATCGGCACTGAACAGGCCGGTCGCCGCCTGCAGCAGCGCCAGGAGCAGCAGCACCAGCACCGCCACCGAGCCCAGGGGGTTGTGGCCCACGGTCAGGGCGGGCGTCTGCTCGCCCCGTACGTAGCGCAGGAGGGTGGCCGGGGCGAGACCGAAGGTGCCGAAGCGCGACCAGCGGCCCCCCCATACGCCCCAGAGCAGCCGGAACAGCAGCAGGCTCAGGGTGGCATAGCCCAGGCGAAAATGCCATGCCATAGCCGCTCCCGCCACCTCTGCGGTGGCCAGCAGTCCGGCAAAGCACAACACCAAACTCCAGTGGAACAGCCGGGTCGGCAGATCCCACACCCTTACCTTGAACAGCATGTTTCTCCCACGGATCATCCGTTGTCAGGGGAGATCATAAAGAATATTGCCGGCCGGCCCAGCCGGCTGGAGTGTGGATCAGGTCTCCGCCAGCAGCTGCTCGATCAGCTGGTGCAGCTCGGGGAAATTGGGCTCGCCCACGTAGCGCTTGACGATCTGGCCCCGCTTGTTCACCAGGTAGGTGGTGGGGGTGAGCTGGACATCGCCCCACGACTTGGCAAGCGCGCCGGTGTTGTCCAGCGCGACCTGGAAGGGCAGCTTGCGGGTCTGCACATAATTGACCACGTAACTGGGCGGGTCGTATTGCATGGCGACGGCCAGCGTGTCGAAACCCCGGTCCTTGTACTTGTCGTGGGTGGCAATGAGCTGGGGCATCTCGGCCACGCAGGTCACGCAACTGGTGGCCCAGAAGTTCACCAGCGTCACACGTCCCTTGAGGTCTGCCGTATGCTTCTGGGAACCATCCAGCAGGACGAAGGTGGAAGCCGGCGCCGCCGTGCTGTCGTTCCACAAATACGCGCCCGCCACGACGGCGCAAGACGCTACGATGGCGGCAATAACGAGATTTCGTTTCATACAGAGGTGCTATTCATGGATCGTCGTCAGTTTAATTCCGTTTCAATGTCCGCGCTGGCCCTACTGGGGATGACCGCGTTGCAGCAGGCCCACGCCCTGACCCTGGCCGATATCAGCAATGCCGACGCCTCCCGGGGGCTCAAAACGGCGCTGGAAAAGGGCGCCTTGTCGGCCATCGGGCTGCTGGGCGTGCAGGATGGATTCCTGGGCAACGAAAAAGTTCGCATTCCCTTGCCCGGCTACCTCAACGACGCCGCCAATCTGTTGCGCACCTTTGGCCAGGCGGGCCGGGTGGATGAGCTGATCACGGCCATGAACCGGGGGGCCGAGGCCGCCGTCCCCATGGCCAAGGACCTGCTGCTCAAGGCCGTGCAAACCATGACGGTTACCGACGCCAAGGGCATTCTCACCGGGGGGGAAACCGCCGTGACCAATTTCTTTGCCACCAAGACCCGCCCCGACCTGGCGGTGAAGTTCCTGCCGGTGGTTACCCGCGCCACGGCCAAAGTGGGGTTGGCGGACAAGTACAACCAGGTCGCCGGCAAGGCGTCCGAGCTGGGGCTGCTGAAGAAGGAGGATGCCAATATCCAGCAGTACGTTACCGGCAAGACCCTGGACGGCCTGTATTTCATGATTTCGGAAGAAGAGAAGAAGATCCGGCAAAACCCGGTGGGCTATGGCAGCGCCATCGTGAGCAAGGTGTTTGGCGCGCTGCGATGAGGTTGCATGCATTCCTGGTCGTGGCAGCCCTGGTTCTGGCGGCCTGCAGCCCGACGCTGAACTGGCGGGCGGTGCCACTGGAGGGACTGACTGCTCGCCTCCCCTGCAAACCCGACCGGGCCCAGCGCACGGTGCGGCTCGCAGAAACCGACCTGCAGTTGGCGATGGCGGGCTGCGAGGCCGGAGGTGGCCTGTTTGCCATCAGCCGGGTGCCGCTGGCCAATGCCGCCCAGTCGGCCGCCATCCTGGCGGCGTGGCGGAAAGAGACCTTGCGCAACATGGCGGCTGCCACGATGCAGGAGCGGGAGTTTCCGCCTGGGGCCGCGTGGAGCCATGCCGTGATGGTGTCGGCCCAGGGGCAACGTCCCGACGGTGCCGCCGTGCAGGCGCAATTGGCCTGGATCACCACCGGCGCCGAAATATTCCACGTGGCGGTGTACGCCCCGCGTCTCAATTCCGATATGACCGACATTCTGTTTTCCGACCTGCAGCTGCAATGACGGCCTGGCGGAGGAGCCCCCGGGGGGGCGTGTAGGCGCAGTCTGTCTTTTCGTCAGGCAAAGCGGCCATAATCGGTAACCTGCGCACCATGAATACCGGCATTCTCATCATCGCCCATGCACCGCTGGCCAGCGCCTTGCGGGACTGCGTGTTGCATGTGTACCCCGAATCCGCCAGCGGCATCCTGGCCCTGGACGTGCAGGCCGATGCGTCCACAGAAACCACCCGCCTGGCCGCCCAGGCACGGCTGGCCCAACTCAATGCACCCAACACGCTGGTGCTGACCGATATGTTCGGTGCAACACCCTGCAACGTGGCGCAGAAGGTGGTCGATGGCATCCATTCCAAGCTGGTGGCGGGCGTCAACCTGCCCATGCTGCTGCGCACCGTCAACTACCGCCATGAACCGCTGGACGCGCTGGTGGCCCGGGCCCTTTCCGGTGGTACCCAGTGCATCATGCAAGTCGCCGTCACCGCTCCGCAAAACCAGATAAGAAAGCCGAATGATCACCACCACAGCGACCATCATCAATAAGTTGGGCTTGCATGCCCGGGCGTCGGCCAAGCTGACCAAGCTGGCGGGCAGTTTCCCGTGCGAGGTCTGGGTTACCAAGGGCGAACGCCGCGTCAACGCCAAGAGCATCATGGGTGTGATGATGCTGGCCGCCGGCATGGGGTCGGAAATCGTGATCGACACCGACGGGGACCGCGCCCAGGAAGCCATGGACGCCCTGCTGGCGCTGATTGCCGACAAATTCGGCGAGGGCGAGTGAACATGGCTCCCGTGCCGGTTGCCTGGCGGATCGCGCCATGACGTTTTCCATCCACGGCTTGGCGGTCTCCAAGGGCATCGCCATCGGGCGGGCGGTACTGGTGGCGTCCAGCCGGGTGGATGTCGCCCACTACTTCATCGACGCCAGCGCGGTGGTGTCCGAAATTGACCGCGTCCGCAAGGGGCGCGATACGGTGGTGGAGGAAATCTTCCGCCTGCAGGCCAGCATTGCCCACATGGGGCCCAAGGAGGCGCCGCATGAGTTGAGCGCGCTGCTCGATGTGCACCTCATGCTGCTGCAGGACGAGGAGCTGATTGGCGGCGTCAAGCGCTGGATCACCGAGCGCCTCTACAACGCCGAATGGGCGCTGACCACCCAGCTCGAAATCATCGCGCGGCAGTTTGACGAGATGGAGGACGAGTACCTGCGCGAACGCAAGGCCGATCTGGAGCAGATTGCTGAGCGGGTCCTGCGGGCCATGAAGAACACCGGCTCACCCCTGGCGGTGCACAGCACACGCAGCCCCCGCAAGTCGTCGCAGCAGGACCTGCTGCTGGACGACACCGTGGACGTGCCCCTGATCCTGATAGCGCACGACCTGTCGCCGGCCGACATGCTGCAGTTCAAGCAAAGCGTGTTTGCCGGCTTCATCACCGACGTGGGCGGCAAGACCTCGCATACCGCCATCGTGGCGCGCAGCATGGACATCCCGGCTGTGGTGGGCGCCCGCCAGGCCAGCCAGCTGGTGCGCCAGGACGACTGGGTGATCATCGACGGCGACGCCGGAGTCGTCATCGTCGACCCCTCATCCATCATCCTGGCCGAGTACGGTTTCAAGCAGCGCCAGGGCGAGCTCGAGCGCGGCCGCCTGCAGCGGCTGCTGCACACGCCGGCCGTCACCTTGGACGGCGAAAAGGTGCAGCTGCTGGCCAACATCGAAATGCCCGAGGATGCGCCGGCCGCACTGACCGCCGGCGCCCTGGGGGTGGGGCTGTTCCGCAGCGAGTTCCTGTTCATGGGCCGCCAGGGCCGTCTGCCCGGCGAAGAGGAGCAATACCAGGCCTACAGGCGCGCCGTGGAAGGCATGCAGGGGCTGCCGGTAACCATCCGCACGGTGGATGTGGGGGCCGACAAGCCTCTGGACAGCACCCTGCGCGACGACGCCCACCTGAACCCCGCCCTGGGGCTGCGCGCCATTCGCTGGAGTCTGGCGGACCCGGCCATGTTCCAGACCCAGCTGCGGGCCATCCTGCGGGCGGCCGCCCATGGCCAGGTCCACCTGCTGGTGCCCATGCTGGCCCACGCCCGCGAGATCCGCCAGACGCTGGCGCATCTGGACCACGCGCGGGCGATGCTGGATAACCGGGGCGTTGCCTATGGCCCGATCAAGCTCGGCGCCATGATTGAAATTCCGGCTGCGGCCCTGAGCCTGCGGCTGTTCCTGAAGCACTTCGACTTCCTGTCCATTGGCACCAACGACCTGATCCAGTACACGCTGGCCATTGACCGGGCCGACGAGTCGGTGGCGCACCTGTACGACCCCCTGCATCCGGCTGTGCTGCGCCTGATGGCCGACACCATCGCCGAATGCCGGGCCCAGGGCAAGGGCGTGAGTGTGTGCGGTGAAATGGCCGGCGATGTGGGCCTGACCCGGCTGCTGCTGGGCCTGGGTCTGCGCAGTTTCTCCATGCACCCGGCACAGATCCTGGCCGTCAAGCAGGAGGTATTGCGCGCCGACACCGGCAAGCTCGCGCTGTGGGCGCAGCAGGTGCTGGAAGCCGAAGACCCGGCGCAGGCGATGGCGGCAGCCTAGCGGCGCGGGCGTTTCCTGGTGCACCCGGTGTGCGCAGGCCTGCTATGAAAAACAGAGCTGTCTGCGCAGTATCTGCGAGGCATATGACCCGATTTGATATAAAAAAATCGCCTTAGCGGGCCCGTGTTCCCAGCAACGCCGCACCCATGATCAGCAGTGCGGCCACCCCGATGTTCCAGGTGAAGGCGCGCCCACCCACCAGCATCAGCAGGGTGGTGGATGCCAGCGGTGTCAGGTAGCTCAGGACGCCGATCTGCCGCGCATCGCCGAGCTTGAGCGCCTTGTCCCACAGGAAGAAGGCGGCACCCAGCGGGCCCAGCCCCATCACGCCAATCAGCAGCCAGTCGTGGCCGCTCAGCGTCACCGGCGCTTCCAGCAGCCAGTGGCACAGCAGCGACAGCAGTCCCGACACCAGCCCGAACAGGCCAATGGCCGCTGTCGGAAAGGTGCGCACGCGCTGGCACAGCAGCGAGTAGCTGGACCAGACCACGGCGGCGCCCAGGGCCGGCAGATAGCCCCAGGACCAGGCCTGCAGGCCGCCACCGCCACGGTTGCTGCCCAGGATGGCCATGGCTGCGCCGGCAAAACCCAGCAGGGCCGCCACCACCTGCACGGCGCGCAGGCGCATGCCGGGCAGGAACAGGGGCGCCAGCACGACCAGCAGCAGGGGCCACAGGTAGTTCACCAGGTTGGCTTCGACGGGCGGCGCGCTGCGCAGCGCCATGAACAGCAGGAAGTGGTAGCCGAACAGACCATACACACCCAGTGCCAGCGTGCCCGCGGGAATTCGCCATTGATGCAAATCAACGCGCAACAGCGGCAGCGCCATCACACTACCCAGTAGCAGGGCCAACCCGGTCAGCAGGAAGGGTGGCACATGTGACAGCGACACGCCCAGGGTCGCCAGCGTGGACCACAAGGCGATGGTGCCCAGGGCATACAGATTGGCTTTCATACGGCGGCCTCCAGGGGCGCCGCGCACACAGACAAGGACGGGGAATGAGTACGTTTGATCACAGCAGTTTGATTCATGACATTAATGCGAGTTTGGCGCCGTTTCGCAAGACCCAGACCGATGCCATGGCGGGTTTTGGCCAGCTGGCCCGCGCGTCCATGGCCGAAGGCGCGCTGGGCGCCAAGCAAAAGGAGCTGATTGCGCTGGCCATCGGCATCACGCAGCATTGCTCGGGGTGTGTGGGTTTTCATGTGAAGGCATTGCATAAGCTGGGCTGCACGCGCGCCGAGCTGGAAGAGATGCTGGCGGTCTGCGTGTACATGGGCGGCGGGCCGGCGCTGATGTACGCCGCCGAAACCCTCGCCGCCTGGGAAAAGATGGACCCCAACAAGGCGTAGTCAGGCCGGGCGCTGGTCGGTCGAGGGGCGCTGCCACAGGTTGATGCCGCCCTCCACGGCATGCTGGTCAATGGCCGCCAGTTCCTCGGCGCTGAAGTGCAGGTTCTGCAGCGCGCCCACCAGTTCGATGATCTGCTCGGGGCGGCTGGCGCCAATCAGGGCAGATGTCACCCGCGGGTCGCGCAGCACCCAGGCCGTGGCCATCTGAGCCAGGCTTTGCCCGCGCGCCAGGGCAATGGCGTTGAGGGCGCGCACATGCGCGAGGTTTTGCGCGCTCAGATGCTCGGCCTTCAGGGAACCGCCACCAGGGCGGTTGATGCGGGCGTCGGCGGGGATGCCGTTCAGGTACTTGTTGGTGAGCAGGCCCTGGGCCAGCGCGCTGAAGGCTATGCAGCCCATGCCGGTTGCATCCAGCGTGTCAAGCAGGTCTTCCTCCACCCAGCGGTTGAGCAGGCTGTACGACGGCTGGTGGATCAGCGGCGCTACGCCCATGGACCGCAGCAGTGCCGCAGCCTCCCGGGTCTTGCCGGCCGAGTAACTGCTGAGGCCCACGTACAGCGCCTTGCCCTGCTGCACGGCGCTGGCCAGCGCGCCCATGGTTTCTTCCAGCGGGGTGTCGGGGTCAAAGCGGTGCGAGTAGAAGATGTCCACGTACTCCAGTCCCATGCGCCGCAGGCTCTGGTCCAGGCTGGCCAGCACGTACTTGCGCGAGCCCCCGCCCTGGCCGTAGGGTCCGGGCCACATGTCCCAGCCGGCCTTGCTGGAAATGACGAGCTCGTCGCGGTAGGGCCGGAAATCGCGGCGCAGGTGTTCGCCAAAGTTGGTCTCGGCGCTGCCGTAGGGCGGGCCGTAGTTGTTGGCCAGGTCGAAGTGGGTGATGCCCAGATCGAATGCCGTGCGCAACATGGCGCGCTGCGTTTCCAGGGGCGTGGCGTCGCCGAAGTTGTGCCACAGCCCCAGCGATACGGCGGGCAGTTTCAGGCCGCTCTTGCCGCAGGTGCGGTAGGGCAGGGTGTCGTAGCGGGTGGGTGCGGCCTGGTACATGGTGGGCTTGGCGTCAGAGGGGCATGCCGGCGGCCGTGGCTTACATGCCCGCGGTCTTGCTGGCGGCCGATGCGGCGTGTGCCTGCTGGTCGGCGTGGTAGCTGGAGCGCACCATGGCGCCCACCGCAGCGTGGCTGAAGCCCATGGCATAGGCCTTGGCTTCGAACATCTTGAACGTATCCGGGTGCACGTAGCGCTTCACCGGCAGGTGCGAGCTGGAGGGGGCCAGGTATTGGCCGATGGTCAGCATCTCGATACCGTGGTCGCGCATGTCCTGCATCACCTGCAGCACCTCTTCGTCGGTCTCGCCCAGGCCGACCATGATGCCGCTCTTGGTCGGGATGCCGGGGTTCTGCGCCTTGAACTTCTGCAGCAGTTTCAGGCTGAACTGGTAGTCGGAGCCGGGGCGCGCTTCCTTGTACAGGCGCGGCGCGGTTTCCAGGTTGTGGTTCATCACGTCGGGCGGTGCGGCGTGCAGGATGGCCAGCGCCTTGTCGTCGCGGCCGCGGAAGTCGGGTACCAGCACTTCGATCTGCGTGCCAGGCGAGAGTTCGCGGATGCGGGTGATGCAGTCGGCAAAGTGCTGGGCGCCGCCGTCGCGCAGGTCGTCGCGGTCCACGCTGGTGATGACCACGTACTTGAGCTTGAGCTGTGCAATAGTGCGGGCCAGGTTCTCCGGCTCGTTGGTGTCCAGCGGGTCGGGACGGCCGTGGCCCACATCGCAGAACGGGCAGCGGCGCGTGCACTTGTCGCCCATGATCATGAAGGTGGCCGTGCCGTGGCCGAAGCATTCGCCGATGTTGGGGCAGCTGGCTTCCTCGCAGACGGTGACCAGCTTGTTCTGGCGCAGCACGTCCTTGATCTCGTAGAAGCGCGTGGTGGGCGAGCCGGCCTTGACGCGGATCCAGTCCGGCTTCTTCAGCACTTCGCCCTGCACCACCTTCACCGGAATGCGCGAGAGCTTGGCCGCGGCCTTCTGCTTGGCGGACGGGTCGTAGTTTTCCTGCGTTTGCGCCTCACGGACGGTGGGGCTGCTGCCGGGCGTGGCGGTCGGGTTGTGGCTCATGGTGCGGTGCGCGGTGTGGCGTCAGGGTGCCAGATAGGTTGCGAGCTTGTGGCTCAGAACGTCGGCGGCCTCAGTCCAGCCGACGGATACGCCGATTGTAGAAAGGTCCACCGTCTGCAGGCCGCAATACCCACACGGGTTGATGCGGGAGTAGGGCTCCAGGTCCATGGCCACGTTCAGGGCCACGCCGTGGTAGGTGCAGTTGCGGCTGACCTTGATGCCCAGGGCGCCGATCTTTCCAAGGCCTTGAAAATTGGGGCTGGTACCACCCGGTGCCGAAGGGCTCGCGGGGTCGGTTTTCATGGGGCGCTGGGCCAGCGGCGTGTGGCCGCCGGGGTCGTCCAGCCGCACATAGATGCCGGGTGCGCCGGCCACCCGGTGACCGGTGACGCCGAAGTGCGCCAGGGTCTTGATGACAGCCTCCTCGATGCGGTACACGTATTCCTTGACGAAATAGCCTGCCCGCTTGAGGTCGATCAGGGGGTAGGCCACCACCTGGCCGGGGCCGTGGAACGTCACCTGGCCGCCGCGGTTGGTGGCAATGACGGGGATGTCGCCGGGGTTCAGGATGTGGTCGTTCTTTCCGGCCAGTCCCTGCGTGTACACCGGGGCATGCTCGCAAATCCAGAGTGCATCCGGCGTGTCGCTGGTGCGGCTGGCGGTAAACGCCTGCATGGCCGCATAGGTGGATGCGTAATCGACGCGGCCAAGCTGGCGAATGTCCATAAGCGTGGGGTGTGCGTGCCTACAGCACCACTTTCACCATGGGGTGTGTGGACAGCGTGCGGTACAGCTCGTCGAGCTGTTCGCGGCTGGTGGCAGTGACGGTGATGGTAACGCCCAGGTATTTGCCGCCCTTGCTTTCGCGCAGCTCCACGGTGGAGGCATCAAATGCGGGGTCGAAGTGGTGGGCGACCGTGGTGATGGCATGCACCAGGCCTTCCACCCGCAAGCCCATGACCTTGATGGGGAACTTGCAGGGGTACTCGATGAGCGACTCGGCGCGGGTGGTGTCCGGCGCCGGAACGTCGGTGGGGATGGGCGGTTTGGACATGGCGAAATTATGGCAGTGCGGCAATTCCCCGCGAGAAATCCTGCCAAAGTATTGGGAGTTGCCGGGTTTCTACGTATAATCGAAGGCTGCGCACCAAACGCGGTTTGTCAACTGGGTGTAATTTCAATGGTGAAAATCGTGAACCCAGAACACAAGCAGGGCGCCCCATACGATCAAGATGAGGCGCCAGAGTCCGATTTCAAGCCCCTGACGGCCGAACAGGCGCAGTCATGGCGGCGAAGCAACCCGGCGGTATCCCCGTGGCGGGTTGTGGGGCTTCAAGCGGTTACCGGTGGTTTGCTGGCGTTGGCGGTTGGCTTGCTCAGTGGTCGGGGATCTCTGGGTCTGTCGGTAGCCTACGGGGCTCTCTCGGTGGTGCTTCCCGCGGCATTGTTTGCCAGGGGTTTGCAGCGTCAACAGGCGGCAGGCCGCGCTGGCGCGGTGCTGGCAGGGTTTTTTGTGTGGGAGATGGTCAAGATCCTCTTGACGGTGGCGATGCTGTTTGCTGCGCCAAAGTTGATCTTGCAGCTGAACTGGCTGGCTCTCCTGGGTGGGTTTGTGGTGACGATGAAGGTGTACTGGGTGGCCGTGTGGCTGCGCCCGGTCCGGTCGAAGTTGTTGTAAAGAATTGACTATTGGTGACATATGGCTGCTGAACACGCTGGAACACATGCCCCGAGCGCTGGAGAATACATCCAGCACCACCTGCATCATTTGCAGAAAAACTTCAATTTCGAAAACGTCGAGCAGCACAGCATCGTCGATTTCAGTCTGTTCAATTTCGACTCGTTGGTGTTTTCGGCTTTGCTGGGCATCATCGGTTGCTTCGTGCTGTGGAATGCGGCGCGCAAGGCAACGTCGGGCGTGCCGGGTCGTTTTCAGGCTGCCGTTGAAATCCTGACCGAAATGGTGGACAACCAGGCCAAGGGCGTGATCCACAACGCCAAGAGCCGCAAGGTCATTGGCCCTCTGGCGCTGACCGTGTTTGTCTGGATTTTCCTGATGAACGCCATGGACATGCTGCCCGTGGACCTGATTCCCTCGTTCTGGCACAGCGCCGGCCCCGCCATGGGCTTCAAGGATTACATGCGCGTCGTGCCGACCGCTGACTTGTCCACCACGCTGGGCTTGTCCACTTCCGTTCTGCTGATCTGTGTGTTCTACAACATCAAGATCAAGGGCCTGGGCGGCTGGGCGCACGAGCTGATTGCTGCCCCCTTCGGTGACCATTGGGCTCTGTATCCGGTGAACTTCCTGATGCAGATGATCGAGTACCTTGCCAAGACCGTGTCGCACGGCATGCGGTTGTTTGGCAACATGTTTGCAGGTGAGCTGGTGTTCATGCTGATTGCCCTGATGGGTGGCGGCTGGGCATTGTCGGGAACGGGTGTTGGCTTGGCCATCGGTCATGTCATCGCCGGAACCGTGTGGACTCTGTTCCACATTCTGGTGATCACTTTGCAAGCCTTCATCTTTATGATGTTGACGCTGATCTACACCGGTCAAGCGCACGACGCACATTGATGTAACTGTTTCTTTCTGGTTTTCTTTTTTCTTTTTCCACTAACTTTTAGGAGCTTCTCATGGAAAACATTCTCGGCCTCGTGGCACTGGCTTGCGGCATCATCGTTGGTCTGGGCGCTATCGGCGCATCTATCGGCATCGCGCTGATGGGTGGCAAATTCCTGGAATCTTCTGCTCGTCAACCCGAACTGATGAACGAACTGCAAACCAAGATGTTCATCTTGGCCGGTCTGATCGACGCCGCCTTCCTGATCGGTGTTGCTATCGCTCTGCTGTTCGCATTCGCCAACCCCTTCGTTCTGAAGTAATCAACGGCCCTTCACGTTAGAGAAGGAATCAAACCGTGAACATTAACGCAACCCTGTTCCTGCAGGCTATCGTTTTTGCGATCCTGGTGTGGTTCACGATGAAATTCGTGTGGCCCCCGATCACGAAAGCGCTGGACGAGCGGGCGCAGAAAATCGCCGACGGCCTGGCTGCCGCCGATAAAGCCAAGTCTGAGCTGGCTTCTGCCAATTCGCGCGTGGAAGCCGAACTGGCAACCTCCCGCAATGAAACGGCAACACGCCTGGCGGATGCCGAGCGTCGCGGTCAGACGATTGTGGAAGAGGCC
This sequence comes from Rhodoferax sp., assembly GCA_019449595.1. Classification (GTDB taxonomy): domain Bacteria; phylum Pseudomonadota; class Gammaproteobacteria; order Burkholderiales; family Burkholderiaceae_C; genus Allorhodoferax. Next base: position 163,649 of record JAGRPL010000002.1, on the reverse strand, counting down.
AAGGCCCGTGCTACCGAAGAAGGCAACCGGATCATTGCCGCTGCCAAGGCGGAAGCCGAGCAGCAGTCTGTGAAGGCCCGTGAGGCTCTGCGCGAGCAGGTCGCCGCTCTCGCCGTCAAGGGTGCCGAGCAGATCTTGCGCAAAGAAGTCAATGCGGGTGTGCATGCAGATTTGCTGTCGCGCCTGAAGACTGAGCTGTAAGGAAGTCACCATGGCTGAACTCGCCACCATTGCCAGGCCCTATGCCGAGGCTCTCTTCAAGTCTGCCAAGGCCGACTTGAACGCTGCTGCCGTGTGGTTGGATGAGCTTGCTGAAATTGCCAACAATGTGCAACTTCAGCAGTTCGCTGCCAACCCCAAGGTCACAGACCAGCAAGTGTTTGACTTGATTGCCAGCGTGGCCAAGTCGGCCTTGCCGGAGCAGGGCAAGAACTTCCTGCGCACAGTGATTGAAAACGGACGCCTTGCGGCGCTGCCCGAAATTGCAGTGTCGTTCCGGGTGCTGAAGAACGCACAGAGCGGACTCTCCGATGCCACGGTGTACAGCGCCTTTCCCATCGATGCTGCGGCATTGGCGGAAGTGGCGGCAACGCTGGAAAAGCGTTTTGGTCGCAAGCTGAACGTTCAGGTTGCGCATGACGCCGAGTTGATCGGTGGCATCCGTGTGGTGGTGGGTGACGAAGTGCTTGACACGTCTGTCAAGGCCCGTCTGGAACAAATGAAAGTGGCTCTCACAGCCTGAGGCATCTGCCTCCCGCCGTAAGCCCAACTAAAGAAAGAAGGAAAGAGTCATGCAACTCAATCCAGCAGAAATTTCTGAACTGATCAAGAGCCGCATCGAAGGCCTGGCCGCGAGCAGCGATATTCGCAACCAGGGTACCGTGGTGTCCGTGACTGACGGTATTTGCCGCATCCACGGCCTGTCCGACGTGATGCAGGGCGAAATGCTTGAATTCGCAGCGGGCAGCGATGGCCTGCCCACCTATGGTCTGGCCCTGAACCTGGAGCGTGACTCCGTCGGCGCCGTGATTCTGGGCGAGTACGAGCACATTTCCGAAGGCGACACCGTCAAGTGCACGGGCCGCATTCTGGAAGTGCCCGTGGGCCCCGAGCTCAAAGGCCGTGTGGTCAATGCCCTGGGTCAGCCCATTGACGGCAAAGGCCCGATCAATGCCAAGATGACGGACGTGATCGAAAAGGTCGCTCCCGGCGTTATCGCCCGTAAATCGGTGGATCAGCCCATGCAGACGGGTTTGAAGTCCATCGACTCCATGGTGCCTGTGGGCCGTGGCCAGCGCGAATTGATCATTGGCGACCGCCAGACCGGCAAGACCGCCGTGGCCATCGACGCCATCATCAACCAGAAGGGTCAGAACATGACCTGTATCTACGTTGCCATCGGTCAGAAGGCTTCGTCGATCAAGAACGTGGTGCGCTCGCTGGAGCAAGCCGGCGCGCTGGAATACACCATTGTGGTGGCGGCGACCGCTTCCGAATCGGCTGCCATGCAGTACGTGTCGGCCTACTCTGGCTGCACCATGGGCGAGTATTTCCGCGACCGTGGCGAAGACGCCCTGATCGTGTACGACGATCTGTCCAAGCAAGCCGTGGCTTACCGCCAAGTGTCGCTGCTGCTGCGTCGCCCACCAGGCCGCGAAGCCTACCCCGGCGACGTGTTCTATCTCCACAGCCGTCTGCTGGAGCGCGCCGCCCGCGTGAACGAGAAGTATGTCGAGGACTTCACCAAGGGTGCCGTCAAAGGCAAGACCGGTTCCTTGACGGCGCTGCCGATCATTGAAACGCAAGCTGGTGACGTGTCGGCCTTCGTGCCCACCAACGTGATTTCCATCACCGACGGCCAGATCTTTCTGGAAACCAGCCTGTTCAACGCCGGTATCCGCCCCGCTATCAACGCCGGTATCTCGGTGTCCCGCGTCGGTGGTGCTGCCCAGACCAAGCTGATCAAGAACCTCTCCGGTGGTATCCGTACCGACTTGGCCCAGTACCGCGAGCTGGCTGCGTTTGCGCAGTTTGCTTCCGATCTGGACGAAGCGACCCGCAAGCAGCTCGACCGCGGTGCCCGCGTGACCGAATTGCTCAAGCAGTCCCAGTACAGCCCGTTGCCCATCAGCCTGATGGGTGCCACGCTGTTCGCAGTGAACAAGGGTTTCATGGACGACCTCGCCGTGAACAAGGTGCTGGCTTTCGAACATGGCCTGCATGGCTATCTGAAAGACAAGCACGCGGCCCTGCTGGCCAAGCTGGAAGCCACCAAGGCGATGGACAAGGAGGCTGAAGCCGAATTGACCGCTGCCACGACCGCTTTCAAGAAGTCGTTTGCTTGATTCTGACTAGCAAGAGTCACGAATCAGTTTAAGCAAAAGGGGCAGATATGGCATCAGGCAAGGAACTACGCAGCAAGATCAAATCGGTGGAAAACACCAAGAAGATCACCAAGGCCATGGAAATGATTTCCGTGTCCAAGATGCGCAAGGCGCAGGAGCGCATGCGCTCCGCCCGCCCTTACAGCGAAAAGGTCCGTAACATCGCCGCCAACCTGGGTAAAGCCAATCCCGAGTACGTGCACCCATTCATGAAACCCAACGACGCCAAGTCGGTAGGCTTCATTGTGGTGACCACGGACAAGGGTTTGTGCGGTGGTTTGAACACCAACCTGTTCCGGGCATTGACCGGCAAGTTGCGTGACACACAGGCCGCTGGCAAGTCGCCCCTGACGGTGGCGATTGGTAGCAAGGGTCTGGGCTTCCTGGGACGCGTGGGCGCCAAGGTGGTCTCGCACGTCACGCATCTGGGTGACAAGCCGCATCTGGAGAAGCTGATCGGCCCAGTCAAGGTGTTGCTGGATGCCTACGTCAAGGGCGAAGTCAGCGCGGTTTATCTGAGCTACAACAAGTTTGTCAGCACGATGAAGCAGGAACCCGTGGTGGAGCAACTGCTGCCCCTGTCTGCCGAAGAGATGCAGCAAGAGACCAAGGCATCCGGATCGCAGCCCAGCTGGGATTACATCTACGAGCCTGACGCTCAGACGGTGATTGACGAGCTGCTGGTGCGCTACGCCGAGGCACTGGTGTTGCAGGCGGTGGCAGAAAACATGGCCTCGGAACATGCAGCGCGCATGGTGGCCATGAAGGCCGCCACCGACAACGCCGGCAATGTCATTGCCGAACTCAAGCTGGTCTACAACAAAACGCGGCAAGCGGCGATTACGAAAGAACTTTCGGAAATCGTGGCAGGCGCAGCAGCGGTTTAAACGTATTTATTTTTGGAGCAAACGTAATGGCTCAAGCAAATGTGAACGCAGGCGTTCAGGGGAAAATTGTCCAGTGTATCGGCGCCGTGGTGGACGTGGAGTTTCCACGCGACCAGATGCCGAAGATCTATGACGCACTGAAGATGGACGGCTCCGCGCTGACGCTGGAAGTGCAGCAGCAGCTCGGCGACGGCATCGTCCGTACGATTGCGCTGGGCTCTTCCGACGGCCTGCGCCGCGGCATGGTGGTGAAGAACACCGCCGAATCCATCATGGTGCCCGTGGGCAAGGCCACACTGGGCCGCATCATGGACGTGCTGGGTTCGCCCATCGACGAGCGCGGCCCGGTCAATTCCGAACTGCACGCCTCCATTCACCGCAAGGCGCCTGCGTATGACGAGTTGAGCCCCTCGCAAGAGCTGCTGGAAACCGGCATCAAGGTGATTGACCTGGTTTGCCCGTTCGCCAAGGGCGGCAAGGTGGGTCTGTTCGGTGGTGCCGGTGTGGGCAAGACCGTGAACATGATGGAGTTGATCAACAACATCGCCAAGGCGCACAGCGGTCTGTCCGTGTTTGCCGGTGTGGGTGAGCGTACCCGTGAAGGTAACGACTTCTACCACGAGATGGCCGACTCCGGCGTGGTGAACCTCGAGAAGCTCGAGGACTCCAAGGTGTCCATGGTGTACGGTCAGATGAACGAGCCCCCGGGCAACCGTCTGCGCGTGGCCCTGACCGGTCTGACTATTGCCGAGTCCTTCCGTGACGAAGGCAAGGACGTGCTGTTCTTCGTGGACAACATCTACCGCTACACCCTGGCCGGTACCGAAGTGTCCGCCCTGTTGGGCCGTATGCCGTCCGCCGTGGGCTACCAGCCTACGCTGGCCGAAGAAATGGGCCGTCTGCAAGAGCGTATTACGTCCACCAAGGTGGGTTCCATCACGTCCATCCAGGCCGTGTACGTGCCAGCCGATGACTTGACCGACCCCTCTCCCGCGACGACCTTCGCCCACTTGGACTCCACCGTGGTGTTGTCCCGTGACATCGCCTCGCTGGGTATCTACCCCGCCGTCGACCCGCTGGACTCCACCAGCCGCCAGCTGTCCCCCAACGTGGTGGGCGAAGAGCACTACAACACGGCCCGCGCCGTGCAGGGCACGCTGCAGCGCTACCGCGAACTGCGCGACATCATCGCCATCATGGGTATGGACGACTTGGCACCGGAAGACAAGCTGGCTGTGGCACGTGCCCGCAAGATCCAGCGTTTCCTGAGCCAGCCTTTCCACGTGGCCGAAGTGTTCACCGGTTCCCCCGGCAAGTACGTTCCGCTGTCTGAAACCATCCGTGGCTTCAAGATGATCGTGAACGGCGAGTGCGATCACATGCCCGAACAGGCTTTCTACATGGTCGGTACCATCGACGAAGCCATCGAAAAGGCCAAGAAGGTTTGATGCTGCGTAACGCAGATCTCACTGATTGCACCTGAACGGCAAAAGGAAACCCTATGTCCACCATCCATGTTGACGTGGTCAGTGCTGAAGAGTCCATTTTCTCTGGTGAAGCCAAATTCGTGGCGCTTCCCGGAGAGGCTGGCGAGCTCGGCATTTATCCCCGCCACACGCCCCTGATCACCCGCATCAAGGCTGGTTCGGTGCGCATCGAAAAGGCCGACGGCACCGAAGAGTTTGTCTTCGTGGCCGGTGGCATTTTGGAAGTGCAACCCGACTGCGTCACGGTCATGTCTGACACGGCTATCCGTGGCAAGGATCTGGACGACGAGAAGGCCAACGCAGCCAAGGCCGCGGCTGAAGAAGCGCTCAAGAACGCCAAGAGCGAGATCGACTTGGCCCGCGCCACCGCTGAACTCGCCATCATGGCGGCCCAGTTGGCTGCGCTGCGCAAGTTCCGCCAGAAAAAATAAGCGGCACACGCCCCACTTGCAAAACCGCCTTCGGGCGGTTTTGTTTTTGGGACTCACACCAGCGTGGGGCGGTCCGGGAGCTCGTTGGGGTTTGCGTCGCCGGCCTGCCGGGGAAAGTAGGTGGCCAACAGGGCCGACACTTCGCCCAGGGCCTGGCTCAGACCGGCTTCAAAATCGCCCGCCTGCAGGGTGTGGCCCAGGCGCTGCACAATGGCCTGCCATTGCGCGGGGCTGACGTGCTGGTTCAAGCCCCGGTCGGCTACCAACTCAATGGCGTGCTCGGCCAGCAGCAGATAGATCAGGATGCCGTTGTTGCGCTCGGTGTCCCAGACGCGCAACTTGCCGAACTGGGCCAGCGCCCGCTGGCGCGTCAAGACGGCCATGCTGTCCGGGCGCAGCAGGTAGCTGTTGGGCAAGCCCGCCTCGATGCAGATGCGGATTTGGCCGCTGTGGTGGCGCTCGCTGGCGGCTACGCTCTGCATCAACCGCTGCACGACCACCGGCCCCACGGTACGGTGGGAATCGTCCATCCAGCGGTGCTTGAGCAGGCGCACGATTCGCTGGAACATTACCATCCTCCCGAGGCGCCGCCGCCCCCAAAGCTGCCGCCCCCTCCGGAGCTGAACCCGCCGCCGCCCGAACCGGAACTCCAGCCGGAACCGCCGCCCGAGCCCATGCCACCGCCGAATCCGCCGCCCCCCGGGCGGCTGCGCACGACGCTGACGACTAGGGTGAATACCAGCGCCACCACCCCGGTCAGCAGGGCCAGCAGGACACTGGTGGTCTGCAGCAGGACGATGCCGCCCACCACGCCGCCCGTCACCACGGAGCCCAGCTTGTTGCCCAGCACCTGGCGGGCGATGGAGCCGCCAATCAGGACGGCAAAGGACAGGAACATGGCCAGGTCCTGCCATTGGAAACCGGTGTCGTTGCGTCCGCCGGATGGGGCGGGTGCCGGCAGGGCCTCGCCCGTGATCAGCGCCATGATCTGGTCCACCCCGGCATCCACTCCGCCAGCAAAGTCGCCCTGCTTGAAGCGCGGTGTGATGGCCTCGTTGATGATCCGGCTGGCTGCAAGGTCGGGGACGGCGCCTTCCAGGGCCCTGGCCACCTCGATGCGCAGCTTGCGGTCGTCCTTGGCGACGATAAGCAGCAGGCCGTCACCAACCGCTTTGCGGCCAATCTTCCAGGTGTCGCCCACGCGGTTGGCGTAGCTGGCAATGTCTTCTGGCTGGGTGGTGGGCACCATCAGCACCACCACCTGGGAGCCACTGCGGGCTTCAAAGGCGCTGAGTTTGCTCTCCAGGGCTTGTTGCTGAGCAGCGTTCAGCGTACCGGTGCTGTCGATCACGTGCCCCGACAGTGCCGGCACGGGCAGCACGCCCTGGGCCCCGGCCAGACCGGCCAGCAGGCCCAGCAGCAGGACGAGAAAGCCGCGCAGCAATGCCATGGCGGGCGCTGACGCTTATTTCTTGTTGAAGTCCACCACCGGCGGGGCGGTAATGGCGGCTTCGTTCTGCACGCTGAAGGCGGGCTTGGGCTGGTAGCTGAACACCATGGCCGTCAGGTTGCTGGGGAAGCTGCGGGCCAGCACGTTGTACTCCTGCACGGCCTGGATGTAGCGGTTGCGGGCCACGGTGATGCGGTTCTCCGTGCCTTCCAGCTGCACACGCAAATCGCTGAAGCCCTTGTTGGCCTTCAGGTCCGGGTAGCGCTCGCTGACCACCATCAGGCGGCTGAGCGCACTGCTGAGTTCGCCCTGTGCGGCTTGGAATTTCTGGAAGGCTTGCGGGTCCTTCAGGGTCTCGGGTGTCACCTGGATGGAGGTGGCCTTGGCACGGGCTTCCACCACCTTGGTCAGGGTCTCCTGCTCGAAATTGGCTTCACCCTTGACGGTGGCCACGATGTTGGGCACCAGATCGGCCCGCCGCTGGTACTGGTTGAGCACCTCGCTCCAGGCCGACTTGGTCTGTTCGTCCAGTCGCTGGAAGTCGTTGTAGCCACAGCCGGACAGTGCCAGCGCCGACAGCAAGGCCAGGATCCAAGTCTTCATCACCATCTCCTACGGGTTTGTGCACCCGTAGCATACATGGGGTTGCCGCCCGCGCCATCAAGTGGCCGGGCGCCAGCCGGGCAAACGCGGCAAAATGGGCGCTGCAACCACTTTCCCTGCGCCATGCCCAAAGCCCGCCAGCAAGCCGCCTCCCTGGGAGGCACGCCAGACGATATCGAAGCCGCGTTCTACGAGGCGCTGCAGACGGCCGATCTCGACAAACTCATGGCGTGCTGGGCCGATGAGGACGACATCGTGTGCATTCACCCGGGCGGCCCGCGCATCGTGGGCGCCGGCGCCATCCGCGCGGCGTTCGACGCCTTGTTTGCGCACGGGGGCGCCATCCAGATCCGTCCGGAAGCCATCCGGCGCGTCGACTCCCTGGCCAGCGCCGTGCACACCCTGCAGGAGCGGGTGGAGGTGCTGACGGACGAAGGCCCGGTGCACGCCCACGTGCTGGTGACCAATGTCTACCACAAGACCCCGCAGGGTTGGCGCATGGTGGTGCACCACGCCAGCCCCGGCACGCAAGGCGAGGTGCAGGAGATCGAGCAGCCTCCCAAGGTGCTGCATTGAAGGTCAAATAGCGTGGAAACCCTTGTTTCAATTGCCTGAACAGCTATGCATTACGTAGCGCCGCGCTGGCTGCCCGGCGGTAACCTGCAGACCATCTGGCCGGCACTGTACGCCCGCCGGGTGTCGGGCCCGTTGCCGGTCTACCGTCGCGAGCGCTGGAGCACGCCGGACGCCGATTTCATTGATGTGGACTGGCTGGAGGATACGACCCCCACGCCCCCCGAGGGGGCTGGCCGTGCGGGGGGCGACCCGGCGCGGCGGCCGCTGCTGGTGCTGTTCCACGGCCTGGAAGGCTCCTCGGCCAGCCACTATGCTCAGGCTTTTGCTGGCTACGCCCGCGAGCAACATTTGGCGTATGCGGTGCCGCACTTTCGTGGCTGCAGCGGCGAGATCAACCTGGGGCCCCGCGCCTACCACTCGGGCGACTTTGAGGAAATTGGCTGGGTGCTGCAGCGCCTGCGTCAGGCGCACCGTGGCCCCATCGTCGCCGTGGGCGTGTCGCTGGGCGGCAATGCACTCCTGCGCTGGGCGCAGGAGATGGGCGATGCGGCCGCGCGCACCGTCAGCGCGGTGGCCGCCATCAGTGCGCCCATCGACCTGGCCGCTGGCGGCCATGCCATCGGCCGGGGCTTCAACCGGCTGGTCTACACCCGCATGTTCCTGCAGACCATGAAGCCCAAGGCGCTGCAAAAACTCGCCCAGCACCCCGGCTTGTTCGATCGTGCGGCACTGCTGGCCGCCCGGGACCTCTACGCCTTCGACAACGTGTTCACCGCGCCCCTGCATGGCTTCAGGAGCACGGAAGACTACTGGCGTCGGGCTTCGGCCAAACCCCATTTGCACCGCATCCGCGTCCCGGCGCTGGTGGTCAATGCCCGCAACGATCCCTTCGTGCCGGCCAGCTGTCTGCCCGCACAGCACGAGGCCGGTGCGCACGTCACACTGTGGCAGCCGGCGCACGGCGGCCATGTCGGCTTCCCGCAGGGGCGCTGGCCCGGCCATGTGCGCGCCCTGCCCGAAGCGGTCGGCCGCTGGCTGCTGCAGCATGTCTCTCCTTCATTGAAAGAACACCATGGATGACATCGTTAGACAGGCCATGGCCAAATGGCCCAACGTGCCCGATTGCTACGGCTGGCTGGGGCTGGATGCGCGGGGCAACTGGTTCATGCGCGACGACCCGGTGCAGGCGCTGGGCGCCTTTGCCAGCGGGCGCCCCGGCGCCAAAGGGTCCCAGCTGCGCCACGAGAAGCTGATTGACTTCATCCAGCGCAACTATGGCCGGGACGACCAGGGGTGCTGGTACTTCCAGAACGGGCCACAGCGCGTGTATGTGGAGCTGGAGGCCACGCCCTGGGTGTGGCGTGTGCAACCCGACTTCTCGCTGCACGCCCACACCGGGCAGGCCACCACGTGCACGGCCTGCCTGATGGACGAAGCCGGCTGGCTCTACCTGGAGACCCCGCTGGGCCTGGGTCTGGTCCACACGCAGGACGTGGGGCAGGCTGCGCTGGCGGTGGAGTCCGGCGCCTGGACGGTGCAGGAAGTCCGCCGCCAGGACCTGCCGACCCGCTACGGCTATGTGCCCAGCCCGGCAGGGTTGCGAGCGGCGACGCTACAAAAACAGTAGCTATCTGTGCAATGTTGGCGGGTGCTCCGTGCTGTTTTAGCCGTGAAAAACGGAGCAGCAAGGGCCCACAGACAGACAATAAAAAAGCCGACGGTACCGTCGGCTTTCTTTTTGGGGGCTGGGGGCCAGGGCGCGCTTACTTGGCAGCGGGCTTGGTGGGCTCGGGAAACTTGGCGCCGCCAGCGTTGGCCATGTAGACCACGGCGCGGGCAATTTCAAAGTCGTCAAAATCACCGCCGCTCTGCGCGCCCATGGCGTTCTTGCCTTTCATGGCGGAATTCAACAGCGCATCAAAGCCGGTCTTGATGCGGGGGCCCCAGGCCGCGGCATCGCCGAACTTGGGAGAACCCGCTGCGCCGGTGGCGTGGCAGGCCGAGCACTGGGCCTTGAAGACCTGTTCGCCAGTCTTCATTTCGCGGTTGGCGTCACGGATTTCCACCATACCCACCTTCTGGATGCGTTCGGCCAGTGCCTTTTCCGGGTTCACGGCGCCGGCGGCGGGCTTGTTGCCCGACGTCACGGAGTACACCAGTCCAATGATCACGAAAATGGGCACCACGAACGCGAAGAATGCGGCTGACAACAATTGCTTGGGGGTTTTGATGGGGCCGCTGTGTTCGCTCATGGTGTCCTCGGAATGTCTGGGGCTTTGAAACAGCGGCTGATTATAGCGGCCGGCAACCCAAACCTGCAGGCGTGGGCGTACGCCGGCCAGCCCGCCGCGCAGCCAAGTCCGCGATAATCCCCGCAGACTCTTCCTGTGGCTGCCAGCGGAACACCCGGCGCGCCACGCCCCCCTTCATTCCGGTGCAAAAAATGACTGCTTCCCTGTGTGCTGCCGATCTCTGGTCCGATGTGGAGGCCGTGCGCGAACGCGCGCCGCTGGTCCACAGCATTACCAACCTGGTGGTGATCAACCTCAACGCCAACGTGCTGCTGGCCGCCGGCGCCTCACCCGTCATGGCCCACGCCCACGAGGAGGTACCTGCCATGGTGGGCATTGCCCAGGCACTGGTGCTCAACATTGGCACGCTGGACCCCTACTGGGTGGACAGCATGAAGCTGGCACTCGCCGCGGCCGCACAGCGGGACATTCCGAGCGTGCTGGACCCAGTGGGCGCGGGCGCCACACCGTACCGCAACCAGACGCTGGAGGCGCTGCTGGCGGTGGCCTCGCCCACCGTCATCCGCGGCAACGGTTCCGAGATCATGAGCACTGCCGGCGCCGCCATCCGCACGCGCGGGGTCGACAGCAGTGCCGCCGCCGGCGATGCCTTGGGTGCCGCCCAGGCGCTGGCGCAGCGTACCCAGGGCACTGTGTGTGTCAGTGGCGCGGTGGACCACATCCTGGACGCGCGCAAGCGCTGGGCCCGCCTGTCCAACGGCCACCCCTGGATGACCCGGATCACCGGCGTCGGCTGCTCGGCCACGGCCCTGGTGGGCGCGTTTTGCGCCGTGCAACCCGATGCCTGGCGCGCCACCACGGCCGCTATGGCCTATCTGGGCGTGGTCGGTGAAGTGGCGGCCGAACAGGCCCAGGCACGCGGCCTGGGCGTGGGCAGCATGGCGGTGGGCCTGCTCGACACCCTGCAGCTGCTCGACCAGGCCAGCTTCGAACAGCGGCTCAAGCTCGAAGTGGCCAGCTGGTAAAGCCGGCCTGCACCGTGAGCCGATTCAATCCCGACATCTTGCGCCTGTACCTGGTCACCGACCAGTCGCTGACGCGTGGCCGCCCGCTGGCCGATGTGGTGGCGGCCGCGGTGCAGGGGGGCGTCACCTGCGTGCAACTGCGCGAGAAACAGCTCGACACCCGCGCGTTTCTGGCGCAGGCGCTGGCGCTCAAGGCCCTGCTGGCGCCGCACGGCGTGCCGCTCATCATCAATGACCGCATCGACATCGCGCTGGCCTGCGGCGCCGAAGGCGTGCATCTGGGGCAAAGCGACATGCCGGTGCACGCGGCGCGCCAGCTGTTGCCGGCGCACGTGTTCATTGGCTGGTCGGTGGAGTCCATGGACGACGTGCGCGACAGTGCCGCCCTGCCGCTGGACTACCTGGGTGTGAGCCCGGTCTTTGCCACCCCCACCAAGACCGACACCAAGACGGCCTGGGGCCTGGACGGCCTGGCGCAGGTGCGCGCGGCGACGGCCTTGCCGCTGGTGGCCATTGGTGGCATCCATGCCGGCAACGCCCAGGCGGTGCTGCGCGCCGGAGCCGACAGCCTGGCGGTGGTCAGCGCCCTGTGCGCGGCCCCCGACCCCCGCGCCGCGGCCGCCGATTTGCGGGGCGTGTGCGACCGGGTGACTTCTTCTGTGGAAAACAAGACATGACCGAAACCATTGTGGGCGGGGCGTACCGCTATGTGTATCCCCGCGTGCTGTCCATCGCCGGTTCCGACAGTGGGGGCGGCGCTGGCATCCAGGCCGACCTGAAGACCTTCGCCGCGCTGGGCTGCTATGGCATGACGGCCATCACCGCGCTCACGGCGCAGAACACGCTGGGCGTGCGCTCCATCCACGGGGTGCCGCCGCAGATGCTGCGTGACCAGATCGACGCCGTGGTGGAGGACATCGGCCTGGAAGCCGTGAAGATCGGCATGCTGCACGCGCCCGACATCGTGCAGACGGTGGCCGACGCCATCGACCGCCATGCGCTTAAGACCGTGGTGCTGGACCCGGTGATGGTGGCCACCAGCGGCGCCGTGCTGATCGACAACCCGGCCATTGCCGTGCTGGTGCGCGAGCTGTTTCCCCGCGCCACCGTGGTGACGCCCAACCTCGACGAAGCCGCCCTGCTGGTCGGCCGGCCGCTGGCCAGCGAGCGCGACATGGAAGTCGCCGCGCACGAACTGCTGGCCATGGGCGCCCGGGCCGTGCTGCTCAAGGGCGGGCATCTGGCGGGCGATGGGGTGAGTGATTTGTTGCTGACGTCTTCCGGTGCGTCGCACTGGATGCGCGCGAGCCGCATCGCCACGAACAACACCCATGGCACGGGCTGCACCTTGTCGTCGGCCATTGCCGCGCATCTGGCCTTGGGGGCATCGCTGCTGGAGGCGGTGCAGGCCGCGCGCGCCTTTGTGCGTGGCGCGCTGGAAGCGGGAGCCGAGGTGCGCACCGGTGGCGGGGGTGGCCCCCTGAACCACGGCTACGCGCCGGTCGCCATGCGGCTCAAGCCGCTGCGCTGACACCTTCCGGGGTCGCCTGCCCGCGCGTGAGCCGTGCCAGCACCCAGGTCAGCACCAGGGTCGGCAAGGCGGAGCCCCAATCGGGCGCGAACTGGGCGCACAGGTGGTAGCAGGCAATGCCCAGCAGCCAGATGGCCACGGCACTGGCGTTCACCTTGCGGGCGCTGACCAGCGCCACCACGTTGGGCTGGCCCGCCAGGCGCGCCAGAATCACGCCGTAGAGCGGCACGAACACCGAACTCAGCATCAGCAAGAAGGGCTCCAGGCTGTGCATGGGCAGCACCAGCGCCAGGGCGGTGCACAGCACAGCCAGCGCCATGCCCCAGCCGCGCACGCCCCAGCGGGGCTGCAGGCTGTGGCCGGCCACCGCACCCGAGTAGAGGTCGCCGTAGGCGTTGTCCACCTCGTCCACCAGAATCAGCCCCAGTGCAATCAGGCCTCCCTGGGCGAGCAGCAAGGCCGCCACCAGGTCGGTGCTGGGGGTGGTGAGCGCTACGAGCACACCCAGCGCGTAGCACCAGATGTTGGCCACGGCGTAACCCAACCAGGTGCCGCGCAGCGCACTGTTGCCGCTGCGGCCATGGCGGGCGAAGTCGGCCACCAGCGGCAGCCACGAGACGGGCATGGCCATCACCAGGTCCAGCGCCGACAGCGTGCTCATGCCGCCTTCGCCGGGGCGGTTCCACAACGCGGCCAGCCCCTGGGCGTCGGCCTTGGCCAGGAACTGCCAGCTCAGCCACAGCAGCGACAGCATGACCAGCGGCAGCCCGTAGCGGCCAATGAACTGGCGCACCAGTTTCACCATGGAGCCGGCCAGCAGGGCCAGCAGCACCCCGCCCCACAACACGGTGGCCAGCAGCGGCCAGGTATCGCCGGCAAAGTGGCCGGACTGGCGGGCAATGGCGACCGTGCCGTCCCGCATGATCACCAGTTCGAACGTGGTCCAGCCAATGAGCTGCACGATGTTGAGCAGCACCGGCAGACGCGCAAAGTGGCTGCCGTAGGTGGCATGCATCAACCCGGCACTCGACAGGCCGCTGTCGCAGCCGATGCGGGCGGTCCAGGCCAGCAGGCCGGCGCCGAGCACCGAGCCGGCCACGATGACGGCCAGCGCGGCCTGGGCGCCCAGCGCAGGCACCAGGTAGGCGCCAACCTGTATGACCAGCAGGCCCACGCCCAGGCTGAGCCACAAGGCGGCATGGTCGCGCCAGCCAAAGAGCCGGTCGCTAGCGGGCAGGGGGGTGAGGGCAGTGTTGGCGGGGGTGCCGCCGGTGGAAGATGGGATGCTCATGGGCCGAATTGCTCAGTAAGGCAGGTCGGCCGGTCGGGAGTGCGGGCAGCGGCGGCTGCGCCGGACTCTGGAACATGCTTCCCTGCGCGAGGATTACCTCTATCAGGTTCAAAGGGACTTTCTCAGTCGCTGCCCCATGCACATTGCACGGAACAGCAACACCCCTAGCGGAGGCGTTCTTGCGAACACCGAATTCGGTTGGTGCGGCTGGCGGGGATCGAACCCACGACCCTTGGCTTCGGAGGCCAATACTCTATCCACTGAGCTACAGCCGCACTCGCTGAAAACAGCGACAGCGCGTATTTTCGCATATCTCCACGCAGGGGCTGTTTTACGGTGCGCACGGCCCGGTCACGCGCCGCCTGCGCAGGCATCCGGGCGCACCGTCATCCAGCGCAGAAGTGCTACGAATTTAATAGCTGTCTGCGCAATGATGGCAGGGCGTCTTGGTCTATCGGGGTGGATTTTTGACGACCTCTGTGGCACGGGGCAGCACCGCGTGTGGCGGTCTGTGGCCGGGTTGACGGGGGCTTGGGTGACAGCAATATGTCAAAATATGTCAAAATGTGTTTAAATAAATCGAAATTTGCGATTCCTAGACTAGTTGTTGAACACCATGAAAAGTACCGCCAGGAAAGTTGAAAAAACTTTTTGCACCACACGCGAGGCTGGCCAGTTGCTGGGCGTGTCCGTTGGCACGGCGCAGTTGTGGGTAGAAAACGGGCTCCTCAGTGCCTGGAAAACGCCCGGCGGCCACCGCCGGGTGACGCGCGAATCGGTTGAAAAACTGCTGCGCTCCAAGAGCGAGGCGCCGCCCGCCGCCCCCGCCGCGCGGCGGGAGGTGATCCGGCGCCTGAAGGTGCTGGTGGTGGAGGACGACACCAACCTGCTGCGCCTCTACGAAACCACGTTGGCCCTGTGGCCCATGTCGCCGGAAGTGATCGTGGCTACCAACGGCATCAATGCGCTGCTGCTGATCGAGCGCGAGAACCCCGACCTGCTGATCGTCGACCTCAAAATCCCCGGCATTGACGGATTTGAAATGCTCAAGATCCTGCAAAGCACGCCGCGGTACGCACACATGGCTCTGGCTGTGGTCAGCGGGCTGGATGCCGACGAGATTGCGCGCCGGGGTGGCGTGCCGCCGGGGGTTTTTGTGCTGCCCAAGCCGGTTCCGTTCACGCGGCTGCTGGGCATTGCCATGGACATCGAGGAGCGCAAACTTGCCACGGTGGGTGGGGAGGCCGCATGAATCTGGAACTCGACATGCGCCTGGTCGAGCAGATGGTCGAAGGGGTCATCCAGCTCAACCCGGACGGGCTGGTCACCGATTTCAACCGGGCCGCCCGGCCCTGGATCCGCCTGTGCCTGGCGGCAGCGCCCAAACTCCAGCAGCTGATCCGCCAGGTGGCCGACGGCTCGCTCAAGGCCCCGGTGGCAGTGGACATAGGCACGCTCACGGATGCCGGAGCCGTGGCCATTCACCTGTGCAAGCGTGAGCCCAAAGGCTATGTCCTTTTTGTCACGCCGGTGCAACCGTCGGTCGTCCCGCCGGCGCTGGAGGAACGCGATGCCGACTTCTTCCGGTTGCTGGACCAGGAAACACGCCATGAACTGAGCGTGTTGCGCGACCAGCTTGCCGGCGCGCAACGGGGCGAGCCGGCGCGGGACGATGCCGTGCGGCAGGCTACCGACCGGGTGAGCCGCCTGCTGGTGGCGTTTGACCAGCTGGCCCAGTTGCACCAGATCGACGCCTTCAACCAGGGAGCCCGCCTGTCGCTGCCGACCCTGATTGAAGACGTCTTGCAGGAAATGCCCCGCCAGAAGTGCGATTACCGGGTCCGCACGGAGCCCGCCAGCTCGCCGCAGGCCACCGGCGTGCTGTACGGTGATGCCAACTGGCTCAAGTGCGCGTTGAGAAGCCTTCTGGAGGGCTTGGGAGACAGCGCCCCGCCCCACAGCCAGATCGAGCTGCGGGTGCGCCAGAACGGCGGCTATACCGTGTTGAGCAGCCATTTCTTCCACGCCGCGGGAGCCGGCCGGACGCAGGCCGGTGCGGCGCCGGGTGCCAGCACCATCCTGCGGCTGGATGCCGGTATCCGGACCCAGATTTGCCGGCGCATCCTGGAGCTGCACGGCGGGCGCTTGTCCGTCACCCATACCGGCACCGCACTGGAAGGCGGGCAGGGCGAGGGCATCGAGTCGTTCGACCTGGTGCTGCCCATCAGTGCCCCGGGTCAGGCCGGCAGTCTGGCCGCGTGTGCGAATTGCCCGGCGGGCAAGCAGGCCGAAAAGTACGCACAGGACCTGGCGTTTCTCATACCGAACCCACCGGCCAATTCCAATGTATCGGACGCAGAGATGGAGCTGCTGGCGCAGATATCGGCGAGCAGTCCGGCCCCCCAACAGAACCCGAAGAGCTCGACATGAAAAAAATTCTCATCGTGGATGACCACCCGGACATCCGGCGCCTGCTTTCCATCACCCTCAGCCGGGAGTACGACCTGGCCGAAGCCAGTGACGGAACCAGCGCGCTGGAAGCGTGCCGAACCCACCGGCCGCAAGCCGTGCTGCTAGACATCATGATGCCCGGAGAGATCGATGGCCTGCAGGTCCTGCAGGCCGTCCGGGCCGATCCCGAGCTCAAGAACACCCTGGTGGCCATCATCACGGCGCGGGGGCAGGCCGCGGACTACCGGCTCGGGCAGGACCTGGGCGCGGACGCGTATTTCATCAAGCCATTCAGCCCGCTGCAGGTGGTGAGTTGGCTTCGGGAGAAACTGAAATGACCAGCATTGTTTCACCGCGGCTGGCGTCCGGCGCGCAAGCGGCCGCGGCGCCGGTTGCCCACGACGAATCTTCCCTGCAGCGGCAGCTGGCCCAGTATGCGGAAGACTTCCAGGAGCTTGTCGGGCGCCACCACGACCTGGCGCGCCGCCACGAAAAGCTGAAGGCCTCCCATGCCCAGCTGGCGCAGGCGCGCGAGGTTCTGGGGACCCTGAATCCGACGTTCCACGAACTGTGCCTGGTGATCAACCGCCACGGGGAAATCCTGCACGCCACCGACGCGGCACGCGCCCTGTTCCTGCTGGACAAGGGCACGGTCTGGCAGCTTCAGCAGGTGGTCGCGCCGTTTCACCTGGGACACCTGGAAATCATGCTCTCGGGCCTGGCGGATGGCAGCCACAGCCCGGCCTTCGAACAGGCCCAGTATTTTCTCTATCCGGGTGGCGATCCGGCCAGGGCGCGCCTGTTTGCGGTCAGCTGCCTGTCTCTGCCGGATGGTGACAACACCTGCATGTGCTGGATTCTGCGCGACCTGTCATCGGACGCGCAGACCGACATGGATACCGATCACATGTTCAAGCTGGTGATGCGGCGGCACCAGGGGGCGCTGGTGACCGACCCGGACGGCCAGATCATTGCGGTCGACGGCGTGTTTGCGGGCCATGCCGGCCGCGCCAGCGAGGAGCTCCTGGGCGTCATGCCCGCCATGTTCCGGGTCGGCCACGAGGACCTGATGGGCCACAGCGCGTTTTGGGACGATCTCAAGTCCCACGGCCACTGGCAGGGGGAAGTCGTCACCGTCGCTCCCAACGGCCAGTCGCTGGGCCAGTGGATGTCGGTTACGGCCATCCGGGACACCGCGGCCGAAACGGTGGCCTACATCGCGCTGTTGTCGGACCAGGACATGATGCTCAGCGCCGAGCGCTCCATGCTGGATGCCGTCTACCACGACACGCTGACCGGATTGCCCAACCAGGCCCTGTTCCGGGATCTGGTCGAAAGAAAACTGTACGCGGCCAGCCGGACCGGCACGGGTGTCGCCTTGCTGTCCATCGCCCTGGACCGGCTGCAGTGGATCCATGACACGGAAGACCAGGGCATGAGCGAAGCCGTCCTGCTGGCCGTGAGTGAGCGCCTGCAGGAGGCCATCCGCGGCTGTGACATCCTGGCCCGCACGGGCCATGACCGGTTCGCCATCCTGCTGGCCGGTCTGGAGCATGAGCCCGACCTGACCCTGATGGCCTCCAGGGTCATCAAGGCACTGTCAACCCCGATCCTGCTCAGGAAACAGAAACTGGTCATGGGCGGCAGTGTGGGCTGCGCCCGGTTTCCGCAGGATGGAAGCGATGCGTCCCAGCTGGTCGAACACGCCGACATGGCCCTGCTGCTGGCACGCAAGGAGGGCGGCAATCGCGTCCACCTGTACAGCGAGAAGGCGTATGTGCAGGGCATAGAGCCGCTGCAGACGCCGCAGGCGGGCTTGCGCGGCACCTTGTAGGGCGATTAACCATGGCACCCCCCTGTCCGATTTCCGGCCTCCTGCACGCACCGCGTGCAGCGGAGGGCATCCGTTGATGTTCGAGGTCAGCCGCACTGCGCTGGTGCTGCTGGTGGCCCTGCCGGTATTCCTGTTGCTGGTGATCGCCGGCGCGCTGTGGTTTCACACCCGGCGCCTGAAGGAGGAGCTGACGCAGCGCCAGCGCATCTCGAACGAATTGCGGATCAGCGAAGAGCGCTGGGAGATTGCCTGCGAGGGCTCCAACGAGGTCATCTGGGACTGGAACGGAGGGGCTGACGACCTCTACATTTCCGCGCGTCTGATGAGCATGCTGGGGTACGAAAGCAGCACCCCCATCGTGTCGTTCAAGCTCTGGGTCAAACTCATACACCCGGACGACGTGGACCGGATCAGCCACCAGTTTCTGCTGCATCTGCGCCGGGAGACGGATTTCTTCCAGACCGAACTGCGGCTGCGCTGCTACGACCACAGTTACCGCTGCTTCCAGATTCGCGGGCGTGCGCGCCACGACCACACGGGCAAGGTCATCCGCATGGCCGGGTCGGCCACCGATATCACGGAACAGCAGTTCATCCGGGCCCAGGTGAAAGACCGCACCGAGCAGCTGGATGCCATTTTTTCCCTGAGCACGGACGCCTTCGTGACCTTTGACCAGCAGTTGCGGGTGAAGTATGTCAATCCGGCGTTCCAGCAGCTCACCGGCATGGCGCCGGAGACGGTCCTGGGGCTGACGGACGAGGCGCTGGGTGAAAAGATCAACGCGCTGTGCGTGTCCACGCGACCCTTCCCGGGCATGCAGGCCCTGCGGGCACTGGCCATATCACCCGGCAAGATCGGCGGTGAGCTGATTGAGCTGGTGTTCCCGACCCGGTGCATCCTGCACGTCAGCCTGAACACCAACAGCGCGGTCACGGTGTCGCAAATCCTGTATCTGCGCGATGTGACCCATGCGGTCATCGTGGAGGACATGAAATCGGAGTTTCTGTCGACGGCGGCGCACGAACTGCGCACGCCTATGGCCAACATACTGGGTTTTGCCGAGCTGCTGGCGACCCGCGAATTCGAGGAAAGAGAACGCAAGGAGTTCCAGAACATCATTCTGGCCCAGTCCCAGCGGATGGCCACCATCCTGGATGAACTGCTGGACCTGGCCCGCATCGAGGCCCGCAAGGGCAAGGACTTTGTCTTCACCCGCGTGAACCTGAAGTCGCTGGTGCAGGAGATTGCCGACAGCTTCAACCTGCCGGAGGGGCGCTCGGCACCAGTCATTTCCCTGCCCGACCTGTACTGCAAGGCGGACCAGGGCAAGGCGCGGCAAACCATCCTCAACGTGCTCTCCAACGCCTATAAATACTCGCCGGCCAGCAGCGCGGTACAGATCTACCAGGCGGAGCCGGCGGTCACCAACAACCGTCCGCTGGTGGGCATCGTGATCCAGGACCATGGCATCGGCATCGAGAAGCAGCATCTGCCGCGGGTTTTCGAACGCTTCTACCGGGTGGATACCTCGGGCAGCACGCCAGGCACGGGTCTGGGCATGAGCATTGTCAAGGAGCTCATGGGCAATCTGGGCGGCGAGGTGCTGATCGACAGCACACCGGGAAAAGGAACTTCGGTCACGTTGCTGTTTCCCCTGTACGGCGACAAGGAAATCCGGCAAGCCCTGCCGGCTTAACACACAGGCTGCAAATCTATGGATCTGTTTCCCAACACCAAACCCCAGGCCGTGATGCTCGACAACCCCGGTGCCCGTCTGGCGTGGGTGCCGTCGCTGCTGCGGGACGTGTGTGCCATCTCCGTGGTGCACGATGGAGACCACCTGCTGCAATCGGCGCGCGAGCGACGGCCGCTGGACCTGGTTTTGCTCAGCGCCGACCCGGAGGACGGCAACGCGTGCGAGTTGTGCCGTCAGCTGAAATGTTCGATGACGACCTCGAATATTCCTGTCCTGCTGTTTGGTGGCGGGCGCACTGCCGAGGAGGAACTCCAGGGTTTCCAGAGCGGGGCCAACGAATACATTCCGCTGCCCATCCACCCGGAAATCTTCAAGGCCCGCGTCAAGGTGCAGCTGGCCCACCACTCCAGCGTGCACCTGGTGCGCATGATCAACGAGCGGTTGGAGGAAGTGGTCGACCACCGGTCGGAGGAAATTGCCATCACCCAGCACGCCACCATGCTGGCGATGACCTCGCTGGCCCAGACGCGCGACTTCGAAACCGGCAACCACATCCGCCGCACGCAGCAGTATGTGCGCGCCCTGGGGGTGCACCTGAAGAGTCACCCGCGGTTTTCCCGCTTCCTGACGGCGCACAACATCGAGCTGCTGTACAAGTCTGCCCCCCTGCACGACATCGGCAAGGTGGGCATCCCGGACCGTATCCTGCTCAAGCCCGGGCGGTTCGAGCCGGACGAGATGGAAATCATGAAGACGCACACCACGCTGGGGCGTGATGCCATCGAATACGCCGAGAACCTGCTCGGATGCAAGCTGGATTTTTTCTCCATCGCCAAGGAAATTGCCTATTCCCACCAGGAGAAGTGGGACGGCACGGGGTACCCGCAGGGGTTGGCCGGCGAGGCCATTCCGATTTCTGCCCGTCTGATGGCCCTGGCAGATGTCTACGACGCCGTCATCAGCCGGCGCGTGTACAAGAACGGCATGTCCCACGAAAAGGCGGTGGAGATCATCCTGGCGGGCAAGGGGCGGCACTTCGACCCCGACGTGGTGGATGCCTTCCTGGCCATCGCCAACGAGTTCCGCGATATTGCCGAGCGTTTCGCGGACTCCGACCTCGATATCGCCAAGAAGGCGGAGTACATGGCCATGGCCGCGGCTACCTGAGGGCCGGCACGCCCGCCACCTCCACCAGACAGTCGTAAAACGTGGGGCCCTGGCCCATGTCGGTCAGCGCCTGGCTGGTGAGCTGGTTGACATTGGTGCCGGCCAGTCCCAGCTTGCGCCACCACACGCCCAGGCCGTTGACCACGCCGGGGCGGGCGCGTGCGGACACCACGGCCTTGCAGCGGTACTCGCCGCGCCGGTTGAATACCCGCACCACGTCGCCGGACTGGATGGCCCGGACCTGGGCGTCGCTGGCGTGTATCTCCAGAATGGGCTCACCCTCGCTCTCCTGCAGACTCGCCACGTTGACAAAGCTGGAGTTGAGGAAGTTGCGCGCCGGTGGCGAGATCATGGCCAGCGGGTACGCGGCCGACGTGCCAGCGGCTTCATGGTTGGGGACATAGCTGGGCAGGGCGTCGAGCCCCTGGGCCTGCAGGCGCGTGCTGAAAAATTCGCAACGCCCTGACGGAGTAGGAAAGCCGCCCTGTGCGAACGGCGCTTCGGGCAGGGCCTGGGGGGCAAAGCCCTGGCGCAGCAACAGTTCAAAGTCGACCGATGCGCCAAATGCCGCGCGGCACAGGGCTTCGTCCGTTTCCGCAAAGCAGGGGTCGGTCAGCCCCATGTGGGCGGCCAGTTCCCGAAAGATCTGCGTGTTGGGCTTGGCCTCGCCCCGCGGAGCGATGGCCGGGCGGTTCAGCAGCACGTCGGTGTGGCCGTAACTGGTGTGGATGTCCCAGTGCTCCAGTTGGGTGGTGGCGGGCAGGATGTAGTCGGCGTAGTCGGCCGTATCGGTCTGGAAATGCTCCAGCACGACGGTGAACAGGTCTTCGCGGGCGAAGCCGGCGGCCACCTTGGCCGATTCGGGCGCCACGGCCACCGGGTTGCTGTCGTACACCACCAGGGCCTCAATGGCCGGCCCCCAAGTGGGGGAGGCCGGGCGCAGCAGATCGTCGCCGATGGTGACCATGTTGATGGTGCGCGGCGTGCGCCCGGCCAGCAGGTCCGGGCGCTGCAGCGCCGTCTTGTCCGGTGCGAAACTGCCGGAGCTCGACAGCAGGAGTCCACCGGCACGGTGGCGCCAGGCGCCGATCAGGGCTGGCAGGCAGGCCACGGCACGGACTGCGTTGCCGCCGCCGTGCACGCGTTGCATGCCGTAGTTCAGGCGGATGGCGGCGGGCTCCCCGCGCTGCTGGCAGGCGCCGTAGTCCCGGGCCAGCGAGGCGATCTGTTCCGCGGAAATGCCGCACACGGCGGCGGCGCGGGCGGGAGGCCACTGCAGTGCGCGTTCCCGCAGAGCGTCCCAGCCCAGGGTGTGGCGCTCCAGGTAATCGTGGTCGAGCCAGTCGTGCACGATGAGCTCGTGCATCACCGCCAGGGCCAGCGCGGCGTCGGTTCCGGGCAGCAGCGCAATGTGCTCATGGCACTTGTCGGCCGTCTCCGACTTGCGCGGATCGATGCAGATCAGCTTGGCGCCGTTGCGCTTGGCAAGCTGTGCGTAACGCCAGAAATGCAGGTTGCTGGTGATGGAGTTGCTGCCCCAGATCAGGATGAGCTTGGCTTCGGCAAAGAACTCCACCCGCATGCCGACCTTGCCGCCCAGGGTCTGGGCGAGCCCCTCGCCGCCGGCGGTGGCGCAGATGGAGCGGTGCAGAAAGGATGCACCCAGCGCGTGGAAGAAACGCGAGGCCATGCTCTCGCTCTGCACCAGCCCCATGGTGCCGGCGTAGCTGTAGGGCTGGATGGCCTGCGCGGCGTCCGGACCCCGGGCGGCAATGGCGCCCAGCCGGCGGGCGATGTCGGTCAACGCCGCTTCCCAGCTGACGCGCTCGAACTGCCCCGACCCCTTGGGGCCCGTGCGCTTGAGAGGGTGCAGGACGCGCTCCGGATGGTAGGTGCGCTCGGGGTAGCGTGACACCTTGGTGCACAGCACGCCACCGGTGTGGGGGTGGGCCGGATTGCCGGCGACCCGGATGGCCACGCCGTCCTGCACAGTGGTCACCAGCGAGCAGGTGTCGGGGCAATCATGGGGGCAGGCACCCAGGACCTCCCGGGGGGCTCCAGGCGCTGAAGTCGGGTTTGAGTCATGCATGGCAGCAATGGTAAAGCCTGCAGCGCAATAATGTGGCATGAACCACATAGCCATGAACCTGATTGAGGCCATTGTGGCCGCGGCGCCCGAGATGGCCGCGATCCGCCGCGACCTGCACGCACACCCCGAGCTGTGCTTCCAGGAAACGCGCACGGCCGACGTGGTCGCCAGCCGGCTCGCGCAGTGGGGCATTCCGGTGCACCGGGGCCTGGGGACCACCGGGGTGGTGGGCGTGGTCAAGGCCGGTACCTCGGACCGTGCCATTGCCCTGCGGGCCGACATGGACGCGCTGCCGATGCAGGAGTTCAATACCTTCGCCCACGCCAGTCAGCACACCGGCAAGATGCACGCGTGCGGCCATGATGGCCACACCGCCATGTTGCTGGCCGCCGCGCAGTACCTGTCCACCCACCGCCATTTCGACGGTACGGTCTACTTGGTCTTCCAGCCGGCAGAAGAGGGCGGTGGCGGCGCCCGAGAAATGATCAAGGACGGCCTGTTCGAGAAGTTCCCGGTCCAGGCGGTGTTCGGCATGCACAACTGGCCGGGCGGTGAAGCGGGCCAGTTCGCCGCCAGCGCCGGGCCGGTGATGGCGTCCAGCAACGAGTTCACCATCACCCTGCGTGGCAAGGGCGGGCATGCCGCCATGCCCCATACGGTGCAAGACCCGGTGCCCGTGGCCTGCCAGATGGTGCAGGCTTTCCAGACCATCGTCAGTCGCAACCTCAAGCCCATTGATGCCGGGGTGGTGTCCGTCACCATGATCCATGCGGGCGAGGCCACCAATGTCGTTCCCGACAGCTGCGAGTTGCGCGGCACGGTGCGCACCTTCACGCTGGACGTGCTGGACCTGATTGAGCAGCGCATGCGGGAGATCGCGCAGCACACCGCCGCCGCATTTGGCATGGTGTGCGAATTCGAGTTCGTGCGCAACTACCCGCCCACCATCAATTCAGAGTCGGCGGTGGAGGTGGCGCGGCGCGTGATGGCCGGCATTGTGGGCGAAGCCCGCGTGCGGGAGCAGGAGCCCACCATGGGGGCCGAAGACTTTGCCTACATGCTGCAGGCAAAACCGGGTTGCTACGGTTTCATTTTCAATGGCGACGGGGCGCACCGCACCCGTGGCCACGGCGGCGGACCCTGCACGCTGCACAACCCCAGTTACGACTTCAACGACCAGCTGATTCCGCTGGGCGCCACCTATTGGGTGCGTCTGGCCGAGACCTGGCTGGCGCCCGTCGCCGCGTAAGCTGGCTCAGCGGGCAAACCGGCGTGCGGCCAGCTGCAGCAGGCCGTCAAAGATCAGGTTGTCCACCAGCTCGAACGGCCCCACCATGCTGGGGGCCATCTTCCAGCCAGCGCCGCCGGTCATGATGCATTTGGGATCGGCCCCACAGTGGGCGCGCACATGCTGCACCATGCGTTCCACCGCGCCGGCAATGGCGTAGGTGCCGCCGCTGGTCAAGGCATCGCTGGTGTTGGTGGGGAATTCGCGCACTTCGCCGGTGGGAACGTGTAGGCCGGCGGTGCCCGATTCGAGGGCACGCAGCATGATGCCGTGCCCGGGCAGGATCAGGCCGCCCAGAAATTTGCCTTCGGCACTGACGGCTTCCACGGTCACGGCCGTGCCGACCATCACCACCACCATGGGGCGGGGCGCGCCCTGCGACAGCATGCGGTGGTAGGCGCCGATCATGGCCACCCAGCGGTCCGCACCCAGGCGGGTGGGGTGGTCGTAGCCGTTGCGCAGGCCGGCCTCGGCTTCGCTGGCCACTACCCATTGCGGTGCCACGTCCCACAGTTCCATCTGTTCCTGCAGGCGGCGTTTCACGGCGTCGCCTGCCACTACGCACCCCAGCATGTGGGTCGGGGCGCGCAGGCTGCCCCAGGCGCCTTCGGCCAGCTTGTCGATGTTCTCCAGGAACTCCGCGCCCTGGGCCAGCAGGGCGGCCTCGGGGTGGGGGGATGCGTACTGCGCCCACTTCAGGCGCGTGTTGCCAATATCCAGGGCCAGAAAAGTCATGCCCGATTATCCCTGTCGCCACGGCAGGCCGCGCATGCGCCAGCCGCCCTTGTTGCCGCGGTGCGCGTGCGTGTCGGGGTCGCCTTCAAACCCTTCCAGGATGTTGTAGGCCTCCAGGCCCAGTTCCGTGGCGCGCTTGGCAGCGGCCACCGAGCGCACACCGCTGCGGCATAACAGTACGACTTTCTTGCCGGCGGGCACGGCGGCGCGGAGGCCGGCGTCGAAATCGGGGTTCATGGCCATGCCGGGCCACTGCTTCCAGGCCAGTGCCACGGCGCCCGGCACAAAGCCGACCCACTCGCGTTCGGCATCGGTGCGCACATCCACCAGCACGGCGTCCCCGGCCTGCCACCACGCATACGCCAGCGCCGACGGCACGTCACCGGCGTAGCCGGTGGCGCCCTGCACGGTGAGTACCTGGCCTTCGTGGGCGTCGTGGCGCAGGCCCGACAGCCGGTTGGCCGGCACGGCTTCGTCGATGCGCCGGGGCTTGGGCAGGTTCAACGCCTGCATGGTGGCGATGAATTCGGCCAGCGTCTTGCCGGCCACCCGGCTGTTGCTGCTCTTTTCGGCGCCGATGCTGGAGTGGGTGCGGCCGTGGTAGTCGTGGCCCGGCCATACCGTGGTGGCGTCGGGCAGGGTAAAGAGAACCTGCGTGAGGCTGTGGTACATCGCCTCGGCGCTGCCCGACTGGAAATCGGTGCGGCCGCAGCCATTGATGAGCAGGGTGTCGCCGGTGAACACGTGGTTGCGCCACAGGTAGCTCATGCTGCCGGCGGTGTGCCCGGGCGTGTGCAGCGCCGTGAGCACTTCGGAGCCGAAGCGCAGGGTGTCGCCGTCGGCCAGCTGCACGGCGGCGGTGTCGATACCGCAGGCCCGGGGGGCTGCGGTTCTGGCGCCGGTATGTTCGGCCAGCTGAGCCGCGCTGGTGATGTGGTCGGCGTGGGCGTGGGTCTCGACGGCCCACAGCAGCCGCAGCCCGTATTGGCGCAGGACGGAGAGGTCGCGCTCAAGCTGCTCGTCGACCGGGTCAATGATCAGGGCGTCGCGCGTGGTTTCATCAAAGAGCACGTAGGTGAAGGTGCTCGACGCCGGGTCAAAAAGCTGTATCGGTTGCATGGCATCCTCGCTGGAACGGCCTTGACTGTAAAGGATTTGGCCGGCGTAAGCCGGCGTTGGGCTAAATGGTTTAAAGTTGACGTTTACGTAAACGTCAACCGCGCAGGCCTGCGTGGTGAAGCAAAGGAGACGCCATGACCGACCTGTCCGCTGAATTCAAGGCCCTGGCCAACTACCGGCCCACGCACAAGGTGCGTTTTGTCACCGCCGCCAGCCTGTTTGACGGGCACGACGCGGCCATCAACATCATGCGCCGCATCCTGCAGGGCATGGGGGCCGAGGTCATCCACCTGGGCCACAACCGCAGCGTGGACGAAGTGGTCACCGCGGCCTTGCAGGAAGATGCCCAGGGCATTGCCATCAGCTCCTACCAGGGCGGGCACGTGGAGTACTTCAAGTACATGGTGGACCTGCTCAAGGCCCGCGGCGGCGCGCACATCCAGGTGTTCGGCGGCGGCGGCGGCGTGATCGTGCCCAGCGAGATTGCCGATTTGCAGGCCTATGGGGTAAGCCGCATCTACAGCCCGGAAGACGGGCAGCGCATGGGCCTGGCCGGCATGATCGGCGAAATGGTGATGCGTTGCGACCGGGACCTGACCCCGCTGGCTCCGAGCACGGTCGACGCCATCGTGGGGCAGACCCCACAGGCGTGGCGCGCGCTGGCGCAACTCATCACGGGGCTGGAGGCCCTGGGGGCGCAGCACCCGCTGAGCCCCGTGCTGCGCGCACAGGCGGCGGGCAAGAAGATTCCGGTCCTGGGCATCACGGGAACCGGCGGTGCGGGCAAATCCTCGCTGACGGATGAATTGATCCGCCGTCTGCGCCTGGACCAGGGCGATCGCCTGCGGGTTGCGGTCATCAGCATCGACCCGTCCCGACGCAAGAGCGGTGGCGCCTTGCTGGGCGACCGCATCCGCATGAATGCCATCGGTCCGTGGGCGCAGACCCCGCGCACCGGCGCCGACGACAACGGCCAGCGCATCTTCATGCGCAGCCTGGCCACCCGGGACTTCGGGTCCGAAATCAGTGCCGCCCTGCCCGACGTCATTGCCGCCTGCAAGGTGGCGGGCTTTGACGCGATCGTGGTGGAAACCTCGGGCATCGGCCAAGGCGACGCGGCCATCGTACCGCTGGTGGACGTTCCGCTGTACGTGATGACCCCCGAGTTCGGTGCCGCCAGCCAGCTGGAAAAGATCGACATGCTCGACTTTGCCGAGTTCGTGGCCATCAACAAGTTCGACCGCAAGGGCGCCAGCGATGCGCTACGCGATGTCTCCAAGCAGGTGCAGCGCAACAAGGAGGCCTTCACCACCCCGCCCGACCAGATGCCGGTGTTCGGCACCATGGCCGCGCGCTTCAACGACGACGGCGTGACCGCCCTGTACCAGGCCCTGCTGCCGCGGTTGCAGGAGCTGGGTCTGCCCGTCAGCGGCCCGGGGCAGTTGCCCGTGGTGTCCGTGCGCCACAGCAGCAACCAGACGCCGGTGGTGCCCGCGGCCCGCACCCGTTACCTGGCCGAAATCAGCGACACCGTGCGCGGCTACAAGACCCGTGCCCGCGCCCAGGCGCGGCTGGCCCGCGAGATTCAGCAACTGCGCGCATCCGGGCGCATGCTGCAGGCGTCGGATGCCGCGCAGGCGGGTGCCGTGGAGGCACTGGACGGACTGGCCGCGCAGCGCGAGCAGAACCTGGGCACCGCCGAACGCCATTTGCTGACCCAGTGGCCCGCCATGCAGCAGGCTTACGCTGGCGCAGAGTACGTGGTGAAAATCCGCGACAAGGAAATCCGCACCGCGCTCACCACCCAGTCCCTGAGCGGAACCACCATCCGCAAGGTGGCGCTGCCCACCTACGAGGACCACGGTGAAATCCTGAAATGGCTGATGCTCGACAACGTGCCCGGCAGCTACCCCTACACCGCCGGCACCTTCGCCTTCAAGCGCGAAAACGAAGACCCCACGCGCATGTTCGCCGGCGAGGGCGATGCCTTCCGCACCAACCGCCGCTTCAAGCTGCTCTCCAGCGGCATGGAGGCCAAGCGCCTGTCCACGGCCTTCGACTCGGTCACGCTCTATGGCAACGACCCCGACCCGCGGCCGGACATCTACGGCAAGGTCGGCAACTCGGGCGTCTCCATTGCCACGCTGGACGACCTCAAGGTGCTGTACAGCGGCTTCGACCTGTGCCACCCCGCCACCAGCGTGTCCATGACCATCAACGGCCCGGCGCCCAGCATCCTGGCGATGTTCATGAACGCCGCCATCGACCAGAACCTGGAGAAGTTCCAGGCCGACAACGGCCGTGAGCCCACCGACACCGAGGCGGCCAAGATCCGCGAATGGGTGCTGGCCAACGTGCGCGGCACGGTGCAGGCCGACATCCTGAAGGAAGACCAGGGGCAGAACACCTGCATCTTCTCCACCGAGTTTTCACTGAAGGTCATGGGCGACATCGCCCAGTATTTCGTGCACCACAACGTGCGCAATTTCTACTCGGTGTCCATCAGCGGCTACCACATTGCCGAAGCCGGTGCCAACCCCATCAGCCAGCTGGCGTTCACCCTAAGCAACGGCTTCACGCTGGTGGAGGCGTATCTGGCGCGCGGCATGCACATCGACGACTTCGCGCCCAACCTGAGCTTCTTCTTCAGCAACGGCATGGACCCCGAGTACACCGTTATGGGCCGCGTGGCACGCCGCATCTGGGCCGTGGCCATGAAGGAGAAGTACGGTGCCAACGAACGCAGCCAGAAACTGAAGTACCACATCCAGACCAGTGGCCGCAGCCTGCACGCGCAGGAAATCCAGTTCAACGACATCCGTACCACGCTGCAGGCGCTGATTGCCATCTACGACAACTGCAACAGCCTGCATACCAACGCGTTCGACGAAGCCATCACCACGCCCACCGAGGATTCGGTGCGCCGTGCCATGGCCATCCAACTCATCATCAACCGCGAGTGGGGCCTGGCCAAGAACGAGAACCCCAACCAGGGCGCCTTCATCATCGAGGAACTCACCGATTTGGTCGAAGAGGCTGTGCTGTCCGAGTTCACGGCCATTGCCGACCGCGGGGGCGTGCTGGGCGCCATGGAAACCGGCTACCAGCGCGGCAAGATCCAGGATGAGAGCATGATCTACGAGATGCTCAAGCACACCGGCGAGCTGCCCATCATCGGCGTCAACACCTTCCGCAATCCGCATGGCGACGCCGTGCTGGACAAGCTGGAACTGGCGCGTTCCACCGAGGATGAGAAGCAGAGCCAGTTGCAGCGCCTGGCCGACTTCCATGCCCGCCATGCCAGCGCATCGCCCGCCGCGCTCAAGCGCCTGCAACAGGCCGTCATCGACAACCAGAATGTGTTTGAAGTGTTGATGGACGCCGTGCGGGTGTGCTCGCTGGGGCAGATCACGAATGCGCTGTTTGAAGTGGGTGGCCAGTACCGGCGCAACATGTAAGGGGTTCGCCGCCGGCTCCTCGGTTGCGCAGTTTGCTCCTGAAAAAGGAGCAGTCTGCGCAGTCTTATTGCGGGCTGGCGAGCAATTTCTCCAATAATTTGACCAACCTGCCATCGTTGGGCGTGGTCAGGCTGGAGAAACTGTCCACGGCCTGGCCCGAGCGGTCCACCACGTACTTGTAGAAGTTCCACTTCGGTGTGGTTCCGGTGGCGCGGGCCAGTTCCACGTAGAGGGCATTGGCGTTGTCGCCGCGCACGTCGGACTTGGCGAACATGGGGAACTTCACGCCGTAGGTGTTGAAGCAGAAGTCGGCAATCTCCCTGGACGAGCCGGGCTCCTGGCTACCGAACTGGTTGCTGGGGAAGCCCAGCACCACCAGCCCCTTGCCTTGAAAGCGGGCGTAGAGCTGCTCCAGCCCTTCGTACTGGCTGGTAAAGCCGCAGTAGCTGGCCGTATTCACCACCAGCAGCACTTTGCCGGTGTACTGGCACAGGTTCTGCGGCGCATCGTCCTGTAGGCGCGGGAATGTGTGGCGCAGCAGGGCGGGGCAGGCTGGGGCTGCCGCGACAGGGGGCTGCGCGGGCGCCGCAGCGGGTTTCGGATCGGCCGCCTGGGCGGCACTGGCCCAGGTCAGGCAGGCGCACAGGGTCAACGCCAGGGCAGGTCGTTTGCTGAGGGGGGAGCGGTGTTGCATGCCTCCAGTGTCGTGCGATGCCGATAACCCTCGGGGCAGTGGGTGTAGCGGGTTGGCCCGCCTCCTGCGCGCCGGGGCCAGCCCTGTTTCTTGATGTGAATCAAGATTTAAGGCGGTAAAAACGGACCATTTTGGCGGCTGGCGACTAAAATTTCCCTATCTTTCATGTGGGTAATGGCTATGGCAAAGCGGATTCCGGTAGCTCTGGCTGCCGTGGTGGTTTCGGTGTTCGTCAGTTTCTCGGCATCCGCACAGGTGGCCAAGAGCCATGCGACGGCCAATGTGGACCTGGATGCTCGCCTCAAGGAAGTGGAGGGCAACCCCCGCCAGTTCGAAGCCAGCTACAAGGCCGGCTCCAAGGTGGCCGCGTTTTGCGCCAACTGCCATGGCGACGGCGGCAACAGCGTTAAGCCCGACATCCCCAACCTGGCGGGCCAGAACCCCTCGTACCTGCTGGAGCAGATGCACCAGTTCGCCGATGGCCGGCGCCGCAACGACTTCATGGAACGCCTGATCCGGGCGCTGAACCCGGACGAAAAGATCGGCATGGTCGTCTTCTATGCCAAGCAGGAAGTCATTCACAAGCCGGTGGCCGACACCGCACTGGTCAACAAGGGCCGGGAGTACTACGGCAAGATCTGCTTTCGCTGCCACGGCGACGACGGCCGCGGCAACGAGAAGATTGCGCGCATCGCCGGCCAGCAGCCGAACTACCTGAACCTCACGCTCAAGCGCTACCGCGACGGCTCCAGCATCCGCCAGGACGCCCTGATGGCGGCCAACACGCGCCAGATGTCGGACGCCGACATTGCAGCCGTGGTGGCCTACGTCTCGTCCATGAAGTAAGCGGCCTTAGCCGCCTCAGCGCTCGGGGCGCCGCCACAGCCAGATGGCGGTGACCAGCATCACGCCCGGCACCCCCAGCTTGGCCGCCAGGGGCGCGGCCGACAGCGCAATCACCACGGTGCTGACCACCATCATGCTGGAGGCGAACCACTTGGCGCGCCGGGGCACGGCGCCGTGCGCGCGCCAGCGGTGGATGGGCGGCCCCAGCCGGGGGTGGGCCAGCAGCCAGCGCTCCAGCCGGGGCCAACCGTGGCCGCCGGCCCAGGCCGCCACCAGCAGGAACGGCACCGTGGGCAAGCCGGGCAGCACGACACCGATGCCGGCCAGCACCACGCACAGCAAGGCCAGCGTCCGCCAGGCCAGCAGGACCAGATGCCGGTGCCAGGCGGTGCGGTTGCGAGCAGGTGAATGTTTGTCCATGGGTCTTACGCGGCGGTGGCCTGGCGCACGGCGTGTTCCCACTGCGCCATGCGCTCCAGCGCCTGGCTGCGGGCCAGGGTGGGGTGGAAGGTGCGCTCCGCGCGCCACTGGGCGCTGAGTTCGTCGGTGCCGGCATACAGCCCGGTGGACAGGCCGGCCAGGTAGGCCGCCCCCAGCGCCGTGGTTTCGATGACCGCCGGGCGCACCACCGGCAGGCCTAGCAGGTCGGCCTGGAACTGCATCAGCAAGTCGTTGGAGCAGGCGCCGCCATCCACCCGCAGCTCGCTCACCGGCCGCCCGCCGTGAGCCACGGCATCGCGGCCCATGGCGTCGAGCAGGGCGGCGCTCTGGAACGCAATGCTCTCCAGCGCCGCACGGGCAATGTGGGCCACCGTGGTGCCCCGCGTGATGCCTGTGATGGTGCCCCGGGCCTCCGGGTTCCAGTAGGGCGCGCCCAGCCCGGTGAAGGCCGGAACCATCATCACGCCGCCGGCGTCCGGCACGCTCTGGGCCAGGGCCTGAACCTCGCCGCTGGCCTGTATGGCGCGCAGTCCGTCGCGCAGCCACTGCACCACCGCGCCCCCGACGAACACGCTGCCTTCGATGGCGAATTCCGGCGTGTGCCCCGGCTGGGCCGCGCTGGTGGTGAGCAGGCCGTTGTGCGAGGTCAGGAAGCGCTTGCCGGAGTGCATCAGCATGAAGCAGCCGGTCCCGTAGGTGTTCTTGGCCATGCCTTCAGTAAAGCAGGCCTGGCCAAACAGGGCGCTCTGCTGGTCGCCGGCCACACCGCCTATGCGTAGGGCCGTGCCCAGCAGGCCGGGCTGCACGCTGCCAAAGTCGGCGCTGGACGGACGCACCTGCGGCAGCAGGCTGGCGGGGATGTCCAGCAGCTGCAGCAACTCGCTGTCCCACTGGTTGGTGTGCACGTTGAACAGCAGGGTACGCGAGGCGTTGCTCACATCGGTGGCGTGCACGGCCTGGGCGCGCGTGCACTCGTCGCTGCCACCGGTGAGCTGCCACACCAGCCAGCTGTCCACCGTGCCAAAGGCCAGCTCGCCGGCTTCGGCCTGGGCCCGAGCGCCGGGAACGTGGTCCAGCAGCCACTGCAGCTTGGTGCCCGAGAAATAGGCATCCACCAGCAGACCGGTTTTGGCCTGGATCGTTGCAGCTTTGCCCTCAGCGCGCAGCTGCACACAGGCGGGCTCGGCGCGCCGGTCCTGCCAGACGATGGCGTTGTGGATAGGTTGCCCGGTCTTGCGGTTCCATACCACCGTGGTCTCGCGCTGGTTGGCAATGCCGATGGCGTGGATGTCGCGCGGGCTGAGCTGTGCCTTGGCCAGTGCCTCGCGGGCGGTGGCCAATTGCGTACGCCAGATGTCTAGCGGATCGTGCTCCACCCAGCCGGGCCGCGGGTAAATTTGCGGCAACTCCTGTTGGGCCATGGCGACGATGTGGCCATGCGGATCAAACACGATGCTGCGTGAACTGGAGGTGCCCTGGTCAAGTGCCAGCAGGTACGTCATGAGATGAATTCCAAAAAAGAGGGGCCTTAATCCAGGCAGATGTGCAGGCGCACGCCCGCATCGTCGAGCAGCGCAGGAAAGGGTTCGGTCGGCATTGTGTCGGTGAACAGGCGGTCGATCTGGCGCAGGGTGGCAGCCTCCACCATGGCGGGGCGGTTGAACTTGCTGGAATCCGCTGCCAGCCAGACTTCGCGCGCCTGTTCGATGATG
The DNA here is from genome assembly GCA_019449595.1 of Rhodoferax sp. Lineage (GTDB taxonomy): Bacteria > Pseudomonadota > Gammaproteobacteria > Burkholderiales > Burkholderiaceae_C > Allorhodoferax. The sequence continues at coordinate 130,202 of JAGRPL010000002.1, read as the reverse complement.
GTCTGCGTTACCTTCACTTCGCGGAAATCGTAGTCACGCAGAGAACCGTCGGACTCGATGCCCGAGATGCCGATTAGCGCAATGTCCACCTTGAACTGGCGGATGAAGTCCACCGCCGCTTCGCCCACAATGCCGCGGTCGCGCGGGCGTACCACGCCTCCGGTCACGATCACCTCAAAGCCAGGGTTGCGACTCAGGATGGCGGCCACGTTCAGGTTGTTGGTGATGATGCGCAGCCCGGTGTGGTGCAGCAAGGCTTCGGCAATGGCCTCGGTGGTGGTGCCAATATTGAGAATCAGCGAGCAGTCGTTAGGCACCTGCAGTGCCACCGCCCGGGCAATGCGTGCCTTGCCCTTGGCGTGCAGGCCCTGACGCTGGGTGTGGGCGAGGTTCTCGGTGGTGGAGCTAGGCGTCCGCACCCCGCCGTGAAAGCGCGTCAACGTGCCGGCTTCAGCCAGACGCTGCACATCGCGGCGTACGGTCTGCAAGGTGACTGACAACTCCTCGGCCAGCTGCTCCACGGTGACCGAACCACGGGCACGCACCACATCGATCAGCTTGAGTTGGCGGGGATTGAAGTTCATGGCGGGCGCGTCTTTGTCGGGGGTGAGTGACTGTAAATCGAAACAAAAGGAATTCATTAAGGGAAAACCATAATCAAAAAAGAAACCAAAAGAACAACAATAGAAAGATAACGAATTGTCTTGAGCCTCCCAAGAGGTCGGCAAACGCTGAAAGGTTGTGTGATGCAGATGGTATTGGATGGCGTCGGCAAGAGAGTCGGCGCCGAGACCTGGCTTCATTCCATGGGGCTGACTTTGCAAAGTGGCGCGGTGACGGTGTTGCTGGGCGCGACGCAGGCCGGTAAGACCAGTCTGATGCGCATCATGGCTGGGCTGGATGCGCCTACCCAGGGGCGCGTGCTGGTCAACGGGCAAGATGTGACCGGCGTCCCGGTGCGCAAGCGCGAAGTGTCCATGGTGTACCAGCAGTTCATCAACTACCCGTCCATGACGGTGGCGCGCAATATTGCGTCGCCCTTGCTGTTGCGAAAAGAAGCGAACATTGAACAGCGCGTGCGCGAAATTGCCAAGCGGCTGCACATTGACATGTTTCTGGAGCGCCTGCCGGCCGAACTGTCAGGCGGCCAGCAGCAGCGTGTGGCATTGGCGCGCGCGCTGGTCAAGCAGGCACCGTTGATGCTGCTGGATGAACCCTTGGTGAACCTGGATTACAAGCTGCGCGAAGAGTTGCGCGAGGAACTCTGCTCCCTGTTTGCTGCGGGTGAATCCACTGTGGTGTATGCCACCACCGAGCCGGGCGAGGCTTTGTTGATGGGTGGCTATACGGCGGTGATGGACCAGGGGGATCTGCTGCAGTATGGCCCTACGGCCGAGGTGTTTCACCGTCCCCTGTCCTTGCGCGTGGCACGGGCTTTCAGCGATCCGCCGATGAATCTGCTGCTGGCTGACCGGTCCGTCCAGGGCGTACGTCTGCGTGGCGGACCCGAGTGTCCGACGCAGGCCTGGCCACACGCCGCCGATACCGGGGCTACGGAGGTCACGCTGGGCTTGCGTGCCAGTGCGTTGCGGGTGCAGGCCCGGGCCGGAGATGTCGTCTTGCGTGGGCGTGTGGAGCTGGCCGAAATTTCCGGCTCGGACACCTTTGTGCACGTGCATACCGCCGTGGGCGAGTTGGTAGCCCAGCTCACCGGGGTGCATTACTTTGGTCTAGGTACAACGATTGAGCTGTACTTCAGCCCGGCGCAGGTCTATCTATTCGACGCAACTGGAGCCTTGCAAGTGGCGCCCGCAAGACCCAAAGGACACTGAGATGGCCCGTATAGAACTTGACTTGGCCCACGCCTACCGGCCCAACCCGGCCGAGGACAGTGACTACGCCCTGCTGCCATTGAACATGACGTTTGAAGATGGCGGCGCCTACGCCCTGCTCGGACCCTCGGGCTGCGGCAAAACTACCATGCTCAACATCATGTCGGGTCTGTTGGTTCCGTCTCACGGCAAGGTGCTGTTTGATGGGCAGGACGTGACCAGTCACAGTCCGCAGGAGCGCAACATTGCGCAGGTGTTCCAGTTCCCGGTGATTTACGACACTATGACCGTGGCCGAGAATTTGGCGTTTCCGCTGCGCAACCGCAAGGTGTCACACGAGCAGATTCAGAAGCGCGTGGGCGAGATCGCTGAGATGCTGGACATGAGCGGCCAGTTGAACCTGCGTGCAGCAGGCCTTTCGGCGGATGCCAAGCAGAAAATTTCACTGGGCCGCGGACTGGTCCGCCCGGACGTGTCGGCGGTGCTGTTTGATGAGCCGCTCACGGTGATTGATCCGCACCTGAAGTGGCAGTTGCGCCGCAAGCTCAAGCAGATCCACCATGAACTCAAGCTCACCCTGATCTACGTCACCCATGACCAGGTGGAGGCACTGACCTTCGCCGACCAGGTGGTGGTGATGACGCGCGGTCGCGCCGTACAAGTTGGGCCGGCCGACGCTTTGTTTGAGCGGCCTCAGCACACGTTTGTGGGGCACTTCATTGGTTCGCCAGGTATGAACTTTTTACCCGCCGAAGTGGTGCAGTCCAGTTTGTCGGTGGCCGGGCAGGCACTGGTGATGCCTGATACCTTGCATCTGCCAACTGGCCCATTGCAGCTGGGTATACGGCCCGAATACGTGGGTGTGAACCCGCAAGCGACCCTGGGTGCGGTGCCGGCCCGGGTGAGCAAGCTGCAGGATATTGGTACCCACCTGATGTTGACTGCCCACGTTGATGGACACACCGTCAAGGCCCGACTGAGCCCCGATGTAGCCGATCTGCAAGAGGGCGCCACGGTGTGGCTGCAACTGCTGAGCTCCCACACCTGCTTTTATAAAAACGAGGAATTGGTGCCATGAGCGTTATCAACAAACCGGTGAACCAGAAAGCCTGGTTCCTGATCCTGCCCGTCATCCTGTGCGTGGCGTTCTCGGCCATTGTGCCACTGATGACCGTGGTCAACTACTCAGTGCAGGACATCATCTCGCCGGAGCGGCGTGTGTTTGTCGGCACCGAATGGTTTGTAGCCGTCATGCGCGACGAAGAACTGCACGGCGCGTTGTTGCGTCAAATCGTGTTCTCGCTGGCGGTGCTGGCGGTGGAAATTCCGCTGGGCATTCTGCTGGCCCTGTCCATGCCGGCCCAGGGCTGGAAGTCCTCGGCCGTTCTGGTGCTGGTGGCGCTGTCGCTGCTGATTCCATGGAACGTGGTGGGCACCATCTGGCAGATCTTTGGGCGCAGTGATATTGGCCTCTTTGGCGTGATGCTGCACCGCATGGGCTTTGACTACAGCTACACCGGCAACGCCACCCACGCCTGGCTCACGGTGCTGTTGATGGATATCTGGCACTGGACACCTTTGGTGGCGCTGCTGGGCTTTGCCGGCCTGCGCAGCATTCCCGATGCCTACTACCAGGCCGCTCGGATTGACGGGGCTTCCAAGTTTGCGGTGTTTCGCTACATCCAGTTGCCCAAGATGCGCGGTGTGCTGGTGATCGCTGTGCTGCTGCGTTTCATGGACAGCTTCATGATCTACACCGAGCCCTTTGTGCTCACTGGCGGCGGCCCCGGCAATGCCACCACCTTCCTGAGCCAGTACCTCACCCAAAAAGCGGTCGGTCAGTTCGATCTGGGTCCGGCCGCGGCCTTCTCGCTGATTTACTTTTTGATCATTTTGTTGATGTGTTTCATTCTCTACAACTGGATGCAAAGCGTAGGCACCCATTCTGCCGAGGAGACTGGTCATGCATGAAAACCGCTTCCACAAGCGCAGCATCTTCCTGGCGCTGTACCTGGTGTTTGCGCTGCTGCCCATCTACTGGATGGTCAACATGAGCTTCAAGACCAACGAAGAGATTCTGTCGAGTTTTTCTTTTTTTCCGCAGCATTTCACCTGGGCCAACTACGGAATCATCTTTACCGATCCGTCCTGGTATTCGGGCTATATCAACTCCTTGATCTACGTGGCAATCAACACCGTCATTTCGGTCACGGTGGCCCTGCCGGCAGCCTATGCCTTCTCGCGCTACCGCTTTCTGGGTGACAAGCATGTCTTCTTCTGGCTGCTGACCAACCGCATGACGCCACCGGCCGTGTTTTTGCTGCCCTTCTTCCAGCTTTATTCCACCGTGGGTTTGATGGACACGCACATTGCCGTGGCGCTGGCGCATCTGCTGTTCAACGTGCCTTTGGCGGTGTGGATTTTGGAGGGTTTCATGGGTGGAATCCCGCGTGAGATTGACGAGACCGCCTACATCGACGGCTACACCTTCCCCCGCTTCTTCCTCACGGTGTTTCTGCCTCTGATCAAAGCCGGTGTGGGCGTGGCGGCCTTCTTCTGCTTCATGTTCAGCTGGGTGGAACTGCTGTTGGCGCGCACGCTCACCAGTGTCAACGCCAAGCCCATTGTGGCCACCATGACGCGCACCGTGTCGGCCTCGGGCATGGACTGGGCCACGCTGGCAGCAGCAGGGGCTTTGACCATTGTGCCGGGTGCCATCGTCATCTGGTTTGTGCGCCACTACATCGCGAAGGGTTTCGCGATGGGTCGTGTTTAAGGAGTTCGCAATGCTGGAATGGATGGCCTGGACCTTGCCGGTCGCCGTGTTTTTTATCTCCATCGTGTTGATGCTGGCGGGCATGACCGTATGGGAAATTCGCTCGCCCTCGGTGGAGCGCAAGGGTTTCCTGCCCATGAAGACTACGCGGGGGGATCGCCTGTTTGTGGGGCTGCTGGCGGCGGCCTACACGAATCTGATTTTTGTTGGCGTCAGCGGCCGACTGGCAGAACTGTTCAGTCTGGACAGCGAGCCATCCGTATGGATCAGCTTTGTGCTCTCCATGGGACTCTTGGTCCTGGTCATGGGTAAAGGCTGATGTTCAAACGGGAATTCGGCTCATCCATTCCCCGGAGCCGGACACCTTTTACTAAAACCGGGGATGTGCACTTGAGGAGACACGCTATGAAGATGCGGTACACAGCGATTGCGCTAGCAGCGGCTCTGGCTGCTGGGCAGTTCGCTCATGCTGGAGAAGCTGAGGCCAAGAAATGGATCGACAATGAATTTCAGCCCTCGACGCTTTCGAAAGACAAGCAGATGGCCGAGATGAAGTGGTTCATGGACGCAGCCAAGAAGTTGCAGGCCAAGGGAGTGAAGGAAATCTCAGTGGTGTCTGAAACCATCACTACGCACGAGTACGAGTCCAAAACGCTGGCCAAGGCGTTCGAAGAGATCACCGGCATCAAGGTCAAGCATGACATCATCCAGGAAGGCGATGTGGTCGAGAAGCTGCAGACCTCCATGCAATCGGGCAAGAGCATCTACGATGGCTGGATTTCCGACTCTGACCTGATTGGAACCCACTATCGCTACGGCAAAATTCTGTCACTCACCGAATACATGAAGGGCGCCGGAAAAGAGTTCACCAATCCTGGCCTGGATCTGAAAGACTTCATCGGCACCAGCTTCACCACGGCCCCTGACGGCCAGCTGTACCAGTTGCCTGACCAGCAGTTTGCGAACCTGTACTGGTTCCGCGCCGACCTGTTTGCCCGCAAGGACCTGCAGGACAAGTTCAAAGCCAAGTACGGCTACGAACTGGGCGTGCCGCTGAACTGGAGTGCCTATGAAGACATTGCCGAGTTCTTCACTAATGACGTGAAGATGATCGATGGCAAACCGATCTACGGCCACATGGACTACGGCAAAAAAGACCCCTCGCTGGGCTGGCGCTTTACCGATGCCTGGTTGTCCATGGCCGGCACGGCCGACGTGGGCATTCCCAACGGCATGCCGGTGGACGAGTGGGGCATTCGCGTTGCGGCGGACAAGTGCACGCCGGTGGGCGCGTCCGTGTCACGCGGTGGTGCCACCAACTCGCCCGCAGCCGTGTACGCACTGACCAAGTACGTGGACTGGATGAAGAAGTACGCGCCCAAGGAAGCCTCTGGCATGACCTTCGGTGAGGCCGGTCCGGTGCCTGCGCAAGGCCAGATCGCCCAGCAAATTTTCTGGTACACCGCCTTTACTGCCGACATGATCAAACAAGGTCTGCCGGTGGTGAATGCCGATGGCACACCCAAGTGGCGCATGGCCCCGGGACCCAACGGGCCCTACTGGAAGCAGGGCATGCAAAACGGCTACCAGGACGTGGGCTCCTGGACCTTCTTCAAGAACCACGATGCGGACAAGACCGCTGCCGCCTGGTTGTACGCACAGTTCATCACGGCCAAGACCGTTTCGGCCAAGAAGAGCGCCGTGGGGCTGACCTTCATCCGGGACAGCGACATCCGCCACGAGTACTTCACCAAAAATGCAGCCAAGTACGGCGGTTTGATCGAGTTTTACCGCAGTCCGGCCCGCGTGGCCTGGACACCCACCGGCAACAACGTGCCCGACTACCCCAAGCTGGCGCAGCTCTGGTGGAAAAACGTGGCGGTGGCGGTGACGGGTGAGAAAACCCCGCAAGCCGCCATGGACAACCTGGCAGAAGAGATGGATCAGGTCATGGGCCGTCTGGAGCGTGCGGGCATGGCGCATTGCGCACCCAAGCTCAATGCCAAGAGCGATCCCTCCAAGTGGCTGAGTGACAAAGGTGCACCGTGGACCAAGCTGGCCAACGAAAAACCCCAAGGCCAAACCGTCAACTACGACAAGTTGCTGCAAGCCTGGAAGGACGGCAAAGTCCGCTGAGCGCTTTTGCTGGAGTGTGTGAAAAGCCAGTTGCCGTACGTGCGGCAACTGGCTGCAACAGACCGGTGCGCCAGCAGGTGTTGGCGCACTGCTTGAAACGGTCGGTATCGGACCGAGGGAGCGCGCTGCAAGCCGCACAGGAACATGAGTGAAATTTCAGAACCTCTTTTGACACAACGCGCCAGGCTGCTGGAGCAACTGGCCCTACCCCACCCGTACGACCTGGCGGTGATCGGTGGCGGCGCCACCGGCCTGGGCGTGGCGCTGGACGCGGCCTTGCGGGGCCTGCGCGTGGTGCTGGTGGAGTCGCACGATTTTGCCAAGGGCACGTCTTCACGCGCCACCAAGCTGGTGCACGGTGGCGTGCGCTACCTGGCGCAGGGCAACATCGCCCTGGTGCGCGAAGCCCTGCACGAGCGCACTCGCCTGCTGCACAACGCGCCCCACCTGGCGCAGCCCCTGCCATTCGTCATGCCGTCCTACCACTGGTGGGAGTCGCCCTTTTATGGTGTGGGCCTGAAGGCCTACGATGTGCTGGCGGGCAAGGCCGGGTTGGGTCCCACCGAGTTCCTCGGCCCTGCCCGGACCCGCGTCTGCCTGACCACGGTCAACCCGCAGCATTTATGCGGTGGCGTGAAGTACTGGGACGGCCAGTTCGACGACGCCCGTCTGGCGCTGGTGCTGGCCCGCAGCGCCGCCGAGCAGGGGGCGCTGCTGGTGAACTACTGCGAGGCGGTGGACCTGATCCATGCGGCCGACCGGGTGGTGGGTGTGCGTTGCCGTGACAGCGAAACCGGCGCCCCCATCGACATTCAGGCCCGCTGCGTGGTCAACGCCACCGGGGTGTGGGTGGATGCCCTGCGTGCGCGCGACGGCGCGGCGTGCGGCCGGGCGAGCACGCCTATCGTTGCACCCAGCCAGGGCGTGCACTTGGTGGTGGACCGCGAATTTTTACCCGGTGACCACGCCTTGCTGGTGCCCAAGACGGCCGATGGCCGGGTGTTGTTTGCCGTGCCGTGGCTGGGCAAGGTCATTCTGGGTACCACCGATACACCCCGCCACGACCTCGCACGCGAGCCGGAGCCGTTTGCCGACGAGGTGGCGTTCATCCTGAATGAATCTGCCCGCTACCTGCAGCGCGCGCCACAGCGGGGCGATGTACGCAGTATCTGGGTGGGCCTGCGCCCGCTGGTCCGGCCGGCGGAGGACGACGGCGCCAGCACCCAGGGCATCAGCCGCGAGCACACGGTGGCGGTCAGTGCCTCGGGGCTGGTCACGGTGACGGGGGGCAAGTGGACGACTTACCGGGCCATGGCCGAAGACGTGCTGGAGACATGCCAGGCGTCGGGTTTGCTGCCCACGCTGCCCGCAGCCCGTACCGCCGGGCACCGCCTGGTGGGGGCACCGCCGGTGGGTGCGGAGTGCATCCGCATCAGCGAGCCGCCGGGAGCGCATTTGTATGGGACGGAGCGCGTCTGGCTGGAGCAATTGCCCGGCAATATCCACTGGCTGGCGCCGCACGTGAGCGAAGCCATGGTGCGCTTTGCGGCGCGCTATGAATATGCGCGCACGGTGGAAGACGTTCTGGCGCGGCGCAGCCGGCTACTGTTTCTGGACGCTGCGCAAGCCGCGCAGGCGGCGCCGGCAGTGGCTGCCGTGCTGGCCGACGAGCTGGGCATACCAGTGCCGGTGGCTGACTTTCTGGCGCTGGCCCAGCGTTACCAGACCCTGCCCTGATGCGGCCGGAGCGCAGATACGCTATTGTTTTGATAACTGTCTATGCTCATTCCACGGCGCCTGGCGCCTGAAATGCAGGGTAAAACGGGGGGCTCAGTTGAGCAGGTAGGCGTCGGCCTGGGCTTCCAGGTCTTCGGCATCGATGGCGGCGTCGTAGGCGGCGCGGCTGGCCAGGGCTTCGGCGGTGAACGGAATCAGGGGCTTGTCCAGCGGGCGCAGCTTGTGGCGGCGCAGGCCGCGCAGCTGCTGCGAGCGTTCCATGGTCTGCAGAACCAGCTCGGGTTCCATCATCAGGCTGAAGGGGTTCAGGGACAGGGCAGTGTGGGTCATGGTGCGTCTCCGGTGAAATCGGTGCGCTGCAAGATGCATTGGCGCTTGAGACAACTGTAGCCACCCGGCACAGGAACTGGAGTCGGCAAAGGGATGGAAACCGCGTAGGAATTTGCCTTACAGGGCGGGCCCCGTCCGCGGGGCCCGCGCCTTACTGGTCGGCCAGCGACAGCAGGCGGACCTTGACGCTCTTGCCCTTGACTTTGCCGGCGTTGAGCTTGGCGCAGGCCTGGGCGGCCACGTCGCGGGCCACGGCCACAAAGGTGCAGAACTCGGTGACCTGGATCTTGCCGATCTGCTCGCGCGTGTAGGCCGGTCCGCCCTCGGTGCTGGTCAGCGCACCCAGCACGTCGCCGGGGCGGATTTTCTCCTTGCGTCCGCCCAGAATCTGCAGCGTCACCATGGGGGGCTGCAGTGGCCCCGTGCCGGTGGGCGTCAGTTCATCCAGCTGGAACCAGACCGAAGGATTGCCCTGGTACTGTTCGATCTTGCCCACCGCACCCATCTCGTTCATGGACGCCAGGCTCAGGGCCAGGCCCGATGCCCCGGCGCGCCCGGTGCGGCCGATGCGGTGCACGTGCACCTCGGGGTCGGGCGTGATGTCGACGTTGATCACCGCTTCGAGCTGGGTGATGTCCAGCCCGCGCGAGGCCACGTCGGTGGCCACCAACACCGAGCAGCTGCGGTTGGCAAACTGCGCCAGCACCTGATCGCGCTCGCGCTGCTCCAGTTCGCCGTACAGCGCCAGGGCGTAGAAACCCTCGGCCTGCAGCAGGGTCACCAGATCTTTGCACTGCTGCTTGGTGTTGCAGAAGGCCAGCGTGCTCACCGGGCGGAAATGGCGCAACAGGGCGCCCACAGTCTGCAGCCGGTTGCTGCGGGTGACTTCATAGAAGCGCTGCTCGATCAGGCGCTCGGTCTTCGGGGGCGCCACTTCCACGCGCTGGGGCTCGCGCATGAACTGGCGCGCCAGCTTCTCGATGCCTTCGGGGTAGGTGGCCGAGAACAGCAGCGTCTGCCGCGCGGGCGGGCACTGCCGCGCCACGGTGGCGATGTCGTCGAAGAAGCCCATGTCCAGCATGCGGTCGGCCTCGTCCAGCACCAGGGTGTTCAGGCCTTCGAGCGTCAGGTAGCCGCGCTCCAGGTGGTCCATGATGCGCCCCGGCGTGCCCACCACGATGTGGGCGCCGTTCTCCAAGCTGGCGCGCTGGCCGCGCAGCGCAATGCCGCCGCACAGGGTGATGACCTTGATGTTGTCCTGCGCGCGCGCCAGGCGGCGGATTTCCACCGCCACCTGGTCGGCCAGTTCGCGCGTGGGGCACAGCACCATGGCCTGCACGGCAAACCAGCGCGGGTTGAGCTTGGCGAGCAGGGCCAGGGCAAAGGCGGCGGTCTTGCCGCTGCCGGTCTGGGCCTGGGCGATCAGGTCCTTGCCGGCCAGGGCCACGGGCAGGCTGGCGGCCTGGATGGGCGTCATCTCCTGGTAGCCCAGCTGCTGCAGGTTGGCCAGCGTGGCGGGGGTGAGGGGCAGCGCGGCGAAGCTGTTGGGGGTTGGGGTGCCTGCGGCGGTGTTCGAAGGGGTCATGCCCCGATTATCGGCGTCTGCCCGGTTGGCGCCCTAGAATGGCCGCACGTCTGCACTGGAGTCCGTATGCGTTTCCTTGTCTTTTCCTCCCTGCTCGCGGTGACCTTGCTGGCCGGCTGCGGCACCACGGTGGTCAACCCGGTGACCGGCCAGGCCGAACGCACCGTGATGGACGAGGCCACCGAAGTGGCCGAAGGCCAGAAAGCCCACCAGCAGGTGCTGCAGGAATATGGCGCCTACCCAGACCCGGCGGTGCAGGCCTACGTCAACACCTTGGGCCAGAAGCTGGCCGCCCAGTCGCACCGCAAACAGTTGCAGTGGCACTTCACCGTGCTCGACAGCCCGGAAATCAACGCCTTTGCCCTGCCCGGGGGCTTTGTCTACGTCACCCGCGGTCTCATGGCCTATGTGGACAGCGAGGCCGATCTGGCCGGTGTGGTGGGCCACGAGATTGGCCACGTCACCGCACGCCACGGCGCGCAGCGCGCCACCAGCGAGCAGAACGCCGGCCTGGGCGTGCTGGCGGCCACCGTGCTGGGCGCGGTGCTGGAGAGCCAGGGCCTGAGCGGCGCGGGCCAGCTGGCCGGGCAGGTGTCGCAATCGGTGGCGGCGGGCTACATCGCCTCCTACGGGCGCGAGCAGGAGTTGCAGGCCGACGGGTTGGGAGCCGAGTATCTGGCACGCAACAACTTCGACCCGCACCACATGGTGGACGTGATCACCGTGCTCAAGAACCAGGAGCGCTTTGCAGCCGACCAGGCCCGGGCCGATGGGCTGCCCCCGCCAGCCCAGGGCGGCTGGCTGGCGTCGCACCCGTCCAACGACCAGCGCCTGCAGGCCATAACCCAGCTGGCCAACCAGTACAACAAGGGCAACTACAGCGACGAAGGGCGCGCCAGGTATCTCAAGGCCATCCAGGGGCTGGCCTTTGGCGAGAGTGCCGACCAGGGCCTGAGCCGCGGACACAACTTCTACCATGTGCCGCTGGGCATTGCGCTGACCGCGCCGGCGGGCTGGCATTTCCAGAATACGGCCGACCAGCTAGCGCTCGTCAACACCGCGCGCGACGCCATGCTGGTGCTGCGGCTGGTGCCGGCCCAGGCGGGCCGCGACCCGGCAACCATCATCCGCACCCTGCTCAAGCCCACGCAGGGCCGTACCGAAGGGGCGGTGATCAACGGCCTGCAGGCCACCCGCTTCTCGGGCGCGCGCCAGAACGCGCAAGGGCAGGTGCAGCCGATCGAGGCCACGGTGATCAGCGGTCCGGGCAACAACACCTACCTGCTGCAGTGGGGCGCGCGTGACGCGGCGGCGCTGCAGCGCGCGCGCACGGCCTTGCGCACGGCCGAGGAGAGCTTTCGGGCCATGACGGCGCAGGACCGCAGTGCGGCGCGGCCCTGGGTGATCAAGACGGTGGCCTACCCCAAGGGCGGCTTTGCCGAGCTGGCCCGCAGCTCGCCAGTGGAAGCCCCGGAGGCGCAGCTGCGCCTGATGAACGGCTACTACGGCGGCGGCGAGCCCGCGCCGGGGCAACTGGTCAAGGTGGTGCAGCCCCGCTAGCCGCTAGCCGCTAGCCGCCAGCCGCCAGCGGGAGCCGGCGGGTCAGTTGCGGGCGTGGCTGATCTGCAGCGTGTCCACCCCGTCGAGCTGGCGCAGCTGGCGCGACAGGTCAAACAGGGAGTTGGGCTGGGGGTGGCTCTTGTTGGCCACCATCACGAAACGCCAGGTGGTGGCGGCGGCGTTGGCAATATTGAGCGAGCCCTCGGCCATGAAGAAGCCCCAGTGCTGCAGCGTGGTCTTGAGTTCCGCTTCGCTGGGTTCAAAGCCGGCCTTGAAGCTCAGCGTGACGCCCATGGCGTGGCGCGACGGCAGCAGCGCCTCCAGCTTGGGGCCCCACATCATCAGCGACGCCGACAGCAGCGCCAGCAGGACGGCGGCGACAAAGAAGCCGAGCCCCACCAGCACCCCGATGGCCGACGATGCCCAGATGGACGCCGCAGTGGTCAGGCCGTTGATGTTCAGGCCCTGTTTCATGATGACGCCGGCGCCCAGAAAGCCCACGCCGGTCACGATGCCCTGCACCACCCGGGTCGGGTCCACCGGCGCCATGCCGGGGGCTGCACCACCCCACCAGAAGCCGGGGTAGCCAGCGAACACGGTCAGGGCCGCCGAGGCCATGCAGACCAGGCCGTAGGTGCGCATGCCGGCGGCGCGCCCGTGGTAGGAGCGCTCGTATCCCACCAGCAGACCCAGCAGCAGCGCCCCCAGCAGGTTGATGAAAATCAGGAAGTTCACTTCCATGACGGGCAGCGACCAGAACGCACTGATGTAGGTCGGACTCAACGGGGTCATGGTGGTTCTTTCAATAAAAATAGCTGTCAGTGCCGGTGGCGCCGGCGCTGACAGCTATCCATGGTAGACCAGTTTGAAAGCCGTCTAGCGGTAAAACAGGGTGGGCAGCCACATGGTCAGTGGCGGCCACAGGGCGGCGATCAGCAGGTCCAGCAGCGCCACCAGCACCAGCGGCATCACGGCCCGTGAAATCTTGCCCAGGGTGACGCCGGCAATGCTGCAACTCACGAACAGGCATATGCCCACCGGGGGCGTCAGCATGCCGATGGCCAGGTTCACCACGACCAGCACGCCAAATTGCACCGGGTCCACCTGCATCTGCGGCGTCAGCACGGCTAGCACCGGCACCAGCAGCAACAGGGCGGCGGTTGTCTCCATGACGCAGCCCACCACCAGCAGCATGGCCATCACCAGCAGCAGCAGGCCCACGGGTGGCAGCGACAGCGAGTTGACGAACACATCGAGGAGCTGGGCCGCTTGCTGCATGGCCAGCAGCCAGCCAAAGATCTTGGCCATGGCGATGATGAACAGGATGCCGCCTGCAGCCACCTGGGAGCGGATGATGAGGCCGGGCAGGTCCTTCCAGGCCAGCTCACGGTTGATGACCGTTCCCACCAGCAGGGCATAGAACACGGCCAGCGCGGCGGCTTCGGTCACTGTCACCACGCCCGACAGAATGCCGCCCAGCACCACCACGGGCGCCCCCATGGACCAGATGGCGGCCTTGCCGGTTGCGGCCACCTTGCGCCAGCTGAAGGGCTCGCGCTCGCCATAGCCCTTGTGCCAGGCAATGGTGACCGCCACGATGATGAAGGACAGCCCGAGCAGCACGCCTACCAGCATGCCGCCAGCAAACAGCTGCGAGATCGAAATGTTGGTCATGAAGCCGAAGATGACCATGGGAATCGAGGGCGGAATGATGATGCCGATCGAGCCCCCGGCGGCCACCACGGCAGCGGCAAACGCGGGCGGGTAGCCCTGGCGGATCATGGCCGGAATCACCACCGCGCCGATGGCCGCCGTGTCGGCCGCTGCCGAGCCGGAAATGCCGGCGATGATCATCGACGCCACGATGGCCGCCGCCGCCAGCCCGCCGGGCGCCCAGCCCACCAGGCTGTTGCAGAAGTCGATCAGGCGCCGCGAGATGCCGCCGACTTCCATGATGGAGCCGGCGATCATGAACAAGGGCACGGCCAGCAGGTCAAAGGAGTCGACGCCGGAGAACAGCTGCTGGACCACGGTCTGGCCCAAAGCGGCCAGGGTGACGGTGTCCGGGAATACGCCGGGCGTGACGATCAGCCCGATGGCGGGCAAGCCGATGGCCAGCGCAATGGGCAGGCCCAGCGCCATCAGCAGGAACATCAGGGTGAACAGCAGGACGATGATCATGGTGTCGCCACCTTGGGTTTGGTCATGTCGGCCAGGATGTGCAGCAGGAAGATCAGGCCCGACAGGGGCACCGCGGCGATGGGCAACGACATGGGCATCTGCACGGCGGTGGAGGTTTGATCCCAGGCGTTCACGGTGTAGATGGTGCCGAACCAGGTGATCAGTCCGAAGCAGCCCAGGGTCAGCAGCTGCAGGCCGCGCACGATGATCTGCTCCACCAGCCGTCCGAAGCGCGCGCCGAAGCCGGCCAGGCCAATGAAATGGGCCCGCTTGTAGGCCACGGTGGCGCCGAGAAACGTGGTGGCGACCAGCAGGTAGCGGCCGATCTCTTCCGACCAGCTCAGCGATTCGCCCAGGTAGCGCGCCAGTACCTGCACAAACAGGATGAGTGAAATGGCGACGCCGGCGACCAGCAGGACTTTTTCCACCAGGCCATTGACCCGTTCGCTGACGGACTGCAGCTGTTGATTGAGACGCATGGGTGCTCCAAAAAAAATCGGCGTGGCGACAGGCGCCACGCCGGGGGTGTTCACCAACCGTTTATTTGACGGTCTTGCGGATCTCGTCGACGATTTTCTTGGTGTCGCCACTCAGGGACGCGTAGACCGGTTCGGTCTTGGCGCGGAAAGCGGCCAGGTTGGGGTTCTCGACCACCTGCATGCCAGCGGCCTTCAGTGCGGCCAGCTGGCTGGCTTCGTTGTCGCGCACGTAGCGACGGCCGGCCAGGGAGGCTGCCTTGGCCGCCTCCATGAACGCCTTGCGGTCAGCGGCGGGCAATTTATCCATGAAAGGCTTGCTGCCCACGAACACCAGCGCCGAGTACACGTGGCGGGTGATGGAGAGGTACTTCTGGCCCGCTTCGTTGAGCTTGCCTGCGGAGATCACGGAGATCGGATTCTCCTGGCCATCGAGCACGCCCTGCTGCAGCTGGGTGGTGATGGGCCAAGCCATGGGCGTCGGGTTGGCGCCAATGGCGCGCCAGATGGCCAGGTGGGTTGGCGACTCCATGGTGCGGATCTTCATGCCCTTGAGGTCTTCGGGGCCGTTGACGGCGTGCTTGGAGTTGGTGACGTTGCGAAAGCCGTTGTCCAGGAAGTGCATGCCCACCAGGCCCGCCTTGTCAAAGCGCTTGAGCAGGTCCTGGCCGATGGGGCCGTCCAGCACCTTGTCCGACGCTTCGTAGGAGCTGAACAGGAACGGCATTTCCAGGGCCTTGATCTCGGGCACAAAGGCTTCGACCGGGCCGGTGGTGCACACGCTCATCTGCACGGTGCCCAGCTGGAGCTGCTGCAGGACCTGGGTCTCGCTGCCCAGTGCGGCAGAGTGGTGCACGATGACGTCGTATTTGCCGGGCAGGGCCTTGTCGAGTTCTTCCTTGAACTTCTGCGCTGCCACGGTGTGCACAAAGGTCGGGCCGGTGACGACGCCGATGTTCACTTTTTCGGCGGCAAGGGCGGGCAGGCCCAGCAGAAGGCCGACGGCGCAGACGACGCTGGTGACGGTGCGGGAAATGGGTTTCATGGTGTCTCCTCAGGTAGGTGGCGCAGTGGCGGGGGCCACGGCGTGGAACAGGTGTTTCTGGAATCGCGTTCCATCATACCGTTCGCTGTACCCAACAAAAAACCCCGCCAGCCGGAAGGCCGCGGGGTTGGAGGGTTTTGCGTCAGCTATTGTTTTAATAGCTGTCTGCGCAAATACTACGGGGCTTTGAGCCCCGTTTGTGCAAGAAATTACGCCAGCAGGGCATTCACCCGCTTCACGTAGGCGGCCGGATCGGCGGGCAGGCCGCCTTCGGCCAGCAGCGCCTGGTCGAACAGGATGTGGGCCAGGTCGTGGAAATGCACCGAACCGTCGAGCTTCTTCACCAGCGGGTGCTCGGCGTTGACTTCCAGCACCGGCTTCACGTCGGGCGCAGCCTGCCCGGCCTGCTTGAGCATGCGCGCCAGCTGCGTGCTCATGCCGTGGTCCTGCACCACCAGGCAGGCAGGGCTGTCGACCAGACGGGTGGTCACGCGCACGTCTTCGGCCTTGTCCTTCAGTGCTTCCTTGAGCTTGGCCAGCAGCGGCTTGAAGGCTTCGGCAGCCTCTTCGGCGGCCTTCTTCTCGGCTTCGTCCTGCAGTTTGCCCAGATCGACTGCGCCCTTGGCGACAGACTGCAGCGGCGTGCCGTCGAAGTCGTGCAGGTAGTTCAGCGCCCACTCGTCCACGCGGTCGGTCATCAAGAGGACCTCGATGCCCTTCTTCTTGAACACTTCCAGTTGCGGGCTGTTCTTGGCGGCCGCCAGGGTGTCGGCGGTGATGTAGTAGATGGCCTCCTGGCCTTCCTTCATGCGCGCCTTGTAGTCGGCAAAGGACACGCTCACGGTGTCGGTGGTGCTGGATGCAAAGCGCAGCAGCTTGGCCAGGCGCTCTTTGTTGCCGAAGTCTTCGCCCAGGCCTTCTTTCAGCACGGCGCCAAATTCAGCGTAGAACTTGCTGTATTTGCCGGCGTTCTTTTCTGCCTCGGCCTTGTCTTCGGCGCTGAGCACGTCGGTGACGCCGTCTGAGGACTTGGCAGCCCTTTCGGTAGCGGCGGCCGGCAACTGGTCGTGCTTGGCCAGGTCTTCCAGCATGCCCAGCACGCGCTTGGTGCAGCCTTCGCGGATGGCTTTGACGTCACGGCTCTCCTGCAGCAATTCGCGGCTCACGTTCAGGGGCAGGTCGGCGGAGTCGACCACGCCCTTTACGAAGCGCAGGTAGGTGGGCAAGAGCGCCTCGGCGTCGTCCATGATGAACACGCGTTTGACGTACAGCTTCACGCCGGCCGACTTCTCGCGGTTGTACAGGTCCATGGGCGCCTTGCCGGGGATGTACAGCAGCTGCGTGTATTCGGTGCTGCCTTCCACGCGGTTGTGCGTGTGGGCCAGGGGCGCTTCGAAGTCGTGGCTGATTTGCTTGTAGAAGTCGTCGTACTGCTCCTGGGTGACGTCCTTCTTGGCGCGCGCCCAGATGGCGTTGGCCTTGTTGACGGTTTCCCACTCGCCCGTCTTGACCATGGCGCCGGGCTGGCGGCCACCGTTTTCGTCGGAGGGGTTGATCAGCTGGCCGTCTTTCCACTCTTCCTTTTCCATCTGGATGGGCAGGCTGATGTGGTCGGAGTACTTGGCGATGATGCCCTTGACCTTCCAGCTCTGGGTGTAGTCCAGGGCGTCTTCGCGCAGGTGCAGGATGACGCTGGTGCCGCGCGCAGGGCGGGTGATGGTTTCGACCTCGAAGTCGCCCGAGCCGCCGCTGACCCAGCGCACGCCTTCGGTCTCTTTCATGCCGGCACGGCGGGACTCGACCGTGATCTTGTCGGCCACGATGAAGCCGGAGTAGAAGCCCACGCCGAACTGGCCGATGAGGTTGGAGTCGGCCTTCTGGTCGCCGCTGAGCTTGCTCACGAAGTCCTTGGTGCCGCTCTTGGCAATGGTGCCCAGGTGGTCAATGGCTTCCTGCGCGCTCATGCCGATGCCGTTGTCGGTGATGGTCAGGGTCTTGGCGTCCTTGTCGAAGGTGACCCGGACCTTCAGTTCGGGATCGTTCTCGTACAGGCCGCCGTCGTTGATGGCTTCAAAACGCAGTTTGTCGCAGGCGTCCGACGCGTTGGAGACCAGTTCGCGCAGGAAGATTTCCTTGTTGGAGTACAGCGAGTGCGTCACCAGGTGCAGCAGTTGCGCGACTTCGGCCTGAAAGGAAAGGGTTTGCTTGCTCATAGGGAATGGAATCTCTCGGTAAAGCTGGGAATAGACAAATGCCATGCGCCACTGGGCGGCGCGGCAAACCTTGAATTATGGGCGATGGGGGGTGTTTCAAGGGAAAAGGTGCTGCGCTGGCAACGTGGGATAGGGCCATGTTGCCACTTTACAAATATTAATGCGAGTCGTTCTCATTTGCATTGTAGAATGGACAATCTTCTGTTTCTATGAAAGCGTTTTCGCCATGAAAAAACAACTCGTTTGTGTTCTGTTTGCCGCCCTGGCGATTGCGTCCGAGGCAAGCCTGGCGGCAGAGACTCCCATTGGCAGGCACCAGGTGGTTAGTGGCATGGAAATTGGCGCGGTCTACCTGCAGCCCGTCAAGATGGAGCCGGACGGGACAATGAAAAAGGTCGAGGACTCTGACATTCACCTCGAGGCTGATATCCACGCGGTCAAAAATAATGCCAACGGACTTGCCGAAGGCGACTGGGTGCCCTATCTGGTGATCAAGTTTGAAATCACCAAGGCCGGCAGCAATTTCAAGCTGCAGGGGGAAATGATGCCCATGGTGGCCAGTGACGGCCCCCATTACGGCGACAACGTCAAGCTGGATGGCCCTGGCAAGTACAAATTGAAGCTTTCCGTCCTGCCGCCGTCGGCCAACACGCACGCCCATTTTGGTCGCCATGTGGACAAAGAAACTGGCGTGGGTCCATGGTTCAAGGCCTTTGATCTGAACTACGACTTCACCTTCGCCGGTACGGGAAAAAAGGGCGGATACTGATCTTGCCGCTCTTAAAAGCCTTGCCATGATGAAAAAAATACAAAGCATTGGCTTAGCTGCATTGCTGGCGGCGTCTGCGTCCCTTGCGTTGGCTGCTGAAGAGCTTCCAACCTACCGGCTGGAGTGCAACAACGGCGTATTCACCCCGCAGAAGCTGGTGGTTGCAGCGGGCAAAAAATTCAAGATCGAGATATACAACACCGGCACCGAAGCCATTGAGTTTGAGAGCCGCCATTTACGCAAGGAAAAAGCACTGAACCCCGGCGGGTCGTCTTTCGTGGTGGTCTTTCCGCTGGAGCCGGGTGAGTACAAGTTCTTCGACGACTTTCATATTCAAACCGGCCAAGGCAGCGTTGTTGCGAAATGACGCAGTGGCCTTGCGATTGCAGTGATGAGCAGCATGCAAAACTTTAGCCAAATATTGTTCGTTATGTGGCGGGAGACCGTCGAGGCCATGCTGGTGGTGGGTATCTTGCATGCCTGGTTGTCGCACAACCAAGCGGGCAAGCCGGGGCTTAAATACCTTTGGATGGGTGTGGCAGCGGGCCTGGGCGGGGCTCTGTTGCTGGGTTTGGGAATTGAGGCCATGAATGCACTGCTCTCCGATGAAGGACAGCAATACCTGCAGGCAGGTTTGCTGTTGGTCGCCGCGGGATTGATCGTGCAGATGGTGTTCTGGATGCGTCGGCATGGGCAACGCCTAAAACGCGACTTGGAGCAATCGCTGAGCATCAGTGCGCGGCAGCAGCGTTGGTGGGCTGTGTTCTCCCTGGCTGCCATTGCTGTGGCGCGTGAGGGTAGTGAGACGGTGGTCTTTTTGTCCAGCCTGGCTGCTGGCCGCGACGGGCTGGCTTCGGGGGCCTTCTGGCTGGCGCTGGGTCTGGGCGTGTTGCTGGCGGGAGGCACTTTCTACGTGCTCCAGTTGGGTGGTCGGCATGTTTCGTGGCGGGCATTCTTTCGTGGGACCGAGGTCATGCTGCTCCTGCTGGGCTGCGCGCTGCTGGTCAGCGGTGCAGAAAAGCTGATGGACGTGCAACTACTGCCCATGCTGGTGTCACAGGTGTGGAACAGCTCTGCGTTGCTGGACGACGGTTCCATTCTTGGCGGCATCGTATCGGCATTTACTGGATACCGCGCGCGCCCTTCGCTCATGATTCTGGTGGTGTTTGTTGCCTATTGGGCCGCCGTGTGGCGGCTGTCGTGGCCGGCACGCTGGCAGGTCTCCAAGTGAAACCGGTTGTTGCAGCCCTGGGTGGATGGCTTCAGCGCCATGGCCGGTTGATACGCGCCCTGCAATGGATGGTGGTGCTGTTCTACGGTGTGCTGATCATCGTACCGGCTCTGCTGCCGCTGCCGGATGAAACGGCACGGGTATTTACCCATTTGACGGTGTTTTCCCAGTTCGTGTTCTGGGGCATCTGGTGGCCGTTTGTCTTGCTAAGCATGGTGTTGGTGGGGCGTGTCTGGTGTGGCGTGTTGTGCCCCGAGGGCTCACTGACCGAGTGGGCCAGCAGCAAGGGGCGCAACCGGCCGATCCCGCGCTGGATGCGTTGGGGTGGCTGGCCTTTCGTGGCCTTCGTAGGAACCACGGTGTATGGTCAGATGGTCAGCGTGTACCAATATCCCAAAGCGGTGCTGCTGGTGCTGGGCGGCTCCACATTGGCGGCCATTGCCATTGGTTACTGGTATGGCCGGGAAAAACGGGTCTGGTGCAAATACCTGTGTCCCGTCAATGGCGTCTTTGGTTTGTTGAGCAAGCTCGCGCCCTTGCACTACAAGGTGGATGCCGATGCCTGGCGCACGTCGTATCACAGCGTCATCCGTATTCAACCCGTTAATTGCGCGCCGCTGGTGGCTCTGCGCAAAATGGAAGGGGCCAGCGACTGCCATATGTGTGGCCGCTGCAGCGGCCACCGGGACGCGATTGCCCTGACGGTACGCTCTCCGAACGAAGAGGTGGTTGCGCTGGGAGAGCACCTGGCCACCGGTTGGCAAACCACGCTGATCCTGGTGGGCCTGCTCGGCATTGCGCTCGGGGCCTTCCAGTGGACGGTCAACCCGCACTGGATTGAAGCCAAACAGTGGATGGCGGAGTGGTTGATTGACCGCGACATTCTGTGGCCATTTGCTGAAAATGCCCCCTGGTGGCTGCTGACCAACTATCCCGTGCAGCGTGATGTGTTTTCCTGGCTGGATGGTGGCTTGCTGGTGGGCTACCTGATGGGCATGGGGCTGTTCATGGGAGTGGGGCTGGCATTACCCTTGGCCGGAGCCAGTCGTCTGTTGGGTCCATGGCAGCGGCAACGGTTTTATCACCTGGCTCAGGCGCTGATTCCGCTGGCCGGTTGCGGTGTTTTTCTGGGCCTGTCGGCCTTGACGATCAACCTGCTCAAAAGCGAAGGCATTCCCGTGCTCTGGGCCAATGACGCCCGTTTGCTGCTGTTGACGGGTGCCAATGTGTGGGCACTGTGGTTGGCGAATGATATTGGCAAGCGCTACACGCCGGTTGTGGCCCGGCGGCTGCTGGCCCTGGCGGGGTTTTGTGTAGCCCTGGCCATGGTGGACTACGCTTGGGCACTGACGTTCTGGCTGTGGTAGCCGGGCGCTTCATCTACTCCGGTGTCAGCCAGAACTGCAGTTGCTGCGTCACCGCAGCGCTGCTGAGCAGCTCCATGTGGTGGGTGCGGTAGGCAATCCATTGCGCGCCTGGGGCAAACGCCAGTTGGCGCCGCGGGTCGGGGTGCTGGCCCAGCGCGCTGGGCAGGGGCACTAGGCCGTCGCCGATCACCCGCTCGGCCAGCGGGCTGCGCTTGGCGGCCGCGGTGGCGGCAATGGCGTAGCAGGCTACGCCCTCGGGCAAGGGCAGGGGTTGGCGGCTGTCGGGCTGGCGGCGGAAGCGGTCGCGGCCGACCCAGTCCGCATCCAGCACGTGGCCGTAGCGCAGGTCGGTGATGCCGGCGCTGCGCAATTGCCCCAGCTTGGCCAGCGGCCGGGTGTAGGGCGTTCTGCCCAGGATCGTGTCCACCCAGTTTCCGGCCCGCTCCAGCGGTGCGCCGTGGTGGGGCGTACCCAGGAACACGATGTTTTTCAGGTGATGCGGCCAGCGCAGGCCGTCCTGGCGGGCGTAGTGCCAGGCGCTGCGCGTGACCAGCCCGCCCATGCTGTGGGCGAGCACGCTGAGTTCCTGTACCGCAACGGGCCACTGGGCCAGCAGCTGTTCCAGCTGGGCCGCCAGTGCATGGCCGTTTTCGGAGGTGTGCAGACCGGTGTTGTAGCGCACGTAGACGGGGGTGTAGCCCAGCGCGGCGGCCAGCGCGGCGCCGTGGTCCACGCCGGGCGCCTGGTCGCCCTGGGGGTGGGTGTGCCACTGCAAGTCGTTCATGCACAGGCCGTGGATCAGCAGCAGGATCTTGCCGGTGGCCCCGGGCAGCGCCACGGGGGTGGGGCCGTTCAGTACCTGCCCCTGGCACCGCAGGGTCATGGGGGTGGCCAGCGGGTTGCGGTGTTCCACGAGATGGTCGCCCATGACGCCGTTGAGGGCGGCCAGAATGGCTTCGCGCTGGGGCGACTCGGCTGGCGCATCCAGAGCCGATTCCAGCAGGGGTTCGAGTTTGGCAAAGGTGGCGTCCAACCCCTTGCCCACCCACTGCGTGACACCGTGCAGGGTGCGGTACACCAGCCCGGTAAGGCCGCGGGCCTGCCCTGGCCCGCCGTCGGGCGCGCCCAGTGTGCTCCAGACCGACTGGTGAACGCCCTCGGCCATGCGGGCCACGCCCTGGGTGGCCTGGGTGGCCAGCTGGGCCATGGCACGCAGGTCGGACGGGCGCAGGTGCTTGAGGGGTTTGGCGGGCATGGCGGCTCGGGGACGCCGGCTCAGAAGCGCTCGTGCGGCTGCAGGTAGCGCCACTGGCCCAGCGGCAGGTTGCCCAGCATCACGTTGCCCACGCGCACGCGCTTGAGGCCCACGACCTTGAGGCCCACCAGCTCGCACATGCGCCGGATCTGGCGCTTCTTGCCTTCGGTGAGCACAAAGCGCAGTTGCTCGGGGTTCTGCCATTCAACCTTGGCGGGCTTGAGGGGCTGGTTGTCCAGGCTCAGGCCGTGGCGCAGCAGCTTGAGTTTGTCGGCGGGAAAGACCGATTGCACGTCGCTGGTGATGGGGTCGTCATCGTCAATGCGCATGAGCTGTTGCGCCTTGCCGCCGTAGGTGGCGGCGGGCGAGGTTGCCGCGGCCGGGTTCTCCACGCCGGTGTAGGCCACGCGCACCAGGTATTCCTTTTCCATCACCGAGTCTTCGCCAATGAGCTGGCGCGCCACGCGGCCGTCCTGGGTCAGCACCAGCAGGCCGGTGGAGTCGATGTCCAGCCGGCCGGCGGGCACCAGGCTCTTGAGCTGGCTGGGGTGGAAGAAGAAGCGGGCGTTGTCCTCGGCCCAGCGGTTTTGCGGCTGCACCAGGGTGATGGCCGGCAGGTGGCCGTCTTCGGCCTGGCCGCTGACCAGACCCAGCGGCTTGTTGATGAGAATGGTGACCTGGTTGGCCTGCGCGCCCTTGGCCTGCTGGGTGACCTCGATGCGGGCGTCGGGGGCAATCTGCATGCCCATCTCGGCCACCTTGCCGTTGACCTTGACCCAGCCCTTGGCGATCCAGTCGTCGGCCTCGCGGCGCGAGGCCATGCCCAGCTCGGCCATGCGCTTGTTCAGGCGCATGGTGCCGTTGGGCCCGATGGCTGCGGTGTTGGTCTGCCCGGCAGGAATGGGGGCACGGGTGGCCGGAGCACGGCCGGGGGGCGGTGCGGCGCGGCGGAAGGCGGGCGGCGGCTTGCCGTTGTCGGAAGGGGTGTTCATTTGCTATATCTTTTGTAGCTGTCTGCGCACATTTTACGGGGGCCGGGTGCCAATTTGATACCTAAATTGCGCCCGCATGCCGCCGACACGGGCCGGCCGGCAGCACACAAGGCAACTGAATGCGCTACGAAAACAGGAGCTGTCTGCGCCGTATCTAAGCTGGTTTGCGGCTGGTTTCTTTTGAAAATACGTGGCTGCGCAGCGCCGGCAGGTCCAGCACGCGCAGGCCGCCGTACTCCACGCGGATGGAGCCCTGCTCCGCCAGCGTGGTCAGCGCTTCGTTCACACGCTGGCGCGACAGGCCCACCAGGTAGGCCAGCTCCTGCTGGGTGATGCGCAGCACCTCGCCCACGCCGGGGTAGAGCACGGGGTTGAACAGGGTGGCCAGGCTGCGGGCGACGCGGATGTCGGGGTTGGTCATGCGGTCGATCTCGCGCGCGGCAATGAACTGACCCAGGCGTTCGTTGAGCTGGTTCATGATGAAGCGGTTGAAGCCGATGGAGTGGTCCAGCAGCCAATGGAAGGTGTCCACGTGCAGCCCGGCGACATGGCTGTTGCGCAGTGGCTGGATGTTGTAGCGGTAGGCCTCGCGCTTGAGGGCGGTGCCTTCGCCAAACCAGCCGCCGGGGGGCACGCCGGTGAAGGTCATGGTCTGCCCGTGCTCGTTGTCGCTGCTCATCTTGAGCAGGCCGTCCACCACGCCAAACCAGTAGGTGGCCGGGCGGCCCATGCGGCAGACGTATTCGCCCGGGCTGGCCTCGGCGATTTTCAGGTCCGCCACGGCGCGTTCGCGCTCCTGTGGCGCCAGCAGATGGATCCATGGAATGGCGTCGAGTTCTCCGGCCGTCAGGGCGCGGCGGCGTTGGTGGAGCGAAGAGTCGAGGGGCATGGGGCTGTGCGTTGTAAGGTGGGTGAAAGTGCAGGGAAAACACCTACCGAGAAAGGCTCCAATTGTCGTCCGAATGACAACTTGGCGTCAAATGCCAAGTCAATAATTGCAACCATACAAAGCCCTGTTACACAAGTCCAGGGCTACGCAAAGGTGACAAGGAACCGGAATGCAAACGACTTTCCCGCGACTACTTCTGAAGCACGCCAGCGAGCGCCCGGATGCGCCCGCCATGCGCGAGAAGGAATACGGCATCTGGCAGTCGCTGTCCTGGGCGGACCTGGCGACCATGGTGCAGCAGCTGGCCGCCGGCCTGCACCAGGCCGGTCTGCGCCGCGGTGAGCACATGGTGGTGGTGGGGGCCAACCGGCCACGCCTGTACGCCACCATGCTGGCGGTGCAGTCGCTGGGTGCCATCCCCGTGCCGCTGTACCAGGACGCCGCCGCTGCCGAGTGCGTGTTCCCCATCAACAACGCCGAAGTGCGCTTTGCCTTCGCCGAAGACCAGGAGCAGGTGGACAAGCTGCTCGAAATCCGCGAGGCCTGCCCGCAGCTCGCGCACATCTACTTTGACGACCCGCGCGGCCTGCGCAAGTACGACGAGCCCGGCTTGGCCGCGCTGGACGAGTTGCAGGGTGCCGGACGCGCCTTCTTGGCCGTGCACCCCGATTTTTATGCCAGCCAGGTGAACCAGGCCCAGCCCGACGACGTGGGGGCCATGTTCTTCACCTCGGGTACCACGGGCAACCCCAAGGGGGTGGTGCACACCCACAACTCGCTGCTGAACCGGGCGCGGGTGGGCGCCGAATTCGACCGCCTGACCCATGCCGAAGAGGTGCTGGCCTACCTGCCGCCGGCCTGGATCGGCCAGAACATCTTCAGCTACGCCCAGTGGCTGGCCTGCGGCTATGTGGTGAACTGTCCGGAGTCGGCGGCCACGGTCACCATCGACCTGAAGGAAATCGGCCCGACCTACTATTTCGCCCCGCCCCGGATTTTTGAAGGCCTGCTGACCAGCGTGATGATCCGCATGGAAGACGCCGGCGCCCTCAAGCGCGGCATGTTCCATTACTTCATGCGGGTGGCCAAGCGCGTTGGCCCGGCGCTGATGGATGGCAAATCGGTGTCGGCCCTGGACCGCGCCCTGTATGCGCTGGGCAACTTCATGGTGTACGGCCCGCTGCGCAACAACCTGGGCATGAGCCGCGTGCGTGTGGCCTACACGGCGGGTGAGGCCATTGGCCCGGACCTGTTCAGTTTCTTCCGATCCATTGGCATCAACCTCAAGCAGCTCTACGGCTCCACCGAGACCGCCGTGTTCGTCTGCCTGCAGCCCGACCACGAGGCACGCGCCGACACGGTGGGTGTGCCCTGCGACGGCGTGGAGATCAAGGTGGCCGACAACGGCGAAATCCTGATCAAGTCGCCGGGTCTGCTCAAGGAGTACTACAAGAACCCCACGGCCACGGCCGAGGTGCTGACGACCGACGGCTGGTACCACTCCAGCGACGCCGGCTTCATTGACGGCCACGGCCACCTCAAGATCATCGACCGTGTGAAAGACGTGGGCCGCATCAAGGGCGGCGCCAACGACGGCGCCATGTTCGCGCCCAAGTACGTGGAGAACAAGCTCAAGTTCTTCCAGCACATCAAGGAAGTGGTGGCCTATGGCGACGGCCGTGACCAGGTGTGCGTGTTCATCAACATCGACTTCGACGCCGTGGGCAACTGGGCCGAGCGGCGCAACCTGCCGTATGCGGGCTATACCGATCTGGCGCAGAAGCCCGAGGTCTACCAGCTCATCAAGGAGTGCGTGGAGCAGGTCAACGCCGACCTCAGCGTGGACGCCCTGCTGGCAGGCAGCCAGGTCAGCCGCTTCCTGGTGCTGCACAAGGAGCTCGACGCCGACGACGGCGAGCTCACCCGCACCAACAAGGTCCGCCGCGGCTTCATTGCCGAGCGCTACAACGTGCTGGTGGACGCGCTGTACAGCGGCAAAACCTCGCAATTCATTGAAACCCAGGTCAAGTTCGAAGACGGGCGCACCGGCAGCGTGAGCGCCACGTTGAAGATTGACGACGCAAAGACCTTTGCCCCCGTGAAGGCCGCAGCATGAGCAAAAAAATCGGCGACGTCATCCTGGACGTCAAGAACATCTCCCTGAGTTTCGGCGGCGTCAAGGCGCTGACCGACATCTCCTTCAACGTGCGCGAGCACGAAGTGCGCGCCATCATCGGCCCCAACGGTGCGGGCAAGAGCTCCATGCTCAACTGCATCAACGGCGTGTACACGCCGCAGCAGGGCTCCATCACCTTCCGCGGCCAGTCGTTCAAGCACATGGACAGCCACCAGGTGGCCACCATGGGCATCGGCCGCACCTTCCAGAACCTGGCGCTTTTCAAGGGCATGAGCGTGCTGGACAACATCATGTCTGGGCGCAACCTCAAGATCAAGAGCAACATCTTCCTGCAGGCCTTGCGCGTGGGGCCGGCCGAACGCGAGGAAATTCGCCACCGCGAGGCGGTGGAGCGCATCATCGACTTCCTGGAAATCCAGGCCTACCGCAAGACGCCCGTGGGACAGCTGCCCTATGGCTTGCAGAAACGGGTGGACCTGGGCCGCGCCCTGGCGATGGAGCCGCAGGTTCTGCTGCTGGACGAGCCCATGGCCGGCATGAACGTGGAAGAGAAGCAGGACATGTGCCGCTTCGTGCTGGACGTGAACGACGAGTTCGGTACCACCGTGGTGCTGATCGAGCACGACATGGGCGTGGTGATGGACATCTCCGACCGCGTGGTGGTGCTGGACTACGGCAAGAAGATTGGCGATGGCACGCCCGATGAAGTGCGCAACAACGAAGACGTGATCAGCGCCTACCTCGGCACCAGCCACTAAGGAACAAGAACATGGCATTTTTTCTGGAAACACTGTTTGGCGGCCTGATGGTTGGCATGTTGTATTCGCTGGTGGCACTGGGTTTCGTGCTGATTTTCAAGGCCTCGGGCGTGTTCAACTTCGCGCAGGGCGCCATGGTGCTGTTTGCCGCGCTGGCGATGGCGCGCTTTGCCGAATGGATTCCCCAATGGACGGGCGTGCAGGACCCGGTGGTGGTGAATGTGGCCGCATTCGTGATTGCCGGCGCGGTGATGTTTGCGGTCGCCTGGGTGATTGAGCGGCTGGTGCTGCGCCATCTGGTCAACCAGGAAGGCACGACGCTGCTGATGGCCACGCTGGGCATCACCTATTTCCTGGAGGGGCTGGGCCAGACCATCTTTGGCAGCAGCATCTACTCCATCGACATCGGCATGCCCAAGGACCCGGTGATGATCCTGGAGAGCACCTTTGCCGGTGGCATTCTGATCAACAAGGAAGACCTGTACGCAGCCATCATCGCCGCCGTGCTGGTGGCGCTGTTGAGCGTGTTCTTCCAGAAGACAGCCACGGGCCGCGCCCTGCGTGCCGTGGCCGACGACCACCAGGCGGCGCAAAGCATCGGCATTCCGCTCAACCATATCTGGGTCATTGTGTGGTGCGTGGCCGGTGTGGTAGCGCTGGTGGCCGGGATGATCTGGGGCTCCAAGCTGGGCGTGCAGTTCTCGCTGACCACGGTCGCCATGCGTGCGCTGCCCGTGGTCATCCTGGGCGGGCTGACCTCGGTGCCCGGCGCCATTGTGGGCGGCCTGATCATCGG
The DNA here is from genome assembly GCA_019449595.1 of Rhodoferax sp. GTDB lineage: Bacteria > Pseudomonadota > Gammaproteobacteria > Burkholderiales > Burkholderiaceae_C > Allorhodoferax. The sequence continues at coordinate 102,137 of JAGRPL010000002.1, read as the reverse complement.
CGTCGGCGAGAAGCTGTCCGAGGTGTACATCGGCCCCATGGTGGGAGGCGGCATCGAAATCTGGTTCGCCTATGTGCTGGCCCTGGGCTTCCTGCTGATCCGTCCGCAAGGTTTGTTCGGCGAGAAGATCATTGATCGCGTTTGAGTAAAAAAATATGTTCTACAGAGAAAACGGCCAGTTCAAGACCAATTACCGGGCGGACCAGCAGATCTTCCCCATTGCGCAGGACCGCGTGGCAGTGTTCGTGCTGCTGGCCTGTGCGTTCGTGGCGGTTCCCCTGCTGGCCAGCGACTACATGTTCCGCGCCATCCTGATTCCGTTCCTGATCTTTTCGCTGGCGGCCATCGGGGTGAACATCCTGGTGGGGTACTGCGGCCAGATTTCGCTGGGTTCGGGCGCCTTCATGGCGGTGGGCGCCTATTCGGCCTACAACTTCTTTGTGCGCGTGGACGGCATGCCCCTGCTCGTGGCGCTGATCCTGGGTGGGGTGTGCGCCATGCTGTTTGGCGTGGTGTTCGGTCTACCCAGTTTGCGCGTCAAGGGCCTGTACCTGGCGGTGGCCACGCTGGCGGCCCAGTTCTTTTCCGACTGGATGTTCCTGCGCATCCAATGGTTCACCAACAACTCGACCTCCGGCTCGGTGTCGGTTTCCGACCTGCAGGTGTTCGGCCTGTCGCTGGAGAGCCCGCTCAGCAAGTACCTGTTCTGCCTGGTGTTGCTGGCGGTGATTGCCCTGCTGGCCAAGAACCTGGTGCGCGGTGCCGTGGGTCGGGAGTGGATGGCCATCCGCGACATGGACGTGGCGGCCGCCGTGATCGGTATCCGGCCCATGTACGCCAAGTTGAGCGCGTTTGCGGTCAGTTCCTTCATCGTCGGCGTGGCCGGCGCCTTGTGGGCCTTCATCTACCTGGGCGCGTGGGAGCCGGCGGCCTTCTCGGTGGACCAGTCGTTTCGACTGCTGTTCATGGTGATCCTGGGCGGCATGGGCTCCATCATGGGCAGTTTCTTCGGCGCGGCCTTCATCGTGGTGCTGCCCATCGCGTTGAGCCAGTTTCTGCCGGCCCTGGCCGGACTGTTCGGCGTCGAAATTTCCACGGCGGGTGTATCGCATGCTGAGTTGATGGTGTTTGGCGGCCTGATTGTCTGGTTCCTGATCGTGGAGCCGCACGGCATGGCCAAGCTCTGGTCTACGGGCAAGCAGAAATTGCGTTTGTGGCCGTTCCCGCACTGAGCGGGGGTGACCGGTTTTCGGGGTGTGTGCTTTTTGATTATTAAGGAGACAACAATGAAAGTTCGTAATGTGATTCTGGCCGTGGCCGCTGTGGCGGCCGGCGTATCGGTCATGTCGACCAGCGCGTTTGCCCAGGCCAAGGAACAGTTTTTTCCGCTGCTGTCCTACCGCACGGGTCCCTATGCACCAAATGGTGTGCCATGGGCCAACGGTAAGCAGGACTACCTCAAGATGGTCAACGCCCGTGATGGCGGCATCAACGGCGTGAAGATCACGTTTGAAGAGTGCGAGACCGGCTATGCCACGGACCGTGGCGTGGAGTGCTATGAGCGCCTCAAGAGCCGCCCCGGCGTGTCGCTGTTCGACCCCCAAGCCACCGGCATCACCTTTGCGCTGACAGAAAAAGTGCCCCACGACAAGGTGCCGCTGATCACGCTGGGCTACGGTCTTTCCGTGGCGCAGGACGGCATGGCCTTCAAGTGGAACTTCCCGATGATGGGCAGCTACTGGACCGGCGCCGACATCCTGATCCAGTACCTGGGCAAGAAGGAAGGCGGACTCGACAAGCTCAAGGGCAAGAAGATCACGCTGGTGTACCACGACTCTCCGTTCGGCAAGGAACCCATTCCGCTGCTGCAGGAGCGCGCCCGCATGCATGGCTTTGACCTGCAGCTGATCCCCGTGACGGCGCCCGGTGTGGAGCAGAAATCGGCCTGGCTGCAAGTGCGCCAGAGCAAGCCGGACTACGTGCTGCTGTGGGGCTGGGGTGTGATGAACTCCACCGCCCTGAAGGAAGCCCAGGCAACCGGCTATCCGCGTGAAAAAATGTACGGCGTGTGGTGGGCCGGTGCCGAGCCGGACGTGAAGGACGTGGGTGAAGGTGCCAAGGGCTACAACGCGCTGGCGCTCAACACTTCGGGCCAGGAACCCAAGGTGATCCAGGACATCTTGAAATACGTGCACGCCAAGGGTCAGGGAACCGGTCCCAAGGACGAAGTGGGCCAGGTGCTGTACACCCGCGGCGCGATCATCGGGATGCTGGGCGTGGAAGCCGTGCGCCGTGCGCAGGAGCGTTTCGGCAAGGGCAAGGTCATGACGGGCGAGCAGGTGCGCTGGGGCCTGGAAAACCTGAACCTGGACCAGAAGCGTCTGGATGCGCTGGGTTTCACGGGCGTCATGCGTCCCCTGTCCACCTCCTGCTCTGACCACATGGGCTCCACCTGGGCCCGCGTGCAGACCTGGGACGGCAAGAAGTGGAACTTCAGTTCCGACTTCATCCAGGCTGACGAGCAGATCCTCAAGCCCATGATCAAGGCCGGTGCCGACAAGTACCTGGCCGACAAGAAGATGACACGCCGCCCCGGGACCGATTGCCAGTCCTGATCGCTGACGTGTAACTAAGCCGGTGGCTCTTCGGAGCCACCAAACGACAGGGCGCCGGGCACGGCGCCAGACGCCCTGTCGTTTGGACCACGAGAACCCACTATGGAACCATCCACCACTACCACCCCTTCGGCGCCCGCAGCGGCGCGCAACATTGTTCTCAACGTCAATGGCATTGAGGTCATTTACAACCACGTCATCCTGGTGCTCAAGGGGGTTTCGCTGCAAGTGCCGGAGGGCGGCATTGTGGCCATCCTGGGGGGCAACGGCGCGGGCAAGACAACCACCTTGCGGGCGATCTCCAATCTGCTGGCCGGCGAGCGCGGCGAGGTCACCAAGGGCTCCATTGAATTGCGGGGCGAACGTATCGAGAACCTCTCGCCGGCCGACCTGGTGCGCCGTGGGGTGGTCCAGGTGATGGAGGGGCGGCACTGTTTCGCCCACCTGACCATTGAGGAAAACCTGCTGACCGGCAGCTACACCCGCACGAGCCGGGCCGAAGTGGCCGCCAACCTGGAGAAGGTGTACGCCTACTTCCCGCGGCTCAAGACCCGGCGCACCAGCCAGGCGGCCTACACGTCGGGCGGCGAGCAGCAGATGTGCGCCATTGGTCGCGCGCTGATGGCCAACCCCAGCATGGTGCTGCTCGACGAGCCGTCCATGGGCCTGGCGCCGCAGATTGTGGAGGAGGTGTTCGAGATCGTGAAGGACCTCAACGCCAAAGAAAAGGTCACGTTCCTGCTGGCCGAGCAGAACACCAATATGGCCCTGAAATATGCCGACTACGGCTACATCATGGAATCCGGACGGGTGGTGATGGATGGCGCCGCGGAAGATCTGCGCAGCAATGAAGACGTGAAAGAGTTTTACCTTGGTGTGGGCGGCGGCGAGCGCAAGAGCTTCAAGGATGTGAAGAGCTACAAGCGCCGCAAGCGCTGGTTGGCGTGAAGGACCAATACCCGATGTCTGCATCCCCTTTTTACGACGCACTGGAAGTGCGCCCCCCCGCCCAGCGCGAAGCAGCCCTGATGGCCGCGCTGGCACCCCAGGTGGCCCATGCTAAGGCGTCTTCGGCCGCATTCGCCGACCTGTTGGGCGGTGTCAACCCGGCCACGGTGGTCGACCGCGCGGCCCTGGCACGCCTGCCGGTGATCCGCAAGACCGAGCTGCAGGAGCGCCAGCAGGCGGCCCGCAGCCGGGCGGCGGGCGCCGTGGCATCCGGTGACGTGTTCGGCGGTTTCAGCGCCATCGGCTTCGGCGCTGCCATGCCCCGGGTGTTTTCCAGCCCGGGACCGATCTACGAACCCGAGAGCACCACGCGCGACTACTGGCGCATGGCCCGTGCCATGTACGCCGCCGGCTTTCGCCCTGGAGAGCTCATCCACAACTGCTTCAGCTACCACTTTGTGCCGGCCGGCTCCATGATGGAAACCGGCGCCCACGCCATGGGGTGCACGGTGTTCCCGGGAGGCACGGGACAGACGGAGCAGCAGGTGCAGGCCATGGCCGAACTCCAGCCCGCGGGCTACATCGGCACGCCCAGTTTTCTCAAGCTCATCGTGGAAAAGGCCGCCGAGATGCAGGTTCCCCTGCCCACCGTGACCAAGGCACTGCTGTCGGCCGAGGCCTTTCCGCCCTCGCTGCGCGACTGGTTCGCCGCGCGCGGTATCGCCGGTTACCAGTGCTATGGCACGGCCGACCTGGGCCTGATTGCCTATGAAACCGCGGCGCGTGAAGGCCTGGTGCTGGACGAGTCCGTGGTGGTGGAGATCGTGCGTCCCGGAACCGGTGATCCGGTGGCCGATGGCGAGGTTGGCGAGCTGGTGGTCACCACTCTGAATCCGAGCTACCCGCTCATCCGCTTCGGTACCGGGGACCTGTCGGCCGTGCTGCCCGGAACCTGCCCGACGGGACGCACCAACACCCGTATCAAGGGTTGGCTGGGGCGGGCCGACCAGACCACCAAGGTCCGTGGCATGTTTGTCCACCCCAAGCAGGTGGCCGACATTGCCAAGCGGTTTCCTGAAGTGGCCCGCGCCCGTCTGGTGGTCAGCGGCGAGATGGCCAACGACGTGATGACCTTGCAGGTGGAAGCCGCGTCGGCCCCCGAGGGGCTGGCGGCGCGGATTGGCGACGCCATCCGCGAGGTGACCAAGTTGCGGGGGCAGGTGGAAATTCGCCAACCCGGCAGTCTGCCCAACGACGGCAAAGTCATCGAGGACGCCCGCAGCTACAAGTAGGCAGCCGGGCCAGGGGGCTCACACGCCCCAGACGACCTCTTTGTCGGCCCGGTGGCAGCGCTGCAGCATCTCGATGAAGGGCACTGCACGCTGGCGCAGCGAGACGCCCTCCAGCTGCGGCGGGGCTTCGCCGGCCTCCTGGGCTTCCTGCAGCTGGCGTTGCCGCAGGGCTTCGTCCTGCGCGACGGCCGCCTCCAGCGCCTCAATGGCCGCCGGCATGTCCTGCGGCAGCAAGATGCCCGGGCCCGGTGGGGCATCCTGGTTCCGGCCAATGATCTTCAGGATCTGGCGCCCGTTGGGCTCCAGCATGATGAGGTCGCCGGTGACCTTGGACTTGAATTTGTACAGCATGGGTGGTGCGCAGGGTGACGTGGCCGAAGAGGTTTTATGATGCGTTTGAGTATGAACCAAACCCCCTGAATTTTCAGACAGCAGGAGCAACCCGTTGGCCAATCTTCACATTCGACGCGAACATTCCCTGGGCCTGGCGGCGGCCCGCAAGATTGCGTTTGCCTGGGCCGAGCACGTTGAGAGCGAATTCGGCATGGCCTGTGTGTACAAGGAGGGTGGGGCGGCGGACGAGGTCGTTTTCACCCGCTCCGGGGTGAACGGCACCCTGCACGTCACCGCCGACCACTTCGACCTGGATGCCAAGCTGGGTTTCCTGCTGGGGGCCTTCAAGGACCGCATCGAGGCGGAAATCGTCAAGAACCTGGACGATCTGCTGGCCCCCAAGGCCGCCGGCAAGAAAGGGTCTGCCAAAAAACAATAGCACCCGCAGGTGCTATTGTTTTGCTAGCTGCCTGCGCAGGCAGCATGAGGGATTGTTGGTTATTTAGCTCAAAGATTCGATGAGGTCGATGTACTGCTGCATCGCCGCCTCGCTGCTGGTGCCCTGAAAACCGTTCCAGGCGTCCCACTTGGCGCGTCCCACCATGTCGGCGAAACCGGGTTTCTTCTCCGTGTTGTCGCCGGCGCTGGCCTGCTTGTACAGCCCGTAAATCTTGAGCAGCGTGCCATTGTCGGGACGCTCGGTCAGGTTTTTCGAGTTGGCAACGGCGGCTTCGAATTTGGCTTTCAGATCGGTCATGGGGTTCTCCGTGAGGGGGGGCAAACTCGGACCCAGGGCGGATATCCCGCCCGCTTGGGTGTTTACCATGTATCTTAAGCTGCGTTTTACCTGCAGAATAGGTTGAACAACCCAGGGCGGAGCATTCCCCGGCTGCGGGTTGGCACATCGTTTGTACTTGTTTTGGAGCCCAGATGGTTACCCGAGTCATTGTGAAGAAAGCCGCCAAAACAGCCAAGAAGCGGGTTGCCGCGCGTGTGGCCCCGCTGGCCCCCAAAGCCCGCAAGGCGGCCCAGGCCACCCGCAGCGCCACCCAGGCGCTGCAGAAGAACGTGGCCGATGTGCTGGTCGGAACGCTGGGCTTGCACGGGGAACGCATGAGCAAGGTCGATACGGCCTGGCTGCGCATGGATACCCCCTCCAACCTCATGATGATCGTGGGTGTATGGGTGATCAAGCCCGGCATCAGCTACGAGGCCTTGAGCCAGCGCGTCCAGGAGCGCCTGCTCAAATACCCGCGCTTTGTGCAGTTTGCAGAGGAAGACGCTGCCGGGGCGACCTGGGTCAAGGACCCGACGTTCAACATCGCCAACCACCTGGTGGTGGAGAAGCTGGCCCCCAAGCCGGCCGGACACGAGCAGGAAGCCCTGCAGGAGCGTCTGGCGGAACTGGCGATGCGGCCGCTGGACAAGCGGCGTCCGCTCTGGCAGTTTCATCTGGTGGAGCATTACAAGGGCGGTTCTGCCCTGATGGTGCGCATTCACCACTGCATTGCCGATGGTATTGCCCTGATCTCCGTCACGCAGTCGCTGGTGGATGGCGGTGCACAGCCTCCGGTGCGCGCGCCCCGGGAGGCGGTGGGTGGCGCCGAGGACTGGGTGGCCGACGCCCTGCTCAAGCCCTTTACCAACATGACGGTTAAGGCGCTGTCGGCCGCTGGCGAAGGTGCGGTTCAGTCCCTGGGGTTGCTGATGGAGCCGCAAAAGGGAATGGAAAAGGGCATGCACGGATCGGTCGATGTGGCCAAGCTGGCCTACCAGGCCGTCAGTGATCTGGCCGCGCTGGCGCTCATGGCGGATGATTCGCCGACCCGGCTCAAGGGCACTCCGGGTCACGCCAAGCGGGTGGCGTGGTGTCCGCCAATTCCGCTGGATGAAGTCAAGGCAGTGGGCAAGGCCCTGAATTGCTCCATCAACGACGTGCTGCTCAGCTGCGTGGCCGGAGCCATTGGTGGCTACCTGCGGGCGCAGGGCGACGACGTCACGGGCAAGGAAGTACGCGCCATGGTGCCGGTGAACCTGCGGTCACTGGACCAGGCGTACATGCTGGGCAACCAGTTCGGGCTGGCGCCCCTGGTATTGCCCATCGGGCTGGACAACCCGGTGGAGCGGCTGTACGAAGTGCGTCGGCGGATGCTGGCGCTCAAGGGCAGCATGCAGCCCTTGTTGGCTTTCGGGCTGGTGGCGGTTGCCGGGCTGCTGGTCAAGCCACTGCAGGACGCCATGCTCGGCCTGTTCTCGCGCAAGACCACGGCGGTGATGACCAATGTGCCCGGGCCGCGGGAGAAGTTGAAGATTTGCGGCTCCACGATCGAAGAGAACCTGTTCTGGGTGCCGCAAAGCGGCACGGTCGGGCTGGGTGTCTCCATCCTGAGCTACGGTGGCGGTGTGCAGTTTGGCCTGGTGTCGGACTCCACCCTGTGCCCGGACCCGCAAAACATCATCAACCGCTTTGAGCCGGAGTTTGCCAAGCTGTCGGTGGTGACACTGATGCTGCCCTGGGGCGAATAAGCCCGTCGCGGCCTCAGGCGGACAGCTCGGACTGCGCCATCATCACATCCAGCCGCTGCGTGGCATCCAGTGCCGGCGTGGCTGCGGCCTGTTCGTACAGGCGGGTGGCTTCTGCCATGCGGGGTTCTCCTTCGAGCATGGTCAGGGCGTTGGCGTATTCGACCATGGCAATGGCCGACCCGGGGGTGAGACGAAGCGCCTGCTGGAAGCAGTGCAGGCTGGTGTCCTTCTTGGCGCCGTAGGTCATGTGGGCAATCAGGGCGCCCACCTTGTCGATGACTTCGGCGTGGAAGGCTCCCAGTGCGACATGGGCATCGGCGTGGCGGGGCTGCAGGTGCAAGACGGTCTCCAGGGCGGATTTGACGCGGGTGCCGAGCCCCTGCGCCAGCGCCTTGGCCACACTGATGCACTGGCTGTAGCGGCCCAGGGCATAGGCCTGCCAGTAAAACGCATTGGCATTGCCGGGCTCCGCGGCCGCCTGCTCCGCGGCCCGCTTGGCCACCTGCAGGAACAGGTCGAGCCGGGTCTGCTCCCGGGGTTCCAGGTAGTTGGCGTACATGCAGGTTGCCTTGTTGGCTACGGTGATGCCAGCGGGGCCGGCTTGCAGCGCGGTCTCCACGGCCTGCTGGAACGCGCCCTGGTGGAACAGGGCCCAGGCAGACAGGACTCTGGCATCCCGGGGCAAGGGCTCCAGGTCTCCGGCATGCAGGCGACTCCAGTGTGTACTTACGCTGGCGGCGTCAAACGGGTAGTCGCCCGCGTGGGCGAAGGTGTTCCATGGCGCCATGGCGGCGGTCTCCTCTGTGTGCTTCGGTGGTCGCCTGCCGTGCCGTGGGGCGTGGTGGCAACTCTGTTTGCTTTCAAGGTATCACAGGTGTCTTGTACGCGCCTGACAACTGCAACAAATGGGTGCGTTGCGCAGTTTCCAGGTAGGGAACCAGCAGGTTCAGCACATGGTGGGCGCCCCGCATCAGGGCCGCCTGTGCGCTGGCGGGCTCCAGCGCGTTGCGCGGGTCTTTCACGTATTCAAAGCTCAGCCAGTAGGTCAGCACGACCACCATGCTGGTGGCGGTTGCTTCGATTTCGCGGGAGTCGATGTGGATGGCGCCCGAGCGGCTCATGCCGTCGAGCAGCGCCTTGACCGAACGGGTCTTGTTCTTGAGTACCCACTGGAAGTGGGTTTCCAGCCGGCGGTTCTTGCTTAGCAAGTCGTTGAGGTCGCGGTAGAGGAAACGGTACTGCCAGATCAGCTCAAACAGGGTGTGCATGAAGAACCAGGCATCTTCCACGTCGCGCACGCCATCGCTGGCGTTGAGCAGTTCATTGAGCGCGGCTTCATAGCGGTCGAACAGGGAGTTGATCAGCTCATCCTTGGCCGGGTAGTGGTAGTACAGGTTGCCGGGGCTGATGCCGAGTTCGGCAGAGATCAGGGTGGTCGAAACGTTGGGCTCGCCAAACCGGTTGAACAGTTCCAGCGTGACTTCCAGAATGCGTTCGGCCGTGCGTCGGGGAGCTTTCTTGACCATGGGCGGCTCAGTGGGGCTGTGCGTGGGTGGCGGTCTTTACCGCGTCGCCCAGGTCGTCCATCACCTCCTGCAGGCGCGAGATGGCCTGCCCGATCCGGGTGGGCGACTTGGCAGGGGCGGACAGATGGCGCTTGGGATCGTCCAGAACGTCATGGTTCAGGCTGATGCCATGGCGTGCCAGCTTGGCCGAAAGACCGGTCTTGCGCGAGCGCAGCATCTGGCGTGTCTGCTGGTAGGCGTGTTCGGCCAGGTGCCGGCGTTGGGCATAGCTGAAGGTATTGGCCAGGTACAGCTCCGGGTCGCGATGGTCCGGCTCGATCAGGATGATGTCGGTGTGCGGGTAGCCGTGGTGGTAATGCTTCATGCCCAGTTCCATGCGGGAGTGGATCATGGAACGGAAGGTCTGGCTGAGCACGGCGGGCAGGCCGCCATCGACAATGCGTGGAATTTCGCGCTTGTTGGCCGGCAGCCCCCGCTGCATGACCTTGGCCACCTGCGGAGACGTGGCATCAAATGGGACCAGGGGGTTGAGGCAGATCATCAAATCCACGCCATCCTCCAGGGCCACGGAGGCGTGCATGGTTTTTTTCAGGGCGCCGTCCACGTAATACTGGTCATTAATTTCCACTGGCGGAAACAGGCCGGGCAGTGCGGAACTGGCTTGCACCGCCTGGGAGATGGGCACATGGTCCCAGCCAGGGCGGCCGAAGGGGGCGGCTTCACCGCTGTCCAGGTTGGTCGCTACCAGGGTGAGCTGGGTCTTGAGCTTGCGAAAGTCGTTGGTGCGCCCGTCCCTGCTGAACAGTCGGGCCAGCTGGGTGTCGATTTGCTGGTTGGAAAAAACGCCCGTGGGCAGCCCGGGACTCATGTGTTCCAGCGCGTTCATCAGCGATTTGCGGCCGGTTGTCAGATGCCACAAGGCGGAGACGACCAAACCGGGCAGCATGATGCCGCGGCGTGCAAATTCGCTGTACGCGGGTTCCATCAACCAGGAGGGGTCGAAGGTTTCCGAGGGTTCACTGTCGTTTTCGATAAAGGAAGCGCACAGTTCACGTGGCGACATGCCATTGGCCAGCGCAGCGGCGATAAAGCCGCCAGCGGAGACTCCGACGTAGTGGTGCAGCTTGGTGAAGTCCAGTCCGTTCAGGGACTCTTCCAGCGCACACATGGCGCCGACTTCGTAAATCGCGCCCAAGGGGCCGCCGCCCGCCAGCGCCAGGGCGATTTTGGGAGGAGCTTCCGCGGGGGCCTTCATGGATGCGAAGTGTAGAGTGCCATGTGGATCTGTATTGTTGCAATGCAACAAACCAAGGTGCGTTGACCGCGCGCTGCGGCTGGAATGGCGCCCACATGGTCCAAGGGACGCCACTGCGCCCCTGTCCCGTGCGGATCGCCGGGGTGCTTACTCGGCTTGTGCCGGCGCTACCGCCTTGGTTGCTCCGGACCGCGTGGTCTTGCGGGCCGGTGCTGCACGCTTGGGCGCCGCCTTGGCGGATTTACGGGCTGGCGTTGCCTTGGCCTTGGGGGCGGCGGACTTGGCGGCAGGGGCTTTGGCGGAGAGTTTCTGGACGGCCTTGTTCAACTCGTCAATGCGGTCGATGAGGGCGTTGACATCTTTGGCGGAGGGAACGCCCAGTTTGTTCAGGGCCTTGGCCACGCGTTCCTCAAAAATATTTTCCAGCTTGTCCCACTGGCCGGATGCCTTGGCAGAAATATCGGTTGCCATGGTGGACATCTTGTTGGTGGCCTCGGAAATTTTCTCTTCAGCCGCAGCCTGAGTCTTGCGCTGGATGCTGATGCCTTCCTTGACCAGGGATTCAAAGGCTTTGGACCCTTCTGCCTGTGCCCGGGTGAAAGCACCCAAGCCGGCCTGCCAGATCTGCTGTGCCGAATCCTTGACAGAGCCAGACAGTTGGGCGCCAGTTGCTTTGGTGGTGCCGGATTTCTTTTTGAGTTTGGTGACCATGGGGAGCTCCAGGAAAAATAGGGTTGTTCACTTGGACGCGGATATGACACGCCACTGCAATTCTCCACTCTACGCGCAGTAGGGGTTCGTGTTTAGGTGGGCTTTACTAACTTGTTGCGGCCCCTGTGGGGCCGCCTTTTTGCAGCGAAGGTGTGCGGGTTTACGCTGAACATGCGTCCTCATAATCTGGGTAAGAATGCTTCCCTTAATGGGAGTGTGTATGCAGTATTTTGTTACCGGTGCCACCGGCTTTATTGGTAAACGGCTCGTCAAGAAACTGCTGGAGCGCAAAGGCGCTGTGGTCCATTTTCTGCTCCGTCAGGAGAGTGCCGCAAAGGTCGATGACCTGCGCGTTTTCTGGGGGCTCAACGATGCCCGAAGTGCCGCACGTGCGGTGCCCGTTTTTGGCGACCTGACCAGCAAAAAACTCGGCATGGGTGCCGACGTGATCAAAGGGCTGAAGGGCCAGATTGACCATTTCTACCACCTCGCCGCGGTGTATGACCTGAGCGCCGACGAAGAGAGCCAGATTGCCGTCAACATCGAAGGCACGCGCAATACCGTGGAACTGGCCAAGGCCCTGGACGCCGGGCACTTCCACCACGTCTCCAGTATCGCGGCAGCCGGTTTGTACGAAGGGGTTTTCCGCGAGGACATGTTCGAAGAGGCCGAGAACTACGACCACCCCTATTTCATGACCAAGCACGAGAGTGAAAAAATCGTGCGCAAGGAGTGCAAGGTGCCGTGGTCGGTATATCGGCCCGCCATGGTGGTCGGTGACAGCCGCACGGGCGAGATGGACAAGATTGACGGTCCGTATTACTTCTTCAAGCTCATCCAGCGCATGCGCCAGCTGCTGCCGCCCTGGATGCCAGCCATCGGCCTGGAGGGTGGGCGCATCAATATCGTTCCCGTGGATTTTGTGGTGGACGCCTTGAACGCCATCAGTCACAAGACGGGCATCAGCAAGCAGTGCTACCACCTGGTGGATCCCGTCGGTTACCGCGTGGGCGACGTGCTGGACATCTTTGGCAAGGCCGCGCATGCGCCGCGGATGAACCTGTTTGTCAACGCGGCGCTGCTGGGATTCATTCCCCGCAGTGTCACCAAGAGCCTGATGGCGCTGGCGCCGGTGCGCCGCGTGCGCAACGCCATCATGAAAGACCTGAGCCTGCCCGAAGACATGCTCACGTTTGTGAACTACCCCACCCGTTTTGACTGTCGCGATGCACAGGCCATGCTCAAGGGTACGGGCGTGGAGTGCCCCAATCTGAAAGACTATGCATGGCGCCTGTGGGACTACTGGGAGCGCCACCTGGACCCGGATCTGCACATCGACCGTTCGCTCAAGGGCACGGTAGCCGGCAAAGTAGTGCTGGTGACGGGGGGCTCATCAGGGATCGGTCTGGCTGCAGCGCACAAGTTTGCCGAAGCGGGAGCCATTACCCTGATATGCGGCCGCGACGTGGACAAGCTGGAGGAAGCCTGCAAGGAGGCCAAGGCCAAGGGGTACCGTTTTCTGGCCTATCCGGCGGATATTGCCGACATGGCCGATTGCGACCGTTTTGTAAAACAGGTTATTGACGACCATGGCGGTGTGGACTTCCTGGTCAACAATGCCGGCCGCTCCATTCGCCGCGCCATCGAGGGTAGCTATGACCGTTTCCATGACTACGAGCGCACCATGCAGCTCAACTATTTTGGCTGCCTGCGCGTCACCATGGGTTTTTTGCCGGGCATGGTCACCAAAAAGAAGGGGCATGTAGTCAATATCAGCTCGATTGGCGTGCTGACCAATGCACCCCGTTTCAGTGCCTATGTGGCTTCCAAAGCCGCACTGGACGCCTGGACGCGCTGCGCCTCCAGCGAGTTTGCCGACCAGGGCATCTCGTTCACCACCATCAACATGCCGCTGGTGCGTACCCCCATGATTGCGCCGACCAACCTCTACAACAACGTGCCCACGCTGTCTCCCGAGCAGGCCGCCGATATGGTGGCGCAGGCTTGCATCTTCAAGCCTGTGCGCATTGCCACCCGGCTGGGCATCACGGGGCAGCTCATGCATGCCCTGGTGCCACGCATTGCGCAGATTGCCATGAACACCAGCTTCCGCATGTTCCCCGACTCCACGGCTGCCAAGGGGCAGAAGCCGGGTGAGAAGCCGGTTAAGCAACAACTGTCCGCCGAAGCCATTGCCATGCAGCAGATGATGCGGGGGATTCATTTCTGAGGTGTGCGGCAGGCGTGTTGCCTGGAGGGCGTGATGAATACGCGAGAGTGAGGCGGCAACTTACAATGCCGCCATGCGCTCAACACCCCGGCATCCTGCATGATCCATCCCGTTATTCTCTGTGGCGGCAGCGGAACCCGCCTGTGGCCGCTGTCGCGCAAGGCTTTTCCCAAGCAGTTTATCCCCCTCTTGGCTGGGAAGTCGTTGCTGCAACTCACCCTGGAGCGCGTAGCGCATCTGCTGGAGGGGGCAGCCGACGGCATCACCTGTGTGTCGTCCGAAGAGCACCGCTTTCTGGTTGCGGAGGCAGCGGCAGAGGCAGGCGTTGCCGTGCGTCAGATTCTGGAGCCGCAACCCAAAAATACGGCTGCTGCCATGGCGCTGGCCGCACTGGCGGCCCCACCGGATGCCTTGTTGCTGTTTTGCCCTGCGGACCATCACATTCCTGACGTGCAAACCTTTGTGGATATGGTGCGCGGAGCAGCACCTGCTGCCCAAACAGGGAGCTTGGTAACCTTTGGCGTCACGCCCAGCTCGCCCAGTACCGCCTATGGGTATATCCAAAAGGGGGGGGCATCCGATGGCGGAGGATATGTTGTCGCGCAGTTCGTAGAAAAACCCGTTCAGGATCGTGCGCAGGAACTCCTCGCCAGTGGGCAATACTTGTGGAATGCAGGTATCTTTTTGGTGCGAGCTCAAAAATTACTCGACGCGTTGCAAACGCACGCTCCCGACATTCTGGCGGTCTGTCGCCTTGCCATGCGTCTCCCCCAGCAAGACGGTTCTTTTACCCGACCGGATGCGCAGGCTTTTGCTGGTTGCCGCAGTCAATCTATTGATTATGCGGTGATGGAACGTGCGGCTAATGTGGTCGTATTTCCATTTTCCGGGACATGGAGCGATGTGGGGAGCTGGAATGCAGTGGCCGATCTTGCAACGCCTGATAAGCATGGAAATCGTTCTGGCGGTGATTCGCAGTATGCACACCACCTCAACGACAGCGACACCTTTATCCATGCGGCTGGCCATCGCCCCGTGGTGGCCCTGGGCACCAAAAACCTGTTGATTATCGACACGCCGGATGCCTTGTTGGTGGCGAATGTTGAGCATGCCGAAGCCGTGAAAGAGGTGGTGGCGCGGTTGGAGTCGCTGGACGCTTCGCAGGCGGTTCAACATCGACGTGTGGCACGCCCTTGGGGTTGGTACGACAGTGTGGATGTGGGACCGCGTCACCAGGTCAAACGCATTACGGTCAAGCCCGGGGCGTCGCTGTCACTGCAAAAACACGAGCATCGGGCAGAGCACTGGGTGGTGGTGAGTGGCACCGCCGAAGTTACCAACGGCGACCAAGTACTGGTTTTGCATGAAAACCAAAGCACATTCATTCCGTTAGGTCAGGTTCACCGCCTAGCCAATCCCGGCACGGTTCCGCTAGAGATAGTCGAGATTCAGTCGGGAAATTACCTGGGTGAGGATGACATTGTGCGTTTTGACGACATTTACGGTAGGGTGCCCGCGTGACTACGAATTCTGGAATTTACGTTGCCGGTCATTGCGGCATGGTCGGATCGGCTATTGTGCGCCAGCTGCTGGCGGCTGGTCACCCCATAGGGAGCATCATCACTCGCAGCCACGCCGAACTGGACCTGACTAATCAAGCTGCCGTCCGGGAATTTTTTGCATTAGAAAAACCCGATCAGGTCTACCTTGCTGCCGCCAAGGTTGGCGGCATCCATGCCAACAGCACCTATCCGGCGGACTTCATCTATCAAAACCTGATGATGCAGGCTAATGTGATCGAAGCGGCCTTTCAAAACAAGGTCAAAAAACTGCTGTTTTTAGGCTCCAGCTGCATCTACCCCCGCCAAGCGCCCCAACCCATGGCTGAATGTGCCTTGCTTACTGGCGCACTGGAGCCCACCAACGAGCCTTACGCTATTGCCAAAATTGCCGGAATCAAGCTTTGCGAAAGTTACAACCGCCAATATGCCCTTAGCCATGGCGTTGACTACCGCAGTGTCATGCCCACTAACCTGTACGGTCCTGGTGACAATTACCACTCAGAGAATAGTCATGTTATCCCGGCACTAATACGTCGTTTTCATGAGGCCAAGACAAGCAAGGCACCATTCGTCACTATATGGGGCACCGGAACGCCTCGTCGAGAATTTTTGTATGTAGACGATATGGCCGCAGCGTGCATTCATGTGATGAATCTACCCAATACCACCTACGCCCAGCACACTTTGCCGATGCAAAGCCATATCAATGTGGGCTATGGTCAAGACGTCACGATTGTTGAATTGGCGTACGCCATTGGGCAAGCGGTGGGCTACCAAGGCGAGATAGATTTTGACACTACAAAACCCGATGGTGCCCCCCGTAAGCTGATGGACAGCAGTGTCATCAACGCGCTGGGCTGGCGGGCACAAGTCAATTTACATAGGGGTTTGACAATGGCGTACCAAGATTTCTTGAAAAAAACAACATGAGCAAAACCAATGTACAGCCAAAAGTAGCCCTTATTACGGGCATCACCGGCCAGGACGGCTCTTACCTTGCCGAGTTTCTGCTGGAAAAAGGCTACATCGTGCACGGCATCAAGCGGCGGGTCTCCAGCTTTAATACCGGCCGGGTGGATCACATCTACCAAGACCCGCACATTCCCAACGCCCACTTCAAGCTGCACTACGGTGACCTGAGCGACACCAGCAACTTGGTGCGCATCGTGCAGGAAACCCAGCCCGATGAAATCTACAACTTGGGCGCCCAAAGCCACGTGGCCGTCAGCTTCGAGAGCCCCGAATACACCGCCGACGTAGTCGGCATAGGCACCCTGCGCCTGCTGGAAGCCATCCGCATTCTTGGGCTGGAGAAGAAAACCCGCTTTTACCAAGCCTCTACCAGCGAACTCTACGGCTTGGTGCAAGAAACCCCGCAACGCGAAACCACGCCGTTTTACCCCCGCAGTCCCTACGCCGTGGCCAAGCTCTACGCCTACTGGATCACGGTCAACTACCGCGAGGCGTATGGTTTGTACGCCTGCAACGGCATCCTCTTCAACCACGAAAGCCCGCGCCGTGGCGAAACCTTCGTCACCCGGAAGATCACCCGTGGCCTGGCCAACATTAGTCAGGGCCTGGAGGACTGCCTCTATATGGGCAACATCGACGCCCTACGTGACTGGGGCCACGCCAAAGACTACGTGCGCATGCAATGGATGATGTTGCAGCAAGCGCAACCCGAAGACTTCGTCATTGCCACCGGCAAGCAGTACAGCGTGCGCCAGTTCATAGAATGGAGCGCCGCCGAATTGGGCATGGAATTGCGCTGGCAAGGGCAGGGCGTGGACGAGGTCGGCTACTGTGGCGATAAACCCGTCGTCAAGATTGACCCGCGCTACTTCCGCCCGGCCGAGGTGAAAACCCTGCTGGGCGACCCTGCCAAGGCCAAGCAGAAGCTGGGTTGGGTGCCGGACATCACGGCGCAGGAGATGTGCAAAGAGATGGTGACCCACGATCTGGCGCAGGCCAAGCAGCATGCGTTGCTGAAGGCGAATGGATATGGTGTTAGCGTAAGCGTTGAATAGATTCCCATGAAAATTGCTATTGCCGGCACCGGCTATGTGGGTCTTTCCATTGCACTGCTGTTGGCTCAACACAATGAGGTTGTCGCGTTAGATATTGTGCCGGCCAAGGTTGACATGCTCAATGCAAGGCTATCCCCCATCGAAGATGCGGAGGTTTCGCAATATCTGCAAACAAAGAACTTGAACTTTCGCGCCACGTTGGACAAAGTCGATGCTTATGTTGATGCGAATTTTGTGGTCATAGCCACTCCTACCGACTATGACCCTGAGACCAACTACTTCGATACTCACTCAATTGAATCGGTGATACGAGACGTGCGTGCCGTCAACTCGCAAGCGACGATGGTGATTAAAAGCACGGTGCCCGTGGGATATACAAAAAAAATTCGTGAACAGTTTCGCTGCCAAGAAATATTTTTTTCACCCGAGTTTTTGCGGGAAGGGAAAGCACTTTTTGATAACCTATACCCCTCACGTATTGTGGTCGGTGACACGTCGCCTCGTGGCCAGGTTTTTGCGGAACTACTACGGCAAGGGGCTGTGAAAAATGATATTCCCATCCTCCTGTGCGATAGTACTGAGGCTGAAGCCATCAAGCTCTTTGCAAATACCTATCTGGCTATGCGTGTGGCCTATTTCAATGAGCTTGACACCTACGCGGCAATTCATGAACTCAACACGCGCCAGATCATCGACGGCGTCTGCCTGGATCCGCGTATTGGGGGGCACTACAATAACCCTTCTTTTGGCTACGGTGGTTACTGTCTTCCCAAAGACACCAAGCAGCTTTTAGCTAATTTTCAAGATGTGCCTCAGACATTGATTGGTGCCATCGTGGACGCCAACGGGACGCGTAAGGATTTCATTGCGCAGGAAGTTCTCAAGCTCAAACCCAAAGTGGTCGGGATTTATCGTTTGGTGATGAAATTCGGGTCCGATAACTTCCGGTCTTCGAGTATCCAAGGCATCATGAAACGGATCAAGGCCAAGGGAATTGAGGTGATCGTGTATGAACCGGTGATTACTGATGCCGAGTTTTATCGTTCACGCGTTGTGAAAGATCTTGCAGCGTTCAAGCGAGAAGCGGATGTCATTATCAGTAATCGTTTGGATTCGGCGATAGCTGATGTACGCAGCAAAGTGTTTACTCGCGACGTTTTTGGCAAAGACTAGAGCACCCTAGAGAATTACCATGAGCCATTTCGCGCAACTGATTCTTCCAACGTTTACCGATGCACGTGGGTCGCTCACGGTTCTTGATGCTGCCTTGCCGTTTGCGCCGGTGCGAACCTATTGGATTTACGGTGCAGACGGCCAGACGCGTGGTGGACACCGCCATCTGCGCACCCGACAAGCACTGATCGCAGTGTGTGGAGCAGTCACCGTCTACATGAATGATGGTGTTATGGTCGACACGATGGTGCTTGACCAACCTAGTCAGTGCCTTTTGGTTGAGCCCAAAGACTGGCACACCATGACCTTCGGTCCTGGGTCGGTTTTAATGGTGATGTCATCGCATACTTATGATCGGTCTGAGTATGTCGACACACCCTACGAATTGAAATAGCCATGGTTGAGTATGAAAGCCTTGCCAATTCCAATGCTTCCTTCATGGAAGAACTGGAGGCGGCGGCTACCCGCGTTATTCGAAGCGGTTGGTATGTTCTTGGGCAGGAGGTTTCTGCCTTTGAATCAGAGTTCGCGCAGTATGTAGGGGTTAAGCACTGCATCGGAGTTGCGAACGGGCTGGATGCGCTCATCCTATCCATTGAGGCCTTGGGCTTGCCCAAGGGGAGCGACATCTTGGTGGCATCTAACACCTACATCGCCACCATTCTTGCCATTGTTCGCGCCGGGTATTACCCTGTACTGGTGGAGCCTGAATTGGCTACTTTCAATATGGATGCAACGCTTCTTCCGCAGGCCATTACTAGCAAGACGCGCGCCATCTGTGTCACACATCTATTCGGTAAGACCTGCCGCATGGATGCGATCGGCGCCTTTGCTTGTGAGCACGGCCTCAAGGTAATAGAGGATTGTGCGCAGTCGCACGGCGCAAAATTGGGCAGCCAGATGACGGGTACCTTTGGTGTTGCCGGTTGTTTTAGTTTTTATCCGACCAAAAATCTTGGTGCCCTGGGAGATGCGGGAGCCATCGTCACCGGGGACGACGCACTGGCAGATCGATTGCGACACATGCGCAATTACGGGTCCAAGCAGAAATACGTCAATCGTTATGTGGGCGTGAACTCGCGGCTAGACGAACTGCAGGCTGCGCTTTTGCGCGTCAAACTAAGTCACCTCGATGCGATGAATGACCACAAGCGTGCGTTGGCCGATGTGTATTTTGAAAATCTGCCGGATTGGGTTGAAAAACCACGGCATCGTGCTGATGAGTTTGATGTATTTCACATCTACGGTATCCGCCACCCGCAGCGCGATGCCTTGCGCCGGCATTTGCTTGACCATGGAGTGAAGACGGAGGTGCACTACCCGATTCCGCCGCATCGTCAAGGGGCTATGCAAGGCATTCTTGCTGGCGCGTATCCTATCGCGGAAGAGTTGCACGCCACAGAATTGAGCCTACCCATATCAGGTGGACATACCGATAGTCAGATCCGGCGCGTGTGTGACGTCATAAATGAATTTGGGAAAAATTCCGCTTAGCCTTTAAAAACCGGCAATAGTTACGTTGCCTGCAATTATTACCAACAAACCGGGCATGCCCCATTTTCGAAGTGAAAAAAATCGCTATCGTTCAGTCGAATTACATTCCCTGGAAGGGCTATTTCGACATGATCGCCGCCGTAGATGAATTTATTCTCTACGACGATATGCAATATACGCGGCGTGATTGGCGAAACCGCAACCAGATAAAGACACCGCAAGGTACGCAGTGGCTGACTGTGCCTGTCAAAGTAAAGGGAAAGTACTACCAAACTATCCGGGAAACTGAGATCGACGGTGTAGCGTGGCAGCAGGACCACTGGAAGGCTATAGTACAAAACTACCGAAGGGCCGCTTGCTTTGAAGAGGTGGCTAAGATATTTGAACCTTATTATCTGGGCCGAACTTACACGCATCTAAGCGAGTTAAATCGGGCACTCATTGAGGTGGTGTGCCGTTATCTTGGCATCCAGACCAAGATCAGCAACTCGTGGGATTTCCAATTGATTGAAGGTAAGTCGGAGCGATTGGCTGATTTGTGTGCACAGGCTGGAGGTGGGGAGTATATTTCAGGGCCAGCGGCAAAGGATTACATCGTGCCTGAGGTTTTTTCTCGGCGCAATATTCGTCTCTCATGGTTCGACTATTCAGACTATAAGGAGTACCCGCAACTATGGGGTGATTTTACCCATGGCGTAACGATCTTGGATTTGCTCTTTAATTGCGGCGAAAGAACGATAAGCTATATGAAGTATCGGCCTGACAGAGCTCAGTCATTGGTTCGTTGATAGGGGGCGCAAAGTGAAAAATTCTGAGGAAATTCTACGAGAGGTCGCTGGTTACTACTCGGCCAAATTGGCAGAGTTTGGCGAGAGTCCGCAAGGCGTTGATTGGAACAGCCAGGAAAGTCAAAACCTACGGTTTGATCAATTGATGAAAATTGTTCAAACCAATGAGGGCTTTAGTATTAACGATCTTGGTTGTGGCTATGGTGCCTTGATAGATTTTCTGCAGGTAAGTTTTAAGAATTTTTCATATCAGGGCATCGATGTATCTGAGGAAATGCTTACGGCTGCAAAATTAAGATATGTGAACTTTTCTCAATCCACCTTTGTGGTCGGCGCCAAGCCATCCGTGATGGCAGACTACGGTATTGCTAGCGGAATTTTCAATGTTCGTCTAGGTCGGACTGATGACGAGTGGCAGCATTTTCTTTGTGAAACTCTTGACATCCTAAGCGAAACGAGTCGACAAGGTTTCGCTTTCAATTGCCTAACTTCGTACTCCGATCGGGAAAAGATGCGTGACTATTTGTACTACGCGAATCCTTTGGATCTTTTCGATTTGTGCAAGAAAAAGTACTCACGTCACGTCTCGTTGCTGCACGACTATGGGCTGTATGAGTTCACAATTCTTGTGAGGAAGGTGCTATGAAAAAACCACTAGTTATTTTTGGGGTAGGCGACATAGCGCAGCTTGCGCATTACTATTTTTCCCACGATTCGAACTATCAAGTAGTGGCCTTCACTGTCGACTCTTCTTATATTAATCAGGAGATTTTTCAAGGGTTGCCAGTGGTGCCTTTTGAGGACGTTGTGCAGCATTATGCCCCTGATAGGTATGGGTTTTTTGTTGCTTTAAGCTATTCCAAACTTAACTCACTTCGTCGCGAAAAATATCTAGCGGCGAAGGCATTTGGATACAGCTTAGCGAGCTACGTTAGCACGCGTGCGACGGTATTTAACGATAACAAAATTGGTGATAACTGTTTCATTCTTGAAGATAATACTATTCAACCCTTTGTCACGATCGGAAACAACGTAACATTGTGGAGTGGCAATCATATTGGGCATCATTCATTGATCCACGATCATTGCTTTGTTGCGTCTCACGCGGTCATTTCAGGTGGGGTTGAAATTGGGGAGTCATGTTTCATTGGCGTTAACGCGACTTTGCGGGATCACATAAAAGTTGGCAATAGGTGCATCATCGGCGCGGGGGCATTGCTGCTTGCAGGCGCTGAGCCCGAAGGAGTCTACATGGGCGAGGCTACCGAACGTTCCCGCATTCCCAGCACACGACTGCGCAACATATGAGCAAGAACATGCGTTGGAGGAAGTTAGGCCATGTCTATGCTCCAAACCGCGAGATGGAATGGTTGTGGTCGCATGCGGCTGTGCCGATCGCGGAGCATATAACGGGAGATATATTTAGAATTTACTTCAGCAGTCGTGACGCGCAGAACCGCAGCCATACTGGCTATATTGTGGTTGACCTAATGCATCCTGAACAAATCATCGAACGTTCCAGTCGGCCAGTTCTGGCACCGGGTCAGTTGGGTGCGTTCGATGATAGTGGCGCGATGGCGACGTGGATTGCCAATGGCGGAGACGGACGCAAGTTCCTCTACTACATTGGATGGAATCTTGGCGTAACTGTGCCCTTCCGGAACTCAATTGGTCTGGCTATTGGCGCAGGTGCTGGTGTTTTTGATCGTTATGCACCGGGGGCAATCGTGGACCGCTCAATGAATGAGCCTCATTTTTGCGCCAGTTGTTGTGTTATGCCGGGCGACGACTGTTGGCGCATGTGGTATCTGTCGTGCACAGAATGGAGGCTGCGCCACGGCAAGCTTGAACATCGTTACCATATCAAATATGCAGAGTCAGACGACGGCATCCATTGGCGCCGTGACGGACATGTGGCGATTGATTATGCAAATGATGGCGAGCATGCGATTTCAAGGCCATCGGTGATCAGGGATGACGATAAGTGGAGAATGTGGTATTCCGCAAGAGGACGCTCGTACAGGATCGGATATGCGGAGTCAGACGATGGAAAGCACTGGGAGCGGCGAGATCATCTGGTCGGAATCAATGTCTCTGACTCAGGGTGGGATTCTGAGATGATTGAATACCCGTTCGTTTTTGATCATGCGGGAACTCGCTATATGCTCTACAACGGCAATGACTATGGCAAGACAGGTTTCGGTCTCGCCGTTCTGGAATAAATATGTGTTCATCGGAAAATGAAGCAATTCCTTTCAACTGGCCATACATGACGGGAAAGGAGCTCTATTACATTGCAGAAGCACATTTCAATGGCAAACTGGCGGGAGACGGGCCGTTCACCAAAAAATGTCATGGCTGGCTGGAGAGCCAGACGTGTACACGAAAGGCACTGCTGACGCACTCTTGCACTGCAGCCTTGGAGATGGCTGCGCTACTGCTGGATTTGAAGCCGCGCGATGAAGTCATCATGCCGTCTTACACTTTTGTTTCCACGGCCAACGCCTTTGTGTTGCGAGGTGCGACTCCAGTTTTCGTGGATATACGCGCAGACACCCTCAATATCGATGAGTCGAAGATCGAAGCGGCCATTACACCCCGTACTCGGGCCATTGCCGTTGTGCATTATGCCGGGGTCGGCTGCGAAATGGATACGATTCTTCAAATCGCACGCCGATATGGTCTGAAAGTAATTGAAGATGCAGCTCAGGGCGTGATGGCGCGCTACAAGGGGCGTGCTTTAGGTGCAATTGGCGATATCGGCACCTACAGCTTTCACGAGACCAAGAACGTTATTTCCGGCGAAGGCGGCGCGCTGCTTGTGAACGACGGTGCTTTCGTCGACCGCTCGGAGATCATCCGGGAAAAAGGGACGGATCGCAGTCAGTTTTTCCGGGGTGCCGTAGACAAATACACGTGGCAGGACTACGGATCTTCCTACCTGCCGGGTGAGTTAATAGCGGCATTTTTGTGGGCCCAGATGGAAGAGGCCGACAGGATCACCAGCCAAAGGCTTGAAATCTGGGAGCGCTACCACGCGGCATTTGCGGCAAAAGAGGCGAGCGGTCATTTGAGGCGTCCCGTTGTTCCCGCTGAATGCAAGCACAACGCGCATATGTACTACGTGCTGCTTCCGGATGAGCAGACGCGCAACTGCGTGATGGACCGTCTGAAGCACGATGGCATCAACGCAATCTTTCACTACATTCCTTTGCACAGTTCACCGGCGGGCCAGCGATACGGACGAGTTGGAGGTGACTTGACGGTGACCGATTCGGTGGCGTCACGAATTCTCCGGCTACCACTGTGGCTCGGCCTTTCGTCGGCGCAGTGTGATCGTGTGATCGATCGCGTACATGCGGCGCTGGAATGACTGGAAAAGCAGGCAGTATGAAGCTCGTTCATCTCGTAACTTATAACGAGAAATTCATACCCAGGCAGTTGCAGTTATTGAATGCCGAGTTTGGTCAGAATGACCAAGAATTTTATTTAATCGGTGGTGGCAAGGGCCTGGAGGAGGTGTTAGGGGCAAATATCTATCGCCTGACCAAGCGGTCACTTTTGGCATTTGTTATCTCAGCGCATCGTGCAAATCGGCTTGTGTTCAATGGCCTGTATAGTCAGAGCATTCTGACATTCCTTCTGCTTTTTCCATGGTTAATAAGAAAAGCGGTCTGGCTACCATGGGGCGGTGATCTTTACTGGCGGGGGCTGGTTCCTGCAACGCGCTGGAACAGGTTTCTCGACCATTTGCGGAGACGCTTCATCTGTCAGCTAAATGCTATTGCAACTCCAACGCGCGGAGATTACCTCAAGGCGCAAGAGATGTACCAAACACGCGCGCGCTATATTGATGGATGCCCCAACATCTTTGCCTTCGAGCGAGAGGATTTGGATCAAGAAAAAGCACGGGCCTCAGTACTGAGACAGACGAAGAAAGCAAAAATCATTCAGATCGGAAATTCGGGAGATCCCTCCAATGAGCATCTTGAGGTCTTCGAGTGGATAAAAGAGTACGCGTCTGAAAACATTGAAATCCATGTCCCATTGTCATATGGATTTGCGGGTGAAGAGGGCTATCGGGATGAGGTTTTACAGCGTGGTCGTGAACTGTTTGGAGAGAAGTTCAAACCCATGACTCGGCTGCTCGAAGCTGCTGAATACAATCAGTATTTATCAACCGTGGATGTGATGATTTTCAATCACAAGCGGCAGCAGGGCTTTGGAAATATGGTTATTTCGCTTTACCTGGGGACTAAGATGTACCTAAGGAGTAGCGTGTCGACTTGGACATTTTTGAAGGATAAAATGGGCTGCACAGTGTTCGATACAGAAAGCATTCTGGGGATGACGTATTCCCGATTCACGGAGTTGGAGTCAACGATTCGCACGAAAAACGAGAAAGCGGTCTCTCACCTGTTTGACCGCAAATGGCAGAAACAAAGGTGGGAAGAACTATATCGTGAGTGAAGTAATGCACCCCAACCGCAGATGGATGAACTGGCTGCTTTACGACGTTGGCGAACGATTTCTTCGCAAGTACGCTCCACATTTTAAGGGGGCGCTCTATGACTTGGGATGTGGCGAGCAGTCGCACCGGCCATTTTTTTTGCGATATGCGAACCAATACATTGGTGTCGAATGGAGTGGCGGAGACGACAGTTTGCGGCCTGATATCGTTGCCGACTTGAATCGGCCGTTGGCGATTGCCGACGGCGTCGCCGATACAGTCGTGTCTCTGTCTGTATTGGAACACCTCTACGAGCCGCAGTGCATGCTGAATGAAGCATTTCGAATTCTGAAACCGGGCGGAGCCATGGTCTTGCAGGTACCTTGGCAGTGGTGGATTCACGAGGCGCCGCATGATTATTTCAGATTCACGCCCTATGGGTTGCGCTATATGCTCAACAAAGCTGGCTTTCAGGTCGTGCATATCGAAGCGCAGTGCGGCTTCTTCACAACCTGGATTGTCAAATTCAACTATTTTTCAAACAGAGCCATCACGGGTCCGCGTTATTTCCGCAGGTTTTTGAAGACGTTTTTGGTTCCTTTCTGGTATCTTGGGCAAGTATTTGCCCCTTTTCTTGACAAACTGGATAAAGACTGGGATTTGGAAGCGCAGGGGTATTTCGTGTTGGCTATTAAGTCAGATGTGAATGAGTCTGAAGGCTAAAGCTTTTGCCGCGGTGCGCTGGACGTCCGTTGGTGTAGCGGTGAAAACATTACTGCAAATTCTCCAAATATTCATTTTGGCGCGAATACTTGCCCCCACAGAGGTTGGGGTGATGTCACTGGCGTTGTCGATAACGATGTTCATTGCCTTGTTTGTAGATATTGGAATCAGTAGTGCCATCATTCATCAGCAGGCGATCAGCCAGAGTGAAAGATCGAGTCTCTATTGGTTGAATGTGTTTGTGGGGCTCGTATTAACGGTGATCTTCGCTGTGGTCAGCCCTTGGATTGCTAAGTTTTACCATGAGCCAGTGTTGCTTGGGGTCTTGCTAATTGTTAGTCCATATTTCCTAACGTTTGCAATCGGGCAGCAGCTTAGAGTGATGGCGGAAAAGGAGTTGCTTTTCTCACGCCTGGTCATAATTGAGGTGGTATCTGCACTCGCCGGATTTTTATCTACAGTTCTCATGGCCGCTAGAGGTTATGGTGCCTATTCAGTAGCGGTTGGGTTTTTGATCGGAGCAGTTTCATTTACTTCTCTTGGCTGGAGGTTTCTGTCGTTAGGGTGGCGCCCAAATTTCAGGTTTGAATTCAGTGAGGCTAGGAAATATTTGAGCTATGGCCTGTATGTTATCGGGAATAATTTGGTGAGTAGTGTGAATGGGGCGGCTGATATCTTCATGGGAGGGAGAATGCTCGGGTTGGGCGCACTTGGTGGTTTCGGTTTGCCGCGAGACCTCATGCTGAATGTCTCGGGCGTCATCAACTCGGTTGTTACGAGAGTGGGGCTGCCCCTGATGGCAAAGTCACAAGGAAGTGCGCTCGGTTTACGCCACGTTTATCTGAAGACTTTACGAATGACGGCATCCGTCAATATTCCAATATTCTTAGGGGTTTTTGCGTTCACGCCCGAAGTTGTTGGAATTATGTTTGGCGAGAAGTGGGTGGAGTCAGAACCCTTGATGAGGCTGTTGGCGTTATGGGGGATGTTGCGTTCGTTCGGACAACCTGTTGGTAGTTTGATTTTTGCTGTTGGAAGAGCTGACTTGGCCTTCAAATGGAATCTATGCTGGATTCTGATCATCGTTCCCTGTTTTTGGTATGGCCTGCAACACGGAGCATCGGGGTTGGCTTGGGCAATGCTCCTTCTAGCCGTTGTAGGTCAGATACCAACCTGGCGGTATTTAGTCCATCCCTTATGTGGGGCCGGTTTCTCGGAGTATTTTGCGCAGTTGGCTAGGCCGATGCTGGCTTCAGTGTTTACGGTGTCACTAGTTTGGATGCTGCTATCTAGCGTGACCGGGATTTATGCCAGGGCTAGCCTCGCGCTTCTAGCGGGTGGGTGCATCTATCCTATTGCAAGCTATTTCATCAACCGTGATTGGTTGCTTGCTATGAAGGATATTCTCTTGAAGTCAAATAGGGCGAGCGGTTGAAAATATGGCAAATGATTCAAATGCACAACCACAGTGTGCACCAGTTGTTCTCTTCGCATATGCGAGAAGGGACCACTTGCAAAAGACGGTTGCCTCACTGCTTAAGAATGGCGAGGCCAGCCAAACCCAGCTCCATGTGTACTGCGACGGCCCAAAACACGAAGGTCATAGAGCGCAAACTGATGCTGTGCGCGCTTACGTTGAATCTCTGAATGGGTTCGCGTCTGTGACGCGGGTATACCGTGAAAAGAACCTGGGGCTTGCGAATTCCATCATAGGTGGCGTGAGTGAGCTGCTGGCCAAGCATGACTCTATCATCGTCATGGAAGACGATCTGGAAGTGTCACCCCATTTTCTAAAATTCATGAACGAGGGCCTTCAACTGTATCGAGATGAAGAGCGGGTCGCCAGTATTCATGGGTATAGTTTTCCGGTGCCTGAAACCTTACCCGAGACTTTTTTTCTGCGTGGTGCCGACTGCTGGGGATGGGCGACTTGGGCTCGGGCATGGAAGCAATTCGAATCTGACGGGCAGAAGCTGCTGGATGCGCTGAATGGGGCGCATTTGACGCGTGCTTTTGATCTGGGGGGAGCCTATGCTTATTCTAGGATGTTGCAGAACCAGGTGTCTGGCAAGAATGATTCCTGGGCGGTGCGATGGCATGCTTCATGTTTCTTGAAGAACATGCTGACTTTGTATCCGGGGCGAAGTCTTGTGAATAATATTGGAACAGATGATAGTGGCACCCACTGCGCTTCGACCACTGACTTCGCCCAAACAGTTGCGATGGATCCTGTGCACATGGGGAGCATTCCGATTGAGGAGAATGTGGTTGCCGCCAAGAGTTTTGCCAGATTTCTTGGGCAGCATACGTCGGCTCTATCCAGAGCCAAGCGCGTATTGGGGCGTTTGCTGAAGACAAGGATGGAGTCATGATTGCGGCATTAAAGAGGGGATTTTCCGCACGGCAATTCAATCCTGGGTTTTGGGGGATTTTTCTCAACCCCTTCTATTTGGCCCGAAGGGGACTGCGAAAGGAGATTGAGGCGGCAAGCCCATTGATCGGCGGCAGTTTACTTGACGTGGGTTGCGGAACAAAGCCCTATCGAGATTTGTTTCATGTGCATTCCTACATTGGACTGGAACTGGACTCGCCCGTTTCGCGAAAACGGGGTGTGGCCGATGCCTACTACGACGGAACCACTTTTCCATTTCCAGAAGGCAAGTTTGATTCCGTGCTGTGCAACCAAGTGCTGGAGCATGTTTTTACACCAGATGCTTTTCTGAGCGAAATCTACAGAGTTCTTAAGCCGGGTGGCAGGGTGCTCTTGACTGTGCCATTTATATGGGATGAGCATGAACAGCCATTTGATTACGCGCGATATTCAAGCTTCGGACTTCGCGCGCTGCTCGAAAGAAACGGATTTCGTGTAATTAGTCAGAAAAAAATACTTACCGATGCTTCGGTCCTGTTTCAGCTACTGAATGCTTACCTATTTAAAGTGACAGACAGTCGATACATTTTCATCAAACTGGTTACTAGGGTCGTGCTTTTTGCCCCGATCTCAATGCTGGGATGGGTGGCGGGAGGGATTTTACCCGGCAACGAAGACATATTTCTCGATCAGATCGTGACAGCTGAGAGACCACACTAGTCAGCATATGAAAAAAAGCGAAACCCTGAGTTCAAGATACTTTTGTACCTTGTTCGACAGCAACTACCTCTTCAAAGGGGTCGTCATGTTGAGGACACTCATTCAACACTGTGAAGAAGCGAAGGTATTTGTTCTATGCTTGGACGAACAGTGCACACGAATTGTCTCGTCGTTGAGGATTCGCGGAGTGATCTGTATTTCACTGTCAGCTTTTGAAAGCGAAGATCTGCTCGTGTTGAAAAAAGAACGCAATATTGCAGAGTATTGCTGGACGCTTTCCTCTTGCTTCCCAGCATGGTTGATGGAGAAATACCCCGAAATCGACATGCTGACGTATGTGGACGCTGACCTCATGTTTTTCTCGCCCTTGCTACCCTTGTTTGACGAAATCGGTGATTCGCCGATTGCAATCATCGAACATCGGTTTACTCCGCGACTCAAGCATTTGGAATCTAGGGGACGTTTCTGTGTTGAATGGGTGAGTTTTCGCAGAAATGCCGAAGGGCTTTCTTGTCTGAGAAAATGGCGAGAGCAGTGCTTGGACTGGTGTTATGACCGCTTGGAAGATGGTCGCATGGGAGACCAGAAGTACCTAGACGAATGGCCTGCAGTGTATCCCGGCACGCACGTGTTGCAACATCCCGGAGCCGGCCTCGCGCCATGGAATTTCCCAAATTACGAGATTTCGGAGTCACCGTCGGGTCAAATCTTAGTGGATGGAGTATCTCTGGTTTTTTACCATTTTCATCAGTTTCAGTTACTGGATGACGGTAGCTTTTATCGTTTGGGGTCGACCTATTTACAGGAGAGGAATGAACCGGAAGCAGTATATGCAGCCTATGAAAAGGCATTGACAGAGGTCGCGGCTGAGGTTCGTGCGGTTGCTCCAGCATTTAATGCCGGATTGAAATCGGCCCTCCAGGTTAATTCCAGAAAATGGATACAAAAGTATGTACCTAGGCGTATCAAGGAAACATTGAAGCGAATTATCAAGTACTAAGCATGAGAGTCAGCGTCATTACCGTTTGTTTTAACAGTGCGGCCACCATTACGAAGACGTTGCATTCCGTGGCGAGCCAGACGTGGGCAGATATTGAACACATCGTCATTGACGGGGCCTCTACAGATGCCACACTGGCCATACTCCATCAGCACAGAGCGCAGTTAGGCAGACTGGTCTCTGAGCCGGACAAGGGAGTTTATGAGGCCATGAACAAGGGCGTTGCGTTAGCGACTGGCGATGTTATTGCTTTTCTCAATGCGGACGATGTCTACAAAGATGATTCCGTTATTGCGCGAGTTGTTCAATGCATGCAAGAGGATCACTTGGATGTACTCTTTGGCAATGTAGCGTTTTTTCACCCGGGCAGGCCATTGCAGGTTGTTCGTACCTACGATTCTGGGCGATTCACACCTGCGCGTCTCGGGTGGGGTTGGATGCCTGCCCACCCGGCGCTATTTGTGCGGCGAGAGGTCTTTGAACACTACGGAAAATTCAGTGAAAATTACAAAATCGCGGGTGATTTTGAATTTGTCGCAAGAATTTTTAAACCCCGGAAATTGAAATACAAACACTTGGCTGAAGTACTGGTTCGGATGCAAACCGGGGGGCTCAGCACGGCGGGGTTAAAGGCAACTTATCTATTGAATTTGGAAATCCTGCGGGCCTGTCGCCAAAATGGAATTCGCACCAATTGGCTGATGGTCCTTTCCAAATATTTTTTCAAAGTGCGTGAATTGTTTTAGTAGTGGGCACTGTACTGATTACTGGCGGGACTGGTTTTGTCGGAAGTGCATTGGTCAACCGCATGGGCCACAGGGGCAGGACGCTCTCAACTAGGTCAAAACCTGACAAATGGACTGGTGCGCTCCAGGGGATTGAATGCGTGGTGCATCTTGCTGCCCGCGTTCATATAATGGAAAACGCTGCTGCAGCAGACACTTTGGCAGAGTTCCGGCGCATTAACGTGGAAGATACCTTGAATCTCGCACGGCAAGCGGTGCTGGCCGGAGTGCGAAGGTTCGTGTTCATCAGCTCAATTAAGGTGAACGGCGAGAGCACTCGCAAAGGGCAGCCATTTACGGACGCTGATTTCCCCTGCCCTGTTGACGCATATGCTATATCCAAATATGAGGCAGAGTGTGGGTTGCGCGAATTGTCCGCACAATCTGCGATGGAAGTGGTGATTATCCGCCCCCCCTTGGTGTATGGCCCTGGGGTTAAGGCTAATTTTTTAACTATGGTGCGTTGGCTGCGTCGTGGGGTGCCATTACCCTTGGGGGCTATTCATAATGCACGCAGTCTGGTGGCCCTCGACAATTTGGTGGATTTGATTTGCACCTGCATTGATCACCCGGCTGCGGCCAACCAGATTTTATTGGTGAGCGATGGGCACGACGTCTCTACAACGGAATTGTTGCGGCAGATGGCGTCAGCGATGGGTAGAGAAGCCCGCTTGGTGCCGGCGCCGCAATGGATTGTTGAAGCAGGGGTAAGCTTGTTTGGAGGGAAGGAGCTTGCGCGACGGTTGTGTGGATCTTTGCAGATTGATATATCAAAGACCCGTGAGTTACTCCAATGGACTCCGCCGCTGTCACTTGATGAGGGGCTTCGGCGGGTAATGCAGGTGGACGGGCAGAAGTATGGCGATTAAGAGAATTCTTGACATTGCGCTGGCGGCATTGTCAATGCTTGCTCTAATGCTACCGATGATTTTGGTAGCAATTATGGTTCGAACGACTTCGAGTGGGCCGACGCTCTATTGGTCGGAACGAGTTGGACGAAGGAATGCAATATTCAAAATGCCGAAGTTTCGTACCCTACATGTCGGTACGCCTGTTGTTCCGACGCACCTACTTACAACCCCGGGTGCTTACCTGACGCCTATCGGCAGTTTTTTGCGCAAAAGTAGTCTGGACGAATTGCCGCAGTTGTGGAGCATACTCAAAGGCGATATGAGCTTTGTCGGCCCGCGGCCGGCTTTGTTCAATCAAGCTGACCTCATCGCTTTGCGCACTCAATATGGAGTCCATTACTTGGTTCCGGGATTAACCGGTTGGGCTCAGATTAATGGTCGCGATGAACTACCTATTCAAGAAAAAGTAGCGCTGGATGTAGAGTATTTGCGGCAGCAATCTCTCTGGTTCGACATAAAAATTTTATGGTTCACTGTTTTTAGGGTTTTGCGGCGCGATAATGTCGCGCATTGATTATTGTAGTGTTTCCCACAAGGATATTAATAATGAGCAATTTGATTGAAATTCAGGTTCAAATCCAAAAGCTGCAGAAACAGGCATCTGAGATCAAAGCTAAGGAGTTTGACAGGACCGTGCAGGACATCCTGGCGAAAATGACGGCCTTTGGAATTACGGTCAAGGATCTGCAGGCTGCGTCCGGTAGCCCGCGCAAGGGTCGAGGACGTCCCGCTGCAGCCGGTAAAGCTACAGGAACCAAGGCCAAGAAGAAGGCTGCCCGGGGTTCGGTGGCGGCCAAATACCGTGGCCCTAACGGGGAAACGTGGAGTGGCCGCGGCCTGACGCCCCGCTGGCTGGCAACTTTGTTGGCTCAGGGGCAAACAAAAGAAGCGTTTGCAATCAAATCTTGATGCAGACCAAGAGCGTCTGATGCAGGACAGGGTTCTGGCTTGGCCGCGTGCGGCCAAGCGCTTGGTGGTGGTTTCGCTGGACGTGTGCCTGGCGTTGCTGGCCACATGGGTGGCTTTTTCCCTGCGACTGGATACGCCGAACTGGCCCACGGGCGCGCAGTGGTGGGTGTATGGTCTGGCGCCTGTGCTCGCCGTGCCGCTGTTTGTGCAATTCGGTCTGTACCGGGCCATTTTCCGCTATACCGGTCAGGCCGCGTTGATGGCGACGGCCAAGGCCATTGCCGTCTATGCGGCGCTGTTGCTGGCGATTTTGCTGTGGCGGCAATGGCCAGGTGTGCCGCGTAGCTTGGGTATCCTGCAACCCCTTGTTTTTTTTCTGCTGGTAGGGGCCAGTCGTGCGTTTGCACGTTTCTGGTTGGCGGATCTGGATCGCGCACGCAACCAAACAGAAGGCCGGCTGCTCATTTATGGGGCGGGAACGGCCGGTGTACAAACGGCGTCTGCGCTGGGGGTCTCCGGTCAATTCGACTTGCTGGGTTTCGTGGATGATGACGCGGACAAAATTGGCCGCAACATCAACCGGGTTCGGGTCTATGGTCGCGATGAAGTGGCGGGGCTGATTGCGCGTCTGGGCGTAACGGACATCCTTCTGGCGTTGCCCAGTGCCTCACGCGAGCGACGCAACAGCATCATTCAAAGTCTGCGTTCACTGCCGGTGCATATCCGCACCTTGCCGGGCATGGCGGATCTGGCCAGCGGACGCGTGACGGTCCAGGATCTCAAGGAACTGGATATTGAAGACCTGCTGGGTCGTGATCCAGTCCCTCCCGATACAGAACTGCTTGCGCGCAATTTGGCCGACAAAGTGGTTCTGGTTACCGGTGCTGGCGGCAGTATTGGCAGCGAGCTGTGCCGGCAAATTCTGGCCGAGCGGCCACGCCAGCTTTTGTTGCTGGACCATGGTGAATTCAACCTGTACAGCATTCATCAGGAGCTGGAGGGGCTGTGTGCAGCGCAGGATTGTGGCGTCGCACTGGTTCCGTTGTTGGGCAGCGTGACCAATCCAGTCCGTTTGCGGGAAATTTTCCACACCTACCGTCCCCATACGGTGTACCACGCGGCGGCGTACAAGCACGTGCCCATGGTGGAATCCAACCCTTCCGAGGGCATTGCCAACAATGTGTTTGGCACCCTGAACGTGGCGCAGGCTGCGATGTACAGCGGCGTGGCCCACTTCATCCTGATTTCCACAGACAAGGCCGTGCGCCCAACCAACGTCATGGGAGCCAGCAAGCGCATGGCCGAGTTGGTTTTGCAGGCGTTGGCGTCACAGTCGGGGTCGTCAGCAGGAACGTGCTTTGGCATGGTCCGGTTTGGCAATGTGCTGGGTTCCAGCGGCAGCGTAGTGCCATTGTTCCGCCGTCAATTGGCCTCGGGCGGGCCGTTGACGGTCACCCACGCCGAAGTCACACGCTATTTCATGACCATCCCGGAGGCCGCCCAGCTGGTGCTGCAGGCCGGGGCCATGGCCCGTGGGGGAGAAGTGTTTGTGCTTGATATGGGCGAGCCGGTCCGGATTGTGGATTTGGCTCGGCGCATGGTGGAGCTGTCCGGCATGTCGGTGCGCGACGATGCCAATCCCACTGGCGATGTGACCATCGCCATCACGGGGTTGCGACCGGGCGAGAAGCTGTACGAAGAGTTGCTGATTGGCGACAATCCCACGTCCACAGCCCATCCGCGCATCATGAAAGCGCACGAGGGCTATCTGGAGTGGCCCGAATTGGAACAGCAACTGGGAATACTGCGCCACGCCGCAGGAACCGGTGATGTCGGGCAGATCAAGGCAGTGCTGCAGCGTTGTGTGCACGGGTATACGGGGGCGCTCGACGTGTCTGCGTGACGCGCCATGTCCAGGCTTTCCTGCATGTCACGCGTCGGTCGCATCGCTGCTGTTCTTCAGGGTTAGTGCCAGCTGGTAAAGCGCGTTGCGGGGTTCGCCGCTGATATCGGCCGCCAGCTTGACGGCCGTTTTCAAGGGGAGCTGCTCCAGCAAAAGTTTCAGAACCCGGGTGTCAGGTCCGGCCGCCGCGGTGCATGGTGCCGGGTGCAGCACCAGGGCAAATTCGCCGCGCAGGCGGTTGGCGTCCTGTGCAAACCAGGCGGCCAGATTCTCGGCGTTCACCGTAGCCACTTCTTCAAACTGTTTGGTCAGTTCGCGTCCGACGGTGACCTTGCGCAATCCGAGTACCGCCAGCGCCTGGGCCAGCGCTTCGATGCGGTGCGGTGCTTCCAGCAGCACCACGGCACGCTCCTGCGTCATCAGCGACTGCACGGCCCTGTCGCGCTCTGTGGCCTTGGGGGATAAGAATCCGATGAACAGAAATCCGCCGGCGTGCGTGCTGTCCTCGGTAATGCCTGCTACCGACAGCAAGGTGATCACGCTGCTGGGGCCGGGCAGGGGCATGGCCCGCAAACCCTGCGCGTGCACGGTGGCGACCAGGCGTGCACCCGGATCGCTCACCCCCGGGGTTCCGGCGTCGCTGACATAGGCCACCCGCTGGCCCTGGCGCAAGTGCTCCACCACAGTCTGGGCGGCCTGCGCCTCGTTGTGCTGGTGCACGGCAATGAGCTGGTTGGCGCCTCTGTCGATGCCATAGGCTCGCAGCAGGGACTGGGTGTGGCGGGTGTCCTCACAGGCAATGGCATCGACCAGGCCCAGCACGTGCAGTGCCCGCAGGCTGATGTCGGCCAGATTGCCAATGGGCGTGGCCACTACGTAGAGCGTGCCTTGCGGATAATGCTGTCCAGAAGCGGCCTCGGCGGAGGCGGCAAGGACCGAGGTAAATAAAGCGCTCACATGGGGTTCCTTCCATTCAAACCAGCACAACCCGCCACGACCAAGCAGGTGGGCGACGCCGCAGAAGACGACGCATTGCGGTTTCTGCAGGGGCAGGGTTTGCGCCTGCTGGTGCGCAATTATCGGACGCCCGGGCGGGGCGGCGGTGAAATCGACCTCATCATGCGCGCACCGGACGGCACCACCGTGTTTGTGGAAGTGCGAAAACGGGCCTCCGTTCGCCAGGGCGGCGCGGCCGCGAGCGTGGGCAGCGTGAAGCAGCGCCGCATCGTCTTTGCGGCACGCCATTACTTGATGCGCTTGCCCGCCCTGCCACCGTGTCGGTTTGATGTCGTAGTGGTTGAGCCGCAGGGCCTGCAGTGGTTGCAGGCGGCTTTTGATGCCGCCTGACCGTAACAGTCTGTAAAGTGATGTCGCAAGCCGAACCCGCCGTGCGCCATGGACATTGGTGGCGCGGTATCATGCCACCCATGCTGGAACAACGAATTCAACAACACTTCATAGACAGTGCGGACCTGAAGTACCAGGCCGCGCAAGTCCTGAGCAAACCCATTGCCGCGGCAGTGCAGGCCATGCTGGCCTGCGTCACCAGCGGGGGCAAGGTGCTGGCGTGTGGCAATGGTGGATCGGCTGCCGACGCCCAGCACTTCGCGGCCGAATTTGTGGGTCGTTTTGAGCGTGAGCGCCCTGAGCTGGGCGCCATTGCGCTCACCACCGACAGCTCCATCCTGACGGCTATTGCCAACGACTACGATTTCAACGTGGTGTTTTCCCGCCAGGTGCGGGCATTGGGCTCGCCGGGGGATGTGCTGCTGGCCATTTCCACCAGCGGCAACTCGGCCAACGTGCTGGCTGCCATTGAAGCCGCGCACGAGCGCGAGATGGTGGTGGTGGGGTTGACCGGCCGCAACGGCGGCAAGATGGCGCAGGTGCTGCGCGACACTGATGTGCATATCTGCGTGCCGCACGAGCGCACGGCACGCATCCAGGAAGTGCACCTTTTGACCTTGCATTGCCTCTGCGATGGCGTCGATGCCCAGTTGTTGGGCGAACAGGAAACACCAACATGAATATGCCGTTTCGTCGTACGGGCCTGACCCTGCTGGTGCTGGCCAGCACCTTGGGCACGCTGACCGCGTGCATGCCCCTGATGATGGGTGGCGCGGTCGTGGGGGGCATGGTTGCCACCGATCGCCGCACCTCGGGAACGGTGCTGGAGGATGAAGGCATCGAGATCCGTGCCAAAAGCCGTATCGGCGATAGTCTGGGAGACCGTGGCCACGTCAACGTCACCAGCTACAACCGCCAGCTTCTGATCACCGGCGAGGTCCCCTCGGCGCAGGACAAGCAGCTGGTGGAGCAGGTGGCCGCGGGCGTGGACAACGTGCGCAACATCGTGAACGAATTGGCGGTCATGGGCAACACCACGTTCACACAGCGCTCGTCTGATGCCCTGGTGACCAGCCGGGTCAAGGCCAACCTAGTGGACGCCAAAGACCTGTTTGCCAATGCCTTCAAGATCACCACCGAGCGCGGAACAACCTATGTGATGGGACGCGTGACACAGCGCGAGGCCAAGCGAGCTACCGAGGTCATCAGCGGAACCTCGGGCGTGCTGCGCGTGGTGCGCATGCTGGAGTACATCAGCGAAGACGAACTGGCGCGCACGCTGCCGCAGCCGTCTGCGGAGACGCCTGAGTCCTCGGCCCGGGTCAAGAACTGAAAAACGGCCCGAGGGCCGTTTTTTTGTCAGAGTCGGTGCCCGCTAGCGCAGCCGCTTGATCAGGCTGGAGGTATCCCAGCGCTGGCCGCCCATGTGCTGCACGTCGGCGTAGAACTGGTCCACCAGGGCCGTTACTGGCAGGCGTGCGCCATTGCGCTTGGCCTCGTCCAGCACCAGTCCCAGATCCTTGCGCATCCAGTCGACCGCAAAGCCAAAATCGAACTTGTCGGCCACCATGGTCTTGCCGCGGTTGTCCAGTTGCCAGCTTTGTGCGGCACCCTTGCCGATTACATCGAGTACCTGGTTCATGTCCAGCCCCGCCTGCTGACCGAAGGCGATGGCTTCACTCAAGCCCTGCACCAGACCGGCGATGCAGATCTGGTTGACCATCTTGGCGAGCTGGCCGGCGCCGTTCTCTCCCAGCAGGGTGAAGGCGCGCGAGAAGGCCATGGCCACGGGCTTGGCGGTGTCGAAGGCGGCACTGTCGCCGCCGCACATCACCGTCAGCATACCATTCTGTGCGCCGGCCTGGCCGCCAGACACCGGGGCATCGATAAAGCGCAACCCCATGTGCTGCGCGGTGGCTCCCAGCTCGCGGGCCACGCTGGCCGAGGCCGTGGTGTGGTCCACAAAGAGGGCGCCGGGCTTCATGCCAGCAAAGGCGCCATCGGGTCCCAGCGTCACGCTGCGCAAGTCGTCATCATTGCCGACGCAGCAAAACACGATGTCGGCATTGTGGGCTGCCAGACGCGGTGTCGCGGCGTAGGAATTGGCGGTATTTGGGCCGCCAGACGCCGTGAATTCTGCGCACCATGCTACAGATTTTGCAGCAGTCCGGTTGTACACGGTCACTCGGTGGCCGGCGCGTGCCAGGTGGCCGGCCATGGGGTAGCCCATGACCCCCAGCCCGAGAAAGGCCACGGTGGCAGGGGGGGAGGCTTCGTAGGTTTTGGGGTTGATGCTGGACATGGCTTACATGATGGCAAAGTTTTCGGTTCCGGCACTGAGGTCGGTGGAGCGGCCGCGCTGGCTGTTGAGCTTGATCTGCAGGCGCAGGTCGTTCAGCGAGTCGGCGTTGCGTAGCGCGTCCTCGTAGGTGATGGCGTTGGCTTCGTAAAGGTCAAACAGCGCCTGGTCGAAGGTTTGCATGCCCGCCTGGCGGCTTTTCTTCATGATCTCCTTCACCTCGGACACCTCGCCCTTGAAGATCAGGTCGGAGATCAACGGGGAGTTGATCATCACCTCCACGGCGGCGACGCGGCCCTTGCCGTCCTGCTTGGGGATCAGGCGCTGGGATACCAGGGCCCGCAGATTGAGCGACAGGTCCATCAGCAGCTGCGAGCGCCGCTCCTCCGGGAAGAAGTTGATGATGCGGTCCAGCGCCTGGTTGGCGCTGTTGGCGTGCAGCGTGGCCAGGCACAGGTGGCCGGTTTCTGCGAAAGCCACGGCGTGCTCCATGGTTTCGCGGTCGCGGATTTCGCCCATCAGGATCACATCGGGGGCCTGGCGCAGCGTGTTCTTCAGTGCCGCTTCCCAGCTGTCGGTGTCCAGTCCCACCTCGCGCTGCGTGACCACGCAGTTCTTGTGCATGTGCACAAACTCCACCGGGTCTTCGATGGTGATGATGTGGCCGAAGGAGTTTTCGTTGCGCCAGTCCACCATGGCCGCCAGGGTGGTGGATTTGCCCGAGCCGGTGGCGCCGACCATGATGCACAGGCCGCGCTTGGACTGTGAAATTTCCTTGAGCACCTGGGGCACCCCCAGGCTGTCGATGGTGGGAAGTGCCGCAGGAATCACCCGCAGCACCATGCCGACCTTGCCCTGCTGGACAAAGGCGTTGACCCGGAAGCGCCCAATACCGGGCGGCGAAATGGCGAAGTTGCTTTCCTTCGTGCGCTCGAACTCGGCCACCTGCTTGTCGTTCATGATGGAACGGGCCAGCGCCAGCGTGTGCACGGCGTTCAGGGGCTGAGGCGACACCTTGGTCACCTTGCCGTCGACCTTGATGGCGGGGGGAAAGTCGCCCGTGATGAACAGGTCGCTGCCGTTGCGGCTGACCATCAGCTTGAGCAGGTCGTTGATGAATTTCGTGGCTTGATCGCGCTCCATGAGAGCACCTCCTTAGGAGTAAAACGTGGGGGCAAGCTCTGGCGTCGGACCGCCCCAAGCCAAAATGGCCCCCCCGGGGGGTAGAGAGTTACACGCAGTGAACGAAAGTGGGGGCAACATGTTTAGCCGGGGAAGTTCTCCGGAATCTTGGCCTTGCTGCGGGCCTCCGCCGGGCTGATAATGTTGCGCTTGACCAAGTCGGTGAGATTCTGGTCCAGCGTCTGCATGCCCACGCTGTTGCCGGTCTGGATGGACGAGTACATCTGCGCCACCTTGGCCTCGCGGATCAGGTTGCGGATGGCGCTGGTGCCCAGCATGATCTCGTGTGCCGCCACGCGGCCCTGGCCGTCCTTGGTCTTGCACAGGGTCTGTGAGATCACCGCCTGCAGCGACTCCGACAGCATGGCACGCACCATTTCCTTTTCATCGGCTGGAAACACGTCGATGATCCGGTCAATCGTCTTGGCCGCGCTGGAGGTGTGCAGCGTGCCGAACACCAGGTGGCCGGTTTCGGCCGCCGTCATGGCCAGGCGGATGGTTTCCAGATCGCGCATTTCGCCCACCAGGATGCAGTCCGGGTCTTCGCGCAGGGCCGAGCGCAGGGCGGCGGCAAAGCTCAGGGTGTGCGGGCCCACCTCGCGCTGGTTGACCAGGCATTTCTTGGACTCGTGCACAAACTCGATCGGGTCTTCCACCGTCAGGATGTGGCCGAATTCGGTTTCGTTGAGGTAGTTCACCATGGCCGCCAGCGTGGTGGACTTGCCCGAACCCGTGGGACCGGTCACCAGCACCATGCCGCGGGGCTTGAGGGCCAGGTCGGCGAAGATCTTGGGTGCGTTGAGTTGCTCCAGGGACAGGATCTTGCTGGGAATGGTCCGGAACACGGCGCCGGCGCCGCGGTTGTGGTTGAAGGCGTTGACCCGAAAGCGTGCCAGGCCGTCAATCTCGAACGAAAAGTCGATCTCCAGAAACTCCTCGAAGTGCTTGCGCTGCCCGTCGTTCATGATGTCGTACACCATGGCATGCACCTGTTTGTGGTCCAGCGCTTCCACGTTGATGCGGCGCACATCGCCGTGGACCCGGATCATGGGCGGCAGACCAGCCGAGAGGTGCAAATCCGATGCTTTGTTCTTGACGCTGAAGGCCAGCAATTGGGTAATGTCCACGGAATCCTCGTTCGGTTGGTCGTTGTTTGTTACGCTTCGTAGATTATGACCATGATTGCCGACAATCTTTCCCGGGTGCGCACGCGTCTGGCGCAGGCCTGTGCCCAAGCCGGGCGCGACGCGGGCGCCGTCACGCTGCTGGCGGTTTCCAAGACTTTTGGCGCCGATGCGGTGGTGCAGGCCTATGCTGCCGGGCAGACCGCGTTTGGCGAAAACTACATCCAGGAAGCGGTAGACAAGATCGCTGCGCTGGCCCATTTGCCGCTGGAGTGGCATTGCATAGGCCCCATCCAGAGCAACAAGACGCGGCTGGTGGCGGAGCACTTCGACTGGGTGCACACCGTCGAGCGGCTCAAGATCGCCCAGCGCCTGAGCGAGCAGCGTCCACCACAGCTGGCGCCGCTGCAGGTGTGCATCCAGGTCAATGTGGACGGTGGTGCCACCAAGTCTGGCGTGGCGCCGGCCGAAGCCCTGACGCTGGCCCATGCCGTGGCCGCGCTGCCCCGGTTGCGGTTGCGCGGCCTGATGTGCATTCCCGAACCTGCTCCTGATTTTGTAGCTGCCTGCGCAGTGTTCGCAAGGGCAAAAGCGTTATTTGATGCCATAAATGAAGCCGGCGTGCGGCTGGACACCCTGTCCATGGGCATGAGCAACGACCTGGAAGCCGCCGTGGCCTCGGGCAGCACCCTGGTTCGTGTGGGCAGCGCCATTTTTGGTGCCCGCAGCTACCCCGCCACGGCTACTTAGGTGCCGGCGGCGGCGCGATGGCGCCGCAGTTGGCGCCCAGCCAGCGGCCGTGGGCCTGCAGGTCCAATTTTTCCGGCTGGCCGTTGACCACCGTGGTGGCCGCCATCTGCACGGTGTACGCCTCGGGGCTAACGAAGGTCACCTGGCCTTCGCCCCGGCTGGGCGGCTGGGTGCAGACGAACGCAAACGGCATGCGGTTTCCCACGCGCGGGCTGCGGGTGTAGGTGCAGTCGCCCTGCTGGGCCGCTACTGCATTGTGTTCCACCATGTCCTGCGTCATGCAGGTGGTGATGGCTGTGCCGCCACCGGGCGCACTGGTCATGTGTATGCCCTGCTTGGCCATCATGTCGCGCATGATCCGGGCCTGGTCGGGCGGCAGGTTGGCCAGTTGCTTCTGCGCTTCGGCCAGGGCGCGGGTGGTCTCGCCGGAGCCGCCCTGGATCTGGCTGGTGATTTCCCACAGCCCGGGTTTGAGGGTCTGGGCGCCCAGGCCGGTGGCGGTGATCGACAAGAGCAGGGCGCCCAGGCAGGTGTGCCGTTTCATGGAGTCTCCTGGTATGTGGCGTTACATTCTTTTACCAATTTGTTCCCGGTGTGGGTGGCGCATGCGGCGTTCAGGCGACAAGCCTGGCCGCACACCGGGCGTGCGGCTACGCGGCGCGGGGCTTCACCCGTGAGGCCACCAGCTTGGCGTTGTTGCGGGCCTCTTCCACCGTGGTGGCAAAGGCCAGCGCCACGCCCATGCGGCGTTTGACAAAGCTTTCGGGCTTGCCGAACAGGCGCAGGTCCGAGTTGGGTACGCGCAGCGCGTCGGCCACGCCGTCGAACACAATGCCCTGCGCATCCACGCCGCCGTAGATCACGGCGCTGGCGCCGGGGCTGCGCAGCGCGGTGTTCACCGGCAAGCCCAGAATGGCGCGGGCGTGCAGCTCAAACTCGCTTTGAACCTGCGTGCACAGGGTGACCAGGCCGGTGTCGTGCGGGCGCGGTGACACTTCGCTGAACCACACCTGGTCGCCCTTGATGAACAACTCCACGCCAAAGATGCCCAGCCCGGTGGACTGGCCGTCCAGCCCCAGGCCGAGGTTGTCGGTCACGGCCTTGGAAATGTCGCGTGCGCGCTGCAGTGCTGCTGGGTGCATGGAGTGGGGTTGCCAGCTCTCCACGTAGTCGCCGCTGACCTGGAGATGCCCAATGGGCTCGCAGAACTGGGTTTCCACCGCGCCGCTGGCGCCCTTGGCGCGCACGGTCAGCAGGGTGATTTCATAGTCGAAGTCGATGAAGCCTTCCACGATGATGCGGCCGTGGCTCACCCGCCCACCGGCCATGGCGTAGTCCCAGGCCGCGCGCACATCGGCCGGGCCGTTGATCCGGCTCTGGCCCTTGCCCGAGCTGCTCATCACCGGCTTGACAATGCAGGGGTAGCCAATGCCGCCATCGATGGCGGCCTGCAGTTCGGCCAGCGAATCACAGAACTGGTACGGACTGGTGGGCAGGCCCAGGGTTTCGGCGGCCAGGCGGCGAATGCCCTCGCGGTCCATGGTCAGGCGCGCTGCGCGTGCCGTGGGGATGACGCGCACGGTGCCGGCAGCCTCCAGCTGCTCCAGCATGGGGGTGGCAATGGCCTCGATCTCGGGCACCACCAGATCGGGTCTTTCCTGCTCGATCAGGGCCTGGAGCTGGGCCGGGTCGCTCATGGTGATGGTGCGCGCATGGTGGGCCACCTGCTGGCCGGGCGCGTGATCGTAGCGGTCCACGGCGATGGTTTCCACGCCCAGGCGCTGCAGGGCGATCATGACTTCCTTGCCCAGCTCGCCACTGCCCAGCAGCATGACTTTGGTGGCGTGGGGCGCCAGAGGGGTGCCGAGGGTGGTCATTGCAAAAAGCTCCGTCAGAGTTGAAAAAAGGAGGAGGGCGCCGGTCGGGCCGACTTG
This sequence comes from Rhodoferax sp., assembly GCA_019449595.1. Taxonomy (GTDB): domain Bacteria; phylum Pseudomonadota; class Gammaproteobacteria; order Burkholderiales; family Burkholderiaceae_C; genus Allorhodoferax. The sequence continues at coordinate 59,249 of JAGRPL010000002.1, read as the reverse complement.
CGCATCAAGGTGCTCTTGCCAAAGAGCGAGGCCATCAGGTCCACCGCCACTTCGGCGGTGCGGTTACGTTCGTCCAGCGCGGGGTTGAGTTCCACCACGTCCAGCGAGCCCAGGCGGCCCGTGTCGGCAATCATCTCCATGCACAGCTGGGCCTCGCGGTAGTTGGGGCCGCCGCGCACGGTGGTGCCTACGCCGGGGGCGACGGCCGGATCGAGGAAGTCCACGTCAAAGCTCACGTGCAGGTGGGTGTTGGCGTCCACCAGCGCCAGTGCCAGTTCCATGGCGGCGCGCATGCCCATCTCGTCGATGTAGCGCATGTCAAACACTTCCAGATCCCGCTCGTGCACCAGGCGTTTTTCGCCTTCGTCCACGCTGCGGATGCCGATCTGGCGGATCCATTTGGTCTGCAGGGCGGGCACCTGACCGCTCAGGCCGACCAGCTCCGGCGGACCCAGGCCGCACAGGCAGGCGACCGGCATGCCGTGGAGATTGCCGCTGGGGGTGAGGGTGTTCGTGTTGAAGTCGGCATGGGCGTCTAGCCAGAGCACACGCAGCTTCTTGCCGGCTTCGCGGCAGTGGCGGGCCACGGCGCTGATGGAGCCGATGCCCAGGCTGTGGTCGCCGCCCAGCAATACGGGCAGGCGCCCCTGGGTCAGCTCCTGGTAGACGGCGTTGTGCACCGCCTGGTTCCACGCCGTGACTTCGGCCAGATGGCGGTATCCGTTCACGGGCGTCAGCCAGGGGTTGCCGGGGCCGCTCAGGTTGCCGCGGTCCACCACCTCCAGCCCGTGGCTGGCCAGCACCGTGGCCACGTGGGCGACACGCAGTGCCTCGGGGCCCATGCTGGCACCGCGGGTGCCCGCGCCCACGTCGGTGGGGGCGCCAATGAGACTGAGGAGGGAATTCATGCCTCCATTGTGGAGCAGACCGACGCCGGTTGCCGGGCGCTTCGTCTGTATCGGGGTGGAGCGCTCAGGCGGGATGGACCTTCATGGTGAAAACTCGCACCGCCCGCTGCAGCGTGCTGCTGCGGGCCGCCAGCGCTTCACAGGCGGTCGTGGACTGGCGCACCAGCTCGGCGTTCTGCTGGGTGACGCCGTCGAGCAGCTGCATGGCTTGACTGATCTGCAGCACGCCCAGGGATTGCTCCTGGGTGGCGTGGGTGATTTCGTTCAGGCGGGTGGTGACCCGCTGGACCGAATCCACCGCGGTGCGGATGGTGGCCGCAGCGCTGGTTACGGTCTGCGTGCCTTCCATCACCTCCTGTGCCGAACGCTGGATCAGTTCCCGGATCTGCAGTGCGGCATCGGAGCTGCGGCGTGCCAGTGCGCGTACCTCGCTGGCCACCACGCCGAAGCCGCGTCCGTGCTCGCCGGCATGGGAGGCCTCCACGGCGGCATTGAGTGCCAGCAGGTTGGTCTGGAAAGCCAGCTTCTCGATCACGCCAATGATTTCGGTGATGCGCTCCGAAGACGACTGGATGCGGTGCATGGACTGTGCGACACGGTCCACGGCCTCCCCTCCCTGTGTGGCTTCGGTGCTGGCGCTGCTGCTCAGGCTCGACAGCTCCTGCACCGTGTCGGCGGTCTGCTTCACCGTGCCGGCGATCTGCTCGGAGGAGGTCGAGGTTTGCTCCACGCCGCTGGCCTGGGAGTCGGTGCGGCCGGCCAGTTCGATGCTGCCCTGGTGGATGGCCTGTGTGGCCTGCGTCACGCCCACCACCTCGGCACGCACATCGGCGACGATGGCGCGCATGTTGAGGTTGATCAGCCACAACCGGCGCATCAGCGAAGACAGCGGGCTGGTGGCGTCGTAGGTGATCTGGCCATCCAGGTTGCAGCCAGCCACCTCGCCGGCCAGTTGCTGGGCTTTTTCCAGGGGCTGCGTCACCGTGCGAACGAACCATGCCATGAAGGCGCCGGCGCCGCACAGCCCGGACAGCATCTGCAGCAACTGGACGGTGCGTGGGTCGTACCCCGGCAGCAGCACGGCTGGCAGCAGGGTCAGCGCCAGCGCCAGACCGACGCCGATACTGGCGCGCTGGGTCAGGGTCAGCCGGTGCAGCTTGCCCAGCGCGTTGCGCCAACCCACGGGCCGCAGGTTGCCGGCGTGCAGGCGGAAGGTCGCCCGCCCCGACTGACGTTGCGCCGCAATCTGGGCGTACAGGGCCTCGGCGGCCGCAATCTGCTCGCGGGTGGGCTTGAGCCGAACCGACATGTAGGCCTTGGGCTTGCCGCCGTCCATGACGGGCGTCACGTTGGCGCAGACCCAGTAGTGGTCGCCATTCTTGCGCCGGTTTTTGACGATGCCGCTCCAGGGCCGTCCGCGCCCGACGGTGGACCACAAGTCCTTGAAGGCCTCGGGTGGCACGTCGGGATGGCGCACGATGTCGTGGGGCTGGCCCAGCAGTTCGGCGTAATCGAAACCGCTGGCGAGCACGAAGGCCTGGTTGCAATGGGTGATGCGGCCGGTCGTGTCGGTGGTGGACACCAGGGTTTCCCCATCCGGCAGTTCGTATTCTTGTTGCGTGACAGGCAGGTTGAGTTTCATGTGAAAAATGGATCCGTCCAGCGTTCGCGCCAGGGAGACTGGCGTGTGCTTTTTTGTGTGTAGTGGACTGTAGAACGGCGGCCGGCGCGTGCGTGTGACAGGCAGGACAACTGTTGATATACGTCAAGCCAAAACCGTGCCGAAATTCTCGCTCGCGCTAGGTTTTCAACAGATCGCTCAATCCGTTCACCAACTCGTCGGCCAGGGGGCGCAACTCCCGGAGCTGCGCCAGGGCCTGGCCCTGCTGCCCCTGGATGCACAGTGCCATGAGCTCCTGCCCCATGGCGTGGATGCGTTCGTGCAGGGCGTGCAGGCGCCGGATCTCCGGGTGCTTGCCAAAGCGCAGCTGCCCTTCGCCTGCGTACCAGCGGCTGAAGTGGCAGTCGCGGGTTTCCACGGCGGGTGGGGTGCTGCGTTCGCCGGCCAGGAAGGCCTCTACCGATTGCATCCAGTACCGGTGGTGCAACTCGGTGAGCAGCACGATCAGCTCGTCCGGATTCAGGGAACGCGCATGCCGTGCCGTCCATGCCGCGTCGGGTTGCCAGGTGGCGACCCAGGCGGGCAGCGCGTGGGCCGGCATGGGGTGGGCGATGCCGAAGCCCTGCGCCAGCTCACAGCCCAGGGCCAGCAGCAGTTCGGCGTGGATGCCGGTTTCCACCCCCTCGGCAATCACCTGGCGGCCGAATGCCCGGGCCAGGCCGATGACGCTTTCCACGATGGACAGGTCGTCCGGGTCGTTGAGCATGTCGCGCACAAAGGTCCGGTCGATCTTGAGCACTTCGGCCGGCAGGTGCTTGAGGTAGGTCAGTGACGAGTAGCCGGTGCCGAAGTCGTCCAGTGCAAAGTGCACGCCCATGGCGCGGCAGGTGCGCATGGTTTCGGAAACCTGGGCAATGTCTTCCATGGCGCTGGTTTCCAGCACTTCGAGCTCCAGTTGGCTCGCGCTGACCTCCGGGTGGGCGCGCAGCAGGTCCTGCAGGCGCAGCACGAAATCGCCCTGTTGCAATTGCCGCGCGCCGATGTTGACGCTGACCCGCATGTCCAGCCCCGTGGCCCGCCACGCGGCGATTTGGGTCAGTGCCGTGGCGATCACCCACTCGCCCAACTCCACGCTGAGCGGGAGGTTCTCGATGATGGGCAGAAAGGCATCGGGTGGAAGCAGGCCGCGTTCGGGGTGGTTCCAGCGGATCAGGGCCTCGGTGCCCATGACCTCGCCGGTTTTCATGTTCACCTTGGGATGGTAATGCAACACGAATTCGTTCCGTTCCAGTGCCTGGCGAATGTGCTCCAGGCTCTCGCGCTGGGTTTGCACGGCGGTGTCCTGGTCCACATCGAACAGGTGGTAGCGGTTCTTGCCCATCTGCTTGGCCAGGTACATGGCCTGGTCGGCATGGCGCAGCAGCAGGTCCGCATCGGCCTGGTCTTGCGGATACACCGTCACGCCGATGCTGGCGGACACCTGCAGCACGGCAGCCGTGGCCGTGACCGGCGTTGCGGCGGCCTGCAGCAGCCGCTTGAGCACCGGCTCGCAATCCTGGCCGTGCTCCAGATCCACCAGCACGGCCACGAACTCGTCGCCGCCGATGCGCGCCAGGGTGTCGCCTTCCCGCAGGGCCTCCTTCATGCGCTGCGCGACGGCAATAAGCAGTTCGTCGCCGGCATCGTGGCCGTGCTTGTCGTTCACGGCCTTGAAGCCGTCCAGGTCCAGGTACACCACCGCCAGCGACTGGGCGCGCCGCTGGCACTGGGCCATGGCCAGCAGCAGGCGGTCGGCCAGCAGAACGCGGTTGGGCAGGTTGGTCAACGCGTCGTAGTGGGCGATGTGCTCCAGCTGCTTCTGGTGCTCCTTGATGGAGGTGATGTCTGTGAACAGGGCCACGTAGTTCTGCGTCACGCCGGTCGGGTCCCGCAGGGCACTGATGGTGATCATCTCGGCGTACAGCTCGCCGTTCTTGCGCCGGTTCCAGGCCTCCCCATGCCAGTGGCCCTTGTGGGTGAGGTCGTGCCACATGGCGGCATAAAACTCCGGCCCCTGGCGGCCCGATTGCAGCATGCGCGGGTTCTGCCCCAGCGCCTCTTCGCGGCTGTATCCGGTGATGTGGGTGAAGGTGTCGTTGACCTCCAGAATGGTGCCCGCAGCGTCGGTGATGGTGATGCCTTCGCGGGCATGGGTAAACACGCTGGCCGCGAGCTGCAGGCGCGCTTCGGCCAGGGTCCGGTCAATGGCCAGCGCCGTGAGCCGCGCTTCGTATTCGATCAGCTGCAGGTCCGTGGCTGTGGGTGCGCAGGGCCGATGGTGGTAGACGGAGAAGGTGCCCAGCAATTTTCCCTGTGCCGAGAAAATTGGCTGTGACCAGCAGGCGTGCAGCCCGGCCTGGTGGGCCGCATCCAGAAAAGGCGCCCAGGCGTCCAGGCTGGCAAGGGTCTCGTTCAGGACGCCCGCCCCAGCAGGAACCGACATGCCGGAGGGGCCGATGCCCTGGCCCACGGCCAGGCTGTCGAGCGCCTGGCGGAAGAAGCCGGGCAGGCTGGGCGCGGCGCCGTGGTGCAGACGCTTGCCTTCGTTGTCCACCACCAGAATGCTGCACAGCATGCTGGGGTTGACGCTTTCCACGTTGCGGGCGATGGCGTCGAGCACGCGGGGGAGCGGCACTTCGTCGGCCAGCATCTGCAGCACCTGGTTGCGGTGGTGCTCCTGCAGCTCGGCCCGTTTGCGCTCGGCAATGTCTGCCTGGGTTCCCGACATGCGCATGGGCCGATCGTCTGCAGTCCATTCCACCACCCGCCCGCGGTTGAGCACCCAGATCCAGTCGCCGTTCTTCTTGCGCACCCGCAGTTCGCACTTGTAGTTGGTTTCCTGGTGGGTGAAGCAGCGCTCCACCCGCTCCCGGGATGCGTCGGCATCGTCGGGGTGAATCATGTCCATCCAGGTGTCGATGGTGAAGGGTTCCAGCTCCGCCAAGGTGTAACCGAGAATCTCCGCCCACCGCTCGTTGAGGGCGATTTCACCGGTCTGCACATTCCACTCCCAGGTACCGATATCGGTGCCCCAGATGATTTCGGAGACCCGCTGACTCTGCTGGCGGTGTTGCGCCCGGCTGCGCCGCAGCAGGGTGTTTTGCATGAACAGCCAGGTGCCGCCGGCAAACAGCACCAGAAACAGCGCGCCCAGCAGCGCAATGATCCAGTTGGTGTAGCGGCTCCACAGGTCGGCCATGGTGAATTCGGGCGTGCCCTCGAAAGGTGGCATCCGCAAGCGGCGCAGCACCGTTTCCACGGTGCCATAGTCGGCGGGCGTGGTGAAACCCTGGATGCCAGCGCCCCGCATGGCCGGGCTGCCGCCGGATAGCGAGAGCAGGGCCACAGCCAGGCGGCGGGCCAATTGGGCGTCGACCGTCGGTGTCACCACCACCGGCCACTCCGGGTAGAGCAGGGTGGAGCGGACAAAGGGAAAGCCCGGTGTCGATTGGGGGTGGATGATCTTCAGGCGGTCCATGGACAGCTTGCCCTCGCGCACCAGGGCCTCCAGCACGCCACTGCGCACGAAACCCACGCTGGCGCGGCCCGCCAGAACGGCCGCCACCGGAAGGTCCTGCGGCATGCCGGTAACGACCAGCCGGTCCGGGTCGGGCAGCGGCAGGCCTGCCTCCAGCATTTCAAAGGCCTGCATCTGGTAGCCGCCCAGGAAGTCGGTGCTGGTGATGGCAATGCGCTGGTGCACGATGTCGGCCAGCGTGTTGATGCCGGAGGCATCGGCGCGGGTGAAGATGACGCCACTGAAGGCCGACAGGCCTTCCCCGTTCTCCTCGGTGATCTGGGTGGCAATCGGTGCCGACAGGCCATAGCGGTTCTGCAGCACGATGAAGTGTCCCGGCGTGGTGAACACCACGTCCACCGCAGATTGCGCAACCGCCGTCTCCAGTTCCGGCAGGTCATATACCGTCAGCAGCACGCGCCGGCCCAGCGCGGTTTCCAGGTAGTTCGCCAGGGGTTGCCATTGGGCGGTTGCCTGGGCCTTGGGGCGAAAGGCCAGTACGCCAAACCGCAGGGGTTCCTTGGCGGAAGCCGCCAGGGCGGACGCAGTGAGCAGCCACAGCAGCAGCACGGCCGCGACGAGCCGTTTCATGGGGCTATCCAGTACACGCGTGCGGGCTCCATCGGGAGGGGTTCAGAAGCGGGGTAACTCCGGATGTGCCAGCCGTCCGCCGCGGACCAGCATCTTGCCGTACTCGGCACAGCGCTGCAGCGTGGGGATCACCTTGCCCGGGTTGAGCAGTTCCTTGGTGTCGAAGGCGCGCTTGATGCCAAACATCTGGGCGTTCTCTTCCGGGCTGAACTGCACGCACATGGAGTTGAGCTTCTCTACACCCACGCCGTGCTCGCCGGTGACGGTGCCGCCCATGGCCACGCTGGTCTCCAGGATGTCGGCGCCAAACAGCTCGCAGCGGCGCAGCTGGTCGGGGTCGTTGGCATCGAACAGGATGAGCGGGTGCAGATTGCCGTCCCCCGCGTGAAACACATTGGCGCAGCGCAACTGGTATTTTTTCTCCATCTCCTGGATGGCGAGCAGGATGTCGGCTAGACGCTTGCGCGGAATGGTGGAGTCCATGCACATGTAGTCGGGGCTGATGCGCCCGCTGGCCGGGAAGGCATTCTTGCGCCCGCTCCAGAAACGCAGGCGTTCGGCCTCGTTCTGGCTCACGGCGATGGCCGTGGCGCCGTGGTGGCGCAGCACCTCGCTCATGCGGCCAATCTCCTCCTCCACTTCCTCGGGCGTGCCGTCGCTCTCGCACAGCAAAATGGCCTCGGCGTTCAGGTCGTAGCCGGCATGCACGAAGTCTTCCACGGCGGCCGTCATGGGCTTGTCCATCATCTCCAGACCGGCCGGAATGATGCCGGCCGCAATCACGGCGGCGACGGCATCGCCGGCCTTGCGGACATCGTCGAAGCTGGCCATGATGCAGCGCGCCAGCAGGGGCTTGGGGATCAGCCGCACGGTCACTTCGGTGGTGATGGCCAGCATACCCTCGCTGCCGATCACCATGCTGAGCAGGTCGTACCCGGCGTTGTCCAGCGCGTCCGCGCCAAATTCAATGGGTTCGCCCTCGATGGTGAAGCCGCGCACCTTGAGCACGTTGTGCAGCGTCAGCCCGTATTTCAGGCAATGCACACCGCCCGAGTTTTCGGCCACGTTGCCGCCAATGGTGCAGGCAATCTGGCTGGAGGGATCGGGGGCGTAGTACAGGCCGTGGGGTGATGCCGCCTCGCTGATAGCCAGGTTGCGCACGCCGCACTGCACGGTGGCGGTGCGGCTGCGCGGATCGATCTGCACGATCTGGTTGAAGCGCGCCAGCGACAGCGTCACGCCCATGGCGTGGGGCATGGCGCCACCGCTCAGTCCGGTGCCGGCGCCGCGGGCCACCACCGGCACGCCCATGGCGTGGCAGGTGCGCAGCACGGCGGCGACCTGCGCCTCGGTTTCGGGCAAGGCCACCACCAGCGGACGCTGGCGGTAGGCGGTCAGGCCGTCGCATTCATAGGGCGTGGTGTCTTCCCGGTTCCACAGGAGCGCATCGGTTGGCAAATGGGCGGACAGAGCCCGTACAACCTGCGCTTGAAGCTCTGTTTTTTGTAGCGCATGGGTTTCCGGGGCGTGTGCAGAGACGTTCATACCGCCACTTTACGGCAAACCACGGGGGTGTGGCGGAAAGAAACTGAGCAAACGCGGTGGAATTTCCGGGTTTTGCATATGGCTTCTCTATAATCCGCCCGCATTCATCCAGCCCTTCAACCTCACCGGGAACTGCCGTGTCCGACTCCCTCGCGGTATTGCCGCAGTACCTTCTCCCCAAGCGGGCCCTGACCGTCCTGGCTGGCAAAGTGGCCGCCGCCCGTGGCGGGCGCTGGACCACCGCCCTCATCCGCTGGTTTGTGCAGCGTTACCAGGTCAACATGGCCGAGGCGGCCAACCCCGATATTGCCAGCTACGCCAGCTTCAACGAGTTCTTCACCCGTCTCCTGAAGGAAGGGGCCCGGCCGCTGGCGCAGACCCCCTGGATTTGCCCCGTGGACGGCGCCATCAGCCAGTTCGGCCGCATTGAGCGCGACCAGATCTTCCAGGCCAAGGGTCACCAGTACTCCACCACCGCGCTGGTGGGGGGCGATGCGACGCTGGCGGCGCAGTTCCAGGACGGTCACTTTGCCACCCTGTACCTCAGTCCCAGGGACTACCACCGCATCCACATGCCCTGCGACGGTGTCCTGCGGCGCATGATTTATGTGCCCGGCGATCTGTTCTCGGTGAATCCGACCACGGCCCGTGGCGTGCCAGGGCTGTTTGCCCGCAACGAGCGCGTGGTGTGCGTGTTTGACTCGGCGGCGGGGCCCTTCGTGCTGACGCTGGTGGGCGCCACCATCGTGGGCAGCATGGCCACGGTGTGGCACGGTGTCGTCAACCCGCCGCGTGCCGGGCAGATCCAGGAATGGCATTACGACGACGGCGCTGTGTCCTTCCGCCAGGGCGACGAAATGGGCCGCTTCCTGCTGGGCTCCACCGTGGTGATGCTGTTCCCCAAGGGGCCTATGGCCTTCAACCCGGCTTGGGCCGCAGCCAAGCCCATCCGCCTGGGCGAAGCGATGGCCAGCGCCGGATCGCCTACTTGAAGATCACGGTCTTGTGGCCGTTGAGCAGCACGCGGTGCTCGCTGTGCCACTTGACGGCGCGCGCCAGCACCTGACTTTCGGTGTCACGGCCCTGCGTTGTCAGGTCTTCCACGGTTTTGCTGTGGTCCACGCGGGCCACGTCCTGCTCGATGATGGGACCTTCGTCCAGGTCGGCCGTCACATAGTGGGCCGTCGCACCGATGAGCTTCACGCCCCGGTCATGGGCCTGGTAGTACGGCTTGGCGCCCTTGAAGCTGGGCAGGAAGGAGTGGTGGATGTTGATGGCGCGCCCCGCCAGCTTGCGGCAGAAGTCGTCGCTCAGGATCTGCATGTAGCGCGCCAGGACGACCAGCTCGGCACCTTCGGTTTCGATGATTTCAAACTGCCGGGCCTCGGCCTGTTCCTTGTTGTCCTTGTTGACCGGAATGTGGTGGAAGGGCACGTTGTAGCTGGCGGCCAGTTGGTAGAACTCGCGGTGGTTGGAAATGATGGCGCGGATGTCCACCGGCAACAGCCCGCTTTTCCAGCGGAACAGCAGGTCGTTTAGGCAATGGCCCTCCTTGCTGACCAGCAGCACGGTGCGCATGGGCTGCGCCGTGGCGTGCAGGCTCCAGTGCATCTGGAAGGGCGCCGCGAAGCGTTCCAGCTCGGTGCGCAGGTCGGCGTGCGTGAGTTGCGCGCAGCTGAACTGCACCCGCATGAAGAAGAGGCCGGTGTCCGGGTCGTTGTACTGCGCGGCTTCTTCAATGTTGCCGCTGCGCTCCAGCAGGAAGCCGGATACCGCGTGGACCAGTCCCAGGCGGTCCGGGCAGGAGAGGGTCAGGATGTAAGTCGTACTCATGGTGCGCCCATTGTCGCAGCATGAGGCGCAGCCGGGCTGCGCGCCACGGCTTTTTCCGGGGTCAGGCCACGGAAGGGTCGGTCGCCATGTTGTCAAATTTCTTGAAATACTGGCGGGCCATGGCAACCAGCTGGCCGTCGGTTGGGTGGTCGGTGGAGACGGAGTCCACAATGCCGGCCGCCAGTGCCGCCTGGTTTGTGGCGACCCAGTCGCGGAACTGGTTGCGGGCCAGGCCGGGGCCGGTCAGCAGGACCTCACGGGTGCCGGCCAACGCCTTGGCAATCTCGGTGAAGTAGGCCGCGTTGTCTTCGGCCTTGCCCTGGTGCTTATGGTGGCTGCGCGACTTGATGCGCTGGGCTTCGATGTGTTCGCGGTCAAACATCAGCACGTGGGCTTCGGAATGGTCCATCCAGACGACGGCGTGAAAAGTACTCATGTCAGGCTTTCAGCAAGTTGGGAAAAAAATAAGAAGGGAATCAGGCGCGGTGGTGTTCTAGCTTTTCCTGGCACGGGATGCAGCGTGGCGCGTCCGGCGTGGCCTGCAGGCGTGCCGGGGGAATCGTGACACCGCAGTCGGTGCACTCGCCGTAGGTGCCGGCTTCAATGCGGGCCAGTGCGGCGTCGATGGCGTCCAGCTCGGCTGTTTCGCGTTCACCCAGGGCGAACTCCAGTTCCCGCGCGCTGGCCACCTGGGCGGTGGAGTCTTCCGGGCGGCCAAAGTGGTCGGCGGCAACCTCCGCGCGACCGACGACCCCGCCCCGCTGCTCGGCAATCTGCGCGAGCAAGGCGGCACGCATGCCCAGCAACTGCTGCTGGTAAGGGGTGGCTTGTTGTTTGTTCATCGGGTCAACTCCTTCGTATGGTTTCATGATGCGCCCTTGCGGGCTGCTCGTCGTTGACATACGTCAAGACGGTAGGGCACTTCCAGCGTTCGGGTTCTGCTGCGGTAGCGCCTGCAGCTGCGCACAATAGTCTTTTTCCGCCGCCGGCGGCGGCGTGGGCCAGGACTGGTCAAAATTTGCTATGGTTTCAGGAGCTGTCGACGCAGTGTTGGCGTAGAGAAGCAGCGTTTTCGCCCTGAAATCAGGGGGCAGGTGCTGCGGCACGCCTAGTGTGGCGTCGACATGGCCGCTGCCGGCCAGCAGCAGAACGGTTTTGCCGGGGACGGTGGCGGTGGTGAGGGTCTGCGCCATGGCGACGTCGCGGGCAATCTGGACGCGGGTCATGGGTGTGATCTGGCTTTCTGGCAGCAGGCCGCAGTGGCCGATGCGGATGCGCTGCTGCTGTGCCTTGAGTGCCGGGCCGCGCAGCAGGGCGTCGAGCGTGGTGTTGTTCAGGGCCGCGGTGCGTTGTGCGGGAGTCAGGTTGGCGCCGCGCACCGGCACGCCGGCGCGCACGGCAGCCATCACGGCCGGACCGTAGGCGGCCCAGTTCCAGGTGGCGTCATCCCACTGGAGTGCGGCACGGACGGTGCTCTCGCTGGCGCCGGGTTCCAGCGCATCGGTGGATCGGCCTTGCTCGGCCATTTCCAGCGCGACGGCCGCCAGCTGGCCCTTGGCCGCCAGCGCACTGACCAACTCGCGGTGTAGTTGCTGGTGGGCCGGGGTATCGTGCTGCTCGCCGACCAGCAGGGCGTCGGCCGGAAGCAGGGTTTCCAGGCGGGCTTGCAGCGCAGGCGTCAGGAGCGGGGCTGCGCAAGCGCCCAGGATCACAACGCCCGACAGGCAAACCCAGGTGGCCACGCGGCGGAGCATGGCCACGGGTTCAGTGCACCAGCACCGGGTTTTGTGCCAGCTCAGCGTATTGCTCCAGGGTGTCCTCGACTTCTTCCTGGGTGGGCGTATTGACCTGCCAGGCCATGATGTGCTGCTGGAACAGCTCGGCCCAGGAGCCATCCAGGTACACCTCTTTGCCCGTGCGTTTGTCCACAATCTCAAAACCGTGGCGTGCCAGCATGGGAACCCCCTCGGGGTGTTGCACCGTCTTGAGGGTGCTCACCACCGTCGAGCCATCCGCCTCGGCGTTGGCCAGCATGTGGGTGACCGAATAGGTGTCTGAGTCGTAGAGCGTGTGCATGGTGATCAATGATAGGGCTTATGGCCCAGTTGGGCGCAAGTTCGCCAAATTCAAGGGATGGCGCTGCCCTCTGCCGAGGGCGTATCAGTACTGCGGCAGGTGGTCGCCCAGCCACCGCTGGTCGGCCACGTCTCCGTTGGCTTCCGTGATCCGGATGCGCACGGGCATATAGGCCAGGCCGGGCGCCAGCCAGACTTCGGCCTTGCTGCCGTACTCGCTGCTGGGGTTGCGCCACAGCTTGAGGGCGTTGAGCTCCATGTTGGGCAAGGTCAGTTTTTCCAGGGCGCCCACGGTAAATACCCAGGTTTCGGACGACCGGGGTCCCACCGCCTGGAAGGTCAGCTGGCTGCCTTCGGGAAAGTCGCGCGGAGCGCCACCCAGCATGGCGGCCAGCTGGATCAGCACGCTGAGTTGGTCCTGTGCGCCGGGCAGCAGCGGCGCGTCCGGGGTGTTGGCACTGAACGTGATTTTGTTCTTGGCACGTTCAAAGTGAGCCGCCACTTCGCTACGAAATTTGTCGCCGAATCGGGTGGGTTCCAGTCCGTGCGCGGTGAGTTCACCGGTACTGGTCTGTATGCGTGCGCCCAGCAGAAAGTGGCTGACCTCCATGCGGGCGTTGTAGGTGCTGCCGTCCTGCTGCCAGTTCAGGTTGCCATTGAGCGAGAACGGAACCCCCCGGGTTTCGCCGCGGATGTCGTACGGCAGGTGCATGGACCCCGGAATGGCATAGCTGTGCACGGCCTGGGCCGCCGGCGCCTTGGGATCTCCGGGCGGGGGCACCTGCGCGGCTGCGACGTCAACGGCATCGGTGTGATCGACCTCGGCCTGCGCTGCTGCAGGCGTGGTGTCGTCGGCCGGCGGCGCGGCGTCAGGTTCGGTCACCAGGCGGGATGTCGGGCCGGCAGGCGCCGGTGCAGGGGCCGCATGGGCGCGCGCTGCTGCCGTGGCTGTGGGAGGCACCGGCGGGGGTGCGGCAGGCACGGTGATGGTGCGGGTGATGAAGGGAAGGTCGGACGGACTGTCCGGGCTGGCATGGGAGGCCAGGCTGAGGGGCGCGCTGTGCAGCAGCGCCCAGTGTGCCAGAACCACGCCCAACGTCAGGAGCAGCAGGCCACGCACGGGATGCCGGCGCCTGACGGGCGGCTGGGAGGGGGGTGGCAGGTGGGCGGACGACATTGTGGGGAGCGTACGGGGGCAATCCCGGTATAACGGTTCCAGTTTAAATCAGAGCGACAATTCCGCCATGAAACTTGCAACTTACAAAGACGGTTCCCGCGACGGCCAACTGGTGGTCGTCTCCCGGGACCTCGGTCAGGCCCATTACGCCTCGGGCATCGCCAACCGCCTGCAACAGGTGCTGGATGACTGGAACTACCTGTCGCCCCAGCTGCAGGACCTGTACAACGCCCTCAATAGCGGGCACGCCCGCCACGCCTTCCCCTTCGATCCGCGCCAGTGCATGGCGCCCCTGCCGCGCGCCTACCAATGGGTGGGTTCGGTGGCCTACGGCAGCCACGCCGAGCTGGTGTACCCGGCAACCGAGGCCTCCGGGGTTGCGGGGGGCTCTGCCGACCCGCTGCTGTACCAGGGCGCCAGTGACGCCCTGGCCGGGCCGTGCGACGCCATTGCCTGTGCCAGTGAAGAGTTGGGAGTGGACTTTGAAGCTCAGCTGGCGGTGGTGAGCAGCGATTTGCCCGCAGGCTGCCCGGCCGACCGCGCGCTGGAGGGCATCCGCCTGGTGATGCTGGCCAATGCCGTGAGTCTGCGTGCCCTGTCACCGGCCGAGCAGGCGCGGGGCTTCGGGCTGGTGGGCAGCAAACCTGCCACCGCCTTCAGCCCGGTGGCGGTCACGCCCGACGAACTGGGCGAGGCCTGGACCAAGGGACGGTTGCAACTGACCCTGCACAGCACATGGAACGGCCGCAAGGTCGGCCTGTGTGACGCGGGGGCGGACATGACCCATCCCTTTGGCAAGCTCCTGGCCCACCTGTGCAGAACCCGCCCGGTGCGCGCGGGCTCCATCGTCGGCTCCGGGGCGGTGAGCAACCAGGGCGTGACCACGAAGGGGGGCACGGACTGGCCCAAGGGCTACAACTGCATCGCCGAGAAGCGTGCCATGGAAACCCTGCAGGACGGCAAGCCCAGTACCGACTACCTGCGCTGGGGCGACACCATCCGCATCGAGATGAAGGGGCGCGACGGCCACAGCATCTTTGGCGCCATCGAGCAGGAAGTCGTCGCCCCGGCGGGCCGGGACGCCTAGCCCCGTGCCAGCTGCAGGACAAACGTCTTGGCGCCGCGCAGCATCATCTCGATAGCCACGGACACCAGGACCAACCCCATGAGCCGCTCGACGGCCACCACCAGCCGGGTGCCGATGACGCGCTGAATGCGCTCGGCGGAAACCAGCACGATGGCGCTGATGAGCATGGTCACGCACAGTGCCCCGATCCACTCCATGCGGCGATCGGGCTGCTGCGACACCAGCAGCAGCACGGTGGCCAGGGCCGAGGGGCCAGCCACCGCCGGCACCGCCAGGGGCACGATCAGGGGTTCCTCCAGGATTTCTCCTTCTGCCGGGGCCGGCGGAGGGAACACCATGCGCAGGGCGATCAGGAACAGGATCACGCCGCCGCCGATCTGCAGCGACAGCTCGCTGAGGTTCATTACCCGCAGGAAGCTGTCGCCCACGAACATGAACGCCAGCAGCAGGGCAAACGCAATCAGGATCTCGCGCAGGATCACCCGCGCGCGCCGTTCGGGGGCCACATGTTTGAGCGCGTTGGCAAAAATGGGGATGTTACCGATGGGGTCGGTAATGAGCACCAGCAGGATGGTGGCAGACGCGAAGGTGTAATTCATCATGGGGGCATGTCCTGTGGGGCGCGGCGTCCGGGCTGCGCAGGCGCAGTCGGGGCAACGCCGACAAAAGAACCCGGTCATTTGCTCTAGCGCAAAGCACCGCGGGTTGGCGGGATGATAATGCGGCCCATGCAAACCCTGCGCCATTTCACGTTCGTCACCCGCCTTGTGCTGGTGTGGTTCGTGCTGTCGCTGGGGGTCGCTGTGGCCTCGCCCATCATCAAGCCGCAGGACATCCTGCTGGTCTGCACGGGTGCCGGCGCGATGAAGGTACTGGTCAAGGCCGATGACGGCAGCACCAGTGACCTGGGCAGCAAGACCATGGACTGCCCGCTGTGCACGCCCATGACGGCACTGCTGTCGCCCGCCGCGCATGCGGCCCTGGGGCCTGCCCAGCCGCTGTCGTATGCCCTGCAAGACATTGCCGCGGCGCATGACGCGGCGCGCGCCGCTGCGCCGTTGCCGGCGCGCGGCCCTCCTTCTCTCTGAACTATCAAATTCATAGCGCCTGACGCCGTATTTGCGGCGGTTTTGGGCCTTTTGCTTGGTATTTTGGAGTTTCCATGCGCAGACATCGCATTGCCCTGGCGTTGGCCGTGGCGTCCCCTGGCATTGGGCCGGCGTGGGCCCAGGTCGCTGCCCCGCAGCCGTTACCGGAAGCCAGTGTGGCGGCCGACGCCCCGGTCAAGTCGCTGGGCATGGTGACCGTCAACAGCGGCCAGCCGACCTCGCTGCCGACCCAGATCCCGACCACCATCGAAGGCGTGACACGGGAGCAGATCGAAGAAACGATCAACGCCACCGACGCCGAAGACGCGCTGAAGTACTTCCCCAGCTTGCTGGTGCGCCGCCGCTACATCGGCGACTACAACCACGCCGTGCTGTCCAGCCGCGCGTCGGGCACGGGCAACAGCGCCCGTTCGGCGGTCTACGCCGACGGCATTCTCCTGTCCAACTACCTGGGCAACGGTGCCACCTATGCGCCCCGCTGGGGTATGGTGACTCCCGAAGAGATCGAGCGGGTGGACGTGATGTATGGCCCCTTTTCTGCCGCCTACCCGGGCAATTCGGTGGGCGCGGTGGTGGACTATGTGACGCGCATGCCCACCGCACTGGAAGGCCATGTGAAAGTCTCGGTCTTTCAGCAACCCTTCAGCCTGTACAACACCAGCGAGACCTACAGCGGCAACCAGGCCAGTGTTTCGCTGGGTAGCAAGAGCGGCGACTGGTCGTGGTGGATCAACGCCAACCGCACGGACAGCGCGGGCCAGCCGCTGGTCATTGCCACCAAGGCTACAACCGCGACCGTTGCCGGCCCCTCGCTGGGCGCGGTCGGCGGTGCGATCGGCGGCCTGGACAAGACCAATGTGCCCTGGTACATCCTAGGCACCAGCACCCAGTACCACACCGTCCAGAACCACGAGAAACTCAAGCTGGCCTATGACGTTTCACCCACGGTGCGGGCCAGCTACACCCTGGGGTACTGGAACAACAACGCAGAAGGAAACCCGGTTTCCTACCTGAAAGATGCTGCAGGCAATGCCGTCTATGGCGGCAAGCGCACCATCAACGGTCAGATCTACCAGATCGACGGCTCGTTCAATGCGTCCCGCGAAAGCCTGGAGCATTTCATGCACGGCCTGTCGGTCAAGAGCCATACCAAGGGCGTGTGGGACTGGGAGGTGGCCGCCAGCCTGTACGACTACGCCCGCGACCTCAACCATGCCACCACGGTCAATGCCGCATCCACGCTCAGCGGTGGGGCGGGAACCGGCGCCACCGTCACCGACCAAAAGGGCACCGGCTGGACGGCGGTGGCCGCCAAGGGGACCTGGCGACCGCAAGGCATGCAGGGCGCGCACATTGCCGACATGGGCTTCCAGCAGGAAAACTACCGCCTGCGCATCCTCAAGTCCAACACGGTGGGCGAGTGGATGACGGGCGAAGCCGGCACGCTCAACACCGATGTGGGTGGAAAAACCCAGCTGCAAAGCGTGTACGGGCAGGACACCTGGACGTTTGCGCCGCGCTGGAAGACAGTGCTGGGAGCCCGGGTGGAGCGCTGGAGCGCCCAAGGCGGCTACACCCAGACCGCAACCAGCGCCCTGACCTACGCCGACCGCAGTGAAACCTATCTGTCGCCCAAGGCCGCCCTGGCGTTCCAGGCCACGGCAGATACGACGCTGAAAGTGTCGGCCGGTCGCGCCGTGCGCATGCCCACGGTACAGGAGCTGTATGGCGCGACCAGCGGCACCTTGACGGTGGTAAACGACCCGGATCTCAAGCCGGAGAAGTCGTGGACCACCGAGCTGTCGGCGGAAAAGGACCTGGGTAACGCCGTGCTGCGCGTGACCCTGTTCCAGGAAAACGTGCGCGACTCCATTTACGCCGAATCGCTCAGCACCACCGTCACCCGCATCACCAATGTGGACGCCATCAACACCACCGGGCTGGAAATTGCCTTCCAAGGTACGGACAACCTGATCCGCGGTCTGGACCTCTCCGGCAGCATCACCTACGCCGATTCGCGCATTGTGGAAAACGCCGGCTATGTGACCACTCCCGGCGACACCATCGGCAAGCTCCAGCCCCGTGTGCCGCTGTGGCGTGCCTCGGCCCTGGCCAACTACCGCTGGAATGGCCAGTTCAACACCTCCATCGGGGTGCGCTACAGCGGCGACCAGTATTCCACCCTCAACAACGCCGACGTGAACGGCTTTGCCTACACCGCCGCCAGCCGCTTTCTGGTCGTGGATGTGCGCGCGCGCTATGCCTTCAGCCCCAAGTTGGTGGCGGCCCTCGGTATCGACAACCTGACCAACGAGGAGTACTGGAATTACCACCCGTATCCCAAGCGCACGCTGGTTGCCGAACTGACCTACGATTTTTAACCCAAGGACGTTTCCATGAAATTCACTATCAAATCCATAGCTGCCTGCGCACTGTCCATGGCGGCTGGCGCCTCTTTTTCCCATGTTGTGCTGCAGGATGGCGCCGCCGCGGCCGGCACCAGCTACCGCGCGGTGCTGCGCGTGGGGCATGGCTGTGACAACTCTGCCACCACGGGCCTGCGGGTCACCATTCCTGCCGGTTTCAATGGCGCTCAGCCCATGCCCAAGCCGGGCTGGACGGTGGTCACCAAAATCGGCAAGCTGGCCGCCCCCTACGAGAGCCACGGCAAGACCTATACCGAAGGGGTGCTGGAAATTACCTGGACCGCCAATGGCCCCGAGCATGCCCTGCCGGCGGCCTATTACGATGAATTCGTGCTGCGGGGCACCACACCGGCCAAACCCGGACCGATCTGGTTCCCGGTGGTGCAAAGCTGCGAGAAGGGCGTCAACGCCTGGGTGGATGTGCCGGCTTCGGGCAACTCCACCAAAGGTCTTAAATCGCCGGCAGCGCTGTTGGAGGTGCTCGACATCCAGGCCGCTGGCGAGCATGCGCACTGAAACCATTTTTTAACCAAGGAAGACCCATGAAACTCAAAACTATCGCTGCCATCCTCGCGCTGTCTGCCGGCACCCTGTATGCCCAGACCGTGGACATCAAGGACGCCTGGGCCCGCGCCACCGTCCAAGGCCAGACGGCCACCGGCGCCTTCATGAAACTCACAGCCAAGGAAGGCAGCAAACTGGTGGCCGTCTCCAGCCCCGTTGCAGGCGTGGCGGAGGTGCATGAGATGAAGATGGACGGTGGCGTCATGAAAATGCGCGCCGTGCAAGGTGGGCTGGACTTGCCTGTGGGCAAGGCCGTGGAGCTCAAGCCCGGCGGCTACCACGTGATGCTGATGGACCTGAAGGTGGCCCTGCAGAAGGACACCACCATCCCCATGACCCTGGTGTTCAAGGACGCCAAGGGTGTGGAGACCCGCAGCGAACTCAAGGTACCGGTGTCGGCAGCGGCTCCGGCCAACGCCGCGGACATGGGTCACGGCATGCACGGCAAGCCCTGAGCCGGCGCCTTTCGCAGGTCATGACAGCCACCCGATTCCACGCATTGCTGCACCGCCCCTGGGTGGTGTGGCTGGCCGTGTGGGTCGGTTCCCTGAGCGCGCTGGTTCCCACGGTGTCGCACGCCGTGGCGCACGGGCACCGCGCTTCCTGGATTGAAATCTGCACCTCCAGCGGACCGCGCACCGTGGCCGTCGAGGCACCTGCCCGGCAGGAGCCGGCCCAGTTCCTGGACCACTGCCCGTTCTGTCTGCAGGGGCTGGAGCGGGCGGCACCGCCACCGCCGCCACCCCTTTTTTCCTTTCTGGATGCGGGCCGGCAGCAGCCGTGCCCGGACGGCCCGGATCGGGGCCACTGCGGCACGCCGGCCCTGGCGCCACCGGCGCGGGGACCCCCGCTTTTCGTCTGAGCCTTGTACATGGAGTGCGCGTTCCGGCCCGTGTGGCGGTTCGCGCCCTTGGCCCGTTGGGGCCGCTGAACAGGATTTTTGACGGAGAGAGAAATGCAGGAAGAAGTACTTTTATTGGACCTCCCGGCCCGGCAGGATGTGGATGCAACGGGTGCGGCAGATACGCCCTGTGCGCAGTGCAAGTCCCGGGGACTGTGCTGGCCGAGTGACCTCGACCCTGGCGCGCTGGAGCGTGTGGGCCGCGCGGTTCTGGCGCGCCGAACCGTCAAGCAGGGGGAGGTGCTGATCCACCAGGGCGAGCGCTTTCAGAACGTCTATGCCATCCAGTCGGGGTTTTTCAAGACGGTGGTCATTTCCAGCGACGGGCGCGAGCAGATCACGGGCTTCCAGATGACGGGTGAGTTCGTCGGGCTGGACGGGATCGAGCGGGACCAGCACAGCTGTGCCGCCGTGGCGCTGGAGGATTCCGAAGTTTGTGCGCTGCCGTTTGTGCGCCTGGAGGCGCTGGCCCGCGAGATGGACGTCCTGCAGCGCCATCTGCACCGGGTGCTGAGCCAGGACATCGTGGTCAAGAGCAACGCCATGCTGCTGCTCAGCAGCATCCGTGGCGACAAGCGGCTGGCCAGCGTCCTGATCAACCTCGCGCAGCGTCTGCACGCACGCGGGTTCCCCGCCACCGAGCTGGACCTGCGGATGACACGCATGGACCTGAGCAATTTCGTGTGCCTCAAGTACGAGACCGTCAGCCGCATATTGTCCCAGCTGGTGGCCGATGGCATCCTGGAAATCAGGCGGCGCCACGTGCGCATCCTGGACCACGCGGCGCTGACGCAACTGGCCAGCTTGCAGGCGCGGGGGGGCGTGCCGCGCACCGTGCCGTAGACGGCCCGTGCAGCGGGGACGGCGGTGGCCAGATGTCTGGCGTTGGAGTAAGCTGCCAACTGTTCAGAGTTGACCACCTCCACGGGAGCGAGCATGAGTGACGCAGACACTACCGGATTCGGAAAATTTGTGCCGGGCTTCGATTTTTTGCAGAACCTGGCCAAAGGGGCCACCAGCAATATTCCGCAAATGCCCAACCTCGGCAACTGGGTTGCTCCCACGTTGAGCGTGGAGGAGCTCGAAAAACGCATTGAAGAACTCAAGGCGGTGCATTTCTGGCTGGAGCAGAACTCGCGCGCCCTGGGTGCCACCATCCAGGCGCTGGAGGTGCAGAAGATGACGCTGGCCACCCTCAAAGGCATGAATTTCAACATTGGTGACGTGGCCAATGCCCTGAAGCTGAAGGCGGCCGAATCGGTGCAATCGGGGGTGCAGCGTGTCACCGAGCGGGCGGCGTCCACGGCCAAGACCCTCTCGGACGTGGCTACGGGTGGCGCCCGGGTAGCGGCCAAGGTGGGCAAGGGTGGAAAAGCCGCCGCCACGGGCAGCGCGCTGGTGGATCCCCTGCAGTTGTGGGGCGCACTGACCCAGCAATTCCAGCAGATCGCCGCCGGTGCATTGAAAGAAGCGGGCACCAAGACCGCCATGGACGTCACCCGGAACATGGCAACCGGGCTGGCCAAGGAGGCGTTGAAATCGGCTTCGGCCGCGGGCAAGAAGGCCGTGACCAAACGGCGTGCGGCTGCCACCAAGCCGGCGGCCCGCAAGACCCCGCGCAGCCGTTAGGCCCCAGGGCCGGATTGCAGGCGGTGGCGGAATGAAGCGCTTTCCTTACGCACATGCCACGCATCCGCAGTGGCCCATGGCCGCCGCCCTGGTGCTGGCGCAGCTGCGGGCCCAGATGGCCTTGCCGGGGTATGCCGAGACTCCCACACTGGCTTTGCTGTACCTGACCGACCACTATGCCGATGCGGCCCGCGACATCCTGGAGTACCTGGAGTCCGAGTTGCCCCTGGTGACCGATTGGTCGGGCACCGTGGGGGTGGGCATCGTGTCCAACAATGTGGAGTACTGGGACGAGCCGGCCATGGCCGTCATGCTGTTGGAGCTGCCCAGTGACCAGTACCGCGTGTTTTCCGGCGTTGCCCCGCTGGGGCTGGGTTTTGAGGCCCATACCGCCCTGGTGCATGCGGACGCCGATACGGCGGACCTGGGGGAGCTGGTTGCAGAGTTGGCGGCCCGCACCGAGTCGGGCTACCTGTTTGGAGGCGTCTCCAGCAGCCGCACGCAGGGCCTGCAGTTCGCCGTGGGGGGCGACGGCAACATCAAGGGCCACGGTGCGGCCGGCGGCGTCTTCAGTGGCGGCCTCAGCGGTGTGGCCTTTGGGCCGGAGGTGGGGCTGGTTTCGCGCGTGACCCAGGGGTGCATGCCGGTTGCCCCGGCGCGCACCGTCAGTGCAGCGGACCGCAACGTGGTGCTGTCCCTCGATGGGCGGCCGGCGCTGGACGTGATGCTGCAGGACCTTGCCATTTCGCTGGAGGCGCCGCAGCAAGCCCTGGACGTGGTGCGCGCCACGCTGGTGGGTCTGGTGCGGCCACCGCAGGCCACGGGTGGCGGGGATGCGGGGGGCAAGGCCCCACAGGCGGTTGCCACGGTGGCCGCGCACCCGGTGGCGGTGCGCCAGACGGGCAACTTCGGGGACGATGTGGTGGTGCGCCACATCATCGGGCTTGATCCCGCCCGCCGTGGCATTGCCGTGGCCGATCACGTGGAGGCGGGGGCGCAACTGGTGTTTTGCCAGCGCAATGTGCAGGCGGCCCGGGCCGACCTGACCCGCATCTGTGCAGAAATCCGTGACGAGCTGGAACCCCCGGAGTGGGCAGCGGAGTCGACACAGCGCATTGCCGGTGCGGTGTATGTGAGTTGCACCGGTCGCGGTGGCCCCCATTTCGGCGGCCCCAGCGCGGAGCTGCAACTGGTGCGCCGGGTTCTGGGCGATGTGCCCCTGGTGGGGTTCTTTGCCGGGGGTGAGATTGCTCACCGGCATCTGTATGGCTACACCGGCGTACTGACGGTTTTTGTCGGGAACGCTTAGGCCGGACGGAGCGCCATATCCATGGCGCGTAAAATCGGGTCAATGAAACGTGTTATTTGTGCGCTGCGACTGGCCGTGCGGGCCGGGCCGCGGGCACTGCTGCTGGCGGTTCTCGCCAGCGGTTTGTCTCCCCTTGCGGCGCAGGCCGCCGACGCCTGGACTTTCGGTGTGCTGTCCCAGCGCAATGCGGTGCTCACGGCCCGATACTGGAACCCGATCTTTGATTACGTGCGGAGCAAAACCGGGGTGGTTCTGGAGCTCAAAGTGGCCCGCAGCGCGCCGGAGTCCAATGCGGCCACGGCGCAGGGCGCGTACGACTTCGTCTATTCCAATGCCCTCTTCCAGCCCCGGATGGCGCAGGCCAACTACCAGGTGATCTTGCGCCCCAACGACGACGCCATTACCGGACAGATCGTCACCCTGGAAAACTCCCCCATCCAGACCTTGCACGCGTTGCGTGGCCAACCGGTGGGCTTCCCGTCGCGGGAAGCGTTCGTAGGCTATGCCGTGCCGATGGACGCCCTATTGCGCCAGGGCATCGCGGTGGTGCCGGTGTACGGCGGCAACCAGGAAGGCATCATGGCCCAGCTCAAGGCCGGGCGCGTGATGGCCGCCGGCGTCAACGGCCAGCTCATGCAGAGCTTTGCTGCACGGGAAGGCATGTCTTACCGCGTGCTGTGGGAGTCGCCCGCCTTTCTCAACCTGCCCATTGCGGTGCATCCCCGCGTGCCCAAGGCGGTGGTAGATGCCGTCCGGCAGGCCATAGACGGCATGGATTCGGATGCCGAGGGCCTGCGGGTGCTGGAGGCGACGGCGCGCGTGATTGGCCAGAAGCCTCCTTACGGTTTCCGCATGAGCAGTCCCGCAGACTACCGCAGCTACCGGGATTTCTACCGGCACACCGTGCTCAAGGACGGGCGCTGAGCATGGCCGTCCTGCGCACGCGGTGGGGGCGGCTGCCCCTGATGGCCCGGTTGCTGACCACCACCGGGATGGTCCTGTTTCTGGCCGGAGCGGCCATGCTGCTGGTCGCGGCGCGACACGACGCGGCGCAAGTCCGGGCTGACCTGAAGTCTGCGCTGGCCCTGGAACTGCGCATTTTGCCGTCGGCATTGGCCGAAGTGGTCGTGATCGGGGACTTTGCCGCCCTGCAGCGGACGCTGGACCGCTACGTGCCCGGGCAGCTGATCCTGTCGGCGGAATTCCGGGACGTCACCGGCGCCCGCGTGCATGCCGAGGACGTGCGGCCACTGCCGCAATCGCCCGGCTGGTTTGTGCGCTGGTTCGGCTTTCCTGAAATTTCGGGCAGCACGCCGGTTGTGGTCGGGGGGCGTGTGTATGGCGAGCTGACCCTGACCCTGACCGGCCAGGTGCTGGCGGACCGGTCCTGGGCGCGCCTGCAAGACCAGTTTGCGCTCCTGTTGCTGGCCATCCTGCTGAACTTTGCGGGCATCTGGCTGGTCTTGCGCTCGGGGCTGGCGCCGCTAAAGCAACTGGAAATCCGGGCCAATGCCATGGCGGCCGGTCATCTGGATACCAACCTGACGCTGCGCGGCAGCCCGGAAATCCGGAACCTGACGCGGGCCTTGGACCGCATGGCCAAAAGCATGCTGGCCGCGCAGAACGATTTGCAGAGCACGCTCCATGCCATTCCCGATGTGCTGTTCGAGATGGGGCTGGATGGGCGCTACCACACCATCCAGTCGCCGCGCGGGGCGGTGATGACGGTGGCGACGGAGGCCTTGCTGGGCAAGCGGGTGTCCGACGTGTTCGCGCCGGAGGTTGCCGCCATTGTGCTGGGCGCCTTGCAGGAGGCCAACGAACACGGCTATTGCATGGGGCGCCAGCTGGAGGTGACCCGGGGTGAGGCGCGCAAGTGGTTTGAGTTGTCGGTGGCCCGCAAGAAGGACCGTCCGGAAGACGGGCCGCGCTTCGTGGTCTTGTCGCGAGACATCAGCGAGCGCAAGCAGGCGGAAGTCCGCCTCCAGCTCTGGGCCAGCGTGTTCACCCACGCCCGCGAGGCCATCATGATCACCGATACCCGTGGCACCATCGTCGAGGTGAACGACACGTTCAGCCGCATTACTGGGTTCGCCCGGAGCGAGGCCATCGGGCAGAGTCCGCGCATCCTGCAGTCCGGCCGGCAGCCCAAGGAGTTTTACGCCGCCATGTGGCATGACCTCACGACCAAGGACCACTGGTACGGCGAGGTCTGGAACCGGCGCAAGAATGGCGAGGTGTATGCGGAGATGCTCAACATCGGTTCGGTGCGCGATGCCAATGGAACGACCCAGAACTACGTAGCCCTGTTCACGGACATCACCTCGATGAAGGAGCACGCGCAGCAGCTCGATCACATCGCCCACTACGACGTGCTGACCAGCTTGCCCAACCGCCGGTTATTGGCCGATCGCCTGCAGCAGGCGCTGGTGCAGAGCCAGCGGCGCAAGCATTCGCTGGCGGTGGTTTTCCTGGATCTGGATGGTTTCAAGGCTGTGAACGACACCTACGGCCACAACGTCGGGGATGAGCTGCTGATCGTGCTGGCCCAGCGCCTGAAGGCCGTCCTGCGGGAGGGCGACACGCTGGCCCGTATCGGTGGCGACGAGTTCGTGGCCGTCCTGACCGACCTGGTGCACACGCAGGATTGCGAGCCGGTGCTGGAACGCCTGCTGCAGGCCGCCGCCGCCTCCGTGACGGTGGGGGACGCGACGATGCAGGTTTCCACCAGCATGGGCGTGACGTTCTATCCCCAGGATGGGGTCGATGCCGACCTGCTGATGCGCCAGGCGGACCAGGCCATGTATGCCGCCAAGCAGGCGGGCCGCAACCGCTACCACCTGTTTGACGTTGCCCACGATGCGGCGGTGAAGATCCAGCGCGAGAGCCTGGAGCACATCCGCCAGGCGCTGGAGCGGCGTGAGTTCGTGCTGTATTACCAGCCGAAGGTGAACATGAAGACCGGCGAAGTCACCGGTGCGGAAGCGCTGATCCGCTGGCAGCACCCGGAGCGGGGGCTGCTGGCCCCGGCGACGTTCCTGCCCATCATTGAGGACCACCCGTTCAGCGTGGAACTCGGCGAATGGGTGATTGCCACGGCGCTGGCCCAGATGAGCCAGTGGAGCCAGTCCGGCCAACGGGTGGCTGTGAGCGTCAACATCGGGGGACGCCAGTTGCAGCAGACGGGTTTCGTGGAACGCCTGCGCGAGTTGCTGGCAGCCCACCCGGAAGTTCCCCGCCACAGCCTGGAGCTCGAAATCCTGGAGACCAGCGTGCTGGAAGACATGGCGGAGGTTTCCGACATCATGCACGCCTGCCGCGCCGCGGGGGTGCGCTTTGCGCTGGATGATTTCGGCACCGGCTATTCCTCGCTCACCTACCTCAAGCACTTGCCGGCCGAGCTGCTCAAGATCGACCAGAGCTTTGTGCGCCACATGCTGGGCAATCCCGATGACCTGGCCATCGTCAAGGGTGTTATCGGGCTGGCCACGGCGTTTGGCCGCGAGGTGATTGCCGAAGGCGTGGAGTCGGCGGCCCACGGTGAGCGCCTGCTGGCGCTGGGTTGCGAAATGGCGCAGGGTTATGGCATCGCCCGCCCCATGCCCGCGGCGGATTTTCCCGACTGGATGGCGCGCTGGCGCAGCGCCGCCAACTGGGAAGCCTGAGCTACACGCCGCGCGCGCGATCGGCCTTGAACTGCTGGCGGAAGGCGCCAAAGGTGCCGGCATCCAGCGCTTCGCGCACCTCGCGCATCAGGTTCAGGTAGTAGTGCAGGTTGTGCACGGTGGCCAGCATGGGGCCCAGCATCTCGCCGCAGCGGTCCAGGTGGTGCAGGTAGGCACGGGAGAACCCCTCGCGCCCGCCCTGGTCCCACGAAACACCCGAGGTTCCGGCGCAGGCATAGCAGGTGCAGCTGGCGTCCAGCGGCTGGTGGTCGGTCTTGTGGCGCGCGTTGCGGATCTTCAGGTCGCCATAGCGGGTGAACAGCGTGCCGTTGCGCGCGTTGCGCGTGGGCATGACGCAGTCGAACATGTCCACGCCCTCGGCCACGCCCTGCACCAGGTCCTCGGGCGTGCCCACGCCCATCAGGTAGCGCGGCTTGTGGGCCGGCAGGCGGTGCGGCGTGTGCGCCATGATGCGGTTCATCTCGTCCTTGGGCTCGCCCACGCTCACGCCACCGACGGCGTAGCCGGGGAAGTCCATCTCGACCAAGGCTTCGAGTGATTCCTGGCGCAGGTTCTCGAACATGCCGCCCTGCACGATGCCGAACAGCGCGTTGGGGTTCTCCAGCCGGGTGAACTCGGCCTGGCAGCGTTTGGCCCAGCGCAGCGAGAGTTCCATGGACTGGCGCGCTTCGCTTTCGGTGGTGATGTGGCCCTTGGTGTCGTAGGGCGTGCACTCGTCGAACTGCATGACGATGTCACTGTTGAGCACGGTCTGGATCTGCATGCTGATCTCGGGGGTCAGAAACAGCTTGTCGCCATTGACCGGCGAGGCAAAGCGCACGCCTTCCTCGCTGATCTTGCGCATCTCGCCCAGGCTCCAGACCTGAAAGCCCCCTGAGTCGGTCAGGATGGGCTTGTTCCACTTCTCGAAGCCGTGCAGGCCGCCAAAGCTGGCCATCACGTCCAGGCCCGGGCGCATCCACAGGTGAAAGGTGTTGCCCAGGATGATCTGCGCGCCCATGTCCTCCAGACTGCGCGGCATCACGCCCTTGACCGTGCCGTAGGTGCCCACCGGCATGAAGATGGGCGTCTGCACCACGCCGTGGTTGAGCGTGAGGGTTCCGCGGCGGGCGTGGCTGGTGGGGTCGGTTTTCAGGAGGTCAAATTGCAGCATGGGAGGATTCCGAGGGAGTGGGGCATTGTACGAAGCCCGCCCGCCAGGGCTGCGGTGGCCGGTCGCGCCGCTCAGGCCAGCGTTGTGAGCAGCCCCGCGGCCAGGGCCAGCAGGGTGCAGCCGGTCAGGCCGTCCAGCATGCGCCAGGCCACCGGGCGCACGAACAGGGGCTGGAGCCAGCGCGCGCCGTAACCCAGTGCCACAAACCAGCACAGGCTGGCCGCCACCACGCCCCCCAGGTACGCGCCCTGGAGCGGCCCCGGCTGGCGTGCGCCCATGGAGCCGATCAGCAGCACCGTGTCCAGGTACACGTGCGGGTTCAGCAGGGTCAGCGCGGCCAGTTGCGCCAGCACCAGCGGCCGGGTGTGCGTCGGGTTGTGGCCCACCGTGGCGTGGGAGCCGCCCTGCCATGCCCGGCGCAAGGCCAGGCCGCCGTAGGCCAGCAGAAACAGGGCGCCGGCGGCGGCCATTCCGTGGGCCCAGCGGGGTGAGCCGGCTACCAGTGCGGCCATGCCAGCCATGCCCAGCGCCGTCAGCACGGCGTCGGCCGAGGCGCAAAACAGCACACACATGCCCACGTACTGGCGCTGCAGCCCCTGGCGCAGCACAAACAGGTTTTGCGCCCCGATGGCGGCGATCAGGGACAGGCTGAGCAGAAAACCGCCCGCCAGGGTGGAGAGGGGGGCTGAAACGGAGGGAAATGTGGGCATGGACCGCCAGCATGCGCGTTGTGCTCAAATTAGGCCAGTTAACTTTGCTAAGTATTATTAAGGATTACTACATGCTGGACTACCCCAGTCTGGAAGCTCTGGCCGCCGTGGTGCGGGAAGGCAGCTTTGAGCGCGCGGCGCAGGCGCTGCATGTCACGCCCTCGGCCATCTCGCAGCGCGTCAAGCTGCTGGAAGAGCGGCTGGGTCGGGTGCTGGTGTTGCGCGGTCAACCCTGCGCGGCCACCGAGGCCGGGCGCCAACTGTGCCGCCATGTGGAGCAGGTGGGCCTGCTGGAGCATGGCCTGCGCCAGGCGCTGCCGGGGGTGCTGCCCGAGCCGGATGCGGGCGAGCGGGCTACCCTGCGCGTGGCGGTGAACGCCGACAGCCTGGGTGGCTGGTTCATGGAGGCGGCCCGGCGCTTTACGGAGGGGGGCACCGAGCTGCTGGACATCAGCCTGGACGACCAGGACCACACCGCGCAATGGCTGCGCAGCGGCGAGGTGCTGGCGGCGGTCACGGCCACGCCCAAGCCGGTGCAGGGCTGCAACAGCGTGGCCTTGGGGCACATGGCCTACGTGGCGGCGGCCAGCCCGGCCTATGTGCAGCGCCACTTTGCAAAAGGGGTAGACCAGCAGAGCCTGGCGCATGCGCCCGTGCTGGTCTTCAACCAGAAGGATCTGCTGCAAAAGCAGTGGCTGGAGCAGCACTTTGGCGCGGGCCTCAAGCCGCCGCGCCACTGGTTTCCGGCCACCCAGGCGTTTATCGATGCCGGCCTGGCGGGCATTGGCTGGGGCATGCACCCGGTGGAGCTGGTGGCGCCCCACCTGGCCAGCGGCACCCTGGTGGCCTTGCGTCCCGATGCGACGCTGGATGTGGCGCTGCACTGGCAGCATGTGCGGGTGGCGCTACCGGCCTTGCAGCGCCTGACGCAGGATGTGTGCGCGGCGGCGCAGGCGATCCAGCGGGTGCCCGGGGCCTGAGCCGGGAATCAGGCCGGTCGGGGCGCGCGTGCCAGCAACATGGCGTCGCCGTAGCTGAAGAAGCGGTACTGGCGTTCTATGGCCGTGCGATAGAGCGCCATGATGTGGTCGTAACCGGCAAAGGCGCTGACCAGCATCATCAGGCTGCTCTTTGGCAGGTGGAAGTTGGTGACCAGTACGTCAATCAGCTTGAACTCGAATCCGGGCGTGATGAAGATGCGCGTGTCGCCCCGGGCCACGCCGCTGTGCGCCCAGCTCTCCAGCGTGCGGACCGTGGTGGTGCCCACGGCCACCACGCGCCCGCCGCGGGCGCGGCAGTCGGCAATGGCCTGCTGGGTGGCAGCGGGCACTTCGTACCACTCGCTGTGCATCTGGTGCTCGGCCAGGTTCTCGGTCTTGACCGGCTGGAAGGTGCCGGCGCCCACATGCAGCGTCACATGGGCGCGCTGCACGCCCATGGCATCGAGTCGGGCCAGCAGGGTTTCGTCAAAGTGCAGGGCCGCCGTGGGAGCGGCCACGGCGCCGGGGTGTTTGGCAAACACCGTCTGGTAGCGCTGCGCGTCTTCGGCCGAATCGGCATGGGTGATGTAGGGCGGCAGCGGCACGTGGCCGTGGGTCTCCATCAAGGTGTAGGGGTCGTCGCCCGCGTCGTTGGCGAGCACAAAGCGGAACAGGGGGCCGTCGGCGTCTGGCCAGCGCCCCAGCAGGGTGGCGCTCAGGCCGTCGGCGTGGCCGGGGGCGCAGACCAGCTTCACGGTGGCGCCCACCTCGGGTTTCTTGCTCACGCGCATGTGGGCTGCCACCTGGTTGCCGCTCAGCACGCGCTCGATCAGCAGTTCAACCTTGCCGCCGCTGGCCTTCTCGCCAAACAGGCGGGCGTTGAGCACCTTGGTGTCGTTGAATACCAGCAGGTCGCCGGCCCGGAGCAGGCTGGGCAGTTCGCGGAAGACGCGGTCCACCGGCGGGTTGACGGTGCCATCCAGTAGGCGCGAGCCGCTGCGCTCGGGGGCGGGGTGCTGGGCAATGAGGGCCTCGGGCAGCGCGAAATCGAAATCGCTCAGCGTGTAGGGAGTGGTGACGGTGTTGGTGACCGCCGGGGATGCAGGTGTAGACATAGTGCTTGAGGGTTGAACAAACCCGTACCAAGGGTGAAAGAACGGGCAGAATTGTCCCATGCCGCACAGCACCGCCCTTGCCACCCCCGCCCCAGCCGCCAAGCCCGAGCCCAAGAGCCCGGCGCAGAAGGCGCTGGAGAAGCTGGGGCTCAAGCGTGACATCGACCTGGCCTTGCATCTGCCCCTGCGCTACGAGGACGAGACCCGCATCACCCGGCTGCGCGATGCCCGCGAGGGCGACACCATCCAGATCGAGGCGGTGGTGACGGCCTGCGAGGTGAGTTTCCGGCCGCGGCGCCAGCTCATCGTAACGGTGGACGACGGCACCGACACCTGCACCCTGCGTTTCTTCAGTTTCTACCCGTCGCAGCAGAAGGCGCTGGCGGTGGGCAACCGCATCCGGGCGCGGGGCGAGGCCAAGGGCGGTTTCCTGGGCTGGACCATGCTGCACCCCAGTTTCCGCACCGCCGGCGGCGAGCTACCTACCGCGCTGACGCCGGTCTACCCCACGGTGGCCGGCTTGCCGCAGCCCTACCTGCGCAAGGCGGTGCAGGCGGGGTTGGCGCGGGCCGAACTGTCGGACACCTTTGCGCCGGGCGACCTCAGTGTGCTGGACAAGGGCCTGGGGCACCACCCCCTGTGGACCCTGCGCCAGGCGCTGCTGTTCTTGCATCACCCAACGCCCGACGTGTCGCTGGACACGCTCTCGGACCACAGCCACCCGGCGTGGCAACGGCTCAAGGCCGAGGAATTGCTGGCCCAGCAGCTGTCGCAGCTGCAGTCACGCCGGGCGCGGGCGTCCCTGCGGGCGCCGGCACTCACCATGGCGTTCCCGGAGCCGGTGGGCTCGCTGCACAACCGCCTGCTGGCCACCCTGCCGTTCGCCCTGACGGCGGCGCAGCGCCGGGTCAGTGCCGAGATTGCCAACGACATGGCCCGCCACGTGCCCATGCACCGCCTGCTGCAGGGTGATGTGGGCGCGGGAAAAACCGTGGTGGCTGCGTTGGCCGCCGCCATCTGCATGGACGCCGGCTGGCAGTGCGCGCTCATGGCGCCCACCGAAATCCTGGCTGAACAGCACTTTCGCAAGCTGCTGGGCTGGCTGGAGCCACTGGGCATCACCACCGCCTGGCTCACCGGCACGCAAAAAACGAAGGAGCGCCGAGCCGCGCTGGCGCTCATCGAGAGCGGCGAGGCCAAGCTGGTGGTAGGCACGCACGCCGTCATCCAGGACAAGGTGCACTTCAAGAACCTGGCGCTGGCCATCATCGACGAGCAGCACCGCTTTGGCGTGGCCCAGCGCCTGGCGCTGCGCGGCAAGCTGCGCCACGAAGCCATGGAGCCGCACCTGCTGATGATGACGGCCACCCCCATTCCGCGCACGCTGGCCATGAGCTACTACGCCGATCTGGATGTCTCCACTTTGGACGAACTGCCCCCGGGGCGCACGCCCATCGTGACCAAGGTCGTGAACGACGCCCGGCGCGACGAGGTGGTGGAGCGCATCCGTGCCCAGATTGCCCAGGGGCGGCAGGTCTACTGGGTCTGCCCGTTGATCGAGGAAAGCGAGGCGCTGGACCTGACCAACGCCACCCAGACCCACGCCGAATTGAGCGAGGCCGTGCGCGACGTGCCCACGGCCAGCGGTGCGCTGGCCCAGGTGGGCTTGCTGCACTCGCGCATGCCAGCGGACGAAAAGAAGGCGGTAATGGCCGCGTTCACCCAGGGCCACATGGCCGTGCTGGTGAGCACCACGGTGATTGAAGTGGGCGTGGACGTGCCCAACGCCTCGCTGATGGTCATTGAGCACGCCGAGCGTTTTGGCCTGAGCCAGCTGCACCAGCTGCGTGGCCGGGTGGGGCGCGGCGCAGCGGCCTCGGCCTGCGTGCTGCTGTACTCCACGGGCGATGCCCCGCGGCTGGGAGAGGCGGCGCGCGAACGCCTGCGGGCCATGGTGGAAACCAACGACGGCTTCGAGATCGCCCGGCGCGACCTGGAGATTCGCGGCCCGGGCGAGTTCCTGGGGGCCCGCCAGAGTGGCGAGGCCATGCTGCGGTTTGCCGATCTGGCCACCGATACCGTACTGCTGGAATGGGCGCGCAAGGAAGCTCCCATGTTGCTGGACCAGCACCCGGCGCTGGCGGAAAAACACGTGCAACGCTGGTTGGGTGGAAAATCGGAGTATTTAAAGGCTTAGCCGCCCGCGGATACTGCGCAGATAGCTATCAAATTTGTAGCAAACTGATCTGATAGGACAATACGGCCATGACCCTCACCGAACTCAAATACATCGTTGCCGTGGCACGGGAGCGGCACTTTGGCAAGGCCGCCGAGGCCTGCTACGTGTCGCAACCCACCCTGTCGGTGGCGGTGAAGAAGCTGGAGGAAGAGCTCGACGTCAAGCTCTTCGAGCGCAGTGCCAACGAGGTCACCGTGACGCCGCTGGGCGAAGAGATCGTGCGCCAGGCCCAGGCGGTGCTGGAGCAGGCGGCCAGCATCAAGGACCTGGCCAAGCGCGGCAAGGACCCGCTGGCCGGGCCGCTGCGCCTGGGTGTCATCTACACCATCGCGCCCTACCTGCTGCCCGACCTGGTGCGCCAGGTCATCGGGCACACGCCGCAAATGCCGCTGATCCTGCAGGAGAACTTCACCGTCAAGCTGCTGGAGATGCTGCGCACCGGCGAGCTCGATTGCGCCATCCTGGCCGAGCCCTTTCCGGACACCGGGCTGGCGGTTGCGCCGCTGTACGACGAGCCGTTCCTGGCGGCCGTTCCGGTGCACCACCCACTGGCTACGCGCCCGAGCGTGACCACGCCGGAACTCAAGAAGGAGACCATGCTGCTGCTGGGCAACGGCCATTGCTTCCGCGACCACGTGCTGGAGGTCTGCCCCGAGTTCGCCCGGTTTTCCAGCGATGCCGAGGGCATCAGCAAGAGCTTTGAAGGTTCGTCGCTGGAGACCATCAAGCACATGGTGGCCGCGGGCATGGGCATCACGCTGGTGCCTCGCCTGAGCGTGCCCGCCGAGGCGCTGGAGGCCAAGCCGCGCAAGGATGCGCTGGTGCGCTACCTGCCCGTGCTCGACGGCCCCGGCGGTGAGCCGCCCACCCGCCGGGTGGTGCTGGCCTGGCGCCGCAGTTTTACCCGTTACGAAGCCATTGCCGCCCTGCGCAATGCCATTTATGCCTGTGAGTTGCCCGGCGTGGCGCGCCTGTCCTGATGAAAAACCGCTTTGCCCTGTACCTGGACCTGATCCGCTGGAACCGCCCCGCCGGCTGGCTGCTGCTCCTGTGGCCCACCTGGAGCGCACTCTGGCTGGCCGCCGGGGGCTTTCCCGGCTGGCACCTGCTGGGGGTTTTCACCCTGGGCACCATCCTCATGCGCAGCGCCGGGTGCTGCGTCAACGACGTGGCCGACCGCGAGTTCGACCTGCACGTCAAACGCACCGCGCTGCGGCCTGTGACCAGCGGCGCCCTGTCCAGCCGCGAGGCGCTGGCGGTCGGCGCGGTGCTCACGCTGGCGGCTTTTGCGCTGGTGCTCACCACCAACGCGGTCACCATCGCCTGGTCTTTCGCAGCCCTGGCGGTGACCCTGGTGTACCCGTACGCCAAACGCTTTGTCTCCATGCCGCAGGCGGTGCTGGGCGTGGCCTTCAGCTTTGGCATTCCCATGGCCTTCTCGGCCGTGCAGGGCACCGTGCCCTGGCAGGCGTGGGTGCTGCTGCTGGGCAACCTGTTCTGGGTGCTGGCGTATGACACCGAATACGCCATGGTGGACCGCGATGACGACCTGCGCATCGGCATGAAGACGTCGGCCATCACCCTGGGGCGCTGGGACGTGCCGGCCGTGTTGGCGTTCTACGGGCTGTACTTGGTGCTGTGGAGCGCCGTGGTGGCCCCGCTGCTGCAGTCGGGCTGGTGGTGGGTGGGGGTGGCCGCAGCCGCGGCGCAGGTGGTCTGGCACGGCACGCTGATCCACACCCGCACGCGCGAAGGCTGCTTCAAGGCGTTTCGCGTCAACCACTGGGTGGGGTTTGCCGTGTTTGCCGGCATTGCGGCCGGCTACGGATTGCGCTGACGTAAAAAAGCCCGAACCGCGGGTGCGGTCGGGCAGCTGGCAACGGTCGCTCTGCGGCCGTTGCAGGATTTACAGGCGGTTACTTCTTCAGGCACTCGCTCATGTGTTTTTTGCGCTCGTCGCCCTTCATGCCCTTGGCTTCCGCGTTGCAGGCTTTCATTTTTTCCTGCTGGCTGGTGCCCTTGGCGGCCGCGGCGGGCTTGGCGCTCAGACATTCCTTCATGAAGGCTTTGCGTTCATCGCCGGTCTTGCCCGTGGCTTCCTTGTTGCAGGTGGCCATCTTGGTCTGCTGGGGCGTGGCCGCGTGGGCGGCGCCCAAGGACAGGGAAAGACCCAGAGCCAGAAGGGAAAGCAGTTTTTTCATCGGATGTCCTCTCAGGTAAATGGCGTATGACCGCCGTGGCAGAAAAATGCACCAGGGCATTCAAGCACACAACGTTCCAAAAGACAACGCGGATGACTCGGGCGGGTGCCCCGTAAAATCACGGCATGCTGTCTGTAAAAAATGAACTTCTGGAGGCGCTGGCCGCTTCCCTCGAAAAACTGTCCCCCGGGGCGGGCGCCAAAGCCGCATTCGAGTCGCCCAAGGTCGCCGCCCACGGCGATCTGGCCACCACCGCCGCCATGCAACTGGCCAAGCCGCTCAAGCTCAACCCGCGCCAGCTGGCCGAAACTCTGCGCGCCGACCTGTTGACCCAGCCGGTCTACCAGCGCTGGGTGGATGCGGTGGACATTGCCGGGCCCGGCTTCATCAATATCCGCCTCAAGCCCGAGGCCAAGCAGCAGGTGGTGCGTGAAGTCCTGGCGCAGGGTGCGCAGTTCGGCGCACAAGCCCGCAATGGCCAGCGCGTGCTGGTGGAGTTCGTGTCGGCCAATCCCACCGGCCCCCTGCATGTGGGCCACGGCCGCCAGGCTGCGCTGGGCGACGCCATCTGCAACCTGTTCCAGACGCAGGGCTGGGAGGTGTACCGCGAGTTCTATTACAACGACGCCGGGGTGCAGATCAGCACGTTGGCCAACAGCACGCAGCTGCGCGCCAAGGGCTTCAAGCCGGGGGACGCACAGTGGCCCGAGGCGGCCTACAACGGCGACTACATCCAGGACATTGCCAACGATTACCTGGCCCGAAAGACGGTGCATTCGGATGACCGGGAGTTCACCGCCAGCGGCGACGTGGACGCGCTCGATGACATTCGCCTCTTCGCGGTGGCCTACCTGCGGCACGAGCAGGACCTCGACCTGAAGGCGTTTGCCGTCCAGTTCGACAACTACTACCTGGAGTCCAGCCTGTACACCAGCGGCAAGGTGGACGCCGCTGTGCAGCGGCTGCGCGATGCGGGCAAGACCTACGAGCACGACGGCGCCCTGTGGCTCAAGTCCACCGACTACGGGGACGACAAGGACCGCGTCATGCGCAAGGGCGACGGTTCGTACACCTACTTCGTCCCCGATGTGGCCTACCACATCACCAAATGGGAGCGCGGCTTCCACAAGGTGGTCAACATCCAGGGCACCGACCACCACGGCACCATCTCGCGCGTGCGCGCCGGCCTGCAGGCCGTGGGCCTGGGTATTGCGCAGGGCTTCCCCGACTACGTGCTGCACACCATGGTGCGGGTGGTGCGGGGGGGCGAAGAGGTGAAGATTTCCAAGCGCGCTGGTAGCTACGTGACGCTGCGCGACCTGATCGAGTGGACCAGCAAGGACGCCGTGCGCTTCTTCCTGCTCAGCCGCAAGCCCGACACCGAATACACCTTCGACGTCGATCTGGCCGTGCAGAAGAACAACGACAACCCGGTGTACTACGTGCAATACGCCCATGCCCGCATCTGCTCCGTGCTGGCGGCCTGGGGAGGTGACGTGGCCAGCCTGCGGCAGGCGGATCTCTCCCCCCTGCAAAGCCCCCAGGCCCAGGCGCTCATGCTGCTGCTGGCCAAGTACCCGGAAATGCTGACCGCCGCCGCGGCGGACTTCGCGCCGCACGACGTGACGTTCTACCTGCGCGAACTGGCCGCCTGCTACCACAGCTACTATGACGCCGAGCGCATCCTGGTGGAGGACGAGGCGCTCAAGACGGCCCGTCTGGCGCTGGTCGCTGCGGCGGCGCAGGTGTTGCACAATGGGCTGGCGGTGCTGGGCGTGAGCGCTCCGCAAAAAATGTAGTCAATCAAACAAGAAGGCAGCGCATGAAACAGCAGCGTGGCGGAACCCTGTTGGGGTTCATCATCGGAGTGGTCGTCGGTTTAGGTGCCGCGCTGGCGGTGGCCGTGTACGTGACCAAGGTGCCCGTACCCTTCATGAACAAGGGTCAGAGCCGTTCGGCCAACCAGGATGACGCAGAGGCCAAGAAGAACAAGGACTGGGACCCGAACGCCCCCCTGTATGGCAAGAATCCGGTCAAGCCGGCGCCTGCCGCCGCGCCCGCGGAGCCGGATGCCAAGTCCGCACCCGCCACCAAGGCGGAGAGCAAGCCCGACGCCAAGGGCACCGCCAAAGGCGAGCTCAAGCCCGCCGTGTCAGCGGACCCGCTGGGGGATCTGGCCAAGGCCAAGACCGGTGCTGCCGCGACGGCAGAGCCTTTTGCGTACTTTATCCAGTTGGGCGCCTTCCGCACGATGGAGGATGCCGAGAGCCAGCGCGCCAAGCTGTCCCTGAGTGGCATTGAAGCCAAGATTTCGGAGCGGGACCAATCCGGGCGCACGGTGTTCCGGGTGCGCGTGGGGCCGTTCGACAAAAAGGAAGACGCCGAGCGCAGCAAGGACAAGCTCGACAAGGCTGGCCTGGAAACCGCACTGGTCCGGGTGCAGCGCTAGCCGGCGCGGGAACTTCCGCGGAGTCCCGGGGTCGCATCTGTTCACACTTGGAGTTGTTTTACATGTTTATGAAACGTCGTGAGTTTTCCCGGGCTGCTGCCAGTGCCGCTGTGGTGTCTTCTGCCTGGTTCTCGCCCCTGGTGCAGGCACAGGCCAAGAAACCCCAGGCGGGCACCGATTACCAGGCACTGGAAGCACGGGCTCCGGTGGAGGCCCCCGCCGGCAAGATCGAGGTGGTGGAGTTCTTCTGGTACAGCTGCCCCCACTGCAATGCGTTCGAGCCCATGTTGGACGCGTGGTCCAAAAAACTCCCCAAGGATGTGGTGCTGCGGCGCGTGCCGGTCGCTTTTCAGGACAGTTTCGTGCCGCAGCAGCGCCTGTTCTATGCGCTGGAAGCCATGGGGCTGGTGGAAAAACTCCACGCCAAGGTGTTTGCCGCCATCCACGGTGACCGGATCAACCTGACCAAGGGCGATGCCATCGTGGAGTGGGTCAGCCGCCAGGGGGTGGACAAGGCCAAGTTCCTGGAACAGTTCAACTCCTTCTCGGTGGCGAGCAAGGTGACGCGTGCCACGCAACTGCAAAACGCCTACCGGGTCGAAGGCGTTCCTGCCCTGGGTGTTGCCGGACGGTACTACACCGACGGCTCCATGGCGCGCAGCATGGAACGCGCCTTGCAGGTGGTGGAGTCTCTGGTTCTGGACGTACGCTCCGGGCGCTGAGACGCCCCGGGCCCAGGGCGTTCGCACCTGCGGCCCATTTCATTTTTCCAGGAAATGCTTGCCTTCCCTGTGACAGCGGGATGGTTTGGCGCGCCCAGTAATTCGCATTATGAAACTCTAAGTTGGGAATTTCGATTTAAGTTTTAAATTCGATTAAATCGATTGACACGATTCTTTCGATTCGATATTCTCGCCTCCAAGCACAATTTCTGAGCAGGAGCAGCGAGCATGAGTCAGTCCCCGACCCCCCACGACAGCAGCGCCGGCGCCGCGCAAGGCGCGCCCGTCACGTCGATCCAGGAATTCCTGTCCTTCAAGCTGGCCAGCGAGGAGTACGGCATTGACATCCTGCGCGTGCAGGAAATCCGGTCGTACGAAGCACCGACCCGCATTGCCAACGCACCGGCGTTCGTCAAGGGGGTCATCAATCTGCGCGGCGTGATCGTCCCCATCATCGACATGCGGTTGAAGTTCAACCTCGGCGAAGTCAACTACGACGGGTTCACCGTGGTCATCGTGCTCAACATCGGCCGCCAGGTCGTGGGCATTGTGGTCGATGGCGTGTCCGATGTGATCACGCTCACCCCCGAACAGCTGCGCCCGGTTCCCCAGATCTCCTCGGCCATCGACAACGAACACCTGCTGGCCATTGGCTCGGTGGGCGACCGCATGCTGATTCTGCTGGACATCGAAAAACTCATGAACAGCGCCGACATGGGGCTGGTGTCCCAGGCGTTGCAGTAAACCCAACCGAGGAAAGCACCATGAATTTTTCAAACCTGAAAGTGGGCGTGCGTCTGGGTTGGGGCTTTGCCGTCGTCATTCTGGCCGGGCTGGTTGTGGCCATGTTTGGCAGCCTGGAGCTGGGCGCGGTGAATACCGAGGTGACGGCGCTGGTCGAGGACCGCATGGTCAAAGTGGAGCAGCTGAACCAGGTGAAGGAAAACCTGAATGTCGTGGCCCGGGCCATCCGCAACATTGCCCTCATGTCCGACGAAAAGACCGAGCAGGCAGAGCAGCAGCGCATCTTGGACGCGCGTGCCCAAAATGCGGAACTGCTCAAGAAGCTGGAAGCGTCCATCGTCAGCGAGCAGGGGCGCAAGCTGCTGCAGGACATTGCCGAAATCCGGGCACCATACAACGCGACGGTCGACAAGGCCCTGGCGCTGGGGCTGGCAAACAACGACGCTGAAACCCGGGATGTGCTGATCAACGAGAACCGGCCTTTGCAGGCCGCCTACTTCAAGGCACTCAACGCGCTGATTGGATTGCAAAAAAGCGCAATGGACAGCACGGCCAAGCATGTGCAGGAAACCACGGCGGCAACCCGCCTGGCGATGCTGATCATCGCCGCCGTGGCTGCCATGGCCGGTGGGCTGATCGCCTGGGTGCTGACCCGTTCCATCACCCGCCAGCTCGGCGGCGAGCCGGACTACGCCTCCAATGTGGCCCGCGAGATCGCAGCCGGCAATCTGGTGGTGGACGTGCAACTGCGCGGTGGCGACGAGTCCAGCCTGCTGGCGGCCATGAAGGCCATGCGGGACAGTCTGGCGCGGGTCGTATCCCAGGTGCGCCAGGGCTCCGAAAGCGTGGCGACAGCCAGTGTGCAGATCTCCCAGGGCAACAACGACCTGTCCGCCCGCACGGAGGAGCAGGCCAGCGCGCTGGAAGAAACCGCCGCGTCCATGGAGGAGTTGAGCTCCACCGTCAAGCAAAACGCCGACAACGCCCGCCAGGCCAACCAGCTGGCCCAGAGTGCGTCCACGGTGGCGGTGCGCGGCGGCGAGGTCGTGGCCCAGGTGGTGGACACCATGAAAGGCATCAACGACAGTTCGCACAAGATCGCCGACATCATCAGCGTGATCGACGGCATTGCGTTCCAGACCAACATCCTGGCGCTCAATGCGGCCGTGGAAGCGGCCCGTGCCGGCGAGCAGGGCCGTGGTTTTGCCGTGGTGGCCAGCGAGGTGCGCAGCTTGGCCGGTCGCTCGGCCGATGCCGCCAAGGAAATCAAGAACCTGATCACTGCCAGCGTGGAGCGTGTGGCCCAGGGCACCGAGCTGGTGGACCAGGCGGGCACCACCATGACCGAAGTGGTCACCAGCATCAAGCGGGTGACCGACATCATGGGCGAGATCAGCGCGGCCAGTTCGGAACAGAGCGCAGGGGTCTCGCAGGTGGGTGAGGCGGTGACGCAGATGGACCAGGCCACGCAGCAGAACGCCGCGCTGGTGGAAGAAAGCGCCGCTGCCGCCGACAGCCTAAAGACCCAGGCGGAGCAGCTGGTGCAGGCGGTCAGCGTGTTTCGCCTGTCCGAGCAGGCCGTCCAGGCCCGGGTAACGGTGGCGCGCACTCCCGCCCCAGCCGGTGCGGCGGTCCAGGTGGCCGCAGTGGGGAGCAAGCGCCCCAGCCCGGTTCGCGTGGGCAACGCTGCCAGCCCACCACCCAAAGTCGCTCTCCGCAAGCCGGCGCTGTCACTCGCCAACAGCAGTGCCAGCCAGGCGGGCGCAGACGATTGGGAAAGCTTCTAACCCGCCGGACCGAGGGCGGCCTGCGCGGCCCATGCAAGGTCCATATGAGAAATCGCAATATTTTCCCGGCTTGATGGCCGTGCAATGAGTCTCGCGACGCCGGGCGTCGCCAAGAAAAGAACAAAGGAATGCAAATGAAACTCACCATTGCTAGGCGGCTGGGGCTGCTCATAGCCAGTGCGCTGTTGGGCATTGTCCTGCTGGTAACCGTTTTTCTCTTCACGGAGAGAACCATGATCATGAACGAGCGCCAGTTGGGCGTTCAGCAAGCGGTGGAGACGGCGCATGGTCTGATTGCCCATTTCTACGACCAGGTCAGCAAAGGTCAGATGTCGGAAGAGGAAGGCAAGCGCCGTGCCGCAGCGGCCATCAAAGGATTGCGTTACAGCGGCACCGAGTATTTCTTCGTCCAGGACATGCAAATGAAGATGCTGGTGCATCCCAGCCCGAAGCTGGAAGGAACAGATGCGTCCAATCTGCAGGACTCCCAGGGCAAATACCTGACGGTGGAGATGACCCGGGTGGTCAAGGAGCAGGGTGCAGGTTCCGTGTACTACATGTGGCCCAAACCCGGTGGCCAGACGCCCGTGCAGAAAGTCACCTACGTCAAGGGATTCGAGCCTTGGGGCTGGGTGGTGGGTTCGGGCGTGTATGTGGACAACGTCGACGCCGTGGTGTTCAAGCGGGTCGTCAGCGCCTCTGTCGCGGCCTTGGTTCTGGCGGGGATTCTGCTGGGTATCGGGCTGCTGATCACGCGCAGCCTGCTGCGCCAGCTTGGCGGCGAGCCCGAGGACGCTGCGGAGATCACCCAGCGCATTGCCCACGGCGACCTGACCGTGCACATTGATCTCAAGAAGAACGACCAGTCCAGCCTGCTCTTTGCCATCAAGTCCATGCGCGACAGCCTCTCCGGCATCGTGGGCCATGTGCGCACCGGCTCGGAAGGCGTGGCCACGGCCAGCGCCGAGATCGAACAGGGCAACCACGACCTGTCGGCCCGCACCGAGCAGCAGGCCAGCGCCCTGGAGCAAACGGCGGCGTCCATGGAAGAGCTCAGCTCCACCGTCAAGCAAAACGCCGACAACGCGCAGCAGGCCAACCAGCTGGCGCAAAGCGCCTCGGCTGTTGCCAAGCAGGGCGGCGAAGTCGTGGCCCAGGTGGTGGACACCATGAAAGGCATCAACGACAGCTCGCACAAGATCGCCGACATCATCAGCGTGATCGATGGCATTGCGTTCCAGACCAACATCTTGGCCTTGAACGCGGCCGTGGAAGCGGCCCGTGCCGGCGAGCAGGGCCGTGGTTTTGCCGTGGTGGCCAGCGAAGTGCGCAGCCTGGCCGGTCGCTCGGCCGACGCCGCCAAGGAAATCAAGAACCTGATCAACGAAAGCGTGCAGCGCGTCGAGCAGGGCAGTGCCCTGGTGGACCGCGCTGGCAGCACGATGACGGACGTGGTGAATTCGATCCGCCGGGTGACCGACATCATGGCGGAGATCAGCGCGGCCAGCCTGGAGCAAAGCACCGGTGTCTCGCAGGTGGGCGAGGCGGTGACGCAGATGGACCAGACGACACAGCAGAACGCGGCGCTGGTGGAGGAAATGGCGGCGGCGGCCTCCAGCCTCAAGACCCAGGCCCACGAGCTGGTGGACACAGTGGCCGTCTTCCGGATCGCGTAGCCAGCAACCCTGGCACCACGTCCTCGTCTGCCGCACCTGCGGGTGCGGTGTCATGCAAGTCATTTTCTGAATTTATGCGCACCAATCTACCGGTTACCCAGCACGAATGCCCTTTTCCGTCGGGGGCCAATCTGGTTTCGACCACCGACCTGAAAGGGCGCATCACACACTGCAATGATGCCTTTGTCAGCCTGAGTGGCTACACCCGCGAAGAGCTGTTGGGGCAGCCGCACAACCTGGTTCGCCATCCCGACATGCCGGCGGAGGCGTTCCGTGACATGTGGGCCACCCTCCACCTGGGCGTGCCCTGGACCGGCGTGGTCAAGAATCGCAGCAAGAACGGCGACCATTACTACGTGGTTGCCAACGTGACGCCCATCATGGAAG
Source organism: Rhodoferax sp. (assembly GCA_019449595.1). Lineage (GTDB taxonomy): Bacteria > Pseudomonadota > Gammaproteobacteria > Burkholderiales > Burkholderiaceae_C > Allorhodoferax. The sequence goes on along the minus strand of JAGRPL010000002.1, from coordinate 17,069 downwards.
GCGACCAGCCTGTGGGCTACCTGTCCGTGCGCACGCAGCCGTCGCGGGAGCAGGTTGCAGCTTGCGAAGCGCTCTACGCCACCATGCGTGCGGAGCAGCAAGCCGGAAAATTGGTGCACTGCCTGCACCAGGGTGCGGTGGTGCGCCATAGCGTGTGGGGCCATATAAGCAGCTATGTGCGGCCAACGGTCAATGCGCGCATTGTGGCCAAGAGTTTGTTGGTGGGTGGCGTGGGTGTGATTGCCGGGGCGCTGGCCGCGGGGGGCACTTCGACGGTCTTCTCGCCACAATTTGCCGGTGCGGTGATGCTGACACTCGGAGTGGGGTTGCTGGCTGCGTGGCGGATGTATGAGTTGACGGCCCGGCCGGTGCAGAAGATGCTCGCCTTTGCCAACAGCATGGCGGCGGGGGATTTGACCCGGGAACTGCACAGCGGCCGAGGCGGTGTTTATGGCCGCTTGGATCGGGCGCTCAACCAGCTCAAGGTCAATATCCGCTCCATCGTGGGTGATGCCCGCACGGAAGTCGTTCGCATGGAAAGTGCCACGGCCAATATTGCAACCGGCAGCCAGGACCTGTCCGCGCGCAACGAGTCTCAGGCCGCCAGCCTGGAGGAGACGGCTGCTGCGGTTGCGCAGCTTGCTGGCAATGTGCAGCAAACCGCAGGGGCGGCGCGGCAGGCTACCGAGCTGGCGGCAGATGCCACCCGCATTACAGAGCGCAGCAATGAGGCGGTACAGGCGGTTACCCGGACCATGCAGGAAATCAACGAATCTTCGCAACGCATCGGCGAAATCATCCAGTTGATCGATGGCATCGCGTTCCAGACCAACATCCTGGCGCTCAATGCGGCCGTGGAAGCGGCCCGCGCCGGCGTGCAGGGGCGGGGTTTTGCCGTGGTGGCGACGGAAGTGCGTAATTTGGCGGGACGTTCAGCCGATGCGGCCAAAGAGATCAAGCAGCTGATTCTGGATTCCGCCCAAAAGATCGAGACGGGGACCCGCTTGACCCGCACCGCCCGTAGCACGATGGATGAGGCGGTGGACACATCGCGTCAGGTCAGTGCCCATATCGCTGATATCCACCGTGCCGTCGAGGAGCAAAGCAGCGGCATTGTGCAGATCAACGCGGCGCTGAACCATATTGAAGATCTGACGCAGAAGAACAATGCCTTGGTGCATGCCCTGGCGGACTCGTCTGCTGCGCTGGACATCCAGTCCCATGCGGTTGCCGATTCCATGCGCGTGATCCGGCTTACCCAGGCCGACGTGGTGGTTGATCCAGACGCCGTGGCGTTGCGCCGAAAAGTGAAAGAAAAACAGGCTGTTCCCGTGCAGGGGCCGGCACGTCTGGCAGCGACCGATGCCGGGAGGGCGGTGTCGCGCAGGAGTCCGCAGATAGCCAGAGTTACATCGCTTAAAGTGATGTAATCGATCAAAACACGTTTCAACATGGTTGACATAAAAAACATGGTCGAAGAGCTGAAAAGCAAGCCCTATCTCACGCCCAACGAGGTGGCCCAGTGGATGATGGTGTCACCCATCACCGTGCGCGGGTGGGCGCAAAAGGGCATGCTGCAGGCGGAGGTGACGCCGGGCGGACACCGGCGTTTTCGCCGGGAAGAAGTCGAGCGCTTCGCCCGCCAATGGAACCCGGCGGGCAACCGCGGGCCGTTGCGGGTGCTCATCGTGGACGACGATAAGTCCGTGGTCGGCTTCCTGAAGGAGCTGCTGGAGGGTGCAGCGGATCCCGTCACCGTGGAGGTGGCCTATGGCGGGTTCGAGGCCGGGCGCAAGGTGCACGCGTTCACGCCGGACATCGTCTTGCTGGACTACATGATGCCTGGCATCCGGGGGGCGGAAGTCTGCCGGCAGATCAAGCAGATTCCGGGCTTGGCCAACGTCCGGGTGATTGGCATGAGTGGCTTCCTGAGCCCGGAAAACGAAGCCGAGCTGATCGCCGCGGGGGCGGAATGCTGCCTGACCAAGCCGCTGGACACGTCACGGTTGCTGACCCTGATGGGTGTCGAAGACTGACAACATAAAAAAACATGTGCAGGGGGAAAAGATGGTGTTTGCTCGTGAACCGTTTCAATCCTTGGGTAACGCCGGCCCCTGCCGCGTTTTGGTGGTCGATGACGATCCGGCACACCGCTTGCTGGCGTGCGATGTACTGACGCCCTCCCGCTACGCCGTCACGCAGGCGGGTTCGGGACGGGAGGTGCTGGATCTGTTGCGCGTCCACAGCTTTGACATGGTGCTGCTGGACAAGCGCATGCCCGGGATGGATGGCGACGAGGTATGCCGGCGCATCCGGGGGGAACTGGGTCTGGCCATGCTGCCCATCTTGATGGTGACCGGTGACGGGGACATCGACAATCTGACACAAAGCCTCTCGGCGGGGGCGGACGATTTCCTGCGCAAGCCCTTCGAGCCCCGTGAACTCCTGGCCCGCGTGGATGCTGCCGTGGCCCGCAAGCGCCTTACCGATCAGCTTGACAGTGCCGAATCCATGCTGTTCGCGCTGGCGCGCATGGTGGAGGCCAAGGATGGCAACACCGGTGACCACTGCTCACGCCTGTCGCACAGCGGAGTGGTGCTGGGCAAGGCCCTGGGGTTGGGGCCGGACGAGTTGATGGCCCTGCGCCGCGGTGGCGTGTTGCACGACATCGGCAAACTGGGCATTCCCGACCGCATACTGCTCAAGCCCGGCAAGCTGACGGAGGACGAGTGGGTCCTCATGCGCCAGCATGTGGACATTGGTGCCCGGCTCGTGGGCGGTCTCAAGACCATGCAGCGCACGGTGCCCATCATCCGCCACCACCATGAAAAATGGGATGGCAGCGGCTACCCGGACGGCTTGAAGGGCGAGCGCATCCCCCTTCTGGCCCGCGTGTTCCAGATTGTGGACATTTACGATGCGCTGGCCCACGCACGGCCCTACAAGCAGGCACTGGAGCGTCGCGACATTGTCCAGATCATGGAGGCCGAGGCGGCCCAGGGCTGGCGTGACCCCGAACTCACTGCCATCTTTCTGGACATCGTCAAAAACCGGCCCGAGGAACTGGACGTTCCTTCAGCGTCCCCGGATGACCTGGGCATGCACCTATTCAGCGCCATCCGCAGCACCGGCGCCATGGGCGGGCATGCGGGGACGGGCGCGTGAGCGCACCCGTGGCCGCCGCGTTGGGGCCCTTGCTGCGCGCGCAGGTCAGGCTGGTGGCCGTGATGGCGGGCTTGATGCTGCTGGCCCTGGTCTTGCCCCTGCACACCTGGCATATTGAATCCCGGTATTACCTGCCACTGCACACGACGGTGGAGTTCGTGGCGGTCATGGTGGCGTTCCTGGTGTTCGCCACGGTATGGCATACCCCTTCCCGGGAAGGCTCTGCCTCGCTGCTGTTCATTGCGGTGGCCCTGTTTGCGGCCGGCTGGCTGGATTTCTCGCACGCGCTGTCCTTCAAGGGCATGCCGGACATGGTGACGCCGTCTTCCACGGAAAAGGGAATTGTGTTGTGGCTGGCGGCGCGCTTTCTGGTGGCAGTGACGCTGGCGGGCCTGAGCCTGGCGCCCGAGCTGGCGGTGCCTTCGCGGCGCATGCGGTACGACATCCTGCTGGCGTACGCGGTGGTCAATGGGCTGGTGCTCGGGGCCGTGCTCTTTCACGAGTCGGAACTGCCGGCCACCTTCGTCGAGGGGGTTGGCGTGACCCGCACGAAGGTGCTGGCCGAATGGGTCATCACCGGTTTGCTGGTACTGGCGGCGTGGCGCTACTACCGGCGGGCGCGAGCGACCGGCGATGAGTTCCCCGCCCTGATCTTTGGCGCCGCGGCGGTCGCTGCATTGGGCGAAGTCTTTTTTACGGCGTATTCAGAAATCAACGACGCGCAGAACCTGCTGGGTCACCTGTACAAGATTGTGAGTTACAGCCTGATTTACCAGGCCATGTTCGTCATCAGTGTGCGTGCCCCGTATGTCCGCCTGGCCCACAAGACCGACCTGCTCCTGCAGGCCAATGAAACCCTGCGGACCCAGGCGCTGGCGCTGGAGTCCACCACCGCGCCGGTGTTGGTGACCGATGCCGAAGGTCGCGTGCGTTGGCGCAACCGGGCATCCCACCAACTGCTGGTCGTCGGGCCACTGGAACAAACGGAAGGTCTTTCGCTGTTCGCAGCGCCGGTCACGCCCGATCCGGAAGTGGCCGCGGCCATGCGGGAAGCCCTGCTGGCCTCGGGGCGCTGGCGGGGAGTGGTCGAGCTGCGCGACGACGGCGGCAAGCGCCTCATCATCAACCGCATGGTGACCTCCTTGCGCAGCGAATCCGGGGTGCTGGAAGGCTTTGTGTCGGTGGCCGAGAATGTGACCGAAAACCGGCGCGCACGGGAGCGGCACAAGCGCGTGCTCGACACCGCCATTGACGGGTTCCTGATTGCGGATGCGCACGGCAAGCTGCTGGAAACGAATGCGGCCTTGGCCCGCATGTCGGGTTACTCGGCTAGCGAGTTGCGCAACCTCCATGTCCATGAGTTCAGCGTCACCGGCCGCCTGCGGGAAGCCCAGGAGCGCCTGCGCAAGGCCGGCGTGCTGGGCCAGGAGCAGTTTGAAACACGGTTTCGCCACAAGCTGGGGCACGAGGTGGCAGTTGTCGTGTCCCTCACGTTCGACCCGGAAGTGCAGCAGTATTTTGTTTTTGTCCGCGACATCACCGACCAGATGCTGTCGGCGGCGGTCCAGCTGGATCTGGAGCGGCAGTTGCAGCAAGCGCAGAAGATGGAGGCGCTGGGGCAGCTCACGGGCGGCGTGGCCCATGACTTCAACAACATCCTGGCGTCGGTGCTGGGGTATTCCAAGCTGGCGCTGGACCGGCTGGTCCCCGACAAGCAGAGCAAGCTGGCCAGCTACCTGCGCGAGGTCATCATGGCCAGCGAGCGCGCGCGCGACCTGATTGCCAAGATGCTGGTGTTCTCTCGCACCAAGTCCAGCGCCGCGGCGCAGGCCATTTCTCCCGCGGCCGTGGTGCAGGAGGTCCTGGCCATGGTGCGCCCCTCCATCCCGTCGAGCATTCAGCTCGATGTTCGACTGGAGGATGACCTGAGCATCCTGATGGACGCCGGGGACTTGAACCAGATTCTGCTCAACCTCATCATCAACGCCCGCGACGCCATTGCCGGCCACGGCGTGATCGGCATCCGCCTGCACCGGATCGAGGCCCACGGACAGGTGTGCGCTATCAGCGGGCAGCGCCTGAGCGGCCCCTACCTGGCGCTGGAAGTGAGCGACAACGGCAGTGGCATTGCGCCGGCGCACCGGCTGCGCATGTTCGATCCGTTCTTCACCACCAAGGACGTGGGCAAGGGCACGGGCCTGGGCCTGTCCATGGTGCAGGGCATCGTGCTGCGCTCTGGCGGCCACATCGTGGTGGAGTCGCAGCTGGGGCAGGGCAGCATGTTCCAGCTGCTGTTCCCGATCGCCTCGCCCGTGCAGGCCGCGCCGGACCAGCCGTCCGACGCGCTGGAGCTGCTCCGGGGTGCCGGGCAGCGGGTCTGGGTGGTCGATGACGAACCGGCGGTCACCCGGTATCTGGGTGAACTGCTGGAGGGGCAGGGCTACCAGGTGACGCTGTGCAACAGCCCGGATGCCGCACTGGCCGCATTTGCCAGCGCGAGCCACGCGGTGGATCTGCTCATTACCGACCAGACCATGCCCGGCATGAGCGGCACGGAACTGGCTGCGCGCCTGCATGCGGTGCGGCCCGAACTGCCGGTGATCCTGTGTACCGGACACGGTGGCGGCATCGACCAAAGCGATCTGACGCGTTCTGGCATCCGCCATTTCTTCACCAAACCGGTAGCGGCCCACGACCTGTTGCAGGTCATGGCCGAAGAATGGGCCGTGGGCGTTCGAACCGTCTGAGCCCGCTTGTGGCATGCTGGCGGACATGAGTACCACGCACACGCCACCGCCGGGCTTTCTGACGGCCCCCACGCAATTCTTGTTCTTTACCGGCAAGGGCGGGGTCGGCAAGACCTCGCTGTCCACGGCGGCCGCCATTGCCCTGGCTGACGCGGGGCGGCGCGTGCTGCTGGTCAGCACCGATGCCGCCTCCAATCTGGATGAAATGCTGGGCGTTCCCTTGCGCAACTGGCCGGTTCCGGTGCCCGGTGTGGTCGGTTTGCAGGTGCTCAACATCGATCCCGATGCTGCCGCCGAGGCTTACCGCCAGCGCGTGCTGGCCCAGCTGGAGCCCCAGGCGTCGCAGGATGAGCGCGCCACCGTGCGCGAGCAGCTGTCCGGCGCCTGCACCACGGAAATTGCCGCGTTTGACGAGTTTTCGGCCCTGCTGGCCAACCAGGGGCAGCCCATGGGCAGCCCGGCCGGCGACGTTGCGGCTGCGCCCTGGGACCATGTGGTCTTTGACACGGCGCCCACCGGCCACACTTTGCGCCTTCTGAGCCTGCCCAAGGCCTGGAGTGGATTCCTGGCCGGCAATGACCGGGGCGCGTCCTGCCTGGGGCCGCACTCCGGGCTCAAGATGCAGGAGGCGCGCTTCAACGCCGCGCTGGCAGCCCTGAGCGACGCCACGCGGACTACCGTGATCCTCGTGACCCGGCCGGACCCACGCCCCATGCAGGAAGCCGCCCGCACGGCGCAGGAGTTGCGCGCGCTGGGCCTGTCCAACCAGCGTCTGGTCATCAATGGTGTATTCCATGCCAGCCAGCCCGATGACCCGACGGCCCAGGCCCTGGAAGCGCTGGGGCGGCAGGCCATGGCGGACATGCCCGGCCCGCTGGCGGCTTTGCCGTGCGACGAAGTGCCGCTGCGGGCCTTCGACACCGTGGGCCTGCCGGCCCTGCGGGCGTTGCTGGGTGGGGCTGCGGCCCCGCAGCAGGGCGTGGGTAGCCCGGCTGCAACGCCCCTGCCGGCCGAGCCGCTGAACCGGCTGGCCGACGAGCTGGCGGCCCTGGGTCACGGCCTCATCATGGTCATGGGCAAGGGTGGGGTGGGCAAGACCACCATTGCCGCGGCGCTGGCGGTGGGCCTGGTGCAGCGCGGCCACAACGTGCACCTCACCACCACCGACCCGGCCGCCCATTTGGCCGACACGCTCAACGGCAGCCTGCCCGGGCTGAAGGTGGACCGCATCGATCCCCAGGCGGAAACCGCGGCCTACATTGCCAAGATCATGGCCAGCCGCGGTAAAGACCTGGATGCCCAGGGTCAGGCGCTGCTGCTGGAAGACCTGCAGTCGCCCTGCACCGAAGAAGTGGCTGTGTTCCACGCCTTCAGCCGGGTGGTCACCGAAGCGCGCAGTGCCTTTGTGGTGCTGGACACGGCGCCCACCGGCCACTCGCTGCTGCTGATGGACGCCACGGGCGCGTACCACCGGCAAATGGTGCGCCAATACGAAGGCGGCGCCAACACCCGGCACATCGTCACCCCGCTCATGCGCCTGCAGGACGCCAGCATGACGCATGTGCTCATCGTCACCCTGCCCGAAGTGACCCCGGTGAGCCAGGCGGCCGCCCTGCAGGATGACTTGCGCCGCGCGCGGATCGAGCCGTGGGCCTGGATCATCAACAAAAGCGTGGCGGCAACCGGCACCACGGACCCGTTGCTGCAGGCGCGCCTGGGCGGCGAGTACCGCCAGGCGGCGCGCATTGCCAGCGGGCTGGCCCGGCGGACCTTCGTGCTGCCATGGCTGGCGCAACCCCCGGTGGGGGTGCCCGCGTTGGCACAACTGGTGCTACCAAAAAAATAGCTGCAGACGCATGTGGAATGCGGGCTGCAGCTATCTTTTGCACTGAATTCCGGGCAAGCGGAATTCAGGGAGGAGGCGGATTAACCGCCCTTCTTGGAACGCTTGCCGGGGTTCTTCTTGCTGCGGGTGGCAGTGCCACGCTCAAGACTGATCTTCTGGCCGCGGCCACCGGTTGCCAGGGTCATGCCGGGCAGCGGCTTGGGTGCGGGAGTGGCTTTGCGGTCTGCTTCGGTGACGATTTTGTTGCCCATGAGATTTCTCGGCTTTAGAGTTGAAAACCGTTATTAAGCCATAGGTGAGAACGGCCCCGGCCGGCCGGGTGTACGCGGCGGACGGCGGCCATAATGGAAACCGTATGACCACGACGCTCCCCGACCGCTGCCTGCACCTCACCGGTGCCACCAATTTCCGCGACCTGGGGGGCTATGTGGGTCACGGCGGGCGCACGGTGCGCTGGCGGCGCCTGTTCCGCTCCGACCACCTGGCGGCGCTGACGCCGCAGGACGTGGCCGCAGTGCAGGCCTTGGGGCTGGCGCGGGTGTGCGATTTCCGGGGCGTGGCCGAGCGCGCGCCGCTGGCCTGCACGGTGCCGGGCGTGGCGGTCCATTCCCTGCCCATTGAACCGACGGTGGTGCAGCGCATGCAGGACTGGGTCGCGTCGGGCCAGGCCCTCACCGCACACGACACCGTGGGCCTCATGCAGCAGACCTACCGCGCCTTTGTGCACCACAACGCAGCCCGCTTTGCAGCCCTGTTTGCGCAACTGCTGGACAACGACGCCCCGCTGGTGTTCCACTGCACGGCGGGCAAGGACCGCACCGGCTTTGCCGCGGCGCTGATCCTGCTGGCGCTGGGGGTTCCCCGGCCGGTGGTGATGCAGGATTACCTGCTGAGCAACACCCTGTACCCTACCCCGAGGACTTCGGCCCACCAGGCGCCGCAGGACGTGCTGAACGTGGTCTGGAGCGTACGCGAGGCGTTCCTGAAGGCGGCCCTGCAGGCGGTGGATGCCGACTTTGGCGGCGTGTCGCGTTACCTGCAGGATGCGCTGGCGGTGGGGCCGCGGGAGCAGGCCCGGTTGGTGCAGCTGTACCTGTCGGCCGCGTAACCCGGCCATCGCGCCGTCTCAGGGGTTGGTCTCGGGCATGTGCCAGTGTGCCAGCGCCGCGGCCGGCCCGGGGCGCGCCAGCAGGTAGCCCTGGTACTGCAGGCAGCCCAGGTGTTCCAGCGTGTCGCGCTGCGCGCGGGTCTCCACACCCTCGGCAATGACGTTGAGTTCCAGAGCCTGGCCCAGGGCGACGATGGTCTTGACGATGGCGGCATCGCCCGGATCGCTCTGCAGATCCCGCACGAACGACTGGTCGATCTTGAGCTTGTCCAGTGGCAGGCGCTTGAGGTAACTCAGGCTGGAGTAGCCGGTGCCGAAGTCGTCCAGCGCAAAGCGCACGCCGCGCGCGCGCAGGGTGCGCATCTTGGCGATCACGCCTTCTACATCGTCCACCAGCTGGCTTTCGGTGAGTTCCAGTTCCAGCCGTTCGGCCGGGGCGCCGGTTTCGTCGAGCACGGCCAGCACGTCGTGCACGAAGTTGGGGTGGCGGAACTGTCGCGCGCTGACGTTGACCGCCAGGTCCAGATGCGCCATGGCGGGCTGGCTGGCCCAGGCCTTCAGCTGGATGCAGGCGGTGTGCAGGATCCAGCGGCCCAGCGGCAGGATCAGGCCGCTGGCCTCCGCTGCGGCAATGAAGTGGCCCGGCGCGACCAGGCCGCGGCGCGGGTGTTGCCAGCGCACCAGGGTTTCGGCGCCCAGCAGCTGCCCCTGGCTGTCGACTTGCGGTTGGTAGTGCAGCAAAAACTGCCCTTGCTCCAGCCCCTCGCGCAGTTCGGTTTCCAGCGCCACGCGGGCGGACATCTGGGCCTGCATGTCGGGGTTGAAGAAGCGCAGCACGTTGCGCCCGTCGGTCTTGGCCTGGAACATGGCCAGATCGGCCCGCTTGAGCAGCTCTTCCTGCGTGCTGTGGGGGTCTGAGAACATGGCAATGCCCACACTCACCGTGTTCTGGTAGCGCTGCGTGCCCAGCGGGTAGGGCTCGGCCAGTGTGGTGAGGATTTTCTGCGCCACCGTTTCGGCCTGGCGGGCGGCTTCGTCCACGTTGACGCTCAGGTCCTGCAGCATCACCACAAACTCATCCCCGCCCAGGCGTGCCAGGGTGTCCTGGTCGCGGGTGCAGTCGTGCAGGCGGCGGGCCACCTGCTGCAGCAGCAGATCGCCCATGTCGTGGCCCAGCGTGTCGTTGAGGGTCTTGAAGTTGTCCAGGTCGATGAACAGCAGCGCGCCGTCGTGCGCCGTGCGGTCCCGCGTGGCCAGGGTGTGGCGCATGCGGTCCAGCAGCAGGCGGCGGTTGGGCAGGTGGGTGAGCGGATCGTAGAAGGCCAGCTGGTGGATGGCTTCGCGGTTGCGCTTGAGTTCGGTGATGTCGGTGGAGACGCCGCACAGTGCGTAGATCTCGCCTGTGGACCGGCGCAGCGGCAGCTTGACCGAGAAGTAGGTGCGGGTGTTCTGGCCGTCCGCGCTGGTGACGACCTCCTCCTCGGCCACCCGCTCGCCCCGCTCCAGCACGCGCAGGTCGTTGCGGCGCAGGCGCTCGGCGGTGGCCACGTCAAAGAGATTGGCGTCACCCTGGCCCAGCACGTCGGTCAGCGGCAGGCCGATGACGGTGCACATCGTGCTGTTGGCGTAGCGGTAGTGCAGCTGCAGGTCCTTGATGTAGATGTGGGACTCGACGCTGTTGAGAATGGTGTTGAGCTTGTCCTCGTTCTCGCGCAGGCTGCGGGTCTTCTCGTTGACCTGGCGGCGCAGCAGCGCGGCAAAACCCACCACCAGCAACAGCAGGGTCCCGGCGGCGGCCGCGCCCCACCAGAACGTGCGCGGCACCAGTGTGCGGGGCGGCTCGCTCCCCCAGCGGCCCAGGATATTGAAGTACACCGAGTCCGGCTTCTCCTTCCAGTCCAGCAGATGGCGGTCCACCGCGGCCAGCAAATCGGCGTTGCGTCCCTTGCCCGTGGCGTAGAACAGGCGGCTGGGCTGGAACATGATGCTGGTTTCCACCAGCTTGTAGTGCGCAGCCTGCAGCTCACCGAACTGGTGGTTGGCCACCACGGCGTCGGCCTCCCGCGCGGCGACCTTGGCAAATCCCTCGGTCAGGTTGGACACCGGCACCCATTGGGCCTGGATGCCAAAGCTGGCGAGCAGGGTGCTGAAGTACTCCTGCTGGACAGAGCCCTGCAGGATGGCTACCCGCCGGTTCTGCAGGTCCAGCACCGACTGGATGGCCGATCCGTCACGCCGGTACAGCTGGGACCAGCTGTGCAGTGCCGGCACCTGGTGGAAGTCAAAGATCTGGGCGCGCTGCTCGCTGAACGCCACGTCGGGCATCAGGTCGATCTGGCCCAGCCGGGTGGCTTCCAGGCAATCCTGCCATTCGCATGCCACCGGCACCAGCGTCCAGTCTTCGCGCTGGGCAATTTCCTGCAGCAGGTCGCCCAGGATGCCGGTGGGCCGGCCGTCGGCTCCAAGGGAAATCTTCGGTTCGTTGGCGTACACGCCCACTCGCACTTCGCGGGCCTGTGCCATGGCGCCGTGCAGCAGGCAGCCCAGCAGCACGCCGCCGATCAGCCGGAGGAGGGGTAGGGGCTGTGGATGCAGGGGCATGGCGCAGAGGGCGGACCCCGGCGCCAGCGCGGGGGCTGGTTCCGGGCGGGGTGCAGGATTGCCTGAAAAATGGAAAGCCCCAGTGTAGTGCCCTTCGCGCTCAGTACAATGGGCAACGCTCTATTTGAGCAAGTTTCGTGCCTTTATGAAAAAACCACTCTTCCCTCTGCTTCTGCTGCTGGCCTGCGCCGGGTTCCTGGGGGCGGCCCATGCCGAAAAGGCCGACCGCAACAAGCCCATGAACATCGAGGCCGATGCCCTGCGCTATGACGATGTCAGGCAGGTCAGCATTTTCACGGGCAACGTGGTCATGACCAAGGGCACCATCGTGATCCGTGGCGCCCAGGTCGAAGTGCGCCAGGATCCGGACGGCTACCAGTTCGGTCTGGTGACCGGGACGCCGGGCAAGCAGGCCTTTTTCCGCCAGAAGCGCGAGGCGCTGGACGAGTTCATCGAGGGCGAGGGGGACTCCATCGAGTACGACGGCCATGCCGACACCGTGAAATTCATCAAGAAGGCCCAGTTGCGCCGCTACCGCGGAGCCACCCTGGCCGATGAGATCAGCGGGGGCCTCATCGTGTACGAGAACCTGACCGACATGTTCAGTGTGGACGGCAACGCCGGCAAGGGCCTGGGCGCTGCGCCCGGCGGGCGTGTGCGGGCCATGCTGATGCCCAAGCCCGAAGGGGCGGCAACGGCGCCCGCGCCGTCCCCGGTGGTGCCCGCTCTGCGCGCGACCACCACGCTGGGAGGGCCGCCGAAGTGAGCGACGCTGTGGACCACGGCCCCGACACGTCGGTCGGCCGGCTGGAAGCCCGCCACCTGCAGAAATCCTACGGCAAGCGCCAGGTGGTCAAGGACGTGTCCCTGACCGTACGCACCGGCGAGGTGGTGGGGCTGCTGGGGCCCAACGGGGCGGGCAAGACCACCTCGTTCTACATGATCGTGGGCCTGCTGCGCGCCAGCGCGGGCGACATCACGATCGACGGCCAGAGCATCGAGCACATGCCCATCCACCGCCGCGCGCGCCTGGGGCTGGGTTACCTGCCGCAGGAGGCGTCCATTTTCCGCAAGCTCAACGTGGAAGACAACGTGCGCGCCGTGCTGGAGCTGCAGCACGACGAGGCCGGCCAGCCGCTGCGGAGCGCGGAGATCGAGCTGCGCCTGACGGCGCTGCTGCAGGACCTGCGCGTGGAGCACCTGCGCGAGTCGCCCTCACTGGCGCTCTCTGGTGGCGAGCGCCGCCGCGTGGAGATTGCCCGTGCCCTGGCGACCCGTCCGCGGTTCATCCTGCTCGACGAGCCATTTGCCGGCATCGACCCGATTGCCGTGATCGAGATCCAGCGCATCATCAACTTCCTCAAGAGTCGCGGCATTGGCGTGCTCATCACCGACCACAACGTGCGCGAAACGCTGGGCATCTGCGACCACGCCTACATCATCAGCGACGGCACCGTGCTGGCGCAGGGGACCCCGTCCGAGATCGTGGACAACGCCGATGTACGCCGCGTGTACCTCGGTGAACATTTCCGGATGTAGCCATGGTGCCCCCACGCTTGTCACTTCGTGTACTGCGCTGCCCCCCGCGGGGGCCAAGTCCGCTTGGGGCGGCCCGGCGCGGACTTGCCGTGCCCTGGCCATGAAACAGGGGCTGTCCCTTCGCGTCTCCCAACACCTGGCGCTCACGCCGCAGCTGCAGCAGTCCATCCGCCTGCTGCAGCTCTCCACCCTGGAGTTGAGCCAGGAGGTGGAGCAGATGCTGGACGAAAACCCCTTCCTGGAGCGTGCGCAGGAGAGCGCCGAGCGCGAGGACTTCGGCCTGGAGCAGGCCGATACGCCGGTCAGTGCGGGCGACCGCGAGTCGGAGTCTGCTCCTGATTTTGTAGCAAACTACGCAGATTCCACGGTCGCTGTCAGCCAGAATAATGACGAAACCACGCCCCTGTCGGCCGATGAGGGGCCGAGCTGGGACGGTGACGGCACTACCGAGATGCAGCCCGATGACGGCGAATGGGGCACCGACGCCAAGGCGCGCGCCAACAACCTGGGCGATGGCGACGAGGCGGACGCCACCGAGCTGGCGCGTTCGCGCGAGTCGCTGCAATCCCACCTGCACCGCCAGGCGCTGAGCCTGCGCCTGAGCGAGGCCGACGCGGGCGCCCTGCGTTTCCTGATCGAGTCCCTGAACGACGACGGCTACCTGGAGGAGTCGCTGCAGGATCTGGCGCACGGCCTGGCCGGTGACGACGCCGAGCAGGCCGACGACCTGGTGCACCACTTCACCGTGGCGCTGGGTCTGCTGCACAGCCTGGAGCCGGCCGGCGTGGGCGCCCGGGACCTGGGCGAGTGCCTGCGCCTGCAGCTGCGCGCCCGGCTGGATGCGACGCAAGCCAGTGGGCAGCCGCAGGAGCGCCAGGCGGTGCTGGCCCTGGCCCTGCGCATCTGCGCCCAGCCCATGGAACTGCTGGCCCGGCGCGACGTCAAGACCCTGGTGCAACGCTGCGGCGGCACCGACGCCCAGACGCGTGAGGCCATTGCCCTGATTGCCCGGCTGGAACCCAAGCCGGGGCGGCGCTTTGTGGATGTGGAGCGCAACATCGTGGTGCCCGACGTGCTGGTGGTGCCGGTGGGCAAGACCGGCGCGGGCCTGACGCCCCAATTCCGCGTCCTGCTCAACCCCGACGTCATGCCCAAGCTGCGCGTGCACGACATCTATGCCAGCGTGCTGCGCAACCACCGTGGCGGCAGCGATGCGGCCAGTTATGCCGGCCTGCAGCAACGCCTGCAGGAGGCCCGCTGGTTCATCAAGAACATCCAGCAGCGCTTTGACACCATCCTGCGCGTGAGCACCGCCATCGTCGAACGGCAGAAGAGCTTCTTCACCCACGGCGAGCTGGCCATGCGCCCGCTGGTGCTGCGCGAGATTGCCGATGAGCTGGGCCTGCACGAGTCCACCATCAGCCGCGTCACCACGGCCAAGTACATGGCCACGCCGTTTGGCACCTTCGAGCTCAAGTACTTCTTCGGCTCCGGGCTGGGCACCGAATCGGGCGGCAACGCCTCCAGCACGGCGGTGCGCGCCCTCATCAAGCAGTTCATCAGCGCCGAGAGCCCCAAGAAACCGCTGTCGGACAACCAGATCTCCGACATGCTCAAGGAGCAGGGCATTGAATGCGCCCGGCGCACGGTGGCCAAATACCGCGAGGGGCTCAAGATCGCGCCCGCATCGCTCAGAAAGGCTCTTCAATGAACCAACTCCAGATTTTTCTCCCCTGCGCCGCCGGCGTGGAAGACCTGCTGGCCCACGAGGTGCACCACCTCACCGGCCTGATGGGCCAGGACCTGCTGACGCGCCGCGGCGGCGTCATGGCGCGGGCCTCGTGGCGCGATGCCATGCGCCTGAACCTGCACAGCCGCCTGGCGCAGCGCGTGCTGGTGCAGCTGAGCTACACCGAGTACCGCAACGAGCAGGACCTGTACCGCGCCGCCGCCGACGTGGCGTGGGAGATCTGGTTCACGCCCAAGCAGAGCATCAAGGTGGAAGTCACCGCCCAGCACAGTCCGCTGACCAGCCTGAACTTTGCCGCGCTCAAGATCAAGGACGCGGTGTGCGACCGTTTCCGCGACAAGGCCCACGGTGTGCGCCCGGACGTGAACACCCAGTGGCCCGACGTGCGCATCTACGCCCACCTGACCACCGACACCTGCTCGCTGTACATCGACACCTCGGGCGAGCCGCTGTTCAAGCGTGGCTGGCGCGAGGACAAGGGCGACGCCCCGCTGAAGGAAACCCTGGCTGCCGCCATGATCGCCGCCAGCGGCTGGGCCGATGGCGACGACGACCTGCTGCCCCTGTACGACCCCTGCTGCGGCAGCGGCACCATCGCCATCGAAGCGGCGCAGGTGGCCTGCAACATCGCGCCCGGCAGCCTGCGCCACTTTGCCTTCGAGAAGTATCTGCCGTTCCAGGCGCATGTCTGGTCTGCTATCAAAAAAGAAGCTGCTGACGCAGTGGTCAAGCCGGCGGCAGGCCAAAAAGCCCTGATCTACGGCAGTGACGTGTCGCACCGCATGGTGGACTTTGCCCAGCGCAATGCCGAGCGCGCCGGCGTGGCCGACGTGGTGGAGTTCCGCGGCGGCGACGCCCTGCAGCGCATGCCGCCCACGGATGTGCCCGGCGTGCTGCTGCTCAACCCGCCCTACGGCGAGCGCATTGCCGTGGGCGGCATCAGCGGTGCCGCAGCGACACGCTCCGGCGCGGCGCGGCGCAGCCCACAGGGTAGTGACGCGCCGCCGGATTTCGAGGCCCAGTTTGGCGCCCGCGAGCAGGCGGTGACCGAAGACGGGGGCGAGTTTTTCAGCCAGCTGGCGACGCACTGGAAAAAGAACTTTTCCGGCTGGACGGGCTGGATTCTCACGCCGGACCTGAAACTGCCCGGAAAAATGCGCCTCAAGGAGTCGCGCCGCGTGCCCATGTGGAACGGGCCCATTGAGTGCCGGCTGTTCCGTTTCGACATGGTCAAGGGCGCGGCGCGCGAGCGCAAACCAGGGGGCGCTGGCTCCGCAGAAACGTGATGCCTGTACCGGCAGAAGCCCGCCAGGTGGTGCTGGACACCAATATCGTCCTGGATGTCTTCGTCTTTCAGGACCCCGCCGCGCAGCCCCTGTTGCAGGGCCTGCAGCAGGGCCACCTGCGCTGGCTGGCCACCGCGCCCATGCGTGACGAGCTGGCGCGCGTGCTGGCCTATCCGCAAATCGCCAGACGCCTGGACTACCACCGGTTGCCCCCGGCCCAGGTGCTGGAACGCATGGATGCGTTGGCCCACTGGGTGGCGGTGGCGCCCAAGGCCGGCGTTACCTGCAAGGACCCGGATGACCAGAAATTCATCGATCTGGCGGTGGCCCACCAGGCGCTGGTCCTGAGCAAGGACCACGCGGTTCTGTGCATGGCCAGGCGCCTGCTCGCCCTCGGGGCGGCTGCGCGGGCCGCTCTCTAAAGAAGCCGCGCGCTGGCGGCGGTGTACCCCCGCCTCAGGGCGTGCCCAGGCGCAGCGCGGGTTGCGTCCGGTAGGCTGCATCGGTGATGCGCGGCGCGGCGTCGTTGCCGCCGAGCTTGAACACCGCCACCGTCTGCACCAGTTCCTGGGCTTGGCTCTTGAGGCTGGAAGCTGCTGCCGCCATCTCCTCCACCAGCGCCGCATTCTGCTGCGTGGCCTGGTCCATCTGTGTCACCGCCTCGCCTACCTGTGTCACACCCAGGGCCTGCTCGTTGCTGGCCGCGCTGATCTCGCCCATGATGTCGGTCACCCGCTTGATGCTGCTGACCACCTCGGTCATGGTGATGCCGGCCTGGTCGACCAACGCCGTGCCGTGCTCGACCCGCTCCACGCTGGCGCCAATGAGGTTCTTGATCTCCTTGGCAGCCTCGGCCGAACGTCCGGCCAGCGAGCGCACTTCCGATGCCACCACGGCAAAGCCGCGGCCCTGCTCGCCGGCGCGGGCCGCTTCCACGGCCGCGTTCAGGGCCAGGATGTTGGTCTGAAAGGCAATGCCGTCGATCACGCTGATGATGTCGGAGATCTTGCGGCTGGACTCGTTGATG
>JAGRPL010000001.1 GCA_019449595.1 Rhodoferax sp. | reverse complement strand
GGGCACGGCCCAGACGCCATCGCTGGATGCGGTGCTGGAATTGTGCGGAAAAGAAAAAGTAATCACAAGATTGGCCGCAACCTGAATTTCTACGCTATAATTTGAGGCTCGGGAATTGAGAATGTTAGATAAAACATTCTCCGGTTTTGGGGGTATAGCTCAGCTGGGAGAGCGCTTGCATGGCATGCAAGAGGTCAGCGGTTCGATCCCGCTTACCTCCACCAAAAATTTCTCGAGAACGGATTAGTCCAAGGTTTTGACCCCATCGTCTAGAGGCCTAGGACATCACCCTTTCACGGTGAGTACCGGGGTTCGAATCCCCGTGGGGTCGCCAAGATTCATCGCAAGATGGTCGAAGCGCAAGTTGGCAACAGCAAGTCCGCAAGGAATTGCACTTGGCTCGCAAGAGCAAACGTTGCCGCTACCAGGAGTGGTAGTTCAGTTGGTTAGAATACCGGCCTGTCACGCCGGGGGTCGCGGGTTCGAGTCCCGTCCACTCCGCCAAAATGCTGAAGCCTTGCAGGTCAATGACCTGCAAGGCTTTTTGCATTGCGTTCTACAGATGGTGTACCTTGCCAGCGCTCGCATGCCGGTCAACCTGTCCCCAGCCATCCAGCTTATTGATAAATTCAGAAAATGCGGAATAATCAAAAGCGTATTGAGGCTGTATGCGCAAAATTTCTGCCAATGATGAACTGATGACCACCCGCGAAGCGGGAGAGACGCTGGGCGTTGCCGTGCGCACCATTCAGTTGTGGGTGGAGTCCGGGGTGCTGCCGGCCTGGCGCACGGCCGGAGGCCACCGGCGCATTGCCCGCAGCGCGGTTGAGAAGTTGATGCAAGAGCGCGCCAAGGTGCTGGCGCCGGCCCCCCCCGCTACCAGTGAGTCGCCCATGCCGGCCAACGCCCTGCGATTGTTGCTGGTGGAAGACGATGCCAACCTGCGGCTCCTGTTTTCGATGGTGGTTGAGGGCTGGGATTTTCCGGTTGAACTGGTAACCGCCAACAACGGTTTTGACGGCCTCATCCGCATCGGCAAGGTGCAGCCCGACATGGTGATAACCGATCTCAATATGCCAGGGATGGATGGTTTCCAGATGGTGCGCTCACTCAAGAAGAAAGACTCCGGCTATGAGGAGCTCAATCTGGTTGTGGTGACGGCGTTGAGCAAGGAGTCCATCAAGGATCGCGGCGGATTGCCGCCGGGAATTGCTGTTTTCCAGAAGCCGGTGGATTTTGGCAAGCTGGAAATCTTGGCGCGCAAACTGCTGGTGCAAAAGGCCCACACGGGGGCGGCGCAGACCTGATTTTGCAGGCCGTCGCCGTGGAATCACATATTGCCCGCGAGCAGGCGGCGCAGTATGGTGTCCTTGAAGCTGTGGGCATCTGCCAGACCCAGGCGCTCCAGATAGGTCTGGGGCAGGGACTTGTCTTCCCAGAAGCTCTTGACGGCCAGGGCCAGCAGTTCGGTGGGGTGCTCACTGGCGTGCTTGAGTTTCTTGAGGGCCCGCACGATGTTGAGCTCGTCAGCGGTGAGATCGGTGCCGAAGGGAAAATCGGGCAACAAGCCCGCAGCGCCCCAGGGTTGCAGTTTTTGCTCCAGCACCTGGGGCAGGTTGTGGCGGTAGCGCTCGGGTACCTCGTAATGTGCATCCAGCTTGCCGTGTGCCTTGGCTTGCCGGACCAATTCGTCCTGGAAGCGTGAATCGGCCACGGCAACCAGGCGCTTGATGACTTCGCCGTCCGGCTGGCCACGCAATTCCGCCACGCCATACTCGGTAATGACAATGTCCCGCAGATGGCGCGGGATGGTGACGTGGCCGTAATTCCAGACGATGCTGCTTCTCAGCCCGTCCTTGTTGTCGTGTGTGGCGCGCAGCATCATGACCAGTCGCGCATCGGGCAGCGCGTGAGCCATGGCAACAAAGTTGTACTGGCCGCCCACGCCGCTGACCACCTGGCCGGACTCCAGTGCGTCACTGGCCGCTGCGCCCAGCAGCGTGACGATCATGGTGGTGTTCATGAAGCGGGCGTTGCGACGCTGGGCGCGCTTGAGTTCTTCCTGGCCGTAGAGCTGGTTGATGAAGTCGATGCGCGTCATGTCGATTTTGGCCAGCTCCTGCGCCGGCATGCTGCGCAGGCGTTCGTAGAAGTCGCGCGGCCCCAGGAAAAACCCCCCGGTCATGAAAATGCCGCCCAGCAGTCGGGAGCCCAGCATGTGCGCGCACACGCTGTCAAAGGCCTCTTCCTGCAGGATATCTGCACTGCAGCGCTGCGTGCCCAGCACGAGCTGTTCACCGTCGAGTCGCACCTCGGGGTGCAGGACGCCAAAGCGCTGCAGAAAGGCCAGGTCGTCCTCGGCCACGGGTGTGCGCACACGGCCGGCGTCCAGCAGGGCGCGCAAGGTTTGCGGGGTGACGGTCTCGTCTGCGATGGCGCCCTGGTTCAGCAACTGTTGCAGCGTGACATCGCCGAACACCTCGCGGCGGATGATGCCGGCCTCGATGAGCTTGAGAAAGCCGTTGACAAACATTTCCGAGCAGCCATACAGCCCCTGGTTGAAGCGTCCCAGGTTGCGGTCGGCCACGCCGTCGGCACACAGGGACTCCAGAATGCTCCGGTACTCGGAGCTGTGCCGGTCACGCACGATCAGTGCCTGGGCAATGGCATCGCCCAGGGAACCGATTCCGATCTGGAGCGTGCCGCCGTCGGCGACCAGGCTGGAGGCATGCAGGCCAATGGCGTAGTCGGGCAGGCTGACCTTGTTGTTGGGTGGTGCAAAAATCGTGTGGGTTCCCGCCGGATCGGTGACGATCAGATCGAAAAAATCGGGTGCCACATCGGCCGTGTTGGGCATGAACGGCATGTGCTGGTTGATGACGCCGACGGCCGTGATCTTGTGGTGCGAGGCGCGGAATTTGTCCATGACTTCGAGCACCACGTCCGGGTTGCTGGAGAGGCTCAGGCGCAGGCCGCGCGCGTCCTGTCTGGCGCCAACTGCCTGGGCGATGACATTCATGCCTTGCAGTGCCATGTCCCGTGCGATGTGGGTGTAGTTGGTGGACATGTAGCTTTGTTGCGCCACGGTATTGCCCAGGTAGTCACCGGTCTTCATGAACACTTCGCACACCTCGATGTTGGGCGGCAAACCGGGGCCCCGCAGGTCCTTCACGTACTCCAGGTCCGGGTAATCGGCAAATACCCGCTCCACCAGGGGAGCCAGAAAGTGCCGCTCCAGATCGCTCTTGCCGACCGGCTTTTCCAGCGACAGCGCGGTAATGATCTTCAGCTTGCGCGCCGGGTTGGCCTTGATGCGGTGGTAAAGCGCATTGACGAACGGGTTGGGTTTGCCCACCCCCAGGGGAATGCCCAGCACGATGTCGCCTGGCGTGGTGTCCAGCACGTGGTCCACGGCAGCGGTGATGGAATCCATCATCAAGGGAGTTGGCATGGGGGTGTCTCCGGGTCGTGTCTTGTTGTGTACTCAGGGGAGGGCGCCACGCTGCATGCGCCCTCTCGGGCGCGTTTACACTGCGGGTTCCGCATTATTCAGTCTTCCTGTGTCTGCCGCCGCTTCTCCTTCCCACCAGCCCCTGGCCGAACGCCTGCGCCCCCGGCATCTGAGCGAGGTGATAGGTCAGCAACACCTGCTGGGCGACGGCATGCCGCTGCGCATCGCATTCGAGTCGGGGCAGCCGCACAGCTGCATTCTGTGGGGGCCGCCCGGCGTGGGCAAGACCACCATTGCGCGGCTCATGGCCGATGCGTTCGATGCGCAGTTCATCAGTATCAGTGCGGTGTTGGGCGGCGTCAAGGACATCCGCGAGGCGGTGGAGCAGGCGCAGGTGGCGCTGGGGCAAGGGCGTCGCACCATCGTGTTTGTGGACGAGGTGCACCGTTTCAACAAGAGCCAGCAGGACGCCTTTTTGGCGCACGTGGAAAGTGGCCTGTTCACCTTTATTGGCGCGACCACCGAAAACCCTTCGTTTGAGGTCAATTCGGCGCTGCTGTCCCGTGCTGCCGTGTATGTGCTGCAGCCATTGGACACGGAGGATTTGAAGCTGATTGTGGCCAGGGCCCAGGCGGATGCTGCGTTGCCAGCTATTGACAGCATAGCGGTTGATCGTCTGGTGGCTTATGCCGACGGTGATGCGCGCAGACTCCTGAATACGCTGGAAACCCTGGCGGTGGCGGCCCGGCAGGAGCGGCTGGAGCAGGTCACTGATGTGTGGCTGCTCAAGGTGCTGGGAGAGCGCTTGCGCCGTTACGACAAGGGTGGCGAGCAGTTCTACGACACCATCAGTGCGCTGCACAAGTCGGTGCGCGGTTCGGACCCCAACGCCGCGCTCTACTGGCTGGTGCGCATGCTCGATGGCGGGGCCGATCCGCGCTATCTGGCGCGGCGGCTGATTCGCATGGCCAGCGAAGACATCGGTTTGGCGGATCCCCGGGCCCTGCGGTTGGCGCTGGATGCTGCCGAGGTGTACGAGCGCCTGGGCAGCCCTGAAGGTGAATTGACGCTGGCCGAGTGTGTGGTGTACCTCGCAGTCGCACCCAAATCGAATGCCGTTTACAAGGCGTTCAATGAAGCACGGGCGTTGGTGAAGAAAGACGGGTCCCGACCCGTACCCCTGCATTTGCGCAACGCGCCGACGCGCTTGATGAAGCAGCTCGATTACGGCAAGGACTACCGTTACGCCCACGACGAGCCCGATGCTTTTGCGGCGGGGGAGCGCTATGTGCCCGATGGATTGCCGGAGCCTGACTTCTACCGCCCGGTGGAGCGGGGGTTGGAAATTCGCATAGCAGAAAAGATGCGCGCGCTCAAGGCACAGAACCAAAAAAAGCAGGTTCCTTGACTCCGGTGGAATGCGGGTTGACGCAAGGGTAAACCCCGCAGAATCAGCACGTATTTATAGCCGTGCCCTCGTTACAATCCCACCCACTTGCCTGCCGCACACCAAACTTGGCGGGCTTTTTGCTTAAGAACAGGTACAGCTCATAAGGCCGCACCGCTCGTCAATCAATTGCGGGTTCCCCCATTGCTGACTTATGCGCCGGCCAAAAATCGGAGAAGTTTTATGGATATTTTGTTGCAGCAGATCATCAATGGTCTGGTGTTGGGCAGCATGTATGCGCTCATAGCACTGGGCTACACCATGGTGTACGGCATCATCAACCTGATCAATTTCGCCCATGGCGAAGTCATGATGGTCGGGGCCCTGACGAGCTGGACCATCATCGGATTGATGCAGGATTCAATGCCCGGCACGCCCGGTTTTGTGATTTTGATCATTGCGCTGGTCATTGCCTGCGTGGTCGCCGCATCGCTCAACTTCGTGATCGAGAAAGTGGCTTACCGCCCCTTGCGCAACAGCCCCAAGCTTGCACCCCTGATCACGGCCATCGGCATGTCGATCCTGTTGCAGACGCTGGCCATGATCATCTGGAAACCCAACTACAAGTCGTACCCTACGCTTCTGCCCAACACGCCGATTGATATTGCCGGCGCAGTCATTACGCCCACCCAGATCATGATTTTGGGATTCACCGCGGTGTCGCTGGCGGTGCTGATGTGGCTGGTGAATTACACCAAACTGGGGCGCGCCATGCGCGCTACCGCCGAGAACCCC
Organism: Rhodoferax sp.; assembly: GCA_019449595.1. Taxonomy (GTDB): domain Bacteria; phylum Pseudomonadota; class Gammaproteobacteria; order Burkholderiales; family Burkholderiaceae_C; genus Allorhodoferax. Next base: position 265,752 of record JAGRPL010000001.1, on the reverse strand, counting down.
CGTGTGGCCGGCCTGATGGGGGTCAAGCCGGACATGGTGATATCGGCCACGTTCATTATTGGTGCCGTTCTGGCCGCCATTGCCGGCGTGATGTATGCCTCCAATTACGGAACGGTCCAGCATGCCATGGGATTCCTGCCTGGCTTGAAGGCCTTTACGGCGGCAGTGTTCGGTGGCATCGGCAACCTGGGTGGCGCCGTGGTAGGGGCAATCCTGCTGGGCCTGATCGAATCCATCGGTGCCGGCTACATCGGCGCCTTGACCGGTGGCGTGCTGGGCAGCCACTATTCCGATATTTTTGCGTTCATTGTCTTGATCGTTGTGTTGACACTGCGCCCCTCCGGTCTGCTGGGTGAACGCGTGGCCGATCGCGCCTGAGGAGCATCTATTCATGAAGCAACAAAAAATCGTCGTCTTCCTGCTGGCCGCCGTAGGGCTGCTGGTATTGCCCCTGGCGCTGCAGAGTTTTGGCAACGCCTGGGTGCGCATTGCGGACATGGCGTTGCTCTACGTCCTGCTGTCGCTGGGACTGAACATCGTGGTGGGGTATGCCGGTCTGCTGGACCTGGGCTACGTGGCGTTCTTTGCCATCGGGGCCTACATGTTCGGTCTGCTGGGGTCGCCGCACCTGACGGATACCTTTCCGGTTATTGCAGCCATGTTCCCTCAGGGGATGCACACGCCTCTATGGGTCGTATTGCCGTTGGCGGCCGGTCTGGCCGGGGTGTTTGGCATCCTGCTGGGTGCACCGACCCTGCGTTTGCGCGGGGATTACCTGGCGATCGTGACGCTGGGGTTTGGCGAGATCATCCGGGTGTTTCTCAATAATCTGGATTACCCCGTCAACATCACCAACGGCCCCAAAGGGGTGAGCCAGATTGATTCCCTGCACTTTTTTGGTCTGGACCTGGGCAAGAAACTTTCCATTGGCGGTTTTGATCTGATGTCGGTGTCGCTGTACTACTACCTGTTTCTGGTGCTGGTGGTGGTCAGTGTCGTGATCTGCCACCGGCTGGAGCTCTCGCGGGTGGGGCGTGCCTGGATGGCCATTCGTGAAGACGAGATTGCCGCCAAGGCCATGGGCATCAACACCCGCAACCTGAAGTTGCTGGCCTTCGGCATGGGGGCCACTTTTGGCGGCGTGTCCGGCGCTATGTTCGCCGCTTTCCAGGGTTTCATTTCGCCAGAATCGTTCAGTCTGATGGAGTCGGTCATGATCGTCGCCATGGTGGTGCTGGGCGGTGTCGGGTATCTGCCGGGCGTCATTCTCGGGGCTGTTCTGCTGTCGGCCTTGCCGGAGGTGCTGCGCTACGTGGCGGGTCCTTTGCAGGCAATGACGGGAGGGCGGCTGGACTCGGCTATCTTGCGGCAGCTGTTGATTGCGCTGGCCATGATCAGCATCATGCTGCTGCGTCCGCGCGGTCTGTGGCCTTCGCCGGAGCACGGCAAATCCTTGGCGAACGCTAAAACCTGAACTGTGCAGGGCACGCAGCCGGTTTCAGAACCTGTGCGCGGGCCCTCAACCGAGTGGAATCAACATGACTGAAACTGTACTGAACGTCTCCGGCGTTTCCAAACGATTCGGTGGCCTGCAGGCCCTGAGCGATGTGGGCATCAAGATCCAGCGGGGCCAGGTGTATGGCCTGATTGGACCCAACGGCGCCGGAAAGACCACCTTTTTCAATGTGCTCACGGGGCTGTACACACCCGACAGCGGCACGTTTGAGCTGGCGGAAAAGCCCTACGAACCTACGGCGGTGCACGCGGTTGCCAAGGCCGGCATTGCGCGCACCTTCCAGAACATCCGCCTGTTTTCCGAGATGACCGCGCTGGAGAACGTGATGGTGGGGCGGCACATTCGCACCCATTCCGGTTTGTTGGGTGCCATCTTCCGCACCGCCAGTTTCAAGGCTGAAGAAAAGGCCATCGCCCAGCGCGCGCAGGAGTTGCTGGACTATGTGGGCATTGGCAAGTTCGCGCCCTACAAGGCCCGGACCTTGAGCTATGGCGACCAGCGGCGCCTGGAAATCGCCCGGGCGCTGGCAACCGATCCCCAGTTGATTGCACTGGACGAACCGGCGGCGGGTATGAATGCGACCGAGAAAGTCATGCTGCGTGAATTGATTGACCGCATCCGCAAGGACAACCGCACCATTTTGCTCATTGAACACGATGTCAAGCTGGTCATGGGCTTGTGCGATCGGGTCACCGTGCTGGACTATGGCAAGCAGATTGCCGAAGGCACGCCAGCCGAAGTGCAGAAGAACGAAAAAGTGATTGAAGCCTACCTGGGTACCAGCGGCCACTAACCTGAATCAGTTGGGGCAGGGCCGCAGCCCTGTTCCGCGAGGAAACACATGAATACAAACACTTTGCTCAAAGTAACCGGACTGAAGGTTTCCTACGGAGGAATCCAGGCGGTCAAGGGTGTGGATTTTGAAGTGCATGAAGGCGAACTGGTGTCCCTGATCGGCTCCAACGGTGCGGGCAAGACCACCACCATGAAAGCCATTACGGGAACACTGCCCATCAACGCCGGTGACATCGAGTACCTGGGCAAGAGCATACGCGGCCAGGGTCCCTGGGATCTGGTCAAGCAGGGCCTGGCCATGGTGCCCGAAGGTCGTGGCGTATTCACCCGCATGACCATCCTGGAAAACCTGCAGATGGGAGCCTACATCCGCGCGGACAAGGACGGCATTGAGGCCGACATCGACAAGATGTTTGCCATTTTCCCGCGGCTCAAGGAGCGGCGTGACCAGCTGGCAGGCACCATGTCGGGCGGCGAGCAGCAGATGCTGGCCATGGGGCGCGCGCTGATGAGCCGGCCCAAGGTGTTGTTGCTGGATGAGCCGTCGATGGGGTTGTCGCCCATCATGGTGGACAAGATCTTCGAGGTGGTGCGTGACGTGTATGCCCAGGGCGTGACGGTGCTGCTGGTGGAGCAGAACGCCAGCCGGGCCCTGTCCATCGCGGACCGGGGATACGTCATGGAGTCAGGCATCGTCACCATGTCTGGCGACGCCACCCAGATGCTCAACGATCCGCGGGTTCGGGCCGCTTACCTGGGCGAATAAGGCGGGGGCGCACAGCGCCCGTGCCGTGCAGCGGCGGATTGGTCTTTGTGAATTTTCACGTTCTTGTTCTTCTGTTTGTCACCCTGGTGTGGGGGGCCACATTTCCGGTCCTCAAGCTGGCGACGGCCCATTTGAGTGGCGTGGAGGTTTCGGCCCTGCGCTTCCTGATTGCGGCGCTGTGCATGGCACCGCTGGCGTGGCGGGCACCCCGGCGCACCTGGGCAGATGGCGCCCTGTTGGGCGCCCTGGTGCTGGTGTCCTATGTGGCACAGGCGTTCGGGCTGGAGTTCATTTCGTCCAACCGCAGTGCGTTCCTGACCAGTCTCAATGTATTGATGGTGCCTCTGCTGGGCATCGCCTTTGGCGCCAGGCCGTCCCTGCTCGTCCTGGGCTGTGCCGTCCTGGCCTGCGGCGGCATTGGCTTGATGTCCTGGGAGGGCGGCGCTGACCTGGTGGCCGATGCGGCAACCGTATTTGGCGCGCTGGCCTATGCCCTGTATGTGATTTTCCTGTCGCAGTGGTCTTCGCGCCATGTGACCCGGCAACTGGCGGCCACGCAGATCGTCTGGATGGCCTTGTTGGGCACCTTGTGGATGGTGTTTGATGCCCAGGGAACCGACAAGCTGTCCACCCTGGTGGCGCGGGTTGACGGCCCGCGCCTGGCAGGGCTGGCGTACCTGGGCATTGTGGCGACGGCGGGAATGCTGTTTTTGCAGGCGTTGGCGCAGCGCCATGTTTCTGCAAACAAGGCGGCGCTGGTGTATGCGATGGAGCCGGTCTTTGCGGCGCTGTTTTCCTGGTTGTGGCTGGCGGAGGTGTTGACGCTGCAGGCCGCTGTGGGGGGCGCCTTGGTGGTCTTCGCCGTGGTGCTCAGTGATTGGAAGGGCAGCAAACAGCCTGCATGACATCCGCCTTGGCACGTTCCGGCGTCACAACTGTTTACATCTGTTTGCCATTGGTATGTCGATCCGGGGAGGTGGGGGAGCCGTTACAGGCACATGGAGATTTTCCATGCCCTACTCGACAGGAAGTACTATGAAAATTCAGACTGCGTTGATGACTTTGGTTTTGGCGGCCGGCGGTACGGTATTTGCACAAACGGCGGCGCCCGCGCCCAAAGATCCCCTGGCAACGCCCCGGATCGATCAGCGCGAAGCCAACCAGAACAAGCGGATTGAGCAAGGTGCGGAATCGGGACAGCTGACACGACGGGAGGAACGCCGTTTGAAGATGGGCGAGGCGCGCATCCAGAATGCCGAAGCCCGGGCCAAGGCAGATGGCACCGTGACACCCCAGGAGCGCAAGCACCTGGTGCGGATGGAGAACAAGGAAAGCAAGGCAATTTACCAGCAAAAGCATGACCGGCAGCGTGACATGGACCACGATGGCAAGCGGGATCGTGCGCACGCCACCCAGTAAGCCGGCTGGCGTCCGAGAACCCGAAGGCCCGGCATGCCGGGCCTTTTTGCATGCGAAGCCTGCCGTGCTCAGGCTGGGGTCTTGTCCGCTTCTGAAGTGAAAGCGTCGGCAAAGAAATCATCGGGGGCCAGCCCGGCCTTGGCACAGAAGTCCCGCTGTGCCGATGCCACCACGATGGGCGATCCGCAGGCGTACACCTGATGGCCGCTCAGGTCGGCAAAGTCTTCCAGCACCGCATGGTGTACGAAACCGGTGCGACCGGCCCAGTGGTCTTCGGCTGTGGCGTCCGACACCACGGGCACGTAGCGCAGGTTGTGCATGGACTGGAGCTGTTCACGCGCCCAGGTATCCATGTACAGATCGGCCGGTCGCCGTGCACCCCAGTACAGGGTGGTCGGGCGTTCGATTTTCAGGTGCTGCATGTGCTCGAGCATGGCTTTAAGAGGGGCGAATCCGGTTCCCGATGCCAGCAGGACTAGGGGCTTGACCGAGTCTTCCCGCAGGAAGAAGCTGCCGAACGGGCCTTCCATGCGCAAGATTTCCTTCTCTTTCATGTCCCCAAAGACGTGGTCCGTGAATTTTCCGCCAGGCATGTGGCGGATGTGCAATTCAATGTTCGGTCCCAGATGGGGGGCGTTGGCCATGGAATAGCTGCGCCGCGTGCCATCGCGCAGGACGAATTCCACGTACTGTCCGGCGCGGTAGGCGAAGTTCTCGTTGGCCGGCAGCTGCAGCTGCAGCACCATGACATCGGGCGACTTCTGAACCATGCTGCTGACCCGGGTGGGCATCCTCTTGACCGGCAATGCTCCCAGTTCGGTGACCTGGCGGGATTCCAGCACCAGATCGGATTGCGGCAGTGCACAGCAGGTCAGAATCAGGCCGCCCGCCTCCTCTTCGGGGCTGAGTGCCTTGCTCTGGTGCGTGCCATGGACCACGGAGCCCGAAAGCAAGCGGCATTTGCAGGATCCACAGGCGCCGTCCTTGCAGCCATAGGGCAATCCGACGCCCTGGCGGATGCCTGCGGGCAAGATGGCTTCGTCCGCCGGGACGCTGAATGTGCGCCCACTGGGTTGCACCACAACGGAAAAAAGTGGGGCGCCTGCAGTACTTGCCGTCATCTTGTGGGTATCCTTGGAACTCGAATTTTTTGAAAGAAGCTGCGATTTTGCCTTCAAACCAGAACCCCCTTGGTGCCCTGCCAGCCCGTTTCCGGCGGGAACGTGTACTCATTGTTGGCTGCGGCGATGTGGGTTTGCGGGTGGCTGCGCACATGCGGAGCCGGGTGCGGGTGTTGGCAACGACCTCCACGCCTGCACGGGTGGCTGAATTGCGTGCCGCCGGTGTGACGCCGTTGGTGGGGAATCTGGATGTACGCCTTACCTTGCAGCGCCTTGCTGGCCTGGCGACTCGGGTGTTGCATCTTGCCCCACCCCCGTCAGAGGGGTGGACCGACCCGCGTTCCCGGGCTCTGGTGCGGGCGTTGCGGCGGCGAAGCGCACCTGACAGCGTTGTCTATGGCTCCACCAGCGGCGTGTACGGAGATTGCCGGGGTCACTGGGTGCGTGAAACCCGGGCGGTGCATGCAGACACGCCACGGGCCCACCGGCGGGTGGATGCGGAGGCGCAGTTGCGGTTTTGGGGGCGGGCGTCCGGTGTGCGCGCCAGCATTCTGCGCATCCCGGGCATCTATGCCGCGGATCGGGAGGGCGGAACCCCCCGAGCCCGGTTGGTGAAGGCGGTTCCTGTTTTGCGTGCCGAGGACGATGTGTATACCAACCACATCCACGCCGATGATCTGGCGCGTGCCTGCTGCCGGGCGTTGTGGCGGGGAGCTTCACAACGGGTCTACAACATCAATGACGACAGCGGCTTGAAGATGGGGGACTATTTTGATCTGGCTGCTGACCTGTATGGCCTGCCCCGGCCGCCCCGCATTGCCCGGGACAGTGCGTCGGAACAACTTCCGCTGATGTTGCTGAGTTTCATGAACGAATCGCGTCGCATGGACAACACCCGGATGAAACGGGAACTGGGATTGCGCTTGCGCTACCCGACGGTGCGTACCGGCCTGCAGGACGCGCGCTAAGCCGGGCTGCCGGGCGGGTTGCTGTACAGGCGCAACAGGATTTTCCAGACGACCCAGCTGCATGCCAGTGTGACCGGGCTGGCCCACAGGACGTCGCTGAGCCAGTGCGCGCCATCGGACATGCGGGCGAATCCGATGATCCACCCGGCGGCCAGTCCGCTGGTGGCCCACAGGCGCCGGCGTTTGCGATCCACCAGCATCATGGACACCAGAAAGAAACCGCAGGCCACGTGTCCGCTGACAAAGGAGCAGTTGTTGTTGCACTGGTCGGAAATGACCGCTGCGCGTGTGAACTGCTGCGTGCCCCCAAAGGCTTCGACTTGGTAGGGACGGGCCCGTTGCCAGTTTTCCTTGAAGCCGGAGTTGACCAGTATGCCTGGCCCCAGCGTGATGGCCAGTACGGCGAAAGCCAGTGGCAGCCGCCACGGTTTGCCACGGCGGCTCCAGGTGGCGTATAGCCAGCCAGCGAGGGTCAGCAGCACGATATAGCGAAACACGGTGGGTATATAGAGATTGATGAGTTCGACCCACCACCAAGACACCGATTGCAGTTGCGCTGATGGCCCGATAAAAATGCCCGCAGCGTATAGGTCCAGAGCCGTCCAGATGGTGGGAATCAATGCCAGTGCCACGGAGGTGCCCAGAATCCACCAAAACAGCGGGGGTGTCTGGTTGGGGGAGGACGTGTTGGTCGGAAGGGTTTGCATGGAAGCGGGCAGGCGAGAAAGGAAGGCAGTCCTTATTGTCTGCGATTTAAACTAGCCGCTACACTTTGGCCCTGGCGGCACGCCTGTGCCGAGACCAATCCACCGGGACAACGACAATGACCAAAGGCATGATTCTGGCTGCGGGGCAGGGCACCCGGGTGCGTCCGCTGACCCGGGACTTGCCCAAACCGATGGTGCCCATCCTGGGCAAGCCGGTCATGGAGTACCTCGTCGAGCACATGGCGCGCCACGGAGTGACGCAGATCATGGTCAATGTGGCTTACCACCACCGAAAAATCGAAGAGTATTTTGGCGATGGCCATCGCTGGGGTGTGGAAATCGGTTACTCCTACGAAGGGGTTCTGGAGCACGGTGAGATTGTGCCGCGCCCCATGGGTTCAGCCGGAGGAATGCGCCACATCCAGGATTTCAGCGGTTTTTTTGATGAAACAACGCTGGTGTTGTGTGGTGATGCCCTGATTGACCTCGACATCACCGCCGCCCTGCAGGAGCACCGGGCCCAGGGAGCGGTGGCCAGCGTGGTGGCACTGGAGGTGCCACGTGAGCAGGTGCACAACTATGGTGTGGTGGTGGCGGATGCCGCAGGACGGGTGCAGTCTTTTCAGGAGAAGCCCACGCCCGCTCAGGCCCGGTCAACCCTGGCCAGCTCGGGTATCTACATCTTCGAGCCCGAGGTGCTTTCACTGGTTCCCAGCGGGCAGAACTTTGACATTGGCGCGCAGCTGTTCCCGTTGCTGGTTGAACAGCAACGGCCTTTCTTTGTGCAGAACCGGGTGTTTAACTGGATCGATATCGGCCGGGTGAGCGATTACTGGTCGGTGTTGCAACGCGTGTTGCGCGGAGACGTGGCGCGGATGACCATGCCGGGGCGCGAGGTGCGTCCGGGCGTGTGGGTGGGGCTCAACACCCGCATTGATTGGGAGCGCGTCACCATCGAGGGGCCGGTGTATATCGGCTCCAGCGTGCAGGTCGAACCCGGCGCGACCATCATTGGACCGGCCTGGATTGGCCACGGCAGCCATATCCGCGCCGGGGCTACCGTCACGCGCAGCATTTTGTTTGAGTACACCCGCATCGGCGCGGCTATGAACTTTAGCGAAATGATTGTGTCGCCCCATTACTGCGTGGATCGGGCCGGTGCGACCGTGTACCGGGGGGATGACAATAGTCCCCTGCGCTGGAGCGATGCCCGCGCATAAGTGCACGTATTTATCTTCAGCATATTCAACCCATGACCATTCTTGTCACCGGCGGCGCCGGATTCATTGGCTCCAACTATGTGCTGGACTGGCTCGCGCAGTCGGATGAGACCGTGGTCAATCTGGACAAGCTCAGCTACGCCGGCAATCTGCAAAATCTTGCCAGCCTGAAGGATGATTCGCGCCACGTGTTCATCCATGGCGACATTGGCGATGCCAAGCGGGTTCCCGAACTCCTGGCCAAGTACCAGCCGCGCGCCGTGGTGAACTTCGCCGCCGAGTCCCATGTGGACCGTTCCATCCACGGCCCCGGCGAATTTGTGCAGAACAATATCGTGGGCACCTACCAGTTACTGGAATCCGTGCGTGCCTACTGGGCCGCCTTGCCGGCTTCTGCGAAAGCGGCCTTCCGCTTTCTGCATATATCCACCGACGAGGTCTATGGGTCCCTGGACAAGAACGATCCGGCCTTCACCGAGTCCCATGCCTACGCCCCCAACAGCCCCTACAGCGCCAGCAAGGCCGCCAGCGACCACCTGGTGCGTGCCTGGCACCACACCTATGGTCTGCCGGTTCTGACGACCAATTGCTCCAACAACTACGGCCCCTACCACTTCCCGGAAAAGCTGATTCCCCTGGTCATTGTCAACGCCCTGGCCGGCAAGACCCTGCCGATGTACGGTGACGGACAGCAGATCCGCGACTGGCTCTATGTCAAGGACCATTGCAGCGCCATCCGCCGCGTCTTGGAGGCCGGCAAGCCGGGCGAGACCTACAACGTGGGCGGCTGGAACGAAAAGGCCAACTTGGACATCGTGCGCACTATCTGTGGCTTGCTGGATGGCCTGCGGCCGCGGGTCGACGGCAAGTCCTATGCCGACCAGATCGCCTTTGTGATCGATCGCCCGGGGCACGACCGCCGCTACGCCATCGATGCCCGCAAGATCGAGCGCGAACTGGGCTGGAAACCGGCCGAGTCGTTTGACACCGGCATCGCCAAGACGGTGCAGTGGTACCTCTCCAACCAGGACTGGGTGGCCAATGTGCAAAGCGGCGCCTACCGGGACTGGGTGGTCGCCCAATACGGCGCCACGGTCGCGGCATGAAGATCCTGCTCCTGGGGCGCGATGGCCAGGTGGGCTGGGAGCTGCAGCGCAGTCTGGCACCGCTGGGTGAGCTGGTGGCGTTGGGGCGCGATGCCACCGGCAATCCCCATGGCCTGTGTGGTGACCTCACCCAGCTGGATGCACTGGCGCAGACCGTGCGCACGGTCCGCCCGGACGTGATCGTCAACGCCGCCGCACACACGGCGGTGGACCAAGCCGAGAGCGAGCCGGACCTGGCACGCACCCTCAACGCGCAGGCGCCCGGCGTGCTGGCCGACGAGGCCCAGGCCCTGGGCGCCTGGCTGGTGCACTACAGTACCGACTATGTCTTCAACGGCAGCGGTACCCAGCCGTGGAAAGAAGGCGATGCCGCCGGTCCCTTGAGCGTCTATGGCTGCACCAAGCTCGAAGGCGAGCAAGCCGTGCAGCGGCGCTGCCAGCGCCACCTGATCTTTCGCACCAGTTGGGTCTATGCTGCACGCGGCAGCAACTTTGCCAGGACTATGCTGCGCCTGGCCCAGACGCGTGAAACCCTGCAGGTTATCGACGATCAGCTGGGTGCGCCCACGGGTGCCGAACTGGTGGCCGATGTGACGGCGCACGCCATTCGCCAGGCGGTGGCGGCACGGGCGTCGGACCTGTCCGGCATCTACCACCTGGTCGCCAGCGGTTGCACCAGTTGGTACGAGTATGCGAAATACGTTATAAACCTCATGGATACTGCGCAACCGGCTATCAAAAGAGTAGCAAAAGAAATTAAACCGATGCCCACGACGGCCTTTCCTACACCGGCCAAACGCCCTCACAACTCGCGGCTGGACACTACCAAGCTGCAAACCACCTTTGGCCTGGTGCTGCCCGCGTGGCAGACCGGCATTACCCGCATGTTGAACGAGATTGACCATGGGCGCATCTAGTACCACCGCATCGTCCCGCAAGGGCCTCATCCTGGCCGGTGGCTCCGGCACCCGGTTGCATCCGGCCACGCTGGCCATGAGCAAGCAACTCCTGCCTGTGTACGACAAGCCCATGATCTACTACCCGCTGAGCACGCTGATGCTGGCCGGCATGCGCGATATTCTCATCATCAGCACACCGCAGGACACGCCGCGCTTTGTGCAGTTGCTTGGCGATGGCAGCCAGTGGGGCATCAACCTGCAGTACGCGGTGCAGCCCAGCCCGGACGGCCTGGCGCAGGCCTTCATCATTGGCGACCAGTTCATCGGCAACCATGACAGTGCCCTCATCCTGGGCGACAATATCTTCTATGGCCACGACCTGCAGATATTGCTGGGCAGGGCCGATCGGCAGCCAGACGGTGCGACGGTGTTCGCCTACCACGTGCAGGATCCCGAGCGCTATGGCGTGGTGGCTTTCGATGCCGAGGGCCGCGCCCGCAGCATCGAGGAAAAGCCGGCGCATCCCCAAAGCAGCTACGCGGTGACTGGCCTGTATTTTTACGACCGGCAGGTGGTTGATATCGCCAAGGCCGTGAAGCCCAGTGCGCGGGGTGAGCTGGAAATCACGGCGGTGAACCAGGCCTATCTGGAAAGGGGACAGCTGAATGTGCAGATCATGCAGCGTGGCTACGCCTGGCTGGACACGGGCACCCATGACAGCCTGTTGGAGGCCGGGCAGTTCATTGCCACGCTGGAGCGGCGCCAGGGCCTGAAAATTGCCTGTATTGAGGAAATTGCCTGGCGCAGCTGCTTTATTGGCGACGAGCAGCTCGCGCGCCTGGCCCAGCCGCTGGCGAAGAATGGTTACGGCCAGTATTTGCAGGGCTTGCTCAAGGACGGAGGAACTCTGTGAAGGCGACACCGACAGCCATTCCCGATGTGCTGCTGATCGAACCGCAGGTCTTTGGTGATGCGCGTGGTTTTTTCTTTGAGAGTTTCAATCAGCGCGACTTTGCGCAGGCCACCGGCGTCCATGCGGCTTTTGTGCAGGATAACCATTCCCGCTCCGCCCGCGGGGTGTTGCGAGGCCTGCATTACCAGATTCGGCAACCCCAGGGCAAGTTGGTGCGGGTGGTGGCGGGCACGGTTTTTGATGTGGTCATCGACTTGCGCCGCGCCTCCCCCTCGTTTGGGCAATGGGTGGGCGCCGTTCTGTCCGAGGACAACAAGACCCAGCTCTGGATCCCTCCGGGATGCGCGCACGGTTTCGTGGTGCTGTCGGAATCAGCCGATTTCTTGTACAAGACCACCGACTATTACGCGCCGGAACATGAGCGTTGTATTGCCTGGAACGATCCGACATTGAACATCGACTGGCCGGATCTGGGGCAGGCACCTGTGCTGTCGGCGAAGGATGCGGCCGGTGTTTCCTGGGCCGATGCGCTCTTTTTTGAATAATCGCCATTCACAGCGTCCGCTTTGTTCGGCGCCTCACAGGAGAATCCCATGGTTTTGAAAATGCGGCCCGCGGTGCTTGGTTCCTTGCTTCTGGTGGCCGTGCTGGGCGGTTGTGCGGTTCTGGAATCGGTGCCTGTAGCAGTTCCCGTCACGTCCATGGATTCGGTGGCAGGGGAATGGGTGGCGTTCGCCGTCGACGGGGTGGACGAGGTGGTATCCCCAAAGCCCAAACTGCGCTGGACGGGAGCGGAGCAGGTGTCGGGAACGGGCGGATGCAATGCATTTGCGGGCCGGGCGGTGGCGGGCCCGCAGGGGCTGCGCATCGGACCCTTGAGAGCCCTGGGCAAGCCGTGTCTGACCTTGCCTGGAGGGCAGGAAGACCGCTTTTTCCAGGCGCTGGAGCAAACCCGCACAGCCCGTCTGGAGCAAGACCAACTGGTTCTCGTGGATGCCGCAGGGAAAACGCTGGCCCGCCTGTTGAAGGCTCGCTGAACGGGGGGAGGCCCGTTAACGGTTGGTCACAACCGCCGGCCCCATGTCCTGGAAGGGGCCTAGCGGGTTGGTATTGACGTCTACCTCGTTGACCACGGGCTGGCCGCCCCAGGCCCGGTAGACCACCACGTCGTTCACCATCAGGATCAGTGCGTTGAAGCGCCAGCCGGTGGTTTCGGTACGCCGTTTGAAGTTGAGGAAATCGGCCCAGAAATTGCCCGTGCGCGCCTTGGCGATGCGCGCCACGTTTACCTCCCAACCCCGGCAGGCGTCGCGGGCATCCAGGCAGGTCACGATACCGGGGTCCAGGTCTTCCTTGGTGAGCACACTGCCATTCACCACTTTGCGCACAATGTCCGAATGGGTGAGGATGAGGGTGTTAGGCTGTTTGGCGGGTGAAATGCCGATGTCCGAGAGGGTGGCCAGGTTGCTTTTCTTGGGTTGCAGTGATTCGATGGCCTTGCGCGCGTCATCAAAGTTTTGGAACGTGGGGGATTCGCTCAGCGACTTGGGCAACATGGACGAGCAGCCCCCCAGCAGCAAAGCCAGCGAGAGGGCACAACCAAAATGGACGATGCGGCGCTGAATCACGTGGAAGATCTCCTGGCTGAACTGGGCACCTTACTGCCACCCAAATCGACGAATGTAGAAGCGCTTCATGTGTGTTGTCAGTAAGGCATAGCATAGCAAGATACCGAGCAACCACGGGAAATAAGCCGGTGGCAATGCCTGCAGCTTGAAGGCGTCTGCCAGCGGCCCCATCGGCAGGAAAATGCCCAGGGCCATGACCAGCAGCGTCATGGCCGTCAAGGGCCACGCAGCACGGCTCTGGATAACGGGAATTTTGGGCGTTCGGATCATGTGCACGATCAGCGTCTGCGTGAGCAGACCCACTACAAACCAGCCGGACTGGAACAAGGCTTGCTGGTCAACAGACTGGGTTTTGAATACCTGCCACATCACAACAAAGGTGGTGATGTCAAACAGCGAGCTGATGGGCCCGAAGAACACCATGAACCGACCGATGCCGTCTGGATTCCACTGCAAGGGCGCCTTGAGCTGCTCGGCATCGACTGCGTCAAACGGTATGGCGATCTGCGACACGTCGTACAGCAGGTTCTGTACCAGCAGTTGCAGGGGAAGCATGGGCAGGAAGGGCAGAAAAATGCTGGCGACCAGCACCGAGAACACGTTGCCGAAATTGGAGCTGGCCGTCATGCGGATGTACTTCAGCATGTTGCTGAAGGTCTTGCGCCCTTCAAGCACCCCTTCGGCCAGCACCATCAAACTGCGTTCCAGCAGGATGATGTCGGCGGCCTCCTTGGCAATGTCCACCGCGGTGTCCACCGAAATGCCGATGTCGGCCGCCCGCAGGGCCGGCGCGTCGTTGATGCCATCGCCCATGAAGCCGACGACATCCCCGTTGCTGCGCAGCGCGCGCACAATGCGTTCCTTGCTCAGGGGTGAGAGCTTGGCAAAAATGGTGTTGGCCTCCACCGCCAGGGCCAGTGCCTTGTCGTCGATTCGGTCAATCTGGGCGCCCATGACGACGCCTCCCACGGCAAGACCTACCTGGCGGCAGACCTCGGACGTCACCAGTTCGCTGTCACCGGTCAGTACCTTGACTGTGACACCGTTGTCGGCGAGCGCCCTGAGCGCTGGGGCTGCGGACTCCTTCGGTGGGTCCAGGAAGGCGATGTACCCGATCAAGGTCAGTTCCGCCTCATCGGCGACCGAGTACACCAGCTGGCTCGGTGGCAGCGCCTTCATGGCAACGGCCACCACGCGCAGCCCTTGTGCGTTCAGTTCCCGTGTGACGTGAAGCACGCGCTCCAGCATGGGGCCGTCCAGCGGGACGTCCCGCTGGCCGTCGCGAACCTGGGTGCAGGCTGCCATGATCTCCTCGACGGCGCCCTTGCAAATCAGCTCATGGTGGTGCTCGCGTTCCGACACCACCACCGACATGCGCCGGCGCTGGAAATCGAAGGGGATTTCGTCGATCTTCTGGTAGTTGCGCGTCAGTTCCAGGGCTTCGTGGACCTCCGTGTGATCCAGTACGGCATGGTCCAGCAGGTTCTTCAGACCGGTCTGGTAGAAGCTGTTGAGGTAGGCGAATTCGAGCACCAGGTCGGATTCGTTCCCGAACACGTCGGTGTGGCGCGCCAGGGCAATTTTGTCCTGCGTGAGGGTGCCCGTCTTGTCCGTGCACAGCACATTCATGGCGCCGAAGTTCTGGATGGCATCCAGCCGCTTGACGATGACTTTCTTGCGCGACAACAGCACGGCGCCCTTGGCCAGCGTCGAGGTCACGATCATGGGCAGCATCTCCGGCGTTAATCCGACGGCAACCGACAGCGCAAACAGAAAGGCCTCGGGCCAGTTGCCCTTGGTGAAACCGTTGATCAGGAAGACCAGCGGCACCATGACGGCCGCAAAACGGATCAGCAGCCAGCTGACCTGGTTCACCCCGGTCTGGAAGGCGGTGACACCCTCGCCATTGGCCGTCGCCCGGATCGCGACCGTGCCGAAATAGGTCCGGTTGCCCGTGGCCAGAATGAGCGCCGTGGCCGAGCCCGACACCACATTGGTGCCCATGAACACCAGATTGCGTGTTTCCAGCGGTCCGTCCTGCGGGGGCGATGCCACGGGGAATTTCTCGACCGGCAAGGATTCCCCAGTCATGGCCGACTGGCTGATAAACAGGTCCTTTGCCGTCAGTATCCGGCCGTCGGCCGGGATCATGTCGCCGGCGGACAGCAGCACGATGTCTCCCGGGACCAGTTGCCGGATCGGAATGTCTTCCGGTGGCAGGGGCGCTCCGGAGGTGCCTCGCCGGATCACGCTGGCATGGTTGCTGACCAGGTCCTTCAGGCTTTGGGCGGCCCGGCTGGAGCGCCACTCCTGGACAAAACGCAGCACCGTCGAGAGTGCCACCATGCTGCCAATCACCACGGCCGCCTTGGTGTCCCGGGTGAGCCAGGACACCAGGGCCAGGGTGGACAGCAGCAGGTTAAAGGGATTCTTGTAGCTGAGCCACAGGTGCAGCCACCAGGGCGCCGGCCTTTCGTGCTCCACCTCGTTGGGTCCCGCTTGCGCGCGGATGGCCTCCACTTCGGCGTTGCTCAGGCCCTCGTTGCAGGCGTGAAGCCGCGCCAGCACCGTTGCCAGATCGTCCGTTGCATCGCGCGTCAGCTGCCGGGCCAGCGTGTCCGGCACCGCCCTGGCCGCGTGTTCGGCAGAAAGGGATTCAAAAAGGACCCGGCGATGGAAAAAATGCCCCGCGCGGTGTGACAGGAAAAATCCCCAAAACCGATGTCGGAAGAAATGCATGGCCCTGTTCCTTGGCTTCCTTCGCCTGCTGCAACGCATGGCAACGGCGCACGCTGCGCAGAGAACGGGAGGAAGAGAAAGACCATTTTGACAGCGAATGTGCCCAATGCCAGCTAAAACCACAGCAGGATGCTGTGGTGCCCGGGGCCGGAATTATGGTGCCGGTAGGGTGCCCGTAAGTTGTTGATTCATAAGGCCCCAGCGGTGCGGTGGGGTTGATTGATACCACAGACTCTACCACGGTGGCGGGGGGTAGGGCAGTCCTCTCGGGTGTGGAATGGTCTCAGGGTACCGTCCTTGACAGCACCAAGACCCAACACAAGATTCGCCTCGCTGGTATTGATGCCCCCGAGAAGAAACAAGCTTTTGGGCAACGGTCTAAAGAATCTCTAAGCGACCTCGTGTTCAACCGTGAGGTGCAAGTTGAGACCACCAAGCGAGACCGCTATGGGCGCGAGATTGGCAAGGTCCAGGTGGATGGACTGGATGCCAACCTGGAGCAGATCAAACGGGGCATGGCGTGGCACTACAAGGCTTACCAGCGGGAGCAGTCTGTACTGGATAGGCAGTCCTACGCGGAGGCCGAAGAAGTCGCTAGAGGTGCACGTGTGGGACTATGGAAGGATGACCAACCGGTGCCCCCTTGGGACTTCAGGCACAGCCGCTAAGTAGCTGTGATTGTGAGTACTTCACCTTCCCCAGCCACTCCGATTTCACCTTAAGCGTGTAGCCGTTGCCGTAGCTGTCTCCTACATCCTGCGAACTGTGCCCTTCAATAGCGAACTGGATTGCCCGGGGGCATTGAACCTCTCGCAGACGGTCTGCCATCGTGTGCCGTAGATCGTGGTTCGTGTGGGCGAGTCCCTGCGCCCGCATCCATTTATTGAGAGCGTTGCTGGCGTGGGTTGCCTTGCATTCTGTCTCGCTGGTATAGCGGGGGAATGCAAAGTGCTGTCCTGGTGTGGCGGTGTCTTTGATGCGTTTAGCAGCCCATAGTGCGGACCCCACAAGGGGCACCGTGCGGGCACTGCCGGTGTTTTTGAGGCTGCGCCACGGGTGGGGCTGGATGGTGATGTAGGGAACCTCAGCAGCGATGTGGATGTCCCGAAGAGTGAGCCCCACCACCTCCGCTAACCGTGCCCCGGTGTCTGCCAGCATGGCAATGATCCAGCGGCAATCATCATCAGCGGTGTGGCAGGCGGTAATTAAAGTCTTGAGTTCCGCTGGGGCGAACGGCACACGCTTAACGCTGTCCTTGCCCTCTCCAGGTATCTCAAGGCCCGCGAATGGATTTGTCCGGTGTAGGTCGTTTTCTTTGATGTAGGTATTGAACACGGCTGTGATGGTGTTCATATTCCTGCGCACCGTGGCGGTGGTCACCTTCTTGGCTAGCATCGCTTCGAGGTAGCGGCGGGCGGTGGCGCGGTCGCATTCCGTAAAAGCCATGTTGCCCACAATGGCGGTAAGGGTGGCGAAGCTGCGGCGTTGATAGACCACAAACTTTGGATCATCTCGTTTTTGGTGAATTTCTAAGTGCAACTCAAGTGCATCGTTCAGGGTCTTGGGGGCGGTGCCATGAAGCCTTCGCCATGCCTCAAGTTCGACAGGGGTAAGGTATTCGCCAGGATGGGCTTCACGGTAAGTCAGTTCATCGCCAGCGGCGTAGTCCGCCCGCTTACTGTCAAAGTGGTCATGTAATAGCTCAAGAGCCATCGGATGATTTTCAGCAACGCCAGCGGGCGCTGCCCCTTTTGGGGTGAGGGCACGGGCCTTTAGAAAGGCGTCAGCGTGGGCCTGGAGAGATTGCGGGGTAGAGGTGGGGGCGAGGGTCAGGCCGTTGAACTCAGCGTCATAACGCTTGTTCAAAACGTCTACGGCTTTGGCAGCAACTGTGAGGTCGTTGGTCTTTAGATCATGCTTGACCGTGCGGCCTGCATAGCGGTCTCTCAGCTTTGTGGGCACTGCCCGCTGGTAGATGATTGTCTTGCCACGTTGATACGTGTTTTTCAGGGTCACTTCAAGGCATCCTACGGCAATATGCATGGGGCTTCTACCACAAGAAGTTACCACACTTGAATGCCCTAGGACCCCACAAACCCCCTGTATATGCGGGGGTAGCGACTTATCCTGGTGCCCGGGGCCGGAATCGAACCGGCACGCCTTGCGGCGGCGGATTTTGAGTCCGCTGCGTCTACCAATTCCACCACCCGGGCGACGCTAAAAACCAAGACGCAAATTATGGCACATTTAAGGGCATGAAATACCCAACGATTGAAGACGCCATCGGGAAGACTCCTCTGGTAGCCCTGCAGCGCATTGGCGCCCAGGAACACGCGGCACGCAACACCGTGGTGCTGGGCAAGCTCGAGGGCAACAACCCGGCTGGCTCCGTCAAGGACCGGCCGGCCCTCTCGATGATCCAGCGTGCGCAGGAGCGCGGAGAGGTTCGGCCTGGCGACACGCTGATCGAGGCCACCTCGGGCAACACCGGCATCGCGCTGGCCATGGCCGCGGCCATCAAGGGTTACCGCATGGTGCTTGTCATGCCGGAAGACCTGTCCATCGAGCGCGTCCAGACCATGAAAGCCTTTGGCGCCGAACTCATCCTCACGCCCAAGAGCGGCGGCATGGAATATGCCCGCGATCTGGCCGAGCAGATGCAGCGTGACGGCAAGGGGCGGGTGCTGGACCAGTTTGCCAACGCTGACAACCCCCGCGCCCATTACGAAACCACAGGCCCCGAGATATGGGCCGACACGCAGGGCAAGGTCACCCATTTCGTCAGCGCCATGGGCACCACGGGCACCATCACCGGCGTGTCGAAGTTTCTGAAGGAAAAGAACCCGGCCATCCGCATCGTGGGTGCCCAGCCGTCAGAAGGTTCCCGCATTCCCGGCATCCGCAAATGGCCGCAGGAATACATGCCCAAGATCTACGACCCGTCCCACGTGGACGAACTGGTGTACGTGAGCCAGTCCGATGCCGAGGACATGTGCCGCCGCCTGGCCCGTGAAGAGGGCATATTCGCCGGCATTTCGGCCGCCGGCGCATGCTGGGTGGCCCAGGAAATCGCGCGGCGCGAAGCCAACGCCACCGTCGTCTTCATTGTGTGCGACCGGGGCGACCGTTACCTGTCCACGGGGGTCTTCCCGGCATGATGCAGGCCTTCACCTATTGCCCCCAATGCGCCACGCCGCTGGCGCGCATCACCCGGGCGGAGGACGGCGGCGACAAGGAGCGCTTGCGCTGCCCGGCATGCGACTTCACCCACTGGAACAATCCCACGCCGGTATTGGCCGCTGTCATTGAGTACGATGGCCAGATACTGCTGGCCCGCAATGCCGCGTGGCCGGGCAAGGTGTATGCGTTGATCACCGGCTTCATGGAGGCGGGTGAGACGCCGCAGGAAGGCATTGCCCGCGAAATTGCGGAAGAAACCAACCTGGCAACGCAGTCCCTGGACCTGATCGGTGTGTACGATTTTCAGCGCATGAACCAGATCATCGTGGCCTACCACGCGGTGTGCCACGGCGAGATTCGCCTGTCCCCCGAACTGGTGGACTACCGGCTGTTTGCGCCCGCCGACGTGAAATGCTGGCCGGCTGGCACCGGCTATGCGCTGGCCGACTGGTTGACGGCCCGTGGCCACACGCCCACTTTCATCGAATTCCCCAAGCGCGACTGAATATGCTGATCGACAAAGAAATTGATACCCGCGGCCTGCATTGCCCCTTGCCCATCCTCAAGGCCAAAAAGGCCCTGGCCGACATGGAGAGCGGTCAGACGCTCAAGGTGGTGTCCACCGACGCGGGCTCCCTGCGCGACTTCCAGGCCTTTGCCAAGCAGACCGGCAACACCCTGCTCGAGCAGCAAACCGAGGGCGCTGAATTCATCCACGTGCTGCGTCGGCGCTAAGTTTTTTGCCAACGCTTGCCAAAACAAAGGCCACCCGAGGGTGGCCTTTTTTACTTGGGAAAGGGCCCATCAGCCCAGGCGCTTGAGTTGCTCGCGCACCTTTTCCAGCGTGGATCCAAAGTCGGCCACGCGCTTGCGCTCCTGCTCCAGCACGGCCGCAGGTGCCTTGGCCACAAAGGCTTCGTTGCCGAGCTTGGCATTGGCCTTGGTGATCTGTTCTTCCAAACGTGCCACTTCCTTGCCCAGGCGCAGTTTCTCGGCCGCCACGTCCACTTCCACAAAGAGGCATACGCGGGCTTCGCCCACCACGGCCACGGGGGCCGACTGGGCGGCTGCCTGCCAGGCCGCTTCGTTGTCGAACAGCTTGACTTCACTGAGCTTGGCAAGGGCTTGCAGCACCGCGGCGGACGATTGCAGGAAGGCACCCTCGGCGGCGGTTTGCGCCACCACGAACAGGGGCAACCGGGCGGCGGGGGAGACATTCATCTCGCCGCGCAGGTTGCGGCAGGCGTCCACCAATCCTTTTAGCTTGGCCACGTGGGCAAGGGACGCCTCGTCAATGCGCTCCGGCTGGCAGACGGGGTAGGCGGCCACCGCCACCGATGGACCGGCACGCCCGGCCACCGGTGCCACCTTCTGCCACAGCTCTTCGGTGATGAAGGGCGTGATGGGGTGGGCCAGGCGCAGGATGGTTTCCAGCGTGCGGATCAGGGTGCGGCGGGTGGCGCGCTTTTGCGCGTCGCTGCCGGTCTGGATCTGCACCTTGGCGATCTCCAGGTACCAGTCGCAGAACTCGTTCCAGACAAAGTCGTAGATCGTGTTGGCCACGTTGTCCAGGCGGTACTCGGCGAAGCCCTTGGCCACCTCGGCCTCCACCTTCTGCAGCAGCGAGACGATCCAGCGGTCGCAGGCGCTGAAGTCGAGGTAGGCGGTATCGCACTGGACGTTGTCCTGCAGGCCGCAGTCCTGGCCCTCGCAGTTCATCAGCACAAAGCGCGTGGCGTTCCACAGCTTGTTGCAGAAATTGCGATAACCCTCGCAGCGCTTGCTGTCGAAGTTGATGCTGCGGCCCAGCGAAGCCAGTGCGGCGAAGGTGAAGCGCAGGGCATCGGCGCCATAGGCGGGAATGCCCTCGGGGAATTCCTTCTCGGTGTTTTTGCGCACGGCGGGTGCGGTCTCGGGCTTACGCAGGCCGGTGGTGCGTTTGTCCAGCAAGGGTGCGAGCGCAATGCCGTCGATCAGGTCCACGGGGTCAAGCACATTGCCTTCCGATTTGCTCATCTTCTTGCCCTGCGCGTCGCGCACCAGACCGTGGATGTACACATGCTTGAACGGCACACGCCCGGTGAAGTGCGTGGTCATCATGATCATGCGGGCCACCCAGAAGAAGATGATGTCGTAGCCGGTGACCAGCACGCTGGAGGGCAGGTACAGGTTGTAGTCGTCGGTGGCGCTGTCGGTCTGCTGGGGCCAGCCCATGGTGCTGAAGGGCACCAGGGCAGACGAGTACCAGGTGTCGAGCACGTCTTCGTCACGCTTCAAGGTCTTGCCGGGGGCCTGGGCCTGCGCTTCGGCTGCGTTGCGCGCCACGTAGACCGTGCCGTCTTCGTCGTACCAGGCAGGAATCTGGTGACCCCACCACAGCTGGCGGCTGATGCACCAGTCCTGGATGTTGTTCATCCACTGGTTGTAGGTGTTGATCCAGTTCTCGGGCACGAACTTCACTTCGCCCGACTGTACGGCGTCAATGGCCTTTTGCGTGATGGACTTGCCCGTGGTGTCACCCTTGCCGACTTGGTTCATGGCGACAAACCATTGGTCGGTGAGCATGGGCTCGATGATCTGGCCGGTGCGGGCGCAACGCGGCACCATCAGCTTGTGCTTCTTCACTTCCACCAGGAAGCCGCCGGCCTCCAGGTCGGCGACGACCTTCTTGCGCGCCACGAAGCGGTCCAGGCCCTGGTAGGCAGCGGGGGCGTTGTCGTTGATCTTGGCGTCGAGTGTGAGCACGCAGATCATGGGCAGCTTGTGGCGCTGGCCTACCTGGTAGTCGTTCTGGTCGTGGGCGGGGGTCACCTTCACCACGCCGGTGCCGAAGGCCTTGTCCACGTAGTCGTCTGCGATCACGGGAACGGTGCGGTTGCACAGGGGCAGCGTCACCTGCTTGCCGATCAGCGCGGTGTAGCGCTCGTCTTCAGGGTGCACCATCACGGCCACGTCGCCCAGCATGGTTTCGGGACGCGTGGTGGCCACGGTGATGTCGCCGGAACCATCGGCCAGCGGATAGCGGATGTGCCACAGCGAGCCGTCTTCCTCTTCGCTCTCCACCTCCAGGTCGGACACCGCGCTTTGCAGGATGGGGTCCCAGTTGACCAGGCGCTTGCCGCGGTAGATCAGGCCTTGCTCATACAGCTGCACAAAGGTTTCGGTCACCGTCTTGGACAGCTTCTCGTCCATGGTGAAGTACTCGCGGCTCCAGTCCACGGTATCGCCCATGCGGCGCATCTGGGTGGTGATGGTGTTACCGCTCTTTTCCTTCCACTCCCACACTTTCTTCACGAAGGCGTCGCGGCCCAGGTCGTGGCGGCTGACCTTCTGGTCCTGCAACTGGCGCTCCACCACGATCTGCGTGGCAATGCCGGCATGGTCGGTGCCCGGAATCCACGCCGTGTTGTGGCCCAGCATGCGGTGGTAGCGCGTCAGGCTGTCCATGATGGTCTGGTTGAACGCATGGCCCATGTGCAGCGTGCCGGTCACGTTGGGTGGGGGCAGCTGGATGGCAAAGGCCGGCTGGCCTGCCTGGGGGGCTTGCGTGCCGCGGTAGCCGGCCACGCCGTAGCCGCGCTTTTCCCACTCGGGGCCCCAGTGGGCTTCCAGCGCGGCGGGCTCGAACGATTTGGAGAGGGATTGCAGGCCGGGCTGTGCGGGAGGGGTGGAAGCGGTGTCGGTCATGGTGGCATCAGTTCTGTCAGAGCAGGCGATTTTACCGGGGCACGGGCGCGTGCCGGCTATTGCTACTGTTTTCATAGCTGTCTGCGCAGGAAATGCGGTGCCTGCAGGCACTTTTCATGCCTAAATTCGGGGTTGAAATGGGGCGGACGCACGGGCGGGGCCCGTTCGGGATTACAGTGAACCCCATGTCGCCATTCACCACCGCCAAAGACTGGGCACGCCGCATCAAGCGGGATGCGGTCGCGGTCTACTTTGCGGCCCGGGACGCCCGCACCCCGGCGTATCTGCGGATACTGGCCGTGGCCATTGCCGCGTATGCGCTCAGCCCGATCGATCTCATCCCGGACTTCATCCCCGTGCTCGGGTACCTGGACGATGTGCTACTGCTTCCGCTGGGCATCTGGCTGGTGGTGCGGCTGCTGCCCGTGCCCGTGCTGCAGGAATCCCGCGCCAAGGCCGATGCGGTCCTGGAACGGCCCCGCAGCATGGCGGCGGCCGGGGTGGTCGTGGCGCTGTGGGTCGTGGGCGCCGGCCTTGTGGGTTACTGGCTGTTGCAGAGGGCGGGTACCTGAGCGGCCCTTCACAGGAGAAAGCAAGCATGAGCATTCGCATTGTCCGACTCGGCACTCCGCGCGCACCCGACGAGGGCTTGCGCATGGGAACCGTGCGCCGCCCGCCGCGCGGCGTTCCCAAGTCGGAGTTCGCGTCCCAGAACTGGTATGACGTCTGGTACCCCAACCTGGCGCCTTCGGTCGAGACCATGAAGCTGGCGCAACAGGCCGAAAGCCCCAAGGACTGGGCGGCGTTTGGCAAGGCGTACAGAGCCGAGATGGCCACGTCGGAGAACAGCCGGACCCTGCAACTGCTGGCGGCGCTGTCCCACCAGACCAACTTTTCCATGGGCTGCTATTGCGAGGTGGAGAGCCGGTGCCACCGCTCCCTGCTGCGGTCGCTGCTGGAAGACAACGGCGCCGATCTGTCAGCGTCCTGAACCGCTGCGGCGTGCGTGCCCGTCGTGTGCGAGCAGCGCCTGCACGGCCTGTTCGGCCGATGCCAGCGCGCCCTCCTGCCACCCGTTGAGAGGAGACAGCGCATCGCTGGCCCAGAAGACAGGGGGCAGGCCCCGTTGCAGTTGCTCCAGGGTCTGGGTGGCAGCGGCGTGCAGGCGCGCCGCTGCGCCACCCGCAAAAGGCATGCGGGACCATTGCACCACCAGCGGGTGGCGCCAGTCCTGTGCGGCTAGCCGGGCTGCGGGGCGCAGCAGCTGGCGGGCGCGTGCAATCTGCTGGGCGCGCGAGCCGGTGAACGTGTGGGCGATGGCCGGGCCGTTGCCATACACGCAGGCAATCCGCTGGGGCACGGGCGTGCTGCCGCAGGGGGGCAGGATGAGGTGCTGCCCGCTCGGGGCTCTGGGCCCGGCCCAGGTGCCGTCTGTTTCGAATGCGATCTTGATCGCATCGGCAGTCTGCACCGCCTGCAGATCCTGCTGCATCCCGCGTGGCAATTCCAGATCCAGAGCCGCCAGCTGGCCCAGCGGCAGGGCCAGCACGGCGTAGTCGGCTTCCAGCCGTTCGGTGGCCGCACCGCAGCGCGCCCATACAACGACCCCTTTCTGGCCGGTCGGCCCGGTGCATTGGATGCCCAGCACGCTGGTGGCGGTGCGCACCGGGGCGCGCAGCGCCTGCGCCAGAGCGCGGGGCAGCGCATCCATGCCGCCGGCGGGTT
Source organism: Rhodoferax sp. (assembly GCA_019449595.1). Classification (GTDB taxonomy): domain Bacteria; phylum Pseudomonadota; class Gammaproteobacteria; order Burkholderiales; family Burkholderiaceae_C; genus Allorhodoferax. Next base: position 241,363 of record JAGRPL010000001.1, on the reverse strand, counting down.
GCAGGGCGGTGGCGTCGCCGAGGCTGCGGTCGGCGCACAGCGGCTCCAGTGCAATGCCGTGGCGGGTGGCGCATTGCAGCACCCGGTGGTGCCAGGGCAAGATGCGCCAGGCGCCGGCATTGAGGTATTGCCCCTCGGAAAAGGTGCTGCGCTGGAGCCGCCCCTGCAAGTCGGGCACCACGTCACCGCTGCGCACGGTCCAGTTGCGTCCGCCAACGCGCGCGCTGGCCTCCAGCACGGTGACGTGCCAGCCGGCCTGCTCCAGGGTCCAGGCGGCCGACAGGCCGGCCATGCCGGCACCGACGACGATCACCCGGCGCTCGGGTGCGTGCGTCTGTGCCAGGGCCCCGGCACCCAGGGCACCGCAGGCCACGGCGCCCAGCAGCAGGTTCCGGCGGGGCAGGTGAGGGGGTGGATGTGCAGCCATAATTTGCGCATGCCATTAAGCCATACGCTGCGCGTTTTTCTTCTGTTCATCGTCCTGTGCGCGGGGGCTTCGGCGGGGCATGCTGGCGCACGCCTGGACGCTCTGCGCCAGCAGAGGCAGCTGGTGTGCGGCGTGCCCCCCCAGGACCCGGGATTTTCCCAGCGCCAGCCCGACGGCAGTTTCCAGGGGCTGGAGATCGACCTGTGCCGCGCCGTGGCCGCGGCCGTGCTCGGGTCGTCCACGCAGGTGCGGTTCGTGGCGTTGGACACGGTGCACGAGTTCCTGGCCGATCCGCGCATCGACCTCGTGTTCCACCGGCTGAGCTGGGCCCTGACGCGGGAGGCGCCGGGACAGCTGGAGTTTGGCCCGGTCTATTTCCTGGAGGCACCGGCAAACAACCGCCTGGAGCCGCTGGCACCGTTGTTGCGCAGCGATGACGCGGACTTTGCCCGCATCGTGCGCTGGACCGTCTACGCCCTGTTGGATGCCGAGCAGTCGGGCGTCGACCACACCACCGCGGAGCAGGCGGGGGTGCGCGGGCAATGGCCAGCGGGCGAAACGGGCGCGGCACTGGGCCTGCCGCCGGACTGGGCCAATCGCATGGTGGCGCAGGTGGGCAACTATGCGGAAATCTATGAACACAACCTCGGTGTTCGGGGGGCACGGCCACTGCCCCGCGGCCCCAACCGTCTGTGGCGCGATGGGGGCCTGATCGTGCCCCTTCTGTTGCACTAATTGCCGGTGGGCTGGAGCACGATGTCCACCGAATGGACTCCGCTGGTGCGCCGCGGAATGGCCACCGGCCGGGCCAGCACGTAGCCGCGCTTGCGGATGTCGATGCGGATTTTTTCCGGGTTGACCTTGCCACCCAGGTTTTCGATCCAGCCATGCACGTCGGGCGTGCGGTAGTGGCCCGGGCGGTCGTTGCGGACCGGAATCGTCATCCCCAGGTCCTCCGCGATCACCAGGATCTGCACGTCATCCACATAGCGGCCCTGCGTGTCCTTGATGTTGCCGGCGTACACCAGGGCATTGGGGCTGTTGGCGTCGCTGCGGCCCTGGGGAAAGAAGAAGGGTGTGCCATTGGCCCAGGCACCCAGCGCGGTGGCGCACACCAGGCCCATGGCCCCGCGCCGCAGAAGTGTGTGAAGGTGGGTCATTTCAGAAACCAGTGGCTCTCGTGCACGCAGACCACAGCGGCCAGCAGCAGTGCGCCCACCCACACGGTATCGGTTGGCAGGCGATCCGTCCAGCGGCGGGGCAGCAACAGGGTGGCGCCGCCCGCCAGCAGGCCGATGGCCTTCCAGCCGTAGTAGGTGATGCGCGGTCCCAGCGCCTCGCCCTGGGGCAGCCAGTGCCACTCGCCCACCATGAGGTAGTAGAAGAACAGCGTGACGTCCTGCGAATACGCCAGCACGTAGGCCGCGCCGGCCACCAGTGCGGCCAGTATCCAGCGCCCCAGGGGAGAAAGGGTGTGCTCCATCAGAATCCCACGCCTTTCAGGTTGTTGAGCAGATGGCCGGCCACCAGCGCGTACCACACGATGGCAGCCAGTGCGGTGGTGAGCAGGCGCCGGCTGCGCGCCAGCGTGGCGTCCAGCGGAAGCCGCCACAGCACCAGGTAGGGGCCCAGCAGGAAGAAGCCCAGTGCCACGAGGTGCTCCTTGATCTCGAACACGCCGTTCCAGGGCCACAGCTGCAGGTCGAACAGCATGGTCTTCACGTCCACGCGGTACGGCCCGTACACCACGTCGCCCAGCACCATGGTGAGCACGTAGCTGATGGCAATGGCCCTCGCATACAGCGGTGCGCGGACCGCGGCAAAACCGGCAACCACCCCCGCGGGGCGCCCCGTCGCCGGCGCTCGGCGCCAGGTGGCCGCGGCCTGGTGGCTGAGCGCGCCCACCAGAAAGAGGGAACACACGGCATGCAGCAGCAGAGCCAGGATCATCATGGTGTCGGACCTCCAGACCCGGGCTGCGCCGGAGCCGTCAGGCGGTAGGCGTTGCCCTGCGGCTGGCTGGCGTACAGCGTGGCAAGAAAATGCTGCAGCATGCCCACCTCCTCGATCTGGTGGCGCTCCCAGTGCAGGAGCATGGCCTCGGGGTACATGGCGCGGCGGATGGCCCAGTTGACCATTCCGCCCACCACCGGCCACTCCACGCCGATGGTGCTGACCACCCGGTACTGGGTGCCGGTGGGGGTGGCATCAAAGAGATGGTCGATTTCGCCAAACCGCAGGCCGGCCACTTCGGGAACGACCGTCATGCCGGTGGCATCCAGACGGGTCACGCGCCCGGCGCCCTTGCTGTCGAACGGTCCGAACCATTCCTCGCGTTCGACCAGGGCCCCGACCCCCATGCCCGGCTGGCCGTCCAGTGCGGGTTCCACCACTCGGATGCGGCCGTGCTCGGTGGGGTGGAACACATGGTAGAACGGGTAGCGCACGCCGCCAATGTCGACCGTGGAAATGGGCAGCTTGCGGTACCACCAGGCCAGCATCTCGGGGCGGATGCCGGTCAGCGGCAGGTGCGTGATCTCGATGCGCAGGCGGCCATCGGGCAACACCCGGTGCTTGGCCTGGGCGGGCCGGTAGTCGGGCACCGTCCAGGGCAGGGTTCTGGGCGCGTCGTGCTGCAGGCCCGGGCCGGACAGACGCCACCCCAGTACCGCGCCGGCCAGCAGTACCAGCAGGAAGAGGGTCAGACCACGTTTAGGGGCACGCATGGCTCAGGCGCGCAGGCGGCGCAGATGCGGCATGGCCAGTGCGGCCAGCAACGCCATGGTGGCCAGCCCCACGCCTGCCGTGGCGATGGCACTGGTGGTGCCGGTGGCGCGCACCAGCGCGCCGGCGGCCACGCCCGACGCAGCGGGAACCACCTGGGAAATGATGGAGTAGATGCCCATAATGCGTCCGCGCAGGGCCTCCGGTGCCTGGCCCTGGATGCCGGCAATGACGAAGCTGATCACCATGCCGCCCAGCAGGCCCATGCCACCGAGCGCCGTGGCCGAGACCGCCGCGCTGCTCCAGCAGGCCAGTGACGCAAACAGCAGGCTGGCGGCGATGGTGCCGGCAAAGATGGCGGCGCCGTGGCGCACATGCTTGCCCAGCAGCAGGGCCGAGACGCCGCCGGCAATCAGGGTCAGCGCCATCAGGCCCAGGTAGCCCCCGCGCTGCAGTTCCGACAGGCCCAGAACCTCGCGCGCCAGCTTGGGCAGCAGGATCTGCATGGGCCCGGTCATGGCGTAGGCCAGGATGGCCGCCCCGATGAGCTGGCTCAGCAAGGGGTTGGCGCGCACGGCGGCAAAGCCCTCGCGCAGTTCGCGTGCCACGCCCTGGCTGGGGCGGTCACTGCCGTGCGTGCGGGTGCCCAGCAGCAGGAGCGAGGAGGCGGCAAACAGGGCCATGCCGGTGGCAAACACCGCCGGCCAGCCGTAGTGGCTGCGCACCACGCCAATGACCACGGGCGCCAGGCCAAAGCCCAGCAGCACCTGCAGGTTGAAGATGATGGTGGCCGGCTTGAGCCGGTCCGCGGGGGCAATCTGCCCCAGGGTGGCGAGCCGGGCCGGGCCGACGAACGACCACGCCAGCCCGCCCAGAAAGGCCGAGCACAGGGTCCACACCACGCGGGCCGTTCCGGTGGCGCCCGCATCGGTCCACCACAGACCGGCCAAGCACAGCAGGAACAGGGCCTGGGCGGCGTGGATCACGCGCGCCGGGGCGATGCGGTCGCACAGGACGCCGGCGAACCAGCCAAACACGATGGAGCTGCCGAACGACAGGCCAAAGCCAATGCCCGAGAGCCAGTCCGACCCCACCTTCTCCTGCAGGTACAGGATGACGGTGTAGTTGACCATGTGCCCGCCGGTGAAGGCCAGCAGGCAGGAGAGGTAGAAGCGGGGCATGGAGATCTGCATGGTCGGTGGCGCTCAGCGTGGGGTGATTTCGATCAGCGTGGGCTGGGCATCCTCGATGTGCCAGCTGGGGAAGGATGCGCTGGTCACGTACACCTGGCCCTTGGGCGAGATCTCCACGTCGCGGGTGAAGGTCACATGGCGTTGCATGGGGAACATGCTCCAGGTCTGCGTGGCGATGTCATAGCGGTAGACCGAATCGGAGTTGGTGCCGTTGACCCACACCTGGTGGCGCGCCTTGTCCACGTTGAGGGAGTAGGGCGTGTCACTGCCCTTGGGAACGACGGGCAGGTCCAGGCGCAGGAACTCGCCGGTGCTGGGGGTGTAGCGCACGATCTGGGACTCGTTGAACGCCACGATCCACAGGTTGCCGTCCTTGTCGCTGCGCAGACGCCGGGGGCCCTTGAACGGGGTCTTGACCATGGTCACCGTGCCGGTGTCCGGGTCGATCGACGCAATTTCATCGGTGTGCAGCCGCGCGATCCAGGCCTTGCCATCGGGCGTGATGTCAATGCCGTAGGGCAGGGGCACGCCGGTGGAGACATGGTCAACCTTGACGTAGTTGGCAATGGGAATGCCCCATCCCAGCAGCTTGAAGATGAAGGGTGTGAGCTTGACCGTGATGCGCTCCATCAGGCTGCGAAACGGCAGGTCGTACAGGGTGTATTTCTGGGTGGTCCGGTCGTACATGCCCACCTGGTTGGAGAGCGCCAGCGTGAACCAGACCCGGTCCTTGGCATCGAAGCGAACGGTGTGCGGGTAGAAGCCGCCGTCCATGTCGTGGTAGGTGAAGGCCTTGGTTTGCGGATCGAACTCGATCAGGCGCCGCTGGTACGAAGGCGTGATGAAGATGTGGTGGTCCTTGGGCGATTCGGCCAGGGAGTGGATGCCTTGGTAGGTTTCGTGTTTGGGAAAGTCGTGCAGGCGTCCGGCCAGCAGGCCGCCGAGCTGCTCGCCCGGTCGGGGCGCGATCTTGTACACGGTGTACTTTCCGGTGGCGGGGTCCACTTCATAGACCCGGTCCTGCAGGTTGTCGCCCACGTACACCATGCCATTGGAGTGCAGCAGCAGATCGTGCATCTGCGACATGCTGTCGCCAATGGGCAGTTCGCGGATGGTGGCCTTGGCCAGGGCAGGAGCCCAAGGCGTGCCAGCCGGCACCAGCGCCGGGTTGGCGTGGATCTTCTTCCAGTGGGCTTCCAGCAGGGCCGGAATCTCCTTCTGCCCCTCGCTGGACAAGCGGGCGCCGTAGCGCACCATGCGCTTGATGGCAGCGCTCCACTCGTCGGCCGAACGCTCCCGGCGCAGCAGGGGGCCACCTTGCTGGTGGCAGAAGTTGCACTGCAACATGAATTCCTTCTTCAGATCCACGTTGCCAAAGTCGATGGTGGACGACCACGCGTTGGCCGGCTGCTGCGCGGCCAGCGCGGCGGGATCGTGTTCGGGAGCCATCACGAGCGCCTTGCTGCCCAGGTCGGTTGCCATGACGGTGAGGTCCTGGTAACCGGGCTTGCGCAGGCGGATTTTCCAGGGGTGCTCGGCCGGCGGAATGTCGGCGTGCCCCTGTGCGTCGGTAAAGCGGGCCAGCTCGATGTAGGCCTGCTGCGGCCGGCCGCTGGTCGGATAGCCGTTGTCCGAGGTATCCACCACCGCGGGCTTGACCGGCTGGCGGCTCACCATGACGGTGGCAACCGGCTTGCCCTCAGGGTCCTTGACGGTGATGGGCACCGCGCCGGCTGGTGATGCCAGCAGGGCGGTGGCGACCACGCCGGCCCAGAGGATGCCGGCCCTTCTTTGCGGTGTGCGTGCGTGCATGGTGGGGTCTCCTTGTGTTTTTATCAGGATTCAAATTCGGCCCGCACGCGGCGCTGCATGGTGCGCGCATAAAAGCGCGGCGCCAGCTTGCTGACCCACCAGGCCAAGCGCGAGGTGCGGTCGGGCAGCAGCTGCGTCTGGCCGCGCGCCAGCGCGTTCAGGATCTGCCGGGCAATGTCCTCGGGGGCCGACTCGCCCCCGGTGGTGATGCGTGGGGACGTGGCCGACGAGCCGGAGCCGCCCAGCGCGGCCGCGCCGATACCGGTGGCAATGAAGGACGGGCTGATGAGCGTGACCTGCACGCCCAGGTCCTGCACCTCGGTGCGCAGGGTGTCGAAGAAGCCGTGCAGGGCGTGCTTGCTGGCGCAGTAGCCGGTGCGCCCCATCAGCGGCGCGAAACCGGCCACGCTGGAGACGGCGGCCACCACGCCGTGGCGGGCCACGATGTGGGGCAGGGCGGCATGGGTCATGTGCACGGCGCCGAAGAAATTCACCTCCATCACCCGGCGGATGACGGCGGGGTCGGTCCCGGCGAACAGGCTGCGGTGGGAAATGCCGGCGTTGTTGATCAGCACATCGACGCCGCCCCAGAGGGCCACGGCCTGGGCAATCGCCTCGTCGCAGTCGCGGGGCTGGGTGATGTCACAGACGGCGGTGACCAGCGCAGGGGCATCGCTCCCCGCACCGCGGGTGGGTGCCGGACGCGGCAAGGCCTCCAGCGCCGCGGCGTTGCGGTCCAGCGCCAGCACCTGCGCACCGGCCTGCAGAAAGGCCGCCACCAGCGCCTGCCCCAGGCCACCGGCCGCACCGGTGACGACGACACTGCGCCCGGCAAACGTGCGCATGGTCAGACGCCCCCGGTGGCGGCCTGGGACCGTGCCTGGCGGTACAGCTCGAACACCTCGGCCGAGGTGTAGGTGGGCGTGTAGCCAAACGCCGTCTTGAGCTTGGTGTTCAGCAGCACGGGGCGGTAGCGCAGGAAGTCCAGCTGCTCGGGGCCGTACTGGGTCAGCCCCAGTGGCTTGAGCACGGCCAGCGCGGCCTGGAGCAGCCAGGCGGGCAGCTGCAGCGTGGGTTTGCCCAGGCGCTGGGCAATCTGGTGGATGGTGAGCGCGCCGTCGCCCGCCACGTTGTAGATGCCCGGCGGGCCGTCGGAAACGGCGCGCAGGATGATGCCCACCACGTCCTGGTCCCAGATGAAGACAAAAGGGCTGTCGGAGCCCCGGATGGCCAGCAGGCGGGGCTTCTCGAACAGGTCGGTGATCTGGTTGCGCACGGTGGCGCCCAGGATGGTGCCAATGCGCAGCACCACCTGCTGCAGTTGGGGGTGGGTCTTGCGGTAGCTGGCCAGCATTTCTTCCACCAGCCGCTTGTGGTGCGCGTAGGCAAATACCTCGTTGCCGCGCACCGGCATGTCTTCGGTCAGCCAGGCGGCGTTGTCAGCGTGGTAGCCATAGGCGGCGCCACTGCTGGACACCACAATGCGTTTGACGCCGTGGCGCACGCAGGCTTCCAGTACGTTGTGGGTGCCGTTCACGTCCACGTCGTATTCAAAGGCCCGGTTGCTGCCCTTGCCCGGCGTCACGATGGACGCCAGATGCACGACCGTGTCGATGCCGTACGCGCCGATGATGTCGGCCATCTCGGGCGCGCGGATGTCGGCTACGGCGTATTCCACGCCGGGCAGGCGCGTCTTGGGTTCCCGGATGTCATGCGACACGATCACGGCCGGGCGCTGGGCCGCCGGCAATGCCGCCAGCCGCGCCACCAGCTGGCTGCCGAGGTAACCGCCGCCACCGGTGATGAGGACGCGGCTCATGCCTGCGCTCCTGCGGCCGGCGCGGGCTGCGGCGGGCGGTTCTTCCAGAAGGTGGCCAGGCTCATGCCCGCCACGATGTGCCAGATGCCCCACCAGGCCGTGACGATGGCCATGCCGCCCAGGCCGTCGAAGAAGTTGAAGATCAGGATCAGCCCCAGGCCCGAGTTCTGGATGCCCATCTCGAAAGTGATCGCGCGGCGGTCACGTTCGGGCAGGCCGATCAGGGTGGACAGGCCATAACCCGTGCCCAGTGCCATCAGGTTGTGCACAAACACCACGCCCACCACCAGCTGGATGTAGGCGATGAAGTGCTGGAAGTTGGCCGCCAGCGCACCGCCGATGAAGCCCAGCAGAATCAGCAGCGACAGGATTTTCATGGGCTTTTGCAGCTTGTGCGCCAAAGCCGGGTACTGGCGCGCCACCCACATGCCCAGCACCAGCGGCACACCCAGCAGCATCACGATCACTTCCAGCATTTCCCACGGGCTCATGGCCACCTGCTTCATCAGTCCGGCCGTGATGGGGTGCAGGTTGCCCCAGAAGGCGAAGTTCAGCGGGGTCATGAACAGGGCCACTACCGTGGACAGTGCGCTCACGCTGACCGACAGCGCCGTGTTGCCCTTGGAGAGGTGCACCAGAAAGTTGGAGATGTGCCCCGCCGGACAGGCGGAAACCAGGATCATGCCCAGCGCAATGCTGGGTTCGGGCCGCAGGATCCAGATCAGCCCGTAGGTCATGGCCGGGAACAGCACATGGTGGCCGAGCAGACCCAGTGCCAGGGCCTTGGGGGTGCGCAGTGCGGTCCTGAAATCGTCCACGCGCAGTTCAAGGGCCACGCCGAACATCACCAGCCCGAGTACCGCGTTGAGTACGCTCAGGGTCTGCGGGTTGAAGCTCAGGTGGACCTGGTCAATGGGTACCATGGGGGTGTCTCCTCGTTCAGCATGGGTCCGGGTGGGCCCCAGCGACGCTGCAGCCCCCCGATCCTCGGATATGGCGGAACTTTAGGGCAAACTTGGCGCTTCGTCCCATTCCATTTGGGACAGCGCGCACGTCCATTCGGGACAGGCCCGCCACCGCCGTTGACCGCCATGCAAGACCACTTCAGTGTTACCGCCCGATTCACCCAGGCCATCCTGGAAGCCGCCCAGCGCCACGGCGTGCGCGTGCCCGATGACCTGCGCCAGGCGCTGACCCACCATGCCCGTGTGCCCATGGCCCAACAGGACGCCCTGTGGTCCCTGTTCGCCAACGCCACGGTCGACCCGCTGGCGGCGCTGCGCGCGGGGACCGACCTGCAGGCCGGCCACCTGGACATCGTGGGCATGCTGCTGCTCAGCTGCGACACGCTGGGGGATGCGCTGGAGGTGCTTACCGAGTACGCCCCCATCGTGGGTGACAACGCCCGCTTCGAGACCCAGGCCAGCCCGGGCACCATGCTGCTGCGCTACCAGCCCGAGTACACGGTGTGCCGCGACCAGCGGGTGGAGGCGGCGCTGGGTTGCGTGGTGAGTCTGGCGCGCTGGATGACCAACGGGCGGTTTCACCCGCGCGAGGTGCTGTTCATGCATGCCCCCCGCGCCGACGTGGCGGCATATGAGGAACTGCTGGGCTGTCCGGTGCGGTTCGGCCAGCCCTGCAACGGCGTCAGCATGGACGCCGCCGAGCTGGGCCACAGCCTGATCGAGGCTGGCCAGTCGCTGCACGCGCACCTGCGCAGGTTGGCCGACGACATGCTGGCATCGCTGGCGCAGGGCAGCGTATCGGCGCAGGTACAGCAGTTGATCCGTGCCAACCCGCGCTGGGGCAAGGAGCGCATTGGCGAGCAGCTGGGTATGAGCGGGCGCAACCTCAACCGCAAGCTGGCGGCCGAGGCCATATCCTTCAAGGGCCTGCGCGAGGCGCTGCTGTACGACATGGCGGCGCAGGCGCTGCGTGGCGGCCAGGCGGTGGCAGCGGTGGGCGAGCGGCTGGGCTTTTCGGATGAAAACGCCTTTTCCCGGGCCTTTCGGCGCTGGAGCGGCCAGACGCCCGCGCAGTTTGCGCGGTCCGCCTAGGGCGCGCGGGTACAGTCCGGGGTGGGCCGTTGTGCGCCCGCTGTCATTCCTTTTTATATTTCGTTCCCATGCCACGCATCCAGCTCACCCCGGCACCCCGTTACAGCTTCGCAACGGACATGCCCATCTACATCAGCCACGTCAACCAGGGCGGACATCTGGACAACGCGCAGCTGCTGACGCTGGTGTCGGAGGCGCGGGTGCGTTTCTTCAAGTCGCTGGGCTATTTCGAGTCGGGCGTGGAGGGCGCGCTCATCGTCGTGGGCGACATCGTGGCGCAGTACAAGTCCGAGGGTTTCCATGGCGAGACCATGCGCGTGGAAATGCTGCCGGCCGATTTCAACAAGTACGGCTTTGATCTGCAGTTTCGCATGAGCGAGCTGGCAACTGGCCGCGAAGTGGCGCTGGGCAAGATCGGCATCGTCTTCATTGCCCCCCAGGACCGCAAGGTGACGCCGGTGCCGAAGGCCTTCCTGGCCCGGCTGCCTGCGACTGCGTGAGCGCGGTGGCCGGGAGCCGGTTCAGAGCGTGAGCCGGTAATCGGCATGGCCCCCGGGTTTGCCGGGCGGCAGGGCCACCGCGCCAAAGCTCTGGTAGACGGCGATGGCCTCGGGGTTGTGCGGTGAAACGTCTTCCAGCGTGAAGGTGGTGCAGCGCCGGGCCCTGGCCGCCCCGATCAGCGTGCCCACCACCGTCGTGCCGAACCCCCGTTGGCGGTAGGCGGGGTGGGTCTTGATGTTGCACAGCCGAAAGTCGGTGCCCCGGATTTCCCCGAAGCCTTCCAGCACCGTCTGGTCTTCGGTCACCAGTTTCACGGTGAACGAGGGCGCCCCCGCATCGCCCCAGAAGTCCAGCTGGATGTCGATCTTGTCGGGGTCCTCTGTCTGCGTAAATGGCCACATGCGCACGCTCCCGGGGTGTCCAGTGGGCGCCAGTGTAGGGCAAAGGGTTGGGCTTGCCCAGTGCGGGTGCCGCTGCGCCGGAGCAGAGATGTGAGAGCATTCCGCCTGCGGCGCAGTGGTCGCTGCAGTGATGAGGGCTTGACGTGACACAACTCAGAATTCCCGCCGTCTACATGCGTGGCGGCACCAGCAAGGGCGTTTTCTTCCATGCGCCCGACCTGCCGGCCAACCCGGCCGAGCGCGACCGCGTGCTGCTGCGGGTGATCGGCAGTCCGGACCCCTATGGCAAGCAGATCGACGGCATGGGCGGCGCCACGTCCAGCACGAGCAAGGTGGTCATCGTGGCCAAGTCCCTGCGTGCCGACTGCGATGTGGACTACTGGTTCGGCGCCGTGGCCGTGGGCCAGCCGGTCATCGACTGGTCGGGCAACTGCGGCAACCTGAGCGCGGCCGTGGGGCCGTTTGCCATCAGCGCCGGCTTGGTGGAGGCCCCCGCTGACGGGGTGGCAACGGTGCGCATCTGGCAGGCCAACATCGGCAAGCAGATCGTGGCCCACGTGCCCATGGCTGGCGGGGCGGTGCAGGAGGAAGGCGATTTCATGCTCGATGGCGTGGCCTTTCCCGCGGCCGAAATCCGGTTGGAATTCATGGACCCGGCGTCCGGTGCGCAGGCGGGCGCGGGTGCTGCCCTGTTTCCCACGGGCCAGCGTGTGGACCTGCTGGATGTGCCCGGGGTCGGGGTGGTGGAGGCAACCCTGATCAACGCGGGCAACCCCACTGTGTTTATCGCGGCGGCTACCCTGGGCCTGCGCGGCACGGAGCTGCAGGGCGACGTCAACGGCAACGCCGACCTGCTGGCGCGGGCCGAGGCCATCCGCGCCCGCGCCGCCGTGGCCATGGGCCTGGCAGGCAGTGCGCAGGAGGCCAGCGCGCTGCGGCCGCACACCCCCAAGCTTGCGCTGGTGGCCAGCCCCGCCAGTTACACGGCGTCCGATGGTCGGGTGGTGGACGGCGCGTCCATCCACCTGCTGGCGCGCATTTTTTCCATGGGGCAGCTGCACCACGCCATGACGGGCACCGGGGCTGTGGCCCTTGCCGTGGCGGCCGCCATTCCCGGAACGCTGGTGCACCGGGTGGCGCCGTCGGGCGCCGATGGCCGGGTGTGCTTCGGCCACCCGTCCGGGCGCCTGGAGGTGGGCGCGCAGGCCCAGGAGGTGCACGGCCAGTGGCAGGTGCACAAGGCGCTGATGAGCCGCTCGGCACGCCGCATCATGGAAGGCTGGGTGCGAGTGCCTGGCGGGCCCGACGCCTGCGTGTAAACCCCGACGAAACGGGCTGCCACGGCCGCGGATTTGCGGCACACTGGCGGCATGGCTGCGCAGTTGTCCACTAGGGTCGCTGAAACAGGCCAGCGCCGCGGAGCGCCGGGGCCTGGCGACGGGCTGCATGGGCGCGCCGGCGGGGTGCCGGCGGCGCACCTCTGCATTGCCCGCCATGGCGAAACCGACTGGAACAAGAAGGGCGTTCTGCAGGGCTGGCTGGACGTGCCCATCAACGCACTGGGGCGCCAGCAGGCCCATGCCATGGCGCAACCGCTGGCCGATGCCGGGTTCTCGGCGATCTGGAGCAGCCCGCTGGTGCGGGCGCGGGAAACCGCCGAAATCGTTGCGGCGGCGCTGGGCCTGCCACCGCCGTCCTGTCATGAAGGGCTCAAGGAAAAGCACTTTGGCGCCGTGCAGGGCATTCCCAAGCAGGAGCTGGCCGAGTTGAATCCGGTGCTGCTGGAGCAGATTCTGCGGCGCAACCCGGCCGCCGAATTTGCCGGCGGCGAGACCATGGACGAATTCGCGGACCGCGTGCTGGGCGCCTTCGACACCATCGGCCAGCACCATCCCGGCCAGCGCGTGCTGGTTATCACCCACGGGTGGGTCATGGATGTGGTGACCCGCCACATCCAGGGGCTGGCGCGCACGGCCGTCCTGCACATGAAGCGCAAGAACGGCGAGTGTGTCTGGGTGGAGGTGGCGCAGCACGCCCAGGCCTTCGCGCTGCAGCCGCGTGCGTGGCACCCTTGACGGCCGGTCAGGCCGCGTGGTGTCTTGCTATTGAATGGATAGCTGTCTGCGCAGGTGCGACGGGCGTCAACGGCTGATTCAGCCTTGAAATACGCCTTCAATATGCGGCTCGCCCGTGGGCTGCACGCGCAGCACGAACCGGGTGGCAGGGCCTTCGGGCGCGGTGTGCAGCGCCACCGATCCGGGAATCAGCAGCGGGCGCTTGAAGCGCAGGTCCAGCGTCACGGGGTGGGTGGCTGGCCGGTTGGCCTGCAGCAGTTCCAGGCAGCGCGCCGCGCTGAACAGGCCGTGGGCAATGGCGCGCGGGTAGCCGAACAGGCGGGCCGTGAAGGCGCTCACATGGATGGGGTTCCAGTCGCCCGACGGTCCGGCGAAGCGGCGTCCGGCGTTGGCCGCAACTGGCCATTGCGCCACGGGGGCGCCCCAGTCGGGCTCCGGCACTTCGCTGGCCGGGCGGGCCTTGGTTGCAGAGTCCGATTTTCTTTTGGCCAGGGGCGACAGGAAGGTGCTGACTTCCCGCCACACGACGGCGCCCTGCACGCGGGCGGTGGTGTGCAGGCTGAACGACTGGCCGCGCTCGGTGGGCGTGATGCCGTTGAGCGTGCACTCCAGCGACAGCACCGCGTCGTTGGCAACCGGCTGCAGGGATTCGATCCGGTTGCTCCAGTGCACCAGTCCCAGGAGGCGCAGCGGAAACGCGGGGTGGCTCAGGATGGCCATGTGCAGCGGCATGGCCAGGGCGTGCAGGTACAGCAAGGGCAGGGCGGGGCCCGCTGGCAGGTCGCACACCGTGCGGTAGCGCGCCAGCTGTGCGGATCGGGCGCGCACGCCGTTCCACTGGGCATGAAAGCGCATCCCCAGCGCCTCGGCCGGGGCCTGCGCCGGGCGGCGCGCCAGCAGGCTACCGAGCAGGCCACTGCCGTTGGACGGGGGGCGGTCAAAGTGCAGCTGCACCACGGCGCGGGGCGCAGCCGGGGGGGCGGATGGGGTGGAGTGTGTGGGTATGGCCATGGCGCTGCGATTATGGGGCAGGCTTTCAGGATAATGCGGCATGCTCTTTCTTCTCTCGCCCGCCAAGTCGCTCGACTATGAAACCCCTCTGGGGCCACTTCCCCACACACCGCCGCTGTTTGTCAAGCAGTCGCAGGCCCTGATTGCGCTGCTGCGCACGCAGTCGCCGCAGCAGATTGCCTCGCTCATGTCGCTGAGCGACAAGCTCGCCGCGCTCAATGTGGCGCGCTACCTGGCGTGGTCGCCCAAGGCCACGGAGCAGAACGCCCGCCAGGCGCTGATGGCGTTCAATGGAGATGTGTACGAGGGCCTGGACGCCCGCACCCTGAACCCGCAGGACCTGGCCTGGACGCAGGACCATGTGTGCGTCCTCAGCGGCCTGTACGGCGTGCTGCGCCCCATGGACCTGATGCAGCCCTACCGGCTGGAGATGGGCACCCGCCTGGCCAACCCGCAGGGGCGCAACCTCTACGCGTACTGGGGCACGCAGATTTCCGATTACCTCAACACCCGCCTGCAGGCCGACATCAGCCCGGTGGTCATCAACCTGGCCTCGCAGGAGTATTTCAAGGCGGTTGACACCGGTGCGTTGAAGGCGCGGGTGGTGGAGTGCGTGTTCGAGGAGTTCAAGAGCGGCCAGTACAAGGTCATCAGCTTCATGGCCAAGCGTGCGCGCGGGCTGATGGCGCGGTTTGCCGCCACCCACCAGGTGGTCAAGCCCGAGGATCTGCGGGCGTTCGCCCTGGAGGGGTATGCGTGGAGCCAGGCCCTGTCAACACCGGACCGGTATGTGTTCCGGCGCGACAATCAGAGCCAAAAAGGCCTGTAGCCAGCGTACAGCCTGCGCAGAGAGCTATGAAAATAAGAGCAAACGGCATCACCATCGAAGTGGAGGACTCGGCCGCGGACCCGGCGCTGGATGCCGGCGCACCAAGCCGCCCCGTGGTGCTGCTCATCATGGGCCTGGGCATGCAGCTCGTGGCCTGGCCGGGCGAACTGGTGCAGGCGCTGGTGGACGCCGGCTTTCGCGTCATCCGCATGGACAACCGCGATGCGGGCCTGAGCCAGTCCTTCGACCACCTGGGCACGCCCAGCCTGCTGTGGGCCGGGCTCCAGCACAAGCTGGGGCTGGTGCCGCGGGCACCTTACACGCTGACCGACATGGCGGCCGATGCCCTGGGCGTGCTCGACGCCCTGGGCGTGGAGCGCGCGCACGTGGTGGGCGCCAGCATGGGCGGCATGGTTGCGCAGCGCGTGGCCATTGCGGCGCCCCGGCGCACCCTGAGCCTGACCAGCATCATGAGCAGCAGCGGCGCCAAGGGCCTGCCGCAGGCGCGCCCCGAGGTGGTGCGGGCCCTGCTGCGCCGCCCGGCCAGCCGGCAGCCGCAGGCGGTGGTGGACCATTTCGTCCAGCTGTTCCGGGTCATCGGCAGCCCTGCCTACCCCACGCCCGAACCGGAGCTGCGCGCGCGCATTCTGGAAGGCGTGCAGCGTAGCTTCCATCCGGCCGGCACGGCGCGCCAGATGCTGGCCATCCTGGCCGACGTGACCCGTGCGGCGCAGCTGGCGCGCATCAGCAGCCCCACGCTGGTGCTGCACGGCCGGGCCGACCCGCTGGTGCCCTATGCCCATGGCGAAGACACGGCGCGGCGCATTGCCGGCGCGCGGCTGGTGGGCATTGACGGCATGGGCCATGACCTGCCTCCGGAGCCCGTGGCGCAGATGCTCGGTGTGCTGATTCCCCATTTACAGGCGGCCGGGCAACCGGCCGCGGCGTGACCCCCATGAACACTCCTGAACAATCCCAGCTCGGCAAGGCCTCGGCCTACCAGGACCATTACGATGCGTCGCTGCTGTTTCCCATTCCCCGGGCCGGCAAGCGCGCCGAGATCGGCATCGACGGCGTGGCGCCGTTCTTTGGCGCCGACATGTGGACGGCGTTCGAACTGAGCTGGCTCAACCTGCGCGGCAAGCCCCAGGTGGCGCTGGCGCATTTCACCGTGCCCTGCGAGTCGGTCAACATCGTGGAGAGCAAGTCGTTCAAGCTCTACCTCAACAGCTTCAACAACACGCCGTTTGCCGACGCCAATGCCGTGCGCGAGCGTCTGCGGGCCGACATCACCGAAGCGGTGTGGCGCAACGCGCCCGATCCGGCCCGGGTGGCGTCCATCGGCGTCACGCTGGTGGGCCCAGAGCAGTTCGACCGCGAACCCATCCATGAGCTCGACGGCCTGAACCTGGACCGGCTCGACATCGAATGCACCCGCTACACGCCGGCGCCTGATCTGCTCACGGTGACGCCGGGTGAGGCGCCCGTCTCTGAAGTGCTGACCAGCAACCTGCTCAAGAGCAACTGCCTGGTGACCGGCCAGCCCGACTGGGGCAGCGTGCAGATCAGCTACACCGGCGACCAGATCGAGCAGGGCGGCCTGCTGCAGTACCTGGTGAGCTTTCGCAACCACAACGAGTTCCACGAGCAGTGCGTGGAGCGCATCTTCATGGACATCTGGACGCGCTGCAAGCCGCTGAAGCTGGCAGTGTATGCGCGCTACACGCGCCGCGGCGGGCTGGACATCAACCCGTTTCGCACCAGCCACCCGCAGCGCCTGCCGGCCAACGTCCGCACTGCGCGGCAGTAGGGCGCGGCGGCTCAGTGGTGGGTGAGCTCGCCCGCGGGGGTGGGTCGGCCGAAGTAATAGCCCTGGAAGGCGTCGCAGCCCAGGTCGGCCAGCAGGTTGCGCTGCCCGGCGGTCTCCACGCCTTCGGCAATGACGGTCAGGCCCAGGCTGTGGCCCAGCGCAACCACCGAGCGCGCCACCGAGGCCTCACCGCGGTGCGCCAGCAGGTCGTGCACGAACGACTGGTCGATCTTGAGCTGGTCCAGTGGCAGCTGCTGCAGGTGCAGCAGGGACGAGTAGCCGGTGCCGAAGTCGTCCAGCGACAGGCGCACGCCCAGGGCCTTGAGGGCGTTCATCTTGACCCGGGTGTCATCCGGGTGGTCCATCACGATGCGCTCGGTGAGCTCCAGCGTCAGCCGCTGGGGGCAGGCTCCCGATTGGCGCAGCGCCGACGCGACCTGCGCCACGAAGTCGGCCTGCGCAAACTGGGAGGCGCTCACGTTGACCGCCAGCGTCCAGTGCCGGGTGACGGGTTGATCGGCCCATACCCGCAGCTGGTTGCAGGCGGATTCCAGCACCCACCGGCCCAGCGCCAGCCCCATGCCGGACTCTTCGGCCAGGGGAATGAACTGCGCCGGTGACACCATGCCCTGCGTGGGGTGGTTCCAGCGCAGCAGCGCCTCGGCTCCGGTGGGCATGCCGTGGACGTCCACCTGGAACTGGTACAGCAGCATGAATTCGTGCCGGGCCAGGCCGCGGCGCATGTCGTGCGCCAGTGCCGCGTGGGCGTTGACCGACGCCTGCATGGCCGGATCGAAGAACCGTACCGTGTTGCGCCCGGCGGCCTTGGCCTGGTACATGGCCACGTCGGCCTTCTTGAGCAGGTCGTCCGTGCCCTCGTTGTCGCCCAGGTACACGGCAATGCCCGCGCTGGGCGTGCTGTTGCAGACGAGGCCGCGCAGGTTGTAGGGCTGGCCCAGGGCGCTCTGGATCTTGCTGGCGACCAGTTCGGCGTGGGTGGCGCTGTCCACCACCGAAGGGCTCAGGTTTTCCAGCAGCACCACGAACTCGTCGCCCCCCAGGCGCGCCACGCTGTCACCCTCGCGCACGCAGGTCCGCAGGCGGATGGCCACCTGCTGCAGCAGCAGGTCGCCGGCGTCGTGGCCATGGGTGTCATTGAGCTGCTTGAAGTTGTCCAGGTCCAGGAACATCACGGCACCGTGCTGTCCGGTGCGTGCCGAGGTCACCATGGCCTGCTGGAGCCGGTCGGTCAGCAGGCGCCGGTTGGGCAATTCGGTCAGCGGGTCGTAGAAGGCCAGCCGCCGGATCTCCTGCTCGCTCTGGCGGCGCAGGGTGATGTCGCGGATCACGCCAATGAACAGGGGTTGCCCGGCATGGGTGATCTTGGACACCGACAGGCTGATGGGGAACACGGTGCCGTCCTTGCGCTGCCCCTGTGCTTCGCGCTGCGTGCCGACGAAATCGGCCGGGCCGGTGCGGGTGTGGCGCCGCAGCAGGCTGTCCTGGCGGTTGCGCAGGCCTTCGGGCAGCAGGATGCCCAGGCTGCTGCCCAGCACCTCTTCGGGGTGGTAGCCAAAGATGGTGGCGGCCGCCTTGTTGAAGGACTGGATCACACCCTGCTGGCTGACGGTGACGACGCCGTCAAGGATGTTGTCCAGGATGGTGCGGGTGTGCAGCACCGCTTCGTGCAGTGCCTCCTGGTCGGCCTGGCGTTGTCGCTCGGCGGCGTGGTGGCCCATGGCCAGGCCGGCCATGTAGGCGCCGCGCTGGATGGCCTGCAGCTCTTCGGCGCGGGGTGTGCGCCGCGTGGCGTGGTAGACCGCAAACGTGCCCCACACCTGGCCTTTGGACGACACGATGGGGGCGCACCAGCACGCGTGCAGGCCGTGCGCCAGCGCCAGGTCTCGGTGGTCCTGCCACAGGGGATCTGTGGCGATGTCGGACACCACGGTGTCTTGCGGCGGGGGCACGGCGGGGCCGCCAAAGCCCAGGTGCGGGCCTGCAGCCCGGTTCTCCATGGCCTGGCAATAGGCCGCCGGCAGGCTGGGGGCGGCGCCGTGGCGCAGGTGCATGCCGTCGGCATCGAACAGCAGGATCGCGCACAGCATGCCGGCAAAGGTGGCCTCGTAACTGCGGGCATAGGTGCCCAGGATGTCCGGCAGCGGTGCGTTGCGGGCCATCATTTCCAGCAGGGTGCGCTCGCCGTCGAGCAGTTGCTGCAGCTGCTTTTGCGCGTGGATGTCGACCGTCGTGCCCATTAGGTACAGCGGGTGGCCCTGCGCGTCGTAGACCGGCTTGAGGGAGGTCTGCCCCCAGCGGCGCTGCCCGTGCTGGGCGTTCCAGTAATGGGTCTCGTAGCGCACGGTGCGTCCCGACGCCAGGGATTCCTGGATCTTTTCCTGGGTGCGGGTGAGTTGCTCGGGGGTGTAGTACGCGTCGCCCCGGGTGCCGCGCAGGTCTTCGAAGGGCACCCCCAGAACGTCTTCGCAGGTCTTGTTGACCAGCAACAGGCGGCTGTCCAGGTCCTTGACAAAGAACGCCACCGGCAGCGTGTCCACGACCGACTGCAGGTTTTGCAGGCTCAACGGCGTTGGCTGGGGGGTGGACATGGGGTGGGGTTCGTGCGGATCGGTGACGCCTGCATCACACCACGAATCCCCTTTTTTTTCTATCCCCCGAACGGGGGATAAGGCGTTGCAGCGGGCGTTGTCGCCCGGGCTTCAGGCGCCGATGTCCTTGAACGGCTGCAGGGGCGTCAGCGCCGGAAAATCGCCGGGGCGCTTGGACTTCATGGCCATGACGGCTTCCATGACGTGGCGGTTGCTCCAGATGGCGCCCTGTAGCCAGCCCATCTGCTTGAGCGCATCGTCCACGGCATGGTCGCGGGCGTAATGCAGGGCCTGCTTGGTGCCCCAGATGGCCACCGGGGGTTTGGAGGCGATCTCCCGTGCGCACTGCAGAGCGGCCTGCAGCATGGCGTCCTCGGTGTCGAACACGGCGTTGACCAGCCCGTACTGCAGGGCCTGGCTGGCGGGCATGCGTCGGCCGGTGTAGGCCAGCTCCTTCACCACCGCCAAGGGGATGAGCTTGGGCAGGCGTTGCAGCGTTCCCACGTCGGCCACCATGCCGATGTTGATTTCCTGGATGCAGAAGAAGGTCTGCTCCGTGGCGTAGCGGATGCAGCAGGCGCTGACCATGTCCACCGCGCCGCCGATGCAGCCCCCCTGGATGGCCACAATGACTGGGATGCGCAAGGTCTCCAGCTTGGTGAAGGTTGCCTGCATGTCGGTCAGCAGGTCAAACACGGCCGCCCGGCCTTCGGGGCTCTGGTCGTCCATCTGGATGGCGCCGGCAAAGGTGTCCAGCGCCATGCCGGCGCTGAAGTGCTTGCCGGTGCTGCTGATGACCAGCGCGCGGGCCGCGCCTTCCAGGTGCAGTTGCGTCAGCACCGCGTCCAGCTCGCGCCAGAAGGTCGGGTGCATGGTGTTCATGGCCTCGGGCTTGTTGAGCACCAGATGGGCCACGTGGTTTTCCGTGGTGAGGGAAAAGCAGGTGAGTGGTGTGGCGGGTGTGTTCATGCGGCCGACTGTAATGCAGGCCGGCGGGCCCGCCAGTCACCTAGGGCACCCGCAGCCAGTCGCACCGCAGGCGATGCCGGGCGTGGGCGCGAGCCCGCCAGCCCACGTACAGGCCGGGCGCGAGCATGCCCAGCACGCAGGGCACTGCGGCCCACCAGGCATCCAGCGCCCAGGTGGGCAGCCAGCCCACCCACCCCATGAGCCAGGAGGTCAGCACGGCGTCCCACAGCTGGTACTCCAGCGGGTGGTCGTGCGCATGCGCCACGTGCCATCGTCGGATGCGGTGAAGCTCGGACAAGGGAACCGCCTGCAGGAGCTGTGGAACCATGGCAACCTCCTATCGTGGGGGTTGAACTGTAAGTTAGATGTAAGCGATTTTCAAGCTGGAACGCAAAATAAACCGCACGGCCCGGGTGATGGGAAGGCTCCTATCATCGGTCCCATGAAACGCCGAGATTTTTTGGTTGTGCAAGGTAGCTTATTGACAGGAGGCGCTATGGCCGATGCCCACCAGGTGCAGTCGCTGGACGACGTATTGCAATGGCTTGACCGTCTGGAGCGCGCCAGACAGGTGCAAAGCACCAGTGAGTGGACGATGCCGGCGGTGCTGGAGCACATGGCCCAGAGCATCGACATGAGCATCGATGGTTTTCCCCAACCCAAAAGCGCACTTTTCCAGTCCACGCTGGGCGCTGCGGCTTTTGCCGTGTTTCGCTGGCGCGGGCGCATGCGCCACGGCTTGACGGAGCCCATTCCGGGAGCGCCCGCCTTGCCCCAGGGCAGTGACTGGAAGCCCGGCGTGGTCCGCCTTCGCACGGCGGTGCAGCGCTTTCAGGGCCATACCGGCCCCCTGGCGCCGCACTTCGCCTACGGGGCGCTCAGCCGCGCCGACTTTGCCCTGGCCCACACCCTGCACATCGCCAACCACCAGGATGCCATCGTGGTGCTGTGAGGCGCGGTGTGCCAGGGGCTAGAAGAGCTGCCCGGTCAGCGGGTCGTTTGCTCCTGAATGGATAGCTGTCTGCGCAGGTTTCACGGGGGTTGAACCCCAATCTTTATCGGAATTCAATACCGCGTCTGCAGGCAGCAGGGCGCCCACCCGCACACCCAGCAGGCGCAGTTTCTTCTGCAGCGGTGCGCGCTTGAGGCACTGGCCGGCCACGCGGCGAATGGTTTGGGAGTCTGCCGTGTACTGGTCCACCGTCAGGTCGCGCGTCACGGCCTGGAAGTCGTCGTAGCGCAGCTTGATGCCGATGGTCTTGCCTACGTAGCCCTTGCGCTGCAGGTCGGCCGCCACCTGTTCGCACAGGCGGGTGAACACCGCGCCCAGTTCCGCCCGGTCGCGCACGGCATGCAGGTCGCGGTCAAACGTGGTTTCGCGGCTCATGCTCACGGGTTCGCTCTCCAACACCACGGGGCGGTCATCGCGGCCATGGGCCGCGTTGTGCAGCCAGGCACCGGTACGGGGGCCGAAGGTCTGCATCAGCCAGGCTAGGTCGCGGGCTGCGAGCTGGCCGATGGTCTCGATCCCAAAGCTTCGGAGTTTTTCGTCCGCCTTGGGGCCGATGCCGTTGATCTTGCGGCAGGCCAGGGGCCAGATCAGGGTTTGCAGGTCGTCCGGCTGCACGACGGCAATGCCATTGGGCTTGTTGAACTCGCTGGCCATCTTGGCCAGCAGCTTGTTGGGGGCGACGCCGACCGAGCAGGTCAGGCCGGTGGCGTCAAAAATGCTTTTCTGCAGCAGCCGCGCCAGCACGCGCCCGCCCTCGCGCTGGCCGCCGGGGACTTCGGTGAAGTCGATGTAGACCTCGTCCACGCCGCGGTCTTCCATGAGCGGCGCGATCTCGGTGATGACGCCTTTGAAGAGGCGTGAGTATTTGCGGTATTCGTCAAAGTCCACCGGCAGCAGAATGGCTTGCGGGCACAGCTTGGCGGCTTTCATCAGCCCCATGGCCGAGCCCACGCCGAACTGGCGCGCGGCATAGGTGGCGGTGGTGATGACGCCGCGGCCGGCATACCCCTGCAGGGTGGGAAACCGGTCGACCGGTATCTTGTGCAGCGGCACGTCGGCATAGGCTGCCGAGAGGGCGTCGTCCAGCCGGCGGCGCCCCCCGCCAATGACCACGGGCAGCCCCTTGAGCTGCGGGTAGCGCAGCAACTCCACCGACGCGTAGAACGCGTCCATGTCCAGGTGGGCAATGCGGCGGGCCGGCGGCGGCGCAGAGGCGTTCACCACGGCAGGCTCACAGTGCTTTTTGCACCACCGTTCCCTTGAACAGATAGGGCAGGCGGGGCCCGCGGCTCTCGGGGACACCGCCTTTGTCCTCCACGCTGATGGCCAGCTGGGACACGTTGGCCAGGGTGGCGTCATTGGCGCTCAGGCGCAGGGTCTTGCCCTTGCTCTCCAGCACGCCCAGCGAGCGTGGCTGGCCGCTGGCCGGCAGGGCCCACAGCTGCATGCTGTCTTCGCGGCCTTCGCTCACGGCGTTGAGGCGCTGGATCTGCAGGGCGCCTTCCTGCGGGTCCAGCGTGACCAGCATGGCGGGCGCGTGCTTGTCGTCGTTGAGCACGGCAATGTATTTGATCTGCGAGGTATCTTTGAGCTTGACTTGCAGGTGCTGGATCTGCGCCTTGAACTGCTCGAACATGCTCATGCTGGTGGCAACGCCAAGGGCCAGGGCCAGCAGGCTGCCGATGGCGGTGGCGCGCCACCAGGCGCTCACACCGCATGCCACCGGGGTTGCGGCAGCGGGGGGGACAGAAAGGTTTTCGGGTAGGGACATGCTGCTATTGGTTCAGGTGGGGTAGGTGCCGGGCAGCAGAATGCGCTTGTCCACGGTTTCGATCTGGGTGTGGCCGGCAAAGGCCATGGTCAGGTCCAGTTCGCGGTGGATGATCTCCAGTGCCTTGGTCACACCTTCTTCACCCATGGCGCCCAGACCGTACAGGAAGGCCCGGCCAATGTAGGTGCCCTGGGCGCCCAGGGCGCGGGCCTTGAGCACGTCCTGGCCGCTGCGGATGCCACCGTCCATGTGGACCTCGATCTGCTGGCCCACGGCATCGACGATGGCGGGCAGGGCGCGGATGGAGGACTCCGCGCCGTCGAGCTGGCGTCCGCCGTGGTTGGACACGATAAGCGCATCGGCACCGCTGGCCACGGCCAGCTTGGCGTCTTCCACGTCCTGGATGCCCTTGAGGATGAGCTTGCCGCCCCAGCGTTTTTTGATCCACTCCACGTCGCCCCAGTTCAGTGCCGGGTCGAACTGCTGGGCGGTCCAGGCGCCCAGGTTGCCCATGTCGTCCACGCCCTTGACGTGGCCCACGATGTTGCCGAACTGGCGTCGCCGGGTGCCCAGCATGCCCATGCACCAGCGCAGCTTGGTGGCGAGGTTGACCATGTTGGCCAGCGTGGGTTTGGGCGGGGCCGAGAGGCCGTTTTTCAGGTCCTTGTGGCGCTGGCCGAGAATCTGCAGGTCCAGCGTGAGCACCAGTGCGGAGCAGTTGGCGGCCTTGGCGCGGTCGATCAGGCGTTCGATGAAGTCACGGTCCTTCATCACGTACAGCTGGAACCAGAATGGATGGCCACCGGTTTCCTGGGCCACATCTTCAATGGAGCAGATGCTCATGGTGGATAGCGTGAACGGGATGCCGAATTTGCGGGCCGCATTGGCCGCCTTGATCTCGCCGTCGGCGTGCTGCATGCCGGTCAGCCCCGTGGGGGCAATGGCCACCGGCATGGCCACTTTCTGGCCGATCATGGTTGTGGCGGTGCTGCGGTTTTCCATGTTCACAGCGACGCGCTGGCGCAGCTTGATGCTCTGGAAATCGCTTTCGTTGGCACGGTAGGTGCTTTCGGTCCACGAGCCGGAGTCGGCGTAGTCGTAGAACATGCGGGGCACGCGCTTCTGGGCGAGCACGCGCAGGTCTTCGATGTTGGTGATCACGGGCATGGTTGTCTCCTGTAAGGGCTAGATGGTAGGGGAAGGCGGAGGGTTCCTGTGTGACATCAGCCGATTGGGTCTGGAATTTAATGGCACTACGGATTTTCCTGGATACTTGCGCCATTCAATGAGAATCATTATCATTGAGTTTTTAATCAACAGGATCGAACCATGAAACGCCTTTTGTCCATTGCCCTTCTGTCTTTTGCTGTCGGCCATGCGGTTGCGGCCCCGGACGAATTCACGCTCACCATCCAGAACCACGCGTTTGAACCCAAGGAAATCAAGCTGCCCGCCGGCAAGAAGGTCGTGCTGGTGGTGGTCAACAAGGACGCCACACCAGCCGAGTTTGAAAGCAAGCCGCTGGGGCGCGAGAAGGTGATCCCGGGGAACGCGAGCACCACCATCAAACTGGGCCCCCTGAAACCCGGCCGTTATCCCTTCGTCGAGGAATACCACGAGACCGAGGCAGCCGCCCAAGGCACGATCATCGTCGAATAAACCACGGAAACCGAACCGCCATGTTTGCTGCTGCCCTCATTGTCTTTCGTGAATCGCTGGAAGCGTCGCTGATCATCAGCATCATGGTCGCGGCCACGCGGGGCATTCCCCAGCGTGCGCGCTGGATCGTTGGGGGGGTGGTAGCCGGATTGGTTGGCGCCGCCCTGGTGGCCTCCAGCATGGAGGCGATTTCCAACCTGGCCAGCGGGATGGGGCAGGAGCTGTTTCAGGCCGGTGTGCTCGCGCTGGCCGTGGGCATGCTGGCCTGGCACAACATCTGGATGTCTGCCCACGGCAGGGAAATGGCGGCGCAGGCACAAAACGCCGCGCGTGCCGTCAGCGAGGGAACGCGGACGCGGTCGGTCATTTTCATCGTGGTGGCACTGGCGGTGTTGCGCGAAGGGTCTGAAACGGTCTTGTTCCTCTACAGCCTGGCCACCAGTGGCGAGGGCGGTCTGCGCACCACCATTGCGGGTGGCGCAAGCGGACTGGCTGCGGGTGTGCTGGTGGGGGCGTTGCTGTACGCCGGCCTGCTGCGCATTCCCTTGCGCTGGTTCTTCTCGATCACCGGCATTCTCGTGCTGTTGCTGGCTGCCAGCATGGCGTCGCAGGCGGCGCGATTCCTGATCCAGGCGGACCTGTTGCCCAGCCTGGGCGCGCCGCTGTGGGACACGTCGGCCGTGTTGTCGCAGTCGTCGGCCGTGGGCACCTTGCTGCACGGACTGATGGGTTACGACCCGCAACCGGCCGGCATGCAGCTGCTGTTCTATGTGACCGTTCTGGTGGCCATTGCCTGCGGCATGTTCTGGGTGTCCCGGCGTGGGCAGGGCGGCAGGAAGCTGGCGGCCTGACCGGGAACCCCGCCGCGGCTCAGGCCCGCGGCGCCGCCTGTCCCTTGGCGATCAACTCACGGGCAAATTCATAGGCCGCCAGCACGGCCTTTTCCTCGGTAGGGTAGTCGTTGGGCACCCGCTGGGGTGCGCCGGCATGGTTTTTCAAGCGGGCGTAGTCGCTGTCGCGTTCAAAGTGCACCCAGGACATCCACCGGCCTGTGGGTTCTTTTTGGGTTGATACGGATGCATAGCAGCCATCCTGCTCCACAACGGGGTAGCCAGACATATTTGCCTCCTTTTCCGTCGATCACGCTGGCATAACCTTAGTCATCCGCCCGCCAGATTGCAAGTGCCGCCCGGGGAGGCAGCGGCGGTTGTGCGGGCAGGATTTGACCCGCCCTGGCGGTTTTGGTAGGCTCGTTCAAACAACCAGAGGAAACACCCGTATGACCATACTCGTAGCTTATGCACCCCGCCCCGAAGGGCAAGCGGCGCTGGACAAGGGCATTGAAATTGCGAAACGCCGCAATGAGCGTCTGATGGTGGTCAACGCCGGTCCTGGCGGCAGAAAGGACGACGATTCGCTGTCCGACGCGCAGGACGTAGAGCGGGTAGAGGAGCTGCTGCGCAACACCGGGCTGGACGCCGAATTCAAGAAATTCGTGCGGGGCATGAATGCGGTGGAGGAAATTAACGCCCTGGTCGAAGCCCTGCAGCCCTATGTGCTCATCATTGGCCTTCGCAAACGCTCCCCGGTGGGAAAACTCATCCTGGGCAGCGTTGCCCAGGAGATTCTGCTGACCGTCTCCTGCCCCGTGCTGGCCGTCAAGGCCAGCTGATCACGCCAGCCGCATCCGGCGAGCCGCGCAGGCTCAGGGCTTCGTGCCCGTCTTTCTCGAGGCACGGGGTGGTTCGATGGGAAGAACCCCTGCGCCCCGTACTTCCAGCCGCACTTCGTCCAGCACCTCACCCCGCGCGTTGGTGAGCCGGATCAGGTGCCGCCCCGGCCAAGGCAGCCATTGGGCGCTGGGGCCTTTGGCCAGCGGCTTGCCGTCCATCAACCAGCGCAGGTTGGCGCCTTCGGCCTGCAGGCTCAGGCGCTGGCGATTGGGCGGGATGTCGGGGTCCAGCGCGATGATGGTCCCGTTGGTGGGTGTGGTGATGCGGGCAGTGGGCGCTGCGCCATTTTTCATGTCTTTTTGGCCTTTAACCCGCATGGAGCCTGCGTGAGCAGCTCCTGTATCCATAGCAAAACTGGCCTGCTGGGTGCCATGGATAAACCACTCACTGCGCGGTGCTTCGGTGTTGGGCGCGCTGGAGGACGGGGCGCTGGTGTTGGCCGCAAACTGCACCGGCTTTTGCACCACGCCCACCGGTGGCTTGGGCGCACGGCTGGGCTGAGTCTGGTGCAGGTAGTTCATCACCGCGACCCAGATGGGTGCGGCACCGGTAGTGCCGCTCACGTCCCACATGGGCGCGCCGCTGGCGTTGCCAACCCATACGCCCACGGTGTAGCGCTGCGACCAGCCCAGCGCCCAGTTGTCGCGCATGTCCTTGCTGGTGCCGGTTTTGACCGCGCTCCAGAAGCGCGTAGCCAGTACGCTGTCGGTGCCGAAGGTGCGGGCCCGGGCGTTGGTGTCAGACAGCACATCGCCCACGATGAAGGCGGCGCGTGGGTCCAGAGCCGCGCGCCATGTGGGCTTGGCGTTGGGCGTCAGTGATGTGGGGCTATAGCGCCCGCCGTTGCCCAGGGCGCGGTAGGCATTGGCCAGGTCGAGCAGCGAGACCTCGGCACTGCCCAGCGCCAGGCTGTAGCCGTAGTAGTCGCCACTTTCCCTGAGTGGCAGCCCGAACTTGATGAGTTGCTTGTGGAAGGCATCGGGTGACACCATCACCAGCGTGCGCACGGCGGGCACATTGAGCGAAGCCGCCAGCGCGGTGCGGGCCGATACCCAACCCTTGAACTGGCGGTCGTAATTTTGCGGAATGTAGAGCCCGCCGCTGGTGGGAATTTGCGCGCTCGAGTCTTCCAACAGCGAGGCGGCGGTGATGCGCCGCTCGGCAATCGCCTGACCGTACAAAAAAGGCTTGAGCGTGGAGCCGGGCTGGCGCAGCGCGGTAACGCCGTCGACCTCGGCCGCACCGCTGAGTTCGCCCGACGAGCCGACCCAGGCCAGCACCTCGCCCGTGGCGTTGTCCAGCACCACCAGCGCGCCGTCTTCCACGTGGCGCCCGGCCAGCTCGCGCAGGTGTTGCTGCAATGTTTGCACTGCAAAGCGCTGCAACGGTGCGCGCAGCGTGGTGGTGATGGTGGGCGGTGCGGGAAGAGAGGCGGACGGGGCGTTGCGTACCAACTGCCGTGCCACGTGCGGCGCAATGCCTTCGCTGGCCGCAAAGTCGCGCCGTTGCAGCGCACTGGTGACCAGCAGGTCTAGCGCGTCACAGCGGGCGGTACCGGGCTCCAGGGTTTTGAGCACGCTGCAGGCGCGCTGTGTCACTTGGTTGGGGCTGGCGTTGGGCGCGCGTACCAGCGCGGTGGCAATGGCGGCTTCGCTGTGGTCCAGCCCGTGGGCGGACTTGCCAAACAGGGTTTGGCTCATGGCGTCTATGCCTACCAACTCGCCGCGAAACGGAACCAGGTTCAGGTAGGCCTCCAGGATCTGGTCTTTGCGCCAGCCGCGCTCAAGGTTCTTGGCCGACAGTGTCTGCCCCAGCTTCTGTACCACGCTGCGCCCGCTTGGGCCGCGCTTCAAATCGTCGTCCAGCAAGCCTGCCAGCTGCATGGTGATGGTGGAGGCACCGCGCGTTTTGCTGTTCCACAGGTTGGCCCACGCCGCGCTGGAGACGGCCTGCCAGTCCACCCCACTGTGCTCAAAAAAACGGCGGTCTTCCGAAAGCACCAGTGCCGTGCGCAGCGCCGGCGACATATCGGCCAGCGCCACCCACTGGCCACGGCGCACGCTGGCGTCGGTGCGCAGGCGGTGGAGCTGGGTCCCGCTGCGGTCCAAAATCAAGGTTTCAGAGGATCGGTAGGCTGCCTTTACTTCATTGAAAGTGGCTGCAGCCCCCGTGGAAACTGCGCAAACAGCTAGCAAAAATATAGCAGCGGAGCCGGCCATGCCGCGCCGTGCTGCTGGCGCGCGCACCACGGCCAGGCCTGTAGCCTTGGTGACCTTGCAGCCGCATTGGCTGGGCTGGGCCCCGTAAACTGGTTCCATCTGCAACTTTTCCATTCCCGCCTGTATGTCCAACGCTGCGCCGCTGTTTCAACCGTTTTCCTTCAAGGGCTTGCACCTTGCCAACCGCATTGTCATGGCACCCATGACACGGTCGTTTTCGCCCAACGGCGTGCCCACCGAAAAGGTCAGTGAGTATTACCGCAAGCGGGCCGCCGCCGCCGTGGGCCTCATCGTGTCGGAAGGCACCGTGGTGCAGCGCCCGTCCGCCGCCAATGACCCCAATGTGCCGCACTTTTGGGGCGACGACGCCTTGGCCGCATGGCAGCACGTGATCAACACCGTGCACGGCGCAGGCGGCGTCATGGCGCCCCAGCTTTGGCATGTGGGCGCAGCGCGCAACCGCAATACCGACTGGACAGCGCCGCCACCGGTCGACTCCCCCTCGGGCCTGTCGCGGCCCGGCAAACCGTTTGGCGAGCCCATGACCGATGCGGCCATTGCCGACACGATTGCCGCCTTTGCCAAAGCCGCCGGCGCCGCCAAGCGCCTGGGCTTTGATTGCATCGAGTTGCACGGCGCGCACGGCTATTTGATCGACCAATTTTTCTGGGACGGCACCAACCAGCGCACCGACAAATACGGTGGCAACCTGGTAGCGCGCGGCGTGTTTGCTGCCGAGATTTTGAAAGCCGTGCGCGCCGAGGTGGGGCCAGATTACCCCGTCATCATTCGCCTCTCGCAGTGGAAGCAGCAAGACTACGCGGCCCGCATTGCGCAGACGCCCGACGAAATGGCCGCCTGGTTGCAGCCCCTGGCCGATGCGGGTGCCGACATCTTCCACTGCTCGCAACGCCGCTTCTGGGAGCCGGAGTTTGACGGTTCGGACTTGAACTTTGCCGGCTGGGCCAAGAAGCTCACCGGCCGCCCCACCATCACCGTGGGCTCGGTGGGGCTGAGCGGCGAGTTCATCGCTGCCTTTGGTGGCGAGAGCTCCAGGCCTGCGTCGCTGGACGAACTGTTGCGCCGCTTTGACCGCGGCGACTTCGACTTGGTGGCCGTGGGCCGCGCGCTGATCAGCGACCCGGACTGGGCGCTGAAGGTGCGCGACGGGCGCATGGCTGAGCTGTCGGACTTTTCGCCGGCGTCGCTGGGTACGCTGGTCTAAGCCGTTTGGTCAGCCGGGGTGGTGCTTTACAGCACGTTGAGCGCCGCCAATCCCAGCATGGCGGGTACGGTCTGAATGTACAGAATGCGCACCATCACTGTGGCTGCGCCCCAGATGCCCGCCACCGCCACACAGGCCAGGCCAAAAGTGGCAAAGGCCTTGGCGATCGCCGGGTCGGGGTACAGCAGGCCCAGCAGCAGGGCGGCGGCCAAAAAACCGTTGTAACAACCCTGGTTGGACATGGCTGCTTTGCGCATGGCCACTTCGGCTTGCGGAATGCCAAACACCTTGACCCCGCGCGATTCAAACAGCACCGTTTCCAGCAGGAAGATGTAGACGTGGATCAGGCAGACCACGGCGATGAGGACTTGGGCGGCAATGTGCATGGAAGCGTCCGGTTGATAAGGTGATATGGAGAATACATAATCTCGTTATGTTTGTAAAGAAAACGGTTGTCGCCCACGTTACCCATGACTGAAACCCCCACCAAACGTGACGGTCGCAAGGAAAATGCCAGCGCCACGCAGGCCGCGCTGCAGATGGCAGCGCTGCGCTGGTTCAGCGAGCAAGGCTTTGAGAAAGCGCCGGTGGGCAGCATCTGCGCCGACGCCGGCGTGACCGTGGGCGCGCTGTACCACCACTATGGGGACAAGAAGGGCCTGTTTGCCGCAGTGGTGGAGCAGGTGGATGCGCAGCTGGTGCAGCAGGCCTTTGCCGCGCGTAGCGCTGTTGTGGAGGCGGGCGGTTCGCCATGGGATGCGTTTCTGGCCTCCATCAACGCAGTGCTGCAAGCCGGTACCAACGCACCGCTACGTCGCCTGATGCTGGTGGATGCGCCCGCTGTGCTGGGTGCACAGGTGTGGGGCGACATCCGGCAGCGCCAGGGGCTTGGCGCCATGCGCGCCCAGATCGATGCGTTGCAGGTGCATGGCATTTTTGCGGGGCACGATGCGGAGCGGCTGGCGCGCATCGTTTTGGGTGCGCTGTATGGCGGCATGGATTCGCTGCCTGCGGCGGATGCCGATGTGCACGAAGCGTTGGCAGACATTCGACAATCTCTCGTGGCCATGCTCGAAGGTCTGCGTTTCAAGGAGGCTTCACTCGACCTTAACCTTCGCATTCGGTGATTCCCCAAACATTTCCGGCGCGTACAAAGCTTCCACCCGTGAAGGCGGCAGCGAGAACTCGCCTATGTTGTTGAGGCGGATGGTGTATTCCATCTTCACCACGCCCTTGGGCAGGTACTGGTAGTAGCTGCGGAAGGACTCGAAGCTGCGTTCTTCAAACGCGGCCCAGCCATAGCCCTCGCGCTTCTCGCCTTGTGTGGCGATCTCGCTGTCGCGGCCCAGGCCGCTGCCCAGAATCGTCGCACCGCCGGGCACGGGGTCGGTGATGGCCACCCAGGTCATGTCGGCGCTGGCGTTCACCTCGATGCTGATGCGCAGCACGTCACCGCGCGTGTAGCTGCCTGCGGGCAGGCTCTTGTTGGCTTGCTCCACGGGGGTGATGGTTTTCTTGATCTGGTAGCCGGCGGAGAAGGGCGCCTTGAGCTGCACGGCCGCCACCGACTGCAAGGTGAGCCAGGGCTTGCCTGCGCCCTGGTGCGTCACGTTGAGCGTGTCTTTGGCCGCCGTATTGCCCCAAGGCAAGAACATGCTGTTGTTCTTCAGATTGCCCGGCGCAGCGGGCGCACCGAACCAGGTGGTCTGGTGCGCGGCACCCGAAGCATCGGTCGTTTTGATGCGTTCCACCTTGCTCCAGTCCACGCTCGCATTGCCAGTGCCCATGCTGGCTTTGGTGCTGCCCGCTACCGGAACGGCTTCAAACTTGGCGCTGAATTTCTCCAGTGCCAGGCCGCCCCACAGGTTGGCCGTGGTGGTGTGCCAGGCGCCGTTCTGCTGGCGGCTGATGAAGCCGTTGGCCAGGCGGCCCATGTCGTCCTTCCAGGCCGGGTCGTCCAGCACGGCCAGGATCAGGCGTGCGGTGTTCACGTCGCCGTTTTGCATCAGCCACCACCAGTAATCGTCCTTCTCATTGCTGAAGATCATCTTGGTGCCCTGGTAGCTGATGCGGCTGCGCAGGATCTGGTTCGCTTCGGCCAAGCGCTTGTCGCGCTCGGGCACATCGGTCACGCGCTTCAAGATGTTGAGCCAGTCGATCACCGCGTGGGTGGGCCACTGGTTGGGCGCAAGGGTAATGCTGCCCAGCATGCGGCCCTGCGCCTTGCCGTAGCGCGACAGGGCTTCGATGGCGGCGAGCTTGCGCACATCCAGGTCGTTGCGCGGGCTCCAGAACTTGCGCTGAATGCGACCTTCCACAAACGCGATGAGGCCGCGCTCCATGGGGGCACGCACTTCGTCGCTGAGCGCAAACGCCGGGTTGAGGCTGGCGGCCTCATGCGTTGCGGCCAGCAGGTAGGCGGTGAGGGTGTCACTGCCGTGGCCGGCCTCGCCATCACGCGGCGGGAAGTAGCTGGCCAGGCCATCGCTGTCCAGATAGCTCGGAATTTGCGTGGCAACGGTCTGCCACAGCTTGCCGTCGCGCAGGCCGACCGACTTGCTGGTCTTTTGCTCCAGGCAGGCGAAGGGGTAGTTGGCAAACCAGTCTTTCACGCCCGGCAAGCCTTCGGCCAGCTTGGGCTGCAGCGACATTTTCAAACCACCGCGACCCGGGATCGCGTCGGCGGGGGCTTTTACGTCCAGCGTGAGCGGGCCGTCAATCTGCACCAGCGTCGCCTGCTGCACGGTGAGCGGTACGGCGGGGATGATGCGCTGGCGTGCCTTGAGCGCATCTCTGGCGCCGCTGATGGTGTCTTTGGCCTCGATCTCCCACAGGATGGATTCAAAGCGGCTTTGTGCCAGTTGCGCCGGGGCAGTTACGCTCCAGGCCACTTCGCGGGCGTCACCCGCGGGAATGTCCACGGTCTGGGGCTTCAGGTCCAGCAGCGTGGCGCGCGGTGTCACCAGCACCTTCATGGCCTGTTTGGTGGTGTTGCGCAGGGTTAATTGCGCGCGGTACCGGTCGTCCTCGCGCACCAGTGGCGGCAGGCCGCTGATGATCTGCAAGTCTTGCGTGGCGCGGATGCTGGTGCTGCCGGTGCCAAACAGCCCGGTGGACGCGTCGGCCACGGCCACAATCTTGAAGGTAGTGAGTGCATCGTTGAGCGGCACCGTCACGGTGGCGCTGCCATTGGCGTCCAGCTTTACGCTGGGGTTCCACAGCAGCAGGGTCTCCAGCAGCTCACGCGCACCGCTGTGGCCGCCACCGCCACCGGCTGCCACGGCCTTGCGGCCATAGTGGCGCCGGCCGATGATTTCCATTTGCGCGGTGGACGTCTCTACCCCCCAGGCGCGGCGCTGCAGCATGGCGCCCAGCAGGTCCCAGCTGGTGTTGGGCATCAGTTCCAGCAGGGCCTGGTCGACTGCAGCAATGGCCACCTCGGCATTCGCCGCGGGCTGGCCGTTGGGCAGCTTCACCTGGATGGTGACCTTGGCCTGGCTGCGCACGGCGTAGCTTTCCTTGTCGGCTTTCACGTGCACATCCAGCTGGTGGGCTTTGGTGCCCACGCGGATTTCGGCCACACCCAGGCGGAAAGCGGGCTTGCTCAGGTCCACCAGGGCGGTGGGTGCCACGTACTCACGTCCCTCGTACCAGAAGCTGGTCCACCACTCGCGCGGTGCCTTGTAGCCCCAGGTGAAGAAGCTGTACCAGGGCACCTCGCGCAGGCGCCCGCGCAGGGCCAGCACGCTCACGTACACATTGGGCCCCCAGCCCTCCTTGATCTTGAGCTCGATGGTGGGGTCCTGGCCGTTGAGTTGCACCACCCGGGTTTCGATGATGCCTTCGCGCTCCACCGACACCAGGGCCGTGGCAAAGCGAAAGGGCATGCGCACCTGGAACCTGGCGGTCTCGCCGGGTTGGTAACTCTTCTTCTCGGGCAGCAGGTCGATGCGGTCGGTGTTTTCGCCGCCAAACCAGAGCTCGCCTTGCTTGGTGACGTACACGCTGCTGGCAGCCTGGATGCTGTTGCCGCTGCTGTCTCTGGCGGTCACCACCAGTTCCACTTCACCCGGCTCACTCAGCGATGTTTCGCACAGCAGCAGGCCGCGCGCATCGCTCTTGCCGCTGCACACGCTGCCCAGCTCCTTGACGCTGGTTTTGTTGTCGTAGGTGTAGAAGCCGCCCACCATGCGCTTGCGCGTGGTGGTGACGATGCGGGCCGTGGCTTTGACGTCCAGCGCCACATCCGCCTGCGGTTTGCCGGAGAGGTCCAGCGCCAGGGCCTGGAACTTGATTTTCTGGCTGCGCCCACCGGACAAGCTGACCCAGCCCTCGGTCTTGATGCCGGCCACCACGGCGGCTGGCCAGAGCGGTTGCGTGCTGCGGATGGTCTGTACCTCGCCGTTGGGGTCGGAGTAGGTGGCTTCCAGCAACAGGTCCTGCGGTTGGCGGCTGGCGGGCACCTTGTCTACCGTGACCTTGCCGGCGCCATTGCGGTCCAGGCTGAGAGGCAGCTTGTCGGCAATCACGCGGGCGTCCTGCCCGGCGTTGAATTCTTCCTCGCCTTCGCTGGTGGTCCCGCGCTGGCCGCGTGGGCTCTGGAAGCTGAATTCGGAAAAGTCGGCGTAGTTCAGGGTCTTGCCGCGCACCAGGGCCGACACACGCACCGGCAGGTTGGCTGCGCCGCCGCCGGACACGTAGTTGATTTGCACGTCCACCGGCACGGCCGCCACATTAACCAGCGCCTTCTTGTCGGCGGGCGTGACGCGGCCTTCGAGCACGGGCAGGCGGAACTCCTCGACGCGGAACTGGCCGGTGTAGAAGTTGCTGTGCCGCGCATCTGCGCCCCGCAGTTCCACCTGGTAGACGCCCAGCTTGGCGCCGGGCGGAATGGCAAAGCTGCTTTCTGCGCTCTGACCACCGGTGGCGGTCCTGCGCCAGACCAGTGTCTGGGTGTATTGCTGGCCGCTTCCCACATGGGTGATCGCCAGCGTGGCCGGTTGCTGCGGTGCCAGTCCAAAACCCTGCGATGTTTCTGTGCGCAGGATGTGCTTCATGGACACCGTCTCGCCGGCCCGGAACAGGGTGCGGTCAAAGATGGTGTGGGCGCGCTCGTCGGGCTGCACCGTCTGACTGGTGGGCAGGTTGAAGCGCCAGGGTTCAATGCCACGATTCCAGTCGCTCCAGGTGAAGGCCATGTCGTCCACCGTGCCCTTGCCGTCGCTGGCGGGCTGCGGGGCGCGGGCGCTGACAAAGTAGGCGCGGGTGTAGTTGTACTCGCTGTTGCAGACCGGGGCCTGTGGTGACACGCCCGTGAGTGTGGCAATGCCTTGTGCGTTGGTGCTGCCGGTGGCAACTTCCCGGCCCCGGCAGTCGGACACGCGCACCACGGCGTTGGGCACGGGCTTGCCCTTGTCCAGCGCGGTCACCCAGGCCAGCGCGTTCTCGCGGCCCAGCTTGAAGTGCACGCCCAGATTGGTGACCAGGGTGGAGGTGCGGACGTACATGGTGCGGCCGGCGCCGTACCGTGCGTCCAGCAGTGAGCTGCCCAGCTTCTGCGAGGCAATTTCCAACACATGAAAGCCCGGCGTGAGGGGAATGCCCACCACCTCAAACGGGCGCGGGTCATCGCTGGCGGGTTTGGGCAGATCCAGCGTCTTGACGCCGCTCTGGCCTTGCAGCAGTGACAGCATGCGGCTTTGCACATACTCCCGGTCCTGAGACTCCAGCGCCGTGGGCAAAGGGCCCTTTACGTCCTGCGCAGCCTTGCGGCGGGATACGGAAAAATTGTCGTAGCGCTGGACTTTTGCGAACCAGGCAATGATGTCAGCGTCTGTTGTGGGCGCGAAGTCGCTGACCTTGCCGGCCGCAGCGGCCTCCACATTGCGCAGGGTCACGGGCAGCATGGCCACGCCATCGGGTTCGGCAAAGCGCTCCACGATGCCAAAGGGCGCCGCAGCAAACTTGGCCAGCGGCGGCATGGCTCCGGTGGCCAGCTTGAGCGGAAAGCTGTCGGCGTTGCGCAGCGTGCGGCCTGAGGCATCCTTGAAGCCCTTGGGCAGCTCCAGGGTGAACTGCGCCTCTTCGGCGAAGGGGGCGTTGAAGGTCACGCCGTTGAGCACATGGTCTTCGTCACCGGACGCATCACTGTTGCCGTCCAGTGTGGGCTTGTAGCTATTCTTGCCCGCTTTGAGGCGTATGGCTTCCAGCAGCTTGGCCGCCACCGGAGCATTGAAGCCCAGGTGCATGGGGCGGATCGGCAGGCAGGCCGATTGGGCGTTTTCGCGTTCGCAAGTGAAGGTGGCGGCAAAAGGCTCGCGCACCTGGAAGGCAAAGCGTTTTTCCACCGAGTTGGCCACGCCAAGGGCGTTGCTGCCCGACGCGGGCGTGCGCACCCCTGTTCCCCACACCAGTTGTACTTTGGCGGAAGGGGTCAGGCGCCGGTTGCATGCCAGGGTCACGATGGACAGGGGCGCCTTGGCCGCTGCGGCCTCCAGTCCCTGCGCCTGGAGCAGGGCGGCGCGGTCCTTGCCGTCAATCAGGCGCACCGCCACGCGCTCGCCCAGGCCTTCCACCGAACACCATACGTTGGCCTGCACGCTGGCCAGGGTGGCGGGACCATTGAGGCGCAGGGTGAAGTACTGTTCCTCGTCAATGCGGTTGCCGGAGTAGGGCTGCAGGCTTTGCACAAAGGGGCCGCCGCTATTGAATTGGTAGCTGCGTGCGCCCGTCAGCTCCGCGCCTTTGGCCGACTTGAGGCCTGAACGCATGGTCAGGCGGCAGGAAACACCGGGCGGCAGGTCGTTCTCGAACTCAAAGGCCCAGGCGCGGTCTGTCACCCAGCGGCCGGAGCCTTTGGTCACTTGCGCATCGCTGCAGGCCAGGGTCAGCGGCGCCTCGGCCTTGGGGTCACCAAAACTGACGGCACTGTCGTCAAACTTGACCACCACCTGGCGGATACGGGCGACTTCGCCTTGCGGTGAAAGGCTGGTGACCTGGAATGCCTGTGCTTGCAAAGCGGCTGCAGCCAGCAGCGCAGCGCATGTTCGGATGATGGTGTGCCCCACTTTGATTCCTCCCTGGAATGCGCAAGCGTAGCCGATTTGAAAACGGCTTTGGGCAGCCTCTGTCAGCGGTCGGTTCGTGGCGACACAGAGTGAAACGCCGACATATCCCTCATTTCCATTCGTGGGTCATGGAATGAAAATGGGCCGCTGTAGCCCCACGGGAATGGGGCTTTACGCCAGCCGCGCCCGGTGCCGCGCAATTTGCGTCAGCACCTGCGCGGGTGCCGTGCCGCCCAGCGTGCTGCGGGCGTTGAGTGAGCCGCGCAGACTCAAGCACTCGTACACGTCTTTCTCGATGCCGGGGTTGAACTCCTGCAGCACGCTCAGGGGCAGTTCCGACAGGTCTACCTGGTGGCTGGTGGCGGCTTTCACCGCGTGGGCCACCACCTCGTGCGCGTCGCGGAAGGGCAGGCCCTTCTTGACCAGGTAGTCGGCCAGGTCGGTGGCGGTGGCGTAGCCCTTGAGTGCCGCCTGTTCCATGGGAACCGGGTTGACGGTGATGCCGCCTTCCTTCTGGCCGGTGGCGGGGTTGAGCTGGCCGCCCACCATTTCGCTGAAGATACGCAGCGTGTCCTTCAGGGTGTCCACGGTGTCGAACAGCGGCTCCTTGTCTTCCTGGTTGTCCTTGTTGTAGGCCAGGGGCTGGCCCTTCATCAGGGTGATCAGGCCCATCAGGTGGCCGACCACGCGGCCGGTCTTGCCGCGCGCCAGTTCGGGCACGTCGGGGTTCTTCTTCTGCGGCATGATCGACGAGCCCGTGGTGAAGCGGTCAGCAATCTTGATGAAGCCGAAGTTCTGGCTCATCCACAGGATCAGCTCCTCGCTCATGCGGCTGATGTGCACCATGCACAGGGAAGCGGCTGCCGTGAACTCGATGGCGAAGTCGCGGTCGCTCACGGCGTCCAGGCTGTTCTGGCAGACCTGCGGGTTGCCGGCGGCGTCCACCATGCCCAGGGTGCGGGCCACGCGCTCGCGGTCCAGTGGGTAGCTCGTTCCCGCAAGGGCGGCTGACCCCAGGGGCAGGCGGTTGGTGCGGGCGCGCACCTCGGCGAAGCGTTCGGCATCGCGGCTGAACATTTCCACGTAGGCCAGCATGTGGTGGCCAAAGCTCACCGGCTGGGCCACCTGCAGGTGAGTGAAGCCGGGCAGGATCACGTCCACATTCTTCTCGGCAATGTCCACCAGGGATTTCTGCAGGTCCACCAGCAGTTCGCCAATCAGGTCGATCTCGCCGCGCAGCCACAGGCGCACGTCGGTGGCGACCTGGTCGTTGCGGCTGCGCCCGGTGTGCAGGCGCTTGCCGGCGTCGCCCACCAGCTGGGTCAGACGGGCTTCGATGTTGAGGTGCACGTCTTCCAGGTCCAGTTTCCACTCGAAGGCGCCGGAAGCGATGTCGGCCGTGATCTGCTCCATGCCGCGCACGATGGCGGCGTGGTCGTCAGCGCCGATGATTTTCTGTGCCGCCAGCATCTCGGCGTGGGCCAGGCTGCCGGTGATGTCGGCCTGCCACAGGCGCTTGTCGAAAAACACGCTGGAGGTGTAGCGCTTGACCAGATCGCTCATGGGCTCCGAGAACAGGGCCGACCACGCTTGGGATTTTTTATCGAGTTGGTTTTGTGACATGGGGAGCGATGCAGGTAATGGAGTCAAAATCCGGTTTCATGAAAGACACCCAAATATTATCGGCGTTCCAGGATCCCATCTCCGGGCTGGACCCCATTGCGCCGCCGCAGGTGCCGGCTTTGGTGTTTGACGCCTGCCAGACGGGGGTGGTGCTGCGTGCGGTGCTGTTTGTGGAACTGGCAGTGGGTGTGGGGGCAACCTATGCCTCGGCGGGCTTCATGGACTGGGTGCTGCGGGTCTCGCTGGTGACCGGCGCGGCGCTGCCCGCCACCCTGGTCTGGCTGCTGACGGCGTGCGCCAGCAAGCGCCTGCTGGCCCGCGTGGCGCCCCTGCTGCAGTATGCGGTGGGCGTGGTGTTGGGCGCGCTGGCGGGTCTGTATGGGTGCGCCATGCTGGCCGTCACCGGCCTGCTGGAGGTGCCGCCCTGGGTGGCCAGCGCCAGCACCGGGGCGCTGCTGTCGGCGATTCTGGTGGCGGCGCTGGTGATGCGCGCCAAGGGCCGCATGCCGGCCGACACCTCGGCGCGCCTGGCCGAATTGCAGTCGCGCATCCGCCCGCATTTCCTGTTCAACACGCTCAACAGCGCCATCGCCCTTGTGCGGGCCGAGCCCGCCAAGGCCGAGATGCTGCTGGAGGACCTGAGCGACCTGTTTCGCCACGCGCTCAAGGACGCGGGGGAGTCCGTGACCCTGGGTGAGGAAATTGCCCTGGCGCAGCGCTACCTGGCCATCGAGCAGGTGCGTTTTGGTGACCGGCTGCGGGTGCAATGGGCGCTGGACCCGGCGGCCGACGCGGCCCGCCTGCCGTCCCTGCTGCTGCAACCGCTGGTGGAAAATGCCGTGCTACACGGTGTGGAACCCAGTGCAACGGGCGCGCAGGTGAAAATATCCACCGAACTTCGGGGGTCTACGGTGCTGATCAAAGTAACGAATACGGTTCCGGCGGGCCAGGGCACGCAGGGCCATGGCCTGGCGCTGCGCAATGTGCGTGACCGCCTGGGTCTGCTGCACGATGTACAGGGCCAGTTTCGCAGCGGATTGAAAGATGGCGTGTACCAGGTCCGCATCGAGGTGCCGCTGTGAGCGCGCTCCCCACGCCGACCGGCGTGCTCCAGGTCCTGGTGGTGGACGACGAGCAACTGGCGCGTGCGCGCATGCGCACGCTGCTGGCGGACTGCAAATCCCCCCTGGTGGCCCTGGCCGGCGAGGCAGTAAATGCCGTGCAGGCCATGGAGCTGCTGCAGCGCCAGCATTTTGACGTCGCGCTGCTCGACATCCACATGCCCGGTGCCGATGGCCTGGCCCTGGCGCGCACCCTGCAATCCATGGCAGAGGCACCCGCGCTGATTTTTGTCACGGCCCATGCCGAACATGCGGTGGAAGCCTTTGAGCTGGAGGCACTGGATTACCTGACCAAGCCGGTGCGGCTGGAACGCCTGCAGCAGGCGCTACAAAAAGTGGAGCGTCTCAGGCAGTTCTCACGCGGGCTGGATGCCGATTTGCCGCAGGAAATGCTGGTCATCCAGGAGCGCGGCCGGACCGAGCGCGTGCCGCTGCAGCAGGTGATCTATTTCAAGGCGGAACAGAAGTACCTCACGGTGCGCACGGCGGCGCGCAGCTACATCCTGGACGGTTCCCTCAACGACGTGGAAGAGCGCTACAAGGAGCATTTCTTCCGCATCCACCGCAACGCCCTCATTGCCCGGCGCGCCGTGCGGGCGCTGGAAAAGCATTTCGACCCGGAAGAGGGCGAGGGCTGGGCGGTGCGCCTGAAGGGCGTCGACGAGCTGCTGGCGGTGTCGCGCCGCCAGCTGGCCGCTGTGCGCGAGCTGGTGAAAAGCTGACGGGCGGCGGGATTAGCCCGTATTGCGCAAGCCCGCGGCAATGCCGTTGATCGAGATGTGGATGCCGCGCTGGACGCGGTCGTCCGACTGGCCTTCGCGGTAGCGCCGGATCAGCTCGACCTGCAGGTGGTGCAGGGGGTCGATGTAGGGAAAGCGGTGCCGGATGGAACGCTGCAGCGCGGCGTTGTTGGCCAGGCGGTTCTTCTCACCGGTGATCGTGGCCAGCGCCTGGGCCGTGCTGTGCCACTCCAGTTCGATGGCGGCAAAGATCTTCTTGCGCAGCCGCGTGTCGGCCACCAGTTCGGAGTAGCGCGAGGCCAGCGCCAGATCGCTCTTGGCCATCACCATGTCCATGTTGGAGAGCAGTGTCTTGAAGAACGGCCACTGGCGGTACATCTTCTGCAGCAGCGCCGTGCGCTCTTTCTGCACCGCGGGTGTTCCGGTCTTGGTGAAGGCGTGGATGGCCGAACCGAAGCCGTACCAGCCCGGCAGCGTCAGGCGGCACTGGCCCCAGCTGAAGCCCCAGGGAATGGCGCGCAGGTCTTCGATTTTCTGCGAGGCCTTGCGGGACGCCGGGCGCGAGCCGATGTTGAGTTCGGCAATCTCCCGTATCGGGGTGGAACCAAAGAAGTATTCGGTAAAGCCGGGGGTCTCGTACACCAGCGCGCGGTAGGCAGCCATGCTGGCCTGCGACAGCTCCGCCGCCGCTTCCAGAAAAGCCTTGGTGGCGGGCTTGGTGGGCTGCAGGAGCGTGGCCTCCAGCGTGGCGGCCACCAGGGTCTCCAGGTTGCGCCGGCCGATCTCGGGGTTGGCGTACTTGGAACCAATCACCTCGCCCTGTTCGGTCAGCCGGATCTGTCCGCGCACCGTGCCGGGGGGTTGCGCCAGGATGGCCTGGTAGCTGGGGCCGCCGCCACGCCCCACTGTGCCGCCGCGGCCGTGGAACATGCGCAACTGGATCTTGTGCGAGTGGGCCAGTTCGTCAAACAGTTCGACCAGCGCAATCTCGGCGCGGTACAGCTCCCAGTTGCTGGTGAAGATGCCGCCGTCCTTGTTGCTGTCGGAGTAGCCCAGCATGATGTCCTGCTCGCCACCGCTGCGCTTGACCATGTCGGCAATGCCGGGCAGGGCGTAGAACGCCCGCATGATGGGGGCCGCGTTGCGCAGATCTTCAATGGTTTCAAACAGGGGCACCACAATCAGGTCGTTGCGGGCCTGGGCGTCCAGGGTGCCCTGGAGCATGCCCACTTCCTTTTGCAGCAGCAGCACTTCCAGCAGATCGCTCACATTTTCGGTGTGGCTGATGATGTAGTGGCGAATGGCCTGCGCGCCAAAGGTCTCGCGCAACTCCCGGGCCATGGCGAAGATGGCCAGCTCGCTGCGGGTGTGGTCCGAGTAGGCGGCGCCGTGCACCCGCAGGTCCCGGGCGTCATTGAGCAGGCCCATGAGTAGCGTGCGCTTGGCCGCTTCGTCCAGGCGGCTGTAGCCGGGCTCGATGCGCGCGGTGGCCAGCAGTTCGGCCACTACTTCCTCGTGCTGGTCCGAGCTTTGGCGCAGATCCACGGTGGCCAGATGGAAGCCAAAGACGTCCACCGCCCGGATCAGCGGGTGCAGGCGCTGGGCAACCAGTGCCGCGCCGTGGTTGGCCTTCAGGGACGCCTCCAGGGTGCGCAGGTCGGCGGCAAAGTCCTGGGCCGTCAGATAGGGGTTTTGCGGCGCCACGGCGTGGCGGGCGGCCTCGGTGCCCGTCAGGCTCTTGAGGGTGGCGGCCAGCCGGGCGTACACACCGGTCAGCGCGCGGCGGTAGGGTTCGTCCATGCGGTGGACGTTGTTGTCGGGCGAGCGCTCGGCCAGCGCCTGCATCTCGGGTGTGCACTGCGTCAGCCGGGCCGACAGCGACAGTTCGCCGCCCAGGTAGTGCACCTCGGTCAGGTAGTGGCGCAGGGCGACTTCGGCCTGGCGGCGCAGCGCGTATTCCAGGGTCTGGGCGCTCACGTTGGGGTTGCCGTCGCGGTCGCCGCCGATCCACTGGCCCATGCGCAGGAAGCTGTGCACGGGCTGGTTGCCCAGCAACTGCTCCAGGTCGGCGTACAGCCGGGGAATTTCGCGCAGGAAGGTGGACTCGTAGTAGCTCAGCGCGTTCTCGATCTCATCGGCCACCGTGAGCTTGCTGAAGCGCAGCAGGCGGGTCTGCCACAGCTGCATGACGCGGGCGCGGATCTGGGCCTCGTTGGCCGCCAGTTCGCGTGGCGTCAGCGCGTCCTTCTTGCTGTCAAACGCCGCGGCGCGCATCTTGATCTCGTCGCGCGCGGTCAGCAGCAGGGCAATGTCGCGCTCGGCGTCCAGAATGCTCTTGCGCTGCACTTCGGTGGGGTGGGCTGTCAAGACCGGCGAGACAAAGCTGTGCGCCAGCGTTTGCGCAATGGTCCGGGGTGCGATGCCCGCCCAGCGCAGGCGCGACAGGGCCACGTCCAGGCTGCCTTCCTGGGTATCGCCGGCCCGTTCGTGGATGGCGCGGCGGCGGATGTGGTGCCGGTCTTCGGCCAGGTTGGCCAGGTGCGAGAAGTAGGTGAAGGCGCGGATGACGCTGACGGTCTGGTCACCGCTGAGGCTCTTGAGCAGCTTCTTGAGCGCCTTGTCGGCTTCCTGGTCGGCATCGCGGCGAAACGCCACCGACAGGGTGCGGATCTGCTCGATCAGTTCATAGGCCTCCACGCCTTCCTTTTCGCGAATGACGTCGCCCAGCATCCGGCCCAGCAAGCGGATGTCTTCCACCAGCGGGCGTTCGTTGTCTTTGGTGCGTTTGGCGGGTGGCGTGGCGGATGAATGCTTCATACTGCCCATGCTAGCATTGAAGACTATCAACCGATTACCAGCGGGTTACCACACACGGGCCATGACAGCGCACACATTAACTATCGCCACACGGGAGAGCCGCCTCGCACTTTGGCAGGCGGAGCACGTCAAAGCCCTGCTGGAGCAGCAGGGCCACACCGTCAGCCTGCTGGGCATGACCACCCGGGGTGACCAGATTCTGGACCGCTCGCTCAGCAAAGTGGGCGGAAAGGGCCTGTTCGTCAAGGAACTGGAGACGGCGCTGGAAGACGGGCAGGCGGATCTCGCGGTGCACTCCCTGAAAGACGTTCCCATGGAGCTGCCGCCCGGTTTCAGCCTGGCCTGCGTCATGGAGCGCGAAGACCCGCGCGATGCCTGGGTGTC
Organism: Rhodoferax sp.; assembly: GCA_019449595.1. Taxonomy (GTDB): domain Bacteria; phylum Pseudomonadota; class Gammaproteobacteria; order Burkholderiales; family Burkholderiaceae_C; genus Allorhodoferax. The sequence goes on along the minus strand of JAGRPL010000001.1, from coordinate 197,755 downwards.
GGGCCGCTACGCCACGCTGGACGAACTGCCGCAAGGCGCGGTGGTGGGCACTTCCAGCCTGCGTCGCATGGCGCTGCTGCGCGCACTGCGCCCGGACTTGAAAATCGAAGCCCTGCGCGGCAATCTGGACACGCGCCTGAAGAAGCTCGACGACGGCCTGTACGACGGCATCGTGCTGGCCGCAGCCGGCCTCAAGCGGCTGGGGCTGGCTTCCCGCATCCGCGCCACGTTCGATCCGCAGCAGATGCTGCCGGCCGCCGGGCAGGGCGCGTTGGGCATTGAAGTGCGTTCGGACCGACCGGACGTGGTGCAGGTATTGGGCACCCTGCTGCACACGCCGACCTGGCTGGCCGTCTCCGCCGAGCGGGCCGTCAGCCGGGTCATGGGCGGCAGCTGTTCTATGCCCCTGGCGGCCTACGCCACGCTGGACGGCGACGCTTTGCACATCCGCGCGGTGTGGGGCGATCCCCAAGGGGTTTTGCCGCTGGTGCACGCCCAGGCCCGTGCCAGCGTGACCGATGTGGGTGCCGCTACCCGGCTGGGCGAGCAGGTGGCCCGGCAACTGCAGGAAGGCGTGCGCGCCCAGACTACCCCAGGGGGCTGAAACGGTGCGCGTGATCGTCACCCGGCCGCAGCAGGATGCCGGGCCGTGGGTGACCGCCCTGGCGGAGGCCGGCCACGACGCCGTGGCCCTGCCGCTGCTGGGGGTGGGGCCACCTCCCGATCCGGCGGCCGTGGTCGCCGCGTGGGGGCGCATGGCAGCCTTTGACGCCGTGATGTTCGTCAGCGGCAATGCCGTAGCCCAATTTTTTGCATTGAAACCGGCTGCAGCCTCCGCATTCACTGCGCAGGCAGCTATCAAAACAAGAGCATTCGTGGTGGGCCCCGGCAGTGTGGCCGCCTTGCTGCGCGCCGGTGCGGAGCCCGCGTACATCGACGCGCCGTCCCCCCAGGCCGGCCAGTTTGATTCGGAAGCCCTGTGGGCCGTGGTGGGGCCCCGTGTGCGCCCCGGTTACCGGGTGTTGCTGGTGCGCGGGGCCGACAGCGCCCATGCGGCCGGTGCCGGGGTGGGCAATGGCGCGGGCCGCGACTGGTTTGCCAACCAGGTGCTGGCGGCCGGCGGCAGCGTAGAGTATGTGGTGGCGTACCAGCGCCGGGCTCCCGCTCTGCGGGATTCCGAGCGTGCGTTGGCACACCAGGCGGCGCAGGACGGCTCCGTGTGGCTGTTCAGCAGTTCGGAGGCCATTGGCAACCTGGTGGCGGCCTGTGGCAGCCAGTCCTGGCAGCAGGCCCGGGCCGTGGCGACCCACCCGCGCATCGCGCAGGCGGCCCGCGCGGCCGGCTTTGCCGTGGTGTGCGAATCCCGCCCGACGCTGGCAGCGGTGCTGGCCTCGATAGAATCGCTCCAATGAACACAGAGTCCACTGTTACCGTGCCGCCGCCGTCTGCGCAGGAGGCTTCCAACGCACTGCCCGTGCCCCCGACGCGCCCGCTGGGCCAGCGCCTGCCATGGGCCCTGGGCGTGCTGGCGTTGGTCGCGCTGCTGGTCAGCGGGCTGTTGTGGCAGAAACTCGCGTCCATCCAGGAGCAGCTGGCACGCCAGAGCGCGGATGCCGGTGCCCAGGCCAACCAGGCCGTGGCCGTGGCCAAGCAGGCGCAGGCCCTGGCTCTGGAGACCGCCGCCAAGCTGGCGGTGACGGAAGCCCGGTTGAGCGAGGTGTCACTGCAGCGGACCCAGCTGGAAGAGCTGATGCAGAGCCTGTCGCGTTCGCGGGACGAAAACCTGGTGGTCGATATCGAGGCGGCGGTGCGTATGGCGCAGCAGCAGGCGCAGTTGACCGGCAGTGTGGAGCCTTTGCTGGCAGCCCTCAAGAGCGCAGAGGTGCGCATCAACCGCGCCGCCCAGCCCCGCCTGACCCCTTTGCAGCGCGCGCTGGCACGGGATATTGCCCGCATCAAGGCCACGGCCTTGGCGGATACGCCAGCGCTGCTGGTGCGGCTCGACGAACTGGTGCAGCTCGCCGATGACCTGCCGGTAGCCAATGCCGTGGCGGCACCCCGACCTGCCGATTCGCTCCGGCGCAAACCGGAAGAAGCCGTCGCCACCTGGTGGATGCGTCTGGGGCTGGTCGTGCGCGACGAGCTGCGCAACCTGGTGCGCGTCAGCCGCCTGGAAGATCCGCAGGCCGCCCTGTTGTCGCCCGAACAGTCGTTCTTCCTGCGCGAGAACCTCAAGCTCAAGCTGCTCAATGCCCGTCTGGGGCTGCTGTCGCGCCAGATCGATTCGGTGCGCTCCGACCTGGCCACCGCAGCGGTTTCCATGGGGCGCTATTTCGACACCTCCTCGCGCAGGACCCAGACCGCCCTGGCCTTGTTGAACCAGGTGCAGGGCCAGCTCAAGGCGCTGGAGCTGCCGCGCGTGGATGACACGCTGGCGGCCCTGTCCACTGCCGCAGCCGGACGCTGACCATGCGCGTTGCACTCTGGCTCACGGCCCTGTTCGCCATCGCGGTGGCGAGTGCCCTGTTTGCGGGCAACAACCACAACATGGTTACGGTGTTCTGGGCGCCGTACCGGGTGGACCTGTCGCTCAATCTGGCGCTGCTGGTGCTGGCGGTCAGCTTTGTCGTGTTGCACTTTGCCCTGCGGGCCCTGTCGGCGTTGTTGAGCATCCCCCATCAGGCGCGCAAATGGCGCTTGCTGCAGAAGGAGCGGGCCATCCATACAGCCCTGCTCGACTCACTGGCCCACCTGGTGGCCGGGCGGTTTGTGCGTGCGCGCAAGGCCGCCGAGCTGGTGGTGTCGCTGGAAGATTCGGTGGAGCACGGTGGCGAACACCTGGCGTATGCGGGGCGTCTGCGCACGCTGGTGCACCTGCTGGCGGCTGAGAGCGCGCATGCCTTGCAGGACCGTCCGGTGCGGGATGCGCACTTTCAGCTCGCCCTGGAACAGGCTGCCAGCCGGGAGGCGCAGGACGCCCGCGACGGGGTCCAGCTGCGGGCGGCCCGCTGGGCGCTGGAGGACCGCGACGCTAGCGCCGCCCTGCAATGGCTGGACCAGCTGCCCCAGGGCGCTGCGCGCCGGACCATGGCCTTGCGCCTGCGTTTCAAGGCTGCCCGTCTGGCGGGCCAGCCGCGGGCGGCCCTGGAGACGGCGCGTCTGCTCACCAAACACCGGGCCTTTTCTCAGGTGGCGGGCAGCAGCATGGCCCGGGGCCTGTCCATCGAGCTGATCCAGGCCGCGCACGATCCGGTGCAGATTCAGCGCGCCTGGGAAACACTGGAGCGCTCCGAGCAGCAGATGCCCGACGTTGCCATCGAGGCGGCCGAACGCCTGCTGGCGCACGGGGGCGAGGTTGCGCTTGCGCGCCAGTGGCTGCTGCCGGTGTGGGACGCCATGGTGCAACGCCGCGATGCCCTGACGCTGGCCCAGCGCGTGCGATTGACGCAAGTTCTGGAGCGCGGGTTCAGCGTGGCCGAGGGTGCGCCCGACGCCGCCTGGCTGACCCGCATTGAGACGGCGCAAATGGAGCATCCGGGCGATGCCGTGCTGCAGTACCTAGCCGGCGTGGTGTGCATGCGGCTGCGGTTGTGGGGCAAGGCGCAGCAGATGCTCAAGCAGTCGCTGTCGACCCTGCCGGACGCCGAACTCCGGCGCGCAGCGTGGCTTGCGCTGGCCCAGATGGCCGAGCAGCGGCAGGATGCCAGTGCCGCCACGGAGGCCTACCGCGAGGCGGCCAAAAGGTGACGGCGCCCTGATTCGTGTTTATTATGTGCTATGGCCACACTCATTGAGCACATCATCAAGCTGACCGATCACCGGGATCGGGACCTTCTGGAATTGACCCTGGCCAAGGCCCTCATCGACCTGCTGCCGATTCAGCGCATCGTGGTGGCGAAGGTGGCCAGCGAAGAGGGCATCCGGCGCTGGCTGGATATCGTGTCGATGGATGCCCGGGGCGGTGGCAAGGTGGTCGATCCCCTGCGGGTGGACTTTCAGACCTTGCGCCCGGTCGAGGACGCCAAGGACCGTTTCCATTGCCTGGAGAGCGCAAGCCAGGTGGAAGTGGCCTGGGCGGGCGAGGCAGGCCCGCGCATCACCTACCTGCCGCTGTACCCCAACAACGCCCACAACGACGAAGCGGGAGTGGTGGAAATCCATTCGGGCGCGTCCCTGACCAGCGAGCAGTCGCAGGTTTTCGAGGTGCTGCACCGCGTGTTCCTGAACATGTACCGCCTGCTGGCCTACAGCGACCGCGATGCCCTGACCGGCTTGCTCAACCGCAAGGCGCTGGACCACACGTTTTACAGCGCCGTGCTGGAGGAAATGGACCACGGCCTGGAAGGTGAAACGCGCGTGCTGGAAGCCGATGTGCTGCCCGTGTCCGAGCGTCGCCACCGCGTGCCGCCCAATTACTGGCTGGGCACCGTGCAGGTGGACGGTTTTGAGGCCATCGGCGACAAGAAGGGGCCCCTGATTGCCGAAGAAGTGCTGCTGCTGGTGGCGCGGATCATGAACAACACCTTCCGGACCTATGACCGTCTGTACCGGCTGGGAGGCGACCAGTTTGCGGTGCTGATGCACTGCCCCAACGAAGCCCTGGTGCTGGCCGCGTTCGAGCGCTTCCGCTCCAACATGGAGAAGTTCAACTTTCCCCAGGTGGGCCGGGTGACCGCCTGTGCCGGCTTCACCCGCGTCACGGCCGACGATTCGCCCGACACCACGCTGGAGCGCGCCGCGCGGGCAGTGGAATACGCCCAGCACAACGGCCCCAACCGGGTGATCAGCCATGGCGACCTGGAGCGCCAGGGGCTGTTGGCCGAGCTGCCCGCAACGGGTTTTGTCGAATTGCTCTGATCGACAGAGGTAGCGGACCCACCATGACAAAAGGGGCGTAAACGCCCCTTTTGCCGTTGCAGCCCCCGCGTGGCGGGGGCCGGTCGGTCAAGCCGACGGAGTCTGCTCGAACGGCAGCGCCATGTCGCGCAGATCGCGCTTGGTTTCCACCAGGATCAGCGGACCGGTATCCATGACCACCGGTGCGGGCCGCTCGCGGGGCACGTGCACCGGCTTGGGCTCGGCGGCAATGGCGGCTTGCACCGCTGCAATCCGGTCGGCATCGGAATTGACCCATTGCAGTCCGCTGTCCTGGGCCACCTTCAGCAGGTCGTCGGTGGGCAGCGCATAGGCCGTGACGGCTGGCATGCGGGTTGCGGCAGCGGGTGCCGGTGCCGCAGCCACGACGGGTGCTGCGGTGGCCACGGGTGCGGGTGCCACTTCCGGTGCGGGTGTGGGCACGGGGGCGTCGCCAACGGCTGCCACGGGCGCGGGAGGAATGCGCAGGTCCGGACGCTCTTCGCCTTCACGGTCACCGCGGGGTGCGCGTTCGCGGCCGTAACGGTCCCGTGAACGCTTCTCGCGTGGGGCGTCGTTTTCCGCGCGCGGTGCGGCGGGCTGGGCCTCACCGTCCTGCGTTGGCTGCGGTGCTGCGGACACGTCGGCCGGGGCGCTGTTGACATGGGCAAAGTAGGAGCGGGGTGCTTGTTGGCCTTCGTCGGTCGCACCGCTCAGTTCGCCGTCCTGGCGCGGGGCTCGGTCGGAGCGGCCACGGCCACCCCGGCTCCGGCCTTCGCGGCCTTCACGACCTTCACGCGGCTGTCCCTCGTTGCGGCCTTCGCCACCCTCGGGCAGGGCGCTGGCGTCGCTGCGGCCTTCGCCGCGCGGCTCGCCGCGTTCCCCGTTTTCGTTGCGTTCACCGCGCTCGCCGCCACGGCCATTGCGCTCACCGCCGCGGCCACCGCGGTCGTTGCGCGGGCCGCGTTCAGTGCGCGGCTCCTGGCGTGCCGTGTCTGCTCCGGCGTTGACCTGCACGCCCGCTTCGGGTGCCAGGGGTTTGCCTTCGGCGTCGAAGCGTTCGCGCTGTGCGCCGCCCTGGCGTTCACCGCCACGGCCGCCGCGACCACCGCGGCCACCGCGTCCGTCGCCACGGCCTTCACCGCGGGGACCACGGCCCTCGCCGCGTGGCTCGTTACGGCCTTCACCACGGCCTTCGCCGCTGCGTCCACCGTTGCGGTTGCCATCGCGGCCGCGGCCTTCACGGGCCTCTTGCGGCTTGGCAGCGGGGGCTGGTGCGGGCTTGACCGGTGCTGCGGGCGCTTCGCCGGCAAACAGGCGCTTGAGCCAGCCGAAGAAGCCTTTTTCTGCGGGGGCTGCAGCGGCTGCGGGGCGTGCACCACCGGTGCGCGGTGCGTGCTGCGGTGCCGCGGCCTTGGCCTGGGGTGCCGCCTCGGGGCGGGGCACGGCGACCGGTGCCGGCGCATCGGGCAGCACGCCCTTGATGATGGGCGTCTGCTTGTTGGTGGGCTCCTGCGAGCGACGGGTCACGCTGGTTGGGTCTTCGATTTCATCGGCCATCTTGTAGCTGGCTTCGATGTTGTCCAGACGCGGGTCGTCGTGCTTCAGGCGCTCCAGGCGGTAGTTGGGTGTTTCCAGCGTCTTGTTGGGCACCAGCAGTACATTGATGCGCTGTTTAAGTTCGATCTTGGCGATTTCGGAGCGCTTTTCGTTCAGCAGGAACGAAGCGACGTCCACCGGTACCTGGCATAACACCGATGCCGTGCTGTCTTTGAGCGACTCTTCCTGGATCACACGCAGGATCTGCAGTGCCGAGCTTTCGGTGTCACGGATGTGGCCGGAGCCGCCGCAACGGGGACAGGGAATGGAAGCCCCCTCAGACAAAGCCGGGCGCAGGCGCTGGCGGCTCATTTCCATGAGGCCGAACTTGCTGATGGTGCCAAACTGCACGCGGGCGCGGTCTTGGCGCAGGGCATCGCGCAGGCGGTTTTCGACGTCACGGCGGTTGCGCGACTCTTCCATGTCGATGAAGTCGATGACGATCAGGCCACCGAGGTCGCGCAGGCGCATCTGGCGCGCCACTTCGTCGGCGGCTTCCAGGTTGGTGCGGGTGGCGGTTTCCTCGATGTCGCCGCCCTTGATGGCGCGGGCCGAGTTCACGTCCACCGACACCAGGGCTTCGGTGTGGTCGATCACGATGGCGCCGCCGGACGGCAGCTGCACCGTGCGGGCGTAGGCGGATTCGATCTGGTGCTCGATCTGGAACCGACTGAACAGGGGCGCGTCGTCACGGTAGCGCTTCACGCGGGCGGCGTGCTCGGGCATGACGTGGGCCATGAACTGCTGGGCCTGCTCGTACACGTCGTCGGTGTCGATCAGGATGTCGCCGATGTCGTGGTTGAAGTAGTCGCGGATGGCGCGGATCACCAGGCTGGATTCCTGGTAGATCAGGTAGGCGCCCTTGCCGCCCTTGGCGGCGCCGTCGATGGCGCTCCAGAGCTTCAGGAGGTAATTCAGGTCCCACTGCAGTTCCGGGGCGCTGCGGCCAATGCCGGCGGTGCGGGCGATGATGGACATGCCGTTGGGGTATTCCAGCTGGTCCAGCGCCTCTTTCAGTTCGGCGCGGTCTTCGCCCTCGATGCGGCGGCTCACGCCACCGCCCCGGGGGTTGTTGGGCATCAGCACGACGTAGCGGCCGGCCAGCGAAACGAAGGTGGTCAGGGCCGCGCCCTTGTTGCCACGTTCTTCCTTTTCGACCTGCACCAGCAGTTCCTGGCCTTCCTTGATGGCGTCCTGGATGCGTGCCTGCGAAGCCGACACGCCTTCCTTGAAGTACATCTTGGAGATTTCCTTGAACGGCAGGAAGCCGTGGCGGTCTTCGCCGTAGTCGACGAAGCAGGCTTCCAGCGACGGCTCGACGCGGGTGACGACGGCCTTGTAGATGTTGCCCTTGCGCTGTTCGCGCCCTTCGATCTCGATTTCGTAGTCGAGGAGTTTCTGTCCGTCGACAATGGCCAAGCGGCGTTCTTCAGCCTGCGTGGCGTTGATCAGCATCCGTTTCATGGATTGCATCCTTCATCAGTAGTACATGCCCAAAGCGGGCGTTGATACCTGAACTGACGAACCGAAACGAGGTGGAATTGCCGGAGAACTTCCACTCACATGCGTGAGCGAAGCGTAGGCGCGTGGAGGGGAGCGAGGGGATGCGTTTGCGAATTTGCTACTAAAACAATAGCTGGTTGCGCCCGATCTACGGGGGCTGAAGGCCGATTGATGCCAACAAACGGCGCGCAAACGCACCGCAGGCATAGGTTAATCAGGCTCATCAACACAAACATCTCGCTTCATTCCGTTCACAGACCGGGAGGGTCTGCGAACTTTGGGTATTCCGTATCAGTGTTTCAATCCGTCGGCTTGACCGCGTCCTCTGCAGGCCATCACAGGCATTTGGCGTGTGATTTGCGTGCAGGACAACGCGGCGGCATCGACCTTCCAGCGCGGCTGTGTATGGCGTGTGGACTAAACTCCAGACAAATCAACCACTTACAGCGCGTCGCTAGTGAAACACATTATAGGGGGCAATCCTCAGACCCCACATCCGCTGGTGCAATCGGTTACCGTTGACGAGAACGGCGCCGGCCAGCGGCTGGACAATTTCCTCCTGCGCCACCTCAAGGGCGTGCCCAAAACCCATATCTACCGCATCATCCGCAGCGGCGAGGTGCGGGTCAACAAGGGGCGCGCCAGTGCCGACACCCGGCTCAATGCCGGCGATGTGCTCCGGCTGCCGCCGGTGCGGGTGTCCGAGCGGGCGGCGGAAAAAGCACAGGCCATGGCCCGGCAGGTGGCCAGCCACGCACCGGCCCGGGATTTCACCGTCCTGTACGAGGACGAGAGTTTCCTGGCGCTCAACAAACCCGCGGGCGTGGCGGTGCATGGCGGTTCGGGCGTCAGTTTTGGCGTGATCGAGCAACTGCGCATGGCCCGGCCGCAGGCCAAGTTCCTGGAGCTGGTGCACCGGCTGGACCGCGAGACCAGCGGCATCCTGCTGGTGGCCAAGAAGCGCAGCGCCCTGAAGAACCTGCAGGATCAGTTCCGCGAGCGGGAAACCGGCAAGACCTACCTGGCCCTGGCGCTGGGGCAGTGGCCGGCCAACAAGAAGGTGCTGGACAAGCCTCTGCACAAATACCTGTTGCCCGACGGCGAGCGCCGGGTCAAGGTGGTGTCCAAGGATGACCCCGACGGCATGCCGTCATTGACCTTGGTCAAGGTGCGGGCGGCGGGGGGGGTGGTTCCGGCGGCCGTCCAGCACCTGGCCGGCGCCCAGCAGGGGTTTTCCTTGCTGGAAGTCACCATCAAGACCGGCCGCACGCACCAGATCCGGGTGCACCTGGCGTCCGAGGGCATGTCGATTGTGGGCGACGACAAGTACGGCGACTTTGAATGCAACAAGGCCTTGGCCCGCGCCAGCGGTGCCCTGTCGCTCAAGCGCATGTTTTTGCACGCCTGGCGATTACAGTGCGACCATCCCGCCACCGGCGTGCGTCTGGAATTGAAAGCCGAGCTGCCCGACGAGTTGGCGCAGTTCCTGGCGCAGGTGTTGCCACAGGCGGCCTGACAGCCAGCCCCCTTCTGTTAAACCACGACCTTTGCCATGCCAGACCCTTCGTTGACGTCCGCTTCCCGCCAGTTTGACCTGATTGCCTTTGACTGGGACGGGACCCTGTTTGACTCTACGGCCATCATCGTGCGCTGCATCCAGCGGGCGGTGGTGGATGTGGGCGGGCGCCAGCCCAGCGACCAGGCCGCAGCCTACGTCATCGGCCTGGGGCTGATGCAGGCGCTGGCCCATGCGGCACCCGACGTGCCGCCGGAGAAATACCCGGAGCTGGGCGCGCGCTACAAGCACCACTACCTTGCGCACCAGAACGACATCAGCCTGTTTGCCGGCGTGCTGCCCCTGCTGGCGGATTTGAAGGCCCGCAACCACTGGCTGGCCGTGGCCACCGGGAAAAGTCGGCGTGGGCTGGATGAGGCCCTGCAGGCGGTGGAGTTGCGGGGCATGTTCGACAGCTCCCGCACCGCCGACGAGACTGCCGGCAAGCCCCACCCCCTGATGCTGCAGGAATTGATGCAGGAGTTCGGTGTGGAGCCGCACCGGGTGCTGATGATTGGCGATACCACGCACGACCTGCAAATGGCCCTGAACGCGGGCGTGCCCAGCGTGGGTGTGAGCTACGGCGCCCACGAGCCCGAAGCCTTTGCCGCGCTCGGCCCCCTGCACGTGGCGCACTCGGTGGCCGAGCTGCACACCTGGCTGCGCGCGCACGCCTGACGGGGAGGACGGACCATGACGGATCTGCAAACGGCCATTCCCCTGTGCAACTCCCGCGATCTGGTGGACCGTGGTGACGCGGTTCCCTTCGACGTGCTCTACGCCGGACGCACTGCGCGCGGCTTTGCCATTCGCTACCAGGGGCAGGTGTATGCCTACCTCAACCAGTGCGGCCACATTCCCATGGAAATGGACTACCAGCCCAACCGGTTCTTCGACCACAGCGGCCAGTGGCTGATGTGCGCCACCCATGGTGCGATCTACCGGCCGGAAACCGGCGAATGCCGCGGCGGCCCCTGCCGCACCGGTTTGATCAAGATCGAGCTGACCGAGCAGGACGGTGTCGTGCACTGGCATACTGCCCCTAACCTGAAACCTCTTGAGTTCTGACATGACTGACTCCCATACCCCCAGCGGACCCGATACGGAAAATATGCATGCAGCCCCCGTGGAGCCTGCGCAGACAGCTGCAAAAAAAGGAGCCAATCCGGATGCCGGCAACGCCCCCGGCTGGGAGCGTGCCACCCTGGAAAAGCTGGCCATGGCAGCGCTCACCGAGCAGCGCCAGGCCCGGCGCTGGCGCAACGGCATCCGGCTCGGTTGGCTGGTGTTTCTGGTGCTGCTGGTGTGGTTTGGCATGGAGCGCGGAGGGGGGAGCGCCGATATCTCCACGCCGCACACGGCGGTGGTGAAGATCCAGGGGGAAATTGCTTCGGGTTCCGAGGCCAGCGCCGAACTGGTGGTGGCGGCCATGCACAGCGCGTTCGAAGACAAGGGCGCCCAGGCCGTGGTGCTGCTGATCAACTCTCCGGGTGGCAGTCCGGTGCAGGCCGGCATCATCAACGACGAGATCCGCCGCCTCAAGGCCCAGTACAAGAAACCCATTTACGCCGTGGTGGAAGAAACCTGTGCCTCGGCCGCCTATTACATCGCGGTGGGTGCCGACCAGATCTTTGTCGACAAGGCCAGCGTGGTGGGCAGCATTGGCGTGCTGATGGACGGTTTTGGCTTCACCGGCCTGATGGACAAGCTGGGTGTTGAGCGCCGCCTGATGACGGCCGGCGAAAACAAGGGTTTCATGGACCCGTTCAGCCCCCAGACCGAGAAGCAGCGCGCGTTTGCCCAGGGCATGCTGGACCAGATTCACCAGCAGTTCATTGCGGTCGTCAAGGCCGGCCGGGGCACGCGCCTGAAGGAAACGCCGGAAATCTTCAGCGGTTTGTTCTGGACCGGTCAGCAGGCCGTCGACATGGGGCTGGCCGACCACCTGGGCAACCTGGACTATGTGGCCCGTGAAATCGTCAAGGCCGAGGACCTGGTGGACTACACCCGCAAGGACAATGTGGCCGAACGCCTGGTCAAGCGCTTTGGCGCGTCCATGGGCGAGGGCGCTGTGCGCGCCATCCGCTCCCTTCCCGCGCTGCACTGATGCACAGGAGCCGCACCGGCGCACGCCGGTGGCGGTGTCACCGGCCGATGGCAAACACCGTGGGCGTGGCGTTGTCCAGCGCCCAGGGTTTGTGCTTCCAGTTCTTGACCAGGTCGCTGTGGCAGGCCGCCTGCGCCAGCGTCAGTCCGCTGGACGTGGCCAGGCGGGTGCCGGGCTGCAGGGTCTGCAGCAGCGCCTGCAGCAGCGCGGTGTTGCGGTACGGGGTTTCAATCAGCAGCTGGGTCTGCCCGGTCCTGAGGGCCAGGGACTCCAACTCCCGGATGCGTCGGCTGCGCTCGTCCGGCGCGCTGGGTACGTAGCCCACGAAGGCGAAACTCTGGCCATTGAGGCCGCTGGCGGCCAGCGCCAGCAGCAGCGACACCGGCCCGACCAGCGGCACCACGCGCAGGCCCAGATCGTGCGCGGCACGCACCACGGAGGAGCCCGGGTCGGCCACCGCCGGCATGCCGGCCTCGCTGACCAGGCCGATATCGGCGCCCTGCAAGGCGGCCTGGAGCAGCGGGCGGGCGTCGAAGTCGCCCTGGTGGTCCCCTTTCTTGTGGACGGCATGCGGCAGTTCCTGCAACTGCATGGACTGCAGCGGCACGCACAGCGGGTGGTGTTCGCCGATGCGTTTGAGGTAGGCGCGGGTGGATTTGGCGTTTTCGCACACCCAGTGCTGCAGCGTTGCCGCAATTTCCAGGGTGCCCGACGGCATCACCCGGTCCAGGGGCGCCTGGGTGCTGCAGCCAAAATCCAGCGGGGCGGGGACCAGATAGAGGGTGCCCCGTTGCGGGCCGCTCGTGACGTCTTGGGTGGCGGTGTGGCTCATGCTGGCGCCCGGGTGGTATGCAGCAGGTCCATGCCGGCGGCGCGCAACATCTGGCAGGTGCGGATCAGGGGCAAGCCCACCAGGGCGGTGGGGTCGTCGTTTTCAATGGCGCTCAGCAGGGAGATGCCCAGCCCCTCGCTTTTGGCGCTGCCGGCACAGTCGTAGGGCTGTTCCGCCCGCAGGTAACTCTCAATTTCGACGTCATCGAGCTCCCGAAACGTCACCTTGACGGGCGCCAGGGCCTCCTGGCAAAAGCCGCTGTCCAGGCACACCACGGCCACGGCGGTCTGGAAAATGACAGTCTTGCCGCGCATCTGGCGCAGCTGTGTCACGGCGCGGTCATGGTTGCCGGGTTTGCCCAGTGCCTGTCCGTCCAGGTCGGCCACTTGGTCCGAACCGATCACCACGCAGTCGGGAAAGCGGGCTGCCACTGCCTGTGCCTTGGCCAGAGCCAAGCGGCGGGCCAGCGCGGCGGGGTGCTCGCCGGGCAGGGGAGTTTCGTCCACATGGGGCGATTCGGTGGAAAACGGAATGCGCAGGCGCTCCAGCAGTTCACGCCGGTAGGCCGAGGTGGATCCCAGGATGAGTTTTCGGTTCGGAATGTCAGACATGGTGCGATTCTCTTACACTGCGCGCATGGTGCGACTCGATGTCGCTTCATAGGTCTTCGGATCTACTCATACTTTGAACCGTTCTTCCCTCGGGGAGAAACACCAAAAGAGCCCCTTAAAAGGCTCTAAAACGTGTGGCCGGATGGCATAAATTTGGCTGCACTCGCGTCACCTCACAAGGGTGACTCATGTGTGTTTTGGCGGGCTCACGCCCTCAAAACGTTGCATACACACTACATTTACACCTGTAAATGCAAGTTGTTACAAATTTTTACAACTTGCCATCCACATATCAAAGTAAATGAGAGCGAAACCGCTCTCTGTGTCTTGTTCCTACAGAACCACGTCTGGAACGACGTGACCTCTACCGTTAGTGCGTCTGGAGTAATCCGAACGTGCGGAGCTACGGTTAAACACCCCGTGCGCAAGCACCTAAGAGCGACGCGAGTCGCCCCCAATCCTGTGAACAAGACGCAGGAGGGATGCAGAGGTAGAAGGTACGGGAAATCTAACGTGAACTTTCGTCAGAACCACCTTGAGCAGTAAACAGCTTACGCTTGTCTCTTCCGCAAGGAAGGAGCTGTGGCCAAAAGGCACGAAGTCAGGACGCAACTGTCATGCACGGGGCGTCGTTCCCAAAACGACTTCAGGTGGATAGAAAGTCCCTAACCCTATCGCTAGGCCTGCCAGCCCAGCGGACACAGAGGGAAACGAGGTAAACCCCACTCACCGCCAATCCTGCAAGGGAGTGGCAACCTGCGAGTAATCAAAGGCCATGGTGGAGGGGGCAGAGGAAGAGGCAAAAAGCGAATGCCTGTTTGTAATGAACAGGATAGGGCACCTGTCCCACGGTGAAAGCCGGCTGACTTGCCTCAGGTGCGACAGCGTAAAGCCGTTGCGACTTCAACTACGACCCAGAGGGTATCTGACCCTCCGGGTCAGTGCCGTCTTCAATGGGTCAAACCACACTGGAGAAGGTATGGAAAACATCGGCAACGATGCTGCGTCTCCAGGCGAAACAAGTGAATGGCACTCCATCAACTGGAAGGTCGTCATGCAGTTCGTCGGGAAGGCGCAGATGCGCATAGCGCAGGCAGAACAGGACAAGGATTTTCGGAGAGTCGCAAGACTTACCCGCAATCTCGTTCGATCTTGGCAGGCCAAGGCATTGGCGGTCAGGAAAGTAACCGAAAACAAAGGGAAGCGGACGAGTGGCATCGATCGCGAACTTTGGGACTCACCAACAAAGAAATGGAATGCGATTGGTTGTCTGAACACCAATGGGTATCGGGCTCGCCCCCTACGGCGAGTCTATATCCCAAAGGCTAACGGGAAGGAAAGGCCACTGGGCATACCTACCATGAAGGACAGAGCGATGCAAGCACTCTACCTGCTTGCACTGGAACCCGCGGTGGAATGCACGTCCGATCCAAATAGCTACGGCTTCAGGAAAGGGCGGTCAACGCATGATGCACGGAGCCAGCTGTTTCTGTCCTTATCCAAGAAGGCTTCTGCCCAATGGGTATTGGATGCTGACATCAAAGGGTTCTTTGACAACATCAACCATGACTGGCTGCTGAACCATGTTCACATGGACAGGAGGATGCTCAGGAAGTGGTTGAAATCTGGAGTAGTGGACGTGGGTCAGCTCCAGCGCACAGATGATGGCACGCCGCAGGGCGGCATCATCTCGCCAACTTTAGCTAACATTACGCTCAACGGTCTCGAATCGGGTTTAGAGAAATACCTTAGGGTAAAACTCAAGACCCGAGGGGCCAAGTCAGCCACTGTGAATCTGGTTCGGTATGCCGATGACTTTGTGGTCACAGGCAGCTCCAAAGAGCTGCTTGAAACTGTGGTCCGACCGTGGATCGTCGAATTCCTGCGCGAGCGGGGACTGACACTGTCCGAGGAGAAGACGCGCATCGTGCATATTGATGAAGGATTCGATTTCCTAGGGTGGAACTTCCGCAAATACGGAGGAAAACTGCTCATCAAACCAAATCGCAAGAACGTGAAAGCGTTCTACGACAAGGTAAAGGGAATCATCGCAGAGTCGCTATCGAAGGTTCCAGTAGAAACGTTGATACAGCGCCTGAATCCAGTCCTTATAGGCTGGGCTCAGTATCACAAAGGAGTTGTGGCGAAGAAAACCTTCAGCACCGTCGATAACTTGATTTATTGGCGACTCATGCGCTGGGGGTTACGGACCCACCCAAGAAAATCGGCAAGTTGGGTCCACAGGCACTACTGGAAACAGTGCGGTCTACGGAAACGCTTTGTCGGTCTACAGGATGACCCCTTCGGGGGTGCTGAAAGAATACCGCTTCCGCTGTATTCCTTGGCGAACACGAAAATTGTCCGTCACATCAAGGTGAAAGGGGATTACAACCCTTTCCACCCCGATTGGCAGATTTATGGGGAGAAACTGCGAGTGCAACGGATGGGAGACACCATCTGGAGCGCTCAACGGGCGTCCCTATGGTTTGACCAAAATGGTAAGTGCGCTCACTGTCTGCACGAAATCGACATAGCTGATGAAAACATGGACGACCACCATATCGTCTATCGGCAGCTAGGAGGGAGTGATGCTCTCTCCAATCGGGTGCTACTGCACCCGATCTGTCACCGGCAGGTCCACGCCCTAGGTTTGAAGGTTATCAAGCCGGTCCCCAGTACGGGGGACTTAAATCTGAAAAAGCGGTCGAAGGGAATGCAACCTGACGAAGCCGTTTAATCAGTGGTCGTACGTGAGCCGTGTGCGGTGAAAATCGCAAGCACGGTTCGATGGGGGGGGTATCATCGAAAGATGGCACCCCTACCCTCCAAACATGACAACGACGCCGAACACCTCAATATTGCCGCTTTTGCCCGCGCATCGGGCGCCTGGGAGGGGCAGGCGCCCTTGGCGCAGTTCGCGCGGCTGATGGAGGAAACCCGTGGGCAGGGGGGCGAAACGGCCGTCCGCTACGGGGTGCGGGGCGAGATGCGCGCGGATGGTGCCGGCGTGGAGGAAGCCTGGCTGCACCTGGCTGCGCAGACGGCATTGCCCCTGACCTGCCAGCGTTGCCTGGGCCCCGTGGAGGTACCGGTGGCTTTTGAGCGGGAATTCCGCTTTGTGGCCACGGAGGAGCTGGCGGCCGTGGAGGACGAAGAATCCGAAGAGGATGTTCTGGTGCTGAGCCGCGATTTCAATGTGCTTGAACTGATTGAGGACGAGTTGCTGATGGAGTTGCCCGTGGCGCCCAAGCACCCGGTGTGCCCCGTGGCGGTAAAATTGCAGGCGGCCGACCCGAATTTCGTCGATGCGCCGGCCGAAAAGCCGAACCCCTTTGCGGTGCTGCAGCAGCTCAAGAAGAAGGGCGCACCCTGAAACGGGGCTTTAGGCTATAATGTGAGGCTTCGCGCGGTAAAGCAGTCGCGATTTTCACCAACCCAACGTGTTGCAACCTGTGCAGCACCTTTGCCCAGGAGCCAATCATGGCCGTTCAACAAAACAAAAAGTCTCCTTCCAAGCGCGGTATGCACCGCTCGCACAATGCCTTGACCGTTCCTGGCATTGCTGTGGAATCCACAACCGGCGAAACCCATTTGCGCCATCACATCAGCCCCACCGGTTTCTACCGTGGTCGCAAGGTGTTGAAGACCAAATCCGAAGCCTGAGCCAGGTTTTTCGCGTAAAGCCCGAAGCTACACACCCTGTAGCGACGGGCTTTTGTCTTTTCTGGCTTCTGGCGCGCGCCTGATGCCATTCATTTTTGGCTAGCTATCCCATGACCACAATTGCCGTTGACTGCATGGGGGGTGACCACGGGCCCCAAGTCACGCTGCCTGCCTGCAGGCATTTTCTTGATACGCACGCCGATGCGTCCCTGATTCTGGTGGGGTTGCCCGACCAGGTGGGCGGATTTTCCCATCCACGTGCCACCGTGGTGACGGCCAGCGAGGTGGTGACCATGGACGACCCGCTGGAGATCGCGCTGCGTCGCAAGAAAGACTCCTCCATGCGCGTGGCCGTTCAGCAGGTGAAGGACGGCAAGGCCCAGGCCGCCGTTTCGGCTGGCAATACAGGGGCGCTGATGGCAATTTCCCGCTATCTGCTCAAGACGGTGGACGGTATCGAGCGTCCCGCCATTGCAGGGCAGATTCCCAATGCCACGGGTGGTGCCACCACCGTGCTGGACCTGGGGGCCAACGTGGATTGCTCGGCCGAACACCTGCTGCAGTTTGCCGTCATGGGCGCAGCCCTGGTTTCCGTGCTCAACAACAAAGAGGCACCCACGGTGGGGTTGCTCAATATTGGCGAAGAAGTCATCAAAGGCAACGATGTAATCAAAAAAGCGGGCGAACTGCTGCGTTCTGCTGCCAAAACTGGCGATTTGAATTTTGTGGGCAACGTTGAAGGCAACGATATCTTCAAGGGCGTGGTGGATATCGTGGTGTGTGACGGCTTCGTCGGCAACGTGGCGCTGAAGACCAGCGAAGGCCTGGCCTCCATGTTCGGCACTTTCTTGAAGGCAGAGTTCTCGCGCAACATCTTCACCAAAATGGCCGCAATTGCGGCTTACTCGGTGCTAAATGCATTCAAGAGCCGATTTGACCATCGGCGTTACAACGGTGCGGCCCTGCTGGGTCTGCGCGGTCTGGTGTTCAAGAGCCATGGTTCGGCCGATGCGCTGTCCTTCGGGAACGCGCTGAACCGGGCGTATGATGCAGCCCGAAACAACTTGCTTGACCGTGTTCAGGTTCGCATCGCGCACGCAGCACCGCTTCTGGTGTCTGCAGACAGCCTGCAATAACCTCTACGGGTGTCACCAACCCCAACCATGAAACGATATTCGCGCATTTCCGGCACCGGAAGTTATTTGCCGCCGCACAGGTTAACGAATGCCGACCTGGTCGCCGATCTGGCGGCTAAAGGGGTCGAAACATCCCATGAGTGGATTGTGGAGCGCACGGGCATTCACGCCCGGCATTTCGCGGATGACGGGGTGTTCAGCAGCGATCTGGGGCTGGCGGCCGCCCAAAACGCGCTGCAGGCCGCTGGTTGCGCGGCGCAGGATATCGACCTCATCATCGTCGCCACCTCGACGCCAGACATGGTGTTTCCCTCCACGGCGTGCATTCTGCAGAACAAGCTGGGGGCCAATGGCTGCGCCGCTTTCGATGTGCAGGCTGTCTGCAGCGGATTCATTTATGCCCTGACGGTTGCCGATTCCATGATCAAGACCGGCGCGGCCAACCGGGCGCTGGTGGTGGGGGCGGAGGTGTTTTCCCGCATCCTGGATTTCAAGGACCGCACGACCTGCGTGCTGTTTGGTGACGGCGCGGGCGCTGTGGTGCTGGAGGCGTCGGACACACCGGGCATTCTGGCCAGCGACCTGCACGCGGACGGCAAGTACGTGGATATCCTGTGTGTGCCCGGCCATGTTTCGGGCGGCGCCATCCTGGGCGACCCCTTGCTGAAGATGGATGGCCAGGCCGTGTTCAAGCTGGCAGTGGGCCTGCTGGAAAGTGCGGCCCGAGCCACCTTGACCAAGGCCAACATGACCGATGCCGATATCGACTGGTTGGTGCCGCACCAGGCCAACATCCGCATCATGCAAAGCACGGCGCGCAAGCTCAAGCTGTCCATGGACAAGGTGGTGGTCACGGTGGACCAGCATGGCAACACCTCGGCCGCGTCCATTCCGCTGGCGCTGGACTTCGCCGTGCGGTCCGGGCAGGTCAAACTGGGCGAAACTCTGTTGCTCGAAGGCGTGGGTGGTGGTTTCACCTGGGGTGCTGTGCTCCTGAGTTTGTAGCTGCCTGCGCAGTGTTTGCGCGGGTTTGATGTCTTTTTTGGTACAAATACGGCCATGAAAAAATTTGCTTTTGTATTTCCGGGGCAAGGATCGCAGTCGGTCGGCATGCTCGATGCCTGGGGTGACCACCCGGTGGTGGCGGAAACGTTGCGAGAGGCGTCCGAGGCGCTGGGCGAAGACGTCGCGAAACTGATTCACGAAGGCCCCAAGGAAGCCCTGGCGCTGACGACCAATACCCAGCCCGTCATGCTGGTTGCCGGTGTGGCGGCCTACCGGGTCTGGATGTCCGAGGTGGGCGTTGCCCCCGCGGCAGTGGCGGGTCATTCGCTGGGCGAATACACCGCGCTGGTTGCCGCCGGTGCGCTGACGCTGGCGCAGGCGGCGCCACTGGTGCGGTTGCGGGCACAGGCCATGCAGGAAGCGGTACCGGTCGGCATGGGCGCCATGGCGGCCATCCTGGGCATGGAGGCCGCCCGCGTGTCGGCCGGCTGCCTGGAGGCGACCCAGTCTTTTGGCCCCGGTTCCAGCGAAATCGTGGAGGCCGTCAATTTCAATGACTCTGCCCAGACGGTGATTGCGGGCAGCAAGGCGGCGGTCGACAAGGCCTGCGAACTGCTCAAGGCCAATGGTGCCAAGCGGGCGCTGCCGCTGCCGGTATCGGCGCCGTTTCACTCCCGGCTGATGCAGCCGGCAGCCGAGAAGCTCAAGGAGCGTCTGGAGAACATCGAGTTTGAAGTGCCCCAGATGGCGCTGATCAACAATATCGACGTGGCGGTGGAGGTCGAGGCCGACCGGATCCGCGATGCCCTGTACCGCCAGGCTTTCGGCCCGGTGCGCTGGGTGGAGTGTGTGCAGGCCATCAAGGCCCACGGTTTGACTACACTGGTGGAGTGCGGTCCGGGCAAGGTGCTGGCCGGCATGGTCAAGCGCATCGACCCGGAGTTGACGGGCCTGGCGCTGTTTGATCCGGCCAGCCTGCAAGAGTTGAAAGGTGCATTGGCATGAGCGAAGTGAAATTTGAAGGACAGGTTGCGCTGGTGACCGGCGCCTCGCGCGGCATTGGCGCCGCCATTGCCCTGGAGCTGGCCCGCAAGGGACTGAAAGTCATCGGCACGGCCACCACCGACGCGGGTGCCGCCAAGATCGGTGAAGCGCTGGCGGCCTTTCCCGGCTGCGCAGGGCGCACCCTGGATGTGACCCAGGGCCCCGCTGGCGAAGCGCTGATTGACGCCGTCGTCAAGGAATACGGCGGATTGCAGGTGCTGGTCAACAACGCCGGCATCACGCGTGACAACCTGGCCATGCGTATGAAGGATGAAGAGTGGGACGCCGTGATGGAGGCCAACCTCAAGGGCGTGTTCCGCATGAGCCGCGCCGTGATGCGGACCATGATGAAGCAACGCTATGGCCGCATCATCAGCATCACCTCCGTGGTGGGCGCCTCGGGCAACCCCGGCCAGGCCAACTACGCCGCCGCCAAGGCCGGTGTGGCCGGCATGACCCGCGCACTGGCGCGGGAGCTGGGTTCGCGCAATATCACCGTCAACTGCATCGCCCCCGGGTTTATCGAGACCGACATGACCGCCAGCCTGCAGGAAGAGCAGCAAAAAGCCCTGTTGGGGCAGATTCCGCTGGGTCATCTGGGCAAACCCGCCGACATTGCGCATGCTGTTGCATACTTGGCGTCTCCCGGTGCCAGTTACGTGACGGGGCAGGAGCTGCACGTCAACGGCGGCATGTACATGTAACGCACGAAAATCCAGCCGATTTGTCCGTTCGGCCGCCCGGTTAGAGTCAAGGCCCTAAGCCCGGGTAAAATTACGGATTCTTTTACAACCCTTAGAGGGAAGCCATGAGCGATATCGAAGTCCGCGTCAAAAAAATCATTGCCGAGCAACTCGGAGTGGAAGAGTCTCAAGTCACCAACGAAAAAGCCTTCGTGGCCGATCTGGGTGCCGATTCTCTGGACACCGTGGAACTGGTGATGGCGTTGGAAGACGAGTTCGGAATTGAAATTCCCGACGAAGACGCGGAAAAAATCACCACGGTCCAAAATGCGATTGACTACGCCAATACGCACAAAAAGGCTTGATGGGGTCTTGGCGGCACTGCGGTGTCGCCCCGCACGGGTTGCGACGGGCACGGTGGAAACACTGCTGCCTGCCGGCCCGACACTTTGCCGTTCCATGCGGCATTTTTTTTGACAAATTCCTGAAAACTGATTGCTATGTCCCGTCGCCGCGTTGTTGTCACTGGTTTGGGTTGTGTCAGTCCCGTAGGAAATACGGTCTCAGAGGCGTGGTCAAATTTGATCGCCGGCAAATCTGGCATTGACCTGATCACCAAATTTGATGCGTCCGCCTTTGCCTGCAAGATTGCAGGCGAGGTACGTAATTTCGATCTCGAGTCCTATATCAGTGCCAAAGACGCACGGGCCATGGACACGTTCATTCATTACGGCATCGCCGCCGCCGTGCAGGCCGTGGCGGATGCCGGATTGCCCACGGGAGATGCCCTGGGCGAGGAAGAGGCGACGCGCATTGGCTGCGTGATCGGCTCGGGTATTGGCGGTTTGCCCATGATCGAGGGCATGCACACCGAGTACGCCAACCGGGGGCCGCGCCGCATTTCTCCGTTTTTCGTACCCGCGACCATCATCAACATGACCGCCGGTCATGTGTCCATGCGTTATGGTTTCAAGGGCCCGAACATCGCGATCGTCACCGCGTGCACCACCGGCTTGCACTGCATCGGTGAGGCCGGCCGCATGATCGAGTACGGCGATGCCGATGTCATGGTGGCGGGTGGTTCCGAAGCCACGGTATCTCCCTTGGGCATTGGCGGTTTTGCCGCCATGCGTGCCCTGAGCACGCGCAACGACGATCCCGCCACGGCATCACGCCCCTGGGACAAGGATCGCGATGGTTTTGTCCTGGGTGAAGGCGGTGGCGTGATGGTGCTTGAGGAGTACGAGCACGCCAAGGCGCGCGGCGCCAAGATTTACGCCGAGCTGGCCGGTTTCGGCATGAGTGCCGATGCGGGGCACATGACCGCTCCCAACATGGATGGCCCCCGTCGTGCCATGCTGAACGCCCTGCGCAACGCCGGTGTCAATGCCGATCAGGTGGATTACCTGAATGCCCATGGCACGTCCACGCCGCTGGGTGACCTGAATGAAACCAACGCGATCAAGGCGGCGCTAGGCGACCACGCCAAGAAGATCGTGGTGAATTCCACCAAGTCCATGACCGGCCACTTGCTGGGTGGTGCGGGCGGGGTGGAGTCGGTGTTTACCGTTTTGGCGTTGCACCACCAGAAGAGCCCGCCCACGATCAACATCTTCAACCAGGATCCGGAGTGCGATCTGGATTACTGCGCTAACACGGCCCGCGACGTGCGCATCGATGTGGCAGTCAAGAACAACTTTGGCTTCGGCGGGACCAACGGCACCCTGGTGTTCAAACGCATCTGAGGGGGGCGTGTCCCTGACAGCCCATGCACAGTGCCCCGGCGGTTAGTGTCACAGTAGCCCGGTCAGGGTGGCACTTGCGGGCCATCGTGGTGCTGGGTGTACTGGCGGGGCTTGCTGCTGGCGCACTGGCCCCTGGTCTGCCGCAGACGCAGGTGCTTGGGCTGGTGGGCGTGCTGCTGGCAACCGGCGCCACGGCGCTGGCGGGTTGGTACCGCTCTCCTGCCGGCTGTTTGCAGTGGGATGGCAGCCACTGGCACTGGCCGGTTTTCTCCGATGCGCCGGACTGCCGCCTGACCCTGCACCTGGATTTTCAGCGCGTGATGGTGGTCTCCCTGCGCCATCCGTCACGGCGCACGGTCTGGCTGTGGCTGCAATCCGCATCGGGTGATGCGCGCTGGATGGCCTTGCGCCGCGCCGTGATTGCCAGCCGGCGACTGGCGGCAACCGGAGATGGCGCAGCATCCCTGCAAGATGGAGGTTGCGCGTGAGTGCGCCGCCGCCCGCGCCGGACCAGGATACCGATCTGCTGCTGGTGCAGCGCACCGTGGCGGGAGACCAGCGCGCCTATGGCTTGCTGGTGTTGAAGTACCAGCGGCGCATCCAGCGGCTGATCGGGCGCATGGTGCGCGATACCGATCTGGTGGAGGACATTGCCCAGGAGACCTTTGTCCGGGCGTACCGCGCCCTGCACCAGTTCCGGGGCGAGGCGCAGTTCTACACCTGGCTGTATCGGATTGCCGTCAATACGGCCAAGAAATTCCTGCTCGAACTCAAGCGCGACCCGACGGTTTCCGAGAGTTTCCTGGCGGCGGACGATGAGGATGAAACTTCCTGGCGAAAACAGGAACCAATAGCCGGAGAGACACCGGAATCCCTCTTGGCGGCCAAGGAAATTGCGTCTGTGGTGAACGCGGCCATGGAGGATCTGCCGGAGGACTTGAAGGAAGCGATCACTTTGCGGGAGATCGAAGGTTTGAGTTACGAGGAAATTGCCGCCGTGATGGATTGCCCCATCGGAACCGTGCGCTCGCGGATTTTCCGGGCGCGGGAGGCCATTTCCGCCAAGGTCAAACCTTTGCTGGAAAAACAAATGGGTAAACGCTGGTGAGGTATGCGCACATGAACGAATTGACCCCCTTGTCTGGTGAACGCCTTTCTGCTCTGGCAGACGGGGGCTTGCGGGGCGACGAGTGCGCCCAGGCCCTGGGCCTCTTGCTGTCCCAGCCGCAGGCCATGCAAACCTGGCATGCCTACCATGTGGTGGGGGATGTGCTGCGCAGCGGGGAACTGGCGCCCACCACCGATGATTTTGCATTCTGGGAAACGCTGGAGCGCCGGTTGGCGCAACAGCCGCAGCGACCCGGCGGGTTGGAGGAGGGGGTGAGTCCCCTGGTCTCGGATAGCCGCACGGGTGCGGCGTTCAGGGCTGCGACCGACGGAGCCAATGCCCCCGTTTTCCGCTGGAAGCTGGTCGCGGGCCTGGCTTGCACGGCGCTGGTGGGGGTCGTGGGTTTGAACCTGTGGGGCACGGTGGCGCAATCGGGTGCCGCGCAGATGGCGGCAGCGCCAGTCGCCGCACCCCAGGTGGTCGTTGCCGACACCAGTGCGGGGCCCATGCTCCGTGACCCGGAGCTGGACGCGCTCATGGCGGCCCACCAGCAGCTGGGCGGCCATTCGGCCTTGCAGGTGCCGGCAGGGTTCTTGCGCAACGCGACGTATGAGGGGCCCGGGCGGTGAAGCGGTGGGCGCGCGCAGGCGCCGCTGCCGCGGTCGCCGTGGTGCTCTGGGTGGCACAGGGGCCGGCCGTGGCGCAGGCGGCCGCGCAGGACTCGGTTTCGGTGAACGCCTGGCTGATGCGCGTGCACCAGGCCTCGCGCCTGGGGGCGTATACCGGAACGTTCGTGGTGTCCGCCGGCGGCAGCATGGCCAGCGCCAAGATCTGGCATGTTTGCGAAGGCAACCAGCAGATGGAACGGGTGGAGTCCCTGAGCGGTGTGCCCCGTTCAACGTTCCGACGCAACGACCAGGTGGTCACCTTTTTCCCCGAATCCAAGGTGGCCATTGCGGAGAGCCGCGAATCGCTGGGCCTGTTTCCCAGCCTGCTCAAATCCAGCGATTCGGCCATTGGTGATTTTTACCAGCTCAAGCCACAGGCCGGCGACCGCATTGCCGGCTTTGATGCCGATGTGGTGCAACTGGTCCCCCGCGACCGCCTGCGCTACGGTTACCGCGTGTGGAGCGAGAAGAAAACCGGGCTGGTGATCCAGTTGCAGACATTGGACCTGGATGGCCGGGTGCTGGAGCAGGCTGCTTTTTCCGAGTTGCAACTGGACGCCCCGGTGAGCATGGGCAAGCTGTCGCAGATGATGGATCGCACCGAAGGCTATCGGGTCGAGCACCCTGACTTGCAGAAAACCAGCGCAGACGCGCAAGGGTGGGCGTTGCGCAAGCCGGTTGCGGGCTTCAAGCCCATGGGCTGCTACCGGCGTCCGCCAGCGGCGGCTGCGGGGCGGCGCGAGGACACCATGCAATGGGCTTTTTCGGACGGACTGGCAACGGTTTCGCTGTTTGTGGAAGCCTTCGACGCTCGCCGCCATGTGCGCGAGGGGGGCACGGACTTTGGGGGGGCGACCCACACCCTGACGCGCCGCCTGGCAAGTTGGTGGGTCACCGCGGTCGGCGAAGTGCCCCTGTCCACGTTGAATGCCTTTGTCCAGGAACTTGAACGCAAGAAATGAGTCTTCCACCAGACGCCTGTGACGGGCGTTTGTGTGGAAGTCCTGACGATGATTCTTTGAATGGAAGAACGACGATGACATCGATTGCAAAGCAACCCATGCGAACATTTTTCATGGCATTGGCCCTCACCGGGGCAACCCTGGCGGCGACCGTCATGCCACTGCAGCCGGCTATGGCGCAGGTGCGCGCCCTGCCGGATTTCACGGAACTGGTCGACCAGGTGGGCCCCTCGGTGGTCAATATCCGGACGTTGGAGAAACTCAGCAACCGGGTGCCCACAGGGGCGCCGGGTGAGGAGGAAATGCTGGAGTTCTTCAAGCGCTTCGGCCTTCCCATGCCGAACATCCCGCGCCAGGCACCCCGCCAGAACCGCCCGCAGCAGGAAGAAGAACAGCCGCGTGGTGTGGGCTCCGGCTTCATCCTCACACCCGACGGGTTCATCATGACCAATGCCCACGTGGTCGATGGAGCCGATGAGGTGCTGGTAACGCTGACGGACAAGCGCGAGTTCAAGGCCCGGATTGTGGGCGCGGACAAGCGCAGTGACGTAGCGGTGGTGAAAATCGAGGCCACGGGGCTGCCCGCGGTCCGGGTTGGCGACGTGAGCCGCCTGCGGGTGGGTGAGTGGGTCATGGCCATCGGCTCGCCCTTCGGGCTGGAGAACTCGGTGACGGCGGGCATCGTCAGCGCCAAGCAGCGCGACACGGGAGACTATTTGCCCCTGATCCAGACCGATGTCGCGATCAATCCCGGCAATTCGGGGGGGCCGCTGATCAACATGCGCGGTGAGGTGGTTGGCATCAACAGCCAGATCTATTCCCGCTCCGGTGGCTACATGGGCATTTCTTTTGCCATCCCGATGGACGAGGCCATGCGTGTGAGCGACCAGCTGCGCAGCAGCGGGCGCGTGTCGCGTGGACGCATCGGCGTGCAGATTGAGCAGGTGAGCAAGGAGGTGGCCGAGTCCATCGGTCTGGGCAAGCCGGTGGGCGCTTTGGTGCGCGGGGTGGAAAGCGGCTCGCCTGCGGAGAAGGCCGGGGTGGAAGCCGGTGACATCATCACCCGGTTCGATGGCAAGGCGATTGAAAAATCCACCGACCTGCCTCGCCTGGTGGGCGGTACCAAACCGGGCAGCCGCAGCACGCTCACGGTGTTCCGCCGGGGTGCCACCAGGGACCTGAGCATCGTCATTGCCGAGATCGAGGCCGACAAACCCACCGCCAAGGCATCCGGGCGCGAGG
Organism: Rhodoferax sp.; assembly: GCA_019449595.1. Classification (GTDB taxonomy): domain Bacteria; phylum Pseudomonadota; class Gammaproteobacteria; order Burkholderiales; family Burkholderiaceae_C; genus Allorhodoferax. The sequence continues at coordinate 171,438 of JAGRPL010000001.1, read as the reverse complement.
AAAAATCCAGGGCTTCGGCAGCCGGACAGGCCTTTGGGCTGGCTGTGAGTGAAATTACCGATGCCCAGAAGAAAGAACTCAAGATCCGGGGCGGCGTGAAGGTCGATGCGGCGGTGGATGCGGCAGCACGTGCCGGTTTGCGCGAAGGAGACATCCTGCTGGCGCTGGCCAATGTGGAGGTGGTTTCGGTCAAGGACTTCGAGGCCGTCCTGTCCAAACACGACAAGAGCAAGCCCCTGAATGTGCTGTTTCGCCGCGGAGAGTGGACCCAGTACGCAATCATTCGCCCCGTTCGCTGAACGGGAATAGCGGCAAACAACCCTAAACCCGGCTGGGTTTTGGGGTTGTTGTGCGGCGTGCACGATCTTATTTTTTTCTGCCGAGTGCGCTGCACGATGTGGGCGCCCGCTAACTTTCTCGACCCATTTCGGGTTTTGGTTAGAATACGGGGTCTGTGCAGCGCATTCTGCGTATATGCAGGAAGCAAAAGTCCATGATATGGGATGCCCGGGAGTACCCCACAGCTGCTCCACAGATCACCCACATGTTGTCCAGAGCCTTTCCTTTTTAATTGTTGATAACCTGTGTACAAAATGACTGTTGTTGAGTCGCAACGACACCGGAATCCGATTTTTGGGGCTTTGCTCTCGGGGATTTTTGCCTACAATGAAGCTCCAACCTTCGCAGTTGCCAATGATTGTTGGTTCAGGGCGCGTCATTACCAGACGCGCCCTTTTTTCTTGCCCCTGCCGTTTTAATTCAACCACTTAAGCGTTTCCGTTGATGAATCACATCAGAAATTTTTCGATCATCGCCCACATTGATCATGGCAAATCGACACTCGCGGATCGTCTGATCCAGCGTTGCGGCGGGCTGGAAGCGCGCGAGATGGAAGCACAGGTTCTGGATTCGATGGACATCGAGAAAGAGCGTGGGATAACCATCAAGGCACAGACCGCGGCGCTGCAATATAAGGCCAAGGATGGACAGGTCTACAACCTCAATCTGATCGACACCCCGGGGCACGTGGACTTCTCGTATGAAGTGAGCCGTTCGCTCTCTGCCTGCGAAGGTGCGCTGCTGGTGGTGGATGCATCGCAGGGCGTGGAAGCCCAAACCGTGGCCAACTGCTACACGGCACTGGACCTGGGCGTGGAAGTGCTGCCGGTGCTCAACAAGATCGATCTGCCCAATGCCGACCTGGACAACGCCCGATCGGAGATTGAGGACGTCATCGGCATTGATGCCACGGAGGCGATTCCCTGCTCGGCCAAGACGGGCGTGGGCATCGACGAGATCCTGGAAGCCATCGTGGCCAAGATTCCGGCGCCCCGCGGCAATCCCGATGCGCCACTGCGCGCCATGATCATCGATAGCTGGTTTGACAGCTATGTCGGCGTGGTGATGCTGGTGCGTGTGGTGGACGGCCGCCTGGTCAAGGGGGAACGCATCAAGATGATGGCCTCGGGCGCCGCCTACAACGCCGACAACCTGGGCGTCTTCACGCCCGCCAACCAGCCACGGGCTTCGCTGGAGGCAGGTGAGGTGGGCTACATCATCGCCGGCATCAAGGAATTGCAGGCGGCCAAGGTGGGCGACACCGTGACGCTGGAAAGGAAGTTGCCCAACAACCTGGGGCCCGCCACCGAGGCGCTGCCCGGTTTCAAGGAAATCCAGCCCCAGGTGTTTGCCGGCCTGTACCCCACCGAGGCCAGCGAGTACGACTCCCTGCGCGACGCGCTGGAAAAGCTCAAGCTCAACGACGCCTCGCTGCACTACGAACCCGAAGTCTCGCAGGCCCTGGGCTTTGGTTTCCGCTGCGGCTTCCTGGGCCTCCTGCACATGGAAATCGTGCAGGAACGCCTGGAGCGTGAATTCGACCAGGACCTGATCACCACCGCACCCAGCGTGGTGTACGAGGTGGTGAAGAGCGACGGTGAAGTCATCAAGGTCGAAAATCCCTCCAAGATGCCCGAGATCGGCAAGACGGCGGAAATCCGCGAGCCCATCGTCACCGTGCATTTGTACATGCCCCAGGAATACGTCGGCGTAGTCATGACCCTGGCCAACCAGAAGCGCGGCATCCAGATGAACATGGCCTACAAGGGCCGCCAGGTGGTGCTGACCTACGAAATGCCCCTGGGCGAGATCGTGCTGGACTTCTTCGACAAGTTGAAGAGCGTGAGCCGCGGTTATGCCTCCATGGACTATGAGTTCAAGGAGTTCCGGGCCTCGGATGTGGTCAAGGTCGACATCCTGCTCAACAGCGAGAAGGTTGATGCCCTGTCCATCATCGTGCACCGCAGCCAGTCGCAGTACCGCGGCCGTGCCGTCGTGGCCAAAATGCGCGAAATCATCTCCCGCCAGATGTACGACGTCGCCATCCAGGCGGCCATCGGGGCCAACATCATTGCGCGTGAGACAATCAAGGCCCTGCGCAAGAACGTGCTGGCCAAGTGTTATGGCGGCGACATCTCGCGCAAGCGCAAACTCCTCGAAAAACAAAAAGCAGGCAAGAAACGCATGAAGCAAATCGGTTCCGTGGAAGTTCCACAAGAGGCCTTCCTGGCCATTTTGCAGGTGGAAGACTGATGCAGGCCATTACTTCAATCATTCTGGCGGCTTTCGGGCTGTACGCGGCGTCCTGGTACTTTGGGCTGGTGGAAGGCAACTTTGCCTTGCTGCTGCTGCTGGCCACCGTGGTGACCGGCGTGTACTGGCTGGCAGAGCGCTTTTATTTCCTGCCACAACGCCAGAAGGCCGCAGCCTTGCTGGAAGCCAACGACCTCCAGCGCCGGGAAGAGCTGGGCAAGCAAGGCATCAGCCAGGTCGACGGCAATATCGCCGAAGCCAAGGTCCGTTTGCTCATGCAGCCCTGGTGGCTGGACTGGACGGCGGGTCTGTTCCCGGTGATCATTGTGGTGTTTCTGCTCCGCTCCTTCCTGTTCGAGCCGTTCAAGATCCCGTCGGGTTCCATGGTTCCGACCCTGCTGGTGGGGGACCTGATTCTGGTGAACAAGTACACCTACGGCCTGCGCCTGCCGGTACTCAACACCAAGATCACGGCGGGCACGCCGCCCCAGCGCGGCGATGTCATGGTGTTTCGCTACCCGCCCAAACCCAGCCTGGACTACATCAAGCGGGTGGTCGGCGTGCCGGGCGATACGGTGGCCTACCTGAACAAGCGCCTGACCATCAATGGCCAGCCGGTTGCCACGACGGCCGTGCCGGAGTTTTTTGACGAAGAAGCCATGCGCTACTTCAAGCAGTTCGAGGAAACCCTGGGTGGCAAGAAGCACCGCCTGCTCAATGACGACGACCGCCCCGCATTCGTGCCCGGCGCCGACAACTTTGACGGGCGCGACGGCTGCAGCTATACCGTTGAAGGTGTGACCTGCAAGGTGCCGGCCGGGCACTACTTCATGATGGGGGACAATCGCGATAATTCACTGGACTCCCGTTACTGGGGGTTTGTGCCGGAGAAGAACATCGTCGGGAAGGCCTTTTTTGTCTGGATGAATTTTGGCAGTCCCAAGCGGATCGGATCGTTTGATTGACAAGGGAAACAACATGACAGTGCATCGCAAGTCTCGGCAGCGCGGAATCACTTTTTTCGGTCTGATCTTTGTCGGCGCCGTGCTCGCCATCACCGGTGTGGTGGCGGCACAGGTGTTCCCAACGGTTCTGGAGTACCAGACGGTGGTCAAGGCCGTGAACAAGGCCAGTGAAGGCGCAACGGTTGCCGAGGTCCGCATGATTTTTGACAAGGCAGCCGCCATTGACAATATCAGCTCCATTACCGGTGGTGACCTGGAAGTCACCAAAGACGGTGACAAGGTGGTGGTGAGTTTTGCCTACCAGCGTGAAATCCATCTGGCCGGGCCCGCGTACCTCACGCTGAAATACGCCGGCCGCTCCCGATAACGTGGCAGATGGTCTGATGGAGTTGCAGCGGCGCCTGCAACATGAATTTTCCAATGTCTCCCTGCTGACCCGGGCGCTGACCCACCGCAGCTTCTCCAGCGACCATTACGAGCGCCTGGAGTTTCTCGGGGATTCGGTCCTCAACCTGGCGGTGTCCGATCTCCTGTATGCCCGGCTGGGCTCCCTGCCGGAGGGGGACTTGTCCCGCGTGCGGGCCAATCTGGTCAAGCAGGAAACGTTGCACCAGCTCGCCGTGGGGCTGGGTCTGCCCGAGGTGATCCGGCTGGGGGAGGGCGAAGTGCGCTCCGGCGGCCAGAAGCGGCCGTCCATTCTGGCCGACACGCTGGAGGCCATCATCGGGGCCGTCTACCTGGACGCCGGTTTTGCCGCCGCCCAGACCCTCGTGCACCGCCTGTTCAACGCGGTGGAGATCACGCCGCAGATGGACGCCATTGGCAAGGATGCCAAGACCGAGTTGCAGGAGTGGCTGCAGGGTCGCAGAATGAAGCTTCCGGTGTACAAGGTGGTGGGCACCATCGGGGCGGCCCACAAGCAAAGCTTTGACGTGGAGTGCGAAATCCCCGAGCTGCAGCTGACCGAGCGCGGCATTGGCGGTTCGCGTCGATCCGGAGAACAGGCCGCAGCGGCCGCCATGCTGCAAACAATCAAGGCAAGAATCAAACCATGAGTGCTCCTAAGAAAATAGCTGCCAACGCAGAACCCTCGGGGGCCGGCAATCGACAAGAGCCGCAAACCGATCTGGACAGCATGCTGGAGGGCCTGCTCAAGAGCACGCCCAAGCTGGCCCAGCCCGGCACCGTTGCGGCAGGGCAGCGCTGTGGCCTGGTGGCCATTGTGGGCAAGCCCAACGTGGGCAAGTCCACGCTGCTCAATGCCCTGGTGGGGCAGAAGATCAGCATCACCTCGCGCAAGGCCCAGACCACGCGCCACCGCATCACCGGCATGCACACGCGCGGTGCCACCCAGTTTGTGTTCGTGGACACGCCGGGCTTTCAGACCCTGCACGCCAACGCACTCAACAAGTCGCTGAACAAGACCGTGCAGGGCGCGGTGGCCGACGTGGACCTGATCCTGTTCGTGGTCGAGGCGGGCAGCTTCACGCCGGCCGATGCCCGCGTGCTGGCACTGCTGGGCAAGAACATTCCTACCCTGCTGGTGGCCAACAAGCTCGACAACGTGCACCGCCGGGGCGACATTGCCCCCTGGCTGCAGACCATGCAGGAGAAGCACGCCTTTGCCGAGTTCGTGCCCATGTCGGCCAAGAACCCGAAGGACGTGGACCGCCTGCTGGGCATCTGCGAGCAATACCTGCCCGAGCAGGCCTGGTGGTATTCGGAAGACGAACTCACCGACCGCAGCGAGAAATTCCTGGCCAGCGAACTGGTGCGCGAAAAGCTGTTCCGCCTGACGGGCGACGAGCTGCCTTACACCTCCACCGTGGTCATCGACAAGTTCGAGGAAGAGCCGCCGCAGAAAAAGGGGCAGAAGCGCCTGTTGCGCATTGCCGCCACCATCGTGGTGGAGCGCGATCAGCACAAGGCCATGGTGATTGGCGACAAGGGCGAGCGCATCAAGCGCATCGGCATGGAAACCCGCGTCGAGCTCGAGAAGCTGGCCGATGCCAAGGTATTCCTGGAGCTGTGGGTGAAAGTGCGCTCCGGCTGGGCCGACGACGAAGCGCGGGTGCGCAGCTTTGGCTACGAATAAGCGCATCTCTGACGAGCCTGCCTATGTGCTGCACCGCTACGACTGGAGCGAGTCCAGCCTGATCCTGGAAGTGTTCACCCGCCACCACGGCCGCATTGCCCTGGTGGCCAAGGGTGCCAAGCGGCCCAGCTCCAGCTTTCGGCCCGTGCTGCTGCCGCTGCAGATGCTGCATGTGGCCTTTGGCGGCGATGCCGAAATCCGCACCCTCAAGAGCGCCGAATGGCAGGGCGGTCACGTCATGCCCACGGGGGACGCGCTGCTCTCGGGCTACTACCTCAATGAACTGCTCCTGACCCTGCTGGCACGCGACGATCCGCATCCGGTGCTGTTTGACGTCTATGCCAACGTGGTGCGCGTGCTGGCCAGCGAACACGGCGAGGCGCTGCAGGCGGCGCTGCGCACGTACGAGTTGCTGTTGCTGCGCGAAATCGGCCTGCTGCCGCAGCTGGATCTGCAGACCATGACGCTGGGTGCACTGGATGCCGGTGCGCGCTACACCCTGGTGCCCGAAGGCGGCCTGCGCCAGGCCCACGCGGACGACCGTGCCAGCCTTACCGGTGCGCAGTGGACCGCGTTGCAGGCGGCACTGGAGGACGGCGCCCCCTTTACCACCACGCTGCGCGCCTGTGCGGCCGTGATGGGCGAGCTCAAGCCCCAGCTGCGTACGCTGTTGCACTACCATTGCGGTGTCAAAACCCTGCGCACGCGGCAGATGATGATCGATATACAGGCGTTATAGACATGACCACGCACCTCTCCGTCAATCTCAACAAAGTGGCCCTGGTGCGCAACACCCGCCACCTCGGCATACCCAGCGTCACCCGTGCGGCAACCCTGTGCCTGCAGGCTGGCGCGGCCGGCATCACGGTGCACCCGCGCCCCGACGCGCGCCATATCCGCGCCGATGACGTAACCGATCTGGCAGCGCTCCTGAAAGACTGGCCGGACCGCGAATTCAATGTGGAAGGCAACCCCTTTCACAACCTGATGGACTGTGTGCGTGACCTGCTAGACCGCAAACTGCCGGTGCACCAGGTGACGTTTGTGCCCGATTCCGAAGGCCAGTTCACCAGCGACCATGGTTGGAACTTTCCCCGGGACGCCAACCGCCTGCGCCCGCTCGTTGCGCACGCCAAGGCCTGGGGCCTGCGCGTCAGCCTGTTCATGGACGCCGACCCGGCGGCGATGCAGGCTGCCAAAGACGTCGGTGCGGACCGTGTGGAGCTATACACCGAGCCCTACGCCGCCGCCTGGGGCACGTCCCAGCAGGCCGTGCAGCTGGAGCGTTTTGCCCAAGCCGCCCGTGCGGCGCTCAAGGTCGGTCTGGGCGTCAATGCCGGCCATGATCTGAACCGCGACAACCTGGCCGCCTTTGTGCAGCAGGTCCCGGGGGTGCAAGAGGTATCCATTGGCCACGCGCTGATCTCGGATGCGCTGGAGCTGGGTTACGCCGCTACGGTCAAGGCCTATCTGGATTGCTTGAAGTGATCTACGGCATCGGCACCGACATCTGCGACGTGCGCCGCATGCGCGCGAGCCTGGAGCGCCATGGCGACCGCTTTGCCGCCAAGGTGCTGAGTGACGCGGAATATGCCGTCTGGAAGACCCGCAGCGCACGCTGGCCCGAGCGGGGCGTGCGCTACCTGGCGACCCGTTTTTCCGCCAAGGAGGCGTTCAGCAAGGCCATTGGTCTGGGTATGCACATGCCCATGACGTGGAAGTCGTGCGAGATCGCCAACCAGCCCCTGGGCCACCCCCAGGCCGGGCAGCCCTACGTGGTGCTGCACGGCACGCTGAAAGAGTGGTTCGAGGCGCGCCAGCTCGAGGTGCACGTGAGCGTGACCGACGAGACCGACTACGCCGCCAGTTTTTGCGTCGTCGAGTTTCAGGGTGAAACAGGGCGCAAAGCCCCGTAAAATTTGCGCAAACAGCTATTAAATATGTAGCATACTGAAAGCCCGCACGTCTGGCCTCCGGATGTGTGTCTTCCCACTTCCCCGCATCCTGCCATGACCTTCCACGCCCCTCTCATCATCGACATCGCCGGCCTGACCCTGTCCAAGGTCGACCGCAAGCGCCTCAAGCACCCGCTGGTCGGCGGCCTGATCCTGTTTGCCCGCAACTGGCAGGACCGCGCACAGCTCACGGCGCTGTGCCACGACATCAAGAAAGTGCGATCGGACCTGCTGATCTGCGTGGACCATGAAGGCGGGCGCGTGCAGCGCTTCAAGACCGATGGCTTTACCCACCTGCCGCCCATGCGTGCCCTGGGCGAGATGTGGATGGCGCCGCCCAGCGCCACCACCGCCAGCAAAAAAGCCGGCCCCCTGGATGCCACCAATGCCGCCACGGCGTGCGGTTATGTGCTGGGCGCCGAGCTGCGGGCCTGTGGTGTGGATCTGAGTTTTACGCCCGTGCTGGACCTCGACTACGGCGAGAGCGGCGTCATCGGCGACCGCGCCTTTGCCCGCGACCCGCGCGTGGTGAGCCTGCTGGCCAAGAGCCTGATGCATGGCCTGCTGCAAAGCGGCATGGCCAACTGTGGCAAGCATTTCCCCGGCCACGGCTACGTCAAGGCGGACTCCCACACCGACATCCCGGTGGATACGCGCAGCCTCAAGACCATCCTTGCCGACGATGCGGCACCCTATCGCTGGCTCAATACCGTGACCACCAGTGTGATGCCGGCGCACGTGATCTACCCGAAGGTGGACGCCCGCCCGGCCGGTTTCTCCAGCACCTGGTTGGGCGACATCCTGCGCGGACAACTGGGCTTTGACGGTGCCATCTTCAGCGACGACCTCTCCATGGCGGGTGCCCGCCTGATCGACGGCCAGCCGGTGAGCTACACCGAAGCGGCGGTGGTCGCGCTGAACGCGGGCTGCGACATGGTGCTGCTGTGCAACCAGTCGACGCCCAACAGCGAGGGCGGCGGCCGCGCGGTGGACGAACTGATCGACGGCCTGACGGAAGCCCAGCTCAAGAGCCACTGGCAGGCCCTGGAGGCCAGCGAGGCGCGCCGCCGTGCCTTGCTGCCCCGCACGCCGGCGCCGCACTGGGACGCGCTGATGGTGAGCCCGGCCTACATGCAGGCGCTGGACTGGCTGCCCTGATTACCCGGCACGGCCACGGCGCCACACCAGCCGGGTAGTACATCCAGTGCCGTGACCGTGCACGTGGCCAGGCGCTGCTCCAGCGCCGGGGTCCACTCGGTGAGCGCCAACCCCAGGCATTTGAGGCGGGCTTCGTGCGCCGTCCATGCGCGGGCAAATGCCAAAGCCTGTTGACCGGGCGTTGCCTGGGCGATGCGGCGCTGCGCCGCTGGCCCGAGGTAATCCCGTGCCACTGTCTCCAAGTCGGGCATCCCGTCCGCCCCGTCCCCTGTGCGCATGACATCCACGCCAACGGCCCCGTGCCGGTGCACCGCCGCCACACTGAGTCCGGGGGCATGGCTCACCGACAGGCCAATGTGCGTGCCGGGCTGGTCCAGCATCAGTGCCTGTCCCGGCTGTGAGACCAGCGGCAGCGTTGCCGTCGGTTGCTGCAGAGCCGCCGCCAGCAGGTCGCGCACGGCGGCACGCGTGTGCACACGGGCCGCTTGCCGCATCTCGGTGTCGGGCGTGGCGATGCGGATGACAGCGAGCGCTGGCGTGGCGCGCAGCGCCGCCACCGCACCGGCAGCAGCCTGGGGCCAGACATGGGTCATTACGGAGGCACCCATGTGACTGGGGTCAGTGGCGCCGGGGCGCTGCCGGGCAGCCGCGCCAGCTGCTGGCCGGGGGAATGAACTCGCCTTTCATCACCAGCGTCAAGGTGCCCAGCTGGGCGTGGTCGCCGACCACCGCGCCGTACAGCACCGCGCTGCGCGGCCCCATGGTGACGCGCTGGCCAATCGTGACGTGGTCGATCTTCATGACGCGGTCTTCGAACAAATGGGTTTGCGGGCAGGCCAGCGCGTTGAGCTCGCTGTAATCCCCGATGGTGACGCAGTCAAATTCGGTAATGTCGGTGGTGTCTATGTACACCCCCTTGCCGATGTGGCTGCCCAGAATGTTCAGGGCCAGCGGCAGCCAGGGGGTGCCGCGCAGGTAGCGCATGAAATTGGGCACGGCAATGCCTTCGTACAGGTTGGTCACCCCTTCGGACAACCACACAAACGGCGTCCACATCGGCACGCTGCAGGGGCGGTAGCGCCGGATCAGCAGCCATTTGAGAAGGACGATGCAGATGAAGGTGCCCACGCCATACAGCAGGCCCGCAGCCGTGAGGTAGCTGATGACGTCGACCCAGCGCCCCTCACCCGCCATTGGCATCACCTTGAGCACGATGGTGTAGCCGACCGAAATCACAATGGCGTGCGGCGCGATGATGCGAAAGGCCTCAATCAGGCCACGTGCCAGCCGGCGAAACGGAGAAGGGTGGTAGGTCAGGTGTTCGGCAAAGCCCGTGGTCTGTTCCCGCGCCGGCAGATGGATGGGGGGCGAGCCCAGCCACGTGTCGCCATTGCGCATCCGGTCGTTGGCCGGCACGCTGGAGTGCACGCCGATCAGTACGTTCTCGGGCAGGGTGGTGCCGTCTGGCACGTAAGCGCCGTTGCCGACAAAGCTGCGCCTGGAGACCACGGTAGGGCGCATGGTCATCCAGCCGCCGTCGATGTGCTCATCCCCCAGCATCACCGCATCGGCAATGAAGGTTTCATCGCCCAGTGTGAGCATGTCAGGAACCAGGCCCAGCGCGGTCGAGATTTCGGCATCACGCCCGACCTTGGCGCCAAGCAGCCGGTACCAGTACGGCGCATAGATGGTGGCATACACGCCGTGCAGCACGTGCAGGCTGGACTCCTGGATCTGGTTGACCAGCCACTTGGCGCAGTACAGGTTGCTGTGCACCGGCGAGCTGCCCGGCTTGAGGCGCGGCAGCACCGCCCAGCGGATGCCCGCCGACGCCAGCGCGGTGCAGACCACCAGCACCCCGGCCGCTGGAAAGGCCAGCACAAAGTACTTGGCCATCTGAAACGACAGGTCGTTGCTGGCCAGCATGGGAAACCGGTCCACGTCGTCAATCCAGTCGATCAGGATGAAGCTTGGGAACACCGGCAGGAAGAACAGCGTGGCGATCAGCAAGGCACCGAGGAAAAAATACACTGCCTCGCCGGCCGCGCGCCGGCGCGACAGCGGCGGGCGTGGCGGGTTGGTGCCCGTATCGAAGGCTCCGGTGTCGCGCCCCGGTGAGCCGCTCCAGATGCGCCCTGGCCCCACCGACTCGCCGTCGCCCAGTGCCGATTGGCCCTCCACGTGACCGTAGGCACCGACCGCGGTGTTGCCTTCCAGAATGGCATACGAGCCGATGCAGGCGTCCGCTCCGATGTGGATCGTGCCGAGCAGCAACGCGCCATGCTCCACCCGGGCGTTCTCGAAGTTGGCGGCGTTGCCGATGCTGGTGCCATCGCCAATGGACAGCAGGTCCGCCGCGCGCAAGGTCAGCGATCCGATGGTGACGTCACGCCCGACCCGGGCCCCCAGTGCCCGCAGCCACCAGGCGTACAGGGAGGAGCCGCTGAGCAGGTACGTGGGCGCGGACTCCACCAGCCGGTCCGCTAGCCACCAGCGGTAGTACATCACGCCCCACAGCGGGTAGCGCCCGGCCCGCAGGCGACCGGCGATCAGCCATTTGCCCGCAATCGCCACGCCAAACTCCAGCAACGTGGCCAACAAAAAAGCCCCCACCGACGCCGCGATGGCCAGTGCCAGGGAGTCGCCGGGCTCGCCGGTGAAGAAATGGTAGGTGAAGAAAGGGGCCAGCCACTGCGCCATGCGTATGGCCACCAGACCTGGCACGGCTGCAGCCTGGGCGGCGCCACAGACCCAGCGCTTGAGGGCGGAGGGTGGGGTCCAGCCGGTGTCGACCTGCGGGCCTGCCGCCGGGGGCGCATCCAGCACTTGGGCGATCAGGCCCACGGTGCGGTGGTGGTAGATGTCGCGCACGGTGATGTGGGCAAAGCGCGGGTCGCTGCGCAGGGCGGAGGCGAGTCGCGCCGCAAACAGGGAGTGGCCGCCGAGGTCCGAGAAGAAATCGGCACTGCGAATGATCGCTTCCCCGGGAAAGAGCTTGGCCAGGGCCGCAAACAGGGCTTCCTCGGCCGGGTTCTGAGGCGCGTCGGACGGGGCGGCGGCACTGCCGGCTGCCACCGCAAGCGGGCGTGCCTTCAGGGCGTTGCGGTCAATCTTGCCGGAGGTCAGGCGCGGCATTTCCGCCAGCGGCTCAAAATGGCCGGGCACCATGTAGGACGGCAGCAATTCGGCCAGAGCCGCACGCAGGGCGACCCCCGAGACGGCGGTGCTGCCATCCGCCACAAAGAAGGCGATCAACTGGTCGATGCCCTCTTCCTGGCGCAGGATGACGGCTACGGTGCCTATGCCGGGCTGGTGGGCCAAGGCGGCCTCGATCTCCCCCAGCTCCACCCGAAACCCGCGGATCTTCACCTGGTCGTCGGTGCGGCCCAGGCACTGCACGCATCCGTCGGCATCGATGCGCGCCAGGTCCCCGGTGCGGTACAGGCGGGTGTCGTGGGCATGGCGGCTCCAGGGGTTGGGCAGGAATTTTTCCGCCGTCAGATCGGGGCGACCCAGGTAGCCGACCGCCACGCCCGGACCGGTGATGCACAGCTCGCCGACTTCGCCGCGCGGCACCAGTTCCAGACCGTTTTCCATGGCGGTATGGATGACGAGCAGGCCGTAGTTGGGCAGGGGCCGTCCGATGGTGACGGGCGCGTGGGCGTGGAGCTCGGCCAGACTGGCCGATACGGTGGCTTCGGTGGGGCCATAGGTGTTGAAGACCTGGCGGCCCGGCGTGGCCCAGCGGTCCACCAGTGCCTGCGGGCACATTTCGCCGCCCAGGTTGACCAGGCGCAGCGTCGGCACGTCCTGGCTGAACAGGGCCAGCAGGGTGGGCACGGCGTGCAGCACGGTGACGTGGTGGTCGGCCAGCGCCAGCGGCAGAAGCTCCGGATCGGAGGCGATCTCCTGGGGGGCGATCCACAGCGTGGCGCCGACCAGGTAGCTGATCCAGATCTCCTCGAATGACATGTCGAAGGCGACCGAAAACCCCTGGTACACGCGGTCATCGCCGCGGATGCCCAGCAGGGCGTTTTCGCTGCGCAGAAAGTGGCAGATGCTGCCCTGGCTGATTTCGATGCCCTTGGGCTTGCCTGTGGAGCCCGAGGTGTAGATCACGTAGGCCGGGTGCGTGGGCAGGGCCCCGGCGCGGCGCGGTGCGTCGTGTGGCGCGGGCAGGGGGGCGTGCAGCTGCTCTGCCGTCCAGATGCCGGTGCCGGGGTGGGGCAGCTGGAGCGCGAACGCCGCGCACGTCACGATGCCCACCGCGTGGGCGTCTTCCAGGCAGACCGCAATGCGCTCCACCGGCGTTCCGGCATCGAAGGGCAGCCAGGCGGCGCCTGTCTTGGCTATGCCGACCTGCATCACCAGCAGGTCGATGCCGCGGGGCAGCCACAGGCCCACAATGTGTCCGGGCCGCACACCGGCGTGGATCAGGTGGGCGGCCACGCGATCGGCCTGCGCGTTCAGCGCCGCATAGCTTAGCTGCTGTTCGCCATAAATCAGGGCCAGCTGGTGCGGAACGCGGTGGGCTGTTGCTTCCAGCAGATCGGCCAGGACTTCGGTGCGAATCAGCTCTGGCTGAAGCGGACCTGGCAGGATATCGGGGTGGTCGGTAGAGGTTGGCAGAGGAGTCACCGCAATGGAATCCATTCCCTTTCAGGGCGAGCGGTGCAAGCGGGGCGAGGACAGCGCCACGATCTGGTCGTTGGAGGCCGCATCCACATTGGGGTGGCGTGCCAGCAGCTTGGCGGCCGACAGCAGGGCGCGCAGCTGCTGCACGTCGCGCACGGTGGGTGCCACCTTGATCTGGGCTATTGCGGCGTCGCTATTGCCGCTCTGGACCAGAGCGGCTACCTTGGTAGCCCAAACGCTTTGACGGGACATGGCAGGTTTTCTGAATGCAGGTTGATGGGCAGGCTATTTTCGCACAAAGCCCTGCAACTACTGCGCAAACAGCTATGAAAAATATAGCAAATAAACCGGTGCCATAGTAAACCGCGTCAGCGTGGGCAGGGCTTAGCGGATCTTGACATCCCCGGGTGGAACCCCTTTCACCAGGTAGGTGTCGAATTTGTCGTCATCCCAGCGCATGATCTGGATGCTCAGGTTGGCGTTGTCTTTGGCGATGAAAACCAGGTAGTTGAATTCCTGGGTGGATGTTTTGTCGCCATCGCGTTCAAGCACACCTTCGTCCGACTCGGCGTTGGCGTACAGAAAAGGTGCGCCCTCATACACCAGCGCTCCCTTTTCAGCCTCTTCGACCGCATCCAGGAACTTGCGTGGACGGTCCACCAGGTTTCTGAGGGCCAATTTCTTGACGGTGGCTTCAATCTTGGGCGGAGTGGTCATGAAATCCGCGTACAGGATCCCCTCCTTGCCATCGCCGTAGTTGCCCTCGATCTGGTACCAGACGGCGCCATCGGCACGGATCGAGTGCACGTGGGTGATGGTCATTTCCTGCAGGGGCGCCCCTGCGGCCGGGGCCGCAATGGTCAGCACGGTGCCGGCCTTCAATTTGGGAATGTCGGAGCTGTCCAGGGCGTAACACGGCGCAAAGGCCATCCAGCAGCCCAGCAGCAGCAGGGAGCGTTTCAGGAAGGGATGCAGGACCATGGGGGGCTCTCCTCGAAAATTTTGCGGGAAATTCCATCATAGCCGCGCAGGGGATGGCGCAAAAAAGAGCCGATCGACTGTTTGCCACCGTCCGCCGGTCCCCGACAATCAGGCACTCTCCCATTCCGTTTGCGTCACCATGAAACCCGAAGACCTGCAGCTGCTGGTAACCCGCACCATGCCTTTTGGCAAACACCAGGGCACGTTGATTGCCGATTTGCCGGGAAACTACCTGAACTGGTTTGCACGCGAAGGCTTTCCCAAGGGCGAGATCGGGCGCCTGCTGGCGCTGATGCACGAGATCGACCACAACGGCCTGTCCGACCTGCTCACGCCCCTGCGCCCGCGCTGATCCGGTGCCGCCCCGGGCCTGCCACTACATCGGGATCTGGTACTGCTTCTCCCGGATCAGGTGCAGCACCGCATCCACGACCGTGGCGTCGAACCAGGTGCCGCGGTGTGTCTCCAGTTCCCGGGTGGCGGCCTCAATGCCCAGCGAGGGGCGGTAGGGCCGGTGGGAGGCCATGGACTCCAGTACGTCGGCCACGGCCAGGATACGCGCCTCGGGGAGGATTTCTGCTGCCTTCAAGCCGCGCGGGTAGCCGCTGCCGTCCATGCGCTCGTGATGCTCACGGATGATCTCGGCGATGGGCAGAGGGAACTCCACGTCCTTGAGGATTTCGTAGCCTTTTTCGGCGTGGCCCTTGATCATCTCGTATTCCAGCGGCGTGAGCCGTGTGGGCTTGGAGAGGATTTCGGCCGGGATGGCGATCTTGCCGATGTCGTGCACCAGTCCGATCAACTGCAGGTTCTGGCACCGGTCCTCGCTCCAGCCCATTTCGCGTGCAATGTCGGCGGCAATGATGCCCACGCGCCGCTCGTGGCCCGAGGTGTAGGGGTCGCGCAGGTCGACCATGTTGGCCACGGCCTGCAGGGTACCGCGCATGGTGCCCTCCAGTTGCTTGACGTAGGCCGCAATTTTCTCGGCGGCCCGCTGGCGCTCCGTCAGGTCCAGGGCCATCACCATGATGGCCGGCGCTTCGTTCCACGAGCCCAGATTGCCCTGCATGCCCAGCTCAATTTTCCGGCCGTCTTTGCAGGTGAACGGCACGGTGAGCAGCACACCCGGTTCACCGGCCTGAATACGGTTGCGCTCGCTGACCACCTTCTGCCTGGTCTCCGGGGCGTCACCAAAGAACGCGATGGAATCCTGGCCCAGCAGTTCGTCCTGGCTCCAGCTGACGATGTCACAGAACTTCGGGTTCACATACACAATCCTGTCGTTCTGCGTCAGGTAGATGCCGGCAATGCTTTGCTCGATCATGCTGCGAAAGCGCCGCGCGTCGGCCAGCAACTGTTCTTCGGCCAGCTTGATGTCGGTGAGGTCTTCCCATTGGACGATGATGTCGTCGCCCACCACGCTCATGAAGCCCCGCACCACCCGGGTGCTGCCGTCTTTGCAGCGCAGGGCCACCTCGGGCGACTGCACCACCGTTTCGGGACCGCCGGCTATGGCCTGCGGAAGCGATTGCTGCTCCCACACGGCCTGCAGGCGGGCGCGCAGGTCGGGGTCGGGGTAGACGTGCGCAAACCAGGCCGCTTCGTCTGCAATGTCGGCTGCCTCGTAGCCGAACGTGCGCTTGTACGCCTTGTTGACACCGCGCAGGCGCCGGCTGGCGTACGAGAAGATCTGCATGGGCGCCGGTGATGCGTCGAACACGCGTGCGAAGCGCTCTTCGCTCTGCGCATGCGCCTGTTCCGCGTCCACGGCCTGCAGGGCCAGTGACACATACCGGGCGGTCTCCTCCAGGAGCGTGCGCATTTCCGCATCGAAATAGTTTTTCTGGCCGGCGTAGAACGTGAGTGCGGCGACTGCCTGGCCGGATATGAAAATGGGCACCGCCGCCGACGCGTGGATGCCGTGTTCCCGGCCCAGGGCGTGCCAGGGCTGGGTGCGGCTGTCGTTCTGGAAATCATCGGTGTAGTGGATCGTTCCTTCCACCATGCTCATGCGCGTGGGGCCATGGCTGGTGGGCAAGGCGGGGTCGATGGTGATGACCAGGGACTTGATGTATTCGGTGGCCGCGCCGTACGCCGCCGCGGGCTGCACGCGGCCAGCGGCGGCGTCGAGCACGCCAGCCCAGGCCAGGATGAAGCCGCCATCGCGCACCGCGCCTTCGCACACCGCTTCCAGGATTTCGTCGCGCGTGTCAAGGTTGAAGATGGCGGCGTTGACGTGGCTGAGGAAGACATAGAAACTCTGCAGGCGTTCGATGCGCTGCAGGCTGCTGCGCTCCGGACCGATGTCGCGCACAAAGGCCTGGAAGGTGCCGCCCTTGGGAGCGGCCACGTAGGTCGCGCTGACCTGGAGGTCGATGATGTGCCCGTCCTTGTGCAGCCACTGGGTCAGGAAGCGGGCCGCTTCGGACTGCCGGTATTCCGACAGTTTCTGGACCACCTGCTGCGGTGACAGCTGGGCCTCCAGATCGGCAATGTACTTGCGATACAGCTCCCGGTGGCTGTACCCCGTCATGCGCACCAGTGCGTCGTTGACCTCGACGATGCGGCCGATATCGTCCAGCACCAGGTAGCCGTCGATGGAGGCCTGGGCCGCCGCCACGTAGCGCGCATCCTGGCGCAGGCGCTCGGCCGTGTTTTCCATCTGCCGGGCGTGCCACAGCAGCCGGGCGCCGATGAGCAGCAGCATGCCCAGCAACCCGCCGCTGAGCAGGCGGGTAATCCGCAGGGCGCTGACGGGCTCGTTCACTTCGTCGTAGTCAACCTTGACCACCATGATCCAGTTGGTGCCTTCGATCGGAACGGAGGCGGCAATCACATGGACCTGGCGGTAATCGTTGCGCTCGATGAGGGGGGGCTGGCTGGTGGGGGGCTCTGCCGGGCTGGCGTAGTTCACGTCGCGGGCGGGTCCGCGAATGCTTAAGGGCCCGTTCGTTGCCGGCGCAAACCGCAGGGGGCTCAGGTAGACCACCTCGTCGCCTTCGCGGCGCAGCAACAGGGACTCGGCGCTCTGCGATGCCACCGGCCACCGCGTCAGGCGGGGGTACAGTCCGGTGGTCGCGTCCATCTCCAGGTAGGCCAGCCCCACCACGGCGCGCGTCGGGTCACCCCGCGCGAAGACGGGGTGCACCACGCCGAAGTTGGGCTTGCCGTCGGGCGACACGTGCATGTCTACGAAGGCGCTGCGCCGGGTTTCGAGCGCCGCCTGCAGGGCGACCCGCTCCAGGGGGTGCAGGGGCTCGTCCATCTGGCCGGCCACCCGGCGCAGTGCGGTATTGAACAGGGTGATGTTGCGGTAACCGTAGGCGTCGCGGGTCTGGCGCAGTGTCAGGTCCAGCAGGGGCTTGAGCTCGGGTGACTGGACGGGGCCGCCCCGTGCATCCAGGAACTGCCAGACGGGCGCGCGCGCCACCAGCAGGCCGGCGTCGCCGTGGCGCTCCTGGATGAAACTCTCGACCTGCTCCTTCTTGGCGATGGCGATGGCCTGCAGGTCGTTGTGTGCCTTGCGTTTGATGACACCGGAGTAGTGCTCAAACGCCATGATGGAGGCCAGCACGCCGATTGCGAACAGCACCAGCCAGCCGACGACAATGGTCTTGGTGTTTTTCGCTGCCGGATGAAGGTCAGGCGAAGCCTCAGCCTGGCTGGTCATGGACGAATTCCCTGGTTTTTTGCGGCATGCACGGTGGTGGTGCTGCCATCGTAGCGGCTTATTCAGTTTGGCGCCACCGGCCCCCACAGGCGCGTGCCGCCACCGTCCAGGTGGGTCAGGTACATGCGCACTTCAAACTCGAGCTGGTGGTAGGCCGGCTCCATGTAGGTGCACAGTTGGTAGAAGGCCTTGTCATGGGCGCGTTCGCGCAGGTGGGCCAGTTCGTGAACCGCAATCATCTTCAGGAATTCGGGCGGGGCGTCCCTGAACAGTGCCGCGATGCGGATCTCGCGCTTGGACTTGAGCTTGGCGCCCTGCACGCGCGACACCGTGGTGTGGGTGCCCAGCGCGTGCTGCACCACCTGCAGCTTGCTGTCGTAGGCCACCTTGGCCAGCGGTTCAGCGCCGCGCAGGTAGTCCTGCCTGAGGGCTTGCACGTAGTCGTACAGGACGCGGTCGGTGCGCAACCCGTGGGCCTCGGGGTACTTGCGCGCCAGCCAGGCGCCTATGCGCTGGCCATCCTGCATCTCCTGCACCTGCGCCAGCGTGTCATCCGGATAGCCTTGCAGGAATTTCAGCTGCGCGCGTGCTCCTGATTTCATAGCTGTCTGCGCAGATTCTGCAAGGGCTGGAGGCTTGTTTCGCTTACATTTCCCGACGCAGGGCCGGGAACAGGATGACGTCGCGGATGCTGGGGCTGTCGGTCAGCAACATCATCAGGCGGTCGATGCCGATGCCGCAGCCGCCGGTGGGGGGCATGCCGTACTCCAGCGCGCGCACAAAGTCGTGGTCGAAGTACATGGCCTCGTCGTCGCCGTTGTCCTTGGCGGCCACCTGGCCGTGGAAGCGCGCGGCCTGGTCCTCGGCGTCGTTGAGCTCCGAGAAGCCGTTGCCGAACTCGCGTCCGGTGATGTAAAGCTCAAAGCGCTCGGTGACGCCGGGATTGGTGTCGCTGGCGCGGGCAAGGGGAGAGATCTCCACCGGATGCTCGCAGATGAAAGTGGGTTGCCACAGCTGCTCCTCCACCGTTTCCTCGAAGTACATCACCTGCAGACTGGCCAGGCTGCGGGTGGAGAGCTGGTTCTTGGCCTCGGTCAGGCCGAGCTTGAGCAGGGCCTGCTTGAGCCACTCGGCATCGTTCACATGGGGGCCGGCACCGGTGTACTTGGCAATGGCCTGCACGATGGTCAGGCGCTCGAACGGCTGCGACAGGTCCACCGGCTTGCCGCCGTAGGTCAGCTGCAGGCTGTCGCCGGCCTTGATGGCGGCATCGCGCACCAGTTGCTCGGTGAAGGTCATCAGGTCCTGGTAGTTCCAGTAGGCCGCGTAGAACTCCATCATGGTGAACTCGGGGTTGTGGCGCACCGAGATGCCTTCGTTGCGGAAGTTGCGGTTGATCTCGAACACGCGCTCGAAGCCGCCCACGATCAGGCGCTTGAGGTACAGCTCGGGCGCAATGCGCAGGAACATCTGCTGGTCCAGCGCGTTGTGGTGCGTGGTGAAGGGCTTGGCGTTGGCGCCACCGGGAATGGGGTGCAGCATGGGCGTTTCCACTTCCAGAAAGCCGTGCTGCACCATGAATTCGCGCATGCCGCTCACCGCCTTGCTGCGGGCCACAAAACGCTTGCGGGCAGCCTCGTCGGTCATCAGGTCGACGTAGCGCTGGCGGTATTTCACCTCTTGGTCGGCAATGCCGTGGAACTTGTCCGGCATGGGGCGCAGGCTCTTGGTGAGCAGGCGCACGCGGGTGGCGTGGATGGAGAGCTCGCCGGTCTTGGTCTTGAACACCGTGCCCTCGGCGGCCACGATGTCGCCCAGGTCCCAGTGCTTGAAGGAGGCGTACAGCTCGTCGCCCACGTCCTCGCCCTTGACATAGATCTGGATGCGCCCGCCGGTGCTGCCGAAAGAGGCATCCTGCAGGGTGCAGAAGCTGGCTTTGCCCATGACGCGCTTGAGCATCATGCGGCCCGCCACCTTGGCGGTAGCACCCAGGGCCGCCAGCTCCTCGGTGCTCATGCCCTCGTACGCCGCGAACAGCTCGGCCGCCTGGTGGGTGGGCTTGAAGTCGTTGGGGAACGCGACGCCGTGCCCGTCCAGCTGACGCTGGCGGATGGCTTTGAGTTTTTCCCGGCGTTCAAGAATGAGTTGGCCTTCGTCCTGGAGAGCGTGAGCGGGGGTGTGTTGGTCAGACATGGGGGTCGCAGATTGGAATCGGTTGGCGGCCATTGCAATAGGCCATAACCCTCCATTCTAAGTTTTTGCGGGCGCACTGGTGCAAGCCACGGGCGATTGTTTCGCATCCGGCGCCGCTGCGGCTATGATGCATCGCTTATTTCCTGCCCACCATGCTTTACCAAATTGTCTCCCTGCTGCTGGAAGTGGTCGCTGGCCTGGTCAGCGGCACCTGCCTGCTGCGCCTGTACATGCAGTACCAGCGCATCCCCCTGTCCACCCGTTCCGGCAATCCGCTGGGCGGCTTCATCTTTGCCCTGACGGACTGGCTGGTGCTGCCCTTGCGCCGCGTGGTGCCGGCCGCCGGGCGTTGGGACCTGGCCAGCCTGGTGGGGGCGTTGGTGATTCAGCTGGCCGAGTTTGGCGTGCTCTGGGTGCTGACCGGCATGGCCGCCAGTCTGGCGTCGGTCGTGGTGCTGGCGGTTTTCGGCGTGGTGCGCATGGCTATTTCCGGCTTGACCGGGCTGGTGATCGTGTATGCCGTGCTGTCGTGGGTGCAAGCCCGCTCAGTGGCTGCGGACTTGCTGGAGCGCCTGGTCATGCCGGTGCTGGCACCCATACGGCGCGTGCTGCCCCTGCTTGGTGGGGTGGATCTGTCACCCCTGGCCTTGCTGCTGTTGCTGCAGGTGGCCGTGATCGTGCTCGGGCACCTGCAGGCCGGGGTGCTGGGCGCCTTGTAGGCGCCCTTGCGGGCGGGTTGCCCGCGGGGGTTAAATGACCGCGTCGGCCGGCTGCCGTTGCAGCATGGCCAGCGTGTCGGCCACGGTCTTGCGCAGTTCGCGCCGGTCGCAGATCAGGTCCACAGCGCCCTTGGCCTGCAGGAACTCGGCGCGCTGGAACCCCTCGGGCAGGGTGACCCGCACGGTGGATTCGATCACGCGGGGGCCGGCAAAGCCGATTAGGGCCTTGGGCTCGGCAATCACCACGTCTCCCAGGAACGCGAAACCGGCGCTGACGCCACCCATGGTCGGGTCGGTCAGCACGCTGATGTAGGGCAGCCCTTTTTTCGCCAGACGGGTCAATGCGGCATTGGTCTTGGCCATTTGCATGAGGGAGAGCAGGCCCTCCTGCATGCGGGCGCCGCCGGTGGCCGTAAAGCACAGGAAGGGCACCTTCTGCTCGATGGCGGTTTCCACGCCGCGCACAAAGCGCTCGCCCACCACCGAACCCATGGAGCCGCCCATGAAGTCAAACTCGAAGCAGGCCGCCACCAGGCTGATGCCGTGCACGGCGCCGCCCATGACCACCAGTGCATCGGTCTCGCCCGTGTTTTCCAGGGCTTCCTTCAGGCGTTCGGGGTACTTGCGACTGTCCTTGAACTTGAGGGGGTCGACCGGCAGCACTTCCTGGCCGATTTCGAAACGTCCCTCGTTGTCCAGAAAAGCGTTCAGGCGCACACGCGCGCCAATGCGGTGGTGGTGGCTGCAGGTGGGGCAGACGTTCTGGTTCTGCTCCAGATCGGTCTTGTAGAGCACGGTCTCGCAGCTGGGGCACTTGATCCACAGGCCCTCGGGCATGCTGCGCCGGTCAGCGCGGTCGCTTTGTTGAATTTTCGGGGGTAGCAGTTTTTCAAGCCAGCTCATAGAGGGTCTCCAACGGTCAGGACGGGATTATGAATCCAAAGCGGTACGAATCTCCCGCAGGAAATTCTGGGCGGTGGCGGCCACCTGGGCGCGCGGCTGGTCTTCCAGCAACTGGATGATCTTGCTGCCGATGACCACGGCGTCGGCCACCCGGGAAATGGTTTTGGCCGTGGTCGCGTCGCGGATGCCGAATCCCACGCCCACGGGCGTGCGGATGTGCTGGCGGATGCGGGGCAGCATGGCCTCCACCGCACCGGTGTCCAGGGCGCCGGAACCGGTCACGCCTTTGAGAGACACATAGTACACATAGCCGCTGGCCACGCGGGCCACCTGCTGCATGCGCTGTTCGGTGCTGGTGGGAGCCAGCAGGAAGATCAGGTCCATGCCGTGGGCGCGCAGGTCGGCGGCAAAGGTTTCGCACTCCTCGGGGGGGTAGTCCACGAGGAGCACCCCATCCACGCCGGCGGCGGCGGCGTCGCGCACGAAGGCGCTGCCGGGGTTGGCCGGGTTGCCGCGCTTCTGGTCGTAGCGCTCCACCGGATTGGCGTACCCCATGAGCACGATGGGGGTGGTCTGGTCGGTCGTGCGGAAGGTGCGCACCATCTCCAGTATCTGCACCAGGCCTATGCCGAAGGCCAGGGCCTTGTCGCCCGCCTTCTGGATGACGGGGCCGTCCGCGCTGGGGTCGGAGAAGGGGACGCCCAGTTCAATCACGTCGGCACCACCGGCGACCATGGCGTGCATCAGCTCGGGCGTCACGTCGGCATAGGGGTAGCCGGCGGTGACAAAGGGAATCAGCGCCTTGCGGCCCTGGGCTTTCAGCGCGGAGAAGGTGGCATCAATTCGGCTCATGCTCAGGCTCCCTTCACCACGTGGCCGCGCATGGAGGGGCGGTCGTAGACGTCGTCGCCCGACAGGTCGGCCACGGTGCCGATGTCTTTGTCGCCGCGGCCCGAGAGGTTGACCAGGATGGACTGGTCCGGGCGCATGGTTGGGGCCAGCTTCTTGGCGTAGGCCACGGCGTGGCTCGATTCCAGCGCCGGGATGATGCCTTCGGTGCGGCACAGGTAGTGGAAGGCGGCCAGCGCCTCGGTGTCGGTGATGCCTACGTACTCGGCGCGGCCCGTGTCGTGCAGGAAGGCGTGCTCGGGGCCCACGCCGGGGTAGTCCAGGCCGGCGCTGATGCTGTGCGTCTCGGTCACCTGGCCGTTGTCGTCCTGCAGCACGTAGGTGCGGTTGCCGTGCAGCACGCCGGGGCTGCCGCGCTGGATGGAGGCCGAATGCTTGTCGGTGTCCATGCCGGCGCCCGCCGCCTCCACACCGATCAGGCGGGTTTTTGCGTGCGGGATGTAGGGGTAGAAGATGCCCATGGCGTTGGAGCCGCCGCCCACGCAGGCAACGACGGCATCGGGCTGTTCGCCCTGGCACCCTGCGGCGCTCAGCATCTCCGGCATCTGCACCAGGCATTCGTTGCCGATCACGCTCTGGAAGTCGCGCACCATCATGGGGTAGGGGTGGGGGCCGGCCACGGTGCCGATGATGTAGAAGGTGTTGTCCACATTGGCAACCCAGTCGCGCATGGCTTCGTTGAGGGCGTCCTTGAGGGTCTTGCTGCCGGACTCCACGGGGACCACGGTGGCGCCCAGCAGCTTCATGCGGTAGACATTGGGGCTTTGGCGTTTGACGTCTTCGCTGCCCATGTAGACCACGCACTCCAGGCCGTAGCGGGCGCAGATGGTGGCGGTGGCCACGCCGTGCTGGCCGGCGCCGGTCTCGGCAATCACGCGCGGCTTGCCCATGCGCCGGGCCAGCATGGCCTGGCCAATGGTGTTGTTGATCTTGTGCGCACCGGTGTGGTTCAGGTCTTCACGCTTGAGGAAGATCTGCGCACCACCCATTTCGCGACTCATGCGCGCGGCGTGGTAGACCGGCGAGGGGCGGCCGACAAAATGGGCCAGTTCGTACTGGAACTCGGCCATGAAAGCCGGGTCGTGCTGGTACTTGGCGTAGGCGTCCTTCAGTTCGTTGATGGCGTGGGTCAGCGTCTCGGAAGCGAAGCTGCCCCCGTAGGGGCCGAAGTGGCCACTCGCGTCGGGTTGTTGGTAGGAATCCATGGTTCAGTCAATTTCTGCAAGGTGTCGGTCTGCCGCGCGCACGGCGGAGACAAACTGGTTGATCTTCTCGGGGTCTTTGATGCCCTTGAGCGGGGCACCGGTGGCGTCGCAGGCCTCGACCCCGGAACTGACGTCGACGGCCAGCGTCTTACCGCGTGGCCGTACCTGGGCGATTCCGTCGCCCACATTTGCAGGTGTGAGTCCACCACTCAAGACGAGGTGAGCGTTGACGTTTGGAGGAAGAAGTGACCAATTGAATGCCTTGCCGCCGCCGCCAAAACCGTCGACGTGGGCGTCGAGCAGGATGGCCTGGGCGTGTGAGTAATCCTGGGCGTATTTTACGAGGTCGAAGGCTGGTGCGCCGTCGCCCAGCGGAATGCGGGCCGCGCGCAACCAGGGACGGTGGTTGTCCAGGGTGGCTGCTGCGCAATCCTGCGGTGTTTCGTCACCATGAAATTGGACGGTAGCCCCCGCAATCATTGCGCAGGCTGCTATTATTTCTGTAGCTGGTGCGTTGACGAACAGCAGTACCGGCGTGATGAATGGGGGCAGACGCCGGGCCAGTTCAGCGGCACGCGCCGCGGTGACGGCGCGCGGGCTCTTGGCGTACAGCACGAAGCCGATGGCATCCGCGCCGGCCGCCACGGCGGCGTCCACATCCTGCTCGCGGGTCAGGCCGCAGATCTTGATTCGGGTTCTCATGGGAGGCCATCATACGCAGGCGTGCGGTCTGGCATGCCCCAGTGGGTGTCGTAGCGGGGGCCCAGGAAATACAGGCCATCGGGCGAAAAGGTGGGGGCGGCGGCCCGGCGGTCGCGGGCCGCCAGGACCTCCAGTATCCACTCCGGGGGCTTTTTACCCTGGCCAATCTGAACCAGGCAGCCCATGATGTTGCGGATCATGTGGTGCAGAAAGGCATTGGCCTCGAATTCAATACGCCAATAGGCGCCGCGCTGGTGGATGTCGATGGCCAGCATGTTCTTGACCGGGCTCAGCGCCTGGCATTGCGATGCGCGAAAGGACGTGAAGTCGTGCTCGCCTAGCAGGTAGCTGGCGGCCTGGCGCATGGCCTGCACGTCCAGTGGCCGGAAAGACCAGCCGACACGCCCGGCTTCCACACTGGGGCGGATGGGAGATGCCAGCAGGACGTAGGCATAGCGCCGCGAGGTCGCACAGGCCCGGCAGTGGAAGGCCTCGGTGGTCAGCACGGCCCATTGCACGGCAATGTCGCGCGGCAGGTTGGCATTGGTGCCCCGGGTCCAGGCGTGGGCGTCGCGCTGGCGGTCGGTGTCAAAGTGCACCACCTGCATCAGTGCGTGCACGCCGGCGTCGGTGCGGCCCGCGCACAGCGTGGAAATGCGCTGGGCGGTGAATTTGCCCAACGCGGCCTCCAGCTTGTCCTGCACGGTCTGGCCCGAAGGCTGGCTTTGCCAGCCCTGGTAAGCCTGCCCGTTGTAGCTGACGCCTAACGCAACCCTCACGACGATATCAAACCTGTGTCAAAGCGCCGAAGGCACCCGCAAGGGATCAGCTCAACTTCGCCAGCGTGCGTTGGGCCTTGGCGCGCATGTCACCGCTGGATTCCGAGATCACCTCTTCAATCAGCGAACGGGCGCCATCTTCGTCGCCGATGGAGATGAACTCCTCGGCCAGTGCCAGCTTGGTTTCCAGCGGGTCTTCCTGGGTGTCCAGGGGCGACTGGGTTGGCACCTCGCTGGGGGTGTCGAGGTCCAGTGACAGGGAACCCAGGTCGAATTCCAGCATGCCAGAGTCGTTCCCGGCGGCCGGCAGGGGTGTTTCCTGCTGCACGGCCATGGGGGCGGTGGCATCGAAATGGAGCGCGGGGCCCGCGTCCGCACCCAAGGAGAGGGAAATCTCGGGCAGCGGGGCTGGGGCAGCCTGGACGGGCGGGGCGGTTGGCGCGTCGTCGGACAGGTCGAAGTCCATGGACATGTCCGTTGGGGCGCCCGCGCCCATGGCTTCCATCTTGACGGTGGGCTCGGGTTGGGTTTGCGGGATGCTGCCACCGGTGATGTCGCTGATGGCACTGACGGGTTCGCCATCGAGCGAGAAGTCCAGATCCAGGTCCAGATCCATCCCGGGCACGGGTGCAGATGCGGCTACCTCTGCGCGGGTGGGTTGGGGAACGGTGCTGCTGGCAAACGCGGGCATTTCGGGTGCCGCGGCCACGGGCTCAGCGGCGCCGTTGTCGGGCACGCCGCCGGGGTGGTACATGGCATTGCCGGGATCGAAGGACAATCCCATTTCACAAATGCGGGTCCATTCGGGGCTGTTGGCATTGGTCAGCTTGTAGGCCTGCGCCGCGGTGGCTTCGAAGCTCTTGGCGTCGCGCCGCTTGGCAAAGATTTCCAGCAGCTTGGTGTGAATGGCCAGGCGACCGGGGTTGGTGCGCACGGCTTCCTTGAGGATCTCTTCCGCTTGCAGGTCACGTCCGTAGGCCAGGTAGACATCGGCCTCGGCCACGGGGTCGACATCGTCCGCTGCGTCCAGCTGGCTGGCCGAGTACACCATGGACGAGCCGGTGGCATTCCCTTCGTTGGCGGTGTCGATGCGCTGGCCGCCGCTGGCACCGAAGAACGAATCGGGCTGCAGACGGCTTTCCAGGAAGGAGCTGTCCATGTCGGAGGGGCTCTTCTTGCGCTGACGCATCCGGTAGAAGCCAAAGCCGCCCAACAACGCGAGCAGGCCGATGCCGCCAGCGGGGATCAGGGGGTTTTCCAGCAGGTCATCCATCAGGCTTGGCGGCTCCACCGGGGCCACCACGGGCGCAACCTTGGGCTTGGGCTTGGCCACTGCCGATGCGGGCGCTGCTGCAGCGGATGTCACTGCAGCGGGGGCGGAAGCGACTGCTGCCGGAGCTGATGCAACGGGCGCAGGGGCAGAAGCGACCGCTGCGGCCGGGGCCGCCACTGCCGGTACCACGGCGGGCTGGGCGGTCGAGGCCGCCGCAGCGGGCGCCGCGGCCGGCGGGGCAATGGCTGCACCAACCTTCTTCAGGTCGGTGATGTTTTTGGTAATTTCGGCGGCCCGTGCAGCCGCTTCCTTGTCGGCCCGCTCCTTGGCGATCTTGGCGTCATCGGCCTTGGCCTGAACGGCACCCTTGGACAGCGTCAGCTTGTCTGGCGTCGCGGCGGCGGGTTTCTTGTCTTCGACCCGGGCCGTCACGGTGCCACTGGCCTTGCGGTCGGCTGCACCAACAGCGGCTACCGGGGCGCTGGATGCCAGATGGCGGCGGAAATCGTTGAAGTCCTTGCTTTGCGCCACCACGGTTTGTGTGGCTTCGGCTGCGGAGATGGCCTGCGCCTGTTCTGCGCTCGGCACGGCCATGACCGCACCCGCACGGATGCGGTTGATGTTGTCGTTGACGAAGGCGTCGGGGTTGGCGCGCAACAGGGCGACGAGCATCTGGTCCAGCGAAACGCCGGCAGGCTTGAGGTTGGCGGCAATCTTGCTGGCGGTTTCGCCGCTCTTGACCACCACGCGCTGGGCATCGGTTGCCGTGGCCTTGGCTTCGGTGGATGCCTTGCTGGCAGCCTTGGCCGGAGCGGTGCGCGCCGCGCGGGCTGGAGCGGCGGGTGCCGGTTCCGCCGCTGGCGTTGCAGACGCAGCGGGTGTCTGCACCGGCGCCGACACCGCGGCGCCGGAGGGCACCCCGCTGGTTTGCGGCAGGGTGGGCGCAGGGGCTGTCTTGCTGCGCAGCACCGGCGGATCAAACAGCATGGTGTAGTCGCGGGTGACGCGTCCGGATGACCACGTGGCCTCCAGGATCACGTCGACAAACGGGTCGTTGATGGTGCGGTCACTGCTCAGGCGGATGTAGGCGCGCCCGTCAGGGCGGCGTTGCAGTGTGGCCTGCAGCGTGGTCATGGCCGGGTTGTAGTCCAGGCCGGCGGCCGTGAAGGCCTCGGGGGCGGCAACGCGTGTTTTCAGGGAGGCGGCTTCTTCGGCATTGATCTCCGGCACGTCGATTTCGGCGCGCAGGGGTTCGCCCAAAGCTGACTGGACCGTCATGCGGCCGAGCGAAAGCGCGAAAGCCCCGGTTCCGGACAGGCCGAGTAGCGCTACGGCTGCAGCCGCTACAGCGGTCTTTTGCCAACGATGTGACTTAGCAATCAATTTACAGGCCTCCGGTGCACACGCGAGTGGCAATTATTTCTCATTTTCCGGCCCAAAAAGCCGACTCAAAAAACGCAAAAAGTACCATAACATCAATGTCTTAGGCTGACAAGCTAAGAAAGCTTTTAACTTTGTAAGCGTTGGTTGCGAAAACGCATTACACGCTCCAAATGTTGCCAGCCGACAACGGCCCGGAGGCACCCGCCCCGGAGGGGGCAAGGGGTGCCATCGTCCGCCCTCAGGCGGCGAGCAGAATGCGCAGCATGCGGCGCAGGGGCTCGGCAGCGCCCCACAGCAGCTGGTCGCCCACGGTGAAGGCACCCACGTACTCCGGCCCCATGGCCAGCTTGCGGATGCGGCCCACCGGAATGGTCATGGTGCCGGTCACGGCCACGGGCGTCAGGTCCTTGATGGTGGCTTCGCGGGTGTTGGGGACAACCTTGACCCACTGGTTGTCAGCGGCGATCATGGCCTCGATGTCGGCCACAGGCACGTCCTTTTTCAGCTTGAAGGTCAGGGCCTGGCTGTGGCAGCGCATGGCGCCCACGCGCACGCAGAAGCCGTCCACGGGGATGGCGGCAGAGCCAAAGCCCTCACCCAGACCCATGATCTTGTTGGTTTCGGCCATGCCCTTCCACTCTTCCTTGGACTGGCCATTGCCCAGATCCTTGTCGATCCAGGGGATCAGCGAGCCGCCCAGCGGCACGCCGAAGTTGGCGGTCTCGGCGCCGGTCAGGGTGCGCTGCTTGGCGATGACCTTGCGGTCGATTTCCAGGATGGCGCTCTTGGGATCGTCCAGCAGGGCCTTCACCTCGGCATTCAGGGTGCCGTACTGCGTCAGCAGCTCGCGCATGTGCTGCGCGCCGCCACCGGAGGCCGCCTGGTAGGTCTGGGTGCTCATCCACTCCACCAGACCGGCCTTGTACAGAGCGCCCACACCCATCAGCATGCAGCTCACGGTGCAATTGCCGCCCACCCAGTTCTTGCCGCCGTTTGCCATGGCGTTCTGGATCACCGGCATGTTGACCGGATCCAGGATGATGACGGCGTCTTTTTCCATGCGCAGGGTGGATGCGGCGTCAATCCAGTGGCCGTTCCAGCCGGCGGCACGCAGCTTGGGGAACACCTCGGTGGTGTAGTCACCACCCTGGGCGCTGATGATGATGTCGCAGCGCTTGAGGGCGTCGATGTTGAAGGCGTCCTGCAGCGTGGTCTCGTTCTTGGCCTGCGCCGGGGCTTTGCCACCGGCGTTCGAGGTCGAGAAGAACACGGGTTCGATCAGCGCAAAGTCGCCTTCGGCTTCCATGCGGTCCATCAGGACCGATCCGACCATACCGCGCCAGCCGACGAGACCGACCAAGTTTCCTGTTTTCATGATGTTGACCTTTCAGATTGTCCAAACATTGAGTGCTGTACCTGCCTGGCTCGTCGGGCCGGCAGGGGCGGGACGAATCAGGCGTTGGGGTGTTCCTATTTCAGCGCTTTGATGACGGCATCACCCATTTCCAGCGTGCTGACGCGGGTCGTGCCGGCGCTGTAGATGTCGGCCGTGCGCAGGCCCTGGGCCAGCACGGCCTGCACGGCGGCTTCGATGCGCTGGGCGTCGGCCTCGTGGTTCAGGCTGAAGCGCAGCATCATGGCGGCGCTCAGAATGGTCGCCAGTGGATTGGCAATGCCCTTGCCAGCGATGTCGGGTGCGCTGCCGTGGCTGGGTTCATAGAGGCCCTGGCCCTTGCTGTTGAGGCTGGCCGAGGGCAGCATGCCGATGGAGCCGGTCAGCATGGAGGCTTCGTCCGACAGGATGTCGCCGAACATGTTGCCGGTAACCACCACGTCAAAGCGTTTGGGTTCCTTGACCAGCTGCATGGCGGCATTGTCCACGTACATGTGGTCCAGCGCCACGTCCGGATACTCCTTGCCAACCTCGGTGACCACGTCTTTCCAGAACTGGAAGGTTTCCAGCACATTGGCCTTGTCCACGCTGGTGACGCGCTTGCTGCGCTTGCGGGCCGCCTGGAAGGCGACGTGGGCAATGCGCTCGATCTCGGGGCGGCTGTAGCGCATGGTGTCGAAGGCTTCTTCGCTGCCGGGAAAGTGTCCGTCGGTGGCCGTGCGGCGGCCGCGCGGCTGGCCAAAGTAGATGTCCCCTGTCAACTCGCGGATGATCAAAATGTCCAGACCCGAAATCAGTTCGGGCTTCAGGCTGGATGCATCCACCAGTTGCTCGTAGCAGATGGCGGGGCGGAAATTGGCGAACAGACCCAGGTTCTTGCGCAGGCCCAGGATGGCCTGCTCGGGGCGCAGCGGACGGTCGAGTTTGTCGTACTTCCAGTCGCCCACGGCGCCAAACAGCACGGCGTCGGCCTGCTGGGCCAGCTTGAGGGTGGATTCGGGCAGCGGGTGGCCGTGGGCTTCGTAGGCGGCGCCGCCGACCAGGGCGGTTTCCATCTCCAGTGGGAGCTCCAGCGCGTTCAGGACCCGGACGGCCTGCGCTACGATTTCGGTACCGATGCCGTCGCCCGGCAACACTGCAATTTTCATGGTGTCCTTGATATGCTATGAAATGTGTAGCTGCTTACGCAATCATGGCGTGGGCTAGCCACGGTTTTTGTGCCAAACGCTGGGCCTCGAAAGCCTTGATCTTGTCGGCGTGGCGCAGGGTCAGGCCAATGTCGTCAAAGCCGTTGAGCAGGCAGTATTTGCGGAACGCCTGGACTTCGAAGGGGATTTCCTCCCCTTGTGGTTTGACAATGACCTGGCGCTCGAGATCCACCGTCAGGGCATAGCCCGGGAAGGCGGCGGCTTCGTTGAACAGCTGGTCGATCTGGGCTTCGCTGAGCACGATGGGCAGCAGGCCGTTCTTGAAACTGTTGTTGAAGAAAATGTCGGCATAGCTGGGTGCGATCAGCACCCGGAAACCGAATTGCTCCAGCGCCCACGGTGCGTGCTCGCGCGACGAACCGCAGCCGAAGTTCTTGCGCGCCAGCAGAATGGAGGCGCCCTGGTAGCGGGGCTGGTTCAGCACGAATTCCGGGTTGGGGCGGCGGCTGGCCGGGTCCTGGCCGGGGTAGCCTGCGTCCAGGTAGCGCCACTCGTCAAACAGGTTCTGGCCAAAGCCGGTGCGGCGGATGGATTTGAGGAACTGCTTGGGAATGATGGCATCGGTGTCCACATTCTCGCGGTCCATGGGGGCCACCAGGCCCTGGTGTACGGTAAAGGGTTTCATTTTGATCAGCTGAATTTGCGGACATCAACAAAGTGGCCGTGGATGGCTGCCGCAGCGGCCATGGCGGGGCTCACCAGGTGGGTGCGCCCACCGGCACCCTGGCGGCCTTCAAAGTTGCGGTTGCTGGTGGAGGCGCAGCGTTCGCCGGGCTCCAGCCGATCGGCATTCATGGCCAGGCACATGGAACAGCCCGGTTCGCGCCACTCGAAGCCGGCTGCCTTGAAGATCTCGTGCAGGCCTTCGCGTTCGGCCTGTTCCTTGACCAGGCCGGAGCCGGGAACCACCATGGCCAGCTTGACGTTCTTGGCCACTTTCTGGCCCAGCTTCTTGACGATGGCGGCGGCCTCGCGCATGTCTTCAATGCGGCTGTTGGTGCAGGAGCCAATGAACACCTTGTCAATGAACAGGTCGTTCAGCGCCTTGCCGGGCTCCAGGCCCATGTACACCAGCGCCCGTTCGATGGCGCCGCGCTTGTTGGCGTCTTTTTCCTTCTCGGGATCGGGCACCCGGGCGTCGATGCCCAGCACCATTTCCGGCGATGTTCCCCAGGTGACCTGGGGCACGATCTGCGAAGCATCCAGTTCGACGACGGTATCAAAGTGGGCGTCCGCGTCGGAATGCAGGGTCTTCCAGTACGCAACGGCTTGGTCCCATTCCACGGCGGCCGCGTCGCCGCTGGCTGCGTTGTGTCCGGGCGCCAGGGGGCGGCCACGAACGTATTCGATGGTTTTTTCGTCCACAGCCACCAGGCCGGCGCGGGCACCCGCCTCAATGGCCATGTTGCAGACCGTCATGCGGCCTTCCATGCTCAGGGCGCGGATGGCCGAGCCGCCGAATTCGATGGTGTAGCCCGTGCCTCCCGCCGTGCCGATTTTCCCGATGATGGCCAGCACGATGTCCTTGGCGGTGCAGCCGCGGGACAACGTACCCTCCACCTTGACGAGCATGTTCTTCGCCTTCTTAGCCAGCAGGGTTTGCGTGGCCATGACGTGCTCCACCTCGCTGGTGCCAATGCCGTGCGCCAGTGCGCCAAAGGCGCCGTGCGTGGAGGTGTGCGAGTCGCCGCAGACCACCGTCATGCCGGGCAGGGTGGCGCCGTTCTCGGGGCCGATGACGTGGACGATGCCTTGCCGCCGGGACAGGAACGGAAAATACGCCGCCGAGCCAAACTCGCGGATGTTGCTGTCCAGCGTGACGACCTGCTCTTTGCTGGTGGGGTCGGTAATGCCATCGTAGCCGCGCTCCCAGCCGGTGGTGGGCG
The DNA here is from genome assembly GCA_019449595.1 of Rhodoferax sp. Taxonomy (GTDB): domain Bacteria; phylum Pseudomonadota; class Gammaproteobacteria; order Burkholderiales; family Burkholderiaceae_C; genus Allorhodoferax. Next base: position 138,834 of record JAGRPL010000001.1, on the reverse strand, counting down.
TGTTGTGGTCGGCCGTGGCGACGATCGAACTGACGCGCCAAACCTTGCGACCCGCCTGGCGCAGCCCTTCAAAAGCCTGCGGACTGGTCACTTCATGGACCAGATGGCGGTCGATGTACAGCACGGCCGTGCCGTCGTCTTCGGTGTGGACGACGTGTTCGTCCCAGAGCTTGTCGTAGAGGGTGTGTCCCATGGGGGTAATTCCTTGGCAATCCTAGATTTTATGCGCCATGCGATTGGGCTGCTGCAAACAAAAAACCCGCCGACGTTGCCGTGCGGCGGGTGTTGGGGTTCAAGGCAAATCAGCGTTTTGCAATGGGCAGCACATCACGTCGCTCGGAGCCCGTGAACAGCTGGCGCGGACGGCCGATCTTGTACTCGGGGTCGCCAATCATTTCGTTGAGCTGGGCGATCCAGCCGACGGTGCGAGCCAGCGCGAAGATGGCGGTGAACAGGCTCACGGGAATGCCGATGGCGCGCTGCACGATGCCGGAGTAGAAGTCCACGTTCGGGTAGAGCTTGCGCTGCACGAAGTAGTCGTCTTCCAGGGCGATCTTTTCCAGAGCCATGGCCAGCTTGAACAGCGGGTCGTTTTCCAGGCCCAGGGCGGTCAGCACTTCCTTGCAGGTTTCCTGCATGAGCTTGGCGCGTGGGTCGTAGTTCTTGTACACGCGGTGACCAAAGCCCATGAGCTTGACGCCGGAGTTCTTGTCCTTGACCTTCTCCATGAACTCGCCGACCTTGCTGATGCCGCCCATTTTCTGGATGTCTTCCAGCATGTTCAGGCAGGCTTCGTTGGCGCCACCGTGGGAAGGACCCCACAGGCAGGCTACGCCAGCGGCAATGGCTGCGAAGGGGTTGGTACCCGACGAGCCGCACAGGCGCACCGTGGAGGTGGAGGCGTTTTGCTCGTGGTCGGCGTGCAGCGTGAAAATGCGGTCCAGCGCGCGCTCGATGACGGGGTTGACCACGTACTCTTCGCACGGCGTGGCAAACATCATGTGCATGAAGTTGCCGGCGTAGCTCAGGTTGTTCTTGGGGTACATGAACGGCTGGCCGACGCTGTACTTGTAGGCCATGGCCACCAGCGTGGGCATCTTGGCGATCAGGCGGATGGCTGCAATCTCGCGGTGCTCGGGGTTGTTGATGTCCGTGCTGTCATGGTAGAAGGCCGACAGGGCGCCGACCAGGCCGGTCATGATGGCCATGGGGTGGGCATCACGGCGGAAACCGCGCAGGAAGAACTGCATCTGCTCGTTGACCATGGTGTGGTTGGACACACGCTTGGTGAACTCGGCCTTGCCGGCTGCGTTGGGCAGGTTTCCGTACAGCAACAGGTGGCAGGTTTCCAGGAAGTCGCAGTTGGTGGCCAGCTGCTCGATGGGGTAGCCGCGGTACAGCAGCTCGCCCTTGTCGCCGTCGATGTAGGTGATGGCAGACTGGCAGGACGCTGTGGACAGGAAGCCCGGGTCATAGGTAAACATGCCGGTTTGGGCATACAGCTTGCGGATGTCGACGACATCCGGGCCGACGCTGCCTTGGTAAACCGGCAGTTCGACGCTGGGGCTGCCGTTACTGAACGACAGGGTGGCTTTGTTGTCAGCTAACTTCATTTTCGACCTTTCAACGGATTTCTCTCAACATACTTACTATTTCTGCCACATCGTCGCGGACCAAGTCCGGGTTGACTTGTGCCAGTGTCTTGCGTGCCAGATGGAGGTCCAGCAAATCGTAATCACTCAGGTCCATCAGCAAGCCCAGCGCGCCGGCCTGGCGGACGGTCAGCGTCTCGGCGTAGCGCTCGAAAAACCGCTCCACATAGAGGTCGTTTTCGAGCAGCCCCCGGCGGCACCGCCATCTGAGCTTGCTCAGGCTCCGCTCATCCAGCAGCTGGTTTTCGTCTTGCATGAGTGGCGTGCGTCAGATGGTCCGGTGGACCATCATTTCCTTGATCTTGCCAATGGCCTTGGTGGGGTTCAGACCCTTGGGGCACACATCGACGCAATTCATGATGCTGTGGCAGCGGAACAGCCGGTACGGATCTTCCAGGTTGTCCAGACGCGCGCCGGTGGCTTCGTCGCGGCTGTCCGCCAGGAAGCGGTAGGCCTGCAGCAGGCCGGCAGGGCCCACGAACTTGTCGGGGTTCCACCAGAAGCTCGGGCAGCTGGTGGAGCAGCTGGCGCACAGAATGCACTCGTACAGGCCGTTGAGCTCTTCGCGCTCTTCAGGCGACTGCAGGCGCTCCTTCTCGGGCGGCAGGCTGTCGTTGATGAGGTAGGGCTTGATCGAGTTGTACTGCTTGAAGAACTGGGTCATGTCCACGATCAGGTCGCGAATGACCGGCAGGCCGGGCAGGGGCTTGAGAACGATCGTGCCGGGCAGCGTGTTCATGTTGGTCAGGCAGGCCAGACCGTTCTTGCCGTTGATGTTCATGGCGTCCGAACCGCACACGCCTTCGCGGCAGGAGCGGCGGTACGAAATGGTGGGGTCCAGCTCCTTGAGCTTGAGCAGGGCGTCCAGCAGCATGCGCTCATGGCCGTCGAGTTCGATCTCGATGGTCTGCATGTAGGGCTTGGCGTCCTTGTCCGGATCGTAGCGGTAGATTTGGAATGTGCGTTTTTGCATGTTTCTTCTCTCGTGGGGCTACGGTTTAGAACGTCCGGACCTTGGGTGGGACGCTGTCCACCGTCAGGGGCTTGAGGTTGACGGGCTTGTAATCCAGGCGGCTGCCTTCGCTGTACCACAGGGTGTGCTTGAGCCACTCCTTGTCGTTGCGGCCGAGCGGGAACTCGGCGTGGTCCGCGTCGTGTTCGTAGTCGTACACGGTGTGGGCACCGCGGCATTCCGTGCGGGCAGCAGCGGACACCATGGTGGCTTGGGCCACTTCGATCAGGTTGTCGACTTCCAGCGCCTCGATGCGGGCGGTGTTGAACACCTTGGACTTGTCTTGCAGGGTCACACCGGCCACGCGTTCGCGCAGGGCGGCGATTTTCTTCACACCTTCGTCCATGCTGGCCTGGGTGCGGAACACGCCGGCGTGCTGCTGCATGGTCGAGCGGATGTCGCCGGCCAGGGATTGCGAGTAGGTTCCGCCGGTCGATTTGTCCAGCTGGTTCAGGCGCTCCAGCGTGCGGTCGGCAGCGTCGGCCGGGAGCGGCTTGTGCTCCTTGTTCTTGTTGTTGAACTCGACGATGTGGCGGCCGGCGGCCTTGCCGAACACCAGCAGGTCCAGCAGCGAGTTGGTGCCCAGGCGGTTGGCGCCGTGCACGCTCACGCAGGCGCATTCACCAACGGCGTACAAGCCATTGATCACTGCGTTGTGCACACCGTTGGCCTGGGTCACGACCTGGCCGTTGATGTTGGTGGGAACGCCGCCCATCTGGTAGTGGATGGTGGGCACCACGGGGATCGGCTCCCGGGTGATGTCCACGTTGGCGAAGTTGACGCCGATTTCGTACACGGACGGCAGGCGTTTGTGGATGGTCTCTGCGCCCAAGTGGTCGAGCTTGAGCAGCACGTAGTCCTTGTTCGGGCCACAGCCGCGGCCTTCCTTGATTTCCTGGTCCATGGAGCGGGAAACGAAGTCGCGCGGTGCAAGGTCCTTCAGGGTGGGCGCGTAGCGCTCCATGAAGCGTTCACCATTGCTGTTGAGCAGGATGGCGCCTTCGCCGCGGCAGCCTTCGGTCAGCAGCACGCCGGCACCGGCCACGCCGGTGGGGTGGAACTGCCAGAACTCCATGTCCTGCAGCGGAATGCCGGCGCGTGCCGCCATGCCCAGGCCGTCGCCGGTGTTGATGAAGGCGTTGGTCGAGGCGGCGAAGATGCGGCCGGCACCACCGGTGGCTAGCAGCACGGTCTTGGCTTCCAGCACGTACAGGTCGCCAGTTTCCATTTCAATGGCGGTCACACCCACCACGTCGCCGTCGGCGTCACGGATCAGGTCCAGTGCCATCCACTCGACAAAGAAGTTGGTCTTGGCCTTGACGTTCTGCTGGTACAGCGTGTGCAGCATGGCGTGGCCGGTGCGGTCGGCTGCGGCGCAGGCGCGCTGCACGGGCTTCTCGCCGTAGTTGGCGGTGTGGCCGCCGAACGGGCGCTGGTAGATGGTGCCATCGGGGTTGCGGTCAAACGGCATGCCGAAGTGTTCCAGCTCGTACACGACCTTGGGCGCTTCGCGGCACATGAATTCGATGGCATCCTGGTCGCCGAGCCAGTCGGAGCCCTTGATGGTGTCGTAGAAGTGGTAGTGCCAGTTGTCTTCGGACATGTTGCCCAGCGAAGCACTGACGCCGCCCTGCGCTGCCACGGTGTGCGAGCGGGTGGGGAACACTTTGGACAGCGAGGCCACGTTGAGGCCGGCGTTGGAGAGTTCGAGTGCGGCGCGCATGCCGGAGCCGCCGGCGCCGACGATGACGACGTCGAACTTGCGCTTGGTGATATTGGCTTTGGTGTAGGTCATGGTGGTATCAGTCTTGTGTGTCGGGTAGCGTCAGGCTCAAAGGCGCCACAGGACTTGAATGGCCCAGCCCGCGCAACCCACGAGCCAGACGATGGAAAAAACTTGCAGCGCCAGGCGCACGGAAACCGGCTTGATGTAGTCCATCAGGATTTCGCGCAGGCCGACCCAGGCGTGGTAGAGCAGGGAGATGATGACGACGAAGGTCAGGGTCTTCATCCACTGGGCAGAGAAAATGCCGGCCCATTTCGCGTAGCCGATGGCACCCTTGGTGAAGATCACCTGGGCCAGCACGATCAGGGTGAAGAGGGCCATCAGAACGCCGGTGACGCGCTGGGCGAGCCAATCGCGCAGACCGTAGTGCGCGCCGACGACGAGGCGCTTGGAGCCATAGTTAACAGACATGATCAGTTCCTGGAAAAATTAAACGGGACGGATTGCTTTGCGCTGGGGCCGTTCAGTACAGGCCGAACAGCTTGGCGCCAAGAACCACGGTCAGGGTCAGGCTCAACACGAGGACCAGGCGGGCCGTCTTGAAGCCGGCTTCCTTGCTGACGGTGTGGAAAATGTCCATGCGGATGTGGCGCATGCCGGCGAAGAAGTGGTGCAGGTAGGCCCAGATCAGCGCGAGAGCCACCAGCTTGACGAGTACGCCCGGGATGAAGCCGACGCCGGCGTTGAAGGCCGAGGTGAAGCGCGCGAAGGAAATTTCCGAACTCAGCGAAGTGTCAAACATCCAGATGATGAAGGGCATCAGCAGGAACATGATGAGACCGCTGGCGCGGTGCATGCCGGAAACCAGGGATGCCAGCGGCCAACGGTAGCTGGGCAGATCCTTGAAGGCATTGAGGTTGCGAAACTCAGGTCGCTTGGACCGGGAGGAGGAGCTAAGCTCTGTCATGGGTGGGCTTTCTAGGATGATTTTGTTTTGTAATTATTGACGCTACGGGCCAAAATTCTATTGCACCGCAACAGTCTGACGCTGGACTTGCATCAACAAACCGCTCAATTTAGCGCATTTCGGTAGTAATGTGTGTTGGTGAGGTATAAACCGCGCCGCATTTCCATGGGCGCGTCGTTGTAGGTGTAGGCAATGCGTTCCACGCTGAGCAGCGGTGTCTGGGGGGCAATCTTCAGCAGTTCGCACTGCTCGGTTTCGGGCAGCACGGCCCGCAGTTTCTCTTCGGCGCGCACCATGCGCACGCCAAATTCGGTTTCAAACAGCGCGTACATGGGGCCGTCGTAGTCGGTGAGTCGTTCGGCCGTCAGCCCCTTGAAGGGGGCGGCCGGCAGCCAGAGGTCTTCCAGAATGGTGGGCACGCCGGCAAACGACAGCACGCGGCGTACCTGCAGCACGGCGTCTCCCGCACGCAGGGCCAGCGCGCGGGCCACATCGGCGGAGGCGCGGCAGCGCTTGCAGTCGATGATCCGGCGTTGCGCGGGCCCTTCGCTGTTGGGGTCGCCGTTGTCGGGAATCAGCTTGAGAAAGCGGTATTGGACATGGTGCTCGGCGTGGGTGGCAACAAAGGTGCCTTTGCCCTGGCGGCGCACCAGCAGGTTTTCCGCCGCCAGTTCGTCAATGGCCTTGCGCACCGTCCCCTGGCTGACTTTGAAACGCGTTGCCAACTCGATTTCGCTGGGGATGGCGGCGCTGGGTTTCCATTCGCCCGACTGCAGGCTCTGCAGCATCAGGACCTTGATCTGCTGGTACAGCGGACTGAAGGCCGGCGTTGCTTGCACAGCCACCGGCGCGCCGGCATCCCCGCTGGAGGCGGGGGCGCTGTCGCTGAAGGAAGAGGGCGTTGCAGACATGAAAATGGGATCAAAAAGTCAGCTTCGAGTCAGTCTCAAATTGATGACGAATCATATCTTATATAAGACATAAGACAAATTGACTTGGCGGCAATTTCAAGGGTACACTCGCCCGCATTCTGCGTGACCTGGTCTTTCGCCCGGGTTCCCGGACCGACACCGTTTTCACAACCTTCCTGGAGTTCTTACCATGAGCAAAAAACCCGTTCGCGTTGCCGTTACCGGCGCCGCTGGTCAAATCGGATACGCCATCCTGTTCCGCATCGCTTCCGGCGAAATGCTGGGCAAGGACCAGCCCATCGTTCTGAGTCTGCTCGAAGTGCCGGTAGAGAAGGCCCAGCAAGCCCTGCAAGGCGTGATCATGGAACTGCAAGATTGCGCGTTCCCCCTGCTGGTGGGCATCGAAGCCCACAGCGATCCCATGACCGCATTCAAGGATGTGGACTACGCGTTGCTGATCGGTTCGCGTCCCCGTGGCCCCGGCATGGAGCGTGCCGAGCTGCTGGCCGTCAATGCAGAGATTTTCACGGCCCAGGGCAAGGCACTGAACGCCGTGGCCAGCCGCAATGTCAAGGTGCTGGTGGTCGGCAACCCCGCCAACACCAATGCCTACATCGCCATGAAGAGCGCGCCTGATCTGCCCCGCAAGAACTTCACCGCCATGCTGCGCCTGGACCACAACCGTGCCCTGAGCCAGTTGGCCGACAAGACCGGCAAGGCCGTGGCCGACATCGAGAAGATGGCCGTCTGGGGCAACCACTCGCCCACCATGTACGCTGACTACCGCTTTGCCACCATTAACGGCCAAAGCGTGAAGGACATGATCAACGACGCTGACTGGAATGCCAACACCTTCCTGCCCACCGTGGGCAAGCGTGGTGCAGCCATCATCGCCGCCCGTGGCGTGTCCTCCGCCGCATCCGCTGCCAATGCTGCCATCGATCACATGCGCGACTGGGCCCTGGGCACCAACGGCAAGTGGGTCACCATGGGCATTCCGTCGGACGGCCAGTACGGCATCCCCAAGGACACCATGTTCGGTTTTGCAGTGACCTGCGAAGGCGGCGAATACAAGCTGGTCGAAGGCCTGCCTGTTGACGCGTTCAGCCAGGAATGCATCAACAAGACCCTGAAAGAACTGCAAGACGAGCAAGCGGGCGTCGCCCACCTGCTGTAAGCCGTGACACATCCGCGCGACGTACTGCTGGGTGCCCAAGGTGCTTCGGGCTTGCTGCCCGTTTGCGACCACTACAGCGGCGTCGAGGCACGGATGGTCAAGAGTCTGCAACTGCAGGCTGAGATGACAGAGGAGTTCGGGGTCTGCGTCTTTGACGTGACCCTGGACTGCGAAGATGGCGCCCCTGTGGGGGGCGAAGAAGAGCAGGCCCATCGAGTCTGCGCCCTTGCCAATGCTGCGCAGGCAGCTACAAATTCAATAGCAGATGCCCCGTTGCGCCGGGTGGGTGCCCGGCTCCATGCGGTGGACCATGCGGCGTTTGAGGCGGATGCCGAAATCGTCGTGGGTGGTGCCGCGCGGGCGCTGAGCTACGTCATGATTCCCAAGGTGGAGTCCCGCGCCGACGTCGACCGTGCGGTGGCGGCGGTGGACGCCGCCTGTCGGGTCGCGGGGCACGCGGCGCCGCTGCCCTTGCATGTGCTGATCGAGTCGCCCGCGGCGGTGCACCGGGCGCACGATATTGCGGCCCATCCCCGGGTGCAGTCTTTGAGCTTTGGTCTGATGGATTTTGTGTCCGCGCATGCGGGGGCCATTCCCTCGGCGGCCATGGGCCTGCGTCCGCTGGATGACCACCATACGCTGGACCAGTTCCACCACCCCCTGGTGGTGCGTGCCAAGATGGAAATCGCCAGTGCCGCCCACGCCTATGGCAAAGTCCCTTCGCACTGTGTGGTGACCGAATTGCGCGATGCTGCACGCACGGAGCATGCCGCCAGGACTGCCGCCACGGCGTTGGGGTACACCCGCATGTGGAGCATTCATCCGGACCAGATTCGCCCCATTGTGCGGGCCTTTACCCCGGCCACCGAAGAGGTGGAGCTGGCGGCGGACATTGTGCTGCAAGCCGTCCGCCAGGAGTGGGCGCCGATCGTGGTGCAGGGTAAGCTGCATGACCGGGCGAGCTTCCGGTATTTCTGGCAGGTTCTGGAGCGCGCGCACCAAACGGGGTGTGTGCTGCCGGAGCCGGTACGTGTCTATTTCCCGACCCGGGTTCACTAAACGAGGACTATGACCATGTTGAAACAGGCATTGATGGGTTTGCTGCTGCTGGCAGCCGTTGCGGCACAGGCCCAAACGCAGGTGGCCAAGGTAGACACCAAGGCGCGTGCCAAGGTGGTGCGCCACTCCGCCAAGGCACCGGTTCACACGGCGCCCGCCGCAGAAGAGCTGGCGCCCGTGGCTTTGTCGCCCGAGCAGATGGCCGTTGCCAGCAAGGTGCTGGTTGGCAAGATCCCGTGCGAGTTGTCGGTGAACATCACCATGACCCCGGATGTCCGCTCGGCGGGGCGCTTCCTGCTGGAGATGGGGCACGACAAATACGTGATGACTCCGGTGGTGACCACGACCGGCGCGGTGCGGCTGGAAGATGCCGCATCGGGGGCGGTGTGGATCCAGGTGGCCAACAAATCCATGTTGATGAACCAGAAGCTGGGCAAGCGCCTGGCCGATGCCTGCACGCATCCGGAGCAGCTGCTGGTGGCGCAGGCCATGGAGCGCTCTCCGGTGCCTGGCCTGCTGGATGATCCCAAAGCCGCTCCCGTGGTGACCACCGCGCCGGTGCGGAAAGTTGTTGCTGCTGCTACTAAATAAATAGCATCCTACGACCTGTTTGCGGGGCTCAATGAATTCTTATTGCCTAAAAAAGGAGTTAACCATGTTGCAAACCTACCGTGACCATGTGGCCGAACGTGCTGCATTGGGCATCCCACCCTTGCCGCTGTCTGCCACGCAGACGGCTGCGCTGATCGAGCTGCTGAAGAACCCGCCCAAAGGTGAAGAAGCCACCCTGGTGGAACTGATCACCCACCGCGTGCCCGCTGGCGTGGACGACGCCGCCAAGGTCAAGGCCAGCTACCTGGCTGCCGTGGCCCATGGCACCGAGAAGTGCGCCTTGATCTCGCGTGAGCGCGCCACCGAACTGCTGGGCACCATGCTGGGCGGCTACAACATCAGCCCGCTGGTGGACCTGCTGGACGATGCCGCGGTGGCGGCCCAGGCTGCCGAAGGCCTGAAGAAAACCCTGCTGATGTTCGACCAGTTCCACGACGTGAAGGAAAAGGCCGACAAGGGCAATGCCCACGCCAAGGCCGTGCTGCAAAGCTGGGCCGATGCCGAGTGGTTCACCAGCCGCCCCGAAGTGCCCAAGAGCATCACCGTCACCATCCTGAAGGTGACCGGCGAAACCAACACCGACGACCTGTCGCCCGCTCCGGACGCCTGGAGCCGCCCCGACATTCCACTGCACGCCCTGGCGATGCTGAAGAACAAGCGCGACGGCATCACGCCCGAGGAAGACGGCAAGCGCGGCCCGGTCAAGTTCATCGAAGACCTGCGCGCCCGTGGCAACCTGGTGGCCTATGTGGGCGACGTGGTCGGTACCGGCTCCAGCCGCAAGTCCGCCACCAACTCCGTGCTGTGGTTCACCGGCGAAGACATTCCCTATGTGCCCAACAAGCGCTTCGGCGGTGTCTGCCTGGGCACCAAGATCGCCCCCATCTTCTACAACACCATGGAAGACGCCGGTGCGCTGCCCATCGAGCTGGACGTGGGCCAGATGAACATGGGCGACGTGGTCGAACTGCGCCCCTACGACGGCAAGGCCTTCAAGGACGGCAAGGAAATCGCCTCCTTCCAGGTCAAGAGCGACGTGCTGTTTGACGAAGTGCGCGCCGGCGGCCGCATTCCCCTGATCATCGGCCGTGGCCTGACCGCCAAGGCCCGCGAAGCCCTGGGTCTGAAGCCTTCCACCCTGTTCCGCCTGCCGCAGAACCCCGCTGACACCAAGAAGGGTTTCAGCCTGGCACAGAAGATGGTCGGCCGTGCCTGCGGCCTGCCCGAAGGCCAGGGCGTGCGCCCCGGTACCTACTGCGAGCCCAAGATGACCTCGGTCGGTTCGCAAGACACCACCGGCCCCATGACCCGCGACGAGCTGAAAGACCTGGCCTGCCTGGGTTTCAGCGCCGATCTGGTGATGCAATCCTTCTGCCACACGGCCGCTTACCCCAAGCCCGTGGACGTGAAGATGCACCACGAACTGCCCGAGTTCATCAGCACCCGTGGCGGCGTGGCCCTGCGCCCCGGTGATGGTGTGATCCACTCCTGGCTCAACCGCCTGCTGTTGCCCGACACCGTGGGCACCGGCGGCGATAGCCACACCCGTTTCCCCATCGGCATCAGCTTCCCCGCCGGCTCCGGCCTGGTGGCGTTTGCGGCCGCCACTGGCGTCATGCCGCTGGACATGCCCGAGTCGGTGCTGGTGCGCTTCAAGGGCAAGATGCAAAACGGCATCACCCTGCGCGACCTGGTCAACGCCATTCCGTTGTACGCCATCAAGGCGGGTCTGCTGACCGTCGAGAAGAAGGGCAAGAAGAACATCTTCTCCGGCCGTATCCTCGAAATCGAAGGTCTGCCCGACCTGAAGGTGGAGCAGGCGTTCGAGTTGTCCGACGCGTCGGCCGAGCGTTCCGCTGCCGGTTGCACCGTGCACCTGAACAAGGAACCGATCATCGAGTACATCAACAGCAACATCACCATGATGAAGTGGATGATTGCCAATGGTTACTCCGATGCCCGCACCCTGGCCCGCCGCATTGCTGCGCAGGAAGCCTGGCTGAAGGATCCTCAGTTGCTCAAGGGCGATGCCGACGCTGATTACGCCGCCGTGATCGAGATCGACCTAGCCGACATCCACGAGCCTATCCTGGCCTGCCCCAATGATCCGGACGATGTGAAGACGTTGGCCGAAGTCGCCGGCACCAAGATCGACGAAGTGTTCATCGGTTCCTGCATGACCAACATCGGCCACTTCCGTGCCGCTTCCAAGCTGATGGAAGGCAAGCGCGACATCCCGGTCAAGCTGTGGATTGCACCGCCCACCAAGATGGACGCCAAGCAGCTGAGCGACGAAGGCCACTACGGCGTGCTCGGCGGTGCCGGTGCCCGCATGGAAATGCCGGGCTGCAGCCTGTGCATGGGCAACCAGGCGCAGGTGAAGCAGGGTGCGACCGTGTTCTCCACCTCCACGCGCAACTTCCCCAACCGTCTGGGCAAGGACAGCAATGTGTACCTGGGTTCCGCCGAACTGGCCGCCATCTGCTCCAAGCTGGGCCGCATCCCCACCAAGGCCGAATACCTGGCCGACATGGGTGTGCTGACCGCCGCCAGCGACAAGGTGTACCAGTACCTGAACTTCGACAAGATCGAAGACTACACGGAAGCCGCCGCCACGGTGAAGGGTGGCGTCGCCGCCTGAACCGCCAGGCGGTCACGCGCCTGACGAAGGGCTCCGCAGCGGCTGCTGCGGGGCCTTTTTTTATGGGCACTCGCCGATAATTGCGGCATGCACTTCCTGTCCACTCTCCCTTTTTCCCTGCAGACCGTGTGCCTGCTGATCGCCAGCAACGTCTTCATGACCTTCGCCTGGTACGGGCATCTCAAGAACATGGCCACGGCACCGTGGTACCTGGCTGCCCTGGCCAGCTGGGGGATTGCGTTGTTTGAATACCTGCTGCAGGTGCCGGGCAACCGGATCGGCTTCCAGCAGGCCGGGTTCTCCGTCGCGCAGCTCAAGATCACGCAGGAAGTCATCACTCTGAGCGTATTTGTGCCGTTTGCCATGGTGTACCTGGGGGAGCCGCTCAAACTGGATTACCTGTGGGCCGGGCTGTGCATGGTGGGCGCGGTGTACTTTATTTTCAGAAGTGGCTGAGCTCCCCGGCGACGGGGTGGGTACGGGCGGTTAAACTTCGGCGTCTTGAAAACGTCAAGACGTGTTGGTACTTCGGTTCAGGAGAATGAAATGTTGTTTGGGAAACTTTTGCCGCGCGAGGGCAATTTTTTTGAGATGTTCAACCAGCACGCTGATCGCATTGTGGAAGCCGCACAGGCGTTTTCCAAGCTGGTGGCCAATTACAACGATCTGGATTTGCGGGCCAAGTACAACCAGGAAGTGGACGATGCCGAACGCGCCGCTGACCGTGTGACGCACGAGTGCAACAAGGCGATCCACATCACCTTCATCACGCCCATCGACCGCGAGCAGATCCACTCGCTGATCAACACCATGGACGATGTGGCCGACCTGATCCAGGACTCCGCCGAGACCATGGCACTGTACGACGTGCACCACATGACCGAGGAGATCACCCGCCTGACTGACCTGAGCGTCAAGTGCTGCGAACGCCTGCGCGATGCGGTCAAGTTGCTGGGCCATATTGCGGACCAGTCCACGGCCGAGGCGGCACTCAAGACCTGCGAGGAAATTGACCGCCTGGAGTCCGATGCCGACCGCGTCATGCGCACGGCCATGAGCAAGCTGTTCCGCGAGGAGCCGGATGTGCGCGAGGTCATCAAGCTCAAGGCGATCTACGAACTGCTGGAAACCATTACGGATAAGTGCGAAGACGTCGCCAACGTCATTGAGGGCATCGTCCTCGAAAACTCCTGAACCCGGCTGGCAATACGATTATGGAAACCGTACAAGCGGCACTGTGGGTGGTTGTCATGCTGGTGGTGCTGGCATTTTTGTTTGACTTCATGAACGGGTTTCATGATGCCGCCAATTCGATCGCCACAGTGGTGTCGACAGGGGTTTTGAAACCCGCGCAGGCGATTCTTTTCGCGGCGTTTTTCAATGTCATCGCCATTTTCATCTTCCATCTGAGTGTCGCAGCCACGGTGGGCAAGGGCATCGTGCAGCCGGGGGTGGTCGACACCCATGTGGTGTTTGGCGCCCTGGTGGGGGCCATTACCTGGAACGTGATCACCTGGTATTACGGCATTCCCAGCAGCTCATCCCATGCCCTGATTGGCGGCATTGTGGGCGCCGTGATCGTCAAGGCCGGTGCCAGCGCGCTGGTTTCGGCCGGCATTCTCAAGACCGTGGCCTTCATTTTCGTATCCCCGCTGCTGGGCTTTGTGCTGGGGTCTCTGATGATGGTGGTGGTGGCCTGGATTTTCCGCCGCACACGGCCCTCGCGGGTGGACAAGTGGTTTCGGCATCTGCAACTGGTGTCCGCAGGTGCCTACAGCCTGGGCCACGGCGGTAATGATGCCCAGAAAACCATTGGCATCATCTGGATGCTGCTGATCGCCACCGGCTATTCCGCCGCGGCCGACAAGGCGCCCCCGATGTGGGTCATCGCCTGCTGCTACACGGCCATTGGTCTGGGCACCATGTTTGGTGGCTGGCGGATCGTGAAGACCATGGGCCAGCGCATCACCAAACTCAAACCGGTGGGGGGATTTTGTGCCGAAACGGGTGGCGCCATCACCCTGTTTCTGGCCACCGCGCTGGGGATTCCGGTATCCACCACGCACACCATCACCGGTGCGATTGTGGGTGTGGGTTCCACGCAGCGCGCCAGTGCCGTGCGCTGGGGTGTGGCGGGCAACATCATCTGGGCCTGGATATTGACCATCCCGGCCAGCGCGTTTGTTGCCGCCATTGCCTACTGGATCAGTCTCCAGATTTTCTGACCGGCTCGGACTGGGAGATGCTTCGCGCTTCTTCCACCTGGTATTCGAAGTAGTGCTGGAAACTGAAGGCCAGGCTGGCCATCAGGACGGTGGTTCCGACCAGTAGCGAAGCCGCCAGCGCGCCAATGGTGAACCAGTTGGTTTGCCCGCTGGGGGCGTCGGCGGGCGCATCCGGGTTGAAGCGCCGGTTCCATTTCTCGGTTGCCGTGAGACCGTACACGATGGCGGTGAGCGCACAGCCGGCCATGGTGAAGCCCAGCAGGGGAATCAGCGCCCAGCTCCAGTGGTCGTCTAGCCCCAGCGTGCGGGCGCGCTGCACCCCGTACAGGCCCAGCAACGTGGGTAGCGGGAGCACCCATCCCAGTTTGTCCGAGAATCCCCGCAGATAGAAGCGGTGCAGCCCCAGCGGCCCACCGACGAATGCGGTCCAGGCCGCCACGGTTTTGTTTTTCATGCCGCGGATTGTGCCGGAGCGCTGCTGCTGCCCATGCCCAGGGCGCGGTCCATCAGGACGACATCTAGCCAGCGGTCGAATTTCCAGCCGCAGTTGGCCAGCACTCCCACGTGCTGGAAACCACAGGCCTTGTGGACGCCCACGGAGCCCTGGTTGGCGGAGTCGCCGATGACGGCAATGAGTTTGCGCACGCCGGCGCGCTCGGCCTGTGCCATCAACTCCTGCAGCAGCAGGCGTCCCACTCCCTGCCCGTGTGCCTGGGGCGCCAGGTAAATGGAGTCTTCCGCCGAATACCGGTAGGCGGGGCGGGGCTTGAACCAGTTGCAATAGGCAAACCCGATGACGCCGCCAGCGGCGTCTTCGACCACCAGGTAGGGCAGTCCCTTGGACAGCACGTCGGCCCGGCGGCTGGTCATCTCCTGCTCGGTGGGGGGGGTGGTCTCGAAAGTCCCTGTCCCGTGAAGCACGTGGTGGGCATAAATGGCGGTGATGGCGCCGACATCGGAATCAAGACTGGGGCGAATTTTTGTCATGGATACAGGAAACGTTATAATGTGAGGCTATTCAGAGTGTCACTGGCCGGGTGGTCAGTTGCGTGTCTCAACTTTGAATGTAATGGCTGGAAGCAATTTCTGCCACCCAAAGGATTAATTATGGTCGTCATTCGACTCGCCCGTGGCGGTGCTAAGGCTCGCCCGTTTTTCAATATCGTTGTCGCTGACAAGCGCACGCGCCGTGATGGTCGCTTCATCGAGCGTATCGGTTTTTACAACCCGAGCGCTACCGCCAATGAAGAAAGCATCCGCATTGCCCAGGATCGTCTGACGTACTGGCAAGGCGTGGGTGCCCAGGCATCCCCCACGGTGGAACGCCTGATTCAACAAGCCGCCAAAAAAGCAGCGTAATGTGTGAATGCCGGCGGGCTGGATGCATTCCAGTCCACGGCTCACCCAAGCCCCTTGCCCATGCTACCTGGACTCGAACCCGCTGAATTGCCGGCGGATGCTATCGAAGTTGGAAGAGTGGCAGACGCATGGGGCATCAAGGGCTGGTTCAAGGTCCTGCCCTACAGCGCCGATCCCGAGGCGCTTTTTTCTTCCAAACGCTGGTTTCTTCTGCCCACCGAAAAAGGCGTCAAGACTTTTTCAGGTACCGCCCAGCTGGCGGTCAAGGAGGTCAAGGAACACTCCGATACGGTGGTCGCCTGCGCCCATGGCGTGGACGACCGTACCGCGGCGGAGGCCCTGCGGGGCGCGCGCATCTTTGTCGCCCGGTCGAACTTCCCGACCGCCGGGGACGGCGAGTATTACTGGGTCGACCTGATCGGCCTGGATGTGGTGAACCGCCAGGACGAGCCGCTCGGTTCCGTGCGGGAACTGCTGTCCACCGGCCCGCAAACCGTGCTGGTGCTGGAATACCCGCAGGACGGCAAAACCGGGGAACGCATGATTCCGTTCGTCTCGGCTTATGTGGACGATGTCGACCTGAAGGCCCGCCGCATTCGTGTGGACTGGCAAACCGATTACTGAGTCCGGGCGCATGCGCTTTGACGTCGTCACCCTGTTTCCGGAACTGTTCGTCCCCTTTCTGACGGTGGGGGTGACCCGGCGTGCTTTCGAGTCGCGGCAGGTGGATGTGCAGTTTTCCAATCCCCGAGATTTCGCTGCCGGCAACTACCGCCGCGTGGATGACCGTCCGTTTGGCGGCGGCCCCGGCATGGTGATGATGGCCGAGCCCCTGGACAAGACCATCGACCAGATCCGTTCCGTGCGCCAGGACAACGCCCCGGTGGTGCTGTTTTCTCCCATTGGCCAGCGGCTGGACCACGCCGCGGTCCAGCGCTGGTCGGGCAGCAGCGGTGCCATCCTGTTGTGCGGCCGCTACGAGGGGCTGGACCAACGCTTTATTGACCGGCGGGTGGACGCGCAGATCAGTCTGGGGGACTTCGTACTGTCGGGTGGCGAAATCGCTGCCATGGCCCTGCTGGACGCGGTGGCCCGTTTGCAGCCCGGTGTGCTGTCCGATCCGGATAGCCACCAGTTCGACAGCTTCAACCCGTCGTTGGACGGCTTGCTGGATTGCCCGCATTACACGCGCCCGGAAGAATGGCAGGGCCAGCAGGTGCCCGCGGTCCTGCTGTCAGGCCACCATGAAAACATTGAACGCTGGCGGCGGGACCAGCGCCTGCGGCTGACAGCCCTGCACCGCCCGGATCTGCTGGACGCGGCCCGCAAGGCCGGGCAGCTGGGCCCGGCCGATGAGGCAGTTTTGTCAGGTCTGCGCTGATCTTGCTATAATGGCCGGCTAACCGATCCTCTGTACGGCCAAAGCAAACAGCTGTTTGCCCGATTGACATCAATTCCGATGCTGGTGCTTACACGATCACGAAGGAAATCATGAACCTGATTCAAACACTCGAACAAGAAGAAATTGCCCGTCTGGGCAAGACCATCCCCGAATTCGCGCCCGGCGACACCGTCGTGGTCAGCGTGAACGTGGTTGAAGGTACCCGCAAGCGCGTCCAGGCCTACGAAGGTGTGGTCATCGCCAAGCGCAACCGTGGCCTCAACAGCGGCTTTATCGTTCGCAAGATCTCCAGCGGCGAAGGCGTGGAGCGTACGTTCCAGACCTACAGCCCGCTGATCGCCAGCATTGAAGTCAAGCGCCGCGGTGACGTGCGCCGTGCCAAGCTGTACTACCTGCGCGACCGCAGCGGCAAGTCGGCACGTATCAAGGAAAAACTGCCAGCCAAGAAGACAGCCGCTTAATCACGGCCTGTTTTCCAGAGAACCGCCCGGCGCAAGCTTGTGGCGGTTTTTTTTATGAGCACTTTACCGTCGTTTGATCCTCGTAGCGTCCCGGTGGTCGGCATTGACGACCACCTGCCCAAGGTGCGCCCGCAGGCCCTGCAGCCGCAGGCGCTGGTGCAGCGCTTTGCCAACCCTCCGGTGTGGACCCCGGAACTGCGGGCCGAGGGGCGTTTCTCGGAGCGCGCCCCGCTGCATGCGTCCGTGCTGGTGCCGCTGGTCCTGCACGACGACCATCTGACGGTGCTGCTGACCGAGCGCACCACACACCTCTCCAGCCATTCGGGGCAGGTAGCCTTCCCCGGCGGCAAGGCCGACCCGGAGGACCACAATGCCACCGGCACGGCATTGCGCGAAGCGGAAGAGGAAATTGGGCTGGCCCGGCATTTCGTGGAGGTGCTGGGCGAGCTGCCCACGTACACCACGGGCAGCGCCTTCATCGTGACGCCGGTGGTGGCGCTGGTGCATCCGGGGTTCGAGATTGTGCCCAACCCCCATGAAGTGGCCGACGTGTTTGAAGTGCCCCTGGCGTTCCTGATGGACCCTGCCCACCACCGCCGCCATGCGATCGACTGGGCAGGACAGCGGCGTGAATGGCTATCCATGCCCTATATGGATGCCAAGACCGAGCGCTTTATCTGGGGGGCCACCGCAGGCATGCTGCGCAACTTTTACCGTTTCTTGCTGGACTGAATACCTCCGGCACGCCGGTTCGGCTCGCTATGATTGGCCCATGAGCTTCATTTCGATTTTATTTGCGCTGCTGCTGGAACAGGCCCGCCCCTTGGCTCCCGGCAATCCGGTGCATGGCAGCGTGAGGAATTGGGTGCGCTGGGTCGTGCGCAATCTGGATACCGGCAGGCCCCACCATGGCTGGCTGGCCTGGTGGGTGGCCGTTGCCGTGCCGGCCGTTCTGGTGTGCGCCGTGCACTGGCTGCTGGTGTGGTCGCTGGGCTGGGTGGCCGCCGTGGTCTGGAGCGTGGCCATTCTGTATTCGACGCTGGGTTTTCGCCAGTTCAGCCACCATTTCACGGAAATCCGCGACGCGCTGCTGGCAGGAGACGAAGACCTGGCGCGCCAGCGGCTGGCTCAGTGGATGCACATCGATGCCAGCGCCTTGCCCCGCAGCGAAATTGTGCGGCACGTCATCGAGCATTCGGTGCTCAGTGCCCATCGCCATGTGTTCGGCGTGCTGGCCTGGTATTCGGTCCTGGCCATGCTGGGCCTGGGGCCGGCCGGTGCAGTGTGGTACCGCGTGGGTGAATATGTCCACCAGCATGTGAACCGCCCCCAGGTGCCGACGGGCTCTCCGGTGAGTCCCGCCCTGCAGGCCAACGCCAACCGCGCCTGGGCACTCATGGACTGGGTGCCGGCGCGGATCACGGCACTGGGGTTCGCCTTTGTGGGCAGTTTTGAGGAAGCCGTGGACAGCTGGCGTCAGCATGAGGCTCGCTGCCCGGGGGATAACGATGGTGTCATCCTGGCGGCCACGGCCGGTGCCGTCAACGTCAAGTTGGGCGAGAAGGAAGCGCCCGGCACCGGGCAGACGCCCCAGCCCGTGCATTTGCGTGCCGTGGTGGGCCTTGTCTGGCGCACCGTGGTGATGTGGATGGTGTTTTTGGCTTTGTTGTCGCTCGCGCGCCTGTTGGGATGATGGAAGTACCTTCGTTGTGGAGCCCTCGCGTGGCGGCCCTGGTTCCCTATGTGCCGGGGGAGCAGCCGCGCATCAGCAACCTGGTCAAGCTCAATACCAACGAGAACCCGTACCCGCCGTCGCCGGCTGCGGTGTCGGCCATTGAAGCCGCCGCCCGCCAGGGCCTGCAGTTGTACCCCGACCCGCAATCGCTGTCGCTGCGCCACGCCGTTGCCGCACGCCACGGGCTGGATGTCGGACAGGTCTTTGCGGGCAATGGTTCCGACGAGGTGCTGGCCCACGCCTTTTTTGCCTTCTTCCAGCAGGGCAGCCCCCTGCTGATGCCGGACATCACCTACAGTTTCTACAAAGTGTACTGCGGGTTGTATGGCATTTCTTTCACGGTGGTGCCGCTGGATGCGCGCCTGCAGCTCGATGTGGACGCCTTCGTGTCGCCGCCCGGGCAGGAGGTGGCGGGCGTGGTCATTGCCAACCCCAACGCGCCCACGGGTAGCGGCATTGCACTGGAGCAGATCGAAACCCTGTTGCAGCGCTTCCCCCGGCGCGTGGTGCTGGTGGACGAGGCCTATGTGGATTTCGGCGGCACCAGCGCCATGGGGCTGATTGCACGCTACCCCAATCTGCTGGTGGTGCACACCCTGTCCAAGTCGCGTTCGCTGGCCGGCCTGCGAGTGGGCTTTGCCTGCGGGCAGCGGCCGCTGATCGAGGCGCTGGAGCGGGTCAAGGACAGCTTCAATTCCTATCCCCTGGACCGCCTGGCCCTGGCCGGTGCCACGGCGGCGATCGAAGACCAGGCGTATTTCGAGAAGACCTGCGCCGCGGTTATGCACACCCGCGAAGGCCTGGTGCTGCAGCTCGAAGACATGGGTTTTGAAGTGCTGCCTTCGCAGGCCAACTTTGTGTTCGCGCGTCACCCCGGTCATGATGCAAAACAGCTGGCGGCGGGCCTGCGCGAACGCGCCGTGCTGGTGCGCCATTTTGCGGCGCCACGCATTGCGCAGTACCTGCGCATCAGTGTGGGAACTCCGCAGCAGGTGGATACGCTGCTGCAGGCGCTGGCCGACATTCTGGGCCACTGAAGCCCGCGGGCCCGGGCCGGCCTAGTAGCGGGTCTGGCTCAGCTCGGCAAACAGATCGCTATAGATTTTGTAGCGGTTTGCGCTGATCTGCTGTGGCCCAGGGGCCGAAAATGTTTCAGAAGCGGGCTGCAAGGCAGCCAGAACCCCACAGCCCGGCTCGTGCCGGTGGCTGCAGTTGTAGAACTTGCAGTCCGAGGCATGGGCCTTGATGTCTGGCATCAGCGAGGCCAGGTGCATGGGCTCGATGTGGTTCAAGCCAAATTCCTGAAAACCGGGCGAGTCGATCACTGCCGTTGTCTTGGCGGCGTCCACCCAGTACAGCGTGGTGCTGGTGGTGGTGTGCTTGCCCGAGTTCAGGGCGGTGGAGATGGCGTTGGTGAGCACGGCCGCCTCCGGAACCAGCCGGTTGATCAGGGTACTCTTGCCCGCGCCCGACGGCCCCAGCACCAGAGTCGTCTTGCCCTGCAGCATGGCTTGCAGCCCTTCGGTCCGGTGGGGTTCGTGCTCGGTGCGGGGCTTGAGCGCCAGCGGCAGCACGGTGTAGCCCATGTCGCGGTACACCGCCAGCCGTTGCCAGGCCCGGTCGAACAGCGGCCCCAGGTCGCTTTTGTTGAGGGCGATGATGGGCCGGATGTGCTCGGCCTCCGCGGCAATCAGCGCCCGCGACAGCTGGCTTTCCGAAAACTCGGGCTCCGCCGCAATCAGGATAAGCACCTGGTCCAGGTTGGCGGCAAAAGACTTGGTGCGGATCTCGTCCTGCCGGTAGAACAGGTTGCGGCGCGGCTCCACTTTTTCGATGGTGCCCTCGTCCTGCGTGGCCAGCCACAGCACCCGGTCCCCGACAACGGTCTGGCTTTTCTTTCCGCGGGGATGGCAGATCAGGCGGCGACCGTCGGGCGTCTCCACCCATACGTGGCGGCCGTGCCCTGCAATGACCAGGCCGGGTTCGAGGAGGGGGGATGCAGCCAAGAGGTGTTCCTGTGTTCAGTCCGCTGCCAGGAGCGCGTCTACCCGGGCTGCGCACTGGAAATCGGCCGCCGAGATGCCTTGGACGGCGTGGGTACTCCAGCGCACGCTGCAGTGCCGGTAGCCAATCAGCATTTCGGGGTGGTGGTTGTGGGTCTGCGCAATGAAGGCAACGGAGTTGGCAAAGGCCATACTCTCCAGGTGGCTGCCGAAGTGGAAGGTCTTCTCGATCGCCACGTCCGGACCATCGCCGAACAGTTTCCAGCCTTCCAGTTTGGCCAGTTGCGCGATCACTTGTGTAGCGCTCAACGCAATCAATACGGGTGCTACAGGCATGTTTGGCTTGGATTTCTGTGTCATGTCAGATCCCGGATGCGGGCGCCAGCAGGCGTCCCAGGCGCTCGGTGGCAGGCGGATGGGAGTAGTAGAACCTCAGGTACACCGGGTCGGGCGTCAGGGTGGACGCATTGTCCTGGAACAGCTTGAGCAGGGCGCTGGCCAGCGCCGGGCCGCTGGTCTGGGCCACAGCGTAGGCATCGGCCTCGAACTCGTGGCGGCGCGACAGCTGGGCGAACAGGGGGCCCACGAAACTGCCCGTGAGCGGCAGCACCAGCATGAACAGCAGCAGGGCGAGGGCGTCGTTGGGTCCGCTCAGGTTGGGCGACACGCCCAGGCCGGTGAAGAACCAGACCTGCTGGCTGACCCAGCCGAGCAGGGCAAACCCCAGCAGACTGAGGGCGAACAGGGCCAGCACCCGCTTGATGACGTGGCGGTGCTTGAAATGCCCCAGCTCGTGGGCCAGCACGGCATCCACTTCGGCCGGGCTCAGCTGGGCCAGTAGCGTGTCGTAGAACACCACGCGCTTGGAGGCGCCAAAGCCGGTGAAGTAGGCGTTGGCGTGGGCGCTGCGCTTGCTGCCATCCATGACGAAAAAACCCTTGGAGGTAAAACCGCAGCGCGCCATCAGCTGGGTGACCCGCGTCTGGATTTCCGGGTCCTGCAGGGGCTGGAACTTGTTGAACAGGGGGGCAATCCAGGTCGGGTACACCAGCAGCATCAGCAGGTTGAAGCCCATCCACACGGCCCACACCCACAGCCACCACCAAGGGCCGGTGGCGCCCATCATCCACAGCACCAGCGCTGCCAGTGGCAGGCCGATCACGACGGCCAGCAGCAGCGATTTGGCAAAGTCCTGCAGCCACAGGGCCGGGGTGGTTTTGTTGAAGCCAAAACGCTGTTCGACGACAAAGGTCTGGTACAGCGTGAACGGCAGATCCAGCAGGCTGCCGATGGCTGCAAATGCCGCCAGCAGCGCCAGCTGCTGCAGCAGGCCGTGGCCCAGCCAGCCGGCCAGCAGCTGGTTGAGCAGCGACAGGCCGCCCAGCAAGGTCCAGCACAGGGCGATGACGGCGCCCCAGGCCAGCTCCAGCAGGCCCACGCGCACCTTGGCGACCGTGTAGTCGGCCGCCTTCTGGTGGGCGGGCAGCGCCACTTGGGAGGCAAAGGGTGCAGGCACCGTGCCGCGGTTGCGCGCCACGTGGCGGACCTGGCGCGTGGCCAGCCAGAACTTCAGCACCAGACTGACCGACAGGGCCAGCGCAAAGACGATGGTGGTGGTCAGGGACGCGGAAGCAGGGGAGAAAAGGTCGGTCATGGCGGTGGAGTTTAGGCCATCGGCGACAATCCGGGCTATGGCTGATACCAACACCCCTCTAAGCAAATCTGACAAGAACCTCGTCTGGCTCGACTGCGAGATGACCGGCCTCGACCCGGAAGTCGAACGCATCATTGAAATCGCGGTTGTCGTGACCGGCCCCAATCTGGAGACACGCACGGAGGGTCCGGTGCTGGTAATCCACCAGTCTGATGCCCAGCTCAACCAGATGGACGCCTGGAACAAGGGCACCCACGGCAAGAGCGGACTGATCGACAAGGTCAAGGCCTCTACCCTCACCGAAGAAGAGGCGCAAGAGCAGCTGATTGCGTTCCTGAAACAGTACGTTCCCGCCAACGGCTCGCCCATGTGCGGCAACTCCATAGGCCAGGACCGCCGTTTCCTGGCCAAGTACATGCCCAAGCTGGAGGCCTTTTTCCACTACCGCAATCTCGATGTCAGCACGCTCAAGGAGCTGTCCAAGCGCTGGCGCCCCGAGGTGTATGCGGCGTTCAAGAAGCAGCAGCGCCATACCGCGCTGGCCGATGTGCACGAGTCCATCGACGAGCTGGAGCACTACCGCCAGCACTTCCTTCGCCTGGAATGAGCGGCGTATTGCGGGGGAATTAGGTAGAAACCCGAATCCGTGGCATAATTGCGGGCTGCGCTGCAAACAGCAGCGCTTTTTGCACATCTCCCTTCATTCACCGGGCCCGCCGCATTTGCAAGCAAGTGGCGATATTGGCCCCCAGCACTGAAACACCCCTTTGCGGGGCAGAGCCGGTTCCGTTTGATGGTTGATGTTTTTTAACCATTGACGGAGCAGCCGCACACCCTGCGGCGCTCGCGTGTGAGTAAAACCATGACTGACGCTTTTGAAGTGACGGGTGCCTTTGCGCCCGCCGAATCCCTTTCCACCCTGCCGGCAGGCAACGACGCTGCCGATCTGTCGGTAGCCGCAGTGGTTGCTGAACCCGAAGTGCCCGAGGCACCCAACGGTTTTGTGACCCTGGGCCTGGCGCCCGAGCTGGTCCATGCCGTGAAGGACCTGGGCTACACCCAGCCCACCACGGTGCAGGCCAAGACCATTCCCCTGGCCTTGCCGGGCGAGCAGGCTGGCCAGTTCATCGACCTGATGGTCTCCAGCCAGACCGGCAGCGGCAAGACCGCGGCCTTCCTGTTGCCCGTGCTGCATACCCTGCTGAAACAGCAGGCCCAAGCCGAGGCCGACGAGCGGGCGGCTTTCGAGCGCGAAGTGGCCGAAGCCACAGCCCGGGGCGAAGCGCCCCCCAAGCGCGCCAAGCGCAAGGACCCGACCAACCCGCGCAATTTCAAGGCCCCGTCGCCGGGTGCCCTGATCGTCTGCCCGACGCGCGAACTGGCACAGCAGG
Source organism: Rhodoferax sp. (assembly GCA_019449595.1). Lineage (GTDB taxonomy): Bacteria > Pseudomonadota > Gammaproteobacteria > Burkholderiales > Burkholderiaceae_C > Allorhodoferax. The sequence goes on along the minus strand of JAGRPL010000001.1, from coordinate 114,847 downwards.
TGGCCAACGATGCCATCGACCTGGTGCGCCACTGCCGCGGCCTGCGCATTGCCAACATCGTGGGCGGCATGCCCTATCAGCTGCAAATTGCCAAGCTGCAAAACGCCAACTTGGTGGTGGCAACCCCCGGCCGCCTGCTGGACTTGCAGCGCTCTATGCAGATCAAGCTTGACCAAGTGCAGTTCCTGGTGGTCGACGAAGCCGACCGCATGCTGGACCTGGGCTTCTCCGATGACCTGGCCGAAATCAACCAGCTCACCATCGCCCGCAAGCAGACCATGATGTTCAGCGCAACCTTTGCGCCGCGCATCCAGCAGCTCGCCGCCCGCGTGATGCGCGAACCCCAGCGCGTGACCATCGACAGCCCGCAGGAGAAGCACGCCAACATCAAGCAGGTGCTGTTCTGGGCCGACAACGCCCACCACAAGCGCAAGCTGCTGGACCACTGGCTGCGTGACACCACCATCAACCAGGCCATCGTATTTGCCAGCACCCAGATCGAGTGCGACGGTCTGGCCAACGACCTGCAGCAAGACGGCTTTGATGCCGTGGCCCTGCATGGTGCCCTGAGCCAGGGCCTGCGCAACCGCCGCCTGATGGCCCTGCGCAACGGCCAGGTGCAGATCCTGGTGGCCACCGACGTGGCGGCGCGCGGCATCGACGTGCCCACCATCACCCACGTGTTCAACTTCGGCCTGCCCATGAAGGCCGAGGACTACACCCACCGTATCGGTCGCACGGGCCGCGCTGGCCGCGACGGCATTGCCGTGACCTTCGCCGAGATCCGCGACCGCCGTCGCATCTTTGATATCGAAGCCTACAGCCGCCAGCATTTCAAGTCGGAAACCATTCCGGGCCTGGAGCCCCAGCAGCGCTTCCCGGACTCGCGTCCGGGCACCGGTGCCAGCTTTGGCGGCCGTGGCAGCCACAACGCAGACCGTGCTCCGCGTGGCTTCGGCGGCGGTGGTCGCCCCAGCTTCGGTGGCAACCGCGGCGGCAATGGTGGTTTCGGTGACCGCAACGCCTCCGGCCCCCGTGAAGCGGGCGCAGGCAGCTATCAGAACAATAGCGGCTTCGGTGGCAACCGCGAAGGTTTCAACCGCGATAACGGTCCCCGTGACAACCGTCCCCGCGACGGTGGTGACAACGGTGGCTTCAGCTACGCCCCCCGCAAGGGTGGTTTCAACGACCGTTTTGCCGGCAGCCGCCCTGACGCCGCACCGCGTGGTGGCGACTTTGCCGCCCGCAAGCCCGCGTTCAGCAAGCCTGCGGGCGCGAAGCCGGGTAACGCCGGCAAGGTATTTGTGCCCCGCGACGCCAAGAAGCGTGCTGCCCGCACCTTTGACTGATAGCGTCTGAGGGACAATGGCTGCCTGGAGGTTTCAGGCATGTCGTTGACCACATCCCCCGCCGACTTCGAGCAACTGTTCGAGTCGGCTCCCATTTCGCTCTGGCTGGAAGATTACAGCGCCCTCAAAACCCTGTTCGATACATGGCGTGCTGAGGGCGTTGCCGATTTCGCGGCCCATATGCGCCAGTCGCCCGCGCGGTTGGCGCAGTGCTCCAGCTGCTTTCGGGTGCTCAAGGTCAACCAGAAGACCCTGCAGGTCTTCGCAGCCGCCAGCCAGCAGGAACTGGTGGAGCACCTGCCGGAAGTGTTCCGTGACGACATGTTCGAAAGCCTGGTGTCCGAACTCAACCACCTGTGGCTGGGGAGGCTGGAGTTTTCCAACCAGACCGTCAATTACGCGCTGGACGGGCGGCGCATGGACGTGCAGATCCACGTGCGTGTGCTGCAGGGCCACGAGGCAACCTGGGACCGGGTCATGGTGTCGCTGGAAGACATCACGCCTCAGGTCAACGCCCAGCACGAGCTCAGCCGCAGCGAACGCTATGCGCGGGACCTGTTCGAGCATTCCCCGGTGTCACTGTGGGTAGAGGATTTCAGTGCCGTCAAGGGGCTGCTGGACGAGGCGCGGGGTCAGGGTATCCAGGATTTCCGGGTGTTCATCAGCGTGCACCCGGAGTTCGTCACCCGCTGCATGGAGAAAATCCGTGTGCTGGACGTGAACCAGCAGACCTTGCGCATGTTCGCCGCCACCAGCAAGGACGAACTGCTGGGCAATCTGGATTCCGTGTTCCGTGGCGAGATGGTGGCTTCGTTTGCCGAGCAGCTGTACGACCTGTGGCACGGCAAGACGGTGCAGATGCGCGAGATCGTGAACTACTCCCTGTCAGGCGAGCTGATTAACGTCCACATGCAGTTCGCCGTGCTGGCCGGGCACGAGGCGCAGTGGGACCGGGTGCTGGTGTCCCTGGTGGACATCACGGCCCGCAAGAAAGCCGAGGCCTACCTGGAATACCTGGGGCGGCACGACTCCCTGACCCGCCTGGGCAACCGCGCGTTTTACGTCGAAGAACTCAACCGCCTGTCCCGCAAGGGGCCCTGGCCGCTGAGTGTGCTGGCGATCGATCTCAACGGGCTCAAGCGGGTCAATGACCAGGAGGGCCATGCGGCGGGTGACGCGCTGTTGCGGCGCGCGGGGGAGGTGCTGACCAGCGCCACCGAGGGGCAGCCCGTGTGCGTGGCGCGCATTGGCGGCGACGAGTTTGTGGTGCTGATGCCGGGCTGCGACGAGCGGGTCGCCACGGCGCTCATGGAGCGCATCCAGTCCACGGTGGAACTCAACAACCAGTTCTATCCCGGTCAGCGCCTGAGCATGGCCATTGGCTGGGCCGTATGCCATGCCTCGGGGCAGATCGAGGCGATCCTGAACCAGGCCGACCAGGCCATGTTTGCCGCCAAGGACCGCTACTACCAGGACCACCAGACCGACCGCCGCCGGCCCTGAGGGGCAGGGTGTCCGCCGCAGGCCTGCCGCTCAGGCCATGCCGTTGCGGCGGGCGAGTTCGACAAACAGGCCGGCCTGGTCCAGATCGGCCAGGCCGTGCTGCACCCCCTGCGCATAGAGTTGTTCGAACAGGGTGGTGATGGGGGCCTCAAATCCGATCTCTTGGGCCGTGACCAGCGCGTTGCGCAAATCCTTGAGCTGAATCGCCATGCGCCCGCGCGGGGCGAAGTCGCGCTCCACCATGCGCTGGCCGTGCACCTGCAGAATGCGGCTGTCGGCAAAGCCTCCGGTGATGGCTTCCTTGACCTTGGCCATGCTGGCACCGCCTTTTTCGCACAGCAGCAGGGCCTCGGCCACTGCGCCGATGGTGATGCCCACGATCATCTGGTTGGCCAGCTTGGTCAGCTGGCCGGTGCCCGTGGGGCCCACCAGCGTGGCGCGGCCCAGGGCCGCGAGAACGGGCAGGGCGCGGGCAAAGTTCTCGGCGCTGCCGCCGGCCATGATGGCCAATGTGCCGGCTTCTGCGCCCAGGGTGCCACCCGATACCGGTGCATCCAGGTAATCAATGCCCTGCGCACCCAGGCGGGCGGCGTGGTCACGGGCCTGCGCCGGCTGGATGGAGGACATGTCCACCAGCAGGGTGCTCGGTCGCAGTGCGGCGGCGGTGCCCAGGTCGAACAGCACGTGCTCCACGACCGTGCCGTTGTCCAGCATGGTGATGACCAGCTCCGCGTCCTGCACGGCAGTCGCAGGCGTGTCGTGCACGGTGGCACCCGCGCCGGTGAGGCGCTCGGCCTTGTGCCGGCTGCGGTTCCAGGCGTGGACGGTGTGTCCGGCGGCGCACAGGCGCTGCGCCATCGGATAGCCCATGAGGCCAATACCCAGGAATGCAATGTTCATGGCGAGAGTTCCGCTGCGTGCCGCTGTCCGGCACTTAGTGCGACAGGAACACCATGTAATCGACGGCGGCCTTGATGTCGGCATCGCTGAGCGAGGTGCCACCGCCACCGCGGGCTGGCATCACGCCCTGAGGGCCGATGAAGCCCTCCAGTGCGTGCTTGTACAGCATGGGATTGCCCTGGGCGATGCGCGGCCCCCAGTTGGCCTTGTCGCCCGGCCTGGGGGCGCCTGCCACGCCTGCGCCATGGCACAGGGCGCAAACCTTGTCGAACACGCTCTTGCCCAGGACATGCTCCGGAGGGACCGGCGGGGCCACGGCGGGCACTACGGGGGGGGCTCCGGCCAGCGTGGTGGCGGGGTTGGCGGCTGCGGGCGTGCTGGTGTCCGGCTTGCCGCAGGCCGCCAGCGCGGCGGCGCAAGCCAGCAGCAGGGCCAGCGTTTTCTTCTTCATGGTGATTTTCTCGCGAGGGTCTGTAAAAGCAAAGCGTGCACGGCACGTGCGGCAGCTTACATCAACAGACTATCCTGCTCGCCCATTGCGGGTTCAGGTGTGCAGACGGCTCGCCATGCCAGGTGAAAGCCACAGGTTCTGGTTTGACTCCAAGATCAGGGCGTCCACATTCCGCAGCGGCTGGAGCAAATCCCGCCCCGCCTCGGAACCTGTGACCATGATGGCTGCGCCCAGGCCGTTGATGTCTTCCAAATGGCGCGACACCAGCGTCACGCCATGCGGGCCTGTGGTGGATTGCCCCGTCCTGGGGTTCAGGATGTGGTGGTAGCGTCGACCGTTCTGGATGAAAAAGCGTTCGTAATCCCCCGAGGCGGCAACAAACCCCTCGTCCAGTGCCAGTACGCCGATCAGCTTTTCCGGTGCGCGCGGGTCGCGCAGGCCGACGCGCCAATCACGTCCCTCCAGCTGTCCGCTGACCAGCACATCGCCGCCGCCGTTGATCATGGCGCTGCTGACACCGCGTTGTTTCAGCACTTGCATGCCGGCTTGCAGGATGGGCAGCTTGGCGATGCCACCCAGATCGATGCGCATGCCGCGGCGGCGCAAAAAGGCGGTGGAAGCTTTTTCGGAGAGAACCAGATCCCGGTAATTCACCAGCGGCAACTCGCGGGCAATTTCCGCACGGTCTGGAATCGTGGGGTGTGCCTGGTCAAATACCCATCCATTGAAGGCGCCCACGGTAATGTCGAATGCGCCACGGCTGCGTTCTGCCATATGTTGGGCACTTTTGAGCACGCCCATCATTTCCGTATCGATCACCACCGGTTGCAGGCCTGACGCCAGATGCAGCGCGTGCACGGCGCTGCCGACCTGGTAGCGGCTCATCATGTCGCTCAGGCGCGCCATTTCCGCATATGCGGCCGCAATGGCCGCATCGCAATCGGCGGTGCCGGACGCCTGCGCCGTGATGTCCACCCGCGTACCCATGAGTGCGCGTGAGGCTTGGCGGACCTGGGGACTGGCGAGTGCCGGATTGAGAAAAAGGCCGGTTGCCAACAAGGGCAAGCCGGCGATCAGGCGCCGACGCCCCGTATTCAGTTGAGGGGAGGGCGTCATGGTCTGGGTTTCCGGCTTATTTGGAAAGGGCCACCATGTAATCCACGGCTGCCTTCACTTCGTCGTCCTTCAGGGTGGCGTTGCCGCCGCGGGCTGGCATCATGCCCTTGGCACCGGTAAAGCCTTCCAGCGCGTGTTTGTACAAGACATCATTGCCTTGCGCAATGCGGGGGCCCCAGTCGGCTTTGTCGCCAGGTTTGGGTGAGCCCGCGGCTCCAGAAGCATGGCACATGGAGCAGACCTGACCAAACACCTTCTTGCCGACCTCATTTTCAGGTGCGGCAGGTGCAGCGGGCGCGGCTGCTACGGGGGCTGCACTGGGGGCAGTAGCTGCAGGTGTAGCCGGGGTTTCAGTCTTGCCGCAAGCAGCCAGTGCTGCAGCGCCGACCAACAATAGCGTCATCAGTTTGGTGTTCATGGGGGTGTTTCCTTGGGGTTATCTTGCAGATAAAGACAGGTTCGAAAACCTGAGTACCCGAGTGTACAACTTTGGTATTTTGTTGCAACGCACAAATTTTAATAGTTAAGATTCATTTGATGTGCATCAATTTTGACCAAGAGGGTTTACCCTTGTGTAAAAAAAGTGTACTAGCATGCCTTCCACATGTCCGGGAACTATTTTTTTGTCCGTGTGGGCACGTAACCTAAGGATTATCGCAATGAGCAAAGACCAAGCACCAAACGTCGACGCACCCAGTGGATTGGGTCGCCGCAAGTTCATCAACACGGCAGCACTTGCCAGTCTTGCCGGCGTCGTTGCCTGCACGGATAAAAGCGCTCCCGGGGCATCTGCGCCAGCAGCGGCGCCCAAGGCCGGTGCGGACAGCGGAATTGACTACAGCAAGTACGAGGTCAAGCCGGGTGAGTTGGACACCTACTATTCTTTTTCATCCGGTGGTCACTCGGGTGAAGTGCGCATTTACGGCTTGCCTTCCGGTCGCCTGTTCAAACGCATTCCTGTCTTCAACATGGATTGCCTGGTTGGTTGGGGCATCACCAACGAATCCAAGAAAATTATCGGCACCCGCCCCGACGGCAGGCCTCTGTATGTTACCGGTGACACCCATCACGTGCACCAATCCTATGTGGATGGCACGTATGACGGCAAATACATGTTCGTCAACGACAAGATCCACGGTCGCCTGGCCCGCGTGCGCATGGACACCATGGAGTGCGACAAGATCACGGAGTTGCCCAACATCCAGGGGTTTCACGGCACCTTCCCGGACAAGCGTGACCCGGTCGACGCCTCCATCAACCGCACCACGCGCGTGTTTTGTGGTGCCGAGTTCGCCATCCCGCTGCCCAACGACGGCAAGAACATGGCGGCAAGCGACAAATACCACTCGCTGTTCACGTGCGTGGACTCCGAGACGATGGAAGTGCGCTACCAGGTTCTGATTGATGGCAACTGTGACCTGGTTGCCACCTCGTATGACGGCAAATTGGCCGCCACCAACCAGTACAACACGGAAAATGGCGCGCACTATGAGGACATGATGTCCGCTGAGCGCGACGCATGTCTCTTCTTCAACGTGGCACGCGTTGAAGCGGCCGTGAAGGCGGGCAAGACCAGGACCTTTGGCTCCTCCAAGGTGCCCGTGGTGGATGGCACCAAGGCTGCCAACCAAGACCCCAAGACCGCAATCGTCTGCTATGTGCCGGTTTCGAAAAATCCGCACGGTGTCAACGCCAGCCCTGACGGCAAGTACTTTGTCTGTTCCGGAAAGTTGTCGCCCACGGCTACGGTGATCGACCTTTCCCTGGTTCTGAAATGGTTTGACGGCGAAGTCAAGGACGCGCGTGATGCCGTGGTGGCCGAGCCCGAAATTGGTCTGGGCCCGCTGCACACCGGATTCGACAACAAAGGCAACGCGTACACCACGCTGTTCCTGGACAGCCAGATCGTCAAGTGGAATGTGGAAGCGGCCATCAAGGCATTCAAGGGTGACAAGACTGCCAAGGTCGTTCTGGACAAGCTTGATGTGCAGTACCAGCCCGGTCACGGTTTCACCTCCATGGGTGAGACCAAGGAAGCCGACGGCAAGTTCTTCCTCTCGGACAACAAGTTCTCCAAGGACCGTTTCCTGCCGGTCGGACCGTTGCACCCCGAAACGGCACAGCTGATCGACATCAGCGGCGACAAGATGAAGCTGGTGGCGGATCACGCGGTGTACTCCGAGCCGCACGACTCCATCATCGTGCGCCGTGACCTCATCAAGACCCGGCAGGTCTACAACATTGACGATTTCCCGAACGCGGTGAAGGATGCCAAGGACTGCCGCGTGGAGCGCAAGGGCAACAAGGTTACGGTCTACCTGACTTCGCAGGCGCCTACTTTCGGGCTGCGCGAATGGACGGTCAAGCACGGTGACGAAGTGACCATTATCCTGACCAACCTGGACAAGGTGGAGGATTTGACGCACGGTTTTGCCATCCCGAAGTACGACATCAACTTCCTCGTCAATCCGCAAGAGACGAAGTCTGTTACCTTCAAGGCTGACAAGCCCGGTGTCTACTGGTGCTATTGCACCAACTTCTGTCACGCGCTCCATTTGGAAATGCGTTCACGGATGTTCGTGGAGGCCTGATCAGGCGCCGCTCTGGGCAGCGCGGTCACCGGGCTGCGCTGCCCTTTTTCTTGTTTGGATACCCGATGTTTCTGCCGAAATTCCGCCTCCTTGCGGCCCTGTGGGTCGCGATCCTTTTTGCGCTGATGGTTATTCCTCCAGGCGCACATGCGGCGGCGGGAAAAGGGACTTACGAAGCTGAACTTCCGGTTGACCTGGCGACCGCCAAGGACATGTGCGCGCTGTTGCCGTGCACGGACGTGTTCCCGGGTGCTACCCATTTTTCAGAACGCAAGGGCCAGCCGCCCTACGTCGAGGCCTACGACAAGGCGGGTGAAGGCCGCCAGTTGCTGGGCTATGTGATGCTGTCGACCGACATCACCGACACACCCGCCTATTCGGGCAAGCCGGTGGTGACGCTGATTGGCATGGACAAGACCGGTCATTTTGTCGGCGTCAAGGTCCTCAAGCATTCCGAGCCAATTCTGCTGCTGGGCATTCCCGAATCCGCCCTGCTGAAATTCAACGACCAGTACCTGGGCAAATCGGTTGCCGACAAGATTGAAGTGGGCCAGTCCCGGCCCGACGAAAATGTGGTCGGGCTGGACGCCATTTCCGGCGCTACCGTCACGGTGATTGCACAGAACCAGGTCATGATGGCCTCGGGCTCGGCCGTGGCGCGGCAGGTCGGCATTCTGGCGCCCACCGTGCGCGAGCCAGCGCGCTACAAGACGACGGACAAGACCCTGTCCTGGGATGAACTCGTGGAGCGCGGCGCTGTGCAGCGCCTGCGCGTGATGCCGGAGCAGCTCGGTCTGGAACACAGCGGCGACCCCTTTATCGAGTTGTGGTTCGGCGATCTGAGCCACCCCGACGTCGGCAAGAGCGTGCTGGGTGCGGCCAACTGGGATAGTCTGAGCCTGCAGCTCAAAGCGGGCGAACACGCCATCTTTGTCATCCGCACCGCCGGTCACGAATCGTTCAAGGGCTCTGGCTTTGTGCGTGGCGGACTGTACGACCGGGTGCAGGTTAAGCAGGGTGCCGATTCATTCACCTTCCGCGACCTCGACTATCAGAACCTGTACGGAGTAAAGGCTGCGGGTGCCCCCACTTTCACTGAATCGGCGATCTTCATCATCCGTTCGAAGGCTTTTTCAGATGCCTATCCCTGGAAGCTGAGCCTGCTGGGCAACCGGGTCGACCGGGCCACCGGCGCCAAGAGCTTCACCAGCTTTGATACCCAGTACTGGCTGCCTGCGTCCATGCTCGAAGGCGGCCGTCCCAAGGTGGTGGAGCCCGATGCGCCCTGGGTGCGCATCTGGAAGTCGCGGGCAGTGGAAATCGGATTGTTCGCCGTGCTGCTGGTAGCCGTCGGTGTGGTCTATGCGTTCCGCGAGCGGCTCACACGCCGTTCCACCCACAAGAACAAGTGGCCGGTCAATGCCTTCAAGTACACCGCCTGGGGCCTGTCCATCGTGTTCGTGGGCTTTGGCGTGATGGCGCAGCCGTCCATCACCCAGGTGCTGACCTGGTTCCATGCGCTGCTGTTCCAGTGGACCTGGTCGTTGTTCCTGTCTGATCCGTTCATCTTCCTGTTCTGGATCTTCATCATCGCCACCGTGTTCCTGTTCGGACGCGGCCTGTTCTGTGGCTGGATGTGCCCGTTCGGCTCGCTTTCCGAGGCCATTTACAAGGTGGCGCGCGTTGTGGGGCTCAAGCGCTTCCAGACGCAGCTGCCGCAGCGCTGGCATGACCGGCTCAAGTGGCTCAAGTACGCCATTTTCTTCGGCCTCATCACGGTGTCCATGTTCTCCATGGGCCTGGCAGAGAAGCTGTCGGAGGTGGAGCCCTTCAAGACCACCTTCTTGGTGGGCATCCAGAACCGCGCGTGGCCCTATGGTCTGTTCGTAGCTGCCATCCTGGGTCTGTCGATCTTCATCGAGCGCCCGTACTGCAAATACATCTGCCCGTTGGGTGCATCGCTGGCCATGCCCAGCACCTTCCGCTGGTTTGGCCTCAAGCGCAAGCAGGATTGCAACAGTTGCAAGGCCTGTGCCGTGGGCTGCGGCGCGCAGGCGATCGACGCCGACGGCCGCATTGATCACCGCGAGTGCCTGCACTGCCTGGACTGCATGATTCTGTACACCGACACCAAAGGCTGCCCGCCTCTGGCCAAGGAACGCAAGCGCCGTGAAAAGGACGGCCTGGAGATCACCCCCATTGGCGCGAATGGCTATTTCATTCCGATCCACCCCGCCACCAGCTTCACCGAGCAGATCAGTGCCAAGGCTGCGCAAGGGCCCGATCCCCGCATGCCCACCGAACCGACGCTGCCCGCACACAAGAGCAACGTGGGCCTGCTGCAATGGATCTGGCTGGAGCTGCGCGATCACCTGTGGCCCTGGAGCAGCGAGGGCTGGCACTCGCAGCGCGCGCTGCAGGTGGCCGGTTTCTCGCTTGCCGTTGCCGCGACGGTGGCCTGGATCATGACGGCCATGGGTACGCTCTCCTCGGGCGCCATCATCGGCTGGTGGTTCGGCTGGAGCGTGTACGAAGTGCTGATTCGCCTTTCGGGCCGGCGCTACGTCAAGGACGGCCCGTGGTGGCGCGACCGCTACCGCGTGGCCGGAGTCATGGACATGGTCAGCTACGTCGGCTTCAAGAACCTGCTGATTGGTGCAACGTTGTTCCTGGTGCTCAAGTCATTCGGTCTACTGCTTGCATGAACGTGCGTCTGCTTTCTGGCCTGGGCGCCGCCCTGTTGGCGCTTGCGGGCGCGGCGCACGCCGCCACGGTGCGCGTGCAGCCTGGCGGAGACCTGGCCGCCGCCGTGCGGGCCGCCGCGCCGGGCGATACCGTGGAAGTGGCGCGTGGCCTGTACCGCACCAACCTGCGGATTGACAAGCCCCTGACGCTGCGCGGCATCGACCGCCCCACGATCAGCGGCGGGGAGCAGGGCGACACCATTCGCATCACCGCGCCCGATGTCACGATCGAAGGCTTGATCGTGCGCGACTCGGGCGGCAGCCTGCAGGACCAGAACGCCGGCATCTATATCTATCCCGGCGCGCACCGCGCCGTGGTGCAGCACTGCGACTTGGCGTACAACCTGTTCGGCTTATGGGTCGAGAAGGTGAAGGACGTGCGCATTGAAGGCAACACCATCACCGGCAAGCGCGATTTTTCCTCGGCGCGGCGCGGCAATGGCATCCAGCTCTACAACACGCAGGGCGCGCAAATCATCGGCAACAACATCAGCTTCGTGCGCGACGCGCTGTATGTGGATGTGTCGCACCACGCGGTGTTCCGAGGCAACAGGCTGCACCACAGCCGCTACGGTGCGCACTACATGACGTCCTACTACAACGTGTGGGAAGACAACGACACCTACGACAACCGGGGCGGCCTGGCGCTGATGGAGGTGCGCGAGCAGGTGGTGCGCAACAACCGCGCCTGGGGCAACTCCGACCACGGCATCATGCTGCGCTCGGTGCAGGATTCGGTGATCGAGAACAACATCGTTGCCAACAACGACCGTGGTTTTTTCATTTATGACGTGGAATATTCCACCGTGCGCCACAACCTGGTGCTGGACAACCATGTGGGCGTGCACCTGTCGGCCGGTTCCACCCGCAACACCGTGCAAGGCAATGACTTCATTGGCAACCGCGAACAGGTGCGCTATGTGGGTACCCGTGACGAGGCGTGGGGTGGCACCCAGCCTGACCAGTCGGATAAAGGCAACCATTGGGGGAATTACCTCGGATGGGACCGGGATGGCGATGGCATAGGCGATATTCCCTACGAAGCCAATGACATGGTCGATCGCTTAAGCTGGCGCCATCCGAGCATGGCCTTGCTGCTGGGCAGCCCCGCCGTTCAGGCCCTGCGCCTGGTGGGCCGGCAGTTTCCGGTGCTGCGCGTGCCCAGTGTGGTCGATGCCTACCCCCAAATGCACCCTTTTCATCTAGATTGGAGCGCTTGGCGTGACAAACTCAAGTAAGACGGCCGCGTCCGTGGCGGTTGCGTTGCAAGGTGTCAGCAAACACTACGGCACGGTTCGTGCGGTCGACGGCGTGGACCTGGCGGTGCAGCGCGGTGAGCTGTTTGGCCTGATTGGCCACAATGGTGCGGGCAAAAGCACGCTGTTCAAAATGATGCTCGGCTTGATTCCGGCCACGGCAGGCGATATCCGGGTGGCCGGCACATCGGTGCACGGCAAGGATTTTCGCGCGACACGCCGGAAAATTGGCTATCTGCCAGAGAACCTGGTGCTCTACGACAACCTGAGTGCGCTGGAAACCATGCGGTTCTTTGCCAAGCTCAAAGGGGCTGATCTGGATAGCTGCCCCGGTTTGCTGCAGCGCGTGGGTCTTGGGGATGTGGGCAAGCGTGCCGTGGTTGAGTTTTCCAAGGGCATGCGCCAGCGGCTCGGTTTTGCGCAAGCCCTGTTGGGTGCGCCCAGTGTGCTGTTTCTGGACGAGCCCAGCAATGGACTGGACCCTTCGGCCATCCGTGATTTCTATGCCCAGTTGCGGGAGCTGCGCGAGCAGGGCGTAACCATTGTCATCACCTCGCACATCCTGGCCGATCTGCAGGAACGGGTCGACCGGCTGGCCATCATGGCTGGCGGAAAGATCCAGGCGGTGGGTAGCGTGCACGCCTTGCGCGAACAGATGGATTTGCCGCTGTCCATCGCGTTGCGCGTGGAGCCATCTGCCCTGGGTGAACTGAAAACCCACCTGCAAGCCATTGCCGGTGTCGACCTGCAGGTGGTGGAGGGCGAGGTGGTCGTGCGGTGCCCGCGCCCGGCCAAGATGGCGGTGCTGGCGGCGCTTTCCCCTCTGGGGGCGCGTCTGGTCGATCTGCACATCCACGAGCCCTCGCTGGAGGACTTGTTTTTCGGACTGAGGAGTTAGCGCATGCAGAACCTTGAATGGCGACAGATCGCCACCCTGGCGGGCAAAGAGTTCCGTGACCGCATGCGCAACCGTTGGGTCCTGGCTGTGGCGCTGGTGTTTACCGTGTTCTCGTTGGTGATTACGTATTTTGGGGGCGCGCAACAGGGCCAGGTAGGTCTGCGCTCGATTGAGTTCACCATCGCCAGTCTCGTCAGTCTGGTGATCTACCTGATCCCGTTGATCGCGTTGTTGCTGGGCTTTGATGCCGTCGTTGGCGAGCGTGAGCGGGGTTCGCTGGATCTGCTGCTGGCCCTACCCATTACCCGGCTGGAACTGTTGCTGGGCAAATACCTGGGGCTCGCGGCGGCGCTTACCTTGTCGACCGTGGTGGGATTTGCGCTGGACGCGGTACTGTTGTTCCGCCAGTTCGGTCTGTTGGGTCTCTACCATTACGCGGGCTTCATGCTCAGCTCGGTGTTGCTGGGCTTGGCCTTCTTGAGCCTAGCACTGTTGTTGTCGGTCGTGACCCGGGAGCGCACCCGTGCGTCGGGGTTGGCGATTGCGCTGTGGTTTGGTTTTGTGCTGGTGTTTGATCTGCTGCTGCTGGGCCTTCTGGTGGCCAGCGGTGGCGAGTTCGGCGGCCAGATGCTGGCTTACATATTGTTGTTGAATCCTGCCGACGTCTTTCGCATCCTCAACGTTTTTTCACTGGACCAAATGCGCAGCCTGTATGGGTTGACCAGCATCGTGCCACCGGCCCTTGCCAATCCCTGGCTGATGGGCGGGGCCATGGTGGCCTGGATCACCGCGCCCCTGGCCATTGCTACCTGGAGATTCCGCACATGAAACCCTTTCGCCTGCCTGTTCTTTGGACTGCCTTGTGTGCTGCCGCCTTGCTGAGCGCGTGTGGAGACAAGGCGGAAACTGCGGTGGTCCCCGTGGAGATCGATCCCGCCACCACCTGTGATCTGGACGGAATGCTGCTGGCCGATTTCCCCGGCCCCAAGGCGCAGATTCATTTCAAGGGTGAAGCCAAGCCCAGTTTCTATTGCGACACGGTCGAAATGTTCAACACCTTGCTCAAGCCTGAGCAGGTCAAGGCCATACGCGCGGTGCTGGTGCAAGACATGGGCAAGGCCGACTGGGATCAGCCCCGCGGCAACTGGTTTGACGCCCGTACCGGTTTCTATGTGCTGGGCAGCAAACGCAAAGGCTCCATGGGGCCTACCATTGCCAGCTTCGCGCAGGAGGCCGATGCCACGGCCTTCGCTGCCAAGAACGGCGGACGTGTGCTGCGTTTTTCAGACGTGAAACCTGACATGGTTGACCTCAGCGGCGGCGCCCTGCACGACACCAAGATGTAACCATGGACTTGCGGTTGGGACTGGTGTTTTTCTGCGGTGCTGCCGGAGTTCTGCTGCTGGGTGATGGCGTGCGCACCAGTCCCGAGGTGTCTGCGCCGGCGGACGTGTGCATCGTTGCCACTCCTACGCGCTACGACCCGGCTTCCGGCATTGCCCTGCATGCGCCGCGCCCGGTGCCGCCGGATGCGCGCTGCCCCGTGTGTGGTATGTACCCGGCCCGCGCCAAGGGCTGGGCCGCACAGGTGGTGTTTGACAACGGTGACACCCAGTTTTTTGACTCCCCGCTCTCCCTCTACGAGTATTTGCAGGATGTGGGACGCTACACCCCCGGGCGCAGCGTCAACGACATCGCTGCCCGTTACGTTACGGCGGCGGATACGGGCGCCTGGATCGAGGCCAGTGCCGCGGTGTACGTGCAGGGCTCGGATGCGGTAGGCCCCATGCGGGCGGGCAACCTGCCGGCGTTTGCACAACGGCAGGCCGCCCAGCGCTTTGCGCGCGAGCGCGGTGGCGTTGTGCTGGCGGCTGCGGACATCACCCCGGAACTGGTGCAGGACCTGGGCGGCCGCCCGATGCACCGGCATTGAGCCGATGCCGCATGGGTGGCGGCCTCACATCAGCAGGTGTTCTCCGGCGTTGTCGCCACCCAAGGTTACATAGTTCACCTTGCGGATGTCCATCAGCTTCTTGCCGCCGGCGTAGCTGATGGAACTCTGGACGTCCTGCTCCATCTCGACCAGCGTGTCGGCCAGCCGGCCCTTCACGGGCTCCAGAATGCGCTTGCCCTCCACGTGCTTGTACTCGCCCTTGTTGAAGTCGCTGGCCGAGCCGTAGTACTCCTTGTAGAGCTTGCCGTCCACCTCCACGGTCTGGCCGGGGCTTTCCTCGTGGCCGGCCAGCATGGAGCCGATCATGACCATGGTGGCACCAAAGCGGATGCTCTTGGCGATGTCGCCGTGCTCGCGGATGCCGCCGTCGGCGATGATGGGCTTGGTGGCCACGCGCGCGCACCACTTGACCGCGCTGAGCTGCCAGCCGCCGGTGCCAAAGCCGGTCTTGAGCTTGGTGATGCACACCTTGCCCGGGCCGATGCCGACCTTGGTGGCGTCGGCGCCCCAGTTCTCCAGGTCGATCACGGCCTCGGGCGTGGCCACGTTGCCGGCGATGACGAAGCTGGCGGGCAGCTTCTCCTTGATGTGGCCGATCATGGCCTTCACGCTGTCGGCGTGGCCGTGGGCAATGTCGATGGTGATGTACTCCGGGGCCAGGCCCAGGGCGACCAGCGTGTCTACCGTGGCGTAGTCGGGCTGCTTCACGCCCAGCGAGATGGAGGCGTACAGCCCCTTTGCCTTCATGTCCTGGACGAACTGCACGTTGTCGAAGTCGAAGCGGTGCATCACGTAGAAATAGTCGTTGCGCGCCAGCCAGACGCAAATCGACTCGTCCACCACCGTCTTCATGTTGGCGGGCACGACCGGGATGCGAAAGCGCCGGCTGCCCAGCTCCACGCTGGCGTCGCACTCCGAGCGGCTTTCCACGCGGCATTTGCGCGGTAGCAGCAGGATGTTGTCGTAGTCAAAAATGTCCATGTTCCCAAGCTCCTGTTTCCGGTGTTGCAAGAAAAAATCTTTCAAACGTGGGCGCTTGGACTGGGACCGGCCATAAAAAAACCGGGTCCCAATTGCTTGGGCCCGGTGACTGATTGTATACAACTCGCAAAACCCTGTGAATCTTTCGTCTTTCTACAATCAGGGCATGCCCTTTACCTCTGCCGCCCCGGACGCTTCGCTGTCGCCCCTGCTTTCCACGCTCAACCCCGAACAGCGCGCTGCCGTCACCCTGCCCGCCGAGCACGCGCTGATCCTCGCCGGTGCTGGTTCCGGCAAGACCCGTGTGCTGACCACCCGCATTGCCTGGCTGCTGCAAAACGGGCTGGCTTCGCCCGGCAGCATCATGGCCGTGACCTTCACCAACAAGGCCGCCAAGGAGATGATGACCCGGCTTTCCGCCATGCTGCCGGTCAATGTGCGCGGCATGTGGATTGGCACCTTCCATGGCCTGTGCAACCGCTTCCTGCGCTCCCACTTCAAGATGGCCAACCTGCCGCAGGCGTTCCAGATCCTGGACACACAGGACCAGCTCTCGGCCATCAAGCGCCTGTGCAAGCAGTTCAACGTCGACGACGAACGCTTTCCCCCCAAGCAGCTGCAGTGGTTCATTGCCGGCTGCAAGGAAGACGGCCTGCGCCCCCACATGGTCGAGGTGCGCGACGACGAGACGCGCAAGAAAGTGGAGATCTACCAGCTCTACGAGGAGCAGTGCCAGCGCGAGGGCGTGGTGGACTTTGGCGAGCTGATGCTGCGCAGCTACGAGCTGCTGCGCGACAACGACCCCATCCGCGAGCACTACCAGCGCCGTTTCCGCCACATCCTGATCGACGAGTTCCAGGACACCAACAAGCTGCAGTACGCCTGGATCAAGATGCTGGCCGGCAAGGGCGAGGCGCAGCAGGCGGGCTTTGCCAGCCCAGACACCCCCGGCGGCGCCGTGCTGGCCGTGGGCGATGACGACCAGAGCATCTACGCCTTCCGCGGCGCGCGCGTGGGCAACATGGCCGACTTCGTGCGCGAGTTCGCTGTGCAGCACCAGATCAAGCTGGAGCAGAACTACCGCTCGTACAGCAACATCCTGGACTCGGCCAACGCGCTCATCAGCCACAACAGCCGTCGTCTGGGCAAGAACCTGCGTACCGACCAGGGCCCCGGCGAGCCGGTGCGCGTGTATGAGGCGTCCACCGATTACGCCGAAGCGCAGTGGATGGTGGAAGAGATGAAGCAGCTGGTGCGCGACAACGGCACCGAGCCCGGTTTCGAGCGCAAGGAAATTGCCGTGCTCTACCGCAGCAACGCGCAAAGCCGGGTGATCGAGACCGCGCTCTTCAACGCCGGCATGCCGTACCGGGTGTATGGCGGCCTGCGCTTCTTCGAGCGCGCCGAAATCAAGCACGCGCTGGCCTACCTGCGCCTCCTGGAGAACCCCAACGACGACACCAGCTTCATGCGCGTGGTGAACTTCCCGGCGCGTGGCATTGGCGCGCGTTCCATCGAACAGTTGCAAGACGTGGCCCGCGCCACTGGCTGCTCGCTGCACGACGCTGTGAGCACCCTGACGGGACGGGCGGGGGCGGCCATTGCCGGCTTCGTGGCCAAGATCGACGTGCTGCGCGAGCAGACCGTGGGCATGAACCTGCGCGACATCATTGAACTGATGCTGGACCACAGCGGCCTGCTGGAGCACTACAAGGCCGAGCGTGAAGGCGCCGACCGGGTGGAGAATCTGGAGGAACTGGTCAATGCCGCCGAGAGCTTTGTCATGCAGGAAGGTTTTGGCCGCGATGCGGCCGCGCTGTCGGCCGGGGCCGGCAACCCCTTGGGCCAGAGTCCGGCCAGCCAGGGGCTGGACCCGGACGCACCAGCGCCTGCCGCGCCAGACGATGCGTTTGGTGACACCGGAGAGACCCTGTCACCGCTGGTCGCCTTCCTGACCCACGCGGCGCTGGAGGCGGGCGACAACATGGCCGAAGCCGGGCAGGACGCCATCCAGCTCATGACCGTGCATTCCAGCAAGGGCCTGGAGTTTGACTGCGTGTTCATCACCGGCATGGAAGAGGGCCTGTTTCCGCACGAAAACTCCATGAACGACCGCGATGGCCTGGAGGAAGAGCGCCGCCTCATGTACGTGGCCATCACCCGCGCCCGCAAGCGCCTGTACCTGAGCCACTCGCAGTCGCGCATGCTGCACGGGCAGACACGCTTCAACATGAAGAGCCGCTTTTTCGAAGAGCTGCCCGAAGACGCGCTGAAGTGGCTCACGCCCAAGAACCAGAACTTTGGCCGCAGCTGGAGCGCCGATACCGGAAATGCTATGCATTCAGGAGCGGGCTACGCAGGTTCCATGGGCTCTGCAGGCACTTTTGGTAACAAAATTGTCCGCAAGGACGAGGCGTCCCACGGCCTGCGCCTGGGCATGCAGGTATTCCATGCCAAGTTTGGGGAAGGCACGGTGCTCACGCTGGAAGGCGCTGGCGACGACGCCCGCGCGCAGATCAATTTCCCGCGCCACGGCACCAAGTGGCTGGCGCTGAGCGTGGCTAAGCTGACGCCAGTGCCATAGAAGTTTCACCGGTTTGTCACATTGGGTTTCTAGCATGGTGCTGGTCATTTCATCACCTTATGGAAACTCCGCATGTCACAAGCACCCCAACCCTCGCGTCGCAAAGCACTTCAATTTCTCGCTACGGCTCCCATGCTGCCCTTGGGCGTGATGGCCTCGGGTTCCCTGTTGTCGGGTTGCGCCACCACGGGCAGTGCGGTGGCGTCGACGGCGCCGTTTGCATCGGCAGTTTTCACGTCCATGGCGGCGCCGACGCTGGCGAACCCGGCTGCGATGGCCACCACCACTGTGGCCTCCAGCCTGCGGGTCACCCTGCAGGACGGAACAACCCGCGCCTACAAGCTGGCCTACCAGCCGTTCTTCATCACCGGTGACCGCGTACCCGACGGCAAGGGCGGCACCGTGCTGGCCGGCGGCTATGTCGATATCCTGAACAAGCCCATCATGGACAGATCGGTAGCGGGCAAAGAGCGCCAGTTCTTCTCGGATTGCCCGGACGGCACCTCGCTCCTGCAACTGCCCCGCGTCACGGTGGCTGGCATCAAGGGCAAGGCGGTATTTGCCGTGGTGCAGTTTGAATACACCACGCGCGACCAGGCCAATGCCGATGCCTATGGCACGCTGCCGTCCTCGATTGCCGTGCTGACGCTGGACCAGGACCCGAGCAGCGGCAAGCTGACGCTGGTGAAGTACCACAGCGTGGATACCTCGCAGGCACAGGGCCTGTGGATCACCTGCGGCTCCAGCCTGTCGCCGTGGAATACACACCTCTCCAGCGAAGAGTATGAGCCGGACGCATTTTTTGCTGCGGAGAACCCCGTGTTCAAGACGTTCAGCAAGAACCTCTTTGGTGCAGAAGGCATTGCCAACCCGTACCATTATGGGCATCTGCCTGAAGTGACGGTCCACCCCGACGGCACCGGCACCGTGGTCAAGCACTACTGCATGGGCCGCATTTCGCATGAATTGGTGCAGGTCATGCCCGACAACCGCACCGTGCTCATGGGTGATGACGCCACCAACGGCGGCTTGTTCATGTTCGTCGCCGACAAGGAAAAGCACCTGTCTGCCGGAACACTGTATGTGGCCAAGGTGGGCGCGGGTTTCTCGATCCATCCTGCCGACGCAGGTGCCCGGTTGTCGTGGATCAAATTGGGGCATGCCACCAGCGACGAGATTGAAAAGTTCGCCAACACGCTGAAGCCGACCGATATCATGACCGTGCATACCAAAGACCCGGGCGACGCCAGCTTCACCAAGGTTTTCCTGGGTGGCAAGGCCAACTGGATCAAGGTCAAGCCCGGCATGGAAAAGGCGGCGGTCTTTCTGGAAACCCACCGCTATGCCTACCTCGTGGGTGGCAGCATGGGCTTTTCAAAGATGGAAGGCACCACGGTCAATGCCAAGGACAAGGTGGCCTACTCGGCGCTGTCCTACATGCAGGACTCCATGGTCAAGGGCGGCAAGGGCTGGAATGAAGCCAGCGGCATTGCGCTGGACAAGGCACTGGTTGCCGGTGGGGTGATAGCCTGCCAGCTCGCCGGTGGACAGAAGGACGCAGGCGGTGCGGTCATTGCCAGCGAGTGGGTTCCCGTGCACACCAAGGCGTTGTTGGTCGGCGAAGACATTGCTGCCGACGCGCTGGGTAATCTGGCCCACCCCGACAAGATATCCAACCCGGACAACCTCAAGTTTTCCGAGAAGCTGCGCACACTGTTCATTGGCGAAGACACCAATTCGCACGTCAATAATTTTCTGTGGGCCTACAACGTGGATACCAAGGTGCTTTCGCGTGTGGCGTCCATGCCCGCGGGCGCCGAGGCGACGGGTCTGCATGTGGCGGATGACCTCAATGGCTGGACCTACATCATGAGCAATTTCCAGCACGCGGGTGACTGGGTGCCCAAGCTGCATGGCAAGGTGCAGGCGACGCTGGACCCCCTGGTGCGCGCCAATTACAAGGACCGCTTTGGTGCGGCCGTGGGCTACCTCACTGCCGATCCGGTGGCCATCAAGCTGGGCTGACCGGCCTGGGGCATCAGCCGGGGATATCGACCCGGCTGGTGGGCCTCAGGGATTCGTTTCGGCGCCCAGGTCGAAACTGTCGCGGAACGTGAAGTAGATGGACGTGAAGAACATGGCCGCGATGAGCAGGCCCATCGGGTACAGCATGGCCGGTATGGCCTGGGGGCCGCCGATCATGGCTGCCACCGAGGCCACCAGCAGAAACAGCGCCAGCGCCACCAGCGTCCAGGCCAGGCTGTACAGCGTCAGCGCCCAGAAATTGCGGAAGCACGCCACCAGGCTGAAAAACAGGCTCTTGACCGGCGCCACGCCGTGCCACAGCACCAGGGCCGGTGCGTGCCAGAACAGCAGGTTCAGGGGCAGGTACAGGGCGGTGAACATCAGCGAAGCCACCATGAAGCTGTTGTCCGTCACCAGCTCTTCCGTCAGCGCGGCGTTGCCCAGGTAGACCTGCATGAACTTGCCGCCGTCGGCCAGCGCTGTGGAAGACAGCACCAGCGCAAAGCCTGCGGCGTACATGCAGCCCAGGATCAGCATGGACCGGGCAGGCCCCGCTCCTGCGCGAAAGGCGCTGATCAGCAGGCCGGGCATGGGAAAGCGCCCCGCGCTGGCTTCGCGGGTCGCAGCCATCAGCCCGACGGTCGCCGCCGGTATCAGCACGATGGCGACCAGCGGGCCCAGCACCGGCACCATGCCCAGCAAGGACATGACGGCCATGAACAGGAAGAACTGGCCGGCCATGGCCATGGGTTGGCGGAAGAAAGTCTGAATGCCCAGCTTGACCCATTGGATGCCCTGGCGGGCCGGGACGATGTGGAGTCTCATGCGGTGGTCGGGTTAAGCGTCATGGGGTACAGGATACGCTGGCGCAGTACCCGTTCAAAGTGTCCGGGATCGTGGGCCTGCAGCATGGCGGCTTCGCGGGGCAGGTGCAGGTCCCACAGGCGGGAAATCCAGAAGCGCAGGGCGCCGGCGCGGGCCATGGCCGGCAGCAGGGCGCGTTCCTGTGCCTGCAGCGGGCGCACCTTGGCGTAGGCCGCCAGAAAGGCCTGGCTGCGCTCGGCATCCATGGCGCCGGTGGGCAAATCCACGCACCAGTCGTTGAGGCACACGGCCAGGTCAAACAGCCAGGTGTCCACGCCGGCAAAGTAGAAGTCGAAAAAGCCGGTGAGGGCGGGGACACCCTGGCCATCGGCGGCGGCCTCGAACATCACGTTGTCGCGGAACAGGTCGGCATGGATGGGGCCGCGGGGCAGGGCGCCGTAGGCTGCCTGCCCGGCAATGTGGTTCTGGTAGGCCAGCTCGCTTTGCAGCAGGGTGGCCTGCTCGGGCTGCAGGAAGGGCAGAACCACCGGCACGGTTTCGTTCCACCAGGCCAGTCCGCGCAGATTGGGCTGGTGCATGGAAAAGTCGCGCCCCGCCAGGTGCAGGCGGGCCAGCATGTCGCCCACCAGGGCGCAGTGCACGGCCGTGGGGGCCAGCTCGCTCTTGCCGCGCAGCCGGTTCACCACGGCGGCCGGCTTGCCCTTGAGGGTATGGAGCACGTCGCCGTCGCGGTTGGCCGCGGGGTCGGGCACCGGAATGCCGTGGTGCGCCAGGTGTTTCATGAGCCGCAGGTAGAACGGCAGCTGCTCGGCGCTCAGGCGCTCGAACAGGGTCAGCACATAGGGCGCCTGGTCGGTGGTGACAAAGTAATTGGTGTTTTCGATGCCGCCGGAGCAACCCGCCATGGACTGGAGGGTTCCCAGGTTGAGGTCTTGCAAGAAGCTGCTGGCCTCATCGAAGGAGACCTCTGTGTAAACCGCCATGAATCAACGCGCCTGAATGTCAGAATGTGGTCGTCGATTGTAGAGGGCGCCGGCCCCGGGCAGGAGACAGGCAAAATGTGCGCATGACCGACAAGAAAACCCTGCTGCTGGTGGACGGCTCCAGCTACCTGTACCGCGCCTTCCACGCCATGCCCGACCTGCGTGCCGTGCCGGGCGACCCCACCAGTGCGCCGACCGGGGCCATCCGGGGCGTCATCAACATGATGCAGAGCCTGCGCAAGGAAATGCCGGCCGACTACTTCGCCTGCGTGTTCGATGCCAAGGGCCCGACTTTCCGCAACGACTGGTACCCCGAATACAAGGCCCACCGCTCGCCCATGCCGGACGACCTGCGCGCGCAGATCGAGCCCATCCACGAGGTGGTGCGCCTGCTGGGCTGGCCGGTGCTGGCCGTGCCCGGTGTGGAGGCGGACGACGTGATCGGCACGCTGGCGGCCATTGCCGCCCGCCAGGGCATCGAAGTGATCGTGAGCAGCGGCGACAAGGACCTGGCGCAGCTGGTCAACGAACACGTCACCATCATCGACACCATGAACGGCCGCCGCCGCGATGTGGCCGGCGTGACCGCCGAATTTGGCGTGCCGCCGGCGCTGATGGTGGACTACCAGACCCTGGTGGGTGACGTGATCGACAACGTGCCTGGCGTGCAGAAGGTCGGGCCCAAGACCGCCGCCAAGTGGCTGCAGGAATACGGCTCGCTCGACGCCCTGGTGGCCCGGGCCGACGAGATCAAAGGCGTGGCCGGCGAGAACCTGCGCAAGGCGCTGGACTGGCTGCCGACCGGCCGGCGCCTGCTGACGGTCAAGACCGACTGCGATCTGGAGGGTTACGTTTCGGGTCTGCCTGCTATGGATTCCATAGCTATTGGCGCACAAGACACGGGCGCTCTGCGCGATTTCTACGAGAAATATGGCTTCAAGGGCCTGGCCCGCGCGCTGGAGGGCAACGGCAGCGGTGCGGCCCCGTCCGGTACCGGGGGTGCCGCCCCCGCGCGCACACCGGCGCCCCGCGCCAAGCCCCACGAGCCGGGCCTGTTCGACGAGCCCGCGCCCGTCAACGCCCCGGTCAGCACGCTGGCCTACGACACGGTACTCGACTGGCCGGCATTCGACGCCTGGCTGGCTCGCCTGGAGGCCGCCGAGCTGGTGGCGCTGGACACCGAGACCAACTCGCTCGACGAGATGGTGGCCGAGATCGTGGGCATCTCCTTCAGCGTGCAGCCCGGTGCGGCCGCCTACATTCCGCTGGCCCACAACTACCCGGACGCGCCGGCCCAGCTGCCGCGCGATGCGGTGCTGGCGCGGCTCAAGCCCTGGCTGGAAAACCCCGCGGCGAAGAAGCTGGGCCAGCACATCAAGTACGACCGCCACGTGTTTGCCAACCACGGCATCGAGGTGCAGGGCTATGCGCACGACACCATGCTGCAAAGCTACGTGCTGGAAGTGCACAAGCCGCACGGTCTGTCCAGCCTGGCCGAGCGCCACCTGGGGCGCAGCGGCATCAGCTTCGAAGACCTGTGCGGCAAGGGCGTGCACCAGATCACCTTCAACCAGGTCGAGATTGCCAAGGCCGCCGAGTATTCCTGCGAAGACGCGGACCAGACACTGGACGTGCACCGGACCCTGTGGCCACGCCTGCAGGCCGACGACAAGCTGCGCGCGGTGTACGAACTGGAAATTGCCAGCAGCGAGGCGCTGTACCGCATCGAGCGCAATGGCGTGCTGATCGACGCCCCCACGCTGGCGGCGCAAAGCCATGAGCTGGGGCAGCGCATCCTGCAACTCGAGACCGAAGCGCATGAACTGGCCGGCCAGGTCTTTAACCTGAGCAGCCCCAAGCAGATTGGCGAGATCTTCTTTACCAAGCTCGGCCTGCCGGTGGTCAAGAAGACCGCCACCGGAGCCCCCAGCACCGACGAAGAGGTGCTGGAGAAACTGGCCGAGGACTTTCCGCTGCCGGCCAAGATTCTGGAGCACCGCGGCCTGGCCAAGCTCAAGGGCACGTACACCGACAAGCTGGCCCAGCTGGCCAACCCGCGCACCGGGCGCGTGCACACACACTACGCGCAGGCGGTGGCCGTGACCGGGCGCTTGTCGAGCAACGACCCCAACCTGCAGAACATTCCCGTGCGCACGCCCGAAGGCCGGCGCGTGCGCGAGGCCTTTGTGGCGCCGGCCGGCAGCGTGATTGCCAGTGCCGACTACTCGCAGATCGAGTTGCGCATCATGGCCCACATCAGCGGTGACGAGGCCCTGCTGCGCGCCTTCCACGAGGGGCTGGACGTGCACCGCGCCACGGCGGCCGAGGTGTTCGGCGTGCCGGTAGACCAGGTCAGCAGCGAGCAGCGCCGCTACGCCAAGGTCATCAACTTCGGGCTGATCTACGGCATGAGCGCCTTCGGCCTGGCGCGCAACCTGGGCATCGACAACACGGCGGCCAAGAACTACATCGAGCGCTACTTTGCCCGCTTTGCCGGCGTCAAGCAGTACATGGACCAGACGCGCCAGAGCGCCAAGGCCAAAGGGTATGTGGAAACCGTGCTGGGGCGGCGCCTGTACCTGCCCGAAATCAACTCGCCCAACGGCCCGCGCCGCTCGGGTGCCGAGCGTGCCGCCATCAACGCGCCCATGCAGGGTACGGCGGCCGACCTCATCAAGCTCAGCATGGTGAAGGTGCAGCAGGTGCTCGACGCCGAGCAGCGCGCCACCCGGATGATCATGCAGGTGCACGACGAACTGGTGTTTGAAGTGCCGCAGAACGAGGTGGAGTGGGTGCGTGCCGAGGTTCCACGCCTGATGGCGGGCGTGGCGGCGCTCAAGGTGCCGCTGCTGGCCGAGATCGGCTTCGGGCCCAACTGGGAAAAGGCGCACTGACTGGCTCCCCGTATTGGCCCCTGGTGCACCGGCATTTCCCGGGAGGCCTAGACTGTGCGGTTTTCCCCGTTCAACTATTCTGGAGCATGCCATGCTGAAAGAGGACCTGATGACCGAGTTTGACGCCTTGCTTCCCGGCAAAACGACCCCCGGTGGGGCCACCCGGCGCACCGCCATCCAGACGGCGCTGGGTGTGGGCTACGCCGCCACCGTGCTGCCCGTCATGGCGCAATCCGCCATCAGCACGCCGGCGGATGGCTTGCGCGCGGGCTCCACCACCTTCTCCGTCAACGGTTTTGCGGTGCCGGCCTACTTTGCGGCACCCGAAGGCAAGACCGGTCTGCCGGTGGTACTGGTGGTGCAGGAAATCTTTGGCGTGCACGAGTACATTGCCGATACCTGCCGCCGCCTGGCGCGCGAGGGCTATCTGGCCATTGCGCCCGATCTGTATGCGCGCCAGGGCGACGCCCGCCAATACACCGACATCAGCAAGCTCATGGCTGAACTGGTGGCCAAGGTGCCCGATGCGCAAGTCCTGGCCGACCTGGACGGCGCCCTGCAATGGGCCGGTGCCCATGGTGGTGATGTGAACAAGGCGGCCATCACCGGGTTCTGCTGGGGTGGCCGCATCACGTGGCTGTACGCGGCACATGCCCCGGTGAAGGCAGCCGTGGCCTGGTACGGCCGCTTGGTAGGTGCCAGCACCGAGCTTACGCCCAGGAACCCGATCGATGTAGCCGCCACCCTGCGCGCGCCGGTTCTGGGCCTGTACGGCGGGGCCGACAGTGGCATTCCGCTGGACACCATCGCCAAGATGAAGGACGCCCTGGCCGCGGGCAACGCCGCATCCCGGGCGTCGCAGTTTGTGGTGTACCCTGACACCCCCCACGCATTCCATGCCGACTACCGTCCCAGCTACCGCAAGGAAGCGGCCGAAGACGGCTGGAAGCGCGCCTTGCAGTGGCTCAAGACGCACGGCGTGGCGTGATACCCGCAGCGGAGAGCACCGCCCGTCGGGCGGTTTTTTTAGGGTTTGAACGGGCGAGAGCCCATAATTTACATGCGTAACTCGCTATGACTTTGATAGCAATTCTGATGGGTACCTTGCTCGCCGGCATCGGCTCGGTGTGGCTGGCGGCGGCGTTGAGCTTTGGCGTGCTGGCCCGCTACACCCAGCACATGCTCAGCCTGGCCGCCGGTGCGCTCATGGCCACCGCGTTCATGCACCTGCTGCCCGAGGCGTTCGAGAGCCAGGTGGAACCACACGACCTGTTTCTGGTGCTGTTGCTGGGGCTGGTGTTTTTCTTTCTGCTCGACAAGGCCGAACTCTGGCACCACGGGCATGAGCACCACCATGGGCTGGAAGAGGGCGAACGGCCCGCCTCCGCCGGGCAGGGGGCGCATGGCCACAGCCATGACCACGACCTCGCGCACAGCCACGCGCCGCAAGCCGGCAGCTGGGCCGTGCTCACCGGCGACAGCGTGCACTGCTTTGGCGACGGCATCTTGATTGCCTCGGCCTTCATGGCCGACATGCGCCTGGGCGCCATTGCCGCCCTGGCGGTGCTGGCCCACGAAGTGCCGCACCACATGGGCGACCTGATGGTGCTGCGTTCGGGGGCCAGCAACCGGCGCATGGCGTTGACCAAGGTGTCGCTGGCCGGCGCCGTCACCGCCCTGGGCGGCATGGTGGGCTACTGGCTGGTGGACCAGCTCCACGACTACCTGCCGTACTTCCTGGTGGTGGCGTCCAGCAGCTTTGTGTACGTGGCACTGGCCGATCTGATTCCCCAGCTGCAAAAGCGGCTGGCTTTGCGCCAGACCATTGCACAGGTGGTCTGGCTGGGGCTGGGCATAGGCCTGGTCACGCTGGTCAGCGGCATGGCGCACGGCGGACACTGATTCCGCCCGAGGCGGCCCGCCTTCCGTAGGGCGTACCGTTTGCCAGACATTTATTTAACCCGGATATAATTAATTTTTTAATTAAATCCGGGTAAATCAATGCAGCCTTCCCCAACCCTGTGTACGGCCTTTGAAGGTCCGCGGCGCATTGCCAGCGGCCCGCTGCTGGCGGTGGCACCGCTGGCCAAGGCTGCGGTGGACCGCACGGCGTCCGATCCCCAGCCACCGGCGGTGTTGGTGTTTGACGATGCCAGCAGCGAGGTCATCGAGCTGGACTGGCGCGGCACGCCCCAGGCCTTCCTGGCACGCTTGCAGGCCCAGATCGCCAGCACCGCGCAGCCGGCCATGCCGGTGGAGGACGCGCCGGCGGCAGTGGCGCCCCGCGGCCCGGGGCGTCCCAGTCTGGGCGTGGTGGCCCGTGAGGTGACGCTGCTGCCGCGCCACTGGGACTGGCTGGGCCAGCAAAGCGGTGGCGCCTCGGTGGCCCTGCGCAAGCTGGTGGAGACGGCGCGCCGGGCCCAGGAAGCCCAGGACCGGGTGCGCCAGGCCCGTGCCGTGGGCTACAAATTCATGTCCACCATGGCCGGACATGCACCCGGCTTCGAGGAAGCCAGCCGGGCCTTGTTTGCCGGCGACCGCGCCGCCCTCGAAACCCATACCACCGCCTGGCCGGCCGATGTGCGCACGCACCTGATGCAGCTGCTGGCGGACGCCTGGGTAACCCCATGACGCACGACACTCCCGCTCCCGCCTTTGCGCCGCCGCTGTGGCGCAGCTATCTGGCATTTCTGGTGCCCATGATCCTGAGCAACATCCTGCAGGCGCTGTCCGGCACGGTGAACAACATCTACCTCGGCCAGATGCTGGGCGTGCAGGCCATGGCTTCGGTGTCGGCGTTTTTCCCGGTGCTGTTTTTCCTCATCGCCTTCATGATCGGGCTGGGCTCCGGCGCAGCCGTGCTGATTGGCCAGGCCTGGGGCGCGCGCGAGGTGAACCGGGTGCGCGCCATTGCCGGCACCACGCTGACCGTGGGCCTGTGCGCCGGTCTGCTGGTGGCCGTGTTTGGCGGCACCTACACCGAGATCATGCTGCGCGCGCTGGGCACCCCGGCCGACATCCTGCCCGGTGCCACGGCCTATGCCCGCATCATGCTGCTGGCTGCACCGGGGGTGTTCCTGTTCCTGCTCACCACTTCCATGCTGCGCGGCGTGGGCGACACGAAGACGCCGCTGCTGACGCTGCTGATCTCGACCATCGTCGGCCTGCTGGTGACGCCGGCGCTGATCCGCGGCTGGCTGGGCTTGCCGCAGATGGGCGTGG
Organism: Rhodoferax sp.; assembly: GCA_019449595.1. Lineage (GTDB taxonomy): Bacteria > Pseudomonadota > Gammaproteobacteria > Burkholderiales > Burkholderiaceae_C > Allorhodoferax. The sequence goes on along the minus strand of JAGRPL010000001.1, from coordinate 86,571 downwards.
CCAGCGGGGCCTATGCTGCCGTGGTGTCCTACCTGGCGGCACTGGGCTGGACGGCGTGGCATTTGCGCCGCAAGCACCACGTGCTGGCGCCCGATGCGCTCTTTGTGCGCTACCTCACCATCGACCGTGCCATCCTGCGCAAGGTGCTGCGCATCGGCCTGCCTACGGCGGTGTCCATGATCACCATCTCGGTGGCGGAGATCGCGGTGCTGTTTCTGGTCAACCGCTTTGGTTCGCAGGCCACGGCCGCCTACGGTGCGGTGAACCAGATCGTGTCCTACGTGCAGTTCCCCGCCATCTCCATCGCCATCGCGGCGTCCATCCTGGGAGCACAGGCCATTGGCGCCGGGCGGGGGCACACGCTGGGCCATATTGCCCGCACCGGCATTGTGCTGAACCTGCTGCTGACCGGCTCTCTGGTGCTGCTGGGCTACCTGTTTTCACGCCACGTTGTCGGCCTGTTCATTACCGATGCCGCGGTGGTGGAGCTGGCGCAGACGCTGCTGCACATCATGCTGTGGAGCAGCGTCATCATGGGCATGTCCATGGTGCTGTCGGGCCTGATGCGTGCCAGCGGTACGGTGCTGGTGCCCACGCTGCTGAGCATGCTGGCCATTGCCGGGGTGGAGGTGCCGGTGGCCTGGCTGCTGAGCACTCCCTATGGGCTCAATGGCATCTGGGCGGCGTATCCGGTGGCGTTCCTGGCCATGCTGGGCATGCAGACGACGTACTACCGGACGGTGTGGCGCAAGAAGCCGATCCGGCGGCTGTGAGCCGCCGCATCCGCCGTCAGCTGCCGAGGTAGGCGTCCTGCACCCGCGGATTGACCAGCAGCTCGCGGCCGGTTCCTTCCAGGATGATGGAGCCCGTTTCCAGGACGTAGGCGCGGTCGGAAATCTTCAGCGCCTGGCGCACGTTCTGTTCGACCAGGAAAATCGTCAGTCCGGCCTGGTTGATGTCGCGCAGGGTGCGGAAAATGTCCTGCACGATGATGGGTGCCAGCCCCATGGAGGGCTCGTCGAGCAGCAGCACGCGCGGCTTGGCCATCAGCGCGCGGCCAATCGCCAGCATCTGCTGCTCGCCACCCGACAGGTTGCCCGCCAGGCCGCCGGCGCGGTCCTTGAGCACGGGAAACAGGCCGTAGACGTAGTCGAGGTCGGCGGCCCGGTTGCCCTTGTCCCGGCGGCTGTAGGCACCCAGTTCCAAGTTTTCCTGCACGGTCAGCGTCGTCAGCGTAGCCCGGCCTTCGGCCACCTGCACCATGCCGCTGGACACGATCTTGTGCGGCGACATTTTCGTGAGGTCCTGGCCATCGAGCACGACGCGGCCAGCTGCCTTTTTCACCAGGCCCGACAGCGCCAGCAGGGTAGTGGACTTGCCGGCGCCGTTGGCGCCCACCAGCGTGGTGATCTGGCCTTCACGCAGCTCGAAGTTGATGCCCTTGACGGCTTCGATATGGCCGTAGTGGACTTTCAGGTCGCTGACCTGCAGCAGTGGCGCGCTCATGCGGTGGCTCCCCGGTCGTCCATGGTGACCTCATCATCCTCGCGGCCCAGGTAGGCCTCGATCACCTGCGGGTTGTTGCGTATGGCATCGGGACTGCCGCGGGCAATGATGCGCCCGAAATTCAGGACAGCAATGTCGCTGCACAGGCCCATCACAAAGCGCATGTCGTGTTCAATCATGAAAATTGCGTAACCGCGTTCGCTGATGTTGCGGATCTCCTGCATCAGCTCGACTTTTTCGCCGCTGTTCATTCCGGCCACCGGTTCATCCAGCAACAGCAGCTTGGGGTTGGTGGCCAGCGCCCGTGCCAGCTCCAGCTTGCGCTGCTCGCCGTACGACAGGTTGTCGGCCAGGTCGGACGCCTTGTGGTCCAGGCGGACCCAGGACAGCAGTTCGCGCGCGCGGTCGCGGGCGCGCCGCTCCTCGCTGCGGAACAGGCCCGTGCTGGCCAGCAGACCCAGGGCACCGTACTGCAGTTGTGCGTGCAGGCCCACCATGACGTTCTCCAGCAGCGACATCTCCTTGAAGATGCGGATGTTCTGGAAGGTCCGGGCAATTCCCAGGCGGGTGATGTCATGCGGTTTGCGGCCGGCCAGGTCCTGACCCTGGAATTCAATGCGGCCGCTGGTGGGCGGTAGCAAACCGGTGATCAGGTTGAAAACGGTGGTCTTGCCGGCGCCGTTCGGGCCGATCAAGCCAAAAATGCCTTTTTGCGGGATGTCGAGGTTCACATCCTGCAATACCTTGAGGCCGCCAAAGTGGCGCGAAACGGCTTCCAGTTTCAGGGACGTTGAGGTGCTCATGCGCGGCTCCCTTTGCGGCCGAACCACTGGCGCAAGCGTGCCGGGTCCCAGATGCCCTTGGGCAGGAACAGCACGATCAGCACCAGGATGAAGCCGTTGACGACTAGCCGGAAATCCTGGAAGGTGCGCAGGGCTTCGGGCAGCAGGGTGAGGATGACGGCGCCGACCACCGGCCCGGTCAGGCTGCTGATGCCGCCCAGAATCGTCATGGTGAGAATCTCCACCGCGCGGTCAAAACCGTATTCGCCGGGGCTGATGAAGAACGTCAGGTGGGCGTTGAGCACACCGGCTAGTCCGGCAATCGCCCCGCCCAGCACAAAGGCCAGCATCTTGTAGGCGCCGACGTCAATGCCCATCAGGCCCGCAGCCGTTTCGTCTTCCTTGATCGACTCGAAGGCGCGGCCAATTTTGGAGCGGCGCAGGCGCCACAGCACCGCCAGCGTCAGCACCAGGGCCAACGCCACGTGCCACCACTGGGTCGATTGCGCAATGCCGTTGAGGCCGAGCGCGCCGCCGGTCAGGGATTCAGTGTTGAGCACCGCAATGCGCACCACCTCGCCAAAGGCCAGGGTCGCCATGGCCAGGTACACGCCGGAGAGCCTGAGAGTGGGCTTGCCGATGACAAAGGCCATCAGCGCCGGCGCCGCCATGCCGGCCAGCAGCACGACGGGAAACGGCAGGCCGTAGTTCATGGTCAGGATGGCCGAGGTGTAGGCGCCGATGCCCATGAACGCCGCATTGGCGATGGCCAGCATGCCGCAGGACAGGGTGAGGTAGATGGAAAGGGCCAGCAGCGAATTGGTGCCCAGGGTGAGCACCAGGTTGCTGTAGACCGCCCAGAAGTTGTCGAACCATTCCATGTTCAGTGACCGCCCGTCGGGCGGCAGAAAAATTGCGCGGGAAGAAATTGCATGTCAGACCTTGCGTTCTTGCAGCCGGCCGAACAGGCCCTTGGGTCGCACCAGCAGGATGAGAAAGAGCAGGCCGAAGGCGACCGCGTCCCGCATGCTGGAGCCAATGTAAGCAACCGACAGCACCTCGGCAAAGCCCAGGAACAGGCCGCCTATCAGTGCGCCGCGGATGTCGCCCATGCCGCCCAGGATGATCACCGCAATGCCCTTGTGCAGCATGGGTTGGCCCATGAGCGGAAACAGCGCGTTCGAATACAGTCCAATGAGCACGCCGGCCACGCCGCCCAGGCCGGCGGCGGCAAAGGACGTGAAGAAGAAAAGACCTTCGACGTTGATGCCGACCAGATAGGCCGCTTTGGGGGATTCGGCAATGGCGCGCAGGGCCCGGCCGAACTGGGTTTTCTTCAGGGCCAGCAGCAGGGCGGCCATCAGCCCAAAGGACAGAAAAATGATGCCCAACTCCAGCGCCGTCAGCTGCAGGCCGCCGAACATCAGGAGATCTTCGGGCACGAGGCCGGGCGGAAAGCGCAGGCTTTCGGCGCCAAAAATGCCCTGGACGCTGTTGTTGAGAATGATGGCCACGCCGATCGTGGCAATCATGGGAATCAGGTGGGGGGCATTGCGGGCACGCAACGGCCGCAGTACCAGCACATCAACGGCCAGCCCGAGCAGGCCGCAAAACACAAATGCAAACAGCAGCGCGCCCCAGAGCGGCAAGGCAAAGCGCGCGACGGCTTGCTCTGCGGCATAGGCACCGACCATGAAAATCGCGCCGTGGGACAGGTTGATGACGCCCAGGACCCCGAAGATGAGGGTGAAGCCGAGTGCAAACAGGGCGTAGACGCACCCGAGTGACAAGGCATTGACGAGCTGTTGTTCAAGCATTTTGTTCTTTACACAAGCGCGCGGCCCCGCCACGGGGGTGGCGGGGCCGCGCGTTTCAGTCTTACTTCTCGATCGAGAACTTGTCGCCGCGTGTCACGCTGACGATGGCGGTCTGCTGGGCGTCGTAACCGGCTGGCTTGCCGGCTCTGTCGTTGGCGCGGCGGAAGCTGAAGGCGCCGGTCGCACCCACGTGTTTCACGGCCGGCAGGGCTTCACGCAGTGCGGTGCGATCGGCTGCCAGGTCGCCGCTGAGCTTGATCTTGCGCAGGGCCTGGGCGGCGATGTTCATGGCGTCATAGGACTGGGCCGCGAATTGGTCGGGCGCCGTCTTGAACCGGGAGGTGTAGGCGACCACGAACTTGCGGTTGGCATCAGCCTGGTTCTCGATCGACCAGGGGCTGCCCACGTACAGGCCGTCCGACTTGCCCTTGGCCAGTTCGAACACCTTGACCGAGTTCATGCCGTTGCCGCCGATGATGGGCACGTTCAGGCCCACCTGGCGGGCTTGCACCATGATGGGTGCGCCTTCAGCCAGTAGGGCCGACAGCACGATGGCATCGGGGTTGCTGGCCTTGATCTTCGTCAGCTGGGCCTTGAAGTCCACGTCGCCCTTGGCGAAGGTTTCGGTTGTCGTGACGGGGATCTTCAGGTCTTCGAGCGCCTTCTTGAAGTTGTCGTAGCCACTCTTGGTGAACACGTCGTCGTTGCCATACAGCACGGCCACTTTCTTGATGCCGGACTTCTTGACTGCCATCTTGATGGTCTCAGGCAGCACGTCGGCTTCAGTCACCGAATTGCGGAACACGTAGTCACCGATGGAGGTGATGCCGTCGGCCGTGTTGGACGTACCAAAGGCCACGGTCTTGGCGGCTTGGGCAATCGGGTCGGCGGCCTGTGCCGAGTTCGACAGCGTGGGGCCGAACACCATCAGCACCTTGTCCTGGAAAATCAGTTTCTTGAAGACGTTGATGGCTTCTTCTTTTTTGCCTTGTTCGTCTTCGACGATCAGCTGCAGCTTGTTGCCGTTGATGCCGCCGGCGGCATTGATTTCATCGGCCGCGAGCTGGAAGCCGTTGCGGATGGCAACGCCGTACTGCGCGGCGCCGCCCGACAGGGCCTCGGCTACACCGATCCGGATGTCTGCTGCACTGGCGCTGGTGCTGAAGGTGGCAGCCAAGGCAAGAGAAAGCAAAGAAGCCGTGAAAATTTTTTGTCTCATTTGAAAGTCCTTGTTGAAATGCACGGTCGAAAGCAGGAGGGATGATTTTACATATCCCGGCCATCCCCGCAGCAGGCGCGCCCGTTGGGCCCGGCGCCGGCTCGGGAATTCCGGATGGCTGGCCTTGTTGCGGGGGAATCGCCGCCGCGTTTGGTATCATGATCCGTTACGCAACAACAGGTGTGCCGGAGACAATCCATGTTCAAGAAATTCAACAAATCGCTTATCGTCACTGCCCTGTCCGCCTTGTCGGTCAGTCTGGCCTGGGCCGACATCAATGTCGGCGTATCGGTATCGGCCACGGGGCCGGCGGCCTCGCTCGGCATTCCGCAAAAGAACACCGTTGCCCTGTTCCCGAAGACCATTGGCGGGCAAAAGGTCAACTACATTGTTCTGGACGATGCCACCGACACCACGGCGGCAGTGAAGAACATCAAGAAGCTGATCAGCGAAAACAAGGTCGATGTGGTTATCGGTTCGAGCACCACGCCGAACTCCCTGGCCATGATGGATGTGGCTGCTGAGGCCGAGACGCCCATGATTTCGCTGGCCGGTTCGGCCATCGTTGTCGAGCCGATGGACAGCAAGCGGGCCTGGGTTTTCAAATCGGCCCAAAACGATGCCCACATGGCAACGGCCATTGTGGAGCACATGAACAGCCAGAACGCGCAGACCGTCGGCTTCATCGGCTTTGCGGATGCCTATGGCGAGGGCTGGTTCAAGGAATTCGCCAAAATCGCCGAAGTCCGCAAACTGCGGATTGTTGCCAGTGAGCGCTACCAGCGCAACGACACCTCCGTGTCCGGCCAGATCCTGAAGATTCTTGCCGCCAAGCCCGACGCGGTCCTCATTGCCGCCGCCGGAACGCCGGGCGTGCTGCCCGAGAAGACGCTGAAGGAAAAAGGATACAAGGGTCTGATCTACCAGACGCACGGCATTGCCAACCCCGACTTCCTGCGCGTCGGCGGCAAGGACGTTGAGGGCACCTTCCTGCCGATCGGGCCGGTTGTGGTGGCTTCCCAGTTGCCTGATGGTTATCCCAACAAGAAGGCGGGTCTGGACTACGTTGCCAAATACGAGGCCGCGTACGGCAAGGGCTCGGTCAGCTCGTTCGGCGCCCATGCCTGGGACGCGGGCCTGCTGCTGCAAAACGCCATTCCGCGTGCCCTGGGCAAGAAGGTGCAGCCGGGAACCAAGGAGTTCCGTGCCGCATTGCGTGAAGCGCTGGAAAACACCCGCAACCTGTCTGCCGCGCATGGCGTTTTCAACCTCAGCGCCCAGGATCACCAGGGTTTTGACCAGCGCGCCCGCGTGATGGTCAAGATCGAAGGCGGCACCTGGAAGCTGATCAAGTAAGCGCTGCGCAGTAACGAGGGTGTGAATGCGGCAAGGAATGTCCGGCTCATTGCCGCTGTGCTGAGGTTTTGGTTCTGATGGATTTGCAGATTGCCCTGTTACTCGGACAGGATGGCATCACCAATGGTGCCATCTATGCGCTCCTGGCTCTGGCGCTGGTTCTGGTGTTCGCGGTCACACGCGTCATTTTTATCCCGCAGGGCGAATTCGTGGCCTTTGGCGCGCTCAGTCTGGCCAGCCTGCAGGCCGGCAAGTTGCCAGGAACGCTCTGGTTGCTGATCGGTCTGGGCGCGGTTACCGCGCTCGTCGAGGTCGTCACTGCGCTGCGTGCGCGCCAGTTGCAGCGCATCCCGGTGCTCCTGTTGTTCAATTGCGGCGTGCCGCTGCTGCTGGCCGGACTGCTGTTTGCCGTGCCGTTGGCGACCCTGCCCCTGGCGGTGCAGGTGGTTCTGGCGCTGCTGCTGGTTGTGCCGCTGGGACCGATGGTCTACCGGCTGGCCTATCAGCCGATTGCCGAGGCCTCGGTCCTGGTGCTGCTGATTGTCTCGATTGCCGTGCACGTCACGCTGACCGGTTTTGGCCTTCTTTTCTTCGGCGCCGAGGGCTCGCGCACGGCGCCGTTTACGGATGTCAGTTTTGAAATAGGCGACACCCTGTTGCAGGGGCAGACGATCCTCGTCGTCGCGGTGAGCGCCGCGTTGATCTGTGCCCTGTATTTCTTCTTTGAGCGGACGATCTACGGCAAGGCCTTGCGCGCCACGGCGATGAACCGCACCGGTGCCCGCCTGCTGGGCATTTCGGCGACCGTGGCCGGACGGTGGTCCTTTACGCTGGCGGCCGCCATCGGCGCGTTCTCCGGCGTTCTGATCGCGCCGATCACGACCATCTATTACGACTCCGGATTCCTCATCGGTCTGAAGGGCTTCGTGGGGGCCATCGTTGGTGGTCTGGCGAGCTACCCTGTAGCCGCTGCCGGTGCCGTTCTGGTCGGCCTGCTGGAATCGTATTCGTCGTTTTATGCCAGCGCCTTCAAGGAGGTGATCGTCTTCACGCTGATCATTCCGGTGCTGCTGTGGCGTTCGCTCAATACCCGCGTGACCGAGGACGAAGAATGAAGCGGGCCTATCTTCGCCATCTTCCGGTGGCCCTTTTCATCGTCGTGCTGGCGCTTGCGCCGTTGTGCGTGTCCGAGTTTTCCGTGACACTGCTGGACTACATCGGCCTGTCGGCGCTGGTGGCCCTGGGCCTGGTGCTGCTGACCGGCGTCGGCGGCCTGACCTCCTTCGGCCAGGCGGCATTTGTCGGCCTGGGTGCCTACACCACGGCCTACCTGAGCACGGCGCACGGCGTTTCGCCGTGGCTGGCACTGTGCGCGGGGCTGTTGATCACCCTGTTCGTGGCGCTGGCCCTGGGGCTCATCACCTTGCGCCTGTCGGGGCACTTCCTGCCGCTGGGCACCATTGCCTGGGGCATCAGCCTCTATTTCCTGTTCGGCAATATCGAATGGCTGGGCGGGCATACCGGTATCAGCGGCATTCCCGTGCTCGATTTCTTCGGTATCGAATTGAAGTCGCCCCAGCAGTTCTACTACCTGATCTGGATGGTTGTCATGGGGGCCATGCTGGCCACCCGCAACCTGCTCGATTCGCGCGAAGGCCGGGCGATACGCGCGCTCAAGGGCGGCACGCTGATGGCCGAGGCGATGGGGGTCAACACGCCGCGCTCGAAGATCGTCATTTTCACGATTGCGGCGCTTTTTGCCTGCATCTCCGGCTGGTTGTATGCGCACCTGCAGCGCTTCGTCAATCCGACGCCCTTTTCCCTGGCGCAGGGCATCGAATACCTGTTCATGGCGGTCATCGGTGGCGTGGCGAACGTCTGGGGCGCACTGCTCGGCGCCGGCCTGATCACGCTGCTCAAGCAATGGCTGCAGGACTGGTTGCCGCAACTGCTCGGGCAAAGCGGCAACTTCGAGGTCATTGTCTTTGGCGTGCTGATGATTGTCATGCTGCAGCGGGCGCGCGACGGTTTGTGGCCGATCATCCTGGGCTGGTGGCCGCAGCGTCCTGCATCTCGGGCCACCTTCGCCGGCGCTGCCTTGGCGCGCCGCCAGCCACCGGTGGCTGGGACCCTCTTGCTGGAAGTGAAGGACGCCAGCAAGCGTTTCGGAGGGCTGGTGGCCAACAACCGCATGAATCTCTGCGTTTCCAGCGGTGAGGTGATGGCCCTGATCGGGCCGAACGGCGCCGGCAAAAGCACGCTGTTCAATGCCATTTCCGGGGTCGACCCGGTCAGTTCCGGCGAAGTCCATTTTCTGGGTGAGGCGGTCCAGGCCTTGGGCGCGCGCGAAATCGCCCGCCGGGGCATGAGCCGGACCTTCCAGCATGTGCGCCTGCTGCCGACGATGAGCGTGCTGGAGAACGTCGCCATCGGCGCGCACATGCGCGGGCGGAAAAATTTCCTGCATGCCGCTTTCCGCACCGAGCGCGCCGAAGAGGCCAGTCTGCTGCATGAGGCAGCCCTGCAGATCGAGCGCTGCGGCCTGGGCGGACACGAGAACGACGCAGCAGGCAGCCTGCCGCTGGGCAAGCAGCGCCTGGTCGAGATTGCCCGCGCACTGGCCGCCGACCCCAGCCTGCTGCTGCTCGACGAGCCGGCCGCCGGCTTGCGCTACCTGGAAAAGCAGACGCTGGCCGCACTGCTGCGCCGCTTGCGCGCCGAGGGGATGGGCATTCTTCTGGTCGAGCACGACATGGATTTTGTGATGGGGCTGGCCGACCGTGTGGTCGTCATGGAGTTTGGCGAGAAGCTCGCCGAAGGGCGGCCCGAGGAAGTGCAGCGCAACCCTGCGGTGCTGGAAGCCTATCTTGGCGGGGTGGCATAGTGGAAACGCGCGATTCAACTCTGAACCCACCCTTGCTGGAGGTGCACGACCTGTCGGTCCGCTACGGCAAGGTCGAGGCCCTGCAGCATATCGATCTGACCATTCGTCAGGGCGATATCGTGACGGTCATCGGCCCCAATGGTGCCGGCAAGACAACCCTGCTGACCGCCTTGATGGGTCTGTTGCCGACACGGGGCGAGGTGGCCTATTGTGGCGAGCGGCTGGGTGCCGAGCACGCTGTCGAGCACCGCGTGCGCCAGGGCATGACGCTGGTTCCGGAGAAACGCGAGCTGTTCGCCGAGATGAGCGTCGAAGACAATTTGCTGCTGGGCGCCTTCGACCGTTACCGAGGCGGCCATCGCGACCATCTGGAGACGATGGACCACGTATTCAGCCTGTTTCCGATTCTGCTGCGCCGCCGTGAGCAGAGTGCCGGCACGCTGTCTGGCGGTGAGCGCCAGATGCTGGCCATGGGGCGCGCCCTCATGGCCAAGCCCAAGCTGCTGATGCTGGACGAGCCGAGCCTGGGCTTGGCGCCGCTGATCATCAAGGACATCTTCCGGATTGTTGCGGCGCTCAAGAGCAGCGGTGTTTCCATTCTGCTGGTGGAACAGAACGCGCGCGCCGCCCTGCAGGTCTCGGACTATGCCTACGTGCTGGAAAACGGCGAAATTTCGCTCAGCGGACCCAGCGCCGAACTGGCGAACGATCCCCGCGTCATCGCGAGCTATCTGGGGCTCGGCGGAAAGCACGCCTGATTTTCCGCGCCTGGCCAATCGACCCGGCGGCGCGGCCGCTGCAGCGGCCCCGGGGCTTTCGCCTGCAGTCCGCGGTCAGCCCTGCGCCACCGGCAGGCCCGGCGTATTGCTCCACTCGCTCCAGCTGCCGGCATACAGCGCGGTAGGGCCCAGCCCGGCGACTTCCATGGCGAGGATGTTGGGCACGGCGCTGACGCCGCTGCCGCAGTGGTGTACCACGGTGGCGGGGTCGCGCTCGCCCAGCAGCGCGAGAAACTCGGCTTTGAGCTGCGCCGCCGGTTTGAAACGGCCGTCCGCCCCCAGGTTGTCGGTAAACGGACGGTTGAGGGCTCCGGGAATGTGGCCGGCAATGGGGTCCAGCGGCTCCACCTCGCCGCGAAAGCGCGGTGCGCCCCGTGCATCGAGCACGGTCTGGCCAGCGCGGCCCAAGTTCTCTGCTATGGTTTTGGTAGCTGTCAACGCAAGCAGTTCGGGCCTTAGAGCGTAATTTCGTGCTGAAAAAGCGCCTTGGGGTCCGCTGGCAAGTGCACCGCCCGCCGCCTGCCAGGCTTGCAGACCGCCATCGAGCACGGCCACGTTGGCATGGCCAGCCCATTTCAGCATCCACCACAGGCGTCCGCAGTAGTTGGCTCCCTGGCGGTCGTAGACCACGGCCTGCAGGGTGTTGTCCAGGCCCACGGAGCCCAGCCAGGCGGCGAAGGCTTCGCGGGTGGGCAGGGGGTGACGGCCACCCGAGGCGGCGGTGCCGGGCACCGGCTTGCCGGTGGCCGGGTCCTTGGGGGCGCTCAGGTGCTGGTCGAGGTGGGCATACACCGCGCCGGGAATGTGGGCCTGGGCGTACATGGCTGCACCCGCGGCGGGTTGCATCAGGTCAAAGCTGCAGTCAAACACCCGGCTGGGCTGGCCGCTGGCGAGCAAAGCCTGCAATTCAGTGGCGGAGATGAGCGTGGTGTACATGGCGGGCCTCTCAGTGTTCTTCCGCGGGAGTGTCGGGCAACGCGCGCGAGCGCAGCACCGTGGCCAGCACACCGCTGGAGACGATGACCGCAATGCCGGCCCATCCGATGGGGGCAATGTGGTCGCCGAACAGGGTCAGGCTGAAGATGGCGGCGAACACAATGCCGGTGTACTGCATGCTGGCCACCACCAGCGTGGCGCCGTGGCTGTAGGCGCGGGTCATGCACCACTGGCCCAGCGAGGCCAGCACGCCAATCGGAATGACCCAGGCGGCGGACTGCCAGCTGACCGAGGACCACGGGGTCAGGCCGGTGAACAGCGCGCCCACGGCGCCCACCAGCGTGGTGCCCACCGAAAAATAGAACACCGTGCGTTCCTCTGGCTCACCGGCCTTGCCCAGGGCCGTCACCTGGAGATAGGCCAGCGCGGCGCCCATGCCCGAGAGCAGGCCAATGACGCCGGCAAAGAGCTGGTTCTGGTCGATGGTGGGGCGCAGGGTCATCACCACGCCGACAAAGCCCAGCAGCACGGTGCCCAGCAGCGGCCCCTGTTTCTGGGGCGCTCCGTACAGCAGGGCGCCGCCGACGATGAAGGCAGCCACCCACACGCCGCTCATGTAGTTCAGGGTCATGGCGGTGGCCAGCGGCAGGTGGGCAATGGCGTAGAACCAGGTACTCAGCGACAGCACGCCGATGGTGCTGCGCCACAGGTGCATCATGGGCACCGGGGTGCGCAGGCGCGCGCCGCGCGCGCGCACCACCAGCGCCATGAATGCGACGCTGACCAGCCCGCGGTAGAACACCAGCTCGGAGGTGCCAAAGCTGGCCGAGGCGAACTTGATGCCCACCGCCATGGTGGCAAAGAAGAACGAAGCCAGGACCATCCACAGGGCCTGCATCAGAGTCCCAGTTGGCGGCGGTACCAGGCGTGGAAATGCTCCATGCCGTCTTCCATGGGGCTCTGGTAGGGGCCCACTTCGTTGTCGCCGCGCGCCAGCAGGGCGGCACGGCCGGCGTCCATGCGTTCGCCGATCTCGTCGTCCTCGATGCAGGTTTCCATGTAGGCGGCGCGCTGGGCCTCGACAAACTCGCGCTCGAAGGCCGCGATTTCCTCGGGGTAGTAGAACTCCACCATGTTCATGGTCTTGTTCGGACCCATGGGATGCAGGGTCGAGACCGTCAGCACGTGCGGGTAGGCCTCCACCATGATGTGGGGGTAGTAGGTAAGCCAGATGGCGCCAAAGGTGGGGGCCTTGCCGGCGCGGTAGGCCAGCAGCGCCTGGTGCCAGCGCTTGTAGACCTCGGAGCCGCCACCGGCCTGCGCGGCCGCCAGCCCCTTGGCCACGCCCACCGTCTGCACCGAGTAGTTGTCCTTGAACTCCCAGCGCAGGTCGTCGCAGGTGACGAACTGGCCCAGTCCGGGGTGGAAGGGGCCGACGTGGTAGTCCTCCAGATAGACCTCGATGAAGGTCTTCCAGTTGTAGTTGCACTCGTGCAGTTCCACATGGTCGAGCACAAAACCGTCAAATGCCAGCGCGGTGCGCGGGCCCATGCCAGCCAGGTCGGCGGCGATGTCGCGGCCGTTGTCCTCGAACAGCAGGCCGTTCCACTCGCGCAGCTTGTAGTTGTTGAGGTTCAGGCAGGGGTCGTGGTCGAAATGGGGCGCGCCGATCAGGGTGCCGGTCGGGTGCTCGCCCGAGGGGGCGGCGCTGTAGGTCCACCGGTGGATGGGGCACACGATGTTGCCCCCGCCGTTCTGGCTGAGGTTGCCACGGCCCTTGAGCATGACGGCCTGCCGGTGGCGGCACACGTTGGACACCAGTTCCACCCCGCTGGCATTGCGCACCAGCGCCCGGCCTTCCTGCTCCTGGGGCAGGGCGTAGTAGTCGCCGATATTGGGGACGCTCAGGGCGTGCCCGACGTAACGGGGCCCCTGCTGGAAGATGCCTTGCATTTCGCGGGCATACAGCGCCGGGTCAAAGTAGCTCGAAACGGGTAACTGGGTGTTGCCAACGGCAGTAGCGCGGGAAGGCTGCATGGGAATGACGTTTGCAGGCGGTTCGCTACCTGGGGCAGGGAAGGTCTTGCACAATTTTTGCACAACTCGGTCCTCAAAAGAGACAAAAAACCCCTCAAAGAGGGGCTTGGAGGGCAGCTACCTCGAGAGCTGCCGGGACGCTGATTGTACCCGGGGGGCGAATTTCCAGCCAGAACGCCTAAAATCGCGGTTTACTGTTTTCCGCCCATTTTCATGCCCAAGGCCAGTGCCACTTCCCCTGCCGCGTCGAACGCCGCCGCCCCTGCCGTAATCCCTGCCACCTACGAGGCCGCCATGGCGGAGCTGGAGCAGCTGGTGGCGCGCCTGGAATCGGGCGAGATGCCGCTGGACCAGCTGCTGAGCGGCTACCAGCGTGGCGCGCAGCTGCTGCAGTTCTGCCGTGACCGCCTGCAAGCCGTGGAAGACCAGATCAAGGTGCTGGACGAAGGCACGCTCAAGGCCTGGAAGCCCCAATGAGCGCCGTCACCGCTTTCCCCGAGACCCCCGTTGCCGCGTTCAATCTGGACGCCTGGAGCCGCGTGCGCCTGGCGCAGGTCGAACAGGCGCTGGGCCGCTGGGTCACCGCCGAGGCGCCGCAAGGGCTGGACCACGGCGCGCCTGCCGCGCTGGTGGAGGCCATGCGCTACGCCGTGCTGGATGGCGGCAAGCGCCTGCGCCCGCTGCTGGTGCTGGCCACCCATGAGGCGGTCTGCGACCCCGCGGACACCGGTGCTGCGCACGCTGCCATGCGGGCGGCCTGCGCGGTGGAGCTGATCCACGCCTACTCGCTGGTGCATGACGACATGCCCTGCATGGACAACGACGTGCTGCGCCGGGGCAAACCCACCGTGCACGTGCAGTTCGGCGAGGCCAGTGCCCTGCTGGCCGGTGACGCTTTGCAGGCCCTGGCGTTTGAATTGCTCACGCCGCTGGACGGCTCGGTGCCCGAAGCCACGCAGGCGCGCCTGTGCGGCCTGCTGGCACGCGCTGCGGGCAGTGCCGGCATGGCGGGTGGCCAGGCCATTGACCTGGCCAGCGTGGGCCTGCCCCTGACCGAGCGCCAGTTGCGCGAGATGCACGAGCTCAAGACCGGTGCGCTGCTGCAGGGCAGCGTGATGATGGGGGCCCGCTGCGGGACGCCGGGTGCGCGGGTCTTGGAGGCTCTGGAGTCCTACGGCTCGGCCATCGGCCTGGCCTTCCAGGTGGTGGACGACATTCTGGACGTGACCGCCGATTCCGCCACCCTGGGCAAAACGGCCGGCAAGGACGCCAGCAACGACAAGCCCACCTACGTCTCCCTCATGGGCCTGCCGGCCAGTCAGGCCTATGCCCGACGCCTGCTCGACCAGGCTCTGACGGCGCTGGACCGCAGCGGACTGCCCCACACGCAGGCCTTGCGTGCACTGGCCGACATGGTGGTGAACCGCGTCTGCTGATACAGGTGAAAATTTGAATCAAATGAGCCGCTAGCCCTTTATGAATATGCGCAAGCAGCTACTGAAACAATAGCATATGCCGAAAAATCTGTACCCCCTGCTGGAGACCATCAACGACCCGGCCGACCTGCGCCAGGTGCCGCGAGACCAGTTGCGCGAGCTGACCGACGAGTTGCGTGCCTACCTGCTCGACAGCGTGGCCAAGACCGGCGGGCACCTGAGTTCCAACCTCGGCACCGTGGAGCTCACCGTGGCCCTGCACTATGTGTTCAACACCCCGCAGGACCGGCTGGTGTGGGATGTGGGCCACCAGACTTATCCGCACAAGATCCTCACCGGGCGGCGTGCCCGCATGGCCACGCTGCGCCAGCTGGGGGGGCTCTCCGGGTTTCCACAACGCGCAGAAAGCGAGTTCGACACCTTCGGCACGGCGCACTCCAGCACCTCCATCTCCGCCGCATTGGGCATGGCGCTGGCTGCGCGCATCCAGGGCGAGGAACGCCACGCGGTGGCCATCATCGGCGACGGCGCCATGACAGCCGGCATGGCCTTCGAGGCGCTGAACAACGCGGGCGTGGCCGACTGCAACCTGCTGGTCATCCTCAACGACAACGACATGAGCATCAGCCCGCCCGTGGGCGCGCTCAACCGCTACCTGGCGCAGCTGATGAGCGGGCAGTTCTACGCCGCAGCCAAGAACGTGGGCCGCAGCGTGCTGAAGAATGCACCGCCCCTGCTGGAGCTGGCCAAGCGCCTGGAGCAGCAGGCCAAGGGCATGGTGGTGCCGGCCACGCTGTTCGAGAAATTCGGTTTCAACTACATCGGCCCCATCGACGGGCACGACCTGGACTCGCTGATCCCCACGCTGGAAAACATCAAGCAGCTCAAGGGCCCGCAGTTCCTGCACGTGGTCACCAAGAAAGGCCAGGGCTACAAGCTGGCCGAGGCCGACCCGGTGGCCTACCACGGTCCCGGCAAGTTCGACCCCAGCGTGGGCCTGCAAAAGCCTGCCGTGGCGCCCAAGACGACGTTCACCCAGGTGTTCGGCCAGTGGCTGTGCGACATGGCAGAGCATGACAAGCGGCTGGTGGGCATCACCCCGGCCATGCGCGAGGGCTCGGGCATGGTTGAATTCGAGCAGCGCTTTCCTGCGCGCTACTTCGACGTCGGCATTGCCGAGCAGCACGCGGTGACCTTTGCCGCCGGTCTGGCGGCCGAGGGGCTCAAGCCCGTGGTGGCCATTTACTCCACCTTCCTGCAGCGGGCCTACGACCAGCTCATCCACGACGTCGCCATCCAGAACCTGCCGGTGGTGTTTGCGCTGGACCGCGCCGGCCTGGTGGGGGCTGACGGTGCTACCCACGCCGGTGCCTACGACATCCCGTTCCTGCGCTGCATTCCCAACGTCAGCGTGGCCTGTCCGTCCGACGAGAACGAGTGCCGCCAGTTGCTGTGCACCGCTTACGAGCAGGCCCACCCGGTGGCGGTGCGCTACCCGCGCGGCGCCGGTGCCGGCGTGGCGGTGCAGCTCGGCCTGCAAAGCCTGCCCTTTGGCAAAGGCGAGATCCGTCGCCAGGGCAGCGGCATTGCCATCCTGGCCTTTGGAACCCTGCTGCACCCGGCCTTGCAGGCGGCCGAGGCGCTGGGCGCCACGGTGGTGAACATGCGCTGGGCCAAGCCGCTCGATACCGCCTTGTTGCTGCAGGTTGCCGCCAACCACCAGGCGCTCGTCACGGTGGAAGAGGGCGCCACCATGGGCGGCGCGGGCAGTGCGGTGACCGAAGCGCTGCACGCCGCCGGGGTGCTGTTGCCGGTGCTGCAGCTGGGGCTGCCGGACGTGTTCATCGAGCACGGTGACCCGGCCAAGCTGCTAGCCTTGCAGGGGCTGGACGCGCCGGGTATCCAGGCCTCCATTGCACAGCGCTTTGCCGAGCTGCTGGCACCCCGGGCACGCGCCGCCTGACGGGCTGGTAGCCGCGCCCCGGGAGTCCGTCGCCCGCCGAAGCGGAGTGGTCCACTGCTTTCCGGTGGAGTGTGACAACGCTGTCTTGGTTTTGTAGCCGTTTTGTCATATGCGTTTGGCAACATCACGCCATGACACTACTTGCCAATTTGCGTATCCGTTCGCGGCTGATGTTGCTGCTGGTCTTCTCGGTGGTTGCCCTGGTGGGGCTGGGGGCATTCGCCTCGCTCACCATCAAGCGGGAAGCCGACCGCGCCACGGCCTTTATCGACGGGGAGTTTGAATCGGTACGCGCGGTCAGCGATGTCCGCTTTGCCATCGGGAACGCGCGCCGTTACGAGAAGGACGTGTTCCTGAACATGGGCGATGAAGCCCAGACCGAACGCTACACCGGCTTGTGGAACGGCGAGATCGTCGCGATCCGCAAGGCCATTGCCTACGCCCAGGACCTGGCCCACCCCGCCGAAGCCGCCCGGCTGCAGGACATGTTCACCGGAATCGACGGCTATGCCAAGGGGTTCAAGGACATCCTGGGTCATCTGGAGCGGGGGGAGCTGAATGACCCCTGGGCTGCCAACAAGGCCATGGAGCCGCTCAAGACCTACATCGACCAGACCGACAAGGCACTGGTGGAGGTCTCCGACACCATTTCCACGCGGGCCAACGCACGGCGCAGCGCATTGGCCATCACCGCGGGGCAGGCGCCCTGGCTGGTGGTGGCGGCCACGGCGCTGGTGTCGGTGATGGCAACCCTGCTGGTGCTGGCCATTGTCCGGTCCATTCTGGTGCCGATCCGCGATCTGCAGGTGACGGCGGATGCCTGGGGACTGGGGGACCTGAGTGTAGGTGTGCACAGCAGCGGCAAGGACGAGCTGGCGGATGTCAAGCGGGATCTGGGGCGCATGCACCAGTCCCTCACCCATCTGGTGGCACAGGTGCGCTCGGGCGTGGAGGTGGTCAACAGCAATACCAGCGAGATCGCCAGCGCCAACAACGACCTGTCGGAGCGCACCGAGAGCGCCGCCATTGCCCTGCAAAAAACAACCTCGTCCATCGACCGGCTGTCGCTGGCGGTGAAGCACACGGCCGATTCGGCTACCCAGGCCGTCGGAACGGCCGCAAATGCAACGCAGGTAGCCGTTCGCGGAGGGGATGTGGTGGCGCGGGTGGTGGACACCATGCACGCCATCAACACCTCATCGCAAAAAATTGCCGACATCATCGGCGTGATTGACAGCATTGCCTTCCAGACCAATATTTTGGCGCTCAACGCGGCGGTGGAAGCGGCCCGTGCCGGGGAGCAGGGGCGGGGCTTTGCGGTGGTGGCCAGTGAGGTGCGCAGCCTGGCCGGGCGCTCAGCCGACGCGGCCCGGGAAATCAAGTCGATCATCGATGCCTCGGTCGACCAGGTGCGCGAGGGCTCGGTGCTGGTGGAAAGCGCCGGGCAGACCATGCAGGAAATTGTGGGCAGCGTGGGTCAGGTGTCGGCCGTCATCGACCAGATTCGCGTGGCGGCGCAGGAGCAGCATGAAGGAATCGGCCTCATCAGCGCAGCCATGGGAGGCATCGACCAGGCCACGCAGCAGAATGCTGCCATGGTGGAAGAGTCGGCGGCCGGTGCCATGAGTCTGGCCGAAGAGGTCAAGCACCTGCGAGGTGCCGTGTCGGTGTTCAAACTGCACCACGGCGAGGCCGGCGTGGGGCTGGCCAAGTCGGTAGCCTTGGTCGGGTATGCGTGAGAAGCGCGGGGGTGCTAGCGGCCTAGCCAGTGGCGTAGCGCGTGCAGCCGCTGGCGTGCGTGGGCACGCACGGTGTGAACCATGCTGGCCACGGCGCGCCACGCCGCGGTGGCTCTGAAGCGCTGCATGAGATTGTCCTTCCAGGGTTTCCAGCGCGCATAAAGTCGGGCAAACCAGGCCAGACGCATCAGCGCGGGCTGCGTCAGCGTGAACAGGCGCGCCACGCCGGCCGTGCCTAGCACCTTGGCCGCCAGCACCACCAGCAGGCCCAGCAGGGCGTGGCCCTGGCTGATGGCGTAGAGCGCCAGCAGTTTGATGGGGAACAGCAGTAGCATCGGGACGGCAAATACCACCAGCGCGGCATAGGGCGGCAGGCGTGCAATCCATGCCTCCATGTGGGCCCACAGTGGCAGGCGGGCCAGCCGGGTCATCAGGCGCGCGAGCGGCTCCCAACCCCATTCTTCGAAGATCAGCAGCAACGCCAGCACCGGGGCCAGCGTGGCGTTGAAGGCGGCGGTCAACAGGCGTTTGAACATCGGCAGGACCTTACCCGTATGCGGCAGGCATGGCGGTTTGCGTGGTGCCAGCGGGCAGGGCCGATACCCGCTGCTATTGCAGGGGGGGCAGCTGGTGGACGGTCCAGATGCCGGCCGCCGTCATCAGCAGGGAACCCATGACGTGCAGGCTGGCCGTGCCCAGTGCCAGCGCGTAGCGTTGCTGCAGCAGCATGCTGACCACCTCGGCGCTGAAGCTGGAGAAGGTGGTAAGCCCTCCTAGAAAGCCGGTAACCAGGGCCAGGCGCCACACTGGGTCGAGCTGGGGCAGGGCCTGGAACACGGCAACGCACATGCCGATGAGATAGCCGCCCACCAGGTTGGCCACCAGGGTGCCCCAGGGGATGACGCCTCCGGGGCTCAGCCACAGCCCCAGGCCCCAGCGGGCCAGTGCGCCCACGCTGGCGCCCACGCAAATTGCAATCACAGACAACATGGCCCTAGTTTGCCATCTTTTGCCGGGCCATTTTCCGGGTTACGAACGTGCGTGCGTGACCCCGCCATCGACCACCAGCGTGGAACCCACAACATAGTCGCCGGCGCGCGAGGCCAGGTAGATGGCCGTGCCGGCCATGTCTTCATCGGTCCCGATGCGCCCGGCCGGAATGTGGTGCGACACCTCTTCGGCATGGTCGCGTGCGAGCTTGTTCATGTCCGACGCAAAGGCTCCGGGCGCGATGGCGCTGACCACGATGTTGTCCTGGATCAGCCGCAGCGCCATGCGCCGCGTCATGTGGATCAGGCCGGCTTTGCTGGCCGCATAGGAATAGGTTTCCATGGGGTTCACCGACACCCCGTCAATGGACGCAATGTTGATGACCTTGGCCGGCCGGGCTCCTCCGTTGGCCGCCGCCGCCGTGCGCAGCAGGCCGGCCAGGGCCTGGGTCAGGAAGAAGGGGGTCTTGAGGTTGAGGTCAACCACCTTGTCCCAGCCCGATTCGGGGAATTCATCGAAGGGCGCGCCCCAGGCTGCGCCGGCGTTGTTGACCAGGATGTCGAGCGAGGTCTCATGCCGGCCGTAAGCGGCAGCCAGGGCCTTGGCACCCTCCACTGTGGACACGTCAACCGGCAGGGACACG
Source organism: Rhodoferax sp. (assembly GCA_019449595.1). GTDB lineage: Bacteria > Pseudomonadota > Gammaproteobacteria > Burkholderiales > Burkholderiaceae_C > Allorhodoferax. The sequence continues at coordinate 66,484 of JAGRPL010000001.1, read as the reverse complement.
CACTTGCCCAGTGCCGACAATTCCTGGGCCGTCTGATCACAGGCAGCCGCCTTGCGCGCGGTGATGTAAACCGTGGCGCCCTGGGCCAGAAAGCCCGCTGCAATCATGCGGCCAATGCCGCGCGAGCCGCCAGTGACCAGGGCGGTGCGGCCTTTGAGAGTGAAAAGTTCGCTGGTGTTCATGGGGGAGTCTCCTTGTGTTGTGGGGTCATGGGTTGGCAAGTGTCGCCGCGCGCTGCAAGCGTAGCCGCAAGGCGCGGGGCCGAGCGTCGCCGACGTGCCATCCTGGCGGACCGCGGCAGGCATGAAAAAAACCCGCCGCGGCGGGTTTTTGGGGGGACGCAAGGCGATTACTTCTTGGCGGCGCTGGCGGCGCTGGCGGCGGGCTTGGGCGCTTCGGCTTTGGCATCTGCCTTGGCTTTTTTCGCTTCTTCAGCCTTCATTTTGGCTTCAGTTTTGGAGTCTTTCTCTTCCTTCTTGGCGGCGGGGGCTGCGGCAACGCCCTTGAAGCCAGCGCCGTTGACTGTCAGGCCTTCGGCGGAAAATTTGGCGGCGTTGCCTTCGCCCACGCCCTTGACGCGTTCAATGAAGTCGTTCCAGTCCTTGAAACTCCCTTTTTTACGCTCATCCAGGATCTTGGTGGAGATGGCCGGGCCAATGCCCTTGATGCCGTCGAGCTCGGCGGCAGTGGCTTTGTTGACGTCGACGGCGGCAAAGGCGGCGGCGGCGTACAGCATGGCCACGATGGCCAGGATTTTTTTCAACATGGGTTGGTTCCTTCAGGGTAGGCGATGGACTCGGACCAGTGACACCAGGGCTCTGGTGTCCACTGGATAACGGTTCGGCATCTGCCATGCCGTCAGGGTAAACCCGGGATTGCGCCGGTCAGCCTTGCGCCGCCAGGGCCTGCACGTAGCGGCGCACGCCGGTTTGCACATCGGCGAACACATGCTGGCAGCCGGCGCTGCGCAGCGCGCCGAGGTCGGCCTGGGTGTAGCTCTGGTATTTGCCGCGTAACGCGTCGGGGAAGGTGATGTACTCAATCAGGCCTGTCGATGCGGCCTGCTCCAGCGTGAGCGGGCCTTCGCCACGCTGCTGGCGCAGGGTGTTGACGACGGTGAGGGCGACGTCGTTGAATGGCTGCGCGCGACCGGTGCCCAGGTTGAAGATGCCCGATTCGCCCGGATGGTCGAAGAACCAGAGATTCACGGCTACCACGTCGTCAATGAAGACGAAGTCGCGCATCTGGCCGCCAGGGGCATAGCCACCGTACTCGCCAAACAGCTTGACCTTGCCCTCGGCCTGAAACTGGTGGAACTGGTGGAACGCCACGCTGGCCATGCGGCCCTTGTGCTGCTCGTGGGGCCCGTAGACGTTGAAGTAGCGAAAGCCGACGACCTGGTTGGTCTTGCCCGCCTTGGTGCGCTGGAAGTCGGACCCGCATTCGCGGCGCATACGCTGGTCGAACAGCAGCTTGGAGTAGCCGTAGACATTGAGGGGGCGCTCAAAGGCCGGGTCCTCGCGGAAGGTTTCCGAGCCGCCGTAGGTGGCGGCCGAAGAGGCATAGAGCAGGCGCGCGCCACGCTTCTGGCAGGCGTGGAACAGGTTGCACGACAACGTGTAGTTGTTGTCCATCATGTACTTGCCGTCCTGCTCCATGGTGTCGCTGCAGGCGCCTTCGTGGAAAACCGCTTCGATCTGGCCGTACGCGCCGTTGGCAAACGCGTCGTAGAAGGTGTCCACGTCCACGTAGTCGGAGATGCGCAAGTCGACCAGGTTGCGGAATTTGTCGCCCTGCTTGAGGTCGTCGACGGCGATGATGTCGTCGATGCCGCGGGCGTTGAGCCCCTTGATGATGTTGCTGCCAATGAAGCCGGCGGCGCCGGTTACTACGATGCGGGTCATGGTGTTCTCTTTTCAGTCAGGCGGTGGCAAACAGCTCGTCAAAGCTTACCGTGGCGGTGCCGAATTTGCCAACGACCAGGCCACCGGCTTGGTTGGCGATGGGGACGGCATCGCGCAGGCTGACGCCGGCCGCCACCAGGGCCGCCATGGTGGCGATGACCGTATCACCGGCACCGGTGACGTCAAACACTTCGCGCGCCTGGGCGCTGACATGCAGTTCACCCTGGGCGTCAAACAGGGTCATGCCCTCTTCGCTGCGCGTGAGCAGCACGGCCTCCAGGTTTAGCTGCTGGCGCAATTGCTGGACTTTGGCGCGCAAGTCGTCTTCGTCGCGCCAGTTGCCGACGACCTGCTGCAGCTCGGCGCGGTTGGGGGTGATGACGCTGGCGTTCTGGTAGCGCGTGTAGTCGCTCCCTTTGGGGTCCACCAGAATGGGTTTGCCGGCGGCGCGCGCGCGCGCGATCATGTCGGTGATGTGGGCCAGCCCGCCCTTGCCGTAGTCTGAAAACAGCACGGCGTCGTGCTGGGGCAGCAGGTTCTCGAACGCGGCCGTCTGCGAAGCCAGTATTTCGCTCTTGGGCGTGTTTTCAAAGTCGAGCCGCAGCAGCTGCTGCTGGCGCCCGATGACGCGCAGCTTGACGGTGGTCTTGAGGTCGGCATCGCGCCCGAAATGGGTCTGGATGCCGGTGTTGGCAACCAGGGCTTCGAGCTTGTGGCTGGCTTCGTCGTCGCCCACTACGGTCAGCAGGGAGGCTTGGGCGCCCAGGGTCACCACGTTGTAGGCCACGTTGGCGGCGCCACCGTTGCGTTCCTCCTCGCGCGTGATGCGCACCACGGGCACGGGGGCCTCGGGGGAGATGCGGTCCACCGCACCGTACCAGTAGCGGTCCAGCATGACGTCGCCGACGACCAGCACGCGCGCGGCCGCCATTTGTTCTCGGGATATTTTCATGGAATTGACGTGTGGGGTCATAACTCTTCTACGCGCCGCGCCGGGTAGCTGTCCCAGGCCTGACAGCCCGGGCATTGCCAGAAGTGCAGCTTGGCTTCAAAGCCGCAGGCCGCGCAGCGGTAGCGGGTCAGGGGTTTGACGGCGTGGTCCAGTGCCCGCTGCACCTGGGGGTGAAACTGCTCGTGTTCAAGCTTCTCGCCGGCAATCCATTTGGCGGCTGCCACCAGCGAAGGCTCTTGCTCCAGGTGGCGCGCATACCACTCGCGGGCACTGGCGCTGGGCGCGCCGCTGGCGGCTTCCAGTGTCACGATGGCGTCGAGCACGTCCAGCGACGGGGCCTGGGCATAGGCGGCCTTGAATTGTTCCAGTGTGCGCAGGCCCTGGTGGGCGGCGATGGCGTACTGGGCCAGCGGTGCTGCAATCAAGCCCATGGCGGTGGGTGCGGCGACCATGGCATCGGCCAGCGTGTCGCAGGCCAGGGCGGGCTGGCCCAGCGTGCTCTGGATCTGCGCCAGGTCCATGCGCGGGCGGGGCGCCTCAGGGGCAATCTGCACGGCCTGGAGCAGATGCGCCTGGGCCTGCGGGATGTCGTGGGCTGCCACGCAGGCTGCGGCCTGCTCGCACAGGTAGTGGGATAGGCGCCCGGTAAAGCTGCCCTGGCCGGACGTCTGCAGCTTCTGGGCCACCTGCGCTGCGTGCTCCCAGTCGCGCGAGCGTTCGTAGTTGGCCAGCAGCGCCAGTCGGGCCTGGGCTTCAAAGCGCGTGCCCTCCAACTTGATCAGGGCTTCTTCTGCGCGGTCCAGCAGGCCGGCCTTCAGGTAGTCCAGCGCCAGCGCGTGCTGGGCTCGGTGGCGGTCGTCTTCGCTCAGGTCTCCCCGCGAGAGCAGGTGCTGATGGACCCGCACGGCGCGCTCGTATTCACCGCGGCGGCGAAACAGGTTGCCCAATGCGAAATGCAGCTCGGAGGTGTCCGGATCGTTCTGGACGGCCTCGATGAACGCATCGATGGCCTGGTCCTGCTGCTCGTTGAGCAGGAAATTCAGGCCCTTGAAATAGGCTTTGGGGGCCTGGCGGTTTTCCATGCGCAACTGGCGCACATCGAACCGGGAGGCCATCCAGCCCAACGCAAAGGCAAGGGACAGCCCCAGCAGTATCCAGCTCAGATCAAATTCCATAGGGCGGCGGGGCAGGTGGTTTTTCGGCTTCGACGGGCACTGCGGCAACCTGGCGCGCGCGCGTTGCGTCGCGGCGGTGCTTCCACCAGCGCGGCACCATGCCCAGCACACCGATGACGAGTCCGATGGCGAAGGCAATCAGAACCACGAGAACCAGCGGGGCCGTCCATTGCTGGCCGAAGAAGAAGTGCACGGTCACGTCGTGCTGGTTGTTCAGCGCGAAGGCGAAAAGAGTAAAAAAAATGGCTGCTTTAAGTATCCACTTAAAGAACCATGCAAGTTGTTTCATTGATCTCCCCGGTGTCGAGGTGATTCTACCGTTGCCGTTCAGGCCTGGGGCTTGGCTTCGAGTTCGGCCGTGCGCTGGTCCACCGCTTCACGCAGGGCTTTGCCAGGTTTGAAATGGGGGACGCGCTTTTCCGGGATGGCCACGCTTTCGCCGCTGCGCGGGTTGCGGCCCATGCGCGGGGGCCGGCGGTTGATGGAGAAGCTGCCGAAGCCGCGGATCTCGATGCGGTGCCCAGCCACGAGGGCATCGTTCATGGCGTCCAGAATCGCCTTGACGGCGAATTCGGCGTCGCGATGCGTGAGCTGGCCAAACCGGTTGGCGAGTTCTTCAACAAGGTCGGAGCGTGTCATGAAAAAGTATCTTCTTTAATGAAAAAACGACCGGAGCACACAGGCAGCCGGTCGTTTGTTCAGTTCAACAGCAAGGCTTAGTTGTTGTTGTCCAGCTTGGCGCGCAGCAATGCGCCCAGGCTGGTGGTGCCGGCGTTTTCACGGGCGGACTGCTGGCTCAGGTTGGCCATGGCTTCGGACTGGTCGGCAGCATCCTTGGCCTTGATGGACAACTGGATGTTGCGGGTCTTGCGATCCACGTTCACGACCACGGCGGTGACTTCGTCGCCTTCCTTGAGCACGTTGCGGGCATCTTCCACGCGGTCGCGGGAGATTTCGGAAGCGCGCAGGTAGCCGATGATGTCGTCGCCCAGGTCGATTTCAGCGCCCTTGGCGTCCACAGTCTTGACCTTGCCGGTCACAACCTGGCCCTTGTCGTTGATCGACACGAAGGTGGTGAACGGGTCGGAATCCAGCTGCTTGATGCCCAGGGAGATGCGCTCGCGGTCCACGTCCACGGCCAGCACGATGGCTTCGACTTCCTGGCCCTTCTTGAACTCGCGCACGGCGGCTTCGCCGGTTTCGTTCCAGGACAGGTCGGACAGGTGTACCAGGCCGTCGATGCCAGCAGCCAGACCGACGAACACGCCGAAGTCGGTGATGGACTTGATCGGGCCCTTGACGCGGTCGCCGCGCTTGGTGTTCTGCGCGAACTCTTGCCAGGGGTTGGCCTTGCACTGCTTCATGCCCAGGGAGATGCGACGCTTGTCTTCGTCGATTTCCAGGACCATGACTTCGACTTCGTCACCCAGGGCAACGATCTTCGAAGGAGCAACGTTCTTGTTGGTCCAGTCCATTTCGGACACGTGCACCAGACCTTCGATGCCGGGTTCGAGTTCCACAAACGCGCCGTAGTCGGCGATGTTGGTGATCTTGCCGAACATGCGGGTACCTTGGGGGTAACGGCGGTTGACGCCCATCCAGGGATCGTCGCCCATCTGCTTCAGACCCAGGGACACGCGGTTCTTCTCGGTGTCGAACTTCAGGATCTTGGCGGTGATTTCCTGGCCAGCGGTCACCACTTCGGAGGGGTGACGGACACGGCGCCATGCCATGTCGGTGATGTGCAGCAGGCCGTCGATACCACCCAGGTCCACGAACGCACCGTATTCGGTGATGTTCTTGACCACGCCTTGGACCACAGAACCTTCCTTGAGGGTCTGCATCAGCTTGGCGCGCTCTTCGCCCATGGAGGCTTCCACCACGGCGCGGCGGCTCAGCACCACGTTGTTGCGCTTGCGGTCGAGCTTGATGACCTTGAATTCCATGGTCTTGTTCTCGTACGGAGACAGGTCCTTGGTGGGACGTGTGTCGACGAGGGAGCCGGGCAGGAATGCGCGGATGCCGTTGACCAGAACGGTCAGGCCGCCCTTGACTTTGCCGGAAGTGGTGCCGGTGACGAATTCGCCGGATTCCAGGGATTTCTCCAGGGACATCCAGGAAGCCAGGCGTTTGGCGGTGTCGCGGCTGACGATGGTGTCGCCGTAGCCGTTTTCCATGGCCACGATGGCGACGGAAACGAATTCACCGACCTGGACTTCGAGTTCGCCCTTGTCGTTCTTGAATTCGGAGATTGGCACGTAGGCTTCGGACTTGAGGCCGGCATTGACGACCACGAAGCTGTGTTCGATGCGAACGACTTCAGCGGTGACGACTTCACCGATGCGGGTTTCCGAGCGTTTTTGCGACTCTTCGAATAGGGCTGCGAAAGATTCTGACATTTTGTGATGCGGCGCGAACCGCAGGTTAATTCGCGGGTTGAGCCGCGGGTTAGTTGTTGAACCACACCACCAGTGCGCTGCTGCGCGAGAGGGGCGGTGTGGGCCGACCAGCCGTTCAAACGGTTTTGAAAGGCTGTTTGCTCTGCCACCAGTCCAACACCAGATCGACCGATTTTTCAACCGTCAAATCCGAGTTGTCCAGCAACCGGGCGTCTTCTGCGGGTTTGAGTGGCGCTACGGCCCGGGAGGAATCCCTGGCGTCACGTGCTTCCAAGTCCGCGCGAAGAGATGGGAGTGTAGCGGAAATTCCCTTAGAAATCAACTGCTTATAGCGCCGCTCGGCCCGCCGCTCGGCGCTGGCCGTCAGAAACACCTTCAGTGGCGCCTGCGGGAAGATCACGGTGCCCATGTCGCGCCCGTCGGCTACCAGACCCGGTAACTGGCGAAAGCTGTGCTGCAGGTCGACCAATGCCGCGCGGACCTGGGGCAGGGCCGATACCTTGGAGGCGTTCATGCCGGCTTCCTCGGTGCGGATGGCGTCGCTGACGTCATCCCCGTCCAGCAGCACCCGCCCCCCGGTAAAACGGATCTGCAGACGTGGGACCAGGCTGGCAATGGCGGCTTCACTGCCGCCATCGAGCCCCAGTCCGGCGCGCAGGGCCGCCAGCGCCGTGATGCGGTACAGGGAGCCGGAATCCAGGAAGTGGTAACCCAGCTTTTGCGCCAGCACCACCGCCAGCGTGCCCTTGCCGGAGGCCGTGGGGCCGTCCACGCAGAGCACGGGAATGTCGGCCTGCGGGGTGTGGGCGACGGAAAACAGGGCCTCGAAGTAGTCCGGGAAGGTCTTGGCCACGCACTTCGGGTCTTCAATGCGCACCGGCAGCGCGGCCGGATTGAAGGCCGCCAGCGAGAAGCACATGGCGATGCGGTGGTCGTCGTATGTGTGGATGCTGGCAGCGCGCCAGTCGTCGGTCGTGGCCGGGGGCGTGACCTGGATGAAATCGGCACCCTCCACGACCCGGGCGCCCAGCTTGCGCAGCTCCGCGGTCATGGCGGCAATGCGGTCGGTTTCCTTGACACGCCAGCTGGCAATGTTGCGCAGCGTGGTGGTGCCGTCGGCGAACAGCGCCATGACGGCCAGGGTCATGGCCGCATCGGGAATGTGGTTGCAATCCAGGTCAATGGCCTTGAGCGGCCAGCTTCCGCGCCGGATCTCCAGCCAGTTGGGGCCGCTGGTGATGTGCGCGCCCATCTGTTGGGCGGCGTCCATGAAGCGGATGTCGCCCTGGATGGAGTCTGCACCCACACCCAGAATCTTGATGCTATTTTGGCTTCCAGCGCCCGTGACAATTGCGCCAAGCGCTATGAAATAGCTAGCAGAGGAGGCGTCGGCTTCCACATGGATGGCGCCTGGCGAGCGCAGGCGGCAGCCGGCGGGAATGGTGAAACGTTGCCAGCCATCGCGCCGGACCTGGACGCCAAAGCGTGCCAGCAGGTTCAGCGTGATTTCGATGTAGGGGCGTGAAATCAGCTCGCCCACCACGTCGATCACGATGTCCTGCTGCGCTACCAGTGGCAGGGCCATCAGCAGGGCCGTCAGGAACTGGCTTGACACGTCACCGCGTACCAGAATCGGTGCGTCGAGCTGGAGTTGGGGGCGGCCAATGTGCAGCGGCGGGTAGCTGTCGTTGCCGAGGTAGTCAATCTGGCAGCCGAGCTGGCGCAAGGCGTCCACCAGGTCGCCAATGGGGCGCTCATGCATGCGCGGCACGCCGCCCATCTCAAAGTTGCCGCCCAGCACGGCCAGTGCGGCGGTCAGCGGGCGCATGGCGGTGCCGGCATTGCCCAGGAAGAGCTTGGCCTGCTGGGTGCTGAGCCGGCCGCCCAGGCCGTCGATGTGCACCGTGGAGCCGTCCTGGCGAATGCCGCAGCCCAGCACGCGCAGGGCGTCCAGCATGACGCGGGTGTCGTCGGAGTCGAGCAGGTCGTGGACCGTGGTGGTGCCGTCGCACAGGGCCGAGAGCAGCAGCACCCGGTTGGAAATGCTTTTGGAGCCGGGGAGGGTGACGGTTCCGCTGGCGTGGCGCAGCGGTGGCAGATCCAGGAATGCGGTAGAAAACATTAGGCGTTGTGCTTGGAGGTCATGCTCCAGTGGGCGCGGGTGTTGCTGGCCTGCTCCAGCAGGCCTTCGAGGGCATCGGCGTTGCCACTGGCAATCATCAGTTCCAGGGCGTGGAGGTTGCGCTGGAAGATCTGGGACTGCGCCAGCAGCTCTTCCCGGTTGGAGGCCAGAATGTCGCGCCACACCTTGGGGTCACTGGCGGCAATGCGGGTGAAGTCCCGAAACCCCGGGCCTGCCAGCGAGAGGTAGTCCTTGCCCTGTGGCTGGCCCGAGATGGCGTTCATCAGCGCAAAAGCGATCAGGTGGGGCAGGTGGCTGACGGCGGCAAAGGCGGCATCGTGCTGCTCGGGAGACATTTTCAGCACCCGGCACCCCAGCGCGGTCCACAGGTCCACGGCCTTTTGCAGCTGCGCGGTAAGGGTGCGCTCGATGGGCGTGATGATGACCTGACGGCCCCGGTATAAGTCGGCGTCGGCGTGCTCGACGCCGGACACTTCCTTGCCGGCAATGGGGTGGGCCGGAACAAATGAGCCGATCTGTTCGCGCAGGGCGCGCCGGCCGGCATCGATCACGTCGCGTTTGGTGGAGCCCACGTCCATCACCAGCATGCTAGGGGTCACCAGGTGCTTGATGGCCTTGAAGGTGGCTTCGGTTGCCGCCACAGGGACGGCAATGAGCACGATGTCGGCGCCGGAGACGGCCAACAGGGCCGAGGGGGCCTCCACATCGATGACTCCCATGGCGCGGGCGCGTTCCGTGGTGCTGGGCGACTTGCTGTAGCCCACGACGCGTTTGACCAGACCTGCGCGTTTGAGGGCCAGGGCAAACGAGCCCCCCATCAAACCGCATCCAATCAAACCAAGCTGTTCAAACATAGGGTTTCCTGAGGGGCCGTATCAATCGGCCAGCGGGTAAGTGCCCAGCACTTTGTAAAAAGCGCACAGACCCTGCAGGTCCTTGAGCGCTGCCGCGACGTGGGGCTGCGAGGGGTGGCCCTGCAGATCAATGTAGAAATAGTATTCCCATTGTCCGGAACGGGCCGGACGCGATTCAAAGCGTGACATCGACACGCCATGTTGCTTGAGGGGCACCAGCATGTCGTGGACGGCGCCCGGACGGTTGGGCACCGACACCACCAGGCTCACGCAGTCTTTTCCGGTGGCTTCCGGTGCGGGCATGGTGCTGGGCAGGCTCACCACGACAAAACGGGTGCGGTTGTAGGCATCGTCCTGGATGGCGTGGGCCGCCACATGCAGGCCGAAGCTGGAGCCGGCACGCTCGCTGGCAATGGCGGCCCAGGCCGGATTGCCGGCAGCCAGGCGGGCACCCTCGGCGTTGCTGGACACGGCGCGCCGCTCGGCGTGGGGCAGGTGGGTGTTGAGCCATTGCTGGCATTGGGCCAGCGCCTGGGGGTGGGCCAGAACCACTTCGATGCCAGGCAGTTCGGGTGTGGTGCGCAGCAGGTTGTGGCGTACCAGCAGGCTGATTTCTCCCACGATGTGCAGGGGCGACTGCAGCAGCAGGTCCAGCGAACGGGTGACGACGCCTTCGGTGCTGTTCTCCACGGGCACGACGCCAAACTCGGCAGCGCCGGAGGTGGCTGCGTGGAAAACCTCGTCGAAGTTGTCGCAGGGCACATGCTGAATGCTGGAGCCAAAGAACCGCAGGGCGGCATCTTCGCTGAACGTGCCGGACGGGCCCAGGTAGGCCACCCGTTGGGGGGCCTCCAGCGCGCGGCAGGCCGACATGATTTCACGCCAGATCAGGGCTACGCTGCTGTCCTTGAGCGGGCCCGCGTTGCCCTGCTGCAGGGTCTGGATGACCTGGGCTTCGCGCTCCGGGCGGAACACGGGTGAGCCTTCGACGCGTTTGATTTCGCCCACTTCATGGGCCAGCGCGGCCCGCCGGTTGAGCAGGGTGAGCAGTTCCAGATCGACGGCATCGATCAGGACGCGGAGTTCGGGGAGTGTCTTGGCCATGGCGGGTAGAGCGCTGCGTGGGGCGATGGGTTGGGCTTAGGCGCTGGTGCGCTCGAATTCGCGCATGTAGCCCACCAGGGCCTGCACGCCCTCCAGGGGCATGGCGTTGTAAATGCTCGCGCGCATGCCACCGACCGATTTGTGGCCCTTGAGTTGCAGCAGGCCGGCCGCCTTGGCGCCGGCCAGGAAAGCGTCGTTGCGCGACTCGTCGCGCAAAAAGAAGGGCACGTTCATGCGCGAGCGGCAGTCGGGATGAACCTTGTTGACGTAGAAGCTGGAGGTGTCGATGGCTTCGTACAGCAACCGGGCCTTGGCCACGTTGCGTGCTTCCATGGCCGCTACCCCTCCCTGGCGTTTGAGCCACTGGAAAATCAGGCCGGCAATGTAGATGGAATAGGTGGGCGGCGTGTTGTACATGGACTGGTTGTCCGCCACCGTCTTGTAGTTGAAGGCGCTGGGGCAGATGGGGAGGGCGTGGCCCAGCAAGTCTTCGCGCACCACCACCAGGGTCAGGCCCGCCGGTCCCAGGTTCTTCTGGGCGCCGCCGAAGGCCAGGCCGACGCGGCTCCAGTCCACGGGCCGGGAGGCTACATGGGAGGAAAAATCGATCACCAGCTCGGCGCTGGAGCCCAGCGCCTTCAGGTCGGGCAGGGTGTGGTACTCCAGACCGTTGATGGTTTCGTTGGTGCACAGGTGGACATAGCTGGCGTGGTCGCTCAGCTTCCAGGTGGCAGGGTCGGGAATGCGGGTGTGACCGTCGGCCTGGTTAGTGGCAGCAATGTTGACCTGGCAGTACTTGCGGGCTTCTTTTTGCGACTTGTCGCTCCAGCTACCGGTGACGACAAAGTCGGCCGTGCCCTGAAACCCCGGTGTGGCCCGCATGCCGCCCAGGTTGAGCGGAACAATGGCGTTTTCCGCCAGCCCGCCACCCTGCATGAACAGGATCTTGAAGTGCGCCGGAACGGCCAGCAACTCCCGCAAGTCGGCTTCGGCCTGCGTGTAGATGGACTGGAATTCCTTGCCGCGGTGGCTCATCTCCATCACGCCCATGCCACAACGCTGACCGCTGGCATCCGGCCAGTCCAGCATTTCGGCCGCGGCTTGCGCCAGCACTTCCGGGGCAATGGTGGCGGGGCCTGCGGAGAAATTGAAAGGACGCTGCATCAGGATTTTCTGAGTCAAATACGTGGATGGCCCGCGCACATTGTGCGCGGGTAGCTATGAAAAAGAGAGCAATCAGGTGGCGCTGGCCTCGCCGTCGTCCTCGCCGGAAGCCTCGTCCCCGGCTGCATTGGCATCGTTTTCCACGATGCGCTGCAGGCCGCTGAGCTTGGAGCCCTCGTCCAGACCGATCAAGGTGACACCTTGGGTCGCACGGCCGAGCTCGCGGATCTCGGCGACGCGGGTGCGCACCAGCACGCCCTTGTCGGTGATCAGCATGATTTCGTCGTCTGCATGCACCAGCGTGGCAGCAACCACCTTGCCGTTGCGCTCGGACTGCTGGATGGCGATCATGCCCTTGGTGCCGCGGCCGTGGCGGGTGTATTCGGTGATGCTGGTGCGCTTGCCGTAGCCGTTTTCGGTGGCGGTCAGCACGCTTTGCTGCTCGTCTTCGGCAACCAGCATGGCGATCACGCCCTGGCCGTCTTCCAGCATCATGCCGCGCACGCCGCGTGCGTTGCGGCCCAGGGGGCGCACGTCGTTCTCGTCAAAGCGCACGGCCTTGCCGCCGTCGCTGAACAGCATCACGTCGTGCTGGCCGTCCGTGAGGGCAGCGCCGATGAGGTAGTCGCCGTCATCCAGGTTGACGGCAATGATGCCGCCCTTGCGCGGGTTGTTGAACTCGTCCAGCGCCGTCTTCTTGACGGTGCCCATGCTGGTGGCCATGAACACGTACTGGTCGGCGGGAAAACTGCGTTTCTCGCCGGTGAGCGGCAGCACCACGGTGATCTTCTCGCCTTCCTGCAGCGGGAACATGTTCACGATGGGGCGCCCGCGCGAACCGCGCGAACCCTGCGGCACTTCCCAGACCTTGAGCCAGTACAGGCGGCCCCGGTTGGAGAAGCACAGGATGTAGTCGTGCGTATTGGCAATGAAGAGCTGGTCCACCCAGTCGTCTTCCTTGGTGGCGGTGGCCTGCTTGCCGCGTCCGCCGCGTTTCTGGGCACGGTACTCGCTCAGCGGCTGGCTCTTGATGTAGCCGCTGTGGCTGAGGGTCACCACCATGTCGGTGGGCGTGATCAGGTCTTCGGTGCTCAGGTCGTGCGAGGAGTGCTCAACCAGGCTGCGGCGTGCACCCAGCTTGCTCTGACCGAACTCGGTCTTGATGGCGGTGAGCTCTTCGCTGATGATGGTCGACACGCGTGCGGGCTTGGCCAGAATGTCCAGCAGGTCCTCGATCTCGGCCATCACCTCTTTGTATTCGGCGACGATCTTGTCTTGCTCCAGCCCGGTCAGGCGCTGCAGGCGCATCTGCAGGATTTCCTGGGCCTGGGTCTCGGACAGGCGGTACAGGCCGTCTGCGCCCATGCCGAATTCCTTCTCCAGCCCGTCAGGGCGGTAATCGTCGGCATTCACCACGCCGCCGTCGGTGCGCGTGCGGGTGAGCATTTCGCGCACCAGCTTGCTGTCCCAGGGGCGGTTCATCAGTTCCACCTTGGCCACCGGCGGGGTGGGCGATTCCCGGATGATGCGGATGAAATCGTCAATGTTGGCCAGGGCAACTGCCAAGCCTTCGAGCACGTGGCCGCGTTCGCGGGCCTTGCGCAGGTTGAAGATGGTGCGCCGGGTGACCACTTCGCGCCGGTGCTCCAGGAAGACTTCGAGCAGGTCCTTGAGGTTGCACAACTTGGGCTGGCCGTTGACCAGGGCCACCATGTTCATGCCGAAGGTGTCCTGCAGCTGGGTCTGCTTGTACAGGTTGTTGAGTACCACCTCGGGCACTTCGCCGCGCTTGAGTTCGATCACCAGGCGCATGCCGGACTTGTCGGACTCGTCCTGGATGTGGCTGATGCCTTCGAGTTTCTTCTCGTGCACCAGTTCGGCCATGCGCTCCTGCAGCGTCTTCTTGTTGACCTGGTAGGGCAGCTCGTCAACGATGATGGACTGGCGCTGGCCCTTGTCGATGTCTTCAAAATGGCACTTGGCACGCATGACAACGCGACCACGACCGGTGCGGTAGCCATCCTTGACGCCACTGATGCCATAAATGATGCCGGCGGTGGGGAAGTCCGGCGCCGGAATGATTTCCATCAGCTCGTCCACACTGGCTTGCGGGTTGCGCAGCAAGTGCAGGCAGCCATCGACCACCTCGTTCAGGTTGTGGGGGGGGATGTTGGTGGCCATGCCCACCGCGATGCCCGAAGACCCGTTGACCAGCAAATTGGGAAACCGGGCCGGCATGACCAGCGGCTCCTGCTCGCTGCCGTCGTAATTGGGGCCGAAATCCACCGTTTCCTTGTCCAGGTCGGCCAGCAGTTCGTGGGCGATCTTGGACATGCGGATTTCGGTGTAACGCATGGCTGCCGCGTTGTCTCCGTCGACCGAACCGAAGTTGCCCTGGCCATCCACCAGCATGTGGCGCAGGGAAAAATCCTGGGCCATGCGCACGATGGTTTCATACACCGCGCTGTCGCCGTGCGGGTGGTATTTACCAATGACGTCACCCACGATACGGGCGGACTTCTTGTAGGCCCGGTTCCAGTCGTTGTTCAACTCGTGCATGGCAAACAGCACGCGCCGGTGTACCGGTTTCATGCCGTCGCGCGCATCGGGCAGGGCACGGCCCACGATCACGCTCATGGCGTAATCAAGGTAGCTGCGCCGCATTTCCTCTTCGAGACTGATGGGCAGGGTTTCTTTTGCGAACTGGGTCATGGATGGATGCGCCTGGGTCTGGGACAACCCGTGATTCTACGGCCCACGAGATGTGGCTTGCGGGCAACATTCAGCCTGATATACGTCCCCAGGGGCTGGGCTGGCCATTGTGGGTATTCATAAATTGAGATTAGCTATGGCACAATAGGCCAAGCGCTCAAAATGGTAGCCATGGTGGGCGTCGTCCGATTATTCGCAGCGTTGCTGCTGTTTGTTACGCAAAGGGAAAATCATGAAACAACTGAATCGAGTAGCAATCGTCATCGCTGCCGCTGCTTTCGCTACTGTTGCTGGCGCACAGGAAATCCACAACTGGAAGAGCGCTGCTGGCGACGTCTGGAAGAACGCTTCCGGCGAATGCTGGCGTGATGCCAGCTGGACTCCCGCAACCGCAGCTGCTGGCTGCGATGGCGCGCTGACCGCTGCTCCCGCCGCTGCTGCTGCTTCCGGCGCTGCTGCTCCCGCCGCCGCTGCTGCTGCTCCCGTTGCGGCTGCCAGCAAGGTGACCTACGCTGCTGACGCATTCTTTGATTTCGACAAGTCGGTTCTCAAGCCCGAAGGCAAAGCCAAGCTGGATGACCTGGTGAGCAAGGTCAAGGGCATCAACCTGGAAGTGATCATTGCTGTCGGCCACACCGACTCCGTGGGCGCTGATACCTACAACCAGAAGCTGTCGATTCGCCGCTCTGAGGCGGTCAAGGCTTACTTGGTGTCCAAGGGCATTGAAAAGAACCGCGTGTACACCGAAGGCAAGGGCGAAAAGCAACCCGTTGCTGACAACAAGACCAAAGAAGGCCGCGCCAAGAACCGTCGCGTTGAAATCGAAGTGGTGGGTACCCGCTCTTCCAAGTAATTCGACAGGCGCAAGCCCATCCCAAGAAACCCGCTTCGGCGGGTTTTTTGTTGCCCCTCGCAAACGGTGTTTGCCGTTTGGCCATAATTGCAACATGAACACAACCCTGAATGCCGATCCGGCCGAATTGGCCAAATTCTCCGATTTGGCCCACCGCTGGTGGGACCTCGACAGCGAGTTTCGCCCCCTGCACCAGATCAACCCTTTGCGGCTGGACTGGATCAACGCCATCAGTCCGCTGCAAGGCCAGCGCGTGCTGGACGTAGGGTGTGGCGGCGGCATTCTGGCGGACTCCATGGCGCGCAGGGGGGCGGATGTGCTCGGCATTGACCTGTCTGGCAAGGCACTCAAAGTGGCCCAGTTGCACGCACTGGAGGCCCAGACGCCGCGTGTGGCGTACCGCGAAATCAGCGCCGAGGGCCTGGCGGCCGAAGTTCCCGGGCAATTTGATACCGTGACCTGCATGGAAATGCTGGAGCATGTGCCCAACCCCGCTTCGGTGGTGCAGGCGTGCGCGGACCTCGTCAAACCGGGCGGCTGGGTGTTTTTTTCCACTCTGAGTCGCAACACCAAATCGTTCCTGTATGCCATCCTGGGGGCGGAATACCTGCTCAATCTGGTGCCCCGTGGCACACATGAATACGCCAAGCTGATTCGCCCCAGCGAACTGGCCGCTTATTGCCGCCACGCGGATCTGGATGTGCGCCATACCAGCGGACTGGAATACAACCCTCTGACCCAGCGCTATGCCCTGAGCGCCAATACCTCGGTCAATTACATGGTTGCCGTCCAAAAACCCGGCCAGGTGGCCTGATGACCGTATTTCAGGGAATAGCCGCGGTCCTTTTTGATCTGGATGGCACGCTGATCGACAGTGCCCCCGACCTGGGGGCGGCGGCCGACCAGATGCGTGTGGCGCGGGGGCTGCCCTCGCTGCCCCTGGAGGCGTACCGGCCCATGGCGGGTGCAGGCGCCCGCGGGATGCTGGACGTGGCGTTTGGCATGAGTGTGGACGACCCGGCCTTTGAGGCCATGCGGGAAGAGTTTTTCGCCAATTACCAGCGTTGCATGACCCAGCGCACGGTGGCATTCGAGGGGGTGCCGCAGCTGATAGCCCAAATCGACCGGCGACAGATGCTGTGGGGCGTGGTGACCAACAAATCGGCCCGTTTTACGGATCCGCTGACACAGGCCATGCCCCTCTTTGCCACCGCTAAGGCCGTGGTGAGTGGCGACACCACACCCCACGCCAAGCCCCATCCCGAGCCGCTGCTGGAGGCGGCCCGCCGCTTGGGGGTGGCGCCGGCGCGCTGCCTGTACGTGGGCGACGACGAACGCGACGTGGTGGCCGGCCTGGCTGCGGGCATGCAAACCGTCGCGGCGACCTATGGCTACCTGGGCGACAAGGCCGATATCCGGGCCTGGGGTGCACATGCGGAGATAAATTCTCCCTTGGGGCTCTTGCAATTGCTGGCAAGCGCCTAAAATAGGAGCCTTGGGGCTGCACTGGTTTCGACGTGGGTTCGGACGCGCAGCAGGGCATGTCGAGGTTCTGTCACCTCGTAAAACCGCAGAAAAAAACTAACTGCAAACGACGAACGTTTCGCACTCGCCGCTTAATTGCGCGTGAGCCTCACAACAGCAAGCCGATAGGCTGGGCAAGGGTGGCGCAAGCTGTCCAGGCTGTGGGGTAACTTCATTCGGCTGGGTTTGCCTTGGGTAACTTAGGGCAGATCGAGAAAATAGGTTGCTGGCGTTTTGCATAGCGTGCCACTGCGCGATGTAAAAGGCGAGACTCAAATCAGACGGCTACACATGTAGAACTGTTCGAAGAAGGCTTGCGGACGGGGGTTCAAATCCCCCCAGCTCCACCAAATAGGAAAAACCAACCGGATCTCCGGTTGGTTTTTTTTTGTCTGTACCGGCGTGTTTCGCGGCGTTGCGCAGCTTGGATGTTTGGGGGGCCGTGATTTCGCGCCCCAATTTTTATATTGTGGAATTTTCTTGAACCAACGTCATTATTTCGTCATAAAGTGATGCATTCAGGGTAAACCCTTGATTGGTATACCGTATACGAAAATACAATATACGCACAACAAACGTTTGCAAGCTATCCATTTCAACCACAGGCAGGCCAGTCCGGTGAATCTTTCCAGCACACTCGTCGAGTCAAATTCCTTGCAGGGTCTCGGCGTACTGTCTCTGTCGCTGCCCGCAGAGGTCCGGCGATCCACTTCCGATTTCGTGGCCGAAACGCTGCGCAATGCCATCGTTTCGGGTCAACTCGAGTCCGGAACGCTGTTGCGGCAGGACGCGCTGGCCGAGCAGTTCCATGTCAGCAAGATTCCGCTGCGCGAGGCGCTCAAGCGCCTGGAGGCAGAGGGTCTGGTCAGCTTCATCCGCAACAAAGGGGCGGTGGTGGCCTCGCTGTCCACCCATGAAATCCGGGAGTATGTCGAGATCCGGGCGATGCTGGAGGCCCGTGCCGCCGAGCTGTCCGCCCCGCTGATCAGTGACGACAGCCTGCAGCAGGCGCGTCTGGCGCTGGAGGCCTTTGGCGTCGAACGCAACCCGGCAAACTGGGCGCAAATCAATTGGCAACTGCACTCGGCTCTGTACGCCGATGCCAGACGGCCGGTTTTGCTGGCCGAGATCCGATCCCTGTACGACAAGGTCGAGCGCTATGTACGGGCGCTGCTTGCCGTGACATCCGAATTGCCGAAAACCCAGGGCGAGCACCACGCGATCATCGACGCGTTTGCCGCCCGGGATGCGGAGAGGGCGGCAACTCTGACGCGGGCCCATGTGCTCGACGGTGGAGCCTCCCTGGTGAAGTACCTCTCCGAACACCGCGCCTAAACGCGCATCCACCCAGCCTGAAGTTCCTCACCCTAGGAGATCGAAATGAAGAAAACATTGATTGCAGCCGCGGCTTTTGTCGCCCTGTCCGGCACGGCCTTTGCCGATACGGTTGTGGCCATTGCCGGCCCCATGTCGGGCCAGTACGCGTCCGCCGGCGACCAGATCAAGAAGGGCGCCGAGATGGCGATTGCCGACATCAACGCCCGTGGCGGCGTCCTTGGCCAGAAGCTGGTGCTGGAAGTGGGCGATGACGCCTGCGACCCCAAGCAGGCCGTTGCCGTGGCCAACCAGATGGTTAACAAGAAGATCGCCTTCATGCACGGCCACTGGTGCTCGTCGTCCACGATTCCCGCATCCGAGGTCTATCTCGAATCCAACATCCTGATGGCAACCGTGTCCACCAACCCCAAGGTGACGGACCGTGGCCTCAAGAACGTGTTTGCGATCGCCGGTCGCGATGACCAGCAGGGTTTGGTTGCCGGCACCTATCTGGCCGAGCACTTCAAGGGCAAGAAGATTGCCGTGCTTGACGACAAGAGCGCCTACGGCAAGGGCCTGGCCGACGAGATCGCCAAGGCCATGGAAAGCAAGGGCGCCAAGCCCGTGCTGCGCGAGTCCATCACCGCGGGCGAGAAAGACTACTCCGGCGTGATCGCCAAGCTCAAGCAAGCCGGTGTCGAAGTCATGGCCTATGGTGGTTACCACACCGAGGTTGCACTGATCCTGCGCCAGGCGGAACAGGCCAAACTCAAGCTGACCGTGTTCGGCGGCGACACCATGTCCAATACCGAACTGGTGACGGCTGCCGGCAAGGCATCCAACAACGTGATGTTCACCTTCGGTCCGGATGCGCGCAAGAACCCCGCAGCCGCTTCGGTGGTCAAGAAGTTCCGTGATGCCAAGATCGAACCCGAAGGCTACGTGATGTACGCCTACGCGGCCTTCCAGTTGTTCGAGCAGGCAGCCAAGAACGCAAACAGCATCAAGTTCAATGACCTGGAAAAGGCCATGCGCGGCGGCAACTTTGACACCGTGATCGGCAAGGTTTCGTTTGACGCCAAAGGCCTGAGCAAGGCGCCGGCCTTTGTGGTGTACCAGTGGAAAGACGGCAAGTACGACTACGTCAAGTGATCGGGTGCGGCGTGCTGAACGCCGCCTTGCTCACGCTTCAGTGAACGTTCCCCGCCGCGTCGATCCGCTGGCGAGGAACGCCGGGCGAAAAAGGCCCTGACTCAGGGTACTTCGCTCCTTTTAAGGAATCGGAACATGCTTGCCTTTGCCTTCCAGCAACTCATCAACGGACTGGCCCTTGGCTCCGTCTATGGCCTCATTGCCATCGGTTACACGATGGTGTACGGCATCATCGGCATGATCAACTTTGCGCACGGCGACATCTATATGGTGTCGGCCTTCATCGCCGTTACCAGTTTTACGCTGCTGGCGTCGTTCGGCGTGACTTCGATCCCGCTGGCCATACTGCTTGTGCTGGTCGTGGCCATCGTTCTGACCTCGGCCTATGGCTGGAGTGTCGAACGCATTGCCTACAGGCCGTTGCGCGGCGCTCCCCGCCTGGCTCCCCTGATTTCGGCCATCGGCATGTCCATCTTCCTGCAAAACATGGTGCAGGTCACCCAGGGCGCGCGGGTCAAGCCCATTCCGCCCATGCTGACCGGTGGCATCGATTTGTTCACGTTGGACGGTGTCACCGTCTCGCTGGCGTACAGCCAGATCCTGATCATCGCCGTAACGGTCGTGCTAATGCTGGCCTTCACGTACCTGATCACCCGGACGTCGTTTGGTCGCCAGCAGCGGGCCTGCGAGCAGGACCGCACGATGACCGGTTTGCTGGGTATCAACGTCGACCGGACGATCTCGATGACGTTCATGATTGGCGCAGCGCTGGCTGCCGTTGCGGGGGTGCTCGTGACGGTCTACTACGGCGTGGTCGATTTCTATATCGGATTCGTGGCCGGCATCAAGGCCTTCACCGCGGCGGTGCTCGGGGGCGTGGGGTCCTTGCCGGGCGCCATGCTGGGCGGCCTGCTGATCGGCCTGCTGGAAGCTTTCTGGGCCGCCTACCTGTCGCCCGAATACAAGGATGTAGCCACTTTCGCGCTTCTTATCCTGGTTCTGATGTTCCGTCCCAGCGGCCTGCTCGGACGGCCTGAAGTGGAGAAAGTCTAATGAGCGCCGTAATCCAGACATCCCATACGCCCACGCTGCCTGAGCGCCTGAAGGACGCCGGGGGCGTTGCGTGCGTCGCCCTCGTGCTGGGCATTCCCATGATCGGGCTGACGACCGTCGACAGCGGCGGTGCGCTGCAGGTCCAGACCCGTTGGGGCGCTCTGGCCTTGTGCATTGCGCTGGTCTTTGTCGGACGCCTGCTGTTTGCGGTGATGGGCGACCGGCTTCGCGCGAAGCAGAAGACCCGCGTTCGTGCGGCTGAACCCGCCAAGACGGCCTCGCCGGTGGCCTTGAAGGCACTGGGCTGGACACTGCTGGGCCTGGCGCTCGCGCTGCCTATTTTTTGGTCCACAAACCGGTATGTGGTCGACACCGCCACCACGGTGCTGATCTACGTCATGCTGGGCTGGGGTCTCAACGTCGTGGTCGGACTCGCTGGCCTGCTGGATTTGGGTTATGTGGCTTTCTACGCCGTCGGTGCGTACTCGTATGCACTGCTCTCCACCCAGTACGGCTGGGGCTTCTGGGAGGCACTGCCCGTGGCCGGCGCTGCCGCCGCGACCTTCGGCATCGTGCTGGGTTGGCCGACATTGCGTTTGCGGGGCGACTACCTCGCCATCGTGACACTGGGTTTTGGCGAGATCATCCGGGTCATCCTGGTGAACTGGACGGACTTTTCCGGTGGCCCCAATGGCATTTCGTCCATTCCGCGTCCCACCTTCTTCGGTCTGCCCTTCAAGGCGCCGATGGATGACGGGCCGGCCACGTTCGCCAGTTTCTTCGGGCTCGAATATGTTCCCGAGCACCGGGTCATGTTCCTCTACTATCTCATTCTGGCACTTGCGCTGCTGACCAACCTGCTGGTGCGCCGCTTGCGCAAGCTGCCGATCGGGCGGGCCTGGGAGGCCATGCGCGAGGACGAGATTGCCTGCAAGGCGATGGGCATGAACGTAACGAATATCAAGCTGTCTGCCTTTGCGCTGGGCGCGATGCTGGGTGGCTTTGCAGGGGTCTTCTTCGCAGCGCGCCAGGGTTTCATCTCGCCGGAATCGTTCGTCTTCTCCGAGTCCGCCATCATTCTGGCCATCGTGGTGCTGGGTGGCATGGGCAGCCAGCTGGGCGTGGTGCTGGCCGCACTGGTGCTGGTCCTGATCCCCGAAATCGGTCGTGACTTTGCGGAGTACCGCATGCTGATTTTCGGCGCGGCCATGATCCTGATCATGGTGTGGAAGCCGGGTGGCCTCCTGTCCCATCGGGAGCCTACGTTGAAGGCCCCCGCCACCTTTACCCGCCGTTCCAGCCAGGAGTCCGCATGAACAACATCCTTCATGTCGAAAACCTCACCATGCGTTTTGGTGGGCTGACCGCCATTGACGACCTGTCTTTCTATGCCCCGGGCAAGCAGATCACGTCGATCATCGGCCCCAACGGTGCCGGCAAGACCACGCTGTTCAACTGCATCACCGGTTTCTACAAGCCGACCGTGGGCAGCGTGCGCCTGCAGCACCCTGTCAACGGCGAGATGCGTCTGGAGGCGCTGGCCAGCCACAAGGTGGCCAGTGATGCCCAGGTCGTTCGCACCTTCCAGAACATTCGCCTGTTCCCCAAGATGACCGTCCTGGAGAACCTGATCGTGGCGCAGCACAACACCCTGCAGGGTGCGTCGGTGTTCTCGATCGCCGGCCTGTTCGGCCTGCCGTCCTATCGGCGCGCCGAGACCGCGGCGATGGAGCGCGCAATGAACTGGCTGGAGCGGCTGGGCCTGCTGGACCTGGCCGATACCCCGGCTGCCGGTTTGCCCTACGGTACCCAGCGCCGCATCGAAATCGCGCGGGCCCTGTGCGTCAACCCCGTGTTGCTGTGCCTGGATGAGCCGGCCGCGGGCCTGAACCCCCGCGAGTCGGCGGAACTCAACCAATTGCTCCTGAACCTGTCGCGCGACGAGAACATTGCCGTGCTGCTGATCGAACACGACATGAGCGTCGTGATGAAGGTGTCGGACCACATCGTCGTGCTCAACCATGGAAGCAAGATTGCCGAGGGTACGCCCGTGCAGGTCCAAAACGACCCGCATGTGATCAAGGCCTATTTGGGCGAAGACGATTCAGAAGAGGTGGCCGCATGAGCATGCTGCAACTAAAAGGGGTGCATACCCACTACGGCCACATCCATGCCCTCAAGGGGCTGGACGTGGAAGTCGGGACGGGGGAGGTGGTTACGCTGATTGGCGCCAACGGTGCCGGGAAATCGACCCTGATGATGACGCTCTTCGGTGCGCCGCGCGCCAGTGCCGGCCGCATCGTCTTCGAGGGCGAGGACATCACGAAACTGAGTCCGCACGAAGTCGCCCGGCGCGGCATTGCACTCGTGCCGGAAGGGCGACGGATCTTCCCGCGCATGACCGTGCTGGAAAACATCCAGATCGGCGCAACGTTTGCCGACCCCGTGAACTTCGATGCCGACATCCAGCGCATGTTCGCCATGTTTCCCATCCTGGAAAAACGCCTGCAACAGCGGGCCGGAACGCTCTCGGGTGGCGAGCAGCAGATGCTGGCCATTGCGCGGGCGCTGATGGGGCGACCCAAGCTGCTGATGCTCGATGAACCCTCGCTGGGGCTGGCGCCGATTTATATCCGGCGTGTGTTCGAGATCATTCGCGAGCTCAACCGTGATCATGGCATGACCATCCTGCTGGTCGAGCAGAATGCCCACCACGCCCTGCGCGTGGCCCATCGGGGCTATGTGTTGCAGCACGGCGAGGTGGTGCTGGCGGGCACGGGTGCCGAGTTGCTGGCCAGCCCCGAAGTGCGCGCAGCCTATCTGGAGGGCGGGCACTGAACGCCTGTGCGTTTCAGCGCAGCATCAGGCGGGTCGAGTTCTTGACTTCTTCCATGACGGCGTAGGTGCGTGTTTCACGCACGCCGGGCAGTTGCCACAGAACCGACCCGGCAAAGGTGCGGTAGGCGTCCATGTCGGCGGCACGGGTCTTGAGCAGGTAGTCAAAGCCACCCGCCACCATGTGGCATTCCATGATCTCGGGGCGCACCTGCACGGCCGCCTTGAACTGCTCGAACACATTGGGCGTGGTGCGGTCCAGCAGGACTTCCACAAACACCATCATGCCGGCACCGAGTTTGAGCGGATTGAGCCGCGCCTCGTAGCCCAGGATGAAGCCCTCGCGCGTGAGGCGCTGCACCCGTGCCAATACGGCGGTGGGGGACAGCGCCACGGTTTCGGCCAGCTTGAGGTTGCTGGTGCGCCCGTCTTGCTGCAAAACATCCAGTATGCGCAGGTCGATGCGGTCGAGTTGGTCCATGGTTGTGCTCATAGACCGAATTTTATTCTGTAACACGCAAATAAATAGACATTTAATTTTGCGCGGATACCGGCATTATTTCGCCATTCATTTCTTATTTCGGAACACACCATGAGCAACGTTTTTGTCCCGTTTGTCGATGGCCCTGTGCAGCGCGAGCCGCTGCGTGCCGCGATCACCGCCGCCTACCGTTTGCCCGAGACCGAGGCCGTTGCCACCCTGCTGGAGCAGGCCCGCCTGCCCGCAGCGCAGGCTCAGGCTGCGCAGGGGCTGGCCCACCGCATTGCCACACAACTGCGGGGGCGCAAGAGCGACAGCGGCCGCGCCGGCATCGTGCAAGGCCTGTTGCAGGAGTACGCGCTGTCTTCGCAGGAAGGGGTGGCACTGATGTGCCTGGCCGAGGCGCTTTTGCGCATTCCTGACAGCGCCACGCGGGACGCACTGATCCGCGACAAGATCAGCAACGGCGACTGGTCTCCGCATCTGGGCAACAGCCCCTCGGTGTTCGTCAACGCCGCATCCTGGGGTCTGCTGCTGACCGGCAAACTGGTCGCCACCCACAGCGAACGCGGGCTAGGCGCCACCCTGGGCGGCTTGATCCGCAAGGGCGGCGAGCCCTTGATCCGCAAGGGCGTGGACATGGCCATGCGCATGATGGGTGAGCAGTTCGTCACCGGCGAGACCATCGGTGAAGCGCTCAAGCACGCCAAGAACCTGGAGGCCCAGGGCTTCCGCTATTCCTACGACATGCTGGGCGAAGCTGCGCTGACCAGCGAGGACGCTGAGCGTTACCTGGCCTCCTACGAGGCCGCCATCCACGCCATTGGCAAGGCCGCAGCCGGCAAGGGAATCTACGAGGGCGCCGGCATTTCCATCAAGCTGTCGGCCTTGCATCCGCGTTACAGCCGCGCCCAGTACACGCGCGTCATGGACGAGCTGTATCCCGTGCTGCTCAAGCTGACGCTGCTGGCCCGGCAGTACGACATCGGCCTGAACGTGGACGCGGAAGAGACCGACCGCCTGGAGCTGTCGCTGGATCTGCTCGAGAAGCTGTGCTTCGCGCCTGAACTCAAGGGTTTCAACGGCATTGGCTTTGTGATCCAGGCTTACCAGAAGCGCTGCCCATTTGTCATCGACTACGTCGTCGACCTGGCCCGGCGCAGCGGCCACCGCCTGATGATCCGCCTGGTCAAGGGCGCTTACTGGGACAGCGAGATCAAGCGCGCCCAGCTCGACGGACAGGACGGTTATCCCGTCTACACCCGCAAGTCCTACACCGACCTGTCGTACCTGGCCTGTGCTCGCAAGCTGCTGGCGGCACCGGACGCGGTCTACCCGCAGTTCGCCACGCACAACGCGCACAGTCTGGCGGCGATCTACCAGATCGCCGACCCTGAGCGCTACACCCCGACTCAGTACGAGTTTCAGTGCCTGCACGGCATGGGTGAGCCGCTGTACGAGCAGGTGGTGGGGGCCAGCAAGCTGGGCCGTCCCTGCCGCATCTACGCCCCGGTGGGCACGCACGAGACGCTGCTGGCCTACCTGGTGCGCCGCCTGCTGGAGAACGGCGCCAACACCTCGTTCGTCAACCGCATTGCCGATGCCTCGATCTCGATCGAGGAACTGATTGAGGACCCGGTCGCCACCGTGGACCGCATGGGCGCCCAGGAAGGGCGCATCGGTCTGCCGCACGCCGCGATCGCCGTGCCGGCCGGGCTCTACGGCGAGCAGCGTGCCAACTCCATGGGTCTGGACCTGTCCAACGAAATGACGCTGGACAGCCTGGGCCAGACCATGCGGGCAGGTGCTGCCCAGCCGCTTACGGCCGGCCCGATGCTGGGTGTGGACCGTCAAGCCTCTGCCGGCGCGACGGCCAGCACCGTCCGCAACCCGGCCAACCACGCCGATGTGGTGGGCGAGGTGGTGCATGCCGACGAATCCGATGTCGACGTGGCACTGGCCCGCGCCGTTGCTGCCGCGCCGGGCTGGGCCGCAGTGGCGCCGGCTGAGCGCGCCGCCTTGCTGGAGCGTGCCGCCGACCAGATGCAGGCCGAGATGCAGCCGCTGATGGGCCTGCTGGTGCGCGAGGCCGGCAAGACGGCCAGCAACGCCATTTCGGAAGTGCGCGAGGCGATCGATTTCCTGCGCTATTACGCCGCCCTGGTCCGCGCCGATTTCGCACCCGACACCCACCGCCCGCTGGGTCCGGTTGTCTGCATCAGCCCCTGGAATTTTCCGCTGGCCATTTTCACCGGCCAGGTCGCTGCCGCGCTGGCCGCTGGCAATCCTGTGCTGGCCAAGCCGGCCGAGCAGACCAGCCTGATCGCCGCCCAGGCCGTGCGCATTCTGTGGCAGGCCGGTGTGCCGCGTGACGTGGTGCAGCTGGTTCCCGGCCGCGGTTCGGTGATTGGCGCACGTCTGGTCAAGGACGAGCGCACCCAGGGCGTGATGTTCACCGGCTCCACGGAAGTGGCGCGCGTCCTGCAGGGCAATGTGGCGGGCCGCCTGGATGCCGAAGGCCACCCGATCCCGGTGATTGCCGAAACCGGTGGCCAGAACTGCATGGTGGTGGACTCCTCGGCGCTGGTCGAGCAGGTCGTGCTCGACGTGCTGGGCTCCGCCTTCGACAGCGCCGGCCAGCGCTGCTCCGCGCTGCGCGTGCTGTGTGTGCAGGAAGACATTGCCGAGCGCATGCTCACCATGATCAAGGGTGCGATGGGCGAACTGCGCATCGGCCAGCCGGACCAGCTGGCGGTGGATGTCGGCCCGGTGATCGACACCCGCGCCCGTGACGGCATCAACGCCCACATCGAGGCAATGCGGGCCAAGGGCCGCCCGGTGCACCAGATTGCACGCGACCAGGACAACGCCACCCGCCAGGGCAGCTTTGTGCTGCCGACCCTGATCGAGCTGGAAAGCATCCAGGAACTCGAGCGCGAGATCTTCGGCCCCGTGCTGCACGTGGTGCGCTTCAAGCGCCGCGATCTGGGCGCCATGGTCGAGCAGATCAACGCCACCGGCTACGGCCTGACCATGGGCGTGCACACCCGCATCGACGAAACCATTGCGCAGGTCATCTCCAGCGGCCATGCCGGCAACCTGTACGTCAACCGCAACATGGTGGGCGCCGTGGTGGGCGTGCAGCCTTTCGGCGGCGAAGGCCTGTCCGGCACCGGCCCCAAGGCGGGCGGCCCGCTCTACCTCTACCGCCTGCTCTCGCGCCGCCCCGATGACGCGATGCGCCGCGCCGTGGCCCTGTCCGACGCCGTGGCGGCCGAGGCCATCCGTGGCCAGCGCGAACCGCAGGGCGCGCTCAAGGCTTTGCAGCAATGGGCGCTCGACGTGGCCCGCAAGGATTTGGCCGCGCTGTGCCAGCGCTACGCCGAGCAGGCCTGTGCCGGTGCCATCTGCACCCTGCGCGGCCCGACCGGGGAGTCCAACACCTACAGCCTGCTGCCGCGCGAGGCCGTGCTGTGCCTGGCCTACAGCGAGCCGGACCGCCTGGTCCAACTGGCCGCCGTGCTGGCGGTGGGCAGCCGCGCTGTCTGGCCGGTCGAGGCGGCCGACCTGCGCGACCGCCTGCCCGAGGCCGTCCAGGCCGCCATCGTGCTGGCCAAGGACTGGTACGCTCCGACGGTTGCCTTCGATGCCGTGCTGCACCACGGCAACCCCCGCCAGCTGACGGCGCTGTGCACCCACCTCGCGCAGCGCCCGGGCGCCATCGTCAGCGTCCACGGCCTGGCTTCGGGCGAAACCGCGGTGCCGCTGGAGCGGTTGCTGCTGGAGCGTGCGGTCAGTGTCAACACGGCAGCGGCCGGTGGCAACGCCAGCCTGATGACCATGGGCTGAACGGGGGGCCGTCAAGCGACCGGCTTGGCGGCACCCACGCCACAGCGGCGACAATAGCACCATGCAGTTACAGGACATTCTTTATTCGCAGGGCTTTGGCACGCGGCGCGTGTGTGCCGGCCTGATCCAGCAGGGTCTGGTGCAGGTTTATACGGAAAATAACGCGGAAGCGCCCGAAACCATTGCGCAGGCAGCTATGGAATTTGTAGCGGATGGCTTGCGTTTCCGGGTCCAGGGCGTGGACTGGCCGTACCACGAGAAGGCCTACGTGATGCTGAACAAGCCCACGGCCACCGAGTGCTCGCAAAAGCCGTCGACCTATCCCAGTATCTACACCTTGCTGCCGTCGCCCTTGCGGCTGCGCCCGCAGAAGGCGGCGGTGCAGGGCGTGCAGGCGGTGGGCCGGCTCGACCAGGACACCACCGGGCTGCTGCTGCTGACCGACGACGGCAAGTTCATCCACCGCATGAGTTCGCCACGCCACCATGTTCCCAAGGTGTACGAGGTCACGACCAAGCACGCGCTGGACGAGCGCCAGGTGCAGCGGCTGCTGGAGGGCGTGGTGTTGGATGACGACCCCAAGCCCGTGCGCGCCGCCGCCTGCGAGGCTGTGGACACCCACCACCTGCGCCTGACGCTGACCGAAGGCAAGTACCACCAGGTCAAGCGCATGCTGGCCGCGGTCGGCAACCGGGTGGAGGCCTTGCACCGCTCGCAAATTGGCGGGTTGCGTCTGCCCGACGATCTGGCACCCGGGCAATGGCGCTGGCTCAGCCCGGCGGACCTCGAGAGCATCCAGCACGGGGCCTGAGAGGGCGTGCGGGTGGCGCCGCGCTATGCTTGCGCCATGAACCTGCTATTTGATTCGTTCTGGCGTGCGGTGGCCTACTGTCTGCGCCCGCGCCTGATGTTCCTGTCGCTGCTCCCGCTGTTCCTGATTACCGGACTGACCGTCGGCCTGGGTTACTTCTACTGGGAAGCAGCCATGGACGGCGTGCGGCAGCTGCTGGAGTCGTCTCCCTTCTTCAACAATGTATGGGCCTGGCTCGACAGCATGGGGCTGGGGCGCTTCAAGACCGTGCTGGTGCCGCTCATCGTCATCTTCGGCGTGACCCCGCTGATCGTCGTGGTGTCCCTGCTGGTGGTGGCCCTGCTGATGACTCCGTTCGTGGTGCAACTGGTGGCGCGCCGGCGTTTTGCCGACCTGGAGAAACGCAACGGCGCCTCGTTCTGGCGCAGCCTGGGGTGGTCGCTGGGGTCGACGGCGCTGGCCCTGCTGGCCACGGTGGTGTCCATTCCCCTGTGGTTTGTGCCGCCGTTGATGCTGGTGTTGCCGCCGCTGATCTGGGGGTGGCTGGCGTACCGGGTCATGGCCTTTGACGCGCTGGCCGAACACGCCACCCAGGAAGAGCGCCACACCCTCTTTCGCCGCCACCGCCTCCCGCTGCTGGGCATGGGCGTGCTCACCGGCTACCTGGGAGCCGCGCCCAGCCTGGTCTGGGCCTCCGGTGCACTCTTTGCGGCTGCGTTCGTTATCCTGGTGCCCCTGGCCATCTGGATTTACACCCTGGTATTTGCCTTCTCTTCGCTGTGGTTCGCGCACTACTGCCTGGCCGCGCTGCAGGACCTGCGTCGCGAGCGCGCGCTGGCCGAGAAGACAACCATCCCCCCTGTAGCTGAGGCCGTGCTGGCCGACTAGACCATGAACTTTGGACTCATCATCATTGGCGACGAAATCCTGTCCGGCAAACGGGCCGACAAGCACCTGGCCAAGGCCATCGAGCTGCTGTCCTCACGCGGACTGCAGTTGGGCTATGCCGACTACGTGGGCGATGCCCCGGAGCGCATCACGGCCACCCTGAAGCGGGCGTTTGCGTCCGGCGACGCCGTGTTTTCCTTTGGCGGCATTGGCGCCACGCCCGATGACCATACCCGCCAGTGTGCGGCCCGGGCGCTGGGGCGTGAACTGGCCCTGAACCCGCAGGCCGAAGCGCTGATCCGCGAACGCATGCAGGACGTGGCCCGGGAGCAGGGCGTGCCCTACGAGCCCGACCGCGACGACAACCGCCACCGCCTCAACATGGGCATGTTTCCGGTGGGCGCGCGGATCATTCCCAACCCCTTCAACAAGATTCCGGGGTTTTACTGCGAGAGTGGCTTGCGCGCCGCCGGATCGCCCCAAGGTGCGAAGGCCTCCTCGGAGGGCAGCGACCCCCACGCAGAGGGGGAGCGTGGGGGCGTTTACTTCGTGCCCGGCTTTCCGGTCATGGCCTGGCCCATGGTGGAGTGGGTGCTGGACACCCACTACGCCCACCTGTTCGCTCGGGGTGCCTGGCGCGAGCAATCGGTGATTGTGTTCGGCGCCATGGAGGCCGCGTTGACGCCATTGATGGAAGCGATCGAGCAGCAGCACCCGGTGAAGGTGTTCAGCCTGCCCAGTGTCGACCATCCCGAATACGGGCGGCATATAGAACTGGGTGTCAAAGGCGCCCCGGCCGCCGTGGCGGACGCCTACGCGGCCTTGCGGACCGGTTTGCAGGCGTTGCAGGCCCGGCTAGGCCCTGAATTGGTGCGTAATTAGTATTGCACCTATTTGGTGCAATATGCGAATGCGCATTTTTGGTGCATACCGGGGCGCCGGGATGGATCTTTGATGCCCGGCGGCGGGAAAACCACCAATCTCAAGGCAAAATAGGGCGCTTTGCCCGAATTGTCCGCGGGGTGACCGTTGGCACAAAAGCTGCATTGTGGACCGGGCAACATTTTTAACAACCGTGCAACAGGAGTATTTGATGGGCAAGACCGTCGCAGACGTGATGAAAATGGTGAAAGAGAACGAAGTCAAGTTTGTTGACTTCCGCTTCACCGATACCCGCGGCAAGCAGCAGCACACCACCGTGCCTGTTTCGCATTTTGACGAAGACAAGTTCACTTCCGGCCACGCGTTTGACGGTTCTTCGATCGCCGGCTGGAAGGGTATCGAAGCATCCGACATGTTGCTGATGCCCGATCCGAACTCCGCCAACATCGACCCCTTCTTCGAAGAAACCACCATCATCCTGACCTGTGACGTGGTGGAACCTGCCGACGGCAAGGCCTACGACCGCGATCCCCGCTCCATCGCCAAGCGCGCTGAAGCCTACCTGAAGGCCTCCGGCATCGGTGACACTGCCTTCTTCGGTCCCGAACCCGAGTTCTTCATTTTTGACGGCGTGCGCTGGAGCACCGACCCCAACAACACTTTCTACGAAATCGAAGAGTACGAAGCGCCCTGGAACACCGGCGCCAAGCTCGAAGGCGGCAACCGCGGCCACCGTCCCACCGTCAAGGGCGGCTACTTCCCCGTGCCCCCGGTCGACAGCACGCAAGACATGCGCGCCGAGATGTCCCTGATCCTCGAATCCCTGGGCATCCCGGTCGAAGTGTTCCACCACGAAGTGGCTGGCGCCGGCCAAAACGAAATCGGCACCCGCTTCAGCACCCTGGTGGAGCGCGCTGACTGGACCATGCTGCAGAAGTACGTGATCCACAACGTGGCCAACGCCTACGGCAAGACCGCCACCTTCATGCCCAAGCCCTACCACGGTGACAACGGTTCCGGCATGCACGTGCACCAGTCCGTGTGGAAAGACGGCAAGAACCTGTTCGCCGGTGACGGCTATGCCGGTCTGTCCGACTTCGCCCTGTACTACATTGGCGGCATCATCAAGCACGCCCGTGCCCTGAATGCCATCACCAACCCCGGTACCAACAGCTACAAGCGCCTGGTTCCCCACTTCGAAGCGCCTGTGAAGCTGGCTTACTCGGCCAAGAACCGTTCCGCTTCGATCCGCATTCCGTTTGTGGCCAACCCCAAGGGCCGTCGCGTGGAAGCCCGCTTCCCCGATCCCCTGATGAACCCCTACCTGGGCTTTGCCGCCTTGCTGATGGCCGGTCTGGACGGCGTGGAAAACAAGATCCATCCGGGCGAAGCCGCCACCAAGGACCTGTACCATCTGCCCCCCGAGGAAGATGCATTGGTGCCGACCGTGTGCCACAGCCTGGACCAGGCGCTGGAGCACCTGGACAAGGACCGCGCGTTCCTGACCAAGGGTGGCGTGTTCACCGACAGCATGCTCGATGCCTACATCGAGCTGAAGATGTCCGAAGTGACCCGCATGCGCATGTCGGTGCACCCGGCCGAATACGACATGTACTTCTCCCTGTAATGTGCGCTGCCGTTTACGGCAGCCCGACAGGAGCAAGAAAGGACGGCGCAGGCCGTCCTTTTTTTTGCAACCTAATGTTGCAATTCCCGTCCAATGCGGTGGGGCGCGTGGTGTTCCGGGTTTTTTGGGACTTTTTTGACGCATACTGGACAATCGGCCCGGCACTGGAGGGCATGGACACAGCATGAAAACCATTTATTTGATTCCCTTGGCAACCCTGTTGCTGGCGACGGGCAGTTGGGCCCAGAACCGCATCTACCGCTGCGGCAACGAGTACACCAACACCGTTTCGGAGGCCCAGGCCAAGAACTGCAAGCTGGTGTCCGGTGGCAACGTCACCGTGGTGCAAGGCCAGCGCCCCGCGCGCGCGGCCGCATCCAGCCAGCCGGGGCAACCGGGGCAACGCGTCGATGCGGGTGACCAGCGTGCCAAGGACTCGGATGCCCGCCTGATTCTGGAGTCCGAGCTGAAGAAGGCCGAGGCCCGCCAGGCCGACCTGCTCAAGGAATACAACAACGGCGAGCCGGAGAAGCTGGGCCCGGAGCACCGCAACAACCAGAAATACCTGGAGCGCATCGCTGAACTCAAGGCCGCCATCAGCCGCAATGAGAGTGACATTGCCGGCATCCGCCGCGAGTTGGGCCGCGTACCGGGTTCGACCGCGAAATAGACGGCTTGGACGCTTCCACCCGCTTCCAGTCGTTTGACCTGCTGGCCACTCTGGTGGCTGTGGTGGACGCCCATGCGCTGGTGCTGTTCTCCAACGCCGCGCTGGAAGACGCGCTGGGCACCTCCCGGCGCACGATTGTCGGCTCGTGCTTTTCCGACATGTTTACCGAACGGTTGCAGTTGCAGAACGCGCTCGAAGGCGCGCGCGACAACGCCTTTGCCGCCCTGCGCTACGACGCCTGGCTCAAGCGGGCAGGGCAGGAGGCCATGCCGGTGCACGTCATCGTCACCCGCACCGAGTCACTGGACGAAATCATTGTGGAAATGGTGCCGCTGGAGCAGCAGACCCGCCAGGACCGGGAAGAACGGCTGGCGGAGCAGGCCCAGACCAACAAGGAGCTCATCCGCAACCTGGCCCACGAGATCAAGAATCCGCTGGGCGGCATCCGTGGCGCGGCCCAGCTGCTGGAAATGGAGATGGAGTCGCCGGAGCTGACCGAATACACCCAGGTCATCATCCACGAGGCGGACCGCCTGCAAAGCCTGGTGGACCGCCTGCTGGCGCCCCACCGACGACCGCACCTAGTGGGAGACGTCAACATCCACGAGGTGTGCGAGCGGGTGCGCTCGCTCATCCTGGCCGAGTTCCCCAAGGGCCTGCGCGTGGTGCGCGACTACGACATCTCCATCCCCGAGTTCCGTGGTGACCGCGAGCAACTCATCCAGACCGTGCTCAACATCGCCCACAACGCCTGCCAGGCGCTGGCCGAGCGCATGGCCGCAGGCGACGCGATGCTGACTTTTCGCACCCGCGTGACGCGGCAGGTCACTTTTGGCAAGCAACGCTACCGGTTGGCACTGGAATTGCATGTGATTGACAATGGACCCGGCGTGCCGGATTCGATCAAGGACCGCATTTTCTACCCGCTGGTGTCGGGCCGGGAGGGCGGTTCGGGCCTGGGGCTGACATTGGCGCAAACCTTTGTCCAGCAGCACCATGGGTTGATCGAGGTCGACAGCGTGCCGGGCCATACGGATTTCAAGATATTGATTCCGCTTCCGTAATTGCCAGAACCAGGGGACTGATAAAACATGAAGCCGATTTGGATCGTAGATGATGACCAGTCCATCCGCTTCGTGCTGGAGAAGGCCCTGTTGCGCGAGCAGCTTCCCACACGCAGCTTTTCCAACCCGCGCGACGTGCTGGCCGCTCTGAACACGGCCGCCGACGATGAAGGCCCCCAGGTCCTCGTCAGCGACATCCGCATGCCCGGCGGCTCCGGACTGGAGCTGCTGGAAAAAGTGAAGGCCAAGTACCCGGGGCTGCCCGTCATCATCATGACGGCGTTCTCGGACCTGGACAGCGCCGTGAGCGCCTTCCAGGGCGGCGCCTTTGAGTACCTGCCCAAGCCCTTCGATCTGCCCAAGGCGGTGGAGCTGATCCACCGCGCGGTGGAGGAAAGCCAGCGCGAAGAGGTGAGCGAGGAACGCATGGGCGAGACGCCCGAGATGCTGGGCCAGGCGCCCGCCATGCAGGACGTGTTTCGCGCCATTGGCCGCCTGAGCCAGAGCAACGTCACGGTCATGATCACCGGCGAATCCGGTTCCGGCAAGGAACTGGTGGCCCGCGCCCTGCACAAGCACTCGCCCCGCGCCAACGGCCCCTTCGTAGCCATCAACACCGCGGCCATCCCCAAAGACCTGCTGGAAAGCGAACTCTTCGGCCACGAGCGCGGCGCCTTCACCGGCGCGCAGACCATGCGCCGCGGCCGCTTTGAGCAGGCCGATGGCGGCACCCTGTTCCTCGACGAAATCGGCGACATGCCCTTTGAGCTGCAGACCCGTCTGCTGCGGGTGCTCTCCGACGGGCATTTCTACCGCGTGGGCGGCCACAGCGCGGTGAAGACCAACGTGCGCGTGATTGCCGCCACGCACCAGGACCTGGAGCGCCGCGTCAAGGACGGCCTGTTCCGCGAAGACCTGTTCCACCGCCTCAACGTCATCCGCCTGCGTTTGCCGGCCCTGCGGGAGCGTCGCGAAGACGTGGCCATGCTGACGCGGCATTTCCTGCAGCAGAGTGCGGGGCAGCTCGGAGTGGAGCCCAAGCGCATTTCGGAGGCCGCGCTGGCCTGGCTGGAAAACTTCAACTTCCCGGGCAATGTGCGCCAGCTGGAGAACATCTGCCACTGGCTCACCGTCATGGCGCCGTCGCAGGTGATTGAACCCAAGGACCTGCCGCCCGAAGTGGGGGTGACCCGCTCCGAAGCCGCGCGGGACGCTGCGCCTGCGGCCCCGGCGCAGCCGGTTGCCGGTGCCGAGGGAGCCGCCCCGGCAGGCGCCGAGCCTGACTTGCTGGATGTGCCCGTGCGCCTGCCGGTTCCCAGCGGGCCGCTGATGGGTTGGGAGGCCGAAATCGAGGCCGAGGCGCTGGCCTTGCTGGGTGCTGGCCAGACCGACGTGTGGGACGCACTGACCCGCCGTTTCGAGTCGCGGCTGATCCTGGCGGCGCTGGCTCACACCAAGGGCCGGCGCATCGAGGCCGCGCACAAGCTGGGCATTGGCCGCAACACCATCACGCGCAAGATCCAGGAGCTGGGGCTGGAGTAAAAAAACGCCCGCCGCACCTGCCCATGGGGCACGGCGAGCTTAAATCCGTGGCGTGGCGGGCGGCAATTGCGCACAATGGGGCTTCCTGCTAAACCCTTGCCGGAGGTCACCCATGCGCATCGGCGTTCCGAAAGAAATCAAGGACCATGAATACCGCGTCGGCCTGACACCGGCCAGCGTCCGCGAACTGGTGGCCCACGGCCACCAGGTGCTGGTGCAGCGGGATGCGGGCGCCGCCATCGGCCTGGACGACGGGCAGTACCTGGCCGCCGGTGCCGTGGTGACGGACACGGCCGCTTCGGTGTTCGAGCGGGCAGAGATGATCGTCAAGGTCAAGGAGCCGCAGCCGGTGGAGTGCGCCTTGCTGCGTCCCGGCCAGATCCTCTACACCTACCTGCACCTGGCCCCCGACCCCGCGCAGACCCGGGCGCTGATCGCGTCCGGGGCGGTGTGCATCGCCTACGAGACCATCACCGGCCCCGGCGGCGGTCTGCCGCTGCTGGCTCCCATGAGCGAGGTGGCGGGGCGCATGGCCATCCAGGCCGGCGCCACGCACCTGGAAATTGCCCACGGGGGGCGCGGCGTGCTGCTCGGTGGCGTGCCGGGCGTGGCTCCGGCGCACGTGGCCATCATCGGGGCCGGCGTGGTTGGCTCCAACGCGCTGCAGATGGCCGTGGGGCTGGGCGCGCGGGTGACGGTGCTGGACAAAAACGTGGACCGCCTGCGCCAGCTCGACCTGGTGTTTGGCAACCGCATCAGCACCCTGTATTCCACCGCCGCCAGCATCGAGGACGCCGTGCTCGACGCCGACCTGGTCATCGGCGGGGTGCTGGTGCCCGGCGCAGCGGCGCCCAAGCTGGTCACCCGCGCCATGATCAGCCGCATGAAAAAGGGCGCCGTGGTGGTGGATGTGGCCATCGACCAGGGCGGCTGTTTCGAGACCTCGCACGCCACCACCCACACCGCCCCCACGTTTGTGGTCGACGGCGTGGTGCACTACTGCGTGGCCAACATGCCCGGCGGCGTGGCCCGTACGTCGACCTTTGCGCTGAACAACGCCACCATAGCCCACGCCGTCGCGCTGGCCAACCGGGGCTGGAAGGCGGCGCTGCGCGAGGATGTGCACCTGCGCCATGGCCTGAACGTGTGCGAAGGCCACGTCACCTACGCCGCCGTGGCGCACGACCTGGGTCTGGCCTACGTCAGCGCCGACAGCCTGCTGGAATAAGTGGCAAATGACCGGGTACGCACCGTGGACGGTGCGTACGCTGCTATTGAATTAATAGCTTAGCTGAGGGTCACGACCACCGGGGCATGGTCGCTGGGGCGTTCGTTCTTGCGCGGCGTCTTGTCGATGGTGCAGGCCGTGGCGCGGGCCTTGAGCGCATCGCTGACCAGAATGTGGTCAATGCGCATGCCGCGGTTGCGCCGGAAGGCAAAGTCGCGGTAGTCCCACCACGAGTAGCTTTTCTCGGGCTGCGCAAACAGGCGCAGGCTGTCGTGCAGGCCCAGCGCGATAAGCGCGCGCAGGTGGTAGCGCTCTTCTTCCGTGCAGTGGATGGTGTCCTTCAGGCCCACCGGGTCCCACACATCCAGGTCGTCGAAGGTGATGTTGTAGTCGCCCATCAGCACCAGGTTGGGGTGTGCCGCCAGCTCAGCCTGCACCCACTGGCGCAGGCCCTTGAGCCACTCCATCTTGTACTCGAACTTGTCGCTGCCGGGTTCCTGGCCGTTGGGAAAGTAGGCACCAATGACCCGGATGCTTTGCGCCGCACCACCGGGTGCCGCCGGCAGGGCGTAGGTGGCGGCAATGACGCGGGACATGTCGTCGGCAAACCCCGGAATGTTCTTTACCACGTCGCTGGCCGGCGTGCGCGAGAGCAGGGCCACGCCGTTGTAGGTCTTCTGGCCGAACCACTGCGCAGAGTAACCCGCCGCCGCAATCGCCGCCGCCGGAAACTTGTCGTCCGTCATCTTCAGCTCCTGCAGGGCCAGCACGTCCACCGGGTTGGCGGCCAGCCAGTCCAGCACCTGGGGCAGGCGTACGCTGAGGGAGTTGACGTTCCAGGTGGCGAGCTGCATGGGTTTTCTCAGATGTGTCGGGTTTGGAAGGGTGTGGAATCTGCGCAGATTGCTATCAAATGTGGAGCAGAGCCAGCGCGCCCACGGCCACGCCAATGCCGCCAGCGCCGAACATGGCGTACTCCAGCCATTTCTTCTTGGTCAGCAGGGCGATGGCCGCCAGTGCAATGGCGACCTGCAGCACGGTGGTGGACTGCGCCCAGCGGTGGTGCTGGTGCATCTGCGCGTCACTCTGGTGGTCCCATTCGGTGGCCTCGGCTTCGAGCTTGTCGGCCACGGCCTTGATCTCGTTCTTTTCCTTCTCGTAGCGGTCCACCTTGGCCTGGTACTTGGCCTTGTCGTCTTCCTTGGGGGCGAGGTCGCGGCTCATTTCGGCCAGCGACTGCTTGGTGCTCTTGGACTGGAAGTAGTTCCACTGGTTGGAGGCTTCGGTTTTCTTGATGGCCGCGTTGTTCTTGTACAGC
Source organism: Rhodoferax sp. (assembly GCA_019449595.1). Taxonomy (GTDB): domain Bacteria; phylum Pseudomonadota; class Gammaproteobacteria; order Burkholderiales; family Burkholderiaceae_C; genus Allorhodoferax. The sequence goes on along the minus strand of JAGRPL010000001.1, from coordinate 28,983 downwards.
CCGGCGTTGGCCTGCGTGGCGCCGCCCATGTAGCCGAAAAGGGCGCCCACCGTGGCGATGATGGCGGTGAACAGCGCGATCTGGTTGGTCATCTTGGCGTCTTCGCCGTGTCCGTGTCCATGGTCGCCGCCGCCCTGGGCCGCGTGCTCCAGCGCGTGGTCGTGGGGGCCGTGTACGTGGAATCCGTGTCCTGACATGTCAATTTCCTTGGGGTTTCAAATGCTGGTAGGTAACAAAGCTGAAGGCAAGGCCGCTGGCGGTGACGTGGGGCTCGCGTGCCACCTCGGTCCAGCCAGGCCCGAAAGCGGGGGCATGGGCGTCGCCGTCAAAATCGGCGTCGATCTCGGTCACCACGGCGGTGTCGGCCAGGGGCAGCGCCAGCGCATAGAGCTGCGCGCCGCCAATCACCCAGGCGTTGTCGTGCTGCTCACATAGTTGTAGCGCCTCACGCATGCTGCGTGCCGACTGTGCGCCGTTTTCATGCCAGTTTTCCTGGCGGGTGACCACGATGTTGGCGCGCCCCGGCAGGGGGCGGAATTTCGGCGGCAGCGAGTCCCAGGTCTTGCGGCCCATGATGACCGGGCAGCCCATGGTCACGCGCTTGAAGTGCGCCAGGTCCTCGGGCAAATGCCAGGGCAGGGCGTTGTCCTTGCCGATGACGCCGTTGCGGGCCTTGGCGAAGATGAGGTGGAGCTGCATGGGCCTACACCGCCACCGGGGCCTTGATGGCGGGGTGGCTTTCGTAGCCCAGCACCTCGAAATCTTCGTACTGGTAGTCGAAGAGGGAGTCGGGCTTGCGCTTGATGTGCAGTGTGGGGTAGGCCAGGGGTGCGCGGCTCAGCTGCAGTTCCACCTGTTCGTGGTGGTTGCTGTAGATGTGGCAGTCGCCGCCGGTCCAGATGAAGTCGCCCACGTCCAGGTCGCACTGCTGCGCCACCATGTGGGTCAGCAGCGCATAGCTGGCGATGTTGAACGGCACGCCCAGGAAGATGTCGGCACTGCGCTGGTACAGCTGGCAGCTCAGTTTGCCCTTGCCGCCGGGCTCGGTGGCGGGCGCCACGTAGAACTGGAAGAAGGCATGGCAGGGCATGAGGGCCATCTTGTCCAGGTCAGCCACGTTCCAGGCGCTGACGATGATGCGGCGCGAATCAGGGTTGCTTCTGAGCGTCTTGACGACCTCGGCAATCTGGTCGATGTGGCCGCCGTCGGGCGTGGGCCAGCTGCGCCACTGCACGCCGTAGACCGGGCCCAGGTCGCCGTCGGGGCGCGCCCATTCGTCCCAGATGGTCACGCCGCGCTCCTTGAGCCAGTTGTTGCTGGAGGAGCCCGTCAGGAACCACAGCAGCTCCTGGATGATGGAGCGCAGGTGCACCTTCTTGGTGGTCACCAGCGGAAAGCCTTCATTCAGGTCGAAGCGCATCTGGTAACCAAACACGCTGCGCGTGCCGGTGCCGGTGCGGTCCATCTTGGTGACGCCGGTGGTGTACACGTGGCGCATGAAGTCTTCGTACTGGGAGCGGATGGGGTGGGGTGTGGTCATGTCAATTGACGCCTGGGTTACACAAATTGTAGGGGCAGCCGTTTTTGCGAGAAAATGGCGGGTTGCGCTGGACGCAGGTCCGGGGCGAGAACACAAGAAAATTTTATTCAAGAAGCAGCAGGAAGTCCGTCTCTATGTTCCCACATGCGCCCCAGAAGGACGCCGGTCCGTCGGCCAGCACACACCAGCAGAAGAAGCAGTCGCCCCTTACCGAGGCTGAAAACCGCTTGTCCGAGGCCGCGCTGGCCTACCACCGCCCCCGCAACGACGACGACATCGGCGGCAAGATCCAGATCAGCGTGACCAAGCCGGTGGCCAGCATGGACGACCTGTCCCTGGCCTACTCCCCCGGTGTGGCCGTGCCCTGTCTGGAGATCGAGCGCGACCCCACGCTGGCCTACGAATACACCGCCAAGGGCAACCTGGTGGCCGTCATCACCAACGGCACGGCCGTGCTGGGCCTGGGCAACATCGGCGCCCTGGCGGGCAAGCCCGTCATGGAGGGCAAGGCGGTGCTGTTCAAGCGCTTTGCCGGCATCGACGCCTTTGACATCGAGATCGACGAGACCGACCCGGCCAAGCTGATCGCCATCATCGCCAGCCTGCACCCCACTTTCGGCGGCATCAACCTGGAAGACATCAAGGCCCCTGAGTGTTTCGAGATTGAGCGCACGCTGCGCGCGCGCCTGCCCATTCCCGTGTTCCACGACGACCAGCATGGCACGGCCATCGTGGTGGCCGCTGGCATGCTCAACGCGCTGCACCTGCAGGGCAAGGCGCTGGAAAACGTACGCCTGGTGTGCAGCGGCGCTGGCGCCGCCGCCAATGCCTGCCTGGAGCAGTTGCTGAGCCTGGGCCTGAACCCGGCCCATGTGCTGGTGTGCGACTCCAAGGGCGTCATCTACAAGGGCCGCGGCGCACCGGGTGACGACGGCGAGAAGGCTGCCTGGGCGCGCGACACCGCCGCGCGCACCCTGGCCGACGCCCTGATGGGGGCCGACGTGTTCCTGGGGCTCTCGGGCCCCGGTGTGGTCAGCGAAGACATGGTGCGCAGCATGGCGGCCAAGCCGGTGGTGTTTGGCCTGTCCAACCCCGAGCCGGAGATCCGTCCCGAGCGGGTCTATGCCGCGGCGGCCGACGCCATTGTGGCCACGGGCCGTTCCGACTACCCCAACCAGGTCAACAACGCGCTGTGCTTTCCCTACCTGTTCCGCGCCGCGCTGGACGTGGGCGCTCCGCAGATCAACGAGGCCATGAAGGCCGCCGCCGTGCGCGCCCTGGCCGACCTGGCCCGTGAAGACAGCGCCTTTGGCGTCAACAAGCTGCTGCCTACGCTGCTGGACCCGCGCCTGCTGCAGGCGGTGGCGTCCCGCGTGGCCCAGGCGGCCGTGGACAGCGACAACGCGCGCAACCACCACTACGACGCAGCGGCCTACCGCCTGCGTCTGGAGCGCCTGGCGCGCAAGCTGGCACACGGCTGATCCGGCGCCGGCCGCTGGAGGCGGGGCGGGTCACTTCGACAGCGTCACCTCGCCCAGCCGCACAGGCGCCTCGCCGGCAAATCGGTAGAAGACGGTGTACCGGCCGGCCAGCGTGTTGGCGATGAATACGGGGGGGCAGCGGGATGCGCCGCCCGAGCCCGGACTGCGGGTGATGAGGGTGAGGTAGATCGCCTGCCCCTCCAGCGCCGCCCGCGTTTCGCTGCACACCAGAGCCGGGTTCACGGCGGTGGGGCGTGCCGTGATGGTGCTCAGGCCACTGACATCGGCGTCCACGGGAAGTACCCAGCCGGTGGGTCGGGGCACCGGTTTGCCCAGCCGCAGGCCGCCCGCCGCCTGCACGAAGGACCACGGCTGTTGCTGCGCGGCGGCGCCGCCGGCCAGTAGTGCGAGGGCCACACAACAGAGTAGGCGAAGCAGGGTCATTTCAGTGCCTTTTTGGTTGCCGGACGCCGCAGATACTGCGCAGACAGCTATTCAATTGATAGCACCCGGTTCGGATTCATGCGGTTGTGCGGGTCCAGCGCCTGCTTGATGGCGCGCATCATGCACAGCGCCACGGGTGACTTGTGGTGCTGCAGCTCGCCGCGCTTGAGGCTGCCAATGCCGTGTTCGGCCGAGATCGAGCCGCGGAACTGGTCCACCCGTTCGTACACCAGGGCATTGACGGCGCCCTCCTGGTTTTTCAGGAAGGCTTCGGCGTCGCTGCCTTCGGGGGCCTGCACGTTGTAGTGCAGGTTGCCGTCGCCCAAGTGGCCGTAGTTGACCAGGCGCGCGCCGGGGAACTGCTGCGCCAGCAGGGCATCGGTGCTGCGCACGAATTCGGGGATGCGCGAGACGGCAATCGAGATGTCGTGCTTGATGTTGAGCCCCTCTTGCGCCTGCGCCAGCGGAATGCTCTCGCGGATGTGCCAGAGCTGGCGCGCCTGGGTGATGCTCTCGGCCACCACGGCATCCAGCACGCAGCCCTGCTCCAGGGCGGCTTCCAGCAGGCGCTCGAAGCGCTCGCGGGCATGGGTTTCGGACTCCTGGTCGGAGTTTTCCAGCACCACGCAGTAGGGGCAGTCCCTGTCCTGGAACGGCACCTTGATTTGCGGGAAGTGCCGGGTCACCAGGCTCAGGGCGAACCGGCCCATCACCTCGAAGCCGGTCAGGCCGGCGCTCAGGTGCCGGTGCGCCAGGCCCAGCAACTCCACCGCCGCTTCCAGCGAAGGTACGGCGGCAAACGCGGTGAGCTGCGAGACGGGCAGCGGGTAGAGCTTCATGGTGGCGGCGGTGATGACGCCCAGCGTGCCCTCGGAGCCGATCATCAGGTGGCGCAGGTCGTAGCCGGTGTTGTCCTTGCGCAGGCCGGTCAGGCCGTCCCAGATGTCGCCCTGGGGCGTGACCACCTCTAGGCCCAGGCACAGCTCGCGCGTGTTGCCGTAGCGCACCACCTGCGTGCCGCCCGCGTTCGTCCCCAGGTTGCCGCCAATGGTGCAGCTGCCTTCGGAGGCCAGGCTCAGGGGGAACAGAAAGCCGGCCCGCTCGCAGGCTTCCTGCAGGCTTTGCAGCACGCAGCCGGCATCCACGGTGACGGTGAGGTTGGCGCCGTCGAGTACGCGCACCTGGTTCATGCGCTGCAGGCTCAGCACCACCTGGGTGCCGCTGGTGTCGGGGGTGGAGCCCACCACCATGCCGGTGTTGCCGCCCTGGGGCACCATGCTCACGCCAGCCTGCGCGCAGGCTTTCACCACGGCGGCCACTTCCGCCGTGGAGGCCGGGCGCACCACGGCCAGTGCGCGCCCGTGCACGCGCTTGCGCCAGTCCAGCTCCCAGGCGCTGAGGTCGCCCTCGGTCAACACGTTGGCCGCGCCCACGATCTGGCGCAGCGCTTCAAGGACGGGGTGGGGTGTGGTCATGGTGCGGGAAGCGGGGTCTCTGGGGAACGGGGGTGCTTGCGGCTCCCCAGGCGGGTGCGCACGTGCCAGACGCAAGCCGTGAACAGCAGCAGGCACAGCGCGATTTCGAGCAGCGCCAGGGCGTTGCCCGGCGCCTTGTCGCTCCAGGCGCGCACCACGCCCTCGATGAAATACAGCCACACCAGCAGGCTGACCCAGCGGTAGGTGTAGAGGCGGTTCTTCAGCAGGCCGGCCAGCGGCACGCACAGTGGCAGCGCCTTGAGCGCCAGCCACGAGCCGCCCGGGCGCAGTGGCGCCCAGTACAGCTCCCAGCCCAGGGCCAGCAGAATCAGGCCCAGAAGGCTGGCGACGGCGAGCCAGCGGGAGCGTTGGACGGTGTGGATCGGTGTGTTCATGTCGGTGGCATCATAGCGGCCATGCAATTCCTACAACGTTTACAGGGCTGGCTGCAGGATGTCGTCCATGTGCCATGGTTTCACGCGCTGCAGACCCTGCGCGAGCGCTTCCGCGAAGACCGGCTGGGCCTGACCGCCAGCAGCCTGACCTTCACCACCACCATTGCCCTGGTGCCCTTCATCACGCTGGCGCTGGCGGTGTTCACGGCCTTTCCCATGTTCGCCAAGTTCCAGGACGTGCTGCAGAAGTGGCTGATCCAGAGCCTGGTGCCCGACAACATTGCGCGCCAGGTGCTGGGCTACCTCAACCAGTTTGCAGGCCAGGCCAGCCGGCTGGGCGCGGTGGGCCTGGGGGCCCTGTTGGGCACGGCGCTGGCGCTGATCTTCACCATTGACCGCACGCTCAACAGCATCTGGCGCGTGCGCAAGCCGCGCCCGTTTGCCCAGCGCGTGCTGATCTACTGGGCGGCCCTCACACTGGGGCCTCTGCTGCTGGGGGTGAGCCTGAGCATGACGTCGTACGCGCTGTCGGCTTCCAAAGGTCTGGTAGGGGCCTTGCCCGGGGGCGTGGCGCTGGTGCTCAACGTGCTGCAGTACGTGCTGGTGGCTGCGGGCATGGCGGCCATGTTCCGCTATGTACCCAATACCACTGTGCGCTGGGGCCACGCCTGGATGGGCGGCTTTTTCGTGTCCACCGGCATGGAGCTGGCCAAGAAGGCGCTGGCCGTCTACCTCAGCTCGGTGCCAACCTACTCGGTGGTGTACGGGGCGTTTGCCACGGTGCCGATCCTGCTGGTCTGGATCTACGTGGCCTGGGTCATTGTGCTGCTGGGCGCGGCGCTGACGGCCTATCTGCCGAGCCTGATCGACGGCGGCCTGCGGCGCCGCCTGACGCAGGGCGGCCCATTCCAGCTGGCGCTGGAGGTCCTGCGCGCGCTCGACGGCGGGCGCCAGCGCGGCGAGAAAGGGCTGACGCTGGGGCAGCTGTGCGCGGCATTGCAGGTGGATGCACTGCGGCTGGAACCGGTGCTGGAGGCGCTGATGGCCCTGGACTGGATGGGCCAGCTCAGCACGGCCACCGAACCCGGTCCGGAAGCCCGCTTCGTGCTGTTGATCGACCCGCAGCGCACACCGCTGGAGCCGCTGGTGCAGACCCTGCTGCTGGCGCGCAATGCGGTGACCGAAAAATTCTGGAAAACCGGCAACTGGCCGGCGACTTCATTGCGTGATGCGCTATAAAAACAGTAGCACGGGTGGTGCGTGGCAGGGCTGACCGCCCTGCTGGCCGAGGTGCGCCAGTGCACGCTGTGCGCGCCCCACCTGCCGCTGGGCCCGCGCCCGGTGCTGCAGGCGTGTTCCAGTGCGCGCATCCTGATTGCGGGGCAGGCGCCGGGGCGCAAGGTGCATGCCAGCGGCGTTCCGTTCAGCGATGCCAGCGGCGACCGCCTGCGCGACTGGCTGGGCATGCCCCCCGAGGTGTTTTACGACCCGGCGCGGGTGGCCATCGTGCCCATGGGTTTTTGTTACCCGGGAACGGGGGCGTCGGGCGACCTGCCACCGCGCCCGGAATGCGCGCGGACGTGGCGCGCCCGGGTGCTGCAGGGGCTGCCGCGGCTGGAGCTCACCCTGGCCATCGGCCAGTACGCGCTGGCCTACCACTGGCCCGGTCCGGCGGTGTCGGTGACGCAGGCGGTGCAGGCCTGGCGCACCCAGTGGCCCGCCGTGGTGCCGCTGCCGCATCCCAGTCCGCGCAACAACGGCTGGCTGCGCCACAACCCGTGGTTTGAGGCGGAGCTGCTGCCCGTGCTGCGGCAGCGGGTGGCCGCCATCCTGGCCGCCGCAGCCCCGCCGTGAGTCCGGCGCGGCCTCAGCCGGGGGTGGCAGGGGGCGGAGCGTGCGGGTGGTCGATGCCGTCGTGCAGCTGGGCGATGTCCATGGGCCGGGAGAACAGCCAGCCCTGCGCGAACTGCACGCCGTGGGTGCGCAGGTAATCGGCCTGCGCGGTGGTCTCCACGCCCTCGGCAATCATGCCCAGTTTCAGCGACTTGCCGATTTCGATGATGTGGGCGATGACCTCGCTGGTCACCGCTCCGGTGCCGATGGTTTCCACAAAGGACTTGTCGATCTTGATGTAGTCCAGCGGCAGCGTCGTCAGGTACGACAGGCTGGAGTAGCCGGTGCCGAAATCGTCCAGCGCGATGGGGATGCCCATGTCGCGCAGCGTCTGCATGCTGTGCTGGCTGGCCGCGTTGTTGACCAGCAGGCGTTCGGTCACCTCCACATGCACACTCGCCGGCCCGATGGACCACTGGGCCAGGGCCTGGCGCAGGTGCTCGGTGGCGTGCGGCGTTTCAAAGTCCCGGGCGGACAGGTTCAGGCCAATGTAAAAGCCCGGATGGGCGTGTAGCAGGTGCGCGGCGTCCTTGGCGAACAGCGCAATGACCCGGGCGGTAACCTTGTCCATCAGGCTGTTGTTTTCGGCAATGGGGATGAAGATGTCGGGCGGCACCATTTCGCCATTCGGCCGGCGCCAGCGCAGCAGGGCCTCGGCCCCCACCCAGCGCCCGCTGGCCAGTTCCACAATGGGCTGGTAGACCAGATAGAGTTCGTTGTTCTTGAGGCCCTGACGCAGCTGCGCGGGCAGGGAGCTCTGGTATTTGGAGTAGCGCAGCATCAATAGCGCCAGCAGGATGCCCGCCCCAATGCCCAGCGGGACCAGCACGAAGATGAGGCTGATCCAGCCCTCGTGCAGGCGGTCGGCCGGTATGGCGGCAAAGGCGGCGTAGTCGTAATGGTCCGAGCGCTTCAGTGCGACGACAAAGGCGCCGTCAAAGAACTGCACATCACTTCGCTCACCCAGGTGCTGGGCCCAGTCGGGGTGAAAATTTCCACGGGCAGCCAAGACGCGCCGTGTGCGCAGGTTGTACAGGCCGTGGTTGGCATCGGGCTCAGCGGATTCGACGGCGATCGGTCCATCCTGGGCCAGGATGGCCGCATAGCCGGACACCCCATCCACGGCCACCATGAACTTGTTCTCGGAAATGCCCGGCAGGCTGACCGCGTTCCAGACGGGGTTGCCCAGCTTGCTGCGCAAGGTGGGTGGCCCCAGCGCGATGCCGGCGCCGTGCGTGCCGAAGGCCGAGCACATCAACCGGTCATTGCGTACATAGCCGATGGCCACGAGGTAGGGGTTCTCGGCCGACGTGCGGGACATGAGGTGCAGGTTGGCGTGGGAGCAGGGTTCTGCGCTGCCGGCCGCGGTGAGGGTCTTGACGGCGCTGTCGATTTGGCCGCTCACGCGGTGCGCCCGCCGCAGCACCTCGGCGGCCAGCTGGGCGGCGTGCTCTTCCTGCGCGCGCAGGCTGTGGAAATCTGCCAGATAAAAGGCTGCCGCGACAGGAATGGCGATGACCATCAGGCCGATGCAGTAAATCCGAATGGCAGGAGCGGGGAGGCGCAATCTGGTTGAACCCGTTGAAGGTAAAGCAGTCCGCAGCCGGGGCCTTGGCAGAGAAACCCACTGTAGCCGAACTGCCTGCCCGCCACGGGCGCCGCGCCTAGGGGGTTTCACCAGTATTGCGGCGCCTGCCCGGCCGGTGCCCGGCAGGCACCGCCTATGGCTGCGTGGCCAGGAAGTCGCGGATGGCGAACAGCGTGGCGTCGGGCGTCTCGGTCATCTGGTGGTGGCCCACGGGCAGGCTGACGATCTGCACCGTCTTGCCGCGGGTCTGCGCGGCGGCCACCAGGCTCTGGGCTGCGCGGGGCTGCGTCATCTGGTCCTGCGCGCCCAGCACGAACAGCACCGGGCAGGTGACGGCGGCCATGGCCGCTTCGCCGTTGGCATAGCGGTCGCAGGCCACAAAGCCACGGTGGAACACATTGACTTTTGGGTTGCTGGCCAGCACGCGGCGGCCCAGCGCCATGCTGGCGCCAAACACCCAGGTGCCCGGCCCCAGCACCGACGGGGGCGCCGCCAGCGTGCTGCGCGAAAACACGTTGACCATGGTGAGGGCTTTCTCGGGTTCGTTCAGTGACGCCTCGATCAGCATGGGTGACACCTTCATGGGAAACGCCGTGCCCACCAGCACCAGGTGCGTCACACGCTCCTTCAGGCGCGATGCGGCCTCCAGTGCAATCAGCGAGCCCCAACTGTGGCCCACCAGCGCCGCCTGCTGCACGCCGGCGGCGTCGAGCAGGGCGGCGATGAAGCCGGCCGCTTCCTCGACGCTGGAGGGCGCCTCGCCCGCGCTGCGGCAGTGGCTCGGCAGGTCCACGGCCAGCACGTTGTAGCCGTGGTTGGCCAGGTAGCGGCTTTGTAGGATCCAGACGCTGTGGTCGTTGAGCACGCCGTGGATGAAGACCACGGTGGGCTTGGCGGCATCGAACGGCTTGCCGCCGGTGTAGCAGTAGGTTTTTGCGTTGTTGACTTGCAGTTCCATGCTCAGGCTCCCGCCTTTTCTGCGGCCTTCAGGGCGCGCTTGAGGTCGTCGATCAGGTCGTCGGCGTCTTCCAGCCCGATGGACAGGCGGATGGTGCCCTGCGTGATACCGCCCGCAGCCAGGGCCTCGTCGCTCATGCGGAAGTGGGTGGTGCTGGCCGGGTGGATGACCAGGCTGCGGCAGTCGCCCACGTTGGCCAGGTGGCTGAATACCTTGAGCGTCTCGATGAATTTCTTGCCCTGCTCGCGGTTGCCCTTGAGGTCGAAGCTGAACACCGAGCCAGCGCCCTTGGGCAGCAGCTTTTGCGCCAGCGCATGGCTGGGGTGACTCTCCAGCAGCGGGTGGCCGACGCGGCCGACAAAGGGCTGGCTACTCAGGAACTGCACCACCTTTTCGGTGTTGCGCATGTGGCGTTCCATGCGCAGGCCCAGGGTCTCCACGCCCTGCAGGATCAGCCAGGCGGTGTGCGGGCTCATGCAGGCGCCGAAGTCGCGCAAGCCTTCGCGCCGCGCGCGCAGCAGGAAGGCGCCCACGGTGCTTTCCTCGCTGAAGTTCATGTTGTGAAAGCCGTCGTAGGGCGCGGCCAGTTCCTCGAACTTGCCGCTTTGCGCATGGGCCGCCGCCCAGTCGAAGCTGCCGCCATCGACGACGATGCCGCCCACCACCGTGCCGTGGCCGCTTAGGAACTTGGTGGCCGAGTGGTAGACCAGGTCGGCCCCCAGGGACAGTGGTTGCATCAGCCAGGGGGAGGTCAGGGTGGAGTCCACCAGCAGGGGCACCCCGGCCTCGTGGGCGATGGAGCTGATGGTGGGAATGTCCAGCACGTCCAGCCCGGGGTTGCCCACGGTTTCGCCGAAGAGCAGGCGGGTGTTGGGGCGGATGGCGGCCCTCCAGCCGTCGATGTCGCCGGGCTTCACAAACGTGGTCTCGATGCCGAAGCGGCGTAGGGTGTAGTGCAGCAGGTTCTGCGAGCCGCCATACAGTGCCGTGCTGGCCACGATGTGCGAGCCGGCGCCCATCAGCGTGGCCACGCTCAGGTGCAGGGCGGCCTGCCCGCTGGCCACCGTGATGGCGCCAATGCCGCCTTCCAGCGCGGCCACGCGCTGCTCCAGCACCGCGTTGGTGGGGTTGCTGATGCGGCTGTAGACGTGTCCCGCACGTTCCAGGTTGAACAGCGACTGCGCATGCTCGCTGGACTCGAAAACGAAGGAGGTGGTGAGGTGGATGGGAACGGCCCGTGCGCCCGTAGCGTCGGGTGTGGCGCCTGCGTGCAGGGCCAGGGTGTCGAATCCGGGGTCGGCATAACCGGGCATAAGTCTCTCCGGGGGCAAGGTGTGGGAAATACGGTAATTGTGGGCTATATTTCAGTCACGAACTCCATTTCAGCCTCACGAGGAAGCACCATGAAAGTCAGCGACATCCTGCGCGTCAAGGGCGGCACGCTATTCACCATCACGCCGGAAGACACGCTGGCCGACGCGGCTCAGTTGATGGCCGAGCGCGACATCGGTTCGCTGGTCGTGATTTCCCACGGGCTGGTGGTGGGCATGCTGACGTTCCGGGAAGTGATCCAGGCGGTGGTGAAGAATGGCGGCACTTTCGGTGCCACGACGGTGTACCGCGCCATGGACCCCGGTCCGCTGATCTGCACCATGGAGACCGAGATGGACGAAGTGCGCCGCATGATGCTGGACCGCCACGCCCGCTACATGCCGGTGATGGACAAGGGCATGCTCATGGGTGTGATCAGTTTCTACGACGTGGCCAAGACCGTGGTGGACAGCCAGAATTTCGAGAACAAGATGCTCAAGGCCTACATCCGCGACTGGCCCGAAGGCGACAAAGCCGCTTCGGCAGCGCCGGCGGCGTAAACCGGCGTTGTGCTCTGGGATAATCCCCACCCATGAGCGGCAACACTTTCGGAAATCTTTTCGCAGTCACCAACTTTGGTGAATCCCACGGCCCGGCCATCGGCTGCGTGATCGACGGCTGCCCCCCGGGCATGGAACTCAGCGAGGCCGACATCCAGGGCGACCTGGACCGGCGCCGCCCCGGCACCTCCAAATTCGTCACCCAGCGCAACGAACCCGATGCGGTAAAGATCCTGAGCGGCGTGTACCAGGGCAAGACCACGGGCACGCCCATTGCGCTGCTGATCGAAAACACCGACCAGCGCAGCAAGGACTACGGCAACATCCTCGAATCCTTCCGGCCCGGCCACGCCGACTACGCCTACTACCAGAAGTACGGCATCCGCGATCCGCGTGGCGGTGGCCGCTCCAGTGCCCGCCTGACCGCGCCCATGGTGGCGGCGGGTGCGGTGGCCAAGAAGTGGCTCAAGGAGCAGTACGGCACCGAATTCCGCGGCTGCATGACGCAGATCGGCGAGCTGCCCATTGCCTTCGAGGGCTGGGAGCATGTGCCCGCCAACCCCTTCTTTGCACCCGTGGCCGATGTCTCCAAACTCGAAGAGTACATGGAAGCCCTGCGCAAGGCGCACGACTCCTGCGGCGCGCGCATCCGCGTCTGTGCCACCCAGGTTCCCGTAGGCCTGGGTGAACCGCTGTTCGACAAGATGGACGCGGACATTGCCTACGCCATGATGGGCATCAACGCCGTCAAGGGCGTGGAAATTGGCGCCGGGTTTGCCAGCGTGGCCCAGCGCGGCAGCAAGCATGGCGACAGCCTCACGCCGGCCGGTTTTGCCAGCAACAATGCCGGTGGCGTGCTGGGCGGCATCACCACCGGGCAGGACCTGGAGGTGAGCATTGCCATCAAACCGACCAGCTCCATCCTCACGCCGCGCGACTCCATCGACATGGCCGGCAACCCCACGCAGGTGGTGACCAAGGGCCGCCACGACCCCTGCGTGGGCATACGCGCCACGCCCATTGCCGAAGCCATGCTGGCCCTGGTGGTGATGGAGCATGCCCTGCGCCAGCGCGCCCAGTGCGCCGATGTGCACACGGCGTTGGCGCCCATTGCCGCGCAGGCCTGACCCCCGGTTCGCTCCCTTCCAGGAATTGCCATGAAAACTGCCCTCGTCCTCAACGGTCCCAACCTCAATCTGCTGGGCACGCGCGAACCCCAGGTGTACGGCTCGCAAACGCTGGCCGATGTGCAGGCCCTGTGCGAGCGTGCCTGCGCCGCCAACGGTTTTGCGCTGGATTTCCGCCAGACCAACCACGAAGGCGAACTGGTGGACTGGCTGCACGAGGCCGGGCGGTTGCAGGCGGCCGGCACACTGGCGGGCGTCATCCTCAACGCCGGGGCCTACACCCACACCAGCGTGGCGCTGTTTGATGCCATCAAGGGCACGGGCATCACCCTGGTTGAGCTGCACATCAGCAACGTGCACGCGCGCGAGGCGTTTCGCCACCACTCCTATATCTCGCCGGCAGCCAAGGCCGTGATGGCAGGGTGGGGCGTCAATGGCTATGCGCTGGCGATTGCCGGGCTGGCCGGCATGCAGCAAGGCGCCTGAGGCCGGCGCGCACGGCGCGGGTCACGCGCCGCTCAGAAACCAATCCAGGTTGCCAGTCCGATAAACAGGGTCAACAGAACCTGCGGTGACGCCTTGCGGATATAGAAGGCCGCAGCGTTGTCGGCGTTGTGCTGCCCGGGGTCGGGCCGGTGCCGGAAGGGCAGCCCGACCAGCGTGTTGTGCCGGATGCCGGACGCATCGCCCTCCAGGCTGTAGGAGACTTCGACGAGGTGCTCGGGGTTGCGGACAAAATCGGCCGCCAGACCATAGCCCTCCACCACGGCGCTGGCTTCTTGCTGGGGCTCCAGCCGGGACAGCCGGATGGCGGGCATGGGCCAGACGTCAATCGGCATGCGGTCGCCCTGGAGGCCAAAGCTGGCAGGGCCCAGCACCGTGCTGATAGGGAAACGCAGGTCTACCAGGGGCAACAAGCCGGTGTTGCGGAACGTGATGCGGTACAGGCGCGAATCGGCCGCAACGGGTTCCAGCCCGATGTGCAGGGCATGCTTGAAATACCGGGCGAATGGCAGGCGAAACTTCATGCGAAATGTGCGGGCGCAGCAATATGTAACCGTTTGTTAACGAAGTGTCTGCCATAAATTGGTGCGCGACCATCCCCCAAACGGGTGATTTTTCACCGCTTTATCGGTATTTTTCGGAATTTGCGGGCCGTTGCCAGCCCGTTGCGGCCCGAATCAGCCCCAGGCCGGGGTCTGGAACGCGGCCGCCAGGAAATCCACCATGGCGCGCACCTTGCCCGGCAGGTGCTGGCGGCTGGGGTAGACGGCGTGGATGCCGATGCTGGGGCCGCGGTACTGCGGCAGGACCTGCACCAGCCGCCCGCTGCGCAGGTCCTGGCCCACCAGAAAGGCGGGCTGGTAGATGAGACCCTGGTCGGCCAGCGCGGCGGCGCGGCAGGTGTCGCCGCTGTTGGCGCGCAGGCGCGGGTGCGTGGCTACGCTTTGGGGCTTGCCCTGCGGGTCGTCAAAGGTCCAGACGTCGCCGCCGGACCACCACGAGTAGGCCATCACGCTGTGCTGCGCAATGTCGTCCAGCTGCGTAATCGGTGCAGCCGTGCGCAGGTAGCCGGGTGAGGCGCACAGCACCATGCGGTCGTGGGTCAGGGTGCGCGAGACCAGGGTGGAGCTGGCCTGCCGGGTGATGCGCACGGCCATGTCGAAACCTTCTTCCACCAGGTCCACCACGCGGTCGGTCAGGGTGATGTCCAGCTCCACCTGTGGGTGCAGCTTCAGGAACTCGCCCCACAGCGGCGCCAGGTGCAGATTGCCGAAAGTGAGCGGGGCGTTGATCTTCAGCCGTCCGGCGGTGTGCAGCGCCCCCTGGCTGGCGGCGGCGTTGGCGTCGGCCAGGTCGTCCAGGATCTGGCGGCTGCGCTCGAAGTACTCCGAACCGGCATCGGTCAGCGACAGGCGCCGCGTGGTGCGGTTGAGCAGCCGGGTGCCCAGCAGGGCTTCGAGCTCCAGCACCAGGCGCGAGACCACCGCTTTGGAGGTGTCCAGCCGCTGGGCGGCTTTGACAAAGCTGCCGGCCTGCACCACCGCGGTGAAGGCCTGCATCTGGCGAAATTGGTCCATGGCGGTCGGCGTGCCGTGTCAGGGCACGATGGTGGTGAACAGGTAGGTCGCCAGCAGCACCAGGTGCACGATGCCCTGCAGCACCGTGGTGCGCCCGGTGCCCAGCGACAGCGTGGTGACAAACAGCGAGAGCAGCAGCAGTACGGTGGACTTGATGTCCAGCCCCAGCGTCAGTGTCCAGCCCGTGGCCAGCGAGACGATGGCCACCGCCGGAATGGTCAGGCCGATGCTGGCCAGGGCCGAGCCCAGCGCCAGGTTCAGGCTGGTCTGCAGGCGGTTGGCGCGGGCGGCGCGCACGGCCGCCATGCCTTCGGGCAGCACCACCACCGCCGCAATGATGATGCCCACCACCGCCTTGGGCGCCCCCAGGCCCGCCACGGCCGTCTCGATGGCGGGTGCCAGTGCCTTGGCCAGCAGCACCACGGCGGCCAGGCTCATCAGCAGCAGCACGCCACTGGCTGCCACCAGCCGGTTGCTAGGGGGCTGGGCATGTGCCTCGGCGTTGACGTCGGCGTCGGGCGGCAGGAAATAGTCGCGGTGGCGCACGGCTTGCACCAGCACAAAGGTGCCGTACAGCACCAGCGACACCACAGCCACAAAACCCAGCTGGCTGGCGCTGTACACCGGCCCGACCACGCTGGTGGTGTAGTTGGGCAGCACCAGCGTCAGCACGGCAATGGCCGCCAGCGTCGCCAGCGAGGCGCTCACGCCGTACAGGCCAAAGGACTGCTCCCGGTACCGGCTGGCGCCCACCAGCAGGCACAGACCCACAATGCCGTTGAGGATGAGCATGACGGCGGCAAACACCGTGTCGCGGGCCAGCGCGGTGCTTTGGGGGCCACCGGAGAGCATCAGCGACACGATCAGCGCCACCTCGATGATGGTGATGGCCAGTGCCAGCACCAGCGTCCCGTAGGGCTCGCCCACCCGGTGCGCCACGACCTCGGCATGGTGCACCGCGGCCAGCACGCTGCCAATCAGGGCCGCCACCAGCAGCGCCACCAGCCACAGGGCGGGCCCGGTGAGCTGGGTAAGCGCCAGCAGCAGCCAGCCGGCCAGGGGAGCGGCGGCAGACCACGGGGGAAGGGGTTTTTGGGTTTTCATGGGCGCAAGCCAAAGAGCCAAGGGGTTATTGTCAATATTTTAGAGATATTCAATTCAATGCGGTGTTATTTATCTCTGCAGACTGGACCGATACAGTGAGGTCCTGGCTTGTTAAAGGATGCCCACCATGTCTCATACCCCTGCTGTGCTGCCTTCGCTGTTTGTTTCCCACGGTGCGCCCCTGTTCGCCCTGGAGCCGGGCGAGACCGGCCCCGCGCTGCACGCCTGGGCGCAGACCCTGCCGCACGTGCCCGCGCTGCGCGGCGTGGTGATTTTGTCGCCGCACTGGATGGCGCGCACGCCCACGGTCATGACCACGGCGCAGCCGCAGACCTGGCACGATTTCGGTGGTTTCCCCGCCGCGCTGTACGAACTGCAGTACCCGGCACCGGGCAACCCCGCGCTGGGGCAGGAGGTGCTGGCCCTGCTGCAGGCGGCTGGCATTGCCGCCCAGGCCGACGACAAGCGCCCCCTGGACCACGGCACCTGGGTGCCGCTGATGCACATGTTTCCCCAGGCCGATGTGCCCGTGGTGCAGGTGGCCCTGCCGGTGGCCTGGGGCCCGCGGCAGGTGTACGCGCTGGGTGCGGCCCTGCAGAGCCTGCGCGCCAGCGGCGTGCTGGTGATGGGATCCGGGTCCATCACGCACAACCTGGGCGAATTCTTCGGTGGCGACCAGCAGGTGGCGCCGTACGTGACCGAGTTTGCCCGCTGGGTGGAAGCCGCCCTGGAGCGAGGCGACACGCCGGCGCTGCTGGACTACCGCAGCCTGGCCCCGCACGCGCACCGTGCGCACCCCACGGAGGACCACTTCCTGCCGCTGTTCTTTGCGCTGGGTGCCGCCGGGGAGGCTGCTCGGCCCACCTACCTCAGCCGCGAGGTGATGTACGGCATGCTGGCCATGGATGCTATGGCGCTGAATTGAGTGCAAAACGGACTGATACGCCCGTAGTTGCTGCGCAGACAGCTATCAAATAAGTAGCAAATTTTTTGCCGGAACCGGCGAAGGCGTCAGGCGGCGCTCACGCTGGCACCGCAGCCCCGGGTTTCGAACAGGTCGACCCGGCAGACCTGGGGCAGGGCGCGGCGGGATTTGTCCAGGACCCAGGCGGCCAGCGTGGCGGTGTCGCAGTCGGCCAGATCGGGAATCTGGTACAGCGGCTGGTGGTCCAGCGTCTTGAAGATGGGGGTGAAGAGTTCCTTCACGTCGCCAAAATCCACCGTCCAGCCCATCACCTGGTCCAGCGGCGCACGCAGGTGCAGGCGCAACGTGTAGGTGTGGCCGTGCAGCCGGGCACGGGGTTCGCCGGCCGGCGCTGCCTTGAGCCGCACCGCGCTGTCCAGGGTGAAGTCTTTCCAGATCTGGTACTGGTGGCCGTCAAACACGGCGCCGCAGCTGGCGGTCTCAAACACCGTGACCTGGCACAGCGCGGCCAGCGTGGGTTTCAGGCGCGCCCAGATCCAGCTGGAGAGCACCTCGCTGGTGGGGTTCTCCAGACCGGGCAGTTCGTTCAGGCAGGCGTGGTGGAGTTGGGCCTGGATGGGCGCCCAGCAGGCGTCCAGTTCGGCGTAGGCCCGGGTCGCATCCACGTCACCGCCGGCATGCGTGCTGTGCAGAATGGCTTCGAAGCCGTGGCCGTGCATGTTGCCGCACTTGTGGCCGGCCGGCACATGGGGCAGCCGGTGGGCCGACTGGAACACATAGCGCCGCCAGACGCGGGTGGTGGGGGCAGCATCACGGCTGGCGTAGTGCAACTCCACCCCCTGCTGCAGGGTGCTTTGCAGCTCCAGCACGGCCGGGCCGTCCACGGCACACTGGGCGTGCAGCCACTGGGCCAGCGCGGTGTCGCTGGGGTTGGGCAGAACGGTGTTCAGGTGCTGGTAATCCAGCTGGTCGGTGGCGGCGCGCAGGCGCGCCTGCAGGGCCTGCACCTCACCCCCGGGGAACGCAGCCAGACCGGTGCCGACCGTGCAGCGCAGCGTGGCCTGGAAGCTGTGGCCGTGCAGGCGCTGTGTGGCGTGGCCGCCGGGCTGGGCGGCCAGCTGGCGGGCGGCCTCGAAGGACGCGGACACGGTGTACTGGGGAGAGGAAGGCATAACAGAGAGGGTTACCGGATACCGATGATCTTGTGCGTCTGCACGCTCAGGTTCCAGCGCGGGTGCTGCTGGCAGTAGGCAATGGCGGCCTGGGTGTTGGCCGCCTGGTCGGGGCCGTCCATGGGCTGCAGGTAGAAGTTTTCAAACGCCAGCGCGGCAAACAGGGCCGGGTCGCCGCCGGCTTGTGGGTACACCAGCTTGAGCTCCTGCCCGGCCCGCACCACCAGTTCAGAGCCCAGCTTGGGGCTTACGCACAGCCAGTCGATGCCGGCGGGCGGAACCACGGTGCCATTGGTTTCCACCGCCACGCGAAAGCCGCGGGTGTGCAGGGCGTCCAGCAGTGCGGCGTCAAGCTGCAGCAGCGGCTCGCCGCCGGTGACCACGATGAACCGGTGCGCGTGGTCGGTGCTGGGCCAGTGGGCTTCAATCACGTTCACCAGCGCCTCGGCGGTGGTGAACTTGCCGCCGGCAGTGCCGTCGGTGCCCACGAAATCGGTATCGCAAAAGCGGCAGACCGCGCTGGCCCGGTCTTCCTCGCGCCCGCTCCACAAATTGCAGCCGGCAAAACGGCAGAACACCGCAGGCTTACCGGCGTTGGCGCCTTCACCCTGCAGGGTGTAAAAAATCTCTTTGACGCTGTAGGTCATGGGCGGTGTGGTGCGTGGGGGTGGCGCGCGTGCTATTGATTTAATAGCTATCTGCGCATGTTTTGCGGGCGCTGGAGGCCTATTTTACCAGCGCACCCAAAACCTTCAGCACTCCACGATATTCACGGCCAGCCCGCCGCGGGCCGTTTCCTTGTACTTGGTCTTCATGTCGGCACCGGTCTCGCGCATGGTCTTGATGACCTTGTCCAGCGACACAAAATGTGAGCCGTCGCCGCGCAGCGCCATGCGGGCGGCGTTGATGGCCTTGACCGAGGCAATGGCGTTGCGCTCGATGCACGGAATCTGCACCAGTCCGCCCACGGGGTCGCAGGTCAGACCCAGATGGTGCTCCATGCCGATTTCGGCGGCGTTTTCCACCTGCTCCGGCGTGCCGCCCATCACCGCGCACAGGGCGCCGGCGGCCATGGAGCAGGCCACGCCCACCTCGCCCTGGCAGCCGACTTCGGCGCCGCTGATGCTGGCGTTTTCCTTGTAGAGGATGCCGATGGCCGCCGCTGTGAGCAGAAAGTCGATGACGCCCTGATCGCTGGCACCCGGCACGAAGCGTGTGTAGTAGTGCAGCACGGCCGGGATGATGCCGGCCGCACCGTTCGTTGGCGCGGTCACCACGCGCCCGCCGGCGGCGTTTTCCTCGTTCACCGCCAGGGCGTAGAGGTTGACCCAGTCCAGCACCTGCAGGGGGTCGCGCAGGGCGGCCTCGGGGTTGCTGCTCAGCGCCTGGTGCAGAGCATGCGCCCGGCGCTTGACCTTGAAGCCGCCGGGCAGCACGCCCTGCGACGCGCAGCCGCGCTTCACGCAGTTCTGCATCACCTGCCAGATGCGCAGCAGGCCGGCGTCGATGTCGGCGTCGCTGCGCCAGTGCTGCTCGTTTCGGCGCATCACCTCGGCAATGCTCAGACCGTGCACCGCAGTGAGTTCCAGCAGCGCCTCGCCGGTGGTGAAGGGCAGGGGCAGCACGGTGGCGTCGGGGGCGATCACCTTGTGGTGCGTGCCGTCGGCGGCCACCTCGTCGCTGATGATGAAGCCGCCGCCCACCGAGTAGTACACGCGGTTGGCCAGCTCGGCACCCTGCGCGTCCAACGCCACGAAGCGCATGCCGTTGGCGTGAAAGGGCAGCGGCGCGCGCAGGAACAGCACGTCGTCCTTCTCGTGGAAGGCCACCCGGTGCACGCCGCCCAGCGCGATCTGCCGCTCGGAGCGGATGGCGGCCAGCAGGGCGGGAATGGCGTCCACGGCCACCGTGTCGGGCTCGTGCCCGCACAGGCCCAGCAGCACCGCCACGTCACTGGCGTGGCCCTTGCCGGTGGCGCCGAGTGATCCGTGCAGGTGGCAGCGTACGGTGGCCGTGCGTTCCAGCAGGTCCGCCTGCTGCAGGCGCAGCACGAACTGACGCGCCGCCCGCATCGGCCCCACGGTGTGGGAACTGCTGGGGCCAATACCAATCTTGAACAAGTCGAAAACCGATACGGCCATGGCGGCTCCTGGTGGGGTGGGCGCTGGGTCAGGCGCTGGCGTAGGCGGCTACCGGCACGCAGCTGCAGAACAGATTGCGGTCGCCGTACACGTTGTCCACCCGGCCCACCGTGGGCCAGTACTTGGCCTGCTTGAGCGTGGCCACCGGGAATGCGCCCACTTCGCGGGAGTAGGGGCGATCCCACGCGGCACCCAGCAGGCTGTCGGCGGTGTGTGGGGCGTGCTTGAGCGGGTTGTTGTCCTGCGGCCACTCGCCCTTTTCCACTTTGCTGATCTCGGTGCGGATGGCGATCATGGCGGCGATGAAGCGGTCCAGCTCGGCCAGGGTTTCGCTCTCGGTGGGTTCCACCATCAGCGTGTTGGGCACGGGGAAGGACAGCGTGGGGGCGTGAAAGCCATAGTCCATCAGGCGCTTGGCCACGTCCTCGGCCATCACGCCGCTGGTGTCCTTCAGGGGGCGCAGGTCCAGAATGCACTCGTGCGCCACATGGCCGTTGGCGGATGCGTACAGCGTAGGGTAGTGGTCTTTCAGGCGGGCGCTGATGTAGTTGGCCGCCAGGATGGCCGCCTCGGTGGCGTGCTGCAGGCCGTCCGGGCCCATCATGCGGCAGTACATCCAGCTGATGGGCAGCACGGCGGCATTGCCCAGGGGCGCGGCGCTGACGGCGCCCGTGCCGGGCACGCCACCGGTAGCGTGGCCAGGCAGGAAAGGCACCAGGTCTTGCACCACGCACACGGGGCCGACGCCGGGGCCGCCACCGCCGTGGGGAATGCAGAAGGTCTTGTGCAGGTTCAGGTGGCTCACGTCGCCGCCGAACTCGCCGGGGGCCGCGGTGCCCACCAGGGCGTTCATGTTGGCGCCGTCCACGTAGACGCGCCCGCCATGGCTGTGCACCAGGGCGCACAGTTCCTTGACCTGCATTTCGAACACGCCGTGGGTGCTGGGGTAGGTGATCATCACCGCGGCCAGGTTGGCGCTGTGCTGTTCGCACTTGGCCTTGAGGTCGGCCATGTCGACGTTGCCGTTGTCATCGCACTTGGTGACGACAACCGTGAGCCCCACCATCATCGCGCTGGCCGGGTTGGTGCCGTGGGCGCTGGAGGGAATCAGGCAGATGTTGCGGTGGCTCTGGCCCTTGCTCTCATGGTAGGCCTTGATGACCAGCAGGCCGGCGTATTCACCCTGGCTGCCGGCGTTGGGCTGCAGGCTGATGCCGGCGTAGCCGGTGGCGGCGCACAGCCAGGCGCGCAGCTGGGCGTCCAGCTCGGCGTAGCCAGTGCGCTGGTCGGCCGGGCAGAAGGGGTGGATGTCGGCAAATTCGGGCCAGGTGATGGGGATCATCTCGCTGGTGGCGTTGAGCTTCATGGTGCAGCTGCCCAGCGGGATCATGCTGCGGTCCAGGGCCAGGTCCTTGTCCGAGAGCATGCGGATGTAGCGCAGCATGCCGGTCTCGGAGTGGTGGGTGTTGAACACCGGGTGCGTGAGGAAGGCGCTGCTGCGGCGCAGGGCAGCGGGCAGGAGCGAATCCGCGCCGGGCTCGCAGGCGTCAAACGCCGGCAGGGCCTGGCCGGGCTGGGCAAAGATGCCCCACAGGGCCTGTACATCGGCCCGGGTGGTGGTTTCGTCGAGCGAGATGCCGAGCGCTTTTTCAGAGATCAAACGCAGGTTGGTCCGCGCAGATACTGCGCGGGCAGCTATGGATTTTGTAGCGTCCCCGGTGTGCACGGTGAGCGTGTCAAACGCGGTGGCGTTGCCCAGGGTGTAGCCCAGGTTCTGCAGGCCGCGCGCCAGAATGGCGGTAAAGCGGGCCACGCGCTGGGCGATGCGTGTGAGGCCCTGGGGGCCGTGATACACGGCGTACATGCTGGCCACCACGGCCGGCAGCACTTGCGCGGTGCAGATGTTGGAGGTGGCTTTTTCGCGGCGGATGTGTTGCTCGCGCGTCTGCAGCGCCAGGCGGTAGGCCGGGTTGCCGTGCACGTCCACGCTCACGCCCACCAGACGGCCGGGCATGGAGCGCTTGAACTCGTCGCGGCAGGCCATGTAGGCGGCGTGCGGGCCGCCGTTGCACAGGGGCATGCCAAAGCGCTGGGTAGTGCCGATGACGATGTCGGCGCTGTCGGGTGCGCCGGGTGCGCCGCCCCATTCGCCGGGAGGCGTGAGCAGGGTCAGGGCCAGCAGGTCGGCGGCCACAATGAAGGCCGCGCCCTGGCTGTGCGCCTGTTTCACCAGCGCGCGCAGGTCCTGCACGGTGCCGCTGGTGGCGGGGTACTGCGCCAGCACGGCAAAGTAGTCGCCGCCTGCCATCAGGCTGGCTACGTCGCCCACCTGCACCTGCAGGCCCAGGGGCTGGGCGCGGGTCCGGATGACTTCAATGGTCTGGGGCAGGCAGTCGTCCGAGACGATGAACACCGTGCTCTTGCTCTTGACGCTGCGCTTGGCCAGCGTCATGGCTTCGGCGGCCGAGGTGGCTTCGTCCAGCATGGAGGCATTGGCCATGGGCATGCCGGTGAGGTCGCTCACCATGGTCTGGAAGTTGACCAGCGCTTCCATGCGGCCCTGCGAAATTTCGGCCTGGTAGGGCGTGTAGGCGGTGTACCAGGCGGGGTTTTCCAGGATGTTGCGCAGGATCACGCCGGGCGTGTGGGTGCCGTAGTAGCCCTGGCCGATGTGGCTCTTGAAAATCTGGTTCTGCCCGGCCAGTGCCTTGAGTTCGGCCAGCGCCTGTGCCTCGGGAATCGCCGCCGGAATGGCCATGGCGCTCTTGCGCGCGATGGACGGCGGCACGATGCCGGCGATCAGCTCGGCGCGCGAGGCCGAGCCAACGGCCTGGAGCATCAGCGCTTCATCGGCCGCGTCGATGCCGATGTGGCGGGCGTGGAATTCGCTGGCGTTCTCCAGCTGGGCGAGGGTGGGGGCAGAGGTGTTGGGCATGGCGTTCGGGCTTTGGGTGGGGCCGGGCGCGCGCGGGTTCAGGGCGCGGCCCAGGAGGCCGGGGCGTTAGGCGTTGGCGGAGAAGGCGGTGTAGCTGGTTTCGTCCATCAGCGCGTCGAGTTCGCTGGGGTTGGACAGTTTGACCTTGAAGAACCAGCCAGCGCCCAGCGGGTCGCTGTTGGCGAGCGACGGGTCGGCGCGCAGGGCTTCGTTCACTTCGGTGATGACACCGGTGACGGGCATGTACACGTCGGCCGCGGCCTTCACCGACTCCACCACGCCGGCAACGGCCTTGGCTTCCACGGTGGCGCCCACTTCGGGCAGGTCCACGAACACCACGTCGCCCAGCGCATCCTGGGCGTGGTGGGTAATGCCGACGGTGGCGTTGTCGCCTTCAACCTGGAGCCATTCGTGGTCGGGGGTGTACTTGATGGTCATGGAAAACTCCTGAAATAAATAGGGAAAAAAAGATGAACTGCCTGCCAGGCGCAACTGTAGCCGCGCCGGGCGTCAAAAAACCGGTTGGGGGTGATCAACCCCGGTAGTAGCGGGTGGGCACAAAGGGCATGACGCTCACCACCATGGGCACCGGCTTGCCGCGCACCACCGCCACCACCTGGGCTCCCAGGGCGCTGAATGCCGCGTCCACATAGCCCATGGCCACCGGCTTGTCGATGGTGGGGCCCAGCAGGCCGCTGGTGACTTCGCCGATCTTGTTGCCCTGGCCATCCTGCAGCTCGGTGTGCTCGCGCACGGGCACGCGCTCCAGCGCCACCAGACCTACGCGTTTTCTGCTGCCTTTTGGAGCTGCAGAGCCCGTGGATTCTGCGAGAGCAGCTAGTATTTTTGTAGCGCCTGGGAAGCCGCCTTCGCGTGCGCCACCGGCGCGGCGGACCTTCTGCATGGCCCACAGCAGGTTGGCTTCCACCGGGGTGGTGGTGGTGTCGATGTCGTTGCCATACAGGCACAGGCCGGCTTCCAGGCGCAGCGAATTGCGGGCGCCCAGGCCGATGGGCTTGACCTCGGGCTGGGCCAGCAGGGCGCGGGCCAGGGCGTCGGCCTGCGATTCGTGCACGGAAATCTCGAAACCGTCTTCACCGGTATAGCCGCTGCGGGTCAGGAAGACGTCGATCTTCTGCGTGCCGGTATCCACGGTGAAATGGCCACCGGTCATGAACACCAGTTTTTCCACGCCCGGCGCCAGGCGCGACAGGGCGGTGACGGCCTGCGGGCCTTGCAGGGCCAAGAGTGCCATCTCGGGCATGGGGATGACCTGGCAGCGGGCACCGATCTTGGCCTGGATGTGGGCAATGTCACCCACCTTGCAGGCGCCGTTGACGATGACGAAGATCTCATTGTTCCCTTTGTTGAAGAACATCAGGTCGTCGATGATGGTGCCCTCGTCGGTCAGCAGCAGGCCGTAGCGCTGCTTGCCCACCGGCAGGTCGATCACGTCCACCGGCATCAGGGTTTCGAAGGCGGCTGCCGCGTCGGGGCCGACCAGGCGCAGCTGGCCCATGTGCGAGACGTCGAACAGGCCGGCGGCATTGCGCGTGTGGTGGTGCTCGGCCATCAGGCCGGCGGGGTACTGCACGGGCATGGAGTAGCCGGCAAACGGCACCATGCGGGCGCCCAGTTCGAGGTGCAGGGCGTTCAGCGGGGTGAGCAACAGGGTTTGGTCGGGAGCGGACATGGGATTTCCTCAGGGGCAACGCAATATTCTTGGCGCACGCCTTTTCAGCATGCCCCAAGGCTGCCCCCGCTGTCCGCTTTACCTGAGAGATTCGCCGGGCCTGCCACACGGTGCCGTGCGCAGACTGCGGTTTGCTCCTTCGGTGGGCGGCATCGCGTGCCGCCTCTCTCCAGTGGGGAGTCGCTGGCGGCCGGAGCCGTCAACGGTGGTCAGTCCTTTTGCCTGAGCGTTCAGACCGCTGCAATCAGCGGTCCTGCGCCTTCGGCGGTTTTCCTGGCGAAAACTCTCTCCTGACTGGGACGGATTCTAAACCAGCGGTCCATCGCTGCCGCTGCCGGTGGTGGCCGACGGGTGGTTACCGTGCTTTACGGTCACTTTACAGTCCAGAGGCCTGCGGTTCACACCGGTTTTTTACAGTTCATCTGCAACTTTTCAAAAGGACTTGGACATGAAACGCACTCTTCTCATTGCTGCCTCCATCGCGATTGCCGCCCCTCAGGTATTTGCGCAGGCCAAGAATTTCGAAGGATTCAGCCTGGGAGCCAACGCCGAGAGCACCAATTCGCAGACCACCCTGACCGGCACCGGTTCGGACTCCAACACCATGGGCAGCCTGGCCGCCCAGGCGCAATACACGTTTGCGCTCAGCCCGCAATTCACGCTGGGCGTGGGTGCCACGGCGGCTCCGGCTAGCCTGAACGCCGGTGCCGTCAACGGCGTCAGTTACAGCACCAAGAACCGAGCGTCGTTTGACCTCACGCCGGGGTATGCCGTTTCGGACACCACCCTGGTGTACGGAAAATTGTCGGCACTGACGGGCACGAGTTCTGCCGTGGACGCCACCGGCACGGAAACCACCGCCAACCTGAACGGCGTCGGCTACGGAGTGGGCGTGCGCTTTTTGCTCGACAAGAACTTCTTCGTCCAGGGCGACATCAATTCCAACCGCTACAACGACGTGAATGGAACCAGCCTGAGCACCACTGCCCTGGCGGTCGGCCTTGGTTACAAGTTCTGACCTGTTGCCGTCCTTTGCCGCAGCCCGTGCGGCGGGGACGGCCCGCAAAGACCCTGCCCGGTCAGGTGGAACACGCCGCCGCTACCATGGGCACCCGTTGCTATTGACGGGTGCCTTTGCGGAGTTTTCCATGACCTTATCCATGTACCAGGCCAGCGTGCCGCGTTTTATCGCCACCCTTGGCAACCTGTCTGCCATTCTGGACAAGGCGCAGGCCTATGTGGATGCCAAAAAGCTGGACGACTCCGTGCTGACGAGCTTTCGGCTGTACCCCGACATGCTGCCCATGGTCAAGCAGGTGCAGATTGCCTGCGACACCGCCAAGGGGCTGGCGGCACGCCTGGCGGGGGTGGAGATTCCGGTCTTTGAGGACAACGAGCAAACCCTGGCGGAACTGAAGGCGCGCATTGCCAAAACCATTGCCTATCTCCAGACCCTGACGCCGGCGCAGATTGACGGCACGCAGGACAAGGACATCGTGGTGCGCCGCGGCGACAAGGAAACCCACTACAAGGGCATGCAGTTCCTGCTGGGGCACGCCATTCCCAATTTCTATTTTCACGTGGCCACGGCCTATGCCATCCTGCGCCATAACGGCGTGGAGATCGGCAAGCGCGACTACCTCGGCAACCCCTGAGACCGGCAGTCGGGGCGCACGCGCCGACGGTGGCCAGCCGCCCTGCGGGCATCCACGTACACTGCCGGGTTTGGAATTGCCGCCTGCACTGTCGTTGAACCCCCGTAGCCCCACTGTGTCTGCCCTGATCGATTTCACCCAGCCGCAGGGCCCCGGGGGGGAGCGCCTGCGCCATGCCTTCGGCGCGCCGCGCGAGCGGCTGGTGGCGCATGATTTCTCCCAGGTACGCCCGGTGCTGGACGCCGCCCACCGGGCGGCGCAGGCGGGTGCCTGGTGCGTGGGCTACCTGCGCTACGAGGCGGCACCGGCATTCGACCCCGCGCTGGCGGTGCACGCAGCGCAAGGTCCGCTGGCCTGGTTTAGCGTGTACGACCAGCCCTTGCCCTGGCCCCCCGCCGAGGCCAGTGCGCTGCAGGACGGCATGGATGCACGGGTGCAATGGCAAGCCCCGCTGGAACGCCCCGCCTTTGACGCCGCACTGGACAGCCTGTTGGGCGGCATTGCCCGCGGGGATTACTACCAGGTCAACTTCACCGCCCAGATGGTGGGTGCGATGACCGGTGCCGGCCCCGCAGCGGCACGGGCCCTGTTTGCCGCCTTGCAGCGCGCCCAGCCCGGCGGGTATGCGGCCTATCTGGACACCGGGGACGAGCAGATCCTGTCGGTGTCGCCCGAGCTGTTCTTTGACTGGCGCGCCGGCGATCTGCTGGCGCGTCCCATGAAAGGCACGGCGGCGCGGGGTACCACCCCACAGGAAGATGCCGCCCAGGCGCTGCGCCTGCGTACCTCGCCCAAGGAACGGGCCGAGAACGTGATGGTGGTGGATCTGCTGCGCAACGACATGTCGCGCATTGCCGAGCCCTTCAGCGTGCGCGTACCGCGCCTGTTCCATACGGAGGCGTTGCCATCGGTATGGCAGATGACCTCGGACGTGACGGCCCGCACCCGACCCGGGTGCCGTCTGGCGGATGTCTTTGCGGCCCTGTTTCCCTGCGGCTCCGTCACCGGCGCGCCCAAGGTACAGGCCATGCGCGCGATCCGGGCGCTGGAGTCGGCTCCGCGTGGGGTGTACTGCGGGGCACTGGGGGTGATTCAGCCCGGTGGCACGGCCACATTCAATGTACCCATACGCACGGTCACCGTGCGCGGCGCCACGGCGTGGTGCGGCATTGGAAGCGGCATTACCGCCGGGTCGGTTGCGCTGAACGAGTGGAATGAATGGCAGCTGAAGACCGCTTTTGTGCGGCGTGCCAGTGAGCCGTTCTCGGTTCTGGAAACTCTGGGCCTGGAAGACGGCCGCTGGCGCGACCGCGATGCACATCTCGCGCGCATGGCGCTGGCCGCCCGGCAATTTGCCTACCCCTGGGACTTGCGCACGGCCGAGCGCGCGCTGCAGCAGCTGGCGCAGGCGCACCCCCGGGGCGCCTGGCGGGTGCGTCTGCTACTGGACGCGCAAGGGCAGGTGAGCGCAGCGGCCTACGTGCTGCCGGCGTCCGCCGCACCGGTGCGCCTGCAGCTGGCGCCGCGTCCCCTGGAAGAGGCGCACGGCGAGTTCGTGCGTTTCAAAACGACGCATCGCGCGCACTACGACGCCTTTGCCCCCACGCAGCCGGGTGTGTTTGACACCCTGCTGTGGAACACGCAAGGCGAGGTCACAGAGTGCACGCGGGGCAATATCGCGCTGCGGGTGGACGGTCGCTGGGTGACGCCGCCTCTGCACTGCGGGCTGTTGCCCGGCGTCGGGCGGGCCCGGGCGCTGCGCGAAGGCCGTGTGCGCGAGGCCGTGGTGCGTGTGCAGGACCTGCCCAAGGTGAGTGCCGTGGCCTTCATCAACAGCCTGCGTGGCTGGGTGGACGCCACGCTGGAGTGCGCCTAGCCCCGTTGCGGGCGTTGTCCGGGCATATGAAAAAAGGGCCTCACGGCCCTTTTTCTTTGCCTGCTGCAGGCGTTTACATACCCGCGTAGTTGGGCCCGCCGCCGCCCTCGGGCGTGACCCATACGATGTTCTGCGTCGGGTCCTTGATGTCGCACGTCTTGCAGTGCACGCAGTTCTGCGCGTTGATCTGCAAGCGGTCGGTGTTGTCGTCGTTCTTTACGAACTCGTACACCCCGGCCGGGCAGTAGCGCGCCTCGGGGCCGGCGAATTTGGCCAGGTTGATCTTCACCGGCACGCTGGCGTCCTTGAGCGTCAGGTGCGCCGGCTGGTTCTCCTCGTGGTTGGTGTTGCTGATGAACACGCTGGAGAGGCGGTCAAAGGTCAGCTTGCCATCGGGCTTGGGGTAGACGATGGGTTTGCACTGGGCCGCCGGTTTCAGGTACTGGTGGTCAGCCTTGTCGCGGTGCAGCGTCCAGGGGATGTGCCCACGCAGCACGAAGTGCTCCAGGCCGTTCATCAGGGTGCCCACCGTCAGGCCGTGCTTGAACCAGTTCTTGAAGTTGCGGTCCTTGTTGAGCTCGGTGTGCAGCCAGCTCTTCTCAAAGGCCTCGGGGTAGGCGAGCAGCTCG
>JAGRPL010000009.1 GCA_019449595.1 Rhodoferax sp. | reverse complement strand
TGCCGCGAGACCGCCATCAGCCAGCAACAGTCCTTGGTGGTAGAGCGCTAGTGTGAATCGAACCAACTTAGGTAGTGACTCCTTGACCTGGCTCACGCAGTGAGCCTTCCTCGTGGCATGGTTGAAGGGCACCAACTGGCTGATCGTCCTCGCAGCAGTCATTTCTCGGCGGCGTGGTGACCGACCGCAACCAGCCTTCATCGACCATTGGTATGGTGAACCTGGAAGTCAGGTTATGGCCCAAAGCAGCCTTCAAACAAAGTTCCCGCAAAAGTCCGCTTTGACCGAGATGCGGCCCCCATGAGCTATTTCGCAACGCCTGCTCTACCCTGGTACATACCATCCACAAACGGATGAGATGATCGGTCGTTTTGCCCCCTTGCAGCCAGCAGATTCCCCACGCCGTAGTGGCCTTCAGCCCACCTTAAGCTGAAGGCGGCACCATACGGACAACTTATCAGGAGCCTTATATGAACGCCATCCAGACACCCAAACGCTTTAGCGGCCCATCCATCGCCCTGCACTGGCTCATGCTCGTGCTGCTGGTGGCCGTGGCCGCCAGCATGGAGCTGCGCGGCATGTTCCCCAAGGGCGACCCGATGCGCGAGGCCTTCAAGACCTGGCACTACATGCTGGGCATCTCGGTCTTCGCGCTGGTGTGGTTGCGCCTGTTGATGCGCTGGGTGGGCCCGACACCGCAGATCCAGCCCGCACCGCCCGCCTGGCAAAACGCCCTGGCCAAGCTGATGCACCTGGGGCTTTACGCCCTGATGATTGGCCTGCCGCTGCTGGGCTGGCTGATTCTCAGCGCCAAGGGCAAGCCCGTGCCCTTCTTCTTCGGCCTGGAGCTGCCCCCGCTGATGGCCGAAAACAAGGGTGCTGCGGAGTGGATCAAGGAACTGCATGAAGCCGGCGCCACCATCGGCTACGTGCTGGTGGGCCTGCATGCGGCCGCCGGGCTGTACCACCACTACGTGCAGCGCGACAACACCCTGCAGCACATGCTGCCCGGCAAGGCCTGAGGCTCGCCTGCTACCCCGCAAGGGGTAGCAATGCTATGGTTTCAATAGCTGCCTGCGCAATGAATACGGTGACTTGCGGCCTATTTTCCTTGTAAATACTGCAAGACACCCTGCCCGGCACGCTTGCCGCTGGCAAAGCAGGCGGTGAGCAGGTAGCCGCCGGTGGGGGCTTCCCAGTCCAGCATTTCACCGGCGCAGAACACGCCGGGCAGCGCCTCCAGCATCAGCTGGGGCGTGAGCACTTCAAACAACACGCCGCCAGCCGTGCTGATGGCTTCGTCAATGGGCCGCGCGGCCACCAGCGTGATGGGCAGCGCCTTGATGGCCGCTGCCAGCTGCGCCGGGTCGGCCATGGTTTCCTTGGACAGCAGCTCGTACAGGATGCCGGCCTTGATGCCTTCCAGGTGCAGACGGCTCTTCAAGTGGCTGGAAAGCGAACGCGTGCCGCGCGGGTGGCTGACCTCGGCCAGCACGCGCTCGGGCGTCATGTCGGGCAGCAGGTCGAGCTGAAAGGTGGCGCTGCCAGTGCGGATGATCTCGTCGCGCAGCAAGGCCGACGCCGCATAGATCAGGCTGCCCTCAACGCCCGTGGCCGTGGCCACGAACTCACCCTTGCGCCCAAAGTGCACGCCCTGCGCGTTGGTGAACGCCAGCGCCACCGACTTGAAGGGTTGGCCAGCAAAGCGGCTGGCGAAGTGCTCGCTCCAGCCGCCCTGCACATCGAAGCCGCAATTGGCCGGCAGCAGGGGCGCCACAGCCACGCCACGCGCGGCCAGCAAGGGCACCCAGGCGCCGTTGGAGCCCAGGCGCGCCCAACTGCCACCGCCCAGCGCCAGCACCACGGCGCGGGCCGCCACCTGCACCGGGCCTTGCGGCGTGTCGAAGCACAGGGTGTTGTTGGCAGCCCCAGCGGGCTCAGCCCAGCCGGTCCAGCGGTGGCGCATGTGGAACTGCACACCGGGGCCCTGACCGCTGCCGGGCCGCCCCAAAGCGGGCTCGTCCCCCTGGGGGGCAGCGCCGTACACGAAGTGACCAGCGTGGGGGTCAACCGATTTCGGGCGGCGCAGCCGCTGCAACCAGGCACGCAGCAAAGGAGCCGCCTTCATGTCCTTGGGAAAGACCCGCCCGGAGGAGCCGACAAAAGTCTCCACCCCCAGGCCCTGTGCCCAGGCGCGCACGGCGCCGGCGTCAAAGTCGCGCAGCAGGTCTTCAATGGCCGAGCGGCGGGCGCCATAACGTTCCGCGAATGTGTCGGCACCCTCGGAGTGGGTCAGGTTGAGCCCGCCCTTGCCGGCCAACAGGAACTTGCGGCCGATGGAGGGCATGGCGTCATACAGGTGCACGGGCAGGCCGGCATCGGACAGGACCTGGGCGGCCATCAGGCCGGCGGGGCCGCCGCCGATGACGACAACGGGAAGTTCAGAGTTCATGGATTGGGTAGTTCTATCAAGGTGCCTTGGGCGGTCAAAAACGCGGCACGTACGGGTTGTCCGGGCTGGGCCTGCGCCACCGCCGTGCGGTAGGCCTGCAGTTGCGCGCACAGCGCGGGCTGCAGCTGCGGCTGGGCGGCCGATTTGTAGTCCAGCACCCACCATTGTCCCTCACCACCGCCGGCTTCACCCCGGCGCTGCACCAGCCGGTCGATGCGCAGCATGCGCCCTTGGTGTACCAGCCCCACTTCATTACCCGCCCAGGCAAGCTGGCCAGCGTCCCACGCCCAGGCGCCCTCACCCTGCACAATGGCCTGCGCCATGCCGTGGGCCATGCCGGCCTGCTCTGGCTCCAGCGCAAATTCGCAGGCCACGGCGTCCAGCTGCTCGGCCGGCCATGGCTGCCCGGTACGGACGGCGCCCTGCACCGGCAGCCACTCCAGCAAACGGTGCATGGCCTGGCCGATACGCGACTCCAAGCTGTCGGCATCCTCTGCAGGCGCCAACGCGCCCTCTTCTTTTGCTATTGTTTTGCTAGCTGTCTGCGCAATGGATACGGCGCCTGCAGCCCCATTTGGCAATGAAATCAGGGTGTAGGTGCCCGGCGCCTCCACAGTGCCGGCGTCCACAGGCGCAGCCGATGGGGAGGGCACCAGCCACGGCGCGTCCTGCGCCTGCTCCTGCAGACGCTGCCACCAGCTGGTCGGGCTGCCGCGGTGCGGCTCCAGACTGGAGACCACCAGCGTGCGCTGGGTGCGCGTCAGCGCCACGTACAGGGCGTTGAGTTCCTCACGGTTGCGCGCGGTCTGCTCGGTGGCCAGGGCGTCGGCCACGCAGGCCGGCGGGTTCGATTCGCTGGCCAGGAACACAAAGCGCTGCGGGTGGGTGGCCTCGCCGGGCCAGTCCACCAGCACGCCCATGGTCTGGGCCTTGAGGCCTTCGCCGTCGGTATCGAGCATGAGCACCAGCGGCGCTTCCAGCCCCTTGGCGCCGTGGATGGTGAGCAGGCGCACGGCCTGCGCGTCGGCCCGCACCGGCGCCTGGATGCCCCCGGCACGCAGCGCGCGCACAAAAGCGTAGGCCGTGGTGTAGCGCCCGCCATCCACCTGCAAAGCCGCCGACAGGAGCGCGCGCAGGTTGGCCAGCACGCCTTCGCGCTGGTTGGCCGGCGCGGCGGCGGCGTAGCGGGCCAGCACGTCGCCGTCACGGTAGATGGCGCTGAGCGCGTCGTGCGGCGGCAGGGTATCGACCCAGGTCTTCCACTGCGAAAGCACCGCGCCCACCGGGGCCAGCGCGGGGGGCAAGCCGGGCGCCTGCTGCAGCACCTGCAGCCAGGGCACGGCGGGGGCACGGTCCCCGGCCGCGCCGTCTTCGGGTGGGGCCGCGGCCTGCAGGGTGCGCTGGCACAGCACCAGCTGCACCAGGTCGGCATCGCCCACGCCAAACAGCGGCGACTTCAGCGCGCGCGCCAAGGACAGGTCGTGTCGGGGCGACACCAGCGCGTCCAGCAGGCCCATCACGTCCTGCACCTCGGGCATGTCGGCCAGCTCGTTTTTTTCGGGCTGCTGGGCGGGTATGTGCAAGGCGGCCAGCTCGGCCTGCATCAGGCCCAGGCGCTCGCGCTTGCGCGCCAGCACCATCACGTCCTTCGGTCGCACGGCGCCAGACTGGAACTGCTCGGCCAGCCAGCGCGCGGCCTGGCGGCACTCCAGGGTCTTGCGGGTTTCTTCGGCCACCACGCGGGGGGTGGTGAGAGAGTCGCGCCAGCCGCCGGCCCCTGCAGCGCCCTCGCCCGCCGCATCCGCGGCGTCATCGGCAGCGGCTTCCCGCGCAATGCGTGGCAGCCTGAAGAGGTGGCCGGCTTCTGTCGACTCGGTGCTGTGCGCGCGGTAGCCATCAAATTCGCCCGCCGCCTGCGCTTGCTCCATGACCTGGTTGACCAGCCCAATGATGACCGGGGCGTTGCGCCGGGTGTGGTCGCAGCTCAGCAGATCACCGCCCAGGCCCTGCGCCACAAAGCGCTGCGCCGCCTTGAACACCTGCGGCTCGGCGCGGCGGAAGCGGTAGATGCTCTGCTTGGGGTCGCCCACCAGAAACACGCTGGGCGCCTGGCCCGCGCCGGCGTAGCCGGAAAGCCAGGCACCAAGCGCCTGCCACTGCAGGGGGTTGGTGTCCTGGAACTCGTCGATGAGCAGATGGCGCACCCGCGCGTCCAGCCGCTCCTGCACCCAGCCGCTAAGCACGGGGTCCGACATCAGCACCAGCGCCGTGCGCTCCAGATCGCCCATGTCGATCCAGCCGCGCTCGCGCTTGAGCTGCGCGTACTCCACCACCAGCACCCGGGCCAGCCGCGCCATGCGCTGCTGGTGCAGCCAGGCCTGGTGCTGCCCTTGAGCCGCCACCACGCGCAGCACCTGCTCCTGCGCCTGGCGCACGGTTTCGATGCCAACCACCTTGTCGCTGAACTTGCGCGCCGCCCCGGTCTTGGTGAGCAGCGCATCCAGCACGGCAGCCCCGTCGCCCTGCGTCACCGCCTGCTCCAGCGCAGTGGCGGCCGCCACGCAGGTGGCCTGCGATGCGGCACCCAGCACACGGGCGGCGTCGCGCAGCAGACCCTGCACAGCCGGCGTGGCCAGCAGCGCCTCGGGTGTGTCGACGCCGGCAAAGTCGGGATACTGCTGGGCAAAGGTCTGCACCGAGGCGTCCACGATGCCCTGTTCGTCGGCCAGCGCAAACTCCACGCGCTTGGACAGCGCCGCTTCCAGCGCCTTCTGCGTCTGGCTGCGCCCATGCGTGGCCACGGCGTCTACATAGTCCTGGCGCGCCTGCGCGTCGCCGGCCACGCGGGTCTGGAAGCGCGGCCAGGCCTGCGCCACGGCCTGGGCATCGTTTTCCAGCAATTCGTATTGGGTGGGCAACCCCAGGTCGCTCAGGGCCTGCAGCGGTGCGCTGCGCAGCAGGGCGGCAAACCAACTGTGGAAGGTACGTATCTGCACCGGGCGCCCGGTGTGCAGCAAGGTCTGGTGCAGCGCGCGCAGCGCGGCGAGCTGCGCGCTGGTGGGCTCCTGCGTGAAGCCGCGGTGCAGCAGCTCCTGGCGCAAGTCGGCATCGCTCTGGTGGGCAAACTGCAGCAACCACTCGTGCAGGCGCTGGCGCATTTCGCCGGCGGCTTTCTTGGTGAAGGTAATGGCCAGGATTTCATGCGGCGCGCTGCCCTCTAGCAAGGCACGCACGATGCGCGAGACCAGCATCCAGGTCTTGCCTGCGCCGGCACAGGCCTCCACCGCCACGCTGCGCTGCGGGTCGCAGGCAATGGCATAGAAACGGGCGCGCTCCACGGTGGCGCCGTTGTGTTCAAAGGCGGCCAATACAACGGGCGCAGTCATGTGGCCTCCCAAAAGTCTTTGCGGCACAGGCCGCGGGCCTGGCAGTAGTCACAGGCCAGACCGTCGCCCAGAGCCGGCAACGCCGCCCCCTGCGCGATGCGTTCCATGTCGTGCAGGATGCCTTCCACCAGGGCGTCACGCGCCTCGACCACGTCCGGCTGGGGATAGGCCTTGGTGGCATCGCGCTCCCCCACGTTCACGTAGGCGGCCTGCACGGTGTCGTGCGGCAGCAGGGCGGCGTAGAAGGCAATCTGCGTGTCCTCCAGCGGGTCTTTCACGCGGGCGCTGGTGCGGGCGCTGGGCTCGGTCTTGTAGTCCAGCACCTGCAGCGTGCCGTCGGGCAGTGTGTCGATGCGGTCGATGCGCCCTACCAGCGTCACCGCGCCAAGGCGCTGGGTGTGCGCCGTCTCGGCGCTGGCAAACACCGCACCCGTGGCCTCCTGCTGCGCCAGCCAGCGCAGGTAGCCGTCCCGCACAGCGGGCCAGGCGGCCGCAAACGGCAGGAACTCACCTTCAGCCAGCGCCATGGACTGCGTGGTGGCCTGGCTGGCGGCATCCAGCAGGGCACGCCGGGCCTCCGGCGCCAGCGCAGGTTGCAGGCGCAGTTCTTCGTGAAAGCGCTTGAGCACCTCGTGCAGCCACAGGCCGAAGTCGCGTTTGTCGACGGCACCTTCGAGTTCATCCACCGATTTCAGGCCCAACTGGCGCAGAGCAAAAAACCGGTAGGGGCAGGTGCGCAGATCGTCGTAGGCACTGGCCGACAGGTGGCCCACCGGCACCCGCTCGCCGGTCGGCAACGGCCGTGGCACGGGCGCGGGGGCTATGGGCCGGCCCACGCGCGGATCATCCGCCTGTGCAGAGTCATCTCGGGTCAGCTGCTGGATTTGCACCAGCGTGCTGGGCAGCAGGGTCTCGCCGGCGTCGTCGCTGCAACGCCACAGCACGTCGCAAAACGGGGTTTGCAGAGCATGGTTCCAGGCGGCCACCATCTCGGCCTGCAACGCCTCCCGCGACGGCAGGCCCAGCGCCACGCGCTGCGGCGGCGTCCAGCCCCCGGCCGGTTCGGGCGAGGGGTTGAAGCGCACCTCGTCGCAGCCGGCCAGCACCACCGCGGCAAAGGGGCGGCCCAGCATCTGGCTCATGGGCAGGATCACCACCTGCTCGCGCTCGGGGTACGGGGGTGAAAAACTCGCGCCCTCCAGCGACTGGTTCACCCAGGCGGTGAACTCGGTCAGGTCCATGCGCCGGGGCGCCCAAAGGGCCTGCCCCAGCAGGCTACTCCACGCCGGCAGGGGCGATTCGGCCAGGCGCAGTGCCGCCAGCACCTTGGTGCCCGCCAGGTCGGCCTGCAGCGCGTCCCACACGCCGCTGGCCTGCAGGGTGGCGCGCAGCGCCTCTAGCCAGTGCGCCAGCGTGCGGCTGCCCTGCAGCCGTTCGCGCACGCTGCCAATGCGGGCGTGCGCCTGCAACAAGTCGGGCGCCTGCTGCAGACCGGGCGTGCCGGCGACGCTGCGCCAGTCGCGCACCTGGTCGCGGCGCAACACCGCTTCCAGCGCATCCACCACCGGTGCAAACGCCGGCGCCCCCTTGAGCCAGGCCAGCACCGCGTCCGTCGAGGCATTCCAGGCACCAGCCTTGAGCAGCGCCATCACCTGCGCCGCCGCCTGGCTGGTGGACAGCTTCCAGCCGTTTTCGTCACGGATCTGCACGCCGCCATCTTCCAGCATGGCGCGCACGCGCCGGGTCAACGCCCGGTCGGAAGACACCAGCGCCAGCGGAAAACGCCCGGCGGCAATGTGCCGCAGGGCGCAGGCCGCGGCGCGCTGGGCCTCGTCTTCGGCATCCTGGCAGGCGTGCCAGGCCAGACGGGAAGCTGCGCCCGGCAACGCCGGCGTGTCCGTCTGGGGCAGCAGGGCCAGCACCGCCAGCTTGTCGCCCCAATAGGGTTGCAGCGCCGCAGGCAGCGGGTCGGCCGCGAAGCCCTGCACCACCACTAGGCAGTCCAGCCCCGCGCGCACGGGGTCCTCGAACAGCACATCGCTGGCATACGCGGACGCCGCCGCCCATTCCACGGCCACGCGTGCCACGGCGGCTTCCAGGGCCAGTGCCGGGCCATCCATGCCCAGCAGAGCGCCGTGCCGTGCCGTTTGCGCCCACACGGCACGGTCCGCCGGGTGGCTGGCCGCGACCAGCGGTGCCAGTTGGTGCGCGGCCTGCACGAGCAGGCCTGCCAGCGCGTCCTGCTGTGCGCCCAGGCCGGCGCCGCGCAGCAGGGCCTGCGCGGTCAGGGTGTCCAGCGCCGTGTCAAATGTCATGTCGGTGACAGCCGGGTGGAAGCCCCCCAGGGCACGGCTCCAGTTCAGGGTGGTTTCGAACCGGGGCGCAAAACCGTCCGGAAAACACTGTGCCCACAGCCGCGCGGCCAGGGGCATCAACTGGGCATACGGCAGCAAGACCACGGCGCGCGCAGGATGCGCCCCGCGCTGGCGCATGGCGGCCTGGATGCGCGCCAGCAGGCCGCCCGTCGGGTCCAGCCACAGGGCCAGTGCGGGATGGGCCCCGGCGGGCGCGCCAGGCACCCCGGCGGGAAAATCAATTTTGGCTATGCCATTCATAGCAACCGCCGCTCTGGCGGGTCCCTTGTTTCTGTCACAATGGCCGCAACTTTAGCTGTATTAGCAAACTTCCAGAGGAACCCCCCATGGCCAGCGCCCTGATCAAACACGTAACCGACGCCACTTTCGAAGCCGATGTGCTGAAATCCGCCAAACCCATTCTGGTGGACTACTGGGCTGAGTGGTGCGGTCCCTGCAAGATGATCGCCCCGATTCTGGACGAAGTGTCCGCCACCTACGACGGCAAGCTGCAGATCGCCAAGATGAATGTGGACGAAAACCGGGAAATCCCGGCCAAGTTCGGTATCCGTGGCATTCCCACGCTGATGCTGTTCAAGGACGGCCAGCTGTCTGCCACCAAGGTCGGCGCCCTGAGCAAAGCCCAGCTGATCGCCTTCATCGACCAGCAACTGGCCTGATTTCAGCCCCGCGACCACGCCACATCTTGCGCAGGGCCGCCCCAAGCAAGATAGCCCCCTTTGGGGGGCCGTGCGGCACACGCAGTGGCAAGCGTGGGGGCCTCATTTTTTGTGGTCGCATTTTCCTGTCATAATTAATTCCGTTCACCAGCACCCCAAAAGGGGCTGGCTCCGTTTCCCAGGTTAAGAACGCCGAGGCCGAGTCACAGGTCTTGCCTCACCCCCCTCTCCCCTGAATTTCTCTATTACTCCGAACTTTCGGTCAATTCCCCTACGGGACCATTTCCATGCACTTAAACGAACTCAAGGCACTGCACGTGTCGGAAGTCCTCAAGCAGGCTGAAGAGCTAGAGATCGAAAACACCGGCCGCATGCGCAAGCAGGAGCTGATGTTCGCCATCATCAAGAAGCGCGCCCGCACCGGCGAGCAGATCATTGCCGATGGCGTGCTGGAAATTCTGCCCGACGGTTTTGGCTTCCTGCGCAGCCCCGACACCAGCTACACGGCCAGCACGGACGACATCTACATCAGCCCTAGCCAGGTGCGCCGCTTCAACCTGCACACCGGCGACATGATCGAAGGCGAAGTGCGCACGCCCAAGGACGGCGAGCGCTACTTTGCCCTGAACAAGCTCGACAAGGTCAATGGCGGCCCTCCTGACGGCAACAAGCATAAGGTCATGTTTGAAAACCTGACCCCCCTGTTCCCCAAGGAGCAGATGAAGCTGGAGCGCGACATCAAGGGCGAAGAAAACATCACCGGCCGCGTGATCGACATCATTGCCCCCATTGGCAAGGGCCAGCGCGCCCTGATCGTGGCGCAGCCCAAGAGCGGCAAGACCGTGATGATGCAGCACATCGCCCACGCGATTTCGGCCAACTACCCCGACAGCTACCTGATGGTGCTGCTGATCGACGAACGCCCCGAAGAAGTGACCGAGATGCAGCGCACCGTCAAGGGTGAGGTGATTGCCTCCACCTTTGACGAGCCCGCCGCCCGCCACGTGCACGTGGCCGAGATGGTGATCGAGCGCGCCAAGCGCCTGGTCGAACTCAAGAAAGACGTGGTGATCCTGCTGGACTCCATCACCCGCCTGGCCCGCGCCTACAACAACGTGGTGCCCAGCTCCGGCAAGGTGCTGACCGGTGGTGTGGACGCCAATGCCTTGCAGCGCCCCAAGCGCTTCCTGGGCGCGGCCCGCAACGTGGAAGAAGGCGGCTCGCTAACCATCATCGCTACCGCGCTGGTCGACACCGGCAGCCGCATGGACGAAGTGATCTTTGAAGAGTTCAAGGGCACAGGCAACTCCGAAATCCACCTGGACCGCCGCCTGTACGAGAAACGGGTGTTCCCGTCCATCCAGCTCAACCGCAGCGGCACCCGCCGCGAAGAATTGCTGCTGCAGCCCGAAATCCTGCAGAAAACCCGCATCCTACGCCAATTCCTCTACAACATGGACGAAATCGAGGCCATGGAAATGGTCCTGAAGCAAATGCGCGCCACCAAGACCAACAGCGAATTCTTCGACATGATGCGCCGCGGTGGCTAAGTTGTTGTTTTATTTGTATAATTGACTGTTTTCGCGACAAGTACGCCAGACAGGCTGGCGCGGCTCTCGCAACTGATGGAGAAGAGTATGAAAGAAGGCATTCACCCCAACTACCGCGAAGTGTGCTTCCAGGACATGTCCAACGGCTTCAAGTTCGTGACACGTTCCTGCGCCAACACCAAGGAAATGATCAAGATGGAAGACGGCCGCGAGCTGCCCCTCTTCAAGCTGGACACCACCAGCGAGTCGCATCCTTTCTACACTGGCACGCAAAAATCCGTGGACAACATGGGTGGCCGCGTCGAGCGCTTCCGCAACCGCTTCGGCAAGACCGCAGCCAAGTAAGCCGGATTCAGGTTTTGGCCTGAACCGTCGCAAATGGGCAGCCCGGATTTCCGCGCTGCCTTTTTTTTGCCCCGACTTGCCCCTCTCCCGTGAACCACCCCACTCCCGCCATCGTCACCCAGGCTGCGGTCCGGCGCTTTCCGCGCGCCGTCTTGCTGCTGTTTTGCTGCGCGTACATCCTGTCCGGCTTTCTGGGGCGCGACGCCTGGAAAAGCGCCGACATGACGGCCCTGGGCTACATGGCCGAGCTGGCACAGGGCAGCGCCCGCTGGCTCACGCCCACCCTGATGGGCGTGCCGGCCGACAACCCGGCCTTGCTGCCCTACTGGCTGGGTGCCTGGTCCATGAAACTTGCGCCCTCCTGGCTTGCGGCCGATTTTGCTGTGCGAATCCCGTTTGGCGTGCTGCTGGCGCTGGCCATGCTGTCCACCTGGTATGCCACCTATTACGTGGCCCGCAGCCCCCAGGCCCAACCCGTTGCCTTCGCCTTTGGCGGCGAGGCCCAGCCGACCGACTACGCGCGCGCCATGGCCGACGGCGGGTTGCTGGCATTCATCGCCTGCCTGGGGCTGGCGCAGTTGTCGCACGAGACCACGCCCGCGCTGGCACAGCTGGCTTTTTCCGCCCTATGTTTCTATGCCGCAGGTGCACTGCCCTACCGGCGCGCCGGGCCGGCGGCGGCCGGCGTGCTGGGGCTGGGCGGCCTGGCACTGTCCGGCGCCCCCACCCTGACCGTGCTGTTCGGACTGGGCAGTGCGGTCATCCACTACCTTGACCAGTCGCAAGACCCGGCCGACCTGGCCCGCAAGGCCCGCATCCGCTGGGAAAGCGTGGCCATCGTCGTGCTCACCGGCGCAGTCAGCGCACTGGCCTGGGCGCTGAACCTGTGGCGCTGGAAAATCGAATTCCCCCACGCCCTCTGGGCCGACTGGAACGGCTATGCCCAGCTGTTGCTGTGGTTCACCTGGCCTGCCTGGCCCCTGGCCGTGTGGACCCTCTGGCGCTGGCGCCACCAGCTCTTCAACCGGCGCATCAGCCGGCACATGGCGCTGCCGGCCTGGTTCGTCCTGGTGTGCGCAGTAGGGGCCCTGTCCACCGGATCCTCCGACCGGACCCTGCTGCTGGCCCTGCCGGCCCTGGCAACGCTGGCCGCGTTTGCCCTGCCCACCCTGAAGCGACAGGTTGCCGCCCTGATCGACTGGTTCACCCTGCTGTTCTTTTCAGGCTGCGGGTTCACCATCTGGGTCGTCTGGATTGCCATGCAGACGGGTTACCCCCGCCAGCCTGCAGCCAACGTGGTCCGCTTGGCCCCCGGGTTTGAAGCCCGTTTCTCGCTCTTTGCCTTTGCAATTGCCGTAGCGGCCACGCTGGCCTGGGCCTGGCTGGTGAAATGGCGCGTGGGGCGGCACCGCGCTGCCATCTGGAAAAGCCTGGTGCTGCCCGCAGGGGGCGCTGCCCTGTGCTGGCTGTTGCTGATGACGCTGTGGATGCCGCTGCTCAACTATGCGCAAAGCTACACCGCCTTGGTGCGACGCACGGTAAACGCCATGGACACGCCGGGATGTGCCGAGACCCGGGGCCTCGGGTCGGGCCAGATCGCCGCATTCCAGTTCTACGGCCATTTGCATCTCAAGGTGGCACGCCGCTCGCCCAGCTGCCACTGGTTACTGGTGGAACCGGCGCCCGACATGTCAGCCCCCGCCAGCGTGGATACCACGCAATGGCAGTTGCACGCGACCATTCGCCACCCGGTGGATGCGGGCGAGTCCGTCCTGCTGTTCCGGCGCAGATAAGCGGCCGTCAGGCCGCCAGCGGCTCCGAGAAGGTGCGCCGCACCCGACTGGCCGGGAAGGTGATGGAAAACGTGGAGCCCTTGCCGGGTACGCTGCTGATCAGCAGCTCGGCCCCGTGGCGCTGCGTGACGTGCTTGACAATGGCCAGCCCCAGCCCGGTTCCGCCGGTATCCCGCGAGCGGCTGCGGTCCACGCGATAAAAGCGCTCCGTCAGACGGGAGATATGCTCGGGGGCAATACCCGGGCCGGTGTCCCGCACCGAGAAAATTCCCCCTCCACCCGGTTGCAGCGTCCAGCTCACGTCAATGCGCCGTCCGGCTGGCGTGTAGCGGATGGCGTTGCCGATCAGGTTCGACATGGCGC
The DNA here is from genome assembly GCA_019449595.1 of Rhodoferax sp. GTDB lineage: Bacteria > Pseudomonadota > Gammaproteobacteria > Burkholderiales > Burkholderiaceae_C > Allorhodoferax. Next base: position 68,604 of record JAGRPL010000009.1, on the reverse strand, counting down.
TGTGCAGCTCGGTGGACGAACCGGCAATTTCGCAGTCACCCAGCATCTCGAAATGCAGGTCATGTGCCTGCTCGGACAGCAGGCGTGACAGGTCGCGGGCATCCTGCTCGCACTGGGACAGCAACGCGCGCACCGGCACCCACTCATGCACCGAAGGCAGGGGGCTGCCTTCCAGCCGGGACAGCGTCAGCAAATCGTTCACCAGCGTCTGCATGCGCTGGGCCTGCTGGGCCATCAGGCCCAGGTACCGCTGGCGCTCCAGGTCGTCCAGCGGCAGGGATTGCAGCGTTTCAATGAAACCCGCCAGCACGGTCAACGGCGTGCGGATTTCGTGCGACACGTTGGCCACAAAATCCCGCCGCATCGCCTCGGCCTGCTCCACCGCCGTGATGTCACGCGACAGCAGCAGACTGCGCCCTTCCCCGTAGGGGTGCAAATGAACCGACAGACGAACCGGTTTGGTGCTGGAGTCATCGCGTCCCGGAATGGTCACGTCGTGGCTGAAGTCGCGCGCCGCGAAATAGGCGGCAAACACGGGGTCGCGCACCAGGTTGCCCAGGTGCTGCAGCATGTCGCGTTGCGCGTCAAAACCGAAATGGAAGGCGGCGGTCTGGTTGAACCACTCGATGCGGCCCTCGGAGTCCAGCAGCACCACGCCGTTGGGCGACGCCTGCAGGGCAGCCAGAAAATCCTGCAGACGATTCTCGCTCTCGGCGGTCAGACGCTCCCGGGCACGCGCCATGCGACGCACGCGGTCGGACACCTCGCTCCACAAGCCATTGCCCAGGGCAACCGGGTTTGCCATTTCGTCCCGCAGCCAGCGCAGCAGGCGCACCCCGCGCGACACGTCCACCAGCAACCAGACATAGCCACCGGTCAGCGCCAGCACCAGGGCCGCAACGACCTTTCCCCCGGGAATGGCGACGTACCAGCCGATGCCCGCAGCCACGCCCTGAAAGAGCACAAAGGAAAAAAGCCGCCAGAACATGCGTGCCAGCCCGACCCGTCAAGCGCCCGTCTTTTCTGCCGCGGCAGCAGTCTGGATCGGCTGGGCCGTCAGGCGGTACCCGGCGCCCCGCACGGTTTCCACCATGGCACCGGCCTGGGCCAGGGCCTCGCGCAGGCGCTTGACGTGCACGTCCACCGTGCGCTCTTCAATGTAAACGTGGTCGCCCCACACCTTGTCGAGCAACTGGGCGCGGCTGTGGACCCGCTCGGCGTGGGTCATCAAATAGTGCAGCAGCTTGAATTCGGTCGGCCCGAGTTTCAGCAACCGGTCTTCAAAGGACACCCGGTAGGTTCCCGGGTCCAGGACCAGGCCACCAATGGTGATGGCTTCTCCCGCCTGCTCAGGCGTGCGCCGCCGCAGCACGGCGCGTACGCGGGCCAGCAGTTCCTTGGTGGAAAACGGCTTGGCAATGTAATCGTCGGCGCCGGCGTCGAGCCCAGCAACGCGGTCGGCTTCATCGCCCCGGGCGGTGAGCATGATCAGCGGGATGGCCTGGGTCCGCGCGGCACTGCGCCAGCGCTTGGCCAGCACCAACCCGCTCTCTCCGGGCAGCATCCAGTCCAGCAGGATCAGGTCGGGCAACGCGGCGTCCAGCTCCCGCTGCGCGCTGGCGCTGTCCATGGCCCAGACCGGGCGAAAACCGTTGTGCCGCAGATTCACGGCGATCAGTTCGGCAATGGCTGGTTCGTCCTCGACGATCAGCACCGCAGGCATTGTTCTCATTTGACGAGTGACTCGATGTTTTCCATGCTGGTGTGGCGCACATCCTCGCCCTTGACGACGTAGATGATGAACTCGGCGATGTTCTTGGCGTGGTCGCCGATGCGTTCGATGGCCTTGGCCAGGAACAACAGGTCCAGGCTGGGCGAGATCATGCGCGGGTCTTCCATCATGTAGGTGATGAGCTTGCGCACAAAGCCGTCAAACTCGGCGTCAATCAGGTCGTCTTCCTTGAGGATGGTCACCGCGGCGTTGACGTCCAGGCGCGCAAAGGCGTCCAGGGCCTTGTTGAGCAGGCCAGAGGCCAGGTCGGCCGCCACACGCAGCTCCAGCGACGGCAAGGCGCGCGGGGCACCGCTGTCGATGATGGAGCGCACCATGCGGGCGATTTTCTCGGCCTCGTCGCCGACCCGCTCCAGGTTGGCGGTGGTCTTGGAGATGGCGATCAGCAGGCGCAGGTCGCGCGCCGTGGGCTGGCGCCGCGCAATGATTGACGAGAGCTCGCGGTCAATCTGCACTTCCATTTCGTTGACGCGCGCCTCGTTGGACGTCACCTCGTTGGCCACTTCCACGCTGAACTGGGACAGCGCATAGATGGCGCGACGGATCTGGGACTCCACCAGTCCGCCCATTTCCATGACTTGGGCGGATACGGATGTCAGTTCGCTATCAAACTGGGTCGACAGGTGCTTTTCGGGCATGTTTTCTTCCTTTTAACCGAACCGGCCGGTGATGTAGTCTTCGGTTTCCTTGCGGGTGGGTTTGAAGAACATCTGTTCCGTCGAACCGAACTCCACCAGGTCCCCCAGGTACATGTACGCCGTGTGGTCGCTGCAGCGGGCGGCCTGCTGCATGTTGTGGGTGACGATCACGACGGTGTAGTCGCTCTTGAGCTCGACGATCAATTCTTCCACTTTGGCCGTGGAAATGGGGTCCAACGCCGAGCAGGGCTCGTCCAGCAACAGCACCTCGGGCTTGATGGCAATGCCGCGCGCAATGCACAGACGCTGCTGCTGGCCACCCGACAGGCTGGAGCCGCTCTGGTGCAGCTTGTCCTTGACCTCGCCCCACAGCGCCGACTTGCGCAGCGCCCACTCCACCCGCTCCTCCATGTCCGTCGCATTCAGCGACTCGAACAACTTCACGCCAAAGGCAATGTTGTCGTAGATCGACATGGGAAACGGCGTGGGTTTCTGGAACACCATGCCGACCTTGGCGCGCAGCAGGGCAACATCTTCCTTGCTGGTGAGCAGGTCCTCGCCGTCCAGCAGGATCTGCCCCTGTGCCCGCTGCTCCGGATACAGCTCGAACATGCGGTTGAACACGCGCAGCAGCGTCGATTTGCCACAGCCCGAAGGGCCGATGAAAGCCGTCACCCGGTTTTCCGGAATTTCCATGTTGATGCCCTTGAGGGCATGGAACTTGCCGTAGTAGAAGTTCAGATCCTTGACGGCAATCTTGGTCTTCGCAGGCGCAATGGGGGTGGAGATCATGTCGTCTATTTCTTTAAAAAGGCTGCAGCGGCCATCAGGCCTTGGCGCGGGTCAGCACCCGGGCAAGAATGTTCAGGCCCAGCACGGCTACCGTGATGATGAATACACCCGCCCATGCCAGCTTCTGCCAGTTCTCGTAGGGGCTCATCGCAAACTTGAAAATGGTGACCGGCAGGCTCGCCATGGGCTCGCTCAGGCTGCTCGTCCAGAACTGGTTGCTCAGCGCAGTAAACAGCAGGGGTGCCGTTTCACCGGCAATGCGGGCCACCGCCAGCAGCACCCCGGTGATCACGCCCGCCCGGGCTGACTTGAGGGTGATGCTCAAGATAACCTTCCACTTGGGTGCGCCCAGTGCGTAAGCCGCCTCCCGCAGCCCGGCAGGCACCAGTTGCAGCATGTTCTCTGTGGTGCGGATGACCACCGGAATGACCAGCAAGGCCAGCGCCACCACCCCGGCATAACCGGAGAACGATTTGAAACGCGACACCACCACGGCATAGACGAACAGCCCAATCACGATGGAAGGTGCCGACAGCAGGATGTCATTGACAAACCGGGTCACCGATGCGAGCCAGCCCTTGCTGTCGAACTCGGCCAGGTAAATGCCCGCCATGACCCCCACCGGCGTACCCACGCAGGTTGCCAGCACCACCATCAGAAACGAACCGTAGATGGCGTTGGCCAGGCCGCCCTCCTCATTGGGTGGCGGTGTCATCTGGGTAAGAGTGGCTACGGCCATGCCGTCAAAGCCCAGGCGCACCGTTTCCCACAGGATCCAGAACAGCCAGAACAGGCCAAACGCCATGGCGGCCAGAGCCAGGCCGGTGGCCAGCTGGTTCACGCGCTTGCGGCGGGCAAACTTGGCAGCGCGGCGCTGCTGGAGGGATGCAGTCATGTCTTGGCTCCTTCGCGTTTGCGCAGCTGGGTCAGCAAGACCTTGGACAGCGACAGGATGACGAAGGTGATGAAAAAGAGGACCAGCCCCAGGTACATGAGCGACGCCTGGTGCAGGCCCTCGCCTGCCTCGGCAAACTCGTTGGCCAGTGCCGACGTGATGCTGTTGGCGGCCTGGAACAAGCTCAGGGAATCGAGCTGGTTGAAGTTGCCGATGACGAACGTCACTGCCATGGTCTCGCCAATGGCGCGCCCCAGGCCCAGCATGATGCCGCCAATGACCCCGGTCTTGGTGTACGGCAGGACGACCTTGTAGACCACCTCCCAGGTGGTTGCACCCAGGCCGTAGGCGGACTCTTTCAGGAGGGCGGGTGTCACCTCGAACACGTCGCGCATCACGGCGGCGATGAACGGGATGATCATGATGGCCAGGATGATGCCGGCCGACAGAATGCCGATGCCCACGGGTGGGCCGGAGAAAAAAGCCCCCAGATACGGCACGCCATTGAACATGGCCTGCAGGGGCTGCTGCACATAGGTTGCCAGCACCGGGCCAAAGACCAGCAGACCCCACATGCCATACACGATGGAGGGCACGGCCGCGAGCAGCTCAATGGCGGTTCCCAGGGGCCGCTTGAGCCAGGCGGGCGCCAGCTCGGTCAGAAACAGCGCAATGCCGAAACTCACCGGCACGGCGATCAGCAGCGCAATGAACGACGTCGCCAGCGTGCCGTAAATCATGACCAGCCCGCCGAACTCCTCCTTGACGGGATCCCAGGTGGTACTGGTCAGGAACCCCAGACCGTACTGGGTGATCGCCGGCCAGGCACTGACCGTCAGTGAGCCCAGGATGGCCACCAGCAATCCCAGGGTCAGAAGTGCCGCCCCTTTGGCCATCCAGCCGAAAATACGGTCGGCCAGGGGGCCGGATCGGGCTTTTTTGACGGGTGGAGGTCGGGTCATGGAGCGTGCGGCAGAAATAACGGAATGGCTGGACAGGGTGTCGCGATGCACCAGTGTAGATGACATGACAGACTCCCCGTCCAGAACCATACGAGACACAACCAAAATTACTTGAACGCAACCGGCTTGCCGGACGTGTCCTTGATCTCACCCCAGGACTTCTCGATCGCGGCAATCACAGCCTTGGGCATGGGCACATAGTCCAGATCGGCAGCCACCTTGTCGCCATTCTTGTAGGCCCAGCTGAAGAACTTCAGCGTTTCGGAGGCGTTCGCGGGCTTGTCCTGCTTGGTGTGCATCAGAATGAACGTCGCGCCAGTGATGGGCCAGGCCTGCTTGCCGGGCTGGTTCGTCAGCACCTGGTAGAACGACTTGGCCCAGTCGGCACCTGCAGCTGCGGCCTTGAATGCGTCATCTTCGGGTTTGACAAAGTTGCCGGCGGCGTTCTGCATGATGGCGTAGGTCAGCTTGTTCTGCTTCACGTACGAGTACTCCACATAGCCCAGGGAGTTGGGCAGGCGGCTCACAAATGCAGCCACGCCTTCATTGCCCTTGCCGCCAGCGCCCACGGGCCAGTTCACTGCCGTGCCCTCGCCCACTTTGGACTTCCACTCGGCGTTGACCTTGCTCAGGTAATTGGTGAAGAGGAACGTGGTGCCCGAACCGTCGGCGCGGCGAACCTGGGCAATGGCCGCATCGGGCAATGCCACGGTGGGGTTGAGCGCCTTGAGGGCGGGGTCGTTCCAGCGGGAAATCTTGCCCAGGTAAATGTCACCCAGAACCTGGCCGGTCAGCTTCAGCTGGCCGGGTTCAATACCCTTGACGTTGAGAACCGGCACCACGCCACCCATCACGGTGGGGAACTGCATCTGGCCCTTGGTCTTCAGGACTTCGTCGGTCAGGGGCATGTCGGACGCACCAAAATCCACCGTCTTGGAGTCGATCTGCTTGATGCCGCCGCCCGAGCCGATGGACTGGTAGTTCACCTTGACGCCCGTGGCCTTGTGGTAGTCCGCAGCCCACTTGGAATAGATGGGCGCAGGAAAGGTTGCGCCGGCACCCGTGATTTCCTGTGCGCTGGCAGCACCAGCCAAGCCCAGGGAAGACGTAACGGCAAGCACCATTGCGGCACGGTTGAAGGAAATATTCATCGGAAACCCTCTATAGGTTGGTTAAGGAATGACAGGACTTTAAGAAAGATTTGTGACATCTCCGTGACACGAGCTTAGTTTTCAGCCCCGGTTGTTTCAACCTGCCAAATAAGTCACTTGTCACCGGTTTTTCAAGTTTTCGTCACATTGCCGTCACACGGCATTCCTACGCTTGCGCTTTTCAACCCACTGACGGAAAACCATGCAAAAAACCTCTTCTCCCCTGGCACGCCGCGCCGTTTTGCTCAGCGCCCTGATCGCCGCCCTGACCGGATGCGCCACCAGCCCGGCCCCGGTCACCGTGGCAGACCGTCTGGCGAACACGCCGTCGCTGAGCACACTCAGCAGTCTGGTCGCCCAGGCAGGGTTGACGCAAACGCTCCAGGCAGCCGGCCCCTATACCGTGTTCGCGCCGTCGAATGACGCCTTCAAGGCGCTTCCCGCCGCCACCCTGAGCGATCTGAGCGCCCATCCGGAAAAACTCAAGGCGGTGCTGTCGTACCACGTGGTGTCCGGCAAGACCCTGGCAGCCGACGTGAAGAACAGCAACGCCACGACCCTCAACGGCGCCCATGTCGCCCTGTCCAAGGCCGGCGATTTCGTCACCATCGAAAGCGCCGCGGTCACCCAGGCCGACCTGACGGCGAGCAACGGCGTGGTGCACATCATCGACGCCGTGCTGCTGCCACCGGCCAAGAAGTAAGCCACAGGCCGCCCCCACCATCCGGAGCCAGCAGGCTCCGGATTTTTGGCGTAAATATGGCCAAGCACACCGTGAATACTGCGCAGACAGCTATTCATTTGATAGCAAAACCCACGTACAGACCCACCATGCAAAACCCTGATCGACGCCAGCTGATGCGCACGGTTGCCGGCGCCCTCGCGGCCAGCACCCTTCCAGCCTGGGCCCAACTCCCCAAAACCGCGCCCGGCTCCCGCATCTGCACGGTCGCACAGGTTGTGGACGTGTCTGTCAGCCAGATCGACGTTTCCAAGGATTTCCTGATTGGCTCGCGCGCCGCCTGGCAGGACATCAATGCCCGTGGCGGGTTGCGCGGCAAGACCGTGCAGCACCTGGTGCTGGAAGTGGACGGCAGCGCCGCCAGCCTGCGCGCCGCCGTGCAAACGTTGAAAAACCAGCCCCAGTGCGTTGCGCTGTCCGGTAGCGTGGGCGACCACGCGGCGGCCCAGCTGACGGACCTGATGCAACGGGAACTGCCCGACGTGGCCCATGTCGCCCCCTGGCTGCAAAACGCCACGCTGGACGCCGCCAGCAACACCTTCCCCATTTTTGCCTCGCGCCAGGAACAGGTGGCGCACGCGATCAAATCCCTGTCCGTCATGGGCATCACGGAGGTGGGCGCCATTTACGGCTCCGCAGCCGAATACGCCAGCTACCGGCAGGGCGTCGACGAGATGGCCAACACGCTCAAGCTGCGGCTGAAGTCATACAGCCCGGTCGCCAACCTGCAGCAGCTGGGCAAGACGCTCACGCCCGACAGCCCCCGCGTCCTGCTGTTCCTGGGCGGCACTCCGGAGCTGGTGCAGTTTTCCCAGGGCATCGAAAAGCAGGCGGCACAGCGCTACATCATCGCCATGTCCGACGTGAACCTGCAGACCATGCTGCAAATGGGCGTTTCGCGCTTCACGCCGGTGATCGCCACCCAGGTGGTTCCCATGGTCAACGCCAACCTGCCCATCGTCAAAAGCTTCCGCGACACGCTGGGCCGCCTGTACGACGAGCCGCCAACTCCCCAGAGTCTGGCCGGCTACATTGCGGCGCGCTACACCTACGAAGTGCTGCAGGGCATTGACGGCGCGCCGACCCGGCTCAGCGCGCTGCAAGCCTTCCAGAAGCGCAGCACCGTCGACCTGGGCGGCTTCCGCATTGCGCCCGATACCCGCAGCCGTGGCACCGCCTATGTCACGCAGAGCATGATTTCCACCGACGGCCGCCTGCTCGGCTGACACCGCCCGGGTGCCGACCGCGGCGGTGCGGATGCTATGCTCCTGACCGCCTTACAACTCTAAAAAGCAATCGATGGAAAACGGAAATCGCCTGGCGGCCGTGGATTTGGGATCCAACAGTTTTCGTCTCGAAATCGGACGGGTGGACCACGGTGAGTTCCGGCGCACCGAATACCTGAAAGAAACCGTGCGCCAGGGTGGCGGGCTGGACGATGACCGCAACCTGACCCCCCAGGTCATGCAAAGCGGCTGGGACTGCCTGGCCCGCTTTGGCGAGCGCCTGGCTGGGTTCAAGCCCACCGAAGTGCGCGCCGTGGCAACACAAACCCTGCGCGAGGCCCGCAACCGGGACGAATTCCTCGACCGGGCCAACCAGATTCTCGGCTTCCCCATCAATGTCATTTCGGGGCGGGAAGAGGCCCGGCTGATCTACCAGGGCGTGGCCCACATGCTGCCCCAGTCCGAAGAGCGGCGCCTGGTCATCGACATCGGCGGGCGATCCACCGAACTCGTGCTGGGACAGGGCCTTGCCCCCCAGGTCATGGAGTCGTTCCGGGTGGGCAGCATTGCCTGGTCCAACCGCTACTTCCCCGACGGCCAGTTTTCCCGCAAGGCATTCGACATTGCCGAAATCGCGGCCAAGGCGGTGCTGGACGAGGCCCTCGACGCCTACCACCCCGGCCGCTGGGACGTGGCCTATGGCTCGGCCGGCACGGTGGGCGCCATTGTCGACGTCCTGGTAGCGGCCGGCTGGCCCGCCGGCACCGTGACACAGGAGGGCCTGGACTGGCTGGTCGACAAGCTGGTGACCGCCCAGAGCGCCGACCGCCTGCGGCTGGCCGGCATGCGCGAAGACCGCAAGGCCATCATCGGCGGCGGCGTGAGCGTGGTGCGCGCCGTTTTCAGCCTGCTGGGCATCCAGTCCCTGCAACAGGCCAGCGGCGGGCTGCGCCATGGCCTGCTGTGCGACATGTTGGGCACGGCCGACCACGCAGATGACCTGCGTGTCAAGACCGTGCGGCGCCTGGCAAGCAAGTTCGGGGTCGACACCACCCACGGCACCCGCGTGGGAAACGTGGCGGCGCTGCTGCTCCAGCAACTGATGCCCGCCCCGCGCGATGGCGCGCCCCCCGACGAAGACCGTTCCCTGCGCAAGCTCAGCTGGGCCGCCCAGTTGCACGAAATTGGCAGCCACATCTCCCACAGTGACTACCACAAGCACGGTGCCTACATCCTGGACAACGCCGATGCCATGGGGTTCTCGCTGTCGGAAATGCACCGCCTCAGCCTGCTGGTGCTCGGGCACCGCGGCAAGCTGCGCAAGCTCGAAGCCGTGCTGGGAGACGACGATCTGGTCATGCAGCTGATGGCGCTGCGCCTGGCCGTCATCCTGTGCCACGCCCGGCGTGACCCGGATCTGACCGGCATGACACTGGCACGCTCGGCCACGCACAACCGCACCGTGCGCCTGCGCTGCCGCGCCGGGTGGGCCGAAGCCTTTCCGCAGTCCGCCTACCTGCTGCGCGAAGAGGCACTGGCCTGGCAAAAAACCCCGTGGTCCCTCGACGTGGCTGCCACCTGACGGTCCACGGCGCTTCACACGGCCCGGCAAGCCCGCAGGTATCATGCCCGCATGACCTCAACGGTTTCATGGCAACGCTGGCTGGATCGCACCGGCCAGGCCGCGCAGCAATGGCTCCTGGGCTGGTGGCGCCTGCTGGAGCTGGGCGCGGTCATTCTGGTGCTGGTTCTCTCCCCGTCAAGCTACCGCCGCGCGAACCGCCCGGCGCTGGCCCGGCATATCTATCTGCACACCGCTCCCATCCTGGCCGGCTTCACGGTGCTCTGCGCGCTGGTGACCGTGGTACTCACCCGCATCGTGCTGGTCACGGCCCTGAGTTACGGCCTGTCGCAGTACGCCTTGCAACTGGTCATCCGGGTCCTGGTACTCGAACTCATCCCCCTGACCGCGGCGCTGTTCGTCGCACTGCGCTGCACGATTCCCGATGGAGCGGAGCTGTCGGCGATGCAGACGGCAGGCCAGCTCGACGCCATGCGCCGCCAGGGCCAGGACCCAGTACGCAGCGTCGTGTTGCCCCGGGTCATTGGCGGCCTGTTTGCCGGCGTCACGCTGGCAGCCCTGAGCAGCGTGGTGACTCTGGTGGTGACCTATCTGGCCAGCTACGGGTTCACCGTATCGGGCCTGGCGGTCTACACCCGCCTGTTCGGCCAGGTGTTCAGCCCCGCCGTCAGCCTGATCTTCGTCCTCAAAATTCTGTTCTTTTGCCTGGCGGTGTCCCTGATTCCCATGGCCTCGGCCCTGTACGACCCGCACACAACCCGCCTGCGCACCAGCGCAGAAATCCGCGGGCTGGTCCGCATGTTTTCCGTGATACTGCTGGTGGAAATCGCCTCGCTGGTTGGCAACTACTATTGACACCGAATATGGCATGCCCATGAGCTCACCCCACGAACCCAACACACCACCGATAGCCCACCTGGAACTCAAGGCCCGGCTGTTGATGGTATTCATGTTGCTGCTGCTGTGCGGCTCGGTGCTGTACGTGCTGTACGCGCGGGGCGCATTTGATGCCACCCAGAAACTGGTGCTGGTGGCCGAAGACTCCGAGGGCGTGGTGGTCGGCATGGACCTCACGTTTTCCGGCTTTCCCATAGGCCGGGTGCGCCACATTGAGCTGGCCGCTGACGGCAAGGCACGCATTCTGGTGGACGTTGCCACCAAGGACGCCCACTGGCTGCGCACCACCAGCGTCTTCACACTGGTACGCGGCGTGGTGGGCAGCACCAACCTGCGCGCCTACACCGGCCTGCTGGAAGACCCGCCCCTGCCGGACGGCGCCGTACGCACCGTGCTGCAAGGCGACACCAGCGCCGAAATCCCCAAGGCCATCGCATCGGCCCGGACGCTGCTCGACAACCTGGGCACCCTGACCAGCCGCCTCAACGACCCGGGTGGCGTGCTCACCGTGCTCCTGGGCAACGAAGCAGAGGCCCAGAAATTCATTGCCACCCTGGGACGCACCAACGCCCTGCTCACCAAGCTCGACACCCTGGCAGGCAAGACCGACACCCAGGTCTTCGGCGAAAAAGGGGTGCTGCCCGAAACCCGCGCCACCGTCCTGCAACTCAACGCCCTGCTGGGCGAAGCGCGTACCAGTCTGAAGAAAGTGGATGCCGTGCTGCAGGATGCCCAGGCCATCAGCGCCAACGCCAAGGACGCCAGTGCCGATCTGGGAGCCCTGCGGGCCGACGTGGACGCCAACCTGCGCAAGATCGAGGGCCTGGTCAACGACATCAACCGCAAGTGGCCATTTGCCCGTGATGCGGAGATGAAACTGCCATGAATGCCTTTGCCCGAATCCTGCAGCCCGCGGCCCTGCGCAAAGCCCTGCCCCTTGCGGGCCTCGCCCTGCTCAGCGCCTGTGGCAGCACACCCCAGCCACCGGACTGGCAACTCGAAGCCCGCAACGCCATGGAGCGCTCCGTCGCTGCCTATCTGGAGGGAAACAACCGCGTCGAGATGGCCGAGCTGCTGCGCGCGCGCAGCCAGCTCGGCCGCACCGGCCGCGCCGACCTGCTGGCCACCGCCGAACTGCTGCACTGCGCCACCCGGGTGGCCAGCCTGGTTTTTGAACCGTGTACGGCCTTCGAAGCCCTGCGCCCGGATGCCCTGCCCGCCCAGCGCGCCTACGCCGACTACCTGCAGGGCCGCGTACCGCCACAAGACATTGCCCTGCTACCACCCCTCCAGCGTGCCGCGGCCACGGGTGATGCCAGCGCCGTGGTGGCGGCTGCAGAACCCCTGTCGCAGCTGGTTGCCGCCGGCGTGATGCTTCAGGCCGGCACGGCCACCCCCGCCGTCATCGCACACGCCACGGAAACGGCATCCGCCCAAGGCTGGCGCCGGCCCCTGCTGGCCTGGCTTGGCGTGCAGGCCCAGCGCACCGAGCAGGCGGGCAACCCGGAGGAAGCGACACGGCTGCGGCGGCGCATAGCCCTGACCCTGGGCAGCCCCCCGCGAACACCCGACGCCGGGGCAGCGGCGCCATGAGCTACACGCTCAAGCTCTATGCCATGGAGGACGTTTCGGCGGCGGAACTGCGGGCGGCCGAGCAGCGCTTTCGGACTGCGCTGGAAACCACGCTGGGCGATGCAGACCTGGTAGCTCCGGTGCATGCCGCCTACCAGCGCATCGTGATGACCTATGGCGAGGCGCCCGACCCCGATGCCCTGTCGCCCCACGAACTCGAAATTTTCACCCAGTGGCAGGCCGCCGAGTCGGCGGCAGTGGTTGCTACCTGGGGGCCTAACCGCTACCTGGGCGACGCCCAGTTCGAAATTTGCCCCTGACCCCAAAAGCAGGCTAGGCCGCGCGCTCCAGCACGCCCACGCCCGCCTGCTTGGCACCCTGTTTGGCGAGGGCTGCCAGATTGGCCACATCCTCGGCCCGGGAGAAGCGGCTGCCATCAATGGCAACGGCGCCAATCGACACCGTCGTACACGGAAAGAAGCGGGGCACGCCGTGGCGGTCGTCCCCATGAATGCCACCGGCCTGGCGCACCGCATCGTCGTACATGCCCAACGCCTGGGTGTTGAATTCCTGCACCAGGCGCTCGCAACGTTCCCGCCAGTCGGCGCTTTGAAACAACAGGATGAAATCGTCACCACCAACATGACCCAAGAAATCGCGCTGGGAATCGCATTGCTCCATGGATATCCGCGCCAGCAGGCGGATCATCTCGTCGCCCCGCCAATAGCCGTAGTAGTCGTTGAAGGGCTTGAAATTGTTCAGGTCCGCGTAGCACACCACGAACCGCACATCTTTCTTGAGCAGGCGCTCCATGTGCTGGCTGATGGGGATGTTGCCCGGCAGGAACGTCAGGGGGTTGGCATGGCGCGCAGCCTCGATGCGTGTCTCCGTGACCGAGCGCACCAGCTGGTCGCCGGTGCCCATGCCCACGTAGCGACCGTTGTCGGTCACGATGAATCCGTCCGCCAGATAGCGCTGGTCTTCCGAGGTCAGGATGCCCACGAGCTCATCCACACTGTGGTCGCGCTCCACCAGGCGCGGCTCGGGGTTGGCATGCACGGTGCACGACTTGCGGCCCCACACCTCCCGGTAATACAGCTTGCTGTACTCGTTCATGAACTGCACGCGGTTGATGATGGCCACCGGCCGCTCCCCCTCCAGCACGGCAACGGAGGGCAGATCGGGCGCTGCAGAAAAGATGGCTGCGAGTTCATCGTTCGTGGTGTCGGCAGTCACGGTCGGCGGATGCGCGAGCGACAGATGACGCAAATGCCCGCCCGACTGGGCGCGGCTCCATTCCGGAAACACCACGATCTGGCGTTCATCCAGAATCCGCTGGGCATCGTTACCCAGGTACCGGATCGGCGTCGGGTCCGGGCGGCCCAGGAAGTACCCCTGTCCGAAGGTAATGCCCAGGTCCCGCAGCACGCGCAGGTCTTCCGGGGTCTCTATGCCCTCGGCCACCAGGGCCGTACCGAAAATATCGGCAATCTGCAACAGCGCCTGGATCGTCTTCAGCTTGTCGCCGTGCTGGCTGATGTTCTTGGTGAAGTATTTGTCGATCTTCACCACTTCGGGCTTCAGCTGGGACCACAGGCGCAGGCTGGAGCGCCCATCGCCAAAATCGTCCAGCGCCAGCGAGACACCGGCCGCATGGAACTCCTGCACCACCTCGGCCAGCAGGTCCATATCGTCCACACGCTCGTGCTCGGTGATTTCCAGCACCAGCATGCGCGGCAGCACGCCAAAGCTGTTGATGAGCGTGAGCATGGCTTCCCGCCCGCGCAAGGCAAACAGCTGCGTCAGCACCGTGGCGCTGGCATTGACGAACAAACGCCCGGGCGCCTGGAGTTGCCCCCAGGTCTTCAACGCGGCCACCACGCATTTGCGCTCGAACTCGGAACTCAAATGTTCCTGCGCCGCGGCGCGCAACAGCGCATCCGGCGTATGCAATGCCGTGCCCTGGGGACCGCGAATCAGTGCTTCGTGGGCATGGATGGATCCATCCGCCAGATTGATGATGGGCTGAAAAACGGGGTAGAGACGGCTTTCCTGCAGCACTTTTTCCAACGGTCCCTGACCGCCGGTCACCTGGGCCAACCGTGCCCCACGCTGCCACCCGGTCATGACGGGCCGTGCGCTTGCCAGCGGTGCCGCATTCATGTCCGCTCCCCACTGTCAGATGGACTGCAAAGGGTGCATATCAGGCCGAACTGTGGCCCGAACTCGCACCCGCCAATACCTCTGGAGAAATTGCGAAACCAACGTGGCATTTATAGCCCTATGAATATTATTAGCTTCCGATTTTTGACAAGAAAGATGACGCGGGTGTGAAGAAAATGTGTCAGCACCAAGACGCGAACGCGCTGGGCTGGGCCGCGTTACAGCAACTCGGGTGACTGCACGGTAACCACCACCGTCTGGGCCGACAGTTCGCGCTCCCGGTGCCGCAACCACCACACCGCCCCTTTCTTGACGGTGCATTCACTGACCTTCAAACCCAGCAGGGTTGCCACGGTCTGTCCCAGGGTCGGCTGGTGCCCCACCACCAGCACACAGCCTTTGGCGTGCGGCCATTGAACCAGCTCCAGCAACTGCTCCGGCGTGCCCTGCGGCCCCAGCAGGGGGATGGTCTTGAACTTGTGCCCCAAGGCTTGCGCGGTTTGCTGCGTGCGCTGCGCCGGACTGACCCAGACCCGAACGCCATCCGGAAGTTGCCGGTCCAGCCAGGCGGCCATGCGGGCGGCCTGTTTTTCGCCACGGGGCGTCAACCGCCGGGCCATGTCATCACCACTCACCAGGTCTTCTACTGCTTCGGCATGCCGCCACAGGATCAGATCCATGGTTTTATCCTCCGTGATGCCCGTTACCGTTGCTGGTATAGCGCGCCATGAGCGCCGCCTGCGCACCATGCACGGCAACCGTGCCGTCGCTCCGGCAGCGGGTGTATGTGCCGTCAGGGCCCATGTCCCAGGCGTCCACGCCGTCGTGCAGGTACGCCACCAGGCACTCGTCCACCAGCCGCTGGCGCTGCACCGGGTCGGTGACCGGCCACGCCAACTCCACGCGGCGGACCATGTTGCGGTTCATCCAGTCGGCGCTGGACAGGTACAGCTCCTCGACTTCGCCTTCCCGGAAATAGAACACCCGTGAATGCTCGAGAAAACGGCCGATGACCGATCGCACCCGGATGTTGTCGGTATGCCCCGCCACCTGCGCCGGCAGGGTGCAGGCGCCGCGCACGATCAGGTCGATTTTCACGCCCTGCCGGCCGGCCCGCATGAGGCTGTGAATCAGGGCCTCGTCGGTCAGGGAATTCATCTTGGCCACGATGCGGGCCGCCTTGCCCTGGCTGGCCGCCTGGCCCAGCCGGTCAATCTTGGCAATCAGGTTGCGCTGCAGGTAGAACGGGGCCAGCCAGAGCTTGCGCAGCGCGGGCAGCCGGCTCTGGCTGGCGAGATGCACGAACACATGTTCCATTTCTGCGGTCAGCACCGGGTCTGCCGTGATGTGGCTCACGTCGGTGTACAGGCGCGCGGTACGCGGGTTGTAGTTGCCGGTCGACAGATGGCCATAGCGCTTGAGTGCCTTGCCTTCCCGCCGCGTGACCAGCATCATCTTGGCATGGGTCTTGAGGCCCACCACGCCGTATACGACCTGCGCCCCGATGGACTCCAGCATTTCCGCCCAGTTGATATTGGCTTCTTCGTCAAAACGGGCCTTGAGCTCCACCACCACGGTAACTTCCTTGCCGCGGCGCACGGCCTCACGCAACAGGTCCATCACCTCGGAATCGGTGCCGGCACGGTAGATGGTCTGTTTGATGGCCAGCACCTGCGGGTCGTTCACCGCCTGGCGCAGAAAGTCCACCACGCCATCGAAACTCTCAAACGGCTGGTGGATCAGGATGTCGCCCTGCTTGAGCTGTTCAAAAATGGATTGCGTGGTGCCCATTTGCACCGGGTACGACGCCTTGTAGGGGGGAAAGCACAGGTCCGGTCGATCCACCAGGTCAATCAGCTGCGTCAGGCGAACCAGGTTCACCGGTCCGTGGACCCGGAACAGGGCCTTCTGCGGCAAGTCAAACTGGTGCAACAGGAAGTCGCACAGATGCTCGGAACAGCCCGCCGACACCTCCAGCCGGACCGCCTGCCCGTAATTGCGGTGCACCAACCCCTGGCGCAAGGCCATGCGCAGGTTCTTGACGTCATCCTCGTCCACCGCCAGATCGGAATGCCGCGTCACCCGGAACTGCGAGAACTGGCCCACCGCACGACCGGGAAACAGTTCTCCCAGATGGGCGCGGATCACGCTGGACAGCGAGACAAACAGCGTGCGCGAACCCGACACCTTGTCAGGCATGCGGATCAGGCGCGGCAGCACACGCGGCACCTTCACGATGGCGATTTCGTTTTCCCGCCCGAAGGCGTCCCGACCGCTCAAGCGCACAATGAAATTGAGCGACTTGTTGGCTACCTGGGGAAACGGGTGGGAGGGGTCCAGCCCCACGGGAATCAGCAGCGGCCGCACTTCGCGCTCAAAGTACTGCTTGACCCAATGGCGCTGCGCCGGATTGCGGTCTCCGTGCGACATGATCTTGATGCCCTGTTTCTCGAACGCCGGCATCAGCTTCTCGTTGTACACGGCGTACTGGCGGTCCACGATGCTGTGCAGCGCCGCCGCCAGCCGTTCAAACGAGCCAACGGTGTAGATTCCCTTGCGGTCGTTGGCCTGGTTGGCCAGCAAATGCGGCTCCGCCCGCACCTCAAAGAACTCGTCGAGGTTGGAGGACACGATGCAGAGGTAGCGCAGGCGCTCGATCAGGGGAACGTCGTCGCGGACCGCCCAATCCAGCACGCGCTCATTGAAGGCCAGCAAGCTGTGATCGCGATCCAGCAGATCTGGCGCCTTGGAAGCCTGCGACGGCGGAGAACGGCGAGGAAGGGTCGACATGGATACGGTTCAGACTATGACACAACGGTGAACAATTGTTTACGATTTCGGTGACATTTGCGTGACAGAGCCGTGAAGCGCAGCCTGACACTCCCCTGGCACACCGCGACGGGCCGGAACCAGATACCCCAGAAACATCTGCGCCGCGCGCTGCCAGCTGAATGCCAGCGCGCGGTTGCGCGCTTCATGGCGGGGAACGGATAGCGCGCTGTACCAGGCACGGGCAAGGTCGTGATCCAGCGCACCACCACCCGGCGGGCTGCCGACCACCTCCAATGGCCCCTCCACCGGAAAGGCGGCCACAGGTGTCCCCGTGGCCATGGCCTCCAGCATCACGAGGCCGAAGGTCTCCGAGCGGCTGGGCATGACGAACACGTCGGCGGCAGCGTAAACCTGCGCCAGCACATCCCGGGGCAGAACACCCAGCCAGCGCACCTGCGGATAGCGCTCGCGCAACGCCAGCTCCATGGGCCCCACGCCGCAGACCACCTTGGTACCCGGAACGTCCAGTTGCAAGAAGGCTTCAATGTTCTTCTCGTATGACACCCGCCCCACAAACAGCGATACCGGGCGGGCCAGGCACCCCAACGGGGCATGGACGCGGGGCAGCTCCTGGTAGGTAAAAAGCGCCGTGTCCACGCCGTGGGTCCAGCTGCGCAGGTTGCGAAAGCGCCGCGACTCCAGCATGCGCAGAACGCTCGGTGTCGGCACCAGAACCCCGCTGGACGGCTTGTGAAAATGCCGGAACACGGCATAACCCACCCACAGCGGAATTTTCAGGGCAGCCTTCAGGATCTCCGGGAAGCGGGTGTGGAAAGTGGTGGTGAATGCCAGGCCACGCTTGAGGCAGTAACGCCGCGCCGCCCAGCCCAAAGGGCCTTCAGTAGCCAGATGGATGGCGTCGGGCTCAAGGGCGTCGAGCTGGCGCGCCAGGGCCGGTCCCGGGCGCACAGCCAGGTCGATGCCGGCGTAGCCGGGGCACGGCCGGGTAGGAAACAAGCCGGGGTGGATCACCGTCACCACATGCCCCTGCCCTTCCATTTCACGCACCAGTTCCACCAGCGTGGTCACCACGCCATTGACCTGCGGCAGCCAGGCATCAGTCACCAGTGCCAGCTTCATGCCGGTGTCTCCTGCAAGGCAGCCGCCTGCGAGGTCCGGCTATCCGTGTCCGTCCAGTACAGCAGCTCCAGTCGCCCATCCAGATGCTCCACCAGGGCGCTGCGGCTTTCCACCCAGTCCCCATCGTTGCAGTACAGGGTGCCGTTGATGTCGCGCATTTCGGCGCGGTGGATGTGTCCACACACCACCCCATCATGTCCGCGTGACCGCGCCTCGCTGGCCACCGCCACCTCGAAGTCGGTCACGTAGTTGAGAGCTGACTTGACCCTGTGCTTCAGATAGGCCGAAAGCGACCAGTACGGCAGGCCCAGGCGTGCCCGCAGCCCGTTCAAATACCGGTTGAGCTTGAGCGTGAACTCGTACAGGTTGTCGCCCACATAGGCCAGCCACTTGGCGCACTGGATGACGCCATCAAAGTAGTCTCCATGGGTAACCCACAGCGTGCGGCCATCGGCCGTGGTGTGCACTGCATCCTCGCAGACCTCGATGCCGCCAAACTGGTGCCCCAGGAAGCCCCGGGCAAATTCGTCGTGGTTGCCGGGTATGAACACCACCTTGCAGCCCTTGCGCGCGCTGCGCAGCAGCTTTTGCACCACGTCGTTGTGGGACTGGGGCCAGAACCAGCGCCGACGCAACTGCCAGCCGTCGACGATGTCCCCCACCAGGTAGAGGTACTCGCTGGGGTGGTTCTTCATGAAGTCCAGCAGGGCGCGGGCCTGACAGCCCGCCGTACCCAGGTGGATGTCCGAAATGAAGATCGCCCGGTAGCGCGCACCCCGGCCCGGCACGTCGGGGTCCGCGGCGGCGCTCTCAGACAGGCGCGGCCAGAGCGGTGCGAAGGCGTCCGGAGCGGCTCGCATCATGTCCCCAGGAAGTGCTTGCGGTAGCGCGCGGGCAGATCGGCAATGCGCATCAGCATCGGCAGATCGGCGGAATTGAAATCCGGGTCCCAGGCCGGCGCACCCAGCACCTTGGCGCCCAGCCGCAGGTAGCCCTTGATCAAAGCGGGTGGTTCCACTTCCAGCGAGCCATCGAGCTGCTCTACCGGCAGCGGCAGGCGCGGACGCACGTGGTATTCGATGGGCGCCAGGTGGGTAGCCTGCACTTTGCGCCAGATGCTGGCCGCCAGGTCCCCACTGACCACGCCGTTGTGCAACATGGGGATGCTGGCGCAGCCAATCATGGTGTCCAGCTGGTTGCGCACCATGAACTCCCCCAGCGCACCCCACAAGGCCATGATGACACCGCCATGACGGTGATCCGGGTGCACGCAGCTGCGGCCCAGTTCCACCATGCGCTCACGCAGACTGCGCAGGCGGGTGAGGTCGAACTCCGTGTCGCTGTAGGTGCTGCCTACGCGTTTGGCCTGCACCGGCGTCAGGACCCGGTAGGTGCCGATGACCTGCTGGCTGCATTCGTCGCGCACCAGCAGGTGCTCGCAGTAGTTGTCAAACAGATCCATGTCGTGGCCGGGTATCGGTGTGCTCAGGCGCGCGCCCATCTCACCGGCGAACACGTCGTAGCGCAACCGCTGCGCGGCGCGCACTTCGTCCAGGTGCCGGGCCCAGGACACCACAATGCCGCCACGGGTCTCCTTCGGCTCCGTGCGGATGGCAGGCGTGGCGGTGGCATGCGAGTGGGGCGTGGTCTGTATCAGGCCCGTCTGGGTTGTTTCTTCCATGGTGTGTACTCCTTGAATGTTTGTGTAGTGCGCGGGACCAAAAAAAAGCCCCGACGACGGGGCTTAGCAGGCAGGTGAAATGTCGGGACGGCGGTCCGACAGGGCGTCCAGCCAGGGCCGGGTGCCAGCCTTGAAGCGCAGCCCTCCGGGGCTGGTGGCAAACGCCTGGGCCGTGCAGCGCAGAACGCGCAGGCATTGCATTTCAAAGTCGTGCAGGGGGTTGCCAGCCAAGGGGCCTGCGCCGTTTCCAGAATCTCGGCTGAGGTTGACATTCATTTCCATCACATACTCCATCGTGCAAGTCATGCAGCGATTCTGGAAGCAGGCCGTGACGCGTTCACGTCAGTTTGGTGGCAGTTCTGTGACAGGAAGGCCGCCTGTGCGTGCCCATCTCCGTATGTGGGGAAAGGCAGACTTTTTGCGGCCGTTGCGGTAATCTCCCCAAGCCATGAAGCCTGTTGCCCCCCTGCGTCGTCCGGAAGAAATCGAACTCAAGCTCGCCGTGTTGCACACCGGCAGCCCCGCGCTCCTGGAAAAGCGGCTGGCCCGTCTTCCGGTGCTGGCGCGCCGCAAGACGACCCACCAGCATCTGCACAACGTTTACTACGACACGCCGGAGCAGACCCTGCACCACCAGCGCATCGCCCTGCGCATGCGGCATGTGACCGGCGAAGCCCGACCCCGGTGGGTACAGACCCTCAAGACCGGCGGCGCCGGCAATTCGGCATTGAGCCGCCGCGGCGAGTGGGAATCCACGGTGGCCGGAACCGGCTTGTCGCAGGCCGCGTTGCAGGACACGCCATGGTCGGCCATCGACCCGGATGGCCACGTGTTCCAGACCCTGGCGCCCGCTTTTGTCACAGTTTTCGACCGCACCAGCTGGCTGGTTCGCAAACGCGACGGCAGCCAGGTGGAGGTGTCGCTGGACATGGGGAAGATTGCCTACGCCAACACCAGCGCACCCATTTGCGAACTGGAGCTGGAGCTGATTGCCGGCCAGCCCCAGGCCCTGTTTGACGTGGCACAGCAGATTGCCAGCCATGTTGCCACCCTGCCGCTGGGCACCAGCAAGGCCGAACGCGGCTACGCCCTGGTCCAGAACCGGGCACACGCCCCCACCCTGGCCCAGTCCCCCGCACTGCCCCCCCGCCTGTCGATACAACAGGCCGCACAACGGGTGCTGCGCGAGGCGGTTGGCCAGTTCACCAGCAACCTGAACACCCTGTACGGGTCGGAGGACCCCGAGGTCCTGCACCAGGCCCGGATCGGGTGGCGGCGCTTGCGAACCGCCACCTGGCTGTTCAAGTCTGTTCACGCGGGCACGGCCCTGCCCGCTTGGCACGCGCTGCACCCCCTGTTGACGTTCATGGGCGAATTGCGCGACCTGGATGTCGCCCGCATGGAAACGCTGCCGCCCTGGCAGCAGGCCTACACCGCCGGGGACCCCCGGCGGACAGCGCAATGGCAGTCCCTGGAACACGCCCTGCTGCAGGCGGCCCAGTTCCAGCGCAAAGCGCTGCGCTACGCGCTGGAAAAGCCCTCGGTGGGCGCCACCCTGCTGGCGATTACACAGTGGCTGGATGGTGCCGCCGCGCTGGACGCGCCGAATGCGGCGGGAAAGAGGCAAAAAAAGCACCTGCAGCACTGGGCCCGGCGGCGCATGCTGCGCCTGCATGACCAACTGCAACAGGCACTTGCAGATTCCGGCCAGCCCGACAGCGCGCACCGCGTTCGCCTGCTCGCCAAGCGTCTGCGCTACGGTATCGAAACCCTACGCCCCCTGCTCCCCCCAGCCGCAGCCCGCCGCTGGTACCGACAGGCGGTGAAGCTGCAAACCCGCATCGGCGCCGACCGCGACCGCCAGCAGGCCGCCGCCGTGGTGGCCGCGCTGGACGTGGACCGCGAACTGATGGGCTTTGTGCGGGGGCTGGCTGCGACGCAAACCCGATCCTGATCTGGTTCGGAACATTTCATATTTCAAATATAATTGAAGTATGAAAACAATCCCAAACCCACCCCGTCCGACTGCAACCCCGCAGGACGAAGCCTTTGCCGTCAAGGCACTGGCTGCGCTGGCCCAAACACAGCGCCTGCGCGCCTTCCGGGCCCTGGTGGTGGCCGGTGCCGACGGGCTGACCCCGGGCGCCATGGCCGAGCACCTGGGCATCGCGGCCAGCGCGCTGTCGTTTCATCTGAAGGAACTGGCGCACGCGGGCCTGGTCAGCAGCGAGCCGCGCGGCCGCAACCTGATTTACCGCGCAGACTTTGCGCACATGAACACACTGCTCGCCTACCTGACCGAACAGTGTTGTCAGGGCGAGGCCTGCGCGGCCGCCGACGCCTGCACCGCGTGCTGATGCCCATGCCAAACCCAACAGAATCCCCCGCGAGCCTGGCCGACGCCCTGAACCTGGGCTGCATGTGCCGCACCCTGGACGCCGCCCGTTTGCGCGAACAACTGGAAACCGACCCCAGCCTCGAAGGCCTGAGCAGCCAGCTGACGACGACCCACCCCCACCTGTTTTCGGACTCCGCCGTGTTCCTGGACCCCGCAGTCCGCGCCACGCTGGAACAGGCCATCGCGGCCATCGAACGGGTCATTGCGCTGCCCGCGTACCAGCAGCACACCCTGGCGCAGGCGCCGCCCATCGCCCGGCATGCCTTTGGCCCCGCGGGTGTCTTCATGGGCTACGACTTTCACCTGGGCACGGACGGCCCCCGCCTGATCGAAATCAACACCAACGCCGGTGGCGCCCTGCTCAATGCCGCACTGGCACGGGCACACCGGGCCTGCTGTGAAAGCATGGAAGGGCTGTTTGACGCATCGACCGATCTGGCGCAGCTGGACCAGGTTTTCATGGCCATGTTTGTGTCCGAATGGCGGGCGCAGCGCGGTGCACAGGCCTTGCGCTCCGTACTGATCGTGGACGACGCACCACAGGACCAGTACCTTGCCCCCGAGTTTGCGCTGACGCGGCTTCTGTTCCAGCACCAGGGCATTGCCGCCGTGGTGGCCGATGCCAGCGAACTGCAGTGGCGCGATGGCGCGCTGTGGCACCCGGCACTGCCACCGGGGTTGCCGGTGGATCTGGTCTACAACCGGTTGACCGATTTTGACCTGTCCGCCCCAACCCACACCGCGCTGCGCGACGCCTATGTTGCCGGCGCCACCGTCGTGACGCCGCACCCCCACGCCCATGCGCTGCATGCCGACAAGCGCAACCTGATAACCCTGGGCGACGACGCCCTGCTGGCCACATGGGGGGTGTCACTGCAAGACCGCCAGCTGCTGCA
Organism: Rhodoferax sp.; assembly: GCA_019449595.1. GTDB lineage: Bacteria > Pseudomonadota > Gammaproteobacteria > Burkholderiales > Burkholderiaceae_C > Allorhodoferax. The sequence goes on along the minus strand of JAGRPL010000009.1, from coordinate 45,305 downwards.
AGCCGTTGTGCCCCGCACCGTGCAGGTCACGCCCGACGTGGCCGACGCCCTGTGGGCCGACCGGCGCCACCTGTTCTTCAAGCCCGTGGCCGGCTACGGGGCCAAGGCGGCCTACCGCGGCGACAAGCTGACGCGGCGCGTCTGGAGCGAAATCGTGGCGGGCGACTTTGTGGCGCAGGCACTGGTTCCGCCCAGCGAGCGCCTGGTGGACGTGAACGGTGTGCCAACCCGGCTGAAGCTGGACGTACGCGCCTACACCTACCGGGCCCATGTGCAGCTGCTGGCCGCGCGCACCTACACCGGCCAGACCACCAATTTCCGCACCACGGGCGGCGGCTTCTCGCCGGTGGTGGTGCTGCCTGCCCTACCCTCTGCAACCCTATCGTCCCCGAGTCATCGCACCCATGAACACGTTTGAACGCTACCTCACCATCTGGGTATTCCTGTGCATCGTGGTCGGCGTCGCGCTGGGTCAATGGTTTCCGGGCGTTTTCCAGGCCATTGGCCACATGGAAGTGGCCCACGTCAACCTTCCGGTCGGGCTGCTGATCTGGGTAATGATCATTCCCATGCTGGTGAAAGTCGACTTCAGCGCCCTGCACGAAGTGCGCCAGCACCTGCGCGGCATTGGCGTCACGCTGGCCGTGAACTGGCTGGTCAAGCCCTTTTCCATGGCGTTCCTGGGCTGGCTGTTCATTCGCCACGTGTTTGCCCCCTTGCTTCCGCCCGACCAGCTCGACAGCTACATCGCCGGTCTGATCCTGCTGGCAGCGGCGCCCTGCACCGCCATGGTCTTCGTCTGGAGCCGTCTCACCGGGGGTGACCCGCTGTTCACCCTGTCGCAGGTCGCACTCAACGACGGCATCATGATCGTGGCCTTTGCACCGCTGGTGGCGTTTCTGCTGGGGTTGTCCGCCATCACGGTTCCCTGGGACACGCTGCTGGCCTCCGTGGTGCTCTACATCATCCTTCCGGTCATCCTGGCCCAGTTGTGGCGCAAGGCCCTGTTGGCCCGCGGAGCGGCGGCACTGGAGGCGGCCATCCAGGCCATAGGGCCGTGGTCCGTCGCGGCGCTGCTGGCCACGCTGGTGCTGCTGTTCGCGTTTCAGGGCGAGGCCATCCTGCGCCAGCCGCTGGTGATAGCGCTGCTAGCCGTGCCCATCCTGATCCAGGTTTTTTTCAACTCGGCACTGGCCTACTGGCTCAACCGCGCGGTCGGTGAAAAGCACAACATCGCCTGCCCGTCTGCGCTGATCGGAGCCTCCAACTTCTTCGAGCTGGCGGTGGCTGCGGCCATCAGCCTGTTCGGCTTCCACTCCGGCGCGGCGCTGGCCACGGTGGTCGGCGTGCTGATCGAAGTGCCCGCCATGCTGCTGGTAGTGCGCCTTGTCAACCACTCCAAAGCCTGGTACGAACGTCACTGACCCTCTGCAAGAGAACCACCCCATGAGCACCATCACGATCTACCACAACCCCAAGTGCGGCACCTCGCGCAACACCCTGGCCATGATCCGCAACAGCGGTGTCGAGCCCACGGTCATCGAGTACCTGAAGACGCCACCGACGCGCGAACAATTGCTGGCCCTGATCGTCGCCAGCGGTCTTTCCGCGCGCGAAATCCTGCGCAGCAAGGAAGCCATCTGTGCCGAACTTGGGTTGAATGATCCGGCGTGCAGCGACGAAGAACTGGTGAACGCCATGCTGGCCCACCCGGTCCTGATCAACCGCCCGCTGGTGGTGACGCCGCTGGGAACCCGCCTGTGCCGGCCGTCGGAACTGGTGCTGGACATCCTGCCGCAGCCGCAGCGCGGAGCCTTCAGCAAGGAGGATGGGGAAGCGGTTGTGGATGCGCAGGGGCGGCGGATTTAATTCGGACAAGCCATAGAAGCCAGCTCTTCAGGCTTCTGTTTTCGACCCGAGGCAGACATCCAGGGCAAGGGAAAACGGACGTTTAACGTGAAGTTCAGCGACCGCCGTAGGCGGTCCGATGTAGCGACATGTTAAGTCCCATTTCTGAGCCTTCGGGCCAGAGGCCGCACATGCACCCAGCGAAGCAATTGGTGCCCCACGGCGCGGAAGGCGAAGAAAAACGCACCGAACGCCATTAGCGCCAAGAATATTGGAATACTGAACCACAAGAGCAGCCTAGTTCGGTCTTGAAGCAACGAAGGTGATTGCTGTCCCATTACCCACAAAAAGGATGCGATTAAGGCACCGACTGCGACAGCAGTCATGAATACCAAGGCAGCCTGAAGAGCTCGCTCCGCAGCGTAGAGGCAGCGCTGTTGATCTGGCCCCTTGGGCAGCGCACGCGCTCGGCCGTAAAGTACACCTGCGAAGCCAAAAAGTAGAGCCAGAGTTGGCGCGCATACCGCAGCGACTGCTAAGAACTGAGCGGAAACCAAGAAGTGATGCAAGACAGTGAAGAAGAGCGCCGCCACAAACATGTACAGCACCGCGTAAAGCGCCCTTGCGGTTCCGTTGATCGCGCGACGCACGTGGATGGCTGTCATGGGATTTAACGTTGGAGGCAACTGGTCAGCCGAAGGCCGATCAGTGTTGGCCGACCAGTTAAGTGGCTCATATTCTTCTGCTCGCGATAAATCGGCCAACGAATCCGAAAACCACTGCGGCGACTATTGCCGCCATGTAAGTTTCCTTGTCGCTGAAATACAAACTCGAGAACACGGTCCTGCTAAGGGCGAAGGTAAGGGCGAAACCGACAAAGGCACCTATTCGCCCAAAGATGCGCATATCCACGGCGCGAGCGGCATTGCGATACGTGTCAGATCCCCCAACGGTTTCACCGATTAGGCTAGTTCCACACCGCAGACAACGCATATCTGTGTTCAAATTTTCGGCACCACAACTAGGACAGTACATATTGCCTCTTAACTTTGATATATCCGGCAAAACTGCGGGATAACAGGGCAGCCAGTCGGATAACGCGACAGAAGATTTCCAAAAACTTCTTTGCGAATCATGTGCTTATGTCTCGCGGTTGGGTGAACGTACAGGTATATTAAAAGCGATAAAGTCGCCAGAAAGCTTAGCGCATTCTTGTCAGGTTCTCCGCGAATTGGGGCCTAAGCTGGATGAACGCTTCCGCTGCAATTCTGACCATCAGAGGCTGACCTGAATATCCCCCAATCGGGTGAATTTGGGAATTCGAGTCGATGAATAAACGAGCGCTCCAAAACAGTCATTTACCTACGACCGCAACTGGCCCAAAGCCGTCAAAACCAACCGGTCGCCATCAAACCCTGAGTGTCGCCGCCAACCGCTCCGCACACGCCTGTGCCTGCGCCGCATCGCGCGCTTCCACCATCACCCGCACCAGCGGTTCGGTGCCGCTGGCGCGGATCAGCACACGGCCATGGTCGCCCAGCTCGGCTTCCACCGCCTTGGTCTCTGAGGCCAGCCGCGTGTTGGTCTTCCAGTCCTGGCCCGGCTGCAGGCGCACGTTGATCAGGGTCTGCGGGAACAGCGTCACGTCGGCCAGCAGCTGCGCCATGCTGCGCTCGCTGCGCACGCAGGTCTGCAGCACCTGCAGCGCCGACACCAGGCCGTCGCCAGTGGTCTGCTTGTCCAGCGCCAGCAGGTGACCCGAGCCTTCGCCGCCCAGCAGCCACTTGTGCTTGTGCAGCTCTTCCAGTACATAACGATCGCCCACCTTGGCGCGCACAAACTGCACGCCGCGTTTCTTGAACGCCACTTCCACCGCCATGTTGGTCATGAGCGTGCCGACCACGCCGGGCACGTTCTCGTCACGCCCAATGCGTTCGTCCGCCATCAGGTACAGCAGTTCGTCGCCGTTGAACAGCCGGCCCGAAGCGTCGACCATCATCAGGCGGTCGGCATCGCCGTCGAGTGCCACGCCGTAGTCGGCATGGTTCGCCTTGACCGCGGCCACCAGTGCGTCGGTGTGGGTGGCGCCCACCTCGTGGTTGATGTTCAGGCCGTCCGGCGCGCAGCCGATGGCCACCACCTCGGCACCGAGTTCGTGGAACACCTTGGGGGCGATGTGGTACGCCGCGCCATGCGCCGCGTCCACCACGATCTTCATGCCCTTGAGCGTGAGGTCGTTGGCAAACGTGCTTTTGCAGAATTCGATGTAACGGCCCGCGGCATCGTCCAGGCGGCGGGTCTTGCCCAGCGAAGCGGAGTCGGCCCACACGGGCGGTTCGTCCAGCGCGGCTTCCACCGCCTGCTCCCAGGCGTCGGTCAGCTTGGTGCCCTGGGCGCTGAAAAACTTGATGCCGTTGTCCGGGTAGGCGTTGTGGCTGGCGCTGATGACCACACCCAGCGAAGCACGCTGCGCGCGCGTGAGGTAGGCCACGCCGGGGGTGGGCAGCGGCCCGAGCAACACCACGTCCACGCCGGCGGAGTTGAAGCCGCTTTCCAGCGCGCTCTCCAGCATGTAGCCGGAGATGCGGGTGTCCTTGCCGATCAGCACGGTGGGGCGCGATTCGGTCTTCTTCAGCACGCGGCCGACGGCGTGCGCCAGGCGCAGCACGAAGTCGGGGGTAATGGGGGCTTGGCCAACCGTGCCACGGATGCCGTCGGTGCCAAAATATTTTCTTGTCATGTCCTCACCTTGATCTGTTGTTCTCGCATGGTTTCCAGCACCCGCAGCGCCTGCACCGTTTCCTGGACGTCGTGCACGCGCACCACGTGGGCGCCATTGTGCACCGCCAGGAGTGCCGCGGCCACGCTGGGCACCAGGCGCTCGCGCACGTCCAGTGTGACCGGCGCGCCCGGCGTCTGCCGGGCCATGCCCGCCAGCGAGGATTTGCGCGACCAACCCGCCAGCAGTGGATAGCCCAGCGGCAGCAGCTCGGCCTGGCGTGCCAGCAGGGCAAAGTTCTGCTCCACTGTCTTGCCGAACCCGATTCCCGGGTCTATGCAAATACGTGCCGAATCGACGCCCAAGGCCCGCAGTTCCTGCGCAGCTTGCTGCAAAAACAATAGCACCTGCGGCACCACGTCGCCTTCCATGGGCGCCACCTGCATGGTCTGCGGCTCGCGGTGCATGTGCATCAGGCACACGCCGCACCGTGCGTGGGCGGCCACCACCTGGCGGCCGGTCAGCCCACCGGGCTGTGCCTGCCAGCGCAGGGCCCAGATGTCGTTGATGATGTCCGCCCCCAGGTCCAGCACCGCCTGCATCACCTGCGGCTTGTAGGTATCCACCGACACCGGAACCCCCAGCGTCACGGCGTGCCGCACGACCGGCAGCACCCGGGCCAACTCCTCCTCCAGCGACACCGCCGGCGCACCGGGGCGCGTGGACTCGCCGCCAATGTCCAGTATGTCGGCTCCGTCGGCCAGCAGCTGCTCGCAGTGCGCCAGCGCCCCGCCGCGCGCGGCATACAAGCCGCCATCGGAAAAGGAATCGGGGGTGGCATTGACAATGCCCATCACCTGCGGGCGCGCCAGGTCAATCAAAAAACGGCTGGTTTGCCAATGCATGGAGTTCCTTGGAAAAGCAAAACGGGGCACAAGGCCCCGTCTGGTTGTCGGATGACCGCTCAGGCCACGGTGGGAGCGGGATCGGCCGTCACGGCCGGAGCGCCACCACTGTCACCGCCACCCGAACTGGGCGTGCGCGGCGTCCAGTCCTTGGGAGGACGCGGCTCCTTGCCTGCCATGATGTCGTCGAGCTGGTCGCTGTCGATGGTTTCCCACTCCAGCAAGGCCTTGGCCATGGTGTGCATCTTGTCCTTGTTGTCCTCGATGAGCTTGCGCGCCAGAGAGTACTGCTGGTCGATGATGCGACGCACCTCCGAATCCACCTTCTGCATGGTCTGCTCGCTCATGGTGGTGGTCTTGGTCACCGAGCGGCCCAGGAACACTTCACCTTCGTTCTCGGCGTACACCATGGGGCCAAGCGCATCGGTCATGCCATAACGCGTCACCATGTCGCGGGCGATATGCGTGGCACGCTCGAAGTCGTTGCTGGCGCCGGTGGTCATCTGGTTCATGAACACTTCTTCGGCGATGCGGCCACCAAACAGCATGCTGATCTGGTTGAGCATGTATTCGCTGTCGTAGCTGTAGCGGTCCTGCGCCGGCAGGCTCATGGTCACGCCCAGGGCACGGCCACGGGGAATGATGGTGACCTTGTGCACCGGATCGCACTTGGGCAGGATCTTGCCGATCAGGGCGTGGCCGGACTCGTGGTAGGCCGTGTTGCGGCGCTCTTCCTCGGGCATAACCATGCTCTTGCGCTCGGGGCCCATCAGGATCTTGTCCTTGGCCTTCTCGAAATCCTGCATCTCCACGACCCGGGCGCCCCGGCGTGCGGCCATCAGAGCCGCTTCGTTGCACAGGTTGGCCAGATCGGCACCCGACATGCCCGGCGTGCCGCGTGCGATGACGCCAGCACTCACGTCCTGACCCAAAGGCACTTTGCGCATGTGCACGTTGAGAATCTGCTCGCGGCCCCGGATATCGGGCAGCGTGACGTACACCTGGCGATCGAAACGGCCCGGGCGCAGCAGAGCCGCATCCAGGATGTCCGGGCGGTTGGTGGCCGCGACCACGATGACACCCACATTGGTCTCGAAACCGTCCATCTCGACCAGCATCTGGTTGAGGGTTTGTTCGCGCTCGTCATTGCCGCCACCCAGGCCGGCGCCACGCTGGCGACCCACGGCATCAATTTCGTCGATGAAGATGATGCACGGGGCGTTCTTCTTGGCGTTGTCGAACATGTCGCGCACGCGGGACGCGCCCACGCCGACGAACATTTCCACGAAGTCGGAGCCCGAAATGCTGAAGAACGGCACCTTGGCTTCGCCGGCAATGGACTTGGCCAGCAGGGTCTTGCCGGTTCCCGGAGGGCCCACCAGCAGCAGGCCACGGGGAATGCGGCCACCCAGTTTCTGGAACTTGCTTGGGTCCTTGAGGAAGTCCACGACTTCCTTGACCTCTTCCTTGGCTTCGTCGCAACCCGCCACATCGGCAAAGGTCACCTGGTTGGTGTTTTCGTCCAGCAGGCGGGCCTTGCTCTTGCCGAAGCTGAACGCCCCGCCCTTGCCGCCGCCTTGCATCTGGCGCATGAAGTAGATCCACACCCCGACGAGCAGCAGCATGGGCCCCCAGCTGACCAGCAGCGTCATCAGAAGCGAGCTTTCTTCACGGGGTTTGACGTCGAACTTGACGCCGTTGGCGATCAGGTCGCCGACCAGGCCGCGGTCCAGATAGGTGGCCGTGGTGCGGACCTTGCGATCATCGGTAGTGATGGCCAGGATTTCGGAGCCGCCTTGGCTCTCCTGGATCACGGCACTCTTGATGTGCTTGTTGCGCACTTCTTCCAGGAAATCGGAGTACCCGAGCACGCTCGCACCGGCCACGCCGCGCGAGTCAAATTGCTTGAACACGGTGAAGAGCACAAGCCCTACCACCAACCACACCGCAATTTTCGAAAACCACTGATTATTCAAGCGAAGCTCCAATAGGGGCACAAGTAGAAATACCGTGCATATCTGGGTCCCATTTTAGGCGTTTCAAGGCAATTGGCGCGGTTTTTTCGCGTTTCCGGCCCCATGAACAGGATGGATTTAGCCCCGCTATTGGCCGCCGCCCAACCGGCAGGACTAACCCCGGCCCTGCGCGTGCCGGAGCCCCAGGCCCACCAGGAAGGTCTCGGAGGAACGGTCCCGCGAGGCCTTGGGCTTGAACGGCTTGACCACCTCAAATGCGTCCTTGAAACGCTGCACCACGGCGTTGTAGCTGCCGCCGTGGAATACCTTGGCCACCAGTGCACCGCTGGGTTTCATGTGGTTTTGGGCGAATTCGATGGCCAGTTCGACCAGGTACTCAATGCGGGCGGCATCCGCCGATGCGATGCCCGACAGGTTGGGCGCCATATCCGACACCACCACGTCCGCCTGGCGCCCCTGCAGCGCCTGGGTCAGCTGCTCCAGCACCTCGGCCTCGCGGAAATCGCCCTGGATGAAGGTCACCCCCTCAATCGCCTCCATGGGCAGCAGGTCCAGGCCGATGATGGTGCCGTCGAGTTCACCCACCGCCGCCCCCGAGGGCGACAGGCGCCGGCGCACATACTGGCTCCAGGCACCCGGGGTACAGCCCAGGTCCACCACCAGCTGGCCGGGCTTGATCAGCCCCAGCGCCTCGTCAATTTCCTTGAGCTTGTAGGCCGCGCGCGCGCGGTACCCCTCCCGGTTCGCCAACTTGACGTAGGGGTCGTTGATATGGTCGTGCAACCAGGCCTTGTTGACCTTTTTGCCCTTGCTGGGAGTTTTCATTCTGGCTTTCTGAGGAAGCGGCCCTACCGCGGGCCGTCCAATCGACCGATAATAGCGCCATGCCCCTAATTCAATTGACACCCGCCCAGCGTAAAGAACACCGGGCCGAAGCCCACCACCTCGACCCCGTCGTGATGGTTGGCGGAGACGGCCTGACCGAGGCCGTCAAAAAAGAAATCAACGCCGCCCTGAACGCCCATGGCCTCATCAAGGTCCGCGTTTTCTCGGACGACCGCGTCGCGCGCGAAGCCATGTTCCAGTCCCTGGCTGACGAACTCAACGCCGCCCCCATCCAGCACATCGGCAAGCTGCTGGTGCTGTGGCGCCCCAAGGTCGAGAAGGAACGCGCCGTCGATGAAGACCGCATGGCCGGCCCCCGCGACTTCAAGGTGCTGAAATACAGCAAGCGCGCCGGCCAGCGCCCGGAAGTCAAGACCCTGCGCGTGCTGGGCAACCAGCGCCTGACCGCCGGCGGCAATGTGAAGCGCGCCAAACCCAAGCCCCAGGTCAGCGTCAAGAAACGCAGTCAGACCTGATTTCGCCAAGAGGGCCGGGCAAGCTTGCCAAAAACAACGCAAGCGCACAGCCACTGCCCCACATACATCGCCGTTCCGACCCGGTGCCACAGCGCCAGGTTGTCGCGCGCCAGGATGTGGGGCGACACGCCGAACTCCACCAGCAGCGCCAGCAAGACACCGGTCACTACAAAAAGAGTAGCACTCTGCGCAGTATCCACGGGCGCTATCGGCTGTTTTGAGCGAAAAATCAACAGCAGGGCCAACCCACACACCACCGAGATGCCGGTCTGGGCAGAAAAGAGCTTGCCCGCCATGGCGCCGGCCAGCGCCGGGCTGGGCAGGTGCACGAACAGCATCGGGACCACGAAGAACCCCAGCGTGGTAAGGCTGCCCCACCAGGCCGCCGCCACCCACAGCGGCAGCGCATGCAAGGCCGGCATTCGCATCAGATGTAGCGCACCGCGACGATTTCGTAAGCCTTGATGCCGCCCGGTGCCTGCACCTCGGCGGTATCGCCCTCTTCCTTGCCGATCAGGGCACGGGCAATGGGGGAGCTGATGTTGACCCGGCCAAACTTCAGGTCGGCCTCGTCTTCACCCACGATCTGGTACGTCACCCGTTCCCCGGTTTCCTCTTCTTCCAGCTCCACGGTGGCGCCAAACACCACCTTGCCACCGGCGTCGAGTTCGGACGGGTCGATGATCTGCGCCGCCGACAACTTGCCTTCCACTTCCTGGATGCGGCCTTCAATGAAACCCTGGCGGTCTTTGGCCGCTTCGTATTCGGCGTTTTCGCTCAGGTCGCCCTGGGCACGGGCTTCCGAAATTGCGCTGATCACCGAAGGACGTTCCACGGTCTTGAGCTTGTGCAGCTCAGCCTTGAGGATTTCAGCGCCGCGTTTGGTAATTGGAATGGTTGCCATAAGAAACAGGGGTTTAAAAAGCTGTCGTCAAAAATAACAAGGACAGCGCAGCGTTTGCACGCCGCACTGTCCTTTGCAAGCTAGGCTGGATTATGCCAACACTCAGGCCATCAGTTGCGCATGCATTTCCTGCACCGAAACCACGCCGAGCTGGTCCAGGTATTTCATGCCTTCCACCGCGGCTTCCGCGCCCGCGATGGTGGTGTAGGTCGTCACCCGCGCCAGCAGGGCCGAGGTACGGATCTGGCGTGAGTCGGCAATCGCGTTGCGGCGCTCTTCCACCGTGTTGACCACCATGGCGATCTCTTCGTTCTTGATGATGTCCACAATGTGGGGGCGGCCTTCCGCCACCTTGTTGACCACACCGCAGGCCACGCCGGCAGCATTGATGGCAGCCGCCGTGCCCTTGGTGGCCACCAGGGTGAAACCCAGTTCGACCAGCTTGCGCGCCACTTCCACGGCACGCGGCTTATCGCTTTGCTTGACCGAAATGAAGGCCTTGCCCGAGCGCGGCAGCTTGGCGCCGGCGCCCAGTTGCGACTTCACGAAGGCTTCGCCAAAGGTCGTGCCCACGCCCATCACCTCGCCGGTGGACTTCATCTCGGGGCCGAGAATGGTGTCCACACCGGGGAACTTGACGAAGGGGAACACGGCTTCCTTGACGCTGAAATACGGGGGCGTCACTTCCTTGGTGATGCCCTGGCTGGCCAGGGTCTGGCCCGCCATGCAACGCGCCGCCACCTTGGCTAGCTGGATGCCAGTGGCCTTGCTGACAAACGGGACGGTACGCGAAGCGCGGGGGTTGACCTCCAGCACGTAGATCACGTCCTTGCCGTCAATGTTCTGGATGGCGAACTGAACGTTCATCAGCCCCACCACGTTCAGGGCCTGGGCCATGGCGGCGGTCTGGCGCTTGATTTCGGTCACCGTCTCTGCGCCCAGGCTGTAGGGTGGCAGGGAGCAGGCCGAGTCGCCGCTGTGCACGCCGGCTTGCTCGATGTGCTCCATCACGCCGCCGATGAAGGTGACGCCCTGGCCATCACGGATGCAGTCGACATCGCACTCGATGGCGTCGTTGAGGAAGCGGTCCAGCAACACCGGGGAATCGTGGCTGACCTTGACCGCCTCGCGCATGTAGCGCTCCAGGTCGCGCTGCTCGTGCACGATTTCCATGGCGCGCCCGCCCAGCACGTAGCTGGGGCGCACCACCAGCGGATAGCCCAGGGCAGCGGCCTTTTCCAGTGCTTCGGGCTCGGTGCGGGCCGTGGCGTTGGGCGGCTGGCGCAGCTTCAACTCGTGCAGCAGCTTCTGGAAGCGCTCACGGTCTTCGGCGGCGTCGATCATGTCGGGCGTGGTGCCGATGATGGGCACGCCATTGGCTTCCAGGTCCAGTGCCAGCTTCAGGGGCGTCTGGCCACCGTACTGCACGATCACGCCAACGGGCTTTTCCTTGTCCACGATTTCCAGCACATCTTCCAGCGTCAGCGGCTCGAAGTACAGGCGGTCGGACGTGTCGTAGTCGGTGGACACGGTCTCGGGGTTGCAGTTGACCATGATGGTCTCGTAGCCGTCTTCGCGCATGGCCAGCGCGGCGTGCACGCAGCAGTAGTCGAACTCGATGCCCTGACCGATGCGGTTGGGGCCACCGCCCAGCACCATGATCTTCTTGTTGGTAGTGGGCGCGGCCTCGCACTCGGCGCCTTCGGACTCGTACGTGGAGTACAGGTAGGCGGTGTTGGTACCGAACTCGGCGGCGCAGGTGTCCACCCGCTTGTACACCGGGCGCACGCCCAGGGCGCGGCGCTTCTCGCGCACAGCCTTGTCGGTGGTCTTGAACTGACGCGCCAGGCGGCGGTCGGAAAAGCCCTTCTGCTTGAGACGGCGCAGCGTGGCCGCATCGATGCGATCCAGTGCCGAGCCGCTGTCAGGCTGGGGCAGGCGTTCGATTTCCAGCTCGATCTTGACGATCTGCTCGATCTGCACCAGGAACCAGCGGTCGATCTTGGTCAGCGCAAACACCTCGTCCACGCTCATGCCCTGGGCAAAAGCGTCGCCCACGTACCAGATGCGCTCGGGGCCGGGCTCGCCCAGTTCCTTTTCGAGCACTTCGCGGTCCTGGGTCTTCTCGTTCATGCCGTCCACGCCCACCTCCAGACCGCGCAGGGCTTTCTGGAAGGACTCCTGGAAGGTGCGACCCATGGCCATGACCTCGCCCACGCTCTTCATCTGCGTGGTCAAGCGGCTGTCGGCGGCGGGGAACTTCTCGAAGGCAAAGCGCGGAATCTTGGTGACCACGTAGTCGATGCTGGGCTCAAACGACGCGGGGGTTGCACCGCCGGTGATGTCGTTGCGCAGTTCGTCCAGCGTGAAGCCCACAGCCAGCTTGGCCGCGATTTTCGCAATGGGGAAACCCGTGGCCTTGGAAGCCAATGCAGAAGAACGCGACACGCGCGGATTCATCTCGATCACCACCATGCGGCCATCGACCGGGTTGATGGAGAACTGCACGTTGGAGCCACCGGTGTCGACACCGATTTCGCGCAACACCGCCAGCGAGGCGTTGCGCAGGATCTGGTATTCCTTGTCGGTCAGGGTCTGCGCGGGTGCCACGGTGATGGAGTCACCGGTGTGCACGCCCATGGGGTCCAGGTTCTCGATGGAGCAGACGATGATGCAGTTGTCCGCCTTGTCGCGCACCACTTCCATCTCGTACTCTTTCCAGCCCAGCAGCGACTCCTCGATCAGCAGCTCGTTGGTGGGCGAGGCCTCCAGGCCGCGCTTGCAGATGATCTCGAACTCTTCGGCGTTGTAGGCGATGCCGCCGCCGGTGCCGCCCAGCGTGAAGCTGGGGCGGATGACGGTCGGGAAGCCAACCTGCTTCTGCACGCCCCAGGCCTCGTCCATGCTGTGGGCAATGCCCGAGCGCGCCGAGCCCAGGCCGATCTTGGTCATGGCGTCCTTGAACTTCAGGCGGTCCTCGGCCTTGTCGATGGCTTCGGGCGTGGCGCCGATCAGTTCGACCTTGTACTTCTCCAGTACGCCGTTGTGCCACAGGTCCAGGGCGCAGTTCAGCGCCGTCTGGCCGCCCATGGTGGGCAGGATGGCATCGGGGCGCTCCTTGGCGATGATCTTCTCGACCGTCTGCCAGGTGATGGGCTCGATGTAGGTGACGTCGGCCGTGGCCGGGTCGGTCATGATCGTGGCGGGGTTGCTGTTGATCAGGATGACCTTGTAACCCTCTTCACGCAGGGCCTTGCAGGCCTGCACGCCGGAATAGTCGAACTCGCAGGCCTGGCCAATGATGATGGGGCCAGCGCCAATGATGAGGATGCTGTTTATGTCGGTGCGCTTAGGCATTCTTCTTCTCCACTGCCGTGCTGTGTTTTTCCATCAACGCAATGAAGCGCTCGAACAGGTAACCAATGTCGTGCGGGCCGGGAGATGCTTCGGGGTGACCCTGGAAGCAGAACGCCGGCTTGTCGGTGCGCTCCAACCCCTGCAGCGTGTTGTCAAACAGGCTGATGTGGGTGGGGCGCAGGTTGGCAGGAAGCGTTTTCTCGTCCACCGCAAAACCGTGGTTCTGGCTGGTGATGGAAACACGCCCGCTGTCCAGGTCCTTTACGGGATGGTTGGCGCCATGGTGGCCGAACTTCATCTTGAAGGTCTTGGCACCACTGGCCAGGGCCATGATCTGGTGCCCCAGGCAGATGCCGAAGGTCGGGATGCCCGATTCGATCAGGGTCTTGGCGGCCGTGATGGCGTAATCGCAAGGTTCCGGGTCACCCGGGCCGTTGGAGAGGAAGATGCCGTCGGGCTGGTGCTTGAGCACCTCGGCCGCCGGCGTCTGCGCAGGCACCACGGTGACCTTGCAGCCGCGCTCAGCCAGCATGCGCAAGATGTTCTTCTTGACACCAAAGTCGTACGCCACCACATGGAAGCGCGGTGCGGTCTGCTGGCCGTAACCCGCACCCAGCGTCCATTCGCTCTCGGTCCAGCCGTAGCTGCGGGTGCTGGAAACCACCTTGGCCAGGTCCAGCCCGGACATGGACGGAACCGCCTTGGCCAACGCAACGGCTTTCTCCACAGTTGCGGAGGTCACGGCCTCGCTGGCGGTCAGCGCCAGGATGCAGCCGTTCTGCGCGCCCTGGGTCCGCAATTGGCGGGTCAGCTGGCGGGTGTCAATGTTGGCTATGGCCACGGTACCGGCGCGCACAAGGTACTCACTCAAGGAGGCCGTGCTGCGGAAATTCGAGGCCACCATGGGCAGATCACGGATGATCAGGCCCGCGGCATGCACCTTGTCGGACTCGATGTCCTCGGGGTTGGTGCCGTAGTTGCCGATGTGGGGGTACGTGAGGGTGACGATCTGTTGGCAATAGCTGGGATCAGTCAGGATCTCCTGGTAGCCGGTCATGGACGTGTTGAACACGACCTCGCCGACGGTGGAACCGGGGGCTCCAATGGAATTGCCAATATAGACCGTGCCGTCTGCGAGCGCCAGGATGGCGGGGGGGGGGGTTCCCTGAAGAGACAAGAGCACTGGGTTCTCCGAGTGGGTTACGGGTACGCCCAAGCGCGCTCAAGAACGAGTCCTGGCTGCTGTTGTTGGTAGGGAAAGGTGCTAGAAATGCGCTTGGGACGGCTGTTTTCTGAGTAGCCTCTCATTATAGCGGAGGGCTTGCGCCCTGGTGCAGCCGCGGGTATTTTCTAGCCCAAGACGTCCAGCACCTGCTGGGGCATGCGCCGCGGCCGCAGGCTCGCCGCGTCCACGCAGCCTACGCGCACCCGCCCTTCAGCCAGCAGGGTGTCGCCGCGCCAGGCCTGCTGCTCCAGCAGCAGCGAGGCCTGCCCCTGCTCCAGCACCTTCACGGTCACCACCACCAGGTCATCCAGCCGGGCAGAGGCCCGGTAACGCACCTGGACATCAGCCACCACGAAAATGGCACCGGTTTGCGCCTGCAGGGCAGCCTGCTCCACGCCACGGGAACGCAGCCACTCGGTGCGGGCGCGCTCGAAGAACTTGAGGTAGTTGGCATAGAACACCACGCCACCGGCATCGGTGTCTTCCCAATAGACGCGCAGGGTGAAGGGATTGTGGAGTGCGGGCATGTTCAGGCTGCCAGGCTGCTGGCATGCAGGCAGATGGCCGCCGCTGCCGCCACGTTGAGGGACTCTTCGCCACCCGGTTGCCCAATGCGCACATGCACGCTGGCGCGGCCCATCAACTCCGGGCACACGCCCTGCCCTTCGTGGCCCATGGCCCAGGCGCAGGAACGGGGCAGTCTGATGTTTTGAATCAAGTCGCCCTGGTGCGAGCTGGTGACGACGATGGGCACCTGCAAGGCCTGCAGGTCGTCCAGCGAGACGCCTTCCAGCAGCGACAAGCCGAAGTGCGCACCCATGCCGGCGCGCAGCACCTTGGGGCTCCACAGCGCCGCCGTGCCCTTGAGCGCCAGCACCTGCCGAAAACCGAAAGCCCCGGCACTGCGCAGGATGGAACCCACATTGCCAGCGTCCTGCACGCGGTCCAGGATGACCGTAGAAGCCTGCGGCTGCAGTGCCACGCCGGTGGGCACATCCAGCACAAAGCCCACCTGGGCAGGCGACTCCAGGCCGCTGAGTTCCCGGAACAAGGCATCCGGAATCACTATGCTTTTGATAGCTGCCTGCGCATATTCTGCGGGGGCTTGAGGCCAAAAATGCTCTGAAAATACGGCCACGGCCGGTTTCAACCCGCGCACCAGGGCGGCGCTGCACAGGTGGTCACCCTCCACCCAGAAGCGGCCGGCCTTGCGATAGGCGATATTGTCCTGTGCAACCTTGCGCAGCTCCTTGAGCAGCGGGTTGTCGCGCGAGGTGATGGGCAGCGGCTGGCTCATGTGAGCACCTTGGTCACGGGGCTGAACGTCTTGCGGTGCTGCGGGCAGGCGCCGTGCTGCTGCAGGGCGGCCAAGTGCTCCGCCGTGCCGTACCCCTTGTGGCCGGCAAAGCCGTACTGCGGGTATTGCGCATCCAGCTCGGCGCACCAGCGGTCGCGGGTGACCTTGGCCAGAATGGACGCGGCGGAGATGGCCGGCACCTTGCTGTCCCCTTTGACGATGGCTTCGGCCAACACATCCAGCACGGGCAGGCGGTTGCCGTCCACCAGCACCTTGGTCGGCTTGAGCCGCAAGCCCTCCACGGCACGGCGCATGGCCAGCAGGGTGGCTTGCAGGATGTTGATCTGGTCGATCTCTTCCACGCTGGCCTGGGCAATGGAGCAGCACAAGGCCTTGGCGCGTATCTCGTCAAACAGTTGCTCACGCCGGCGCGCGGTGAGCACCTTGGAGTCGGCGAGCCCTTCAATCGGATTGCGCGCATCCAGAATCACGGCGGCGGCCACCACGGGTCCGGCCAGCGGCCCGCGCCCGGCCTCATCCACACCGGCAATCAGACCTGGCGTGTCCCACGAGAGCGCCGCCTGTTCAGCGTGCAAGAATTTTTTCGATCGCATCGGTAGCCAGAGAAGAAGTGTCACGCCGCAGGCTGTGGTGCAGCGCCAAAAACCGTTGTTGCAGAGCCGCCATTTCCGCAGGCTGGTGGTCCAGGTCGTCAAACCACTGCAGCACGGCGTCCGCCAGCGCCTCGGGCGTGGCACGCTCCTGCAGCAGCTCGGGCACGATGAACTCCTCGCACAGGATGTTGGGCAGACCCACCCAAGGCTGCAGCTGCTTGCGCCGCATGATCTGCCACGACAGCCAGCCCATGCGGTAGGCAATGACCATGGGGCGCTTGAACAGCGCAGCCTCCAGCGTGGCGGTGCCACTGGCAATCAGCGTCACGTCGCAGGCGGCCAGCACCGTGTGCGACTGGCCGTTGACGATCTGCACCTGCTCCAGCAAGCCCGCCTGCGCGGCAGCCTGTTCAATGGTTGCCCGCAGGGCCGGCACGGCCGGCAGCACCAACTTGATGTCCGGCCGAACCTGGAGAATCTGCCGAGCGGCGGCAAAAAAAGGCCCGGTCAGATGTTTCACCTCGGAGGCGCGGCTACCCGGCAGCAGCGCAAGTACCTCGTCGTGCGCCTGCAAACCCAGCGCCGCACGGGCCGCAGCCTTGTCGGGCTCCAGGGGAATCACGTTCGCCAGCGGGTGGCCGACATAGGTGGCAGCAATGCCGTGGCGCTCCAGCAATGCGGGTTCGAATGGAAATACGCACAGGACGTGGTCGGCGCTGCGGCGGATTGTTTCCACCCGCTCGGCCCGCCACGCCCAGATAGACGGGCAGACAAAATGCACGGTCTTGACGCCCTGCTCCCGCAAATTGCGCTCCAGGTCCAGGTTGAAATCGGGCGCATCCACGCCAATGAATATGTCCGGGCGCTGGACCAGCAAGCGCTCTTGCAGCTGGCGACGGATGCCCACGATTTCCCGGTACCGGCGCAACACTTCCCAGCCGTAACCATGCACGGACAGCTTGTGGTGCGGCCACCAGGCGATGAACCCGTGACGCTGCATCTGCGGGCCGCCAATGCCGGCCGACGCCAGCGCAGGCCAGCGTCTGCGCAGCCCCTCCAGCAACAGGCCGGCCAGCAGGTCGCCGGACGCCTCCCCGGCGACCAGCGCTACGAACGGGTCAGCGTGCGGCGCTGGGGCCACGGGGTCGGGCAGCGCAGCTGGCATGGTCCGGCGTCAGCGGACGATGCCGCGCTGTGTGGAGGTGTGGTCCAGGAACGACTGCATCATGGCCACATCCACTGCCGTCTCGGGCTGACTGCGGCCGAGCTCGGCGATACGCGCGCGCGCCTGTTCCAGCGTGAGGTCATCGCGATACAGCGCCTTGTGCATGGCTTTGACACCGCTGATGCGCTCCGGACTCCAGCCACGGCGACGCAAGCCTTCGAAGTTCATGGAACGGGCCGCTGCCGGCTGGCCCTGGCACATGACAAACGGCGGCAGATCCGCAAACAGCAACGAGCACATGGCCGTCATGCTGTGGGCCCCCAAACGCACAAACTGGTGCACTACGGTGAAGCCCCCGAGGATGACCCAGTCGTCCACATGCACGTGGCCGGCCAGCTGGGAGTTGTTGGCAAAGATGGTGTGGTTGCCCACCTGGCAGTCGTGCGCCAGGTGCACGTAGGCCATGATCCAGTTGTCGTTGCCGACTTTGGTCACGCCGGCATCACCGGGAGATCCGATGTTGAAGGTGCAGAACTCGCGGATGGTGTTGCGGTCGCCGATGTGCAACTCGCAGGGCTCGCCGGCATACTTTTTGTCTTGCGGAATGGCGCCCAGGGAGTTGAATTGGAAAATGCGGTTGTCTTGGCCAATGGTGGTATGGCCTTCGATGACGCAGTGCGGCCCGATCGTGGTGCCGGCACCAACCTTGACGTGGGGCCCGATGACCGTATACGGGCCAACAGTCACCGAACTGTCCAGCTCGGCAGCGGGGTCAACAATGGCGGTGGCGTGGATCAACGACACGTCAGGCATCCTGCGGAATGGCACGCATGGCGCAGGTCAGTTCGGCCTCGACGGCGGTCTCGCCGGCAACCGATGCCTTGCCCTTGAACTTGAAAATTCCGGCCTTCATGCGCAGCAGCTCCACTTCAAGAATCAGCTGATCACCCGGCTCCACCGGGCGCTTGAAGCGGGCGCCATCGATGCCGGCAAAGTAGTACACCATCTGGTCGTTGGGAGCGCTGTCCAGCGCATCAAAGGCCAGCAGGGCCGCGGCCTGGGCCAGCGCCTCCAGCATCAGCACGCCCGGCATCACTGGTCGGTGGGGGAAATGGCCTTCAAAAAAGGGCTCATTGATGGTGACGTTCTTCAGCGCCTTGATCGTCTTGCCCTTGTCCAGTTCCAGCACGCGGTCCACAAGGAGAAAGGGGTAACGGTGCGGCAACTGCTTGAGAATTTTATGGATGTCCATCATGGCTTGAGTTCTTTTTCAATAGTTTTGATTCGGTCGCGCAGGCTGTGCAGTTGCTTCAACGTTGCGGCGTTGCGTTCCCACGATGCATTTTCGTCAATCGGGAACATGCCGGTGTAATGACCAGGCTTCAGGATCGATTTGCTGACGACCGTCGCAGCAGAAATATTCACATGGGCCCCGATGGTGAGATGTCCCAGCACAATAGCGCCACCGCCAATCGTGCAGTTGGGGCCGATCGTGGCACTGCCCGCCACGCCCACACATCCGGCCATGGCCGTATTGCGTCCCACGTGCACGTTGTGCCCGATCTGGATCAGGTTGTCGAGCTTGACGCCATCTTCAATCACCGTGTCCTGCAGGGCGCCCCGGTCAATGCAGGTGTTGGCGCCAATCTCCACGTCGTTGCCGATTTGCACGGCACCGAGTTGCTCGATTTTTTCCCAGGCATCGCCGTTGGGCGCAAAACCGAAGCCATCCGCACCGATCACGACCCCGGAATGCAGGATGCAGCGCTCGCCCACCACGCAATCCTCACCCACCGTCACCCGGGATTTCAAGACCGTGGCAGCACCAATGCGCGCACCGCGCTCGACCACGCACAACGGGCCGATGGATGCAGACGGGTGAACCACTGCAGTGGAATCAACGACCGCACTGGGATGTACCTGGGGCACTGCGGCGGCGCTGCGCCTCCGCTTCCACAGCTGGGTCAGCCGGGCAAAATACAGATAGGGCTGATCGGTCACGATGCAGGCACCGCGGGTCATCGCAGCGGCTTCCATCTGCGGGCCGACAATGACGCACGCTGCACGCGAAGTCAGCAGCTGTTGTTGGTAGCGGGGGTTGCTCAGGAAGCTCAGGTCACTCGCAGTGGCCGTTTCCAGCGACGCCAGCCCGGACACCCGCAGGGACGCATCACCGTGAAGCTTGCCACCCAAGGCTTCCACCACAGAAGCCAGATCCAGCTCCATACCGCCGCGCCCCGAACCCACCGCTTACTTGCTACCGGCGTTGAGGATCTTGAGAACCTTGTCGGTGATGTCGTGCTTGTTGTTGCTGTACACCACGCCCTCGGACAGCACCATGTCGTACTTCTCCGCCTCGGCCACCTGCTTCATGGCCTTGTTGGCCTTTTCCAACACCTGTTGCAACTCTTCGTTGCGGCGGCCATTCAGGTCCTCCTGAAACTCACGTTGCTTGCGCTGGAAATCCCGGCTCTGCTCCGCAAACTCCTTCTGGCGGCTCGCGCGCTGGCTATCGGTCAGCGTAGGGGCGTCCCGTTCAAATTTCTCGCTGAATGCCTTCAGGGAAAGCTGCTGGTCGGAGAGTTCCTTCTGGCGCCGGGAAAACTCCTGCTCCAGCTTGGTCTGGGCCAGCTTCGCCGGGCCAGATTCCGTGATGATGCGCTGGTTGCTGATATAGGCAATCTTGGAGTCCTGGGCCATCGCGCCAGAGGCGACTGCAGCCAGCAACAGGGCTGCAACCCAGCTTGTCTTGAGTGTTTTCATTAGAAAGTAGTTCCGATCTGAAATTGCATGTATTGAAGTTTATCGTTTTCAAACTTGTTGATGGGGCGCGCAAAAGCCAGGCGCAGGGGCCCCACCGGGGAAATCCAGCTGATCCCCACCCCGATCGACGTCCGCATGTCACCCAGCATAATGGACTCGTTGGCATCATAGATGCCGCCCGCATCAAAAAACCCGAACATGCGCAGGGTCCGGTCATTGCCGCCACCCGGCAGGGGCGACAGCAATTCCGCATTGATGGTGAATTTCTTGGCGCCACCGATCGCAATGCCGTCCGACCCGGGCAGGCGTTGCGAACCCGTCGTCAGACTCCCTTGCTCAAAGCCCCGAACCGACCCCAGGCCACCCGAATAATAGTTCTTGAAAACGGGATACGACAGCCCGGAAGTGCCTTGCCCCAGGGACAGTTCGGTATTCAGTGCCGCGGTCACCTTCCGGGAAACCGGGAAGAATTGCTGGTACTGGACCGTGCCGCGCACATAGCGCATATCCCCACCGACACTCCACTCACCCGTTGTCCGGATGACCTTGCCGACACTGGGCACCATGGCGCTGTCACGCGTATCCCGCGCCCAACCAATCGTCAGGGGCACGGCATAGGTGGTGTAACCAAACTCGTTGGCAAAATTCTGGTACGCCGCGGGAAGGTAGGTACCAGGCGCAATCGTGGTTCGATCGAAGCCACCGCCGAGGTACACCGTATCGGAATCCGAGAAAGGAACGCCAAAGCGCAGGCTTGCACCAGTCGTCTCAATCGAGTAACTGTCCACATCTGTATAGGGTTTGGACGTTCTCTGGTGTATGTCGATGGTTCGGGACACGCCGTCTTCAGTGATATAGGGATTGGTGGTACTGAAGACCGCCGT
Source organism: Rhodoferax sp. (assembly GCA_019449595.1). Taxonomy (GTDB): domain Bacteria; phylum Pseudomonadota; class Gammaproteobacteria; order Burkholderiales; family Burkholderiaceae_C; genus Allorhodoferax. The sequence goes on along the minus strand of JAGRPL010000009.1, from coordinate 24,287 downwards.
TCGGTTGTACTTGCTGGTATTCAACTCCACGCCTAGGGAGCTGCCAGAACCAAAGGCATTGTCCTGCTTGAAGCCAAATGTGAAACCAAGCCCTTCGCCACTGGACAAACCCGCCCCCAGACTCACGCTGCCCGTGGGTTTCTCTGCCACAGTGAGCAACAGGTCCACCTGGTCCGGTGACCCAGGCACCTCCTGGGTTTCCAGGGATACTTCCTTGAAGTACCCCAGGCGGTCCACACGGTTGCGGGACTGGCGGATCTTATCGCCGTCGTACCAGGCGGCTTCCAACTGCCGGAACTCACGCCGGATCACTTCGTCACGCGTGCGGTCATTGCCGGCAATATTGATCCGGCGCACATAGGCCCGGCGGGAGGGATCTGCCTGCAAGGTGACTTCCACGCGGTTGGTTGCGCGATCAATGTCCGTGCGTGCCTCGGCTCGGGCAAATGCAAATCCGAAATTGCCAAAGTAATCGGTGAATGCCTTGGTGGTCTGGGCGACCTGGTCTGCGTTGTAGGCCTCCCCAGCACGAATGGCGATGAGTGAGCGGAATTCCTCGTCCTTGCCGAGGAAGTTGCCTTCCATCTTGATCTTGGAAACCACAAACCGCTCGCCTTCGCTCACGTTGATGGTGATGCTGATATCCTGCTTGTCAGGGGATATTGCCACCTGCGTGGAATCCACCTTGAACTCCAGGTAGCCCCGCGTCAAATAGTAGGAACGCAGGGTTTCAATATCGGCATTCAACTTGGCGCGGGAGTAACGATTCGACTTGGTGTACCAGCTCAGCCATCCACCGGTATCCAGATCAAACAGCCCCCGCAAGGTGGATTCGGAGAAAACCTTGGCCCCCACGATACGGATGTCCTTGATCTTGGCGACCTCCCCTTCAACAACCGCAAAACTCAAATTCACGCGGTTGCGCTCAATCGGCGTCACGGTGGTCACCACTTCCGTCGCATACATGCTGCGGTTGATGTACTGCCGCTTGAGTTCCTGCTCAGCCCGATCAACCAGCGCCTTGTCAAAGGGACGCCCGTCCATCAATCCGATGTCGCGCAACGCCTTCTTCAGCGTGTCCTTGTCGAATTCCTTGGTCCCGGAGAAATCCACGTCGGCTACGGACGGGCGTTCTTCGACAATGACCACCAGCACGCCATCGTTGGCCTCGATGCGGACATCCTTGAACAGACCCAACCCGAAAAGCGCCTTGATGGACGCAGCGGCCTTTTCATCGCTGTAGGTATCGCCCACACGAACCGGCAGCGAGGCAAAGACCGTCCCCGCTTCAACCCGTTGCAATCCTTCAACCCGAATGTCCCGCACTGCGAATGGCTCCAAAGCCCACGCACTGTGCATGACGACAAAAGACACTGCAGCACAGCTGACGCGACGCAGAAAATTACGATTGAATTGCATTGTTTTTCAATTTAAGTGCGCTGAAAATTCCAGAAAATCCCGGACAGTCAACCCAGCACGCGCGTCACGTCATTGAACACGGCGATGGACATCATCATCAGCAAAATCACCAGACCCGCCCGTTGTAACCGGTCCATCCACAACTGGGACACCGGCTGGCCTGTAAGCGACTCCCAAAGATAATACATCAGGTGCCCGCCATCCAGCACCGGCACCGGCAGCAGATTCAGAACCCCCAAGCTTATACTGATCAAGGCCAGAAAGACCAGGAACTGGGTTAAGCCCATGGCCGCGGATTTTCCTGCGTAATCCGCAATCGTGATGGGGCCGCTGAGGTTCTTCAGGGACGCATCCCCTATTGCAATTTGCCCCATCATCCGCAGGGTGAGCATCGACACCTCTCCCGTGCGGCTCAGGGCACGGGCCAGACCCTCCAGCGGCCCATAACGAACGGTGCCGACAACCGGGGGCGCGCCGACAAATGCGCCGATCCGCCCCACGAATCCGTCACCTGATTTTTCGACCTTGGGTGTCACCGCGACCACCAGCCGGGATGCACCGCGCTGGACCAGCCAGTTCTGTTGCGCGGCCGTTCCGCTTGAACCGGACTTGCGTATCAACTCACGCAATTGCTCCGCATCGACTATGGTGGCACCATCCACCTGCAACACCACATCCTCCGGTGCCAAACCGGCCAGTTGCGCTGCGCCATCCGCCGACAGCGCGCCCAAACGGGCCTGGGAAAACGGGCCGAGGATACCAATCTCCCTGAATAGACGGGTATCGGCATTGCGCGCATCCACGCCGCTGAGCGGCAGGATGACCAATTTGCCCCGGCTCGCCTGCGCGTCTGAAAATTCAACCTGCAGATTGTGGTGGCTGAGTGCCGCCCGCGTCAGCCACCAGCGGAAATCCTCGAACGACACCACGTCCTCCAGATCATCCCCCTCCAATCCCGCCCGGTGAACCTGCTCCCCTCCCTCGAATCCGGCCTGGGCGACCACCGAGCCTTGCAAGGGTTTGGCCAATATCGCCCGCGGTTGTTCAATGCCTGTCCAGTTGACCCAGGAATACAGCGCGACCGCCAGCAGCAGATTGGCCAACGGGCCGGCTGCAACGATGAGCGCACGGCTACGCAGCGGTTGCGTATTAAAGGCCCGATGCCGCTCGGCCTGGGCGACGGGACCTTCACGTTCGTCCAGCATCTTCACATACCCACCCAGCGGCAGCAGCCCCAGTACAAACTCTGTTCCGGATCGGCGGGACGTCCATCCCCACACCCGGGGCCCAAAACCTATGGAAAACCGCAACACCTTCACACCGCAGGCGCGCGCCATGCGGTAATGCCCCCACTCATGCACCGCCACAAGAATGGCAATGGCAAAGACAAAGGCAGCAATGGTCAACATGTCAACCGCTAGGAAGCAAACCGCACAACAGCCTCTTCGGCAGCACGGCGAGAACGTTGGTCCAGGTTCAGCAAGTCGTCCAGCGACGCCGGATTCTCGAAAGCAACCGCGTCCAGGGTCTCCGAATTGACCTGGTGAATCTGGTCGTACCGAATACGACGCGCCAGGAACGCCGCCACTGCAACCTCATTGGCGGCGTTCAGCACCGCGGGAGTACCTTGCGGAGCGTTCAAAACAGCCCATGCCAGGGCCAGGCCTGGGAACCGCTGCCGATGCGCATCGGTATCCACCGTTTCAAACGTGAGGCTGGCCATGGAAGAAAAATCCAGCGCCGAGGCGCCTGAACTCACCCGGTGGGGCCAAGACAGGCCATACGCAATGGGGCCGCGCATATCCGGTGTCCCCAACTGAGCCACGACGGAATGGTCCACGTACTGCACCATCGAATGAATCACGCTTTGCGGGTGTATGACCACCTCGATTTTTTCCGGGGCCATGCCAAACAGGAAACGGGCTTCAATCACTTCCAGCGCCTTGTTCATCATCGTCGCCGAGTCCACGGATATCTTGCGTCCCATGACCCAGTTCGGATGCGCACAGGCCTCCTCCGGGGTCACGTCCTGCAGGGTTCGGGGATCCCGGGTTCGGAACGGACCACCTGAGGCCGTCAATATGATTTTGTCCACCCGTGCAGCCCAATCCTGCGGATTTTGCGGCAAAGACTGGAAGATTGCAGAGTGCTCACTGTCAATCGGCAGCAGGGTTGCGCCGCCCGCGGCCACCGCGTCCATGAACAGCTGGCCACCCACCACGAGCGCCTCCTTGTTGGCCAACAGGAGGCGTTTGCCTGCGCGCGCAGCCGCAAGACAGGGCGCCAATCCGGCGGCGCCCACAATGGCTGCCATTACGGTGTCCGCCTGCTCATGCCCAGCCACCATGGTCAGGGCTTGCGCACCCCACAGGACCTGGGTACGCAACCCGGAGGACTCACACAGAGCATGCAACTGACGTCCGTGGGCTTCGCTGGCCATCACCGCATAGACGGGCTTGTATTTCCCACACTGCACGGCCATCGCCTCAACGCTGGTGGATGCGGTCAGGGCAAACACGTCAAACCGATCCCGGTGGCGATCAATGACGTCCAGGGTATTGACACCAATGGAGCCCGTAGACCCCAAGATCACGACACGTAGTTTTTCACTGTTCATAAAGAGGTAAGCATCATCGCCAGGGGAAGGATCGGAAGCAAGGCATCCACACGGTCCAATACGCCTCCGTGGCCGGGGAGCAAGCCGCTGCTGTCTTTGACACCTGCGCTGCGTTTGAAGAGCGACTCCACCAAGTCCCCTACCACACTCATGGCCGCCAGGAACAGCACGGCGAGAACCATGAAGGGGACACCTGCTGCACCTAAGCGACTGTAAATACCCGCCTGTTCGGGCGTTGCCAGAACGTCCAGGCTGCGCCAGATGAGCGAACACACCACAACGCCAACCATGCCGCCAATGGCACCTTCCCAGGTCTTTCCGGGGCTGATGGAGGGCGCCAATTTGCGGGTGAAAAACCGCCCCCCCAGCGCCCGCCCGGCAAAGTACGCAAAGATGTCTGCAACCCACACCAGAACCAGGATGGAAAAAAGGAAATTGATGCCGATGATGCGGGCCTGCGTCACCGCAAGCCAGGCCACCCACAAGGCCAGAATGCCTCCGGCCAAACGCAGCACCCGAGGAACGCTGGCCCACACCCTGACCCCGCCGTGCAAAAGCCAGGCCCCCAATACCACCCAGGCGCTGCCTGCACCAATCCAAAGCACCTTCAGCGCGGCATGCACCAACCCACCATACCAGGAGATCACACACAGTGCGGCACAGAAGACGGCCGTCAGCAACGCCTGCACTTGACTGTATTGGTTCAATTTGGCCCATTCCCAGGCTCCGGCAGAAATCAAGACCACAGCCACCGCCCCGAATGCCTCAGGCGCCGGATAAAAGACGGCCGGAAGCAAAATGACCAGCATCAGCAGTGCCGTAATGATTCTTTGCTTCAACATGAAAGGTCCTTGGTTAACGCCGGGTTTCCGTGCTCTCGGCAATCTGCTGCGAAGTCTGCCCGAATCGGCGTTCACGCGACGCGTATTCCTGCAAGGCGGCATCCAGGGCGGCCTCATCAAAGTCCGGCCATAAAACGTCGCTGAAACACAGCTCCGAGTAGGCCGCCTGCCACAGCAGGAAATTGCTGAGCCTCTTCTCGCCGCCGGTCCGGATCACCAGATCTGGGTCCGCACAATGGGCCAGGGCGAGCGCGCCAGACAGACTTTCTTCCGTAATGGGTGTTCCTGCCGCAGCGAGACGCGCAGCGGCCGATGCAATGTCCCAGCGCCCACCGTAATTGAAACAGACGTTCAGCGTCAACAGGGAATTGCCAGCCGTTGCAACCTCTGCATCTTCCAGGCCCTTTCTGACCCGCGCGGACAACGCCTCGCGGTCCCCCACAAAATGCAGCTGAACACCGTCACGCTGCAACTGGGACACCTCCCGGGCCAGGGCCAGGGCCAGGATGTCCATCAAGCCCGACACTTCCTCGGCCGGACGGTTCCAGTTTTCCGATGAAAAGGCGAACACTGTCAGCACGGGAACATGCCTGCTCGCGCAGGCCTTGACAATGCGCTTGAGGGCATCGACACCCTGCTTATGACCGGCAATGCGCGGCAAAAACCGGCGTGAAGCCCAGCGCCCATTTCCATCCATGACGATGGCGATATGGCGCGGTACGGCAACCTGTTCGGCCATATCTATCGGCTCAATTCAAACGCGGCAAAAACCGACGTCAAACCGCCATGATCTCTTGCTCTTTGGATGCCACCAAGCGGTCCACTTCGGTGATGTGCCGGTCTGTCAGTTTCTGGATGTCGGCCTCCGAACGCTTCTGATCGTCCTCGGAGGCAAGTTTTTCCTTAACCAGCTTCTTCACCGCTTCGTTGGCGTCCCGCCGCAGGTTACGAATGGCGATCTTGGAACTTTCCCCCTCGCCACGCACCACTTTGGTCAGCTCGCGCCGGCGCTCCTCAGTCATGGCTGGCAAAGGCACGCGAATCAAATCACCCATGCTGGAAGGGTTCAAACCCAGGTCGCTGTCCCGAATGGCTTTCTCGATCTTGGCACCCATTCCCTTTTCCCACGGCTGCACGCTAATGGTCCGGGCATCCAGCAGGGACAAATTGGCCACCTGGCTGATGGGAACGAGAGAGCCGTAGTAATCCACCTGTACGGTGTCCAGCAAAGCGGGATTGGCTCGCCCGGTGCGGATTTTTGTCAGATTGTGCTTGAGGGCTGCGATGGACTGGTCCATCTTGCCTTCCAGGGTCGCTTTAATTTCATTGATCGCCATAGTTCATCCTCGAGTCGTCAAAGCCGGCACCATTGCAGGCAAGCTTCACACGTGTACCAACGTGCCCTCGTCCTCGCCCATGATCACACGCTTGAGTGCACCATGCTTGAAGATGGAAAACACCTTGATCGGAAGCTTCTGGTCCCGGCACAGCGCAAAAGCGGCGGCGTCCATGATTCCCAGGTTTTGCGACATTGCATCATCGAACGTGATTTTTGCGTAGCGAATGGCGGCGGCGTCTTTTTTGGGATCGGCCGTGTAAACGCCATCCACCTTCGTTGCCTTGAGCACTATTTCGGCACCGATTTCAGCACCACGCAGCGCTGCTGCCGTATCCGTGGTGAAAAACGGGTTGCCGGTCCCGGCAGCAAAAATTACAACCTTGCCTTCTTCCAGGTATTGCAAGGCCTTGGGACGCACATAGGGCTCGACAACCTGCTCAATTCCAATGGCCGACATGACGCGCGCGGTCAGTCCCGCCTTGTTCATGGTGTCACCCAAAGCCAGCGCGTTCATGACCGTTGCCAGCATGCCCATGTAATCAGCGGTGGCCCGGTCCATGCCGACAGAGCCGCCAGCAACACCACGGAAAATATTCCCGCCACCGATGACCACCGCAACCTCCACACCCAGACGGGTCACCTCGGCAATTTCGTCCACCATGCGCACAATCGTGTCGCGATTGATGCCAAATTGGTCGTCACCCATCAAAGCTTCGCCCGACAGCTTCAGCAAAATTCGCTTGTATGCGGGTTTATCTTGGTGCATGGATGACTCCCGGTGGTTCATAGGTGGATGTGGATCTTTCTGGTTGGCCCGTGATCAAGCCGTCTGCTTTGCAGCAGCAACCTGGGCTGCGACTTCGGCAGCGAAATCGTCAACCTTCTTCTCGATGCCTTCACCCACCACATAGAGGGTGAAACCCTTGACAGTGGTACCAACGGCCTTGAGCATCTGCTCAACCGTTTGCTTGTCATTCTTGACAAAAGGCTGGTTGAAAAGCGAGACTTCTTTCAGGTACTTCTGCACGCCACCTTCAATACGCTTGGCAACAATGTCAGCGGATTGGACGGGCTTGCCCGCGGCCGTAGCGACCGCCGCATCCTCAGCGGCCTTTGCGGCAGCAACCGAACGCTCGCGCTCCACCAACTCAGCAGGAACATCGTTGCTGGACAAGGCTACCGGTTTCATGGCGGCGACGTGCATCGCCACATCCTTGGCAGCGACATCATCACCTTCGAACTCCACGACCACGCCAATACGGGTACCGTGCAGATAAGACGCCAGTTTGGCGCCCGATGCGAAACGCTTGAAACGGCGGAAAGTCATGTTCTCACCGATTTTTCCGATCAGTCCTTTGCGAACATCTTCCAGCGTGGGACCAAATCCATCCTGGGAATACTCGAGTGCGCTCAGTGCGGCCACATCCGCCGGATTGTGCTTGGCAATCAAAGCAGCCGCCGCATTGGCCAACGCCAGGAAGCTGTCGTTCTTGGTTACAAAATCGGTTTCGCAGTTGACTTCAATCATGGAGCCCACCGTACCGTCCATGGAAGTCGCCACCACGCCTTCAGCGGTGATGCGCGCAGCGGCCTTGCCAGCCTTGCTACCCAGCTTCACACGCAGCAACTCTTCTGCTTTGGCCATGTCGCCATCGGCTTCAGTCAGTGCCTTTTTGCACTCCATCATCGGTGCGTCGGTTTTTCCACGCAGTTCAGCAACCATGCTTGCGGTAATTGCAGCCATCTTATTTCTCCGTCATCAGTTCAATAGTTTAATAAAGGCTAAAAAAAAGGGGCCACGAAGCCCCCTTTTTCGGGCGAAAAAACCTCAAGCAGAGGCTTCGTTCACCTCAACGAACTCATCTTCGCTCTCGGCGGCAACTGCCTTGACGACATCATCCACAGCATTTGCACGACCTTCCAGGATTGCGTCTGCAATGCCACGGGCATACAAGGTCACAGCCTTGGCGGAATCGTCGTTACCCGGAATCACGTAGTCAATGCCTTCCGGGGAGTGGTTGGAGTCAACCACGCCAATCAGGGGAATACCCAGCTTGCGCGCTTCAGCGATGGCAATCTTGTGGTAGCCAACGTCGATAACAAAAATTGCGTCCGGCAAAGCGGCCATATCCTGAATGCCGCCAATGTCCTTTTCCAGCTTCGCCAGTTCGCGAGCAAACATCAGTTGCTCCTTCTTGCTCATGCTGTCCAAGCCAGCTTCTTGCTGAACCTTCATTTCCTTCAAACGCTTGATCGACGTCTTGACGGTTTTGAAGTTGGTCAGCATACCGCCCAACCAACGCTGGTCCACAAAAGGCACGCCAGCGCGTTGCGCCTCAGCCGCTACCGTTTCGCGCGCTTGGCGCTTGGTCCCCACCATCAGGATGGTTCCACGCTTGGCAGACAACTGGCGGACAAACTTGGCCGCTTCCTGGAACATCGGGAGCGATTTTTCCAGGTTGATGATGTGAATTTTGTTGCGATGGCCAAAAATGAACGGGGCCATCTTGGGGTTCCAGAAGCGGGTTTGGTGTCCGAAATGGACGCCAGCTTCCAGCATTTCGCGCATTGTTACTGCCATAAATTACTCCAAAGGTTAGGTCTAAAATCCGGTCCGCTTTTTGCCCAGTCGAAAAAGAACTTTCTTCTCGACCGGACAACACCTTGGCGGGATCGGTTTGCGATTGAATTGCAGGCGCCAAAAGCACTCCATGCAAAGCCTTGAGAGTATAGCACGACGGGGGAAAACACCGCTCTTGCTCCCTATAATGCCCGCTTCGGCTACAGCTCCCCAGAATTTAAGGTTTCCATGAAGATCGCCGTCATTGGCGCCGGGATTATCGGCATTACTACGGCCTATGAACTGGCTTGCGACGGGCACGAAGTGACCGTGCTTGAAAAAACAGGCGCCGCCGCCGAAAGCGCAAGTTTCGCCAATGCGGGGCTGGTGGCCCCAAGCGGGATGCTTCCCCTGTCCATGCCCGCATGGCCAGTCACTTCCGCACTGCATTTCTTCCGTTCATTGGGCCAGGTGGCCTGGAAGCGCAAAATTTCAAGCCCGGAACTGCGCTGGCTCTGGCAATGGAGTCACGCGGGCCAGTCCGATACTTTTTTGGCCAACCGCGACTGCCTGCAGCACTTGTATGCGTACAGTCAGGACCGAATGCACCAAATTGCTGCCGCGGCACAACTGGAATATGAACGCAGCACGGGACAGCTGCACCTGATTCACTCTGAGGCGGCGCACAAAACCCTCCAGCCCCGCCTGGCGGCACTCAAGGAGGCGGGCGTTGCATTCCTGGAAATTCAGCCGGAAGATGCCAAAAAAATTGAACCCGCCCTGCAAAACACGGAAACTCTGCATTCCGCGATCCACTTTCCAAACGATGAGGTAGGCAACTGCCGTCAATACGCACTGCTGCTCAAGAACGCAGCTCAGAAAATGGGGGTCCGGTTCGCGTTCAACACAACCGCTTCCCATATTGAAGTCACACCCAATCTGGCGGTCGCAATCCACGGGGATCCGGTAGCACGCACCTATGACAACGTTGTAATTTGCACGGGTGGACCCTCGCATCCTGCACTGGCGCCACTCAAAATTCGGCTTCCAATCGCTTCTATATCCGGCTACACCCTGAGTGCGGCTATTCGCGAACCCCTGAATGCCCCGAGAAGCGCCGTAACGGATATGAACTCCGGAATCGTGATCACCCGTCTGGGTAACCGAATTCGGGTTTCCGGCGGTGCAGAGCTGGGTGGCAATCCGGCAACCCAGGACCCCAAAGCAGTACAGAGCCTGTACAAGGCCTTGCAGAACCATTTCCCCGGTGCAGCGCATTACCCTTCTGGAACACAGATCTGGAAAGGCTCCAGAAACATTACCTTTGACGGCCTGCCCGTGATTGGCGCCAGCGAAATCCCTGGTGTATGGCTGAATTTGGGACACGGCCCGCATGGCTGGGGCCTGTCTAGCGGAGCCGCCCGGGTTTTGGCCGATCTGATCATGAAAAAAGCCCCTGCCGTCGGCACAGAGCACTTGCGCGCAGACCGTCGCCCGGGCTGACGTAGGACTTTTCTATTGGCGCATGTGTTGACACAATACGCCTGCGACGAAGTTATTCGTCCAAGTTCCCCAAACCCTGCCCCAGAAATGCTAGATTGCAGCTTTGTGGCATTTTTTGTACGCGACGGAAAGAAACACCATGAAGGTCAGGTTTTGGGGAGTACGCGGTTCCATACCTTCTCCGGGACCCAATACGGTGCGGTACGGTGGAAACACGACCTGCATAGAAATCCGCACCGACAATAACGAACTCATCATTCTGGATGCGGGAACCGGGATTTTCCCCCTCTCCCAAACCCTGCTGGCTGAACTACCCGTTTCCGCCAACGTGCTGATCACCCACTCCCACTGGGATCACATCCAGGGCCTGCCGTTCTTCATTCCCAATTTCATCCCGGGCAACACGTTACGGCTGCACGGGGGGTTTGATCCTGTTTCGGGAAAAGGCATTGAACAAGTTATGTCCGTTCAACTGCAATACAGCTACTTTCCAGTCCGTGAAGCGGAAATGAAAGCACGCATTGAATACGTCACATTGACACCAGAGCAGACCATTCAGGTCGGGTCGGCAACCGTCACCCCTTACCTCCTGAACCACCCGGTGATCGACTTCGGCTATCGCATTGAATGCAACGGAAAATCGGTGTTTTTTACCGGTGACCATGAGCCGCCGTACAACATCTACGAACCCAGAGATGAGGGTTACGACGAATACCAGGTATTTGTCGACGACAAAATCAAAGCCATCCAGGATGCCGTCCGTGGCGTGGACGTATTCATCGCTGACAGCTCCTATACCGACACGGAATATCCATTGAAAAAAGGCTGGGGGCACGGCACCTTCAGCTCCAGCATCGCGCTCGCCCGCGCGGCGGATGCCAAGGTCCTGTTTTGCACACACCATGAACCCACCCGCAGCGACGACGCCCTGGAAGATGCATTTCATGCGGCACTAGAAAGCAACGCATCGCTTGCCAACGGGATGGACATCCGCCTGGCGCGCGAAGGAGACGTCTACGAATTCTGAGCGTATTCTTGGTGCTGACGGCATCGTCCCGGTCACCGCCAAACTGCTCTTCAGCAACCGTGAGGCACGGGTGCTGGAGGGTTCCGCGGCCGGAAGTCTTCCTCCGCACGCACTGATGCAACGGGCTGGACTGGCGCTGGCCCGCTTTGCACTGGCGACGGCCCCCCACGCCCAGATCATCTGGATTCCCTGTGGTCCCGGAAACAACGGTGGCGATGGATACGAGGCTGCAAAACACCTGAAACAATGGGGCAAGCACCCTGTCGTGACCAGTCTTGTCAGTACGACACCACTCCCCGCAGATGCCGCTGCAGCCCGTCAGGGGGCGGTGAATGCGGGCGTTGCTTTTGCGGATCGTGTGCCCGACGCCTACGATCTGTGCATTGACGCCCTGTTTGGCATAGGCTCCCTCCGTAACTTCGAGGAACCCTACGCAACCTGGATTGACCGCATCAATGCCAAGCAAGCACCGGTCATCGCGGTCGATGTCCCCTCTGGACTGGATGCCGAGACCGGCACAGCAAGTGCCTTGCACGTCAAGGCCGACTTCACCCTGAGCCTGCTGACGCTGAAACCAGGCCTGTTCACGGCAGCCGGGCGCGATGCTTGCGGCGAAATCTGGTTCAACTCCCTGGACATCCCGGAGCCCGCCACTGCATGTGCACAACTGAACACGCTTCCCATTCCCGCGACACGCGCGCACAACACGCACAAGGGAACCTACGGTGATGTCGGCGTTATCGGCGGCGCCTGCGGCATGACCGGCGCCGCACTGCTGGCAGCCAAGGCTGCACTGCATGGCGGAGCGGGCCGCATCTACGTCGGGTTGCTGGATCCAGAGCCCCTTCAACTGAATCCCTGCCAGCCTGAACTCATGTTCCGCGCGCCAACCGCATTGGCTTACGAATCCATGTCGGTCGTTGCGGGGTGTGGTGGTGGTCCATCCATCCGCGCATATCTGCCCGATATCCTGGATCGCTCGGCCCGATTGGTACTGGATGCCGATGCGCTCAACATCATTGCCGAAGACGCGTCACTCCAGAACCGACTCGTGTTGCGCAAAGGAAGACCCACAATATTAACCCCCCACCCACTGGAGGCCGCTCGTCTGATGGGGTTGTCGAGTACGGACGTGCAAGCCAACCGCCTCAAGGCGGCACAATCTCTGGCGGATCAATTTGCCTGCACGGTCGTACTCAAAGGCTCGGGCACAGTAATCGCCGCTCCCAACACATGCCCTCGCATCAACCCAACCGGCAACGCCCGCCTGGCAACCGCAGGCACTGGCGATGTGCTGGCCGGACTCATTGGCGCCGGTCTCGCCACTGGCGGCGATGCCTTTCAGGCCGCCTGCACAGCAGTTTTCCGGCACGGCCAGGTTGCTGACCGATGGAACGCCGCCACCACCCTCACCGCACAACGCTTGGCACAGGCTCTGTGAACCCACGCTAAGCGGCCTGTGGCGGCGGGCAGCATCCATGCGCCCGCTTGAACCGGTTTCTCAGCGCCGTTTTCGCGCGGCCTTCTTCGGTGAAGCCGACGATTTGTCTTGTGCCTTGGACGTTCGACCAGGCTTGTTGGCGACACGCTTGCGGGATTCGGCCTTGAAAGACGCCGACCGGGCATCGATGGGGGCGTCGCCCCGCCCGCCCGGCGCGGCACGGGCTTTCGATTCCCGCTGCGCGCCTTTTTCCACCATGGCCCGGCCGATCAGTCCTTCTCCCTCCTGTACCAGCCGGAAGTCGATCCTGCGACCATCCAGATCAACCCGGCTCACCTGGATGCGCACACGGGTCCCGATGGCATAGCGCGCGCCCGTTCTTTCGCCCCGCAACTCCTGCCGGGCTTCGTCAAAGCGGAAATACTCGCCCCCCAGCTCGGTGATGTGCACCAACCCTTCCACATACAGGGCATCCAGCGTAACAAACACGCCAAAACTGGTTGCAGCCGTCACCACGCCGCTGTATTCCTCGCCCAAATGCTCCTTCATGTACTTGCATTTCAGCCAGGCCTCAACATCCCTGCTGGCTTCATCAGCCCGACGCTCGTTGGCGCTGCAATGCAAGCCTGCAGCCTGCCACGCCATGCCTTCTGCGCTGACCTTCTTCGGTTTCTGCCCGGGCTCTCCCACCCGAGCTGCCAGCCCCTTTTCGAGTCTGCGCGACAGTTTGGCATGCGCTTCTCCGGGAGTGGGCAACGCAGGCAGTTGGTACCGGGTTTTGCCGAGTATGGATTTGATGACCCGGTGAACCAGCAAATCCGGATAGCGCCGAATGGGACTGGTGAAATGGGTGTAGGCCCCGTAGGCCAACCCGAAATGTCCACTGTTGGCGGGGGTATAGATCGCCTGCTGCATGGAACGCAGCAACATGGAATGGATCTGCTGGGCATCGGGCCGATCTTTGGTCGCCTCGGCAATTGCCTGAAACTCCCCTGGAGACGGATCGTCGCTGATGGTCATGCCGATGCCGGTCGCCTTGAGGTAATTGCGCAAGATCTCCTGCTTCTCCGGCGTGGGTCCCTCATGCACGCGGAACAGTCCAGGATGCTTGCTCTGGGCAATGAAATCGGCACTGCAGACATTGGCCGCCAGCATGGCTTCCTCAATCAAACGGTGCGCCACATTGCGGGTGCGCGGCACGATTTTTTCGATACGCCCATTCTCGTCACAGACGATTTGCGTTTCCGTGGTGTCAAAATCCACCGCCCCCCGTTTCAGTCGCGATTTGAGCAACGCCTGGTAAACCCCATGCAAATTGAGCAAGTCATCGACACGGTCCTTGCGCTTGGCGGCTTCCGGCCCCCGGGTATTGCCCAGAATCGCCGCAACTTCCGTGTACGTGAAGCGTGCATGGCTCCACATCACAGCCGGATAAAACTGGTAGGCATCCACTTCACCTTCCGAAGTGATGAACATGTCGCACACCATGCACAGACGCTCCACCTCCGGATTCAGTGAACACAAGCCGTTGGACAGCTTCTCCGGCAGCATGGGAATCACCCGGCGCGGGAAATAGACACTGGTTGCGCGGTCGTACGCGTCCACGTCAATGGCCGACCCGGTTTGCACATAGTGGCTGACATCGGCAATGGCCACCAACAGGCGCCACCCCTTGACTGCGGACTTGCCCCGGCCTTTGGAAGCCGGCTCGCAATACACCGCGTCGTCAAAGTCGCGCGCATCTTCCCCGTCAATCGTGACCAGTGGCACATCCGTCAGATCGATGCGATTTTCACAATCCTGGGGCCGCACCTTGTCCGGCAGCGTGCGGGCTAAGGCAACGCAGGCCTCGGAAAACTCATGGGGCACGCTGTACTTGCGAACGGCGATTTCAATCTCCATGCCCGCGTCGTCCACCTCCCCCAGCACTTCCTTGATGCGTCCCACCGGCTGCCCAAAGAGCGCCGGCGGCTCGACCAGTTCAACCACCACCACCTGGCCCACCTTGGCCACGCTGGTCGCCCCCTTGGGGATCAGCACGTCTTGGCCATAACGCTTGTCTTCCGGCGCCACAAGCCAGACTCCGCTCTCCTGAAGCAGGCGACCGATGATGGGTTGGCTGGATCGCTCAATGATTTCTACAACCCGCCCCTCCGGGCGACCCTTGCGGTCGCTGCGCACGATACGCACCTTGACGCGGTCCTTGTGCAGCACCGCCCGCATTTCATTAGGTGGCAAATAAACGTCGGGCGCACCATCGTCGCGCGACACAAATCCATGGCCATCACGATGGCCCTGAACAATTCCTTCAATTTCATCCAACATTCCGTTGGTTTGGCTAAAAACTTTGATATACTTCTCTCTTTCCTGAGATGCCCAGATGGCGGAATTGGTAGACGCACTAGTTTCAGGTACTAGCGAGTAACATCGTGGAGGTTCGAGTCCTCTTCTGGGCACCAACAATGGTAATGTAGATAATGAAAAGCCGCTGTGAATTCAGCGGCTTTTTTTTCGCCTGTTTGATTCAAGCCACTGACCTTGCCATGCATCGGTCAGTCGCTCAAAAACTAGATGGGCAGAGCCACGAGATCGTGCCCCTGTGCGCTCACGATACGGGCCTTGGTGAACTCCCCCACCTTCAGTGTCTTGCTGATTTTCTCGGGTGGCAGCAAACGCACGACACCATCAATCTCCGGTGCATCGGCATAGCTTCGGCCCAGGCCGCCTTTCTTCCCCATGCCGGGAGCCGAATCCACCAAGACCTGCATGGTCGAGCCGACACGGCGCTGCAGTTTCGTCGCCGAAACGGCTTCGGCCACCTCCATGAAACGCGCCCGGCGCTCCTCCCGAATTTCAAGCGGCAACATGCCAGGCAAGTCGTTGGCTGCGGCACCTTTCACCGGGCTGTAGGCAAAACAACCCGCCCGGTCAATCTGCGCTTCACGGACAAAATCCAGCAAATGTGCAAACTCCTCTTCCGTCTCCCCCGGGAATCCGGCAATGAACGTGCTGCGGATCACGATTTCCGGACAGGCCTGCCGCCACTGCTGCAGGCGTTCCAGATTGCGCTCTCCGCTGGCCGGTCGCCTCATGCGGCGCAGTACATCGGGATGGCTGTGCTGCAGCGGTACATCCAGGTACGGTAACACCTTGCCTGCCGCCATGAGCGGAATGATGTCGTCCACACTCGGGTACGGGTACACGTAATGCAAACGGACCCAGGCGCCATAAGGCTCTGCAATTTCGCCCAGTGTCTGCACCAGCTCCAGCATGCGGGTCTTCACCGGCTTGCCGTCCCAGAATCCAGTACGGTATTTCACGTCCACACCATAGGCAGAGGTGTCCTGACTGATCACCAGCAACTCTTTCACGCCCCCTTCGAACAGGGCCCGGGCTTCACCCAGTACATCCCCGATGGGGCGCGAAACCAGGTCACCCCGCATGGACGGAATGATGCAGAACGTGCAGCGATGGTTGCACCCTTCGCTGATCTTCAAATAGGCATAGTGCCGCGGTGTGAGCTTGATACCGGCCACGCCAAAGGCGTTGGGCACAAGATCTACGAAAGGATCATGTGGCTTCGGCAAATTGGTGTGCACGGCATCCATGACCTCCTGCGTGGCGTGCGGCCCAGTCACCGCCAGCACTTTGGGATGCATCTGGCGCACCAGGTTGCCGCCATCATCCGAGGCCTTGGCGCCCAGGCAGCCCGTCACAATCACACGACCGTTTTCCGTCAGCGCCTCGCCGATGGTGTCCAGACTCTCCTTGATGGCGTCGTCGATGAAACCACAGGTGTTGACAATCACCAGGTCGGCCCCCTGGAAGGTCTTCGAAGTCTGGTAGCCCTCGGCGCTGAGCTGGGTCAGGATCAACTCGGAATCAGTCAGCGCCTTGGGACAGCCCAGGCTGACAAAGCCAATGGTGGGGGTGGTTTTATTCGGGAAAATTGCGTCGCTCATAGGCGCCAATTGTCCCACCAATGCGGCGCTCCTGCGCGCACTACCGTTTCAGGCCAAAGGAACCCAGAAACTGCTCCGTCTGTTTCTGCATCTGCTCCTGCATTTGCTGAAACAGGTTGTTGCCCATTGCACCCTGGACCAGCGGAGCTTGCATTTCCATCAACGCCTGCATGTTCTTTTCCAGATACCCGCCCATCAGACCCTGCATGGCATGGCCATAAAAACGGATGATATGGGCCAGCACCGGCGCCGTAAACATGGGCGTCCCGTTGGCTTCTTCCTCCAGGATGATCTGCAGCAGGATGCTGCGCGTCAGGTCTTCCCCGGTCTTGGCATCTACTACCGCGCAGGGCTCGTTGTCCATTACCAACTGCTTGATCTCGGCCAATGTGATGTAGCTCGACGTATCCGTATCGTACAAGCGGCGATTGGGATACTTTTTGATGACGCGCTGGCGGGGCTTTGGGCTTTTAGTTGATTTGTTTTCCATGGCGATTGGCGACGGCCCCCTGAAGGCCAAAAATGTATTGCAGCGCAACACATTCTAGGGAGTGCTCCAGCCGTGTTGCCCTGGGATTACCCTAGGCGTGACCAAAAACCAAAAAGCCCCGGCATCCGCAATGGAAACCAGGGCTTGCAATTTGGTAGGCGCGATTGGACTCGAACCAACGACCCCCACCATGTCAAGGTGGTGCTCTAACCAGCTGAGCTACGCGCCTACAGTATTCGAGAAGCGGAAGTATAACAGCAATCTGACCCCTCTTCTTCGATCGAAGTAATTCATCGCACTTGGGTCATAATTGACGTTAACGTAAACGTCAAACATTCCCCCATTTATCAAGAGGAGTTATCCATGGAAATTGCAGGCAAAGTATTTATCGTGACCGGCGGCGCATCGGGCCTGGGTGAAGGCACGGCACGCATGCTGGCTGCCAAGGGCGGCAAGGTTGTCATTGCCGACATGCAGGCCGAAAAAGGCGAAGCCATCGCCAAGGAAATCGGCGGTGCTTTCGTCAAATGCGATGTGAGCAATGAGGCTGATGGTCAGGCCGTGGTCGCCAAGGCCGTGTCCATGGGCAAGCTCATGGGCTTGGTGAACTGTGCCGGCATTGCTCCCGGCGAGAAGACCGTTGGCAAGACCGGCGCGCACGCCCTGGCCACCTTCACCAAGTGCATCACCGTCAACCTGGTGGGCAGCTTCAACATGATTCGCTTGGCAGCCGACGCCATGTGCAAGAACGAACCCGAGTCCACGGGTGAGCGCGGCGTGATGATCTCCACCGCCTCAGTCGCTGCGTACGACGGGCAAATTGGCCAAGCGGCCTACAGCGCATCCAAGGGCGGCATTGTGGGCATGACCTTGCCCATCGCACGCGACCTGGCACGCAACGGCATCCGCAACATGACCATTGCACCGGGCATCTTTGGCACACCCATGATGTTTGGCATGCCCAAGGACGTGCAGGACTCGCTGGCAGCAGCCGTTCCCTTCCCTTCCCGCCTGGGTACGCCACAGGACTATGCCAAGCTGGCGCAGCACATTTTTGAAAACGACATGCTCAATGGCGAAGTGATTCGCTTGGATGGAGCCATCCGCCTGGCCCCGCGCTAAGCAAAAACAGGCTGCGCCCCTACGAAGGAGCGCAGCCTGCTATCAAACAAGCCGCAAAATACCTGCGACCTGAAGCGTTACTCAGGTGCGCGGGGCGGCCGCCTTGGTGACGGCCACGCGGCGACGCTCCCGAAAGGCTTGCAGTTCGCCCACAATTCCCTTGCGAAAGGCCAGCACGCACACCACAAAAATTGCTCCGATGATGACGGTGACCCAGGAACCCACCTTGTCGGCCAGCAGGTTTTGCAACGCAATCACGATGCCCGAACCCAAAACCGGGCCAAAGAACGTTCCAACGCCTCCCAGGAGCGTCATCAGGATGACTTCCCCCGACATGGACCAGTGCACGTCCGACAACGTGGCAAAACCCATGACCAGCGTCTTCAACGCACCCGCCAGACCCGCCAGAGAAGCCGACAAGACAAAGGCCAGCAACTTGTAGCGATCCACCTGGTAGCCCAGTGATATGGCGCGCGGCTCGTTTTCGCGAATCATCTTGAGCACCTGCCCAAACGGCGAATGCACGATGCGCGAAATAAACAGGAAGCACAGCACAAATACCGCAACGACAAAGTAATACAGCGCCGTGTCGGACTCCAGCGACAAGACCCCCAGCAAGTTGCCACGCGGAACGCCTTGCAGGCCGTCTTCACCACCCGTAAAGGGCGCTTGCAGGCAGACAAAGAACACCATCTGCGCAATGGCCAGCGTGATCATGGCAAAGTAAATACCCTGGCGCCGGATGGCCACCACACCCACCACCAGGCCAATCAGGCCCGCGCCCACCGTGCCCGCCAGAATGCCCAGCTCCGGGGTCCAGCCTTGTGCCTTGATGAACCAGCCAGTGATGTAAGCCGCCGAGCCAAAAAAAGCCGCGTGGCCAAACGACAGCAAGCCGGTAAAACCCAGCAGCAGATTGAAGGCGCAGGCAAACAGCGCAAAGCACAGCAGCTTCATGACGAACACCGGGTACAGCCCCAGCGCGGGTGCCAGCAGCACCAAGGCCAGCAGGGCCCAGTACGTCATGCGGGTCAATTTGGCGGCAGATGTCATCGTTGGTTGAGAAATCACTTTATTCATGGCTCAGGCCTCCTTGCCAAACAGGCCGGCCGGACGAACCATCAGCACCAGAACCATGATGACAAACACCACAATGTTGGACGCCTCCGGATAGAAAACGCGGGTCAGCCCCTCGACCAGGCCCAACCCCAGACCGCTGATCACGGACCCCAGAATGGAACCCATGCCACCGATCACCACCACCGCGAAGACCACAATGATGAGGTTCGAACCCATCAGGGGGTTGACCTGGATGATGGGTGCCGCCAGCACCCCCGCCAGCGCCGCCAAGGCCGCCCCGGCACCATAGGTGCACATCACCATCATGGGCACGTTGACGCCAAAGGTCTGCACCAGCTGCGCGTTCTCCGTTCCTGCACGCAGATAGGCGCCCAGGCGGGTGCGTTCAATCAGAAACCAGGTCCCCAGACAAATCACCAGCGAAACCAGCACCACCCAGGCCCGGTAATTGGGCAACACCATGAAGCCCAGGTTGGTGGCGCCTGACAACAATTCGGGCACGTCGTAGTTCTGGCCAGATACGCCATACAGCTCGCGGAAGACACCTTCCGCAATCAGCGCCAGCCCGAAGGTCAGCAACAGGCCATACAAAGGGTCCAGCTTGTACAGGTGCTTGAGGAACAGGCGTTCGATCACCATGCCCAGAACCCCCACCATGAGCGGTGCCAGCACCAGCGCGTACCAGTAATTGAGGCCAAACTTGTCCAGCATGATCCAGCCAGCGAACGCACCCAGCATGTACAACGCGCCGTGCGCGAAGTTCACGATGCCCAACAGGCCAAAAATCACCGCCAGCCCGAGACTCAGCAGCGCATAGAAGGCGCCATTGACCAGCCCGAGCAACAACTGGCCCAGAAAAGCCTGCAGAGGAATGCCAAAAATTTCCATGAAACCCCGTCAGTTCACGCCTTGAAAGTACACAAAGTGGCCGCCCACCCCTGCGGACGGCCACTCTCGATGTCCGCCTATTTCTTGTTCAACGCGCACTTGGACTCGGCCACAGTGGTGAATGCCTGCTCGCCTGGAACCTTGGCAACCGTCTTGTAGTAGTCCCAGGGTGTCGTCGACTCTTTTGCGCTCTTGACCTGGAAGAGATACATGTCGTGGATCATGCGGCCATCGGCACGAATCTGGCCCTTGCTGTAGAAGTCGTCAAACTTCATGGACTTCAGCGTGCTCATCACCTTGTCGGCATCGGTGGTACCGGCCGTTTGCACGGCCTTCAGGTAATTGGTAGTAGCCGAGTAATCGGCTGCCTGCAGGCTGGATGGCATGCGCTTGTATTTCTCAAAGAACCGCTTGGCAAATTTGCGCGACGCATCGTCCTGGTTCCAGTACCAGCTGTCAGCCAATTGCAGACCTTCCGTGTTGGACAGACCCAGGCTGTGCACGTCATTGATGAACACCAGCAAGCCCGCCACTTTCATGGTCTTGGTGATGCCAAACTCCTTGGCGGCCTTCATGGCGTTGGTGAAATCGCCCCCTGCATTGGCCAGCGCCAGAATCTGGGCCTTGGAAGACTGTGCCTGCAGCAGGAAGGAAGAGAAGTCAGAGGCATTGAGCGGATGGCGCACGGTACCGGCCACCGTTCCGCCATTGGCCTTCACCACGTTGGCCGCATCGTTCTCCAGGGAATGGCCGAAGGCGTAATCGGCTGTCAGGAAATACCAGCTCTTGTTGCCCGCCTTGACCAGGGCCGCCCCCGCCACCTTGGCCAGTGCCACTGTGTCGTAGGCATAGTGAACGGTGTACGGCGTGCAGTCTTCATTGGTCAGACGGGCCGAGCCCGCGCCGATGGAAATGAAGGGCCGCTTCTTCTCGGCGGCGACCTTGGCCATGGCCAGCGAAGTGCCTGAGTTGGTACCGCCAATCAGCATGGACAAGCCATCCTTGTCTATCCATTCGCGGGCCTTGGAGCTGGCAATGTCCGGCTTGTTCTGGTGGTCGGCCGACACCACTTCAATGGGGCGATTCAGCACCTTGCCACCGAAGTCCTGCACGGCCCAGCGGACCATTTCAGCGCCCGCAGGGCCATCAATGTCGGCGTACAGGCTCGACATGTCGGTGATCATGCCGATCTTGACCGGGCCAGTGCCCTGGGCAAAAGCCGTGGCGCCAAAGCCGATGGACATCAGTGCGACAAGTGTTTTCAGTTTCATGGTGGTCTCCTCGTTGAAGTGGTAAGCGCAAAAAAAAGGGGGGGCTGGCCGCGTCAACGGTCTAGACCCCCAGGTACTCCTGCAGCATGCCCATGTTCTGGGCCAGCTCAGACTGTGCGAACTGTTTGACGATCTGTCCGTGCTCCATCACGTAGAAACGGTCGGCCAGCGGTGCCGCAAAGCGGAAGTTCTGCTCCACCAGCACAATGGTGTAGCCCTTGGCCTTGAGGGTCTGGATCATTTCGGCCAGTTTCTGCACGATGACCGGAGCCAGTCCTTCGGAAATTTCGTCCAGCAGCAAAAGCCGCGCGCCCGTGCGCAGGATGCGCGCCACAGCCAGCATCTGTTGCTCCCCCCCCGAAAGGCGGGTGCCCGGACTCTTGGCGCGCTCCTGCAGGTTGGGAAACATGGTGTAGATCTCGGTCACACTCATGCCCCCCGGGGCAATGGTGGGGGGCAGCATCAGGTTTTCCTCGGCGGACAGCGTGGCAAATATGCCGCGCTCTTCCGGGCAATAGCCCACGCCCAGCCGGGCAACCTTGTGCGGTGCCAGCCTGAGGACTTCCTCGCCGTTGATTCGGATGGAGCCTTTGCGGGCCCCCGTCATGCCCACAATGGCGCGCAGCGTGGTGGTGCGCCCGGCGCCATTGCGGCCCAGCAGGGTCACTACCTCGCCTTCGTTCACCGTGAGGTTCACGCCATGCAGGATGTGCGACTCACCGTACCAGGCGTGCAGGTCTTCAATGCGGAGCAACTCTCGCGTCATTCAGTGCGCTCCTTGCAATGCGGCGTCAGCCGTACCCATGTAGGCTTCAATCACCTGCGGGTTTTTCGATACCTCGGCATACGGGCCATCGGCAATGATGGCGCCGCGCTGCAACACGGTGATGCGGTCGGCAATGGACGACACCACGTTCATGTTGTGCTCCACCATCAGGATGGTGCGGCCCGCCGAGACTTTCTTGATGAGCTGCGTCACACGGTCCACGTCCTCGTGCCCCATGCCCTGGGTGGGTTCGTCCAACAGCATCAGCTCGGGCTCCAGCGCCAGCGTGGTGGCCAGCTCGAGTGCACGCTTGCGGCCATAAGGCAGATTGACAGTCAACTCATCGGCAAATTGCGCCAGGTCCACCGCATCCAGCAACGCATGGGCGCGTTCATGCAGCGGGTACAGCGTGCTTTCTGCCTTCCAGAAGTGAAAGGACGTACCCAGATTGCGCTGCAGCGCCGCGCGCACGTTTTCCAGCACGGTCATGTGCGGGAAAACGGCCGATATCTGGAACGACCGCACGATGCCGCTGCGCGCAGTTTGCGCGGGCTTTTCATACGTGATGTTGTTGCCGTTGTAGAGAATGGTGCCGCGGGTGGGCGTCAGGAACTTCGTCAGCAGATTGAAAAAAGTGGTCTTGCCTGCGCCATTGGGTCCGATCAGTGCATGAATGTGTCCACGCTGGACCTTGAGATCAACGGCATTGACGGCAACGAATCCCTTGAATTCCTTGGTCAACCCCTGGGTTTCGAGAATGAACTCCACTGACAAATGACTCTCCAACAAAGTAGGGACTGGATTTCAATCCCGGTGAAGTATTTAAGGTCAGCTTAGCCATGCAGTGGCCGACGCGGTATCAGGACAGACCCTTAGAGAGTGATATGCGGGCAAGGTTCGGCCTACACGCCAAAGCCATCGTCCGCTGCAATCACAGCCCCGTTGATGAAGTGGCTCTGGTCCGAGCACAGGGTCACCAGCAGGGCATCCAGATCCTGCGGATGCCCCACCCGCTTGCGCGGCAGCATTTGCACCAGCTTTTGCCCACCCTCGGTCTGCCAATGGTGGTGGTTGATTTCAGTGTCGATGTACCCCGGACAGATGGCATTCACGTTGATGCCGAACCGGCCCCACTCCAGCGCCATGGCCCTGGTCATCTGGATGACGGCCGCCTTGCTCATGGCATACACCCCGATCTGGGGCAACACCCGCAGCCCCGCCATCGACGCCACGTTGACAATGCGCCCCCCGGTGTAACTGCCCGGCGCAGCCCCCCGCGCACGCGCCAGCATGCGTTTGCCGACCTCCTGCGCCACAAAGAACGCCCCCTTGACGTTGGTGTCGAACAGGTAGTCGTAGTCATCGGGCGACACGTCCTGCAGGCGCTGCGTGGTACTCACCCCGGAGTTGTTGACCAGGATGTCGATGGAGCCCACTTCGGTTTCGGCGTGGGCCACGGCGGACTTGATCGAGTCGTAGTCATTCACGTCCAGCCGGATCACATGGGCGTTCCCGCCCGCCCCTTCGATGGTGGCCCGCAACTCCTTGAGCCTGTCGATTCGGCGACTCGCCAGCACCACCGCCGCGCCAGCGGATGCTAGAGTTCGGGCAAACTGCGCACCCAGGCCACTGGAAGCCCCGGTGATGAAGGCCACACGGCCAGAAAGATCAATGGTGTACGCCATTTAGAGGGCCTCCACGAAAAAATAGAACGATCGTGCTATTTAAGCTTTTTCAGCGCATAAAATCTGCATCAAATCCGGCCAGCGCAAATGCAACCGGTCCCATTCACCCGGCTCCCATTATCAAGCGAGACACACCATGACCAACGAGGAAATTCTGGCCCAGTACGGCCCCCGTGAAGCGATGGAATACGACGTTGTCGTCGTCGGCGGCGGCCCCGGCGGGCTGTCCACCGCCATCCGCCTGAAGCAGCTGGCCGCCCAGAAAGGCCAGGACG
>JAGRPL010000008.1 GCA_019449595.1 Rhodoferax sp. | reverse complement strand
GGCAATGCCGTCGATCACGCTGATGATGTCGGAGATCTTGCGGCTGGACTCGTTGATGCCCTTCATGGTGTCGACCACCTGGCCGACGACCTCGCCGCCCTTGACGGCGACGGTGGAGGCGTTCATGGCCAGCTGGTTGGCTTGGCGGGCGCTGTCGGCGTTTTGCTTGACGGTGGAGCCCAGCTCCTCCATGGAGGCGGCGGTCTGTTCCAGGGCGCTGGCCTGCTGCTCGGTGCGGGCCGAGAGGTCGTTGTTGCCTTGGGCGATTTCGGCGCTGGCCGTGGCCACGCCGTCGGAGCCCTGGCGCACGGAGCTGACGACGCGCGACAGGCTGGTCTGCATGGCGACCATGGACGACAGCAGGCTGGCGATCTCGTCCTTGCCTTGCGGGCAAATCTCCACGGTTAGGTCGCCGTGCGCAACCGAGTCCGCCACCTTCACGGCGGCCCGCAGCCCCTGTCCGATGGAGTGGGAGATCACAAACGCGAGCCAGCCGAAAATCACGATGCCGGCCAGCACCACCAGTGACAGGCGCACGACCAGGGAGATGAATGCGCGGTGCAGGTCATCGGTGTACAGGCCGGAGCCCACGATCCAGCCCCAGGGCTCGAACCCCTGCACGTAGGAGATCTTTTCCACTGCGGCGTCCTGCCCCGGCTTGGGCCACAGGTATTGCACGAATCCGGCCTTGTCCTTGCGCACTTTGGCGGCGAAGGTCTCGAAAATGGCCACGCCATTGGCGTCGCGCATGGTGCTGGCGTTCTTGCCATCGAGTTCCGGCTTGATCGGGTGCATGACGACGTTGGCCTGCATGTCGCTGACGAAGAAATACTCTTCCTTGTTGTAGCGCATCTGTGCAATGGCCTGCTTGGCCAGGGCCTGCGCCTGCTCGCGCGGCATCTTGCCGGAGGTCTCCTGCTGGTAGGCCCACTGCAGAACGCCCGAAACCGACTCGACGGTCTGGCGCACCGTGTTTTCACGGTCCTCGCGCGCCAGGTTGCTCTCCTCCCAGGCCATGTAGCCCGATACCCAGATCAAACCCAGTATGCCGACCAGACTCAGGAGCCCGAGTTTGGCCATGATGGAAAGTTGGTTCAGAAAATGTCTCATAGGCGTTTCTTTTCTTATTGGAGGCCAGCGGCGTGCTGCCACTGTTTTACCAGTGTACTGAGCCAAGCCCGGTGCGGTGGGCTAGCGCATGCATGTTTGAGCCATGTCAATTGGCAAGCCGGCCACGCCGGGCCGACTGCGGGTGCGGGGCTGCCTGTTAGGGCTGCTGCGGGGTTTCCAGGCGCAGCGGGCTGCGAACCCGGTAGGCTGCATCGGTGATGCGCGGGGCGGCGTCGTTGCCGCCGAGCTTGAACACCGCCACCGTCTGCACCAGTTCCTGGGCCTGGCTCTTGAGGCTGGAGGCCGCTGCCGCCATCTCCTCCACCAGCGCCGCATTCTGCTGCGTGGCCTGGTCCATCTGCGTCACCGCCTCGCCCACCTGGTTGACCCCGGCTGACTGCTCGGCGCTGGCCGCGCTGATCTCGCCCATGATGTCGGTCACCCGCTTGATGCTGCTGACCACCTCGGTCATGGTGATGCCGGCCTGGTCGACCAACGCCGTGCCGTGCTCCACCCGCTCCACGCTGGCGCCAATGAGGTTCTTGATCTCCTTGGCGGCCTCGGCCGAACGCCCGGCCAGCGAGCGCACTTCCGATGCCACCACGGCAAAGCCGCGGCCCTGCTCGCCGGCCCGGGCCGCTTCCACGGCCGCGTTCAGGGCCAGGATGTTGGTCTGAAAGGCAATGCCGTCGATCACGCTGATGATGTCGGAGATCTTGCGGCTGGACTCGTTGATGCCCTTCATGGTGTCGACCACCTGGCCGACGACCTCG
>JAGRPL010000007.1 GCA_019449595.1 Rhodoferax sp. | reverse complement strand
TACCACGGACGTGACCGGTGCGATCGAGTTGCCCGAAGGCAAGGAAATGGTCATGCCTGGCGACAACGTGTCGATCACCGTCAAGCTGATCAACCCCATCGCCATGGAAGAAGGTCTGCGCTTCGCAATCCGCGAAGGTGGTCGTACCGTGGGCGCCGGTGTGGTTGCCAAGATCATTGCCTAAGGATTGTTTAGGGGTATAGCTCAATTGGCAGAGCGTCGGTCTCCAAAACCGAAGGTTGTAGGTTCGATTCCTACTGCCCCTGCCACCCGGTTAGCGTAATACTGGTGGCACGCAAGCCCGCTACGGTGTAGCGGGCTTTGGTGCCTTGAGCTTGCTGGATTTGAGTCGAAGACAGAACGCGAAATACGGAAATTATGGCCACATCACAAGTTCAAACAGTCAGTACCGGAGCGGATAAGGCCAAATTGGTGGCTGCTGCTGCTTTGGTGGTGGCTGCTTTGGCCGCCTTTTACCTGTTGGGCAATCGGGGCCCTCTGGTTCAATGGGTGGTCCTGGTGTTGGGCCTGGTTTTTGCGGCGGGTGCTTTCTTTTCTTCCGAGTCGGGCCGCCAGTTGGTGGCTTTCGGACGGGATGCCTGGCGGGAAGTCCGCAAGGTGGTCTGGCCGGCGCGCAAGGAGGCGATCCAGATTACAGCCTATGTCTTCGGCTTCGTGTTGATCATGGCGCTGTTCTTGTGGCTGACGGACAAGACGCTGGAATGGCTTTTTTATGACCTGATTCTGGGGTGGAGAAAATAATGACGGACGTTGTAGAAACCCCCTCAGCAGAATTGCCGGCCGCTACTTCGGCCAATCCGGACTTGCGCTGGTACGTGGTGCATGCCTATTCCGGCATGGAAAAGGCCGTGGAGCGCAACATCCTGGAGCGCATCGCGCGCGCTGGCATGCAAAACAAGTTTGGTCGCATCCTCGTTCCCATGGAAGAGGTTGTTGAGGTCAAGAACGGCCAGAAGAAGACCACCGAGCGCAAGTTCTTCCCGGGTTATGTGCTCGTGGAAATGGTGATGGATGACGACACCTGGCATCTGGTCAAGCACACCAACAAGGTGACCGGTTTTGTCGGTGGGGCGAAGAATCGCCCGGCGCCCATTTCGGAAGCCGAGGTGATGAAGATCGTCAACCAGATGCAAGAAGGCACCGACAAGCCCCGCCACAAGGTTGAATTCGTGGTGGGCGAGTTTGTGCGAGTCAAGGAAGGCCCCTTCACTGACTTCAATGGTTCCGTGGAAGACGTGAACTACGAAAAGAGCAAGGTGCGCGTGTCGGTCACCATTTTTGGTCGCTCGACACCGGTTGAGCTGGAGTTTTCTCAAATCGAGAAAACCTGAATTTCAGATTTTCAGTCCGCATTTTTCGACTCGGTGCGGATGTTGTTGGTGAGTCGTTAACCCCGGGGAGCAAGGGTTCTGAAATGTTCGGAGCCCAAGCGTTATTACCCGTAAGGAGCAATCATGGCGAAAAAAATCGTCGGTTTTGTCAAGCTGCAAGTGCCAGCTGGTAAGGCCAACCCATCCCCCCCCATTGGCCCGGCTTTGGGTCAGCGCGGCTTGAACATCATGGAATTCTGCAAGGCTTTCAATGCGCAGACCCAGGGTGTTGAGCCCGGCCTGCCCTTGCCTGTGGTGATCACGGCTTATGCAGACAAGAGCTTCACCTTCATCATCAAGACCCCGCCCGCGACGGTCCTGATCAAGAAGGCCATCAAGCTGGACAAGGGCTCTGCCAATCCGCTGAAGGACAAAGTTGGCAAGATCACCCGCGCTCAGCTGGAAGAAATCGCCAAGACCAAGATGAAGGATATGAATGCTGCCGATCTGGAAGGCGCCGTTCGTACCATTGCCGGTACCGCCCGTTCCATGGGTGTGAATGTGGAGGGCGTATAAAAATGTCCAAGCTCACCAAAAAGCAAAAAGCCCAACAAGGCAAAGTCGACACCAACAAGCTGTATCCCCTGGGTGATGCACTGGGCTTGGTGAAGAGCTTCGCCACCGCCAAGTTTGACGAGTCGATCGACGTCGCTGTTCAGCTGGGTGTGGATGCCAAGAAGTCGGACCAGGTCGTGCGTGGCGCGGTCGTGTTGCCCAACGGCACCGGCAAAACCACCCGTGTTGCAGTCTTTGCCCAGGGTGCCAAGGCTGAAGAAGCCAAGGCGGCCGGCGCTGACATCGTCGGTATGGACGATCTGGCTGCCATGGTCAAGGCTGGCGACATGCCTTTCGACGTGGTCATTGCTGCTCCGGATGCCATGCGCGTTGTGGGTACTTTGGGTCAGATTCTGGGCCCACGCGGTTTGATGCCTAACCCCAAGGTCGGCACCGTGACGCCTGATGTCGCCACCGCCGTCAAGAACGCCAAGGCTGGTCAGGTGCAATTCCGTGTTGACAAGGCCGGTATCGTTCACTCCACCATCGGCCGCCGCTCGTTTGACTCTGCCCAGTTGCAGGGCAATCTGGCTGCTCTGGTGGATGCTTTGCAGAAGGCCAAGCCGGCTTCCAGCAAGGGTGTGTATCTGAAGAAAGTTGCTGTTTCGTCGACCATGGGCGTGGGGGTTCGCGTGGACCTCCAATCCATCGCGGCGTAATCGCAGAAATCTGGGGGTCCTGAAAAGGACGCCCGATGTGGTGGGCTGTTGGTGCCGCAAGGTGCTGGCAGGTCATCCAAGACCGTTGGTGCGCAAGCAATTGCGCTTAATGTCCAACGCAGATGGCGATCCCGCTGCAGATGGAATGAAAATTTCTGTTAACAGTTGGTCGCTGCAATGTGGAGCGTGAGGTGGCGCAAGCTGCCAAGCGCATTTAAAGGAGTAGACCTTGAGTCTTAATCGCAGTGAGAAAGAAGCGGTCATCAGTGATGTGACCGGCCTCGCCGCTAAAGCTCAAACGCTCGTGATCGCGGAATACCGCGGCATCACGGTCGCTGACATGACCAAACTGCGCAACACCGCGCGCAGCGCTGGCGTGAGCCTGAGTGTGTTGAAAAACACCCTGGCTCGCCGCGCTGTTGCAGGTAGCGCATTTGAAGTCGTGGCCGACCAGATGACCGGTCCCCTGATCTATGGCTTTTCTGAAGACGCAGTAGCCGCCGCCAAGGTGGTTGCCGAGTTCGCGAAAACCAACGACAAGTTGGTGATCCGTGCTGGTGCGTACGGCGGAAAAGCCCTGGACGTGAACGGCGTGAAGCAATTGGCAAGCATCCCTTCCAAGGAAGTGTTGTTGGCGCAGTTGCTGGGCTTGATGCAATCCCCCATTTCGCGTACGGCCCGTGTGCTGGCCGCACTGGCGGAGCAACGGGGCGCTGGCGCAGCAGAAGCTGCACCCGCAGAGGCAGTTGCGGCGTAATTGCCCGCGGCCTGTAGTAACCAATATTGTTAGGAAATCAAAATGGCATTCGATAAAGACGCATTTTTGACCGCGCTGGACAGCATGACGGTCATGGAACTCAACGACCTGGTGAAAGCCATCGAAGAGAAGTTTGGTGTGAGCGCTGCAGCCATGGCTGCTCCCGCTGCTGCTGGTGGCGGTGCTGCTGCTGCTGCTGAAGAGAAGACGGAATTCAACGTAGTGCTGCTTGACGCCGGCGCCAACAAGGTGTCCGTCATCAAGGCAGTGCGCGAAATCACCGGCCTGGGCCTCAAGGAAGCCAAGGACCTGGTGGACGGCGCTCCCAAGAACGTCAAGGAAGGCATTGCCAAGGCTGACGCTGAAGCTGCCAAGAAGAAGCTGGAAGAAGCTGGCGCCAAGGTCGAACTCAAGTAATCGATCTTTGTTCCTGGGCTGGGATGCTCCAAAAGGGCTCCCAGCCTTTGCTGTTCTATAAGAGCGCACTAAAAAGCGGTGACTCACCGTTTTTTAGTGTCTTCTGACCCCGACTGCAGAAGACGCCTTGGTACGGGTTGTGTGCAACGCACGACCGTCCGCCAGTGATTGGTAGTGGCCAATCGCCAAGGAGTGTTGAAAGTGATGTTCAACACGACAGTCGCCTAGGACCCCCAGGATTCCTCAGTCTTTGCCCGGAGATCTAATGGCTTACACATACACTGAACGCAAGCGTATTCGCAAAAACTTCGGTAGTCGCGATAGCGTGCTCGAAATTCCCTACCTGCTGCAAATGCAAAAAGATGCCTACACGGCATTCTTGCAGGCCGATGTTGCTCCGAAAAAGCGGACCGCAGAAGGTCTGCAGGCTGCTTTTGAAGCCGCTTTCCCGATCGTCTCGCACAACGGTTTCGTCGAGATGAAGTACCTGGAGTACAGCCTGGCCAAGCCGGCTTTCGATGTGCGTGAATGCCAGACCCGTGGTTTGACCTTCGCCTCCGCCGTGCGTGCCAAGGTGCAACTGATCATTTACGACCGCGAATCCTCGACGACGCAAAACAAGGTGGTCAAAGAGGTCAAGGAGCAGGAAGTCTACATGGGTGAAGTTCCGCTCATGACGGGCAAGGGATCCTTCATCATCAACGGTACTGAGCGCGTGATCGTGTCCCAGTTGCACCGTTCGCCTGGCGTGTTCTTCGAGCACGACAAGGGCAAGACCCACAGCTCGGGCAAGCTGCTGTTCTCAGCGCGCATCATTCCGTATCGCGGTTCCTGGCTCGACTTCGAATTCGATCCCAAGGACCTGCTGTACTTCCGCGTGGACCGTCGCCGCAAGATGCCGGTCACGATCCTGCTCAAGGCCATTGGCCTGACCAACGAATCCATCCTGGCCAACTTCTTCGTGAACGACAACTTCCGCCTGATGGACAGCGGCGCCCAGATGGAGTTTGTGGCTGAACGCCTGCGCGGTGAAGTGGCCCGCTTCGACATTACCGACAAGAGCGGAAAAGTCGTGGTCGCCAAGGACAAGCGGGTCACGGCCCGCCACACCCGCGAGCTTGAGCAGTCGGGCACGACCCATATCAGCGTGCCGGAAGACTTCCTGATCGGCCGTGTGGTTGCACGCAACGTTGTTGACGGTGACACCGGTGAAATCGTGGCCAAGGCCAATGAGGAGCTCACCGAAGCACTGCTCAAGAAGTTGCGTCTGGCTGGCGTGCAGGACCTGCCTTGCATTTACACCAACGAACTGGACCAGGGTGCCTACATTTCGCAAACCCTGCGCACCGACGAAACGGTGGACGAGTTCGCCGCCCGCGTGGCCATCTACCGCATGATGCGCCCTGGCGAGCCGCCTACGGAAGACGCCGTGCAGGCCCTGTTCCAGCGCCTGTTCTACAACCCGGACACCTACGACCTGTCGCGCGTCGGTCGCATGAAGTTCAACGCCAAGATGGGCCGTTCCGAGTCCACTGGCCCCAAGGTGCTGACCAACGAGGACATCCTGGCCGTGGTCAAGATCCTGGTGGACCTGCGCAATGGCCGTGGCGACGTCGACGACATCGACCACCTGGGTAACCGTCGTGTGCGCTGCGTGGGCGAACTGGCCGAGAACCAGTACCGCACCGGCTTGGCACGGATCGAGAAGGCTGTGAAAGAGCGCCTGGGTCAGGCCGAGCAAGAGCCGCTGATGCCGCACGACCTGATCAACAGCAAGCCGATTTCGGCTGCGTTGAAGGAATTCTTTGGCGCGTCGCAGCTGTCCCAGTTCATGGACCAGACGAACCCCCTGGCCGAAATCACCCACAAGCGCCGCGTGTCGGCCCTGGGCCCGGGCGGTTTGACGCGTGAGCGTGCCGGCTTTGAAGTGCGTGACGTGCACGTGACCCACTACGGTCGGGTGTGTCCTATCGAAACGCCAGAAGGCCCAAACATTGGTCTGATCAACTCGCTGGCGCTCTACGCCCGCTTGAACGAATACGGGTTCATCGAAACGCCGTACCGTCGCGTGGTCGATGGCAAGGTGACCAACGACATCGACTACCTGTCGGCCATTGAAGAAGGCAAGTACGTGATTGCCCAGGCCAATGCGGCCCTGGACAAGGACGGCAAGCTGACGGGCGATCTGGTTTCTGCGCGTGAGAAGGGCGAGTCCATTCTGGTGGGCGCGGAGCGTGTCCAGTACATGGACGTTTCGCCCGCACAGATCGTGTCGGTGGCGGCTTCGCTGGTGCCTTTCCTGGAGCACGACGATGCGAACCGGGCGCTGATGGGCGCCAACATGTCGCGTCAGGCCGTGCCCGTGCTGCGTCCCGAGAAGCCCATGGTGGGTACCGGGATTGAGCGCGTCGCTGCCGTCGACTCCGGCACCGTGGTGACCACCACCCGTGGCGGTATCGTGGACTACGTGGACGCAACCCGCGTGGTGATTCGCGTGAACGACGCGGAAGCGCAAGCTGGCGAAGTCGGTGTGGATATCTACAACCTGATCAAGTACCAGCGGTCCAACCAGAACACCAACATTCACCAGCGTCCTATCGTCAAGAAGGGCGACAAGCTGGCCAAGGGCGACGTGATCGCTGACGGTGCTTCCACCGATCTGGGCGAAATCGCCATTGGCCAGAACATGCTGGTGGCCTTCATGCCTTGGAACGGCTACAACTTCGAAGATTCGATTCTGATCAGCGAGCGCGTGGTGGCAGAAGACCGCTACACCTCCATTCATATCGAAGAGCTCGTAGTGATGGCGCGTGACACCAAGTTGGGCGCAGAAGAAATTACCCGCGACATCCCCAACCTGAGCGAACAGCAACTCAACCGTCTGGACGAGTCCGGCATCATCTACGTGGGTGCCGAGGTTCAACCGGGCGACACGCTGGTGGGTAAAGTAACGCCCAAGGGTGAAACGACGCTGACGCCTGAAGAGAAGCTGCTGCGTGCCATCTTCGGTGAGAAGGCCTCGGACGTGAAAGACACCTCGCTGCGCGTGGACCAGGGCTCGCAAGGCACTGTGATCGACGTGCAGGTCTTCACCCGCGAAGGCATTACCCGCGACAAGCGTGCCCAGCAGATCATTGACGACGAACTCAAGCGTTTCCGCCTGGATCTGAATGACCAGATCCGTATCGTGGAAGCCGACGCGTTCGACCGCATTGAAAAGCTGCTGGCTGGCAAGGTTGCCAACGGTGGTCCGCAGAAGCTGGCCAAGGGCACCAAGATCGACAAGGCGTATCTGGCCTCCGTCGAGAAGTTCCACTGGTTCGACATCCGTCCGGCGGACGATGAAGTAGCAACCCAGCTGGAGAGCATCAAGAACTCGCTGGAGCAAACCCGCCACAGCTTTGACCTCGCCTTTGAAGAAAAGCGCAAGAAGCTTACACAAGGCGATGAGTTGCCCGCTGGCGTGCTGAAGATGGTCAAGGTCTACATCGCGGTCAAGCGCCGCCTGCAGCCCGGTGACAAGATGGCGGGTCGCCACGGCAACAAGGGTGTGGTTTCCAAGATCACGCCCGTGGAAGACATGCCGTACATGGCTGACGGTACCCCTGTAGACATCGTGCTGAACCCATTGGGCGTGCCTTCGCGTATGAACATTGGCCAGGTGCTGGAAGTGCACTTGGGATGGGCTGGCAAGGGCTTGGGACACCGTATTGGCGACATGCTGCAACGAGAGGCTGCTGCGGCCGAAATCCGCGGCTTCCTCGAGCAGGTCTACAACAGTACCGGTCGCAAGGAAGACTTGGCCCAACTGTCCGACGCAGAGGTGCAGGAAATGGCCCAAGAGCTCACCAGTGGTGTTCCCTTTGCCTCTCCCGTGTTTGACGGTGCGACGGAAAAGGAAATCGGCGATATGCTGCAACTGGCCTATCCGGATGACGTGGCAAAGGCCAAGGGCCTGACCGCCGCCCGTACCCAGGCTCAACTGTATGACGGCCGCACCGGCGACGCTTTCGAGCGCACCACCACGGTCGGATATATGCATTACCTGAAGTTGCACCACTTGGTGGACGACAAGATGCACGCCCGCTCCACCGGCCCATACAGCTTGGTGACCCAGCAACCTTTGGGTGGTAAAGCCCAGTTCGGTGGACAGCGCTTTGGTGAAATGGAAGTGTGGGCGCTGGAAGCGTATGGCGCAGCCTACACGTTGCAGGAAATGCTCACGGTCAAGTCCGACGACGTGCAAGGTCGTACCAAGGTGTACGAAAGCATCGTCAAGGGCGAGCATTCCATCGAAGCCGGCATGCCCGAATCGTTCAATGTGCTGCTCAAGGAAATTCGTTCCTTGGGTATCGACATGGAACTTGAGCGTAGCTGATTGCGAACAAGAAAAGGATTTAACCCATGAAATCATTACTCGACCTGTTCAAGCAGTTCACGCCCGACGAGCACTTCGGTGCCATCAAGATCGGTATGGCTTCGCCCGAAAAGATCCGTTCGTGGTCGTTCGGCGAAGTGCGCAAACCTGAGACCATCAACTACCGCACGTTCAAGCCCGAGCGCGATGGTCTGTTCTGCGCCAAGATTTTTGGACCTATCAAGGACTACGAATGCCTGTGCGGCAAGTACAAGCGTTTGAAGCACCGCGGCGTGATCTGCGAAAAGTGCGGTGTTGAAGTCACGCAGACCAAGGTGCGCCGCGAACGCATGGGTCACATTGACCTGGCAGCTCCCTGCGCCCACATCTGGTTCCTGAAGTCCCTGCCCAGCCGTTTGGGCCTGGTGCTGGACATGACGCTGCGCGATATCGAGCGCGTGCTGTACTTTGAAGCGTACGTGGTAACCGACCCCGGCATGACCCCGCTGAAGAAGTTCAGCATCATGTCCGAAGACGACTATGACGCCAAGTTCAAGGAATACGGCGACGAGTTCCAGGCCAAGATGGGCGCGGAAGGTATCAAGGATCTGCTGCAAAGCATTGATATCGAAGGTTCCATCGAGAAGTTGCGCAACGACCTGACCGGTTCCGAGCTCAAGATCAAGAAGAACGCCAAGCGTTTGAAGGTTCTGGAAGCGTTCAAGAAATCCGGCATCAAACCCGAGTGGATGGTGCTGGACGTGCTGCCCGTGCTGCCGCCGGACCTGCGTCCGCTGGTGCCGCTGGACGGCGGCCGCTTTGCGACCTCCGACCTGAACGACCTGTACCGCCGCGTCATCAACCGCAACAGCCGTCTGCGCCGTTTGCTGGAGTTGAAGGCGCCGGAAATCATTGCGCGCAATGAGAAGCGCATGCTGCAGGAAGCCGTGGACAGCCTGCTGGACAATGGCCGTCGCGGCAAGGCCATGACCGGCGCCAACAAGCGCGCCTTGAAGTCCTTGGCTGACATGATCAAGGGTAAATCCGGTCGTTTCCGCCAGAACTTGCTGGGCAAACGCGTGGACTACTCCGGTCGTTCCGTGATTACCGTGGGCCCAACGCTCAAGCTGCACCAGTGCGGTTTGCCGAAATTGATGGCCCTGGAACTGTTCAAGCCCTTCATTTTCGCGCGCCTGGAAGCCATGGGCATTGCCACCACCATCAAGGCGGCCAAGAAAGAAGTGGAATCCGGCACGCCCGTGGTCTGGGACATTCTGGAAGAGGTCATCAAAGAGCATCCGGTGATGCTCAACCGTGCGCCTACGCTGCACCGTTTGGGTATCCAGGCGTTTGAACCCATCCTGATCGAAGGCAAGGCCATCCAGCTGCACCCCCTCGTCTGCGCGGCCTTCAACGCCGACTTCGACGGTGACCAGATGGCCGTTCACGTGCCGTTGTCGGTGGAAGCGCAGATGGAAGCCCGCACCTTGATGCTGGCCTCCAACAACATCCTGTTCCCCGCCAACGGAGAGCCTTCCATTGTGCCGTCGCAAGACGTGGTGCTGGGTCTGTACTACACGACCCGTGAACGCATCAACGGCAAGGGTGAAGGGCTGATTTTTGCCGACACCGGTGAAGTGCAACGCGCTTTTGACGCGGGTGAAGTCGAGTTGAATGCCAAGATCAATGTGCGTTTGACCGAGTACACCAAGAACAAGGCCACCGGCGAGTTGACACCGTCCACCAAGCTGTGGGAAACCACGGCCGGGCGTGCTTTGCTGTCCGAGATCCTGCCCAAGGGGCTTCCTTTCTCCAACATCAACAAGGCGTTGAAGAAGAAGGAAATTTCCAAGCTGATCAACGTGTCTTTCCGCAAGTGCGGACTCAAGGACACGGTGGTGTTTGCCGACAAGCTGTTGCAGTCCGGTTTCCGCCTGGCGACCAAGGCCGGTATTTCGATCTGTATTGACGACATGCTGGTGCCGCCCGAGAAGAGCGACATCATTGGTCGAGCTCAGAAAGAGGTCAAGGAAATCGAACAGCAGTATGTGTCCGGTCTGGTGACTGCGGGTGAACGCTACAACAAGGTGGTGGACATCTGGGGCAAGTCGGGTGACGAAGTGTCCAAGGTGATGATGGCCCAGCTCTCCAAGCAGAAGGTGCTGGATCGCCACGGCAAGGAAGTGGATCAGGAGTCCTTCAACTCCATCTACATGATGGCCGACTCCGGTGCCCGTGGTTCTGCGGCGCAGATTCGCCAGGTGGCCGGTATGCGGGGTTTGATGGCCAAGCCTGACGGCTCCATCATCGAAACGCCTATTACCGCGAACTTCCGTGAAGGTCTGAACGTGCTGGAGTACTTCATCTCCACCCACGGTGCCCGTAAGGGCCTGGCCGACACCGCCTTGAAGACCGCGAATTCCGGTTACCTGACCCGCCGTCTGGTGGACGTGACCCAGGATCTGGTAGTGACCGAGCAGGATTGCGGCACCCACGAAGGCTCTCTGATGCGCGCCATTGTTGAGGGTGGTGAAGTCATTGAATCCCTGCGGGACCGCATTTTGGGTCGCACGGCAGCGGAAGATGTGGTGCACCCCGAAAACCGTGCGGTTCTGGCAACGTCCGGCACCATGCTGGACGAAGACCTGATCGACGAGTTGGAAGCGGCCGGCGTGGACGAAGTCAAGGTGCGCACGGCGCTGACTTGCGAGACCCGCTACGGCATCTGCGCCAAGTGCTATGGCCGTGACCTGGGTCGCGGCGGTTTGATCAACGGCGGCGAGGCCGTCGGTGTGATTGCTGCCCAGTCCATCGGCGAACCAGGCACCCAGCTGACCATGCGGACGTTCCACATCGGTGGTGCGGCATCGCGTGCCGCCATCGCTTCGAGCGTGGAAGCAAAATCCAACGGCACGATTGGTTTCAACGCGACCATGCGTTACGTGACCAACAGCAAGAAAGAGCTGGTGGTGATTGCACGCTCCGGTGAGATCATCATCCAGGACGAGCATGGCCGCGAGCGTGAACGCCACAAGGTGCCGTACGGCGCTGTGTTGACCGTGAAGGCCGACCAGGCCATCAAGGCAGGCACCATTTTGGCCAACTGGGACCCGCTGACCCGCCCCATCATTACCGAATTTGCCGGCAAGGCGCAGTTCGAAAATGTGGAAGAAGGTCTGACGGTGGCCAAGCAGGTGGACGAAGTGACCGGCTTGTCCACGCTGGTGGTGATCGATCCGAAGCGCCGCGGCGCGGCCAAGATTGTCCGTCCGCAGGTCAAGCTGATCGACGCGTCGGGACAGGAAGTCAAGATCCCGGGAACCGATCACTCGGTGACCATTGGCTTCCCTGTGGGCGCGCTGGTACAGGTGCGTGATGGTCAGGACGTGGGCCCCGGCGAAGTGCTGGCCCGTATCCCGATCGAAGGCCAGAAAACCCGCGACATTACCGGTGGTCTGCCCCGCGTGGCAGAACTGTTCGAAGCCCGCACGCCCAAGGACAAGGGTACGCTGGCCGAGATCACCGGAACCGTGTCGTTCGGCAAGGAAACCAAGGGCAAGATCCGCCTGCAGATCACGGATCCGGATGGCAAGGTCTGGGAAGACTTGGTGCCGAAGGAGAAGAACATTCTGGTTCACGAAGGCCAGGTTGTGAACAAGGGCGAAAGCGTGGTGGACGGCCCGGCTGATCCGCAGGACATCCTGCGTCTGCTGGGGTCGGAAGAACTGGCGCGCTACATCGTTGACGAAGTGCAGGACGTGTACCGCTTGCAGGGCGTGAAGATCAACGACAAGCACATTGAAGTGATTGTTCGCCAGATGCTGCGCCGTGTGGTGGTCGAGAACGCCGGTGATTCCTCTTACATCAACGGTGAACAGGTCGAGCGTTCCGAAATGCTCAACACCAACGATGCGTTGCGCGCCGAGGGCAAGATCCCTGCAACCTACAGCAACTTGCTGCTGGGTATTACCAAGGCATCTTTGTCGACCGATTCGTTCATCTCTGCCGCTTCCTTCCAGGAAACGACCCGAGTGCTGACCGAAGCGGCTATTATGGGCAAGCGCGATGAGTTGCGTGGTCTGAAGGAAAACGTCATCGTGGGCCGCCTGATTCCAGCGGGCACCGGCTTGGCGTACCATGAAGCCCGCAAGGTACGGGAGCAGATGGATGATGCAGAACGTCGCGCCATTGCCGAGGCAGAAGCGGCCGAGCTGGCTGGCGACACCGAGACGGTTGGCGAAGTGCAAGTCCAGGAAGGCACTGCGGACGAGTAAGGTCTGCTGCTACTGAAACGTAGCACCCCAAGCCCCTTTTGCGAGGAGCTTGGGGTTTTTTGCTGGAATCTCCGGTTGCAGGCTGGAATGGACAGGACAATCATGAGTGGTTCACTGTTGCTGTGGATGGGGCTGGCGCTTGCTGTTTTCTGGGGCGTGGGCTTGTACAACCGCTTGATGCGCATGCGTGCCCGTGGACTAGATGCATTGGGCTCGGTTGAAAAATACCTGCGTCGCTATGCGGATCTGGTGAGCGTGCACCTGTCGGTTCCCGGTGCCAGCCCGACGCAGGCCCATCCCGTGTCGACTGAGCATTTGCCGCCGGAATGGGCGCATCTGTTGGCCATTCTGCAGACCCTGGAGCGCGCATTGAAGGATGCCCGGGGCATGCCGCTGGCGGTGGAGCCCGTGGCCCGGTTGACACAGGCCCTGACAGCCCTGCATGAGGCGTGGGAGCGCCTGTGCGATGCACCGGCCGATCTCGCCGGGCCGCCGGTTCCGGACACCATGCGGCTGCAATGGGACGCCGTAACTTTGAAAGTAGAAGCCGCTCGCGGCGGCTTCAATCGCATTTTGACCAAATACAACGAAGCCATAGACCAATTTCCGGCGCGACTGGTGGCCGGTGCCATGGGATTCAAACCCGCGGGGTTGCTGTGAGCGCACCATGGTGAATTCCGCCCATACCCCCATCCCGCTGTGGCGCCAGTTGCTGGCAACCTCGGTAGTCGTCACCGCCGTACGCAACGGTGCATCCGGCACGGCCGCACTCGAGGACGTACCGGCTGACCTGCGCCCCGGCGTGCAGGCGCTGGCCTTTCATGTGTGGCGCAATCTGGGGCGTGCGCAAGCCTTGCGCCAGAAGCTGGCGACTCGCTTGCCGCCGCCGGCTGCCGATGCGCTTCTGTGCACGGCCCTGGCGCTGTGCTGGCGCGACGCGGGCGCCCCGTATGATGCATTCACCCTGGTCAACCAGACCGTGGAGGCCGCCAAGCACAGTGCCGCCATCCGGGCGCAGGCCAACTTTCTGAATGCGTGCCTGCGCCGGTTCTTGCGGGAGCGGGACGCTTTGGTGGCCAGCACCGATGCCGACCCGGTCGCCTGCTGGAACCACCCGCCTTGGTGGATCAAGCGTGTTAAGCAGGACCATCCCGAGCAATGGCGCGACATGCTGGCGGCAGCCAATGATCCGGCACCCATGACCTTGCGGGTGAACGGACGCAAAATCCATACGCCGGACTATCTGGCCCTGCTGGCGCAGGCGGGCATTGCGGCCCGTGCGGACGTTCAGGTCCCCAGCGCTGTCGTTCTGGAACATGCCATTCCGGTTCAGCGCATTCCCGGTTTTGAGCAGGGGTTGGTCTCGGTGCAGGATGCGGGGGCGCAGATGGCGGCGCCCTTGTTGCTGCAGGGAATGGCAAATGGGGCGGGTCTGCGCATTCTGGATGCCTGTGCGGCGCCCGGCGGCAAGACCGGCCATTTGCTGGAGATCTCCGATGGTGCGGTGACGGCGTTGGAAATAGACGCCCGCCGCTGTGCACGCATCACACAGAATACCGCCCGTCTGGGCTTGCAGGCCCGCGTACAGACGGCTGACGCCGCGCGGCCGCAGGATTGGTGGGATGGGCAACTCTTCGATGCCATCTTGCTGGATGCCCCGTGCACGGCCTCTGGCATTGTCCGTCGCCATCCGGATGTGCGCTGGCTACGCCGCGAGTCGGATATCGCGCAGTTGGCGGACCAGCAGAAACACCTACTGCAAACGTTGTGGGCCTTGTTACGTCCGGGCGGACAGCTGGTGTACTGCACCTGTTCTGTTTTCCGTGCCGAAGGGCACGACCAGGTCCAAACGTTTCTTGCGCACAACACCGATGCGATTTTGCTGCCATCTCCAGGCCATTTAATTCCCCAAAATGGTTCCAAAGCGGGTGCCGTCCCGGACAATCGGGCAGGTGATCACGATGGTTTCTACTACGCGTTGCTGCAAAAACGGCTGGCTTGACGGGGCCATGCGGGCGCTGTGGGCGTGGGGTTTGATGCTGGTGGCAGGGCTGGCGCAGGCTCAGACCAGCACCGAAGTCACCCAGTTCCGGGTGGAGCGTGTCGAAGATGAAGTGCTGGTGTCGGCGCAGATGCTGTTTGATCTGCCTTCTGCCGTAGAAGACGCGCTGCTCAAGGGCGTTCCCCTCTTTTTTGTCGCCGAGGCCGACATCGTGCGGGAGCGCTGGTACTGGTATGACAAGCAGGTCAGCACCGCCGCGCGCCACATGCGTCTGGCTTACCAGCCGTTGACCCGGCGCTGGCGGCTCAATGTCACCTCCGGGGCTGCGCGCGAAGGCAGTCTGGGCCTGGCACTCAACCAGAGTTTCGACACCCTGCCGCAGGCACTTGCCAGCATCAAGCGGATTTTGCGCTGGAAGGTTGCAGACGCAATGGATCTGGATGGCAGCGTCCGCTACAAGGTGGAGTTCCGTTTCCGGCTGGATCTGAGCCAGTTGCCCAGGCCATTCCAGATTGGTGCCATCGGGCAGTCCGATTGGGATTTGGCTGCGTCTGCCAGCACGTTCTTGTCTCTGAAATGAAGCGTCTGCCTGGCATTGGCGATCCGGCCGCGGCCTTGCAAAGCTCCCGCGCACTGCGCCGGACGGTGGCCGTGGTTGCGGTCACCATGGTGGTGATCGGCCTGGTGTTGCTCTACCTTCTGATGCAGGCCACCAACAACCGTGAAATGTACGAGCGC
The DNA here is from genome assembly GCA_019449595.1 of Rhodoferax sp. Taxonomy (GTDB): domain Bacteria; phylum Pseudomonadota; class Gammaproteobacteria; order Burkholderiales; family Burkholderiaceae_C; genus Allorhodoferax. Next base: position 75,638 of record JAGRPL010000007.1, on the reverse strand, counting down.
AACTATGCCCGGCTTTTCACCATCAACATGGTCGTGGCTGCGGTGCTGCTGACGGCCATTGTGTGGGTTGGGTACCGCTTGCTGGTGCGTCTGCGCCAGGGCAAGTTTGGCAGCCGGCTGCTGGTGAAGCTGGCAACCATTTTTGCCCTGGTCGGCTTGGCGCCGGGCTTGCTTATTTATGTGGTGTCGTACCAGTTCGTTTCCCGATCCATTGAAACCTGGTTTGACGTGAAGGTGGAGGGGGCGCTGGATGCGGGCTTGAATCTGGGGCGCGTCACCTTGGACACTCTTTCCAACGACCTGGCGGACAAATCGCGCACGGCGGCTGTGCAACTGTCGCAAAATCCGGACGCCATGACCGGGTTGCTGCTGGATCGCATGGTGGAGCAGTTGGGCGCTACTGATGTCGCCGTCTGGGGGACTTCGGGCACCCTGATCGCCAGCGCCGGCCAGTCGGGTTTCCAGCTGAGTCCGGACAAGCCATCGCCCAGCCAATTTCGCATCGCCAGGGCCGAACGCTCCCTGTCCTGGGTGGAGGGACTGGAGGATGCTGTTCCCTCGGCGGCGAGTGCCGCGCGCATCAAAGTCCTGGTTCCCCTTTCGAGCGCGGCTCTCGGCCTTACACCGGAGACCCGGTTTCTGCTGGTCTCCAAGGCACTCCCCCCCAATCTGGTAGCCAATGCACTGGCGGTGGAAAGCGCCAATCGCGAGTACCAGGAGCGCGCATTGGGTCGGGAAGGCCTCAAGCGCATGTACATCGGCACCCTCACACTGAGCCTGTTCCTGGCGGTGTTTGGTGCGGTGCTGCTGGCGGTGATTCTGGGCAACCAGATTGCCCGCCCTCTGCTGGTGCTGGCAGAAGGGGTCAGCCAAGTGGCAGCCGGTGACCTGACCCCCAAGCTGGCCATGCAAGGCAAGGATGAACTCGGCGGCCTGACGCGAGCCTTTGCCTCCATGACCGAGCAACTGGCCGATGCGCGGCAATCGGTGCAGCACAGCATGGCGCAAGTGGATGCCGCGCGCGCCAATCTGCAAACGATTCTGGACAACCTGACGGCGGGTGTCATCGTCCTCGGTCCACAGGGAGAGATTCGTTCATCCAACCCGGGGGCTGCCCGTATTCTCCAGGTCGCACTGGTCGCGCATGAAGGGCAGTTGCTGGCCGAAGTCGAGGGGTTGCAGGATTTCGGTCGTGCCGTGCAGACGCAGTTCAGCAGCTTCCTGAACCAGCGCGCCGAACATGGGCAGGACCATTGGCAGCAGTCGTTTGAAATTGGGGGCGGCTCCCAGGGGGCCATGCGCGGCCCCTTTGACCGGACCCTTACGCTTGTGGCTCGTGGCGCCGAGTTGCCGGGCGATGCGCGTTTGCTGGTGTTCGACGATATTTCCGAGATCGTCTCGGCGCAGCGCGCACAGGCCTGGGGGGAGGTGGCCCGCCGGCTGGCCCACGAAATCAAGAATCCGCTGACGCCGATCCAGCTGTCTGCCGAGCGCCTGGAAATGAAGCTGTCTGGCAAGCTGGCGGCGACCGACGAGGCGCTGTTGACCAAATCCGTGAAAACCATTGTGGACCAGGTCGACGCGATGAAACGGCTGGTCAATGAGTTCCGGGACTATGCGCGTCTGCCTGCGGCGGAGCTTAAGCCAGTCAACCTCAATGCCTTGGTTCAGGACACCCTGCACCTGTACGACAGCGGCACGGCCGTGCCGGTCTGTCTGGAACTGGACGCACAATGCCCCCCGGTGCTGGGCGATGCCCAGCAATTGCGTCAGGTGGTACACAACCTGTTACAAAATGCCCTGGACGCCTGCGAGTCGGCCAATACGGTTGCGCAGGACGATCGCAGCGTGATTTTACGCACCCAGTGGCAGCCAGCAACCGGTCGCGTTCGCCTGAGTGTTCTGGACCGCGGCACCGGCTTTCCGGAGCACATTCTCAAGCGGGCCTTCGAGCCCTACGTCACCACCAAGGCGAAGGGAACCGGGCTGGGTTTGGCCGTGGTGAAGAAGATTGCCGACGAGCATGGATCGCGCATTGACATCGCCAACCGGGTCGTGGACGGCGTCGTGGTGGGTGCACAAGTGTCGTTATCATTGGCCGTGGATAACAGCGCTCAGGCCTGAGCGCAACACAATGGCATCTAAGGGATAGCGCGTACACCATGGCAAACATTCTGGTTGTTGACGATGAGCACGGTATTCGGGATCTGCTCTGGGAAATTTTGAATGACGAAGGTCACAACGTAGAACTCGCGGAGAATGCTGCCCAGGCGCGTGCGGCGCGTACGCGCGAACGGCCGGATCTGGTGTTGCTCGATATCTGGATGCCTGATACGGATGGCGTGACGCTCTTGAAGGAGTGGCTGACCGCCGGTGTGCTGACCATGCCGGTGATCATGATGAGCGGGCATGCCACCATTGATACAGCGGTGGAAGCCACCAAGATCGGCGCACTGGCATTTCTGGAAAAACCCATCACCTTGCAGAAATTGCTCAAGGCGGTCGAGCAGGGTTTGGCCCGCAGCGCCTTGCGCAAGCCGGTTGCACCGTTGGCGCAAGGGGCGCTGACGTCTTCGCTGGAGCCGGTGAGCTATGTACCGGCCGCTACACCCGGTCCGGTCGAAGTGGGCCTGCAGGCCAGTCAGAATTTCGTGCTCGACAAGCCCTTGCGCGAGGCCCGTGACGAGTTCGAAAAAGCCTATTTTGAGTACCATTTGGCCAAGGAGAACGGCTCCATGACGCGGGTGGCCGAGAAGACCGGTCTGGAGCGCACCCACCTGTACCGCAAGCTCAAGCAGCTGGGAGTGGATTTGACGCGCAGCAAGCGCAACGGAATTTGAAGGAATTTGGCCGAAGACGCCGTTGTTGCTGCTATAATCTCAGGCTCAGGCCCGGTAGCTCAGTCGGTAGAGCAGAGGATTGAAAATCCTTGTGTCGGTGGTTCGATTCCGCCCCAGGCCACCAAATTGATCAACCCATCTCCTCGATGGGTTTTTCTTTGAGACCATGCGGGAATAGCTCAGTTGGTAGAGCGATACCTTGCCAAGGTATAGGTCGAGAGTTCGAGCCTCTTTTCCCGCTCCATATGGCTTCAGATGCACCAAACCCATCCATTGCGATGGGCTTTTTGCTTTCTGGTTCTGGCCGGTTGCAACCCGCGTCAACGAGATTCGGATGGCCCCTGCGGCGCACTTTTCTGGTCCGGGGTCCGGGGCACAGTAGGTAAGCGCAACAACTGCAATTGGGCAAGGCTGGGATACAGCGGGTTGCTGATCAGTCTGGAAATGCCGCTGGCCAGAAGTGTGCAGGTCATCAAACTTAGTACCAGGGCATGGCCATCCACCATTTCCATCACGATGATGAAGGCGGTCAGCGGTGCCTGGGTGGCCGCCGCCAAGAATCCAGCCATGCCAAGGGCAATGAGTGTGGGCGCGTTGCCGTAGCCCGTCAAATCGGCAATATCTTTGCCCAGTGCGCCCCCGATGGACAGGGCCGGAGCAAAAATTCCCCCCGGCACCCCGGACCATGAGGTGAGCCAGGTGGCCAGGAACTTGAAAAGCACGTAGAACGAAGAGGTCTCGCTTTGGTTTTCCAGAAGCCCGCGGGAGTGCGAATAGCCGCTGCCGAAGGTGGCGCCGCCGCTCAGGAGCCCCACCACCACAATCAGCAGGCCGCACAACGCAGCGAACAGCACCGGGTATGCGGCGCGAAATTGGGAGAACCTGTCCTGGGAAGTGCCTGCCAGTGACACGACCAGCAGGCGGGAAAACACACTTCCGGCCAAGCCGCTGCAGACGGATACCAAAAGCGCGGGAAGAATGAGTGCGATTCCAAAGTCTTCTACCCGGATGACGCCGAAGTAGGTGGCGTTGCCGAAGACGGAAACGGCCATCAGGCCGCTCAGGACAATGGCGGCAATGATCAGGCCGTTGTTGCGGCGCTCAGAGCCCTTCGACAACTCTTCAATCGCAAACATGACGCCCCCCAGCGGCGTGTTGAAGGCGGCAGCAATGCCGGCAGCACCGCCCGCAATCAGAAGCCCTTGGTCCGATATCTGCGCCTCCTTCGGAATCCAGCGGCGCGCGTGGTGCAGGACGCCGGCCGCAATCTGCACAGAAGGGCCTTCCCGTCCCAGTGACAGGCCTGCAAGCAGGCCCCATGCGCACAGGAACATTTTGGCGAAAGAGAGCTTGAGCGAAACGAAGAGACCCCGCTGGTGGGGGTGGACGGACGGCTCTATGGACGCCATGACCTGTGGAATGCCGGAGCCGGCTGCTCCGGGTGTGTACCGCCGCACAAGCCAGACAATCGCAGCGGCAGAGGCGGGTGTCCATGCAAGCGCGAACCACCAGTGCGCGGTTTGGACTCCATGGAAGACCGCCAATGCATGGTCGGTGAGCCAGGTAAAGCCCACCACGGTAAGTCCGGCAATCGCTGCGAAAGCCAGGACGATGGCCCGCCCCATCCATTGACGCCAGTTGGAAAATTCCGCCTTGAAGGCCGTCGGTACATGGGGATGGTGTTTCATGGGTAGGGCGATTTCGACCAGGTGATGTGCCTGTGAAACGGGCACCGCGCGGGGTAAATGGTATTGCCCAAATGTAATTCAATTCAGGCCGCCGCGGGATGCGCGGGCGATCTGGAAACGCCAGTGGCGGTGGGCCGAACCCGCTCCACGCCCGGTGGTCGCGGTCGCCGCGCGGCTACCAGTCCAGCAGCGTTAACCCCATGCTGAGCACGGTGCGCTTGCGGTTGTAGTCCAGCAGCGAGTCGCCGTAGCCGCTGAACAGCTCCGTGTGCAGGCGTAGTTCGCTGCGTTCGCTGTTCGTGCTGGCGGCGCCGAGTCGGTGCAGCCAGCCCAGGCGGACCGAGCCGTTCATGTTGGCCTGCAAGGAGTGGCGCACGGTCATGGTCAAGGCGTTGTCGGGGTCGAAGTTCCAGGTGGTGGCGATTTCGGCGCGGCCTACCAGGTCGGCAATGTCGGGGTTGTCGTCGGTGGCGGCGTCTTCGGGCATGCGCTGCCAGACGCTGGCGTTGATCACCCAGCGGTTGCCATATTCCAGCCCTGCCTTCGCAATGACCCGGTTCCAGCTGCGCGAATAGGGCAGGCTCTGGCCGTTGGACTGGTGGTTGGCGCTCAGACCGATGTAGCGCAGGCGCCAGCCCAGGGGCAAGGCACTTTCCAGAGGGAAGATGTAGGTGAGCTCCGGCTCGTGGTCGGTGGAGCGGAATGGGCGCGAGAGGTCGTTGTTGAACAGCTGCCAGTACGACTGCTGGCTGTAGGAAAACCACAGGGAATCCAGCCGGTTGGGGTCGCCGCCCGTGAGCAGACCCTGGGCAATCTTGGTGCGCACCGAGAGCTGCATGCGCGTCTCCTGGGTGTTGTAGGCCGCGTAGGGCGCTGCATGGCCGGCCGTGGGCGAGGAGGGCGCCGTGTTGACGCTGTCCGAGCCGATGACCGACAGGCTGATGGGCTTGTAGCCGCGCAGGCCAAACGTGCCGCAATCGCTGGCGGGCTCCAGTTCCCAGAAACGCGACAGGGGTGTCAGTTGCGGGTTCTTGCAGCCGCTGAAGACCGTGTGGCTGGGCTGCGCCGGGGCGACGGGGGGCTCCGGCGCCGCTGCGGCGGCCACCGTGGCGGCTGGCGCTGGTGCCTGTTCCCCGGCCCAGCGATCGAAGCAGGCCAGTCGCTCGGGTGCGGCGTTCAGGCGGGTGCATGCTTGCCACGCCGCACCCGGTTTCTCAACGCCATTTTGGGCTTCTGCGCCCGTCGATATTGCGCAGATTGCTATCAAAAAAGGAGCTATTGGCTTCATGCCAGACCCGCCTGGGTCTGGGCGGCCGCCGTTTCCTGCGCCTTCTTGGCGAATTCGGCGCGCAGGGCGCGCAGTTTTTCACGCGGGTCTTCCTTGACGGTGGTCTGGTCCAGCCCCATCTCCGCGATGAAGCGGCTGGGCAGGGCGGTCACCATGTCGCGGCCCTTCTTGCGCCGCCGGGTCCAGCTCACGGCCAGACTGCGCTGGGCGCGGGTGATGCCCACATACATCAGGCGCCGCTCCTCCTGCAGGCGGGTGGCCACGTCGTCAATGGCGGCCTCGTGCGCGCGCTCGGAGCCGCCCGGCGTGTCGGCGCCGTCGTTCAGCTTGAAGGGCAGCATGCCTTCGGTCACCCCCACCAGCAGCACATGCGGCCACTCCAGCCCCTTGGCGGCGTGCAGGGTGGACAGCGTGACCACGTCCTGGTCCTTCTCGCGTTCGCTGATGGTGGAGAGCAGGGCAATGGTCTGCGACACCTCCAGCAGGCTCTTGGTCTCGCGGGCTATGGTGGCGCCACCGGCATCGTCGATCTGGCCGCCGCAGCGCTGGGCCATCCAGTCGCAGAACTCCATCACGTTGGCCCACTTGGCGGCAGCCACCTTCTCGCTGTCCTCGCCGTCGTACAGGTGCTTCTCGTAGCCGATCTCCTTGAGCCATTCGGTGATGAAGGCGCGGGCTGCCTCGGCGCCCTCGGTCTGGCGGGCGCGGTACTGCAGGTCGTTCACGTAACGGCCGAACTCGTGCAGGCTGCCCAGCGCTTTGGCCCCCAGGGCGCTTCCCAGGGAAGACGAAAACAGGGCTTCAAACAGACTGAGCTTGTACTGGCTGGCATACACCCCCAGCGTGCCCAGCGTCTGGTGGCCAATGCCGCGCTTGGGCGTGGTCACGGCGCGTAGGAACGCGGGGTCGTCGTCGTTGTTGGCCCACAGGCGGAACCAGGCGCACAGGTCGCGGATCTCGGCCCGGTCAAAAAAGCTCTGGCCACCCGACACCTTGTAGGGAATGCCCGCCTTGCGCAGCGCCTTCTCGAACGGCTTGGCCTGGTGGTTGGCCCGGTACAGCACGGCAAAGTGGCGGAAATCCTTGTACTGGGCGCCGGCCTGCGCCAGCGCCCCTTCGGCCCGCAGGCTCTGGATACGGGCCACGGCGCGCTCGGCTTCGTGTTCTTCGTTGTCGGCATCCACCACGCGCACCGGCTCGCCCTCGCCCAGTTCGCTGAACAGCGTCTTGGGAAAGAGTTTGGGGTTGGGGCCGATCACGTTGTTGGCCGCGCGCAGGATGGCCGACGTGGAGCGGTAGTTCTGCTCCAGCTTGATGACCTTGAGCGCCGGGAAGTCCACGGGCAGCTTCTTCAGGTTGTCCAGCGTGGCCCCGCGCCAGCCGTAGATGGACTGGTCGTCGTCGCCCACGGCGGTAAAGCGGGCGCTGTCTGCCGGGTTGCCGCCCACCAGCAGCTTGAGCATTTCGTACTGCGTGGCATTGGTGTCCTGGTATTCATCCACCAGGATGTGGCCCATCAGAGCCTGCCACTTCTGCCGGACGTGCGCATGGTCTTGCAGCAGCTTCAGGGGCAGGCTGATCAGGTCGTCAAAGTCCACGCTCTGGTAGGCCGTCAGGCGCTCTTCGTAGCGGGCCATCACGGTGGCGGTGATGCGGGCGTTGTCGTCCTCGGCCAGCGCCAGGGCCTGGGCGGCGTTCAGCCCGGCGCTCTTCCAGCCGCTGATGGTCCACTGCCACTGGCGGGCGGTGGCAGCGTCGGTGCTGCCGCCGGCGTCTTTCAGAATGCTGGTGACGTCATCGCTGTCCAGGATGCTGAACTGGGGTTTGAGGCCCAGCGCGTCGCCGTCCTGGCGCAGCATGCGCACGCCCAGCGCATGGAAGGTGCACACCAGTACGTCCTTGGCCGCCTTGCCGATCAGGCCCTTGGCGCGCTCGCGCATTTCAGCGGCTGCCTTGTTGGTGAAGGTGATGGCGGCAATGCGCGGGGCGGGCATGCCCATCTGGATCAGGCGGCCGATCTTGTGCGTGATCACCCGGGTCTTGCCCGAGCCGGCGCCCGCGAGCACCAGGCAGGGGCCGTGCAGGTAGTTGACGGCCTCCTGCTGGGCCAGGTTGAGGCCGTGGTTGACGGGAGAGGCGGGGGAGGAAGGGGCAGACATGCAGACGTTACGGGCAGACAAGCGTGCCATCTTACCGGGTGATGCTCCCCCCTTGCCGACGCAGGGCGACGACCGGTATGGGTGCTGATTTTGCATGAAGAAATGCGGTTGAAGTCCTTGTGCAATATGCGTCGACAGCTATGCAAACGATAGCAAACCGCGGGACGTTCCTGGCCGGTGCGCAGGGGGAAATGGCTATGGCGGCCATTGCCTGGTCCCCATTGCCCTATTTTCCCGCGCAGCTTATCGTGCGCCTGTGTCGAGCCCATCCGTCGATCCACTCCAGGAGAAATGCCATGCGTAGCAAAACCGTCTGTCCCGCCCTGACCACCGTTGCCGGCGCGCCGGTGGTCGACAACCAGAACATCCTCACCGCCGGCCCGCGCGGCCCGGCGCTGCTGCAGGACGTGTGGCTGCTGGAGAAGCTGGCCCACTTTGACCGCGAGGTGATCCCCGAGCGGCGCATGCACGCCAAGGGTTCGGGCGCGTACGGCACGTTCACCGTGACACACGACATCACGCGGTACACGCGCGCCAAGCTGTTCAGCCAGATCGGCAAGACCACCGAGCTGTTTGCCCGCTTCACCACCGTGGCCGGCGAGCGTGGCGCGGCCGATGCCGAGCGCGACATCCGCGGTTTTGCCCTCAAGTTCTATACCGAGGAGGGCAACTGGGACCTGGTGGGCAACAACACGCCGGTCTTCTTTTTCCGCGACCCGCTCAAGTTCCCCGACCTCAACCACGCCGTCAAGCGCGACCCGCGCACCAACCTGCGCAGCGCCACGAACAACTGGGACTTCTGGAGCTCGCTGCCCGAGGCCCTGCACCAGGTGACCATCGTCATGAGCGAGCGCGGCATTCCGGCCAGCTACCGCCACATGCACGGCTTTGGCTCGCACACCTTCAGCTTCATCAATGCGCAGAACGAGCGGCACTGGGTCAAGTTCCACTTCCGCACCCAGCAGGGTATCAGGAACCTGAGCGACGCCGAGGCCGAAGGCCTCATCGGCAAGGACCGCGAAAGCCACCAGCGTGACCTGTTCGACAGCATCGAAAAAGGCGACTTCCCGAAATGGACGATGTACGTGCAGGTCATGCCGGAGAAGGATGCCTCCAAGGTGCCCTACCACCCGTTCGACCTGACCAAGGTCTGGCCGCACAAGGACTACCCGCTGCAGGAGGTGGGCTACTTTGCGCTCAACCGCAATCCGGAGAATTTCTTTGCCGAAGTGGAACAGTCGGCCTTCAACCCGGCGCAGGTGGTGCCCGGCATCGGCTTCTCGCCCGACAAGATGCTGCAGGCGCGGCTGTTTTCCTATGGGGATGCCCAACGCTACCGCCTGGGCGTGAACCACCACCAGATTCCCGTGAACGCGCCGCGCTGCCCCGTACACAGCTTCCACCGCGACGGCGCCATGCGCGTGGACGGCAACCACGGCGGCACGCTGGCCTACGAGCCCAACAGTACGGGCCAGTGGGCCGAGCAGCCCGATTTCCGCGAGCCGCCGCTGTCGCTGGAAGGCGTGGCCGACCACTGGAACCACCGCGAGGACGCCGATTACTACTCGCAGCCCGGCGCCCTGTTTCGCCTGATGAGCCCGGCGCAGCGCCAGGTGCTGTTCGACAACACGGCGCGTGCCATGGGGGATGCGCCCGTGGCCATCAAGGAGCGCCACATCGCCAACTGCAGTCTGGCCGACCCGGCCTACGGCGCCGGTGTGCGCAAGGCGCTGGGGCTGTAACGCCGCTCAGATGGCCAAGGGGTCGACGTCGATGGCCCAGCGGATCAGGCCCTTGCCCTGGGGCCCCTGGCGCGTGGCGTGCAGCACCGACTGCCAGCCGCTCAGGAAACGCTGCAGCGCAGCGCGCGAAGGGCTTTCCACCAGCATTTGGGCCCGCTCGACATTGGCCACGCGCTGGATGGTCATGGGCACGGCCGGGTACAGCGTCACCTGCTCCAGCACGTCGGCCCAGCCCGGCCACTGCGCCATGTCGCTGTGGGCGGCGGCGCTGGCCGTCGTCAGGAACCCCTGTGCGACGTCCTGCGTGCGGGCCTCGGCCCGCACCAGGGCCTGCGCGCTGAAGGGCGGCAGGCCGGCCTGCTCGCGCTCTTTGAGCTGCGCCTGGGCGAACGCCGGGTAGTCGTGCTGCTTGAGCGCCGCGTACAGCGGGTGCGCGGGCTGGAAGGTCTGGATCCACATCTCGCTGCGCGCACCCAGCGCCGCATCGCGCCCGGCGCGCCCGCTGGCCTGCATCAGCAGGGAAAACAGGCGCTCGGGCGCCCTAAAGTCGCTGGAGAACAGCGCACCGTCCGGGTTGACGGCCGCCACCAGCGTGATGCGGCGGAAGTCGTGGCCCTTGGCAATCATCTGCGTGCCCACCAGCACGTCCACTTCGCCGGCGTGCACGGCGGCCAGCTGGCTCTGCAGCTCGCCCTTGAGGCGCGTGGTGTCGGCGTCGATGCGGGCCACCCGCACCGGCTCGCCGGCGGGGAATTCGGCGCTGACGGAGTTCGGCCGGCGCACATCGGCCAGCAGTTCGGCCAGGTGCTCTTCCAGCCGCTCGGTGCCGCGGCCCAGCGGCGCAATGTCCGGGTTGCCGCAACCGGGGCAGGCGCGGGGCACGCGCTCGGTGAAGCCGCAGTGGTGGCAGCGCAGGGTGCGGTCGATCTTGTGGAACACCCGGAAGGCGCTGCAGTGCGGGCATTCGCTTTTCCAGCCGCAGTCGGCGCAGTGCAGCACCGGGGCGTAACCGCGCCGGTTCAGAAACACCATGCACTGTTCGCCGCGTGCCACGCGCTCCTTGATGGCCTCCAGCAGCGGGATGGAGAACACCGCGTGGCGGTGCTGGTGGTTCATGTCCACCCGGCGCACCAGCGGCAGGCCGGCCGGGTCGCCGGCTGCCGTGCCCACGCGGCTGGGCATGTGCAGGCGCAGGTAGCGCCCGCCTTCGCTGGCGGGGCGGCTCTGGTGCCAGCTCTCTAGCGAGGGCGTGGCCGAGCCCAGCAGCACCTTGGCGTTTTCCAGCCGCCCGCGGTACACCGCCAGGTCGCGCGCCGAGTAGCGCGCGCCTTCACTGCTCTTGTAGCTGGGATCGTGCTCTTCGTCCACCACGATCAGGCCCAGGTGCGGCAGGGAGGCAAATACCGCCATGCGCGTGCCCAGCACAATGCGCGCGGTGCCGTTGTGCGCGGCCAGCCAGCTTTTCAGGCGCTGTGGGTTGGTCATGCCGCTGTGCAGGGACACCACGGCGTCGTCGCCGTAGACCGGTGCAAAGCGCTCCCTGAAGCGGGCCTCCAGCTGGGGCGTCAGGTTGATCTCGGGCACCATCACCAGCGCCTGGGCCTGGGGGTTGCTTTCCAGCAGGGTCTGCACGCAGTGCAGATAGACCTCGGTCTTGCCGCTGCCGGTGGCGCCAAAGAGCAGGAACGGCCCGGCGTGGGACTGGATCTGGGTGACGACGGCCTGCTGTTCCGGCGTCAGGGCCGGGGCGGCGTCTACCGTGCGGGCCGCGTCGGTGGGTGCCGGTGCTGGCTGGGCCGCACGTCGTTTCAGGCGCCGCTGCACCTGCGCCGGTGAGAGTCCGCGCAACTGGGGGGGCAGCGCCGCCAATGCCACTTCACCCAGAGAGCGCTGGTAGTACTGGGCCGTAAATGTAAGCAGTTGTTGCCAGGCGGCACTCAGGGGAGCAATGCCGTCCAGCGCCCCCGCCACCGCACGAATCTTGTCCGGGTCCAGCTCGCCGGTGGCCTGGGCGGCGTCACCGTCCCACACCACGCCGAGGGTCTCACGCTGCCCCAGGGGTACGCGCACCAGGGTTCCGGGCGGAAGTGCCAGCTCACTTCGATAGCTCAGGACGGACCCCAGCGCCGCGTGGGCCGGGGTCTGGACCAGGATGCAAAGCCAGTGGGTCATGGGCTGAAAAGTTCTGCCACAGGGTGGGATGGAGGGCAAAAAGCCACTTGGCGTGGAATGTTGAGAAAAGTCTACGAAACAGGGCTTAAGTGCTTGATTTAAAAGCGGTTTACACCAAATTCAGAGTTTCTGTGGATAACTTTGTTGATATCTCGTCGCGGTGGCCGCCGAAGCCTTGAAAATCAAGGCTTTCGCTGGAATGCCCACAAAAAAAGCAAAGTTTTAAATCCTTATAAATCAATAACTTAGCTTCGCTATCGGTTTTATAGCGGCTATCCCCCATTTGGGGGATGCCGCAGGATTCGAGGGACCATTTTTGTGCATAAGTGCAACAGCAGCGTCAGAAATGGTCCAAAAAAATGGTAAGCACTTCAGGCGCGCAGGGCGCGGGAGTGTGCGTGCACGGCTTCCACCAGGGCCGCCACATGCTCGGGCGAGGTGTGCTGGCTGATGCCGTGCCCGAGGTTGAAAATGTGCGTGGGGCCGGTGCCCTTGCCCTGGTACGGGGTGCCAAAGCTGTCGAGCACCTTGGCGGCTTCGGCCGCAATCTGGGCCGGCTGCGCGAATAGCACATTGGGGTCCAGGTTGCCTTGCAGGGCCTTGCCGGGGCCGTTTTCTACACCGCCCACCAGGGCGCGGGCGCGGGCCAGGTTGACCGTCCAGTCCAGGCCCAGCACGTCGCAGTCCAGCGCCGCCATCTCCTGCAGCCACAAGCCCCCGCCTTTGGTGAATACGATGCGGGGAATGGTCTCGCCCAAGGGGCCTGTGCGCTTGAGCTGGGCCAGCACGCGGGCGGTATAGGCCAGGCTGAAATCCTGGAAGGCGCCGTCGGCCAGCACACCGCCCCAGCTGTCAAAAACCATCACGGCCTGGGCGCCGGCATCGATCTGGGCGTTCAGGTAGGCCGCCACGGAATCGGCGTTGATGGCCAGGATGCGGTGCATCAGGTCGGGGCGGCTGTAGAGCATGGTCTTGACCAGGCGGTAGTCGTCGGAACCGGCGCCCTCCACCATGTAGCAGGCCAGGGTCCAGGGGCTGCCCGAGAAGCCGATCAGCGGCACGCGGCCCTTGCCGTCTTGCGTGAGCGCCGTGCGGATGGAGGAGACGGCGTCAAACACGTACTGCAGCTTGGCCATGTCGGGCACGGCCAGCTTGGCCACGGCGGCTTCGTCGCGCACCGGGCTGGCAAAGCGCGGACCCTCTCCCTGGGCAAAGGACAGCCCCAGGCCCATGGCATCGGGCACGGTGAGGATGTCGCTGAACAAAATGGCGGCGTCCAGCGGGTAGCGGTCCAGCGGCTGCAACGTCACTTCGGTGGCGTAGTCGCGGTTGGTGGCCAGTCCCATGAAGCTGCCGGCCTTGGCGCGGGTGGCGCGGTACTCGGGCAGGAAGCGTCCGGCCTGGCGCATCATCCACATGGGAGTGTGGTCCGTGGCTCGGCGCAGGCAGGCCTGCAGAAACGTGGCGTTGTGCAGACGGGAAAAAGTGGGGTCTTGGGCAGCGGCGCTGCCGGGGGCGTTGTGCGGTGCGTTCATGCCCCCATTGTCGCAGCTAGCGGGGGCTGTTTTGTGCGCCCTGGCGCAGGTGCCGTGCGTGCTCCACCATGAGGCACTTGTTCTGCACCACCAGCAGGCCCGCGGCGCGGGCCTGGGCGGCAGCATCCTCGTGCGCAATGCCCAGCTGCAGCCACACCGCGCGGGCTCCAATGACGATGGCGTCGGCCACCACGGGCGGCACGTCGGCGCTGTTGCGAAACACGTTGACCAGTTCAATGCGGTGGTGGCGCGCGGCTTCCTCCAGGCTGGGGTAGGCGGTTTCCCCCAGGATGGTGCCGGCATTGGGATTGACGGGAACGATGCGCCAGCCATGGGTCTGCATGTACTGGGCCACTTCATGGCTGTCGCGGTGCGGCTTGGGCGACAGGCCGACCACGGCCACGGTGCGGCACTGCTCCAGGATGGTGGTCATGGCGTCTGGCGGGGTGCCAGCGGTGGGGGACGGACTGGGATGCATGGCAGAGGTCTCCTAGAACTGCGCCAGCGCGGCGCGCAGTTCTTGTGGATTGAGGATTTCGGAAAACACCACGGCGGGCCGTCCGGGGGGGTACAGCACGTACACCGGCACGCCGCTGCGGCCCAGGCCTTCCAGGGCCCGGGTAATGGCCGGGTCACGCCGGGTCCAGTCGGCGCGCAGCAGGGTGACCTGGTGTGCCTGCATGTCGGCCAGGACCTCGCTGTTGGCCAGGGTGGTCTTTTTGTTGTACTGGCAGGTGATGCACCAGGCCGCGGTGAAATCCACGAACACGGCGCGGCCGGCGGCCCGTTCTGCCTCCACCCGCCCGGGCGCCCAGGCCTGCCAGCTTGCGCCCGCTGGGGCGCTGGTTGCGGCGTCGTTGGCACCACCGTCCTGGCGCAGGATGTTGGGGCCGATGGTCGCCGCCAATGCGGCGCCGACAGCGATCGAAATCAGAGCAAAGACCCAGCGGCTGCGTCCCTGCAGACCCAGTGACCAGACCAGCAGGCCCAGCCCCAGCAGCAGGACCAGCAGGCTGCCGGCGCCGTCGATGCCACTGAGGTGGCCCATGATCCATACCAGCCAGGCCACGGTGGCCAGCATGGGAAACGCCATGAAGCGGCGCAGGGCGTTCATCCAGGCGCCGGGCCGGGGCAGCCAGCGCCCCAGGCCGGGCACCCAGCTGGCGGCCAAAAAGGGCAGGGCCAGCCCCAAGCCCAGTGCGGCAAAAATGCCCAGTGCCTGCCCGGCGGGCAGGGCGATGGCAAAGCCCAGCGAAGCCCCCATGAAGGGCGCCGTGCAGGGGGAGGCGATGGCCACAGCCAGCACGCCCGACAAAAAGGCATCCACCATGGGGTGGCGCGCCTGCAGGGACGCCAGCCGGTGGGGCAGCAGATGGCCGACTTCGAATACGCCGGCCAGGTTTAGGCTGATCAGGGTGAACAGGGCCGCCAGCAGGGCCACGACGGCTGGAGACTGCAGCTGAAAACCCCAGCCCAGCTGTTCCCCGCTGGCGCGCAGGCCGAGCATGAGGCCGCCCAGCGCCAGGAAGGAGAGCACGACCCCCAGGGTGTACGCCAGCCCCTGCAGGCGCTGCGAGGCGCGGTTGTGGCGGGCATGCTGCGCAAAGCCTAGCACCTTGATGGCCAGGACCGGCAATACGCAGGGCATCAGGTTCAGGATCAGGCCGCCCAGCACGGCGGCGGCCAGCGCCAGCCCCCAGGTACCCCAGCCGCTGTCCGAACGGGCCACAGCCGCTTGCGACTGCGCGTTGCGGTCCAGCGCGGCCTGCAGCGCCGGCGAGACCGTGGCCGGAGCGGTCAGCGCCGGCCAGGTACCGCTGACCGGAGCCACGATGCGCAGGCTCTGCGTGCCCAGCGTCAGTACCAGCGGCAGGGCGTCGGGGCTGCTGTCACGCTGGGCCGACAGGGGTAGCTGGGCGGACCACGTACCTTGGTTCCAGGCCTGCGTTCCCGCCTGCTGCGCAGTGCCGCTGGACCGCACGGCATCGCTGGCCTGCGGTGTTGCCACCGGTTCGGCCACATTGATGGGCTCGGGGAACACCTGCAGAGCCCGGCCGTGCCAGGCAGCCGGCAGGCCGGAAACGGAGACCGTCAGCGCGTTGTCGGCCACGGTGGCCCGGGCGGCGCCCGCCAAGGGGCGTGGACGGGATTGGAGTGCGCGCTCAAAGTCGCTCCCGTGGGCGGCTGTAGAGCCCCGCACGGGCACGCGCAGCATGAACGTGCCTTCTTGGGGAATGCACTCCAGCCGGCACACCAGCCAAGAGGCCGCCAGCCGGATCTCCAGTTCGCCCGATGCCGGCGGCTGGAAGGCTGGGGTGACCGTGAACGCAACGGGCAGCAGCACCGTTTCCTCGTAGCCAAAGTTGGCCAGATTGCCGATCGGGATGCGTTTGGGCGTGGGCCAGTCGATGTCCCCCGCGGAGACGCCGGCCGGCAGCGTCCACTGCAGGGTGGTGGGCAGGCCGGAGTCGCCGGGGTTCTTCCAGTAGGTGTGCCAGTGCGGTTGGTGGGCCAGCTGCAACCCCAGCCACAGGGGCTTGCCCGCGCCCACGCCGTCGGGGGCATGGGCAACCAGCTCGGCCCGTACCTGTTCGGTCTGCACGATCGCGCCGGCCGACTCGGGTTGGGCTGGGTTTTTGGAAAACAATTGGGCTGCTGCCCCCGTCCATACTGCGCAGACAGCTATGAAAAAAAGAGCGTTGCGCAGCAGCGCCGCGATCCGTGGCCCGCGCGGCAGGGCGTGGTGGAGAGGGGTTAACAGGAAAGTCATTGCCAATTGGGAGCCCCGTGCCAGCGTAAAAGTTCCGTTGCCATTGAACAACGACCGATGCCGCATTGTGGCATTGCGCTGATCTGGGTCGTCTTTTGTGGCCGGCGGTTTCCAGAGCGGGCCGGGTCCACCGGTATAAAGACGGCTGGTAGCCTGTGACTGACCGGCCTGTTAGGCGAACATCGACGCGCAGATCGCCAAGGTGCAGGACGCGATGGACAAGCTCAAGAACATGCCAGTGCTGGGGTTCGGCGTCAGCTATTCGTTCTGAGCCCCGCCGGCTTCCAAAAAAATGCCCACTTTGGTGGGCATTTTTGCTGGGGGAGAGACGGTCAGAACTTGTAGCCGAATCCCAGTGAGAACACGTTGGCGCTGTTTTTGTAGGTCACGCCCGCCTTGGTCTTGTTGTCGTAGGTGTTGGCGTCATAGCCCACCTGGAAGTACATGTTCTTGTCGATGAACGAGCGCAGGCCCAAGCCGTAGCCGTAGCCGCTGATCGACTCTGAGCTCTCCACGCCCCCGGTACTGCCGATTGCGCTGGCGGAAAGGCCCGAGACCTTGCCATACACCAGCATGGAATCGGACAGGGCGAAGCCCGGCACGATGTCAAACGAGGCGGCATCCTTGATGCTGAAATTAGTCCCGCCCACACTTCCGGCGCTGCGGCTGCCGTTGCGGAAGTTCACGCCCAGGCCCAGCACAAACTGGTTCCCCATGGGAATGCTGTACTGCGCTTCCAGCCCCAGTCCGCCGGTCGTGCTGCTGTCCGAACCGGTTCCGACCTTTTCCGCGGTCGACTGGGACGAATCGGCGACGAGGGCCAGACTGAACCCTTCAAAATTCCGGGCCTGCGCAAAGGCCACAGGCGTGGCGAGCAGGGCCGAAGCGGCGATCAAAACAATACGTTTCATAAGGCACTCCTTGAAAAACGGGCACTTCACAGCAAACGGTGACCGCACCTTCGTGCGTCGGTTAACGCAGGCCGGTGCGAACGCCATTGAACGGATGATTCCAGTATAGGTACTGGAACGGTTATGGCAAGTTGCGAAAACGCAAGCCCCTGCCCACTTCGGGGGACGCCGGCTCAGGGGACGTCCGGCGCCGCGGCGGTACCCTGCAGGAACACCGGCGGCAGTTTCTTGGGCGCCTTGATGCGCAGCTGCTTGTTGACGTTCTCCTGGCCAAAGACCACCGTGATGTCTGCCACCGCCACGCCGAACAGGGGGGCCAGGAAGCGCACCATGTGGTCGGTCGCCTTGCCGCCCTTGGGCGCTGCGGTGACGCTGATCTTGAGCTGGGTGCCCTTGGGCTTGCCGATGGCGTCCTTGCTGGCCGAAGGCTTGCCCAGGACGTTGACAACCAGGGTGTCGCCCTCCCAAGCGAAGAAGGAGTCGCCGGTGGCGTTGCGGGGACGTGCGGTGGACATGCGGCAATGATACGGTTGCGGGCCGGTCTAGGCCCTAAGATAGCGCCATGAGCAACCCATCCCGTTACTGGGCCGACTGGAGCACCCACGACTTCGCGCAGTGCCAGGCCCGAGGTGCCCTGGAGTCGACCATTGCCGTGCTGCCTGTGGCCGCCACGGAGCAGCATGGCCCGCACCTGCCGCTGCGGGTGGATACCGCCCTCGTCGATGGTGTGGTCACCGCTGCGCTGGCGCACCTGGGCGCCGATGTGCCGGCCCTGTTCTTGCCCACCCAGGCGGTGGGCCTGAGCCCGGAGCACGCGCAGTTCCCTGGCACGTTGACGCTGAAAGCCGAAACGACCATCCGTCTGTGGACCGACATCGGCGAGAGCGTGGCGGCCAGCGGCGTGAAGAAGCTGGTGCTGCTCAACGCCCACGGCGGCCAAGTGGGGGTGATGGACATCGTGGCGCGTGACCTGCGCGCCCGTCTGGGCATGCTGGTGTACAGCGTCAACTGGTTTGGCCTGCCGCTGCTGGGGCCGCAGGGGGACGACGTGAACGCCCTGTTCAGCGCGCACGAACACCGCTTTGGCATCCACGCGGGGGACATCGAAACGTCCATGATGCTGGCGCTGGCGCCCCACCAGGTGGACATGACGCGGGCGGAAAATTTTGCTTCGACCTCCGAGGACCGGGCCCGGCGTTTCCCCATTCTGGGCAACGGCCGGAGCGCCAAGCTGGGTTGGCAGATGCAGGACTACAACCCGGCCGGTGCCGTGGGCAACGCCGCGGCGGCCACGGCCGACAAGGGCCGCGCGGTGCTCGATGCCGCGGGACGGGCACTGGCGCAACTGCTGGCGGAAATCCACCAGTTGCCCGGGGGCTTGCTAAAGAATGTGCCGCGCTAAATTCCTGGTCTGGAGATTGGCATGCAGCGCGGGTGGCCGGAGCCCGCTAGCGAATACCGCGGACGTAGCGAACCTCGGCAGGGTTGCCCGGATCAGTCTTGGCGGGTGGGCTTGCCGTGTTTGCATCCGTTGAGGGCCTTGCCGTAACGAGGAGTTTTTCTGCCATGGTGGCTGCCGGGAGGGTGGGCGCCATTGCGGCTTCCAGCTTGGCGGCCCATTCGCCCAGGTCCGCGTGTCCGTCGTGCTTGGCGCTGGCACGTGCGAAGCGAACGATCTCCGCCGCGTACTCGGCATTGCCAGCCATCCATTCGGTGTCGGTCACGCGGCCGGTTTTACGGCGCAACAGCACGTGCAGGTGGGCGGCAATGGCCATTTTTTCGCTGGGCAGCATGGTGCTCTCCTTCAGGTTCCCATTTGCTCGCGATGCTGGGAAATGTCCAGCCCCGTGGCCTCGGAGGCATCATCCACACGCAAGCCGACAATCACTTTGGTCACACCCAGCAGCACGGCGCTCATGGTGCCGCTGTACACCAGCACTGCGACCACTCCCAGCAGTTGAATGCCCACGTCACCTGTGACGCCCGAGAGGGTTTTGTTGGCCAGCAGCCCGGTCATCAGGGCCCCCACGATGCCACCAATGCCATGCACGCCAAACACATCCAGGGAATCGTCGGCGTTGAGCAGGCGTTTGAGTTCGGTTGCGCCCCAGTAACAGGCCAGGCCAGCCACGGTGCCGATCAGCAAGGCCGAGGCGGGTGTGACGAAGCCGGCCGCTGGTGTGATGGCGACCAACCCCGCAACCAAGCCTGAGCTCAGACCCAGCAGGGACGGGCGCCTGCGCACAATCCACTCACCCAGCATCCAGGCAATGGCGCCTGCTGCCGCGGCAATGTGCGTGACGGCCATGGCCAGCCCCGCGCGGCCATCCGCGGCGACGGCGGACCCGGCGTTGAAGCCAAACCACCCCACCCACAGCAGGCCCGCGCCCGCCATGGTGAGCCCCAGGTTGAACGGTTTGAAGGGCTCCTGGCCATAGCCCTTGCGGGGGCCGAGCACGTAGGCACAGACCAGGCCGGACACGCCAGCGTTGATGTGGACGACTGCGCCGCCGGCAAAATCCAGCACTCCCATTCGGGCCAGCCAGCCACCCGGCTCCCAAACCCAATGGGCCACCGGCGCGTACACGGCGATGGACCACATGCCAAGAAACCACAGCATGGCGGAGAAGCGCATGCGCTCCACCAGGGCGCCCACGATCAGGGCGGCCGTGATGACGGCGAACGTGAGCTGGAACATGGCATATACCGACTCCGGCACATTGGGGGCTACGTGGCTCACTGCCACTTTGCCGGCCTCTTTCAGGTAATCCAGTCCGCTGAACCACAGCCGGCTACCGTCACCCAGCCATGCGTTGCCCGGCGTGAAGGCGATGGAGTAGCCCACGGCAAACCACAGCAGGCTGACCAGCGCGGCCGCCGCCACGATGCTGGCCATGGTGTTGAGCACATTCTTCCTGCGCACCATGCCGCCGTAAAACAGCGCGATGCCGGGCAGCGTCATAAACAGCACCAGGGCGGTGCTGGTCATCATCCAGGCAGTGTCTGCGGCATTCAGGCTGTCCTGTGCCACCAGGCCAGGGCGGGTGGGCGTCTGTCCCCAGGCGGCCAGACTGAGGCCCAGAGCGCATACCAGGAGCCATTGGGGTCTGATTCGGTGCATCTTGTTCCTTTTATGACTTACATCCAGTCATAAAAGCACAAGGCGTGCCACCTAGGGGCGGGTCATGCGGTGCCGGTTACCAGGTGCCGGCTCAGGGCGGGATGCGGGCCAGGCCGGTGCGTTTTACGCGTAGGTGATCCAGGAAGCGTGTTCGGCGCTGTCCAGGTGCGGCAGCGTGTTGAACGTGATCAGTACGTGGCGCTTGGGGGTGAAGGCGAACTCGGTGATGGCGCTGTTGCGGATGCGCATGTTGAGCTCGATCGTGGTCTCGGGCGCGGTCCCCAGGATGTGACCCACCGCCGTGGAGATGGGGCCGCCGCTGCTGACGAGGAGCACGTTGCCGGTGTGGTGTTTGCGGACATGGTTCAGCGCGCCGGTCACGCCGTGCACGAACTCCGCGTAGCTGGGCATGCCGTGGGGGCTGATGACGCCATTCATCCACTGGGCCAGCCCGTCGCGCAGCATGCGGAAATGCTGCTTGTAGCCTTCGGGGGTGGTGGGTTTTTCCAGCGCATGCGGGCAGATGGCGGCAATCACCGCTTCGCTGCTGTATTCGTTGAGGCCTTCCCAGGTCAGCGGCTCGGGGCTGGCCGGTGCGGCGTCGGTGCCCATGCCTTCGCGGATGCCGGCATAGGTCTGGATCTGCCGTTTCAGGGTGCCAGTGAGGACGGCCTCGAAGTTCAGCCCCTTTTGCCTGAAGTACTCGCCCAGGCGCACGCTTTGGCGCCGGCCCAGTTCGCTCAGGTTGTCGTAATCGTCGGCTCCGAAAGAAGCCTGTCCGTGGCGCACCAGATAGAGATTTCCCATGGGGGGAATCTACGCGACATCCCCGCCTCGCCCATGTCCTGCCTGCGACAGGCCGGGGTTCACAGGGTGACCTGGCCGTCGATGCAGGTGACCGACTCTCCGCCCACCCAGACCTGGCCGCTGGCGTCGCGCTCAACCCAGACCCGGCCCTCGCGTCCCAGGCAGGTGCCCTGGCTGGCCAGGTAGCGCGCGGGCGCGTGGCCGTCGGCGATCAGCCACTGGGCCAGGCTGGCGTTGAAGCTGCCGGTCACGGGGTCTTCGAGAATGCCGACGGGCGCGGCAAAGGCGCGCACTTCCACGGTGGGTTCGGGTGCTGCCTCGCCGGGCTCTGCGGCGTGCTCGCCAAAGGCGCGGGCCTCCCGGTTGGATCGCGCTATTAAAACAGGAGCATCCTGCGCAGGTTCCACGGCGGCTACGCCCACTTTCAGCCCCAAATTCTTGAGTTCCAAGTGGTCGGGTGTGAGTTGCAGCACGGTCTGCACGCTGTCGAGCAGCAGGCCTAGCCAGACCGGCCCGTTGTCCAGCATCTGGGCCGCCACGATGTGGTGGGCCTTCAGCCCCAGCGCGGCGGCCACCTTGGCCAGCAGCATGGGGCTGGGCGCGCTGCGCGTGAGCGGCGGGGCGGCGAAGGCCAGCCGCGGCCCTTCCTGGCGAATGGCCACGAGCCCGACCTGGCACTCCTGCACGATGTGCTGTGCCGCACGGGGCTGGCCGCCGGCCTGCAGCCAGGCGTGGCAACTGCCCAGTGTGGGATGGCCAGCAAAGGGCAACTCGTTGCCGGGGGTGAAGATGCGCACGCGGTAGTCGGCACCGCCCTGGCGCCCGGCCTCGGTGGGCGGCAGCAGGAAGGTGGTTTCCGACAGATTGGTCCACTGGGCGAAGCGCTGCATGGCCGCATCGCTCAGGCCTGTGCCGTCCAGCACCACGGCCAGCGGATTGCCCAGGTAAGGCTGGGCGGTAAAGACGTCGACTTGCTTGAAAGGCCGGGGCATCAGGACCCCCCTTGGTGTTCGCGGATGGTTGCCGCCAGCGCCGCCACCCCGCGGCGGATTTCTTCGACGCTGGGCGTGACAAAGGACAGGCGCATGGTGCGCGGGTCGGCGTGGTCGGCGTAGAAGGCAGCACCGGGCACGAAGGCCACGCCCTTTTCCACCGCGTGGGGCAGCAGGTCGACGGCGTTCATGCCCTCGGGCAGCCGGGCCCACAGGAACATGCCCCCGTCGGGCGTGTTCCAGCTCACGCCGGCGGGCATGTCCTGCGCCAGGGCCTGCAGCATGGCGTCGCGCTGGGTCTTGTACTGCGCGCGGATGGTGGGCACGTGGCGGTCCAGGAAACCGTCCTTCATCACTTCGGCCACCAGGCGCTGGTTGAAGCCCGGGCTGTGCAGGTCGGCTGCCTGCTTGGCCTGCAGCAGCTTGGGGTACATGGCCTTGGGCGCCACGATGAAGCCCAGGCGCAGGCCCGGTGCCAGCACCTTGGAAAACGATCCCAGGTAGATGCAGCCATCGGGGTTGCGGGCGGTCAGCGGCAGCGCGGGCGCGTTGTCAAACCACAGGTCGCCGTAGGGGTTGTCTTCGATCAGGGGCAAGCCCAGCTCGGCGGCCTTGGCCACCAGCGCGGCGCGGCGCGCCTCGGTCATGGTGCGGCCGGTGGGGTTCTGGAAGTTGGGCAGCACGTAGAGAAAGCGGGCCTTCCCGGCGCCGGTGCCTACTTTTGCGGCCAAGTCCGCGATGTCCACGCCGGCGTCATCGCTGGCCACGCTCTCCACCGCGGGTTCCATGGGAGTGAAGGCCTGCAGCGCGCCCAGGTAGGTGGGGGTCTCCACCAGAATGCGGCTGCCTTCGTCGATGAGGATCTTGGCCACCAGGTCCAAGCCCTGCTGCGAGCCGGTGGTGATGAGCACCTGCGCCGGATCGACCGACCAGGGCAGCATGGCGGCCACCAACTCGCGCAGCGGGCCGTAGCCTTCGCTGGCGGCGTATTGCAGGGCGCCCTGCGGGTCGTCGCGCAGCACCTGGGCGCAGGCCGCTTCAAATTCGGCCACCGGGAAGGTCCGCGGTGAGGGCAGGCCGCCGGCGAAACTGATGATGCCGGGCTTCTCCGTGACCTTGAGGATTTCACGGATGACGGAGGGGTTCATGCGCTCGGCACGGCGGGCCATGGTCCAGGGGGTTTGGGGCAGATCGTTGGGTTTCATGGGGCATCTCCAGAGCGAATAGGGGGTGTGCGAACGGGCATTTTCTTGCCCACGAACACAGTGGCAATCACGGCCAGGCTAAAGCCGATTGTCACCGCGTCCAGGCGTTCCCCCAAAAGGGGAACCGCAAACAGCATGGACAGAAAGGGTTGTACCAGCTGCACCTGGCTGACGCGCACGGTGCCGCCCAGCGCCAAACCCCGGTACCAGGCAAAAAAACCCAGCCACATGGAAAAGACCGCCAGGTAGGCCAAGCCCCACCAGGCGGCCGGCTTGAGCGGTGCGGTGGGCCAATGGGTCAGGGACAGGGGCAGCGTCAGGGGGAGCGAGAGCACCAGCGCCCAGCAGATCACGTGTTCCGCCCGCATGTGGTGCGACAGGCGGGCGCCATAGCCGTAGCCCACGGCCGCGCACAGCATGGCGGCCAGCAACAGCAGGTCGGCCCCCTGCAGGGTCGGGCCGCCCGCTGCGCCGTCGCCGTGCAGCATGGCAAACGCCACCACCAGGGCGCTGCCCAGCGCGGCGCACAGCCAGAAGCCGGCGGAGGGCCGCTGGCGGTGCAGCAAGGCGCCCACGGCCGCCGTGGCCAGGGGCAGCACGCCCACGATCACGCTGGCATGCATGGCCGCCACGTGGCGCATGGCCACCGAGGTGAACAGCGGAAAGCCAAACACCACGCCGCCGGCGGTGACGGCCAGCGGCCACCAGTCGGCGCGCCGGGGCAGGCGCGCGCCGGTCGCCAGCAAAAACACGGCGGACAGCGCGCCGGCCACCACCGCCCGTCCGCACGCGATGAAGAAGCCCGACATCTGGGGGGCTTCGGGCGTGCCGGCGGCCAGGCGCGTCATGGGCAGGGTGACCGCAAAAATCACGATGCCCAGCAAACCCAGCCACAGGCCCTTGGTGAGGTTGTGCGTGCGGTGTGTCATCGGGTGGGCCGGGGGGCGCCAGAGGCCTCCCCTGTCCGCAAAAGGGTGAATGCTTGCCAGTTCATGCCACAGACTTTATAGTCGAAACCAGCACACTACCAATACACTTATGACAGGCAAATATTCATCTGTGTGGTTGGTTGTGGCAATACAGGCAGACGCACACCATGCTGATCAAAACCCCCTCGCAATCCCTGACGGAACAGCTGTGCAACCGCTTTGCCGAGCGCATTCGCACCCGCTTGCTGGCCCCCGGGGCACGCTTGCCCTCGGTGCGCCTGTGCGCGCAGCAGCAGGGCGTGAGCCCGTCCACCGTGGTGGCCGCCTATGACCAGCTGCTGGCCCAGGGCCTGATCGAGGCACGCCGTAATCGCGGTTTTTATGTGCGGGAAATGGTTTTGTCGCCCGAATCCATTGCGCGGACAGCTACGAATTCGATAGCAAACCCGGTTGCCGCCGAGGGTTTCCAGGCCTCGCATGTGCCGGTGAATGCCACGGCGCTGATCCGCGGCATGTTCCATGGCAGTTCCGACCAGCCACAGCCCGGCATGGGCGTGTTCCCGGCAGACTGGCTGGAGACCGGCTTCATGTCCACGGCCGTGCGCAAGGCCAGCAGCCACCAGGCCCTGCAGTCGTACTCGCTGAATTACGGCGAGCCGGCGGGCGACCGCGGCCTGCGCCAGTCGCTGTCGCAGAAATTGGCGGCGCTCAACATACCGGCGTCACCGGCGCAGATCATCACCACGGTGGGCGCCACCCATGCGCTGGACATCGTGAGCCGCACCCTGCTGCGCCCGGGGGATTACGTGATGGTGGAAGAGCCCGGCTGGGCCATCGAGTTTGCGCGGTTGGCGGCGCTGGGCATGCGCATCCTGCCGGTGCCGCGGCGTGCCGACGGCCCTGATCTGGAGGTGATGGCGCGCTACTGTGCCCTGCACAGCCCGAAGCTGTTCGTGAGCGTGAGCGTGCTCCACAACCCCACCGGTTTCTGTCTGACGCCGGGCAGCGCGCACCGCGTGCTGCAGCTGGCCAACACGCACAACTTCTACATTGTCGAAGACGACACCTACAGCCACCTGGCGCCTGACCACGCCACCCGCCTGTGCGCGCTGGATGGCCTGCAGCGCACGATCTATGTGAGCGGCTTTGCCAAGATCCTGGCGCCGGGCTGGCGCGTCGGCTACCTGGCTGCGCCGCCGGCGCTGGTGGAGTCCCTGCTCGACACCAAGCTGCTGGCCACCTTGACCACCCCCGCGCTGCTGGAAAAAGCCCTGGCCTGGTGCATCGACCAGGGGCAGTTGCGCCGCCATGCCGCACGCATCCGCGCCCGGTTGGACCAGGCGCGCACCCGCAGCGTGAAGCTGGCGCTGGCGCAGGGCTGCACTTTTGCCGCGCCGCCAGCGGGGCTGTTTGGCTGGGTGGACACGGGGGTGGACACCGATGCCCTGGCGCAGCGCATGCTCGATGAGGGTTATCTGCTGGCCCCCGGTGGTCTGTTCCACGCCGAGCGCCAGCCCAGCACGCTGATGCGCATCAACTTCACCTCCACGCAGGACGCGCAGTTCTGGGACGCGTTCGGCCGCCTGCGCGCCGAGCAGTAGCGCCGCTTCCCGCGTGGGGGGTCAGATGCCCGCCAGCGTGCGCAGCAAGGCGCGGTTGACTTCGTCGGCCGGCAGGGCATGGGCCTGGCAGACGTCGCGGATCATGCGGGTATTGGACGATTCCAGCGCGCAGGCGACCTCCAGCCAGGGCGCGTAGGGGCCGGACTGGCCGACCACCGCCGAGGCAATGCGCCCCGGCAACGGCAACCGGTGGATGGCGGCGCCCAGGGGCTCGCCCAGCAGCAGGTCGAGCTGCGAAAAAATGCCGCACAGGAACACCTCGCGGCGCAGATCGTCTTCGATGCCGGCGTCGGCCAGCTGTTCCATGGTCCGTGCGCGCAGGACCATGTGGGCGCGCACAGGGTCCAGATTGGGGTCGATGCTGGCCTGGGGCAGCTGCTCGACCAGCCAGGCGCGCAGCCGGGCGTAGCCCAGGGCCATCAGACCCTGGCGGATCGTTCCCACTTCGGTTTTCAGCGCCAGATGGGCAGAGTTGGCGTAGCGCAGGAAACGGTAGGCCAGCAGGGGTTCATTGCCCAGGTGCTGCTCCAGGGTTTCCAGTGACTCGTCGGCGTCGATGGCCTGCACCAGCGCCATCAGCAGGTGGCGCGCGGGCTGGATCTGGCGAAAGCGGTAGGCGTGCAGGATTTCTTCCACGGGCCAGCCGGCGACGCCCCAGACCCCCTGCTGCTCCAGCGCGTGCTCGACCAGTGCTTGGCTGGCCAGCCCCTGGTAGATGCTGCCGGGCACGACGGGGCTGGGTGCGGCGTCTGGCGTGCCGCCTTGCGGGCGCTGGCGCAGGGACACCCGCAGGGCGGCCAGTGCTTCGTGGGGTGTCAGGGTGCGCAGCGTCTGGTGGAACCAGCCGGCCAGTGCGGGCGCGGGCGACTGGCCGGCGTCACCCGTCCACACCAGCGGCAGCCCGCGCTGGTGGGCCGCGCGGACCCGCGCCGCCAGCAGGGGGGCCGATAGCGCGTGGTCCGGCACCTCGACCCACAGGCCGCGCGCGGGGGCATGGTCCAGCAGGTCGCTCAGGAGCGTGGGTGACTGCACGCTCAGCAGCAGGGTGGGTGATGCGGCCGACCACAGGGCCGCGAGGGCGTCCAGCAGATGGGTGGCGTCCACCGCACTGCTGCTGTCGGCCGCGACGAACAGGCGCACGCCTGCGCATTGGCGCCGCAGGTTCCAGATGGGCTCGTAGCCTAGCGTGATGCTGCCAAGAACCGACTGGGCCACGGCGCTAACCGATGTAGTTGAACAGCGACAGTTTCTGGACCTGGGCGTACGACTGCAGCGCGGCCTGGTAAGCGGTCTGCTGCTGCTGGAAGTCGGAGATGCCCTTGGTCATGTCCAGATCCTCGGCGCGCGAGCGGTCGGCCTCCAGCTGGATGCTGCGTTTTTCCTGGGTGGTAGTGATGCGGTCGGCACGGTTGAGCAAGTCGCCGGCCAGGCCTCGCACCGCGGATACGCGGGACATGCCGATGTCGATGTTGTTGAGCGCCTGGTTGACCGCCTGGATGGCGGCGTTGCTGTCGGTGGCGGTGCCGATGTCGCGGATGGCGTTGTCGAGCACGCTGAAAACACTGGGGCTGGGGTTGATGGACAGCGTGTCGCCGACGGCCGGCGCGCCTTTGATGCTCAGTGACAGCCCGGGCATGCCGGCAACCGCGATGTTGGCGGCCTGTCCGGTCGGATAGCCGGGTGCGGTCTGGGCCGTCACGGTTCCGGGTGGCGTTGCCGTCACGTTGTAGGACACGGTCGTGGTGCCGGGAACGGTCGTGGTGTCCACGGCGGTGATGGCAATCGCGTAGGACGCGCCCGTCACGGCGGCCGCGTTGGTGACCGTGACCGCGCTGGTCTGCATCTGGTGGGTTGGCGCAACGGCGGCGACCGATACGTTGTAAACCCCGTCGCGGGCCGGCTGGTGCATGAAGGCGCTGTCGCCATCCAGGGTGAACGGAATGGACACGTCGCTGCTGGAAGACTGTCCGGGCAGGCCGTTGAACGTGTAGTCGGTCGGAAGGGCCTGCGGGCCGACAAACGGCGCCAGTGCACTGCCCAGCCCGCTGAACAGGGGAAGCCCGTTGGTGTCCTTGCGGTTGGACAGCGCCAGTACCTGGTCGCGCAGCCCCATCAGCTGGGCGGCAATGGTCTTGCGGTCCTGCGCCGTCTGGGTGCCGTTGCCCGCGCTGGCCACCAGTTCGCGGAAGTTCTGCAGGGTCTGGGACACATCGCCCAGCGTGCTTTCGGCCGAGGCAATGGCGTTGCGCTGCGCTTCCAGCGCGCGCTGGTCGGTCTGGATGCGGGTGATGCGGGTCATGGCCCGCTCAGCCTGCGCGGCACCGGTGGGGTCGTCGCTGGCGCGGACCACTTTCTTGCCCGACGAGAGGTTTTCTTGCAGGTTGGACAGGGCCGACTGGCGGATCTGCAGGTTGTGCAGCGCATTGTCGTAGGTGTTGGCCGATCCGATTCGGGAAAAAGCTGTTGCCATGGTGGGTGCTCCTGCTCAATGCCCTTAGCGGGTCATGCTTTGCATCAGGGTATCAAAAATATTGTTGGCAATCTGGATCATTTTGGCCGATGCCTGGTAGGCCTGCTGGAACTGCAGCAGCTTGGAGGCCTCTTCGTCCAGATTGACGCCGGAAACGCTGGTGCGGTCGCGCTCCAGATTGACTGCGATGGTGTCGGACACCTGTGCCGCGTACCCGGCACTTTGGACGCGGATGCCAATCTGGGACATCAGGCCGGCATAGCCATCGGTCAGCGCGGCGCCATCGAATACGGCCTTGTCGCGCAGGTTCAGCATGGCGCTGGCATTGCCGGCGCTGGTGGTGGGGTAGGGGTTGGCCTCGACGGTGAAGGTGTCGCCGGCGTTGGGAGAGCCCTGCAGGGTCAGCGACCACTCGGACAGCGGTGTGGTCGCAGGGACCGTGCCTTCAATCGCCTGACCGGGCGTGTAGGTGAACGGACTCAGCGGACCCACGTAGTCGCTGCGCGTATAGGTGTTGGGCCCGGTGAATGTCAGGGTGACCGGAACGTTGGCCGGGGGATTGCTGCGCGCAGCCAGGCTCAGTTGCTGCATGCTGCCGGTGTTGCCGGAGCCCATGAGACCCGCCACCGGGCTGGCGACGGCCAGTGCTCGGGGCGTGGAGAACACGCTGGTGACGTTGCTGGCCGACGTGCTGTAGGGCTTGATCAGGAACCGGTCACCAGCGACGGGCGCGCCACCCAGCGAAATATTGAGGCCGTCCAGCGTGGCCAGGATGGGGGCCGTGGTGGGCGGGACTTGCGGAAAGTTGACGACCATGCCGTCCGAGCGGCGGGTAATGGTGCCCGTCGCCGCGCCGGTGAAGTTCACGTCGTAGTCCGATGCCGCGAATTGGGTCGAATCACTGATGGACAGCGTCAGCACGCCCGTTCCGGCGTTCACCACAGCCGGAGAAACGGGAGTCAGCACATTGCTGCCCGTGAATACGGTGGGGCTGAACAGGTTGCCGCCGACCTTGCCGTCCAGATCCAGCCCCAGCTTGTGCTGGGCGTTCATGGTCTCGGTCACGGCCATGGTGAGCCGTCCGAGCAGATTGCGCCCTTCGGCCAGATCGGTGTTCTGAAAGCGCAGCAGGCCGGGCACTTCGCCGCCGCCGAGCGCGTTTTCATCCAGCGTCGTGGTCTGGCCGTTGCGTTGTATGGTGAGCTTGCTCTTGAGCTGGTCGCCGAAGTCGTCGCTGCCAATCGCCACGGTGGCGGCGCTGGCGCCCAGGACCAGGGCCTGGCTGCCGCCAATGAAAATGCCGACCGTGCCATCGTCTGCCGGGACCGAGGAGGTCTGCACGTACTGGTTGAGTTCGCGCACCAGCTGGTCGCGCTTGTCCAGCAAGTCGTTGGGGGGTTGTCCGGAACCCTGGGCGCGGGCAATTTGCTGGTTGACCCCGGCAATGCCCTGGGCCAGGCTGTTGATGACGGTGACCTTCTGGTCCAGCTCCTGCTTCACGCCGATCTGCAGGTCGTCCAGACTCTGGGAGGCGGAGCGCAGGCGCGACGCGGTCTCGTCCACCTTGGTGAGCACCACGGAGCGGGCGGTCAGGTCGGTGGGGGCATTGGCCACGTCAGAAAACGCGTTGAGCATGTCGCTGATGGATGCGCCCAGGCCGCTGGCGCCGCCTGGGAAAATGCCTTCGAGTTGCTTGAGCTTGTCCGAGCGCGCGTTGTCAGCGGACTGCGTGGCGGTCGCCATGGCGGACTGGCGGGTCAGGAATTCACTGAAATTGCGCTGGATGGTCTGGATGTCCACCCCCTTGCCAATGTAGCCACCGCCGGTGAACTGGCCTTCCACGGTCTTGAGGACGACCTGCTGGCGCGAGTAGCCCGGGGTGTTGACGTTGGCAATGTTGTTGCCGGCGGTTTGCAGTGCAACCTGGTTGACTTGCATCGCCCGGGTGCCAATATTGAGTAAGCCCATGGTGGTCCTCGATCAAGCCTGTGCACGCCGGATTTGCAGCGTGGTATTGATGGCGCGGCTGAGTTTGGCCGCGTATTCCGGGTCGGTGGCATAGCCGGCCTTCTGCAGTCCGCTGGCGTAGGCGTGGGCCGAACCGGTCTGTTCGCGCGCCTTGGCATAGCGGGGACTCTCGGAAATCAGGCGGGCATAGTCCTTGAAGGAGTCCGCGTAGGAGTCGTAGGCGCGAAACCGCGCGACCCGTTTCTGGGCGGTGCCGTTGACATATTCGGTGGTGGTGACTTCTGCCACCTTGCCGGTCCAGTTGGCCCCGGCCTTGATGCCAAACAGGTTGTGCGACGGAGACCCGTCCTTGAGCTTGATCTGGTGCTTGCCCCAACCGGTTTCGTGGCCGGCCTGCCCGAGCATGAAGCTGGCGGGAATGCCGCTGGTCTGCGCCACCTCGTTGGCGACCTTGGAATGCTGCTGCACGAAGTCCGACTGGCTTTCGGTCGGTGCCCGCGCGGTCCTGCTGACCGTGGGGCGTACCGGTGTGGCTTTGGCGGGCGCCACGGTGTCGGTCTTGGCTGTGTCGGTGGGCGTGCCCATCTGGCGCTTGAGTTGCTGAGCAATCAGGTCGGACAGGCCGCCGGGCTGGCCGGACATCTGCACGGCAAACTGCTGGTCGAGCAGATCGGTACCCAAATCCCCACCGGGGCTGTCGAGCATGCCCGATTTCACGGTGGCTTCGCGCATGCTCTTGAGCAGTTCGCGCATGAAGAGGGACTCAAATTGTTTGGCCGCCTCCTGGATGGCCTGCGGACTGCTCTTACCCGCTTCCATTTTGAGTCCGCCCAGCGACTGGGCGTCGGCGGCCAGTGCCTGGGAGTTGGAGATGGCGCCAAAGCTCATGTCAGATGACCTCCAGCTCGGCGTTGAGGGCTCCCGCCGCCTTGATGGCCTGCAGGATGGCCAGCAGGTCTTGCGGCGTGGCCCCCAGCGCGTTCAGGGCCTTCACCACATCGGCCAATTGGGCGGAGGCGGGCACCTGGATGAGTTTGCCGGCCTCCTGCTTGATTTCGATATTGGACTTTTCCTGCACCACGGTCTGACCACCCGAAAACGCATTGGGCTGGCTGATGACGGGGGTGGACGAGATGCTGACCGACAGGTTGCCGTGGGCAATGGCACAGGCGCCCAGGGAAACGGCCTGGTTGAGCACGATGGAGCCGGTGCGGGAATTGATGATGACTTTGGCCGCGGCCACCGAGGGCTGTACCGGCAGCTCTTCCATTTCGGCCAGGAAGCTGACGCGGGCATCGGGGTTGGGGGGGGCCTGCACCTGCACGGTGCGGCCATCCAGGGCCCGGGCCACGCCTTCGCCAAACCGGCGGTTGACCGCCTGGGCGACTCGGTGCGCGGTCTGGAAGTCGGAGGCATTGAGACTCAGGTTGACGCTGGAGCCCTCTTGCAGGGAGGTCGGCACGGCACGTTCCACCTGGGCGCCGTCGGGGATGCGTCCGGCGCTCAGGTGGTTCACCTGAACCTTGCTGCCACCTGCGGCGGCACCTGCACCGGCCACGATCAGATTGCCCTGTGCCAAGGCATAGACCTCGCCATCGGCGCCCTTGAGCGGTGTGGCGATCAGGGTGCCGCCCTTGAGCGACTTGGCGTTGCCCAGGGAGGAGACGTTGATGTCCAGCAGCTGGCCCGGCCGGGCAAAGGCGGGCAACTGCGCGGTGACCAGCACGGCGGCCACGTTTTTCATCTGCAATTGGGCAAGCGACGCGGGGGACAGCGTCAGACCCAGCTGCTGCATGTAGTTGTTCAGGCCCTGGGTGGTGTAGGGCATCTGCGTGGTCTGGTCGCCGGTGCCGTCCAGGCCCACCACCAGGCCAAATCCGGTCAGCTGGTTGCTGCGAACGCCTTCAATGGAGGCCACTTCCTTGATGCGGGTAGCGTGTGCCAGCCCCGAAGTGGCCAGGCACAGCGCCAGACACAGCTGACCCCAGTGCCGGAGGCCGGTGCGGATTGCCAGAGTAGTCCAGGTATTCATGTGCTGAGTATTCCTTCGGGTCGACCCAACTGGATCGGTTACCCCTCGGCACTATTCTGGATAACTTTAGAACGGCTGAAAGCTCAAAAAGAACCGGGATAACCAGCCAACTGTCTGGGCTTCGCCCTGGGCACCCCGTCCGCGGGACTCTACCCGGACATTGGCGACCTGGGTCGAGTTCACGACGCCACCGGCCTGCACCAGGCGGGGGTCCACGGTGCCCGAGAAGCGCAACACGTCGACGTTCTGGTTCACGCCAATCTGTTTTTCACCCGTGACCACCATGTGGCCGTTGGGCAGGACTTCCATGACCGTTGCCGTGATGGAACCGGTAAAGGTGTTGGCGCTTTCGGTTCCGCCCTTGCCCGAGAAATTGTTGTTGGTGGTGGCGCCGACACCGAGTTTGGACAGGCCTGCCAGCGTCTGGTCCGGCAGGGCTGTGATGTTGGAGTCGATGGACGTATTGCGGTTGACCGTGGAGGTGGACTTCTGGCTTGCGGTCACGTTTTCCACGATCAGGATGGTGACGGTGTCGCCCACGTTGCGGGCGCGGCGGTCTTCGAAGGACGGCCGGTAGCCCACCGACTGGAACAGGCTGCCCGTGGCAGGCCGGGCCATGGCGCCGGACTGTGCGGGAATCGGGCTGGCCTTGGGTTCGGCAAAGTCCACCACCGCCTTTTGCGGTAGCTGCTGGCAGGCACTGCACAGCAGGCTGACGGCGGCCACCAGCACGCCGGTGCGCAGTGCGCCGGCCGGGAAACGGAAATCGTGCATGGCGCGCCTCACAGTTGGCCGAGTTTCTGCAGCATCTGGTCCGAGGTCTGGATGGCCTTGGAGTTCATCTCGTAGGCGCGCTGGGTCTGGATCATGGTTACCAGCTCCTGCACCACGTTGACGTTGGAGGTTTCCACAAACCCCTGCATCAGGGAGCCCATTCCGTTGGTGCCGGCCGTGGCCGCGTTGGGCTGGCCGGACGCGGCTGTTTCGGCGTAGATGTTCTGCCCCTTGGGCTCCAGGCCGGCCGGGTTGATGAAGCCGGCCAGTGTGATGGTGCCAATGGGCTGCGGCGCTGTGGCGCCGGGAATGGTGGCCGAGACGGCGCCATCCGCGCCGACCGTGACGCTGGTAGCGTTGCTGGGAACGGTAATGCCGCTGGCCACGGGCAGGCCGCCGGAGGTCACCAGGCGCCCCTGGTTGTCGATCTGGAAGGCGCCGTCACGGGTATAGCCGGTGGTTCCGTCTGGCATGGTGAGCTGGAAAAAGCCGTTGCCCTGGATCGCCACGTCCAGGTTGTTGCCGGTCTGCTGCAGGTTGCCCTGCGAGAAATTGCGGCTGGTGGCCACGGTGCGAACTCCCAGGCCCACCTGCAGGCCGGTGGGCAACGTGGACTGCTCCGACGTATTGGAGCCGACCTGGCGCAGGTTCTGGTACATCAGGTCTTCGAAGACCGCGTGCGATTTCTTGAAACCGTTGGTCGATACGTTGGCCAGGTTGTTGGAGATGACGTCCAGCTGCATTTGCTGGGCTTCCATGCCGGTTTTCGATATCCACAGTGAGTTGATCATGGCAAATTTCCGTAGTGGTTGCGTGCGTCGGGTGGGGGCTTAGCCTTGCAGGCCGAGCAGTTGTCCGGCTGAGCGGTCGTTGGACTCGGCCGATTGCATCAAGCGCATCTGCGCTTCAAACTGGCGTGCGGTCTGGATCATGCCCACCATGGTCTCGATGGGGTTGACGTTGGAGCCTTCCAGTGCGCCGACCTGCAGCCGGGCGTTTTCATCGGCGTTGAGCGGGTCGCCGGACACGGAGCGGAACAGTCCGTCGTCACTGCGTTTGATGGGGTCGTCGGCGGTCGGGGTCACCATTTTCAGGCGTCCGATGGTGTTGGCGGGCTGGTTGCCGACCTTGGCGCTGATGTTGCCATCGTGGCCAATGGAGAGCTCGGCGCCGGCGGGTACGGTGATCGGGGAGCCCCCGTTGGCCAGCACCGGCAGTCCGCTGTCCGTGACCAGGGTGCCGTCCGGCGACACATCAAAGTGGCCGTTGCGGGTGTAGGCTTCCGTGCCGTCGAGTCCCTGCACGGAAAACCATGCGTTGCCGGTCGTCATGGCGTCCATGCTACGGTCGGTGCGCTGGGCTGCGCCGGGGGTGTCCAGGTAGCCGGCGGTGGCTTCCAGGGCAAAGACCCGGGTTGTGGCGCCATCGCCGCGCAGTGGCACGGCCCGGTAGGTGGCCATTTCGGCGCGGAACCCGTTGGTGGAGGCGTTGGCCAGGTTGTTGGACAGGACCGCCTGGCGGCTGGCGGCCGCGTTGGCACCTGTCATTGCCGTGTAGATGAGGCGGTCCATGGTGAGCTACTCCGGGTTAACGCAGGTTGACCAGGGTCGACATGATCTGGTCCTGGGTCTTGATGGTCTGCGCGTTGGCCTGGTAGTTGCGCTGGGCGGTCATCATGTTGACCAGTTCACCGGTCAGGTCCACGTTGGACTCTTCCAGGGCGCCGGAGCGCAGCTCGCCAAATTTGCCGATCCCTGCAGAGCCCAGAACGCTCTGTCCGGAGGCAAACGTTTCCAGATAGGTGCCGCTGCCTACCGGTGCCAAACCCTGCACGTTGCGGAAGTCGGCCAGTGCAATCTTGCCGCGGGCCTGGGTCTGTCCGTTGGAGTAGCGGGTGGTGATGACGCCGGAGGGGTCGATGTTGACGCCGACCAGTTCACCCGAGGTATAGCCGTCCTGCGTCAGATTGGACACATTGAAGGCCGAGCCGTATTCGGTCGCCTTTGACACGTTGGCCGTGACGCTGAACGGCGGCACGATGCTGGGGGCGGCCGGGGTGATCGTCAGGGGAATTTGCCCCAACGCCGTGGCTGCGCCCGCGCCGTCCGTGGTCCCGGTCAACGCGCCGCTTGCATTGAATATCAAGGCGCCAACCTTGGCTGGGGGGGTCGCTCCGTCGTACACGTCCCATTGGTCCGTTCCGGCCGTTGCCGGGGTGACTTTGGTGAAATACAGGTTGACGGGAATGGCCACACCCTGCGAATCGAAGACGGTGACCGATGTGCCGTAGGTGGTCAGCGGGGTGGGCGGGACGACGCTGGCGGCAATCTTGGCGCGTGCGTCCAGGTTGAATTCCGCCGTGATGTTGCTGGTAGCCTGCGCCGCGATGGGGGCGCCCGTAGGAACCTGCATCTTCTGCGTGGTGATGCTGGTGGCGTTGCCTACCAGATCGGTGGGGTAGCCCATCACGTTGGCGCCGGTGTTGGTGATGATGTAGCCGTTCTTGTCCATCTTGAACTGGCCGTCGCGGGTGTAGGCCATGCTGCCATCGGGCTGCGTGAGCTGGAAGAAGCCACCGCCATTGATGGCCACATCCAGGCTGTTGCCCGTGATGCTGATGTTGCCTTGGGAGAATTGCTGAGCGATGGTGGCAACGGACACCCCGATGCCTGCGCCCGTGCCGCCGCCGCTGGTGCCCAGGGTCGATGCGACCAAATCCGCAAACTCGGTGCGGGAGGACTTCATGCCCACCGTGTTGGCGTTGGCAATGTTGTTGCCGATGACGTCCAGGCTTTTGCTGGAGGCATTCAATCCGGAGAGACCTGTTTGAAAGCTCATGGTGTGTTCCTCTGTGTTGCGGTGATCGGGTGTTGTTCGGTGTTACAAAATGGAGCGCACGTCGCTGTAGGCAACGGCATCGCGGCCGGCGAGTTCCAGGGACAGGTTGCCGTCCTTGGTGCCGACGGCCACGACGGAATCCAGTGCCAGCGCGGTGGTAGGCACCGCGGTGCCTTTCAGCGAAGCGGTGATCTTGAACGTGGGGCTGCCGGTACCCTGGTAATTGGAGGCATCCCATGTGAAGCCGTGCAGGCCGGCGCCTTGTGCACCCAGTTCGAACTTGTCCAGAACCTGCCCGCCGGGCGACAGGACCTGGACCGAGATGGTGTCGGCGTTGCTGTCGAGGCTGACGGCTCCGGCCGCTACGCCGTTCTTGATGGTCAGGGTATTGGATTCCACCAGGACGCTCTTGCCTACGAGGGCGGCGCCCTGCAGCATCTGCATTCCTGCAAACTGGCTGGACAGAGATTTCACGGTCTCATTGAGTTGCTGGATGCCCGAAACGGTGTTGATCTGCGCCATCTGACTGGTCATCTGGGCGTTGTCCATGGGGTTCATGGGGTCCTGGTTGTTCAGTTGGGCAACCAGGAGTTTCAGGAAACGGTCCTGCTGCGCATCTGCGGTGGTTTGCGCGGTCTTCTGGGACGTCGAGGACGTCAGGGCGGTACTGCTGGTGGTGCTGCTAACGCTGGTGGTCATCTAGGTGCTCCCTGGGTTACTGGCCCATTTGAAGGGTCTTGAGCAGCAGCGTTTTTGCCGTGTTCATGACCTCGACGTTGTTCTGGTAAGACCGCGAGGCAGAAATCATGTTGACCATTTCTTCCACGGGGTTGACGTTGGACTGGGTGACATAGCCTTCCGCATCGGCGGAGGGGTGGGAGGGGTTGTGCACGCGATGCAGGGGCGCATTGCTTTCCTGGATGGCGTTGACACGTACGCCGGACGATGCATCGGACCCCATGGGAACGGTTTCAAACACCACCTGCCGGCTTTTGTAGCCCTGGCCATCGGGGCCGGCCACCGCATCGGCGTTGGCCAGATTGCTGGCCACGACGTTGAGCCGCTGTGCCTGCGCGCTGACGGCGCTGCCGGATACGTTGAAGATGGAAAACATGGACATGGTGTGGCTCCGTTGGCGCTGAATCAGGCGTTACTGGCCTTGAATGGCGCTCAAGATCGTCTTGGACTGGCCGTTAATAAAGCGCAGGGTTGCTTCATACCGGACCGAGTTGTCCACGAAGTTGGCGCGCTCCCGGTCCATGTCGACGCTGTTGCCGTCCATGGCCGGTTGTGTCTGCGCCGTGTAGTCCAGTTTGGAGGTTCCCAAGCTGGTGGTGCTGGCCTGCAGCGGGATGTGCCGCGCGTTGGTGAGGCCGCCCGCGGAATTGCCAGAGGGTGCGCTGGGGGCCAGGGATAGCGACGAGCTTTCTCCGGTGGCGGCGCTCAGGGCCTCGTGAAAATTGAAGTCCCGACCCGCGTAGCCGGGCGTATCGGCGTTGGCGATGTTGCTGGCGATGACGCGTTGGCGTTCGGCGCGCAGCACCAAGGCTTTCGATTGAAAGTCCAGCGCGTTGGTCAAATTGGCAAACATAGATCACCTTTGGGTCGGGTATCGAACACTGCGAGTGGGGGCAAACGGTTCGACGTGGGGCAATTATGGGAAAAGCTTTAATTTTTTAGCACGGGAATACAGGGGGGAAAACGGTGCATTTGGGGGGTTTTGCCGGGAGACGGCGGCCTATAGTTGTCTGGCTGGAAGGCTCGGGTCGCGCGGTGTTCGTGACCGGGCCGCCATACTTGGAGATGCACCATGTCCTGTCTGACTCAACCCCGTTCCTTCCTGAGCCGGTGTGCTGCCGCCGTTTGCTGGGTGGGCGCGGTTTTTGCCGCCGGCGCGGCCTGCGCCCAAGGGGCGCCCGCGCCTGACTTGCAGGCGATGACGCAAAGCTGGCTGCGCAACGCGGCCGCCGCGGCCCAGCCCGCCGGTGTTGCGGGCTTGCGCATGGACGTGACGGTTGGCAGCCTGGACAGCCGGCTGAAATTGGCAGCCTGCGGCAATATTGAGCCGTATCTGCCACCGGGTTCGAGGCTGTGGGGGCGTACCCGGGTCGGCCTGCGCTGCGTGGATGGCGTGAGCCGATGGAATGTCACCCTGCCCGTGACGGTGAATGCGTATGGACCCGCCTGGGTGGTCAAGAGCCCTGTGCCGTCGGGCGCGGTCCTGACCGAGAACGATCTGGTGGAGGCGGAGGTGAACTGGGCGGAAGACATGAGCCCGGTGCTGCGGGACCGGTCCCTGTGGGTCGGGCAGGTCGCAACCCGGTTGCTGACCACCGGACAGACCTTGCGTCAGGGGATGGTCAAGCCAGCCCAGGTGTTTCAGGCGGGCGCCCAGGTTCGGGTGGTGGCACAAGGCACCGGGTTTCAGATTTCGTCCGACGCCCAGGCGCTGTCGGCCGGTGTGGTGGGGGAGATTGCCCGCGTACGCATGGACAACGGGCGGGTGACATCGGGTGTAGTACTGGATACTCGTACAGTCAAAATCGACCTTTAGCCCCAAAATTTTGTGCAAATAGTTCTAAAGTCAGCCATGATGGTGCCGATAACAATCGTACGAGGCTACGCGTACCGTAGTTTTGGAGAGCACGATGAAAATAGGTCAACCTTCAGATATTCCGGCTTCCGTCACCCAGAGCCAGTCACCTGCAGCCCAGAAATCGGCGCAAGGAGGCAGTGCAGCTGCGGCAGCGGGAGCCAATGCTGCGCAAAGCACCCGCTCTGCCGGGGTCGCCGTTACCGTATCCACGGCCGCCCGGGGTCTGGAGAAATCCAGCCGCAACGAGGCTGCCGATATCGACACCCAGAAAGTCGCAAGCGTGCGTGCCGCCATCCAGGATGGGACCTATGTGGTCAATCCGGAAGCCATCGCCGACAAATTGTTGTCCAACGCACAGGAAATGCTCAACCGAACCACGCGTTGAGTCGGGCCTGTGCACCTAACCAAGTGCAAGGGCCCTGACATGTCACATTCTTTGGTAGATCACCAACTGGACCTCCTTGAACAGCAGTTCAAGGAGGTTTTCGTCGCTGTGGCGGAGGGCGATATAGCCTCGCTGCAGTCCGGTAGCGCCACGTTGCAGCAATTGGCTGTGCAGTTCGTGCAGATGATGGACAGCATGGAGCCAGGCGGTCCGGGGGCTGCGAGCCGGGTCCTGCGCGTCAAGGCGCTGGCCCAGGGGTTTCCTGCCCTGCGTGAAAGTCTCCTGCGCCAGTCGGCCTATGTGGAACAGGCGCTGCAGCTGGTGGTGCCTACCGCTCCCAAAGCGACCTATGCCGACCACAGCCGCTACGGCAGCGGTGCGCGGCAAGCGGGCGCCTTCACGACCGTGCTCTCGGCCTGAGGTGGCCGACGCGGGCTGCCGGGATGGCAGCCCGTTCATCCCGGTTTCACGTCATTGGTATTTAATGTGAGCGCATCTTGGCCCGCAGGCGGGCGATGGACTGGCTGTGCAGCTGGCACACGCGGGACTCGGTGATATCGAGTACGGCGGCAATTTCCTTGAGATTCATGTCCTGCTCGTAGTACATGCTCATGATGTACTGCTCCCGCTCGGGCAGGCCCTTGATGGCTGCCACCAGGGATTCACGCAGACGCTGGTCGCGCAGCATGTTCATGGGATCGGCGTCGCTGTCGGCGACATGGCGGTCCAGGAAGGTGTCGTCGTCTTCGTTGCCCCGGCTCATGTCTTCCAGGTACACCAGTTGGGTGCCCCGCACCTTGCCCAGCAGGCTCTGGTAATCTGCCAGGCTCATGCCCAGTTCGGTGGCGATTTCCGACTCGGCCGGGCTGCGGCCCAGGCGGTGCTCCAAGCGCCGCAGAACGACTTCAATGTCTTTCTGGCTTTTGCGCGAACTGCGCGACATCCAGTCATTTCCCCGCAATTCGTCAAGCATGGCGCCCCGAATGCGCTGGGTGGCAAAAGTTTCGAACTGCACGCCCTGGGAGGACTCAAAGCGGGACAGGGCATCAGACAGGCCGATCAGCCCCACCTGGATCAGGTCGTCCACTTCCACGCTGGGTGGCAACTTGGCCATCATGTGGTGGGCCAACCGGCGCACCAGTGGCTGGTATTGCTTGATCAGGGCGGTGCGATCCAGCTGCCCTTTGGCTGTGTACATCAATGGCTCCCTGCAAATGGATCATCAGCGTGCAGATGCACCCCGCCCGCTTCGGGCAATGTGGTCAGAAAACCGTTTCGCAGGGGCATGGCATTTTCCAGCAAACGCAGGGCCAGGCCCTGGATTTTCCGGCACGGAGGCTCCTCGTCGGCGGGTGCTGCAATGTTGATGGCCTTCACGTCGTAACCCAGAAAGTTCTTGGCGCACTCGCTCAGGCTGGTCGCCATGGCCCCTGAGGCGATGACTTTGGCTGGACGGTGTTCCTGAATCATATTGACAATGGTAGGCTCTAGTTTGCCATTGATCAACAGACGCTTCAAAGCCACGTAACCCGTCAGCAGCGAGGACTTCATGGACGACATGGCCAGCAGGGGCTCAATGCCGGTTTCTCCAACCAAGGGCACCAGCCATTCTGCCGGGCTGTAAACGATCACCACGCCGTCATGCCGGAATAGCTGGCCCAGCTGGCGCAGGTTTTGTTGCCGGCGCGCTGGCGCCGCGCATAAATTCTGTATGCCCCTGCCGGCCGGCAGCACCGTCCAGGCTGGGGTGTCGAGATCCTCATCCTCGTGCCAGTACCGGTCGTCCAGCATCTGGTCCAGGCCGGGGTTGGTTTCGGTTTCGTAGGTCGTGGCATCCAGAACCGTGACCGAGTAGCCAAAGTCCACCAGCGCCAGACAGAGCCGCCACAGCAGGGGCAGCTCGGCCTGTTCGTCACCATGGCTGACCATGGCCAGCATCTGGGGGCCCGCATGGGGCGTCAGTGCCAGCAGCCCGGCCGCCTGGTTGAGGGTGTGCTCAAGCATCCA
Organism: Rhodoferax sp.; assembly: GCA_019449595.1. Taxonomy (GTDB): domain Bacteria; phylum Pseudomonadota; class Gammaproteobacteria; order Burkholderiales; family Burkholderiaceae_C; genus Allorhodoferax. The sequence continues at coordinate 34,787 of JAGRPL010000007.1, read as the reverse complement.
GGCGTCCTCTGGCAGAAACGTGCCCTGCGGGCTGGCTGAAGAAAAAGCCGAGATCGCTGGCCTTGGGGTCGTACGCGGAGTTGCCAACGGTGCGCATGGACATGCGAATGAGCTTGGAGGCGTTGGCGGCTTCCCAATCTTCGGGGACGCGCTGGCCGGTGGTCACGCCGCGCAGCACCAGCTGGTGCCGGATGGCCACGTCAATGGCGGGGCCCAGTTTGACCGCTTCGTCGATCTTGGAAAGAATGGCTTGCGGTGCGCCGGTTGACTTGAAGGAGGTCACCGCATCGTCCAGCGTGTCGCCGTGTCCGCCCGCGTTGAGCACCAGCAGGCGCTTCACATCGGGCAGGTCCAGCAGGTCCAGCAGTTCGCGCTTGCGCGGGTCGCGGGGCGCCAGTCCGGTGGTGTCGATGAGGACCATCTTCTTGCCGGACAACAGGCCCAGCAAATCCTGCAAGGCGGCACGGTCGTGGGCGAGGTGTGCCACCACGCCCAGCATCTTGCCGTAGGCGCGCAGCTGTTCGTGGGCACCCACGCGGTAGGTGTCCAGTGTGATCAGTCCCACGCTGCCAGGGCCATGCACCTGCGCGCACAGGCCGGCCAGCTTGGCGGCGGTGGTGGTCTTGCCAACACCCGTGGCGCCGATGAGCGCGTAGGTGCCGCCGGCTTCGTGCAGGGCAGGGCCTTCGGCGTCGGTCTTCAGGTTGCGTTCCAGCACGTCCACGACCCAGCGCACGGAATCCGGTGCGGACAGGTCTTCCGGCATGCGTTCCAGAATGGTGCGTGCCAGATTGGGGGAGTAGCCAGCGCGGATGAGCTTGAGCATCAGGTTGGACTGGATCGGGTTCTGGCGTGCCTGGCCCAGCCACGTGAGGGTATTGAAACGGTCCTCAATCAGTTCCTTCATGGCATGGAGCTCGTCCACAATGCCCTGCGGCACGCTGGCTGTCTGGATGGGCGCCGCGGCGGGCTTGCGTGCAGCTGCCGCCTTCGGGGCCGCTGGGGCGTTGTCCTGCAGGGGCTCGGCGGCAATGATGCGTGGGCGTTCCTTGGCGACTTCGCGCGCGGGGCTGGGTTCGGCCTGACTGGTGGTGGATTCATGGCGGCGGCGCAGCATGCGCTCACGTACGTAGTCCTGGAAGGACAGGGTGCTCATGGCCAACTGGGCTGCGTCCTCTTCCACCTTGCTGGCGACTTCCTGGTAACTGGGCGTGCCGGCGGAGGTGTGCTTGCCGGACGATTTCTGGCCCGCAGCACCCTGGTGGTGATCCAGCGAGTCCAGCGTGTCTTCGGCCGTGGCAACCACTTCCACCCCGTTTTCGGTCGGGCGGTTGGACAGGATCAGGGTTCCCTCGCCAAAGGCCATGCGTGCCTTGGCGAGAGCTTCGCGGGAAGTGGCGGCGGTAAAGCGTTGAATGTTCATGATGTTGCGCCTCTGAGAATCGGGCCAATGCGGATGGTGTGGGTTTCAGGAATCTCGCTGTGGGCAAGAACCTGCAAGCGGGGGGCGACGCGGCGCACCAGGCGGGCAATTGCGCTGCGGATCTGATCGGGTACCAGCAAACAGGCGGGGACACCCACTTCTTCCTGTTTCATGGCGGTTTCGGCGGCGTGCCGGCTCAACATGTCGGCCACGCCCGGGTCCAGGGCCGGGCCTGCGGCATTGCTCAGGGCTTGCACCAGCAGGCGCTCCAGACCTGGATCAATGGCGATGACGTTGAGTTCGCGGGTCGGGCCATAGATTTGCTGCACGATGGCGGGAGAGAGGGCAACCCGCACCCGGCGTGCCAGTTCGGCGGGGTCGGTGGTGGAGGTTGCGTGTTCGGCAATGGACTCGATGATGGTGCGAATGTCGCGGATGTGCACCGACTCGTCCAGCAGCAATTGCAGAACCTTTTGGAAGACCGCGATCGAAACCATCTTGGGCACGACTTCTTCGATCAGCTTGGGGGCCAGTTTGGCAACGTGTTCCACGAGTTGTTGGGTCTCTGTACGACTGAGCAGTTTGGAGGCTTGAACTTGCATCAAGTGTGACAAATGGGTCGCCATCACAGTCTCGGAATCAACCACGGTAAATCCGGCCATTTGCGCGGCTTCCTTCTGGCGTTCGTCGATCCAGTGGGCCGGCAAGCCAAATGCCGGGTCGGTGGTTGCCGTGCCGATGAGGGGAGTGGTGATGCCGCCCGGGTTGATGGCCAGGTACATGCCGGGGAAGGCCTCGCTCTCGCCCACGATGACGCCGCGCAGCGTGATGCGGTAGCCGCTGGGCTTGAGTTCCAGGTTGTCACGCACGTGGACGGCGGGAGGCAGGAAGCCCACTTCCTGCGCAAACTTGCGGCGCACGCCTTTGATGCGGGTGAGCAGATCGCCTTGCCGATTTTTGTCGACCAGGGCAATCAGGCGGTAACCCAGTTCCAGGCCCAGTTGGTCCACCGGCTGCAGGTCGTCCCAGGATGCCTCGCCGTCCGTGGCCGGGGCCGGGGCGATCGAAGCGGGGTCGACGGGGGGGGGCTTGTGCGCCAGCACCCAGGCGCCGTAAGCCAGCACCGAGGAGATGGTCAGGAATACGAAATGGGGCATGTTGGGAATGACGCCCAAGATGAACATGATGGTCGCCGTGATGCCCAGCACGCGGGGTGACACGAACATCTGTCCAATGATCTGCTTACCCAGGTCGTGGTCCTTGCCCACCCGGGACACCACCATGGCTGCAGCCACGGAGATCAGCAAGCCCGGAATCTGGGCCACCAGTGCGTCACCGACCGCCAGCAAGATGTAGGTATTGGCGGCCTGCGACGCCGTCAGGTCGTGCTGCAGGATGCCGACGGCGAAGCCACCAAAGATGTTGATGAGCAAAATCAGGATGCCCGCAATCGCGTCACCGCGGACAAATTTGGACGCACCGTCCATGGAGCCGAAGAACTCCGCTTCCTCGCCCACCTCGGCACGCCGGCGCTTGGCTTCCTTTTCGTCGATCAGGCCGGCGTTGAGGTCGGCGTCCACGGCCATCTGCTTGCCGGGCATGGCGTCCAGGGTGAAGCGTGCCGACACTTCGGCGATGCGCTCGGAGCCCTTGGTCACCACCACGAAGTTGATGACCACCAGGATGGCAAAGACGATCAGGCCGACGGCAAAGTTGCCGCCAATCAGGAAGTGGCCAAAGGCTTCAATCACGGCACCGGCCGCGCCGGCGCCGGTATGCCCTTCCAGCAGCACCACGCGGGTGGAGGCAACGTTGAGCGACAGGCGCATCAACGTGGTGAGCAGAAGCACGGACGGAAATGCGGCGAAGTCCAGTGGCCGGATCATGTAGGCCGCCACCATCATGACCATCAAGGCCACGGCGATGTTGATGGTGAAAAAGGCATCGAGCAGGATGGGGGGCAGCGGCAGGACCATCATGGCCAGAATCGCCACCACCAGCATGGGCGCCGCGGCGCCCTGTACCAGTCCGGCGTTGTTGCCATACCATTGCTGCAGGGATTTCAGTTGTGCGTTCATGCTGTGGCAGCCTTGACGGTTTTAGACAGGGGGTCGAGCTCGGGCGGGACAAAGGGGTGCGGTACTTCACCCGGCATCGGGCCATCGCCGCGCATGGCGGCGCGCAGCTTGTAGACATAGGCCAGCACCTGCGCCACGGCGGTGTACAGGCTGGAGGGAATGTCCTGGTCAAGCTCCGAATTGGCGTACAGCGCCCGTGCCAGCATGGGTGACTGCAGCACGGGAATCGCGTGGTGCTTGGCGATGTCGCGGATCTTCATGGCCAGCAGGTCCGCGCCCTTGGAGATGACCTGGGGCGCGCGCATGGTTTTCTCGTCGTAGCGAATGGCTACGGCAAAGTGGGTGGGGTTCATCACCACGAAGTCGGCCTTGGGTACCGCGTTGACACTGCTTTTTTGCGCCAGTTCGCGTTGCCGTTGGCGCATTTTCCCCTTCATCTGGGGATTGCCGTCGGACTCCTTGCCTTCCTGCTTGACTTCCTGGTGGGACATCTTGAGTTCGCCCTTGTGCAGGAACATCTGCAGAGGCACGTCCAGCATCGCCGCCACCAGCAGCACCAGCAGCAGCAAACCCATGCCGGAGATCAGCCATTCGGTCAGGTGCTTGATGGCAGAGGTGGAGGGTTGCAGCAGCAACGACGCCACGGTCTGCAGGCCGGAGTTCAGGAATACGGCAGCGATGGCAAACAGGATGACGGTCATCAGCGTCATCTTGGCCACGGACAGTAGCTTTTTCTTGGTGAACAAGTTTCCAAACCCGGCCAACGGGTTCACGCGGCTGAAGTCGGGCATGACGGGCTTGAGGCTGTTGACCCAGCCACCCGATGCAACCGATGCCGCCACGGCAGCCAGGGTCACGATGGTGGCGAAAGCGGCACAACCTGCCAGGCCGATGGAGCTCGCATCGGCCAGACGGGTCAGCATGCTTGCGGTTTGCCGCACGGAGGCTGCATCAAAGGACAACTGCTGTCCCATGCTCTGCTGCAGGCGATCAAACAGTACGGGGGCCAGCACCAGCAGGCCTGCCGTACCAGACCCCAGCACGGCCAGGTGCTTGAGGTCTTCGGAACGGCTGACCTGACCGTCCTCGCGCGCTTTGCGGAGTTTGCGTTCGGTGGCCGGTAGGTTGCGATCTTGACTGCCTGATTCCATGGTGGCGGGACTTTAGTGTTGCCACCATTGTCGCGAGCGCCCCCGGAAACTAAAGGCTGATAAGGGGGGAAATGCCCCCTTTAATCCAAAAGGTCTAGAACCCCAGGCTGGCCAGCAGGTCGTCGACCTGGGATTGGTCCGTCACCACGTCGGGATTGTCTTGCGGACTGACGACCGGACCATCCAGCGCCGGAACGTATTGCGCATGCGGAGCCGGGGCCTTGACGGCCGCTTCCGGCGGGGCGGTCTGGATCAGCAGCAGCAGCAACTGTTCTTCAATGTTGGCCGCCAGGTTGACCACCTTGGCAATCACCTGCCCCGTGAGGTCATGAAAGTCCTGTGCCATCATGATTTCGGTCAGGTGTCCGTCGACCTTGTTGCTGGCCTGCTCGACATCGGTGATGAAGTTCATGACATGGCCCTTGGCCACGGCTGCGACCGGATCCTTGACGATCAGGGCGCCGATGCGGCGCGTTTCGGCCGCAATGTGGTCGTGTTGGGCTTTGGCCTGGTCCACCTGGTTGAGAACCCTTTCCGCAGCCTGGCCGGTCAGTCGAGCAATGTAGGACAGGCGGCTTTTGGCATCGGGCAGCTCTCCGGCCCAGCCTTTGACCTTCTCGGTCAGACCCAGGCCGTTCAGGGAGTCGTGCAACTGGCGAGTCAGGATGCCTAACTGCTGATGGACATCCGGGGGCGTGGTGGTTGGCGAAGCCGAGGGCGCTGCAGCAACCGGATCTTCTTGCAGCATGTTTATTTCAATCCCAGCTTGGTGATGATGTGGTTGACCTTGTCTTCCAGGGTCGCCTTGGTGAAGGGCTTCACGATGTAGCCGGCCGCGCCTTGCTGTGCCGCCAGCACGATGTCTTCCTTGCGGGCTTCGGCCGTCACCATCAGCACCGGCAGGTGCTTGAGTTTCTCGTCTTTCTTGATCTCGCCCAGCAGTTGGAAGCCGTTCATGTTGGGCATGTTGATGTCACTCACCACGAAATCGAAATTGCTGTTGCGCAGCTTGGCCAGCGCAGCCACACCGTCTTCGGCTTCGTCTGCGTCGGCAAAACCGCTCTCCTTGAGCAGGTTGCGCACAATGCGCCGCATGGTGGAGAAGTCATCAACGATTAAAAAACGCAATTCTTTTGACATGGATTACCCTTTCCCGGGCGATTTTTGTATGTAAGCGAGTATGACCGTATTTTCGCAGACTCAAGAGGGTGACTTTGCCGGTGCCGCGGCCTGGGGGAGGACGGTTTCGCCTTCCCCTTCCACCGGGATGTGCCGGCTGCTCAGAAGGCGTTCTTCCGCCTCCCGGGTCATGACCAGTATGCTGATGCGCCGGTTGCTGGGGCTCAAGGGGTTGGCAGGGTCCAGCAATGTGCTGGACGCCATGCCGACCACACGGGCCAGCTTGTCTTCGGGCATGCCGGCGGCGGTCAGTTCCCGACGGGACGCGTTGGCCCGGTCAGCCGACAGCTCCCAGTTGCTGTAACCGCGGGCCGCGTTGGCATAGGCCGCCCGGTCGGTGTGGCCGTCCAGGCTGATTTTGTTCTCGACATCCAGCAGTGCGATGCCGATTTCGCGCAGGATGTCGCGCATATAGGGCTTCACGGTGGCGCTGCCGCTGTCAAACATGGGGCGTTTCTGATCGTCCACGATTTGGATCTGCAAGCCGTCCGGCGTGATTTCCAACCGGATCTGGGAACTGAATTCGGCCAGCCTCGGGTTGTTGGAAATCACCCCGGCGATCTTGGCGCTCAACGCCGCCAGTTTCTTGGCGTCGCGTTTGGCCACCTCGACCTTGGTCTGGTCGCCCGACATTTTCTTGGCCGTGCGGTCGTTGCCGTCGCCGCGCCGCGACTGACCGGCCGTCTGCGTCAGGTCGTTGCCGCCGCCCATGATGACGCTGTTGCTGGCACCGGTGCCCGGGCCGCCTTGCATCGCCACCTTCAGGGGGGATTGGAAATAGTCGGAAAGTCCTTTTTTGTCGCCCTCGGAGGTGCTGCCCAGCAACCACATGAGCAGGAAGAACGCCATCATGGCGGTCACAAAATCGGCGTAGGCAATCTTCCAGGCACCACCATGCGCCACGTGGCCCTTTTTCTTGACCCGCTTGATGATGATGGGTTGGAGTTTTTTCGAGTCTCCGGCCATGTTTACCCTCCCATGGCCCTACTTCTTGCCCTTGACGTAGCTTTCCAGCTCGAGGAAGGTCGGGCGCTCCGTGGAATACAGCACCTTGCGGCCAAACTCGATGGCGGTCGCGGGGTTGTACCCTTGCATACTGGCCAGCAGGGTGGTCTTGATGCACTGCAATTCCTTGCCGGCATCCTCCACCTTTTGCTCCAGAACGCCGGCCAGTGGCTCGGCGAAGGCGTAAGCCAGCAAAATCCCCAGAAACGTGCCCACCAGCGCCGAGGCGATCATGCCGCCCAACACCGCGGGCGGTTGTCCTACCGACCCCATGGTGTTCACCACGCCCAGAACCGCCGCAACAATACCGAACGCCGGCAATGCGCCCGCGACGCGCTGCAGGGCGGCAACTGCCGCGTGCTCTTCCGCGTGGTGGGTTTCGATTTCGCTGTCCATCAGGGACTCGATCTCGTGCGCGTTGAGGTTACCGGAAACCATCATGCGCAGGTAGTCGGTAATGAATTCCACGACGTGGTGGTCGCTGCCGACGGTGGGGTATTTCTTGAACAGATCCGATTCTTCGGGCGTTTCCACGTCCTTTTCAATGGCCATCAGGCCTTCCTTGCGGGCTTTTTGCAGGATGTCGTACATCAGGGCCATCAACTCCATGTACCGGGCCTTGGTGTATTTGCTGCCCTTGAAGCACGCGCCGATGCCTCGCATGGTGGCCTTGACCACCTTCATCTGGTTGTTGGCCAGGAAAGCGCCCACGGTGGCGCCGCCAATGGTGATGAGCTCGAACGGCAGCGCGAGCAGCAGCACCATGACGTTTCCGCCGTGGAAGACGTACACGCCAAAGACGCAAACCAGAACGATCAGCCAACCGATGATTACAAACATGGGAGCATTGTGACAGCCAAGCCAGCGGCTTTAAGGGTTGAAGAGGGTGGCTTTTCAGGGCCTCAATCCATCATATCGACCCAATCGGGGGGCTCTTGAATTTTTATGCAACGGCCACGGCTCGCTTGGGTGGGGCCGTGGCTCTGCCCCATTTTCGGAGCGAAAACGGGCTGTAAATACCGTCGTTGTTGCGTAGATAGCTATTAATTTCGTAGCAATCAGTGCAGCAGGATGCCGCCCGTTGTGGCCCCTTTGCCGGCACGGGCCGGTGGTGTGCACAGGCCGCATTCGAAATGGCGGGAGTTCTCGTAGGCCTCGCTCACGAAATGGCCGCCGCATTTGGAGCATTTGGTCATGGACAGCATGTTGTTGTCGATGAACTTCACCAGGCGCCAGGCGCGGGTAATGGTCAGCAGGGGTTCCACGCCACAGGCGGCGATCTGTTCGGTATACAGCCGGTAGGCCTTCATGATGGCCTCAATGTCTTCCATGGCGCTGACCTTGGTCAGGTACTCGTAGGTGTTCTGGAACAGCGAGGCATGGATGTTGGGCTGCCAGGTCAGGAACCATTCGGTGGAAAACGGCAGCTGGCCTTTGCTGGGTGAGCGTCCGGCCACTTCTTTGTACAGGCGCAAGAGCCGTTCGTACGACAGATCGGTCTCGCTCTCCAGAACCTGCAGGCGGGCGCCCAGCTGGATCAGCGCGACGGCGCGTTCAACTTGCTTGGAATCGTTCAGTACGCTTTTGGTGGCCATGGTGGTGCTCCGAATGGAAATGGGGTTCTTACATGGCTTCGGCAAAACGGCCGGCCATCAGGATGCTGGCGTGCAGCTTGGTGGTGGCATCGTTGTCGACCTTGCTGGTGGTGTGGTTGGTCAGCAGGTTCCACACGATGTCGTCGTCCACCCGGAAGCGGCACAGCAGCATGTTGCCGGAGGCGATCTTGAGAATCTGTGCCGGCGACAGCGTGCTGATCAGTTCGGCAGCGTCTTCGGACATGCCCAGACGGAAGAGGGCCTCGGCCCGGTCCTGGCGGATCAGGTTCTGGGCCAGCATCAAGTAGGTCATGTTGGCTTCCCGGATTGCAGTCAGCATTTGCTCGTTGGTCATGTTGGACTCCAGACGTAATTCGTTGAATTGAACGGTGTTTGGGGGCCAATTGCCTTGCCGTTCACCATGGAATGGATTCTGGAAGTCCGCGTGCAAAACTTGAATCAGCGTTTGGATGTAAGCGCTGTCAGCCTGCGAGCCGGCGCGTGTCAGACAAATTCCTACACGCCTGTCGGGAGCGGTAGCGGTGCAGCTTGATGCCCCAGAGGGTGTGGCCTGGAGATCGCGGGTAACAGCCGCCCGGGAAAAGCAAAACGGTTACATCCTGGTGTTGGTCCGCCAGCATGTAACCGTTTGGGGGAAGGGCCGGCCCTCAGGGGCGGCGGCCGTGCGCAGGGGCCTGCGTCGGTGCTTATTTCAGCAGGGCCAAGACGCCTTGGGGCATTTGGTTGGCCTGGGCCACCATGGCCGTACCGGCCTGCTGCAACACCTGGGCACGCGACAGGTTGGCGGTTTCCTGGGCGTAGTCGGCATCCATGATGCGGCCGTGCGCTGCTGCCGAATTTTCGGCGCCCACGCGCAGGTTGGCGATCACCTGCTCAAAGCGGTTCTGGGAAGCACCCCAGGTGGCACGCGTGGAGGTGATGGCATTGATGTCGGTATCCAGTGCAGTAATCTGCGCGGCTGCATTGGCGTTGGTGCCGCCCAGGGTGGTGGCTGTCAAAGCAGTTGCACCGACGGTGACATTGATGGTGTCACCGTTGTTGGCGCCCACCTGGAAGTCGGCGTTGACGGCGCCCAGAACGGGAGTGCCGTTGAACTTGGTGGTGCCAATGATGCGGGTGTTTTCTGCGGCCAGCAGTTTGTATTCCTGGTCGAGAGAGCCAATGTCGGTGGCATTGTTGGTACCGTTGGCGCCCTGCACGGCCAGTTCACGCATGCGCTGCAGGTTGTTGGAAATCGCGCCCAGTGCGCCTTCCGCTGTCTGCGCCATGGAGATGGCGTCATTGGAGTTGCGGATGGCCACATTCATGCCGCGGGTCTGGGTGTCCATGCGCTCGGCGATGGCCAGGCCGGCGGCGTCGTCCTTGGCGCTGTTGACGCGCAGGCCCGACGACAGGCGCTGCATGGACGTCGTCAGCGACAGTGCCGAGGTGGACAGGTTGCGTTGCGCATTCAAGGAAGCAACGTTGGTATTGATAGCGGAAGACATGTGAAACTCCTTTTAAGCTGAAAGCTCGGGTTGATTCCCGGTTGGTGTCAGCTCAGTCGCCGACTTGGGTACACGGTCAGCAAATTGTGGAGAAGAACCCGCAGCCCGTAAGGCCGATAAAAAGGCGTAAACCGGGCTATTTCTGGTGTTTAAAACGCTGATTTTTTATTTCGGCCTCAAGTTTTGATGGGGAGGGCCGAAAACAAATCCAACGGGTTCTGATTCAGGGGCTCGTCGTCCGACAGGTGCCTGGTGGCAGGTTCTCCGGACATGGCGACCAGCCTTGGGGTTGGCATCAGGATGGGCAGCAATGCCGATTTTTCAGCTTTACAGGAGTTTCACATGTCTGCTATCAATACCAACGTTTCTTCCTTGAATGCACAACGCAACCTGTCCAATTCGGGTGTGTCATTGGCAACTTCCATGCAGCGCCTGTCTTCGGGTCTGCGTGTGAACGGCGCCAAGGACGACGCCGCCGGCTTGGCCATCGCCGAGCGTATGGACGCCCAAACCCGCGGCATGAATGTTGCCATCCGCAACGCCAATGACGCCATCTCCCTGTCGCAGACAGCCGACGGTGCACTGGGTGCCATCTCCAACAACTTCCAGCGTATGCGTGAACTGGCCGTGCAGGGCGCCAACGGTACCAACAACGCCTCGGACATCGGTTCTCTCGACCAGGAATACAAACTGCTGGCCGCAGAAAACACCCGTATCATCGGCGCCACCAAGTTCAACGGCACAGCCCTGCTGAGCGGTTTCAACGCCGATTTCCAAGTGGGCGCCAACGCTGGTGACACCATCAACATCACCGTGGCAGCGACTGCACAGACCGCTACCACCCTGGGTGCAACCACGACAACCGCCTCGGCACAAATCACGGCGCTGGATACGGACATCAACAACCTGACCAGCCAGCGTGCTACCTGGGGTGCTTCCCAGAACCGTTTTGAAGGCGTGGTGGCCAACTTGCGTGTTGGCGCAGAAAACTCTGCCGCATCGCATGGCCGTATCGTTGACGCGGACTATGCTTCGGAAACCGCCAACCTGTCGCGCTCGCAAGTGTTGCAGCAAGCCGGCACGGCCATGGTGGCCCAGGCCAACCAGATGCCCCAAGGTGTCTTGGCTCTGTTGCGTTAATTCACAGAGGGCCGCCATCCCGGGGGGAGGCGGCTAGGCACTCTGTTCGCGGCGTGTGACATGGGTCCGCGCCGCTTTTTGTCGTTTTGGAAATGGCGACTTGGCGGTATAAACAGGTCTTAGGAGACGATTATGGCAATTTCATCAGCGGGTATTGGGAGTGGACTGGACGTCAACAGCATCGTCAGTCAACTGGTTGCCATTGAAAAGCAGCCGCTGACGGCCCTGCAGACCAAGGCGAACAATTATCAGGTTCAGTTGTCGATGTACGGGACCATCCAGTCGCAGGTGTCTGCGCTGGGGGATGCGGCCGCGGCATTGGCCAACGCGCAAAACTGGGCCGCCCAGAAAGCCACGTCTTCGAACACCTCTGCCGTGACGGTGACGGCCAGCTCAACGGCCGTGTCGACGGCGTTCAGTCTGGATGTCACGCAACTGGCGCGCGCGCAAACCACGGCGTCGCAGAATGTGGCTGTGGATTCCACGTTGGGGACATCGTCGGACAACGGCACCCTGACCATCAACCTGGGGAGCTGGGCCACGGGGTCTTTTGCCGCCGGGACCGGTTCTGTGGCCGTATCCATCAACGGTGCGGATACCTTCACGACCATTGCGAGCAAGATCAATGCTGCCAACGCCGGCGTGACCGCCACCGTGTTGCGCAGTGGCGGCCAGGAGCGGCTGTCGTTTCAGTCCAGCACCACGGGTGAGGCGGCCGGATTCCAGATCACATCCAGTGGTTTTACCGCCCTGGACAGCCTGTCTTTTACCAGCCAGGCGGCAACGGCGTCTGCCACTGGTATGCAGTCCAGCCAGACGGGGCTTGACGCCCAAGCCAAAATCAACGGCGTAGCGATCACTTCAGCGACGAATACCCTGACCAACGTGGTGCCGGGGCTCACCCTGCAGTTGGCGCAGGTGACCACATCGCCGGTGCAGGTCACGGTGAGCAACGACAAGGATGCCATTCAGAAGAGCATTCAGGCGTTTGCGGATGCCTACAGCGCCTTGAATCGGACCATTGCCGCCGACACCAAGTATGTGCCGGGTGGCACGTCGGGCGCGTTGCAAGGCGACTCCACCACGGTGGGGCTGCAAACGGTGATGCGCAACATACTGGGCTCCAGCAGCGTGGGTTCCACGTTCTCGCGTCTGTCTGATATCGGCCTGGAACAGCAAACCGACGGCTCCCTCAAGCTCAACACGACCAAGCTCGGTACCGCGATGGCGGACATGAGCAATCTGCAGAAGCTGTTCACCACCGATAACTCCAACAGCGCCACGAACGGCTTTGCCCTGAAGTTTAGGGATGTGGCCAGGGGGCTTGTCGCTGCCGGTGGCACAGTGACCAACAAGGCAGCCGCCATCCAGGGGGCTATCAACCGCAACTCGGATGAGCAAGACCGGGTCACTGCAAGAGCGGCGAATGTAGAGAAGCAATTGCGTGCGCAATACTCGGCACTGGATGCGCAGATGGCGCAGATGACGGCTTTGAGCTCTTACGTGACGGCTCAGCTGGCGCAGTGGAACAAGGCATAAGACAAGTTGGTCACGAAACACACTTGAGTTTCTCCGATGGGTGCCGATACAACATATATCAAGCACACAAGAGGGATTCAAAATGTACACATCCGTTAGCATGCGATCTGCAAATGCATACAAGACCATTGGCGTAGAGACTGCTGTGTCGGGCGCCGATCCGCACCAATTGGTGGGGATGTTGTACGAGGCGCTGCTGCAGTCGCTGGGAACCGCCAAATTGTGCATGCAGGCCAACGACATTGCCGGCAAGGGGCAGGCGATTGGACGGGCGGTCCGGTTGCTGGAAGAGGGACTCAAGGCCGGCCTTGACGCCAAGGGTGGTGAGCTGGCTGGCAATTTGCGCGGCCTGTACGACTATTGCATCGTGGTCTTGTCCGAGGCCAATCTGTATACGAACCTGCAGAAGGTGGACGAGGTGATCAGTCTGATTCAGCCCATTGCGCAGGCGTGGACGCAGATTCGGCCCGAGGTGGCTGCAACGCCCCGGGCGGCTTCGTAATCGGGAGATTGACATGCCACAAGTGTTGATGGATTACTACAAGGCCATTGAAGACAGCAGTCGCAAGATGCTGGCCGCAGCCCAGTCCGAGGACTGGGAGCAAGTGGTTCGTTTTGAAGGTGTCTGCGCTGTTTTGATTGAACAGTTGCGCATGAAGGGCCGCACGGAAGAGTTGCTGCCCGAGCAGCGCAGCGAGAAGACCCGCATCATGCAGCGCATCTTGCTGAATGACGCACAGATTCGGACGTTGGCAGAGCCTTGGGTGATGCAACTGGATGCTGACGCTGAAGGCGCCAGACCATTGCTGCACTAAGTCGATGGAATACGGGCTGCTGCGGCAGCCCGTATTCCATTCAGAGAAGCGCGTATAGCCTATCCAACGTATCCCAGTTGGCGCCCGCCAGCACGCGTTCCGCGTGCTTTGCGAAGGTATCGCTGTGCTGGTAAATGCGACAAAACACCTGCACCACCTGTACCATTTGGGTCTCGTCGAGGGGGGTGTTGTGCGCTGCGGCGGTGGCCGCCAGCATCAGGCGCACGATGCCAAAACGGGTCAGCAGCTGGCGGTAGTTGAAAAGGGCTGTTGACTGGTTCCAGGGGAAGGTTTCGCGTAGCAGGTCGTTGAGCAGGTAGCGTGTCAGTATCCCTTCTGCGGTCGTCCCATCCGCATGGAGCAGGCCCAGCCCCCGCAGGTAATGGGACTCCAGTGACGCGGCGCTTGGAGCCGTGCCATTCGCATCCAGCCCCAGTCCCTGGCTGACCCAGGCCAGTACGGTTTGCTGGTTGGCAGATCGGCCGGCACTCAGCGGCCGTCCGAACAGGATGGAAAATACGCCAGCCGCGATCGAAGACTGCTGGGCAAGCTGGCGGACCGTTGCCTGGATGGAGCCGTTTTCAATGGATGTGGCCAATTCTTCCAGTACCTGGTGGACCCGATGCTGGGTGCCAGATGCCGCGAGCTCATCCAGTTGGCTGCATAGCCACCCCAAGACCGCCAGGCGCTCCACATTGGACAAGGTCGGCGTCTGAAAGAGTTGGATGGCAAAGGCGCGTACTTCACCCATGGCAAAGAAATCAAAACCATGGATTGCCGGCGTGATGGCCATAGCGCTCTGCCGGACGCTGAATTCGGCAGCGGTAAACTCAAAAGCGTCTTCTTGGGTGAGGGCCAGGCGTGCGGCTTCGGGACATGACAGGGTCAAGCTTTGCTCTACGCGGTCGCCAAACTGGACAACCGCGCGGGGATAGACGTGGCAGGTGTCCGATAGCGCATCTTCGCCCAGGTTTTTCTGGATGGCGCACAGGCGGTCGTCGGAGAGCATGACGCAGCGCATTTCGGGCGTGCAGGTGTTGATCCGACCATGGTTGGGGTACGAGTTTTTGTCTGCTTGTACCAAATAGGTTTGAAAGAGCGGCTTGAGCGCGGGGTGGGTTACGCGCCGGTAGTCTCTGAAAGTCTCCCGGTCAATGGGAACGTGCCAGCCAGCGCAGCAGGTGTCAGGGCAGCTGCTGCCGGTGCAGTGAAACTGCGTGACATACCTGGGCACCAGCATGGTGGTGGTCAGTTTCTTTTTCATGGCCGGATTGGGAGGGGCGTTGAGTGCCGTCTAGCGCCTTAGACCTGCATGTTCATGATATCGGTATAGGCTTGCACCATGCGGTTGCGCACATGCAGCGTGGCCTGAAACCCGATTTGTGCCTTTTGGATGGCGACCATGGTTTCTTCCAGACTGACGTTGGGGTTTTCCATTTGTACCTCGCGCTGGAGCCGTGTGGCGTCGTTCTGCGCGGCACTCACCGAATTCAGGGCGCTTTTGAGGGCGCCCGAGAACCCTCCGCCTACGCCTTCGGCTGCAGCGGAGGTGCTGGGCCGTACACCCGCGCCGGGGCGGATGGTGGTGGGCATTGAGACTGGGGTGAGTTTGAGATCCATATCGGTCTCCCTTGTTAATTAGGGTGCAGCGATCGTATAACCCAAGACATTTGCCTATTATTTTGAATTGGCGGGTAAACCAGGTGCTTATTACCCTAATGTTTTTGGAGGCGAGCCGAATAATCAATCCCATTCATGGGGCAATCCGTGCCCCGTTGTACTGGAAAGCAAGATGTCTGCAGTTGTCACTATCCCGGTAAATCCCACTATTGCCCAGCGTTTGGCAGGGCTGGACCAAGGTCAGCGCCTGCGGTTGGCCCTGGGCGTGGTGCTCTTTGTGGCAATCGGCGTGGTCGGGCTGGTCATGGGGCGTCAGGCAGAGTGGCGGGTGCTGTACTCCAACCTGGCGGACAAGGATGGCGGAGCCGTGATTACCCAGCTGACTACCTTGAATGTTCCCTACAAGTACACCGAAGGCGGTGGCGCCATATTGGTCCCTGCCGACCGGGTGCACGATGTCCGGCTGAAGTTGGCTTCGCTGGGATTGCCCAAGGGCTCGGTCAACGGGTTCGAGATGATGGAGGCCAACCGTTTTGGCATGACCCAGTTCCAGGAGCGTCTGACGTTCCAACGTGGCTTGGAAGGTGAGCTGACCCGCTCTATTCAGGCCCTCTCGTCCGTGCAGAATGCGCGGGTGCACTTGGCGCTGCCCAATCAGAATGGCTTCTTTCGTGAACAGCAGAAACCCTCCGCTTCCATCTTGCTGAGTTTGCATCCGGGTCGGACCCTGGACCGTGCCCAGTTGGCGGGTATCGTGCATCTGGTGGCCTCCAGTGTGCCGGAGATGGCGCCTTCGGCGGTGAGTGTGCTGGATGACACCGGGAAACTGCTCTCCGCGGCCCCGGACGGCTCTGGCGGCGCACTGGGCGGTGACGCAGAGCAGCTTCAGCATGTGCAGCAGATCGAGCAACTCTACAGTCGCCGGATTCTGGATATTCTGGAGCCCATCGTCGGCAAGGAGAATGTCAAAGCCCAAGTGACTGCGGAGCTGGATTTTTCGCAGACCGAGTCCACCACCGAATCACACAAGCCTAACCAGACGCCTGAATCCAGTGCCATCCGCAGCCAGCAGGTAGTGGAGAGTACCAATGGCGGCAATGCTGCCCCTCCTTCGGGCGTGCCGGGGGCCACCACCAACCAGCCGCCGGCGCAGGCCTCGGCGCCCATCAATGGGGCGGCCCAACCCCTGGCCGCGGCGGGTCAGTCGGCAGCCGGAGCTGCGTCAACGGGCGCATCCAAGCGTGAATCCATCGTCAATTACGAGGTGGATAAGACCGTACGGGTGGTGAAAGGCGCTACCGGTGTCATCAAGCGCATCAATGCGGCAGTGGTGGTGAACAACCAGGTTGTCACCAATGACAAGGGCAAAACCACCAGTACGCCGCTGTCAGACGCGCAGGTCGAGAAAATGACGGCATTGGTGCGCGAAGCGGTGGGTTTCAACAAGGATCGGGGTGATTCCGTCAATCTGGTGAACGCCGCATTCGTGGCCGACAAGGTTGAAGTGGTGGATGTTCCCCTGTGGCGCCAACCTGAAGTGGTCGATATGGCGCGCAGCTTTGCCTGGCCTGTGGGGACGCTGTTGTTGGGGGCGCTTGTCCTGCTGGGCGTGATTCGGCCAGCCATGAAGACCCTGGCGCAGCCGGCCCGCGTTACTGCAGCGCGCACCAACCAGCTCGATGCGGTGGAGGGTGACCAGCCGGACCGGCCCCAACTCAGCGCGCCGGCCATCAATAATGAACCGGCCCAACCGAGCCCGGGAGAGTTGCGACTGGAAGATGCCCGGAAACTGACACGTGACAACCCCGCCGCCGTGGCCAACATTGTCAAGGCGTGGATGAACGGCGAGGTGCCGACCTGACGGCTGGCGCAAAATAACACCATGGCACAAGACAACGGTTTACAAGACGCGGCAATTCTGATGATGTCTCTGGGCGAGGCCGAGGCATCGGAGGTATTCAAGCACCTGTCTCCCAAAGAGGTTCAGAAGCTCGGGGAAACAATCGCCAAGACGACCCAGATCACGCGTGAGCGGGTCGATGAGGTGGTCGACAAATTCACGGGAGTTGCGGCATCGCAGAGCTTGCTGGTTTCCAATTCGGGTGACTATGTCCGTTCGGTGTTGAAGCTGGCGTTGGGCGATGACAAGGCGGCACTGCTGATTGATCGCATTTTGCAGGGGGGTGACGTTTCCGGCATTGAGAGCCTGAAATGGATGGATCCGCTGTCGGTGGCCGAATTGTTGCGCAACGAGCACCCGCAAATCGTGGCCGCCATTCTGGTACACCTGGACTACGACCAGGCTGCCGATGTGTTGAAGAACCTGACCGAACGCCAGCGCAACGAGGTCATGCTGCGCGTTGCCACGATGGAGGGTATTCAGCCCACGGCACTGAAAGATCTCAATGAAGTCCTGTTCAAGGTGCTGGCGGGTGGAGACAAGATCCGCAAGTCGTCGCTGGGTGGGGTGAAGACGGCCGCCGAAATGATCAATCTGCTGGGAACGGTTATTGAGGGAACGGTCATTGAGTCCATTCGCAACCATGATGCGGATCTGGCGCAGAAGATCATGGACAAGATGTTTGTGTTCGATGACGTGATGAAGCTCGATGACAAGGCCATCCAGATGGTGCTGAAGGAAGTGTCTTCGGATGTTCTTATTGCCGCGCTCAAGGGCGCGCAGCCGGAACTCAAGGAACGCATCTTTGCCAACATGTCGTCCCGCGCAGGCGCGGCCCTGCGGGAGGATCTGGAGTCGCGTGGCCCCATGCGTTTGTCCGAGGTGGAAGCGCAGCAGAAGGAGATTCTCAAGATCGTGCGGCGCTTGGCCGACGAAGGGCAAATTGTGCTCGGTGGCGGAGGTGGCGACGACGCCATGATCTGATGACCCGTTCGAATAACCGTTTTATCCCTGGCGAAGAAATCGGCGCGGTGGTCGACTGGAATTTTTCGGCCGTCGACCAGAGCTCGGCGCGTTTTGCAGCCAAGCTCAAGGCGCAGGCCATGGCGGAGGAGCAAGCCCGGGACGAAGAGGTCCGGCAGGCAGGGTACTCGGAGGGGTACGCGCAGGGGTTTGCACAGGGACATGCCCAGGCGACGCTGGAAGGACAGCGTCTGATCAACGAATACGTCGAGACGCAAGGCGCGCAGGCGGCCCACAATTTCGCACAGATCTTCGCATCCGCTCAGGCGCAGCTTGCCGAGTCGGAGCAGGTTATGGCAAAAGGTGTCTTGGAACTGGCCTGCGAGCTTGCGCGCCAGGTGCTGCGCCATGAGTTGTCGGCAAACCCCAATGCGCTGCTGCCTGTCGTGCGGGAGGCGCTTGGTGTGCTGGCCTCGGATAGCAAGGCGGCGGTGGTGCGCATGAACCCATTGGATATGGATGTTCTGGCAGAGGGACTGCGCCAGGAGTTTGAGGGGTTGTCGCTGACGTTGCTGGCCGATGGCGCTATCACCCGGGGCGGTTGTGTGGTGGAGTCGGCTGGAACCGTGGTGGATGGCACATTGGAGAAACGCTGGTCACGTGTGGTGGCCAGCCTGGGGCTGGAGTCGTCCTGGGAGGTCCCCGATGATGTCCACTGACGTCGGTACCAAATGGCAGGACTTCCTGGCGAATGCCCGCTCCAGCGTGGCGCGGGACAGCGCGCTGGAGGTGCGTGGCACTCTGACCCGATTGGCGGGACTGGTGCTGGAGGCCACGGGAATCCGTGTGCCAGTGGGCTCGCAATGTGTGGTGACGATGAAGTCACGCCCCCCGGTGCTGGCCGAAGTGGTGGGGTTTTCAGGTGACCGGGCATTTTTGATGCCGGCGGGGGATGTCCATGGACTGTCTAGTGGTGCCAGTGTGGCGCCAGCCGCTGCGTATGTGCCGGTCCCCCGTTTGGGGGAAGCCGCGCCCGTCGATGTCGGCGCCGATGCGGGCATGCTGCGCTTGCCCTTGGGAGATGGGCTGTTGGGACGGGTGGTCGATTCTCAAGGGATTCCGATGGATCGCCTGGGGCCCATTGCCGATGTGACGTCCAGACCACTGGACCGCAAACCCATCAATGCCATGGACCGGGCGCCGGTGCGCGAGTCGCTGGATACCGGGGTGCGCGCGATCAATGCCTTGCTGACCATCGGACGCGGTCAGCGGATTGGACTTTTTGCCGGCTCAGGCGTGGGCAAGAGCGTGTTGTTGGGCATGATGGCGCGTTACACCCAGGCGGATGTGATCGTAGTTGGCTTGATCGGTGAGCGGGGGCGTGAAGTCAAAGAGTTCATCGAGGATATTCTGGGTGCAGAGGGTCGGGCCAGATCGGTAGTGGTGGCGGCTCCTGCGGATGCCCCGCCGCTGTTGCGCATGCAGGGTGCTTCGTACGCCACGGCCATTGCAGAAAGCTTTCGCGACCGTGGTCAGCATGTGCTTTTGCTCATGGATTCGTTGACCCGTTATGCCATGGCACAACGGGAAATTGCATTGGCTATTGGGGAGCCTCCCGCGACCAAGGGGTATCCACCCTCCTGTTTTGCCAAGTTGCCGCAGTTGGTGGAGCGCAGTGGTAATGGCTTGAATGGGGTGGGTTCGATTACCGCTTTTTACACGGTGCTTTCGGAGGGCGATGATCAACAGGACCCGATAGCCGATGCCGCCAGAGCCATTTTGGATGGCCACATCGTGCTGTCTCGTACCCTGGCTGAAGCGGGGCATTATCCTGCGATTGACATAGAGCAATCCGCTTCCCGGGTGATGCACAACGTGGTGTCACGTGAGCATTTTGAGTTGGCGCGGCGGTTCCGCGCGGTGTATTCCAAATACGAAAAAGGCCGGGATCTGATCCAGATTGGTGCGTATGCCCAGGGTTCTGATCCGGCGCTGGACGAGGCCATCCTCTTGCATGAGGGGATGGAGCAGTTTTTGCAGCAGGACATGCAGGAAAAGGCGGCCATGGACGGTGTTCTGGACGCCTTGGCTTCAACTGTTTTTCCCCAGGTGGAGGTCGCATGACACAGCTAGTTCCGCGGGTGGTCCATGGCTGAATTGCGGAGCATTCTGTTGGCGATTGAGCACGCCACACGCCAGCGGGACGAATTGGTCAAGGTCGCGGCGCGGGCAAAACGTAATGTGGGATTTGCTGAGGATCAGATGGCGCAACTGCAGGGGTACGCGACAGAAACCGATTCCCGATGGACCGGGGCTGCGCCTGGGGTTCTGTCCGCCGAGTTGATCCGGCACCATTACCAGTTCATGGATCGGTTGCAGCAGGCCATTGGCATGCAGTCCGGTGTATTGGCCAACAGTCGCCGGCAATTGGAGTTGGCCAACAAGACGTTGTTGCAGGCGGAATTCCGTCTGTCGGGCTTAAACCAGATTCTTAAAACGCGTCAGACCGCTTTGTTGCGCAAGCAAGAGCGGCGTGAGCAGCGACAGACGGACGAATTTGCGGCAATGTTGTATACCCGCGCCCGGGCGTCGGCAGTGAGTGGAGAGACAAAATGACAATTGAAACAGGTCCCGTTCCAACCGGCAGCAAATCGTCCGGGGTTAGCCATGCAACCGGCGCCAAGGGAAAGACGGATGCGATGGGAAAGTCCAACGCTGGTGTGCCGATCGGGTTCATGGCGGTCCTGGCTGCGATGGACACTACCTCGGTCGCCGCTGAACCTGTTGCCGCGGATAGCGAGACACTGCCCGTGTCCGGCGAGGCCAGCACTACGACGGGGCCTGCCGCCATGACCGGCATGCCTTTCCTGTCGGGTTTCAACTTTGCGTCTGCGGCTCCGCTGTCCACGAATGCAGAGGGCGTCGCGGATATAGCGGGTGCAGAGACTGCGCCGCCAGGGCCGGCCCTGGCGGGGGCGGATTCGAGCATGGGTACGGTGCCTGTGCCACCGGCGTTGAGCAGTGCGGACGTGGTGTCTACGGTGTCCATGGACCCGGCGGCTCTGGTGGCGCAGTCTCTGCAAGCCGTTGCGGCTCCTACGGAGCAGCGCGTTGGCACAACGGACGACACCCAGGTATCAACCTCCATTGAGGGTGTGTCTGCCGGGGCGAAGCCCGTGCGGGCCGCCACCACGCCAACGGGCGTTCCGGCGTCGCGTGATTTCACGGGGGACGCTGCGCCGGAGGCAGTCCGAAAAATCGCTGGTAAACCGTCAGACACAAGCGCCAGGCAGGCGCCATCCGACGCGATGCAGACGAATTTGGCAAAATCCAGCGTCCAGTCAGATGCCAAGGCGCAGGATTTCATTCAACGGGTCTCCAGCCCGCAGGCCACACCTGTGGCCTTGGAATTGGCAGTTGCCAACACCGCAAATCCCTCACGGCGTGAAGACCACATGTCTGAGCGCTCCATTTTTAAGCCGGGCGGCGCGGAAACAACCTATGCGCAGCAGCAGCCCGCCACGGAGTTGGCTGCTAATGCACCGGTTGTGGGGTCGTCGGATGCTGTTTCTCCGACGGACACTTTTGTAGCGGAGCAGATTTCGTATTGGATTTCGAACGACGTGCAGAACGCCGAAATGAAGCTCGATGGCATCGGAGATACTCCCGTGGGAGTGAGTATCAGCATGCACGGAAACGAGGCCCACGTGACTTTCCGTACGGACGAGTTGCAGGCGCGCGAGGCGTTGGAAAACGCCAGCCTCCATTTGAAAGACCTGCTGCAGCGGGAGGGCCTTGTTTTGGCCGGGGTATCCGTTGGAACGTCTGGTGCAGGTGATTCCGGGGCACAGGAGCATCGGCCCCGGCAAGGTGCAAAAGTTGCCACGGTGGTATCCACGGCGGTGCAGCCGATGGATCGGCACCCTGTCCACGGTGGTGTGGCTGGGCGTGCGCTGGATCTTTTTGTCTAGCGTGCGTAATTTGTACCAAAATCCCTGCTAGCGGCCGGTTTGACTGGCTTTATTTGCGGTTTAGGCCACTCTGATGTGGCGAATAATGGTTAGTCTTAGAAGGAAATGTTGTGTCAGCGAAACCTGAAACTGTTGAAGTGGCCAAAGCGCCCGCCAAGAACAAGAAAGTGCTGCTCATCATTGTCGGGGCGGTTCTGGTGTTGATCTTGGGCGGTGGCGGCGCGTTTTTCTACGTCAGCAAGCAGCGGGCAGCCGCGCAAGACGGTGAAGAGGGCGGATCGGGCAAGTCGGCACATGCTGCGCCCAAGGCGCCTCCCATTTACCTGCCTCTGGACACCATGGTGGTGAACTTGGCAGATCCCGGAGGGGAAAAAGTGGTTCAGGTGGGTATCACGCTGGAAGTGAGTGACTCCCATGCCTCTGACAAGGTCAAGGCTTATTTACCCACCATTCGCAGCGGTGTCCTCATGCTTATTTCGCAGAGAACTTCCGAAGAGTTGCTGAAGCAGGAAGGCAAGGAAAAGCTGGCGAAGGATATTCTTCGCCTGGCGTCGGTTCCTTTTGGCGGTAGTGCCACGGGGCGCGATGAAAAGACGGGTTCTGGCAGTAAAAAAGATTCCGACAAGAAGGAAGCCTCTGTCGAGTACCCTGTGGTGGGTGTATTGTTTTCAAGCTTTATCGTCCAATAACGGTGTTGCGAGTGCCTATTTATGAGTGAGTCGTTTCTTTCCCAGGAAGAAGTTGACGCCCTTCTTGAAGGCGTAACGGGCGAAAGCCAGAAAACCGTTGAAGAAGCGGCGGAGCATGGCGAAGTCCGTTCGTACAACATCTCCAGCCAGGAGAGAATTGTGCGTGGGCGTATGCCCACCATGGAAGTGGTCAATGAACGGTTTGCGCGGAATCTCCGTGTCGGACTGTTTAATTTCATACGCCGCAGTCCGGAGATATCGGTGGGGCCCGTTGCGGTGCAGCGGTACAGCGCGTTTCTGCGTGAACTTGCCGTGCCAACCAATTTCAACATTGTGGCGATTCGCCCGCTGCGTGGGAGTGGCCTGATCGTATGCGAACCCGCACTGGTGTTTGGCGTGATCGATACCCTGTACGGAGGAATCGGAAAATTCCAGACCCGGATTGAGGGGCGGGATTTTTCCGCCACGGAACAGCGGGGTATCAATCGTCTGGTGGACGTGATCACCACGGAATACAAGAAGGCATGGAAAGGCATCTATCCGCTGGAACTGGAGTACCAGCGGTCCGAGATGCAGCCGCAGTTTGCCAACATCGCGACACCTAGCGAAATTGTGATTGCGACCTCGTTCCAGCTTGAAATTGGAGACATCACCGGGGCCATTCACTTTTGCTTTCCCTACTCCACACTGGAACCCATCCGGGATGTGCTCTACTCGTCTACCCAGGGTGATTCGATCGAAGTCGATCGCCGTTGGGTGAACGTGTTGACGCGGGAAATTCAGGCGGCGGAAGTGACGCTGGTGGCAGAGTTGGCGCGCGCAGATGCGACGGTTGAACAACTGCTGGCCATGAAAAAGGGTGACTTTATCGAACTCGATCGGGAGCCCAAGATTCAGGCGTCCGTGGACGGCGTTCCAATTTTCGAGTGCCAATATGGCACGCACAACGCCAAGTACGCCATTCGCATAGACAAAGCTTTGCGTGGCAATGACCAAAACTGGTTGGGAGATAGAAATGGCATCTGAAGATAAACCCGGTGAAGCGGCCGCCGATGACGGTATGGCCGACTGGGCGGAAGCCCTGTTGGAACAAAAAGCGAATGACTCTGCTGCGGCTGACGGGCAGGGTGGGGTGTTGACAGGCGATACACCCAAGCCGTTTTCTTCCACGTCCGGCGGAGGGGGAGATGGCCCCGTCAGCGACATCAATATGGTGCTGGATATTCCAGTGCAGCTGTCGGTTGAACTGGGACGCACCAAAGTGCCCATCAAGCACATTTTGCAGCTCGGACAGGGCTCGGTGGTTGAGCTGGATGCGCTGGCAGGCGAGCCCATGGATGTACTGGTCAACGGCTATCTGATTGCGCAGGGTGAAGTGGTCGTGGTGAATGACAAGTTCGGCATTCGCCTGACGGACGTTGTTACGCCGTCGGAGCGGTTGCGCCGCGTCAGCAAGGGTTGACGCCCTGTGGTGTCCCAATCCCTGATCCCGGTGGGGATTTTTCTGGCGTTGCTGGTGTGCTTGCCTTTTATGGTGAAGTGGGTCAAGCGCCGCTCGGAAATAGGGTCACGAGAGTTGGGTGGGCAGGCCCGCTTTATTTCGGCTGTGGCGGTAGGTCCGCACCAAAGAGTGGTTACAGTCGAAGTCGGACCGGATGGCGCACGGGTTTGGTTGACCTTGGGTGTAACCTCCCAGGCAATTACCTGTCTGCACACTGCACCTGTTGAAGCATCTCTTCCCGCGGTTGGTGGCGGGGCCTCCGTGCAACAGGTCGCGGCGGTGTGAGCACGGGGTGTTGGTATGTATAACTGGGGGCGTCGCTTGAACGGGGTTGGTTTGCTTGGCAAAGGTTTTATAGGGCTTGTTGCAGTCTTGCTGCATGGCGCTGCCAGCGCCCAGGCTGCAGGGCAGTTACCTTTGCTGGTAGGGACCGGGGGATCGGGTGTCAGTTTTTCGGTCCCGGTCCAGACGTTGGTGTTTTTCACGGCGCTGTCGTTTTTGCCGGCGATCTTGTTGATGATGACTGGGTTTACCCGAATCGTCATTGTTTTATCGCTGCTGCGGCAGGCACTGGGCACTCAGTCTGCGCCGCCCAATCAGGTTATTGTGGGGCTCTCGTTGTTTTTGACATTCTTTGTCATGGGGCCCACTTTTGACCGCGTCTATGCCGACGCCTATGTGCCTTACACAAACAATGCCATTTCCTTTGAGCAGGCCCTGGAAAAGGCGGAGGCCCCGATTCGGAACTTCATGGTGAAGCAGACCCGGCAGTCGGATTTTTCTCTGTTTGCCAAACTGGCCAAGCTCGCGCCGGATATCAAGCCGGATACGGCTCCCATACGGGTTTTGGTTCCGGCATTTGTGATCAGTGAACTGAAGTCGGCGTTTCAGATCGGGTTCATGATCTTCATCCCGTTTCTGGTCATTGATATCGTGGTGGCCAGCGTATTGATGTCCCTCGGCATGATGATGCTGTCGCCGGTGCTGGTGGCGCTGCCGTTCAAGCTGATGATTTTTGTGCTGGCAGATGGCTGGAACCTGCTGATTGGTTCGCTGGCAGCCAGCTTTGTCAATTGAGGAGCGCGTCGAGCCATGAACGCACAAATGGTTTTGACAATGGGGCAGGACGCTCTATTGATGCTGTTGATGGTGTCATCACCTGTTTTGGGTGTTGCTTTGGTGGTGGGGCTGTTGGTGAGCTTGTTTCAGGCCGTGACACAGATCCATGAGGCCACGCTCGCTTTTGTTCCCAAGCTGATTGCCGTTATTGCCGTATTTGCCATTGCCGGCCCCTGGATGTTGACCATGCTGGTGGAGTACATCCGCCGGACATTTGAGGCTATTCCCGGATCCGTCGTGTGATTGGGGGTATCGGTTGATTTCCATTACTGAGGCGCAACTTGCGGCATGGATTTCGCCGATATTCTGGCCCTTCTTGCGTGTGCTGGCAGTGTTTACCACTGCTCCGGTGTTTTCTTCTCGGGCCATTCCGCTGAGAGCCAGAATTGCACTGGCCTTTCTGATTGCGCTGGCGACACAGGCGAGCCTGCCCGCCATGCCTGTTATCGGGTTCAACGATCCCCAGGCGCTGGGCGTAGTGATTCAACAAGTCGGTGTTGGATTGGCGATCGGGTTCGCTGTCCGGTTGGTATTTTCGGCCGTAGAGTTGGCCGGAGAAGTAGTGGGCTTTCAGATGGGTCTGAACTTTGCCGCATTCTTTGACCCGACTATTAATGCCCAGTCCAGTGCCGTTGCCCGGTTTTTCGGGCAAATGACATCGCTGCTTTTTCTTGCGATGAATGGGCATCTCATGGTGCTTCTGGCGATCAATCGCAGTTTCCAATCGTTTCCCATTGACCAGAATTTCCTGGAGACACTGGCACGCATGAAGTTGTACCGACTGGGCGCGGATGTATTTGCTAGCGCCTTATGGATTGCACTTCCCATGGTGGGCATGCTGATGTTTGTCAATTTGGCGCTGGGCATTATTTCCCGTGTTGCGCCACAGATGAATATCTTTGCAGTGGGATTTCCTGTGACCCTGATGGTGGGCTTGATTGGCATTGCGGCAACCTTACCGATGCTGGATCAGCCTTTTATGGCGCTCATGGAGCGAACCATTGAGATTTTTGTCAACAACTAGGAGTCTGGCTCAAACCAGGCCATTCCGGATCGCGTAAACCGTGAGCTCGGCGTTGTTGGTCAGCTTGAGTTTCTCCAAAAGCCGGGACCGGTAGACACTCACGGTTTTCGGGCTGAGCATGAGTTCTTCTGCAATGTCGGAGAGACGTTTCCCAGAGGCAATTTTGAGCAACGTCTGCAACTCGCGTTCTGACAAGGCCGCATGCAGGGCCTCTTCGCTCGGTGAGGCCAGATTCTCAACCAGCATTTCGGATATGGCGGGTGTCACGTACTTGCGGCCGTTGGCCAGCGTACGCACGGCAGTGATCAATTCTGTGGGATCACCTGCCTTGTTGAGGTAACCGTATGCGCCTGCGCGCAAGCACCGAATGGCATATTGATCTTCTGCGAACATGGAAACCACCAGAACCCGGATCGGTGAATTGGCCTCGCGCAGACTGGCCAGGACCTCAAGCCCACCTCGTCCCGGCAAGTTCAGGTCCAGTAGCAGCACATCGCAGGGCGTTGTACGCAATACTTCCCGAACCTCGGCATAACTGCCCGACTCGGCAACAACCTGTATGTCGACCGCGTCTGCCAGAGTGTCGCGGATGCCGCGCCGGACCATTGCATGGTCATCGCAAAGAACCACTTTTATCACTGAAACTGCTCCTCCAATGCGTCATGGCTGCTATCCGCTGGGGGCCCTAACGGCACGGACAGGATGATGGAAGTGCCTGTGCCTTCGCGTGTACTGATATCCAGCCAGCCGCCAACCGTTTTGGCCCGCTCCTGCAGGCCGCGCAAACCGAATGCTTCGGTCTTTGCCATCTCCTGCCCGGACATCCCTTTGCCGTTATCGGTTATTTCCAAAGTCAGGACGTTTTCTGCATCCGATAGCTCAATATGGACCTGGCTGCAGGCTGCATATTTGGATATGTTCGTCAACGCTTCCTGAGCCGTTCGGTACGCGGTCAACTGGATGTCCTTTTTTGGGACGAGGTGCTCGTTATTGGTCCGCAGGTATGTTTTGACACCCGTGCGTTTTTCGAAGCTGGTGGCCAACCACTGGATGGCCGCAAAGAGGCCCTGATCAAGAATGGATGGTCGCAGGTTCATCATGATGCGTTGACTGGCGCCAATGGCATGTTGCAGCATCTCGATGGCAGCTTGCACGTGGGCTTCAATGGTCGCTTCGGTTTGATGCCGGGATATCCAGGCCAAGTCGAGTTTTGCTGCGGCCAGAGAACCGCCGATATCGTCATGGATCTCGCGGGCGATAACGGCACGTTCCCTTTCGATGGCGGCTTGCAAATAGCTGGCAAATTCCGCCAGGCGTTTCTCCGAGAGCGCAAGTTCCCGGTTGGCCTTTTCCTTTGCGGCATGGGCTTGGCACACTTCCAGGGCCCTTTTGATCACACGCTCGAGCCGTTCCAGATCGTCTTTGTGCAAATAGTCGCTGATGCCCGAATGTATGGCCGATACCGCGGCAGCTTCGCCGATCGTCCCTGAAAGCAATATGAATGGCGGGCGGACACTGTTTGTTGGCAACGCGGACCAGGCATCGAGGGCGGTAAAGCCAGGAAGCCGATAGTCGGCAAGAATCAGGTCAAATGCGGAATGGTTGACCAATTGTGTAAACGCTTCAAGCGTTTCCACGCGAGTGATTTCAAAGTTGAAGTTCGCCTTTTTTAGCGCACGACAGACCAGTTGGTGATCCAGCAGCGAATCCTCCAGATGGAGGACTTTCATGGGGGTTACGGAGGGATTGTGTTCCATGTTCAACGCTATCATTGTGGCGGATTATGAGGGCCAGATAGGCAATACTTGGCGTTTCGACCCCGGCGCAGACCGTTTGGAAGGCTGTCGATATCTCCCCCATGCTTCAAGATTCCTGCTAACCTAGGCGCATGCAGGATTTCCGGTTGCTGGTGCGGGGCGGGCGCTGATTGACGTGAAGAGCGGTTTTTAGGACAAATGACAATGCAACCATCATTGACAACGCCGAGTACGCCGGTTGTGCAAGTGCCTGTCATGCTCGTGGCGGAGGTCCAGGACGCCTTGCTTGTGGTCGTGCATGATCTGACGCGCTTGGATGATCTGCTTGCACACGCCATGGAAAACCTAATGGAGCGTTTCACCAGTGCGAGCGCCAATCTTGCCGAGCCCGCACTCATGGACTCCCGTGAGCTTGATGACGTTCGTAGCACGTTGCGGGCTGCGGTTACGGAATTGCAGTTCCAGGATATGGCGTCGCAGCTGATTTCCCACACTTCAAAAATCTTGCAGGGATGTGCTTATCGGCTGGCTTCTGAATCCATGGGGTCTGAAGATGGCGAGGCGGTTCCTTTCGTAGAAGAGGTGCCGGAGCGCCCCAATCCGGTAACGCAAGACGAAATGGACGCAGGGTCCATTGAGCTTTTCTGAAAAAAACGATCAAACTGAACTAGTCGGAGTTTCTAATGCCTTTAATTCTTGCCGTTGACGATTCGCCATCCATGCGAAAGATGGTGACATTTACCTTAACTGGTGCTGGGTACCAAGTGGTAGAGGCTGTGGACGGGGTGGATGCCTATGAAAAGGCGCAGGCGCAAGCGTTTGACCTGGTCCTGACGGATCAAAACATGCCGCGTTTGGATGGCTTGGGGTTGACGCGGAAATTGCGTGACCACCCCCAGTTTAAGATGACTCCCATTCTGGTTTTGACAACAGAATCCAGTGATTTGATGAAGCAGGCGGGGCGTGCAGCTGGCGCTACCGGGTGGCTGGTAAAGCCTTTTGACCCGGCTCGCTTACTGGATGTAATTAAGAAAGTCATTCGCTGATTGGCGGTCTGGTGACTTGGTTGAACGAATATAGAGGAGCTAGGCATGGCTGATACGCATCAAGACAGCGGCGGCGGGAGTGGCGATTTTGATCTAACGCAGTTTTATCAAATATTTTTTGAGGAGGCTGGCGAGAATCTGGATTTGATGGAGCAAATGTTGCTCAATCTGAATCTGGATACTGCGGATGACGAGGAACTGAACGGGGTATTTCGCTGTGCTCACTCGGTTAAGGGGGGGGCTGCCACGTTCGGATTTTCTGACGTGGCTGAACTGACCCACCAAATGGAGTCGTTGCTGGACAAGCTGCGTCGCCATGAATTGCAGCCCAATGCGGCTATGGTGGATGTGCTGCTGGAATCCGCTGATGCCTCGCGTAGCCTTTTGGCGCGCCACCAGGCCGGTGGTGAGGGCGAAGCGCTGCCGACGGCAGATTTGGTTCGACGAATCAGCGTCTTGGCTTCTGGCGGATCTCCCGCTGTTGTGGCTCCGCCTGCTGCGGCGCCAGTTGTCCCCGCCACTGTTTCTCCAACGCCACCATCGCCAGCTGTGGTGACCGTTTCCCCGGAAGATCATTCCATCCGGTCGTTGGAAATACGCTTTGGACCCTTGGAACACATTGAACAGGCGGATGCGGTTCAAGAGCTGTTCCGCGATATTCCCGGACTTGGTGAAATTGCCATTCTGCCGTCTGATAGCAAGGACGTGCGTGTTTTTACAGTCAAAACAGCTTCTTCCGATGAGGATCTGCTGGATTTGTTCGCCTTTCACGTTGCCAGGGATCACATCGCGATCAAAGAGTTGCAATCTGCGGCGGTAGAGACTGCAACCAGCTACGCGGATGACCCGCCTCCCGGCGCGCCTTTGGCGCCGGCACCGGGTTATGGATTCTTTGATGGATCCCCTGGCGCTCCCGCTTTGGATGCCGGAGCCAAAACCAAGGTTCCCGTTAAGGCGGCATCTGCTGGCCCCGCTGCGCACGCCGAAACTGCGACCATCCGCGTAGCCATCAGCAAGGTCGATCAGTTAATTAATTTGGTCGGAGAGTTGGTGATTACCCAAGCGATGCTTGCACAAAACAGCCGAGCATTAGACCCTGCCGTTCACCAGCAGTTGCTGGCTGGGTTGGCGGATCTGGACCGGAATACACGTGATTTGCAGGAATCGGTGATGTCGATCCGGATGATTCCGATGTCGATTGTGTTTAGTCGCTTCCCCCGGATGCTGCGCGATCTGGCCAGTAAATTGGGCAAGAAGGTTGACTTTGTTACCCAAGGGGAAGCCACCGAACTTGACAAGGGTTTGGTTGAAAAAAATCACTGACCCCTTGACGCATCTGGTCCGTAACAGTTGCGATCACGGGGTTGAATTGCCGGCGGAACGCTTGGCTGCAGGGAAGCCTGAAACGGGGACGATCACACTGTCTGCCGCCCACCAAGGGGGCTCGATTGTGATTGAGGTCCGGGATGATGGTAAGGGCATGTCGCGTGAAAAAATTCTGAATAAAGCCCGTGAGCGCGGGTTGGACGTCTCCGATCAAATGTCAGACAACGATGTCTGGCAGCTGATTTTTGCACCAGGATTCTCCACGGCAGAGGTCGTGACCGATGTGTCCGGCCGTGGCGTTGGCATGGACGTTGTCAAAAGGAACATTGCGGCGCTCAATGGCTCGGTGGAGATTGACTCTGTCGAAGGCCGCGGCATGAAGGTTTCCGTGCGGTTGCCGTTGACGCTTGCCATCATGGATGGCATGTCGGTGGGAGCGGGTGACGAGGTATACATCCTCCCGCTGTCTTCCGTAGTGGAGTCCTTCCAGGTGAAGGCAGATGCGGTGAGCACAGTTGGGCAGGGCTCCCAACTGGTGAAAGTTCGCGATGAGTACATGCCGGTGATTGAGTTGGAGAAGATATTCCAGATTCCCCGATTTGACTCTCAGAAAACGAGCGACATCATGGTTGTTGTCGAGGCTGACGGAAGTCGCGTCGCTTTGCTGGTTGATGAACTCTTGGGGCAGCAGCAGGTGGTGGTCAAGAATCTGGAGTCCAACTATCGCAAGGTGCCCAATGTTTCGGGGGCCACAATCTTGGGCGACGGTAAAGTGGCGCTCATTCTGGACACCGGTGCTTTAGTGCGCCGCTCACGGCATTGATACCGTCGCAACGAAGGAGTGCAACATGGGCGTGATGGAAAAATTTGATGAGCTGGCGTCTTCGGGGGCGAGGGAGTACCTGACTTTTCGTCTGGATCAGGAAGAGTACGGTATTGATATTCTGAAGGTGCAAGAAATCCGGGGATATGAACCGCCGACCCGGGTGGCTAACGCTCCCAATTTCATCAAGGGTGTTGTCAACTTGCGGGGCACAATTGTTCCCATTGTCGATATGCGACTGAAGTTCAATTGCTCCAAGGCGGAGTACGACAGCTTCACGGTCGTCATTATTCTGAACCTGGGGAACCGGATTGTAGGGATTGTGGTGGACTCCGTCAGCGATGTTATGGAGTTGCCACCGGAAAGCCTGAAAGCTGCGCCGGAGTTGGATAGCGTCATTGATAGTGGATCCGTGCTTGGACTGGGCTCCTTGGGGGACAGAATGTTGATCCTCCTCGATATTGAACGACTTATGTCAGCGCCTGACATGGGATTGGTCGGAGCGTCTGATTGATGTTATTGGGTTTGAGTTTGTGCCCGTGTAAACCTTGTGAAGATGAAAGTGCGGTAGCGAGTGGCTCACACAATGAGTTCGTCTGAAGGTGCAATGAATGCCGGGCCGGCGGGCATGCAGGATCGTGAGTTTGTCTGGACTAGTGCAGATTTCGACCGGGTCCAGGCGATGATATACAAGCGGGCCGGAATTAGCTTGCATGATGGAAAACATGCAATGGTCTACAGCCGGTTGTCCAGGCGGCTTCGCGACACCGGGCATCAAAGTTTTCGTGACTATTTGACTTGGGTGGAGTCAACAGATGGACCTGAGTGGCAAGAGTTTGTCAACGCTTTGACCACTAATCTGACATCATTTTTCCGAGAGCAACACCACTTTGAAATCTTCGAAGATTATTTGAAGTCCAAGCCAGCTGGAACTTCTTGGCGAGTCTGGTGTAGTGCTGCGTCAACCGGCGAGGAGCCGTATTCCATCGTAATGGCTGCAATGGAGGCCCTGGGGGCGCGGGCCAATTTTTCTTTGACGGCCAGTGATATTGATTCCAAGGTTCTGGCTACCGCGGCGCGGGGTGTGTACCGACTGGATGGTATGAAGGGAATTGACGCAGGCCGGATGCAGCGTTTCTTCTTGCGGGGGAAGGGCTCCAATGAAGGGATGGCAAAAATTAAGCCAGAGTTATCCCAGTTCATTGAGTTTCTGATCGTGAATCTGATACACGATGATTGGCCCTTCAAGGAGCCGTTTGATGTCGTGTTCTGTAGAAATGTCATGATTTACTTTGATGCCCCCACTCAGCGCAAGGTGCTTGAGCGCATACATCGGGTTATGAAGCCCGGAGCATTGTTGTTCGTCGGACATGCCGAGAATTTCAGCGATTCCCGTGATCTGTTTGTCTTAAAGGGGAAAACAGTTTATGAGCGACGCTAGTAGTACCTTCTTTGCGTCCGGAGACGCGATGGTGTTGGCTTCTAACCAATGCCAGTAGCCACATGAGTTCGCCCGTGTTCGCGTATGGATCTTCTGTCGGGGGTGCTGCAGGGGGCGGAGGCGCTAGGGTTTTGGCGAGTGGCCGGGTTTCCCGAATCGATCAGTTGAAAGCGCTACCCCGCAAACCGGGCGAGGCTTCTTTTTTTTATGCGGATCATCATTTTCAATATGACGCTGTCAAGGTGCTCCCGGGTGAGTACTTTGTTTCCAGCGACGACATTGTTGTGATGACCGTTTTGGGGTCTTGTATTGCCGCGTGCATATGGGACGGTAAAGCACGCATTGGTGGCATGAACCACTTTATGTTGCCGGATGGAGATGGCGCAGACGGAGCGGGGCGTTACGGCTCTTATGCCATGGAGTTGTTGATCAATGAAATGTTGAAACTTGGTGCTCGGCGCGAGACGATGCAAGCGAAGGTATTCGGTGGAGCGCAAGTGATGGCGGGTTTTACAACGATGAACGTGGGCGAGCGCAATACGCAGTTTGTACTGGACTATCTGTCTACTGAGCGAATTCCTGTCGTATCGCAAGATGTGCTTGATATCCACCCCCGCAAAGTGTGTTTTTTCCCGGCTACCGGTAAAGTACTGGTCAAGCGTCTGGCCCATTCGCATCCGGAAACTCTTGCTGTGGAGGAGCGACGCGGAAATGCTGCCATTGTTGCTAAGACCACTGCAGGTGGTTCTGTAGATTTGTTTTGAGGATGTCGCTTGAAGAAAATTCGTGTTGTAGTTGTTGACGATTCCGCTTTGGTGCGCAGCTTGCTGGCGGAAATTATTGGCCGTCAACAAGATATGGAATGTGTTGGTACGGCCAATGACCCGCTTATTGCCAGAGAGATGATTCGGGATTTGAATCCCGATGTCATCACGTTGGATATCGAGATGCCCAAGATGGACGGTATCGATTTCCTGGGACGACTGATGCGTCTGCGCCCAATGCCTGTGGTGATGATCTCGACCCTGACCGAACGCGGAGCCGAGGTGACTATGCGCGCGTTGGAGTTGGGGGCGGTGGATTTTGTTGCCAAACCGCGCATTGGGCTGGCGGACGGTATCAATGAGCTAGCGGGACAGATCGTTGAAAAGATCCGGATTGCCGCGGCTGCGCATGTTCGGCGTGCAGCGCAACCAGGCATCAGTGGTGCGGCGAGTGCCAATGGCGTGTCTACCGGGGAGAGATTGCCCGATCCGGTAGCTATCGGGCGCGTGTCGACTGAGAAGTTGATTTGTATTGGTGCGTCGACAGGAGGGACGGAAGCAATCAAGGAAATTTTGATGCATATGCCGGCCGATGCACCGGGCATAGTCATTACACAGCACATGCCGCCTGGTTTTACAACCAGCTTTGCCGCCCGACTGAATGGGCTTTGTCAGATTACGGTTCAGGAAGCCGTTAATGGCGCACGTATTCTTCCAGGGCATGCTTACATCGCTCCAGGTGGAAAGCAGTTCCGTATCGATAGAAGTGGTGCAAATTACATCTGTGTAGTGGAAGACGGGGAATTGGTCAACAGGCATAGGCCTTCGGTTGAAGTGCTGTTCAAGTCTGCTGCGCGTGTCGTGGGGCGAAATGCTTTTGGCATCATGCTTACCGGAATGGGCAATGATGGCGCAAAGGCGATGAAGGAGATGAAGGACGCCGGTAGCTACAACTATGTGCAAGACGAAGCATCTTGCATTGTGTTTGGAATGCCGCGGGAAGCAATTCTTCATGGCGCTGCGGATGAGGTCTTGCCGTTGACGCGAATCGCAGGGGCGTTACTGGGCAAGTTGAGCGGATCGGGGGACCGGTACCGCGTCTAGCAATGTGGCTGCGAAATAGTTCACTAAAGCTTGGGAAGTTGTGTCATAATTGAAGGCTTCGCTAGAAACGCTAGCCTCGGATGGAGAGGCTAGCGAGTCAAAAAATACAACATTTTTTTGACTGACAGTTAAAAACTGTGTCATAATTGAAGGCTTCGCTGATCGCAGCAAGCTGCAACGAAAGACGGAAGTCTGGTGGTTGCAAAGAAGATCGTTAAAAATATACAGCCGATAAGCGTGGGCGTTTGAAGGCAATTGCCAAGTTCTTCGGAACTAAGTCTTAACTGACTTGCAAACGCTCATGAG
>JAGRPL010000006.1 GCA_019449595.1 Rhodoferax sp. | reverse complement strand
GAGAATGTTTTATCTAACATTCTCAATTCCCGAGCCTCAAATTATAGCGTAGAAATTCAGGTTGCGGCCAATCTTGTGATTACTTTTTCTTTTCCGCACAATTCCAGCACCGCATCCAGCGATGGCGTCTGGGCCGTGCCCACCACCAACACACGCACCGGCATAGCCAACTGCGGCATCTTCAAGCCCGTGGCAGTCAGCACTTCCTTGATTGCCGCCGCAATGCTGGCCTTGTCCCAGACACAGGTTGCCAGTTTGTCCGCCAGCATTTGCAGAGCGGGTTTCACCGCTTCAGTCACATGCTGGGCCTTCTCGGCGGCATCGGGCACCACATCACCGTAGAACTTGGCGGCCCAGGCAGCCAGCGCCACCGTGGTGTCGCACCGATCCTTGAACAGGGCGCAGACCTTGGACAGGTGGCCCTCGACCAGCGCGGCGTCGAGCACCACATTCTGTTTCACCAGCTGCTGCGCCACCAGGACCGCCAGCCGCTGGTTGTCGGCCTGCTTCATGTACTGTGCGTTGACCCACAGCAGCTTGACCGGGTCCCACTGGGCCGGGCTCTTGTTGAGGTGGGTACCGTCAAACCAGGACACCAGCTGCTCGCGGGTGAACAGCTCTTCATCGCCATGGCTCCACCCCAGGCGCGCCAGGTAGTTGAGCATGGCCTCGGGCAGGTAGCCGCCGTCTTCGTACGCCGTCACGCTGACCGCGCCACGGCGCTTGGACAGCTTCTGTCCGTCATCCCCCAGGATCACCGGGCAGTGCCCGAACAGCGGCAGGGGTGCACCCAGCGCGTTGAAGATGTTGATCTGCCACGGCGTGTTGTTGATGTGCTCGTCACCCCGGAACACGTGGGTGATCTGCATGTCCCAGTCGTCCACCACCACGGCAAAGTTGTAGGTGGGAATGCCGTCGGTGCGCACGATGATGAGGTCGTCAATCTCGCGGTTGCTGATGGTGATGGGGCCCTTGACCAGATCGTTCCAGCTCACCTCGCCGTCCGCCGGGTTGCAGAAGCGCACCACCGGCTGCACGCCCTGTGGAACCGGCGGCAGGGTTTTGCCGGGAGCCGGGCGCCAGCGGCCGTCATACAGCGTCTTCTCACCTTTCGCGCGCTTGGCTTCCCGGGTGGCTTCCAGCTCTTCGGGGGTGCTGTAGCAGTAGTAGGCCTTGCCTTCGGCAATCAGGCGGTCGACCACTTCCTTGTAGCGCTCCAGGCGCTGCATCTGGTAGATGGGGCCTTCGTCATAGTCCAGCCCCAGCCAGCGCATGGATTCCAGAATCTGGTCGACCGAGTTCTGCGTGGAGCGTGCCACGTCGGTGTCTTCGATGCGCAGCACGAACGTGCCGCCAAAGTGACGAGCGTAAGCCCACGAATACAGGGCGGTACGGGCCGTGCCCAGGTGCAGAAAACCGGTGGGAGACGGTGCGATGCGGGTGCGTATTTTTTGGGTCATTACAGGGTGTCCAGGCCACGTGCAAGGTCGGCCTTCAAGTCTTCAATATGCTCCAGGCCCACGGCCAGGCGGATCAACCCCTGGCCAATGCCCGCGGCCTGGCGCTGCACTTCCGTGAGGCGTCCATGCGACGTGCTGGCCGGATGGCTGATGGTGGTCTTGGTGTCACCCAGGTTGGTGGTGATGGAGCAGACGCGCACGGCGTCGATGGCGGCGAAGGCGTTGCGGCGCAGTGCCTCAGGATCCGCTCCACGCACATCGAACGACACCACGGCCGCCCCCAGCCCCTTGCCGCTGGCCGACTGCTGGCGCATGGCCAGCGCGTGCTGCGGGTGGCTGGGCAGACCGGGGTAGTACACATTCTTCACCTGCGGATGGGCTTGCAGCCATTGGGCCACGGCCAGCGCGCGCTCCGACTGCGCCTGCATACGAATGCCCAGGGTTTCCATGCCCTTGAGCACCACCCAGGCGTTGAAGGGCGACAACACCATGCCCGCGGTGCGGGTCACTGGCAGAAACAGTTCGTCCACGTGGCGCTGGTCGCAGCAAATGGCACCGGCCATCACACGCCCCTGGCCGTCCAGGTATTTGGTGCCCGAGTGGATGATGAAGTCGGCGCCAAAGCGCTTGGGTTGCTGCAGGGCTGGGCTGCAAAAGCAGTTGTCCACGGCCAGCAAGGCGCCGGCGTTGTGGGCCAGATCGGCCAGGGCCTGGATGTCGCAAATGTCCGTCAGCGGATTGGTGGGGGTTTCAGCGAACAGCAGCTTGGTGTTGGGGCGGATCGCCTCTTTCCACTGCTGCACATCGGTTTGCGACACGAAGCTGGTGGAAATACCCCATTTGGAGAACTCACCGGCAAACAGCCGGATGGTGGAGCCGAAGACCGACTGCGAGCACACCACGTGGTCGCCATTTCGCAGCAATCCCATACCCAGCAACAAAATGGCCGCCATGCCGCTGGAAGTGCCAATGGCCGCCTCCGTGCCTTCCAGCGCTGCCAGTCGCAGCTCCATGCTGGATACCGTCGGATTGCCCACACGGGTGTAGGTGTAGCCGTCTTCCTCCATGGCAAAGCGGCGCGCGGCGGTGGCCGCATCGGGCTGGACAAAACTGGAGGTGAGGTACAGCGCCTCCGAGTTTTCGCCGTACTGGCTTTTCTCCAGGGCCATGCGCACCGCCAGCGTGTCCGGGTGCAGGTTGTCAGGCAAGGTTTTCTCGGTCATGGGCATTGCGGGTTTCAGTCGGCCGGGTTCGGCAGCGCCAGGCGGGAGTTGTCTTCCTGCCCTTCCTCTCCCCCTACCCGTTTTTCATTCAGACGGGCAATGTCGTCCGAGGTGATGTCGCCGGTGACGTACACACCGTCAAAGCACGAGGCATCAAAGCCCTTGATGTTGGCGTTGAGGGCGCCGATGGCCTTCTTCATGCCGTCGACATCCTGGTAGATCAGCGCATCGCAGCCAATCAGCTGGCGAATTTCTTCCACAGTGCGACCATGGGCCACCAGCTCGCTGCTGGTGGGCATGTCGATGCCATACACGTTGGGGTAACGCACCGGCGGCGCGGCACTGGCCAGGTACACCTTACGAGCGCCGGCGTCGCGCGCCATCTGCACAATTTCCTTGGAGGTGGTGCCGCGCACGATGGAATCGTCCACCAGCAGCACATTGCGTCCCTTGAACTCGCTGGCGATGGCATTGAGTTTCTGGCGCACCGACTTCTTGCGCACCGACTGCCCCGGCATGATGAACGTGCGGCCCACGTAGCGGTTTTTCACAAACCCCTCGCGGTAGGGCAAACCCAGCAAATGCGCCAGCTGTGCGGCACTGGGGCGGCTGGATTCGGGAATCGGGATCACCACGTCGATTTCGTTGGGCGGCACCGTGGAAATCACCCGCTTGGCCAGCGACTCACCCAGGTTCAGGCGGGCCTGGTACACCGAGATGTTGTCCATGACCGAGTCCGGGCGCGCCAGGTACACAAATTCAAAAATGCAGGGGTGCAACTGGGGTGCATCGGCGCACTGCTGCGCATGCACCTTGCCATCGAGGTCGATGAACACCGCCTCACCCGGGTCGATGTTGCGCTCGAAGTGGTAGCCAATACCCTCCAGGGCGACCGACTCGCTGGCCACCACGGTGCTGCCGTTGTGGCGGCCCATGCACAGCGGACGGATGCCAAAGGGGTCGCGGAACGCCAGCACGCCGTGCCCGGCAATCAGCGCAATCACGGCGTAGGACCCCTTGATGCGCCGGTGCACGTTGCGCACGGCGGCAAACAGGTCGGGGATCTGCAGCGTGGAGCCGCGCGTGGTCTTCTCGATCTCGTGCGCCAGCACGTTGAGCAGCACTTCGGAATCGCTCTCGGTGTTGATATGGCGGTGGTCGGTATTGAACAACTCGGCCTTGAGCGCGTGGGCGTTGGTCAGGTTGCCGTTGTGCACCAGCACGATGCCAAAGGGCGCGTTCACGTAGAACGGTTGGGCTTCCTCTTCGCTGAAGGCATTGCCCGCCGTGGGGTAGCGCACCTGGCCCAGCCCGCAGTTGCCCGGCAAGGAGCGCATGTTGCGAGTGCGGAACACATCACGCACCATGCCCTTGGCCTTGTGCATGAAGAACTTGCGCTCCTGCTGGGTCACGATACCCGCGGCGTCCTGCCCGCGGTGCTGCAACAGCAGCAACGCGTCATAAATCAGTTGATTGACCGGCTCATTACTGACAACGCCCACTATTCCGCACATAGATGTTCACTCATTCAAGGTAGATATTTTCCAAATTCCTGCGGCAGCACGGGCTTGATGCCCTGCAAGACC
Source organism: Rhodoferax sp. (assembly GCA_019449595.1). GTDB lineage: Bacteria > Pseudomonadota > Gammaproteobacteria > Burkholderiales > Burkholderiaceae_C > Allorhodoferax. The sequence goes on along the minus strand of JAGRPL010000006.1, from coordinate 293,181 downwards.
ACGGTCGCCACCCGGGGGCCGGTTGCCTCTTCCCACCAGGAGGCCGTGTGCACGGGCGTCATGCCCGCCACCACCGTCAGCGCCAGCAATACGATGAGCCCGCGCACCACGCCAAACGCGGCGCCCAGCAGGCGGTCTATCGGTCGCAAGCCCACGGCGGTCACCAATTTCTTCACCAGAAATGCCACCAACCCGCCCAGGAATACCGCCGCCACAAACACCAGCACGAAGCCGGCGGCGTAGCGGATCATCTCCGTGGCGCCCGACATGGGCAACCACCGCGCCGCATCCGGAGCAAACCACTGCGCCAGCACAAACGCCGCAATCCAGCTCAACACCGACAGCACCTCATACACCAGGCCGCGCCAGGCGCCCACCGTCAGCGACACCAGCAACACAGCCAAAAAGATCCAGTCCAGCGCGGGCATGGGTGCGGGCCGTTCTTACAGTTCCAGAATGGCTGCAGGCAAGTCCAGCTTCTTGATTTTTTGCGCCGCCTTGTCGGCGGCTGCCTTCGTTTCAAACGGCCCCACGCGCACCCGCACACGCCGTCCGTCCTTGGCCTGTACGACTTGCGTATAGGTCTTCAGGCCCGCCTTTTCCAGCTTGAGGCGCGCTTCGCGGGCCTTGGCCACGTCGGCAAAGGCCCCCACCTGCACCACGAACCGGCCGGCCGCGGCAGCGGCCGCAGGCTTGGGCTCTGCGGTCTTGCCGTCCAGCAAGGCCTGGGCCTTGGCTCCGTCCTGTGCGCTGGCGCCAGCCTTGGCCACGGGTTTGTCGGCGGGCTTGCTGTCGATTTTGGTTTCGATTTTGGTTTCGGGCTTGCTTTCCGGTTTGCTCTCCGGCTTGGTCGCCGGTGCCGACGCGGGAGCCGGGGGCACCACGGCAACCGCCGGGCGAGCCGTCACCGTGGCCGATGCGGCCGATGCCGCAGGGGCGGGAGCCGGGCCGGCATCAATGGCGCCGCGAACCTGTGCGCCAGGCGCCACCACCGGGGCATTGCCCAGCGGCTTGACCTTGCCCTTGTCGGGAATCTCGATGGGAATATCGACGGCAATCGGCCGTGGCTGGCTGTCAAACAGCAGCGGAAAACCGATGACTCCCAGCAGCACCAGCACAGACGCGCCGATCAGGCGGTGCCGGGCACGCTTGCGCATGGCCTCCACGCTCTCGGGGGCGGGAGGTGGCGGTGCGGCAGTTTGGTCGTCGCCGCCTTTGCGAAACTTGAAGAAAGCCATGTGTATGGGGTGACTCAGGAGTTCAGGTGTTTGGCATGCAGCCGCGGTACGCCCTGTTGCAGCACGCCACCCACGGTATAGAACGATCCAAAGACGATGATTCTATCAGTGGGGTCTGCGGCATCAATGGCCGCCTGCAGCGCCTGCATGGGGTCGGCAAACGCCAGCGCCGCCGTGTCCTTGCGCGTATTCTGGGCCTGCCACTGCGCCTGCAGGGCCGCGCCCGTCGCGGCACGCGGCGTGGGCAGATCGGTGAAATACCAGCGGTCGATCAGCGGAGCGACCTTGGCGAACATGGGTGCCAGATCCTTGTCGGCCATGGCGCCAAAAATGGCGTGCGTGGTGGGGAAATAGCCCATGGCGTCCAGATTGGCCGCCAGTGCCGCCACCGAATGCGGGTTGTGCGCCACATCCAGCACCAGCGTTGGCTGCCCCGGAACGATCTGGAAGCGCCCCGGCAGCTCCACAAACGCCAACCCGTTGCGCACCGCCTGCGCGGTGACCGGCAGTTGCTCACGCAAGGCGGTGAGCGCGGCCAGCGCGCCGCTGGCGTTGACCAGCTGGTTGGCGCCGCGCAGGGCCGGATAGGCCAGCCCGCTGTAGCGCCGTCCGCGGCCGGCCCAGCCCCACTGCTGCTTGTCGCCCGAGAAATTGAAATCCACGCCAAAGCGCCACAGGTCAGCGCCCACTTCCAGCGCATGGTCCAGCACGCTTTGGGGCGGCATGGGATCGCTCACCACCACCGGGCGGCCCGTACGCATGATGCCGGCCTTCTCCCGCCCGATGCTTTCGCGGTCGTTGCCCAGAAATTCCATGTGGTCCAGATCGACGCTGGTGATGATGGCGCAGTCGGGGTCGATGATGTTGACCGCGTCCAGCCGTCCGCCCAGACCCACTTCCAGAATCACCGCATCCAGGCCGCTGCGCGCCATCACATCCAGGATGGCGAGGGTAGAAAACTCAAAATAGGTCAGCGATATTTCAGCGCCATTTTGGGTTCTGGCCCGCTCGACGGCTGCGAAGCCTGCTATCAAATGGCTAGCATCCACCGCTTCTCCCAACAGGCGCAGCCGCTCCTCGAAGCGCACCAGATGGGGCGAGGTGTACACCCCGGTGCGGTAACCGGCCTGCCCCAGAATGGCTTCCAGCATGGCGCAGGTGGAACCCTTGCCGTTGGTGCCGGCCACAGTGATCACCGGGCATTCGAACCGGATGGCCATGCGGTCCGCCACGGTGCGCACGCGCTCCAGGCCCAGGTCTATGGTGGTGGGATGCAGGCGCTCGCAATGCGCCAGCCAGTCTTCAAGGGTGGTAAGTGATTCCATACAGCCCCGATTGTCGCGCACATGCCAAAATCCCTGCCATGACCACCCTTTACGGCATTCCCAACTGCGACACCGTCAAAAAAGCCCGCACCTGGCTTACCGACCATGGCCAGGACTACCGGTTCCACGACTTCAAGAAGCAGGGCGTGCCCAAGCCGCAGCTCGACGCCTGGCTGGCCGCCGTGGGCTGGGAAACGCTGGTCAACCGCAAAGGCACCACCTGGCGCACGCTCGATGACGCCGCCAAAGCCGCCGTCACCGACACCGCCAGCGCGCGGGCCCTGGTGCTGCTCCAACCCAGCGCCATCAAGCGCCCGGTGGTCGAATGGCCCGACGGCCGCGTGACGGTCGGCTTCACGCCCGACGGCTTTGCGGCCCGCCTGCCCTAAAATCCCCCCTCCAACCGCATTTCACTACCCTGACCCCATGAGCACCACCCCCACCGCACGGATCGACGGCGTGTCCGTCACCACCCAAGCCAGCGTCTACTTCGACGGAAAATGCGTCAGCCACGGCATCACTTTCCCCGATGGCACGAAGAAGTCCGTGGGCGTGGTACTGCCCGCCACCCTGACCTTCAACACCGGCGCACCCGAGATCATGGAATGCGTGGCCGGCAGCTGCGAGTACAAGCTCAAGGGCAGCGACGCCTGGGTCAAGTCCAGCGCCGGTGAGAAGTTCAGCGTGCCGGGCAATTCCTCGTTCGACATCCGCGTGACCGAGCCCTACCACTACATCTGCCACTTCGGCTGATCCAGCCAGCCCCAGGCTGCTCCATTTTTCATAGCTGCTTGCGCATATTCCACGCGGGCTAGAGGCCAAATTCATGTCCAATACCATCCTCCAAAAAATTCCCGTCGGCCAGAAGGTCGGCATCGCCTTCTCCGGCGGCCTGGACACCAGCGCTGCACTGCACTGGATGAAGCTCAAGGGCGCCGTACCCTACGCCTACACCGCCAATCTGGGCCAGCCCGACGAAGCGGACTATGACGAAATCCCCCGCAAGGCCATGGAATACGGCGCCGAGAAAGCCCGCCTGGTCGACTGCCGCCCGCAACTGGCGGCCGAAGGTCTGGCGGCCCTGCAATCGGGGGCCTTCCACATCTCCACCGCTGGCGTCACCTACTTCAACACCACGCCGCTGGGCCGCGCCGTGACCGGCACCATGCTGGTGTCGGCCATGAAGGAAGACGATGTCAACATCTGGGGTGACGGCTCCACCTTCAAGGGCAACGACATCGAGCGTTTCTACCGCTATGGCCTGCTCACCAACCCCAGCCTGAAAATCTACAAGCCCTGGCTGGACCAGGCCTTCATCGACGAGCTGGGCGGCCGCGCCGAAATGTCGGCCTTCATGACGGCCCACGGCTTTGGCTACAAGATGTCGGCCGAAAAGGCGTACTCCACCGACAGCAACATGCTGGGCGCCACGCACGAGGCCAAGGATCTGGAGAACCTTAACTCCGGCATCAAGATCGTCAACCCCATCATGGGCGTTCCCTTCTGGAAAGACGACTGCGTGGTGAAGGCCGAGGAGGTGAGCGTCACCTTTGAAGAAGGCCGCCCCGTGGCCCTGAACGGCGTGGAATACCCCGACCTGGTGACCCTTTTCCTGGAAGCCAACCGCATCGGTGGCCGCCACGGCCTGGGCATGAGCGACCAGATCGAGAACCGCATCATCGAAGCCAAGAGCCGCGGCATCTACGAAGCCCCGGGCTTGGCGCTGCTGTTCATCGCCTACGAGCGCCTGGTCACCGGCATCCACAACGAAGACACCATCGAGCAGTACCGCGACAGCGGCCGCAAGCTCGGCCGCCTGCTGTACCAGGGCCGCTGGTTCGACAGCCAGGCCATCATGCTGCGCGAAACCGCCCAGCGCTGGGTGGCCCGCGCCATCACCGGCACGGTCACGCTGGAACTGCGTCGCGGCAACGACTACTCGCTGCTCAACACCGAAAGCCCCAACCTGACCTACGCACCCGAGCGCCTGTCGATGGAAAAGGTGGAAGACGCGCCCTTCAGCCCGCTGGACCGCATCGGCCAGCTGACCATGCGCAACCTGGACATCAAGGACACCCGCGCCAAGCTGGGCATCTATGCCCAGAGCGGCCTGCTGACCATGGGACAGGACGGCGACTTCCTCAACCTGCACCACGCGACCAAGAAGTAACGCGCGCTGCGAAAAGCCAAGGGCCGCTGCGTGCGGCCCTTTTTCATGGGCGCGCTAGCGCAGCCGCTGGCGCAGACGCAGCAACCCCTGCCCCGGCTGGTTGCGGGTCAGGTAGTCCGTGGCAATGGGTTGCAGCGCCGACGGCGTTATGCCCAGCGCCTGCAGCCCCGGCACCTGCCCCGTGGCCACGTTGTCGACGCGCATGGAGTCGAGATTGTCCCGGCTCATCAGCGGCCCGCCGGGCGCCCACTCCAGCAGCAGGGCCTGCAAGCGTCCCAGCCAGTCGGGCAATGGCACGATCGGGCGGCCCTGACCGTGGTTCACGCCGCTGAGTTGTGCCGCCAGGCGCACCAGATCGGCCAGGGTGAACACTTCCGGGCCGCAGGCCTCCAGCGTGCGCACAGAGGGGCTGCGCAGCCCAGGACCTACACGGCGCTCCAGGCTGCGCACCACGGCCGTTGCCACGTCTTCCACCCACACCGGCTGGAAACGCGCCCGAGCGCCGGCCAGCGGCATGACCGGCCAGGTTTTCTGCAGCCGCGCAAACAGGTTGAGAAACTGGTCCTCCGGGCCAAAGACCACGCTGGGCCGCAGAACCGTCAGCTCCATCCCCGACTCGGCGGCGGCCGTGCGCAACACCGCTTCGCCCCGCCCCTTGCTGCGCAGGTATTCGGACGGCGCAGTCCCCGGGCGCTGGTGGTTCGCGCCCAGCGCACTGATGTGCACCAGCTGGTGCACCCGCTGCGCCTGGCAGGCGCGGGCCAGCTTTTGCGGCAGGATCACATGGACCTTGTCGAACGCGGCAGGCGTTCCGTGCAGGATGGCCACCAGGTTGACAACGGCATCCTGCCCTTGCGTGGCATGGGTCAGGGCGGCTTCGTTGTGCACGTCCAGCTCCAGCACGGTGAGCGACGGCAGGTGCTGCAGGTGATTGGCGTTGCTGCGCCGGCGGGTGGGAACCGTGACATTCCACCCCTGGCGCACCAGCTTTTCGCATACATGGGCACCGATAAACCCCGTGCCACCCAAAACCAGAATGTTGTTCATGGCCGCAATCTACCGCATGCGCGCGCAGCCGTGCAAATCTTTACCTACACGACCACCGGCTCGGGCTCCAACAGGATGCCAAAGCGTTCGTACACGCTGGTCTGGATCGCCTTGGCCAGCGTCATGACCTCGCCCCCGGTGGCGCCGTTGCCGTCGGTGCCCGCCCCCCGGTTCACCAGCACCAGGGCCTGCTTTTCGTAGACCCCGGCCTGGCCGACCGACTTGCCCTTCCAACCACAGGAGTCAATCAGCCAGCCAGCGGCCAGCTTCACCGAGCCATCGGCCAGGTGGTAGTGCACCACCTTGGGGTCGCGGGCGATGATGTCGGCGCACTGCTCGGGGGTGACCGTGGGGTTCTTGAAGAAGCTGCCGGCGTTGCCAATGACGGCCGGATCGGGCAGCTTGGCGCGGCGAATGGCGCACACCCAGTCAAACAGCTGCTGCGCCGTGGGCTGGATGCAGCCCTGTTCGGCCATCTTTTTCTCGATGTCGGCGTAGCCCAGCACCGGCTTCCAGGCCTTGGGCAGGGCAAAGCGCACGCGCAGGATCAGGGCCCGGTCCTTCAGCCCCAGTACCTGGTGGCCACCGGACTGCACGGTGCCACCGTGCTTGAACACCGAGTCGCGGTAGCCAAAGGCACATTGGGCGGCATTGAGCGTGAACAGCTGGCCGGTCTGCAGGTCCACCGCATCCAGCGAATCGAAGCGATCCTGCAGCTCCACACCGTAGGCACCCACGTTTTGTACCGGAGATGCGCCCACCGTGCCGGGAATCAGGGCCATGTTTTCCAGCCCCGGATAGCCCTGTGCCAGCGTCCAGGCGACAAAGTCGTGCCAGATCTCGCCCCCACCCGCCTCCACGATGAAAGCCCTGGGGGTTTCTTCCACCAGACGACGGCCCTTGACTTCCACCTTGAGCACCACCGGCTTCACGTCACCGGTGAACACCACGTTGCTGCCACCGCCCAGCACAAATTTCGGCGTACCGCCCCATTCGGGGTCGGCCAGCAGCTCCCGCACATCGGCCTCGCTGCCGACGCGCACCAGGGCATGGGCCTTGGCCACGATATGGAAGGTGTTGAAGGGCTGGAGCGGGACGTTTTTCTCGACTAACATGGCAGGATTGTCGCATTGGGGTGCCAGGCACCCCGCGCAGGCCGGGTCGGTCATGGCCTTGTCGTTCGAAACGCGCAACCCGGGACCGACATGGGTGGCGAACCAACTATTGCTAAAAAATATGCCTTCTTTTGATACCGTCTGCGAAGCCGATATGGTCAACGTCAAGAACGGTGTGGAAAATTCCGCCAAGGAAATCGCCACCCGCTTTGACTTCAAGGGCACGTCTGCCTCCATTGAGATCAAGGACAAGGAAATCACGGTCATCGGTGATGCGGACTTCCAGCTGGAACAGATCCTGGACGTGCTGCGCAACAAGCTCACCAAGCAGAAGGTCGATGTCCGCTTCCTGGACGTGGGCGACATGCAGAAGATGGGCGGCGACAAGGTCAAGCGCGTGGTCAAGGTGCGCAACGGCATCGAGTCCGAACTGGCCAAGAAGATCCAGCGCCTGATCAAGGACAGCAAGATCAAGGTCCAGGCCGCCATTCAGGAGGAGAAGGTGCGCGTCACCGGCGCCAAGCGCGACGACCTGCAAGCCACCATGGCCCTGCTGCGCAAGGAAATCACCGACGTACCGCTGGATTTCAACAACTTCCGCGACTGATGAAAACCGCCGTTTTGTCCCTCCTGCTGACCGCCACCCTCACCGGCGGCACCGTGGCGCTGGCCCAGACCGTGGCCCTCTCGGGCATGCTGGGCGGCAAGGCGCTGGTCATTGTGGACGGGGCTGCGCCCAAGTCCGTGGCGGCCGGCGAGACCTACCGGGGTGTCAAGATCGTCTCCACCCAGGGCGACCAGGCCGTAGTCGAGATTGCCGGCAAGCGGCACACGCTGCGTGTGGGTGACGCCCCTGCCAGCGTGGGCAGTGCGCCTGCCGGGGGCGACGCCGGCGGCAGCCGGGTGGTGCTGACGGCGGGGTCCGGCGGCCACTTCCTGACCCAGGGCCAGATCAATGGCCGCTCGGTCCAGTTCATGGTGGACACCGGCGCTACCAAAGTGGCCATGAGCGTGGCCGAGGCAGAGCGCATGGGCATCAACTACAAGGCCGGGCAGCCCACCCAGCTGGGCACAGCCAACGGTGTCGTGCCCGCCTGGCTGGTCAAAGTGGCGTCGGTGCGCGTGGGCGACGTGGTGGTGTACGGCGTGGACGCCGTGGTGTCCCCGGCCTCCATGCCCTTCGTGCTGCTGGGCAACAGCTTCCTGACACACTTCCAGATGACACGCACCAACGACCAGATGGTCCTTGACAAACGCTATTGAATGCCGGCCGTGACCATCCATAACGAATACGAGTACGAGGACATGCTGGGGCAGTGGTCTGACCTCGAGTCAGGCCTGTCCGTCATCCTGAACAACCCGGGCAGCACCCAGGAGTTTGCACACCGCGTGGTGCAGTACGACCGCTGGATGCAGGGCCTGATGCAGCGCGACCCGGATGTGGGCCTGTATTTGCTGTTCCAGCTCGCCAGCAACTCCCCGGTGGGCTACAGCGCATCGCACGCACTGGTGTGTGCCACCCTGTGCCACGTCGTTGCGTCCGAGCTGGGCGTGTCTCCCAGCGAGCGTGACAGCCTGGTGCGCGCCGCCCTGACCATGAACATCGCCATGACGGCGTTGCAGAACGAACTGGCCAACCAGACGGAAAAGCCCACGCCCGAGCAACAGGCCATCATTCGCGCCCACGCCATCAAGGGCGCCATGATGCTGGCCAACCTGGGAGTGCTGGACACTCAGTGGCTCGACATCGTGACCGCCCACCACGACGAAGTCCTGGAGCGGCAGGACCCACGCCTCAGCCCCCCGGCCACGCGGCTGGCCCGCATCCTCAAGGTGGTGGACCGCTACGCGGCCATGATCAGCCCGCGCTTGTCCCGTTCGGGGCGTAGTGCGGCCGAATCGGCGCGGACCGTGCTGGCCAATGCCTCGGAAAAAAGCGACGAGATTGGCCACGCCCTGGTGCGCGCCGTGGGGCTTTGCCCGCCCGGCACCTATGTGCGGATGGACAACGACGAACTGGCAGTGGTGGTGCGCCGCAGCAGCAAGCACAACCTGCCCTACGTGGCCATTGTCGGCAAGGCCAACGGCGAGCTGATTCCCACACCCCGCCTGCACCGCACGGCCGACAACAACCTGCGCATCCGGTCGGCCCTGACGGCCTCCGCCGTGCGCGCCCGGTTGAACCATTTCCACATCCTGCAACTGGGCAGCTTCGCCGCGCAGACGCTGTAGGCCCGGCCCCCATGCAATGGGGGACTGGATGGCAGGGAATCAGGCTTTCTTCTTGCCCAGCCGAGATTCGGTGCCCTTGACCAGGCGCCCAATATTTTCGGCATGGCGCCAGACCAGCAGCAGGGACATGACCGCAATCGCCAGCAGGATGCTCTTATCCATGGCCCAGGCCGCGCCGTCGCCAAAGATGTAATACACCGGGGCAAACAGGGCGGCCACCAGGGATGCCAGCGACGAATAGCGGAAAGCGTAGGCCACCACCAGCCAGGTCGCGGCAGTCGCCAGGCCCAGTATCCCGCTGATGGCCAGCAGCACGCCCAGCGCGGTGGCCACACCCTTGCCGCCCACAAAGCGGAAAAACACCGGAAACAGATGCCCCACAAAGGCCGCCAGCCCCACCAGGGCCACGGTGCCATCGCCCAGGCCATAGGGCTCGCCAAACCACTTGACCAGCATCACCGGCAACCAGCCCTTGAAGGCGTCGAGCAACAGGGTCACCACGGCGGCGGCCTTGCTGCCGGAGCGCAGCACGTTGGTGGCACCGGGGTTCTTGCTGCCATAGGTGCGCGGGTCATTGAGACCCATGGCGCGACTCACAATGACCGCAAAGGACAGCGAGCCCACCAGATACGCGACCACCGTGGCCAGCAAGGGGTAAAAAGAAACGAGGGAATCCAAAACCAGTTCTCCTGACAGCACACCGCCAGCCCAGCGCCAGCGGTGCAGGCCTCATTCGGCCAGTGCGCACTGTACCGCTTTTGCCGCCAGCAATTGCACGCACACCGCCGGGTCGATTCCCACCAGGTAGCCACGGCGCCCGCCGTTGATCAGGATCGAGGGCAGGGTCAGGATGCTTTCCTCGATGTACACCGGCATGGCCCGCCGGGTGCCAAAGGGCGACGTTCCCCCCACCAGGTAGCCGCTGTGGCGGTTGGCCACCTCGGGGGCGCAGGGCTCGACCGACTTGGCGCCGATCTGGCGAGCCAGGTTCTTGGTGGACACCTTGCGGTTGCCGTGCATCAGGATCACCAGGGGTTTGGCATCCTGGTCCTGCATGATGAGTGTCTTGACCACCGTGAACGGGTCAAAACCCAGCACCTGGGCGCTGTGCTGGGCCCCCCCGTGCTCCAGGTACTCGTAGGGATGCTCGGTAAACGTCACCTGGTGTGCCTTGAGCATCTGGGTGGCGGGGGTTTCGCTGACATGTTCTTTCTTGGCCATAGGCGGTATTTTCCACTGCCCGCCCGGCCATGAAAAAAGGGACCGAAGTCCCTTTTTCTGGATGTCCAGCCGAATCAGTTGACGGCTTTGGCAGCGTAGCGGCCGGGGAACACCTGGTTGAGCTTGCGGCCTACGCCCAGTTCGTCACCGCTGTTGCCCACCACGATGTCACCGTTGCGTTGGGCTTGAGCCAGTTCGGCTTTCACTTGGGCGCGGGTCTTGCCCTGGGGGTCAGCCTTGGCAGCCGTGTAGCTGGCGGGAGCCACTTCGTTGAGCTTGCGGCCCACACCCAGCTCGTCGCCAGCATTGGCGCTCACGACGATGTCACCGGTGCGCTGTGCTTCAGCCAGCTCGGCCTTCACCTGGGCGCGGGTCTTGCCCTGGACCACAGCCTTGGCCGGGTAGCTGGCGGGAGCCACTTCGTTGAGCTTGTGGCCCACGCCCAGTTCGTCGCCGCTCTTGCCCACAACGATGTCGCCGGTGCGCTGGGCTTCAGCCAGTTCAGCGCGCACCTGGTCGCGGGTCTTGCCTTGGACGGAAGTATCAGCAGCCAGAACCTGGCCGGCAGCCAAAGTGGTGATAGCCAGAGCGATGGCGGCAGCGTATGCATTCTTTTTCATGATGAGTATCCTTTTAAAGTTGAAGATCCCGTTCGGGCAACCGGCGGTTGTTTGAACGGCATCGATGGGGCGTTTAAAGATGCGTCTCGTCGATGGGATGAACTTTAAAATTTCCATCGACAGAGAGAAATACCCATTTAGTCACCGATACGTTGCCAAATAAGAAATAATCAAGGTCTTGAATCGCTACTCAAAGGCTCTATGGACCGATTAATGTCGATGCGGGTATTCCAGCGGGTGATCGATGAAGGCGGTTTTGCCGCTGCCGCACGAGCCCTGGACATGTCACCCGCCGTGGTGACCCGCCTGGTCGCCGATCTGGAAGACCACCTGGGCACCCGCCTGTTGCACCGCACCACGCGCCGCCTGTCGCTCAGCGATGCCGGCGAAACCTACCTGGGCCGGGTGCGTGCCATCTTGCAGGACATCGACGAAGCCGACCAGATGGCCAGCTCGCACACGCACGAACTCGCCGGCGTGCTGCGCCTGCTGGCGCCACCGGTGCTGGCCACCTATGTGCTGGCGCCGCTGATGGCGGGCTTTCGCCAGCTGTACCCCAAGATCCGGCTCGACATCGACGTCGAGACGTTCAACGAGCCGCCCATCGAGGATTACGACATCACCCTGCTGGCCGCAGGCGCGAATTTTGACGGCGACGTGATCGCGCGCAAGGTGGTTTCGACCGAAGCCATTCTGGTGGCCTCGCCCGCCTACCTGAAACGCCGGGGCACGCCCATGGCGCCCGAGGAACTGGCCCAGCATGACTGCCTGCGCCTGAAGGCGCCCGGCCTGCGCCCGCGCATCTGGCACCTGTTCCAGGCCGACAACCCGCAGGAATACCGGGACCTGGAAGTGGAGCCGGTAATCTGGGCCAACCACACCGACACCCTGCTGCAAGCCGCCCTGGACGGGGCCGGCATCACGTCCACGTCGGTGGACCTGGCCGCGGTGCACCTGGCCAGCGGTTCCCTGGTGCGGGTGCTGCGGCCCTGGATCAGCGGGCAGCTCACCATGTACGCCGCGCTGCCCAGCCGCAAGTTCCTGCCGCAGCGCACACGGGTCTTTCTGGACTATCTGACGGAGCAGACCCGCCTGCAGGTGTCGTCCGCGCTGAACGCCTGCGAAAACTGCTGAAGCGGCCCCGCCGTCAGATGGCGGGGTCGCGGATTTCCCAGCGGATGGCGTCGATGGCGGCCAGCACCTCGGGCGAGAGCTGCGTCCCCCAGGCGTTGATGTCTTCGTCGAGTTGCGCCACCGAAGTCACGCCGATGATGGTGCTGGCCACCTGCCACTTGGTGTAGCAAAAGGCCAGCGCCATCTGCGCCGGCGTCATGCCGTGGTCCCGCGCCAGGGCGTTGTAGCGCACGGCGGCGGCAAACGACTCCTTGCGGCCCCAGCGCTGCTTGCGCACCGACTCGAACTTGGCAATGCGCGCCTCCTTGGGCGCGGTCGGCCCGTCAATGCCGCTCGCGTCGTACTTGCCGGTCAGCAGCCCGAACGCCAGCGGCGAGTAGGCCAGCAGCGACACGCCCAGGCGGTGCATGGTTTCGTCCAGCGCGTTTTCCAGCCCCCGGCTGATCAGGCTGTAGACGTTCTGCACCGTGGCCACGCGCGGCAGGTTGTGCTGCTCGGCCAGCCGCACGAATTCGTGCACGCCGTAGGGGGTTTCGTTGGACAGGCCCACCGCGCGGACCTTGCCCGCCTTGACGAGCTGACCCAGCGCCTCGAGCTGTTCGTGGATGCTGGTTACCGGGCGGTCGTGCGCAGGGTTGTAGTAAAGGGCGCCGAACATGGGCACTGCGCGGGTGGGCCAGTGGATCTGGTACAGGTCGATCACATCGGTCCCCAGGCGCTGCAGGCTGCCGTCGCAGGCCTCCACGATGTCGCGCGCCGTCAGGTCGGCCTTGCCACCACGTATCCACGGCATGCCGCGGGAGGGCCCTGCCACCTTGGTGGCAATGACCAGTTTCTCGCGCATGCCGGGGCGCTGGGCCAGCCAGTGGCCCATGATCTTCTCCGTGGCGTTGAAAGTCTCGGCCCGGGGCGGCACCGCGTACATCTCCGCGGTGTCAAAAAAGGTGACACCGCGCTCCACCGCACGGTCCATGATGGCAAAGGCCGTGGGTTCATCGACCTGCTCGCCAAAGGTCATGGTGCCCAGGCAGATGGGGGGTACGTGCAGATCGCTCTGGCCAAGTTGAACAGGTTTCATAAGACGCTTGAAAAGGAAGGGATCAGGAGTGAGCAACGAGTTTACGGGCTCTCTCCTCTTCCTGCAGGCGCAACACCCGCCGCTGCACCTTGCCGGTGGTCGTCATGGGCAGCGCGTCCAGAAACTCGATCTCCTTGGGATACTCGTAGGGCGCCAGCAGGCCCTTCACATGGGCCTGCAGCTCGGCCACCAATTTGGCCTTCAATTGCTCCAAGGCGACCGTATTGTCTGCGCAAGCAGCTATGAAATCAGGAGCAATCACCACATAGGCCTTGACCAGCGCGCCGCGCTCGGGGTCGGGTTTGGGCACCACGGCGGCGTTCATGACCGCGGGGTGCTTGACCAGGCAATTCTCGATCTCGCCCGGGCCGATGCGGTAGCCAGCGGCCTTGAACACGTCGTCCGAACGGCCCTGGTACCAGAGGTAGCCCTCGGCATCGCGCACCGCCAGGTCGCCGGTGCGGCACCACTCCCCCTCGCCATTCTTTCCGGTGAACTTGGCCCGGGTGGCAGCCTCGTTCTTCCAGTAGCCCAGGAAGAAGATGGGGTCCGGCTGGCCGTGCACGTCCAGGCGGTGCAGGGCCACATCGCCCGGCACGCCCACCGGGCATTCCTGCCCGTCGTCACCGATCACCGCCACCCGGTGGCCGGGGTAGCCCATGCCCATGCTGCCGGGTTTGGAGGGCCACAGGGCATTGCAGTTGCCCACGATGTAGTTGATCTCGGTCTGGCCGAACATCTCGTTGGGCGCCACGCCCAGCTGCCGCTGGCAGTAGGCAAACACAGCGTCACCCACCGCCTCGCCCGCGCTCATGATGGCCTGCAGCTTGAGCCCGAACTGCTGCGCCACCGTGCGCCGGGGCGACCCCGGGTAGGCCTTCATCATGGCCTTGAGCGCAGTGGGGAACAGAAAGGTGTGCGTGACCCCGCACTGCCCCATCAGCGCCAGCGCCGTCTGCGGGCTGAAGCGACCGTTGTACGCCACGATGGGCCGCCCGAAGTACAGGGTGGGCAGCAGGGCGTCCATCAGCCCGCCGGTCCAGGCCCAGTCGGCCGGCGACCAGAATACGGCTTCGGTGTCCCGGTTGTCCCGGCCGTCAAAGCCGAACCAGTTCTGGCTGGCCACAAAGCCCGGCAGGTTGCCGATGAGCGCCCGGTGCGGAATCAGCGCGCCCTTCGGGTTGCCGGTGGTGCCGCTGGTGTAGATCAGCACGGCGGGGTCGTCCGCCAGCGTGGGCACCGGTGCGAAATGGGCGCGCTCCTGCGCCAGCGCGGCAGCGAAATTGAGGTCGGCCCGCCCCCGCGTGGCGTCCAGATCGCCCACACCCAGCACGGTGCGCAGCAGGGGGCAGTTGTCGCGCACGGTCTGCAGGCTGTCCAGTGCGCTGGCGTCGCCAATGGCCAGCACCGCCTCGCTGTCGTGCAGCCGGTACTCCAGGGCGTCGGGGCCAAACAACAGCGACAGGGGCATGGCCACCGCACCCATCTGCAGCACGGCCATGTAGGCCACCGCGGTCTCGAAACACTGGGGCATGACAATGGCCACCCGATCGCCCCGTTGCACCCCCAGCACGGCCAGCACACCGGACAGGCGGTTGGCCTGCTCCTGCAGCTGCGCGTAGGTATAAAAAACGGTTTCAGCGCCCGTGGAATATGCGCAGACAGCTATTTTTTTTGTAGCATCCGCCTGCGCCGCCCAGCGCGCGCAGCACACCTGGGCGATGTTGAACGCCTCGGGAACCGTCCACCGGAATGCAGCATGCAGCCGGGTGTACGCGGCGGGCGGCTGCGCCAGCACCTTCCTGTCACTGCTTTGACTCACGCTCACAAGGCACCTCCGTATGATGTGTGTCAATGTACCAAGTCAAAAGAGTTTTCCGTAGCGAGTTTGTACCTATACGCACGCTGCAATACCACGTGCAGGTCTGGGGCGAACCCGCCCCCGACAAGATTCCCCTGTTCATGGTCCACGGCTGGATGGACGTAGCGGCCAGCTACCAGTTCGTGGTGGACGCCTTCTCGCAGGACCACTACATCATTGCCCCCGACTGGCGCGGCTACGGCCGCACCCCCTCGGGCGGGGTGGACGCCTTCTGGTTCCCCGACTACATGGCGGACCTGGACTTCCTGCTGGACCACTACGCGCCCGACCAGCCCGTCAACCTGGTGGGGCACAGCCTGGGCGGCAACGTGGTGATGATGTACGCCGGCGTGCGCCCCGAACGCATCCGCCGGCTGGTCAACCTGGAAGGCTTTGGCCTGCCCGCCACCCTGCCCGAGCAGGCCCCGCTGCGCTACGCCACGTGGATGGACGAGTTAAAGAAGCTGCACCGCGGCGAGATGGACCTCAAGGCCTACGACGCTGTCAGCGGCGTGGCCCGCCGGCTGATGAAGACCAACCCCCGCCTGAGCCCGGACAAGGCCGAATGGCTGGCGCGGCACTGGGCCCAGGAAACCGTGCAGGGCCAGTGGGCCATCATGGGCCAGCCGGCACACAAGATCACCAGCGCGCACCTGTACCACGTGGAAGAAGCCCTGGCGCACTACCGGCGTCTGAGCATGCCTGTGCTGGCCGTGGAGGCCTCCGACAACAGCCTGGACATGTGGTGGAAAGGCAAGTACACCCTGGCCCAGTACCACGAGCGCATCCGGGCGGTGCCCGATGTGGAAATCGCCCTGATTCCCGACGCCGGCCACATGATGCACCACGACCAGCCCGAGGTCCTGGCGGCGCTGATCGAGCGCTTTATTGCCTGAACAGCCCCCCGCAGCGGCCGGGGGCCCGGCATGAGAAAATAGCGGGTTATTCGAATACCTCTTGTTTAGGACCCGCACCATGGAAGCAGAACGCATCAACCTCATTGGCACCACTCTCGCGGACCTGAGCGCCAGGGCCCAAGAGTTACGGGGGTATCTTTGACTACGATGCCAAAGCCGAACGCCTGCGCACGGTCAACGCATCGCTAGAAGACCCCACGGTCTGGAACGACCCCAAGCGCGCCCAGGAACTGGGCAAGGAAAAGAAGCTGCTCGACGGCGTGGTCGTCACGCTCAACACGCTGGAAAGCGAACTGGCCGACAACTCCGAACTCTACGAAATGAGCAAGGAGGACGGCGACGAAGCCGGCCTGATGACCATCGAGGGCGAGACCGGGAAGCTGGCCGCCATCATCAAGGACCTGGAATTCCGCCGCATGTTCAACAACCCGGCGGACCCGCTGAACTGCTTCCTGGACATCCAGGCCGGCGCAGGCGGCACCGAGGCCTGCGACTGGGCCAGCATGCTGCTGCGCCAGTACCTGAAATACGCCGAGCGCAAGGGCTTCAAGACCACCATTGAAGACGAGACCGCGGGCGACACCGCCGGCATCAAGGGCGCCACCATCAAGATCGAGGGCGAATACGCCTTCGGCCTGCTGCGCACCGAGACTGGCGTGCACCGCCTGGTGCGCAAGAGCCCGTTCGATTCGTCCGGCGGACGCCACACCAGCTTTGCCAGCGTGTTTGTCTACCCCGAGATCGACGACTCGATCGAGATCGAGATCAACCCGTCGGACGTGCGCACCGACACCTTCCGCGCCAGCGGCGCCGGCGGCCAGCACATCAACAAGACCGACTCGGCCGTACGCCTGACCCACATCCCCACCGGTATCGTGGTGCAGTGCCAGGACGGACGCAGCCAGCACAGCAACCGCGACGTGGCATGGAAGCGTTTGCGTAGCCGCCTGTACGACTTCGAGCTGCGCAAGCAGCAGGAAGCGCAGCAAAAGCTGGAAGACACGAAGACCGACGTGGGCTGGGGCCACCAGATCCGCTCGTACGTGCTGGACAACAGCCGCATCAAGGACCTGCGCACCAACGTCGAAGTTTCGGCCACGCAGAAGGTGCTGGACGGCGACCTGGACGTGTTCATTGAAGCCTCGCTGAAGCAGGGCGTGTGAGCATGCAGGGCACCGGGCCGGTCAAGGCCTTCATCTTTGACATGGACGGCACCATGGTCGACTCCATGCCCTGGCACGCCCAGAGCTGGGTGGAGTTCACACGCCGCCACGGCCTCAATCTGGACCTGCCCGACCTGATGCGCCGCACCACCGGGCGCAACGGCGCCGAATGCATCCGCGAGCTGTTCCAGCGCGAGATGGATGACGATGCGGCCTGGGCCCTCATCCACGAAAAAGAGGTGATCTACCGCGAGCTGTTTGCACCGGTCTTTTCCGAGGTGGCCGGCTTTGGCGCCTTCTCGGAACAGGCCGTGGCACGCGGCCTGAAAATGGGCGTGGGCACCGCGGGCGACCAGCAGAACATCGCCTTCGTGCTGTCGCACCTCAAGATGCCCGTCCCGCCACAAGCGGTCGTGGGCGGCGACGAGGGCCTGCCCGGCAAGCCCGAACCCGCAATTTTCCTGGAAGTGGCCCGGCGCATCGGTGTGCCGGCCAGTGCCTGTGTGGTGTTTGAAGACGCGCCCTTTGGCATCGAAGCGGCGCGGCGCGCCGGCATGCGCGCCGTGGCCATCTGCAGCGGCCACAGCGCACGCGAGCTGGACGGGCCGCACGTGCTGGCCCATGTGCGGGACTACAACGAATTGTTCGAATCAAAATTTCTGGAGAGCTTGCATGTTGCAACTGCGTGAAAACGAAGGCCCTGCCACGGTAATCCACCGCGGTGACTACACGGCACCCGCCTACCGGATTGACACCGTTGATCTGACCTTTGACCTGGACCCGGCCAAGACCCGCGTGCTCAACAAGATGCGCCTGCGCCGCAACCCCGACGTGACCGCACAAGCCCTGAAACTCGACGGTGAGGAACTCAACCTGGCCCGCGTGCTGGTCAACGGCCAGGGCACCTCCTTCAAGATGGAAGGCAGCCAGCTGGTGCTGGAAAACCTGCCCGAGGGGCTGGAGCCCTTCGATCTGGAAATCTTCACCACCTGCTCGCCCGTGAAGAACACCAAGCTCTCGGGCCTGTATGTCAGCCAGGACTCGTTCTTCACGCAGTGCGAGGCCGAGGGTTTCCGACGCATCACCTACTTCCTGGACCGCCCCGATGTGATGGCCAGCTACACCGTGACGCTGCGCGCCGACCAGGCCAAGTACCCGGTGCTGCTCTCCAACGGCAACCTGGTGGAACAGGGCACGCTGGAAGACGGCCGCCACTTTGCCAAGTGGGTCGATCCGCACAAGAAGCCCAGCTACCTGTTTGCCCTGGTGGCCGGTCAGCTGGTGGCACGCGAGCAGCGCATCACCAGCCGCGCCGGCAAGGAACACCTGCTGCAGGTCTATGTGCGCCCCGGCGACCTGGACAAGACCGAGCACGCCATGCATTCGCTCATGGCCAGCGTGGCCTGGGACGAGGCCCGCTTTGGCCTCTCGCTGGACCTGGAGCGCTTCATGATCGTCGCCACCAGCGACTTCAACATGGGCGCCATGGAGAACAAGGGCCTGAACATCTTCAACACCAAGTACGTGCTGGCCAACCAGGCCACGGCCACCGATGTGGATTACTCCAACATCGAAAGCGTGGTGGGCCACGAGTACTTCCACAACTGGACCGGCAACCGCGTCACCTGCCGCGACTGGTTCCAGCTCAGCCTGAAGGAAGGCCTGACCGTGTTCCGCGACCAGGAATTCAGCCAGGACCTGTGCGCCGAGCCCAGCGCCCGCGCCGTCAAGCGCATTGAAGACGTGCGCGTGCTGCGCACCGCCCAGTTTCCCGAAGACGCGGGCCCCATGGCCCACCCCGTGCGCCCGGACAGCTACATCGAAATCAACAACTTCTACACCGTCACCATCTACGAAAAAGGTGCCGAGGTGGTGCGCATGATGCAGACCCTGGTGGGCCGCGACGGCTTCGCCCGGGGCATGAAGCTGTACTTCGAACGCTTTGATGGCCAGGCCGTGACCTGCGACGACTTTGCCCAGGCCATTGCCGACGCCAACCCGGCCTCCGAACTGGCGCGCCTGCTGCCCCAGTTCAAGCGCTGGTACAGCCAGGCCGGAACGCCCCGCGTGCAGGCCAGCGGCCAGTTCGATGCGGCAGCGCGCACCTACACCCTGCGCCTGCGCCAGCACTGCGCGCCCACGCCCGGCCAGACGGTCAAGGAACCGTTTGTGATCCCGATCAGCCTGGGCCTGGTCGGCACCAGCGGCGCGGCCCTGCCCCTCACACTGCAAGGCCGTGATGCGGCCGCCACCGGCAGCCACCTGCTGGTGATGACCGGCGAAGACGAAAGCATCACCTTCACCCAGGTGGACGAAGAGCCCGTGCCCTCGATCCTGCGCGGCTTCAGCGCCCCGGTGGTGCTGGAGTTCGACTACACCGACGCCCAGCTGCTGACCCTGCTGGCCAACGACCCCGACCCGTTCAACCGCTGGGAAGCCGGGCAACGTCTGGCCCTGCGCAGCGCTATCAATTCAATAACTGTCGACGCAGGTTCCACGGCACCTGGCGTGCTGAATGATGCCTATATCGAAGCCATGCGCAGCGTGCTGCGCAGCCCCACGCTGGACGCCGCCTTCAAGGAGCTGGTGCTGACCCTGCCCAGCGAGACCTACATCGCCGAGCAGCTCGACGTGGTCGACCCCCAGCGCATCCACGCGGTGCGCGAGTCCATGCGCCTGCAACTGGCCGTGCAACTGCAGGCCGACTGGCAATGGGCGTTTGACGCCCACCAGGACACCGGCGGCTACCGCCCCGACGCCGTCTCGGCCGGCCGGCGCGCGCTGGCCGGCATGGCGCTCAACTTCCTGTGCCTGGCCGCCGTTGAGACGGGCGATGCCGTCTGGCCCGGCAAGACCCTGCAGCGCTTCAAGGATGCCGGCAACATGACCGACCGCTTCAACGCCCTGCAGGCGCTGGTGGCCAGCGGCCACGCCCTGGCCACCCCGGCGCTGGCCCAGTTCCACAGCCTGTTCAAGGACGAGGAACTGGTGCTCGACAAGTGGTTTGCCCTGCAGGCCGGCGCCCCCGACCGCAACGGCCAGGTGCTGCCGGCCGTGCGCCAGCTGCTCACCCACCCGGACTTCCACATCCGCAACCCCAACCGGGCGCGCAGCGTCATCTTCAGCTACTGCAGCGCCAACCCCGGTGGCTTCCACCGCCCGGATGCGGCCGGCTATGTGTTCTGGGCCGAACGCGTGATCGAACTCGACAGCATCAACCCGCAGGTTGCCGCCCGCCTGGCCCGCGCCCTGGACCGCTGGAAGCGCCTGGCCGAACCCTACCGCAGCGCCGCCCGCGAGGCCCTGGCCCGCGTGGCCGCCAAGGCCGACCTGAGCAATGACGTGCGCGAGGTCGTCGACCGCGCACTGGCAGACTAAACACGCAACAAGGAGCACCGATATGGCACCCAAAATCTCCCTCACCCGCTACCTGGTGGAGCAGCAGCGCGTGGACGGGCACATCCCGTCCGAGCTGCGTCTGCTGCTCGAAGTGGTGGCCCGCGCCTGCAAGAGCATCAGCCAGGCCGTCAACAAAGGCGCCCTGGGCGGCGTGCTGGGCAGCGCCGGCAGCGAGAACGTGCAGGGCGAAGTACAGAAAAAGCTCGACATCATTGCCAACGAGGTGCTGATCGAGGCCAACGAATGGGGCGGCCACCTGGCGGCCATGGCGTCCGAGGAAATGGACAGCATCTACGCCGTGCCCAACCGCTACCCCAAGGGCGAATACCTGCTGCTGTTTGATCCCCTGGACGGCTCCAGCAACATCGACGTCAACGTCAGCATCGGCACCATCTTCTCGGTGCTCAAGAAGGGTAACGACGACCCCACGGCGATCGAACCCGTCTGCGAGCAGGACTTCCTGCAAAAGGGCTGCCAGCAGGTGGCCGCCGGCTACTGTGTCTACGGCCCGCAGACCACGCTGGTACTGACCGTGGGCGACGGCGTGGCCATGTTCACCCTGGACCGCGAGCAGGGCTCCTTCGTGCTGACGGAAGAACACGTCAAGATCCCCGAAGACACCAAGGAATTCGCCATCAACATGAGCAACATGCGCCACTGGGACGCCCCGGTGAAACGCTATGTGGACGAGTGCCTGGCCGGCGTGGAAGGCCCCCGCGGCAAGGACTTCAACATGCGCTGGATTGCCAGCATGGTGGCCGACGTGCACCGCATCCTCACCCGGGGCGGCATCTTCATGTACCCGTGGGACAAGCGCGAGCCGAACAAGCCGGGCAAGCTGCGCCTGATGTACGAGGCCAACCCCATGAGCTGGCTGGTGGAACAGGCCGGTGGCGCTGCCACCAACGGCCGCGAGCGCATTCTGGGCATCCAGCCCACCCAGCTGCACGAACGCGTGAGCGTGATCCTGGGTTCAAAAAATGAAGTGGAACGCGTCACCCGCTACCACACAGAAGGGTAACGAGCCGGATATAATCTCAGGCTTACCAGCCGGTGTAGCTCAGTCGGTAGAGCAGCTCATTCGTAATGAGAAGGTCGGGTGTTCGATTCATCTCTCCGGCACCACTCTTGAAACCCGCAGTTCGAAAGGACTGCGGGTTTTTTAATGTGCTGCGCATGTGCCCAGTACTTCACGGCATTGGCCTTTCGAAATCGGGGCTCCGTTGCCGCAATCTCCGATTAAACAGATACGCTGCGCCCGGTCCCGATGTATTCGAGCTTCTCTCCCATGGCGCCCTTGAGAACCGGATAAGCATGCGAGCCGGTGCAGTGGCATGTGTACACGCGACTGAGCGGGAATTCCAGAAGCCTTTTCCCAATTTGCGCCACCTCTTCCTTGCTGCCCGACATAAAGTTGAAAGGCGGCATGGCCATGAAGTGCATGCCCCCGAAGACCGCCTTGATAGGAATGCCTGGGAACGCATGGGTGACTGCTTGAACCATGTTCAATACGCCTTGATGCGCGCAACCTGTGAACACACCCAAGCCATCCGCTTCTTCAATCACCAGCACCAGCTCGTGTGAGAAGTTGTCCAGTTCAAGCTTTCCGTTTTCCTTGACAAAAATGGATCGGTTGCCACGCGGCATGGGGTGCACTCGCCCCACTTCAGTGAGTATGGAAACCCCCGGGAAGATCGCGGTTCGCTCATTGACAAAGATGAATCTGTCGCGATGCTCGCGGAGCAGTTCCTGATCGATCCCCACGTACTTTTCAAACCACAGAAACTTTCCATAACACTCACTGACCATCGGCCCGCGGAGGTAGATTGGGGCCTGCTGGTTCAACTGCAAAAATCGCCGCAGTCCGCCTCCATGGTCATAGTGGTGGTGAGATAAGACGACGCAGTCTACGGACTGAATATCAATCCCGAGCTGAATGGCGTTATCGGCAAATACGCCCGATGCGCCTGTGTCAAACAAAATGTGCTTGCCATTGTGTTCAACGTACAGGGACAGACCGTGCTCCGCCGTGAGATTCTCCATCCCTTGAATGCGTGTGTTTTCGACAAGCGCTGTGACCTTCATATGCCCCCCGTTACAAACAAACCGTCGCTTGTCACACGTTAGTCATTGCTCGGGACTGCATTCGTGACAATAATCAATGCGCCATCAGGTTTGTCTTTTGACCGGGTGAAAGTCCGCTCCCATTCAGCGTTTCACTGCAACACGTCTGGCCTTGTTTTCCAATCTGCCCATCGGGTCGCCGCATCATCGGGGAAGCGTTTCAGAATGCGTTTTTCACCCTGGCCTTTCAGGCGGGCATTCTCCTGCCATGCCTGATCGCCGAAAAGTTTCACGGCGTTGTAGAGCGTTGCAACCGTTGCAGGCGCGACTTTCAAATCCTCCATGGCCCGCTTGAAGATGGAATCGGCGACCGCCTTGGGAGTCGTTTGCGACCAGTACAGGTAGTCGTGGATGACCGCCGCGTGGGCATATTCGCCATCCGGGCGCAACACAGACCAGAAGATGCGGGGAATACTGGCGAAATCGGTCACAAACCCACGGGGGACCTGCACGGTGGGCAAGTCTTGCGCTCCGGGGTTGGGTTCCCAGACGATGGGCTCCAGCAGAAAGTAGACCGGTTCCACAAAGCGCGACAGGAACAGGCGCCCGACCAGGGCCTTGTCTTCCATCCACGTGCGCATCCAGCGGTCCACCACGGCGGGGTCGACGGAGGCAGAAGACGAACCAGATGCCGTCTGGGCGTGGGCCGCAACCGCCTGCAAGGCGATGGGGGGCAAGACCACGGGCCAGGCGGCGTAGCCCAGAAATGCGCGCCGGTTATGCAGGTCCATGGATAGCCCCTTATCGGTTGGTGACCCATTCTGGAGCAACCCACCGCGCGATGCAATCCTTTTGCCGGGGGCCCGCGGCTAGCGGGGCTTGCCGTGGTTGGGGGGCCCGACTGGCTTGTTTTTGAGCCCGAGCGCGCCCTGGCCCGCCTTGGCTTCCCGCAAGCGCTGCAGTTCTTCTGCGGTCAGTTGCGAGTGGCTGCCATCACACAGCATGTCCGGGTGCTTGCTCTTGCCGCAACCGCATTTGGGTATCTGCCCTACTCTCACGTCTGGCTCCTTAGTTCGTCAAGGGAATGTTGCGCAGCAGCACATACACCAGCGTGCCCGCCAGAATGCTGAGCAGCGGGTTGCGGCTGCGCCACTGCAAGACCACAACGATGGCCACGGCCAGCAGCTCCGGCCACGGACCGGCGGCATGTTCGCGGGCGGAGCCGACCACCGAGTGCACCAGCAGCAGCACCATGATGGCCAGCGGCAGGAACTCGCCGATGCGCTGCACCAGCGCATGCTTGACCAGCCATTGCGCGGCCACAAACGGCAGCGCGCGCAGCGCGAACGTGACCAGCGCCATGGCGCCAATCACGCCGAGCACATACCCCGCCTCAATCATAAGCAGACTCCCGGGTCGCTGATTGCCAGAGCACTCCCGCCACCAGAGTCAGCACAATGGAAATGACCAGGGCATGCTGGGGCGCCAGCGGATAGGCCACGGCGTATGCCATGAGCGCGACCCACAGGGGCGCCGGGCTATTGCGGGTGCGCCACTGTTCGACTGCCAGCACCGCAAACAGGGCTGCGAGAACAAAGTCCAGGCCGCGCAGGTGAATCTGGGCCTGTACACCGATCACGGCCCCCAGGGTGGTTCCCAGCACCCACCAGCCGTGGTTGAGCAAGACAACCAGGGCCATCTGCCGATGGCTGGTCGTCTTTGGCACGGTGGTAAGAACCGAATAGGTCTCATCGGTCAGCCCGAATGCCATGTACCAGCGCAGCAGCGTTCCGTTTGGAAACTGGTGCAGCAGCGAGAGGCCGTAAAAAACATGCCGCAGGTTGACGATGAGGGTGGCCAGCGCGATGGTGCCCCAGGACATGCCGGCAGCGAGCATCGGGATCATCATGTACTGCGCCGCACCGGCATACACCACGACGCTGGCCACGATGGCCAGCCACCAGGCGGCACCTGCCTGCACGAACAGGAAGCCAAACACGGTGCCCAGGGGGATGTAGCCCATGGCAACGGGCGCGGTGAGGCGCAGCACCGCCAGCGGGTGGCTTGCGGGACCGGAGTCAGAACGGGCGTGACGGGACATGAAAAAAAAGGCAACGGCCATGGCAGGGAGCCCCGGAGGATAGCAGGTGAAGACCCTGCCCCTGCACGCCGCGCAACCATCCGGTAAGCTCGCAGCACAACCCACAGCGCCACCACCGATGACCCCTCGCCAAGCACGCATCTTTCCCCTTCTGTTCGTCGTGCTCTGGTCTACCGGCTTCATTGGCGCCCGGCTCGGCTTGCCGCATACGGAGCCGCTGACCTTTCTACTCATTCGCTACGCTGCCGTCCTGTGCTGCATGACGCTGATTGCCGTTCTCACCCGGGCCCCCTGGCCTCAGTCTGCCCGCGAGTGGCTGCACATTGGCGTGGCGGGCCTGCTGGTGCATGGCGTGTACCTGGGGGGCGTGTTCATTGCCATTTCACAGGGACTACCCGCCGGCGTGACCAGCCTGGTGGTGGGGGTGCAGCCGCTGCTCACGGCCGTGGGCGCAGGGTGGTTGCTGGGGGCCACCGTATCCCGCAGGCAATGGAGCGGTCTGGTGCTGGGCCTTGTGGGCGTGGGGCTGGTCGTGGCGGGCAAGCTGGGAACGGAGTTCGCCGCCCACGCCATACTGCCTGCCGTTGTTGCGCTGCTGGGCATCACCGCAGGCACGCTGTACCAGAAGCGGTTCTGCCCTGCCTTTGACTGGCGGACCGGCTCGGTGGCACAGTTTCTGCCCACCGCCGTGGTCACGCTGCTGGCGGCCTCTCTGACCGAGCATTTTCGCGTGGAGTGGGTAGGCGAGTTGATTTTTGCGGTGGGTTGGCTGGTGCTGGTGCTCTCCATTGGCGCCATCAGCCTGCTGAACTGGCTGATCCGCCACAGCAGCGCGGTCAATGTGGCCAGCCTGTTTTACCTGGTACCACCCTGCACCGCACTGTTTGCCTGGTTGCTGTTCGGCGACACGTTTTCGGGGCTTGCGCTGTTTGGCATGGCACTGGCCGTCTGGGGCGTATATCTGGCACGCAAATAGCACGTAAACTAACCCGGCGACAGTCGACATTCATTGAAAGAAGATTATCTTGAAGATCAAGCACCTCATTGCAGCAGCCTGCCTTTCCAGCGTTGCGGCATTCACTTTTGCGCAAACCGCAGACGCACCCAAGCCAGCGCCCATTTCCAACAATTGGTCGCCTTCTTATGCAACCGCGCCGGCGAACGGTGAGGCGATCAAACCTTACGCCGACAACACCCGTCAGCCAGCGCAAGCCAAAAAGGCCCGGCACGCCAAGGCCCCCAAGGCCTCCAAAGCTGCCAAGATAAAGCACACGAAAGCCAAGAAGGCCCGGCACGCAAAAGTCAAAAAAGTCCAACACCTGAAGACCAAGAAAGCCAAGCACGGCAAGACCAGGAAAGTGGCTGCTGCCAGTTACTGAATCTCCCCCCAATAAAAAATCCCCTGCTACCGTTCCGATAGCAGGGGATTTTTTCATGGGCGTGGCATTGGATGCTACGGCACCATGCCCATCAGGCGCGGCAACCACAGTGAGAGCTGGGGCCAGTAGGTCACCAGAACCAGGAAACCCAGCATGGTGAGCAGCCAGGGCCACACCGCCACGGTCAGTTCGGTGATACCCATCTTGGTAATGCCCGAGGCCACATAGAGGTTCAGGCCCACCGGAGGATGGCACATGCCCACCTCCATATTCACCACCATGATGATGCCGAAATGCACCGGGTCAATGCCCAGCTTCATGGCAATGGGAAACAGGATGGGCGCCAGAATCAGAACGATGGACGAGGGCTCCATGAAGTTGCCCGCCACCAGCAGCAGCACGTTGGAAATCAGCAGGAAACCGATGACGCCCACACCGGTGCCGATCATCTGGTCGGCCATTTGCTGCGGAATGTTCTCGTGCGTCAGCAGGAACGAGAACAACACCGCGTTGGTGATGATGTACAGCAGCATGGCACTCATGTTGGCTGACGACAGCAGCACGCGCGGCACGTCTCGCAGTCCCATGTCCTTGTAGACAAACACAGCGACAAAGAACGCGTACACGGCACTCATGGCGGCGGCCTCGGTGGGCGTGAAGACACCGGTGTAAATGCCGCCCATGACCACCACAATCAGCAGCAACCCCCATATCGCCTTGCGAAACGCGTCCCAGCGCTGCGACCAGCTTGCTTTGGGCTGGCACGGGTAATTATTCTTCTTGGCTAGGTACCAGGTGGTGAGCCCCAGGGAAAGGGCCAGCAGCAGACCCGGCACGACACCCGCCATGAACAAGGCTCCCACCGAGGTGTTGGTGGAGACCGAGTACATCACCATCACAATGGATGGGGGAATCAGGATGCCCAGCGCACCCGACGTGGTGATGACACCGGCGCCAAAGCTCCTGGGAAAGCCCGCCTTCACCATGGCGGGCATGAGGATGGAGCCGATGGCCACCACCGTGGCCGGGCTGGAGCCCGACACCGCGGCAAACAGGGCACAGGCCAATACCCCACCCAAGCCCAGTCCTCCATGCCAGTGGCCCACCATGGAGGTGGCAAAGGCAATCATGCGCCGGGCCACACCGCCATGGGTGAGGAAGTTGCCCGCCAGGATGAAGAACGGGATGGCCATGATCTCGAACTTCTCGATGCCGGTGAATAGCTTGAGCGCCACCGACTCGATAGGCACCTCGGTCATGAAGAACAGAAACGAGAGCACCGTCAGGCCCAACGAGATGGAGATGGGCATGCCCGTGAGCATCAGCACCACCAGCAGGCTCAGAATGATGAGCGTGTTCATGGCTGCGCCCCGTCCAGACCATCCACATGGCCATGGTCATGGTGGGGAAGCTCACCCGTGCGCACGAAGCGGACGGCAACCTGCAGAAAGCGAAAGCACATGAGGTAAGAACCCATGGGAATGGCGGAGTACACCATCCAGGTCGGCCACTCCAGGTCGGGTGTTGTCGGGCCTTCAAACACATCGCCCGGCGCCATGCCCATGGCGGAAAAAACCGCGTAGTGCATGCCGTTCTCCCACACGAAACGCAGGCCCAGCGTACCGACGACGCCGGTGAACAGCGCCCCGGCCAGCAAGCCAAAAACAATGAACTTGCGGCGGCGGCTGTCCGGCAGCCGGTTGATCAGCACGTCCACCCCCACGTGAATGCCGGTGCGCACACCATACGCTGCACCAAATTTTGCCATCCAGACAAACATGATGATGCACAGTTCCTGCGCCCAGCCCATGTTGATGGACAGCAGCCAGTCTTGCACTACCGGGATGGAAATTCCCGAGGCGTAACGGTGGATGACGGCGACAAAAATGACCAGGGTTGCCGCCCCCATGAGGAAGGTGATGATCCCTTCCTCCAGATGATCAAGAAACTTCACAAATCAGTCCGGATTACAGCTTGCTGGGGTCGAAACCGGTTTCCTTGTAAATGCTCCGGATCAGGTCCTTGCCAATGCGCGACTCCATCTCGGTGTGGGTCTTGATCATGGCCTTCTTGAAAGCCAGCTTCTCCTGGGCCGTAGGAGTGTAGACCTCGGTCCTTCCAGACTTCCTGACGGCATCGAGCGCCTTGTCGTTTTCCAGCTTGGCAATCTGGTTGGCGTAGCGGGTGGCCTGGTCCAGGGCGTCGTCGAGCTGCTTGCGGATGTCTGCAGGCAGGCCGTCCCAGAACTTCTTGTTGGTGATGACCGCATAACCCAGGTAACCGTGTTCAGTCAGCGTCAGGTTCTTCTGCACTTCGTGCATTTTCTGGGTGTAGAGGTTGGAAATGGGGTTTTCGGTACCGTCCACCACACCGGTCTGCAGGGCCTGGTAGACCTCGGAAAACGCCAGCACCTGCGGCAAGCTGCCCAGGGAGCGCATTTGCGACTCCAGCACCTTGGAAGACTGGATACGCATCTTCAGGCCCTTGAAATCCGCCGGGGATTTCAGAGGCCTGTTGGCTGAGAACGATTTGAAACCATTGTCCCAATAGGCCAGACCTTTCACGCCCTTGGCATCGAGCTTGTCCAGCAGCATGCGCCCCACCGGGCCCTGCGTGACTTTGTGCAAATCTTCGTACCCGTCGAAGATGTAGGGCAGATCAAAGACCTCGAACTCCTTCACGCCCAGCGGGCCAAACTTGGCCAGGGAGGGCGCCAGCATCTGCACGGCGCCAATCTGCAACGCCTCCATTTCTTCCTTGTCCTTGTAGAGGGTGCTGTTGGCGTACACCTCCACCTTGACCCGGCCCTTGGTGAGCTCTTCTGCCTTTTTCTTGAAGAACTCGGCGGCATGGCCCTTGGGCGTGTCGTTGGCCACCACGTGGCTGAACTTGATGACAATGGGCGCCTGGGCGAGCGCGGCGAAGGAAAAACACCCGGCAACCAGACCCAGTGCAATGGCGCGAATATTCATGGTGAGCGACCCGTGGAAGTGATGACGTTACGGTCAAGATTAGTCGAATCCCAAGATTGCACCATTGTGGACATCCACTAGGGGATAACCCGGCACGCATGCCACATCACTTACCATCCCGACCTGTTTCACGACACCAAGCGTACCCCTAGCCATGTTTCTTGCCGCCAAAATTCTCGCCCTTCTGACCCAGCCATTGGCCTGGGTGGCCGCCCTCCTGCTGGGGGGCCTGCTGGTGTTGCGGCGCCGTCCGGCCCTGGGTCGCCGCCTGACAGGGAGTGCCCTGGCGGTGCTGTTGGCCGCGGGCTGGCAACCCTTACCGGACCTGCTGATCCGGCGGCTGGAAGCCCAGTATGCCGAGATTCCTCCGCAGGCCGATCTGCGTGGCTACGTGGGCATGGTGGTGCTGGGGGGTGCACTGGAGTCGGGACACGTGGCACTGGCCCACACCCAACCCCTGCTCACGGATGCAGCCGAACGCATGACCGCGCCCCTGGCCAGCCGCCTGCGCAACCCACACCTGCGCGTGGTGTTCACCGGCGGCGAAGGCAGCCTGCTGGGCAGCGGCCCTACGGAAGCCGAACGGGCGCGCAACTTCTTTGACAGCCTGGGACCCAGCGAGCCGCCGATCGAATACGAAGCGGCATCGCGCAACACCTACGAAAACGCCGTGCTGACGGCGCAATTGCCGGGGGTGAACATCGCCCAGCCCTGGCTGCTGGTCACGTCGGCCTGGCATATGCCGCGTGCCATGGCGACCTTTGCCAAGGCAGGCTGGAATGTCACGGCCTATCCGGTGGACTTTCGCACGGGCACGGACACCCCCTGGACCGAATACTCGCTAGAGGGCGGCATTGTGCGCTGGCAGCTGGTGCTGCACGAGGGGCTGGGGCTGCTGGCCTACCGGCTCAGTGGGCGGCTGTAGGCACGGCCCGCACCTTGTCAATGCGTTTGCCCTCCAGGCCCGTCACCTGGAACTGCCACTGCGCACACTCAATGCACTCACCCACGGCGGGCAAATGGCCTGACACGGCCATCAGCAGCCCAGCCAGCGTGTTGTAGCGGCCCCGGTCCTCCTGGGGCAGCTCGTCGATATCCAGGCGGGCCTTGAGTTCGCCTACCGGCATCAGGCCGTCGAGCTGCCAGGAACCGTCCGGCTGCTGGGTGGCCCAGGCCTGGGTTTGTGCGTCGGGTTTGAGCTCGCCGGTAATGGCTTCGAGCAGGTCATGGGGTGTGAGCAGGCCCTGGACGACACCGTACTCGTCCACTACAAACACCATGCGCGCGGCCTTGATGCGGAACTGCTCGATCAACTCCATGCCACTCAGCGTTTCGGGCACAAACACAGCGGGTTCCATCAGCGCCCCGACGCTGCCCGGGTGCCCGGGCCCGAGTTCCAGCAGGCGCGCCACACTGATCAGCCCCACCACGTGATCCAGAGACCCGCGGCACACCGGGTACCAGGAGTGCGCACCCTTGCTGCCACCGGTACTAGCCTGCTCCAGGCATTGCGCCACGGAGGAAGCGGCGTCCAGCCACTCGATGTCGGAACGCGGCAGCATGACGGACGTCAGGGGCCGGTCGTCCAGACTGAACACGTTGCGCACCATCTGGTGCTCATGTTGCTCGATGATGCCGGCATCCACCCCCTCCTCCAGGCTGGCGGAGATCTCGGCCTCGGTCACCGCGCGGTTGTCGGTGGCGTCAATGCGCAGGAGCTTCAAGGTGCCGTGCGTGCACACGGACAACAGGCGCACAAAGGGCTTGGCACCGGTGGCAAACCAGGTCATGGGACGCGACAGCACCCGCGCCACCGGCTCCGGATACAGTTGCCCAATGCGCTTGGGTACCAGCTCGCCGAACAGGATGGTGACGAACGTGATGAGGGTCACCACCAGTGCAGTCGCTGAAATTTCAGACGCCCGGTGTGCAATGTGCAGGCTGGATTCCAGCCAGCGGGCCACACCATCACTGAAAGCCGCCTCGCCCACAATACCGTTGAGCATGCCGATGGAGGTAACGCCCACCTGCACCGAAGAGAGGAACTGGGTCGGGTTCTCCAGCAGGGTCAGCGCGGCCTGGGCCCCCCGGTCGCCCGTGTCGGCCATGGTCTGCAAACGCACCTTGCGACTGGCCGTCAACGCCAGCTCCGACATGGCAAAAACGCCGTTGAGCAGCGTGAGCAGCACGATCAGAACAAATTCCATGAAACCCAAGCGAGAATAAACAGCATGGCACTTTACCTTATTGGCGATGTCCAAGGCTGCGACACCGCGCTGCAGCGCCTGCTCGACACCCTGGATTTTTCCCCCAGTCGCGACACCATCTACCTGCTCGGTGACCTGGTCAACCGCGGCCCCGACTCGGCCGCCGTGCTGCGCCGCCTGATGGGCTACGGCACCGCCGCCCGCTGCCTGCTGGGCAACCACGACCTGCACCTGCTCACCGTGGCGCATGGCGTGCGCAAGCCCCACCGCACGGACACCCTGGACGGCATTCTGAACGCGCCGGACCGCTCCGCCATGCTGGCCTGGCTGTGCCAGCAGAACATGGCCCTGTTTGAAAGCATTGGCACACGCGACCTGCTGATGGTGCATGCGGGCGTGCTGCCCCAGTGGACGGCCTGGCAAACCCTGGAGCTGGCAGCAGAAGTGGAAGTGGTGTTGCGCGGGCCGGATCTGGTGGATTTTTTGCACCAGATGTATGGCAACGAACCCGCGCGCTGGAAAGACTCCCTCACCGGCGTCGACCGGTTGCGCGTGGTGGTCAACGCACTGACCCGCCTGCGGTTCTGCACGCCGAAGGGGAAGATGGAATTCGACACCAAGGACAGCTCCGGCAGTGCACCGGCGGGCTATCTGCCCTGGTTTGAGGTGCCGGGTCGACGCACGGCCGACGTGGCGGTGGCGTTCGGCCACTGGTCCACGCTGGGCTGGCTGGGCCGCAGCGACGTGCTGTCACTGGACACGGGCTGCGTGTGGGGCGGCGCCCTGAGCGCCCTGCGCATTGGCAGCCAGGCGGGTGCCTGGACCCAGGAACTCATCCAGGTTGCCTGCCAGGCGGCACAGCAGCCCGGCAAATCACTGTGACTTGAACAGCGCTGCGACCTTGACCTTGGGCTTGATGTTGGCGGAGATGCTGCGCGTTGCCGGACGTGCGCTGGCTTCCCAGGACGGTGTCGCCGCTTCCTGCGCCGCAGGGGCTTCGTACGGTTTGTCGAAGAAGGGGTCGCGTGAGGCCTGCGCGGGGCGGCTGTAGTCGCCGCGTGGGGGCCGCGGCGCGCGGGGCGCTTCGTCACGTGACGGGCGACGCTCGCCGCGTCCGCCGCTGCGGCCATTGTCGCCACCATCTTCAGCGTACATGCGCCGGCCGTCGTTGATGCGGCCCTGACGGCGGATGTCGGGGCTGTTCTCGTCGAACTCCACCGCCTCCAGCTCGATCTTGGTCTTGATGAGCTTTTCGATGTCGGCCACCAGACGGGCGTCGTTGTTGCCGCCCACAAAGCTGACCGCCAGGCCGGATGCGCCGGCGCGGCCGGTGCGGCCGATGCGGTGCACGTAGTCTTCGGCATTGAACGGGATGTCGAAGTTGAACACCGCCGGCACGTCCTTGATGTCCAGGCCGCGCGCGGCCACGTCGGTACAAACCAGCAGGTCGACCTCGCCCTTCTTGAACGCGTCCAGCGCCTTCAGGCGCTCGTCCTGGCTCTTGTCACCGTGCAGGGCAGCGGTCTTGAGGCCCTCGCGCTCCAGCGAGCGCGCCAGACGGGCGCAACCGAGCTTGCTGTTCACAAACACAAAAGCCTGTTTCATGCCGCGCGATTTCAGGATCTGGTGCAGGGCGTGGCGCTTCTCGTCTTCGGGAACACTGTAGAAATGCTGCTCCACCGTCGACGCCGTGGCGTTGGACCGCGCCACTTCGATGGTGACCGGGTTCTGCAGGTAGCTGTTGGCCAGGCGCTTGATTTCCGGCGAGAAGGTGGCCGAGAACAGGAGCGTGGTGCGCTGCTTGGGCAGGTAGGACAGGATGCGTTGCAGGTCCGGCAGAAAACCGATGTCCAGCATGCGGTCGGCTTCGTCCAGCACCACGTATTCCACCTGGTTCAAGACGGCGTTCTTGGCTTCGATGTGGTCCAGCAGGCGGCCGGGGGTGGCTACCAGCACTTCCACGCCTTTTTTCAGCTCCAGGGTCTGGGGCTTCATGTCCATGCCACCAAACACCACCGCACTGCGCAGGTTGGTGTACTTGGCGTACAGCTTCACCTGCTGGGCAACCTGGTCGGCCAGTTCGCGGGTGGGCAGCAGCACCAGCGCGCGCACCGGATGGCGGGCGGGCGAGGTGGAGGCGTTTTCGTGCTTCATCATGCGCTGCAACAAGGGCAGTGCGAAAGCGGCCGTCTTGCCGGTGCCGGTCTGGGCCGCGCCCATCACATCCTTGCCGGTCAAGACCACCGGGATGGCCTGCGCCTGGATGGGCGTCATGCTCTCGTACCCCATTTCGGCCACGGCGCGGGCAATCGGTGCGGCCAGTTGCAGCTGGGCAAAGGCCATCGGCGGCGTATCCGCCGTCAGCGCATTGGAAACTTCGGGGGAAACGGGGGGGGTGAGTTCAGTATTCAAATCGGTCATGCATAGCAAAAGGAGGTGCTATCCATCCGATAGCTGACTGCCTCCCAACGCTGGGGGCAGCCTCGTATTATCCCCTAGTCTCACGTTGGGTGGTAGGGCCGCGGTATTGCAGGCCCGGATGCGATCGTTTCCCGGCCTCCAGCAAGCCGGACCAACCCCCAATACCCCTAGATCCGGAACGACCACCCCGGGCTGCCTAAACTCGCTCCATGCTCCAACGAACCCTGGTTGACCCCAGCCCCATTGCCGCCGGGCTCAAGCTGGCCGAGCTCATCAGCGCGCTCAGCCACGCGCTGGACATCACCGAAGGCCAGCCCGAGGGGCACTGCGTGCGCTGCTGCTGGATTGGCATGCACATCGGCCGGTCCATCGGCCTAAGCGAGGCCCAGCAGTGGGAGCTGTACTACACCCTGCTGCTCAAGGACCTGGGCTGCAGCAGCAACGCGGCTCGCATCTGCGAGCTGTACCTGACTGACGACCTGGATTTCAAGCGCGATTTCAAACACGTGGGCGACAGCCTGCCCCAGGTGGTTCGCTTCGTGCTGCAGCACACCGGCCTGAAGTCGGGCCTGGCCGAGCGCTTTCGCAGCGTGCTCAACATCTTCCGCAACGGACCCGAATATTCGCAGGAGTTGATCCAGACGCGATGCCAGCGCGGCGCGGAGATCGCGCGCCTTCTTCGCTTCTCCGAAGGCGTCGCCGCCGGCATCTACAGCCTGGACGAGCACTGGAATGGCCAGGGCAAGCCCGACCAGCTGCAGGGCGAGGCCATTCCCATCTATGCCCGCATTGCCCTGCTGGCCCAGGTGGTGGACGTGTTCCACACGGCCGACGGGCGCGAAGCGGCCATGGACGAGGTACGCCGTCGCTCTGGCCAGTGGTTCGACCCGACCCTGGCCGCCGCCATGGAAGCGGTGGCAACGAACGACGCCTTCTGGTCCATCCTGGGTTCAGCCGGCATCGAAACCGCCGTCCTGGCCCTGGAACCCGCCGCCCACGTGGTGCCGCTGGACGAGGATTACCTGGACGACATCGCCGCCGCCTTCGGCCAGGTGGTGGACTCCAAAAGCCCCTACACCAGCGGCCACAGCGCCCGCGTGGCCCTGTACACCGACCTGATCGCCGAAGCGCTGGGCCAGAGCCTGGAGCGCCGGCGCTGGCTCAAGCGCGGTGCACTCCTGCACGACGTGGGCAAGCTGGGGGTCAGCAACAGTGTGCTGGACAAGGCCGGCAAGCTCGACGAAGCCGAATGGGCGGCGGTGCGCGACCATGCGCGCCTGACCGAATCCATCCTGTCCAAGATCCATGCTTTCAGCGAACTGGCCCGCGTGGCCGGCGCGCACCATGAACGGCTCGACGGCCGTGGCTACCCGCGGGGCCTCACGGCCGAAGACATCCATCTGGAAACCCGCATCATCACCACGGCGGATATTTTTGACGCCATCACGGCCGAGCGCCCCTACCGCGGCGCGGTACCGATTCCGCAGACGCTGGAAATGATGGCCAAGACCGTTGGCACGGCCCTGGACCCGCGCTGCTTCGAAGCCCTGAAGGCCGCCATGGCACGCCTGCAGGCCGAAGACCTGCCCAAGGCGGCCTGAGAACGCAGCAGCCGGGAATCAGGCCTTGGGCAGCGTCACGCCCACCTGACCCTGGTACTTGCCACCGCGGTCCTTGTAGGACACTTCGCAGACGTCGTCCTTGTCGCTCTCGAAGAACAGCACCTGGGCGCAGCCCTCACCGGCGTAGATTTTGGCCGGCAGCGGCGTGGTGTTGGAAAACTCCAGGGTCACGTAGCCTTCCCATTCGGGTTCGAACGGGGTCACGTTGACGATGATGCCGCAGCGCGCATAGGTG
Organism: Rhodoferax sp.; assembly: GCA_019449595.1. GTDB lineage: Bacteria > Pseudomonadota > Gammaproteobacteria > Burkholderiales > Burkholderiaceae_C > Allorhodoferax. The sequence goes on along the minus strand of JAGRPL010000006.1, from coordinate 257,660 downwards.
CTCTTGCCCAGGCAGACCGTGAGCACATTGCGCGGGATGCGGAAGTACTCCATGGTGCGGGCCAGCGCAAAGCTGTTGGGCGGGATGATGCACACGTCGTCGTGGAAATCGACAAAACTCTTTTCGTCGAAGTTCTTCGGGTCGACCACGGTGCTGTGGATGTTGGTGAACACCTTGAACTCGGGCGCGCAGCGGATGTCGTAGCCGTAGCTGCTGGTGCCGTAGCTGATGATCTTCTTGCCATCGTGCTGGCGGATCTGGCCCGGCTCGAACGGCTCGATCATGCCGTGCTGCTCGGCCATACGGCGAATCCATTTATCGCTTTTGATGCTCATGGGAACACAACTCCTAAGTTGGGGGTGATTGTAAGCAGGCCGCAAACGCTACTAAAAGAAGAGCTGCCTGCGCAATGAGCGCGGGCGCTGGAGGCCTAAAAGGCTTGTGAAATCACCGTGCGTTCCACCACCCGGTCGTCGCCCAGCACGATCAGGGCGAACAGCAGTTCGTCCAGATTCGCAGCCAGGGCGGTCTTGCGCGCCAGCAAGGGCGTGGCCTGCGGATTGAGCACCACAAAGTCGGCCTCGCAGCCCGGCAGCAGATTGCCCACCACGCCGTCCAGCCCCGCAGCGCGCGCGGCGCCGGCCGTGTGCTGCCACCACAGCTGCTGCGGGCGCAGGGATACGCCCGGCTTGGTCTGCCCCTCGCGCCCCACGTAGTAGGCCCCCAGCATGGTGTGAAACGGGCTGAACGAGGTGCCGGCGCCCACGTCGCTGGCCAGGCCGTACGCAAAGCCTGCGCGGTCCGCCCCGGCATAGTCGAAGAAACCGCTGCCCAGGAACAGGTTGCTGGTAGGGCTCACCGCCGCCGCCGCCCCGGTGTCGCGCATCAGAGCACGATCGTCATCGTCGAAGTGGATGCAGTGGGCGTAGAGGGCGCGCGGGCGCATCAGGCCGAAATCGGCATACGTGGCCAGGTAGCTGCGCGAAGCAGGAAACAGCGTACGCGCCCAGGCAATTTCCTGCCGGTTCTCGGCCACGTGGGACTGGACCCACACGTCCGGGTAGCGCGCCGCCAGTGCCCCCGCGCCGCGCAACTGGGCGTCGGTGCTGGTGGGTGCGAAACGGGGTGTGATGGCGTAACCCAGGCGGCCCTGGCCGTGCCAGCGCTGGATCAGGGCCTCGGAGTCCAGCAGGCTCTGCTCGGTGGCATCGGCCGCTGCACCCGCCACGGGCTGGTTCAGCAGCTCCGCCGGGGCGTGGCGGTCCATCAGGCACAGGCCGGTGACCAGGCGCAGGTGCCGGGCCTGGGCCGCACTGAACAGGGCGTCGACCGATGCGGGGTGCGAGGTGGCGAAGGCAAACGCCGTCGTCACACCGTTGCGCAGCAGTTCTGCTATGAAAAACGTAGCTGCCTGCGCACAGTAGTCGGGCGCTGCAAAGCGTTTTTCCTCTGGAAATGTGTAGTACTCCAACCAGGGCAGCAGCCCCTCGGCGGGAGACCCTATCACGTTGGTCTGCGGGTAATGGGTGTGCAGATCCACGAAACCCGGCGCAATGATGCGCCCCGGGAAGTGCTCCACCGGCACGTCCGGGTAGCGGCCCGCCACGTCGCGGTAAGCGCCCACCGCCTGCACCACCTGCACGCCCGCCGCATTGGGGCCCACCACCAGCAGGCCATCTTCCTCCAGCAGGGCACGGGCCGGCCCCTCGCTGTGCGGGGCAAACCAGAGAAGGCAGGCGCGGTAGGCTTTCATGGGCCCAAGCTTAAACCGGGCTTGAACCGGGCTAATGGCCGGGTTTTCCCTGCACGCCCTCCACCAGCCAGTTCATGCCCAGAATCTGGGCGTCGCTCAGCGTCTGGCCCTTCTCGATCACCGGGTGGCCCTCGTTATCTCGCACCACCTGGGTGGCATGGAACGGGTGCAAGGTGCCACGGGCAATGTCTTTCTGGCGTGCCAGCACTTCCGCCTGCACGGCCTTGGGCACTTTGGAGCCAAAGTCGCCCACGCGGATCATGCCCTCGCGCACGCCGCCCCACACGGTGCCGCTCTTCCAGGTACCGGCCAGCACGGCGCGGGCGCGCCGGATGTAGTAGTCGCCCCACTGGTGGGTGACGGCCACGATCTGGGCGTCGGGCGCGATCTTGCGCATGTCGGAGTGGTAGGCCACGGCCAGCTTGCCGCGCTCCTGGGCGGCGGCCATGACGGCGGTGGAGCCGGTGTGGAAGGCGATCACGTCCACGTCCTGGTTGAACAGGGTCATGGCGGCGTCGCGCTCGCGCGTAGGGTTGAACCACTCATTGAGCCACACCACCTTGACCTGCGCCTGGGGATTGACCGAGCGCATGCCCAGCGTGAAGGCGTTGATACCCTGCAGCACTTCGGGAATGGGGAAACCCGCCACATACCCCGCCAGATTGCTGCGGGTCATGCGCCCGGCGGCAATGCCGGCCAGGTAGCGTCCTTCGTAATAGCGCGCATTGGCCGCGGCTACGTTGGGCGCTGTCTTGTAGCCGGTGATGGACTCGAACTTCACGTCCGGAAACTCCTGCGCCACCTTGAGCGTGGGCTCCATGTAGCCAAAGCTGGGCGTGAAGATGAGTGTGTGGCCCTGGCGTGCCAGGTCGCGGATGACACGCTCGGCGTCCGGCCCTTCGGCCACGTTTTCCACGTAGCGGGTCTGCACGGCCTTGCCCAGGGCGGCCTCCAGGGCCAGGCGCCCCTGCTCGTGCTGGCGCACCCAGCCGGCATCGGTCAGGGGCGTGACATACACAAAGCCGACCTTCAACGGTGCGGCTGGGGGCGTGTCCTGGGTCTGGGAAAAAGCACCCACAGGTGCGAGCGAGAAAGCACAGGCCGCCACGAACGTGGCTGCGAGGTTTTTGTACATGGTGGTCCTCTACATGGCTCCGGTACACAAAAGACAAGGCCCGCCGGAGCAGCGGGCCTTGGGGCAGATTTTAGCCGTTGCCGCCGACCGGGGCTACACGAAGGTCTCGAACACCGCGTCCAGGCGCTCCACATACTGCTTGCGCCGGGCTTCTCCGATGAAGCTGGCGTCAAAGCTGTTGCGCGCCAGCTGGTAGGCGTGCTGCCCCGTCATCCCCAGGGCCGCAAAGGTCTGGGTGAAGTTCTCGTTGATGTAGCCGCCAAAGTAGGCTGGGTCATCGGAATTGACGGTGGCCACAATGCCGGCGTCCAGCATGCGCTTGAGCGTGTGCTGCTCCAGTGTGGGAAACACCCGCAGCTTGAGATTGGACAGCGGGCACACGGTCAGCGGCATGCGTTCGGCCACCAGGCGCTGCATGAGCGCCGCGTCGTGGATGGCCTGCACGCCGTGGTCGATGCGCTCGACCTTGAGCACATCCAGCGCACTCCAGATGTAGGCCGGCGGGGCCTCCTCGCCGGCATGGGCCACCAGCCGGAAACCCAGTTCCCGGGCGCGCGCGAACACGCGGGCGAACTTTTCGGGCGGATGGCCGACCTCACTTGAGGCCAGGCCAATGCCCACCAGCTTGTCACGCAGCGGCAAGGCCTGCTCCAGGCACTCGAAGGCTTCGCGCTCGCTGAGGTGCCGCAAAAAGCACAGGATCAGCGAGGCCGACAGGCCATAGCGGGCCGGTGCCTCTTCACAGGCACGGTACAGCCCGTTGATGACGGTCTCGGTGCTCAGGCCGTGGCCGGTGTGGGTCTGGGTGTCGAAGAAAATCTCGGTGTGCACCACGTTGTCGGCCTGCGCGCGCTCCAGGTAGGCGCAGGTCATGTCGAAAAAGTCCTGCTCCGTCTTGAGCACCGTGGTGCCGGCGTGGTAGATGTCCAGGAAACTCTGCAGGTTGTCGAACACGTAGGCCTGGCGCAGCGCCTCCACGCTGGGGTAGGCCAGCGGCACGCCATTGCGCTGGCCCATGGCAAACAGCAACTCGGGCTCCAGCGAGCCTTCGATGTGCATGTGCAGCTCGGCCTTGGGCATGCGCCGCAGCAATTCGGGCAGGCGCTCCGGAGAAATAGCTCGGTAGGGCATGGGACTCGCTCAGGAACGAGAAATGGCCTGCAGGCCATGGGCCAGCACCGGGTCATACAGCGAAACAACCGCGCCCACGATGATCAAGGCCGGAGCCTGGATGCGGTGACGGGCAGCAATGTCGACAATGGTGTGCAGCGTGCCCACCACCGTCTGCTGGTCGGCGCGGGTGGCATTGCGCACCAGTGCCACGGGCGTATCGGCCGGCATGCCGTGCAGCACCAGCTGCTCGGCAATGCCCGCCAGGCCGCCCACCCCCATGTAGATCACCACGGTCTGGAACGGCCGCGCCAGCATGGGCCAGTCCAGCCCGATCGATCCATCCTTGCGGTGCCCGGTCACGAAAACGCAGCTCTGGGCAAAATCCCGGTGCGTCAGCGGAATGCCGGTATCGGCGCACGCGCCCAGCGCCGCCGTAATTCCGGGCACCACCTCCGCGTGCACCCCCGCGGCAACAATCACACTGAGTTCCTCGCCGCCACGCCCGAAGACAAAGGGGTCCCCCCCCTTGAGGCGCACCACCCGCCGGCCCCGCTGGGCCTGGGCAATGAGCAGCAGGGTGATTTCATCTTGTGGCACCGAATGGTTGGACGACTCCTTGCCCACGTAAATGCGCTCCACGTGGTCGGGAATCAGGGCCAGCACCCCGGCGCCTACCAGGTTGTCGTAGACCACGACATCGGCCTCCGCCAGACGGCGTGCCGCCTTCAGCGTCAACAAATCGGGATCGCCAGGACCCGCCCCCACCAGGCTGACCCGCCCGGCCGCGCCTGTGCCTTCGGATGGCTCAAGCAATATGGATGTAGGAACCGTGGCATTCATGACGTTCACCTTTGCTTGTCCTGTATTTATAAGATGCAATTTAATTGCATCAATGGTCCACGAATATTGACTCAGGTCAAAGCCAATCCAAAGTCACCCGTCAAAATTGTTACTATGCCACATCAATCCACCCTCTGGAGGAGAGCAACATGAAGCGTGGCTTCGCCCTGGGTCTGGGCGTGTGCTGGAGCATTTTCTCGCTGTCGTTGTGCAACGCTGGCGAGATTTCGCCCGAGCACGCCTCCCAGCTGGTGCGCCTGGTCCGGCAGGACTGCGGGTCCTGCCACGGCCTGCGTCTGACCGGCGGGCTGGGCTCCCCGCTGCTTCCCCAGGACCTGGAAGGGAAACCCGCATCGTCCCTGGTAGCCACCATCCTGGATGGCCGAAAGGGTACCCCCATGCCCCCCTGGCGCGGGCTGTTAACAGAACAGGAAGCTCAATGGATCGTCGAACATTTGCAAGCCGGATTTCCCACCGAGTAGCCGCCCTGCTGGGCGCCACGCTGGCCAGCGCCGCTTTGCTGGCCCCAACCGCCCAGGCGGCCGAGCCGCAGCCCGTATTGCGGGGCACCGGCGACCTGGGAATCGTCATTGAACGCGCCATCGGCCAGGTCCAGATCGTCGACACCACTGCCCGTTCCCGCATTGCCACGGTCGCCGGGCTGGGAGACCTCTCCCACGCATCGGCCGTGTTTTCCCGCGATGGCCGCTATGCCTACGTTTTTGGCCGTGATGGCGGCCTGTCCAAAATTGACCTGCTGACTGCCACGCTGGTGCGGCGTGTGGTCCAGGCCGGCAACTCCATCGGGGGCGCCATCTCGCAAGACGGCCGCTTTGTGGCGGCACAAAACTACGAGCCCGGCGGCGTGCGTATTTTTGATGCGCAGACACTGGCGCCGGTGGCCGACATTCCGGCCCGTTACGGCGACGCGGGGCAGACCTCCAAGGTGGTCGGCCTGGCTGACGCCCCGGGCGTCGGATTCGTCTTTTCGCTGTTCGAGGCCGGGGAAATCTGGGTGGCGGACCTCTCCGCGGACCCGGCCCACCCCACCATCACCCGCTATACCGGGATTGGCAAGCAGCCGTATGACGGCCTGATCACCCCCGACGGCCGCTACTACCTGGCCGGGCTGTTCGGCGAAGACGGTCTGGCCATGCTCGACCTGTGGCAACCCGAGCGCGGCGTGCGCAAGGTGCTGGCCGGCTACGGCCGCGGCGAAGAACCCCTGCCGGTGTACAAGATGCCGCACCTGCGCGGCTGGGCTATGGCGGACGGTCGTCTCTACCTGCCCGCCATCGGCCGGCATGAGGTGCTGGTGGTGGACACCCGCACCTGGCAGGAGGTGGGGCGCATCGCCGTCAAGGGCCAGCCCGTGTTTGTCATGGCGCGCCCGGACGGGCGCGAAATCTGGGTCAACTTTGCCCACCCGGACAACAGCCACGTGCAGGTCATTGACACCCTGACCCAGAAAATCACCCACAACCTGGAGCCGGGCAAGGTCGTCCTGCACATGGAGTTCACACCCCGGGGCGAAGCCGTGTGGATCAGTGCCCGGGACGACAACAAGGTCGTGGTCATGGACACGCGCACCCACCGCCCGATTACCGAGCTGCCAGCGGAGTCGCCCTCGGGCATCCTGTTCACGGTGCGCGCCGGTCGCACCGGTTTCTGACGCCATGCCCAACGCCGCCGCGTCGCCGCTGGAATTCCGGGTACTCAACGAGTACCAGCGCGGCTTTCCGCTGTGCAGCGCGCCCTTTGCCCGCATGGCGCAGGAACTGGGGAGCACCGAGGCCGCCGTGCTGGCCGCCTGTGCCCGCTTGCAGCAGGAGGGCCGCATTTCCCGCGTGGGTGCGGTCTTCGCGCCCCGGCGCATCGGTGCCAGCACCCTGGCCGCCCTGAGCGTGGCGCCCGAGCGCCTGGCGGAGGTGGCCGCCACGGTCAGCCAGTTCCCGGAAGTCAACCACAACTACGAACGCGAGCACCACTACAACCTGTGGTTCGTGGTGACGGCCAGCTCGGCACAGCGACTGGCCCACGTGCTCGCCGAGATCGAGGCTCAATGCCAGTTGCCCGTGCTGCGCCTACCGCTGCAGGAGGAATACCACATCGATCTGGGGTTCCGGCTGGAACACAACGGCACCTGTGCGCCCGCTGACGCGGCCACGCCCAAACCCGCCCACGCACCCGTCAACCTCGCGAACACCGTGGAACTGGACGCCGACGAACAGGCCCTGGTCAATGCCCTGCAAGGCGGTTTGCCGCTCGTACCGCAGCCCTACCAGCAGCTGGCCCGGCAAATGCACTGGACCGAGCAGCGGGTCCTGGAGCAGCTCGCGTCCTGGCTGGAACTGGGCATCCTGAAACGCTTCGGCATCGTGGTCCGCCACCATGAGCTGGGCTACACGGCCAATGCCATGGTGGTGCACGACATTCCGGATGCCCTCGTCTCCGAACTGGGGCGCCAACTGGGACAACACCCTGGCGTGACCCTGTGCTACCGGCGCCCGCGCGTGGCGCCCGACTGGCCCTACAACCTGTTCTGCATGGTGCATGGCCGCGACCGCAACGTGGTTGAGCAACAGATTGCAGAATTGCGCGCGCGCCATGCCTTGCAGGACTATCCGCACGCGGTGCTTTTTTCACGTACCCGCTACAAGCAGCAAGGCGCCTACTATGCCAATGCCGCCCCCGCGGACCCGCAACCCAACACCCTGGCGGCCTGACCCATGGATGCCATAGACCGCGCCATCATCGACAACCTGCAGGGTGGGTTTCCGCTGTGCCCGTCGCCCTACGCACAGGTTGCCGAAAAAATAGGCATCGACGAAACTACCCTGCTGGCGCGCCTGCAGCATCTGCTCGACACCCGGGTCCTCACCCGCTTTGGCCCCATGTTCCAGGTCGAGCGCATGGGTGGCGCCTTTGTCCTAGCGGCCCTGCAGGTTCCCGAAGAGCGGTTTGAGGAAGTCAACCAGGCCGTCAACGCCTTTGCCGAGGTTGCCCACAACTACCGGCGCGAGCACGCCCTCAACATGTGGTTCGTGCTGGCCACCCGCACACCACAGGACATTGCGGCCACCATCCGGAAAATTGAGGCCGCCACCCAACTCACGGTCTATGCGTTTCCCAAGGAGCGCGAGTACTTTGTTGAAATGAAATTGCCGGTGATCACATGACACACGCACTGGACGCAACCGACCAAAAGCTGATTGTCGCCACGCAGGGTGGCCTGCCGCTGGTGGCACACCCCTACCAGGCCGTAGCCGAACAGCTGGGCCTGAGCGAAGCCGAAGTGCTGCAACGCCTGCAGGGCCTGCTTGACCGCGGCATCATCCGGCGCATTGGCGCCGTTCCCAACCATTACGCCATCGGCTATGCCGCCAACGGCATGAGCGTGTGGGACGTGGCCGACGAGCAGGTCGACCGCCTGGGCGAACAGGTGGGGGCCCTGGTCTTCGTGACCCACAGCTACCGCCGGCCACGCCACATGCCCGCATGGCCCTACAACCTGTTTGCCATGCTGCACGGCGCCACCCGCGATGAGGTGCGCAGCCAGGCCGCGCAGATTGCCGCCCTGCTGGGCCCCCATTGCCGCCAGCACGACATCCTGTTCTCCACCCAGATTCTCAAGAAAACCGGCCTGCGTCTGGCGGCGTGACGCCGCCAGCCCCTACAACCGTCCATCCCAGATCCCAACCGGAGTAGACCCCATGTTTCGCATCTCCCAGTACCTCAAGGAAATCACCAACCCCACCCCGATGGGCCGTGGCCACCAGCCCACCGGCCCGGTGGTCATCTGGAACCTGATCCGCCGCTGCAACCTGACCTGCCTGCACTGCTATTCCATCTCGACCGACAAGGATTTCCCCAACGAACTGAGCCACGCGGAAGTCACCACGGTGATGAAGGACCTGAAGGCCTACGGCGTGCCGGTGTTGATCTTGTCCGGTGGCGAACCGCTGCTGCGCCCGGATATTTTCGAGATTGCCAACGAGGCCAAAGCGATGGGCTTCTATGTCGGCCTGTCCACCAACGGCACCCTGATCGATGCGCCCATGGCCAAGCGCATCGCCGCGGTGGGCTTCAACTACGTGGGCATCAGCCTGGACGGTATCTCCAAGACGCACGACCTCTTTCGCCGCAAGGAGGGCGCATTTGATCGCTCCCTGAATGCCATCCGCGAGTTGCGCGCCATTGACGTCAAGGTGGGCGTGCGCTACACCATGACGCAGGACAACGCCCACGACCTGCCCAACCTGCTGCAACTCACCGAAGACGAGGACATCGACAAGTTCTATTTCTCGCACCTCAACTACGCCGGCCGCGGCAAGAAAAACCGCGACACCGATGCCCACTACCGCACCACCCGCGATGCCATGGACCTGCTGTTCGAAACCGGCCTGCGCTGGAACGCGTCCAGCACCCCACGCGAGCTGGTGACCGGCAACAACGACGCTGACGGCGTGTACCTGCTGCAGTGGGCACAAAAGCGGTTCCCCGAATCGGTACCCCACCTGCGCCAGAAGCTGGAGCAATGGGGCGGCAACTCCAGCGGCGTGAACGTGGCCAACATCGACAACCTGGGCAAGGTGCACCCCGACACCATGTGGTGGCACCACACGCTGGGCAACGTGCGCGAGCGGCCGTTCTCCCAGATCTGGAGCGATGTCTCGGACCCGCTGATGGCCGGGCTCAAGGCCAAGCCGCGCACGGTGACGGGGCGCTGCGGAGAATGCGCCTATTTCAGCATCTGCAACGGCAACACCCGCGTGCGGGCGCACCAGACCACGGGCGACTTCTGGGCGGAGGACCCGGGCTGCTACCTGACCGACGCTGAAATCGGCCTGACCTCGGTGGTGCCAGCATGAAGTGGCTGTCCTTGCCCCTGCTCGCGCTGCTGATCGCCATCAGCGGTCCCGCCTTGGCCGCCGACACGGTGGATGCCTCTGCCGTCTTCCAGCAGCGCTGCGCCTCCTGCCATGGCGCGGACCGACTGGGCGGAACCGGGCCCGCGCTGCTGCCGGAAAACCTGGAACGCCTGCGCCGCCCCGAAGCCCTGCGCGTCATCCGCGAAGGCCGCACCGCCACTCAAATGGCCGGCTTCCAGGGTGTGCTGGGTGATGCCGAAATCCAGGCGCTGGCCGCCTGGATCTACACGCCCGTCACCCCGCAACCGGTGTGGAACGAGGCCGAAATCCGGGCCTCCCGCGTCGTGCACCATGCCCCCGGCACCTTGCCCGACCATCCCGCCTTCAAGGCCGACCCGCTCAACCTGTTTGTCGTGGTGGAAGCCGGTGACCACCACGTCAGCGTGCTCGACGGCGACAAGCTGGAAGTGATCGGCCGCACGCCAACACGCTTTGCCCTGCACGGTGGACCGAAGTTTTCGCCCGACGGCCGCTACGTGTACTTCGGCTCGCGCGACGGCTGGGTGTCCAAATATGACCTGTGGAACCTCAAGACCGTCGTGGAAGTGCGCGCCGGCATCAACGCCCGCAACGTGGCGGTGTCGAACGACGGCAAATGGGTTCTGGTGGGCAACTACCTGCCCCATTCCGTGGTGGTGCTGGACGCGGAGCTAAACTTCGTCAAATCCATCCCCACCACCAGCCTGGACGGCAAGCACAGCTCCCGGGTGTCGGCCGTGTACGACGCTGCCCCGCGCAAGAGTTTCATCGTGGCACTCAAGGACATTCCCGAGTTGTGGGAAGTCAGCTACGACCCCAACGCCGAACCCATCTACGACGGCTACGTGCACGACTACAAGATGAAGGAGGCCATTGCCAAGCCCGGTTTCCTCAACCCGCGGCGCACGCCGCTGGAAGACATCCTGGACGACTTCTTCTTTGACGACAGCTATGCCAATGTGTTCGGCGCCACCCGCCCCGACGGCAACGGCGTGGGCAAGGGGCAGGTGGTCAACCTCAATGCCCGGCGCAAGATCGCCGACCTGGACCTCCCGGGCATGCCCCACCTGGGCTCCGGCATCGCGTTCGACTGGAAGGGCCGCCGCGTCATGGCCACGCCCAACCTGAAGGAAGGCGTGATCAGCCTCATCGACACCAAGGACTGGAAAACCGTCGGCAGCGTCACCACCCTGGGCCCGGGCTTCTTCCTGCGCAGCCATGAAAAATCCCGCTACGCCTTTGCCGACGCCATGATGAGCCCCACCGCCAAGGACACCCTGATCGCCATCGACAAGGACACCCTGGCCATTGCCGCCCGGCTGCGCCCGGTGCCCGGCAAGACGTTTGCCCACATGGAGTTCACCCGCGACGGGCGCTATGCGCTAGCCAGCCTGATGGAGACCGATGGCGCCATCATCGTCTACGACGCACAGACGCTGCAGGAAGTCAAACGCCTGCCCATGAACAAGCCCATCGGCAAATACAACGTCTGGAACAAGATCAGCCGCTCCGAAGGCACCAGCCACTGAGCCCCTGGGCACGGCCCGTGCCGTGCCTGGGGTTTCAGTTATCCAGTACCCGGATCTGCAGCAGCCGGCGGCGGCTGGCGTTGGCCGTGCTGCTGTAGACCCCCGGTTGCGCCGCACTGCCGCTGGTCGCGATCGTGACCCACTGGCGCAGCGGTGCAGTCACGGTGGTGACCAGCTGCTGGCGCCCCGTGGCCGGCAGTTCCGAACCGGTGCGCTCATCCACCGCGGCCGTCTGCACCTCCACCTCCACCTCCACACGCGCCGGCTGCTTGCCGCCCGGCCAGCGGGGCGTCACCGCCAGGCTCTGCCCGGCTTCCATCCAGGTCACCGCCTGCGTCACCCCGCCCCCACTGCTGCTGGCGGTGGCGCCACCGACGCTCAACGACGACGTCTGCCCCTCCACCTTTTGCGCCCACAGCACGGGCATGGACTGGGTCATCTGCAGGCGGGCTTTTTCACCGTTGCGAACCCGGACCTGCTGCGGAGCCAGCGTCGGTTCACGCGGCGCCATGCCAACGGAATAGCCCCCCGACTCCTCGCCCTCCTGCACCTGGCGCAATTCCACCGTGAGGTCGCGCCGGGGCAATTCGGCCAGGGCCGCCAGCGGCAGCAGGCACACCAGACCGGCAACGGTCCAGGATCGGAAAGAACGGGTCTGCATGGATAGGCCTTGTCTCATGGTTGATCTCCAGAACACCATTGTCTGCTCACGCCGCGGTAGGGCCGCCGCCATGGGCCTGCACCGGCATGCGCAGGTCGTCCAGGTAATCCCGGGCAATGTTGACTGTACCGGCCACGCCGAGCGATGCGTGGTGCCGGCTCATCCACTCCCGGGCGCATTCCCGTCCGAGGTCGTGCAGGGACTTGATCAGCTTGGCATCGGTCGAGGTCTTGGTGGAGGCGCTGAACTGCTCCAGGACCTGGCCACCATCAATGCGGTGCATCAGCACGTCCTTGTAATGGGTTGGATCGAGCTTGCCTTCCTTCAACAGACGCTTGACGAAATCAATGGCCCGCATTTCCGCAATGAGCGCGGCGTTGAACGTGATTTCATTCAGGCGGTCCATGATGTCGCTGGCGTTGGTGGGCAACTTGTCGCGGCGGATCGGATTGATCTGCACCAGCATGATGTCGCGGCTGGCGCACTGGTAGATCAGTGGGTGGATGGCAGGGTTGCCCGAGTAGCCTCCGTCCCAGAAATGGTCGCCCTCAATCTCCACCGCCTGGAACACCATGGGCAGGCACGCCGAGGCCATGACGGCCTTGGCCGTCAGCCGCCGGCCCGAAAACACCTCGGCCTTGCCGGTCGTCACCCGGGTGGCGACCACGAACACCTTGAGTGCCTGGAGATCGGCCAGACGTTCAAAATCCACCTGGCTTTCCAGAAAATTCTTCAGCGGGTTGAGGTCAAACGGATTGCTCTGGTACGGCGACAGCGTGCTGGACCAGGCCCGCGTCATGGCGTCGGCCCACAGCGCCGTCGGGTTGCTGCTGCCACCCAACTGGCCAAACAGCAGGTCAAACGGCGCGCGCTGCGCCTGCCCCAGCACCCCCATGGCCACAATCCCGTTCCAGAAATTGGCCAGCGATTCCCGGGCGGCCTCGCGGGCATCGGCCTGCGGCTTGCCCAGGCTCTGCGCAAAGCCATGGGCCAGCGCCACCGCATTCATGGCCCCGGCACTGGTGCCACTGATGCCTTCCAGGGCAATGCGGCCATCTTCCAGCAGGGCGTCGAGCACCCCCCAGGTAAAGGCGCCATGCGAGCCGCCCCCCTGCAAGGCCAGGTTGAGCCGGTGGGCGGAGCCATCGGCGGCGTGCGTCGCGCGTTCCAGTGGGAGTGTGCTCATGCCGCAAGGGTAGCAAATTCCCGTTACCGAACTGGCATGATTACCCCATGAATCCACGCGAACCCAGTCTGCTGCACGCCAGCCACCCCTTTGCCACCTACTTCGCCGCCACCCGGCCCGCATTCCTCAGCGTCACGCTGGCCGGCGTTCTGATCGGCCTGGGCGCCGCCAGCGCCGGTGGCCTGGCGATCGACTTGACCAAGGCCGTGCTCACCGTGCTCTTCGCCCTGATGGCCCACGCCGGCGCCAACGTGGTCAACGACTACTACGATGCGCTCAGCGGCACGGATGCAGCCAACCAGGAGCGCCTGTTCCCCTTCACCGGTGGCAGCCGCTTCATCCAGAACGGCGTGCTGAGCCTGCAGGCCACCCGGCTGTTTGGCTACACCTTGCTGGCCGCGGTAATTCCCGCCGGGCTGTGGCTGACCGCCCACTCGGCCAGCGGGCTCCTGCTGATCGGCTTGGCCGGACTGCTGATTGCCTGGGCCTACTCGGCCCCACCGCTGCAGCTGATGGCCCGCGGCGTCGGGGAGCTGGCCATTGTGGGCGGCTGGCTGCTGGTGGTGCTGGGAACGGATTTCGTGCAGCGCGGGGCGTTTGCGGCCCTGCCCCTGGTGGCCGGCCTGCCGTTTGCGCTGCTGGTGGGCGCCATCCTGTACCTCAACCAGTTTCCGGACCGGCTGGCCGATGCCGCGGCCGGCAAACGCACGCTGATCGTGCGCCTGGGCACACAAACGGCGCGCTGGGGCTACCCGCTGCTGACCGGCGCGGCCTACCTCTGGCTGGCGCTGGCGCTGGTGGCGGGGGCTTTGCCAGCGCTGTGTGCGCTGGGCCTGTTACCCGCCGCACTATCGTTCATCGCATGCCGCAGGCTGCTGCGCCACGCCGACCAGCCGGCACGGCTGACACCGGCCATCCAGGCCACCATTGCCGCCGCCAACGCCAACGGCTTGTTGATGGCACTGGCGCTGGCCCTGAGCCACCGGTCCTGAGCGGCGCCCCTGTCCCGCCCCCGTGCCGTCCATGCCAACCCCACTCTCTGCCATCCCACAGGCGCTGCGCGCCGCAGCAGCCCGCCTTGCCCCGGTGCTGGCCCGTGCGCGCAACGCTTCCCGCCGGGAAGTGGCCCATGCGCTGCTGGCCGTGCCGGCCCTGGTGCTGGTGTATGTGCTGGTGCTGATTCCGTTTACCCCCAGCATCCGCGACATCCGCAAAGTGGCCACGGAGCAGCCGGCGCACATCCTCTCGGCCGACGGCAAGCTGCTGGCCGAGCTCAAGCCCGCCAACCGCGAATGGGTGGCACTGTCCGACGTCTCCCCGCATGTGATCGACGCCCTGATCGCCACGGAAGACCACCGCTTCTACAGCCACCACGGTCTGGACTGGCGCCGCACCGGAGCGGCGCTGCTCAGCACCTTTGGCGGCACCCGACAGGGCGGCTCCACCCTGACCCAGCAGCTGGCACGCAACCTGTACCCCGAAGACATTGGCCGCTCGCCCACCCTCACGCGCAAGATCAAGGAAGCCATCACCGCCCTGAAGATCGAGTTCGTCTACTCCAAGGACGAAATCCTGGAGACCTACCTCAACACGGTTCCCTTTCTCTACAACGCCTACGGCATCGAGATGGCGGCGCGCACCTATTTCGGCACCTCGGCCCACGCGCTGGACGTGCTGGAAAGCGCCACCCTCATCGGCATGCTCAAGGGCAACAGCTACTACAACCCGGTGCTGAACCCCGAACGCGCCCTGCAGCGCCGCAACACCGTGCTCGCGCAGCTGGTCAAGCGCGGGAAGCTGGCGCCGGCCCAGTACGAATCGCTGCGCAAGAAGCCCCTGAACATCGACTTTGAACGGCAGACCGAACCGGCGGGGCCCGCCCCCCATTTCGCCCAGCAGGTGCGCAAATGGCTGATCGCCTGGGCCGACCGCAACGACTACAACATCTACAACGACGGGCTGGTCGTGTACACCACCCTGGACTCCCGGTTGCAGGCCCTGGCCAACCAGGCCGTTGCGCGCCAGGGCCGGCTCCTGCAGAACGTGGCCAACGGCGCGTGGGCCTCGCGCTCGGCGTGGAGCGCCAACAGCAGCCTGGTCCAGGCCTTGCTGCGCGAATCGGCGCCCTACAGCGCTGCCCGTGCCACCGGCCTGACGCACGAGCAGGCCATCCAGCAGCTGCAGACCGACGCGTCCTTCCTGCGGGCGCTACGCCAGCAGAAGACCCTGGTGCAGGCCGGCTTTCTGGCGCTGGACCCGCACAACGGCCAGGTCAAGGCCTGGGTCGGCAGCCGCGACTTCGAGCAAAGCGCCTTTGACCATGTCCAGCAGGCGCGCCGCCAGCCCGGCTCGACCTTCAAGCCCTTCGTGTACGGCGAAGCCTTCCGCCAAGGCAAGAGCCCGGATGACACCCTGGTCGACCAGGCCGTGGAGATCGCCGTTGGCGGCGGTGAAATCTGGCGGCCCGGCGACAGCACGCCCCCCAGTGGCCAGGCGATGCGCCTGCGCGACGCACTGGCGCAGTCGAAGAACACCATCACCGCCCAGCTGATGCAGGAAACCGGCCCGGTCAAGGTGGCCCGCCTCGCCCGCGCCATGGGCGTGCGCCAGAGCAGACTGGAAGAGGTGCCCTCGCTCGCGCTGGGCACCAGCCCGGTCACCCTGAAGGAAATGGTCGCGGCCTACGGCACCATTGCCAATGGCGGCAGCTACACCGAACCGGTGCTGGTCACCCGCATCGAGGACCGCAACGGCCGGGTGATCGAAGCCTTCGCTCCGCCCACCCCGGAGCCGGCCCTCCCGCCGGACGTGACCTACACCCTGCTCGACACCCTGCGGGGTGTCATTGACCGCGGCACCGGAGCCGACATCCGCCGCCGCTTTGGCATCCGCGCCGATGTCGCCGGCAAGACCGGCACCACGCAGGACAACGCCGACGGCTGGTTCATCCTGATGCACCCGCAGCTCGTGGCCGGCGCCTGGGTCGGGTTCGATGACAGCCGCATCACGCTGCGCAGCGACTACTGGGGCCAGGGTGCCCACAGCGCCCTGCCCATGGTGGGCGACTTCTTCGGCAAGGCGCTGCACGCACGCCTCATCGATCCGCGCATCCGCTTCGAGGAGCCACCCGACAGCAACCCGTTGCGGCGCTGGTTGCGGCAATTCCGCGCCTGGATCGTGGGCCTGTTTGCCAGCCCGCCGGCCCAGGCCCCCGCACCGCAGCGCGCTGCACAGCCGCCGGCGTCGGCGCCCGCCGCGCCCGAACTGCCCACCGAACCCGATCCCCTGCAGGAAAAAATAGACCAGCTGCTGCAACCGGAAACCGGCACATCCGAGGCCGACGCCGCCCCGGCCGCGCCACCGGATAGCACCCCCCAAGGGTCACCGTCCGCCCAATAAAAAAAGGCCGCTCGAGAGCGGCCTTTTTGCAGTGCGGTAAGGCTTACTTGCCGCCTGGGATCTTGCCTTCCACGCCCTTGACGTAGAAATTCAGACCGCCCAGGAACTTGTCGTCCGCCACGGCGTCCTTGGCAATCTGCACCTTGCCGGTGTTGTCCACGATCGGGCCCTTCCAGATGACGAAGCTGCCGTCCTTCAGGCCGGCCTTCACCTCGTCGACCTTGGCCTTGGTTTCGGCCGGCACGTCGTCGGCAATGGACACGATGTCAATAGCGCCTTCCTTCACGCCCCACCAGCTCTGTCCGCTCACCGACTTGCCATCCAGCGCGTCCTTGACGGTCTTGATGTAGTAGGGACCCCAGTTGATGATGGAAGACGCCAGGTGGGCCTTGGGACCGTAGGCGGTCATGTCGGAATCCCAGCCGAAGGCGCGCTTACCCTTGTCCTGCGCGGTCTTGAGCACGGCCGGCGAGTCGGTGTTCTGGAACAGCACGTCGGCACCGCCGTTGATCAGGCTGGTGGCGGCTTCGGTTTCCTTGGGCGGGTTGAACCACTCGTTGACCCACACCACCTTGGTCTTGATCTTGGGGTTGCTGCTCTGGGCACCCAGCGTGAAGCTGTTGATGTTGCGGATCACTTCGGGAATTGGCACCGAGGCCACCACGCCCAGCGTGCCGGTCTTGCTCATCTTGCCGGCAATCACGCCTGCCATGTACGCGCCTTCGTAGGTGCGGCTGTCATAGGTGCTCATGTTCTCGGCGGTCTTGTAGCCGGTGGCGTGCTCGAAATGCACATCCTTGTTGTCGGCCGCGACCTTGAGCATGGGCTCCATGTAGCCAAACGTGGTGCCGAAAATCAGCTTGTTGCCCTGGCCCACCATGTCGCGGAACACGCGCTCGGCGTCGGCCGACTCCGCCACGCTCTCCACAAAGGTCGTGGCGACCTTGTCACCAAATTCCTTCTCCACCGCCTTGCGGCCGTTGTCGTGGGCGAAGCTCCAGCCACCGTCGCCCACCGGGCCCACGTAGGCAAACGCAATTTTCAGCGGTGCCGGCTTGGGCGCGGGCGCCGAAGCGGCCGGCGCGGGAGCGGGCGCCGGTGCCGGCTCTTCCTTCTTGCCGCAACCTACCAGCGCAGCGCTGGCCACAGCGGTCAGCGCTGCCACTTTCAGCAGCGCACGTTTTTGCAAATCGGTCATGTCAGTTCCTTCTAGAAAGGTCAGTTAAGGACGAAAAATCCGGGGCAGCATTCCACAGTCTAGGTGCCAGGGTAAAACGGCCTTCCAATCGAAGCTGGCATGTTAATCCGAATCCAGCGCGGATTGCGCGAGATCAGGGCCAGCACCACGATGGTGGCGAGGTAGGGCAACATGGTCAGGAACTGGCTGGGCATTTCCACACCCATGCCCTGCAAGTGGAATTGCAGCATGGTGACGCCCCCGAACAGGTAGGCACCCAGCAAGACCCGTGCCGGGCGCCAGGTGGCAAAGGTGGTGAGGGCCAGCGCGATCCAGCCCTTGCCCGCCACCATGCCCTCCGTCCACAGCGGTGTATAGACGATGGAGATGTAGGCACCCGCCAGGCCGCACAGCGCCCCACCCACCACCACGGCGCCCAAGCGGATCCAGCGCACCGGGTAGCCCAGCGCATGGGCGGACTCCGGGTTCTCGCCCACGCTGCGCAGCACCAGGCCGGAGCGGGTGCGGTACAGGAACCAGATCAGGCCCGCCACGAACGCCATGGTCAGGTACACCAGCGGATGCTGGCGAAACAGCGCCGGGCCGACCAGCGGAATGTCGGACAGGAACGGCACGGCGAAGCTGGGACGCTCGGGAATCTTGGCCTGCACGTAACCAATGCCGGCAAAGGCCGAAAAGCCGGCACCAAACAGGCTCAGCGCCAGCCCGGTGGCGTACTGGTTGGTGTTGAGCCAGATCACCAGCCCCCCGAATACCGCCGCCAAGAGCGCCCCGGCGGCCAGACCGGCCACGAAGCCCAGGCTGTCGCTCCCGGTGTGCACCACGGTGGCAAAGCCGGCTATGGCCGCGCACAGCATCATGCCTTCGGCGCCCAGGTTGACGATGCCGGCCTTCTCGTTGATCAGCAGCCCCAGCGCGGCAATGGCCAGCACGGTGCCGGCATTGAGGGTTGAGGCGATCAGCAATGCATAGGCTTCCATTATTTCTTTCCTCCATCGGCCAGCCAGCGCAGCCGGTAATTCACCAGGGTGTCGCAGGCCAGCAGGGTAAACAGCAGCAGCCCCTGGAACACGCCCGTGAGCGATTTGGGCAGGCCCAGGCGCGACTGCGCCAGCTCACCGCCGATGTAGAACATGCTCATGAGAATGGCCGAGAACACCATGCCCACCGGGTGCAGGCGCCCCACATAGGCCACGATGATGGCGGCGAAACCATAGCCCGCCGGCACGTAGGGCGTGAGCTGGCCGATGGGGCCGGCCACCTCCAGCGCACCGGCCAGACCCGCCATGCCCCCGGAGATCAGCAGCGCCGTCCACAGGGCGCGGCGCGAGGAAAACCCGGCGTAGCGCGCCGCAGCCGGCGCCAGCCCGCCCACCTGGAGGGCAAAGCCGGCACGGGTGCGAAACAGGAACACCCAGATGCCGGCCACACCCAGCAGGGCGAACAGCAGCCCGATGTTCATGCGCGAACCGGCAAACAGGCGGGGAATGCGGGTAACGGCTTCGAAGCTCTTGGTCTGGGGGAAGTTGTAGCCCATCGGGTCTTTCCAGGGGCCGAAAACCAGATACCCGAGCACCTGCACGGCCACGTACACCAGCATCAGGCTCACCAGGATTTCATTGGCGTTGAAACGGTCGCGCAGCAGCGCGGTGATGCCAGCCCACACCATGCCGCCCAGCACACCGGCCAGCAGCACGGGCACCACAATCCAGCCCCCGGTGCTGCTGTCGGCCTGCAGGGCGATGCCGCTGGCGGCAATCGCGCCCAGGATGTACTGGCCCTCGGCGCCGATGTTCCACACGTTGGAGCGAAAGCACACCGCCAGGCCCAGCGCGATCAGCAGCAGCGGCGTGGCCTTGACCACCAGCTCACCGAGCGCATAGCCGCTGCGGATGGGCTCCCAGAAGAAGATCTGCAGGCCGCGCACCGGGTCCTTGCCCAGCAGCGCAAACAGCACGACGCCGATGACGACCGTGCACGCCAGTGCCAGCACGGGCGAGGCGTAGCTCCACAGGCGCGAAGGTTGGGGCCGGGATTCAAGCTTGAGCATGTTGCACCCCACCCTGATCGGCCGCCGTCCACAAGCCACTCATCCATTCCCCCATTTTTTCCACCGATGCTTCGGCAACCGGTACCGACGGCGACAGCCGCCCGCGTGCAATCACATGCAGCCGGTCGCACACTTCAAACAATTCGTCCAGTTCTTCGCTCACCACCAGCACGGCGCAACCGGCGTCGCGCAGGGCCAGCAGTTCCCCGCGAATCTGCGCCGCAGCGCCCACATCCACCCCCCAGGTGGGCTGCGACACGATGAGCAGCGTGGGCTGCGCGTCGATCTCGCGGCCCACGATGAACTTCTGCAGGTTGCCGCCCGACAGCGCACGGGCGGCCGATTGCGGCCCGCTCGCCTTGACCATGAACTGCTTGATGAGGCGCGCGGCATGGGCCTCCAGCTTGCGCAGCCGGATCCAGCCGCCGGCAAAACGGGGCATGGAAACGGACTCGGTACGCGTGAGCAGCAGGTTGTGGGCCAGGCTCAGCGTAGGCACCGCGCCGCGCCCCAGCCGCTCCTCGGGCACGAAGTGCAGGCCCAGCTGGCGCCGCTGGCCCGGGTGCAGCGCGGCCACGTCCACCGCGCCCACATGCACGCTGCCCCGGGGCGCGCGCGTGTCCTCGCCCGACAGGGCATACAGCAATTCCTTCTGGCCGTTGCCGGACACGCCGGCCACACCGACCACCTCGCCGGCGCGCACCTGCAGGTCGATGCCGTGCAGGTCCACGCCAAACTGGTCCTCGCGCGGCAGGCTCAGGCCCTTGACCGTCAGCACCGGCGCGCCGGCCTGGCGCACCCGGCGCTCCAGCAGGGGCGGCTCGGCACCGATCATCAGGCGCGACAGCGAGGCATTGGATTCCTGCGATGGATCGCACACGCCGGTGACCTTGCCGCCGCGCAGCACGGTGCAGGCGGTGCACAGCGCGCGGATTTCATGCAGCTTGTGGCTGATATAGAGGATGCTGCAGCCCTCGCTGGCAAGCTTCCTGAGCACCACAAAGAGTTTCTCCACCGCCTGGGGCGTGAGCACCGAGGTGGGCTCGTCCAGGATCAGCAGCTCCGGGCGGGTCAGCAGGGCGCGGATGATCTCCACCCGCTGCATCTCGCCCACGCTGAGCGTGTGCACCGGGCGCGCCGGGTCCACGTCCAGCCCGTATTCGGCGGCCTTGCCCTGGATGGCGGCGCTGACCTGCTCCAGCGAGCTGCGCGTCAGCCCCAGCCACACGTTCTCGGCCACGGTCATGGTGTCGAACAGGTTGAAGTGCTGGAACACCATGTTGATGCCGTTGGCCCGCGCTTCCTTGGGGTTGCGGATCTGCATCACCTGGCCGTTGATGCGCACCTCGCCGGCATCGGGCTTGACGGCGCCGTAGATGATTTTCATCAGGGTCGATTTGCCGGCGCCGTTCTCGCCCAGCACGGCATGGATTTCGCCGGGCATGACGGTCAGCGACACGTCGCTGTTGGCCACCACGCCGGGGTACGCCTTGGTGATGCCCGTTAATTGGAGTCTGGGGATTGCCATGCTGGAGGAAATTCTGCTCGTTGTTTTGGGTTGCAGGCGCTCACTGTACACGCTCATGCCGGCCACACCGGCCAGCCCCTGCAAGGGGTGAAATTGTGCTCTATGCTAGTGCCCATGGATACACAACCCCTGCGATTCGTACGCCATGGCCAGGTCGTGACCCTGCCCGCCGTCGCCCCCCAGCGCACCCTGCTGGAAGTGCTGCGCGAAGACCTGCACTGCACCGGCACCAAAGAGGGCTGCAACGAGGGCGACTGCGGCGCCTGCACCGTGGTGGTCGCCGAGCCCCACGGCGACCGGTTGCAGTACCGCGCCGTCAACAGCTGCATCCGGCTGGCGCACTCCATCGACGGCATGGCCGTCTGGACCGCCGAAGACTTGGCCGCTGCCGACGGCACGCTGCACCCCGCGCAGCAGGCCCTGGTGGACAGCCACGGCTCGCAGTGCGGCTTCTGCACCCCCGGCTTTGTGATGAGCCTGTTTGGCCTGTACCAGAACCACGTCGGCACGGCCATCAGCCGCGAGCAGGCCCAGGAGGCGCTGTCGGGCAACCTGTGCCGCTGCACCGGCTACCGCCCCATCCTGGACGCCGCGCAGGCCATGCAGGCGCTGCCCGCCGCACCCGTCAACGAGGCCGAAGTGCTATCAAAACTGCAGCTGCTTGCGCAGGAAGGACGGGCATCGGAGGCCGATTCGGCCTATATTCCTCCCCGCACACTGCCCGAGTTGCTGGCCGCCCGCGCCCGCCACCCCGAAGCCCAACTGGTGGCCGGCAGCACCGATGTCGGCCTGTGGGTCACCAAACAACTGCGGCAATTCGGGCGTGTGCTGGACCTGACCCGCGTGGCCGAGCTGCGCCGCGTGGAGCCGTACCCGCACCACATCGCCATCGGCGCCGCCGTCACCCTGACCGACGCCTTCGCCGCCCTGGTGGCCGACCGGCCCCATCTGGCCGAATTTGCCCACCGCTTTGCCGGCCTGCCGGTGCGCAACAGCGGCACACTGGGCGGCAACGTGGCCAACGGTTCACCAATTGGCGACTCCATGCCCCTGCTGATTGCCCTGGGCGCCAGCGTGGTGCTGATGCGCCACGGCGCCAAGGGCCCGCGGCACCGCGAGCTGGCGCTGGAAGACCTCTACACCGGCTACCGCCAGAACGTGATGCGCCCCGACGAGGTGCTGGCCTGGGTCAAGGTGCCCAAGGCCACGGCGTCGGAATATGCGCGGGTGTACAAGGTGTCCAAGCGGCGGGAAGACGACATTTCTGCCGTCTGCCTGGCGCTGGCCCTGCACATCGACCAGGGCGTGGTGAGGCGCGCCTCCATTGGCGCCGGCGGCGTGGCGGCCACGCCGGCACGCGCCCGCCAGACCGAGGCTGCGCTGCTGGGTCAGCCCTGGACCCAGGCCACCGTGAACCACGCCCTGCAGGTGCTGCGCGCGGAGTTCACCCCGTTGTCCGACATGCGCGCCTCCAGCAGCTACCGCCGCACGGTGCTGGGCAACCTGCTGCAACGCTTCTGGCTAGAGAGCCAGGGCACGATTGCCACCGACCTGCAGCAACTCCACCCCTGCGCCACGGCGCAGGAGGCAGCACCATGACGGCCCGCCCGGCTTCGCCACTCCACCGGGGTGCCAGCGGCACCGCGCTGGCGCACGAGAGCGCCGCCGCGCACGTGGCCGGCAGCGCCCGCTACGTGGACGACATTCCAGAGCTGCGCGGCACGCTGCACGCCGCGCCCATCCTGTCCACGGTGGCGCATGGCCGTCTGCTGGGCGTGGACACCGCCGCCGCGCGGGCCCTGCCCGGCGTGGTGGACGTGGTGCTGGCCGCCGACATTCCGGGCGACCCCATGCTGGCCGCCTTTGCCGGCGACGAGCCGGTGTTTGCCGTCGACACTGTGCAGTATGTTGGCCAGGTCGTCGGCCTGGTGGTCGCCCGCAGCCTGGTGCAGGCGCGCCGCGCCGCGCGCGCGGTTGCGCTGCGCATCGAAGCCCTGCCCGCCATCCTGACCGTACGGGACGCGCTCACGGCCCAGAGCTATGTGCTGCCCCCGGTGTTCGTGCGCCGGGGCGATGCCAGCGCCGCCCTGGCTGGCGCGCCGCACCGCCTGGACGGCACGCTGGAGGTGGGGGGCCAGGAACATTTCTACCTGGAAGGCCAGGTGGCGTACGCCCTGCCGCAGGAACAGAACCAGTGGCTCATTCACAGCAGCACGCAGCACCCCGGCGAGGTACAGCACTGGGTGGCCCACGCCCTGGGGCTGGACAACCACGCCGTGCGCGTGGAGTGCCGGCGCATGGGCGGCGGCTTTGGCGGCAAGGAAACGCAGGCCGGGCACCTGGCGGTGTGGGCCGCCGTTGCCGCGCACAAGCTGCACTGCCCGGTGAAGCTGCGGCTGGACCGCGACGACGACTTCCTCATCACCGGCAAGCGCCACCCCTTCACCTTCGACTACACCGCCGGCTTTGACGCCACCGGGCGCCTGACCGCGCTCAAGCTGGTAATGGCCGCCAACTGCGGCTTCAGTGCAGACCTCTCCGGGCCGGTGGCCGACCGCGCCCTCTTCCACGCCGACAACGCCTACTACCTGTCGGACGTGGAGATTGCCTCCTACCGCTGCAAGACGAACACCCAGAGCCACACCGCGTTTCGCGGCTTTGGCGGGCCGCAGGGCGTAATCGTGATCGAGACCATCATGGGCGACATCGCCCGTGCGCTGGACATGGACCCGCTGGATGTGCGCCTGCGCAACCTGTACAGCAGCGAAGCCATCGCAGGGTCCGGTGCCCGGCGCGACACCACCCACTACCAGATGCGGGTGGAAGACAACATCCTTCAGCCTCTGCTATCAAAACTGGAGCTGTCTGCGCAGTACCGAAGCCGTGTAGCAGCCATTTCGGCATGGAATTTGACGAGCCCGGTGCTCAAGCGCGGCATTGCCATCACGCCGGTCAAGTTCGGCATCAGCTTCACCGCCACGCTGTTCAACCAGGCCGGCGCCCTGGTGCATGTGTACACCGACGGCAGCGTGCAGGTGAACCACGGCGGCACCGAAATGGGCCAGGGCCTGAACACCAAGGTGGCGCAGATCGTGGCCGACGAACTGGGCGTGCCGTTCGCGCGCGTGCTGTGCACCGCCAGCGACACCGGCAAGGTGCCGAACGCATCGGCCACGGCGGCCTCCAGCGGCACCGACCTCAATGGCCGCGCCGCCCAGTTTGCCGCCCGCCACGTGCGCGACAACCTGGCCGCGTTTGTGTGCGGGCTGGACGGCTGCGGCGCCGGCGCCATCCGCTTCCAGGACGGCCAGGTCATCTCGCCCAAGACCACCCGCCGCTTCGACGACGTGGTGGCCCAGGCCTACGCCAACCGCATCCAGCTCTGGAGCGACGGCTTCTACCGCACGCCCAAGATCCACTACGACAAGACCACGCTCACCGGGCGCCCCTTCTTCTATTTCGCCTACGGCGCCGCCTGCACCGAGGTGGCCATCGACACCCTCACCGGCGAGAGCCGCGTGCTCAAGGTGGACATCCTGCACGACGTGGGCCACAGCATCAATCCGGCCATCGACATCGGCCAGATCGAAGGCGGCTTCGTGCAGGGCATGGGCTGGCTCACCACCGAGCAACTGGTGTGGAACGACCAGGGCCTGCTGACCACGCACGCGCCCAGCACCTACAAGATTCCGACCGCCGGGGACGTGCCGGCGCACTTCCACATCGACCTCTGGCCCGAGCCCAACCGCGAGGACAACGTCTACGGCAGCAAGGCCGTGGGCGAGCCGCCCTTCATGCTGGCCATTAGCGTGTACGAGGCGCTGCGCGACGCGATTGCGTCAGCGGGTAACGGCGGGCCGGTGCGGCTGACGGCGCCGGCTACGGCGGAGAATGTGCTCAGGGCACTGGCGGGGTGAAGCATAGGCCGAAAGCAGGCTGATGCACGTCTGTTCTACCAGGCAAATTTCGAAGGAGAAGCAGTCATGCGAGAACCCAGTCCGATTAGCTGTTTGGGGCCAATTGCTGTTGGTCACCCATATCGCTGCCAAACCATCCGAATTTGGGATTAAAGTCTCCGAACTCCACGCTCAATGAGCGTCAAGCGAATTCTCGTTGCAGGCGATCGAGAGATCATCTGCAATTGGAATAAATGGTCAGTGTGATTGGTCGCTTTTTTAAGGGAATGAAAAATGAAAAAACTGTTTGCTTTGACTTTGGTTGCACTCGTCTCAGCGTGTTCAACTTCGTACCAGCCGTACAGCTATCTTGGTGGTGGTGGATATAAAGATGTTCAACTCAGCGAGAACAGTTTCCGAATCACAGTTGAGGCAAATGGATATACAAGCAAATCCCAAGCAGCGGATCTTGCACTTTTGAGGGCGGCGGATTTGACCCTTGAAAAAGGGTTTAAACATTTCGTGATCGTTGATTCCGCTGATCAGAGTGCTGGAATGAATTACACGACCCCAAAAACCACCACGATGAACATCGCCGGCAACAAGTATGGAGCTACTGGAACTGCTCAAACATACGGTGGACAAACCTTCTATATAGCTTTCCCGACACCTGTTTTGACAATCCTCACTTTTAAGGAAAAACCGCCAATCTCGGGGATGGTCTACGACGCAGAAGTGACCTCTCGATCACTTAGGACGCAACTAAACGTCAAGTAACTTGAAAAGCGAACTATGTTGAACATCGATCAAGCCATTGCCGTGATCTGCAAAGAGTTTGAGGGCTTTGCCTTTATAAGCTATCAAAAGGAAGAGCAGGATGCGAGTCGATGTGTCGTTCGAGGAACTTATAAAGGGCGAAATGTTGCCCTTACCTTTCCAATTTTTCGCTTGAGAAAAATTGATGAAACTCTTCTGGCGAATATTCGGAAGTCCTTAATAGGCAATACGGAAACTTGATCCAATGCCCGGCCTGCAGAGAGTAATACACTGCGGGTTTCGTTTTCGGCGTGCACCGTACGCACGCCTTTGCACCGAGCCCCCCTATGCCAACGTCCCGTTCCTTGAAGCGCCGCACCCTGCTGGGCGCGGCTGCTGCCCTCAGCACCCTGGCACTGCCCGCTGTCGCCCAGACCAAGACCGTGCTGCGCATCTCCACGCCCGCCGTGCCGGACGACTGGCACGCCAAGATGTGGACCGTGTTCAAGGACGCGCTGGAGAAAAGCGCGCCCGGCGAATTCGACGTGCAGATCAACCTCAACGGCGCGCTGTTCAAGCAGGGCACCGAGCCCACCGCCATGGCGCGCGGCAACCTGGAGCTGACCTCGGTCTCGGCGTTCGACATTGCCAAGCTGGTGCCCGAGTTCTCGGTGTTCACCGCCGGCTACATGGTGCGCGACCCGGCGCACCAGCAAAAGGTGTTCAACGGCCCCATTGGCGCCGAGCTGTTCAAGACGGTGGCCGACAAGATGGACATCACCCCCCTGTCCACCTGCTACCTGGGCACCCGCCAGGTCAACCTGCGCGAGGCCCGCACGGTCAAGACCCCGGCGGACCTCAAGGGCATCAAGCTGCGCATGCCGGGCTCCAAGGAATGGCTGTTCCTGGGCAATGCCCTGGGCGCCACCGCCACGCCGCTGGCGTTTGGCGAGGTGTACCTGGGCCTGAAGACCGGCACGATTGACGGCCAGGACAACCCGCTGCCCAGCGTGCGCGCCGCCAAGTTCTACGAGGTGAC
Source organism: Rhodoferax sp. (assembly GCA_019449595.1). GTDB lineage: Bacteria > Pseudomonadota > Gammaproteobacteria > Burkholderiales > Burkholderiaceae_C > Allorhodoferax. The sequence goes on along the minus strand of JAGRPL010000006.1, from coordinate 230,667 downwards.
GCAGCAGATCGTGCTGACCAGCCACCTGGTCGACAGCCTGTTCATTGCCATCTCCAACCGGAGCCTGCACACCCTGACGCCGGCGCAGCGGCAGAAGGTGAGCGCCGCGGCCCAGGCCGCCGCCGTGTACAACAACGAGAACCGCATCAAAGAAGAATCGCAGTTGGTGGACTTCTTCAAGAAGGAAGGCCTGAAAGTCACCGTGCCCGATGTGGAGGCCTTCCGCAAATCGGTGCAGGCCACCTACCAGGCTTCGGACTACGCCAAGGTCTGGCCCAAGGGCCTGGTCGAGCGCATCAACGCCACCCGCTCATGACCCGCTGGCTGCAACGCGCTGCCAACGCGGTTGGCGGCGGCCTGTTTCTGGCGCTGTTTGTCGTCTTCATCATCCAGATCGCGGCGCGCTTCGGCTTCAACCAGCCGCTGCCCTGGACCGACGAGGCGGCCGTCGTGCTCTACATCTGGGTCATCCTCTGGGCCGCCGCGGTGATGGTGCCCGAGCGCGAGCACGTGGTGTTCGACCTGGTGTGGAACAGCGTGGGCCGGCGCACCCGCCAGGCCATGCAGATCGTGGGCAACGGGCTCATTGGAGGTCTGGCCCTGGTGGGGCTGCCCGCCAGCTGGGACTACGTGCATTTCATGGCCCGCGAAGGCACGCCGGTACTGGACGTGCCACTGATGTGGGTGTACCTGCCCTTTGTGCTGCTGATGGCCGCCCTGGTGGTGCGCAGTGCCCGGGCCATCTGGCAGGCCGTGCGCGGCGTCGGGCTGGACGCCGAACTGCGACTCTGATCTTTGAAGCTGCTATGACCCTTGGTATTACCGTTCTCGTCTGCGTGCTGGTGGCTGGCATGCTGCTGCGCATGTCCATCGGCTTCTCCATGCTGGCCTCGGGCTTTGCCTACCTGCTGGTCAAGCACCAGGACCTGGGCCTGGTGGCCGAGCAGGTCAGCAACGGCCTGTACAACAGCTACGTGCTGCTGGCCGTGCCGCTGTTTGTGTTCGCCGCCAACATCATGAATGCCGGCACCGTGAGCGAGCGCCTGTTCGACTTCTGCCGCATCCTGGTGGGGCGCCTGCGCGGTGGCCTGGCGCAAGTGGACATTCTGGTCAGCGTGATCTTCTCCGGCATGAGCGGCAGCGCCATTGCCGATGCCGCCGGCCCGGGGCTGGTGACTATCCGCCAGATGCTCAAGAAGCCGGAATACTCCCGCGGTTTTGCTGGCGCCGTGGTGGTGGCCAGCGCCACGCTGGGGCCCATCATTCCTCCCAGCATTCCGATGGTGATCTATGCGCTGGTGTCCGGGGCCTCCGTGGGCGCCCTGTTCCTGGGCGGCGTGGTGCCGGGCTTCCTGATGGCCGCGCTGATGATGGGCGTGGTGCAGGTGATTGCCGTCAAGCGCAACATGCCGCGCGACGAGCCGGTGCCCCGCTCGGAGTGGGCCGGCCTGGTGTTTCGCGGCGCGCTGCCGCTGTCCATGCCCATCGTGCTGTTGGGCGGCATCTACTCCGGCGTCTTCACGCCCACCGAAGCGGCGGCCGTGGCGGCCCTGCATGCGCTGATCCTGGCGGCCCTGGTCTTTCGGGCACTGAGCTGGCGCAGCTTCTGGAACGTGGTGCTGGAGTCCACCCGCGCCAGCGCGGTCATCACCCTGATTCTGGCGGGCTCGTTCATGCTCAACTACGCCTTCACCGCCGAGGGCGTACCGCAGGCCATGGCGCAGTGGGTCGACAGCATGCAGCTGTCGCAGCTCAAGTTCCTGCTGCTGGTGAATGTGATGTTTCTGGTGCTGGGCTGTTTTCTGGATGTGTCGGTGCTGCTGCTGGTGTTCGTGCCCATGCTGCTGCCGGCGGCACGGCTGCTGGGCGTGGACCTGGTGCACTTTGGCGTGCTGGTGGTGCTCAACATGATGATCGGGCTGATTCACCCGCCCTTTGGCATGCTGCTGTTCGTCACCAAGGCGCTCACCGGCATTCCCATTGGCGAGATGCTGAAGGAGGGCTGGCCATTCCTGGTGATGCTGCTGCTGTTGCTGCTCGCCATGACGGTGTTCCCACAGATCGTGCTGTGGCTGCCGCAGACGATGGGCTACAAGACCCTGTAACCGGGAATCAGGCCAGGCCGCAGCCGCAGGGGGCTGGCGCCGCGCTGATGCCCGCCAAAGCGCGCAGGCCGCGGGGGTCCACCAGATTCACCACCCGGCCGGAGCCGCTGATGAGGCTGCGCTCGCGCATGTGGCGCAGCACGCGGGAGAGGGTTTCCGGAGCAATGCCCAGATGGGCCGCAATGGCCCGCTTGCGCTGCTGCAGGTGCACCGAGCAGCCGCCCTTGTCACTGTCCTGGGCCTGGCTCAGCAACCACTCGGCGCAGCGCGCTTCGGCGTCCTTGGCCAGGCGACTGACGGCGAGCTCGATTTGCTGGCGGTGGGCCAGGGCCATGGCGCCCAGAATGGAGCGCGCACTCTCGGCACAGGTATCCAGGCAGGCGCGGAACTGCGCAACGGGCACCCGGCGGAACTGCACCGGTGTCTGGGCCACGGCGTCCACCACGCTGGGCCGATCCAGCACGGCTGCCGGCAGGCTCAGCCATTTGGGGCCTTCCGTAGCGCCCAGCTGGTGCTCCATCAGGTCGGCTTCATCGCCCTCGCCGATCACGCCGGTCAGCACGCGGCCGGACTCGATGTACAGCACATCGTCGAGTTCGACGGTACGCCGCCGCAATACCGTACCCTTGGCGGCCGTTTCAACGGGGCAGCTGGACAGGAGAGTTTGTATGGCGCTCATGGTCGGACACTGTGCCGCGCCCGCCCCCAATTGACTTTGAGCAAGATCAAACTTCGCTAACGGACACCGGCCCCCGGCCTCTACAGCACCAGAATGGCCCGAAAATCATTGACATTGGTGTGCGTGGGACCGGTGGTGAACAGGTCGCCCAGGGGGCCGAAGTAGCCGCAGGCGTCGTTGCGGTCCAGGCAGCTGTCGACCGTCAGGCCCAGCGCCTGCGCGCGCGCCAGCGTGTCGGGTGCCACCCAGGCGCCGGCGTTGTCTTCCACGCCGTCAATACCATCGGTGTCGGCCGCCAGGGCATACACCCCGGCCTGGCCCTGCAGGGCCTGCGCCAGCCCCATGCAGAATTCGCCCGCGCGGCCCCCCCGCCCCTTGGGGGCCCCCGCCGGCAGCGGCCGCAGGGTCACTGTGGTTTCGCCACCACTGAGGATCACACAGGGTCGGGCAAACGGCTGGCCGTGCTGCGCCACCGCGCGCGCCAGCGCCGCATGCACCCGCCCCACCTCGCGGGACTCGCCTTCCATCTCGTCGCTCAGGATGTGCGCGGGCAAACCGGCGGCACGGGCGGCCTCGGCAGCGGCCTGCAGCGACTGCAGGGGCGTGGCGATCAGGTGCACGCTGTTGTCGGCAAAGTGGGCGTCGCCCGGTTTGGGGGTTTCCAGCGCGCCGCCCTCCAGGCGCTGGCGCACGTGCGGTGCCAGCGCAATGCCGTAGCGCTGCAGGATCTGCAGGGCCTGCGCGGAGGTCGTCGGGTCGGGCACCGTGGGGCCGCTGGCGATGACCGACGGGTCGTCGCCCGGCACATCGCTGATCAGCAGCGTCACCACCCGCGCCGGGGCGCAGGCCTGCGCCAGGCGCCCACCCTTGATGCCGGACAGGTGCTTGCGCACGCAGTTGATCTCGGCAATGGTGGCGCCGCTGGCCAGCAAGGCCTGGTTGATGTGCTGCTTGTCCTCCAGCGACACGCCGCCCCCCTCCCACTGCGCCGGCAGCGTCAGCAGGGAAGAGCCGCCACCCGAGATCAGGCAGATCACCAAGTCGTGCGCGCGCAGCCCCCGGGTCAGGGCGAGCATGCGCTGGGCTGCCGCCAGACCGGCCGCATCCGGCACCGGGTGGGCCGCCTCCACGATCTCGATGCGCGGCGCCGGCGCACCGGCCGGGCGCGGCGGCGTGTGCCCGTAGCGGGTGACCACCAGGCCCTGCAGCGGCGCGTCCGCTGGCCAGGCCGCTTCCAGCGCCTGCACCATGGCTCCGGCGGCCTTGCCCGCCCCCAGCACCAGCGTGCGTGCACCCGGCTGCGCGGGTGGCGCAGGCAGGTAGGCCGCCAGGGTATGCGCCGGCAGGGCGCGGCGCACCGCTGCCCAGTACAGGTGTTCCAGAAACGCGCGGGGGTGGGTGCCGGGGTTGGGAGCAGTCATGGTGGGGGCGTGTCGCGGTGGGGAAGCCCCTATTCTGACGACAACCACCTTCTGGCGGCAGCAGCCAGCCGCCATGGCCCCACCCGCACGTGGCGTTTGCTATCAAAACAAGAGCTGCTTGCGCACTGTCTGCGGGGGCTGGATGTCAATGTGGTTTATAGTTTTCCACTCCCCCACAGCACCGGTACGCGCCATGCCCACTTTCGACACCACCCTCGCCTTCTTTGCAGCGTCCGTGCTGCTGGCCCTGGTACCCGGCCCGGACAACGTGTTTGTGCTGCTGCACTCGGCCGTGCACGGCCGGCGCGCCGGCATGCTGGTGGTGCTGGGCCTGTGCACCGGCTTGTTGGGGCACACGACCGCCGTCGCGCTGGGGCTGGCCGCCGTGTTTGCGGCGTCGGCAACCGCGTTCACCGTCCTCAAGCTGTGCGGGGCCGGCTACCTGGTGTGGCTGGCCTGGCAGGCATGGCGGGCGCCGGTCAGTGCCCTGGGCGAAGCAACCAGCGAAGCCAGCAGCCCCCGGCTGTCGGCGGCACAGACCTACGGGCGCGGGGTGCTGATGAACATCACCAACCCCAAGGTGGCCATTTTCTTTCTGGCCTTTCTGCCGCAGTTCACCAACCCGGCCCAGGGCTCCATGGTGGGACAGATTCTGTTGCTGGGCGGCATCTTCATGCTGGCAACCCTGCTCACGTTTGGCACCGTTGCGGTGTTCGCCGCCAGTTTCGGCATGGCCTTCAAGCGCTCGCTGCGCGCCCAGCGCTGGCTCAACCGAATCGCCAGCCTGGTCTTTGTCGGGCTGGCGCTCAAGCTGGCAACGGCACAACGCTGAGCGGCACGGCTGCGGGTGCGACCGGCAGCTAGTTGACGCGGGCCCCGCCCTCGTACCACTGCCGGATCACACCGCGCTCGGCCTCCGTGATCTCGGTGGCGTTGTTCATGGGCATGGCCCGCAGCACCACGGCCTGTTGGTAGATGGCCAGGGCGTGGGTGGCAACCCCCTGCGCCGAGTCCAGCCGCACATTCTTCATCTGCACCTGCGCGCCATGGCACAGGTAGCAGCGCTGCGCCAGCACGGGTTGCAGTTTTTGGTAGTCAACCGGGCCTGCAAGCGTTACCGCTCCCGCGTCCACAGCTCCTGAATGCATAGCAGGCGGCTCACCCGCCGGCGCTGGGCGCAACCACACGATGGCCCCCAGAACCACCACCACGCCCGCCAGCGCATAGGGCCAGGGGTGGGCGTTGCGGCCCAGTTTGAAGCCATGGCGCAGCACGAAGAACTGGCGGATGGCGGCGCCGGCGGCCATCATGAGCACTAGCACCAGCCAGTTCTGCGGGTGGCTGTAGGTGAAGCTGTAGTGGTTGCTCAGCATGGCAAAGAGCACCGGCAGCGTGAAGTAGGTGTTGTGCACGCTGCGCTGCTTGCCGCGCTTGCCGTGGATGGGGTCCACCGGCCGGCCGGCTGCAATGTCGGCCACCATGGTGCGCTGCCCCGGAATGATCCAGAAGAACACATTGGCGCTCATGCTTGTGGCCAGCATGGCGCCCACCAGCAGGAAGGCGGCGCGTCCGGCGAACCAGTGGCAGGCCAGCCAGGCCGCCAACACCACCAGCAGCGCCACCAGTGCGCCCACAATGGCGTCACCGTGCGGGCGCTGGCCGAACAGGCGGCAGACGGTGTCGTAGGCCAGCCAGAACACCACCAGGAACGCCAGCGCCACGGCGATGGCCGCGGCCGGCGTCCACGCCATGACCGAGGGGGCAATGAGGTACGTTCCCGCATTCCACAGGTACAGCACCGTGAACAGCGCAAACCCGCTCAGCCAGGTGCTGTAGCTCTCCCAGTAGAACCAGTGCAGGTGCGCCGGCAGCTGGGGCGGCGAAACAGCAAACTTGACCGGGTGGTAGAAGCCGCCGCCATGCACGGCCCACAGTTCGCCGCTGACGCCCTGGCGTTTCAGGTCGTCATCGACCGGCGGCGTGAGGCTGCTGTCGAGAAACACAAAGTAGAACGAGGAGCCGATCCAGGCAATGGCCGTGATGACGTGGACCCAGCGCAGCAACAGGTTGGCCCAGTCCAGCAGGTAGTTTTCCATGCGGCGTGTTCTCCTTGGTGCGTGCGCAAAGTCTATACAGTTCCCGCCGGCGCGGACACCTGCAGCAGCTGGGCGGCGACGGCTACGGCGATCACCGGCGGCTGCTTGTCGGCGATGCCGGGCACGCCGATGGGGCTGGTCACGTGGGCCAGTTCGGCCGCGCTGAAACCCCGCGCCTGCAGGCGCTGACGGAAGGACGCCCATTTGGTCTTGCTGCCGATCAGCCCCACGTAGGGCAGGTCGCCCTGCACGCGCTGGCGCGCCAGGCAGGCAGCCACTACCTCCAGGTCTTCGGCGTGGCTGAAACTCATGATCACCACCCGGGACTGCGGGGGCAGATCGGCCACCGCCGCCTGCACCGGCTGGGAGTGCTCGCAGCGCACGTTGTCCGGCAGGGTGCCGTGCTCGGTGTCGGTTTCAAAGACCGCATCGCGGCTGTCGATCCAGGTCACCGCCAGGGGCAGGTTCCCCAGCACCTGCACCAGCGCTTGGCCCACGTGGCCGCCGCCAAACAGGGCTACCGGCACCTGTGGGCGCGCCAGCCGCACCGCCAGGGCGGCCTGGTCCTGCGCCGTGACCCGCTCAAACTGCAACACCACCTCGCCGCCACAGCACTGCCCCAGGCTGGGGCCGAGTGCATAGCGCACCCGGGCCTCGGCGCCATCCGCCTGCACCAGCACCCGGCGTGCGTGGACAATGGCGTCCTGCTCCAGCCGCCCGCCGCCGACCGTGGCCACGGTTGCATCGGCAAATACCGCCATCCAGGCGCCCACTTCGCGCGGCACCGAACCGCGCGTGGCCTGCACGGTGACCAGCACCGCCGCTTCCTGCGCCAGACCGTGTAAAAAACGGTGCATCAAAATCACAATCGGATACCTTTTTTCACACGCCCATTTCTCACAAAAGCCGGGAATTCAGGCACAGTATGCATTCGCCTACCCGCACAGAAGCACGCCATGACAACCTCCTCACCCCGCCCGACGCTGCACAAGGTCAGCCTGTGGGCCAGCATTGCCGCCCTGATTGCCGGCTGCGCCGGCAGGCCACCCGCGCCGCCGGCAGAGCCAGCGGCTGCGCTTCCCCCGGTTACCCTGGGCAAGGTTTCCCAGGCCCGCACGCCCTTGGATTACCGCCGCGACGCAGCGGCCCACCTGTACGCCTTGAACAGCACGCGCATCTACGCCGGCAAAATGCCCCCGCTGCTGTATGCCATTGGCGTGCTGCAGGTGGACATTGATGGCCGCGGCGGCGTCACCGCCATTCGCTGGATGCGCGCACCCACCCAGGCGCCCGAGGTCATTGCCGAAATTGAACGCTCGGTGCGCCAGGCGGCTCCGTTCCCGGCACCGGCCCGCATGGGCCGCGTCACCTACACCGACACCTGGCTCTGGCACAAGAGCGGCCGCTTCCAACTCGATACGCTGACCGAAGGCCAACTCTGACTCCACCCGGCGCGGCTCACGAACCCCGGTAGGTGGAGTAGCTCCAGGGGCTGACCAGCAGCGGCACGTGGTAGTGCTCATCCACATGGGCCACGCCGAAGTCCAGGCTGACGAGGTTCAGGAAATTTGGCTCGGGCAAGACCACACCACGCGCCCTGAAATAACCCGCCACATCGAACACCAGCCGGTAGGTGCCCACGCGCAGATCGGCGTCGTCCACCAGCAGGCCATCGGGGCTGCGGCCATCCGCGTTCAGCACCCAACGCCCGATCAGCGTGGCCTGCTCCCCGTGCGTGGTGTACAGCGTCACGTGCATGCCGGCTGCGGGCGTGCCGTGCATGGTGTCCAGTACGTGCGTGCTCAAGCCCATGGCGCGGTCCTTGTGGAGTGTTTTCCAAAGTGTATACACTTTTGAGGATTGCCGCTATCATGCCCCGCATGGACTCTACGACCCACGCCATTGTCGAGGCGCTGACCCGCTCCATCGTGGAGCACCGCCTGCAACCGGGCTCCAAGCTGGTGGAGCAGAAACTGGCCGACCAGTTTGGCGTCTCGCGCACGCTGGTGCGCCAGGCCCTGTTCAAGCTGTCGCAGAACCGGCTCATCCACATGGAGCCGGCGCGTGGCGCCTTCGTGGCCGCCCCGTCGGTGGACGAAGCCCGGCAGGTGTTTGCCGTGCGTCGCATGCTGGAAGCCGGCATGGCCAGCGCCTTCATCCACAGCGCGACGGCGGACGATATTCAGGCCCTGAAAGACCACGTGGCGCAGGAAGCCGCCGCCGTGCAGCGGGGCGACGTGCCGGGGCGCACGGCGCTGCTGGGCGATTTCCATGTCTGCATGGCGCAGCGCATGGGCAACGCGGTGCTGGCCCACCTGCTCACCGACCTGATCTCGCGCTGCGCGCTCATCACGCTCATGTACCAGTCGCGCAGTTCCGCCGAGCATTCCCATGAAGAACACGCCGCCATCGTGGCCGCCCTGGAGGCCCGCGATGAGGCCCTGGCCCTGCGGCTGATGGAAAGCCACCTGCGCAACGTGGAAGAAGCCCTCACCCTCAGCCCACCCGCCGGCGTAACAGCATGAAACATTACGACACCACCGGCCCCTACCCCCGTGACCTGGCCGGCTACGGCCAGCACCCGCCCCACGCCCAGTGGCCAGGCGGTGCGCGAGTGGCCGTTCAGTTTGTGCTGAACTACGAAGAAGGCGGCGAAAACTGCGTGCTGCACGGCGATGCCGGCTCTGAACAGTTCCTCTCGGAAATGGCCAACCCGGCCAGCTACCCCGATCGCCACATGAGCATGGAGAGCATCTACGAATACGGCTCGCGTGCCGGTTTGTGGCGCATCCTGCGCGAGTTCGAACGCCGCGGCCTGCCGCTCACCGTGTTCGGCGTGGGCATGGCCCTGCAGCGCCACCCCGAGCTGGCTGCGGCCCTGGTGGAGCTGGGCCACGAGATCGCCTGCCACGGCTGGCGCTGGATCCATTACCAGAACGTGGACGAGGCCACGGAGCGCGAACACATGCGCCTCGGAATAAACGCCATCACCCAGCTCACCGGCCAACGCCCGCTGGGCTGGTACACCGGCCGCGACAGCCCGCGCACACGCCGCCTGGTAGCCGACTACGGCGGCTTTGAATACGACAGCGACTATTACGGCGACGACCTGCCCTTCTGGATGCGCGTGCAAAAGACCGACGGCACGGTGGTACCGCAGCTCATCGTGCCCTACACGCTGGACTGCAACGACATGCGCTTTGCCCTGCCCCAGGGCTATTCGTACGCCGACCCATTCTTCCAGTACCTGAAAGACAGCTTCGACGTGCTCTACGCCGAAGGCGACCCGAACGGCCTGAACCAGCCGGCCATGATGAGCATCGGCATGCACTGCCGCCTGCTGGGGCGGCCCGGGCGCATCCCGGCGCTGCAGCGCTTTCTGGATCACATTGCCCGCCATGACCGGGTCTGGGTGTGCCGGCGCGTGGACATTGCGCGGCACTGGAAAGCGGTTCATCCGTACCAGGAGTGAGCACACCATGGCACTGACACTCGCCCAACTCAACCAGGCACCCCTGGACGACGCCACCGCACTGCTGGCCGGCCTGTACGAGCACTCGCCCTGGATACCCCGCACTGCCCTGGCCCAGCGCCCGTTTGCTTCGCCGGCGCAGCTGCAGTACGCCATGGTGCAGGCAGTGAACGCAGCCGGCGAGGCCGCGCAGCTGGCGCTGATCCGCGCCCACCCCGAGCTTGCCGGCAAGGCCCAGGTGGACCGGCAGCTCACCGTCGAATCCGCCCACGAGCAGCAGACCGCCGGCCTGACACGCTGCACGCCGCAGGAGTTCGAAACCCTGCAGCAGCTCAACCGCGACTACAACGCCCGCTTCGGCTTCCCCTTCATCCTGGCCGTGCGCGGGCCGCGCGGCACCGGTCTGGGCAAAGCCGAGATCATGGCCACCTTTGCGCGGCGCCTGCAGAACCCGGTCGACGTCGAACGCCAGGAATGCCTGCACGCCATCCACCGCATTGCCGAGCTGCGCCTGAACGACCTGCTGGGCCAGCACCCCGACCAGGGCAACGCGGTATGGGACTGGCACGAAGCCCTGGCCCGGCACAGCGAGCCGGCCTATGCCACGCAGGGCCAGCTCACCGTCACCTACCTCACCGACGCCCACCGCGCCTGCGCGGCACAGATTGCGCAGACCATGCGCGACTGCGGCTTCGACAGCGTGGTGGTGGACGCCGTCGGCAATGTGGTTGGTCGCTATGAAAATCATAGCTATCTGCGCAATGAAGACGGTCACTCCGGCATCAAAACATCCCCAACTTTGCTCACCGGAAGCCACTACGACACCGTGCGCAATGGCGGCAAGTACGACGGCCGCCTGGGCATTTTTGTGCCCCTGGCTGTGGTGCAGGCACTGCACCGCCAGCAGCGCCGGTTGCCCGTGGCGCTGGAAGTGGTGGCCTTTGCCGAAGAGGAAGGCCAGCGCTTCAAGGCCACCTTCCTGGGCTCCGCTGCGCTGACGGGCGACTTCGATCCGGCCTGGCTGGACCAACAGGATGCCGACGGCACTTCCATGCGCCAGGCCCTGCAACACGCCGGCCTGCGCGTGCAGGACATTCCCACCCTGAAGCGCAACCCGGCCGACTACCTGGGCTTTGTGGAAGTGCACATCGAGCAGGGCCCGGTGCTCCATGCGCTGGACCTGCCGCTGGGCGTAGTCATCAGCATCAACGCCAGCGTGCGCTACCAGGGCGAGGTCATCGGCATGGCCAGCCACGCCGGCACCACGCCCATGGCCAGCCGCCGCGATGCCGCCGCCGCGGTGGCCGAGCTGCTGCTGTTTGTGGAGCGGCGCGCCGGTGGCGACGACGATTCGGTCGGCACCGTCGGCCTGCTCAACGTGCCCGGTGGCTCCATCAACGTGGTACCGGGGCGCTGCCAGTTCTCCCTGGACCTGCGCGCCCCGACCGACGCACAGCGCGACCGCCTGGCTGCCGATGTGTTGGCCGAACTGAACGCCATCTGCGCCCGCCGGGGCGTGCACCACACGCTGGTCGAGACCCTGCGTGCCAGCGCTGCACCCAGTGCACCCGCCTGGCAAGCCCGCTGGGAGGCGGCCGTGGCGTGCCTGGGCCTGCCCGTGCACCGCATGCCCAGCGGCGCCGGCCACGACGCCATGCAGCTGCACCGGGTCATGCCGCAAGCCATGCTGTTTGTGCGCGGGCAAAACAGCGGCATCAGCCACAACCCGCTGGAGTCCACCACCAGCGACGACATGCAGCGGGCGGTGGATGCCTTTGCCGCACTCCTGGAAGCCATTACCCCATGACCCCCTACGCCCAACTCGACGCCTGGATCGACGCGCACTTTGACGAACAGGTGCGCTTTCTGCAGGAACTCATCCGGGTGCCTACCGACACGCCGCCGGGCAACAACGCCCCGCACGCCGAGCGCACCGCCGAGCTGCTGGCGGCCATGGGCCTGCCGCCCGAACGCCACCCGGTTCCGGCGGAGCTGGTGCACGCGGCCGGCCTGCAGAGCATTACCAATCTGGTGGTGCGCCGCACCTATGGCCCCGGCCCCACCGTGGCCCTGAATGCCCACGGTGATGTGGTGCCCCCCGGCGAAGGCTGGACGCACGAACCCTACGCGGGCGACATCGCAGACGGCAAGGTCTACGGCCGCGCCGCCGCCGTGAGCAAGAGCGACTTTGCCACCTACGCCTTTGCCGTGCGGGCGCTGGAGGCCCTGCAACTGCCACTGCACGGCGGCGTGGAGCTGCTCTTTACCTACGACGAGGAATTCGGCGGCGAAGTGGGGCCGGCCTGGCTGCTCAAGAACAAACTCACCCGCGCCGACCTGCTCATTGCCGCGGGCTTCTCCTACCAGGTCATCACGGCGCACAACGGCTGCCTGCAGCTGGAAGTGACCGTGCACGGCAAAATGGCCCATGCCGCCATTCCCGATTCCGGCGTGGACGCGCTACAGGGTGCCGTGCATATCCTCAATGCACTGTATGCGCAGAACACGCTGTACCGGCAAGTGTGCTCGCAGGTGGAGGGCATTAGCCACCCCTATCTGAACGTGGGCCTGATCAGCGGCGGCACCAACACCAACGTGGTTCCGGGGCGCGTCACCTTCAAGCTGGACCGGCGCATGATTCCCGAAGAACAACCCGAGCAGGTGGAAGCCACCCTGCGCCAGGTCATTGCCGATGCCGCGGCGCGCACACCCGGCATCACCGTGGACGTTCGGCGCATTCTGCTGGCGCGCGCCATGCGGCCGCTGCCGGGCAACCGGCCGCTGGTCGCGGCCATCCAGAAACATGGCGCCCTCGTTTTTGGCGAGCCCATACCCGCCATGGGCACGCCGCTGTACACCGACGTGCGCCTGTTTGCCGAGGCCGGCATTCCCGGCGTGATCTACGGCGCCGGCCCGCGCACGGTGCTGGAGTCCCACGCCAAGCAGGCCGACGAACGCCTGGAGCTGCAGGACCTGTGCCGCGCCACCAAGGTGGTTGCGCGCACGCTGCTGGACTTGCTGACGCCCCCCGCAACCTAGACGCCGCTACCGGAACAGGCGCTCCTGCAGGAAGGCCACGAAGGTTGCCGTGTTCAGGGCCAGCCATTGGCGCGCCGGGTAGACCGCATAGATCGGCGGGCCTGGATTCAGGCGGTACTGCGGCAGCAGCTCGACCAGGGCGCCACTGGCCAGCTCGTGCTCGACCAGCAGGCGGTCCAGCACCGTGATGCCGGCGCCGGTGCAGGCGCTGGCGACCAGCGCCATGCCGTCGTTCGCGCGGATGCGGCCCGTGGCCTGAACCGGGGTGACCGTGTCGCCGTCCTGAAAGCTCCATTCGTCCCACACCCGCGTGCCACTGATGTAGAGCAGGCACTCGTGCTGCGCCAGATCGGCGGGATTTGCCGGGGTGCCGGCCCGCTGCAGATAGGACGGCGCGGCCACCAGCACGCGGGGGTTGTCGGCCAGCTTGCGCGCCACCAGGGTGGAGTCCTCCAGGTGCGCCACGCGAACCGCCACATCGATCTGCTCGGCCACCAGGTCGGTCAGACGGTCCTCCACCACCAGCGTGATCTCCACCCGCGGGTGGCGCTGCGTGAATTCCGTCAGCAGGGGAATGAGGTAGCGCTGGCCCAGCGGCCTGGGGCAGGAAATGCGCAGCCGGCCGCGGACTTCCTGCTGGAACTGGCCGGAAATCTGTTCAACATTGGCCAGCGAACGGTCGATGTGCTGGGCTTCCAGCAGCACCGCCTCCCCCACCTCGGTCAGCGTCAGCTTGCGCGTGGTGCGCTGGATGAGCCGGGCACCCAGATCGGCCTCCAGCTTGGCCAGCTGCCGGGAAATGACGGATTTTCCGCAACCCAGGCGCAACGCCGCCTTGCTGATGCTGCCGGCGCTCACGATGGCCGAAAACGTAGCCAGATGTTGGGGGTTAAGCATGGGTCAGACGCTATTGTTGACTTAATAGGAACAATATTTTGTCATATTGAGTCTATGCAGGCAACGATGCACGCCCTACAGTCCAACCCCACAGCACTGTGCTGCATTCCACCCCCCTCCTTTCGATTCAGGAATACCCCATGAGCGACACCTCTGTACCCACCTCTGTTGAGCCACTGATCGAAGCCCTGCAATGGCGTTACGCCACCAAAGGCATGAACCCCACCAAGGTGGTACCGCAAGACAAGGTCGAGCGCATCCTGGAGGCCGCACGCCTGGCCCCGACGTCCAGCGGCCTGCAGCCGTTCGAGATCATCGTGGTCACCAACGCCGCGGTGCGCGAAAAGATCAGGCCCATCGCCTGGAACCAGGTCCAGATTACCGATGGCTCCCACCTGCTGGTGTTTGCGGCCTGGGACGACTACACGGTCGAGCGCATCAACATGATGTTTGACCTGACCAACGCCCAGCGCGGCTTCAAGAATGAAGGCTGGGAAAACTACCGCCAGATGCTGCTGGGCAGCTATCCGCAGCGTGGTGCCGAAGTGAACTTCCAGCACGCCGCCCGGCAAGCCTATATCGGCCTGAGCGCCGCCCTGATTGCCGCGGCCTTCGAAGAAGTGGATGCCACGCCCATGGAGGGCTTTGACTCCAACGCCCTGGATGCGATCCTGGACTTGCGTGCCCGCGGCCTGCGCAGCGTTGCCATCATGCCCATTGGCTACCGCGCGGAGGACAAGGACTGGCTGGTCAACCTGAAGAAGGTCCGCCGCCCCCGCGAGCAGTTCGTCACCGAAGTCTGACCACCGCGGGGCGCAGGCCCCGCCCTCAGGGGCTCAACCAGTCCTTGAACCGCTGCAGGATGTCCAGATCCAACGTGCGCACGGCGCCGGCGTTGGCGAACTCGTCGTACATCCAGTCGCCCTGCACCTGCGCCACACCGGCAGGCGGCGGGGTCTGGTTAGGCGGCCGGCCGTTCAAGGCCACGCGCATGAAGTCGATCCAGATAGGCAATGCCAGAGTGGCACCAAACTCGCGGCCCCCCAGGGATTGGGGATCGTCGTAGCCCATCCAGGCCACCGCCGTGGTGGCGCCGCTGTAACCCGCAAACCAGCCGTCAAAGGCATCGCTGCTGGTGCCGGTCTTGCCCGCCAGGTCCTGGCGCGCCAGCTTTTGCGACGCACTGGCACCGGTTCCCGAAACGGTCACTTCGTGCAGCATGCTGCCCGTGACAAACGCGTTGCGGGCATCGAGCACACGATCGCTCTCCTGCCCCACCGCAACCGGCTTGGCTTCAAAGAGCACGGTGCCGCGCGTGTCGGTCACCTTCTGGATCAGGTAGGGAGTGACCTGGAACCCGCCATTGGCAAACACCGAGTAGGCCCCCGCCATTTGCAGCGGCGTGACCGAACCGGTCCCCAGCGCCAGGGTGTAGTTCACCGGTTGCTTGGTGCCGTCAAAGCCAAAGCGCGGCAGGAAATCGTGGGCGTACTGCGGCGTGATGGCGCGCAACAGGCGCACCGCCGCCACGTTCTTGGATTTCGCCAGCGCCGTGCGCAGGGTGATGGAACCGTCGTACACACCGTCGTCGTTCTGCGGAGTCCAGGGCTGGCCACCGGTTTCCTGGGGAGTGAGGGTCAGCGGCGCGTCGTTGACCAGAGTGCCGGGTGAATAGCCTTTTTCCAGCGCCGCCGAATAGATGAAGGGTTTCATGGCCGAGCCGGGCTGGCGCCAGGCCTGGGTCACGTGGTTGAACTGGCTGGCATTGAAATCAAACCCGCCCACCAGGGCACGGTAGGCGCCGGTCTGGCTGTTCAGCGCCACAAAAGCCGCTCCCACCGAGGGCAACTGCGCCACGCTCCAGCGACCCTTGCTGTCCTGCACCACCCGGATCACCGAACCCGCCTTGAGTTTGAGCGCCGCCGGGGCCTTGGGCGCCAGGGCGGCGGCGGCCCAGCGCAGGCCGTCGGCACCGAGCGCAATTTCATCGCCATTGGCCAACACGGCGCGCACGGCCTTGGGGGTCACGCTGATGGCCACAGCCGCCACCAGCCGGTCGCTGGCCGGATGCTTCTGCAAGGTAGCGTCAATCAGCTTTTGCCGCTCCGCACCCGAATGCGGCAGTGCCACGTAAGCTTCTGGGCCGCGGTAACCGTGGCGCTGGTCGTAGGCCAGCACGTTGCGTCGCACAGCATCGTAGGCGGCCTCCTGCTCGGCCTGCACCAGCGTGGTGGTAACGACGATACCCCGGGTGTAGGTGTCTTCCTTGAACTGCGCGTACATGGCCTGGCGCACCATTTCCGCCACGTACTGCGCATGGCCGCTGTACGACTGCCCCTCGGCAATCACCCGGATGTCTTCCTGCTGCGCCTGCTTGAGTTGCGCCGCGGTGATGTAGCCCAGCTCACGCATGCGCTGCAGGACCAGCAACTGGCGTTGCCGGGCGCGCTTGGGGTTGACCACCGGATTGACGGTGGACGGTGCCTGCGGCAGGCCCGCCAGCATGGCAGCCTGCGCCAGGCTCAGGTCCTTGAGGGGCTTGCCAAAGTACACCCGTGCCGCGTTGCCGAACCCATACGCCCGCTGGCCCAGGTAGATCTGGTTCATGTAGAGCTCCAAAATCTGGTCTTTGGTCAGCGTGCGCTCGATCTTGTAGGCCAGCATCACCTCGGTGAGCTTGCGGGAAAACAGCTTTTCCTTGGTCAGGAAGAAGTCGCGCGCCACCTGCATGGTGATGGTGGAGGCCCCCTGCCTGAGACCACCCGTCAGGTCGGCAAGGACAGCGCGGGCCACGCCCTTGAAGTCGACGCCGCCGTGCTCGTAGAAACGCGCATCCTCGATCGCCAGCAACGCCTGCTTCTGGATCAGCGGAATGTCCTGGATGGGCACAAAATCGCGCCGCTCCTGCCCAAACTCGCCGATGAGCACGTTGTCGCTGGTGTACACGCGCAAAGGAATCTTGGGACGGTAATCCACCAGGGCGTCCAGGTCCGGCAAGTCCAGCGGCGCCGCCGTGGATGCAAAAGGCAGGACCACCACCGCCCACAAAAGCAATAACCGGGAAAAGAATGCGGGAATTGGATGCATCGCAATCGAGCCGCTCAAAGCCGCCAGAAGCCGGCCCTGTGCAGAGAGGCTCTACAAAGAAGAACAGGCCGCCATTATCCTTAGGTCGGTGCCCCTGCCGCCAAGCCCCTGTAAATGGCCCTGTGAAAGTTGTAAACAGGCGTGACGCCCCTACCCCACGCTCAGTACCGGCGGAGGCCAGTTAGAATACGGCCCACTGGAAGCGTGGCAGAGTGGTCGATTGCACCGGTCTTGAAAACCGGCGACGGGAAACCGTCCGTGAGTTCGAATCTCACCGCTTCCGCCATGTTGCTTGACTTTTTCTAAGTCGCGCTAACAGTGGGCTGTCTCTCTCTGCCTCGATTGCTGCAATGGCAATCCAGTGTTCAGGCTCTTCTCCTAATTCGATAGCAAAGTTTCCAGCTAGCGCGGGGCTTAGATTGCCTCGCTTGCGCGCTTGCGATATGACTGAAGAGTCGATGTCGAGCTCTTCGCACCAGCGCGCGGCCTTCTTGAAACTAAGTGCTTTATCTAGTAGTTGCATCGTGCTTTGCATCTAAATCTCCTTGTCGTCTGGTCAAGTTTATGACATTTCGTCAATTTATTTGTTGACGTCACGTTAGCAAACGGCTCCAATCACATTTATTGACGTTACGTTAGTTTTCGTCAGTTATTTGGAGCGACCAATGATCAAACTTCACATCGGGACCCCCGCATCGGGAATGTCTCTCACTTGCCCCCCACGTGGCGTAAACGGTGAGGCCCCTCGGGTCGCTCCGGGCGCTGATCCCGGCCACGTGGCGGGCACCCGCCTCTCAAACCTCGATCTCCATGGAAAGCTCGTTAAGAGGGGCGTCACTGTGTCCTATCACGGCTGGCGTTATCGGGTGACAAGGGTTAACCGTGGCTTCTGCTACGGGAAGGCGATCAAGTTGAGCGGTCAGCTTGATTGGCCCGTTGGCTCTAAGCGCCTTGTTTGCGAGTCTGTGCAGGTGGTCGCATGAATTCGCAGGATGTGCTGGTTCTTCTCAGCGTGCCTGTCGGCCTCGTCGTTGTCCATCGTATTTATCTCTTTGCCGCTGCGTGGCTTGGCTATCGGTGAGCCCAGCCTCTAGCCCTTTCGCTGAGAGGGTTTGGGGCCGGGTTCCCCGGTGCAACACATAAGGTTTTTTATGAAAAACGTACTTGAAATTATCAGTGTCAACCCTCCCGAAAAGCGTTTCGCTTTTGACGGCTCGGTCATCTACCGCAATAGCTGCGAAGCGGTGGTGTATTCAAAAGAGGGCGTTTTGGATGTGGGTGTTTTGACGGTGCCTGATGGCATGCCGCTGCCGACAGTCGGGCACTACGTTGCTACTTATGACGTTGGCACTGACTATGACCGGCGTATCGGGGGTGTCCTGAAAGAACTCAAGCGATATGACAGCTTGTCGGCTGCGTTGTCTGAGCCCACCGATGGCGTGTCCTCGGTCAAGGTTCGCGTGTTGAAAGTTTCCGAGCCGAAGCAGGGTCGCTCTAAGGGTAAGTCGTACTCGATCACTGAGGCGCTGTGCGTGTTGCTGGCTGCTGACGGCACGTTGCAGACCGGCTCTCTGGTGTTGCCTCGCGGTGTTGAGGGTGTTGCTCCCGGTGAGTACCTCGCCCGCTTTGAAGTTGGCGTGTCTTGGAAGCGTCGGGCTGTCACCCCCTTGCTGGTCAGTCTTGAGCCCGTTGGTAAGCCTGTTGCGCGTGCTCCTGCGCCTGCTGCCGTCCGTCCTGCCGTCACTGCCTGATATGCGCAATCTCTCAGCCGCTTGGGTCTACCTGTCTCAGGCATTCATCACGGCGGCTGAGGTCTTGCGCCTTGGCTTCCGTGATTCTCTCAACGTCCTTAAAAGGGTTTAGCCATGCTCAAGTGTGAAGACTGCGGTCACGTTGGTGACGCTTCTGAATTTCCACAAATTACGGAGGAAGAGCTTTTCGAAAATTTCGATTCTTTCGACAGTCCTGGGGATTGGGATACCGCCATGGAGTCTGTAGGCGATCACCAGTGTCCTGAATGTGGGTCCATGGTTGTTTTGGATTCGGATGGCAACCGTCCCGGCTGATTGCCCTGCATGCCTCACGTGTGGGTCATGTGGATGCAATCCGAATTTCTCGGACCATCAATCTGTGAAGGAAAACGTATGAAGAAGAAACTCCTGTCCCTGTCTGCTCTGGGCACCGTGTTTGTCGGCAATGCCATGGCTGCGCTGCCTGCTGATGCCACTACCGCTATCGGTGATTACAAGACCGATGCGCTGGCGGCTGGTGGTCTGATTATGGGTGCTGGCATTGCAATCTGGGGCCTGCTGAAGTTGGCCTCCAAAATGGGCTGGCGCTAAGCCGTTTGGGGGTAACAAATGGGCGCACTGTATGCGGGTGTTTGTTACCCCAGTCTTCCCGGTGCTCAGGCGGAATTTTGTTCCTCCTGGCACCAAAGTTTCAGCACGGCGTCATCGGTTACTGAGTTGCGCTGTGGCGTTCCGGCTGCTACTTGGTTCGATATTCATCAGTACGTCAACGGCTCCAGGCAGGCCCAAATTCTTACCGGCACCTACCCCGAATTTCCTTCCTGTGACTATGACGGCGGCGCTGTTGTTGCAAGTGAATGGGCCGCTGTGGGTTTCAGTGTCTTGGTGGTGATCTGGGGCATCAAGAAACTCAACTCCCTTTTTGAAGTTCCACATGAGCGCGAATAATGACCTTTCACGACTTCAATTTGCTCACTACGTACGGGCTGCTGGTCTTGTTCTTCTTGGGCTCCTGGCTCTTGTTCAAGTAGCCCGCGCCGGTGATGTAGTTGCGCAGGATTCTGCCTTTCGGCGGTTCATTTATGACGTTACCGGCCCAGGTCGGCAAACTGTCAATTTTGCGAGTGACGGAACACCAGTCATTAGGCCTAGTGGCCCGCGTATGGGTTTGGATGGCGGGGGCCTTGGGGTGTCTCGTACCGGTTCATTGCCGCTAAGCGGTGGTGCTTCCCTTGGTATCACTGCTCGCGCTAAGATTGCGAACTCTGCCGCTGCAAAGGCCATTGGTAAAGCGTTGCCGTTGTTGGGTCCCGTTGGCACCGCGGCTAGTTGGCTGCTGCTTGCGAATGAATTGGCTTTTGGCCTGAGTAATGCGCCCGATGGCTCGGTGGTTGTCACTAAAAACGACCCCACGGTCTGCACCGTCGCGCCGTGTTACGAATTTAAATCGTTAGACCCGAGTGCGTCCTATGGCACCCGTGAGCAGGCTTGTCGGGACGAAATCGCTTACCACGATAAGAGTGACCCCACTTACCGGCGTACCTTTGTGAGTGCTGGCGTTGATGGTCCTCAGACCATGACCTGTACGCATAACGTGTATTACAAGAGTAACGGCGCATTTTGGGGCCAGTCCACTTGGTCCGCTTCTTGGGGTTGGTTTCAACGTCAGCGGGCGCCTTATCCCCCAGCCTTCCTGCCTTCGTCAGCGCAGGAGCTTGCTGATGCTATCGCTGCCAAGTCGGGTTGGCCTACGTCCTCCACTATTGCCGACGTGCTGGATCAAGCGCAACGTATCACGGGTGACGTTATTGATACCGAGGGGCCGAAGGTTACTGGCCCTGCGTCTGTAGAGGGTCCGAAGTCCACCACCACAAACGGGAATAAGACCACGACAAAGCAATCAAATTTTGATTGCATCTATGTGGACGGCGCGACGGTCATGGATGGCGGCTCAGTTGTCTGTACGGAAAAGACTAGAACTACTGACGAAGTAATTACGCCCGATCCGGTTACTGGTGCGCCTGTCAAGACCATCACCATCGGTGACGAAACTATCATGCCCGTGAAGCCTGACACTCCACCTCAACAAACGGACTGCGACAAATACCCGAAGTCGAATGGCTGCAGGACGGACGAGTACGACACGCCCACGGGTGAGATTCCGAAAACAACGAAAAATTTGACCTTCACGCCTGAGACGTGGTTCGGTGGTGGCACGTGTCCCGCTGACAAGGTAATGACCACCCGAAGTGGGCAGGTTCTCAAGGTGTGGGATTGGCAGGCGTCCTGCGGTTGGATTACGACTTACTTCCGGCCTGTCCTCTTGGCGTGTGCGTCCTTCGGTGCGCTCATGCTGCTCATTCCTAAAGGTGACGCATGAAAATCGGAACTTGGCTTCTCGCCATGATGCAGCCGCTGCTGGCCAAAATCCTTGTGAGCCTTGGGTTCTCGGTGGTCACTATCACCGGCCTCACTCTTGCAATCTCCACGGTGCGCGATCAGGTCATCGCGGGTGTCAACACCATGCCCGGTGATTTGCTCCAAATTTTCCTTGTCTCTGGGGGTGGTGTGGCCTTCGGCATTCTTACCGGGGCCATCACTACAAAAATCATGCTCTGGCAGATCACCAGTGCCACTAAGGTTTTGGGAGTGAATCCGGGATGAGCGTTACCTTGATTACCGGCGTTCCTGGCTCTGGCAAGACTTTGAAGGCTGTGTGGGATCATCTTCGTCCTTATGTTGGCGAAGTCACCAAAGTGGAAAACGATCGCGGCGAAGTGGTCGAAATTCCAAGTGTTGTTTTCACAAACATCAATAGCCTCCAGGTAGATCACGAGCTGATAGAAGGGGGTGGAACCTGGGCGCTGCTGCCTGACAAGCAATGGAAATACACGGGCAATGAGCTGGCCTTGCGTAACTGGCAGAACTGGGCAAAGCCTGGGGCAAAAATCTTTTTCGATGAGTTCCAGAAATTTTGGCCTCCGCGTCCGAATGGTGCGCCTGTACCTCCCGACCTCCAGGCGTTGGATACCCATCGGCATATGGGCGTTGACTTCGTGCTTATCACGCAAAACTGCCGCAACGTGGACCGGCACATCCTTGGGCTGGTTGATCGCCATCTGCACGTGCGCCGGGTCGCAAATATGCCGTTGGCAGTGGTGTATGAGTGGGACCATGCCAGTGTTTCTCTGCTGTACCGCAATAGCATCACCAAATCGCCCTGGCGCTACCCGCGTAAGGCGTACAAGCTCTATAAATCGGCGGAACTGCATACGAAACAAAAGCGCAAGATTCCCGGCCTTGTGTGGTTCATCATGGTTGGCCTGATTGGTGCCGCTTACCTTGGGCCGACCTTCGCTAACCGGCTGGCGGACCGTGTCCAGGGCAAGTCATCAAACTCCGTGGATTTGCCCAAGGGTGGCCAGAAACAGGAGTTCATCAAGGATGGGATGCTGCACACCATCGAAACATCTACGACAACCATGCCCGCTGCGTCCGCATCTGCGCCCGTTGCAGCCGCTGCCGCTCCGGTCATAGCTGGATGCATTGCCACGGCTAAACGGTGCGCCTGCCTTGATTCTGATGGCCTTCCTGTCGATGTTGAACCCAAGGTATGCGCCGACCGTACCGGCCAGGGTCGCCCGCCTCCCGTTCAGTTCGTGGACTCCGAGCGAACGCTTCCCCCTGGTGCTGTGGCCAGCGACTACGAAACCCGATTTGTTAACTGAAAAGCAAGCGGGGTCCCCCTTAAGGGCTGAATAAGCCCGGGATGTTTGGGGGTCGGGGTATGGGGCGAAGCGCCCATGTAAGCGAAGCGATGCGGCTGTTTAAACCAAGTGGGGGAATGGTGTGCGGGTTATAGAGGGGGTCCGTGCCGCGCGGACCGGGCGGGCTTTAGCCCGCACGTGGCCAGCGCGTAGCGCGGCCTAATTCATTTAATAGAACACTTTCCGACCATGGGGATGTTTGAGGCAAAAAAATAACCCGGCACAGATTGCAGTCTGCCCGGGTCGTGATCAACAAAAAGGAGTTGCTGATGCGGCGAATCATATGTGGTATTGAGTTTGAAGGCAACGTGGTGCCAGATGCTTGGGATGTGCGGAAATTTGAGGTCAATGGCCATGTGGAGATTTCTGCCCGGCAGGTTGTTGCATGGACCGAGATTGGTCCGGTTGGTAGTGAGTTGCCTGACGGGTATCAGTGGGATAGTTGGGATGACCAGAAAAAGGCGGAGCGTGACGCTCTCGACGCTGCTGAACGCAAAGAGAAGGCTCTCAAACAGTCCGCGAAGCGGGCGCAGACCACGTGCCGTAGGGTCATCAAGGCTGAGGGATTCGATGAGCTTCTTACGCTTACCTATCGGGAGAATCAGTCCGACCGCGCTTTGTGCAAAGAGCATTTTGAGAAGTGGTATCGGCGTATGAAAAAGGCGCTCGGCGGGTTTCGGTTCTGCGCCAGTTTTGAAGTGCAAGAGCGCGGCGCTATGCATGTCCACGTTGCAACGCATCGGCTGCCGGTTCATGGGGATTACAAGGGCGTCAAGATCGAAGCGTGGAAGCTCGGCACGCGTATCTGGCGCGATATTGTGGGTGCTGATAACGGCATGTGTTTTGTGGGTGGCAAGACGCGCTGGGGGCATAAGCGCCAGCGTATGAGCCTCGGAAAAATGGCGGCGTATGTGTCTAAGTACATCATGAAGGATTACGCCGATTCCCCGGAGGAAAAGAACCGTTATAGCCGTTCAAATGGCACGGTCATCCCTAAACCTGTTCTTGTGCGTTTGACTGGCTGCACGCTTGCCGATTTGATCAGCGTGGCCTTTGAGTGCCCTGATGGCGATGTGATCGTGTCGCATCGAATCGGACGATGGAAAGATAGTTATTGGCTGTGTACGGAACCCGGCGCCGCTTAAAAAAACATTGTTTTTCTCGCTTTTAGGCTCTCGGGGTCGTCATACAGTTTTCCCCATAAAAACAGATAGGGAGTGGTGATGGTCTACGGATATGGTCGGGTGTCGAGTGATAAACAGGAAACCACGCTTCAGCTTGACGCGTTTAAAGCTGCTGGGGTGTGTGAGGTCGTCACTGAAAAGTGGAAGTCTCGCGGCGTTCGTCCTAGGCTTCAGGCTTTGCTAGATACCGTCGGCCCTGGCGATGTGTTTGTGGTCTGGAAGCTCGACCGTGCTGGTAGAAGTCTTTATGACTTGCTATCCATCTTGACTCGGTTGCAGAACGCCGGATGTAGTTTCAGGAGCATGACGGAGGGAATAGACACCGAGACACTGGTGGGCCGTTTGATGTTCCAAATGGTCGGGGCTTTCGCTGAATACGAGTGGGGATTGATTCGGGAACGGTCTACCGCTGGCCAGCGTTCTGCAATGGCTCGGGGTGTTCACTGCGGGCGGCCTCGTAGCCTTGCTTCTGACGTTGAAGCTGACATAGTTCGTCTGTACCGGTCTCGCTGGTATACCTTGCGTAGTCTCGCTCAGGTGTTTGATTGCCATCCGTCAACCGTTAAACGTGCTGTGTATCGGGTCCATAAGCCTGGGCATTCATCGTTGCGTTGATGGTCTACACTCCCCCAAAAAAGGGAGTGGGTATGGGTAGCGACAACCGTGATTGGCACCGTGAGTGGTGGGCTAAAAAAACTGGCTACGTTGAACGGGCGGCTTTTCGGCTTCCGGAGAACCGGGTGCAACCTAGGGGCTTTTGGCACTGGTCTTTAATGCTTGTGGTCTGGTTGGTGATCTCTGCGTTGTTGTTTGCTCTTGTTCGCTACTTCCGTTAGTAGGCGTAAAAAAACCCGGGTAGTCCGGGTTGGGTGTTGTTCGTAAGCCACCGCTTCCGCCACGCCATACAACAAAACAGGCTCTGGTGCAGCGTTGCACCAGAGCCTGTTTTTTCGTCCAAGGCCAGCCCCGCAAGGCTGGCCGCTTACCCGGTTCAGTAAGGCATCTTGACAAACTGGCGGGACAGACGTTGCCACCACGGCAGTTCAACCGACATGTTCCAGTAGAACTGGACGGGCGACGTAATGCCCTCGACCTTGCTGCTGAAGGCAACCGGTTCGAAGAACTGGCCCAGGATGCCAAAGGCACCGATGTCAACGAGGCGTTGCTGCACCTTGGCCGCCAGGGCTTTCTTCTCGTCCTGCGAGGTGGCGCGATCAAACGCTACGCGGTACTTCTCAAGCTCTTCGTCCTTGGGCCAGCCATACCAGCCGGTTTCACGGTCACCCGAGAAGGCGATGAAGCTCGGGTCCAACAGGTCGCCCGCCAGCCACCAGGTGTGGAACATGTTCCAGCCCCCGTCCTTGACTGCACCGCGGTTGGAACGCCGCTGGGTCAGCGTGGCCCAGTCCATGTCCTGCACGTCAACCGTCATGCCGATCTGGCGCAGCTTCTCGGCCGTCACCTTCGTGAAGGCTGAAATGACCGGGTTGTCCTTCGGGTTCAGGATGACGACCGGCGTGCCATCGTACTTGGCAGCCTGCAGGGCTTTCTTGGCAGCATCCAGGCTGGTGGCCTTCATGGTCTCGCTGGCAGCGCTGTTGGAGTACGTCGTGCCGCACGGGAACACCGAGTAGCAGGTGCGCCAGTACTTCTTGTCGCCCAGCGCGGCAGTCATGTAGTCTTCCTGCTGCATCACCATTGCTACCGCACGGCGCACCGCCACGTTGTCAAACGGCGGTACCAGGGTGTTGAAGCGCGCCATACCGATGTTGCCCAGCGGGTCAGTCGAGGCAATCGTCACGTCCTTCTGGTTTTCCAGCATGGGAATCAGCTGGCTGGACGGCGATTCGACGTAGTCGACCTTGCCGGCGATCAACGCCTTCACCGCAGCAGCCTGGTCGGGGTAGTAGCGCCATTCAATCCGGTCCGCCTTGGGCACCTTGCCGCCGGCGGCCATCGATGACTCCTCGGCACGCGGCACATACATCTTGTTCTTGACATAGACAGCCTGCGACTCCGGAACCCACTCATCCTTCTTGAAGATGAAGGGGCCCGAACCCGTGCTGTCCTGGATGGGCTGGAACGGATCGGTTTCCGCCACCCGCTTGGGCATCATGAACGGCACGTTGGCCGACATCTTGGCCAGCGTGTTGGGGATGTCCGCATGGGGCGCACGCAAGTTCATGCTGAACATCTTGGCGTCTGTGGCGGTCAAGCTTTCCATGTCACGGAACAGTTGCTGTCCTGCACCATCACGCTTGCTCCAGCGCTGGAGAGAGGCTATGCAATCCTCGGCCGTCACGTCCGTGCCGTCGTGCCACTTCAGGCCGTCACGCAACTTGAAGGTCCAAGTCTTTTTGTCGGGTGACACCGTCCAGCTATCGACCATCTGTGGCTTGGCTTCCCCGTTTTCGTCCATCGCGAACAAGGTGTCGTAAACGAGGTACCCGTGGTTTCGCGTGATGTAGGCCGTAGTCCAGACCGGATCGATGACCTTGAGCTCCGCGTAGGGCGCAACGCGCAGGACGTTTCCGGCGCATCCTGCCAACAGCAGAGGCACCGCCAACGCCGCCACTGAAGCGACCCGACTTCTTTCCCATTTCAGAATTTTCATTTCCATTCCCCTTCTTAAAAAACAACCACTAAACACGGAAAACCCGCCGTCGCCAACGGACGCCATCCGCACCCAAAACTCCCTGAACACCCTCGGCCCTTCTTCAGAGCCGCGTCCCGTCTTCCCGCTTGCCCGGCTCATACGACAGCAGGGTGTAAACCACGCTTCCGCCATAGAAATCCGCCTGCACCTTGACCGGTCCGCGCAGCGCCGCAAACTCGCAGGTCACCTTGAACGGCAGCGCGGATGCGCGCGTCTGCATCCGGCTGTCAATCTGAAACACATGGCTGGCAGGCACCATCGCCGGCAGGCATTTGCTCGCCACCTTGAGAAAGGGGCGCGGAAAGTACGGTGCCAGCATGAGCACCAGCGGGCTGAACACGCCGCCCCGCGGCACCGTGGGAGCCAGGTCCTGCCAGTGCATTCCCGCCTTGGCGGCATAGGGTATGGAGGGCACGGCCAGCGCCAGCAGCTTGAGAAAAGGCGACGCCACCTGCCGCAGTTCCGTGATGCGCCAGGCATCGGGCTCCAGCACGGACACCAGACTGCCTTGCCCGTCCACCTGAAAAATACGCTGGCCAAACTCGTCCAGCAGGATGTCCACCCGCAGCGTGGCAGCGGACTGCCGCTCTCGGTACGCACGGGGTACACGCCCCTTGGCCTCCACCATCCAGACGGCAGACCCCGGAACAATGCCAGCCAGCGCCTGGTACACCGGCACATTCAGCGGCGCAGCCATGACCACATCGCCCTCGCCGGGCAGCGCGGCGGCGTTCCACGACAGGAAGGCCGCGTCGGAAGGTGCCGTGGTCAGGTAATTGGCCAGACGGAAAGCCGTCGTTGGCGCGCCGGGCTCCGGTGAGTCCTGGTGCTGCAAGTGCAGATGGGGAACCGGCGAACGCCCGGAGTTGCCCACCAGTCCCAGGTAGTTTCCGGTTTCCACGCGCGCGCCGGGCGCCACGGCAACGGTCCCCTGCTGCAGGTGGGCCACCAGGACCCAGCCGCCCTTGTCCAGGCGAATGACCACGAAATTGCCCCACTTGTCGGCGTAGTTGCACTCCCCCATAGCGTTGTCCGCCACCGTGTTCTTGATGCGCTCCACGATGCCCGAGACCGGCGAGAAAACACTGGCGCCCCAGATGGAGCCCGACGCCGACGGGCGCTGGAAGTCCAGGGCGTGGGAATAGGCGCCCGTGTGGCTGAGATCGCCCGCGAACCCCTGTGAAATCTTCAGCTCGCCCGCCACCGGAACCGCCAGCAGCGAGAAGAATGGCCCGAACCGCTGGTACCAATAGGCCGCCAGCCACCACCGCTGTTCCGGCGGAATGTCCGACGCGAAACTCTGGCGCACGACAGACCGGTCCCGGGTGAACGCGCCCACGCCCACCCAGATCGCCACCGCGGAAGACACCGGCAGATAGGCAATCGCCGACCAATCCAGCGCGTACTGCAGCACCAGGGCAAAGAACGAGGCGGCACACCCGCCCACGACGGCCACCAGCAAGCTCAGCCGGCCCGGCAGGAACACCACCGAACCCAAGGCCATGCCGGTGATGAAGTAGTTGTATGACACCGGCAACCAGTAGTACACCAGATGCATCTGCTGGAACGCGAGCGCCACACCGACCCCGCTGATCCAACCTGCCAGTCCGTTGAGGAACATGGTCCGGGACCACAGCAGTATGGCCACGCAGACCAGCAGACCGACGCCGACTTCGGACGTGTACATCAGCGATCCCATTGACCGCAGGAAACTCTCTCCCCAGCCGGTTACGTCATGCGGCAGGGGCCAGGCGGGCATGGTGTTGGCCGCAACGACCGTGCATTGCGGGCAGACCTTGAACAACATGATGGCCACCAGGCAATAGCCCCAGAGCAGCGGCGGAAAGACGCTCCTGGAAAAGGCTCGCATCAGGGCGGCAGACACCATGGTGGCAGCCAGGGCCGCGGCAGCCGCCATCCCCAGCCGCGGGCCCCAGGCCAGTCCCAGGCCGCTGGTCATCCAGCCCGTGACAATGGCCGCCATCAGGGCATTGGCCTTCAGCCCGCCCCCCAGAATGGGGGTTTCGTGGATCCGCAGCATGCGCTTGATCAGCGCCCCGGTGGCCAGCCCCACCAGCGCAAAGACGGCATAGGACGGTTGGCGCAAAAGGGCGATCCACAGCAGGAGCCCGATCAGAGGGTCCGGAATGAAGAAAATGCCGCCGAGAACCCGCCCGAACGGCGTCAGCAGGGGGTCGAATTTTCTGCGCAGGGCGCTACCCGCCCGGGCCAGCGCCTTGCCCAGGCCGGCCGATGCCGGAACCCGCAGGGTCGCAGAGTCAGCAGCCATTACGCCTTGCCTCCCAGATGGGCCGGGAGCCGTTCGGGGCGCTGGATGTCGTCCAGGACCTCGCGCGCACGAATGATTTCCGGTTTTCCGTTCGCGTCGATCAGGACGACCGCGGGGCGGTAGCAGATGAACTGCATGGACTGCGACAGGTTGTAGGCCCCCACCGGATGCAGGGTGACCACGTCGCCCACGCTCAACGGAGGCAGGTCCACGCTATAGCGCACCACGTCAATGGACATGCACAGCGGGCCGTAGAGCCGCACCGGAGAAGGCGGCGCATTGACCACGCGCGCCGGCAGAGCATTGATCTGGTACCAGGTGGCGGTGTAGAGCAGGTTGACCCCGGCATCCATGACATAGCTCGCCCGTGCCTGCTCCCCCAGCAACATCTGGTCCTTGTAATCGCGCCCGGTAAGGTCGGCGTTGACGGCGACCGGGTGGCGCACCCCCTTGATGGCCACCACCGAGGTCAGCAGATAGCCGGCATCATCCACCAGATGGCGCCCGCTCTCAAAACGCAGTTGGGGGCGCTTCTTGGCGGGCAGGCGATTCAGCACTTCGGCAATGGCATCGGCATACGCCTCGATCGGGGGGATCACCCGCTCGGCTGGCCCCTCCATTCCGTGCAGCAGGCTGTGGGACGGGAAACCACCCCCCAGGTTGATGCAGGGCACAAGGTGCTGGTGCTCCGCAAAGATCTGCTCGCGCAGTGCCACCAGCTTTGCCGCCGCCACCGCATAAGCTCCGGGAGCCAGGATATAGGTTCCGATGTGCGTATGCAGCGTGTGCAGCCGCAACCGGGAATTTCTGGCAACACGATCGGCCGCACGCCCGGCCTCCCCGTTCTCCACCGAGAAGCCAAACTTGGACCAGACAGGCCGGATGCCCGCGTCCAGCCAGACACGGATGCCCACATCCAGTGGCTTGCTGAGGTGGCGGGTGAGCTCCTCGACCAGGCTCAACTCGTCCCAGTTATCAATCTGGATCAGGGCACCCTCGCTGATGGCGCGCTCCAGAATGCTGCGGGGTTTGTACGGCCCGTTGAAAATGATGTTGCCACCCGGAATGCCGAGCTTGCGTGCCTTGTGGTACTCGAAATCGGAGACGACCTCGGCCATCCAGCCTTCCTGGTGAAAGACCGTGCAAATGGCGTTCAGATAGTTGGTCTTGTACGACCAGGCAAATTGCGTGTTGTCGTAGCGGCTGCGAAACGCCTCGCGCATGCGGCGGGCCTGGTCGCGCAGGCTGTTCTCGGAAAAGACAAAGAGTGGCGAACCAAATTGCGCAATGAGTTCCGTGACTGAAACACCGTCAATCTCCGGCAAGGTGGGTGAGCAGGCACCACGCGCATAAAAATTGCGCTCGGCCTGCGCGTCCAGCGCCTGGCGGCCCAGTTCGGCGCCGACGCTTGGGGGGAGGTATTCGCTGCTCATGACGTGCTTCCAGTTGGGACGGGAACGGGTTGAAGAACGCGCTCGCCACGGCTGGCCATGTCAGCGAAGTCGGCAAAATCACCCGTGAGATCGACGCAGTGGCGGACAAACATCTGGCCTGCCACAGGCGTTTTCAGATGCGCTGGAGCCTGGCCCAGCAGGCGGTCCACCAGCAGGGCAGGGAGATTGCAGCCAATCTGGGACGGGAAGTCGATCCACGCCGGGAAACGGGGATTGATTTCCATGAGCGCATAGGGCTTGCCCGCTGCCTTGAGAAACTCCAGCTCGAACGGCCCGTTCCAGCGCAGCCCATGGATGATGCGCTGCGACAGTTCATCAATTTCCGGGTTTTCGACCACGATGCCGCCATAGCCCTTGCCATGCGCCGTGCGCAGCAGCTTGCGAATGGTGCAGCTCTTGACAATGCGACCCCGGCCATCGCCCACGCCGGTCACGTCATACTCTTCGCCGGCAACGGCCTCCTGCACGATCAGGGGCCATCCCCAGATGTTGACAATGTCTTCATAGGCCAGCGCCAGGTCCGCACGGGACTTGGCCAGGTGCGCGTTGTACAGACGGCCCTTGACGTAAACCGGATAGCCGATTTCCGCGGCACATTGTTCAACCTCCCACGGATTCTTGGCCACTTTGGTAACCGGTGACGGAACGCCGATGCGCTGGCAGAAATCGTACAGACCCGCCTTGCTGCTGGCCTCAAACGAGGCCGGCGACGGAAGAATGCACCCAATTCCCCACTCCTGCAACTTCGGGGCGATGCTGCTGAAGTTTTCAAGCTCCGAATCCAGGCAGGGAATGATGAAACCGATGTCTTCCTTCTGGCGGATGGCGTCCAGCCGCTCCTGCAGGGCGGCTGCGCCTGCCCCCGGAAAAGGTATCAGGTAGGCGGCATCCGGATGGTCGAGCCCCTGCCCATACAGGCTGCTCTCCATGGGGTCGTATGAAAGCCCGATGAGGCGCAGGCCAGGAAAGCGCCGGCGCAGGCTGGCGATGACGGCCGCACCCGGCTGCGGATTCTCACCGCGGTGCAACCCGGTAACGGCAACGGCTTTGATCTGGATTTTCATGGTTTTCACTTCACCGGTTCGGTGTCGAGCAGTCCCAGCGCGGTCAACTGGTTCAGCAACAGCTCCGTATCCCGCACGGCGGTCGCGTGGTCCACCCCGTAGCGCGCCATGATCAGGTCGGCAAACTCTTCTGTCCTGGCACCGGCATCCCGTGCACGCAACAGGTAGTCCGCTGTCGGACTCAGCCGGTAAAACATGCCCGAAGCGGTGTTCAGGACAAACGAATCGCCATAAAAACGCAGCGCATCCGCGGGCCGCGCCGCCGGGGCGCCTTCCGCATTCTTTTTCTTCCCAGCCACGTTATTCCCCATTCATGATCGGTATAGACAAAGACTAAACACTTTGCGCGCCCGATAATTGACAAAACTCAACGTGCAACACCGGTCGGCAGTCTCCTCTGAGGCACCTTGAAAACACCCCTGTTTGTCCCTATATTGAGTGTGGGTAGTGAGAATCGACTGAAAGCCGCCCAGTGGACTCCTTGGACAATGGGGTCAGGCGGCAGGTAAATCGTTTACCCGGCGTTCACCGCTACCTGATGTGAGCAATCGCAACCATGACCGAACCTGTCTACAGAACCCGATGGCATATGGCAGCTACGCTGCTGGCCCCGTTTTTCGACCGACGCAAGGGCGAAAGACGGTCTGCGGGCGCTGCATCCCCCACCGGGGCACCGGTGGCGGAAAGGCGGGGGGACAGACGGCGCCTGGTGAGCGTCGCGCTGTGGAGCATGCCGTCGCTGTTCCTGCCGACGGCCCACGCCGGTGAAAAGGTCATGTTTGAGGCCAGCCGCGCCTACTACGCGGACCATGTAACCCTACGCGCCGACATCTCCAAACCGGCGGGCGAAGGCCCGTTTCCAGCCGTGGTGCTGATGCATGGCTGCGGTGGCTGGCAACCAGCCGTGCGCTACACCATGAACTCCTACGCCGACTTCCTGGTCAGCAAGGGTTTTGTCGTCCTGAATCTCGACAGCTTCGGTCCCCGCAGCATCGGTGGCGGCAAGGTCTGCGAGAACGTCAGCAAGCAGGTCGATGCGCTGGATTACCGCACCTACGACGCCTACGACGCCCTGAAGTACCTGCAGTCTCTGAAGTACGTGAACCCCAAAGGCATCTTCCTGATGGGCCAGAGCAATGGCGGCAGTGTGGCCATCAACGTGGCGCTGGGCGATGGACCACGTGAAATGAAAGCCAAGGACGGCGGTTACCGCGCCGTCGTGGCCTACTACCCCTGGTGTGGTTCATTTGGCAACCGCCGCATCGAACTCGCCAAGCCCCTGCTGGTTTTCGGCGGCGGACAGGACAGCTGGACGCCTACACAGGAGTGCGAAGACGCCCGCTCCACCGGTGCATCGCTGGATGTGAAGGTGTACCCGGAGGCCGCACACTCGTTTGACCTGGAAATGGTGCCGCAGCGGTATCTGGGTAACTTGGTAGGCCTCAACCGGCCCGCGGCAGACGACAGCCGGGAGCGCATGCTGTCCTTCTTCATCAAGCACATCGACGGTTACGGCTGGCAAACCACGGCCCAAGCGCCTGGCACGCAGCGCACCGCGCAGCTGGCTAACGCCAACGTCCAGTAAACCTGCGGGGCCGACTTCCGGCCCTCAGGTCCACAAATCCAGCGGCGGGTCTGCCACCACGGCGCGCAGGATGTCCGAGCGCGATACAAAGCCAGTCACCTGCCCGTGGTCGTCCACCACTGGCAAACCGGGCAGGCCGGTATCAAGCAGCACGCGAGCCACCCGGCGAATGTCGGTGTCGGCCGCCACGCTGGGCACCGGCGTCCACATGACCTCGGAGACGTTCTGCAGCAACAGGGCACGCCATACCAGCGCATGGCTCTCCGGGCCGGGCAAGCGCTCCGGGCGCATCAGGTCGGCACGCGACAGCAAGCCCACCAGCACGCCGTCGCGGGCCACGACCGGTGCCTGGCCCAGGTGGTTTTTCGCCAGCACCTGCCAGGCCTGCTCGACCGTGAAGGTGTCGGCAATGGTGGTCACCGGGCTGCTCATGATCGCGTCCACCCGCGTCAGCAGGTGCCGCGACGCGTCCGGCTTGCGGGTCTGCTCGTAGGCGGCCAGGGCACTGCGGTGCACCACGTCCGTCGGCACGACCGGATGGGGGTCGGAGAAATGGGCGGGGTTCTGGTCGCGGGGGTCCAGCCCTATGGGCCGCACCGCATACGAACGGGTCACCGCGGACACCGGCCCCACATGCCGCAGTTCCTCCATGGAGCCCCGAAACAGGCGTCCTGCCTTGCCGTACACCGAGAACATCGCACCCCCCTTTCACGTGCCCGCGGCACGCCACTCAAGCTGCATTGGACAGGAAAAGCGCCTGCAAGTCACTGAGGAAATCAAAGCCCCGTTGCGTGGGGCGAACACGGGCAAAGTCACGCTCGATCAGGCCCTTGTGCTCGGCCTGCGCCAAAGCGGCCTCGATGGCCGTCACCGGCAGCCCGGTGCGCTCGGAGAAATCGCGCAGCCCAAACCCGTTGCGCAGGCGCAGGGCGTTGAGCATGAATTCAAATGGCAAGTCGGCACGGCTGACCTCCTCCACCTGGGCCACGGCGTTGCCCGCCAGCGCATGCTCCATGTACAGGCGTGGTTCCCGAAAGCGCACCTGGCGCACCACCCGGTGCGCAAAACTCAGCTTGCTGTGGGCGCCCGCGCCAATGCCCAGGTAATCGCCAAACTGCCAGTAGTTGAGGTTGTGCTTGCAGCGGTGGCCGCTCCTGGCATAGGCCGAGACCTCGTAACGCTCCAGCCCCGCCACGTCGGTAAGCTCGGTGATGTGGTCCAGCATGGCGTAGGCCGTGTCGTCCTCGGGAATGGCCGGCGGGTACTTGGCAAAGTAGGTATTGGGCTCGATGGTGAGGTGGTAGATGGAAATGTGGGGCGGCGCAAACTGCAGGGCCGTGGCCATGTCCTGCCCCACCTGCTCCAGCGTCTGGCCCGGCAGCGCGTACATGATGTCCAGGTTGAAAGTGTCAAAGGCCTGCGCCGCCTCCTCCACCGCCGCCAGCGCCTGGGCGCGGTCGTGCACCCGGCCCAAGGCCGCCAGATGGGTGTCGTTGAAACTTTGCACCCCCACCGAAAGCCGGGTTACCCCAGCCTGACGGTAGGCACGGAAACGGTCCTTCTCGAAGGTTCCGGGGTTGGCTTCCAGCGTGATCTCGCAGTCCGGCTCCAGGCGCAGCCGCGCCCGGATATCCCCCAGTAGGCGGTCAATAGTAGCGGGGGCAAACAGGCTAGGGGTGCCGCCACCAATGAAGATGCTGTGGATGCCACGGCCCCAGATCAGCGGCAGGGCGGCTTCCAGATCCGCAATCAGGGCGTCCACATAGCGCTGCTCGGGCAGGTCCGTGGCCGCCATTTCGTGCGAGTTGAAGTCGCAGTAGGGGCATTTCTTCAGGCACCAGGGCAGGTGCACGTACAGCGACAGCGGAGGCAGCGCCGCCAGTTGCAGCGTGCCGGGGCGCATGTAGTGGGTGATGTCCTGCACCACCGCCGGGCTGGCCGCCGACGACACCGGAACAATGGGAATCATGGTGCAGCCAGCCAGCGCTCACGCATCTGCGCGGCCATGGCCTGGGCGGCGCGCCCGCGGTGGCTGTTGGCGTTTTTGACCGCAGTGGGCAGTTGTGCAAAGGTCTGCCCGAACTCGGGAATCCACATGACCGGATCGAAGCCGAAGCCGTTGGAGCCGGCCGGCTCCCGCGCAATCTGGCCCACCACGCGGCCCATGGCAATCAGCGGCTCGGGGTCATCCGGGGTGCGCACCGCCACCAGGGTGCTGACCAGCGCCGCGCGCCGGTTGTCGATGCCCTGCATTTGCTCCAGCAGGGCGCGCACATTGTTGCTGTCGCCCTTGGCGTAGCCAAACTGGGTGGCGTAGTAGGCGGTGTCCACCCCCGGCAGGCCGTTGAAGGCGTCCACGCACAGGCCGGCGTCATCGGCCAGCGCCGGCAGACCGGTGTGCAAGGCCGCGTTGCGCGCCTTGGCCAACGCGTTTTCCACAAACGTGCGGTGCGGCTCCGGCGCCTCGGGCACGCCCAGTTCGCCCTGGGGCACCAGCGTGCAGCCCAGGGGGGCAAACATGGCCTGCAGCTCAGCGAGCTTGCCCGGGTTGTTGGAGGCAAGAACAATTTTCATAGAAATACAGCCTTAGGCTCCGTCAATACTGCGTAGATTGCTACTATTTTGATAGCGCCTGCTGCTGCAGATCCATCAACTCGGCGATGCCTTTCTCGGCCAGCGCCAGCAGGCTGTCCATTTCGGCCCGCGAGAAGGCCACGCCCTCGGCGGTGCCTTGCACCTCCACAAAATGCCCGGCACCGGTCATGACCACATTCATGTCGGTGTCGCAGGCCGAATCCTCCGTGTACTCCAGATCCAGCAGCGGCGTGCCCTGCACGATACCCACCGAGATAGCCGCCACCGGGGCGGTAATGGGCGACGCGGTGATCTTGCCGGCCGCCAGCAGGCCGTTGACGGCATCCTGCGCCGCCACGAAGGCGCCGGTGATGGCGGCCGTGCGCGTGCCGCCATCGGCCTGCAGCACGTCGCAGTCGAGCTGGATGGTGCGCTCGCCCAATTTCTTGAGGTCGAACACGGCGCGCATGGAACGCCCGATCAGGCGCTGGATTTCCTGGGTGCGCCCGCTTTGCTTGCCCCGTGCCGCCTCGCGGTCGCTGCGCGTGTGGGTGGCGCGGGGCAGCATGCCGTATTCGGCGGTGACCCAGCCTTCACCACTGCCGCGCTTGTGGGGCGGCACCTTTTCTTCCACCGAGGCGGTGCACAGGACACGGGTCGCCCCGAACTCGATGAGGACCGAACCCTCGGCATGCACGGTGTAGCCGCGCGTGATGCGCACCGGGCGCAACTGGTTGGCGGCACGTGTGCCGCTGCGAACAAATTCAGTCATGGAACAACCTTGGAAATAGGGCGCCATGCGGCGCCAGGGGTCAGGATTTGCGGGACGCGGTGCGTCGGATGGCTTCGTTGATCTCGGCAATGGAGCGCTCGATGGCGTCGTCGTCCAGATCGTCCACGCCGGAGTCCAGCCATCCCACCTGCACGGTGGAGGCAAACACGCCGTCGTCGATGCTGTCGGTCGAAATGCTGCCGCGGGTGGACTCGAACGTGTCGGGTGTCTCCCACTCCATGGCAATCACGGTCACGTTGTCGCTCTGAGAGCCGGCCTTGATCAGCGCACGCTCGGCCAGATCGGGAACGGACGAGGCGACGGGCTTCTGGCCCAGGTGGTAGACGATATCGGCATCGTCCAGACTGCTCCACAGGCCGTCGGAACACAGGAGTATCCGGTCCCCCTGCTGCAGGGGCACCGGCCCGGTCACGTCGAAGATGGGGCGCGCCGGCGAACCCAGGCAGGTGTAGAGCACGTTGCGGTTGAAGTTGGCCGGCAGCGGAATCGTGGGCTTGGCCGACTGCTGCTGCTCCAGGTAGGAGTGGTCCCGCGTGCGGGCCAGCAATTCACCCGAGCGCACGAAATACAGGCGCGAATCACCGCAGTGCGCCCAGGTCGCCACGCCCCCCTGCACGATGGCCGCCACCAGCGTGGTGCGCGGGGTGTCGGTCAGGTTCTTTTCTGCGGCGTACCGCAGGATCTGCCGGTGGGCAGCCAGGATCGCGGTGGAAAAGAAGGCCTTGACGTCTTCGATCTCCGGCTTGGCTTCCTGCTGGTACAGCGCAGAAATGACCTGCAGGGACATCTGTGCGGCAATCTCGCCCTCGGGGTGCCCGCCCATCCCGTCGGCCAGCAGGAACAGCCCGGAGCTCTTGGTATAGCAGTACCCCATGCGGTCTTCGTTTTTCTCACGACCGCCTTTGCGACTGATCTGGAAAACAGAAAATTTCATTTGGTCTTTGTGCCTACACCCGTGGGACCCTGTGCAGTCTTCTTGGTGTCAGACACCATGGTGTCAAACTGCATGCGCATCTTCTCGGTCACACTGAGCTTGGTGTAGTGCCGCTCGCCTTCGCGGCTCAATTCCTTCTGCAAGGCAAAGACCGACTGCGGGCGCGACAGGGGGTCCAGCGACATGCACCACTCCACCACCTCGATCAGGTTGTCGGAATAGACCCCGCGCAGACGGGCCAGCGCAATGGCAATGCGGTCTTTCTCCAGGCGCTGCGGCGCCTCATTGGGCGGAAACCCCTGCATGCAGGCGTAAATGCAGGCGCCAATGGCGTAGATGTCGGTCCACGGCCCCATGGAGGCATCGCGCCGGTACATCTCGGGCGCTGCGAAGCCGGGCGTGTACATGGGGCGGATGAAGTTGCCTTCCTTGCTCAGCACCTCGCGGGCCGCGCCAAAGTCGATGAGCACGGACTTGTTGTCGTCAGTGATGAAAATATTGGCCGGCTTGATGTCCAGGTGCAGCATCTTGTGCTGGTGCACGATGCGCAAGCCGCGCAGGATCTCATCGAACAGCGAGCGGATGGTGGACTCCCGGAACACCTTGCTCTGCTTGAGGTCGCGTGCGGTCACGATGAAGTCCTGCAGGGCCGCGCCCTCCAGGTAGTTCATGACCATGTACACGGTCTCGTTCTCGCGGAAGAAGTTGAGCACGCTCACCACCGAAGGGTGGGAAATCTGGGCCAGCGAGCGCCCTTCTTCAAAAAAACTCTTGAGACCCAGGCGGTACAGCGACAGCTTCTCCGGCTGAATCTTGGGCAGCAGCTCGCCCGGCGCGCGGGTCGCCAGCGATGACGGCAGGTATTCCTTGACAGCAACCTGCTGGCCATCGGGGTCGAGCGCCAGATACACCAGCCCAAAGCCAC
This sequence comes from Rhodoferax sp., assembly GCA_019449595.1. GTDB lineage: Bacteria > Pseudomonadota > Gammaproteobacteria > Burkholderiales > Burkholderiaceae_C > Allorhodoferax. The sequence goes on along the minus strand of JAGRPL010000006.1, from coordinate 192,894 downwards.
CCGCCGCCACTTTGCGGATGATGCGGTAGCCACCGATGACGGTGTCCGGGGGTAAGGGTGCTGGCTTGACCTTCGACATAAATAAGGAATGAAAGCTCGTTGGATTCGGCTGAACCGGGTTATTCTTGGGGCCGTTCCCCTGACCCGAGAGACCGCTATGCCAGTTTACAGTATGACGGGTTATGCCAGTGCACAACACAGCACGGCCTCCACTACCCCCGATTCCGACACCAAAACCCCTTCCGGCCAGCTCGGTCTGGAGATCCGTTCCGTCAACAGCCGCTTTCTGGACCTGTCGTTTCGCCTGCCCGAAGACCTGCGCCAGTTCGAACCGGTGCTGCGTGACCTGCTGGTGGGCCGGCTCAAACGCGGCAAGGTGGAAGTCCGCGCCTCCATCGAGATGGCCTCCGCCACCAGCGTTCCCGACCCCACCCCCCGGCTGCTGCAGCGCCTCAATGCGGTGCAGGACAACGTGCGATCGTGGCTGCCCAGCGCCACGGCGCTGAGCGTGGCCGACGTGATCCGCCTGGCCGCGGCCGAACAGGGCAGCGCACGCGACTGGAGCGCCGAGGTGCTGCCCCTGGCGGAAGAGGCTCTCAAGGCCCTGCTCAGCGCCCGCCAGCGCGAGGGTTCCCGGCTGTCCACCATGCTGCTGGAGCACATCGCCCAGCTGCGCACGCTGGCGCAGCAGGCCATCCCGCTGATCCCCCAATTGGTAGAGCAAAACCGCCAGCGCTTCCTGGCCCGCTGGCAGGAAGCCATGGCCCTGGCCGACGGCAGCACCCTGCCGGAGGCCGCGCAGGACCGCGCACTGACCGAAGCCACCGCCTTTGCCATCCGGATCGACGTGGCCGAAGAAATCACCCGCCTGGGCTCGCACCTGGACGAAATCGAGCGCCTGATCAAGAAGGGCGGGGAAATCGGCAAACGGCTGGACTTCCTGATCCAGGAACTGCACCGCGAGGCCAACACCCTGGGCTCCAAATCGGCGGCACTGGAACTCACCCACATCTCGGTGGACATGAAGGTCCTGATCGAGCAGATGCGCGAGCAGGTCCAGAACATAGAATAAGCGACCTCAGTTACCGCCCTCAGTGCCAATATCTATGGACTACCCCGGGAATCTCTTTGTCGTTGCAGCGCCCAGCGGGGCTGGGAAATCCAGCCTGGTCAAGGCCTTGCTGGAACTGGACTCGCACGTGCAGCCTTCGGTGTCGCACACCACGCGCGCGCCCAGGGGCCAGGAAAAGCACGGACGCGAGTATTTTTTCGTTTCCCAGCAGGAGTTCGACGCCATGGTGGCGGCCGACGCCTTCGTGGAATGGGCCCATGTGCACAACCACCGCTACGGCACCTCCAAAAAGGCCATTGAGGAGCGCATGGCGCAAGGCGCCGACGTGATTCTGGAAATTGACTTCCAGGGCGCCCTCCAGATCAAGAAGATCTTTGCCAACGCCATTTCCATTTTCATCCTGCCCCCCAGTTGGGAAGAATTGCGCGCCCGCCTGGAGCGCCGCGGAGAAGACACGCCAGAGGTGATCGAGGTGCGCATGAAAAACGCCGCCACCGAAGTCGCCCATGTGGATAAGTTCGACTTCGTTATAATAAACGAACTGTTTGACCGCGCGCTTTTCGACCTGAAAGCGATTGTTCACGCCCAGCGCCTCCGATTTGCGGCCCAGCGCCGTGCCCGGGCTGAAACATTCAAGGCGCTGCTTATCCCTTAGTCCTCCGGAGAACTCCATGGCCCGTATCACTGTCGAAGACTGCCTGTTGCAGATCCCCAACCGCTTCCAGCTGGTGCTGGCCGCGACCTACCGCGCCCGCATGCTCAACCAGGGCCACACGCCCAAGATCGAAAGCAAGAACAAGGCTGGCGTAACGGCATTGCGCGAAATTGCCGCCGGCAAGGTCGGCCTGGAAATGCTCAAGAAGGTTCCCCTCTGAGCGTCCCGCCCCCCAGAAAGGCACCGCATGCGGTGCTTTTTTTTGGTCTTTATGCCGACCGGACAGCCAAAATCCAGGCAGCGCGCTACATTTGAGACATGGGATCTTCGCTAAAACCCACGCCACGCAAGGATGCCCCGGTTCCGGAAGGGGGGCAGAAAGAGGCACGCCCTCCCGCCGCCGTCACTGCCGCTTCCGCCAGCCTGGCGGGGCTGACCGCCAAGCTCGATTACCTGACCCCGTCGGACTACGAGCAGGTCCGCCAGGCCTACCGCTTTGCCGACGAAGCCCACCTGGGGCAGCTGCGCAACAACGGCGAGCCCTATATCACGCACCCCATTGCCGTCGCCACGCAGTGCGCCGAATGGAAGCTGGACGCGCAGGCCCTGATGGCTGCACTGCTGCACGACGCCATGGAAGACTGCGGCGTGACCAAGGCCGAACTGATCGAGCGCTTCGGCTCCCCCGTGGCGGAGCTGGTCGATGGACTGACCAAGCTCGACAAGCTCCAGTTCAACACCCGTGAAGAGAACCAGGCGGAATCGTTTCGCAAAATGCTCCTGGCCATGGCGCGGGATGTGCGCGTCATCCTCATCAAGCTGGCCGACCGCACCCACAACATGCGCACCCTGTCGGATGTGCCCCGGGCCAAATGGGGCCGCATTTCGACCGAGACGCAAGACATCTACGCCCCCATCGCCCACCGCCTGGGGCTGAACCAGACCTACCGCGAGTTGCAGGACCTGGCTTTCCGCCACCTGCACCCCTGGCGCTACGCCACGCTGTCCAAGGCCGTGGCCAAGGCGCGCAGCCGGCGCCGCGACCTGATCCAGAAAGTGCAGAAGGAAGTGGAAGCCGCGTTTGCCGCCGCGCACATGAACGTGCGCATTGCCGGACGCGAGAAAACGCTTTACTCCATCTACCGCAAGATGGACAGCAAGAACCTGAGCTTTGCCCAGGTCACCGACATCTACGGTTTCCGGGTGCTGGTGCCCCAGGTCACCGATTGCTACACGGCCCTGGGCATCCTGCACCAGCTCTACAAGCCGGTTCCGGGCAAGTTCAAGGACCACATCGCCATCGCCAAGCTCAACGGCTACCAGTCCCTGCACACCACGCTGGTGGGGCCGTCGGGTGTGAACGTGGAATTCCAGATGCGCACCGAAGCCATGCACATCGTGGCCGAGTCGGGGGTGGCGGCGCACTGGCTGTACAAGGTCAAGAATCCGGACGACACCTCTTCCGACCGGCTGGGCACGCAGTGGCTGCAATCCCTGCTCGACATCCAGGACGAAACCCGGGATGCCGCGGAGTTCTGGGACCACGTCAAGGTGGACTTGTTCCCCGACGCGGTCTACGTGTTCACCCCCAAGAGCCAGATCATGGCACTGCCCCGCGGGGCCACCGTGGTCGACTTTGCCTATGCCATCCACAGCAATGTGGGTGACCGCACCATGGCGGCCCGCATCAACGGCGAGCAGGTGCCCCTGCGCACCGAGCTCAAGAACGGCGACGTGGTGGAAGTCGTGACGGCCCCGGTGTCGGCACCCAACCCCGCGTGGCTGGCGTTTGTGCGGACAGGACGCGCGCGCTCCAAGATCCGCCACCATCTCAAGACCCTGGCGCAGACCGAATCCGAAGAACTCGGCGGCAAGCTGCTGGCGCAGGCCCTGCGCGCCGAGGGCATCGAACATTTTCCGGACGACGACCCTGCCTACGAACCCATCTGGGAGAAGCTGCTGCGCTTCACCGGCAGCAAGAACCGCCAGGAACTGCTGACCGATATCGGGCTGGGCAAACGCATCGCCCACATCGTCGCCAAGCGCCTGGTGCATCTGCTGGCCGAAAAGGGAGAGCGCCCGGACGCCCTGCTGCTGACGCGCGAGCGCTTCACCGCCCACGAAACCACGTCACAGGGTTCCATCACGCTCGACGGCAGCGAGAACGCGTCGGTGCAGTTTGCCCACTGCTGCCGGCCCATACCCGGCGACGCCATTGTGGGCTACCTGGGGCGCGGCGAAGGTCTGGTGGTGCACGTGCAGGACTGCCCCATTGCCAAAAAACTCCAGCACAAGGACAGCGAGCGCTTCATTGGCGTCGAGTGGGCCGACGAACCCGTGCGGGCGTTTGAAGCCGGCATTGTGGTCACCGTCACCAACGGCAAAGGCGTACTGGCCAAGGTTGCTGCAGCGCTGGCGGCGGCCGAAGCCGACATCGTGCACATCGACATGGGGCAGGAAGCCCCGCACGACGACATGGACCTGCGCTTTGTGGTGGCCGTGCGCGACGCCAGCCACCTGGAAACCGCCTTGCGCAACCTCAACCGCAATCCGTCGGTGATACGCGCCTCGCGCAGCAAAGTAGCAACGTCGGGTTAAGCCTTCGCGGGGCTGGGGTAGCGGACCGCAAGCACCTCGATCTCGCTCACCCGCTCGGGCATGACCAGTTTGAGCTCATCGCCCTCGCGCGCCTTGAGCAGCGTGCGGGCAATGGGCGAAATCCAGCTGACCTCGCCCTGCGCACTGTTGGCCTCGTCAATGCCCATGATCGTGACGGTACGCTCCTGTCCGGTCTCGTCGGCGTAGGTCACCGTGGCGCCAAAGAAAATCTGGGTATTGCCGAAATGCACGGACGGATCGACTACCTCGGCAATCTCCAAGCGCTTGGTCAGAAAGCGGATCCGGCGGTCGATCTCGCGCAAGCGCTTCTTGCCGTAGAGGTAATCCCCGTTTTCCGAACGATCCCCATTGCTGGCCGCCCAGTGCACGATGTCCACGACCTTGGGGCGCTCAACGTCAATCAACGCCAACAGCTCGTCGCGCAGTCGCGCATAGCCCTGTGGGGTGATGTAGTTCTTGCCGCCGGCCGGAATGGGGGGCAGTTGCAATTCGTCGTCGGCATCGTCTGCGCCTGCCGACTCTTTGGTAAAAGCCTTGCTCATGGAACACCGTGCAACAGGATCGATCGGAATAAGAAAAAGGCCTGTGATCTTGCAATCACAGGCCTTTACTTTTGGTGCGGCTGGCAGGAATCGAACCCACGACCCCTTGGTTCGTAGCCAAGTACTCTATCCAGCTGAGCTACAGCCGCTAAGCCTCGAAGTATATCAGAAGATTTGCCACTCCGGCAAGTTTCATCCAGATACGGCCCACATTCTTGCCGATGTCAGGGCTTGAGTCCCAACAGGGCGCGGGCTTCGGCTGGGCTGGCAATGGAACGCCCGGCGCGCTCTGCGCAAGCGGCCAGTTCAGTGATCAGGGCACCGTTGCCGCCAGCGCGGTCGCCATTGGGCAGGTAGAAGGTGTCTTCCAGGCCGGTGCGCAACATGCCGCCCAGATCGGCGGTCTTTTGGTGCACCGGCCAGATTTCCTGGCGACCAATCAGCGTGGCTTGCCACACGCTGTTGGGCACCATCCACTGGGGCAGCAGCGCCAGCAGGTCCGCATCGCACGGCATGCCTGAGGCCACACCCATGACCAGGTTGTACTCGGGGCGGCCCATCTCGGGCTTGAGCATGCCGTTTTTCACAAACATGCCCACCGCGCGCACAATGCCCACGTCGAAACATTCAAATTCCGGGTGGGTGCCACACTCGGCCATCACGTCCAGAAACTGCTGTACCTTGGACACCGGGTTGTCAAACACCATGGGCGGCCAGGCCCAGTTGCCGTCATCCTTGATCTTGAGGTAGTTCAGGCTGCCGGCGTTGCAGGCGGCAATCTCGGGCTTGACGCGCCGGATGCAAGCCAGAGGGCCGGAAACGTCCTTGCCCACCACTCCCGTGGTCAGGTTGATGATGACGCCGGGGCAGGCAGCGCGGATCGCGTCCACCACCGAGGCCATCACCTCGGGGTCCCACGAGGGCATGTGGCCCATGCCCTCCTCCTGGTTGCGGACATGCACGTGCATGATGGACGCGCCGGCATTGAACGCATCGCGCGCCTCCGCCGCCATCTGGGCCGGTGTCACCGGAACCGGGTGCTGCTTGGGGTTGGTCAGCACGCCAGTCAGCGCACAGGTGAGTATTGCTTTTTCCATCATGCTTCCTTGGTTGGGGTCAATTCAAGTTCTACCAGCAGGGCACCGGCCTCCACCTGGTCTCCGACGTTGGCATGCACTGCCAGCACCTGGCCCGCGGCCTGGGCTGACAGCCACATTTCCATCTTCATGGCTTCGACACAGACCATGGCCTGGCCGTCTTCCACCGCAGCGCCCGGCGTCACCAGAATCTGCGTGACCTTGCCGGCCACCGGCGAGCGCGCCTTGCTGGCATCCTTCAGGGCGTCGGCGTCCGGGAACGGTGACACCTCGGTGAATACAAAGGCGCGTCCGTCCAGCGCCAGATGCAGGTCCGAACCACTGAGGACCGATATGGCCGAGCGCACCACGCCGTCGATCTCGTAGCGCAGTTCCCCTTCCACACCGCCGAGCACCTTGGCGTGGCGCGTGGCGCCGTCGAGCATCAGCACCACACCGCCGTGGCGGTCCGGGCGGACCCGCACGCTGCGCACCGTGTCGCCGTTGCGCAGCAGCAGTTCAAACGCCGCCACGCTGTCGGCGCGCCAGCTGTTGCCGTGGCGCATGGCCAGGGCCATGGCCGCCACGGACCACACTGCGTCGTCGGGCACCGTTTCCTGCAGCAGGGGCTCGCCTTTGTCCAGCCACTGGTCGATCAGGGTGGTGGTCATCTCGGCCTTGCGGAAAGCCGGGTGGTCCACCAGGTCACTCAGGAAGCGCCCGTTGTTGCGCAAGCCCAGCAGGGGCGCATTGGCCAGTGCCGCACGCAGGCGGCGAATGGCATCGTCGCGGTCGCGTCCGTGCACGATCACCTTGGCCACCATGGGGTCGTAGTAGGGAGAAATCACGCTCCCCTCGCAAATGCCGTCGTCAATGCGCACGCCCGCGTGCAAGGCGTTGGCGGGTCGCCACCACAGCACGGTGCCGGTCTGCGGCGCAAACCCGGCATAGGGGTCTTCCACGTAGAGGCGCGCTTCAATGGCGTGGCCGGTGAGGGTAATGTCGGCCTGGCGTGCCGGCAGGGGCTCGCCCGCCGCCACCCGCAATTGCCATTCCACCAGGTCATAGCCGGTTATGCACTCGGTCACCGGGTGCTCGACCTGCAGGCGGGTGTTCATTTCCAGGAAGTAGTGGTTGAGCTTGTCGTCCACGATGAACTCCACCGTGCCCGCGCCGCGGTAGCCCACGGCCAGCGCTGCCGCCACGGCATCCTTGCCCATGGCTTCGCGCATGGCGGGGGTGACCACGGGGGACGGCGCCTCTTCAATCACCTTCTGGCGGCGGCGCTGGGCGGTGCAATCGCGCTCGCCCAGATACACGGCGTTGCCATGGGCATCGGCAAACACCTGGATCTCGATGTGGCGGCCGTTGTCGATCAGGCGCTCCAGCATCAGCGTGCCGTCGCCAAACGCGCTGGTGGCTTCCCGGCGCGCACCGTCAATGCCCTGCTGCAGCTCGCTGTCGGCGCGCACCAGGCGCATGCCGCGTCCGCCGCCGCCGGCAACGGCCTTCACCAGCAGGGGGTAACCCAGCTTCTTGGCTTCGGCAATCAGGTTGGCATCGCTCTGGTCGGCACCCAGGTAGCCGGGCGCACACGGCACACCGGCATCCAGCATGCGGCGCTTGGCCAGCGCCTTGTCGCCCATGGCCTCAATGGCGCTGGCAGGCGGGCCGATGAAGACCACACCGGCATCGGCGCAGGCCTGCGCAAACGCGGCGTTCTCGCTCAGGAAGCCGTAGCCGGGGTGCAGGGCATCGGCGCCGGTCTTGCGGGCCGCGTCCAGCAGGGCGTCAAACCGCAGGTAGGACTCGGCCGCGGGCGAAGCGCCAATGTGCACGGCTTCGTCGGCCAGGGTCACATGGGGCGCATGGCGGTCCGCGTCACTGAACACGGCCACGGTGCGGTAGCCCAGGTCACGGGCGGTACGGATGACCCGGCACGCGATCTCGCCCCGGTTGGCAATCAGAATTTTGGAGAAGGTCATTGCGGTGCCCACTGTGGTTTGCGCTTTTGAATGAATGCAGTCATGCCTTCCAGCCCCTCCGGGCCTTGGGCTGCACGGGAAAAGATGGCGGCGGCGGCCGACACCAGCGCCTGTGGCTCGCTCAGACGGGCCTGGGCCATGAGGGCCTTGGTGGCCGCCAGCGCGCCGGGGGCGCAGGCCAGAATGTCGGCCAGCACGGTGTCGAGCTCCGCTGGCAACGCCGCGGTGGTGGCCACGGCATGCACCATGCCAATGCGCAGGGCCGCTGCGGCGTCCAGACGGCCACCGGTCACGGCCAGGCGCTTGGCCTGCGAGTAGCCCAGGCGCTCCACCAGGAACGGGGCAATCTGGGCCGGCACCACGCCCAGGGCGGTTTCCGGCAGACGGAAGCTGGCCGTCTCGCTGGCAAGGGCCACGTCGGCCACACAAGCCAGACCAAAGCCACCGCCCATGACCGTGCCCTCCAGCACCGCCACCACGGCCAGCGGCGTGCGGGAATAGGCCACGCACAACTCACCAAAGGCAGCATTGACCTCCGCAATGGGGTCGCCACCACCCGGCGTGGCCTGCATGGCCCGCATGCGGGCACCGGCCATGTCTTTCAGATCGGCGCCGGCACAGAAGTGCCCCCCTGCACCGCGCAGCACCACGACACGGACCGCGTCGGGCTGGCCCACTGTGGCTTCGGCAGCCTGCAGCGCCTGGCGCAGCTCGGCCACCATCTGCAGCGACATGGCGTTGCGCGACTCCGGCCGATTCAGCGTGATATGCAGCGCAGGCCCCGTCTGCTCTGCGTGGATTGCTTCAAATTGCATAGCAAATGCCATCACGCTTTGCCGGGCAAAGTGCCTTCGAACTTGCAGATGATGCCCAGCATGATTTCGTCGGCACCGCCGCCAATGGAAATCAGACGGCCGTCGCGGTAGGCCTGCGAAATGGGGTTGTCGGCGGTAAAGCCCATGCCACCCCAGTACTGCAGGCAGCTGTCGGCCACTTCGCGGCTCAGGCGGCCGGCCTTGAGCTTGGCCATGGAGGCCAGCTTGGTCACATCCTTGCCGCTGACGTATGCCTCCACCGCGCGGTAGGTCAGCGCGCGCAGGGCTTCCACTTCGGTGCGCAGCTCCGCCAGGCGGAAATGCACCACCTGGTTGTCCAGGATGGGCTTGCCAAAGGTCTGGCGCTGGCGGGTGTATTCGATGGTCTGGTCGATCAGCTTGTCCAGCGAGCGCAGCGAACCGGCGGCGCCGTACAGACGCTCTTCCTGGAACTGCAGCATCTGCAGCATGAAGCCCATGCCCTCTTGCCCAATCAGGTTGCTCTGGGGCACGCGCACGTTGTCGAAGAACAGCTGGGCGGTGTCGCTGGAGTGCATGCCGATCTTCTCGATCTTCTGGCGTGTCACACCCGGGCTGTCCAGGCGCACCATGATGAGCGACTTGTTCTTGTGCACCGGGCCGTCCGACGTGTTGGCCAGCAGGCAGCACCAGTCGGCCTGCATGCCGTTGGTGATCCACATCTTGGAGCCGTTGATGATGTAGTCGCCGCCGTCCTTGCGGGCGGTGGTCTTCAGGGCGGCCACGTCCGAGCCGCCGCCGGTCTCGCTCACGCCGATGCAGCCCACCATGTCGCCGGCAATGGCCGGCGCCAGGAACTCGCGGCGCAGGGCGTCGGAGCCAAAGCGCGCCAGTGCCGGGGTGCACATGTCGGTTTGCACACCAATGGCCATGGGCACGCCGCCGGCATTGCACTCGCCCAGGGCTTCGGCCATCACCATGGAGTAGCTGAAGTCCAGACCCATGCCGCCGTACTCCGTGGAGTACTTGATGCCCAGCAGGCCCAAGTCACCCATCTTCTTGAACAGCTGGTGGGCCGGGAAAATGCCCGCCTTCTCCCACTCGGGCAGATGGGGGTTGATCTCGTTGGCCACAAACTTGCGTACCGTGTCAGAAATTTGCTCGTGTTCGGGTGTGAATTTCATGGTGAATGCCTTGAAGTTGAAGGGTGGTGTGTTGGGAGATAAGGGAGTTACATGCGTGCCACACCGAAGGTGTTGGGGCGCAGGGTTCGTTGCTCGGCTTCCTGGGCCAGTGCCAGGCACAGCCCCAGGACGCGCCGTGTGTCGCGCGGATCGATGATGCCGTCGTCCCACAGGCGGGCGGTGCCAAACAGGGCGGCAGATTCCTTGTCCAGCCGCATGCGCAGGCCATCGGACATTGCCTTGAGGGCTTCTTCATTGGCCTCGCCGCCGGCGCGTTCGATCTTGGCGCGGTTGACGATGTCCATCACCTTGGCCGCCTGCGCGCCGCCCATCACGGCGGTGCGGGCCGTCGGCCAGGAGAAGATGAAGCGCGGGTCGAAGCCACGGCCGCACATGCCGTAGTTGCCGGCACCATACGAGCCACCCACCACCACGGTGAACTTGGGCACGCGGGCGTTGGCCACGGCCTGGATCATCTTGGAGCCGTGCTTGATGGCGCCGCTGCGCTCGGCCACCGAGCCCACCATGTAGCCCGTGGTGTTCTGCAGGAAGATCAGCGGCGTGCCGCTCTGGTCGCACAGCTGGATGAACTGCGCGGCCTTGGTCGAACCGGCGGGCTGGATGGGGCCGTTGTTGCCCAGGATGCCCACCAGGTGGCCCTGCACCCGGGCGTGGCCGCACATCATCTCGGGGGCATAGCTGGCCTTGAACTCCAGGAAATCGGAGCCGTCTACCAGGCGGGCAATGATCTCGCGCACGTCGTAGGGTTCGCGCTCGTCGGCCGGCACAATGCCCATCAACTCCTGCTCGTCATACAGCGGCTCGGCAAAGCTGGCGGCTGCGGGGGTCTGGTCCCAGCGCAGCTTGTCCATCACCTCGCGGGCCATGCCGATGGCGTGGGCGTCGTCTTCGCACAGGTACTCCCCCAGGCCGGTGACCTGGGCGTGGGTCTCGGCACCGCCCAACTCTTCATCGGTGCAGTCCTCGCCAATGGCGGCCTTGACCAGCGGGGGGCCAGCCAAGTAGATGCTGGAACGCCCGCGCACCAGAATCACGTAGTCGGACAGGCCGGGCAGATAGGCGCCACCGGCCGTAGACGAACCGTGCACCACGGAAATCTGCGGCAGGCCGGCTGCAGACATGCGCGCCTGGTTGGCGAAGCTGCGGCCGCCGTCCACAAAGATCTCGGCCTGGTACATCAGGTTGGCGCCACCGCTTTCCACCAGATAGATCAGGGGCAGCTTGTTTTCGATGGCGATGGTCTGCGCCCGCAAGGCCTTGCGCAGCCCCATGGGCGCCACGGTGCCACCCTTGACTGCGCTGTCGTTCACCGACACCAGGCAGCGCTTGCCCGCCACCACGCCGATGCCAATGATGGAGCCGCCGCCGAGCACGGCCTTCTTGCCGTCGTCGTCGTGCATGTTGAGCCCCGCCAGGCGGCTCAGCTCCAGGAACGGTGTGCCGCGGTCCAGCAGACGCGCCACGCGTTCGCGCGGCAGCAGTTGCTTGCGCTTTTCGAACTTCTCGCGCTTGGATTCGGATTCGGCGATGACCAGGCCTTCCAGCCTTTGCACCTCGGTGAGCAGGCCCTGCATGCGCTGCACATTGGCAGCGAAGGCATCGGCCTTGACGTTGATTTTGGAACGGATAGCAGGCATCAGAACGGGTCCTTGCGTTGAAACTGAGCGCAGTTTAGTGCAGGGTAACGTTAACGTCAACCAAATATCGTATAGGTATTAATACTATACTTAACGTCATGCAATGTTGCTAAGATTCGGGCCGGTTCCTGCAGTCACCGCTGCGGGAAACACCCCAACCCACACACCAAGGAAATTCAAATGAACCTCGAAGAATGCACACAAGCCATTCGTACCAAAGTCGGCGCTGACAGCGGCCTGGGCGCCGTCCTGAAATTCGATTGCGGCGCCGACGGCGTCATCCTGATCGACGGCAAGTCCACCCCCAACACCGTGACCAACGCCAACACCGACGCCGACTGCACCGTGGGCATCACCCTGGACAACCTCAACGCCCTGCTCAGCGGCGACCTGGAGCCCACCACCGGTTTCATGGCCGGAAAGCTGAAAGTGTCTGGCGACATGGGTGTTGCCATGCGCCTGCAACGCGTCATCTAAGACCACCGGGAGCCGCCAGCGTGACCACGTCCAAGAAAACCGCCACCGCGTCGCAGCCACCCCAGGCTACTGCGAACAGCGCGGCCGTCACGGACGCCCAGGCCTTCGTCGACTCGCATCGCGACGAAGGCACCTCCGAACTCTTCGGCATCACCGAGTTGTGCCGCGAGTTCGGCATCACGCTGCGCGCCCTGCGTTTTTATGAAGACAAGGGGCTGCTGTCGCCCCGGCGCATCAACGGCGCGCGGGTCTACACCCGCCGCGACCGCGCCCGCCTCTCCCTCATCCTGCGCGCCAAGGACATCGGTTCCCCGCTGTCCGAAATCAAACGTTACCTGGACCTGTATGGCCACCAGGGCGAAGGCCGCGCGCAACAGCTCAGCTACGTGATCGAGCGCACCGACACCGAGATTGCCGAGTTGGAAAAGAAACGCGCCCAGATCGACAAGACCCTAGCCGAACTGCGCGTCATCAACGCCAGCTGCCGCAAGCACCTGGAAGCTCGCTTGCTGGCGGACAAGAAATCAGCCGCCTAAGGCGCTGCTGCCACTTGCACTCCCGGGCCAAGTCACCGGGACGGGTCCCCAAAAGACAAAAACCTGCCGCTCGCAAGAACAACAGGTTTTCAAATGGAATGGTAGGGCGTGAGGGACTTGAACCCGCGACCAAAGGATTATGAGTCCTCTGCTCTAACCAACTGAGCTAACGCCCCAACCGAACTGGCGATTGTAATGGGCTACTTGTGGTGGCTCAGCGCGTTGCTCACCAGCTTGGAGGTGATATCCACAATCTGGATCATACGGTCGTAGGCCATGCGCGTGGGGCCGATCACGCCCAGGGTGCCCACCACCTTGCCGTCCACCTCGTAAGGGCTGCTGACGATGGACAGGTCTTCAAAGGGCACCACCTGGCTCTCGCCACCAATGAAGATGCGCACGCCTTCGGCCTGGCCGGCAATGTCCATCAGCCGCATGAGCTGGGCTTTCTGCTCGAACAATTCGAACGCGCGGCGCAAATGCCCCATGTCGCTGGAAAAATCGGACACCGACAGCAGGTTGCGCTCACCCGAGATGATGACTTCGTCCTGCGTCTCGGTAATGGCCTCCGAACTCACGGTCACGGCCGCCTGCATCAGCGCGGCAATCTCGGAGCGCAGGGACTCCACCTCGCTTTGCAGGCGCTCGCGCACGTGCTCGATGTCCAGCCCCACATACTGACTGTTGAGGAAGTTGGCCGCCTCCACCAGCTGGGCCTGCGAATAGTCCTGCTCAGTGAAGATGACGCGGTTTTGCACGTCACCGTCGGGCGAGACGATGATCACCAGCAGACGGCGCTCCGACAGGCGCAGAAATTCAATATGGCGGAACACCGAGGTGCGCCGAGGTGCAATCACCACGCCCACGAACTGCGACAGGTTGGACAGCAGGTTGGCCGCGTTGGAGATGACCTTTTGCGGCTGGTCCGGCGCCAGGCTGTGCGCCGCGTACTGGGTGGGCTGCACGGTGAGCATGGTGTCCACGAACAGGCGGTAGCCCCGTGCCGTGGGAATGCGCCCGGCCGAGGTGTGCGGGCTGGCAATCAGCCCCATCTCCTCCAAGTCCGACATGACGTTGCGAATGGTTGCTGGCGACAACTCCAGGCCCGAAGCCCGCGACAGCGTGCGGCTGCCCACGGGCTGTCCATCGGCGATGTAGCGCTCAACCAGCGCTTTCAACAACAACTTGGAACGATCATCGAGCATGGGATCATTTTAATGATGTAATTTGCGAATGAAGTCCCAATTCCGCCACGTTGCACTGATCGGCAAGTACCAGGCCAACTCTTCGGGGGCCTCCGGCGCTTCGTCACGCCAGGCTCTGGATGACATTGCCCACTTTCTCATGGACCAGGGCTGCGAGGTGGTGGTGGAGGCCGACACCGCCACCAGCATGGGGCTGTCGGCCTACACGGCCATGAGCCTAGCGCAAATTGGCAGTAGCTGCGACCTGTGCCTGGTGGTGGGCGGCGATGGCACCATGCTGGGCATAGGGCGCCAGCTGGCGCCCTACGGAGTGCCGCTGATCGGCATCAACCAGGGGCGCCTGGGTTTCATCACCGACATTCCGTTCGAAAACTACCAGGCCAGCCTGTTGCCCATGTTGGCCGGCCACTACGAAGAAGACCACCGCAGCCTGATGCAGGGCAAAGTCATGCGCAACGGGCATTGCGTGTTCACGGCGCTGGCCATGAACGAAGTGGTGGTCAACCGCGGAGCCACCTCGGGCATGGTGGAGTTGCGGGTGGAGGTGGACGGGCATTTTGTGGCCAACCAGCGGGCCGACGGCCTGATCATTGCCACGCCCACCGGCTCCACGGCCTATTCGCTCTCCGCTGGCGGGCCGATCCTGCACCCTGCCATTCCCGGCTGGGTGCTGGTGCCCATTGCGCCGCATACCCTGTCAAACCGGCCGATTGTGTTCGCCAATACTGCGGAGATAGCTATAGAAATCGTAGCAGGGCGCGACGCCAGCGCCAATTTCGACATGCAGTCCCTGGCTTCGCTGCTGCACGGTGACCGCGTCGTGGTCACCCGCTCGCAGTACCACGTGCGGTTCCTGCACCCCAAGGGCTGGAGCTATTTCGACACCTTGCGCCAAAAATTACACTGGAACGAAGGAGCAGCGTAAATGAGCCTTGCGCATAACCGCTTCAAGCAGGCGAACGCCCCCTTGGGGGGCAGTGGGGACACGCAGTGCCCAACGTGGGGGCCATGACCGTGGCCCTGAAACGTATTGTCCTGCGGGACTTTGTCATCGTCAGCGAGCTGGAGCTCGATCTCGAAAGCGGCTTCACGGTACTCACCGGTGAAACCGGCGCCGGCAAGTCCATCCTGATCGACGCCCTGCAGCTGGTCACCGGCGCACGCGCCGACACCGGCGTGATCCGCGAGGGCGCCAGCCGCACTGACGTCAGCGCCGAGTTCGACACCCCGGCCGGCGTGCGTGCCAGCCTGCAGGAAGCGGGCTTTGACGACAGCGAGCTGTTGTTGCTGCGACGCACTGTGGACCTGCAAGGCAAGAGCCGCGCCTGGATCAACGGAAGCCCCGCCACCGCGCAGCAGCTGCGGTCCATTGGCGAGCAGCTGCTCGACATCCACGGCCAGCACGCCTGGCAAAGCCTGACCCGCCCGGACGCCGTGCGCGGCCTGCTGGACGCCTACGCCCAGGTATCCACCACCACCCTCGCTGCGCGGTGGCAGGACTGGCGCCAGAGCCAGACCGCCCTGACGGAGGCCCTGGCCGCCCAAGACACCCTGCAACGCGAGCGCGAACGCCTGACCTGGCAGATTGGTGAAGTCGACAAACTGGCCCCGCAGGCCGACGAGTGGGAGGAGCTGCAGAGCAACCACAACCGCCTGGCCAACGGCCAGGCCCTGCTGGACGCCGCGCAAGGCGCCCTGCAACGGCTGGAAGACGAAGACGGCAACGCGCTCAAGCTGCTGCACAACGCCCTGCAACTGCTGCAAGGCCAAACCCATCTGGAACCCGATTTCAAGGACCCGGTGGACGTGCTGGGTTCCAGCATTGCGCAGGTGGAAGACGTCGTGCACACCCTGCGCGCCTACCTGCGCCGCACCGAGCTCGACCCCGAGCGCCTGGCCGAGCTGGATGAGCGGCTGTCGCTGTGGATCTCGCTGGCACGGCGCTACAAGCGCCCGCCGGAGGAGCTGCCGGCCCTGCTGGACGCCTGGAAGGCCGAACTCGCCCAGCTGGATGCGGCGTCCGACCTGGAAGGCCTGCAAAACGCCGAAAAGAAGGCGCACGCCGCCTATCTGGCCGAGGCCAAGACCATCACCAAGGCCCGCACCAAGGCCGCGCCCCTGCTGGCCCAGGCCATTACCCAGGCCATGCAAGGCCTGGGCATGCAGGGCGGCCAGTTCCAGGTGGTACTGGAACCTGCTGCACAGCCCATGCAAAGCGGGCTGGAAGACGTGGGCTTTCTGGCGGCCGGCCACGCCGGCAGCACACCGCGCCCAGTGGGCAAGGTGGCCTCGGGCGGCGAGCTGTCGCGCATGGCGCTGGCCATTGCCGTGACCACCAGCCAGCTGGGCACCGCGCAGACCCTGATCTTTGACGAAGTGGACTCGGGCGTCGGCGGCGCCGTGGCGGAAACCGTGGGGCGCCTCATGCAGCAACTGGGCCAGGACCGCCAGGTGCTGGCCGTCACCCACTTGCCCCAAGTGGCCGCCTGCGCCAACCACCATCTGGTGGTGGCCAAGCAGATGGACGGCAAGGTCACGCTCAGCACGGTGGCCGCAGTGCAGGGCGAGCAGCGCGTGACCGAAATTGCCCGCATGCTGGGCGGCGAGAAGCTCTCGGACACCACCCTCGCCCACGCCCGCGAAATGCTGGAATCTGGAGCCTGATGCCATGAGCGACACACCCCACGCCATGGAACTGCTGCTGATCACCGGCATGTCGGGTTCCGGCAAATCGGTCGCCCTCAACGCGCTGGAAGACGCCGGTTTCTACTGCGTGGACAACCTGCCGCCGGAGCTGCTGGTGGCGTTTGTCGAGCTGGAACAAAAACACCAGGCACGCCGCGTGGCCATTGCAATGGACGTGCGCAGCGCCACCTCGCTGCCGCTGGTGCCGCAGCAACTGGAAG
Source organism: Rhodoferax sp. (assembly GCA_019449595.1). Classification (GTDB taxonomy): domain Bacteria; phylum Pseudomonadota; class Gammaproteobacteria; order Burkholderiales; family Burkholderiaceae_C; genus Allorhodoferax. Next base: position 176,185 of record JAGRPL010000006.1, on the reverse strand, counting down.
CCCTGCGCAGCCAGGGCATCGCCGTCAAGTCGCTGTTTCTGGACGCCAATACTGATACGCTGGTGCGCCGCTATTCCGAAACCCGGCGCAAGCACCCGCTGTCGCAAGGCCCTGCGGGGCATGGCGAACAGGATGCCCGCCGTGCGCTGGTCGACGCCATCGAACTGGAGCGCAAGCTGCTGGCCGCCCTGCGCGCGCAGGCGCACGTCATCGACTCCAGCATCATCCGCCCCTCGCAGTTGCAGGCCTACGTCAAGACGCTGATTTCGTCACCGGACGCGCAGCTGACCCTGGTGTTTGAGTCGTTTGCATTCAAGCGCGGCGTACCCACCGACGCCGACTATGTGTTTGATGTGCGCATGCTGCCCAACCCGCACTACGAACCCGAACTGCGCCCCCTTACCGGGCGCGACCAGGCCGTGATGGACTTCCTGCACACGCAGCCCGACGTGGACCTGATGCTCCACCACATCGTGCATTTCCTGGAAAGCTGGCTCGACGCCCTGGTGCGCGACCACCGCAGCTATGTCACCGTGGCCATTGGCTGCACCGGTGGCCAGCACCGCTCGGTCTATCTGGTGGAGCGCCTGGCGCAGCACTTTGCCGCGCAGTGGGTCACGCTCAAACGCCACCGCGAAATCGACGGCCTCTAAGCGCTGTTCCCGAAGGCCCGCCTAAGCCGGTTCCGCCTGCACCAGCAGCTTGCGAATGGGCGCAGGCAAACCCAGCTGCGGCCACACGTGTGCCGCCACCCAGCGCCCGTCACCCCACCCCAATGCCTCGTCCAGCACCGGCAAACGCCAGACGTGCAGGTGCAAATCCTTGTGCGTCAGCACGTGCTGGAACGCCGGTTGCGCCTGCAGACCGGCACGCAGGGGAAACGGCACGGCGCGCACCAGGGCGTCCTCGCTGTCAAACAGGGGCAGGCAGTGCAGCCCTGCCCACACACCGGGCGTGGGGCGTTTGTCCAGCCACACGGCGCCGTCCGCGGTCTGGGCCCACAACAGCCAGAGCGACTGGCTACTGCGTTTGAGCGTGCGCGTGCGCACCGGATACTGCTGGGGGTTGCCGGCCGCTGCGGCCACACACACGGACTGCACCGGGCAGGCCGCGCAATCAGGCTTGCGGGGCAGGCACACCGTGGCGCCCAGGTCCATCATGCCCTGCGTGTAGCGCGGCATGGCCGCCGCGGCGCCGTCCGGCCGGGGCAGCAGCCCTGCGGCCACCTCCCACAGGGCGCGCACGTTGGCCGCCAGCGCCAGGTCGGCGTCGAAACCCACGACCCGCGTCACCACCCGCTTGACGTTGGCATCCAGAATGGCCACCCGCTCGCCAAAGCACAGCGACGCGATCGCCGCCGCCGTGGAGCGCCCAATGCCAGGCAGGGTTTCGAGCACCTGCGCAGCACGGGGAAACGCGCCGCCGTGCAACGCCATGACCTGCTGTGCGCAGCGGTGCAGATTGCGCGCGCGGCTGTAATAACCCAGGCCGCTCCACAGGCCCAGCACGTCGTCCAGGCTGGCCGCGGCCAGCGATTGCACATCCGGAAAGCGGGCCACAAAACGGGCGAAGTAGTCGCGCACCGTCACCACCTGCGTCTGCTGCAGCATGATCTCGGACAGCCACACCCGGTACGGGTCCTGGGTGTTTTGCCACGGCAGGTCGTTGCGGCCGTGCTGCTGCTGCCACCGCACGACGCGGGTGGCAAAGTCATCCACCGATAAGGCCACGCTCAGGCGAATTCCACGTCCACCACCGTACTGGACGGCTGGTTGGAGACGATCAGGTACTCGGTCAACTCCGCCAGCTTGGCATCGATCTGGTTCAAGGCCGTGCTCTGCTGCTCGATGTCCTGGATACGGTCTTCCAGGCCGCCGGCGGCCTGCTGGATGCGGTCGATGGCTTCGATGCGGCGGGTGAAGTTGCGCCGGCGCTCACGCAGCTGGGCGTCGAGCTGGGCCGCGGCCGACTTGCTCCACAGCTCCACATCGGCCAAGGCCGCCTCGTGCGTGTTGCGCAGACGGGTGGACAGGGCCCGCACCAGGCGGTCGGCGAATTCGGGTTGCGCCAGTTTGAATGCGTTGCCAATGCCCAGGTACTGCAGGTGGCTGCGCTCCACCAGATCCAGCTCCTCCAGGTAGCCGGCCATCTGGGGTTCGGTGGGCGCCTGCAGGGAGAAGCCGTACTCGCCATTGAGCTGGCGGAACGTGGCCGCCAGCATGGTCTGGATTTCGTTGCACAGCGCCTGCACCTTCTGCAGGTTGCCCCGCAGGCGGTCAAAGGTTTCGCCGTAGGCCTTCTTGACACCCAGCTTGAGGCCCTTTTGCGTCAGGGTCTCGGTGAGCTGCGACATTTCCTTTTTCAGCGTCCGCGACCCCAGGATGCTGAACACCTCGCGCAGCAGCTTGAGGTGCACCGAGCGCACGGCATGGATCTTGGCGCCGCCCAGGTCGAACTCCGTCTGCTCCTGCGAAATGCGCGAGCGCATGTGCTTGATCACCGTGGCATTCTTGCCCTGCAGGCCCTTGAGCTCCATCATCTGCTCGGTCAGATCCCGCTTGCGGATGTTGATGACGCGGCCGGTCTCGGTGCGCAGGTCCGAAATGCCGGACACCATGGCATCGGCCAGAATCTGCTGGCGCTTGCCCATCATGCCGCGCCCCAGCGCGTCTTCCAGTACCGGCAGGCAACTCTGCTGGAGCAGCGCCGCGTCGTCGGTCACCTTGGCCACCAGGCCCTTCTGGGCCGACACGGCAATCACCCGGTCGCGGGGAATGCCCAGGATGTCGGCGGTGCTGGTCTTCTGGCGGTCGATCTGGGCCTGAATCTGCGCCGGGGTGCTCAGTGCGTCCCACAGCGTGTCGATCTTGTTGAGCACCACGAGCCGGGAGTTGGTGTCGTGGGTCTCGGTGATGAGATGCTCGCGCCAGATGGACAGGTCGGACTTGGTGACCCCGGTATCGGCCCCCAAAATGAACACCACGGCATGCGCCTGCGGAATCAGGCTGACGGTGAGTTCCGGCTCGGCGCCAATGGCGTTGAGTCCGGGCGTGTCCAGAATCACCAGCCCCTGCTTGAGCAGCGGGTGGGCAATGTTGATCAGCGCGTGGCGCCACCTGGGCACCTCGACCATGCCCTGCGCGTCCAGCACGGGGTTGTCTTCCGGAGCCTGGTTGTGCCAGAAGCCCAGCGCACGCGCCTCGTCCTGGGTCACCTTGCGCGTTTCGGCCACTTTCTCCAGGGCCAGCGCCAACTGTTGCGGATTGTTCACGTCCAGGTCGATGCGGGTCCACTTCTCGGGCGCCATGCGCCACTCCATGAGCGCCTGCGGCTGCAGCCGGGTCTCGATGGGAAGCAGGCGCAGACAGGGGGGCACGTCGGCGTCGTAACCCATTTCGGTGGGGCACATGGTGGTGCGCCCTGCGCTGGCGGGCATGATGCGCCGGCCATAGCCGGCGAAGAAGACGGCGTTGATCATCTCGGACTTGCCGCGGGAGAACTCCGCCACAAAGGCCACCATCACCTTGTCGGAGCGCACCTGGGTTTCCAGGCGGCGCAGGCGTTCCTCGACTCCGGCATCGAGCAGTTCGTTGTCCTTCATCCACTCCGCAAGCAGCTTCAGGCGCAGCGCAAATTCCCGCCGCCAAGAGCCGTGCTGGTCAAACTGGTCGTTAAATGAAGTAGCCAAAAGTCGCCCCCAAGGAATCGCTCAATATAGCATTGCACCCACGCGGCCCCCTCAGGGTTTCTGGCAGTGGCTGCAGAAATAGGTGGAGCGCTGCCCCTGCCGGATGGCACGGATCGGCGTGCCGCAAACCTTGCACGCCTGCCCCTGGCGCCCATACACCATGGCCTGGGCCTGGAAATGCCCCGCCTCGCCATGGGCGTTGGAAAAATCTCGCAGGGTGCTGCCGCCCTGCTCCACCGCCCGCGCCAGCACCTCGCGGATGGCCTGGTGCAGTCGGGCTGCGCGGGGCCGGCTCAGCTTGCAGGCCTGCGTGGTGGGCCGGATGCCCGCCAGAAACAGCGCCTCAGATGCATAGATATTGCCAACCCCCACCACCACGTCGCCGGCCAGCAACACCTGCTTGATGGGCGCCCGGCGCCGCGCTAGGCCCGCGTGGAACAGCGCCGCGTCAAACCCGGCTCCCAGCGGCTCCATGCCCAGCTTGCCCAGCAGCTTGCGGGCCGTGGCGTCCTGCTCATCGGGCGCGTACACCACAGCGCCAAAACGACGCGGGTCGTGCAGGCACAAGACGCCCTGCGTGGTGCGCAATTCAAAATGGTCATGTACTCCCGGGGCCGGCAACTGGGGGGCAAACGTCAGACTGCCCGACATGCCCAGGTGAATCAGCAGCAGACCCGGGTCCAGGTCCAGCAGCAGGTACTTGCCGCGCCGGCGCACGCCGCGCACCTGGCGCCCCACCAGGGACTGCGGCGCGCAGTTCAACGGCCAGCGCAGCGGCTTGCCCAGGTGGACCGCCTGGATGCGCGCGCCGGCAATGCGCCCGGCAAAACTCAGGCGCGTCACTTCGACTTCCGGCAGTTCAGGCATGGGGCAGAGATCCTTCAGGTTGGATTATTATGGTCCGATGTCACGACCTTCCCGACTCCTCGCCCTGGCCCTGCTGGCCGCCCTCGCCTGCGGCAGCGCCGCACAGGCATCCGCCAAGCAGTCCGGCCCCAACAACTCCAACCTCAACAGCGACCTGTTCTACCAGCTGCTGGTGGGCGAACTCAGCGCGCAGTCGGGCGACAACGGCTCCGCCTACGCCCTGATGCTGGACGCCGCGCACAAGACCAACTCGCCGCGCCTGTACGAGCGTGCCGTGGAACTGGCCCTGCAGGCGCGCAACGGCGAATCGGCGCTGGAGGCCGCCCAGTCGTGGGCCCGCGCCTACCCGACCTCGCTGGACGCCAACCGCTACCTGCTGCAGATCCTGATCGGCCTGAACCGGATCGCGGAAACCCAGGAGCCACTGCGCCGTGGGCTGGCCGCCCTGCCCCCGGCAGAGCGCGCGGCAGCCATCGACCTAGTGCCGCGCTATTACGCCCGCGCCACGGACCGCCCGCTGACCGCCAGCGTGGTCGAAAAAGCCCTGGCCCCGGAGCTGGGCAACCGTGCCACCGGCCCCGCTGCGTGGGCCAGCATTGGTGTGCTGCGCCTGCAGGCCAACGATGCCGACGGGGCCCTGGAAGCCGCACGCCGCGGCGTCGCCCTGAACCCCAAGGCGCAGGAGCCCGTGCTGCTGGCACTGGCCATGATGAACGCCAAGCGCCCCGCCGCCGAGGCCCTGGTGCAAAAGTATCTGTCGGGCCAGCCCCAGGCCGAGATCCGCATGGCCTACACCCGCAACCTGCTCAATGCCCAGCGCTACGCCGACGCCTACGCCCAGACGCTGCTGCTCAATACCGAGAAGCCGGACATGGCGGAAGCCTGGCTGGTGCGCGGCTCCCTGGAACTGCAGGACAAGAAAGTGGCACAAGCCGAGTCCTCGCTCAAGACCTACGTGGCCATGAAGCCGGTGCCCGCCGACGCCGCGCCGTCGGAAATGGACCGAGGGCTGGTGCAGGCCTACCTGCTGCTGGCCCAGATTGCCGAACAGAACCAGCGGCCGGACGAGGCGCTGGCCTACCTGAGCCGCATCGACAGCCCGCAGGATGCCCTGCGGGTACAGAGCCGGCGCGCCGCCATCCTGGCGCACCAGGGCAAGCTGGCGGAAGCCCGCGCCCTGATCCGCAGCACGCCCGAGACGCAGCCGGAAGACGCCCGCGCCAAGATCAGCGCCGAAGTGCAACTGCTGCGCGAAGCCCGCCAGTACCAGGATGCCTACGAGGTGCTGTACAACGCCACCGCCCAGTACCCCGAGGACATGGACCTGGTCTATGACCAGGCCATGATGGCGGAAAAAATCGGCCGGCCGGACGAAATGGAAGTGCTGCTGCGCCGCGTCATCGCCACCAAACCCGATTACCACCACGCCTACAACGCGCTGGGCTATTCCTTCGCAGACCGGGGCGTGCGCCTGGCCGAAGCCCGCGAACTGATCACCAAGGCGCTGGAATTTGCGCCCAACGACCCCTTCATCGTCGACAGCCTCGCCTGGGTGGAATTCCGCTCCGGCAACCCCGCCGAAGCCGCGCGCCTGCTGCAGGGCGCCTACAAGGCCCGGCCAGACGCCGAGATTGCCGCCCATCTGGGTGAAGTGCTGTGGTCCCTGGGCCAGCGCGACGAGGCCAACACGGTCTGGGCGGCCGGCCTGGCGCTGAGTCCCGAGAACGAGACCCTGCTGGAGACCATGAAGCGCCTGCGCGGCAAGCCGTGAAGACGGCACTGCCCTCGGCGCTGCGCCTGGCGCTGGTTATTGCTATCTTTTTGATAGCTGGCTGCGCAGTACCCGTGAGCACCAGCGGCACAAATAATGCCGAAAATGCGCACTGGCAGGGCCGCCTGGCCGTCAAGGTGTACAGCACCCCGGTGCAGGCCTTCTCGGCCGATTTCGACCTGCAGGGCAGCGCCCAGGCCGGCACCCTGGTCTTCAGCAGCCCACTGGGCAGCACCGTGGCGCGCCTGCAGTGGAACGCCCGCTCCGCACAACTGCAGACCACGGGGGAGCCCCGGTACTTTGACTCACTGGACGCGCTGACGCGCCAGGCCACCGGCACCGAGCTGCCCATCGCCAGCCTGTTTGCCTGGCTGCAGGGAAGCGCCCCCGACACGCCCGGCTGGCAGGTCGACTTGCAGAACCTGCCCAACGGGCGCCTGAGCGCCCAGCGCCTGCCGCCGGCAACCCCGGCCGAGCTCACCATCCTGCTGGAGCGCTAGGCCGGCGCACCGGATAATCACCCCATGCAGTCGCTCTACGACATTCCCGCCCCCGCCAAGCTCAACCTGTTCCTGCACATCACCGGGCGCCGGGAGGACGGCTACCACCTGCTGCAATCGGCCTTCATGCTGATTGACTGGTGCGACACCCTGCACTTTTCCGTGCGCACCGATGGCCAGGTCAGCCGGGAAGACCTGACCTGGGAATTGCCCCCCGACGACCTGGTGCTTCGGGCCGCCCGCGCCCTGCAGCAGGCCACGCAGTGCCCGCTGGGCGCGCACATCGGGGTCTCCAAATCGGTTCCGGCCCAGGCGGGCATGGGCGGCGGCTCGTCCGACGCCGCGTCCACCCTGCTGGCGCTCAACCGCCTGTGGAAGCTCAACCTGCCTTTGTCGGCGCTGTCACGCCTCGGGCTGGCACTGGGGGCGGACGTGCCGTTCTTCCTCGGCGGGCACCATGCCTGGGTCGAGGGGATCGGCGAGCAACTCACCCCGCTGGAGCTGCCGCCGGCACGGTTTGTGGTGGTCAAACCGGACGCTGGTTTGGATACCCGACAAATTTTCTCTGACCCATCTTTAAAACGCGACACAAAACCAGCTATAATTTCAGGCTTCGCTGCGAATGCTTTTGGTTTTGGCCAAAATGACTTGCAAGCGGTTGCCCAGAAGCTCTGTCCTGGTGTGAATCAAGCCCTTGAGTGGCTCGAATCCCAGGGTTTGAACGGCAGGATGACCGGTTCTGGAAGTGCGGTGTTTGCGCAACTGCTGCAGAATGTCGAGATCGGTAACGCGCCGGACGCGTTGCAAGTCAAGGTGTGCAGCAATATGGATGTCCACCCCCTGGTGGGATGGGCAACCAGCGATGGTTTATCGGTGGGCAGCGTTTAGCTGTCAACCCGTGTAGGGGAGTCGCCAAGTTGGTTAAGGCACTGGATTTTGATTCCAGCATGCGAAGGTTCGAATCCTTCTTCCCCTGCCAAATCTGTTGTCCGGGCCGTTCCGGCAACAGCACGCGCAACGTACAGACATAAACCCACTCTCTTCGCTGGAACCCACATGCAGGCACCCACCCCTCCTGATTTCATGGTTTTCACCGGCAATGCCAACCCTGGCATGGCGGCTGATATCGCTAGCCACCTGGGCATTTCGCTGGGCGCGGCCACGGTGGGTCGCTTCTCCGACGGTGAAGTCACCGTGGAAATCAACCAGAACGTGCGGGCCCGTGACGTGTTCGTGGTGCAAAGCACCTGCGCACCCACCAACGAAAACCTGATGGAACTGCTGATCATGGTCGACGCGCTCAAGCGCGCTTCGGCCGAGCGCATCAGTGCCGTCATCCCCTATTTCGGCTACGCGCGGCAAGACCGCCGTCCCCGCTCCACCCGCGTGCCCATCACCGCCAAGGTGGTGGCCAACATGCTGCAGGCCGTGGGCGTGGCCCGCGTGCTGACCATGGACCTGCACGCCGACCAGATCCAGGGTTTCTTCGACATTCCCGTGGACAACATCTACGCTTCGCCCGTGCTGCTGGGCGACCTGCGCCAGAAGAACTACGAAGACCTGATCGTGGTGTCGCCCGACGTCGGCGGCGTGGTGCGTGCACGTGCACTGGCCAAGCAGCTCGGCTGCGACCTGGCCATCATCGACAAGCGCCGCCCCAGGGCCAACGTGTCCGAGGTGATGCACGTCATCGGTGAAATCGAAGGCCGCAACTGCGTCATCATGGACGACATGATCGACACCGCCGGCACCCTGGTAAAGGCCGCCGAAGTGCTCAAGGAGCGCGGCGCCAAGAAGGTGTACGCCTATTGCACCCACCCCATTTTCTCGGGCCCCGCCATCGAGCGCATCGCCAACGGCGGCGCACTCGACGAAGTGGTGGTGACCAACACCATTCCGCTGAGCGCTGCTGCAGCGCAATGCCAGAAAATCCGCCAGCTCTCCGTGGCTCCGCTGTTCGCCGAAACGATCCAGCGCATTGCCAAGGGCGAGTCGGTCATGAGTTTGTTCTCGGATCAGGAAAACCTTTTTTAAGGTTTCTATAAAACCTTGAAAAAGGTTGTTCGGGACAAAAAGCAAACGCCCGGCCCCTTAGGGCCGGTTCGCGTTTTTATTAAACCGGAGTCACACTGGTCGCGGTGGACTCTCACAGGAGTTAGTTATGAAATTTGTCGCTTTTGAGCGCGCCAAGCAGGGCACGGGTGCGAGCCGCCGTCTCCGCAATTCGGGTCGCACACCCGGTATCGTTTACGGTGGAGCCGCCGAGCCTCTGGCTATCGAGCTGGACCACAATGCCCTGTGGCATGCCATCAAGAAGGAAGCGTTCCACGCCTCCATTCTGGACATGGAACTGAACGGCAAGGAAAGCAAGGTCCTGCTGCGCAACGTGCAGATGCACCCGTTCAAGCAACTGGTGCTGCACATCGACTTCCAGCGCGTGGATGCCAACACCAAGCTGCACATGAAGGTGCCATTGCACTTCAAGAACCAGGAAGAGTCTTCCGCATTCAAGGTCGACCATTGCCTGATCACCCACGTGCTGAACGAAATCGACGTGGCCTGCCTGCCCGGCGACCTGCCCGAGTTCATTGAAGTGGACCTGAGCGACCTGAAGAAGGGCGCTTCCTTCCACCTGAGCGACGTCAAGTTGCCCAAGGGCGTGTCCGCCGTGGTGCGCGGCAAGGAAAACCCGGTTCTGGTGTCCGTGGTGGTTCCCGCTGCCGAAGTGGCCGCCGAGGCTGCTGCCGAAGCCGCTGCTGCAGCTCCCGCTGCCAAGGGTGGCAAGGCCGCTCCCGCTGCCAAGAAGTAATCGGAGTCATCCGGTCACGCACAACGGCCCACCTCGGTGGGCCGTTTTCGTTGGGGGGCACCCCGTTTTTGCCCTACCATCCACGACACACACGCCATCCCGCTTCACATGATCAAACTGTTTGTTGGCCTGGGCAACCCAGGACCGGAATACGACGCCACCCGCCACAACGCCGGCTTCTGGTGGGTGGACGCGCTGGCGCGTGAACTCAAGGTGCCGCTCAACATGGACAAGGGCTACCACGGCCTGGTGGGGCGCACCACGCTGCACGGGCAGACGGTGTGGCTGCTGGAGCCGCAGACCTTCATGAACGTGTCGGGCAAATCGGTGGCGGCCCTGGCCCGCTTCTTCAAGATTGCGCCGTCCGAAATTCTGGTCATCCACGATGAACTGGACATTGCGCCCGGCCAGGCCAAGCTCAAGCGCGGCGGCAGCCACGCCGGCCACAACGGCCTGCGCGACATCCACGCCCAGCTGGGCACCGACGACTACTGGCGCCTGCGCCTGGGCGTGGGGCACCCGGGCAGCAAGGCCGAGGTGGTGAGCTGGGTGCTGAAGAAACCCATCCTGGACGACCGCATCGCCATCGAGCAGTGCATAGACCGCACGCTCAAGGCCGTGCCGGCCTTCCTGGCCGGCGAGATGGACAAGGCAACGCTGCTGGTGCACACCAGCAAGCCGCCGCGCCCCCATGTGCCCAAGGCGCCGCGCCCAGCCCAGGCGCCCGCCGCCGCCGCCACACCCGAACCGGCACCACCCAAGGAAACGCCATGAAACAACGCCTTCCAATTGCTCTGTTTTTCATAGCTATCTGCGCAATGAACACGGGGGCCTGGGGCCAGAAAGTCTACCGTTGTGGCACGGCCTACAGCCAGACGCCCTGCGCCGACGCCGTTGCCGTGGATGTCACGGATTCACGCAGCAAGGCGCAAAAGGCGCAGGCCGATGCCCTGACCCGGCGCGACGCAGCAACGGCCGACACCCTGGAAAAATCCCGCCTGCAGGACGAGGCACAGGCCCAGGCCGACAGCCAGGCGGAACGCCACAAGAACAGCAAGGCCGCCAGCGCCGTGGCCAGGAAAAGCACGAAAAAGAAGAAAAAGGAACCGGACTACTTCACCGCCCGCGATACGGGCGCAAAGACGAAAAAGACCGCCGAAAAACCCGCGAACTAAGCCTTGGCTGCCTGCTGCAGCCGGCGGTACTTCTGCCACAGGGTTTCCTGGTCTTCCACATGCTCCGGGTTCACCGGAATGCACGACACCGGGCACACCTGCACGCATTGCGGCTCGGCGAAATGGCCCACGCACTCGGTGCATTTGGCGGGGTCGATCTCGTAGATGGCAGCGCCCAGGTAGATGGCCTCGTTGGGGCACTCGGGCTCGCACACATCACAGTTGATGCACTCGGTGGTGATCATCAGCGCCATGGCAGAGGCTCCACCCGCAGGGCTGCAGAAAAAAGGGCATGTTGCATGCCCCTAATTATCGTTGCTTGTCAGCAGCAGGGTTTTTACCCTGCCTCGCTGTCGCCGTCTGCTCAGGGCAGGTCCGCCATCAGGGGGTCGGGCTTGACGATCATGACCGGGATGAGGCTGGCGTGCAGCACCTCGTTGGAAACCGAGCCCAGCATGGCGCTGCGCAAGGCACTGGTGCCGCGCGCGCCCATCATGATCAGATCACAGGCAAAGCGCTCGGTCATGTCAATGATGGTATGGGCGGGGTCGCCCCGGGCCACTTCGCACTCGTACTCCACGCCGGCGGCGTCCAGCAGTTCCTGCGCACCCTGCAGGGCATGCAGCCCCGCCTCGGCGCTGGCACGGTCTATCTGTTCCGGGTCGTGCACCACCACCAGCTCGTACAGGCTGGGCGTCTCCTGCACATTGGCCAGTACCACCTCAGCCCGCCACCCCGCCAGCAGCATGCGCACGGCAAAACGCACTGCCTCCAGCGCCAGCTCCGAACCGTCCACGGGTAACAAGATTCTCATGGCAACCTCCTGTTGGGCGACGACCCGCCCCCAGTATGCCGCGCTAGGCCTTGGGTGTCTGCACTTTTTGCAGCAGGCGGGCATGCACGGCCGGTGCCACAAACTGGGCCACCTCGCCCTGCAAGGTGGCAATCTCGCGCACCAGCGTGCTGGAGATGTGCTGGTAGCGGGCGTCAGGGGTCAGGAACACGCTCTCCACCCCGGGCGCCAGGGCGCGGTTCATGCCCGCGAGCTGGTTCTCGAAATCGAAGTCGGTCACCGAGCGCACACCGCGCAGCATGGCCTGCGCGCCCTGGCTTTTGGCGAACTCCACCACCAGCCCGGTAAACGGCTCCACCCGCACGTTGGCGTAGGGCTTGAGCACTTCGCGCACGGTCTCCAGGCGTTCCTCCAGGCTGAACATCGTCTTCTTGTGGTGCGCCGCAGCCACCGCCACGATCACCGTGCCGAACAGGTCCGCGCCGCGGCGAATGATGTCCTGGTGACCCAGGGTGATGGGATCGAAGGTGCCGGGGTACACGGCAATCACGGGTTTTGACATGGCATGCTCCGGGGCCTGTGGCTCTGCTGGGAAAACGATTATGCGGTGGCGCGCAGCAAGTGGGCGTGCACGGCACCGGCCTTGAGGTAGCGGTGCACCACCAGGCCCGTGGGCTCCAGCGTGGCGTCGGTCCAGGCCTTGGGCGCTTCCAGGTACACAAAGCCTTCGGGCGCCAGCACGCGCGCGGCGGCGGCCAGCGCGGCCTCGTACACATCGGCATCAAACGGCGGGTCGAGAAAAACCACGTTCTGGCTGGCTGGTGCCAGCGCGCGCAGGGCGGCCACGCCCTCGCCCCGCTGCACCTGCAGGTTCTGCACCACCGGCTCGGGCAACTCCAGTGCCAGCAACTGCGTGCGCACGCGCTGCAGCTGCTCGACCAGGGCGGCGTCCTTTTCCACCAGCAGCACATCGGCCGCGCCGCGCGAGGCGGCCTCAAACCCGAGGGCGCCGGTACCGGCAAACGCATCGACGCAGCGCAGGCCCGTCATGTCCTGGCCCAGCCAGTTGAACAGGGTCTCGCGCACGCGGTCGGGCGTGGGACGCAGGCCGGGCTTGTCGGCCACCTTGAGTTTGATGCGCTTCCAGTGGCCGCCAATGATGCGGACCTCGTGCGATTGCACGGCTTTGGCGTGGACGGGACGTTTGGGTGCGCTGGCTTTGCCGCGCGGGGCTGGGGAGACTTTGGCTTTCATGGGCAAAGCTTAACCCACGGCGGCGTAGTCTTTTCCATTGACAAGTGCGCACCCAGGGCCCGGCGGGCAGCCTCATGCTGCCAAACGCGCAGAAATCGGCCGCCCGCCGGGCCCTGGGTGCTTATTGGGTGGCGCGCGGCCGCACTTCCGCCATGTAATTAATAGCTGATTGCGCAGACGTTGTGCGGGCTGACCTTTTATGCACCAAAGAAAGGCGAGAGATTTCTCATCTTTCTTCATTCGTTAGATCAATTATTTCTGGCAATCAGATCCCAGTGTCTCGCCTGATACAGGCTCATCTTTTCCATCTGGCAATCTTTGAACGATGCTCAGCATGCAGCGCTTATCAATGACGCCAACATCGACTGAATATGTACTCCCGTTCTTCGGGAAGAACCTGACCGCTGGAGGCATGCAGGTGGTGATGCTAAACCCTGTGGAAAGTACATAGCCGCCAGAAAGTGCCACTGCTTTTCCCGCAGGAGTTTTTATTTGAATGGTTTTGGAAGCAGTTCCCATCCAGTGATTGGATGTCGTTCCGACCACAGCGTAATCACTGCATTTGTTCAGATTGGGGTCAACAATGTTGACTTTGAAACTTCTGGCTGGACTGGTGACTGAACCACCACCAAAGCGATCTCCAAAAATAAATTCAGGATCAGAGCTAGCTTGCGATTGATAGTTGTATTTACTCAATGGTGCGCAAGCAGATAGCAATACGACAAGCAACAAAGGTAAGCATTTTTTCATCTTTATATCTCCCTAGTAAATCAGCCGTTGATTGTATTGGGAGGGTGTCCGAATTTTTGTGTAAACGGTGGCCTTCAGTACTCCAGTTGTCCTTCAACTCAGACGTTGTGACAGGCTCGAAATAACACCCGTCCCAGCCCCGACAAACCAGCCCCACGCCGGCACTATCTCCACCGGCGACCGCAAGCATTTTCATTGATGCAATGCAAACATTCCGCTGCGGTATCACCCGTTTGGGGGATATCCGCGAAACAGGGCCACTCCTAGAATGAAAAAGCACCGCATTTCGCAGATGCTTCGATTCCACACTCACCCATCAAGACTCCATTCAATGAAAAAAATTCTCGTTCTCGCCGCCATTGCTGCAAACCTGGTCGGCTGCGCGTCGGTCAACATGGGCGATGCCCAGCAAGATGCCGCTGCAAAGCAATTCACCGCTCCGGCTGACAAGTCGGGTGTCTATATCTATCGCAATGAGTCCATGGGTGCGGCCGTCAAGATGGACGTTGAAGTGGATGGCAATGCGCTCGGCCAGACCGCTGCCAAAACCTATCTCTACAAGGAAATTGCTCCCGGCAAGCACACCATCACGTCCAAGGCTGAAAACACGGACACCGTTGAAATTGATGCGAAGCCCGGCGTGCTGTACTACGTGTGGCAAGAGGTGAAGATGGGCATCCTGTATGCCCGCACCAGGCTGCATCTGGTCGATGAAGCCCAGGGTAAAGAAGGCGTTATGGAAACCAAGCTCGCGAAAGCCAAGTAACGGCCCATACCGCCCGCGGCGCAGCGCCTTACTTCTGCGCCGCAGCCCCCAGCACCACCGTCACCATTTTCTCGGGCTGGATCTTGCGCGCAAAGGCGGCGCGGATATCGGCCACGGTGACGCGCTGCACCTGCTGCGTCCAGGTGTCCAGGTAGTCCAGCGGCAAGCCGTTCCAGGCGATGTTGGCCACGTTGTCGAGCAGCTTGCGGTTGCTGTCGGTCATGAGCGCAAAGCCGCCGATGAGGTTAGCCTTGGCGGCGGCCAGTTCCTTCTCGGTCGGGCCTTCGGCCACAAACTTGGTCAGCACCTCCCGCACCAGCTGCAGCGCCTGCTGCGCCTGGTCGGGGCGGGTCTGCAGGCCGATGGTGAAGGCGCCGGCGTGCAGGCCAGGTGCAAAGTAGCTGTACACGCTGTAGCTCAGGCCGCGCTTCTCGCGCACCTCTTCGGTCAGGCGCGAGGTGAAGCCGCCACCACCCAAAATATGGTTGCCAACCATCAAGGCAAAGTGATCGGGGTCGTTGCGTTTGTAGCCGGGCTGGCCCACCAGCACATGGGCCTGGGCGGAGGCAAAGGCAATGGTTTTTTCCTGCGCCTGCTGCAGGGGCTGCACCTCGGGCACCGGCGGCAGGGCCGGGCAATCGCCCGCGGGCAGGCGGGCAAAGAGCTGCGTTACCAGCGCATCGGCCTGCGCGCGATCGAGGGCACCCACGATGCTGATCTTGGCGTAGCAGGGGCGCACGGCACGGCCATGCAGCGCCACCAGGTCTTGCACGCTGACGCGGTTCAGACTGTCCTCGGTGGTCTCCGCGCCATACGGGTGGCTGCCGTAAACCGCGTGCGAATAGGCCCGCGCCGCCTGGGTGGCCGGGCGCGTGTTGGCTTCCTTCAGGGCCGCCACGAGCTTGGGCCGGTCACGCAGCCACAGCGCTTCCGGAAACGCGGGCTCGGCCAATTGGCGCGCCGCCAGGGCCGCGGCTTTTTGCAGCAGGTCGGGATAGGTAAGCGAGCGCAGCGAGAAACTCAAGCGGTCGCTTCCCGCGCCACCGCCGAACGAGGCCCCCAGATCGGCCCAGGCTTCGCCCAAACCGTTTTCGTCCAGTGCGGGCTCCCGCGCCGTGGCACGCACGCCGTCACTGGTGGCGGCGGCCATGAGGTTGCTCAGGCCGGGTTTGTCGGCTGGGTCGCGGCGGGCTCCGGCGTCGAAGTCGATGCGCACGTCCACCATGGGAATGGCCGGACTTTCGGCCAGATACACCTGCGCGCCCGAGGGCTGCGTCCAGTGCATGATGGGAATGCCCGCCCACGCAAAATTGGCACAAAAAAGGCCTATAGCCCCCGTAAATACTGCGCAGACAGCTCTCATTTTGATAGTACTCATGATGGCCTCAGTCGCGCATGCCGGCCATGGGCACGCGGGGTTTGCGGGTTTTGTCCAGCGGTTGGGGCAGCAGGGTGGCCACGGTGAGGGCATCATCGCCAAAGTACTTGGCCGCCACGGCCTGCACCTGCGCGGCGGTCACGGCGCGCAAGCGGGCAATCAGTTGCTCGTCGGCGCCCAGTGCAAAACCGGTGACCCAGTTCGAGCCGAGTGTGCGGGCCTGGTTGAACACGCTGTCGCGCTTGTAAACCTCGCCCGCTACCCACTGGGTCTTGACGCGCTGCAGCTCCGGCTCGGTCACGCCCTCGGCTGCCACACGCGCCACCTGCGCACGCAGGGCCTGCTCCACCTGGGCGGCGGTCTTGCCGGCTGCCGGCACACCGGTGAGCAGGAAGAGCTGCGGGCCGCGCCCGGTGAGGCCGAAGGACGCGCTGGCGTTGTCGGCCACGTGGTCTTCGGGCTGGGTGAGTGCGCGGTCCAGGCGGGCACCGCTGTAGCCGTCGAGCACGGCGGACAGCACCGTCAGGGCCAAGGCGTCGTCGCTGCCCGCATCAATTCCGGCGCGCTCCAGCCCCTGGGGTGTGAGGCTTGGCCCCTTGAAGGCCAGCGCCACATAGGCCTGCTCGGCCGGGGCCTTGAAATCAAAGCGGCGCAGGCCGGCCTGAACGGGCTCTTCCTGCGGCTTGCGCATGGGCACGGCGCGCTGCGGAATGCGGCCGTAAATCTTCTCGGCCAGGGCATGCACCCGGGCCACGTCCACGTCGCCGGCCACCACCACGGCCGCGTTGGCCGGGGTGTACCAGCGGCGGTAGAAGGCGCGGGCGTCGTCCGCGGTCAGGGCGTCCAGGTCGCTCATCCAGCCCACCACCGGGCGGCGGTAGGGCGAGGCCAGGTAGACGGTGGCGTCCAGCGCCTCGTGCAGACGGGCGTGAGGGTTGTCTTCGGTGCGCAGGCGGCGCTCTTCCTTGACCACTTCCAGCTCCTTGGCAAACACGGCGTCGCTCCACTGGTTGTGGGCGAAGCGGTCGGCCTCCAGCTTCATCACCTCTTCCAGGCGCGCGGCGGGAATCTGCTGGTAGTAGCCGGTGGCGTCCTTGCCGGTAAAGGCGTTCTCGCGCCCGCCCAGGGCGGCCACGCGGCGCGAGAAATCACCCGCCTTCACGGTGGGCGTGCCCTTGAACATCATGTGCTCCAGCACGTGCGCCACGCCCGAGGTGCCATCCACCTCGTCCATGGAGCCCACCCGCACCCAGACCATGTTGACCGCCGTGGGAGCCCGGTGGTCGGGCTGCACGATGAGCGTCATGCCGTTGGACAGGGTGAACTGCACGGCCGATGCCGGCTCGACCGCCCGCACCCGGGGCACGGCGCCCAGGCCGGCCGCCAGCAGCAGGGTCAGCGCCAGCGCACGGAAACAGGAGGGGAAACGGGAGGAAACAGGGCTTGCGGCGGGCGCCAGGGGGCCCGCGGACAGGGGGTGTGGGTGTTTCATAGAATGGTGTGATTCTAAGAACGCCCCACATGTTCAGTTTTTTCAAAAAAAAATCCCCTCCCCCGCCCGCCGCCGCTCCCGCGGCACCGGCCGCCCCTGCTGCCGCGCCCGTCGGGTCACCCACCGCTGCCGGCGGCTCGCTCATTGGCAGCGCGCTGGTTGCCCCCATTGATGTACCAGTCCCCAGCGCCGCGCCGCCCGAGCGGCAGAAGTGGCTGGACAAGCTCAAGGCCGGGCTGGGCAAGACGGCCTCCAGCATCTCGGGCGTGTTTGGCGGCTCGCAGGTGGATGAAGCCCTGTACGAGGCCCTGGAAGACGCGCTGCTGATGTCCGACGCTGGCGTGGCCGCCACCCAGTACCTGCTGACCGAGCTGCGCCGCAAGGCCAAGGAAGGCGGAGTGACGCACCCGGTGGCCCTGAAGAACGTGCTGGTGGCCCTGCTTACCGAGCTGCTGCAACCGCTGGAAAAACCGCTGGTCATCGGCCAGCAGCAACCCACCGTCGTCATGGTGGCGGGCGTCAACGGCGCGGGCAAGACCACCTCCATTGGCAAGCTGACCAAGCACCTGGCCGACCACGGCGCCAGCGTGCTGCTGGCGGCTGCCGACACCTTCCGCGCCGCCGCGCGCGAACAGCTCAGCGTGTGGGCCGACCGCAACCTGGTGGAGATCATCAGCCAGGCCGGTGGCGACCCGGCTGCCGTGAGCTTTGACGCTGTGAGCGCCGGCCGGGCCCGCGGCAAGGACGTGGTGCTGATCGACACCGCCGGACGCCTGCCCACCCAGCTGCACCTGATGGAAGAGCTGAAGAAGATCAAGCGCGTGATCCAGAAGGCCGATGCCTCGGCCCCACACGAGGTGCTGCTGGTCATCGACGGCAACACCGGGCAAAACGCCCTGACCCAGGTGCGCGCCTTTGACGACGCCCTGGGCCTGACCGGCCTCATCGTCACCAAGCTCGACGGCACGGCCAAGGGCGGCGTGCTGGCGGCCATTGCCCGCGAGCGGCCCATCCCCGTCTACTTCATTGGCGTGGGCGAAAAGCTCGAGGAGCTGGAGACCTTCAACGCCCGCGAATTCGCCCAGGCACTGCTGGGCTGACCTTTTCTTGATTCTGGGGCCCACCATGTTCCAACACCACGCCAAAACGAACACCCCCACCCTCTCGCGCCGTCACGCCCTCGCGCTGGCCGCCGCCAGCCTGGCGCTGCCGACCTGGGCCCAGAGCCCGACCGCCTGGAGCGAGATCGAGCGCACGGCCCGTGGCCAGACGGTGTACTTCAACGGCTGGGGCGGCGGCGACGCCATCAACGCCTACATCCAGTGGGCGGCAGAGCAGGCCCTGCAGCGCTTCGGCGTGCAGGTGCAGCACGTGAAGGTGAGCGACGCCGGCGACGTGGTCAAGCGCGTGCGCAACGAGAAGGCCGCCGGCAAGTTCACCAACGGCACGGTGGACATGGTCTGGATCAACGGCGAGAACTTCCTGTCCATGAAGCAGGGCGGCCTGCTGATGGGCCCCTTTGCCGAGCGCCTGCCTGCCTACGCCTATGTGGACGTGAAGGGCAAGCCCACCACCCGCATCGATTTTTCCGAGCCGGTGGACGGCATGGAAGCGCCCTGGGGCATGGCCCAGCTCACCTTCTTTGTCGACCGCCAACGCGTGCCCGAGCCGCCGCGCAGCATGGCCGAGCTGCTGGCCTTTGCCAAGGCGCACCCGGGGCGCGTCACCTACCCGCGTCCGCCCAACTTCCACGGCACCACGTTCCTGAAGCAGGCCCTGCTGGAACTCCACACCGACCGCGCGCCCCTGTACCAGCCGGTCACGTCCGAAGCCCTGACCCGCATGACCGCGCCGCTGTGGGCCTATCTGGACGCGCTGCACCCGCACCTATGGCGCGCGGGCCGGCAGTTCCCGCAGAACGTGGCCGCCGTGCAGCAGATGATGGCCGACGGCGAGCTGCTGCTGGCCTTCACCTTCAACCCTAACGAACCGGCCAACGAAATCGCTGCTAACCGGCTTGCACCAAGCGTGTACAGCTACCAATTCAATAGCGGAACCATTGGCAACACGCACTTCCTGGCCATTCCGTTCAACGCCCGCGCCAAGGAGGGCGCGCAGGTGTTCATCAACTTCCTGCTGGGCGCCGAGGCGCAGGCGCGCAAGGCCGACATTGCCGTGTGGGGCGACCCCACCGTGCTGGCCGTCAACCGCCTGCCCGCCGCCGAGCGCGCCCGCTTCGCCGCCAAACCCCAGCCCGGCCAGGTGGAGGTGAGCGCACCGGCCATCCCCGAGCCGCACGGCAGCTGGGTGGACCCGGTGGAGAAGGAATGGATCAGACGTTACGGCGTCTGAGCGCCCATCTGTCAGTCACCTAGGTGGCAGCCTGCAGAAGGCATTTGCCGACAATGGGCCGCTTCCATAACAACGAAGGAGGAGAAGGTCCATGAAGAAAACAATCCAACTGATCGGCGGCGTGGTCGCCGCGCTGGCGGCTTATCTGCTGCTGTGGCCGGTGCCCATTGCACCGGTGGCGTGGAACGCGCCCCAGGCCCCCGGCTACGTGGGGCCCCATGCCCCCAACACCCGGCTGGCCAACCTGCAGATGATCGACTTGCACGGCGAAGTGGGCCCCGAGCACATCGCCTTTGGCCCG
Source organism: Rhodoferax sp. (assembly GCA_019449595.1). Classification (GTDB taxonomy): domain Bacteria; phylum Pseudomonadota; class Gammaproteobacteria; order Burkholderiales; family Burkholderiaceae_C; genus Allorhodoferax. The sequence goes on along the minus strand of JAGRPL010000006.1, from coordinate 156,289 downwards.
GACGGCAAGCTCTACACCACGGTGGCCAGCGGCAACATCCTGCGCATGAACGCCAATGGCTCGGCGCAGGAGGTATTTGCCAACACGGGCGGGCGCGTGCTGGGCTTTGATTTCGACGCCAAGGGCAACCTGATTGCGGCCGACGCCGTCAAGGGCCTGCTGGCCATTGCGCCCGACGCCAAAGTCACCGTGCTCACCGACACGGTGGGCACCGACCCCATCCGCTACGCCGACGGCGTGGTGGTGGCCAAAAACGGCAAGATGTATTTCAGCGATGCCTCCACCCGCTTTGCCCCCAAGGACTGGGGCGGCACCTTCGAGGCCAGCGTGCTCGACATCCTGGAGCAGTCCGCCACTGGGCGCATTCTGGAATTCGACCCCGCCAGCAAGACCACGCGTGTGGTGGCGCAGGGCATCAGCTTTGCCAACGGCGTGGCCCTGAGCCAGGACGAGCAAAGCCTGTTTGTGAACGAAACCGGCAAATACCGTGTCTGGAAAATTGCCGTCACCGCCAACGCGCTGGATGTAACCCAACCCAGCGCCCAGGCCCGCGTGCTGCTGGACAACCTGCCCGGCTACCCCGACAACCTGATGCGCGGGCGTGACGGCAAGATCTGGCTCGGCTTTGCCAAGCCCCGCAACCCGACCATCGACAACCTGGCGGCCAAGCCCTTGATGCGCAAGATCACCCTGCGCCTGCCGCGCGCGCTGTGGCCCATTCCCAAGGCCTACGGCCACGTCATCGCCTTCACCGAAGACGGCGCCGTGGTGGCCGACCTGCAGGACCCCAGTGGCGCCTACCCCGAAACCACGGCCATCACCGAAACCAAGGATCGGCTGTACGTGCAGAGCCTGCATGCGCATGGCCTGGGCTGGCTGCCCAACAAATAAAGACACCGCGCAACGTCTCAGGTTTGGACGCGTTCTGCCGATACCAGTAGGTATACGTCCAACCCGAGACCTGCGCGGCATGCACTCACCCCTACTCCGCCCCATCACCCGCGAACTGGAACTGCTGCAGTGGTGCGGCCAGTTGCGCACCATCCGCTTCAACGAATACGCGGCCCTGCGCTTTGCGACCAACGCCATCCAGGCGCTGCGCGATGCCCGGCACACCGACCGCAACCCCATGGGCCAGTACACCATGGCCTACGAGGGCGTCTATGCCCTGTGCCTGGGCTCCATCTACCGGCACGGCCTGCTGCCCACCGGTCAGGTCCGCCAGCGCCCGCTGGTGATCCAGCTGGGCTGCGAGATGCTGCAACTGTCCTTCCAGGACCGCGACAAGATCCTCAACGCCAGCAAGTACCGCGAGCTCATCACCTGCGACGCGCCCGAGCCGGTGGAAGCGGTGGTGGCCCGGGACATGGTGGTGCTGGGCAGCCGGGCCCTGGCGCAGGCGCGGCGCGTCTATCCGGACTGGTTCCTCTAGCCCCCGGGCAGGCGGTGGCCCGCATCGGGGCGCTGCCGCGGGAGGGCAACACGCTGCATAATCCGCAGTCGCTTTGAGACCATCCCATGACGTTCCTACTCCCCCGCATTGAACTTGAAAGTGCCCCCAACCCTACGGCCGCCGTCATCTGGCTGCACGGCCTGGGGGCCGATGGCAACGACTTTGCCCCCATCGTGCCCGAGCTGGCGCTGGAGGGTTGTCCGCCCATCCGCTTCGTGTTTCCCCACGCGCCCAGCATCCCGGTCTCGCTCAACGGCGGCTACGTCATGCCGGCCTGGTACGACATCTACGGCATCAACCTGGTGGACCGCCAGGACGACAAGGGCATCCAGAAGTCCGAATGGGCCATCAACGCCCTGATCGAAGACCAGGTGGCGCGCGGCATTCCCCATGAACGCATCGTGCTGGCCGGCTTCAGCCAGGGCTGCGCCATGGCGCTGCACACCGGTCTGCGCCTGGCGCACCGGCTGGCCGGCATCATGGCGCTGTCGGGCTACCTGCCGCTGGCCGACCGTTTTCCCAGCGAGCGCCACGCCGCCAACGCCCACACCCCCATCTTCATGGCGCACGGCGTGCAAGACCCGGTGGTGGTGCTCCAGCGCGGCGAGGACTCGCGCGACGCCCTCGTCCGGCTGGGCCACCCGGTGGACTGGCACACCTACCCCATGCAGCACAGCGTGCACCCGCAGGAGATTGCCGACATCTCCCTGTTCCTGACCCGCGTACTGGGCAATGGGGCCCCCACGGTTGCACACCATGCGTAGCGCCGTGTCCGCCGCGTGAGTGACAGCACCCGCCCGCTGGTGCTGGGCATCGACTTCGGCACATCCAACTCGGCGGCCGCGCTGGTCGACGCCAGCGGCCAGCTGCACACGATCACGCTGGACGGTGCGCGCGCCGAGATGCCCACTGCCCTGTTCTTCTCCAGCGAAACCCACACCGTGCTGTACGGCAGTGCGGCTATGCAGGCCTACCTGAACGGCACGGAGGGGCGCCTGCTGCGCGCGCTCAAGAGCCTGCTGGGCAGCAGCCTGATGGACGAGTACACCGCCGTGGACGGCCAGAGCGCGCGCTTCTTCGACATCGTGGTGCTGTTCTTCAAGGAGCTCAAACGCCGCTGCGAAGCCCAGGTGGGCCAGCCACTGAGCCGCGCCATGCTGGGCCGGCCGGTGCACTTTGTGGACGACAACCCCGAGCGCGATGCGCTGGCGCAGGAAACCCTGGCCCGCGCCGCCCGGGAGGCCGGCTTTGCCGAGATCGCCTTCCAGGCCGAACCCATTGCCGCCGCACTGGACTACGAGCGCCGGGTAACGGTTGAGACCACGGCGCTGGTGGTGGACATAGGCGGGGGTACCTCCGACTTCACGGTGATCCGCCTCAACCCGGAGCGCAGCGCCCAGCGCGACCGCACGGCCGACATCCTGGCCACCACCGGCGTGCACATTGGCGGCACCGACTTCGACCGCCTGCTGGACCTGGCCACCGTGATGCCGCTGCTGGGCTACCGGCACATCGGCACCGGCGGGCGGCCCGTGCCCAACAGCGTGTTCTTTGACCTGTCCACCTGGCACCTGATCCACCAGGCCTACACCCGCAAGGCCCTGCACTTTGCCAAGGAGCTGTGGACCGACTATACCGACCAGACCCTGCACCGCCGCCTGATGGACGCGCTGGAAGACCAGCACGGCCACCGCATGCTGGCCGGGGTGGAGGCGGCCAAGATAGCCTGCTCCCTCACCGGCGACGACGCGCTGGTGGACCTGGATTTTCTGGGCCACGGTCCGTCCGAACACCTGGGCGCCACCATCTCCGCGCCCGGCATGGCCGATGCACTGCAGAACGCACTCGGCCAGGTGGTGCAGTGCGCGCAGGCCTGCGTGCAGCAGTCCGGCCTGGCGGCGGTGGACGTGGTGTACCTCACCGGGGGCTCCTCGGCCCTGCGCCCGCTCATCGACGCCCTGCATGCCGCCATGCCGGCCGCTACGCTGGTGGAGGGCAACCGCTTTGGCGGGGTCGCCGCCGGCCTGGCCTATGCCGGCGCCACGCAGTCGTTCTGACACGGGGCTCGGTTGCTACTGATTTGGTAGCAACATGTGAATATTTCACAGTACACGGGGCGCTATTTCCCTATAAGCTCGCGGGAATTACTCACCCGTTGCACTTTGTTACATACGATGCTGGCCCAAAAAATTATCGCCACCTGGCTGCAGCAACTCACCGCGCTGGTATTCCCGGCGGTGCTGGTTGCCATCGCCGCAAGCGCGCTGGTTTGGCAGCTGGGCCACGTCGAGTCGCAGGAACAAACCCATGTCCCCATCCGGGTATGGGAGCAGACCGCGGCGGACCCCGCCTTGCCGCACGCCGAAGCACTGCGCCACCTGGACGCCAGCGCATCCACGCGCGCCTTCGAATCCCGCCTGTCGACCCACGATTTCTGGTTCACGCTGGAAATGCCGGCCAGTGATGCGGACCATCCCCTGGTGCTGGACTTCCCCTCGCGCCACGCCACCAACCTGACGTGCTGGGACCGTGCCAGCGATCGCCTGCTCGGCAGCGCCGACCGGCGGAACACCAGCGGCGGCTTCTCCCGGAGCCGGGCGGGGTTTGCACTGACGCTGCCGGGCCTGCAGCACGCTACCCCGATCCTGTGCCGGGGCGCGTTTCGCGGGCCCGCCAAGATTTCTGCCCAGGTCTGGTCCGGCGAAGCCCTGGATGCCGCCCAGGCCGCGCACCAGAAGAAAGGCTCCATGATCGAGGCCGGCATTGGCGTGCTGGCTCTCTTCATGCTGCTCACAGCCCTGGTCAACCACAGCCGGCTGTACTGGACGTTTGTGGGTTGGCTGCTGCTCAACATGCGCATGGCAGCCCTCTCGGCGGGAACCGATTTCGACCTGTTCGGCCTGGTCATTGACCCGGCGGCCATGATTGCCGTGCGGCAATGGACCGTCTGCGTGTACTACGCCATGACCATCGGCCTGTTCAGCCTGCTGTTCCAGGCGGAACTCAAGAACATCCGCGCGGGCTGGCCGCTCACCCTGCACCAGCTCAGCGCCCTGACCCTGATCGCGGCCCCTCTGTTCCTGTCCTTCGAAAGCACCTTGCCGGTGCTGTGGCTGGCCACGACTTCGGTCGTGGCTTTGATGGTGTACTACCTGTGGCGCATCCTGCTTCGCACCCATTCGCGGGTGGCGGGCTGGTACGCGGCGTCCATCGTGGTGACGCTGGTTGCAAGCCTGAATGAAGTGGTGGCCGCCGCCACCGGGCAGCGCAACCTGCTGATAGGCCTCAACAGCGTGACGGCGGCCATTGCGTCGGCGCTGCTCGCGTCGGCAGCCATCGCCGAGCACATGCGCTCGGACCGGCTGCAGAAGATCGCGGCCCAGAAGACCCTGCAGGCTGCCTACGACGATTCACCCATAGGGCTGTTCACGGTGGGCGACGGCGGCCTGATCGCCAAGACCAACCCGGCCTTCCAAACCAAGCTCCAGGGCATGGCGCCGCCAAAGCCCACGCACCTGACGCAACTGTTCGACGACCGCGTGGTGCGCGCCATCACGGCCCTGCAGACATCCCGCTCCCAGTCGTCCATCGAGCTGCAGACAAAGATCCGCCACCCCGGTACCGGTTCCGACCGCTGGTTTGCCATCAAGGCGTCCACCACCGACGGCAGCATCATCGAAGGCACCTTGCAGGACATCACCGAACAGGTGCTGGCAACCGAGCGGCTTGAGTTCCTGGCCAACCACGATCCGCTCACGGAGTGCATGAACCTGCGGGGCATTGCGCGCAGGCTGGGACGGCAGGAGCGCCTGCCCACGGCACTGGTGTACTTTGATCTGGACCGTTTCAAGCTGATCAACGACCTCTACGGACACGCCGCAGGTGACAACGTGCTGAAACAGGTTTGCGAACGCATGCAGCGCCTACTCGAGCCGGGCGATCTGCTCGCCCGGGTGGGGGGCGACGAGTTCGTGATCGCATTTGCGCGCGCCACGATCAGCCAGGCCGCCGAGCGCTGCGCCGCGATCATGGACCTGATCTCTTCGCAGCCCTACCAGATCGACAGCCAGAGTTTTGCCCTGAGCGTATCCGGTGGCCTGGTCGGAACGGAGCACTTCGTCCAGGCCCCCCTCAAGGAAATCATCTCGGCGGCCGATACGCTGTGCCGCATGGCCAAGAAGCGCACCACCGAGCGCCTGGTGGTGATGGAATCGGGCGACCAGTTCCTGCGGCACCACAAGGACGAGCTGGACCTGATCGCGTCCCTGGAGCGCGGCGAAACGCCCGAGGGCCTGTTCCTGGTCATGCAACCCGAAATCTGCCTGTCGCGCCCGTTCGAGTCGCTGAACTTCGAGGTGCTGCTGCGCCTGCGCAAACCCGACGGGCAGGTCGTTCCCGCCAACGTCATCATCGAGGCGGCCGAGGCGCATGGAAAGACCGCCATCATCGACCGCTGGGTTGTCACCACGGCCATCACCTGGCTGGAAACCCATGCCGCCGCCCTGCGCAACACCCGGTTTGTCGGCATCAACCTGTCGGGCGGCTCGCTCAACGACGAGACCTTCACCGAAGAGCTGTTCGCGCTGTTTGCGCAGCACCCTGCCGCCCTGTCCATGGTCTGCATCGAGATCACCGAAACCGTCGCCCTGACAGACATGCGCAACATGCAGCGCTTCATCGACCGCATTCACAGCATCGGCGCCAAGGTCGGGCTGGATGACTTCGGCGCCGGCTACTCCTCGTTTGGCTACCTCAAGGACCTGGCCGTGGATGCGCTCAAACTCGACGGCTCCCTGGTCAAGGGCGCGGCGCGCAACCCGGCCAGCATGGCCATCATTGTGGCGATCGCCGGGCTGGTCAACAGCCTGGGCATGAAGTCGATTGGCGAATTCGCCGAAGACCTGCCCACCATCAAGGTACTCGTCGAGGCGGGCGTGAACTACGCGCAGGGGTACGGCATCAGCATGCCCGTGCTGCCGGAGCGCATCCTGGCCGCCACCTCGGTGGCGGACTTGATCGAAGACCCCGAGGTCCTGGCCTACATCCGGCAGTTGCAGGCCCCGCCCGACGACGCCAGACCGGCGCAGAACATGCCGGGCGAACACACCGTCCTCTGACGCCGCTCCGCCCGCCAGGGCACCTGCGCCTTCAGTCCGCCGAAACCGCCTCCCCACTGACCGGGGCAGTGTCCGGGCACGTCCACGCACCGTCCAGGCTGCGGGCGCCCGACAGGTCGATGTCGGGGTGCGAGGTCTCGAAGAAAAAATGGTACAGCGGATGCCGGCTGGCGCGCCATAGCGGCTCCACGTCCGTGGGCGCCAGACACATCACGCGGTGCGGCACCCCGCCGGCGTGCGCCATCGGATAGAACATGCCGGGTTCACCCACGTCGCGAAACAGCAGCCCGTCGTAGATGCGGTCCACCGGACGGCGGCCGGCCGCCATCATCCAGTCCACCTTCTGCGCCAGGCAGTACAGGTGCAGGGCCTTGAACAACGCACTGCGCACGGCCGATGCGTTCGAGTTGCCCTTGATGCACAGCCGCGTGGTCTCCACCATCCGCGTGCCGCGAAAGCGCTCCGGCAGTTGCAGGGAGGTCTGCAAGGGCAGCACGGCGGAGACATTGGCATGGGTCCTGAAACTGCCCAGCAGGCTGCCATCGAACTTGGATTGGGCCACGAAGACGGCGCATGCGGGATCGTAGTCCGCCGCTTCGGGCTGATGCAGTGTCGCGCCCAGGGTGGGAAGGTGTTTTCCATACGACGCCGCACGCAGCGCCGCGACCTCGGGCAGGCTCTGCCGCGAGGCCATTGCCACCCGAAATGGCAGACGCTCGAGCGCCACAGCCGCCCGATCCCCAGTGCTTGAAATATCCACGGATCCCCCCTTGAATGTCGAACCAGAAACAGGCAGGAGTGTGCACCCGGAATCTGACGACCTGAAGTCGCCACGCGGCCAGCCGACCACGGCGTGGCCGTTGCCCCTAAAGCAGCCGTTGGCGTGCCCCCGCTTTGCTATCAAAACAGAAGCTGTCGACGCACGGCCTGCGGGGCCATGCATCGGTTTTGCCGATAAACTGGCGGGCCATGCATTTCCTCGCCTCCCACCCCTTGCGGCACCGCGTGGCCGCAGCCTGGCTGCTCGTCCTGCTGGGCGTGCCCCTGCTGTGGAGCCTGTGGGGTGCCGTGGCCGCCGCGCTGGACGCCTCCGCCTGGCAGGCGCTGGCCGGCGATGCCCAAACCCGGCCGGCGCTGGGCATGAGCCTGTGGACCGGTCTGCTCTCCAGCGCGCTGGCGGTGGCCGGCACGGCCGCTGTGCTGTCGCACAGCTTTGGGCACGCCACTGGGCCACGGTGGGTGCGCTGGCTCGGCCCCATGCTGGCGGTGCCGCACGCGGCGTTCGCCATTGGCCTGGTGTTCCTGCTGGCCCCCAGCGGCTGGCTGCTGCGCGCCCTCTCGCCCTGGGCCACCGGCCTGGACGCCCCGCCGCCCTGGCTCACCACGCAGGACCCCTGGGGCCTGGGCCTGATCGCCGTGCTGGTGGCCAAGGAGATTCCGTTCCTGCTGTGGGCCGCCGCAGCCCACCTGCAGCGCCCCGATGTGGCGCGGCGCCTGCAGCAGGAACTGCAACTCGCCCACACCCTGGGCTACGGCGTGCGCGCGGCCTGGTGGCGCGTGGCCTGGCCGCAGCTCTGGCCGCGCCTGACAGCTCCCATGCTGGCCGTTCTGGCCTACGGCCTGACGGTGGTGGACGTGGCGCTGGTCATCGGCCCCACGTCGCCGCCCACGCTGGCCGTGCTGGCCTGGCAGTGGCTACAGGATGCCGACCCCGCCACCAACGCGCAGGGCGCGGCCGCGGCCTGGCTGCTGGCCGGCATGCTGGCGCTGGGCGCCGCGCTGCCCTGGGCCCTGCTGCACCTGCCGGTGTGGCGGGCCCGCTGGGTCCGCGGTGACCGCGGCACCGGCCCCGCCATGGCCGCCCGGTGGCCGTCCTGCAGCGGCTGCGGGGTGGCGCTGTTGGCCGGTGTGTACGCCGCCGTGCTGCTGGCGCTGGGCGTGGGCAGCGTGTTCGGCAACTGGCCCTTTCCGGCCCTATGGCCGCAGAGCTGGACCGGCAATGCCTGGCGCTCGGTGTGGGAGAGCCGTGGCACCGTGTTCACCACCGTGTGGCTGGGTGTGGGCAGTGCGCTGGCGGCACTACTGTGGGCAGTGGCCTGGCTGGAGCTGGCCCCTGCGCGCTGGCACGCGAGCCTGCACGGCGTGCTGCTGGTGCCGCTGGTGTTGCCTGCCGTGCTGTGGGTGGTGGGCCTGCACCACCTGACGCTGGCCTGGGGGCTGGACAGCCAGAGCCCGGGGCTGTGGCTGGCGCACACGCTGGCCACGGTGCCTTACGTGCTGATGGCGCTGCACGGCCCCTACGCCGGCTTTGACCCGCGCCTGCGCCACGTGGCTGCCAGCCTGGGGCACGGGCGCGGGGTGTTTCTCCTGCGCGTCAAATGGCCGCTGCTGCGCGCCGCGCTGGCGGCCAGCTTCGCCGTCGGCTTTGCCGTGAGCGTGGCGCAGTACCTGCCCACGCTCTACGTGGGCGGCGGGCGCTTTGCCACCGTGACCACCGAAGCCGTGACGCTGGCCGCCGGCGCGCAACGCTCGCTCACGGCCGCCTACGCCTGGCTGCAGTGGCTGCTGCCGGTGCTGGTGTTCGCGCTGGCAGCCCGCGCCGGACGGGCGCGGCGCTTCTGAAGCCACGGCGCCCGCGCCGGCAGGACGGCGGTTACCATCGCAACCCAGCCCGAACAAACCCATGCCAGCCCCGACCCAAGCCCCCCTCTGGTCTGACCTGCCCCACGCGCCCGCACCTGGCGCATTGGTGGGCTCGCGTGACGCCCTGGCGGACGGCCAGGCCACCCTGCTGGCGCTGGACACCGGCGGCGGCGCCGAGCAACCATTTCGGCTGCTGCTGTTGCGCAGCGGGCTGGCGGTGCACGCCTTTGTCAACCGCTGCGCTCACTTTGGCGTGCCGCTGGCTGCACGCCAGGAACACCTCATCCAGACACCGCTGGTCAGCCTCACCTGCAACGTGCACTACGCACGCTACCGCTGGGCCGACGGCGTGTGCGAATGGGGCGACTGCGAGGGCGAGTCGCTCATCCCCGTGCCGCTGGACGTCGACCGCGACGGCACCATCCGCATCGGCATGCACCCCACCGAGGCACCCCGCCCATGACACTGGCGATCGACCTGCACGCGCTCACCGCGCCCGGCACCACGCTGCTGCGTGCCCTGCAGCTGCAGGTGCCGCCCGGTGTGGTGCACACCGTGATGGGCGCCAGCGGCTCGGGCAAGTCCAGCCTGCTGTCGGCAGTGTGCGGCACGCTGCCCGAGGGGCTGGTGTTTGACGGCACGGTGCACCTGGACGGCCAGCGCATTGACACGCTGCCCACACAGGCGCGCCGCGTGGGCATCCTGTTCCAGGAGGACCTGCTGTTTGCCCACATGACGGTGCGCGAGAACCTGCTGTTTGCCGTGCCCGCCGGTGTCCGCGCCGCGCGCGAGGCCCAGGTGGTGCAGGGTCTGGCCGACGTGGAGATGGACGCCTTCGCCCACGCCAACCCGGCCACACTCTCGGGCGGGCAGCGTGCCCGCGTGGCCCTGGTGCGCGCCCTGCTGGCGCAGCCGCACGCCCTGCTGCTGGACGAACCGTTTTCCAAGCTCGATGCGGCCTTGCGCGCGCGCATGCGCGAGCTGGTGTTCGGCCTGGTGCGCCAGCGCCGGATTCCAGCCCTGCTGGTCACGCACGACCCCGGCGATGTGGCCGACCCGCAGCACCTGACGCAGCTGGATTGAACCGGACCGACCATGCTGGACCGCTTTGCCACCGCCCTCATCCGCCCCACTGTGGACGCCACGGCACGCGCCCTGGTACGGGCCGGCGTGCGGGCCAACACCATCACCGTGTCCGGCTTTGCCATCGGCCTTGGTGCTGCTGTTTTGATAGCTATACACGCATATTCCATGGGTCTTGCAGCCATTTTCATATCCAGAATCTGCGATGCGCTGGACGGCGCCGTGGCGCGCCAGACCCGCACCAGCGACGCCGGCGGCTTTCTGGACATTGCGCTGGATTTCGTGTTTTACGCCAGCGTTCCGCTGGCCTTCGCCGTGGCCGACCCCGCGGCCAACGCGCTGCCCGCCGCCGCGCTGCTGGCCGCGTTTGTGGGCACCAGTTCCAGCTTCCTGGCCTTTGCCGTGCTGGCGGCCAAGCGCGGCCTCGCCAGCCTGGCCTACCCCGACAAGTCGTTCTACTTTCTGGGCGGGCTGACCGAAGCCACCGAGACGCTAGCCTGCTTTGCCGCCATGTGTCTGTGGCCGCAGCACTTCGCACTGCTAGCCTGGGTGTTCACCGGCCTGTGCGCCGTCACCACCGTCACCCGCATCGGCTGGGGCTGGCGCACGTTCTCCTGAATCCGCGTCAACCGCGGGCTTAGATGTTTGGCCCATAAGCGCCATCGTTTTCTGTCGTTTGAATTTCGTGCCCTCGGAAATAGACTGCAAACCCTCTCGCGTTCATTCGCGTTGTTCCATTTTTTAGGGGTCTGCATGAAACCGTATTTCTTGAAATCCATTCGCCGGCTGTCGGCCGCTCTGGTGCTCGGCGCCGGTGCTTCCCTGGCCGTCTTTGCGCCAGCGGCACAGGCCACGACGGCGGCCGTCGACGGGGCATCCGTCGCGTTTTACCGGGACTGGATCGTCACCCCCCAAGCGGCCTTTGACCTGATCCAGCAAGGTGCGCTGGTCATCGATGCACGGGGGCAGGATCTGAAGAAGAAGACAGGCGCCCTGGCCGGTGCCGTGGCGCTGGAATGGCAGGACCTGGCCGAGCCCAACCTGCCCACCAAAGGCCGCCCCCTGCCGGTGGAGCAGGCCAGCAAAAAGCTGCAGGCCCTGGGCATTTCCAGCAACCGCCCGATCGTCGTTGTGGCGGACTCGGTCAAGGGCTGGGGTGAAGACGGCCGGGTGACCTGGCTGTTGCGGGCGTGGGGCCACACGCGTGTCGTCCTGGTTGACGGCGGCCTGGGTGCCCTGGAGCACATCGGCAAGCTGGCCATCCAGCCGGCCGTTGCGCCAGGCAATTTTGTTGCCAGCGAACTCTCGCAGCTGGAAATCAAGAAGGAAGAAGTCAAGTCCAAACTGGAGCGCAAGGACGTGGCCTTCCTCGACGTGCGCGAGCCCCGCGAGTACCAGGGCCAGACCCCTTACGGTGAAAAGCGCGGCGGGCATCTGTCGTCTGCCCAGCACCTCTTCTTCAAGGATCTGCTGGACCGGAATGGCCGCCTGCTGCCCCGGGAAACCATCGAGAAGGTGTTGGCGTCCAAAGGCGTGACCCGGGACAAGGAAATCGTTTCATACTGCACGGGCGGCATCCGCTCCGGCTGGGTCACCACGGTCCTCAACGACATGGGTTACAAAGCCCGCAATTACGCCGGCTCCATGTGGGAGTGGTCGGCCCAGCCGGCGGAGCAATATCCGCTGCAGAAATAATCCGTTCGAAGCCGTCCGGCGCGCACCCTGGTGCCGCCTCATGTGAAAGTTGGATATGAAATTGAAAAATACCCATGCGGGCGCCCTGGCCGTGCTGGCCATCCTGCTGGCGGCGGCTTTGCTCTACGCCCTGGTCACGCCCGTACGCTCGGCGGTCAACAACGCCGTGGCCATTCTGACCCTGCCTGACCCACAGGCGGCCATTGCCGCCTTTCGGGACTACCTGCTGCGCTTTGGGGCCTGGGCCGCCGTGGTGTCGGCCGCCCTGATGGTGTTCCAGGCGGTGGCTGCGCCGCTGCCGGCCTTTGTGGTGACCTTTGCCAATGGCCTGCTGTTCGGCTGGGCCTGGGGCGCGCTGCTGTCGTGGACGAGCGCCATGCTGGGCGCAGTCCTGTGTTTCTGGATTGCCCGCGCGCTGGGGCGACCAGCCGTGGAAAAGCTGGTCGGCGGCAGCCATGCGCTGGCGACATGGGACCTGTTCTTTGCGCGCTATGGCAACCGGGCCATTCTGGTGGCGCGCCTGCTGCCCTTTGTGTCGTTTGACATCGTGAGCTATGGCGCCGGCCTGACGTCCATCTCGCTGTGGAATTTTGTCTGGTCCACTGGCCTGGGGCAGCTGCCGGCCACCCTGCTGTATTCGTACCTGGGCCAGAACCTGACGGGTTCCATCCAGGTTCTGTTCTGGGTTTTCTCCATTACCGTTGCGCTGTTTGTCATTGGCTCGGCCCTTGGTCCCCGGGTGCTGCGGAAAATCCGCGCGGCCCAGGCCTGCCGTGCGGGCGAAGGTGGGTGCGGGGTTGCCAAACCGGATGACCAGGCGGTGCAGCCATGATCACTAAAGAGAAAATTAGCTTGTGGGTCCGCATTGCCATCACGCTGGGTCTGCTGGCGGCCTTGGCGTGGAAACTGGACTTTCAGCAGCTGCTCACCCGCCTGGCGGGGCTGAGCTGGCAGGGGTCGGTGCTGGCCTTTGCTGTGGTGCTGCTGGCCATTGCCATTTCGGCCGGGAAGTGGGGGCTGATCCTGCGGGCACGCCGGCACCCGCTGCCCTACCACGCACTGCTGCGTCTGTACTTCATCGGCCTGTTCTTCAACAACGTGCTGCCCACTGCCGTGGGGGGCGATGCCGTGCGGGCCTGGGAGACCACGAAGGAAACCGGCGAGGTGCCCGAAGCGATTGCCTCGGTGGTGTCCGAACGCCTGATTGCCGGCGTGGCCTTGGGCTTCACGGCGCTGCTGGGTCTGCCCTTCATGGATGCAGACGCCCGCACCGTGCAGATGGTGCTGGTCTTCCTGCTGGTCGATGTGGGCCTGGTGGCGCTGTTCCTGGTGCCCAGGGTGGCCGAAGGCATTGTCGGCAAGACGCTGCCCAACCGCTTTGCGCTGGTCCGAGACACGGTGACCCAGACCGTGCAGGTGGTGCGCGACACCCTGCGCCAACCGGGTTTGTTCCTGGTCATCCTGCTGCTGTCGGTCCTGTTCCAGATCTGCGTGGCCGGTGTCAACGCCGCCATTTTTTATGCGCTGGGCGCCCCTGTGTCGCTGGCGCAGTGCATCATCTTCACGCCCATGATTTTCACGGTGGCCATGCTACCGATCTCCATCTCGGGCTTTGGCGTGCGGGAAGCGGCGTACTGGTACTTCTTTTCGCAGGTCGGCGTGACCCAGGGCGATGCCATTGCCACCTCGCTGCTGTTCTTTGTGGTGGTGGGCATCTGCAGCCTGCCCGGTGCCCCGCTGTTTGTCTTCTCCAAGAACAAGCTGCAGGCGGCTTGATGCACTCAGGAGTTCCGCTGTGAATATTGCATTTTTACTTGTTGCTGCCGCCTTGGCCGGCTTTGCGTTCTGGCGCCTGACGCGCTATTTCTGGCTGAAGATCTACTACCGCTGGCGCGGTGTCCAGGACGTGGATGCTCTGAGCGCCCATGCGCTGCGCCGCACCCGCAGCGTGCCTGTGCTGGACGTGCGCGAGCCGTTCGAGTTTGAAGCGGCCCACATTGAGGGGGTGATGCTCATCCCGCTGGGGCAACTGGCCAGCCGGGTCGGCGAGCTGGAGCACCTCCGGCAGGACACCTTGCTGGTAGTCTGCCGCGGAGGTGTGCGGTCGGCCCAGGCCTGCCTGATACTGGACCGGCTCGGTTTTGCCGCGCCCCGCAACCTGGCGGGCGGCATGAACGACTGGAAGCGGCACCGGCTTCCCTATGTCGCACAGGCACAGCCCACGGGCTCATAACTCCCGATACGGGTAGGTGCGCCACTCATGGAACAATACGGCCCATGACTGCCGCAACCGCACCTGCGCCCCACAGCGCCCCGGACAGCACCCTACAGCGCCCCCGTCAGCTGGTTCTGCTGGGAGCCGGCCATGCCCATGTGCATGTGCTGTCCGCCCTGGCGGAGCACCCGCTGGCCGGCGTGGAGGTCACGCTGGTGGCGCCCTACCCGCGCCAGATGTACTCGGGCATGGTGCCCGGTTTCGTGGCAGGGCACTACGCGCTGGAAGACTGCGTCATTCCGCTGGAGCCCCTGGTGCGGCGCGGCGGCGTGCGCTGGCTGCAGCGCAGCGTCCAGTCACTGGATGCGCAGGGCCAGACCGTGGAGCTCGATGACGGCAGCCGCCTGCCCTTCGACTGGGTGTCGGTCAACACCGGCCCCATCCAGGACCGCGAGCAGATCGAGCGCGAGATTCCCGGTGCCCGCGAGCACGCGCTGTTCATTCGCCCGATCGAATCCTTTGCCGCCCTGTGGCCCCAGGTGGCCGCGATGGGCGATGCCCGCCCGCTGCGCATCGCCGTGATCGGCGCGGGCGCCGCCGGGGTGGAAATGGCCCTGGCCGTGCGCCACCGCCTGCCCCACGCAGCCGTCACGCTGCTGTGCGGCGACACCCCGCCCGGTGCCAACTATTCGCTGCGGGTGCAGCAGCGCCTGCTGCGGGTCCTGAAGGCGCGCAAGGTCGCGGTGCTGCAGGACCGGGCTGTGGCGCTCAAGCCCGGGGCCGTGCATCTGGGCTGCGGCGCCGACCTGGCCTGCGATGTGCCCCTGCTGACCACCGGCGCGCACGCGCCCGGCTGGCTGGCTGGCAGCGGGATGGCGCTGGACGAACAGGGCTTCATTGCCGTGGACATGTACCAGCGCTCCACCAGCCACAGCCGCGTATTTGCCGCCGGCGACGTCAGCACCCGCATGGACCAGCCCCTGGCCCGCAACGGCGCCTACGCGGTGCGGGCCGGCCCGGCCCTGCTGCACAACCTGACAGCAGCCATGGCCAGTGCCGCCCTCAAGCCGCACCAGCCCCCCACCGCCACCCTCAACCTGCTGGCGTGCGGCGACCGCTACGCCGTGGCCAGCTGGGGACGCACCAGCGCGCAGGGGCGCTGGGTGTGGTGGCTCAAGGACTGGATCGACCGCCGCTTCCTGGCGCGCTACACGCGCCTGGGCACCTGAACCACGCCTAGACGACGTGCAGGTGCGCGCCAGTCGGCGCGCTGCCTGCTGGCAGCACCGAGCCGATTTCCGCGGCCTCAGCAAAACCGTGGTGCCGGAAGGTTTCCAGCACGGCATCCACCGCCTCGGGCGCGCAGCTCACCAGCAGGCCGCCGCTGGTTTGCGGGTCGCTGAGCAGGGCCTGATTCACCGCGCCAAAGTCGGCTGGCAACGCAATCTCGTGCCCATAAGCCGCCCAGTTGCGCCCGGACGCACCCGTCACCATGCCGGCGCTGGCCAGGGCCTGCACACCGGTTATCAGTGGCACGCGTGACCAGTCCACCTGCACCACGCACTGCGCGCCGCGCGCAATTTCCAGCGCGTGGCCGGCCAGGCCAAAGCCGGTGACGTCGGTCAGCGCATGCACGCCCGCCAGCGCGGCCAGGTCGGGGCCCGGGGTGTTGAGCTGGGTGGTCACGGCCAGCATGCGGGCGTAGCCGGCATCGTCCAACTGCTCTTTCTTCAGCGCGGCGGACAGGATGCCAACGCCCAGCGGCTTGCCCAGGATCAGCCGGTCGCCCACGCGGGCATCGGCGTTGCGCTTGACCCGCTGGGGGTGCACCAGCCCCATAGCCACCAGGCCGTAGATGGGCTCCACCGAATCAATGGTGTGGCCGCCGGCGATGGGGATGCCCGCGGCCTTGCAGACCGACGCACCGCCGGCCAGGATCTGGCCGATGGTCTCGGTGGAGAGCACGTTGATGGGCATGCCCACCAGCGCCAGCGCCATGATGGGCGTGCCGCCCATGGCATACACGTCGGAGATGGCGTTGGTCGCGGCGATGCGGCCAAAGTCGAACGCGTTGTCGACAATGGGCATGAAGAAGTCGGTGGTGGCAATCAGCGCCTGCTCGGCATTGAGTTGGTACACGGCGGCATCGTCCGCCGTTTCGATGCCCACCAGCAATTCGGGCGGCAGCGGCATGGCGGTGGTGGTCTTCAGGATCTGCGACAGCACACCAGGTGCAATCTTGCAGCCGCAGCCGCCCCCGTGCGACAGGGAGGTCAGGCGGGGTTCGGAGCGGGCGCTGGAAGAGGTTGACATGGGCGTTGGGTAAGGTGTTTCCAAAGGGCAGCAGGCTGCAAGTATCCCAAACTTCGGCCCACCCGGCGCTGCAGTGCGAGAATAGAGGGCTTTCTCCCTTCTCTTCGCTTCGGCGCCTCCCCTCCCGTGATCATTCGTCCCCGCCCCCACTGGGTGCATCTGCTTTTTGTCCGCCGTGGTTCTCTGATTCAGCGCATTCTGGGCCAGCAACTCTTCATCTTCATCCTGTCCAGCGCCGTCGTGGTGGCACACGGCCAGTTTTTCCACTGGAAAGTCACGCTCACGTCCAGCCCGTTCTCGCTCATGGGCGTCGCGCTGGCCATTTTTCTGGGCTTTCGCATCAACGCCAGCTACGACCGCTACTGGGAAGCGCGCAAGCAATGGGGCAGCATTCTGGTTGACACCCGTAACCTGGCGCGCCAGGCCCTGACCCTGATCGGTCCGGGCCGTGAGGCGCGTCCCTTTGTGCTGGGCCTGATCGGTTTTGCCACCACCCTGCGCAACCAGTTGCGCAACCAGCCGAGCGCCGCCCACACCGCCGGACTCCTGCCCGAGACGCTGCGCACGCAGCTGCAGGACGCGCGCAGCGCCCCCACTCTGGTGCTGCTGTGGCTGGGCCAGTGGCTGCGCGAATGCCGGGAGACGGGAGCGCTGGAGCCGCTGCTGTCGCACAAGATGGAAGATTCGCTCAACGGCCTTTCGGCCGCGCTGGGCAGCTGCGAACGCATTGCCAACACGCCGCTGCCGTTCACCTACTCGGTCATCCTGCACCGCAGTGCCTACATCTACTGCATGCTGCTGCCCTTTGGCCTGGTGGACGATATCGGGCTCATGACGCCGCTGGTGGTGAGCTTTGTGTCCTACACCTTCTTTGCCCTGGAAGCCCTGAGCGACGAGATCGAGGAACCCTTTGGCGTGGCCGCCAACGACCTGGCGCTCAACGCCATGGTGGCGGGCATCGATGCCAGCCTGCGCGAGATGCTGGGTGAAACCCCGCCGGCGCAGCCGCAGCCCGACGCCAACTTCGTCCTGGACTGAGTCGCCCCCGGCCGGGCGGGCGCGGTATGCTTGTTGCATTGCCATCCTGGAAATTCCTCAGATGCCCGCCTCTGACGCCCTGACACCGGACCTGCTCTACACCGTCTGCGACCCCGCCACGCTGGGTTTCGGCAACACCCAGGAGCTGCCCGACCTGGACGCCTCCGCCATCCACTCCCGCGCCATCGAGGCCATGCACCTGGGGCTGGACATACGCCACGAGGGCTACAACCTCTTCGTGCTGGGCGACACCGGCAGTGGGCGCCACGTCATGGTGCGCCGCCTGCTGGAAGACGAGCGTCACCACGGCGATGCCGCTGCCGACTGGTGCTATGTGTACAACTTTGCCGACGCCACCCGGCCCCAGCTGTTGCGCCTGCCATGCGGACGCGGCCCGGCACTGCGCGACAGCATGCAGCACTTTGTGGAGCAGCTCACGCCCGCCATCAACGCGGTGTTCCAGAGCAACGAGTACCGGGACCGCATCTCCGCCCTGCAGGAAGAAGCCAAGCTGCGCGAGGAACAGGCTCTGAAGGCGCTGGGCGACGAGGCCGCCGCACTGGAGGTGGGGCTGGTGCGCACGCCGCAGGGCTTTGTGCTGGTGCCCATGAAGGACAAGGAAACGCCGCTGACGACGGACGAGTTCGCCGCGCTGCCGCCCGAGCGCCAGCAGACCTTCACCGACACCATCAGCACCCTGCACGAGCGCATGCAGAAATTGCTGAAAGAATTTCCACGCTGGCGCCAGGAGGCCGTGGGTCGCATGAAGCAAACCGGCAGCGACGCCCTGCACACGACGCTGGTGCAGTTGCTGGACGACATCAAGCCGAAATACGCCGATCTGCCGGAAGTGGCCGCCTACCTGGAAGCCGTGTTGCAGGACATCACCGAAACCGGCGAGTCGCTGCACGCGTCGTCCAAGAGCGAGGGCGACACCGAAACCACGACCTACACCGGTTCGATTTCCGTCCAGCGCTACCTGGTCAACCTGCTGGTGGAGAACTCCATCGGCGACGCGCGCCCGGTGGTCTACGAGGACCACCCCACCCTGCAAAACCTGGTGGGCCGCATCGAGCACCAGGTGCACATGGGCACGCTGGTCAGCGACTTCACCCTCATTCGCGCCGGTGCCCTGCACCGCGCCAACGGCGGCTTTCTCATCCTGGACGCGCTGAAGGTGCTGTCGCAGCCCTACGCCTGGGAAGGCATCAAGCGCTGCCTGCAGGCCGGGCAGGTCCGCATCGAGTCGCTGTCGGACCTGATCGGCCTGACCAGCACCGTGCAGTTGGAGCCTGAGCCCGTTCCGCTGGACCTCAAGATCGTGCTCATCGGCGAGCGGCTGGTGTACTACCTTTTGACCCAGTATGACCCGGACTTTGCCACGCTGTTCCGGATCAACGCCGACATGGAAAGCGACATCCGACGCAACCCGGACAACACGCGGACCTACGCGCGCCTGGTGGCCACACTGGCACGCAACGATGGCATGCGGCCCCTGACGGCTGCCGCCGTGGCCCGCGTCATCGAGCACGCGGCCCGGCTGGCCAATGACGCCCAGCGTCTGACCACGCAGACGCAACCGCTGGACAACCTGATCCGCGAGGCCGACCATTTCGCGCACGCGGCGCAGGCCCCGCTGGTGGACCGCGAACACATCGAGGCGGCGTTGGCAGCCCACCAGCGCCGCCATGCGCGCTTCCACGAGCGCTACCAGGAAGAAGTCCTGCGCGGCCAGCTGCTGGTGGACACGGCCGGCGCGCAGGTGGGGCAGATCAACGGCCTGGCCGTGGTGTCACTGGGCGACAGCACGTTTGCCCACCCTGTACGCATCACCGCCACGGTGCGCGTGGGTGACGGCGAGGTGGTCGACATCGAACGCGAGGTCAAGCTGGGCGGTCCCATCCACTCCAAGGGGGTGTTGATCCTGTCGTCGTTCATTGCGTCACGGTTCGGCCGGCACATGCCGCTGTCGCTCAAGGCCAGTCTGGTGTTCGAACAGTCGTATGGCGGTGTCGAGGGCGACAGCGCCTCGCTGGCGGAACTGGCGGCGCTGCTGTCGGCCATTGCCGGTGCACCGCTGCGCCAGTCGCTGGCGGTGACCGGCTCGGTCAACCAGTTTGGCGTGGTGCAGGCCGTGGGCGGCATCAACGAAAAGATCGAAGGCTTCTTCGACCTCTGCCAGGCCCGGGGACTGACGGGCGAACAGGGGGTGCTGATTCCGGCCAGCAACGTCTGCCACCTGATGCTGCGCCGCGACGTGGTGGAGGCCGTGCGGGCCGGACAGTTTTTTGTCTGGCCGGTAGCCACCATGGAAGAAGCCCTGGAACGGCTGACCGGGCTGCCCATGGGGACGCTGGACGCACAGGGTCAGGCACCAGACGGCACCGTCTACGCTGCGGTGGCTGCTGGGTTGCGCCAGCTGGCCCGGCTGCGCCGGGAATTCAGCAAGCCGCCCTTGCAGGACGACGTGGGCGATTGATTCCGGTCCGGCCGGCGCGTCAGTTGCCAGCCTGCCGCAGAGTCTGCAGGATCATGCGGTACAGACTGTCCACGGCCTTGGAGCCACGCGACGCCGCGCTGCGGTAGACGGCGACCCGCATGGGCTCCAGCGGCCCGAGCCCCTGCTCCGCGCCCAGGATCTGCAAGTGCGCCGGCGCGCTGCACTGTGTGAGCGCCGCCACGGCCAGACCGCTTTCCACGGCCGCGATCTGGCCCGCAACGTTCGAACTGTTGTAGACCACCTTGTACGGCCGCCCCTGCAGCGCCAGGGACTCGATGGCACTGCGCCGCCCCAGGCTGGCTGCCTCGTACACAGCAATCGGCAGGGGGGAGCGGTTCCACACATCGAACCGGGCGGAGCCGACCCAGACCATGGGCTCATGGAACAGCGGCGTGCCGCGGCGGGCGTGGTCCTGTGAAATCAGGGCAAGGTCTAGGTCACCCCGTGCCACGCGAGGTATCAGTGAGGTGGACTGCTCGCAGTCCAGCTGGATTTCCACGCCGCTGTGCCGTGGTGCATAGCGCTTGAGGACCGGCGTCAGGTACTTACCGGCGTAGTCATCCGGCACGCCCAGGCGCACCAGGCCAGTAAGGGGTTGCTCGTGCAGCGCAGCCAGGGCCTCGGCCTGCAGGTCGAGCATGCGCCGGGCAAAGCCCAGCAGCACTTGGCCATCGTGCGTGAGGCTGAGGTGCCTGGGGCCGCGCTCGAGAAGCGTCCGCCCCACCGCCGCTTCCAGCTTCTTGATCTGCATGCTGATGGCGGACTGCGAGCGATGCACCTCCTGTGCCGCGCCCGACAAGGTGCCCGCGTCCACCGTAGCGACGAAGGCCTTGAGCCAGTCTGTCTGCAAGTCACTCATAGATTCGATAATCGCATGGTATTCATGCGAATTATCCGCTTTTCTAAACATGGATGGACGGGCACAGTCAGTGCCTATGCCAAGCCTGTCCACACTCCCTGAGCATTCCACCCCACCGGTCCAGACCGCCCTGGCGCTGCATGCCATGGACGCACGCACCGCCGGCACCATGGTCTTGCTGTGCCTGGTCTGGGCCCTGCAGCAGATCTCGCTCAAGGCCGCGGCACCTGCCATCAGCCCCATGCTGCTGGTCGCCCTACGTTCGCTGATGGCGCTGGCGCTGCTGGCCGCGCTGATGTGGCGCACCGCCGAGGGACTGCACCGCAGGCATTGGCGGGCCGGGGCCGCCGTGGGGATTCTCTTTGCGCTGGAATACCTGCTGGTCTCGGAGGCGTTGCGCCTGACACAGGCTTCCCACGTCGTCGTGTTTCTCTACACCGCCCCCCTGTTTGCGGCCATCGGGTTGCACTGGCGCATTCCCGCCGAGCGTCTGGGTGCCGTGCCATGGGCAGGGATTTTGCTGGCGTTCATTGGCATTGCCATCGCCTTCGTCGGCGGCGACTCCCGGACTAGCGGCGTTGCCCTGCCCAGCGCCGTGATGGGCGATGCACTGGCTGTGCTGGCCGGCACCATGTGGGGCGCCACCACCATCACCATCCGTTGCTCCACGCTGGCCACCGCGCCGGCGAAGGAGACACTGGCGTACCAACTGATGGGGGCCTTCGTGCTGCTGCTGCCGGCCGCGTGGTTCACAGGGCAGTGGCACTTCGTGCCATCGCCACAACTGTGGCTGCACCTGGCGTTCCAGGGCCTGGTGGTGTCCTTTGCCAGCTTTCTCCTCTGGTTCTCGCTGTTGCGCAGGTACCAGGCATCACGCCTGGGTGTCTATTCATTTTTGACACCCCTGTTTGGGGTGGTGCTGGGGGTCTGGCTGCTGGGCGAAGCCATCGAAACCGAGTTCGTCATCGGCAGCGCCCTGGTGCTGGCAGGCATTGGGTTGGTCAACGCCGGGGCGGGACTGCGCAGGCGCTAGACCACAAGGGGCACTGCACACTGCCCCGGCACGCCATGCGATCCGGGAGTACCATGCGGCCGATTGGGCTTTGGGGCAGGTCCGCCCCGATGTTCCCTCTGCAAGGAGGCACCAGATGACCCTGAGCAAAAACACCATCTGCCTGTGGTACGACGGCACCGCGCTGGACGCAGCCACGTTCTACGCGCAAACCTTTCCCGACAGTGCGGTGGTTGCCGTGCACCGCGCACCCAGCGACTACCCGGCAGGCAAGGAGGGCGATGTCATCACCGTGGAGTTCACGGTGATGGGTATCCCGTGCCTGGGCCTCAACGGCGGGCCGGGCATCCAGCACACCATCGCGTTCTCGTTCCAGGTGGCAACCGACGACCAAGCCGAGACCGACCACCTGTGGAACGCCATCGTCCGCAACGGCGGACAGGAAAACGACTGCGGCTGGTGCCAGGACAAGTGGGGTGTGTCGTGGCAGATCACGCCGCGCGTGCTGACGGATGCGTACACCAGCCCCGACCGCGCCGCCGCCAAGCGCGCGTTCGCGGCCATGATGACCATGCGCAAGATTGATGTGGCCGCCATTGAGGCGGCGGTGCGCAGCGGAGACCAGCCATGACCCGCGTGCGTGTGGAGAGCTTCACCCTCTCGCTGGACGGCTACGGCGCCGGCCCCAACCAGAGCCTCAACAACCCGCTGGGCGAAGGCGGAACAGAGCTGCACCAGTGGCTGTTACCCACCCGCACCTTCCAGCGGGCCCTGTTCGGCAAGGACGACGGTACCACCGGTGTGGACAATGACTTTGCCGCCCGTGGCTTCCACAACGTGGGCGCCTGGATTCTGGGGCGCAACATGTTCAGCCCCCACCGTGGCCCCTGGCCGGACATGACCTGGAAAGGCTGGTGGGGCGACAACCCGCCGTACCACGTGCCGGTCTTCATCCTGACCCACTATGCGCGCCCTTCCATCGAGATGGAAGGCGGCACGACGTTTCACTTCGTTACCGGCGGCATCCACGAGGCGCTAGCCCGCGCACGCGAGGCCGCCGCGGGCAAGGACGTGCGCATCGGCGGCGGGCCGGACACCATCCGGCAGTACCTGCGGGAGGGGCTGATTGATGAACTGCACATCGCCATCTCGCCGGTGTTGCTGGGGCGAGGTGAGGCCCTGTTCGCAGGGGTGGACTTGCGGGCGCTGGGGTATGCGTGCGTGGAGTCCGTGGGGACGGAGAAGGCTACGCATGTGGTGTTGCGGCGAGTTAGATGAAACAACCACAGCGTCAGATGAAACTCAACACCCCATTCCGGCATCGGCAAGCGCCACCCGAGCGCCCGACTTGAAATAGCCCAAAAAGGCTTTATCATTAGCACTCGTTGGGATGGAGTGCTAACAGCACCCGCCCCACAAGTTAATGAGCGCCCACTTAATCAGGTGGGCGTGCAGCAACCCCTGTTTCAACACCTAGGAGATTCCTCATGAAACTGCGTCCTTTGGCAGACCGCGTGATTGTTAAGCGCATCGAAAGCGAAACCAAAACTGCCTCTGGCATCGTCATTCCTGACAGCGCAACCGAAAAGCCCGATCAAGGCGAAGTGCTGGCTGTGGGCCCTGGCAAGAAGAACGACAAGGGTGAACTGATTGCCATGAACGTCAAGGTCGGTGACCGCGTTCTGTTTGGCAAGTACAGCGGCCAGACCGTCAAGGTGGCTGGCGATGAGCTGTTGGTCATGAAAGAAGACGACCTGTTCGCAGTCGTCGAAGGCAAGTAATTTCTCGCGCTATCGCGACCCATTTTTTTAACGAATTCGGAGAATACACATGGCAGCAAAAGACGTCATTTTCGGCGGCGAAGCCCGCGCACGCATGGTTGAAGGCGTGAACATCCTGGCCAACGCGGTCAAGGTTACCCTGGGCCCCAAGGGTCGCAACGTGGTGCTGGAGCGCTCGTTCGGCGCCCCCACCGTGACCAAGGACGGTGTGTCCGTGGCCAAGGAAATCGAACTGAAGGACAAGCTGCAGAACATGGGCGCCCAGATGGTCAAGGAAGTTGCTTCCAAGACGTCTGACAACGCTGGCGACGGCACCACCACCGCTACCGTGCTGGCCCAGGCCATCGTGCGCGAAGGCATGAAGTACGTGGCTGCCGGCATGAACCCCATGGATCTGAAGCGCGGTATCGACAAGGCCGTTGCCGCCCTGATCGAGCAGCTGAAGAAGGCTTCCAAGCCCACCACCACCTCCAAGGAAATCGCCCAGGTCGGCTCCATTTCCGCCAACTCCGATGCATCCATCGGTGAAATCATCGCCAACGCGATGGACAAGGTCGGCAAGGAAGGCGTGATCACCGTGGAAGACGGCAAGTCCCTGCAAAACGAACTCGACGTGGTCGAGGGCATGCAGTTTGACCGCGGCTACCTGTCGCCCTACTTCATCAACAACCCCGAAAAACAGGCCGCCCTGCTGGACAACCCCTTCGTGCTGCTGTTCGACAAGAAGATCAGCAACATCCGCGACCTGCTGCCCACGCTGGAGCAAGTGGCCAAGGCCGGCCGTCCCCTGCTGATCATTGCTGAAGATGTCGATGGCGAAGCCTTGGCAACTCTAGTGGTGAACACCCTGCGCGGCATCCTGAAGGTCGTGGCTGTGAAGGCCCCTGGCTTTGGTGACCGTCGCAAGGCCATGCTGGAAGACATCGCCATCCTGACCGGTGGCAAGGTCATCGCCGAAGAAATCGGCCTGAGCCTGGAAAAAGTGACGCTGGCCGACCTGGGCCAGGCCAAGCGCATCGAAGTGGGCAAAGAAAACACCATCATCATCGACGGTGCTGGCGCTGCTGCCGACATCGAAGCCCGCGTGAAGCAGATCCGCGTGCAAATCGAAGAAGCCACGTCCGACTACGACCGCGAGAAGCTGCAAGAGCGCGTGGCCAAGCTGGCCGGCGGTGTGGCCGTAATCAAGGTGGGCGCTGCCACCGAAGTCGAAATGAAGGAAAAGAAGGCCCGCGTGGAAGACGCCCTGCACGCCACCCGCGCTGCTGTGGAAGAAGGCATTGTGGCTGGTGGTGGCGTGGCTCTGCTGCGCGCCAAGCAAGCCGCTGGCGCCATCAAGGGTGACAACGCTGACCAGGACCACGGCATTGCCCTGGTGCTGAAGGCCATCGAAGCCCCCCTGCGCGAGATCGTGTACAACGCCGGCGGCGAAGCCTCGGTGGTGGTGAACGCGGTGCTGGCTGGCAAGGGCAACTACGGCTTCAACGCTGCCAACGACACCTACGGCGACATGATCGAAATGGGTATTCTGGACCCCACCAAGGTGACCCGCACGGCTCTGCAAAACGCAGCGTCGGTCGCGTCCCTGATGCTCACCACCGAGTGCATGGTGGCCGAGACGCCCAAGGCTGAAGGCGCTGCCGGCGGCGGCATGCCCGACATGGGTGGCATGGGCGGCATGGGTGGCATGGGCATGTAATTGCCTCCTGCCCTGGCAACCTGAAGCGCCGGTTAGCGCAAAAGCAAACCGGCGCCCACTTGCAAAAAAACCCGCACGGTGCAGACTGTGCGGGTTTTTTTATTGGGCATTTGCTCTGTTTTTGATAGCTACCTGCGCAATGTCTGCAAGGTTCACAGGGCAATTTTATTCTCAAACCAGGCATCCAGCTCCGCCAGTGCCTGCGCCGCGGATGTGAAGTGAATGCCGTGCCAGCCCAGCGCCTGGGCGGCGTGCACATTACCTTTCAGGTCATCCAGGAACACGGTCTGCGCAGGCTCCAGGGCGTAGCGCGCCTGCAGCAGCTGGTAGATGGCGGGTTCGGGCTTGATGTGCTGCACGTCGCCGGAAAAAATGCCGCCATCAAACCACTGCAGGAACGGGTGCAGGCGCTCCAGTGTGCGGGCGTAGGGCAGCGGCATGTTGGACAGGTAATACAGGCGCAGATCCGATTGCCGGGCGCGCCGGCCGTGCAAGTGTGCCAGCAGGTCCACGGACGCGGTAATGGGCGTCAACCGCACGCCAATGCTGTCGACCAGGGCGGTCAGCACCTGTGCATCCAGCCCCAGCCGCCCGGCCGTGCGCTCCACCACCGTGGCCATGGACAGGGTGCCGCGGTCAAAGGCATGCCAGTCGGCATGGCCAAACACTGCGTGCGCCAACTGCGCCGCGGCCTGGGGCGCGCCCGCCTCATGGGGAAAACTCTGCGCCAGCAACTCGGCGGGCTTCCAGGTGAACAGCACGGCGCCGAAATCAAACACCACGTTCATGCGCTGCAGCCCGGTGCGGCTCACTCCTGCAGGCGGGCCAGCAAGCCCGCGGTGGAGCCGTCCAGCCCGGTGGCATCGCCACGCAGCAGGCGTGCCTCCACATCCTTGGCCAGTACCTTGCCCAGCTCGACGCCCCACTGGTCAAAACTGTTGATGCCCCAGACCGAGCCGCTGACGAACACGCGGTGCTCCTGCAGGGCAATCAGCGCCCCCAGGCTGGTGGGGGTAAGGTCGTCGAGCAGCAGGAAGGTGCTGGGCCGGTTACCCGTGAAACGGCGGTGGCCTTCCCCGCCGGTGTCGGGGTCGGTCTGGCCCAGCATCAGCGCCTGGGCCTGCGCCAGCGCGTTGGCCAGCAGCAGGGTGTGATGGCCTGTCAGGCCGTGGTGGGGCTTCTTGACGGCCACGAATTCAACCGGCACCACCTCGGTACCCTGGTGCAGCATCTGGAAGTAGGCATGCTGGCCGTTGGTGCCGGGCTCGCCCCACAGCACGGGTGCCGTGGCAAACGGCAAGGCCTTGCCACAGGTGTCCACGCGCTTGCCGTTGCTCTCCATCTCCAGTTGCTGCAGGTAGGCCGGCAGGCGGCGCAAGGCGCTGTGGTAGGGCGCAATGCTGCGGCTGGTGAAGCCGTGGAAGTTGCGGTACCAGACATCGAGCAGCGCCAGACGCACCGGCAAATTGCATTCCAGCGGCGCGGTGCGGAAGTGCTCGTCCATGTCGTGCGCACCAGCCAGAAAGGCCCGAAAGCCTTGCGCACCAATGGCAATGGCCAGCGGCAGACCAATGGCGGACCACACCGAATAGCGTCCGCCCACCCAGTCCCAGAAACCGAACGTGGTGGTAATGCCAAAGGCATTGGCCGCCGCCACGTTGGTGGTCAGCGCGGCAAAGTGGCGGCCAATGTCTGTGCCACCCTGATTCTCGAACCAGCGCTTGGCCGACTGCGCGTTGGTCATGGTCTCGATGGTGGTGAAGGTCTTGCTGGCCACCAGAAACAAAGTGCTCTGGGGCTTGACGCGCGCCAGCGTGGCGGCCAGTTCGTGCCCGTCCACGTTCGAGACAAAGTGAAAACGCTTGCCCGGCAGGGCAAAGGCATCGAGCGCCAGCACGGCCATCTGCGGCCCCAGGTCGGAACCGCCAATGCCGATGTTGACCACGTCGGTGATGGCGTCGTCGCTGCGCACACGCTCGGCAAACGCCAACATGGCGTCCAACGTGGCGTGCACCTGCGCTTGCTCATCTGCTATGTTTTTGCTAGCGGGCTGCGCAGTATCTACGGGCACGGGAGCCGGATTTCGCAACAACCAATGCATCACCGCCCGCTGCTCGGTGCTGTTGATGGCCGCCCCCGCAAACAGGGCCTGGCGGTGCTCTTCCACACCGCACTGGCGCGCCAGCGCAAAGAGCAGGCGCTCGATGTCCGCATCCAGCAGGTTCTTGGACAGATCGGCAAACACATGGGGGGCTTCCTGGCTGAAGTGCCCGAAACGCCCGGCATCGCCCGCAAATGCGGCGCGCACGTCCAGACGGTGGCCTTTGCCCTGAAAGACCGTCTGCAGCTCGCCCCAGGCAGCGGTACGGTCGCAACGGATGCGGGTCATGGTGGGCCGTACCGGGGTCAGGCTGCGAGCAGGAGGTGTTCGAGCTTGACGGCATCGACGCAGAATGCGCGAATGCCTTCGGCCAGTTTCTCGGTGGCCATGGCGTCTTCGTTGAGGGCGAAGCGGAAACCCGCCTCATCGAAGCTCACGTGGGCCAGGTCCATGGCCTGCGCCGCCTGGGCGTCCAGCGCCCGGGGCAGCGGGGCTTCGCTGGCCGCCAGAGTGGCCAGCAGGTCGGGGCTGATGGTCAGCAGGTCGCAGCCGGCCAAGGCGGTGATTTGTCCGGCGTTGCGAAAGCTCGCACCCATCACCTCGGTAGCGATACCGAACTTCTTGTAGTACTGGTAAATCTGGGCAACGGACTTCACGCCCGGGTCATTGGCACCGGCGTTGTCGGCCTCCACCCAGGCAGCGCCGGCGGATTTCTTGTACCAGTCGTAGATACGGCCCACAAACGGTGAGATCAGCTGCACCTTGGCCTGCCCGCAGGCTACCGCCTGGCAGAAGGAAAACAGCAAGGTCAGGTTGGTGTGAATGCCCTTGCGTTCGAGCTGCTGCGCGGCCGCAATGCCTTCCCAGGTGGCGGCCACCTTGATGAGCACGCGGTCCACGTGCACGCCCTGCGCCTGGTACAGCTCGATCAGCCGTTCCGCGCGGGCCACCGTGGCGCTGGTGTCAAAGCTCAGGCGGGCATCCACTTCTGTCGACACGCGCCCCGGAATGATGGACAGGATTTCGCAACCGAAGCGCACCAGCAGCCGGTCTACCAGCTCGTCCAGCGCGCGACCGCGAAACTGGTTGACGGTGTCCTTGAGCAAAGGTGCGTAGTCGGGCTTTTGCACCGCCTTCAAGATCAACGAGGGATTGGTGGTGGCATCTTGCGGCTTGAAAGCGCTGAGTTGCTTGAAATCGCCCGTATCGGCCACCACGGTGGTGAATTGTTTGAGTGCATCGAGTTGGTTCATGGCTTGAATTATGAGTGAAATAAAGTTACATTACAACCTCCGTATTTATGTAACTCAAGAACCATGGGCTTTGATCTTGTCTTGTTTGGTGGCACCGGCGATCTGGCGTGGCGCAAGCTGATGCCGGCCCTGTTTCAGGCCTTTCGGCACGGCACCCTACCCGAAGGCGGCCGCATCATCGGGGTGGGCCGCGACGACCTGAGCGACGACCAGTACCGGGCCCTCATGCAGTCCCGCTTTGACAAGGTCGAACTGGCCAAGCGCCCCAGCGCGGAGGAGTTTGCGCGCTTTGCCGCGTTGCTGGAATTCGTGCGCATGGACCTCTCCAAGCCCGAAGACTATGCACGTTTGGCCAGCACCCTGCAGGCCCGCAATGCCGACACCGTGGTGATGTACGTGGCGACAGCGCCGGCACTGTTCACCACCGTGTGCGAGCAGCTGGCTGCCTCGGGCCTGAACACGCCCAAGACCCGCATCGTCCTGGAAAAACCGCTGGGCCATGACCTGGCCTCCAACCGCGCCATCAACCGTGCCGTGCGCCAGGTTTTTGAAGAGAAGCAGGTCTTCCGCATCGACCACTACCTGGGCAAGCCTGCGGTGCAAAACCTGTTTGCCCTGCGCTTTGGCAACGCCTTGTTCGAGCCGCTGTGGCGGCGCGAGCACATTGCCAACATCCAGATCACGATTGCCGAAGACCTGGGCGTGGAAAGTCGCGGCGCGTTTTACGAGACCACCGGCGCCCTGCGCGACATGGTGCAGAACCACGCACTGCAACTGCTGTGCGCTATTGGCATGGAGCCCCCCATCAATTCCCACGCCGACGCCATCCGCGACGAAAAACTCAAGGTGCTGCGCTCGCTCAAGCCCTGGACCCAGGAGTCTCTGGCGCAGGACGTCGTGCGGGGGCAGTACGGCAGCGGAACCAGTGGAGGCGCCAAGGTGCCAGCCTACCGGGAGGAACCCGGCGTCAGCCCACAGAGCCACACCGAGACCTTTGTGGCGCTGCGCACCGAAATCGCCAACTGGCGCTGGGCGGGCGTGCCGTTCTACATCCGCACCGGCAAACGTCTGGCGGGGCGCGACGCGCGCATCGTGATCAACTTCCGCCCCACGCCGCACGCCATCTTCAATTCGCAAATGGGCATGGCCAATAGCCTAGTCATCAACCTGCAGCCCAAAGACGGGCTGGAGCTGCATTTGCTGGCGCAGGGGCAAAGCAACCGCCAGAGCCGCCATGCCGCCGCGCAGGCGCTGGCCCCCGTGCAACTGGATCTGGATTTTGACAAGCGCTTTGGCTCCGAGCGCGTGGGCGCCTACGAGCGCCTGCTGCTGGACGTGATTGACGGCCGCCTGAACCTGTTTGTGCGCAGCGACGAACAGGAAGAAGCCTGGCGCTGGGTGGAGCCCATACTGGACTTCTGGGCCAACGACGCCCAGGGACCACGCCCCTACGCCTCCGGCACCTGGGGACCCAGCGCGTCCAGCGCCATGATCGCGCGCGACGGTTTTTGCTGGTCGGAAGAAAGTTGAGCATGCTGGACCGCATCCTGGCCGCCCTCCCCTCGTTGGCACCCGCCGAGCAGCGCGTTGGCAAGCTGTGCCTGGCCGACCCGCGTGCTTTTGCCCAGCTGCCCGTCACCGAGCTGGCCGACCGGGCCCATGTGAGCAAACCCACGGTCGTACGCTTTTGCCGCAGCGTGGGCTACGATGGCCTGTCGGATTTCAAACTGAAATTGGCTGGTACGGTGAACGAGGGCGTGCCCTTCATCCACCGCAGTGTGGACGCCGACGACAAGACCGGCGACGTCATGGTCAAGGTCATCGACAACACGGTGGCCGCCTTCCTGAAGTACCGCAACGATGCCAGCAGTGTCGCCATCGACAAGGCCGTTGGCGCCCTGGTCACGGCCTACCAGGCCCACAAGCAGATTCAGTTTTTTGGCGTGGGCAACTCGGGCATCGTGGCGCAGGATGCACAGCACAAGTTCTTCCGTCTGGGGATCCATTCCGTGGCCTACAGCGACGGCCACATGCAGGTCATGAGCGCCTCCCTGCTGGGGCCGGGCGACTGCGTGGTGGTCATCAGCAACTCCGGACGCACCCGGGACTTGATGGACGCCTGCGACATTGCCCGCAAAAACGGCGCCACCACCATCGTCATCACCGCCAGCGGCTCGCCGTTGGCCAGCGCCGGCCACATCCACCTCAGCGCCGACCACCCCGAGGGCTTCGACAAATACAGTCCCATGGTGTCGCGCCTGCTGCACCTGATGATCATCGACATCCTGGCCACCTGCGTGGCTCTGCGCATTGGGGGCAGCACGCTGCAGCCGCTGCTGCGCGAGATGAAACACAATTTGCGCAGCAAACGGTATGCATGAAAAGGCCCCGGCAGTTTCCTGCCGGGGCTTGTCAGGCGATCCGTGCCGGCTTACGCCGGCGATGGATCAGAACGTGTGCGCCAGCAGAAGGCTGGTTTCGCTGGCCCTGTCAGAATATCCGAACTCGTTCAGGCCCGCAACGGAAGCGCCTGCTTTGGCTCTGGCACCCCAGGCTTCAAACTGCTCGTAACCGCTACGGGTCCAGGTTGCGTGCTTCAACGACAGGCTCGTGCGCTTGCTCAAGTCGTATTTGACACCAACGCTCACACTGTCAGCCGTTCCGTCCGCCCGCTGCATGGCGGACTTGAACAGTGCGTCAGCACCTGCACCGCCAGGGAAGACCGATACAGCCGCATCCGCAACGCCAGAAACAGTTGAGCGTCCGAAAGTCATGCCGAACGTCCAGGCGCTCACGGGGATCGACACGCCCAACATCATGTCAGACACTTTGGGCCCCACCGTAGCCGTGGTGTTGACTATGCCGAAACCCAGCTTAGCTACCCCAAAATCGTAACCCGCCTGGATGGCAATCGCCTCGTTCTTGGTCAGCCCCTCAGCCGTGGCGACCGATACCGCGTTGCGATTGTCATACGAGCGATAAACACCCACCAACTGCAGCGGGCCCTTGCCATAGACCACGGCAAAGTCACTGGTTCGCTGCCCCACGGTCACGCCAGAGGTGCCGCTAGAGCCTGCGCCCAGACCCAGCCCTTTGGAGGACTCCGACAGCTTGTACTGGAAAATAACGGGGCCAATGGGCGCTGCGTAGCTGATGAAATCGCTGCTCGTGCGAATCTCGAATAGCTTGCCATCCATATCGATGACAGGCGCACCCGCAGAAGGGATGTCGCTGTGTATTGCGGACTCCATCGTCGTGCCCATCTGGATACGGCCGAACGCGTTGTTGGTGTAGGACAGCGTTGCATCGCGCCCGGTAACAGCGCCATTCCCAGTGGTCACCCCACCAGATTCACCGCTGCGATCCGCACCAGCGAGTGCCAACTTGGCTTCAATGCTTTGTCCGCCGCCCAGATTCTCGGTAGCAGTAATGTCAATTTCAGAAGTATCAACACCAAAGCCCGACGCCTCCCCCCCCGCAACTGCGGCTGCATTAAGCCCTAAACCAGGAATACTAATGGCATTGGTTCCCGTAGATTTTGTGGCTTTGTAGCCCATGATCAGGCTACCGGAAATGGTGACTTCGGCAAAGGAAACGCCGCTCACCGCCAAGGCAGCCAGCGCAATCAGAGTTTTTTTCATGTCAGTTTTGTCTCTTCGTTGGATTTAAAAAGACCATGGCAAGACAGCAACACCTCAATCCATGGCATCTTTGGCTCCGTGTCCCGGAGTTGACACTATTTGACCAAAAACTCAGAAAAAAAACACGACCGTGCTAAATAAAAACTAGGTTTTTTAAAAAAATCGATAGGATGTTGCCCCTATGCGACAAAAGCAATACGCAATAAAAAACCCCGCTGTATTGCTACAGCGGGGTTTTGCATTCAACTACCCAGCTAGCTTACGCTAGCCGTGCAATTAGAACGAGTGCGACAGCAGCAGGTTGAACTGGCTGGAAGCATCGTTACCGTTAACGGCAGTCCAACGAGCGTAGTTACCAATCACGGCAGTACGCTTGCTCAGAGCGTAGGTTGCTTGCAAGGAGCTACCAGTCAACGTGCCAATGCCTTGGCCGGTGAAGGCGACGTCGTCGATCTTGCGCTGAACGAATTCAGCACCCAGAGTCAGGGCACCCATAGGAGCGCTCAGGCCCAACAGCAGGTCAGTTGCCTTGCCGCCAACGCCAGCGTCGGAAGCGGTAACCACACCACCCAAGCCCAGCTTCACAGCACCGAAGTCATAGTTGCCAGACAGACGGGTTTGGCTCTTGGTTGCGCCAACGTTGGAATTGAAGTTCAAGTAGGTGAAGTTAGCATTTGCAGCGCCCTTGGCGTAGGTAGCACCCCACACGGTCAGACTCTGACCGGTGTAAGAAGCTTGGCCAGCTGTGCCGCTACCAGTAGTACCAGTGCCCAGACCTTGAGGCACGCCATTTACAGCACCTGTAGCGCCTTCTTGATACGAGGCGAACAGAGAAACAGCGCCGACGGGGACGATGTAGGTCACGGTGTCACGGTTGGTACGAGCGGACAGAACCTTGCCATCCCAGCCGTTGTAGTAAGCGCCAACGCCAGCGAAACCAGCGGTCAGACCTTGTGCGCCGGACAGGTAGTCAGCGGCTTGCACGGAACCCAGGACCAAAGCGCCAGCGTTGGTTTGCAGAGTCAACGTTGCGTCACGACCCGTAACAGCGCCATTGCCAGTGGTGGAGGCGCCGGACTCACCGCTACGATCAGCACCAGCCAAAGCCAGCTTGGCGGTTGCTTTCATGCCGCCACCGAGGTCTTCGGTTGCAGCGAAGTCGATTTCGGAAGTGTCAACACCCAAACCAGCGGCATCGGAAGAAGCGCCAACAGCACCGGTGGTGGTCGCGCGGTAACCCATAGCCAGGTTGCCGGAGATAGTGACTTGAGCGAAGGAAGCGCCGGAAGCAGCCAGAACGGCCAAGGCGATGAGGGTCTTTTTCATGTAGAAATACTCCAAGGTTAAACGAAGGGCTCCGGTCCGAGAGGTTCGGAACCCCGGGCCAACCTCCTAATTCAGGAAGTTGGATGTATTGCACCAGACGCTCCGGCTTTTGGCAAAGCAAAGCTCCCCAAAAAACCAAAAAAGCCCGGGTTAACCCCTTTTTCGTTGCTGGGGTGCAACAATTTGTCACACCCCGACCCCAGTAGCCGGACCTGCCTCTTTAGGTCCGGCTAGACGTCGCTATCAGAACGTGTGGGAGAGCAGGAGCTGGAACTGGGTGGAGGCGTCGTTGCCCACCACCTGGGTCCAGCGTGCGTAGTTGGCAATCAGCATGGTGCGCTTGCTCAAAGCGTAATCCGCCTCCAGGGCCGCACCCGAGATGGTTCCCAGGCCTTGGGCCGCCTTCACGCCTGCGCTGTTGGTATTGGAGATGAACGCGACATCGTCAATCTTGCGTGACGCGAACTGCGCACCCAGGGACAACGCACCCAGAGGAGCCTTGATGCCCAACAGCAAGTCGGTAGAACGGCCGCCAGCGGCATTGCCGGAATTGCGGACGTTGGCGCCCAGGCCGACCTTGACGACGCCAAAGTCATACGAGCCTGCCAGACGAGATTCATCCTTGTACGTGCTGCCTTGGTTGGCGTTGACGGAGTAGTAGGCGAAGTTGGCAGCAACCGGACCTTGGGTGTAGGTCGCGGACACGCCGATCTGGGATTGACCGGTAGTGGCGGCAGCCCCGGTGGTACCAGCGCCCAGACCCAGCAGGTTGGAAGCTTCCTGGTAGGTGGCCGACAGAGCGAACGCGCCAACGGGGACGGTGTAAGTCACGGAATCGCGGTTGGAGCGATCGTTGAAGACCTTGCTATCAAAACCTGCATAGTAGGCGCCAACGCCGGCGATGCCACCCGACAGATAGTCCGCACCGCGGGCAGTAGTCAACGAGAAAACGCCTGCGCTGGTAGTCAGGGCCAGGGACGCATCGCGGCCGGACACGACGTTGCCGCTTGCACCGACCACCGAGCCGGATTCACCGCTGCGGTCTGCACCAGCCAAAGCCAGCTTGGCAACGGCCTTCATGCCGCCACCGAGGTCTTCGGTCGCTGCGAAGTCGATTTCGGACGTTTCAACACCGAAACCAGCGGAATCGGAAGAGGTACCAACCGCACCAATGGTGGTGGCTTGGTAGCCCATGGCCAGCTTGCCGGAGATGGTGACTTGTGCGAAAGAAGCGCCGGAAGCAGCCAGAACGGCCAGGGCGACAAGGGTTTTTTTCATGGGGAAATACTCCAAGGTTAAACAGAGGGCAGCGAATCACAGGACTCGGTACCCAGGGCCAACCTCCTGAATCAGGAAGTTGTATGGAGTACACCAGTGCACCCTGTTTTTTTTGATGTCAGTTTCGTGACGCGTGAAAGGTGAATCCGCACAAACCCGTATTCGTTGTTGGATTGCAACAATTGACGCCTTCTAGCTCCTACGGCCAGGGCCTGCCCCATGCAGACCCTGGCTATGCCAACCGCTCAGAACGAATGGGACAACAGCAACTGGTACTGGCTGGAAGCGTCGTTACCCACGGTCTGGGTCCAGCGCGCGTAGTTGCCAATCAGGCTGGTGCGCTTGCTCAGGGCATAGCTGGCTTGCACCGCGGAACCGGAGATCGTACCGACGCCCTGGGTCGTGAACGCGACGTCGTCAATCTTGCGCTGCACAAACTCAGCTCCCAGCGTCAAGGCCCCCATGGGAACACTCACCCCCAGGAGCAGATCGGTTGCACGCCCGGTCGCAGGTGCCGTGTTGGCATTGGTCACCACAGCCCCCAGCCCCAACTTGGCCACACCAAAGTCGTACGAAACGGACAGGCGCGTCTGGTCTTTCAGGCGCCCGACATTGCTGTTGAACGACAGGTAGGTCAGGTTGGCGGCAACTGCGCCACTGGTGTAGGTTGCCAGCAAGCCTGCCAGGCTTTGCCCGGTCGTCGCGGCAGTGCCCGTTGTGCCGGCACCCAGGCCTTGCAGGCCAGCCGCCTCCTGGTAGGTCGCCGCCAGCTCCAGTGCACCCACCGGAATCGAATAGGTCACGGTGTCGCGGTTCACGCGGGCATCGAACACCTTGCCGTTGAAGCCGCTGTAGTAGGCACCCACCCCCGCAATGCCGCCCGACAGGTAGTCAGGCGCCTGCTCCGAAGCCAATGTCAAGGTTCCTGCGCCAGTGGCCAAGGCTAGGGAAGCATCACGGCCGGACACCGCGTTGCCGGAGCCCGCCGCCACGGTGCTGGATTCCCCGCTGCGGTCGGCGCCGGCCAACGCCAGCTTGGCCGTGGCCTTCATGCCGCCGCCGAGGTCTTCGGTCGCCGTGAAATCGATTTCGGAGGTATCCACACCGAAGCCGGCGGAATCCGCAGAAGAGCCGACACCACCGGTGGTCGCCGCCTGATAGCCCATGGTCAGATTGCCCGTGATGGTGACTTGGGCAAAGGAAACGCCCGATGTGGCCAGAACAGCCAGGGCAACAAGATTTTTTTTCATGCAGGAGTACTCCAGGTTGGAACAAAGGACTTTCGTCCACAAGGGACAGTCCGTCTCCGCAAAAACCGTGCCACGCTAAACTAGCCGCTGGATTGATTCAAAGCCCCAAAATGGACGCGCTACTCACCTCGCTGGACACCGCCTTGCGCACCCTGTTTGCCAAACCACATGCGTCGCAGGTCTGCCCCACGCTGGCGGACCAGGCCACCCCCCTGACACCCGAAGAGCGCCGCCGCGCTGCGGGACTGATGCGCGTGAACCACGTGGGCGAGGTATGCGCCCAGGCGCTCTACACAGCACAGGCACTGGCCACACCCAACCCGGCGTTGCGCGCGCATTTCACACGTGCCTGCACGGAAGAAACCGACCACCTGGCCTGGACCGCCGAGCGGCTGGAGGAACTGGGGGAACGCCCCTCCCTGCTCAACCCGCTGTGGTACGCCGGCGCCTTCGGGCTGGGCCTGCTGGCAGGCCGTTTAGGCGACCCGGTGAGCCTGGGCTTCGTCGTGGAAACCGAACGCCAGGTCGGCGCCCATCTGCAGAGCCACCTCGACCTGCTGCCCGAAAACGACCACGCCTCACGTGCCATCGTGGTGCAGATGCACGACGATGAACTGCGCCACGCCCAGGACGCGCAGGACGCCGGCGCGGTTGAGCTGCCTCAACCAGTGAAGGAACTGATGCGCACCGCCGCCAAGGTCATGACGACGGTGGCGCAGCGGATTTAAGTTTCAACCAGCTCGAAACTGGTGGTGATTTCTGCCGTTTTGGCCAGCATGATGCTGGCCGAGCAATATTTCTCGTGGCTCATGGCAATGGCGCGTTCCACCGCCGCCGCCGGCAGCGCCTTGCCCGCCACCGTGAAATGCATGTTGATCCGGGTGAACACCTTGGGGTCGGTTTCGGCACGTTCAGCCGTGAGCTTGACCGTGCATCCCTGCACCGCGTGGCGGCCGCGCTTGAGGATCAGCACCACGTCATAGGCCGTGCAGCCGCCAGTCCCCGCCAGCAGCAGCTCCAGAGGGCGGGGCGCCAGGTTCATGCCGCCGTTTTCCGGCTTGGCGGCATCGGGTGCACCATCCATCATGAGGGTGTGACCACTGCCGGTTTCGGCCACAAAACCCATGCCCGAGCGGGTGTTCAACCCACCGGTCCAGCTGACTGTGCATTCCATCGTGTAACTCCTGCGCACCGGGCGCGCTGCCTGTTCAAAGTAGGACGGGGATTATCATCTGTAGATCACACCGTACCCGCCATGACGACCAAAGCCCCCAAATCCCCCCAGCCTCTGACACCCGCCGATTACCTCAAGAAAATCCTGACCGCCCGCGTCTACGACGTGGCCAGCGAGTCGACCCTGGAGCCGGCCCGTGCCCTGAGCAAACGGCTGCACAACACCGTACTGCTCAAGCGGGAAGACCAGCAGGTGGTGCGCAGCTTCAAGCTGCGGGGAGCCTACAACAAGATGGCGCACCTGAGCGCCGAGCAGCTCAAGAAAGGCGTGATCTGCGCCTCGGCCGGCAACCACGCCCAGGGCGTGGCCCTGAGCGCGCGCAAGCTGGGTACCCGGGCGGTCATCGTCATGCCCACCACCACACCGCAGCTCAAGATCGATGCGGTGAAGGGATTTGGCGGCGAGGTCGTGCTGTTTGGCGACAGCTACTCCGACGCCTATGCCCATTCCGTGACCTTGCAGAAGAAACAGGGCCTGACCTTCGTCCACCCCTTCGATGACCCGGACGTGATTGCCGGCCAGGGCACCATTGCTATGGAAATGCTGCGCCAGGTGCAGACCCTGGGCGGCACGCACAACGGCATGCGGCTGGACGCGGTGTTTGTGGCCATCGGCGGCGGCGGCCTGGTGGCAGGCGTGGCCAACTACATCAAGGCGGTGGACCCGCACATCAAGGTCATTGGCGTGCAGATGAACGACTCCGACGCCATGATGCAGTCGGTCACCGCCAAAAAACGCGTCACCCTGCCCGACGTCGGCCTGTTCTCCGACGGCACCGCCGTCAAGCTGGTGGGCGAGGAGACCTTCCGCATTTCCCGCGGTCTGGTCGATGAGTTCATCGCCGTGGACACCGACGCCGTGTGCGCCGCCATCAAGGACATCTTCGTGGACACCCGCTCCATCGTGGAGCCCGCCGGCGCACTGGCCGTGGCCGCCATCAAACAGTACGTGGCCCAGCACAAGACCAAGGGCGAGACCTACGCCGCCATCCTGTGCGGCGCCAACATGAACTTCGACCGCCTGCGCTTCGTGGCCGAGCGCGCCGAGGTGGGCGAGGAGCGCGAAGCCCTGTTTGCCGTCACCATCCCCGAAGAGCGCGGCAGCTTCAAGCGTTTCTGCGAACTGATCGACCAGCTGCCCGGCGGGCCGCGCAGCGTGACGGAATTCAACTACCGCATCAGCGATGGCGCCAAGGCCCATGTGTTCGTGGGCCTGACCACCCACGGCCAGGGCGAGTCGCAGAAAATTGCCAAGCACTTCAGCA
This sequence comes from Rhodoferax sp., assembly GCA_019449595.1. Lineage (GTDB taxonomy): Bacteria > Pseudomonadota > Gammaproteobacteria > Burkholderiales > Burkholderiaceae_C > Allorhodoferax. The sequence goes on along the minus strand of JAGRPL010000006.1, from coordinate 117,534 downwards.
AGCACCGCTTCGCCACGCTGGACCTCACGCACGACGAGCTGGCCAAGGAACACATCCGCCACATGGTGGGTGGCCACTCCACCCTGGCCCACGACGAGCGCCTCTTGCGCTTCATCTTCCCCGAGCGCCCCGGCGCCCTGATGAAATTCCTGAGCCTGATGCGCCCGGGCTGGAACATCAGCCTGTTCCACTACCGCAACCAGGGTGCCGACTACGGCCGCATCCTGGTCGGCCTGCAGGTGCCCAAGACCGACGACAAGGCCTTTGCCAGGTTCCTGCAGACGCTGGACTACCCCTACGTGGAAGAAACCGCCAACCCGGTGTACCGCATGTTCCTGCAGCAGTGAGCGTGCAGACACGGATTGCTATGTAATGCATAGCAACCTACGCAGACTCTACGCCGCCTAGAACCCTTTTTTAGCGCCAATCGGTGCTGGCATGTCCAGCACCAGGACGGTGGCATCGGCCGCATCCGGCTGCGCCAGCACGGCGCGGCGCGCCTGCACCGCACGCAGCACCCAGCCATCGCCCACCACAGCGCCCACCACAAAGGGTTTGGGTGGCTTGCCGTCCACGGCAATCAGTGCCGCGCCCGACTGGCTTGCGCCCGCCACCACACCGGTCAGGGCAAAGCGACTGGACGCCAGGGCAGGCGCCGCCAGGGCCGGGTCGGCCCCACCCATGCCCGCGCCGCCAGGCGCACCCAGTGCCGAGGCCACAGCCCGCGTGTTCACAGACGGCGGCGACAGGTCAGCCACCGCTAGGCCGGATGGTGCTGCGGCAGCCGGCCCCTGCAGCGCCCAGTACACCGCGCTGCCCGCAGCCAGCGCCGCCAGGGCGAAAGCAGCGATGCGGGGCAACCAGAGCGTGCGGGATGACAGGACCATAGGGCGCATTATCATGGAAGCCCCTCGCATTTACCGGTCACCCCGCCACACACCATGCCAAGAACCGCCCGATTGCTGTCCCGCCGCCTGGCCACAGGCTTCACGCTGATTGAGTTGATGGTGGTGCTGGTCATCATCGGCGTGCTGGCGGCCCTGATCGTGCCCAACGTGCTGGACCGCGCCGACGACGCCCGCGTCACCGCCGCCAAGACCGATATTGCCAACCTGGTCCAGGCGCTCAAGCTCTACAAGCTGGACAACCAGCGCTACCCCACGGCCGAGCAGGGCCTGCGCGCCCTGGTTGCCAAACCCGCCAGCGGCCCGGCCCCCACCAACTGGCGCCCCTACCTGGACAAGCTGCCCAACGATCCGTGGGACCGCCCCTACCTCTACATGAACCCCGGAATCAAGGGCGAGATTGACGTGCTGTCCTTCGGCGCCGACGGCCAGGCCGGCGGCGAAGGCAAGAATGCCGATATTGGCAGCTGGCAATAGGTGGCCCCGCAGGGTGCCGTCTCGCGGCTTCACCCTGCTGGAACTGCTGATCGTGGTGGCCATTGTGGCCCTGGCGTCGGCGGGCGTCAGCCTGGCGCTGCGCGACTCGGCCCAGTCCCGCCTGGACACCCAGGCCCAGCGCCTGGCGGCCCTGCTGGAATCGGCCCGCGCCCAGTCCCGCACGCTGGGGGTACCGGTGCGCTGGCGCGCCACGCCCAACGGCTTTGCGTGGGATGGCCTGCCCGCCACGGGCCCGTCCCCGCTGCCCACCGGCTGGACGGAAAACGGCATTTCCGCCAGCAGCGCCCAGCCTGTGCTGCTGGGCCCCGAGCCCCTGATTCCCCCGCAAAGCGTGCGCCTGTGGCTTACCGACCAGCCCGGGCGCAGCCTGCAGGTGGGCACCGACGGCGTACGCCCCTTCGCCGTGCAGAGCCCGTCCCCCGGAGCCGCGCCACCATGACCCGTGCGCGCGGTTTCACGCTGATTGAAGTGCTGGTGGCACTGGCCATCGTGGCCACAGCGCTGATCGCCGGCCTGCAGGCCACCAGCGCCCTGACCCGCAATACCGAGCGCCAGAGCGACCGCGTCCTGGCCCAGCTGTGTGCAGAAAACACCTTGGCCCAGATCCGGCTGTCGCGCCAGTTGCCCGATGTCGGCGACCGCACCGCACCCTGCGAGCAAGCGGGTCGCACGCTCGACCTGCAACTGGTGGTGCAACCCACCCCCAACCCCAACTTCCGCCGGGTCGAAGTCCGCCTGCTGCGCGCACAGCAGCCCCTGCTGCAACTCAGCACCGTGGTGGGGCGCTACTGATGTTGGGCCGCACCCCCCGTCCCGCGCAGGGCGGCTTCACCCTGATCGAGCTGCTGGTGGCCATCGGCATCCTGGCGTTGATGGCGGTCATGGGCTGGCGCGCCCTGGACGGCATGCAGGTCGCCAATGCCCGCACACGCGACCACACCGACGCCGTCCTGACGCTGGAAGCCGGACTGGCCCAATGGGGTGCCGATCTGGATGCCCTGCTGGAACTGCCCCAGATCACCCCCATCGACTGGGATGGCCGCGTGCTGCGTATCACCCGCCGCTCCAGCACGGACGCCACCGAGGGGGTTCTGGTGGTTGCCTGGACGCGTGCCAACCGCAACGGCACCGACCAGTGGCTGCGCTGGCAGTCCACCCCCGCACGCACCCGGGCTGACTGGCAGACGGCCTGGCAGGCCGCCGCGCAGTGGGCGCAAAGCCCCGGTGACTCCGCCCGCCAGCGCGAAGTGGCTCTGGCGCCGCTGGCACAGTGGCAGCTGTATTACGCCCGGGGAGGCGCCTGGAGCAATCCGCTCTCCAGCGCTGGTGCACCGGCTGCCGGCGCCAGCCCCGCCGGCAACGCCCCCGTGCCCGACGGCGTGCGCCTGGTCCTGCAACTGCCCGCTACGCATCCCCTGGCCGGCACACTCACCCGCGACTGGGTGCGGCCCACCCTGAGCAGCAGCACGCCATGAACCCCCGGCCCCTTGCCCGCACACAACGCGGTGCCGCCATCCTGGTGGCCATGCTGCTGGTCACCCTGGTGGCCGTGCTGAGCACCACCGCGCTGTGGCGGCAATGGCGGGGCGTGGAGGTCGAGACCGCCGAACGCGCCCGGGTGCAATCCGGCTGGCTGCTGCAGGGCGCGCTGGACTGGGCCCGCCTCATCCTGCGCGAAGACGCCCGTGCCGGCAGCACCGACCACCTGGCCGAACCCTGGGCCGTGCCCCTGCAGGAAGCGCGGCTGTCTGCGTTTCTGGCCAGCGCCCAGGGCCATAGCGACACCACCGACACGCTGCAGGCGGCGTTCCTCTCCGGCAGCATCACCGACCTGCAGGCCCGCCTCAACGTGATCAACCTGGTGCAGGACGGTCGCCCCAACGCTCCGTCGGTGCGGGCCTTCACCCGCCTATTTGCCGCGCTGCACCTGCCCGACGCCGAACTGGCAACCCTGGTCCAAAACCTGCAACGGGCACTGGAGCCCGACAGCCCCGCGCGCGGCCCGGCCCCCACAGGCGCGCCCAGCGCCACTTACACGCCCCTACTACCCCGCAGCACCGAGCAGCTCACCTGGCTGGGCCTGTCGCCCCAGAGCCTTGCCGTGCTGCAGCCCTACATCACCGTGCTGCCCGAGCGCACGCCCGTCAACCTCAACACGGCGCCCGCGCTGGTGCTGCATGCCTGCATCAGCGGCCTGGACCTGGCCGGCGCGCAGGGGCTGGTCACCGCACGGGCGCAGTCCCATTTCCGCACCCTGGGCGATGCCACCCGCGCCATGGGCGCCGCCGACACCGCCCTGCTCGAAGGCGAACACAGCGTCAACTCCCGCTACTTCGAGGTGCGCGGGCAACTGCGTCTGGATGGCCGGGTGGTGCAGGAACGCTCGGTGCTCCAGCGCGACGGTCTGGTCGTGCGGGTGCTGTGGCGCGAACGGGGTGCCCAGGCCCCGTTGGCCTCCGTACAATGAGCCGCAAAACCCCCCCCATGACCACGCTGCTCATCACCCTTGCACCACCCAACGCCCCCGCCACGGCGCTGGACTACGTGCTGTCCCGGGACGACCATGCGGTTGCGGCCCACGCCAGCGGCACGGCGGCGCAACTGGCGGCGGTTGCGGGTACCGCCACACAGACCATCGCCATGGTGCCGGGCAGCGCGCTGTCATGGCACCGGGTGCAACTGCCGGCGGGAACCCTGCCCCGCGGCTGGGGACCCCAGCGCCAGGCGCCGCGCCTGCGGGCCGTGCTCGAAGGCCTGCTGGAAGACCGTTTGCTCGACGACCCGGCCCAGCTCCACTTTGCCTTGCAGGCCCCGGCGCAGGCCGATGGCGCGGTGTGGGTCGCCGTGTGTGACCGGCCCTGGTTGCGCAGCGCCTTGCAGACCCTGCAGCAGGCCGGAATCACACCCGACCGCGTGGTGCCCGAATGGGCGCCCGGCAACCAGGCGGCAACCGCTCTCTGGGTTACCGGCTCGCCCGACGCCGCCCAACTGGTCTGGACCGATTCCGAAGGCGTGCACACCCTGCCGGTCGCGGCAGACCAGCCCCTGCCCCGCCAGCTCCCCGACACCCTGCGCGCCAACGCCACCCTGCATGCCGAACCGGCTGTGGCCCAGCGCGCCGAACAGCTGCTGCACCGCCAGGCCACTATCGTCCCGCCCGCCCAGCGCCTGCTGGACGCCACGCAGACCGACTGGAACTTGGCGCAGTTCGACCTGGCCCGCCAGAACCCCTGGCTCACCCGTGTGGCCGCCGCCGCCACCAGCTTCTGGACCACTGCCGCCTGGCGGCCGGCCCGCTGGGCCGCGCTGACCCTGGCCGTGGTGCAGGTGCTGGGCCTCAACGCCTTTGCCTGGCGCGCGCAGACCCAACTGGAACAGCAACGCGCCGCCATCCGCAACACGCTGCTCGCCACCTTCCCCCAGGTCACCGTGGTAGTGGACGCCCCCTTGCAAATGGCACGCGAGGTGGCGGCCCTGCAACAGGCCGGCGGCATGGCCTCGCCCCGCGACTTGGAAGCCCTGCTCGGCGCCCTGGGCACTTCCGGTCCGCCCACCCTCCCAACCCTGGCCCCCACCGCCCTGGAATTTTCCGCCGGCGAATTGCGCCTGAACGGCCTGCAAATCACCCCCGCGCAGGCTGACGCGCTGGACCAGACCCTGCAGGCCCAGGGCCTGCGCAGCCACCTGAACGGCGCTACGCTGGTGCTGCAAACCCGGAGCACCCCATGAACACCCCAGCCCTGCATGCCTGGTGGAGCCAGCGCCCACCCCGGGAAAAGACCCTGCTGCGCAGCGGCGGCATACTGCTGGGCCTGGCCCTGCTGTGGGCGGTGGCGCTGGCACCGGCCCTGCGCACCCTGCGCGGCTACGAACCCCAGCGCGCCACCCAGCAAGCCCAGCTGCAAACCATGCTGCGCCTGCAGGCACAGGCGCAGGCCGCACAGGCCCTGCCCCGCCTGACACCGGCCGCCGCGACGCAGGCGCTGCAGGCCTCGGTCGCCCAGGCATTCGGTACGCGGGCAGAACTGGCCTTGGCCGGCGGCACTGCCACCGTCACCCTGCGCGGCGTGGACGCCACCGCTCTGGCCCAGTGGCTCGCCAGCGCCCGCACCAATGCGCGGTCGGCGCCGGTGCAGGCCCGCCTGACCCACGCCGCAAACGGCTGGAGCGGCACCCTGCAAATGGCCCTGCCCCAACCGTAAACCCACCCCATGCGCCCACCACGCACCCATGCCACTCCCCACTTCCGCCACGGCCGCGCGCCCTGGGGCTGGGCTGCGGCGGGTGTGCTGCTGGGCGGCCTGCTGGGCACCGTTGCCTTTGCGCCGGCACGCTGGCTGGCCGCCAGCGTCGCGCAGGGCAGCGACGCCCGGGTCCAACTGCTGGCCACCCAGGGCACGGTCTGGAACGGCTCCGCCGAGCTGGTGCTGGGCGCGGGTCCTGGCAGCCAGGACGCCACCGCCCTGCCCGGGCGCCTGGCCTGGCGCATCCGCCCCACGCTGAGCGGGCTCCAACTAGCCCTGCAGGCGCCATGCTGCCTGCCCGGCCCGTGGGTATGGACCGCCAAGGCGTCGCTGGCCGGCCTGCAACTGCAGCTGTCCGACCTGAGCGACGCACAGCCGGCGCACTGGCCCAGCACGCTGCTGGCCGGCCTGGGCACGCCCTGGAACACCCTGCAGCTGCAGGGCACACTGGCACTGTCGAGCCAGCAGCTGGCACTGCACTGGCAGCGCGCCGGCTGGAGCGTGAGCGGGCAGGCCCGGCTGGACGCCACCCGGATGTCCACCAGCCTGTCCACCCTCAAGCCCGTGGGCAGCTACCGCCTGACCCTGGTGGGCGGCCCCTCTCCCGCGCTGGACCTGCGCACGCTGGACGGCAGCCTGCAACTCAGCGGCAGCGGCCACTGGAACGCCGGGCAGCTGCAGTTCAACGGCGAAGCGCGTGCCGCACCGGAGCGCGCCGACGCGCTGGCCAATCTCCTCAACATCATTGGTCGTCGCGACGGCGCGCGTTCCATCATCAAAGTGGGTTAAATCGCATGCATTACCGCACACCACCAATGACCACCTCTCGGACTTTTGCTATTTTTTCCATAGCTGTCTACGCAGCATTGACGGTCTCCATCGGCACTTTTGGCACGGAATTGCGGGCACAGACTGTGGCCACACCCAAGCGCGGCGAGCCGGTCACGCTGAACTTCAACAACGCCGAGATCGAGGCCGTGGCCCGCACCATGGCCACGCTCACCGGGCGCAACGTGGTGGTGGACCCGCGCGTCAAGGGCAGCATGACCCTGACCACCGACACGCCCGTGTCCCCCACCGTGGCCTACAACCAGTTTCTGGCCCTGCTGCGCCTGCAGGGCTACGCCGTGGTGCAGACCGACGGGCTGGACAAGATCGTGCCCGAGGCCGACGCCAAGCTGCAAGGCGGCCTGGTGGCCTCCAGCGACACCGGCAGCAGCGGCGCCGTGGGCAACCAGCTGGTCACCCAGGTCATCCGCCTGCAGCATGAAAACGCCAACAACCTGGTGGCCGTGCTGCGCCCGCTGATCAACCCCAACAACCCCATCAACATCAACCCCGGCAACAACGCGCTGGTCATCACCGACTACGCCGACAACCTGCGCCGCCTGGCCCGTATCGTGGCGGCACTGGATGTTCCCAATGCCACCGACCTCGACGTCATCCCGCTCAAGAACGCCAGTGCGCCCGATCTGGCGCCGCTGGTGCTGCGTCTGCTCGAATCCGGCGGCACCGGCGCCGCCGGCCAGGGCGACGCCAGCTACAAGACCACCATCTTGGCCGAGCCGCGCTCCAATGCCCTGATCGTGCGTGCCGCCAACCAGGCGCGCCTGGCCCTGGCCCGCTCGCTCATCGACAAGCTCGACCAGCCCCTGGGCAACAGCGCCAACGGTGCGGCCGGCAACATCTACGTGGTGTACCTGAAGAACGCCAGCGCCACGCAACTGGCCACCACGCTGCGCGCGGCCCTCAGCGGCGAAGCCCGCCCCGCCGCCATGGCCGGCGGCACCAGTGCGGCGCCGGCGGCGGCCGGGGCGACTGCCGCCACCGCAGCGGGTGGGGCCAACACCGGCGGCCAGATTCAGGCCGACCCGGCCACCAACTCGCTCATCATCACGGCCAGTGAACCGCAGTACCGCCAGTTGCGCGCCGTGATCGACAAGCTCGATGCCCGCCGCGCCCAGGTGTTTGTGGAAAGCCTGATTGCCGAAGTCAGCGCCGACAAGGCGGCGGAATTCGGCATCCAGTGGCAGGGCGCTTCCGGCGGCACCGGCGACAGCGTGGTCGGCCTGATGGGCACCAACTTCGGCACCGGCGGCAGCAACATCGTGAACCTGGCCATTCAGGGGGCCAGCGGTACCGTCACCCCATCGCACGGCCTGAACATCGGTGCCGCCCAGAAAACCAACGGCGTCTATGTGCTGGGCTTTCTGGCCCGTTTCCTGGAGCAAAGCGGCGCCGGCAACGTGCTGTCCACCCCGAACCTGCTGACGCTGGACAACGAGGAAGCCAAGATCGTGATCGGCCAGAACGTGCCGTTTGTCACCGGCCAGTTCACCAACTCGGGCGCCTCCAACGGCTCGGTCAATCCGTTCCAGACCATTGAGCGCAAGGACGTGGGCCTGACCCTGAAGGTGCGCCCGCAGATCAGCGAGAGCGGCACCGTCAAGCTCGCCATCTACCAGGAGGTCTCCAGCGTGCTGGCCTCCACCATCAATGCGCCCAACGGCCCCACCACCAACAAGCGCACCATCGAGTCCAACGTGCTGGTGGAGGATGGCGCCATCGTCGTGCTCGGCGGGCTGCTGCAGGACGAGTACGCAGGCAACCAGGAGAAGGTGCCCGGCCTGGGCGACGTGCCCTTCTTCGGCGCCCTGTTCAAGAGCGAAGGCCGTTCGCGCAAGAAGACCAATCTGATGGTGTTCCTGCGCCCCGTGGTCGTGCGTGACGCCGCCGCCACCGACCGGCTCTCGGTCGACCGGTACGAGTCCATGCGCAGCGGCCTGCAGGCGGCGCAGCCCGAACCCAGCACCACGGTGCCCATCAACGAGGCCGCCACGCTGCCCCCGCTGCCGCGCAGCACGCCGGCACCGGCCAAGGCCCCCTGAGCCCGCACACCACCGCCATGCGCTACCCCCTGCCCTACGCCTTTGCCCGCACCCAGCAGCTGCTGCTGGAGGACCAGTCGGGGGCGCTCACGCTGTGGGTGCACGCTGCCACGTCCCCCTCTGCCCTGGGCGAGGTGATGCGCAAATTTGCCCCGCACGCGGTGGAGACACTGGACGCGCCGGCGCTCACGCAGCGCATCAGCGCCGCCTACGCCCAGGGCGAGTCCAGTGCCGCCACCGTGATGAGCGAGGTGCAGGGCGACGCCGATTTTTCCCGCATGATGCAGGAGCTGCCGGCCGTGGAAGACCTGCTGGAGACGGCCGACGACGCGCCCATCATCCGCATGCTCAATGCGCTGCTGACCCAGGCCGCGCGCGATGGCGCCAGCGACATCCACATCGAACCCTACGAGCGCCACAGCAGCGTGCGCTTCCGGGTGGACGGCACGCTGCGCGAGGTGGTGCAGGCGCACCGTGCGCTGCATGCGGCACTGATCTCGCGCCTGAAGATCATGGCCGACCTGGACATCTCCGAAAAGCGCCTGCCGCAGGACGGCCGCATTTCGCTGCGCATCGGCACCCGTGCAGTGGATGTGCGGGTCAGCACCCTGCCCAGCGCCCACGGCGAGCGTGCCGTGCTGCGCCTGCTGGACAAGAGCCAGGACCACCTCAGCCTGGAGGCTGTTGGCATGCAGGGCGATGTGCTCGCGCGTTTTGAAGGGCTGGTGGCCCAGCCCCACGGCATCATCTTGGTGACAGGCCCCACCGGCTCGGGCAAGACCACCACGCTGTACGCGGCGCTGGGCCGTCTGGACGCCGCGCGCCAGAACATCATGACGGTGGAAGACCCCATCGAGTACGAGCTGCCCGGCGTCGGCCAGACCCAGGTCAACCCCAAGATCGACCTGACCTTTGCCAAGGCCCTGCGCGCCATCCTGCGCCAGGACCCGGACGTGATCATGATCGGCGAAATCCGCGATTTCGAGACCGCGCAGATCGCCATCCAGGCCTCGCTCACCGGCCACCTGGTGCTGGCCACGCTGCACACCAACGACGCGGCCAGCGCCGTCACGCGCCTGACCGACATGGGCGTGGAGCCCTTCCTGCTGAGCTCGTCCCTGCTGGGCGTGCTGGCGCAGCGCCTGGTGCGCAAGGTCTGCCACGCCTGCGCCGGCAAGGGCTGCGGCACCTGTGGCCACACCGGTTACGCCGGCCGCACGGGGGTGTTCGAGCTGCTGGTGACCAACGACGCCATCCGCGCCCAGATCCACAACCAGGCCTCCGAAGCCGACATCCGCACCGCCGCCCTGGCCAGTGGCATGGCGCTGATGCGCGATGACGGTGAACGGCTGGTGCGCCAGGGCATCACCAGCCGCGAGGAACTGGTGCGCGTCACCCGCGACTAGCCTTACTCGTAAGCCGCCAGCCGGGGCCGTTCCTCGGCGCTGAACTGCGCCTGCTGCAGCTGGCTGAGTGCCGCCTGGCGCTCGGACTCCGGCGCGTTGGCCGTGGCCTTGAGCACCTTGCTGCGCTCGCTCAGGTAGCTGGCAATGCGGTTTTTCCAGGCCGCTTCCTCGCGGTCCAGATCGGCCAGGCGCGAGGCGGCGGCCGGGTCGAACGCCTTGGCGCGCATGCGAAAGATATCGTCCTCGCTGGCGCCGTTGGCCCGCATCTCCTGCGCTTTCTGCTCGGCGCGCAGCACCACCCGTGGTGCCTCGCGGTCCGCCCGCAAGGCCGCGGGCATGGCAGCATCCAGCGCCGCCAGCTGTTCGCGCTTCTGCGCGGCGCTCAGGGCCGGGTTCTGGTCAATTTCCAGGCGCGCCAGGGCGTCGGCGTCGTACATGTCTTCAAAGCCGAACAGGCCCTGCTCTTCGGCCGCGTTGAAAAACCGGGCCCGCAGGTCCTGCATGGCGACAAAGCGCTTGCGCAGAGCCTGCACGCCGGTGGGGCCGGCGCCCAGTTCCTTCTCCAGTGTCACCAGTTCCCGCTTGAACGCCAGGTACTGGCCCAGCAGGCGCTTGGCCGCCGGCGCCTGGGCAGGCGACAGGCGCTGGTCCAGCACGGTGCGGATCTGCTGCGCGATAGTCTCGATGCTTTGCTCCCCCACCGCGCTCAGGTAGTAGTCGAACAGGCGCTTGAGTTCGGCGTAGGGCAGCGCCCCGGCCGTTGCGCCGGTGCCAGGCGCAGCCAGCGCGGACAGCAGATCGCCATCGGGGGCGGTGCCCTCCATGGAGCGCACAAAGGCGCCGCCCGGTGCCGTGCCGGACGCGGCGCCGTCGGCCGGGCCCTCGCCCGGACCGGGCGGCCACAGCCACCAGCCGGCACCCAGCAGCGCCAGCCCCAGCAGGCTCGCGCCTGCCAGGGTTCTTCGCGACGCCATGGGGTTTACAGACCCGCGTTCTTCAGACGGTTGGCCTGCTGGCGGAACAGGGTGACCGGGTTGGTCTCAAACAGGTTCACCAGGCCAATGGTCTGGTTTACCTCATCCATGTGGTTCATGGCGTAGTCGTCGCGGATCACGCGGCCCAGGCGCGAGGAGCAGCTGCTCACCAAGCCGTCGTTCTTGGCACCGCTGAATGCCAGCGAGGTCAGCGCCAGCGCCGGGTCCATCACGTCGAGCAGGTTGGTGTAGGGCTTGGCGCCACTCCAGGAGTAGTAGGCCACGCCGCGTGCGGTATAGGCACCCTCACCGCAGGCGGTGGTGGGCACGCCCTCGGGGTGGGCCGCATTGAACTGGGCCGAGCCGGCCGTGCTGAGCGACTGTGCCGCCGCCAGCGAGTTCTGCGTCTGGCCGGCACCGCCGGAGAGGAAGTCGATGATGGTACCCAGACCGTTGGTGATGGACACCAGTACGGTATTGGAGAACGAGCCAGCAGGCGCCACGCCCAGAATCAGGTCCGCCACCGCAGAGCCCTTGTTGACGCCGCCGATCGAGGTGACGGAAGCGACCAGATCCGGCCGCACCGACGCCACGTAGCGGGAGGTCGGGCCGCCGTGGCTGTGCCCCATCAGGTTCACCTTGGCGGCGCCCGTGGCAGCCAGGATCTGCTTGACCTGGGTGAGCAGCTGCTCGCCACGCACTTCGGTGCTGTTGGCGGCGGAAACCTGCACCACGAACACCTTGGCGCCGTCGGCCCGCAGCGCCGAGGGAATGCCGTAGAAATACTCGACCGGACCAATGTTGTCAAAGCCGAACAGGCCATGCACCAGCACGATGGGGTAGGCGGTTTGCGTGTAGCCCGCCGCCTGCGCCGACAGGGGCCACAGCGGCAGCGCCAGCAGGGCAGCCGCCAGCCAAGTCATCAACGTCTTCTTCATATGTGTCTCCTCGTGACCTCTGAGGGTCTGTGGTTGTGAAGGAATACCGACTGAATAACCGGTGCGACCTCTGGGGTGGGGGCGCTGTCGCGGGCTGACCCGCTGCCCACCGCGGGTACGGGCGGGCACAGGTCAAGATAGCACGGTCGTGCTTTTTCTGGAGCTTAAGGATTCCGGCCTGTCTTGTCATGGTGGAAAACCCGCAGCACGCGCGGCGCTACCATTGGGCCATGCCCGCCTACTCCTACGAAGCCCTGGACGCCAGTGGCAAGACCCGCACCGGCGTGCTGGAAGCCGACTCCGCCCGCGCGGCGCGCAGCCTGCTGCGCACCCAGTTGCTGGTGCCCCTGGCGGTGGCGGCACTGGGCAGCGGCGCACCGGCGCCGGATGCGCCGCGCTGGCGCCGGCGGGCTTTCAACGCCACCCAGCTGGCCATCTGGACCCGCCAGCTGGCCGGGCTGGTGACGGCCGGCCTGCCGCTGGAACGGGCGCTGACTTCGCTGGCCGATGAAGCCGAATACCCGGCGCAGCGCGACCTGGTGGCCACCATCCGCGCCGAGGTCAACGCCGGCTCCGCCTTGGCGACAGCACTGGCGCACCACCCGCGGGAGTTTTCCGGCATCTTCATTGCAGTGATTGGCGCGGGCGAGCACAGTGGCCAGCTCGGCCTGGTGCTGGAGCGCCTGGCCGACGAGCTGGAGGAGCAGCAGAACCTGCAGGCCAAGCTGCTGGGCGCAGCGCTCTACCCGGCCATCGTCAGTGCCGTGGCGCTGGCCATCGTGCTGTTCCTGCTGGCCTATGTGGTGCCGCAGATTGCCAATGTCTTTGCCAGTTCCAAACAGGCCTTGCCCCTGCTCACACGCATCATGCTGGGCATCAGCGGTTTTGTGCGCCACTACGGCTGGCTCCTGCTGGCTGCTCTGCTTTTCATAGCAGTTGGCGCACGTTTGGCCTGGTCCAGGGCCGTATTCCGTGAGCAATTTGACGCGACCTGGCTGCGCCTGCCGGTGCTGGGCCGCATGGCGCGCAGCTACAACGCGGCCCGGTTTGCCAGCACGCTGGCCATGCTGGGCGGCGCCGGTGTGCCGATTCTCAAGGCCCTGCAGGCGGCGGCCGAAACCCTGTCCAACCGCGCCATGCGCGCCGACGCGCTGCAGGCGCTGGCCCTGGTGCGCGAAGGCGCGCCGCTGGCCAGTGCGCTGGCACACAAACAGCGCTTTCCGCCGTTGCTGGCCATGTTCGCCCGGCTGGGCGAGCAGACCGGGCAGCTGCCCGCCATGCTGGACCGCGCCGCCCTCCAGCTGCGCACCGAGGTGCAGCGCCGGGCCCTGCAACTGGCCACCCTGCTGGAGCCCCTGCTGATTGTGGCCATGGGCCTGGTGGTAATGCTGATCGTGCTGGCCGTGCTGATGCCCATCATCCAGCTCAACCAGCTCGTCAAGTGAATATGAATGTGCCTGCGCACGCGAAGGAAACCCCATGGCGATAACTCTGGACGACAAACTGGTGGTGGCCATCTCCAGCCGTGCCCTGTTTGATTTTGAAGAAGAAAACGAAGTCTTCGAGCAGGGCGACGACAGCACCTACATGGGCCTGCAGCTGGAACGGCTGGAAACGCCGGCCAAGGCCGGCGTGGCGTTTTCCATGGTCAAGAAGCTGCTGGCTTTCAACACCACGTCGTCCCAGCAGGTGGAGGTGGTCATCCTCTCGCGCAACGACCCGGTGAGCGGCCTACGCGTCATGAAGTCGGCCGAGCACTACACCCTGCCCATCATCCGCTGCGTATTCACCCGCGGCGCCCCCCCCTGGCGCTACCTCAAGCCGCTGCGGGCCAACCTATTCCTAAGCACACACCTGAGCGACGTACGCGCCGCACTGGCCGCCGGCGTGCCCGCCGCGCAGGTGTACCCGCGATCGGCCCACGCCACGGACGCCCACCCCACCGAAGTGCGCATTGCCTTTGACGGCGACGCGGTGCTGTTCAGCGACGAGGCCGAACGGGTCTACCAAGCGCAGGGCCTGAACGCCTTTCAGCAGCACGAGACCGACAAGGCCGCCCTGCCGCTGCCCGACGGCCCGTTCAAGCCCCTACTGGTGGCGCTGCACCGGCTGCAACAGGCGGCCACGCCGCAGATGCGCATCCGGACCGTGCTGGTCACGGCACGCAGCGCCCCGGCGCACGAGCGCGCCATCCGCACGCTGATGGACTGGAACATCGAGGTCGATGAAGCCATGTTCCTGGGCGGCCTGGACAAGGGCGAATTCCTGCGCGAGTTCGAGCCCGACTTCTTCTTCGATGACCAGACCGGCCACATTGAATCGGCCGCGCGCCACGTGCCCTCGGGCCATGTGGCCAGCGGCGTGCGCAATTTCTGACCTCCTCTTGCGAGCCTCCCCGCCATGCCCCCTGTTTCCGTTCCAGGCGCCAAATGGGCGTCGTTCCAGTTGCTGGTGCGCCGCGTGCTGGCGCTGTCGCGGCCCTACTTTTCTTCCGAGGAGAAATGGAAGGCGCGCGGCCTGCTGGCTGCCATCGTGCTGCTCAACCTGGGGGCGGTGTACATGCTGGTGCTGCTCAACGACTGGAACCGCCTGTTCTACGACGCCCTGCAGAACAAGGACGCCGGCGTGTTCTGGACCCAGCTGGGGCGCTTCACCTACCTGGCCTTTGCCTTCGTCCTCATTGCGGTCTACAAGTTCTACCTGACGCAGCTGCTGGAAATGCGCTGGCGGGCCTGGATGACCGGCCACTACCTGGAACGCTGGCTCGCCCACCAGGCCTTCTACAAGCTGGAACTGGCCCGCTTTGCGCCCAAGCATGGCAACGGCGGCAGCCCGGACAACCCCGACCAGCGCATCCAGGAAGACGTGGGGCAGTTCACCAGCTACACGGTGTCGCTCACCATGGGCCTGCTCAATGCGGTGGTGACGCTGCTGAGCTTTGTCGGCATCCTGTGGAGCCTGAGCGGCAACTTCGCCTTCACGCTGGGCGGGCAGGCCTTCGACATTCCCGGCTTCATGGTCTGGGCAGCCGTGCTGTACAGCGTGGCGGGCAGCGTGGCTTCGCACTACATCGGGCGCCCGCAGATCCGGCTCAACTTTGAGCAGCAGCGCCGCGAAGCCGATTTCCGCCACCACATGGTCCGCGTGCGCGAATTCAGTGAGTCCATCGCCCTGGACCGCGGCGAGCCGGCCGAGCGCGTGCAGCTGGAGCGGCGCTTTGCCGGCGTGCTGCGCAACTTTCTGGCCCTGCTCAAGGCGCAGAAGAACCTGACCTGGTTTACCGTGGGCTTTGGCCAGGCGGCGGTGGTCTTCCCCTTCATCGTGGCGGCACCGCGCTTTTTCAGTGGCGCCATCCAGCTCGGCGAGCTGATGCAAATCGCCTCGGCCTTCGGCCAGGTGCAGGGTTCACTGAGCTGGTTTGTCGACAACTACAGCAGCCTGGCCACCTGGCGCGCCACGACCGACCGCCTGACCAGTTTTGAAGAGGCCATGACGACCGCAGCCACCGCAAATTCTGCGTTGACCGCTACGGATTCCATAGCAATCGGCAGCACCGATCTGACCATTGCCCTGCCCACGGGCGACACCCTGCTGGCCGGCGCCGTGCTGCGCGCCCGGGGCGGCGAGCGGATTCTGCTCAGTGGCCCCTCGGGCAGCGGCAAGTCCACGCTGTTTCGCACCCTGGCCGGCATCTGGCCCTTCGCCCAAGGCCATCTGGAACGCCCGGCGGACGCCATGTTCATTCCCCAGCGCCCGTATTTCCCCAACGGCCCGCTGCGCGACGCCCTGGCCTATCCGGAGCCTGCCAGCCACTACGCCGACGCCGCCTTGCAACAGGCGCTGCACGAGGCCCTGCTGCCGCAGCTGGCCAGCCAGCTGGACCAGGCCGACGCGTGGAGCCAGAAGCTCTCCGGTGGGGAGCAGCAGCGCCTGGCAATCGCCCGCGTGCTGCTGAAGAAACCGCAGTGGGTGTTTGCCGACGAAGCCACCAGCGCGCTGGACGCCGCGGCCGAAACAGCGCTGTACCAGCGCCTGCTGGCCTTGGTATCCGAACGCCAGGGAGGGCTGGTGTCCATCGCACACCGTCCCAGCGTGGCGGCATTCCACACCCGCCAGTGGGTGCTGGTGCCTCAGTCGCAGGGCGACGCGGCCCGGTTCACGCTCTGCGAAAAACCCGCGTAACCGTTGGCCCGCAGCAGGCAGGCCGGGCACTCCCCGCAGCCGTAGCCCCAGGGGTGGCGGTGCGTGCGGTCGCCCAGGTAGCAGGTGTGGGTGTGCTCCACGATCAGGTCCACCAGCGGCTGGCCGCCCAGCGACTGCGCCAGGGCCCAGGTGGCGGCCTTGTCGATCCACATCAGTGGGGTTTCGATCAGGAAGCGCTTGTCCATGCCCAGCGAGAGCGCCAGCTGCATGGCTTTCATGGTGTCATCGCGGCAATCCGGGTAGCCCGAGAAATCGGTCTCGCACACGCCGGTGACCATGACCTGCAGGTCACGCCGGTAGGCCACGGCGGCCGCCAGTGTCAGGAACAGCAGATTGCGTCCGGGCACAAAGGTGTTGGGCAGGCCGCTGGCCTCCATCTTGAAAGCCGTGTCGCGGGTCAGCGAGGTTTCGCTGACGGCCCCCAGCACGGCCAGGTCCAGCAAGTGGTCTTCGCCCAGCTTGGCCGCCCACTGCGGGAACCGGCTGCGGATTTCGCGCAGCACCGCCAAGCGGGCGTCGAGTTCCACGCTGTGCCGCTGGCGGTAATCAAAGGCAATGGTTTCCACGCGTGCATAGCGTTCGAGCGCGTAGGCCAGACAGGTGGTGGAGTCCTGGCCACCGGAAAAGAGAACGAGGGCGGAAGTGTGCATGGCCGAAATGGTAGACCATGCGGGAGAACGGCTGCTTAGAGGTTCTCGGTCTTTTTAATCTTGCTGGGCGTGTACGTCAGTGCTTCCCGCGCCAGCTCGCCCGGCACGGCGGTGGGCGACGTCGGAATGGGCGGGGTCATCTGGTCTTTCACCTGCTCCAGTTGCGCGGCAGCGGCGCTGGCCGTCCACATGGCCCGCAGGTGCTCGATGAGCATCTGCGCGATCGGCTTCTTGGGCGGGTCTTCCACTTTCTCGGGGGCCGGGCGGTGGATGGTCCAGTCCTTGGGCGAAGTGGCCGCCTCCGAGCCGCGCTGGGCGGGGTCCGAAACACTGGTGTACAACGCCTCGCCCTCGTTGGGCTTCTTCGCCATGTTCACCATGTTGACGACACTGGGGGTCGGTTCAAGGGACGGACTGGCGCTCACCGACGGGTTGACGGGCGCCACCGGGATCACCTTGTTTGCCGCGGGCGAAGCCAACTCTACGCCGGCAGGGCGCATGCTGGGGTTTCGATCGATAGAAGGCAATTGCATTGGGTGTAAGGCTCCAGGCCCCTCCGGTGTCTTTTCTGGCTAGACGTACGATTGGTAACGGCAGATTTAGGGGGTTATTTAGGGTTATTTTTAAAAATTCAGGCTTTTTTCGGAAAAAACAGGAAAAAGTACACAAAAACGCACCACGAAGGTGCGTTTTGACTGCAATTCCCGACGCGGTCGGAGCCGGTTCAGGCGCTCAGAAGGTGGTGCCGGGCACCCTGGGTGATAGCCACCACGCAGGGGTGGGTGATGCGGCGTTCGACCGAGATGGCAAAAAACTCCTCCACCAGCTCCGCGGTCCGGCCAATCACCTGCACGCCATATTGGGCGCAGATCTCGTCCTCCAGCGCGCTGGGCGACATGAACACCCCGCGTCCTTCACGGCCAAAGGCTTTCATCAGCGCGGCATCGTCGAACTCCCCCACCGGTTGGGGCCGCAGCCCCCGCTCGGACAACCACAGATCCAGCCGCTGGCGCATGGCCGACGCCCGCCCCTGGATCAGCATGGGGGCTTGGTCCAGGCACTGGGGAAATGCGTCCTGCAGGGTGGATGCCAGCTGGGCCGTGGCAAAAAATGCCATGCTGGTGGTACCCAGCCGGTGGCTGAAGGCCTTGACACTGGTGCGCTTGCTCATGGCCTCGTCGGCAATCACCAGGTCCAGCCGGTGGACCGACAACTGCGCCAGCAGGTCTTGCAGCTTGCCTTCATGGCAGATCAGCCGCACAGGCGTGCTCACCGTCAGCGCAGGTTCCAGCAAGCGGTAGGCGATGGCCTTGGGAATCGCGTCGGCCAGGCCCACGCGGAACGTGAGGGCTTGGGTCTCGTCACGGGAACGCCCCAGCGCCGCCTCCAGTTCGCTGCCCAGCGCAAAGATCTGGTCCGAGTACCGCAGGGCGATGCGGCCGTCGTCGGTCAATTCCAGCCGGCGGCCGGTCTTGCGAAACAGGGCGCACCCCAGACGCGCTTCCAGCAACTTGATCTGGCCAGACAGGGTTTGCGGCGAGATGTGCAGTTGCTCGCCCGCCCGCACGATGCCCCCTGCCTTGGCGGTCGCCCAGAAGTAATACAGGTGCTTGAAGTTCATGCAACGGTCCTTGTGAAAGGTCTAACTATGCGGTTTTTTCGAATTGAATGCTATGTAAATTCGAATTTACCAAAATAGTGAATTCCATTACCTTCAACGCCTGATCCCATTACGGCCGGTGAACGGCCCCTATAGCCATGGAATTTCTTGTCGACCCGAATATCTGGCTTGCCTTCGGCATGCTGACCGCCCTGGAGATCGTCTTGGGCGTGGACAACATCATCTTTATCTCCATCCTGGTGGGCCGCCTGCCGCAAGAACTGCGCGACAAGGCGCGCCGGCTGGGCCTGGGTTTTGCCATGGTCTCGCGCCTGCTGCTGCTGTTCTCACTGAGCTGGGTCATGGGCCTGAAGGCCGACCTGTTCACCGTGTTTGGCCAAGGTTTCAGCGGCCGCGACCTGGTGCTGCTGGCTGGCGGCCTGTTCCTGCTCTACAAGGCCTCGCATGAGATTTTTGTGGAAGTGGAAGCGCGGGAGGAGGACGGCCCCCCCACCACCAACCGCGCCACCCTCCAGGCCGCCGGACACAAATTGTTCTGGACCATCATTGGGCAGATTGCCATCATCGACGTCGTGTTCTCGCTGGACTCGGTGATCACCGCGGTGGGCATGGTGGACCAGCTCGGCGTCATGGTGGCCGCCGTCGTGACCGCCGTAGGTGTGATGCTGGTAGCCGCCAAGCCCATTGGCGACTTCGTCGACCGCCACCCTTCGGTCAAGGTGCTGGCGCTGGCCTTCCTCGTCATGGTGGGCATGGCGCTCACCGGTGAAGCCTTTGGCCTGCACATCCCCAAGGGCTATCTCTACGGCGCCATGGCGTTCTCGCTGGCGGTAGAAGCGCTCAACATCCGGGCCCGCGGCAAACGGCTGGCCCACCGGGCGCCCGGACCCCAAAGCGCCTGACCGCCCCCACAACCCCGCTTTTTCCCTGTTCCATCCACTAGAAAGGAAACACCATGAACACCTCCCTGCAAACCTACGGCACGGCCCCGCGAACCCTGGGCGCCTCCGCGGCCGAGCGCAACCGCGTGCTGCGCAACACCTACTGGCTGTTGGCCCTCTCCATGGTGCCCACGGTGCTGGGCGCCTGGCTCGGCGTGAGCACCGGCATCACCCGGGCCCTGTCGCCCATGGTCAGCCTAGTGGTCTTCATGGCGGGCGCCTTTGGCCTCATGTTCGCCATTGAGAAAACCAAGAACTCCGCCGCGGGCGTGCCGGTGCTGCTGGCGTTCACTTTCTTCATGGGCCTGATGCTGTCGCGTCTGGTGGGTACGGTACTGGGCCTGTCCAACGGCGCGGGCCTGATCATGACGGCCTTTGCCGGTACGGGCGCCATCTTCCTGGGCATGGCGACACTGTCCACCGTCATCAAGCGCGATGTGTCCGCCATGGGCAAATGGCTGTTTGTAGGCGTCATCGGCCTGCTGGCCGTGGGTGTTGCCAACATCTTCATCCAGTCCAGCGCATTGGTGCTCACGCTGTCGGTCCTGTCGGTGGGCATTTTCTCGGCCTTCATCCTGCACGACCTCAAACGTGTCCAGGACGGCCACGAAATCAACTACATCACGGCCACCCTGGGCGTATACCTCAGTCTGTACAACGTGTTCCAGTCCCTGCTTGCGATCCTGGGCATCGTGGGCGGCAACAACGAATAACGGGGCCTGGGGGGCTCTCCCCCTGCCGGCCAGTCGCAACGCTGTTTGGTCCGTGGCCGGACATCAGATTCCCCCGCGTTGCGAATTATCAAAAAACAGACGGCGAACGCGGGGAAACAATGGGTGTACTTCAAGGAGCACACCATGCGGCGTCCCGCAATCATCCACAAGCGCCCTGCGGATTGGACCGTTCCGCCCAACCTGGTGGACTATGCGGCAACCTGCGCACACTTTTCCTGGGATGCGGCCCGGCGCGAGCTGGCGGGCCTGCCCGGTGGTGGCCTGAACATTGCCCATGAAGCAGTGGACCGGCATGCGCAAGGGCCCCGCGCCGACCATGTGGCCTTCCGCTTTCTGGGCAGCCAGAGACAGCGCGACATCACCTACCACGCGCTCGCCCGCCTCACCAACCGTTTTGCCAATGTACTGAAGACACTGGGCGTGCAGCGCGGCGAGCGCGTATTTGTGCTGACCGGGCGCATTCCCGAGCTGTACACGGCCGTGCTGGGCAGCTTCAAGAACGGCTGCGTCGTCTCGCCCCTGTTCTCGGCTTTCGGCCCCGAGCCTTTGGCCACCCGGCTCACCCTGGGCGAAGGCGCCGTGCTGGTCACCACCGAAAGCCTGTACGAACGCAAGGTCGCCAAGATTCGCAACCAGCTGCCGGCCCTGCGCCACGTGCTGCTGGTGGGGGACGAAGGCGCGCCCACCAGCGTGCCCGACACGCGGGACCTCGCCAGCCTCATGGCGCAGGCACCGGAGACATTTGACATCGTGGCCACCCAGCCCGAGGACCCGGCCTTGCTGCACTTCACCAGCGGTACCACCGGCACACCCAAAGGCGCCATGCACGTGCACGGCGCCGTGGTGACACACTGGGCCACCGGTCGCTACGCCCTGGACCTGCATGCGGACGATGTGTTCTGGTGTACCGCCGACCCGGGCTGGGTCACCGGAACGTCCTACGGCATCATTGCGCCACTGCTGCATGGCGTGACCTCCATCGTTGACGAGGCCGAATTCGATGCCGAACGCTGGTGGCGCATCCTGCAGGAGCAACAGGTCAGCGTCTGGTACACCGCGCCCACCGCCATCCGCATGCTCATGAAAGCCGGCGCCGACATGGCCCGCCGCTACACCTACCCCAAGCTGCGCTTCATCGCCAGTGTGGGGGAACCCCTCAACCCCGAGGCCGTCTGGTGGGGCAAGGATGTGCTGGGGCGGCCGATTCACGACAACTGGTGGCAGACCGAGACGGGCGGCATCATGGTTGCCAATCTGCCGGCATTGGACATCAAACCGGGCTCCATGGGGCTGCCGCTGCCGGGTGTGGAAGCGGCCATCGTGCACCAGCAACCCGACGGTTCGGTGCGGGTACTGACCGAACCGGGTCAGGAAGGTGAACTGGCACTCAAGCGCGGCTGGCCGTCCATGCTGCGCGGCTACCTCAACAATGCGGAACGCTACCGGAAGTGTTTCGCGGGCGACTGGTATCTCACCGGCGACCTGGCCCGGCGGGATGCCGACGGCTACTACTGGTTTGTGGGCCGCATGGACGATGTCATCAAATCGGCCGGACACCTGATTGGCCCCTTCGAAGTGGAAAGTGCGCTGATGGAGCACCCCGCGGTGGCCGAGGCCGGCGTCATCGGCAAGCCTGACCCCATGGTGGGCGAAGTGGTCAAGGCCTTTGTCTCGCTGAAAGCGGGCTTCGAACCCGGGGAAGCTCTGCGTATGGAACTGTTGGGGCATGCGCGCAAGAAGCTGGGGGCAGCCGTGGCGCCCAAGGAAATTGCTTTTCTGCCGACCTTGCCGCGCACGCGCAGCGGCAAGATCATGCGCCGCCTGCTCAAGGCGCGGGAGCTGGGACTGCCCGAAGGCGACACGTCAACGTTGGAGGCCGGAGCATGAACGCCCGGAAATCTGCCCCAGACAGCGCCACGCACGCGCGACAGCTGCTGGCGGACATGCTGCGCGTCCGCCGCATGGAAGAAAAATGTGCCGAGGTTTATGGCGCCGGCAAGATCCGCGGCTTCCTGCATCTCTACATTGGTGAGGAGGCCTGTGCCGTGGGGGCTGTGAACGCACTGGCTGCCGACGACAACGTGCTGGCCACCTACCGCGAACATGCCCACGCCCTGATGCGCGCCATCCCCATGCGCGCCATCATGGCCGAGATGTATGGCAAGGCCGCAGGGTGCTGCCGTGGCCACGGTGGGTCCATGCACCTGTTCGACGCCAAACGGCGTTTTTATGGCGGCAACGCCATTGTCGGCGGGGGTCTGCCACTGGCGGCAGGGCTGGCGCTGGCAGACAAGTTGCAAGGCATCCCGCGTGTGACGGCCTGCTTCTTTGGCGAGGGCGCGATGGCCGAGGGTGCGTTCCACGAGTCCATGAATCTAGCAGCGCTGTGGCAACTACCCGTGCTGTTCTGCTGCGAAAACAACCTGTATGCCATGGGCACCGCGCTGGACCGCTCGGAATCCCAGACCGACCTGTGCGCCAAGGCCGCCAGCTACAGGGTGCCCACCTTCAAGGTCGACGGCATGGATGTGCGCGCGGTGCACGCCACCACCGTGCAGGCGGCACAGCAGGTGCGCGCCGGAAACGGACCAGCCTTCGTGGAATACGCCACCTACCGCTTTCGCGCCCACTCCATGTTCGACCCCGACCTGTACCGCGACAAGGCCGAGGTGGAGCAGTGGAAACAGCGGGGGCCCATCCACAGCTTCACGGCGCAGCTCAAGGCGGCGGGCCAGCTGACCGAGGACGATTTTCTGGCACTGGACGCGCAGGCCGAAGCGGAGGTGGCCGATGCCGTGGCCTTTGCCGAGGCCGCCGAGCCGGAACCGGTCAGTGCCCTGCTGCAGGATGTCCACACACCGCAGGAGGTGGCATGAAGATCACTTACCGTGAAGCCCTGCGGCAGGCATTGCAGGAAGCACTCGCCGCCGACCCCCGCGTTTTTCTGATGGGTGAGGACGTGGGCCGCTATGGCGGCAGCTACGCCGTCTCCAAGGGCCTGCTGGAGACGTTTGGGCCGGAGCGCATCCGCGACACGCCACTGTCGGAGCTGGGCTTTGTCGGCGCCGGGGTGGGCGCTGCGCTGGGGGGCATGCGGCCCATTGTGGAGGTCATGACGGTGAACTTCAGCCTGCTGGCCCTGGACGCCATCGTCAACACGGCCGCCACACTGCGCCACATGTCGGGGGGCCAGTTCTCCGTTCCGCTGGTCGTGCGCATGGCTACCGGCGCCGGCCGCCAGCTGGCGGCCCAGCATTCGCACAGTCTGGAGAACTGGTACGCGCATGTGCCCGGCATCCGCGTGCTGGCCCCCGCAACAATAGGCGATGCGCGGGGCATGCTGGGCGCGGCCCTGGCCGACCCCGACCCAGTGGTGATCTTTGAGCACGCCCAGCTCTACAACCTGGAAGGTGAACTGCCTGGCGACTGGCGCTGCGACATCCGCCATGCCGCGGTGCGGCGCACCGGAACACAGCTCACCCTCGTGACCTATGGCGGCAGTCTGCCCAAGGCCTTGCAGGCCGCTGAACAGCTGGCAGGTGAGGGCATGGACGTGGAAGTACTCGACCTGCGCGTGCTGCGCCCGCTGGACACCGCAGCGCTCACCGCCTCGCTGCGCAAGACGCACCGCGCCGTGGTGGTGGACGAAGGCTGGAAGACCGGCAGCCTGGCCGGCGAGATCATGGCGCGCATCATGGAAGAATGCTTCTATGAGCTGGATGCCCCCGTGGCTCGCGTCTGCAGCCAGGAAGTCCCCATCCCCTATGCCAAGCACCTGGAAGATGCGGCACTGCCCCAGGTTCCCGACATTGTGGCGGCCGTCAAAGGGGTGCTGCATGTTTGAATTCAAGCTGCCCTCGCTGGGGGCCGACATGGACGAGGGCACGCTGCTGGAATGGAAGGTGGCGCCCGGCGACAGCGTGCACAAGGGCCAGGTCGTGGCCGTCGTGGACACATCCAAGGCAGCCATCGACATCGAGATCTGGCAAGACGGCACCGTGCAGGAGTTGCGGGTGCAACCCGGCACCAAAGTGCCAGTGGGGGCCGTATTGGCAATGATGCGGGCCCCCGGCGAGCATGCCGGCCCGGAGCCGGTTCCGGCCGTGGCAGCCACCCCACGCCAGCACGTCAGTCCCGCCGCGCGCCGGAAGGCGCAGGCCCTGGGCGTGGCCTTGTCCACATTGACCGGCAGCGGACCGGACAGTGCCATCACGCTGTCCGACGTGGAGCGGGCTGCAACTGAAGCCGCAGCCGCTGACAGAAAGCAGGCCACCACGCCAGATGATCGCACCCTGGCCATGCGCCAGACCATTGCGGCGGCCATGAGCCGGTCCAAACGCGAGATCCCCCATTACTACCTGCTGGAGACCATTCCCATGCAGCGGACCCAGCAATGGCTAGAAGAACACAACGCGGAGCGTCCCATCACCGAACGGGTATTGATGGCCGTGCTGCAACTGAAGGCCGTGGCGCTGACGCTCAAACAATACCCGGAATTCAACGGCCTGTTCCAGAACGGAGAGTTCAAGCCTGCCACTGCCGTGCACATCGGCGTGGCCATTGCCCTGCGACAGGGGGGTCTGATTGCCCCGGCCCTGCACGACGTCGACAGCCGGCCGCTGGGCGCGCTGATGCAGGATCTGGCCGACCTCGTCAAGCGCGCGCGCGCCGGGTCGCTGCGCAGTTCCGAAATGTCCGACGCCTGCATCACCGTGACCAACCTCGGGGACCAGGGCGTGGAAGCCGTAATGGGGGTTATCTACCCGCCCCAGGTAGCGCTGGTTGGCTTTGGCAACATCGCCCGACGGCCGTGGGTGGGGCCGGATGACACGCTCTGCGCCATGCCGACCGTCACCGCCAGCCTGGCCGCCGACCACCGCGTATCCGATGGCCATCGCGGAGCCCTCTTCCTCGCAGAGCTGCGTGAGTGCCTGCGCCAGCCCGAAACCCTGTTACCCTGATCCAGCACATCCGTCACCCCACCCGAGACGCCCGCCCATGAACGATTCCGAACTGCGCACCGTCGTGTGCGCCACGCTCCAGTCCATCGCACCGGAAGTGGATACAGCATCGCTGCGCGACAGCCGGCCCTTGCGCCTGCAGGTGGATCTGGATTCGATGGACTGGCTCAATTTCCTGATCGGGCTCAGTCAGCGGCTGAAGGTAGACATTGCAGAGTCGGACTACGGGCAACTCGTCACCCTGAACGATGTGATGGCCTACTTGCGGGCCCGACTGCCGGGCTGACCCCACCGCGGCACCCTACGGGTCCGCAAATCAATCCGCTTTGGTCTCCGGGATGTCAGCCCCGGGGAACCCCACCGTCTGTGACAGCAAAATTTGTTCATCCGGACCGAGGCCCATGGCCTGGGTCAGGGCGGTGCGATCAAACCAGGCCCGGACCACCCCCACCAGCCCTGCCGACGCACAGTAGAGCGCGATGTTCTGCGCCATCGCACCCGCCGCAACCGAGGCATAGGCCTCCCGCTTGGACGCGGGCACCAGCTTCATGCGCGCATGGTCCGCCACAAAGATGAGATCCAGCGGTGCATCGTCCACAAAGTCCTGGTACCCGGTCGCCCGCCGGACGTCCTGTTCCACCCGACGCTGCAAGCCATGGTGCCCGGGGTCGTAGCGGTACAGGCCCTGCGGCAGGGCCAGGTACACATCCACCTCCTGGGCGTTCATGGCCGACGGCGCGGTCCGCCCGCCCACATCGCTGCGGTTGATGCCACACGCTGCCCACAGCAGGTTGGACAGCATCTGCGGCTCCAGCGCCCGCGGCAGAAAACGGCGCTCCGAGCGGCGCCTGCGCAAGGCCTCCATCAAGGGCAAGCCGCCCGTCGTCTCCGCCGGCGGCAAGGCCACCACGGGTTGGGACTCTCCGGACGGAGGCTTCGGTGTAAGGTACCCCAACAAACCCAGCGCCATTTTGGTCAACGTATCCACGGTTCCTCCCACTGCAACAAGCAAGTCAACGCGCAAGGCTCGTCTTTGCACAAAGCGATGCATTGACAAAAATCAACGGCAGCTACAGGGCCTCCTTTGCGTTCTGTCAAGTTGCACCGGAACCGGGACCCCACCATGAACGGTCTGTGCACCTCTCCGAAAGGACGGATATGAAACGCTCACCTTTCTCCGTAGTTGCCGTGCTTGCGTTGGCGATCAGTTGCTCTGCATGCGACAGGTTCAAGCCCGCCTTGCCCGAGGTGGAGAAGCCCCCCGCGCCGGCGGCGCAGGCCGACCCGTCCGCCAAGGAGCGCGCCGCGTTCACACAGGAAGCGCAAAAAGACCTCGACGAATTGGGCACCATGGTTGCGAATCTCAAGGCGCAGGCAGCCAAGGTCGGGCGCGAGACCAGCGCCAGCCTGCAGGCCGATATCGAGAAAATGGAAACCGAATTGCGTGACGCCCAGCAACGGCTGACCGCCTTGAAGGCTGCCACGGAAGACACCAGGCAACAACTCAAGGCCGCATTTGCCACCTCGCTGGAGCAGCTCAAGTACGCCATCGAGAAGGCACGCAAATCGGCAGAGTGAGGAATGGGAAAAAAGCCCACGGCGCCAGCCATCTTCGCGGTTGCGTATTGTCAAAACCGGCCCCGTCGATTGACCTAGCATTTGCACAAATCGAGTGGATATTCAGCCATGCCCGCCAAACAACTGGTCTTTCACGACTCCGCACGCGACCATATCCGCCGGGGTGTGGATGCATTGGCGGACGCCGTGCGAGTGACGCTGGGGCCACGGGGACGAACCGTCATTCTGGAGCGGGAGTTCGGTCCGCCACAGATTGTCAATTCCGGGGTGGTTGTCGCCCGGTCGGTGGAGCTTGAAAACCGGTTCGAGAACATGGGTGCGCAGCTACTGCGCGAGGTGGCCGCCCGCACCAGCGAAATGGCCGGGGATGGAACCACTACGGCCACCGTGCTGGCCCACGGCATGATCCACGAAGGTTTGCGCTACCTGGCAGGCGGCATGAACCCGATGGACTTGAAGCGTGGCATCGAGCAGGCCATCCAGGCCGTGGTAACCGAGCTCAAGCACATGGCCAGACCCTGTGCGTCGTCCCAGGAGATAGCGCATGTGGCGGCCATTTCGGCCAACAATGACCGCTCCATCGGCGATCTCCTAGCCGATGCCATTGACAAGGTCGGCCGTGAGGGCGCCGTTTCCATCGAGGACGGGTCCGGACTGGTCAGTGTTCTGGAAATCGTGGAAGGCCTGCAGTTCGACCGCGGATTTCTTTCTCCCTATTTCATCAACAATGCAGAGCGCCAGAGCGCCGTGCTGCAAGACGTTGCAGTCCTGCTGTGCGATGGCCGGCTGTCGTCACTGAAAGACCTGTTGCCGTTGCTGGAAGAGGTCGTCAAGTCCGGACGCCCCCTGCTGGTGATCGCCGAGGAAATTGACAACGATTCACTGGCGGCACTCGTGATCAACACGATGCGGGGTTCGCTGAAGACCTGTGCCGTGAAGGCCCCCGGTTTCGGGGATCGCCGCAAAGCCATGCTGCAGGACATTGCCATACTCACCGGCGGTCGCGTCGTCAGCGAGGAAGTTGGCTTGCCGTTGGCCAAGGTTCAGTATGCCGACCTGGGCCGCGCAGCGCGCGCCGAAGTCGGCAAGGAAAACACCACGCTGATCGGCGGTGCCGGGTCGCCCGCAGCCATTCAGGAGCGCATCGCCACCATCCACAAGGAGCGCGCGTCGGCTACCAGCGACTACGACCGCGAAAAGCTGGACGAACGCGCCGCCAAGCTCGCTGGTGGAGTGGCCCTGATCAAGGTCGGCGCCGCAACCGAAACAGAACTCAAGGAGCGCAAGCTGCGGGTGGAAGATGCCTTGCACGCCACACGGGCAGCTGTCGAAGAGGGCATCGTTCCGGGTGGCGGCGTTGCTTTGCTGCGGGCTCGCCGTGTGCTGTCCGGATTGGCGGGCAGCAATCTGGACGAGACATCGGGCATCCGCTTGGTGGCACGCGCGCTGGAGGCGCCCCTGCGCTGCATTGTCGGCAATGCGGGAGATGAACCCTCGGTCATCCTGAACCGGGTAGATGAGTCGAGCGACCCATCCTTTGGCTACAACGCAGCCACCCGCACGTATGGCGACCTGTTGCAAATGGGGGTGATAGACCCCGCCAAAGTCACGCGGCTTGCCCTACAGAATGCCGCATCCATTGCCAGCCTGATCCTCACCACCGACTGCATGATTGCCCTGCCTCCCAGGCAGGCAACTGGTGATGCCACCCTGGCGTCCGGGGGCGAAATGCCCATGCTTTGATGGAAACTACTGTGCCGACATACCTAAAAAAAACCCTGAAGCACGGGCTGGAAAATGTGCGCGTTGGAGACCTGGCCCTGCCCGGCGAGTTGGAAGTTCCGCAGAATCCCCTGGGCATTGTGGTATTTGCCCATGGCAGTGGCAGCAGCCGCCACAGCCCGCGCAACCAGTATGTTGCGCGGGTGATGCAGTCTTACGGCCTGGGCACCCTGCTGTTTGATTTGTTGACCGAAGCCGAGGCCCGGGATCGGGACAATGCCTTTGACATCGCGCTGTTGGGCGAGCGCGTCATGGGCGCACTGGCCTGGCTGGCGCAGCGTCCCGGACTGGAAAACATGCCCATCGGTCTCTTCGGCGCCAGCACCGGTGCCGCCGCCGCCTTGGTGGCAGCGGCCCGCACCCCCTCCATCTGCGCCGTCGTGTCACGCGGAGGACGCCCCGATCTCGCGGGGAAATACCTCTCCAACGTACAGGCGCCCACTTTGCTGATCGTGGGCGGCGAAGACCGCGAGGTGCTGGCCCTCAACCAGGCAGCCATGCGCATCCTGCCATTGCCATGCCCCAAGAAACTGGAAATCGTGCCGGGGGCCACCCACCTGTTCGAGGAGCCGGGCACACTGGAAATTGCGGCCAGCCTGGCAGGCCATTGGTTTGAGCACCATTTCTCAAGAAACCAGACGAACTGAATCAGGCCTTCCGCAAAGGTTAACCGGGAACCAGAACCGCCGCACCATCAATCGCACCCCGCCGGAGCGCCGCCAGGGCCTCATTGGCCTGCACGAGCGGATAGGTCTGCACGTGCGTGTGTACCGGATGGCGCGCAATGCAGGCAAAAAAGGCCTCTCCATCCTCCCGGGTAAGGTTGGCAACCGATCGGACCGTCCGCTCCCCCCACAGCAAGGCGTAGGGAAAGGAGGGAATGTCACTCATGTGAATTCCGGCACAGACCACCACGCCGCCCTTGCGGGTTGCACGCAGCGCAGCCGGAACCAGCGCGCCAACAGGGGCGAAAATCAGGGCGGCGTCCAGTTCATGTGGAGGCCTCGACTCAGAAGACCCGGCCCAGCAGGCCCCCAATTGCAAGGCAAAGCGCTGGCTTTGCAGATCGCCCGCGCGCACAAAGGCATAGACATCCTGCCCCTGCGACACCGCAATCTGGCACATGATATGGGCCGCCGCGCCAAAGCCATACAGCCCCAGACGCATGCGACCCGTAACGCCCGAGAGCCGGTAGGCACGGTACCCAATCAGGCCCGCGCACAACAAGGGCGCAGCATGCACATCGTCATAGGCGTCGGGCAGGGCAAAGCAAAAGCGTTCATCGGCTACCGCGAACTCGGCAAAACCACCATCCCGGTCGTATCCAGTGAACACCGGTGTATCGCACAGGTTTTCCCGATGCCCGTCGCAGTAGGCACAGTGCCCGCAGGCCCCGCCCAGCCAGGGAATTCCGACCCGGGTCCCCAAGGGAAACCGGGTGGCCAGAGCCCCACGTGCCACCACCCGGCCAACGATCTCATGCCCCGGCACCAACCCCGGCGGCCTAGGCGGCAAATCCCCATCGACGATATGCAGATCGGTACGACACACACCGCAGGCCAGGACCTGGACCCGCACCGCGTAGTCCTCGGGCTCCGGCAGCGGAACCTGTGCCGCCACCAGCGGCTGCCCGGCACCGGTCCATTGCATGGCCAGCATGGTGACCACCCTGTCAGGTCCTCACACCTCACCCGACCACAGGCAAGGCGTTCCACCCGTATCAATCGCGACGTGGTCGCAACCCTGTTTCTTGGCATAGCTCAGTGCCTCGCTGGCACGCTTGAACAGGTCGGAAAACGAAGCGTCGTTCAACATGCTGCTGGCCCCGATGCTGACCGTGCAGACCTGGTCCTTGTCCTCCATGCCCGCCATGCTGGAAGTGACCACCTCCGCAATGCGCAAGGTCAGCGCCCGCCCGCCTTCCACGGTCGTATCCGGCAGCAGTACCGCAAACTCATCGTCACCAATGCGCCCGATCACGTCCGACGCGCGCAAAACCTTGTTGATCGATTTCACACAGGCAGCCAGCGCGGCATCCCCTGCTGCATGGCCATGCAAATCGTTGATCACCCTGAAGCGATCCAGGTCCAGCGCCAAGACCATGAGCGGCAGCCGGTTGCGGACGGAACGGGCCCATTCGCGTTCAGCCACATTGAAGAAGTTGCGCCGGCTCAATGCTCCGGTCAGATCGTCAAAATTGGCCAGCCTCAAGGTCTCCAGTTCCGAGGCCCTGAGCATCGTTACATCCTGGTGGCTGACCACCACCCGCCCCAGTCCGGCCCCAACGGGCGTCACCTTCAAGATGAACCAGTGGGTTTCATTGGCCGCGCGGCAGGAATACTCCATGGTGAAACCGGACGTTGAACCGGAGATCACGTCCGCAATGCCTGCCAACGCGGTATCCACCGTGTTTTGCACCCCCCCCCATCATGGCGGTCAGCGCACCTGCATACTCGGCTCCGGCCTCGCAATAATGGCCAGGCACACCGTTGTTCCGGACGTAGGTGTTCCACGCCGAATTGGTTTGCACGATGCGTCCGTTGCGATCCAGAACCACCAGCTTCACGGGCAGGGCGTCGAAAACCACCCGATGCAAAGCACTGGTGGTCCGCAATGTTTCTTCCAGCGTCTTGCGATCGGTGATGTCCACCTGCGTGCCGAGAATCCGAACCGCCGAGCCGTCCCCGGCACGCGCGAATACGGCGCCCCGGGCCAGTATCCATTTCCAGCTACCGTCCTTGGTCAACCCCCGGTGCTCGTTGGAATAACTGTCGGTCTGTCCCGTCAGGCACTTTTGCAGCGATGCCATGACCTGCTGGCGGTCTTCCGGGTGAATGCGTGAACTCCAGTTTTCCAGACTGGCCCCAAGTTCCTGGACAGAAAATCCGTACAACTGCTCGAACTGGGGGGAATAGCTCACGGTACCGGCCTGCACATTCCAGTCCCATACACAATCCCCCGAAGCACCCAGCGCAAACTTCCACCGCGCCTCGTTCTCCAGCAGGCGTTGCTCCAGGAGACTGCGTTCCGTGATATCCAGCAGAACGACGTTGCAGCCCAACCCGTGCCCCAAGGGGCCAATCTCTGCGCGCACACGCTTAACAGAGCCCCCCTTGCCCAACACCGACAGGTCACCATGCTGCACATCGCCCGATTTTTCGGCCGAATGGAGCATGGCATGCAGGCTTGCGCGATCGGCATCTGAAAAAAACTGGTCCAGCCGGCTGCCCAGAAGGTGCACACGCTCCTGCCCCAGCAATCGCGCGCCGGCCAGGTTCAACTTGACAATGGTTCCGGCATGGTCAACGCTGAAACTGCCGACCGGCGAAAAATCATAGAGTTCACGGGCCTGGTTCAGCGCCAGTTCCAGCTGGGACCGGGCTTCGTTCAGGTGTGCGTTTTGTATCTCCAGCTCAATCTTGCTGACAGCCAAGTCTTCAAGCAGCTGCTGCACCTGCTCCGGCGAAAGTTCAGAAAAACCCTGCTCATTGGGGGGAGCAAACTGCTGACGTGCAAGCCGATGCAACTCCCCGGAATCCAGTGGATTTTTCTTAAAACTCATGCCGTCCCGCTCTTTTGCTATCGTGCCCTCTACCCCTCATACGCATGCAGCGCCTCCCGGGAGAGGATCGTGATTTCCCGACTCGCCACCTCAATAATGCCAAGGTTATGCAATGCAGACAAGGCCCGGCTGACAGTTTCCAGCGTCACGCTCAGGTAACTGCCAATGTCCCGCCGTGTCATGGGCAAGGTAAAACGCCGGGGCGAATAGCCCAAGGCAGAGAAACAGTTTGATTGCATGAGCAGAAAGCGGGCAACCCGGACTTCCGACTTGGATGCATGGGACAGCGTGTAAGACATCTGCTCCTTGACGACTTCCCGGCTGATGGCCCAATAGGCCATGCGTTCCAGTTCATTGCAGCCACGCCCAGGCATGAAGAGCTCCGATGCCGGCAGCCGGATCACTTCACAGTCGGTCAGGGCAACCGCTTCCGTGCAATATTGGTCCTTGCAAATGCCGTCGGTCCCCATCAGATCTCCTTTCATGGAAAAGGAGAGCACGTGCTCGCTTCCGTCGTCATGGATCACGACCGTCTTCAGGGCGCCCAGACGCACCACGTACAGACCGTCAAAAGGCTGGCCCATCAAAAACACGGACTGCCCCGCCTTGACACGGCGGCGGCGAAACAGCTGCCCATTGGCAGCCTCGCTGGCATGTCCGTCATACAGCAGTAGATCCATTACCTCCTGCAGGCTCGACCAGTCCCCTTCGCTGCGCCGGGGGCGCTCCGGCACCCGAATGGGCGAGTACACCCGGGGCGCTGTTCCCGGTACTGCCTGTAGGTTCATCATGGTCGTCTCCCGCTGGATCGCGTGCCCGGCGGACACCTCCATCAACCCTGCAGAAGCACTGTAGGCGTGGCACGGCCCAACGTCTGTAGGGAGTTCTTGACAGAACGTGCCGGCAGGTATGAATACATCGCCCTATTTGCGGCGCGCCTGCGCACCGGTCAGAGCGTTCCGTCGTCGACCAGTTTGCAGCGGATGGCCAGCCGCACCAGCCCGGGTACGTCCCCCACGCCCAACTTGGCCATCAGGCGGCTGCGGTAGGTGGCAACCGTTTTGGGCGAGAGATGGAGTTCCGTGCCGATTTCAGCGCTGGATCGCCCCCGAACCACCATTTCAATGATTTGCCGCTCACGCGGCGACAACGTCGCCAGGGGATCTGCGTCCTCGTGGTGGGTAAAAGACTGCACGGCAAGATCGGCCACATCGGCACCCAGGTGGCGTTTGCCCTGAACGGCGGCCTCAATCGCCTTGGCCAGCTCACTTCCCGCCGAACCCTTCAGCACATACCCGAGCGCTCCCATGCGCAACGCCTCCGCCACGTTGCGCGGTTGGGCCGACATCGTCAGCACAATGCAGCGTGTCGCCACATGGCGGCGCTGCATTTCCGCCAGCAGCTCAAAACCCGAGCGCCCCTCCAGGTTGAGGTCCAGCAGCAGAATCTCGGGTTTCAGACGCTGGATATCAGCCAGCGCCTGGGTAGGGTCGGCCGACTCGCCCACGATCGTATGTCCCCACGCCTGCAGCAAGGCCCGCAGCCCTTCCCGCATGATCTGGTGGTCGTCGACCAGATAAACCTGGGTCATGGCGAGGGCTTCCAGCGCAGACACACGCGTGTGCCGCCCCCGTCCCCAGGGCCCACCTCGACCGAAGCGCCCACCGACCGGGCCCGTTCCACCATACCCGCAATGCCCAGGTGCCCCGCACGCGGCTTGCCTCCCGACGAAAGCCCCACACCGTTATCGCGCACCACCAACTCCAGCGACAACGGCCCGCCCAACAACTGGACGGCCACAGAGGTGGCATCGGCGTGGCGCAACGCATTTTCGACCGCTTCCCGGGCGATCATGAACGCGGTGTATTCCACTGCACTGGGCCAACGCATGGCGGCGACGTTGGGCTCTACCTCCAGGGCAATGTGCATGCCCATGTGCGTCAGTGCGCGGTTGCGCAGTTCGTTGTCCAGCGCCGCTGCCAAACCATGTTCATCCAGCAACGGCGGATGCAGCTCAATCAGGACCTGCCGAACCTGCCGATTGGCCTGCTGGATCAGGGCACTAAGCTGCTGGTCAAGCCGGGCGATCTGCGGTGACACTTGGTCCTTCTGCAATACCGCGATGGTCTCGTGAACCATCCGCATGGCTGCCACGGTTTGCCCCAACTGGTCATGCATGGCCTGGGCGATGCGCTTGATGAGCTCCTTCTCCTGCGTCATCAACTTGTTGGCCAATTCGGAGAGTTGCGAGCGAGACTCCTGTCGCTCCACTTCGGCCCGCATATCGGCAGTGACATCCCGCAAGGTGGTGATGAGCAGTTGCGCATCTCCGATGTTGACCTGCGTGATCGTGCCTTCCAGATCCATCTCCTGCCCGTCGGCGCGCAGTCCCTTGACCAGTCGCAGCCCCATCATCCGCGAGGGAGACTTCGCCTCCGCAAAGTGGCGCCGGTGCTGCGCGTGCGCGGCCCGGAAACGCTCGGGCAGCAGCAGATCCACACTCCGGCCTTCCATGTCTGCACGACCAACGCCAAACATGCGCTCGGCACCGGGACTGAATGTACGTATGCACCCCTGGACATCGGTGCTGATGATGGCATCGTGCGACGCATTCACCACCGCCGACAGCATTTCGTGCTCGGTACGGGCCTCCTGTTCGAGAAGGCGACGCTGTGTCACATCACGCACCAGCACAATACGCGCCCGGGTGCCATCCAGATCCAGGTCTTCGGTATCGATTTCAACGTCAATCAGGTTGCCGTCACGGTGCTGGTGGCGCCACAAGCGTTGCGCTGCGCGCGCGTCCGCAGGAAGTTGCAGATGCACCTGCACCTGTGGCCAGTCGTCCTGGTGATGAAGATCCGACAGGTGCAGCTCCGCGAACGCCTCCGCACTGTGGCCGTAGCAGGTCACTGCAGCCTGATTGGCGGCGAGCAGACGCAGCGTGTCCACGTCGTAGACCAGCATGGGCAGGGGGTTGCGCTCAAAGAGAAGCTGGTAGCTCGTCTGTAGCCGGTTCAACGCATCATCAAACTGGAGGTCCATATCAGCGACTCCGCGAAGTGGGTTGCAGACTGGGGGAAAACCAGGTCCGCGACGGTGCCTTGCTTAATTTTGTTGCGTGGTGGTCAGGTTAGCACAAGCGCTTACCACTGCATTGTATGCGGCGCGCACCCCATCAGAAGCCGCGCGAGACAGACGCACGTCGTCCCAGAACGCCTTGGCCGCCCTGGGCGGCGCATTCAGCCAGCCAGAACGTCTATTCGATTTGCGCCCGGTGCGCACGAACCGCCGCCAGCACAATGTCCCGAATGCCGTTGGCATCCGCACGGTCCACCTGCTGCAGCAAGGCCTGGCGCATGCGCGGATCCCAGAATTTTTTCAGGTGCGTGGCAACGCCATTTAACGCCTCCTGGCGATCGGGCATGCTTTCGAAAAAGATGCCGATCTGGTTGGCCATGCGGATCAAATTGTCGTCATAAGTCATTGCGCGTCCAGTTTCAAACGTTCGGGGTGGCTGTAAATGGACCCATCGTCGCCACGGGCGAATCCGACCAGGGTCAGCCCCGCATCCTGGGCAACTTCAACCGCCAGCGCGGTAACACCCGATACCGCCACCAGCAGGGAAACCCCCACCGAGGCGGTTTTCTGCACCATCTCGTAACTCGCACGGCTGGTGATGACCACAAACCCTTCGCCGGGCAGGTCACGGGACCGGACCAAGGCCCCCGCCAGCTTGTCCAGCGCATTGTGCCGCCCCACGTCTTCGCGGAGCAGCGCAATCTGCCCATCGGCCGTGCACCAGGCCGCCGCGTGCGTGGCTCCCGTTACTGCCAGCAGAAGTTGTCGCGTGCGCAGGCCGGCGACGGCCCTGGCCACGGATCGGGCATCAAAACTGCCCCCCCCGGTCAAGGCAAGCGGACCGCGCACGGCATGCGCCAGGCTTTCGGTCCCGCACAGGCCGCACCCCGTGCGCCCCGTGAGGTTGCGCCGCATTTCCTTCAGGCGATGGAAGCAGGACGCAGCGATGGTGAGATGCACGGTGTAGCCGCGCTCCGAAGACGTGCACTCGCAATCGTAGATCTGCGAAGCCGTGTCCACGATCCCCTCGGTCACCGAAAAGCCGCAGGCAAAGTCCTCCAGGTCGTCCGGTGTGGCCATCATCACGGCGTGGGCAACGCCATTGAATTCAAGGGCCACTGGGACCTCTTCCGCCACGCAATCCTGCACCTCGCGCCATTGACCGGAACGCACCTCGCGAACCGGTAGCGCGCGATAAACCTGCGCAGCAGGCTGGGGCACGTCGGACATGTCCATGGCCGTCAATCAGCGCGCAGCCAAAGCGGCGCCCTGGGCGGACGGATGCGCAGCGTCCAGCAGCGCCAACTGCTCCGCATTGAACTGTGCATAGGTCTTCTGCCACTCCGACGGCTGCGCAACCGGCTTCACCTGCACGGCCGTCACCTTGTATTCCGGGCAGTTGGTGGCCCAGTCGGAGTTGTCGGTCGTGATCACATTGGCACCCGACTCCGGAAAATGGAAGGTGGTGTAGACAACGCCCGGCTGCACGCGCTCGGTCACCTCGGCACGCAGCACGGTCTGGCCGGCGCGGCTTTCAATGCCCACCCAATCATCCTGCCGGATGCCCCGTTCCTCGGCATCGTGCGGGTGGATTTCCAGCCGGTCTTCGCTGTGCCATTGCGTGTTCTCCGTGCGCCGGGTCTGCGCACCCACGTTGTACTGCGACAGGATGCGCCCCGTGGTGAGGATCAGGGGGAACTTGCGTGTCACCTTCTCATCCGTGGCCACGTATTGCGTGATGATGAAACGGCCCTTGCCGCGCACAAAATGGTCGACGTGCATGATCTCGGTTCCCAACTCGCCTGTGCTTTCGTTGCAAGGCCACTGCACGCTACCATGTTTCTCTATCTTTTCATAGGTCACCCCCTGGAAGCTGGGTGTCAGCCGCGCGATCTCCGCCATGATGTCCCGCGGATGGGCGTAGTGCATGGGGTAGCCCAGGGCATTGGCCAGCTTGACGGTCACCTCCCAGTCCGCCAGGCCGGCCTTGGGCGGCATGACCTTGCGGACACGGGAAATCCGCCGCTCGGCATTGGTGAAGGTTCCGTCTTTCTCCAGGAACGAAGAACCGGGCAGGAAAACGTGGGCGTACTTCGCTGTTTCGTTCAGGAAAATGTCCTGCACCACGATGCATTCCATCGCACGCAGGGAAGCGGTCACGTGCTGGGTGTTGGGGTCTGACTGGACAATGTCTTCCCCTTCGCAGTACAGGCCCATGAAAGTGCCCGCCTGTGCGGCGTCGAACATGTTGGGGATGCGCAGACCCGGCTCAGGGTCCAGCGTCACACCCCAGGCAGCCTCGAACTGCGAGCGCACGGTGGTGTCGGAAATATGGCGGTAGCCCGGCAGCTCGTGCGGGAATGATCCCATGTCACACGAACCCTGCACATTGTTCTGGCCCCGCAGCGGATTGACCCCCACCCCTTCGCGCCCCACATTCCCCGTCGCCATGGCCAGGTTGGCGATGCCGATGACGGCGGTGGAGCCTTGGGCATGCTCCGTCACTCCCAGGCCGTAGTAAATGGCGGCATTGCCGCCCGTGGCGTACAAGCGTGCGGCGGCACGAACGGTGTCGGCCGGCACGCCGGTGACCAGCGCCACGGCTTCCGGCGCATTTTCCGGGCGCGCCACGAACTCGCGCCATTCGCGGAAAGACTTCTCGTCGCAGCGGGCGTCAATATAGTCCTGGTCCAGGAGCCCCTCCGTCACCACCACGTGGGCCAGCGCCGTGATGACCGCCACATTGGTCCCGGGCTTGAGTTGCAGGTGGTAGTCCGCCTGGATGTGGGGGGCGTCCACCAATTCGATCTGGCGCGGGTCGATCACGATCAGGCGCGCGCCCTCCCGCAGACGCCTCTTCATGCGCGATGCGAACACCGGATGCGCCGCAGAGGGGTTGGCGCCCATGACCAGGATCACATCGGACTTCTCCACCGACTTGAAGGTCTGGGTGCCGGCCGAGGTGCCATAGGTCTGTCCCAGACCGTAGCCCGTAGGCGAATGGCAGACACGGGCACAGGTGTCCACGTTGTTGTTGCCAAACGCGGCACGCACCAGCTTCTGGACCAGATAGGTTTCCTCATTCGTGCAGCGCGAGGATGTGATGCCACCCACCGAATCCTTGCCGTATTTGGCCTGGATGCGCCGGAACTCGCTGGCAGCGTAATGGATGGCCTCATCCCAGCTCACTTCCTGCCACGGATCGTCGATGTGCTTGCGGATCATCGGCTGGGTCATGCGGTCCTTGTGGGTGGCATAGCCCCAAGCAAACCGGCCCTTGATGCACGCATGGCCTTCATTGGCTTTGCCGTCCTTCCATGGCACCATGCGCACCACTTCATTGCCTTTCATCTCGGCCTTGAAGGCGCACCCCACACCGCAGTAGGCGCAGGTGGTGATCTTGCTGTGCTCGGGCTGGCCCAGCATGATGACCGTCTTCTCCTGCAGGGTCGCCGTGGGGCAGGCTTCCACGCAGGCACCACAGCTCACGCATTCGGAGTCCATGAAGGGCTGGTCCTGCCCCGGCGACACGCGTGAGCCAAAGCCCCGGCCACTGATCGTGAGGGCAAACGTCCCCTGGGTTTCCTCACACGCCCGCACACAGCGGTTGCACACAATGCACTTGGATGCGTCGTAGGTGAAATAGGGGTTGGACTCGTCCTTGTGACAGTCCAGGTGGTGCGCGCCACCGTACTGGCCGCCCACGCCATACCGCACCTCGCGCAAGCCGGTCACGCCGGCCATGTCCTGCAACTCGCAATTGCCATTGGCCGAACAGGTCAGGCAGTCCAGCGGGTGGTCGGAGATGTACAGTTCCATCACGCCTTTGCGCAGGTCCTGCAACTTGGGCGTCTGGGTTCTCACCTTCATGCCAGCTTCCGCCGGCGTGGTGCACGAGGCCGGGAAGCCCTTGCGGCCTTCAATTTCAACGAGGCACAGGCGGCAGGACCCAAACGGCTCCAGGCTGTCCGTTGCGCACAGCTTGGGTACCTGGATGCCCGCATCCACCGCGGCCCGCATCAGCGAGGTGCCCGCGGGAACGGTCACGCTCTCGCCATCGATTTCCAGTGTAATTTCCTGCGTTGACTCACGACGCGGTGTACCAAAGTCGGTTTCCTTGAGATGCTCAAGCATGGGGTTCTCCTGCGGAAGATTTCTCAGACGCTTTCGGTCGATGGCGCAGCCAGCCCGAAATCCTGCGGATAGTGGTTCAGCGCCGACAGCACGGGGTTGGGCGTCATGCCCCCCAAAGCGCACAGGGAGCCGTGCAGCATGGTGTCGCAGAGATCACGCAGCAGCTTGACCTGCGGGAGCGGGTTTTCGCCCCGGGTGATGCGGTCAATGACCTCGACACCACGGGTCGAGCCAATGCGGCATGGCGTGCACTTGCCACACGACTCGATGGCGCAAAAATCCATCGCATAACGGGCCAGCTGCGACAGGTCCGCCGTGTCGTCATGCACCACGATGCCGCCGTGCCCCACGGTCGCACCAACGGCCGCATAGGCTTCGTAGTCCAGGGGAACGTCCCAATGCGCCTCGGGCACGTAGGCCCCCAGCGGCCCGCCCACCTGCACCGCCTTGATGGGGCGGCCCGAAGCGCTGCCTCCGCCGAAGTCGAACAGGAGCTGGCGCAGCGTGACGCCAAAGGCCTTCTCCACCAGCCCGCCGTACTTGACGTTGCCCGCCAGCTGGATGGGCAAGGTGCCGTGGGAACGCCCCACACCGTAATTTTTGTAGAAGGCGGCGCCGCGCGCCAGGATGATGGGCACCGAGGCAAAGGTAATCACGTTGTTGATGACCGTGGGCTGCCCAAACAGCCCCTGCAACGCGGGAATGGGCGGCTTGGCACGAACCACGCCACGCTTGCCTTCTATGCTCTCCAGCATGGCAGTTTCTTCACCGCAGACATAGGCGCCCGCCGCCTTGCGCACTTCCAGCTGGAAGCGGTGCCCCGAACCCAGAATGTCCGCTCCCAGATACCCCGCGGTCGTGGCGATTTCAATGGCCTTCTGCAGTGTGGCCACCGCATGCGGGTACTCGGAACGGATGTAGATATAGCCCTGCGTCGCGCCCGTGGCCAGTGCCGCAATGGTCATCCCCTCCACCAGCATGAAAGGGTCGCCCTCCAGGGTCATGC
Organism: Rhodoferax sp.; assembly: GCA_019449595.1. Taxonomy (GTDB): domain Bacteria; phylum Pseudomonadota; class Gammaproteobacteria; order Burkholderiales; family Burkholderiaceae_C; genus Allorhodoferax. The sequence goes on along the minus strand of JAGRPL010000006.1, from coordinate 77,428 downwards.
GGTCTGAATAGGTCCCGGAGTCGCCTTCATCGGCATTGCAGACCACGTATTTCTGTGTGGCCTGCGCGGCCGCCACGGTCTTCCATTTGATGCCGGCCGGAAACGCCGCACCACCCCGTCCCCGCAAGCCGGCGTCCAGGACCTGTTGCACCACGTCGGCCGCGGGCAACTCCAGCGCACGGCGCAGGCCGGCAAAACCGCCATGGGCTTCAAAATCGTTCAGCGACAGGGGGTCAATCACCCCCATGCGGGCAAAGGTCAGACGCTCCTGCTGGCGCAAGTAGGCGATGTCCTCCGTCGGCCCCAGGCGCAAGGCGTGGGCGGCACCGGTCTGGAACCCCGCATCGAAAAGACTGGCCACGGCCTGCGGCGTCACCGGCCCGTAGGCGATGCGGCCTGCGTCGGTCACGACCTCAACCAGGGGTTCCAGCCAGAACATGCCCCGCGAGCCATTGCGCACCAACTCAATATCCACGCCGCGCTGGTGCGCTTCCCGGACCATGGTTTGCGCCACATCGTTCGCCCCCAGTGCCAGGGCCGCGGAGTCGCACGGGACAAATACCTTGATGCTCATGCCGCGCTCCTTGCGGTTCCCACCAGGCGATCGAATGTGTCGGCATCCACCCGGGCATGCACCTTCTCGTTCAGCGCCAAGGCCGGGGACGTGGCACACAGGCCCAGGCAATACACCGGCTTCAGGGTGACGGAGCCGTCCTCGGTGGTGGCGCCATGCGACGCCTGTTCCGGGTCAACACCCAGCTGGGTGCAGGCGTGTGCCCACAAACGCTCCGCGCCCATGGACTGGCACGCCTCGGCGCGGCAGATCTGCACCACGTTGCGCCCCTGCGGTTCGGTCCGGAAGTGGTGGTAGAAAGTGACCACCCCATGCACCTCTGCCCGCGACAGGTTGAGCGCCTGGGCGATGGTGCCGACGGCCTGCTCCGGTATGTAACCCAGGGCGTCCTGGATGCCATGAAGAATGGGAAGCAGCGCCCCGGGCAGGTGCTTCTGGGCCGCCACCACATTCTGGATGGTCTGGTCGGTTGTATCTGTCGGCATATTCTCTTGTCTGGAAGGAAAGGGGCCCTACGTTGCCCGGCACCGGCCGGGCAACCGCAGCAGCCCGTTGTCAGAAGAACTTGGCAACCGTCAGCGAGGTTCGGTACACGCCCCAGGCCAATGGGATACCCACCGCAGCCCAGGCCAGCACCAGAAACACCGGGCTGCTGGGTGCGTCGTGCGCATGGCTGCCATCACCTTGCACTTCGGAAGCCTTGACCTTTTCATGGGCCAGGCGCTTCTCGGTCTCCAGTTCCTGCGGCGTCATGAACCACTTGGGGTTCAGGGGGCGCACCAGCAGATTGCAGATCAGGCCGACCACCAGCATGCCCACCAGGATGTACATGGTCTGGTTGTAGACCTGCTCACGCGGCAGCCCCAGGCCCAGCTGGTATTCCCGCATGTAGTTCACCACCACGGGGCCCACGATGCCCGCCGTGGCCCAGGCCGTCAGCAGCCGGCCGTGAATGGCACCCACCATCTGCGTTCCGAAAATATCGGCCAGGTAGGCCGGAACGGTGGAAAAGCTGCCCCCGTACATGCTCAGGATCACGCAGAATGCGGCGACAAACAGCACCTTGGAACCCGCTGCGGCGCTGCCCGGAATGCTGAAGTACAGAACACCGCCCAGCAGGAAGAACACCACATAGGTGAGCTTGCGGCCGAGCTTGTCGGAAATGGTGGCCCAGAAAAAGCGCCCCCCGATGTTGAACAGGCTCAGCAGCGCGGTAAAGCCCGCGGCCACACCGGCAATAGCCGCCAGTTCGGTCTTGTCCAGCTCGCCAAACTTCTTGGCCACACCGATCAGGGAACCACCAAACACCTCCTGCAGCATGGGCGACGCCATGCCGATGACGCCAATACCAGCGCTCACATTCATGCACAGGACCATCCAGATCAGCCAGAACTGCGGGATGCCCCAGACCTTGCTCACATGCACATGGTTCTGCGTGATCATGGCGTTGCTGACCTGGGCTGGCTTCGGTGTCCAGCCGGCCGGCTTCCAGCCGGTCTCCGGGATGCGGTAGCCGAAGGCGCCCGCCATCATGAACACGAAGTACACCAGGGCCATCACCAGAAAGGTCTGTGTCACGCCCACGCTGGTCGGGGTGGCAAAGTACTTCATCAGGTCCGAGGCCAGCGGCGAGCCAATCATGGCGCCGCCACCGAAGCCCATGATGGCCATGCCAGTCGCCATGCCGCGACGGTCCGGGAACCATTTGATCAGCGTGGACACGGGTGAGATGTATCCCAGCCCCAGCCCGATACCACCGATCACCCCCGAACCCAGCACCATCAGCCAGAACTGGTGGAGGTAGACGCCCAAGGCGGAGATCAGCATGCCGCCGCACCAGCACAAGGCCGACACAACGCCCACCTTGCGGGGACCCACGCGCTCCAGCCAGCCGCCCCAGATCGAGGCGGAAGAGCCGAGCAGCACAAAGAACAGCGTGAACATCCAGCCCAGGGTGGAAATTTTCCAGTCGCAGGAGGTGGTGAACAACTCCTGGAAGAAGCCCACCTCCGGGCCGCACTTGATGGATTCCTTGATCCCCAGCGCCTTGGACAGCGGCAGCCAGAACACCGAGAAGCCGTAGGCCATGCCGATGCACAGATGGATGGCCAGTGCCGCGGGGGGAACCAGCCAACGGTTGAACCCGGGGCCCGCAACGATGTGCTCCTTGTCGAGCACCCCTAATCGATCCTTCGGGAACGCGGACGTCCCATCCAGTACTGCTGACATGCTGTCTCCTTAGTAATTAATGCCCACTTGTTGCGAGCTGGCGGCAGTGTCACGGAGACGCCTCTCGCAAGCAAATTTATTCTGCACATGGCCCGATACAGGATCTGAATTTAGGTACAAACCCTGCCCCATTCAAACCCGCGGCAGCCACGGGGCGGGTGGCACCCTAGGGCTGCAGCAACCCGGTATGGGAGCGGACGTGGCGCTGCCAGTCGGCATCGGCCGCCATTTCCAGGGCCGCACGCAAGGTGTGCGAGGGGCGATCCGACGCGGGGAACATGAACCCGATGGGCGTGAGCACCTCGGGTCCGACCAGAGGAACGGCTTCCAGTTCCGGATACCCGCGCAAGGCGCCCACCAGCGCGCCGGGCAGGATGCTGCAGACCTCGCCCACGACAACACTCAGGCCCAGAGCCAGGATGGAGTTGGTTTCAATCACCGCCCTGGGGCTTGCCTGGGCCTCCCGGAACGCGCGGTCCACAATGCTGCGGTTGTGCATTTCGGGCGTCAGCAACGACAGCGGCAACTGCGCAGCCGCCTCCCAGGTCATGGTCTGCTCCACTATGCGCAAGCCCGACGGGTTCGGCGTGGCGGCTCGGCGCAACAGAAAATACCGCTCGGTGTACTGGGCGATGGTCGCGACCTTTGCCCCACGGAACTTCAGCCGGTCGGTATACCCCAGCGCCAGGTCCAGCGAAAGGTTCTCCAGGCCCGCATCGATCTCCGGTGAGCTCAAGGAACGCAACGTGAGGGTAATGCCCGGATGGCGCCCCTGCAGCAGGCCCACAAACCGCGCCGCAATCGGCATCACCGAAGGCACGGCTCCCAGCGCCAGCGTACCCACCGGCTTGTCCGCAGCGCTTTTGAGCGCCTGGCGCAGCAACTCCTGCTCATGCAGCACCCGCTGGGCGGTGACAAAGATCTGCTCGCCCTCGGGCGTGAAGCTCTCAAAGGCGCGGCCCCGCTTGACGATAGCCGTTCCGAACTCCACCTCCAGCGCGCGGATCGCATTCGACAAGGCCGGCTGCGTGATATGGCAGGCCTCTGCCGCACGCCCGAAATGCTTGTGCTGATGCAGCGCCACCAGGTAATGGAGTGATGTGAACAAGCTCATGGGGCAATGATATCTTTGCCTCCCACATTACCATTGCGCTAGCCTGCACCCACCCGAAGGTCCCACGACGTGCCACAAGAAGTCCCGATCCGCTACATCCAACCCGTATTTCGCCCGCCCAGCGAGGCGCAGTCGCTGATCCTGCCAGTCACCAACGGCTGCTCCTGGAACCGGTGCACCTATTGCGAGATGTACACCGCGCCACAGAAGAAGTTCGCTGTGCGCGACGAGCAGGAAATGCTGGATGCCATCACCCGCAGCGGCGCGCTCTACGGCAACCAGGTCCAGCGGGTCTTTCTGGGCGATGGCGACGCCATGGCGCTGTCCACGCGACGACTCATGACCCTGCTGACCGCGATCAAGGCGCAGCTGCCCGCCGTGCGACGCATTTCCAGCTACTGCCTGCCGCGCAACGTGCGCAGCAAGACGATCCAGGAGTTGACGGAGTTGCGCCAGGCGGGGTTGACGCTGGCCTACATAGGCGCTGAGTCGGGCGATGACCAGGTCTTGCAAAAGGTCAACAAAGGGGAAACCTTCGAATCCACCCGCGAAGCGCTGGAGAAACTGGGCGCAGCCGGCATCAGTCGCTCCGTCATGCTGCTCAACGGCCTGGGCGGGCGGGTGCTGTCGCGGGAACACGCCGCCCACTCCGCACGGCTCGCCAACCTGACCCAGCCCGAATTCCTGGCCACCCTGGTGGTCAGCTTCCCGCAGGGCGAAGAACGGTTCCGCAAAGCCTTTCCCGAGTGGGAGCCGCTGGACCCGCATGGACTGTTCTGCGAAACCGAACAGCTCCTGCAGGCCCTGGAACTCCGGCGCACCGTGTTCCGCAGCGACCACGCGTCCAACTGGCTGGTACTCAAGGGCAACCTGGGCGCGGAAAAGGAACGGCTGCTGCGTGAGGTGCGCCAGGCCATCGATGCCCCGCATTCCGCCCCACTGCGTCCCGCCTGGCAGCGGGGGCTTTAGCCCGCAGGGCCCGGTTGCCCAGAGGCCGCGGCCAGGTCACGCAGGCGCTGGTGCGCGGCGTCGTCCCAATCCGGTGGCACTGCCCGCTTGGCGTTCAGGTAGTGGTTGGTGAATACGTCCAGATAGGCCTCTAGCGTGGCGGCGGCATGCTGCTCGCCCGCCAGGGCCAGGCACAGGGCGGCGACCTCCGAAGTGCACAGATGTTCATCGCGCGTGGAACGGCGCAGACGGTAACGCGAGAGCTGTTCGGGCTGCAGGCTGAGCACCGGCAGGGAGTCCAGATAGGGGCTTTTGCGAAACATCTTGCGGGCCTCCGACCAGGTGCCATCCAGCAAGACAAACAGCGGCCGTTTCCCGGGATGCACCGCCACCTCGGAGACCACGCGCTGTGGCGCCGCATACTCTCCCGGAAAGACCACATAGGGGTCCCATTGCGGATCGGCCAAGAGCGCCGGCAAGGCGGGGTCCACCACCGTGCGCGCCCAGCCAAAGGCGGCCGTGTCCGGCACCACATCGGCTATCAGCCACCCGGTGTTGGTGGGCTTGAGCGGCTCGGTTCCGCTCATCAGCAGGCACATGCCCGAGCGGGTCGACACCTGCGGCCGCAAGGCGCACAGGCAGTGGCTGAAGATCACCCGGCAACCGGGGCAACGCGGCGCACGCGAATTCCGGGAAACGAAGGACGGATCACTGCCCACCAGCTGTGCTGCGCGCAACCGGGCTACGGCATGGCGCATGCGGCATCCCACGGGTAGGAAAAAATGGAAAACATCGTGACGTCAATCGGTAGGTAAAAGGCGGGGCTGGCCTGCTGGGCTGCCGCGAACCGACCCAGTCTAAGCGAAACCCCGACCCGTATGCGCCGCTCAAGCCAGCGCATCTGCCCACCCGGCAGGGGTGAACCCAACACACGCCATCGATGCCGTCAGAAACCGTAGCGCAAAGTCATTCTCAGACTGTTGGCGCGATAGGCGTTGGCACCCATGGTCCCCAACCACGCAACGTTGGCCTGCAAGCCGCGACGGTTCCTGAAACTCAATCCCAGCCCCAAAGACTGCATATCGTTCGGCATACCTGTCACGATCGCGTTGTAAATTGATCCACCGGAACCCGAGTCCGTGTAGTACATGGATTGAACGACATCACTGCTGGCACTGCTTGAGAACTGCAGCTTGAATGACGGCGTCAACTGGCCGCCAGCAAAGACATAGTCCCTGGAAATATCCAGCCCCCCCGTGAAGCTGGTATTGGTAAATCTGCTGTCGTTGTAGGTCAACGCCAAGGCGCTGCCTTGCTCGGAGTAGCTGTCCAGCTTCACATTGACAACATCCGCGCGGCCAAATGGAGACACCCGAACCTTTTGCAGCGTCATTTCGCGTGTCAGGCTCAGAGAGCCGTATACAACCTTTCCTTTGCGGTCACCCGATAGCAACACCTTATTGGTGCTGTCCCAGCGGCGGTTGTCATATGCGACGTCACCGACTCCCAGTGCGCCGTCCACAAACCAGTGTTTCTCCGGTTTGTAGGACAGGTACAGCGAGCCCGACCACTGCTGCGCCTTGCTCTCACTGCCAACGTCATCAAAAGTAGCGTTGTCTCTGGCGTAGCCCACCGAGGCGCCGACAATCAATTTGGGACTGACCTTCACATCCATGCCAAACGTCAGCCCCCTGCTGGAGAACTTGGTCAGAAAGCCATCCAGTCCATCCACAGAGCCGACCTCAATGTTGCCTGCGGTCCAGAAGGCCGTGGGCATATCGGCAATGCGAGGCAGTGCGCTGTTCGTGACGGGCTCGTGATCCGCTTCCTCGTCTTCAACAGGATTCTGCTCATTCTGCAAGGCCGCGCCACCTTGCGCAAATGAGACCTTTTGAAGGCGTTGGTATTCTGTCGTCTTCAATTTCTGTTCTTCCGCCGGGAGAACATTCCGGTCTTGGGCTCCGCCCAAGTCGTCGAGGATTTTTGCACCGGCCACCCGCAGCGTGTCCAGGTTGGGTGCGGTAAAACTGGCACCAAAACGGTTACGGATGCTGAAGTCGCTGTGCAAGATTTGCACATGGTTGTAGATGTTGCTCATCTGGGCCACGGTAAAGCGTTGCGCGGTGGCCGCCTGGTAGGTGACGTTTTGCACCACAACATGGTTGCTGGATGGGTCCGGTCGCACATTCACACTCACAACAACCACACCACTGACGGAGCCGGCTGTGCCTGCGTCGCCTGAATACACCACGGTCAGATTGTGGCTGCCAATCGCCAGGGCAGAAGTCACGACGCTGGCAACGCCACCGCTGATACTGGCGCTTCCAATAACAGTCGCGCCATCCTTGAAACTGGCGGTTCCCGTTGCGGTGGAAGGAGTGAGCGTTGCGGTCAGATTGACACTCTGCCCCACCATGGGATTGAGCGAAGAACTCGCCAAGGTGACCGTTGACACAGCCTGGTTCAGGACCTGAACGCTGACCGTTGCGGTTGCTGCGCTGTAGCTCGCATCGGCGGCCTTGGTTGCCGTGACCACGCAGGTTTCTGCAATGCTGCCAGCACTGAGAACACTACCAGTGACCGAGCAACTTCCGGTTGTGACCGCATAGCTGATCGCACCGGTACCTGAGCCGCCTGCAGTGGTCAGCGTGGCGGTGCCTGTCACCTTGGTCACGCCGGTCTTATCACTGGTAACGGTGAGCGCCGCCTGGGCATTCTTGCCTACCGTCAACAGGTAGCTTTGCGTCGCCTGGGCATTGACACCGACCACTGCCGCTTGCGTCGCGGTGATTGTGCTGGTCCCTGCACTGACGGGCGTGACCACGCCACTGGCACTTACCGTTGCCACCGCGGTATTGGAACTGCTGTAACTGATGGCGCCGTAGCTTCCGCCAACCAGCGTCGAGGTCGCAACGTTTGTGAGACTGGATCCCATCGTTACGGATGCCGCACTGGGTGTTGCAAACGTCAGCACGCCAACGGCCTCGCTGACGGAGAACGTTTGCGTGACCGTTGTGGCCGCCAGATAGGTTACGTTACCCGACTGGTCGGCGTTGATGCTACATGTACCAGACGAAACAAAGGTCAATACACCCGCGGAGGTCACCGTGCAGACACCGGGAGTCACGGAGGTAAACGTCGGCACCAAGCCGGAACTGGCCATTGCCACCAAGGTCGGAGACGTGCCGTAAGTTTGCGCGCCAGGGTTGTTGAAGGTAATGGCCTGCGCTGACTTGGGCGTGACCGCTGCAGAAGCGGACGACGCACTGCCCGTACCGGCAGAGTTTGTCGCAGTCACCGTGAAGGTGTAGGCCGTACCGTTCGCAAGACCCGCTACGATAATCGGGCTGGCAGAACCGGAGCCGGTGAAGCCACCGGGGCTGGAAGTCACGGTATAGCCGGTAATGCTGCTGCCGCCGTTCGATACCGGAGCAGTGAATGCCACGCTGACCTGGCCGCTGCCTGCGGTGCCGACAGGACTGGTTGGTGCGCCTGGCACGACGGCATTCACGGCAAAAGTCTGACCGACCGTAGTTGCGGCCTGATAGACAGCATTACCCGCCTGGTCGGCATTAATCGTACAGTTGCCCGCTGTGACAAACGTCAGCACCCCACCGGAAGTGATCGTACAGATGCCTGTCGTGACTGAGGTGAACGTTGGTGTCAGACCGGAGGACGCCGTTGCCGTGATGGTTGGGCTGGTGCCGAAATTTTTCGCACCGGGATTCGTAAAGGTGATCGTTTGTGCCGATTTCGGCGTCACTGCAGCCGAGGCTGACGATGCAGAACTGGTACCCGCAGAATTTGTTGCAGTCACCGTGAAGGTGTAAGCCGTACCATTGGCAAGACCCGCTACGATAATCGGGCTGGCCGCACCAGAGCCAGTGAAGCCACCGGGGCTGGCCGTAACGGTATAGCCGGAAATACTGCTGCCACCATTTGATACCGGAGCAATGAACGCCACGCTGACCTGGCCATTGCCTGCCGTACCAATCGGGCTGCTTGGTGCGTCTGGCACGACAGCATTCACGGCAAAAGTCTGACTGACTGTCGTTGCTGCCTGAAAGGCCGCAGTGCCTGCCTGATCGGCATTAATTGTGCAATTGCCCGTCGCGACAAACGTCAGGGCGCCACCGGAAGTAATGGTACAGATGCCGGTTGTGGTGGACGTGAACGTGGGAGTCAGTCCAGAGGACGCCGTCGCTGTCAGGGTTGGCGTCGTACCGAAATTTTTCGCACCGGGATTCGTAAAGGTAATGGTTTGCGGTGCTTTCGGTGTCACCGCATTCGACGCCGCAGAGGCGGTACCGGTACCAATCGCGTTAGTTGCGGTGACCGTGAAAGTGTAAGACGTACCGTTTGTCAATCCTGTCACGCTTATTGGGCTGGATGTACCGGTGCCGGTGATGTTGCCGGGGCTGGAAGTCACGGTATAGCCAGTGATTGCGCTGCCGCCATCGGATGCGGGTGCCGTGAAGGCGACCGATGCCGTCGTATTTCCGGCAGTAGCGGTGCCTATGGTTGGCGCGCCAGGTGCACTGGTCTGCGCAGGGATGGTGACCGTTACCGTACTGGTACCGGTAGCGCTGCCATCGACAAAGAAAAATGTGTCTGTTGTATTCGATAATCCGGTAGGAATGGTGTAGTAGAAACCACTGAAGTCATTTGAACCACTATTGTTCACCGAATGGATAATCACATTTCCCGAACCTTTGGTGCTGCTGATATATTTGCTGGTATTCGTGACCACACCTTCATCGTTCATCGCCGTTGCGATGCCATTCACGTCGTTTATCCCGAATAAATTCGCGTCCCCGCAAGCAGTATTGTCTGAGGGGGAAAATAAAAATTTATACCTTGCGGGCTGTCCGGCAAATTGCGAGTTTGCTGCTTCGAACGTTACCGTTCCGCCGGCTGCGGCGGTGAAACTGATGTTACAAGTCGCAGATGCTTGCCCGTAGGCCAGCAAGCAAAAAACCACCATGAGCAGCTTGCCCACGCCGCTACACACCCCTTTTTTGACACGCGACCGCACCGTTGCGCACGTTGACTGCATTGCATTGCTCCCTGAATTTGATGTTGCGCACGGCCGTGACAGTGGCCTGGATTCCTGGTCCGCCGCGTCCGTTTTGGGACGGGGGCGCCCTGCACTTGTATGCTTGCGCCCGTTGGCGGCCAGTTCCACCATTGCTGCCAGTCCATCGTATGAAGCGACCGTCACAAGAACGCAATAGACCAAGCAGCGCTGCGCCACTGCAACTCAGCCTGCTGGGCGGCTGGCGACTGGAGCTGCTCGGCCAGGCGGCACCGGGCCTGGCCTATGAGAAAGGACGCGCCCTGTTGGCGTACCTGGCCATGGAACGCCGCTGGCACCCGCGTGACCAACTGGCGACCCTGTTCTGGCCGGAGTCCGCCGGGCCGCGCGCCAATCTGCGCCAGGTTCTGGCCAATCTGCGTACCGTGCTGGGGGATGCCCAGGCGCCCACTCCCTGCCTCCTCGTCGAACGGGATGCCGTGCGCTTCAACCCGGACTGCGCGCTGGCCCTGGACGTCACCGCCTTCACCGCAGAAGAGCTGCACGACAGCGCCAACACCCCAGACCTGCCCACCCGGCTGGAGCAGCTTGAGCGCGCCATCGCGCTCTACCAGGGCGAGTTTCTGGCCGGCCTCACGCTGCCGGATTGCCCGGAATTTGAAGACTGGCGCCAGTTCCAGCGCGAGGCCCTGCACCGCCACGCCCTGTCGCTTCTGACACAGCTGGCCGAAGGCCATACGCAGACCGGCCATCCGCAACGCGCGCTGGCATTTGCCCGCCGCCATGTGGCGTTGGAACCCTGGGATGAACCCGCGCAACGCCGTGTCATGGAACTGTACGTAGCCACCGACCAAAGCCTGGCCGCGCTGCAGCACTATGAAGCGTTTGCACAACAGTTACAGGCCGAGCTTGGCGTGCAACCGGAAGAGACCACGCGCGGGCTCTACCGGTCCTTGCGCAACCAGCGCCCCGGAGAATCTCCCACACCGGCGCCATTCCCGACGTCGGTGCCTGCGTCCAGGTCGATCCCGGGCGCCCTCCCCGAGCGCCGCCAGGTCACGGTGCTGTACTGCGAACTGACCGCCACCGCCAGCGATCCGGAAGACCGGGCGGAGCAGTTGCGCGAGCCCCAGCGCGACACCATGGACCGCATTACCCGCGCTGGAGGCCATTTGGTGCAGGTGCACGGCGGCGGCTTCCTGGCTTATTTCGGCTACCCCATGGCCCAGGAAAATGCGGCCGTCCTGGCCGTGCGTACAGCCCTTGCCATTGCGCAAGACAGCGGACCCGCCGTGCGGGCGCGACTGGGTGTGCACACCGGGATGATCGTCACCAGTACAGACCCCCATGCCCCGGACACCGTGGGTGAGACCTCGGCACAGGCCATCCGCCTGCGTCTGCAGTGCGCACCAGGCGAGGTTGCCGTCAGCAGCAGCACCCATCGTCTGGTCCAAGGTTATTTCCATTTTGACGCGCTGGACAGCGCATCATTGCGCCATGCATCGGGGCTGCCAACGTTTCGCCTGCGGGGCCCCAGTCAGGCCCGCGCGCGACTGGAAGCAGCGCAACAACTGGCACCCTTTGTCGGGCGGGAAGCCGAGCTGGCGCAGCTGCAGGATTTTTTGCAAAGCACCCTGAGCGGGCAGAACGTCCGTGCACTGATGCTGCACGGCGAGGCCGGCATTGGCAAGTCCCGCCTGGTCTGGCACTGGCGCCAATCCCTGCCCCCAGGTGCGCAACGTCTGCTGGAACTGCGCTGCAGCCCCGAGTACGGCAACACCGCGTTGCACCCTTTTATCGCGCGTCTTCACCAAGTCTGTGACTTCGCGACATGCGACAACGATGCCACACGGATGCAGCGGCTGGAGCACTACCTCAGGAGCGCCCACCCGCAGGCGGACAACCATGCGGCCCACCGGCTCGCCCGCCTGCTGGGCCTGCCCTCGCAAGAACGCTATGGCCTGTTCGCCGAGTCACCACAACAGGAGCGCGCGCAATTGCAGCAGCTGCTGCTGTCCCTGCTGGGCGGCATGGCGGCCCAGCAGCCGCTGGTGTTACTGGTAGAGGACCTGCATTGGGCCGACCCCAGCACCCTGGAGTTGCTGGAGCGCTTGCTGGCGGCCCCCACCCTGGGTACCGTAGGCGTGCTGCTGACCGCACGGCCAGGCTTTCAGCCCGCCTGGACCGCACAGGCGCAGATGCTGTCCCTGGGGCCACTGTCTGGCGCCGACGCATACACCCTGGCCCAGGGCGTGTGCCCGTCGCGACCCCTGACACAGGCTGTGCTGCAGCACATCCTTCAGCACACCGATGGCGTCCCCCTGTTCGTTGAGGAAATGGCCCATATGCTGGTGGCCGATGCCGACACGCCGCGGGATCTCGCCACCCGCATTCCCAGCACGCTGCACGACTTGCTGATGGCCCGCATTGACCAACTGGGTGATGCCCGACGGCTGACCCAGTTTGCGGCGACCATGGGGCGTGAATTCGACCGCTCCCTGCTGCTTGCCGTGAGCGACCTGCCAGCGCAGGCGAGCGAAGCTGCACTGGCCCGGCTGGAAGCCTCCGGGCTGGCCCACCGGATGCCGGACATGGCACCCCCCACCTACCAGTTCAAGCACGCGCTGGTACAGGAGGCGGCCTACCAGTCGCAAACCCGTGCCACGCGCCGGCAGGCCCACCAGCGCATCGCGCAAGCCCTGCTTGCGGGCGCACAAGCCGGTACCGAGGCACCTGAGCTGCTGGCACGCCACTTCCGAAGCGCCGAAATGCCCGTGGAAGCCGTCACCTGGTGGCTGCGGGCGGGCACCGAGGCCGCGCTGCGCTGCGCCACCACCGAGGCACTGGACCACTTCCAGCAGGCACTCAATACCCTGGACACCCTGGACGCCACGCCCACGCGGGATGACATGGAACTGCGGGTGCAGATGGAACTGGGCAACGTCCTGCTCGCCAGCCGGGGCTACGGATCATCCGAAGCCGCCCAGGCCTATACCCGCGCCATGGTGCTGGGCCAGAAGAGCGGTGACACGCTGGCCCAGTTCCGTTCAAGCTGGGGGCTGTACCTGGGATCCAGCTCGCGCACGCACCACAGCGACTCCATGGCCATGGCCGAACAGCTGCTGCAACTGGCCGACCGGGAAGGCCACGCCGAGTGGCGCATCGCCGCCCGCTACGCCTGCGCCAATTCGGCCTACACGCTGGGGCACTTCGCCCAGGCCTGCATCCACGTGCAGGAAGCACGCAGACACTACACGCCGGCACTGGACTCCACACTGCTGGCCCTGTTTGGCGAAAACGTGATGGCCTCGGCCCTGTTTTTTGAAGCCTGGTCGCTGTGGGCGCTGGGGCAACCCGGCGCCAGCCAGCAGGCCGCCACGGAAGCGCTGACGATCGCCAGCTGCACCGCTCACTCGCACACCCTGGGTTTTGCCTACAGCTGCGCCGGGGTGCTCTACCGCATGCTGGACAACCCGGCGCAGGTCGCAGCCTGCAGCGAACAGCTCAGCATGCTGGCGGCGCGCCATGGTTTCCCGTTCTGGCAAGCCAGCGCCGAGTTGCTGGCAGGCTGGGTCCAAGCGGCCCGGGGGGACCTTCAGGGCGGGGCGCGCATTGCTGCGACGATTGACGCTATCCGCGCGAACATCTTCAGCGGCGCCGTCATGTTCTTTCTGGAAATCCAGGCCGACGCCTATGTCCGGCTGGGGCAATACACCGAACTGATGCGGGTGGTGGACGAAGGACTGCAGATCATGGAGGACACCCACGCCCGCCACTTCGAAGCGGATTTGTACCGGCTCAAGGGCGAATGCCTGCTGCACCTGGGGGGCGACGTCGATGCCGCCCGCATGTGGATCCAGCGGGCCCAGACCTGCGCCCAGGCGCAGGGTGCCGTGTTGCTGGAACGTCGGGCGCAGGCCAGCGGCAGTGTCCTGGCCGAGCAAGTCGCTGCCTGAGCCAGCGCCTTCCTGTTCGGCACATGGGTGAAACGCCGTATGCTCCGCATCCATGTCTATTCCCCGACCAAGGCCATGCGGACACCGAATCTGCACTTGGACTTTACCTAGCGAGATCCATCTTGACCCAGCACGCCAAACCGCCCCGCGCCCCTTTGCTTGTTCCGGCCGACGTGGTTCTGGCGGTCTACGCCATGTGGGCCAGCCTGCTCTTGAGCATGGGGTTCGCGATCGACGAGCTGTTGGTCTCCCCGTCGAAACTTGATCCGATGCTGCGATTCGGCATCTTTGCCGGCGACATCGTGTTGATCAAGCTGCTGCCGTTGAAGGGCCATTGGGTCCGGTATGCCGCCGTCGCGCTGGTGGTCCTTTTTTACGCCCTGCTGGCATTCGACGCCAACGGCCTGACCCACAATGACCTGTGGCACATGCTGATCAAGGCGCCCATGGATGTTTTTGTCATCACGCGGCTCTTCAGCAAGTCCACCAGCGATTGGCTTGCCGCACGCTGAGGTTCTGCCGTCTGGCGCCCTCCACCGGGGCGAACGCGTCAGCTATTGGCCCGCCGCTTGAGCCAGCGCATCAGCGCCCCGACCACGGGCAGCTTCTCGTACAGTTCTTCGGCGGCGTCCCAGTAGTCCCGGTGGTCCAGAATGCGGCCGTCGGGCGCCAGCTGCAGGTGCGAACCGCCCAGGATGCACTGCTCGGTCTGCGTGTCGAAGCGGCGAAAACGGAAACGGAATTCCCAGGCCAGAAAGCAGTGCGCCCCCTCCTGGATGCACCGCGTGACCACAAAGCGCGGCGACTCCAGCGCCACGAACATGTGGGCAAAGATGCGCTGGATGTCGGGCAACCCGCGTACCGCGTTGAACGGGTCCTTGAAACGGGCACGCGGCGCGTAGATGGTGTCCAGGCCCGACACGGTGTCGGGGCGGATGCTCTCAAACGTCTGCACGATGCGCTGCACTGCGGCGCGGTAGTCGTTGTGGGCTTGCGGGGTCTCGGATGGGGTCATGATGGTCAGGCGCTTTTCATGGGCTGCTCAGGCGGCGCATGATGGCAAAGAATGCCGGGTAAGGCAACAACTCCAGCAGTTTCATGCCCCAGGTGAAGCGACGCGGAAAGTGGATTTCAAACGCGCCACGGGCCCAGCCGCGCAGGATCTCGTGCGCAGCCACTTCCGGGGTAATCAGCGCCGGCATCCTGAACTGGTTTTGTTCTGTGAGCGGTGTTTCCACAAAGCCCGGGTTGATGATGGACACGCCCACACCATGGGCACGCAGGTCGGTGTACAGCGTCTCGGCCAGGTTGATGAGCGCGGCCTTGGTGGGGCCGTAGGCCAGGCTGTTGGGCAACCCCCGGTAACCCGCCACGCTGCCCACCAGGCTGATGTGGCCGCGCCGCTGCGCGGGCTGCGCCAACAGGTGCGGCAACACCGCATCGAGCAGGTGGAGTACGCCCACGTAGTTCACCTCCACGTGGCGCAGCAGATCGTCCAGGTCCAGCGCAACGGCCCGCTGTGCGGCGTAATGGCCGGCGCAGTACACCACGCAGTCCATGCCGCCGCCCTGCGCCACCACCGCCGCCGCCGCGTGCACCACGGCCCGGTCGGTCACATCCAGGGGGAGCGCCTGCGCACCGGGGTGCGTGGCCACAAAGGCATGGAGTGCCTGTGCCTTGCGTGCCGACACAATGACCGTGGCCCCCTGCGCATGCAGGGCACTGGCCGTGGCGCGTCCGATGCCGCTGGACGCGCCCACCAGCCACACCCGCTTGCCGGCCCATTGCGCCATGCGGGGGTTCAGCGCCATGAATTTGCTACTTTTTTCATAGCTGTCTGCGCAATATTGACGGTGGCTTGCATTACTTTTCCCTCTTGGAAAAGCTCAGGGTCACATCCCCCAGGTGCACGCCGAACTTGGACATGGCTGCGCGGTTGAGCATGACGCGCTCGTCCACCAGGTACATCCAGTCGTCGAACTGCACGTCGATCACACGGCCGTCCACGGGCAAGGACAAGGTGTAGGCCCACTGGAACGCATTGCCGCTTTGCTGGCCCTGCGCCTGGCCGACAACATCGTCCGCGCGGCCGACGAAGCGGCCGTCCGCGAGTGCCGTCAGCCGCCAGACGCGGCGCTGCTTCGTTCCGTCCGAGTAGCTGAAGGCTTCGTCCAGCACGCCTTCATTGCCGTTCCAACGGCAGTCCATCACCACGGTGAAGCGCTTGACCACGGCGCCGCTGCGGTCAGTGAAGACACCATAGGCATCGACCGTGCCGTTGAAGTAGTCGCGCAGGTCCAGCAGCGGACGCTGTGCGGCGTAATCGGTCACCTTGGGCGCGCTGCAGCCACCCAGCGCCACGAGCGTGCCCAGCGCCAATGCGCTCATGCATTTCACCCCTGCGGCCATCCATGTTCTACGTTGCATACGACTTCCCCCGTTGTGTTGGAATAAAAAACCGGTACAGCGCGCCCGCGGCCAGCAGCTTGAGCAGGCAGGGCAGCAGGCAATACACCAGCGTCAGTGCCTGCAGGCTGTGGGCATCCCGTGCGCCGGGGGTGTACCCCAGCCAGCCCAGCAGTGGCAGGGTCAGCCCGGCAGCCAGGGCCAGGTTGAGCTTGGAGGCAAAGTTCCACCAGCCAAAGTACACGCCGTGGGTGTGCGTGCTCCGCGCCGCAATGCCCGCCAGCAGCGCAGCCGGCAAGGCAAGGTCGCTGCCCAGCGCAAGGCCCGAGAGCGCACACACCGCGCCGTACAGCAGCCCGTCGCCCGCACCCACCGCCGCAGCCCCCGCAAAGGCCAGCACCGACAGCAGCATGCCCAGCAACCAGCTGCGCGCCAACCCCAGCCGCGCCACCGCCCGCAGCCACAGCGGCATGGACAGTGCGCCGCAGATGAAATACAGCCCCAGAAAGACGCCTTGCGCCGACGGCGGGCTTTGCAGCCGGTCCTGGATGAAAAACAGCACCAGCGTGGCGGGCACCGCCGTCGCAATGCCATTGAGGGCAAACACCAGCAGCAGGCGCACAAACGCGTGATCCCTCCAGGGCGCCAGCAGCGGCCCGGCACCCCGTTGCGGCGGCACGGCTGCCTCCGCAACGGTCAGGGGACGGGGCGCGCCAGCCAGAGCCCACAGACCCACCAGCAGGCTTGCCGCCATGATCCACGCCGTGGGCGTGACACCCCACAGAGCCGGCACAACGGACGCCAGCACCACCCCCACCAGCCCCAGCCCTTCGCGCCAGGCCACGATGCGGCTGCGCTGCACCGCGTCGCCCCCCAGCCGTGCGCCCCAGCTCTGGTGGGCCACGGTGAGCAGGCTGTAGGCCAGATAGGTCAGCGCCAGCGCGGCGCCGGCCCACAGCAGCGCATGGTCCGCCCCGACCTGCGGGTGAAACAGTGCCGCAAAGGCCAGTGCCAGCACCACACCGCTGGCGGCCAGCATGCGCAGCAGCCGCTTGCGCGGCCCCGCTGCCAGCCGGTCCACCCAATGGCCCACGGCGGGGTCCAACACCGCATCGAGCAGCCGCATGCCCAGCAGCAAGGTGCCCAATGCGCCCAGCGAGACGCCCCACCGGGTGGCGTAGAAATGGGGCATGAGCACATACAGCGGCAGCGCGCAAAACGCCAGCGGCAGACCCAACGCCCCGTAGCGCACACCGGCGCCAGTACCCCAGGGTGCCGCCTGCGTGGCCATCACGAACACGCCGCCAAGGCACAGCGCATGGCGGGCTCCGAAGTCTGGGGGCTGAGCCAGATGCCGAAGAACAGCCTGGCAAAGAGCGCGTCGCGCACCTCGCCAACCGCCTTGCCGTTGACGGCAAAACGCGCGCCGACCCCGGGCTGGTAGATACCGGTAATGCGGTCACCCGCCTTGACGTCGGGGAACAGGGCCTGCATGCGCGCCTCCCACTCGCTGGCGCGCCGGGCATCAAAACCGCTTTGGCGCTGCATCTCGTACACCGAACGCTGCGCAATCAGGTTGCCCGTGAGCGAACGGCGGTAGTGCAGCTCCAGGGCAAACGGGTGCGCCTCGAACCGGTCCAGCGCAAAGTTCGGGGGCGCCCACAGACTGGCCTCGTAGATTGCCATGCCGAAGAACGTCAAGGTGCTGCGTCCCCGCAATGCCAGCGCGGGCTGCACCTGCGCCAGTTCCGCCGGCGCGGTGCTGGCAGCCGCGGCCAGCGATTGGGCCTGCGCCGGGTTTTTAATACCAAACAAGCCTGCAACACCCATAAACACTGCGCAAACAGCTACGCTATTCATAGCATCACTTTTGCAGCGTGAACTGCACCAGCTCAATGTCGCCGGTGGTGAAGGCAGCTTCGCAGTAGGCCAGGTAGAAGTCCCAGATGCGCAGGAAGCGGGCATCAAAGCCCAGCGCCAGCACCTCGTCGCGCCGCGCATGGAAGGCCTTGCGCCACAGGTGCAGGGTGTGACCGTAGTCGCCGCCAAAGGCCAGTTCATCCACCACGCGCAAGCCGGCGGCCTGCGCCTGCTTGCGGAACTCGGCCGGTGACGGCAGGCAGCCGCCGGGAAAGATGTACTGCTGAATGAAATCGGTGGAACCCACATAGCGCGCAAACAGGTCGTCACGGATGACGATGCTTTGAATGCAGGCCTTGCCGCCGTCTTTCAGCAGGCGCGCCACGGTGCTGAAGTACTGCGGCCAGTAGGCCTGTCCCACCGCTTCCACCATTTCGACCGAGCAGATGGCGTCAAACGGCGCGTCGGCAATGTCGCGGTAGTCCTGCAGGCGCAGGTCCGCCTGCTGGCCCTGCCCTGTGGCCACGCCCTGGCGCTGCAGCCGGTCAACGGCCCACTGCAGCTGCTCGGTAGACAGCGTCACGCCCACCACGCTGGCGCCATAGTGCAGCGTGGCCTGCTCGGCCAGTGCGCCCCAGCCACAGCCGATTTCCAGCACGCGGTCGCCGGGCTGCACACCCACCTGGTCCAGCACACGGCAAACCTTGGCGGTCTGCGCCAGCGGCAACGGCAGCGTGCGGTCGCCGTTGAACCACGCACTGGAGTAGTTCATGGTCTCGTCCAGCCACAGGCGATAAAACGGGTTGCCCAGGTCGTAGTGGGCGTGGATATTCTTGCGGCTGCCGGCGCGGGTGTTGCGCTGGGTCAGGTGCCTGATGCGGTACACCAGTCGCCCCAGCCAGGTGCCATACACCACGGACTCCAGCGCGGCGCGGTTGGCACTGAGCAGCGTAAGCAGGCCGGTCAGGTCCGGGGTGGACCAGTCTCCGTCGATATAGCTCTCGGCAAAACCGATGTCCCCGCTCTTGAGCGCGGCTGTGAACACCCGCCAGTTGTGCAAGTGCAACTGGGCGTGCAGCACGGTGGAGCCGGCATGGTCTTCATGCGCCTGGCCAAAGCGGTGCTGGCTGCCGTCTGGCAACTGAATGGTCAGCACCCCCACGCGCAGCTGCTGCAGCAGGCGCAGCACACGGCGTGCGGTGAAGGGCGTGTTGGCTGGCAGGGCCAGGCGGGCAAAGGCAGGAAGTGCAGTGGGCATGGTGGAGTCCATTCAGTGCGTGGAAATGGGAGGCTGCGCAGGGTTGCTGCGGGTGGCCGCCTCTACAGGCGGTGCGGGCTTGCTGAAAAACGGCACGCGCTTGCGCCACAGCGTGAAGGCTTCGCGGTGGATGTGCCAGAACACGCCCAGCGTCATCAGTGGGTAGCGCCACAGGGCGCGTCGGCGCGCCGGTGCATCCAGCGTCTGCAGTGTGCCGGTCAGGCGGGTGTGGATGAGCAGGCCCTGCTCGTCGTGGTGGTCAATGCGGGCGCTCACCACCGTGCGGCCGTCTTTTTCCGCGCGGGTGAAGCAGAAGGCGTAGCTGCCCTTGACTTCGCAGAACGGGCTGACGTGGAACACCTTGTCGGCTGTCACAGTCTGCCCCCAGGCTGGGGCGTCCAGCACGTAGCAATGGCGCTCGCCAAAGGTGTTGTTCACTTCGGCCACCACCGCGCGCAAGGCACCGCCTGCCCGCGCCGCGCGGTAGCAGTACCAGAAGCTCACCGGCTTGAAGGTGTAGCCCCACACCCGCGGGTAGGTCTGCAGCCAGATGTCGCCATCGGCATCCGCAATGCCCTGGCTGTGCAGCAGCGCCTGCAGCCAGGGCATGGCACCACCCTGGGCCGCGCTGCGGCCATCGCCATGGTCCTCGTCGAAGAAACTCAAGGCCCCGCGGCGGTTGGGCTGCCAGCCGGCGGCGGCCGTGCCCCCAGCGGCGGGCGACTCCAGGTGCATGGGCAACATGAGGAAGTAGGTGCCGTAGGTAAAACGGTGGGCGCTGGGGCGCGTGCGCGCGTGGTGCACGGAGCCAAACCCAATCTGTGCTTCTTTCACGCCGCCCCCCAGTCGCGCAGCAGCGCCTGTGCGGCCGCCATGCCGGCCTTGAGGCCGTCTTCGTGGAAGCCGTAGCCCATCCAGGCGCCAGCAAAGTAGCGCCCGCGCCCACCCTGAATCTCGTGCATCTGGCGCTGCGCCGACATGGCCGCCCCGTCAAACACCGGGTGTGCGTAGTCGATGCGACGGATGACCCTGACCGGGTCCACGTCACGCACCGGGTTCAGGCTGACGATCACGTCCTCCTTCCAGGGCAGGGGTTGCAGGCGGTTGATCCAGTAGTGCAGGCACACGCGGGCCTGTTCCTGCTGTGCGTCCTGGGCGCGCTCGTAGTTCCAGGCGGCCCAGGCAGCGCGCTGGGGTGGCATGACCGTGGTGTCGGTGTGCAGCACTGCCACATTGGGCTGGTAGCGGATGGCCCCCAGCAGCGCGCGCTCCAGGCTACTCGCGTCCTGCAGTACCGCCAATGCCTGGTCCGAATGGGTGGCCAGAATGGCGCGGTCGAACCGCTCCAGGCCCTGCGTCGTGCGGACCCAGACGCCTCCCCGGCCCGCATTGGCCTGCGCGTCATAGTCCACGCTGTGCACCCGGCTGTTCAGGCGCTTGTCGGAAACCGCGGCCGTGATGGCCTGCACATAGTGGCGCGCCCCGCCCTGCACCGTCCACCACTGGGGGCGATTGGTGACCTGCAGCAGACCGTGGTTGTGGCAGAAGCGCACCATGGTGGCCACCGGGAACTGCAGCATCTGCTGCGTGGGGCAACTCCAGATACAGGCCATCATGGGCATGAAATACCACTCGCGAAACGCCGGGCCGAAGCCCTGCTCGTCCAGGAAGGCGCCCAGCGTCTGACGCATTTGCGCATCCGTCCCGGACTCGGCCAGGCGCGTGGTCAGCGCGTTGAAGCGCATCAGGTCTTTGAGCATGCCCCAGAAGCGCGGGCTCCACAGGTTGCTGCGCTGGGCAAACAGGCCGTTGAGGTCCGTGCCGCTCCACACCAGGGGCCGGGCGCCGCGCCCCTGGCGGGCCTGCACCGAAAACGACATGTCGGATTTGGCGCTGTCCACCCCCAGTTCGGCCAGCAAGGCGATGAGCCGGGGATAGGTGCGCTCGTTGAAGACCAGAAATCCGGTATCCACGCCCTGCGTCACGGCACGGCCGGCTGCGTCAGGCAGCGTGACATCCACTGTGTTGGTGTGGCCGCCGAAGTAGGAGCCGGCCTCCAGCAGGGTCACGTCGGCCTGCCCCCGCAACGCATGGGCGGCGCCGAGGCCGGAAATGCCAGAACCAATGATTGCAACCTTGGGTGCCACGCTGAAGTCTCCAAACACGTAGAATAACTATTTCGTTTAAATCTGGTACGAATAGTATGTTTTGTGACTAGTCAGTTCACATTGATACTTTAAAGACTTTATTGGCATCATGGTTACTTCCAACAACCCCAAGGTTTCTTTCAAGGCACAGATGCTGGCCGCGCGCGAGCAGGCCATCATTGACGCCGTGAACCGGCTGCTGGCTGAAAAAGGTTTTGACGCCATGACAGTGGATGAGGTGGCGGCTGCCGTTGGCATTGCCAAGGCCAGCCTGTACAAGCACTTCCCCAGCAAGGAAGACTTGGCCGCTGCGGCCATGTCGCACCTGATGGCGCAGGCGCAGGGCTTTCTGGAAAGTCTGGACCCTGCACGCAGTGCGCTGGACAAACTGCGCGCCACGGTGGAATGGACCCTGCGCCTCAAGCTGGGCGGCAACATGCCCACACTGCCCAGCCAGAACTCCACCCTGCGCGCGGCGCTGATGGCGAGCAAAAGCTATATGGATGGCTTGATCAACGTGAGTGACCGCCTGGGGGCCTGGATTGAAGCAGCGCAGGCACAGGGCGACATCAACGCCAAACTCCCGGCCATTGCGGTGCTCTACACGCTGTACGCGCGTGCCTGCGACCCGGTGCTGGAGTTCCTCAAGATGGCCGAACTGCACAGCGATGACGAGATCATCGCCATGGTCATGAGCACCTGCTTTGACGGGCTTTGCTCACGCTAGCAACGCAGCACAATCCGGCGCGTTCCCCGACTCGATTTCCGCGTAGTGCCACGAATCAATTCAATAATCGTTGTATAGTTGCAGGATGAACGAAACTGACACGGTCCGCGCCCTTGCCGCATTGGCCCAGGAAGTGCGTCTGCGCGTCTTCCGTGCCCTGGTGATGGCGGGCAATGACGGGCTGACCCCCAGTGCGCTGTCGGAGCAGCTGAACGTGGCGCCCAACACCTTGTCCTTCCACCTCAAGGAGCTCACCCATGCCGACCTGGTCAGCCAGGAGCGCCAGGGCCGCAACCTGATCTACCGCGCCTCGTTTGACACGATGAATGCGCTCTTGGGCTACCTCACAGAAAACTGCTGCCAGGGAGCGAGTTGCTTGACTCCTGAGGCGGCCTCCTGCGAATGCTGACATGCCATACCACCCATGACCACCACCAACCCACCCCTGAACGTCCTGTTCCTCTGCACGCACAACTCGGCGCGCAGCATCCTGGCCGAAGCCCTGCTCAATGCAATGGGTAACGGCAAGTTCAAAGCCTACTCCGCCGGGAGCAGCCCGCGCGACAACCAGCAACCCAACCCCTTGGGCTTGCAGGTGCTGCAAAAAGCGGGCATCTCCATTGAAGGCCTGCACAGCAAAAGCTGGGATGTGTTTGCCACGCCCGAGGCGCCGCAAATGGATCTGATCATCACCGTCTGCGACAACGCTGCGGGCGAGGTGTGCCCCATCTGGCCGGGCCACCCTGCCACCGCACATTGGGGCTACCCTGACCCTTCCGAAGGCGATGCGTCCGAAGAGGCCAAGCGCGAAGCCTTCGGCCAGACCCTGCGCATGATGAAGCGGCGTCTGGACCTGCTGATCAACCTACCCGCTGACAAGTTACGCAAAACGGTGCTGCAAGGCACGGCCCGCGAACTGGCGGCAAGCTGAAAGACCACCATGAGTGTGCAATGTGAAGTGACCGCCAAACAGGCGGCTGGCGCGTCCATGAGCGTCTTCGAACGTTATCTGACGGTGTGGGTATTTCTGTGCATCCTCGCCGGAATCGCCTTAGGGCAGTTCTTCCCCGGCGTATTCCAGACGATTGGCCACATGGAGATCGCACAGGTCAACTTGCCCGTTGGGGTGCTGGTCTGGCTGATGATTATTCCCATGCTGGTAAAGATCGATTTCCGAACGCTACGCGAGGTACGCCAGCATGTGCGCGGCATCGGCGTCACCCTGTTCACCAACTGGCTGGTCAATCCCCTGAGCATGGCCTTTTTGGGCTGGTTGCTCATACGGCACTGGTTCGCCCCCTATTTGCCCGAAGGACAAATCGACAGCTACATTGCCGGGCTGATCTTGCTGGCGGCAGCCCCTTGCACGGCCATGGTGTTTGTCTGGAGCCGCCTGACCAACGGTGACCCCCTGTACACATTCAGCCAGGTTGCGCTGAACGACGTCATCCTGATCTTCGCCTACGCCCCCATCGTCGGGCTGCTGCTGGGCCTGTCGGCCATCGTCGTGCCCTGGAGCACGCTGGTCATCTCCATGGTGCTCTATGTGGTGGTTCCGCTCGTACTGGCGCAGATATGGAGAGCCTATTTGCTCCAGCGCGGGCAACAGGCCTTTGACACCGCCATGCGCCGCATTGGCCCGGTATCCATGGGGGCGCTGTTGTTGACCCTGGTTCTGCTGTTTGCATTTCAGGGGGAAGCGATATTGAAACAGCCACTGGTCATTTGCATACTGGCCTTGCCGATTCTGATTTCTGTGGCTTTCAACGCAAGCCTGGCATACGGCCTCAATCGCTGGCTGGGCGAAAAGCACAGCGTTGCGTGCCCTTCCGCACTGATCGGTTCATCCAATTTCTTTGAGTTGGCGGTAGCAGCCGCCATCAGCCTGTTTGGCCTGAACTCCGGCGCAGCACTGGCGACCGTAGTGGGTGTTCTCATTGAGGTGCCTGTCATGCTGCTGGTGGTCAGCGTCGTCAACCGCAGCAAGGGTTGGTATGAACGAACAGAGGCAAAGCAAGCATGAGCGACTCCCCCATCGTTCACAACGCCGCCAGCGACACCTCGCGCAACACGCTGCCCCAACTGGACGCAGCACATTTTCGCCAGCCCGATGTGTCTGCGCTGCGCCCAGAAACGCCTTCCACCCACGCGCCGCGCATCGCCCTGCTTTACGGCTCGCTGCGCGAGCGCTCGTTCAGCCGCCTGCTGACCGAAGAGGCCGCACGCCTGCTGCAGGCGTTTGGCGCAGAAACCCGCATCTTCAACCCCAGCGGCCTGCCCCTGCCCGACGATGCGCCCGACACCCACCCCAAGGTGCAAGAGTTGCGCGAACTGGTGCAGTGGTCAGAGGGCATGGTGTGGACGTCGCCCGAGCGGCACGGCGCCATGACCGGCATCATGAAATCGCAGATTGACTGGATTCCTCTGAGCCTGGGTGCAGTGCGCCCTACCCAGGGCAAGACACTGGCGGTGATGCAGGTCAGCGGCGGCTCGCAGAGTTTCAACGCCGTCAACCAGATGCGCGTGCTGGGCCGCTGGATGCGCATGCTCACCATCCCCAACCAGAGCTCAGTGGCCAAGGCCTTCATGGAGTTTGGCGACGACAACCGCATGAAGCCCAGCAGCTATTACGAGCGTGTGGTGGATGTGATGGAAGAGCTGATGAAATTCACCCTACTCACCCGTGACGTGTCGCCCTATCTGGTGGACCGCTACAGTGAGCGCAAAGAGTCGGCCGAGCAACTTTCCAAACGCGTCAACCAACGCTCCATTTGAGCGCCATGCACTTCAGCGGTCCAACCACCACCGTCCTCAAGCTGGGTACAGCGCAAACCTTGGCGTGGGCGTCTACCTATTACCTGCCCGCCATATTGGCCGCACCCATGGCCCGCGAGCTGGGGGTGGGGGTGGCCACGGTGTTCGCCGCCTTCTCTGCCGGGCTGGTGATCACGGGCATTTTGGGACCCCGCGCCGGGCGCGCGATTGACACGCTGGGCGGTCGCCCCGTTCTGGTGTTGAGCAACCTGTTGTTTGCTGCTGGCCTGATCTTGCTGGGCTCGGCCAGCGGACCGTGGAGCCTGTTTGCCGCCTGGGCCGTGATCGGCATCGGCATGTCGGGCGGTCTGTATGAAGCGGCCTTTGCGACATTGGTCCGCATTTACGGACGCGACGCGCGCAACGTGATCACAGGCATCACGCTGATCGCCGGTTTTGCCAGCACGGTGGGCTGGCCGCTGTCCACCGCGCTGCAGACCTGGGTGGGCTGGCGTGGCACCTGCTTTGTGTGGGCAGGCCTGCATGTGTTGATCGCGCTGCCGCTGAACTTGTCGCTGCCGAGGCAGGCACGCAACCGGGTCCTGCAAACGCTTGAAGCCAGCCCCACAGAGGCGCATACGGCAAGCGCCGTCCCCCTTAAAACCGCGGTGCTGCTGGCCACCGTGTTTGCCATCACCTGGTTCATCAGCACCGCCATGGCCGCGCATGTGCCAACCCTGCTGACCGCCAGCGGCGTCAGCCTGGGCGTGGCAGTCACCGCGGGCGCACTTATCGGCCCTGCGCAGGTGGCCGGGCGCCTGCTGGAGTTCGGGGTACTGCGGCGCTTGCACCCCCTGCTCAGTGCGCGCATCGCCGCAACCCTGCACCCGCTGGGAGCCATCCTGCTTGCGGTGGTTGGCGCACCAGCGGCGTTTTTGTTTGCGCTCTTGCATGGCGCCGGCAATGGCGTTCTGACGATCGCCAAAGGCACCCTGCCCCTGGCGTTGTTTGGGCCGCAGGGCTATGGCGAAAGACAGGGGCTGTTGATGGTGCCAGCCCGCTTGGCACAAGCGTCGGCGCCGTGGCTCTTTGGGCTGTGTGTGACCCAGTGGGGCACGGGCGCACTGTGGCTGTCGGCAGCGCTGGGGAGCATCGCAATGGCTGCACTGTGGATGCTGGGCCCCGTGCAGGCCACTACCAAGGAAAATGG
The DNA here is from genome assembly GCA_019449595.1 of Rhodoferax sp. GTDB lineage: Bacteria > Pseudomonadota > Gammaproteobacteria > Burkholderiales > Burkholderiaceae_C > Allorhodoferax. Next base: position 51,210 of record JAGRPL010000006.1, on the reverse strand, counting down.
GCCATGAACTGCCTCACCCAAGCCTGGAGCCAGTACGAGCCGGAGTTGCGCGGCTGGGCGCGGAATCGCCTGCACAGCAACGCCGATGTCGATGACCTGCTGCAAGACCTGTTTTTGAAGGCACTGCGCCAGGGAGAGCGTTTTTGCTCCGTGCACAACGCGCGGGCCTGGCTGTTTGAGGTGGCGCGCAATACCCTGGCGGACCGCCCGCGCGTTGCGCGTACGACGGTAGAGCTCCCAGACGACCTGCCCAGCCCCGTACAGACGTCAGAGCCCGTGGACAGCCTGAGTGCCTGCCTGCCCCGCGTGCTGTCCGAACTGTCGGCGCAAGACCGCGAGGCCATCACCCTGTGTGACCTGCAGGGCGTGGCGCAAGCGGACTATGCCCAGGCCCAAGGCATCACCCTGAGCGCTGCCAAGTCGCGCCTGCAACGGGCCAGAGTGCGCATGAAGCAACAGATGACCACGGCCTGCCAAGTGCAGCTGGACACGGCGGGGCATGTGCAGGACTTCGTACCCCGCAAGCCGGCCTGATAGCTATATTTTTAATAGCAACTGACGCATACAAAACAAGGGCAAACGGCACTTTCAGCACTAAATTTTTATCTCATCCAGATTTTTGTGCATCTTTTGAGTGGCTGGCGCGTCTTCACCGGTATGAACACCCTCACCGCCTCGCAAAAGTCCTGGCCCCTGCGCCAGTCGGTCGCCTTCCTGATCTTGGCCACTAGTGTCTGGCTGGGCCTGTACCAGACACTCAACCCCGCCGCCGAGGCCCTGGTCGCCGCCCTGCCGGTGGACCGCGCCAGCCACTTGGGTGGCGCTTTGCAGTTTTTCTTCTACGACACACCCAAGGTGTTGATGCTGCTCACCGGCGTGGTGTTTGTCATGGGCATGGTCAACAGCTACTTCACGCCCGAGCGCACGCGGGCGCTGCTGGCCGGGCGCACTGAAGGCGTGGCCAATGTGATGGCGGCGACATTGGGCATCGTCACCCCGTTTTGCTCGTGCTCGGCGGTGCCGCTGTTCATCGGCTTTGTGCAGGCCGGGGTCCCGCTGGGGGTGACGTTCTCCTTCCTGATTTCTGCGCCCATGGTGAACGAGGTGGCGCTGACCTTGCTGTTTGGCATGTTTGGCTGGAAGGTCGCCCTGCTCTATCTAGGCCTGGGCTTGAGCGTGGCCATTGTTGCGGGCTGGATCATTGGCCGCCTGAAGATGGAAGCCTATCTGGAAGACTGGGTGCGGGATATGCCCAAAAGCTCCGCGCAGTTTGAGGATGCTGGTGCCACCCTGGCAGACCGCATCGCGGGCGGCTTTGCCGCCGTGCGCGAGATTGTGGGCAAGGTCTGGCCCTACATCTTGGGCGGCATTGCGCTGGGCGCGCTCATCCATGGCTATGTGCCTGAAGACTTTATGGCCAGCTTCATGGGCAAAGATGCCTGGTGGTCGGTGCCCCTGGCGGTGCTGATGGGCGTGCCCATGTACACCAATGCGGCAGGCGTCATCCCCATCGTGCAGGCACTGCTGGCCAAAGGCGCTGCGCTGGGCACGGTGCTGGCTTTCATGATGAGTGTGATTGCGCTCTCGTTGCCCGAGATGATCATCCTGCGCAAGGTGCTCAAGGTGCGCCTGATTGCCACTTTTGTGGCAGTGGTGGCCAGCGGCATTTTGCTGGTCGGCTTTGTGTTCAACGCCGTTCTCTAACCCCTTTCTTTACCGCCTCTTACCCCCAACCCGAAGGACTTACCATGGACATCAAGGTACTCGGCACAGGCTGTGCCAACTGCAAGAACACCATCGCACTGATTGGCCAAGTCGCCAAAGACAAGGGCGTCACCGTCACACTGGAGAAAGTGGAAGAACTGCGCGACATCATGGGCTACGGCGTCATGAGTACGCCGGGCGTCGTGATCAATGGCAAGGTGGTGCACGCCGGTGGCGTGCCCAGCCGCGACAAGATCGAGCAATGGCTCGCTGCGTGAATACCGAAAGAAAGTGTGTCCTACCACCGCCCGTCGGCTGGTCAATGAAAGTGCCCTGCTGGTTGACGTGTGTGAGAACTGATAAGGCCGACTAGCAGCCATACCCCATGCGGGTTGACAACGTTGACTGTGCGGAATAAGCGTTATTCCGCGCAATTAAAGTCGTAAACAGGGCTCTAGCATTCATGCGGGTTTGCGGCGTATCAAATTAACAACACCTCGAATTAAAGTCGTAAACACCCCTATTAATGCGAGTGAAGTCCAAGCGTCGCCCGGATAAGGTTGTCGAGTGTTTCGATGAAACGCCGCTTCATGTCGACGGCGTCGGTTACACCGCGCAGCCTCATGAAGGTTGGAAGCGAGACGTGGAAATTGGTCACCGCTCCGATGATGAGCATTAGGGTCATTTCTGCATCAACCTTGTCCTCGGATAGCGAAGCGGTCGCCCTCTTTGACAACTCCAGTGCTTCCTGAACAAAGCCCGCCAGCGGCCATTGGTGTGCTTCACCAAGACGGCTAGGTACCTCCATCATTTCACGCTGCACGATTTGGAGGAATTCGGGGTTTCTATCCGACCAGGCCATCAGCCGCTCAGCAAATTCGCACATCATGTCCGCACCATCGTGCGACTTGATGTCGCCGGCAACACCGGACAGGCTATCGGATATTCGGCTCAGTACTAAGGCATAGAGTTTACGTTTGGTGCCGCCGTGATGAAGCACGGATGAGCTGGACACGCCAAGCGCTGCGCCGAGATCCCGAATGGAGGTGCCGGCGTAGCCGTGCTGGGCGAACAAGCGCACGGCGATTGCCAACAGGCGCTCGCGTGTATCTAGGCTCTCGGCGACGGATCGGCGGCCTGGCCGCCGTTTGGTAGATTCGGTTTGTGTCATGGGTACTCCCCCGTAAGTTGTCTGCACCAATTGGATTTGGCCGCACCGCGTTCAGATGGCTCTGTGCGAACAGCGCATGCATGGTGCGTTCAGGGGCGCAGCTATTGTCTTCGGGGTACATCGCGGCGTGCCTTGCATCGAGCGAGACTCATCCTTCGCCGTGATTATGCATGCAGGCCGCGCGGTACCCGACCCAGGTCACGGGTCTGGCGCCCGAGGTTGCCCATCATGCATCTGACCTGATTGCATGAAGCATGAACGCGGCAGCACCGGTAGCGATGCACGAGCCTCCATCGTTGTGCAGCATCATTTGAACGTTCGCAACGCGTGTGCCGAGCCTGATGACCACGGCGCTGGCGATGAACGACTTGCCGCGCCCAGGTTGGAGGTAATCAACCCTGAGATCGAGGGTCGATATACGTGCAAATTCCAGCGAATGCGCCATAGCCGTCGCTTGCGGCTTCTCGTGCCCCATCTTCAGCATTACGGCAAGGCCAGCGACGGTGTCGAGCGCGGAAGAGATGACGCCGCCATGCAGCATGCCATGCGAAAAATTGCCGATCATCTCTTCGCGCATCGCGAACACCATCTCCGGGCGCTGTGGGTCGAGCGATTTCAGCTTGAAACCGAGCAAGCTGCAGAAGGGAATGCGGTCTTCAATGAGCTGCCGCAGGGCGGACTGGAACTCGGAAGGATTGGACAGGATGGACATTATCGATCGTTAGTGCAGTTTTGGAATTAAGAGCCGCCCTCCCCGGACGTCGCTTCGCGACAAAATCCGAAGGCAGCGTGGCATGGATTCATCGTAGAAATTCAGGGAACTGGCGGCCCCTTCAATTCAGCGCGGAACAGCGCATCGCTAAGCGCGTACGGATCCAGCTGCGTGCCCCCGTCCTGGGCGTACCGTTCCCGGCCATTGATGTCTGCCAGGTGTTCTCGCAAAACCTGCCGAAGACGTTGCGTAGCCAGTTCCATGGTCTCCATCTCCAGATGGTGTAAATGGCGCGCGGCCCGATCGGACTCGCGCAGGACCAGGCGCTGGGTCAGCGCGCCGGCCAGGGCCTCAATGCCCTGACTGCGTTCTGCAGCGGTGCGCAACACAAGTGGGCGCGGCTCGATACCGCCATGCCGCAGGCCAAGCGCCTTCTCGATGTCCGCCACCACCTGGTCCGCACCGGCCATATCAGCCTTGTTAACGACGAAGATGTCCCCAATTTCCATGATCCCCGACTTCATCGCCTGCACATGGTCGCCAAGCCCCGGGACGCACAACACGGCGACCATATCTGCGACATGGGCGATGTCCATATCGTCCTGCCCGGCGCCAACGGTTTCCACGAGGATGAGCGTTTTGCCGAAGGCATCCAGAATGCGCACCAGGTCCCGGGTCGCCTGGCTTAGGCCGCCTCCCGCGCCGCGGGAGGCGAGTGAGCGCATATAGACGTCACCGCTGTTCCGTTCGGCCATGCGCAGGCGGTCACCAAGCAGTGCGCCGCCGGAGTGCAGGCTCGACGGATCGACCGCGATCACCGCAACGTCCCACCCCTGGTCGGCTAGGCATGCAGCCAGTCGGCCCGTCAGCGTGCTCTTGCCCGAGCCCGGCGGGCCCGTGATGCCGATCACGCGTGCCCCGCCGGTGTGCGGCAGCAAGGCTTGCATCGCCTCACGCCAACCGGGCACACGGTCTTCGACACAGGAGGCGAGACGGGAAAGCGCACGAACATCGTGGCGTAGTACCGCGCTGACCAAGCGCTCCCATTCCTTTTCCATGAAACCGCCCCTCTATTGCGCGGCCGCCAGCAAACCTTCCCGCAGCTTACGCTTGAGGATCTTGCCATTGGGCGTCATTGGCAACTGAGGCACAAAAATCACGTTCTTGGGCACCTTGTAGCCGGCCAAGTGTTCCTTACAAAACGCTACGATCTCCGCTTCATCCGAAACCTGACCGGGTTTGAGCACCACGACTGCGGTGACGGCTTCCACCCAATGCGGATGCGGCATGGCGATGACCGCAGCCAGGGCGACTTTGGGGTGGCGCACCAGAGCGCTCTCCACTTCCTGGGAGGCTACATTTTCACCCCCGGTCTTGATCATGTCCTTCTTGCGATCGACAAAATGGAAGACTCCGCGTTCGTCCCGGGAGCCTAGATCGCCCGTGTGCAGCCAGCCGTTGGCGAGCGTGCGGTCGGTCTGCTCGGGCTTGTTCCAGTAACCCTTCATGACCACCGGGCCGCGGATGACCAGTTCACCCACTTCACCCGCTGGCACTTCGCGGTCTTCGGCGTCGAAAACCTTGACGCTGACCCCCGTGTCCGCGATGCCAATGGAGCCCATCGTCGTGGCGATATCTTCGGGGCGTGATGTTGTTCCAACCGGTGTGCTTTCGGTCTGACCCCAGTAGTCGCGCCATTGCAGATCGGGCTTGATGGCCTGCCACTTATCCAGCGCCGCCTTGGGCATGACCGAGCCGAACGACACACACTTCTTCAGCGACGACAGGTCGAAGCGTTCAAAGCCGGGAATGGACGGCAGGGCGAGGTACAGCGTGGCCGGGTAGACCCAGTAAGTGACACGCTCCTTTTCGGTCTTGCGCAGAATGTTCATTGGGTCCGGTGCGTATTCGACCAGGGCGCGACTGCCGATGGTCAATGCCGCCGTCAGGATGACCGAGCCGGCGATGTGGAACAGCGGAATGTCGACAATCAGAACGTCATCCCGGCGGAAGTCGCAATCACAGGCAAAGTGCAGCAAACTCATGAAATAGTTGAGGTTGGTGCTCATGACCCCCTTGGGGAAACTCTCGGTGCCGGTGGTGTACATGATGGTGGCAACATCGTCGGATTCGACGATGACCTGCGGCTCCTCGCAAGAGCCTGTGTCGCCGAACATGGACGCAGCGTCCTGCCAACCTTGCGGGCAGATTGCCTGGCCACTGAGGTTGAACCACCCGAAGTGTCCGACCGTCTGCAGCACATCCCCTGCCGAGCGAACGACGTCAACTAGTGCATCTTCAACAAATATGGCCTTGGGCTGGCAGTCCCCGACGATGTAGGCAATCTCGTCGCCCTTGAGCATGAAGTTGATGGGCACCAGAATGGCTCCGATCTTGGACAGGCCGTAGCGGCAATAAATGTATTCAAGGCAGTTGTGCGTCATGAAGATGACGCGATCGCCGCGGCCGATACCCATGGCCAGAAAAGCGTTGGCGGCCTGGCAGGCCCGGTCATTCAACTCGCGAAACGACACCCTCTTCTCGCCGCACACCAGTGCGACGTCGTCGCCGAATCGCTCGGCCGATCGCGTGATGAGGTCACCGACAATGGCTCGGTGCAACAGATTTTCGTGCAAGGGATTCAGGCTCATGATATTTGCTCCTCCAATTGGTTTATGGCTACAGCGATCAGCGTTTGCGACGCTCAACGCACAGGCTTATAGGCGCGATACGTGATCTGCCGTTGCCCGGGCTAAGGGACAAGTCCCTCACCCGGGCAACGGCATGGGTTGGACCCCTGGTCCGTTAGGCTTTCCCGTAAATATTGGGCTTTGTGGCGGCCGGGCCCTGGCTGTAGTCGCCAAACGGGCCGTCACGCAACGCCACTGCCGCACCAACACCCTGCTCCTTTGCGGTGCGAACGAAATCGTCGGACTCCTTCGTGTTGCGCATGATGCCGTCGAGGATCGGACCCAACAGTGCAGAGTGCTCAACCCCTTGGCGGTCAAAGACCTGGTTGGTGATGAACTTCATGGCGGCAAGTTGGGTGGCTGGAATTTGCGCCAGCTGGTTGACATATTCCCAGACCTTGTCTTCGAGCTCGGCCTGCGGGTAGGAGAAGTTGATCAGTCCGGCGTCGACAGCTTCCTTGCCCGACAGCGAGCGACCGGTGAGCGCGAAATGTTTGGCGCGCGTCAGTCCAAGGCGATAGATCCACATATTGGTGAGGTTGCAACCCCAGACACGCGAGTACGGCGTACCAAACCGCGCGTCATCCGCCGCAATTACGATGTCGCCCAGCAGCGCATACTCCGAGCCGCCACCGACGCACCATCCATGGACCTTCACCACCACCGGCTTGGCACTACGCCAGATAGACATGAACTTCTGGGTGGGCGCCGTCCAGGGGTTGAGCGACATCATCATGTCCTTGCCGATGTCGTATTCATCCGGGTCCATGGGCAACCCGTAGCCTTCAAAGTGCTCCAGACCGCCGGAGAAGTCGAAGCCACCGCAGAACGACTTACCCGCTCCTTGCAGCAGAATCACCCGGACATCCTTGTCCAGATTGGCCTGGCCGACGGCTGCCTGGATTTCGTCCGGCATCGGCGGACGGATGGTGTTGTATTTTTCAGGGCGGTTGAGCGTGATGACCGCGACACGCTCGTTCTTTTTCTCGTAGGTGATAGTTGTGTATTCCATTTTCTCTCTCCAAGGTTATGGAATCGGACACGTTGACCCGATCCCGGTTGCAAAAATTTATTCAGAAATTAGCCCGCTGCGCAGGCGACTTTGTCTGGCTGTAGCGAAGGCCCGGATGTCTGAAACCATCTTCTCGGGCTTTGCGCCGGCACCAAAGACCCCCGCGACGCCCACTTCGCGCATGGCGCGCGCATCGTCCTCGGTGATGACGGAGCCGCCGAGGACGACGCCTACATCGACGGCATCTGCACGCAGCAGCGCCATCAGCTCCGGGATGTATTCGAGGTACTCCCAGGAGTGGCAGCTGATTCCGATAACGTCAGCGTCTTCCTGTACCGCCGCGCGGATCAAAGAGTCCGGTGTGTTGAAGCGCCCAAGGTAAATGACCTCCATGCCTGCATCGCGCAGCAGACCGCTGACCGCGATGGCGCCGACTTCGTGCTGATCAATGCCGAGAAGGCCGACGATGACTTTGATTCGATGGTTCATAGGATGTTGGTGTGTTTCAGAAATCGGGTTGCAGGGCCCCAAGCGGGTCATACGGCGTGTCGTAGGCCAGGCGCATTGCGCCCGCCAGTTCACCCATCGTTGCCCCGGAGTCCAGTCCTGCACGAACTGCGGGGACGAGATTCGCGTCGCGAATCAGTGCTTGCGCATGCACGTGGCGCAGCGCACGGCGCACCGGATCCTGGTTACGCTCCGCGCGAAAGCGCCGGATCTTTTCGATGTGGGCACGGAACGGCTCAATCTTGCGTTCTGCGATGTCGCGCAACATCGTGTCTTGCTCCCGACTCATCTCGTGGCAGTTCACACCGACGATCTTGTGCTTCCCGGATGCCAATGAACTCGCATGCTGCTCCGAGGCACGGTGGAAGATCTTGCGAAAATAGCCGCGTTCGGCCAATTCGACCGGATCACCTTCGGCCTCGATCTCAGCAACCATGGCGCCGATGCGGGCCTCAATTTCATCGGTAAGAGCTTCCACGTAATACGACCCACCCAAGGGATCGGCCACCTTGCCGATTCCGGTCTCCAACGATAGGATCTGCTGCGTCCGGATCGCCGTCAGGTGAGCCTCGGCGCTGGGAGTGCGAAACCCCTCGTCGAAGGCGGAAATTTCCATTGCCTGGACACCGGCCAGTGCCAGTGCGAGGCCCTGTGTGGTGCCGCGGATCACGTTGTTAATGGGTTGCTGGGCCGACAGCGTCAGCCCCGAGGTGTGGCTGGTGATGACCGCCGACAACGACCGGGGATCCTGGGCGCCGAACTCCTCTTTCATCATCCGTGCGTAGTAGCGGCGGGTGGCGCGAATCTTGGCGATCTCCTCGAAGAAGTCCATCGAACAGTTCACTAGGATGGCGATGCGCGGCGCAAAACTATCCACGGCCACCCCCCGCTTGCGTACTGCACGCACCAGATGCCGAATCTGCACGAAGCCCAGGGCCATTTCCTCGATTGCGTTCAGTCCGCACTCGCTGAAGAAGTACGTATCCTCGACGTACGCATGAAAGCGTGGCAGCTCGCGTGCGCTGTACTCCATCGTGTCGACCGAGAGGCGGCTCAGGAGATCGACCGGCATGCCGCAGGAGTAGGCTGCATCCGAGCAATACAGCGGCGGCTGCAGCACCGAGCCGCGCACCTTGTCACGCGCAATTCCGAACGACTCGACTGCACCCAACAACCCGGTCAGCGCGAAGATCGACGGGACCGAGCTAGAAATGGATATCCGGTCCAGCGGAATGTTGCGGAACAGGTCGAGGTAGTCTTGCTTGCAGCACAGCGACACACCCTGTGTGCCGACGGAATGGCGAACCAGGGGGTGGTCTGGATCGACCATGGACTGGGTCGGGCTGTCGCCGATGACGTCCACCCCGGTTTGCCCGATACCCAGCAGGTATTGCAGTTGCTCGTTGGAGCGGTGGGCATCACCCTCCCCGGACAGTTCCCGGTGAATCCAGCCCGCGTCCGCTGACGGCGGGCGCAGTCGTCCACGGGTGAAAGGATAGGTACCGGGAACCTCTTGGTTCCCGTTCGCCCGGTCATCGGCCGAATAAAACGGCTTCAGCGTCAGGCCTGATCGGCTCTTGTCCATAACTGATGGCTCCTTCTTCGCAGACCCATAAAGGTCTGACTATTGTTATATATATCGAACGATCGAATAATTAAATGACCGACAATTAGATGTCAGGTGACGACTTGATTCGCCTTCTGGCTGCCAAGCACCAGAGTGTTGAGGTGTGAGCCGCCGGAAATGTCAATCTCGGCGCCATTGATGTAGCCAGCGTCGTCGCCGCACAAAAAAGACACCAGTGCAGCGACTTCCTCGGGTGTCCCCATGCGCTTGAGCGGAATGGCCGCGATACCGGCTTCCTGAATGCGTTTCGGCATTGCCAAGACTTTTTCCGTTCTAACCAGACCCGGGAGCAAGGCGTTGCAGGTCACGCCGTGAGGGCCGAGTTCGAGCGCGGCGTTGCGGGTTAAGCCGAGCAGTCCCGCCTTACTGGCCGAATAGGCAGCCTGCAGTGCAAGGCCACCGCGCGCCGCAGCGGAGGAGATGTTGACTATGCGTCCCCAGCGGCGTTCCATCATGCTTGGAGCTATGGCCCGGATCAGGTGGAACGGCCCCCCGAGGTTAACGCCAACCTCTCTGCTCCAGGCCTGCGGCGTCATCTGCGGCAACGCAGCGATGTTGTCCACGATAGCGGCGCCGTTGACGAGGCAGCTGATAGGTCCAAGCGATGACACGATCTCGGACACGGCCGTGTCTACGGCGTCCGCATCAGCGACGTCGACTGTCCGCCATTGCGCGACGCCGCCAAGCTCCGCCACCTCTGCTGCCGTGCGCTCGATGGACGGCGAACGATCGAATAGGGCCAAGCGCGCGCCCTCTTTTGCGAACCGCAGCGCTGTAGCGCGGCCAATGCCGCTGGCAGCGCCGGTAACAAGAATTAAGCGTCCGTGGTGCTTCATGCTTTTGTCTCCATCGACCGGAGGATCCTTCGGGTAGCGGGCACCAAGTGCCCCTCTCCAATCTAAGCGTCAGGATGGCGCCGAAAGGTTCCAATCGATTATTTATTGATCGAGTGTTTAATATAAACGCCATTCCAAACCGTGTCAACCCTATCGAATGGATAGCGAAAACTCAGCATGTTGCTTCCAGAAAGAAACTGAGCCCACTGGCATTCGAACCGCTTCGAACTGGAAGGTGATTTATGTTTACGGAAACGGGTGAAGTCCAATTTTTTGGTACTGGCGCGACGCTATGTGAATGCTTGCTTGAGTTGGAGCGCCAGACGCATTGCCTCCTTCTCATTGATGACATTGGTAAAACTCAGCAACAATCCCTGCTGCGGCTTGGCATTGATGTACCAGCGCGACAAAGGATGCAGGGATAAGCCTGCAGTTCGCGCACGGTCCGCCAGCATGACATCGTCTTCGTGATTGGCCAGCTTCGCCAGTATGTGCAAACCGCCCGGTTGCAAATCGATCCGTATGCGGTCGCCTAATATTTCCTGAAAAACACGCGACGTTACCGCGCGTCGTTCTGCGTACAGCAGGCGCATTTTCTTCAGATGCCTTGAGAAATGCCCCTCGGTGATAAAGTCGGCGATGCCTGCCTGAAATAGGTAGGGGCAACCTGCGTTCAGGTTGTAGGTGGCCGCTTGAAAGCGTGCAACCGCACTCACCGGTGCGACGACATAAGCCAGCCTTAACCCCGGAAACATCGCTTTGCTAAAGGTGCCGCTGTAAATGACGCGATCATTGCGATCCATGCTTTTCAGCGCCGGCAATGGCCGCCCCTGATAGCGAAACTCACTATCGTAGTCATCTTCGATAATCCAGCTGTCGGCTTTGCTGGCCCACTCCAAAAGCGCCATTCGGCGTTCCAGCGATATCGTCACGCCAAGCGGACTTTGGTGCGCCGGCGTGACCATCGCGAATTTTGCATATGGGCTGAGTCGCTTACCTTCTTCGACCATCAATCCATTTTCATCAACCGGCACCGGCACGATATTGACTGCGGTATTCTGCAAAAACAGGCGCGCAAAAATATAGCCCGGGTCTTCGAACCAGAAGGCATCGCCGACAGTGGAAAGACTGCTTAACGTCAGTTCCAACGTATTGCGCAAACCGGTCGTGACGAATACCTGTTCCGGCAAGCAAGTCACGCCGCGCGAGACACCCAGATAAGTTGCAATTTTTTCACGCAAACGGTCGAGACCGGCAGGATCGGGGTAGGCTAGCCGCGCCGGTTCACTGCCGCGCAGGCGATGCCCGACCAGCCGGTTCCACACCTTACGCGGGAAAGCATCGAGCGCAGGCAAACCCATCTGCAGCGGCTTCGGCGCCTTCCCGTCATGATCGATGATGGCTGCATGCGCTTGACCGGCCAGGGCTACCGGCAATTTGAGGACGGTCGGCGGCGGCAGAGACGGAGATACCACTGTGCCGGCCGCCCCCCTGGCCTGCAGATAACCCTCGTCCGTCAGGATGCGATAAGCCATTTCCACCGTGCCGCGCGCCAGATTTAGTTCAGTCGCCAGCGCCCGTACTGCCGGTACGCGATCGCCCGCCTGCAGGTTTCCCTGGTCGATCGCCGTCTTGAAACGCTGGCATATCTGCAGGTACATAGGGAACTCCAGCGATCGATCGATGGGAAGAACCAGGTCAGGCGTGGGGATTTTCATGGACTAGTCATTTCTACATTTCTTGGACCTTCTAACATGGCCATGATTTTTGCATACTACACGTCTGGCAAATGCCACGTATTCGATATACCTAACCAAGGAGCTTCACATGCAAACTCGACTCGACTTCTACAGAGCCGACAAAGACGCCGTCAAGGCACTGATGGGTGTTGAAAACCACATCGACAAAGGGACGCTGGATATCCTACTGAAGGAGCTTGTCCGTTTGCGTGCATCGCAAATCAATGGCTGCGCATTCTGCCTCGACATGCATGTGACCGACGCACGCAAAGCCGGCGAATCAGAACGCCGCATGGCTACCGTCTCCGCATGGCGCGAAACCCCATTTTTCAGCAACCGCGAACGTGCCGCACTGGAATGGACCGAATCGCTGACGCTGGTTTCGCAAAATCACGTGCCGGATGCAGTGTGGGATGCAGTTCGTCCACATTTTACCGATGCCGAACTGGTCGAGCTGACATTGCTCATCACGTCGATCAATAGCTGGAACCGCTTTGCCATCGCGTTTCGCAAGATGCCGGCATAAGTGTCGGCGTCTTCAGTGTCAGCACAACGCTAGAGCGACGCCCCTTTTCTGGAGAAAATGTATGCCGTCCCAGGTAGAAATAAAAAACATCGAAAGCGGCGCCGATATGGAAGCGTCGTTCTCGGTGATGAAGGAATTGCGACCGCATCTGAGCGATTGCGCAACATACATCGCAATGATAGAGCTGCAACGCACACAAGGCTATCGGTTGCTTGCGGCATGGTGCGACGGCGCAATCGTTGGACTTGCCGGCTATCGACTGCAAGACAATTTGATATACGGTCGTTTTATCTACGTGGATGATCTGGTGGTAACCGCCTCGCTGCAGCGCACCGGGTGCGGCGAACGTCTATTGCAGGCAGCACGGCTACAAGCCATTGCGTTGCACTGCAAACATTTTGTGCTGGATACCGGCTTGCATATGATGCTGGCACAGCGCTTTTACTTCCGACAGGGGCTGCTTGCGCAAGGCATGCATTTCGTTGAGCTGATTACATAGGATGCAACGACATTACGCGCATAAACGTCTGCAACTGGTATGGTTCCTGTGACACCTGCAGGCCAAGGTGTACTTTGCGCATCCGTACTGTTCCGGGGAGGGCGGCACCAATGAGAACCACAATGGTTTGCTGCGCCAGCTCTTTCCGAAGAAGACCAACTTGTTGAAAGTAACGCAAGACCAAGTCAATGATTCGGTGTACTGCTTAAACCACCAGCCCCGCAAACGCCTAGGTTACCGCACTCCACACGAGGTGCTATATGGCTTGGAGATGCGTCCGCTTAAACTAACTACTTATGCACTTTGTAGTTGAAACCGCGGATACTTTCTGGTTTGCCACATATGAATACGATTTGGCGGCGGAGTTTTCGCCGATTTACTAAAAGAACTTGATCCACCGGTGCAAAAAAATTGGTGCGTGTTGTGATTAATGAGCTGACTTCCCACAAGTCAACTTGCATCAAAAAATATGTGCCCAGCACTCACGGAAAGCTGACACTTTACTTCTTGCCCGACGCTGTTCCAGACCTCAATCCAGACGTGTATGGCACGCTCACCGCTGAAGGTAGATAAATATCTGCAATTCCGCGTGGATGCGCATCTGCAAACTATCGCATACAACCTTCTGTTTCCTACATCACTAACCGGTAAATAAGGTGAATCACCCCTGATCGGGACGAATACCATGTGCAAGGAAGCCAATGAAAATATCGGCCACTTCCTCACTCCCAAGGCTACCGTCGAGATGCAACCATTGGGTAATCGAACTGACAGCGCCCATGAACCAAAAAACCGCCAACTTCACGTTGCACTGGGCAATGGAGCCATCCTGAACCCCCCCTCGAGCACTTTACGTAACTCCTGATCGAACTTACGCCGCCGCAAGGTGATTTTCTTCTGATCCGCCACAGACATACCTGTGAAATCCTGGAGGATCGCCGGTGCGCCCATTTCATCCGTCAGCAATGATATGTAGTTCTTGATGAAAGCCGTGATGCGAGCATAACCAGTGCTTTCGGAAGCGATCGCGTCTTGCAAGACGCGATCGCCTAATTGCATGGCAAGCTCGTGGCATTCGTAGACAAGTTCCTGCTTGTTCTTGAAGTAGTAGTAAAGGGCAGGCTTGGTGACGTTGAGAGTTTTTGCAATCTCGTCCAGCGACACATTCTTGTAACCATGGCGACCGAACGCACGCGAAGCTTCAGCTATGACGGCCTGCTTTTTGAACTGGTACTGCTCATCCGCGCCGCTAACCGCATTGTTCCACTTTACACCTTTCCCCGATCTCTTTGCGGGATCGCGTGGCCGTGACTTGGGCTTTACCTCTATTTGCGTGCTCATTGGTGTTGTGTTCCTTGCGGGCGCCCGTGTCCCTAACTGGGTCAAATAATATCAGACAGCTTTCGCAGGTATTGGGCCCGCGAAAGGCCATTCCCATCAGCCGGCCAGGATGTTCCGAGCAATGATCAGCTTCTGGATGTGGCTCGTGCCTTCGTATATTTTGGTAACGCGCACATCGCGATAGTAACGCTCGACCGGGAAATCGTTGACATACCCATAGCCGCCATGCACCTGCAGCGCCGCAGAGCAAACTTTCTCGGCCATTTCACTGGCGTAGAGTTTGGCAACCGAGGCTTCCATGCTGGTTGGCAGACCCGCATCCGTAAGACGTGCAGCATACAACATGTACTGATGTGCCACCTCGACCTGCATAGTCATGTCTGCCAAATCGAAGCTGACGGCCTGCAGTTCGGTGAGGGGCTTGCCATACGCCTCGCGCTCCTTGGCATAGCGGATGGCTGCCTCCAGCGCTGCACGGGCAATTCCGATGGCCAAGGCCGCAATTGCAATACGCCCATCGGACAGCAGCGACAGCGCTTTGCCGTACCCGCGCCCTTCTTCGCCAATCAAGTTCTGAAGCGGAACGCGCATGTTGTCCAGCTGAATCTGAGCCGTATGAGCCGTGTGCTGGCCTAGCTTTCTTTCGATACGTAAGCATTGATAACCAGGATCTTCGGGGTCCACGATAAACAGGCTGAAGCGGTGGCGTGCATCGGGTTCCGCGGTTGCAGCCACGACGAGCGCAAAGCCCGCTTCGCTGCCATTGGATATCCATTGTTTGCTACCATTAATCACGTAGAAGTCGCCATCGCGCTTGGCCGTGGTTCGGATGGCAGATGTATCCGAACCTGCATGGGGCTCTGACAACAAGAAGGCACCAATGCGTTTGCCACTAGCCAGATCGGGCAGATAGCATGCCATCTGCTCTTCTGTCCCGAAACTTCGCAGAACGTGCGCAGTTGAATTGTGGACATGCATCATGGTGGCAAAGCCACCATCGGCCGCAGCGAACTCTTCAATGGCCAGACAATACTCCACAAAAGAAAGCCCAGAGCCGCCGTGGATTTGCGGGGCGAGCATGCCCATGAAGCCCACGTCGGCAACCGCCTTGATTTCGTCATGCGGCCAAGCCCCCGATCGATCACGCTCAGCGGCAGTGCGACCCACCACCTCAGTCGCGACGCGCCGGGCAGACTCCCGAATAATGACTTCTTGTTCGCTCAGCAATGCGTTGGAAACGATACTCATAAACCCATCCTTAAAAACTTGAAAAAACAGCCGTCCGAATGCGGTCAACCCAACCAGCGCTTGCGACGCCGGTAATGCTTCATGTCGCGGAAGCTCTTGCGCTCCCCATCGACTGTCAGACCAAGGTAGAACTCCCGCACGTCCTCGTTGGTCTTTAAGCTGCTGGAAGGGCCTTCCAGAACGATCCGCCCACTCTCCATCACATAGCCATAGTCAGCCAGATCAAGGGCTACGCGAGTGTTTTGCTCAACGATCAGTAGCGTTAAGCCGCTCATTTTGAGGTCATTCAACAAGCCATAGACCTCATCGACCATCAAGGGGGCCAGGCCGAGTGAGGGCTCATCGATCATCATCAGCTTGGGTCTAGCCATCAGAGCCCGACCAATCACCAGCAATTGCTGCTCCCCGCCGGACAGGTAGCCCGCCGTGCGATTGCGCAAGGCCGCCAGGCGCTTGATGCGGCCATACACCTCATCCAGCATTTCCTTTGCATCACTGGCGCTACCCATGTGGCCGCCTACTACTAGGTTCTGCTCTACCGTCATGTGACGCAAGACCTTGCGCCCTTCCATAACGTGCACCAACCCCTTGCGAACAACATCGACCGGATTGGCTCCCGTGATGTCCGCACCATCAAATTTGATGCTCCCTGCCGTCACACGACCATCTTCGGTTTTGACTAGGTTGGAGATGGCCTTGAGCGTGGTGCTTTTGCCGGCGCCATTAGCGCCCAACAACGTCACACACTTTCCAGCGGGCACTGTGGAGGTAATGCCCTTGACGGCAAGAATGACGTCGCTGTATAGGACTTCAACATTGTTCAGTTCAAGCACGGTGGCTCCAGATGATGTGGCCTGGGTCGCGGTTGCCCGAAACCCAGACCGTTTAACAATTACCACTTGTTCAGCACAGGCACCGGAACGTTCTGCTCGAGAAGCTTGTACTTACCCTTTTCGACGGTACCGATGTTGACGGCGATGCCGGAGGTCGGGAACGGTGCATCATTGTTGTATTTGATGTTGGGCAACACGCCAAAGCTGCGCTCTGTTGGCATCGGGGTGGACAGCAGGGCTGCGCGAACCGCTTCGCCCGTCACGCCGCCAGCGCCCTTGGTCTTTGCAACCTGCTCCACCGCACGCACCGTTATCAGTGCTTGACTCATGCCCATAATGCAAGACGAGCTGTAGGTTGACTGCGCCTTGTATTGGGTGCGTAGCTTCTCAAAGAATGCCCGTGTCGGCGTTGCGTCTTCGGAGGGCATGGCCATACCGTAGACCTCATAACTACCCTCCATCTGACTCAGGTCACCCAGCGCCTTGCCCGAAGACTGCAAGCCGTTGTGTGCAGTCACCACGATCGGGATATTGGGCTTGCCCAGGCTCTGCAAGGCACGGCGCGTCGCCACGACCGAAGCCGTGTTGTTGAACACCTGCAGCACCGTAGCACCCTTGCGAATCAAGCGGTTGACCTGCTGGGTCAGGTCGGTCGGCTGCGCTTCGGTATAGATCGTTTCGACGACTTCGAGGATTTTCGGATTGTCCTTGGCAAATTTCTCGATGCCCTTATGGATATCCACGTAGGCTGGCGACACCTCCGATGAAATCACCCCCACCTTGACAGGTGCAGTCGCACCCGATTTTTTCTGCAGCCACGTATAAAACGCGGCCGCTTCGTGCGGGTAGGTTGCACGGGCATTGAACACCCAGTTGTCACCCTTCCATGCAAAGCCATAGCCTGCAGTGGACAGGATCAACGGCACCTTGTCATTAGGTAGACGCTGCTGCAGCGCGCTGGTGTCAGGACCGCCCACACCCAAAACAGCCACCGGGTTGAGTTCGGACTTGATACCGGGCCAGAGGCTGGCCACCTGAGCAACATCGTAGCGGGTGTCGTAATCCTTGACCCGAAGGGCCACGCCCTGACCCTTGCCTACCTCTTCATTCCACCAGTCAAACACACCACGGCGACAACTGGTCCATTCCTTCATGACATCTGCGTACGGGCCCGTAAAGTCCGCCATGCCTGCAACGTTGTATGTGGTCTGCGCCTGTGCCATGCCGCCCAGGCACAGCGCTGCAGCCACCAAGGCTCCGCACCGCACCAGTTTGGACGGTACTGTCAAGCTCGCTCGCTTCGTTTTCATGTAAGTCTCCTTTGTAGTAGCGCTTTGCAATGAAACAGTCCTCCCCAGCGCACAGGGTGACTGCAATAAACAGGGGAGGAAGGTCAGTAGGAGTAGGGCCACATACGGTAAGACCGCTTGACGATGTTCCACCGGTGCATCAAGCCGCGCGGCTCAAAAATCAGGAAGCCCGCGATGATGCCACCAAGGAAAATATTCATCACCGCGAAAACAACGTCTCCGCTCAAGAAGGAAAAATTTTCGACCAGAGAAGGTCCCACAATGGTGATCGTTTCCTGGGCCGCACGGATAACAAACACGCCGATCAACGCGCCCGTCACCGATCCCATTCCTCCCACGATGATCATCGCTATAAACCAGATCGAATGGATCAATGTGAACTGGTCAATCGCCACAAATCTGACGTAGTAGGCCCAAAGGCCACCACCGATGCCCGCATAGAACGCTCCCAGCAAAAAGGCAAGTACCTTGGTGCGCACGACGTTGATACCCATCATTCCCGAAGCCACGTCGTCGTCGCGCACAGCGGCAAAAATCCGGCCATGACGGCTGCGCGCGACACCGTAGGCACCTGCAATCATGATGAACGCCACAATCAGACACAGGTAGTAAATGCGGACGTCAGTATTGAAGACGAAGCCAAAAAACTGTGCGGGATCCACCGTGATTCCGTTCGACCCCCCCAGCCAGTTGGCAGGCAGGTTGAGCACGAAGAAGTGGAACAATATCTGCGCAGCAATGGTGGTCAGGGCAAGGTAAAAACCCTTGATACGGATAGCAGCCAAACCAAACATCAGTCCAAACAGTGCAGCACACAATCCGCCGACGGGCAGTGCTAACCAGAAAGGCATGTGGCCCTTCGTGGCAAGGAGCGCCGTTGCATACGCACCAACCCCCATAAACGCAGCCTGGCCCAAATTGATCTGACCAGCCAGACCGGTATTAATCTGCAGCCCCATGACTACCACAGCTGTGATCAGCATAGAGGTCATGATCGCCACCCAGCGGACTTCGCTGAACACTGGCAACGCGAGCAGCGCGATGACGAACAGGCTTAGCGCCACGGCCTGACCGCGCGTGCGAATCAGTGCTTGATCTTTGGCGAACGAAGTCGCGAATACACCTGCGGGATCCATGCTCATACCCTCTCAATGGTTTTCCACCCGAACATGCCGGTGGGACGAATCAACAACATCACCAGCATGATGATGAACGGGACGACAGAGCCCAGCGCTCCGCCCACCAGGGGATCGAGATAAGCCGAGGCCAATCCCTGAATCACCCCCACCAGCACACCGGCCAGCAGTAGCCCCGCGAGGGACTCCAGCCCAGCCAGCAAGGCCACCGGTAGAGCGGTCAGGCCGATATCGGAACTCATCATGTTGATGGAGCGGCCACTCAGATGAACTATCGCCCCTAGTGTTGAAAGCACGGATCCCAGCACCCACGCAATGGCAATGGAGCGCTGCACCGAAATGCCCATGGACATGGCCACCTGGTGGTCTTCCGCCACGGCCGTCATGGTCAAGCCAGCTCTTGTTCGATTGAAGAACCAAGAGAGCCCAACACCAATGAAGATGGTCAGTACTCCACCGTAGAGCATCGAACGGGAGACGATGAGATCGCCGACGATGATCGGTTCCAATGGAAAGATGATCGGGAAGGCGCGCACCTGTGGACCAAAGAGCACCAATACGACGCCACGGATCAGAATCAGGAGTCCGATCGTCACCATGACCATTGAAAAGACAGACTCCCCGACAAGTCGGGCAAAGAATATCCGCTCAATCATGAGGCCAAAAATCGCAGCGCCGATGAAAGCCACCGGCAAACCAACCCACAGCGGCAAACCCATCTGAATAATGGTCCACCACACCATGTAGCCGCCAAAAACAACTAATTCGCCTTGTGCAAAGTTGAAAACCTTGGAGGCGCGGTAGATCACAACAAACCCCATTGCGATCAATGCATACAAAAGCCCCGACAGCGCACCGTTGATCAGGTAGTTGAGAAAGTCGATCATTTGCGTCCTTTGCTTCGGGCTGCACCCAGGTGGTTCAATCCAGCGGCATCGGTGTCGTGAATGGACACCAATGCCTCGAAGTTGCTGCGACGACCGTCCTGGTACGTCACGGGAATATCAATACGCACCTCGCGCGATCCGTCGTATAAGCCGTTGATCAGTGTTCCGTAGCGCACCTCTAGAAACTCGCGCCGCAGCTTTCTCGAACGTGTCAGCTCACCCTCGTCCGGATCCAGCTCCTTCGGAAAATTTGCGAATCGCTTGACGCGCGCATGCTCCGGCAAGAACTGGTTCACGCGGGCGATTTCATGACCAAGCAATGCAGCGATCTCTGGACGCTGTGACAGGTCGGTGAAGGTTGAGAATCCGATCCGCTTTTCTTCAGCCCACCGCGAAAGAACGGACATGTCGATATTGATGAGAGCCGCCACGAACTCCCGTGTCTCATCTCCCACCGTCATGATGTCCTTGATGAAGGGGCTGAACCGAAGGCGTGTCTCGACGAACTGAGGCGGGAAGGTTTCACCGCTGCGCAAACGCTTGAGATCGGACAGCCGCTCCAGGAAAACGAGCTCTCCCCGCTCCGTTTTCGTCACTGCATCGCCCGTGTAGAACCAGCCATCCTTCACCTTCGACTCCACGGATCCTTCCCTACGGTAGTAACCCAGAAACGGGCTACCGCCACGAATCTGCAGCTCACCGTCAGCACTTAAACGCCATTCCAGCGGCGGACCCGCCTCTGGATGCGCCTTCATCCAATTTCCGACGGTCTCCAGGTCAAACCGATCACCCTGGTGGCAAGTCAGCAACCCGGTTTCGGTGGAGCCATAGATGTTGCGCAAAGGAATGCCCATGGCATGGAACATGCGAAACACGTCCGGCGCCATAGTGGAGCCACCGCAGCTGGCACTACGCAGCCGTGTCAGGCCAAGCAGATCACGAAGCGGACGCAGGACAAGCACATTGGCGAGGGGAAACAGCAACCGGTCCAGCAGACCAATGGGTTGTCCATCCAGGCGTCCTACGTTCACGGTATGACCGACCTTCATGCCCCATTCGTAGATACCACGCCGAATGGGCCCTGCGTCTAGCATATGCGCCTGCACCGAGGAAGCCATGCTCTCCCATTGGCGCGGGGCAAACGTCATTCCTTCGACTGCCAATTCCCGGATGTTGGCTAACACCTGCTCCGGACCTTCCGGGAAATTCACGACCATGGGCAAGCCCACCCCCAAGGTGATGCCGTTGATTTGCTCGGTAGCCCAGGCTGGCGCAATGTAGCTCAGGTACTCCATGCCCGGCTTCACGTCCATAGAATTGATCAAACGCTGGGCGTTGTCGATCAGGAAACGGTGCGTGAGGATGACCCCCTTGGGTTTGCCCGTCGTGCCAGAGGTATAGGAAAGTACCGCGATGTCGTCAGCAGAGCCCACCTCCACAAGCGCGTCATATAACTTGGCGTCACGTTGATGGATTTCACGCCCTTGCCGCTGCATGGAATCGAAGGTACGCAGGATCGGGTCGTTGTACGACCACATCCCCGTGTCATCCCAATACACAATGTGGCGCACCTTCGGCGTCTTGGCCCGGACATTGATGCCTTTGTCAACCTGCTCCTGATCCTGCGCGAACAGAATGACTGCTTCGCTGTCGTCCAGTAGATAAGCCACCTCCTCCGCAGTGAGATCCGGGTACATGGAGACGACCTTGCAGCCCAAGGCCTGCGCGGCGAACTCAGCCCAATAGTGCTGCGGCTCATTCTCACCAATGATGGCAATGGTCTCGCCCGCTTTGACGCCCGACTGATGCATGCCCAATGCAAGCTCTCGAACGTTGCGCTGCACATCTGAAAAACTGTACTCTCGCCAGATGCCACGTTGCTTGTGTCGCTGCGAAAGTCGGTCGGGGTTGGCATGCGCGTGCTTGCGCAGCAACTGGGGAAGGGTTGTAATTTCGAGTTTCATTGGGCACCCTCCCCAAGGTAGGCTTTTAGAACAGCGGGATTAGCCTGGATTTCCTTGGGCGTTCCATCGGCGATCTTGCGCCCAAAGTCCAACACCGCGATGCGATCTGCCAAGTCCATCACCACACCCATGTCATGCTCCACCAGAACAATGGGAATGCGCTTTGCCTCGCGCACATCCAGAATGAAACGTGCCAAGTCCTCCTTCTCTTCCGTATTCATCCCCGCCATGGGCTCGTCCATCAGCAAAATTTTGGGATCTTGGGCCAGTGCACGACCCAAGTCCACGCGCTTACGAAGTCCATACCCTAGACTACCCACCGGCGTATGCCGAATGGATTCAATTTCAAGAAACTCTATGATTTCCTCCACCGCCTCCCGGTGCAAAACCTCTTCGCGTTTGGCCGGTCCGAAATGAAAAAATGACTGCACAAGGTTGGTCCGCATGTGCATATGGCGCCCTACCATGAGGTTCTCGATGACGGTCATGCCAGTAAAAATGTGCGTTCCTTGAAAGGTGCGCGCCAGGCCCTGTGTTGCCACGTCGTGGACCGCCATATCACGAACATTGCGCCCGGCCAGAGATATCTCCCCTTTCTTAGGGCGATAGAAGCCGCTCAAACAATTCATTAGAGAAGACTTTCCCGCCCCATTCGGGCCGATGATCGCCAACAACTCGTCCTTGTGCACATCAATCGAAACATCGTTCAGCGCCACAATTCCACCGAACTGCAGCAGCAAATTTCGAGCTGCCAGCACCACGTCGTCGCGCTGACCCTGAATGGGAACGCTCATTGGCGCCTCCTCTCTGCATTTTTGGCCTTGTCCATCGAATTTCCTTCTTAAAACCTTTGCAGGATCCACACCAGCTTTGGCGGGATTGCCCGCAACGAACAACAGTCAACCATTAGCAGCGGACTCCCGCGTCCAAGCTGATGGTGGTCGCATTCAAATAGACGTTTTCCACGATGTGCCGAACCAGCCCAGCGAACTCTGGCGACTGCCCCATGCGATGGGGAAAGAGAATGACGTTGTCGATGATGTTTTCCGATACTTTTGTGGGCATACCTGAGGACATTGCAGTCTCAAAGAGGCCTGGCGCTACAGCCACCACACGGATGCCGTGTTGTGCAAGATCCCGTGCCACCGGAAGCGTCATGCCAATGACAGCCGCTTTACTGGCGCTGTAGGCGGCTTGACCCATCTGGCCTTGCCACGCAGCACCGGAGGACGTGTTCACAATGACACCCCGCTCGCCGTCTGAATTGGGCTCGTTCTGTGACATGGCCAGCGATGCATGGCGGACCACGTTGAAGGTTCCCGTCAGGTTGATGGCGATCACCCGATTCCAAAGATCCATCGGAAACAACTCGCCCTTGGACAGGGTCTTGCAAGGCCCCAAAATCCCCGCACAGTTCACAGCCACGTGCAACGCACCAAATTCAGCCACTGCCGCATCCACGGCAGCCTTCACGCTGGCCTCGTCCGCGACATCAACCTTCTGGATGCGCACACGCTCCCCCATTGGCAGCACTTCACTCGCCAGGCGCTCCATGTCTAAATCTACAGCCATGACGCGCGCTCCAGCCTCAAGCAATTCCTTGCAAGTAGCGAGCCCCAGACCCGACGCAGCCCCCGTGATGAAAGCAACAGTGTTCTTGAAATCCATGTTGTGCCTCTTGTTATATGCAGCGCTCAGCGCGCCAGGATGGTGATACATGCAACCGCTTCTTCAATACCCTCCAGACCACCACCGTTTTCTGCCAGTGCAATCCGTGCGCCCGTCACCTGCCGCAATCCGGCCTCTCCGCGAAGCTGGGTGACCAACTCATGGATCTGGGCAATACCAGTTGCCCCCACGGGGTGCCCTTTTGACTCCAGGCCACCCGACGGGTTGACGGGAATGCGGCCACCGATCCGGGTGTCGCCCCGTTCGGCAATAACACCGCCCATGCCGAATTCACAGAAACCAAGATTTTCTGTTTGGATGATTTCACCCATAGCCGTGGCGTCATGCACTTCAGCAACGGAAATGTCGGCAGGACCAACACCTGCCAACTCATACGCTCTGCGCGAAGCCAGCGCAGTGCAGTGGTTGGTGTAGTCATCCTCACTCCGGTCGGAACCGCTTTGCACCACGGCCGCCAAGACCTTGATCGCACGCTTTTCGTCGATGTTCAGGCGCTTGAGTGCTGAACGCGTGCACAGAATGGCTGCAGCTGCGCCATCAGACACAGGGGAACACATAGGCAGAGTCAGGGGATAAGTGATGGGCGGCGCTGCAAGCACTTCATCGATGCTGTAGGCCATCTGGTATTGCGATAGCGGGTTGTGCACGGAGTGCGCATGGTTTTTGGACGACACGGCGGCCAACTGACGCTGCGTCGTCCCGAAGGTGCGCATGTGCGATCGCGCAAACGCGGCATACACGTCCATGAAAACGCTGTACGGCCTGGGCGAGGTGGCCCCCTCGGGCACAGCAACGTCACGCCCCAACTTCATTAATTCTGCACGGATCTCTTCTGCACGCGAGATATCCCAAGCACTGTCGAACACCGAGAACATCTTGAGCTTGTCGACTGAAAACATCTTCTCTGCGCCAACGGCCAATACGACATCGCCAGCTCCCGACTTGAGGTGATTGCAGGCGAGAACAAACGCTGACGAGCCGCTTGCGCACGCGTTTTCGACATTCACCACAGGAATGCGCCCGATCCCCATGGCCCGCAGCGCAATTTGTCCTCGAATCATATGTTGGCCATCCATATGCCCCTGTGAAGTGTTTCCAAAAAAAGCTGCTTTCAGGTCTTCTTTTTGTAATACCGCGTCCGCCAACGCAGCCGCAGTAGCCTCCCGCGTAAGCGCCTTGATGCCCTTGTCCAGATGCCGACCGAAGGGCGTCATCCCCACACCAACCACATAAATATCTTCCATCATTTTTTCTCCCGTACAGGACTCATCCAATCCATGAAATCAACCTTTTACTCAACATAAAGTTGTTTTATTGTAGAGTAAAATTAGTGTCAATTAACTAGGGTAATCCCTTGGTTTTCAAGTTCACGGCTCAGCGCAGTGCAGCGGCAGAAATCGCATGCCCCGCGCCGTCTCGATATCGCCCTGCTCAGTCACGCTGTATAAGCCTCGGGCCACGTTGTGGGGATGCGAGGCGGCTTCGGCCATGTTGAGCACCGGCGCAAAGCAGCTGTCAGTGCCTTCCATCAGTGCATTCCAGTGCGCGCTGGGTTTCGAAGCAAAGCGTTGTGCAATTCGCGCCTTGAGAGACGGCCACAAAGACTTGTTCATCTGCTGCGCGGGGTCCACATCCGTCAGCTCTAATTGCTTCAACAGCAAAGCATAGAACGAGGGCTCGATAGCACCGACCGTGATGTAGCGACGATCGCTGCATTGATAGCGATCGTAGAAGGGCGAGTCATGGAAGACACTGGGCTCACCTCCATCCAAACCACCACCTTGACGAATCAGCTGCACGAGCGGTGACAGCATGGCCAACACATCCACGATGGCGCCATCGACCACGCAGCCCCGCCCCGTGCTCCGGGCGCCGAGCAACGCCGACACCATGCCAAACGCGAACCCGAGCGCACCGGCAGCATCCCCGACCACCGTCGGCGGAAGCATGGGCGGATGTCCCGGGCGCTCGGTGAGCGACATCAGCCCTGTGAGAGCGACATAGTTCATGTCGTGCCCGGCTGCTTGGGCCAGCGGCCCATCCTGCCCCCAGCCTGTCATCCGTCCATACACAAGTCGCGGGCTGCGTTTGCCACATACATCGGGACCCAGTCCCAAACGCTCCATCACACCAGGGCGGTTTCCTTCAATCAACCCATCGCTTTGTGCAACCAAGTCCAGCGCATGCTCCTTGTCCTCCTCTCGCTTGAGATTCAACGTAACACGACGCTTGCCGCGAGACAAGAGCGCCCCTTCCTTCGGCGTTAGCTCATCAGGCAGTGCGCCCGCGCCGGGTCGCCCGACCACGGTCACGTCCGCGCCCATCTGCATCAGCATGAACCCCGTCAAGGGCCCTGGGCCAATGCCCTCGAATTCAACGATCCTGATGCCCGAGAGCGGAGACATGGGTGAACTGATTTGACTTTGCATGAAATACTCCAATAATTTAATAGTTTTACTATAGGGTAAAATATTTAACCAGATGGTAATTAGACAACCAGATGCGTAAAAAACAAAGCAAAACCAGAATTTATTGATGAACATGCAAGTCACCAAGGAAAACCAGATGTCAACACCAGTTGTTCTTACAGATACGCGAAAAGGCACCATGTGGATTCGCTTAAACCGGCCTGATGCGATGAACTCACTGACTCCAGAGGTGCTTCAAGGAATCGACCAGGCACTCGACGAAGCACAGGACCGGGTGGACGTTATGTCGGTCGTGTTGACGGGCACTGGTCGGGCCTTCTGCGCAGGTGCCGACCTCAAATACGTCAAGACGCAAACGAGAGAAAGTGGCACCAGCGGCTTTCTAGACAGCGTTCTCGCCACCATGAACCGTATCGATCGCTTTCCGAAACCCGTGATCGCAGCCCTGAACGGCATCACCCTGGCGGGCGGGCTGGAGTTGGTGCTCTGCTGTGACATCGTGCTTGCAGCACGCAGCGCCAAGATTGGCGACGCGCATGCCAACTACGGACTTCTCCCCGGCGGGGGCTGCTCGGTGCGCCTGCCGCGGGTCATTGGACCCATGCGCGCCAAATACCTTCTCTTCACGGGGGACTTCGTAGACGCGGCAGAATTGGTAGAGGCGGGCCTCGTCAACCAAGTGGTGGACGACGACCAACTCGAAAGCGTCACGCAAGCCGTTGCGGACAAAATCGCCACAAAGAGTCCCCTGGGCCTGCGCCGCATGAAAACGTTGATCGACGATGGCTTGCAACAACCCCTAGACACCGCTCTGCGATTGGAATTGCTGGCATCCGAAGTGCATGCGCACAGCGCCGATCTCCAAGAAGGTCTAGCCGCCTTCAGCGAAAAACGTGCCCCGAGCTTCACAGGCCACTAAGCCAACAACACCATGCACACTTTGCCTACCACTGACCGATTCGAAGCACTGCGCGCTTCGCAGCAATTTGCCTATGACCGAGCCCCCGCCATCCGCGCAGTCTATGAGCTGGCAACGATGACGCCACAGGATCTCAAAGGCCCGGCCGACCTTGCGCGGCTCGCCGTCACAAGCAAGGATGCACTGCTCGAAAAACAGCGCCAGTCGCCGCCTTTTGGCGGGTTTCTGGCAGCCGACGATACATCCATCCGACGCATTTTCGTCTCGCCAGGCCCCATCTATGAACCACAGTTGTTCGACGACAACACCGGCCACGGCTTCTCGCATGTGTTCAGCAAAGCGGGCATCGGCCCGTGTGACCGCGTACTCAACACATGGTCCTATCATCTTGTCCCAGCCGGTCTTTTGTTGGATGCAGGCATTGCCGCCACCGGAGCAACTCTCATCCCCTGCGGACCCGGCGGCGCCGAACAGCAGGCGCAACTCATCATCGAACTAGGCATCACCTGCATTTGCGCCTCCACCTCCTTCTTTGTGACCCTGGTCGAAAC
The DNA here is from genome assembly GCA_019449595.1 of Rhodoferax sp. Taxonomy (GTDB): domain Bacteria; phylum Pseudomonadota; class Gammaproteobacteria; order Burkholderiales; family Burkholderiaceae_C; genus Allorhodoferax. The sequence goes on along the minus strand of JAGRPL010000006.1, from coordinate 23,880 downwards.
GCTTGAGCGAATGGGCTACGACCTACCTTCTCAATGGAAGGTCCGCTCCGCAATGCTGGGTGGTGAACTGGGCGACTGGATTGGCAAACGCCGCGCGCTGGAGCAGAAGTACGCCATCCGCACGTTTTCTTCCTATGCCACCGGCGACTTCGGGCTGATTGCCTACGAGGAACCCGGACAAGTGGGCTACACAGTTCAGCCTGACCGGCTTGTCCAAATCTGTGATCCGAATACCGGCGAGCCCCTTCCCTTGGGTGAACCCGGCCAGATCGTAGTCACCACGCTTGACCACGGCTGGCCGTTGGTCCGTTTTGGCACAGGCGATGTGGCGCAAGCGCTGAGCCATTCACCGGACGGTCTTGTCAAACGCATCGGCCTGCTGCAAGGCCGAGTGGGGCAAGGGGTCAAGGTGCGCGAAATTTTCGTCTACCCACGCAACGTGGAGGAACTGGTCATCCGGCTCCCTGCTATCCAACGTGCCCAAGTCATCGTTGGAAAACAGCAGCATCGGGAAACCGCAACCCTGCACGCAGTGCTGACGCCAGGGGCTTCTTCAGACGCCACACAAAATGATGCGATGGAACTGTTCCGGCAACTCACTCGCCTGAAGCTCGATTCAGTCAAGTGGATAAGCCAGGAGGATATGCCCACTGATGCACCCTTGCTAGTTGACAACAAGCATTGAGAATCCAACAAGAGCGTGGACTGACGCAGCAGATGATTACACCGGCACCCACCCGACGAAACGATAGTCATGATTGATCCCGCAGCCAAAGCACTTAGTTACCCATTCGAGTCGCCATTGCCACGCCGCTGGGTCGAGGTCGCCCCAGGTGTGCGTTGGATCCGGCTATCCATGCCGTTCCGGCTCAATCACATCAACGTGTGGACCATCGACACCCACGATGGCTGGGTGCTGGTTGACACGGGCCTCAACAACCCCGACACAGTGGCCGACTGGTTGGCCGTGATGGCGCAGGGGCCGTTGTCGCGCTCGCTTCAAGGGGTGTACGTCACGCACATGCACCCGGACCATGTCGGCCTAGCCGGCTGGTTCACGCGTCGCGCCGGAGTGCCCCTGTACATGAGCCGGCTCGAGTACCTGTCCTGCCGCGTGATGCATGCCGACACGAACCGCGAGGCACCTCCCGACGGCGTACTATTCCATCGCCGCGCTGGTTGGTCTGACGCCGCCATTGAAAGCTACCGCAACCGCTTCGGCAACTTTGGTAAGCACATCCACGCCTTGCCCGACAGCCACCGACGCCTACAGGATGGCGACGAGTTCCAACTGGGCGAACACGTCTGGCGAATCATTACGACCGATGGCCACTCACCCGAACACGCATGCCTGTACTGCCTCGGATTGAAGCTGCTGATCGCGGGTGATCAGGTCTTACCGAAGATTTCATCAAACGTGTCTGTGTTCGCGAGCGAACCGCAGGCCAATCCATTGAAAGAGTGGTACGAGTCGCTCGACAAGCTGCGCCTGGAAGTTCCCAACGATGTGCTCGTCCTGCCTTCCCATAACGAGCCGTTCTATGGTCTGCATGAACGCCTGGAGTCACTCCGATCCGGCCAGAACCGTACGCTGGATCGGCTGTGCCAGTCACTGGCCATCCGCCCCCAACGAATCGTCGACGCGTTTCCCGCCCTGTTCAATCGCCCGATCGGAGAGCAGGATGCGCAGCAACTGAGTCTTGCGACCGGGGAGGCCGTTGCTTGCATGAACTTTCTTATTGCACAGGGCTCCGTAGAGCGCACCATAGATGAGAACGGCATCGCGTGGTACTCGCTAAAGGCTTGAAGGTGTTTTCGCCGAAGTCAACTTGACCCACGTGTCTGGACTTCCCCCGCTTTTGCGGACACAAATCAGTCTCTGGGGAAGCTGATCAGGCATCTCGTTACCGGCCGTTGGCGACTGTCGGCATCTGTTAAGGGTTGTAGGATGCCCGCCCGCAGAGGCATGCCAATGACACCCCGATAACCCGCAAGGGTGGGCGTCGTACAACCCTTAACAGTTGCGGACACTCGCCAATGACTGCTTTGGAGTAGAGCGAGTTATAGCGAGAGCTCGGCTACTTTGACCCAGGGCATCGTCGGCATCGGGCTGAAAGCGCTTATATATATCCGTTAGCTTACGGGTGCCCCAGTTCAGCTCTGTTTGAAGCGGACCCAGAACTTGGAACAGTCGATTTGATTCGCTAGCGCAAGTAGAAATCTGTGCTCGCTTGGAAATGCCGAAGCAATGAGCTGGATTCTTTGGAACTGTACGTCAATGTCAGCGAATCTCTTGCTCGTGATGCGGCCACATAAAAGAGATTGCGCTCATCGCGGCCTTTGCCATCGAAGTCAGCTGGATTGACATTTGGAATGATGACGTGATCAAACTCCAGGCCCTTTGAAGCCTCAATGCTGGACAGCACAATCCGATCGTCATTATGATTCTTTGATTTCGCTGCGTAATCATGTTTTATCAGGCTACTGAGGAACTGTGAGATCGAGCCATAGTTTTTGCTGGCCTTCACAAGCGCATTGACCGAGTCCTTTGCGTCGCGTGCGTCGATTTCTCTTACGAAAACACGTCGAGCACATTTCTCGATGTCTAGGCACTCAATAACGGCAGGCAGGCAATTGATGTCGTCGGTGACTGCCAACTCCACTGCCTTGCGAAGTCGACTGCGTGTGGGCTCGTCGACGGCGTCTTCCAATAAATCTTTTGCATCTCTCATACCAAGTGCATGCTGCAGCCCATACTCCAGGAACATTTCGAAATTCATCCCATCCACGACGGAAGCATTTTTCATTCGGGCCTCTTCCGAAAGCTGTGCGGTCGTGGTGATAAACGCCCAAGTCGCACTCTTTGCCAATACTGCGATATCGGGCAGAAAGGCATCTTCAAGACTGACTGCCAAGCCAAGCAGCGTTCGCAAAAAAAGCACTTCCGGTCGCTCGAGGTATGTCGTGAAGCCGGCTGTTTGATAGGCGATGCCCTTGTCCCGTAGCGCGTGCTCCAAATCGACTTCGGCTGATGGATGGCGCAATAAGACTGCGAATTGTGATTTTGGCGTTCTGGGGTAATTGGTCGATACGAGGTTGATCAATCCCATCAATTCAGCGGCGTCTACTGCCTTCTTAATCGCCACCTTGGTTGTACGTTGTTGACTCGCCAGGTAGGGTTTGTCAGCAAACCTTGATAAGGGATTGGATAGGTCTCTTCCAAACCGAAAGGACTCACTTAACTTCAGGCGCTGCGGTACGGCAATGTGAGTATCGAATCCCTCGCGCATGAAATACGATTCGGCGCCATGTTGGGCGTGAACGACTTGATCTCTGTCTCCGACCCCCAAAAATAGGGCTTCTTCATTGGTTTCCAACAATTTTTTGAGCACTGTGAACATCGCCCAGTTGGTGTCGTGCATTTCATCTAGTACAACCGCTTGAAGGTTCAGTCGCAATGGATTGGTTTCATAGGTGTAGCAAGGATCCAGAGCATCAACTATGTTGGCCAGATCGTAAGTAGCATCTCCAGTGAAACGAAATTTTGGATGCTCTCCGCCATCATCAACGAAGTGGGTTCGGATCCGTTCGTACGTTCTGAAGATCGCCAAGGTCGTGAAGGACCAATCTATCGAATCAGCGCCGTCAGGTGAAATTGTGAAGTATTCATCCTGGCGCTCAAGCAACCGGGATCCCTTGATCTGATCAAACTCTTCAAGTAAGCCTTCCACTGCAAAATCCCCGGCGCCTTCAAATGAAAGTGGGATTCCAAACTTGGTTCGCGCCCAGGTTCGCGCGCTTTGGATTGCCTCCAAAACGAAGGTGCGAACATCTTCTGGACGCGAAAATCGGGGAACGTCAACCGCTTCCAGCTTCCTCAATCTGGCGGCGCAAAATTCCTCGAATGTCCCAACCCGAATCAAATTCGATATACGTGCTGGAATCCCGACTCTGCGGAATGCATTGATGTATGCCGTGACGCCTGGCTCGCTAAATGCCAGGGCGACAATCTTTGACGGATCAGCGCCATTTGAGACGAGGCGCTCGATCTTCATTGCCGCAGTCGTTGTTTTCGCCGCACCCGCGTTTGCTTCAATAATTAGGTGCTTGTGATCGGAGTCGCAGATCGCAATTTGTTCTGCGGTTTTTGGAAATTGCTGTTGAGTTGCCATAACGGTTGCAAGAGAGAAATGCCTCTATTAAACCGCGTGCAATAGGTCTATCGTGATTTCTATGCCACGGTTAGTTGTTGAAATTTCGTACAGAAATTTGTCCAGTGACAGCATACCGGCGCCAATGACCGGTATTGGGCGTGCAATTTGAATTCTTGCATCCCCGCTATTGCGGCATTTCAGTCGTCCAACGTACCCAGTGACGCATTGCTCTTGAATGTCCGCTATCGGGCGTATTGCCCGACTCGATGGATTTCCGCTTTGGGTCGACTGAGGCACCCGGTTTGGACCTTGATGCGGTCACTTAAGAGTCTCCGCGGGCAGACAGTATTGGTTTATGAAAATACTAAATTAATTGAAGTAATCTTCACCACTAGCCTCAGAAAACTGTACTCTTTGCATTACATACATACTCAGTCACTCAAAGAAGAAGTAGTGTCCCTATCGAGGCAAGAGTTGCTGAATTGGGCAAGTGAATCTCTCGCCTTCTATCAATTGGACCTATCGCGGATCAGTACCGTTTACTTGGCGCAGGTCTACGCACTCGAAAGTCACCGCATATTCGATTCTTTCGACTTAACCCATCCCATCAAGGTTTTGGAGGGGAGCACAAATTTGGATGGAACACCTCCTGCGAAGCAGTTCAAGCACGCACCTCTGACAGGTCTGTACAAGAAGCACTTCACAAGCGCTCGGTTCATCCCACAAAATCTTTACAACTTTCAACTCAGCAAGTTTAGTGATCAGTACTTCCAAGAAGCGCTTGACGAAGCAAGTAGACGCTCCTCTGGATATGTTGACGATGCATTCACAGGGTACTTAGTCCATCAAATGACTATCCCGCCAATTGAGATGAGAAACCGCGCCAATCGACTAACTGGGGAATGGGTAGTGTTTCACCGGCATGAAGGTCGCAACTATTACCTGACCCTTGCCAGTCATGAGGAGGCGAACGAAGCAATTCACGAGCGTGTTGTCCTTGCCTGCGACTTTGACAAGTTTCCATTCAAGGTCTAGAGCTGACTTCATACACCGCAGGCATCGCCATTTGTCGTTTGAGCCTCCATCAGGACTGAATCAGAATCAACGGGGGTAAGAGGTTGCCTTGCAGCGGCACGAACGTTAGTCAGATGTACTTTCGCATCTTCACGTTTCTGGGCCTCAAGTGAGGTTAGCTCAAGCACGATATCAATGACAGCGCTTACTATGGGCCCCAATTTCCGGAGCCGCTCAGTAAGCCACAATCTCGAATTTGGGTGAAGAAAAACAAAAACTGTAACGCAAAGGAGAACAGACTTCCATCTCGGGGGAAGTCGCTCCAGGCTGCTCTTAACCGCGTTAACGATCCGTACCAGGCTCTCGATTGCCATAGCGCCTACAAATCTGCCTGACACTCTAATACCCACTGAGACCACTGCAGTCCTTGCGTAATCTCGAGTGGCGAACACGAAGTCCAAAGTAAGGCGATTACCTCCCATCCGCTCAATATCTCGATCGTTACTGAGCACGCCTATTGCTTTCACCATATCTTCTAGATTGACGTAAGGAAGGTCTTTTGGATCATCTGTGGGCTCGAACTCCTGCGGAGGACTGTCCCATGTCTCATCCCACTTGATGAGGGCTTGATAGTCTCGCCATGTGGACCACAGATCAGCCTCTGCCACATTCCGTCTTTTGGCGACCTGCTGGATAGCGGAGGTCAAATCAGTTTCCAACCACCTTGGGGCATAGACCTCTAAAACACCTGCCCGAACCACCTCCTCCAGTGCTGTCCGTCCCCTGCCCGGGTACTTTATTTTTTGGAGCAGGTCACGAATCACAAAGTTGGCATCTATGACGACCCGAAACTGAGCGAACTGGCCAATCGAAGCGAGCAACTCTCGATTACTATCCAAAAGCGTCCGAAGCTGCCGAATGTTAATGGTGTCAATACGCAAATCTCGAGTCATGGTTTAGTACCAATAGGGACACCATCGACTATGCAAGCGATAGCTGGACCCCTAAGAAATTGGCCTACGGCCATGATCTACCGCGTCACCACGGCCAGAGCCCGCTGCGCTGCGCGAAGCCATCTTGCATGACCGTCGTGATTTCAGTTAACGGAGTCCAAAGGGCATCCTGGAGCATTCGTACATTGTCGAAAGTATGGAGTGCTGGTTGACTGTCGTACTGTGTCAACACAATACGCCTTTCGAAATCCGGCACGAATAGAAGGCGCTTCTCAAGGTCTTTTCTGGGCGTAACATCCATCAGACGGCCATCTGGGGCCTTCCATACGGTGTGGAAAATTCCTTCGACGAAGGACTTGGTCTTGTCCTGCGCAACCACCCAGCCATGTTGAGGAGCACCGCCAGCGGCCTTGATATGGCGCCAAACATTCAAGTGACAGTTGTCAGGTTCAGAGACGAATTGGGTAATTTTGCTGAATTTGAGATGTACCGCACGATGCTGATCCAGACCGAGATAGTCCAGCAATGCAGCTACGTTGCGATCGATCTTTTTTGGCGATACCGAATGGAACTGGAACATGCTCGTATCTTGACAAAACTAGGACACCCCAATGTCCCTAGCACTTGAGATCGCCACATTATTTGCAGCAACCCTAAAAGCCGCACGCCTGTTCTCTGTTGGCGTGTCAAGAAGCACTGAAGCGCGCAAAGCTTAGCCGGGTTTACTTGACCACTTGTAGCATCCAAGCGTTAATTTCCGTGAGTCGAGCGCGAAAGTCTAGTGCCTTTTTTGGATTCGACGCTTCTAATGCTGCGCAAAGTTCTGCGGCAATCGGCTCGGCTCTGGCGAAAATGCGTTCTACAGCTGAACGCGATTTGGCATAGCTGAAAGCGCATGGGCCACCAATGAAATGCGGGTCGTCGAATTGGCACTGATGAATCGCGCTGACGACAGCTGTACTCAGGTCAGATTTCGCACCTCTATCGCGAAATTCACCATATGTAGGAATATTGAGAGCCTGCCCCGCCTCAAAAAATAATTGACAGAATTGTGATTCCGCTTGAAATTGATCTTTTATCTTCGTCATGCTGTGCTCCTAATCGCTTCTGGGGTGGTTTTGTATCGAATCCGCACTCACATTTTCTGCAATGAGTCTGTGCCCGCTGAACTCAATAGTCACCGAATTGATCGCATGAATACATGTCGCCTTTCACCTCCTCTGATACCCGCCCCAACCCACGAAGCCATTGCTCAAAGTATTTCTCTAAATGAAGTAGCGTGTTGGCAGGCAGCTTGGGACCAATCATGTTGCTTGCCCCTTCAGAACAGGCAACCCCCCAATGATCTGAGCACCACTGACACACAAATCGGTCAGCCTCTTGCCTACAGTGGCAGGGTCCGTGAAAAGTGGCCCATCGTAGGTCAGGCTAAGAACCACTTGGCGTAAGCGTTCAATTATGTCCATGAGTGTTGCTTCACTTAACTGACATGGACCAAATGCGATGTCCTCGACACGATCAGCAGTTGTCACATTGGTCGCAAATACCGGCCTCGGCTTAGCCGTCCCAACAGCTAACGCGTCGTCACACCACTGCGTGCTCAAAATCAGTTGCGCAGCATCGGTCTTATGAATTGCAGCCTTTTTTTCACTCTTTGCCTCAATGCATGCGCTACATGCGTCGAAAAGCCAGAGAACATCAGGTCCTCGGCCAGTTTCCTTCTCTGGTCGACTGCTGGTTGCTCCGAGCAACTCTCCGAGTTCCTGTAAACCTCGCTCGACAATTTCAGCGGAATTACCGAATGAAAGTTTGGCCTTGACTTCATCAAGACGAGCCAGTGCAGCGTTAGCTGACGCAAATCCACTGAATACGTTGCACACAGCTTTTGCCTGATCCGTCAGATGGGCGAATTTCCGGTCTGCAACTTTCTCGGGACGTGGAAACTTTGTGTTGGCCGCGAACACGGCTTTGTACGCATCTGATGCCTGTGCTGGGTTGAACTGATTCAAATAGGCGGCAACCCAATACATCAACTCAGCCTTCTGGATTGGGTCTAACTGCAAAATATTGACGGCTTCACGCAAGCGCGTAACAGCAGCCTGGTAATTTTTCGCCTTTGCTGTACCCCATGTCTCGCGCATGGCCACAGACGCCGACTCTAGCGGTGTCAGTATGTTTGCGCGAGGTTGCTTACCTGGCAAAACCCTAACTCGAGCACGATGCGCTTCCTTCCAACCGTCGTTACGGGTCAGCAAAGCTTGCGCCATGTCCGCGATCACCGCCCCAATTGGTCGGGAGCCGCCAACCTTCTGAGCCACTTCACGACCAATTTCAACCTGCAATCGGGTTCGATCCTCCAAAAGGTTCGCCACATTCTTCCGCCCAATGAAGGCAGCGATATCAGGGCCCACCAAAAGCACGGCGGCGTAATCAGCACTGGAGCGTACGGCCCTTCCCAGCGCTTGTTCAAACTTATTGACTGTGCGTACTTCGTATCCAGGGCTATCCTTTTGGCGGTACGCATCGACATGATCGATCACCCGCTCACCGCCAGGAATTCCGTCGATAACCAGCATGCGGCAAGCATCATCAGGTAGATCAACGCCATCAAAACGCTGTGCAAAGACGACGTAGTTCCCCGTAGTTGTTCGCAGCCTCTCCAAAGTTGCATCAAAGGCTGCATTTTCGGACAATGTTGCACCAGCGTCGACCCAAACCTTCGCTTGGGCAGAAGATGTCGTCAGAACCACGACATTGGTTTGCTTGGCGAGTATTGCGCACGCAATGGCAATCTCGTTCTTCTTTGACTCGGGATTGATTAATGATGTCGGCAAAATCATCCGTTCGCCAGCCCCTTCATCCTCAACAGGCTCAATCAATCGAACGCAGGCACTGGGCTCACAACCGAGTACTGCAATCAGTCCCGAGATGTCCTTAATGCTTGCGGACATGAACAGACGGTGCTTGGCACCAACGTAAGCAGAAACCTCCTCCACGGGAGGAATCTGCAAAGCAATCTCCGCAGAAGTGCCAGAAATGCAGCAGCGCGCCAGCTCAATGTAGCGAGCAATGTTGTTCCAAGTGAAAAGCAGTGGCGGCTCACCTATATAGGGAGCCAATATCTGGGCTACTTCACCACAAACTTGTGCCCAAATCCAGTATGGAACTTCATAGGTTGAACTGACATCATCACTACAAATCCCAGACCAAGTTGCTGCATCAGTGGCCTCGCAGAGAGGCTTTAGCAAAGCTTTGACCTGGTCGAAACACTTTTCAGGCACTTGAACGGTGAAGAATTTCTTAACGCGCTCAACGCCCGCATGCACGTCATCTAGGACGATGGCGGAAGGTCGAATCGACTTGCTCTCAAAGACTGAGTTGCATGTAAAAAGCTTGTCGTAAGTGCAGGCCAAAACTGCATCACCACCAAGCGCGCCATACGGCAGTCCGGATTTGCCGAACACGGAAACGGACACTCCAATCGCCTGTCCAGTGGCGACAACTTGGTCAATTAGCTGATGGGTTGGGCAGAGATAAACAACGGGCTCCCCTTTGTACTTGCGACGCATCATCTCGGCATAGACAAGCCCGACCACAGTCTTTCCAGAGCCTGTACTCAATTTCGTGATGACATCTCGTTCCGAAAAATGCAAGTCCAATGCCGCGAGTGCAGCGATCTGCGCTGGGCGCAAACTTGTATGGGTGGTCTTTCGGTCGAGTTGCTTGAATAGCTCAGCTAAGGACGCAGGTACATCTGAGGCCTGTGTCTTGACTAATGAACCAAAGTCGAACATTTGTAAATCCTCCCATCGTGCGACCGTCTTACGTGAGGCGGTTCTATTTAGTTGCAAGCGCGCATCGCGCTTCAGAAGCTTACAGCATATCTGCGTGTCTTCGGGGTGCTTAACATGAACGTAGATGTTTTGCGATAGGAAGACCTGAATACCCCCCAAAAGTCAATTAACACGGACCGCATTTAGGGCCGGTGCTGAGTCTTTCTATAGCTCAAATAGCACGTTTCAGCATCGCGTTGAGGTGGGTGAAATCCCCCCCCTCTGCAGAGGGAGTGGAGAAGGCGCGCATCGTCTTTCTCCACGAATTACTAAAGCATCCGGTAGAGAACACTGTGGATATCGGGCAGCCTTACTTCTAGCAAAACGAAAAAGGCTACTCCGAGGGTTTGGGGGAATATGCGCAACATCACACGCTGACGTTTACCGTGCCGCGATCGTGACCTACGATTCCGGACACGCCTGGAAATCAGTCGCGGTCGCCCGGAATCAGTGTTCACGATAAAACGCGTCGGTCACGGTCGTCCGGAATACCTACACATTGAGTCCTGAGCCACTGATTTTTGCTGTGGTTCGGTGGCTCTCTGTTGCCTCGATTAACGATTACAGAAAAAACTACCGAATAGCCCGATTGATAAACCCCGCTAATCTCGCACCCGCCAGCACCAACCGTTGTTCCAACGTCGGCGTGAAGCGCTCCATGTAGTCGAGACCAACCAGGCGCTGTGGATAAAACCCCGGTAAGGCCACAATCCGACACGACTCTTCGGCCACATGCGCGATATTCAAATCGCGAGTCTCCGTTGGCAGGTTCAGACGTCGTAGCCGCTCGGTCAGGCTCTCAACATCTTCATTTAGGGATCGAATCAAACCACTGTCCCACAGCGCATGCAGGTTGCTGCCGCGCATAAACGCCTGCAACTGGTAGGTGTTGCCACCTTTGTCATCGCGGTACCCTGCATGCAGCGGTTGATGCACATCCGCCACCAGATGGATTACATATTTCAGCGCCGTCAGCCGCTTTTCATCGGGAGCATTGGATGCAAAGACTTCCAACTGCCGTTCAATCGCCGCAACCACGCAACGCCCGTCCGGGCAGTCTCGTTCTGCGTCATAGGTGCAGCTGTCTCTTGGGAAATTCACATAGTGCCAAGCCGCTGAGCTGGGGTTGCGGTGCTCGTCGGCCCACGTTGAGATCGATGCCATGGTCTGCCCGGGTTCCAGTGCCAGCAGCCGGTCCACTTCCTTGCGCGCTTTTGGCGTCAGCTGGGCCTGCGCCAGATTGGCAATGACCTGGTGTCCTTCGGTACCCCAGGCAAAGGCTCGCAGCGGCATCCCTGCTACCAGCAGGAACGCGAGTGTGGCGGCCCAAAGGGTTCGACTGCCGATGTCCAAGCCCTTCATTGAATCTGCACCATTACATGGCGCAGCAGCCCGGAGCAGGCGTCCTCCACCAAATCCAGTACCTGGTCAAAGCCACCGGGGCCGCCGTAATAGGGATCCGGCACCACTTCGCTGTCGTGGATTGAACAGAACTCGGTGAGTCGGCGCAGCTTGCTTATGTGTTCTGGTGGGCACTCGGCCTGGAGCAGTTTCAGGTTGTCCCAGTCCATTGCCAGGATCAGATCGAACGCTTCAAAGTCGGCGTCTTGAATTTGACGGGCACGCAGGTCAGACAGGTCGTAACCACGTTGGGCCGCGTGCTTTTGCGAGCGCCCATCGGGTGGGCTATTGGGGTGGTAATTATGTGTACCCGCGGAGTCCACGGTAATTGCGTGCGGGAAGCCAAGTGCATTGATCTTGTGTTGAAACACTCCATGGGCGGTTGGACTGCGGCAGATGTTGCCCATGCATACAAACAAAATGGAATACGGTTTCATACAGATGGCGTCGAATTGGCTAAGCGGTGAGCTTAGCTGGGCATTGCAGTCTATAAAACGGAAACAAGACAGGCGGTTTGAATTCCATATTCCGACCTGTGCGGGTTGGCCGCCAATCGAGCCTGAACACATTGGGAAAGACCAACTGCATGCGCTTTGCATCGGTGGGGGGCGAAAGCAGCTCCTCAGTGCATGACCGCCCTGAGCGAAAAGTTCACACGAAGACTGGAATTGGCCAGATCATGTCCCCGTGATCCACGCAGCAGAAGTCCTTCGTTCAACGCGCCGGCGTCACCAGTTTCAATCCACGGGACGCATCTTCCAGCAAGTAACCACTTTTGATCAGCTGGGTGATGGATGCGCCAATAGAGCCAACTGCCAAACCAGCGCTACGTCCCACCTCGGCACGATTCACGCTGGTGAACGAGACCGGATTGAGAACTTCCATCAAGCGGGCCAGTAACTTGGCGCTATTGCCTTTGACGGGGCGCTGCTCTTTGGTTCTATTGGCAACAGCCTTGCTCTTACGCGGCTTCTTGATGACCACATCGGTGGCATCAACCGGTACCAGAAGCGGGATACTGGAAGCCGCATAGGCTGCAGGTGCGGCAAGAGCTGGTGACTTGGACATGCCCAGCACCTCTGTTGTGTTCAGTCTCTCGGCTGTACTGTATATCTTTCGGAATTCCGATTCAATCTGTTCCAGCGCGAGGGACAGGCGCGCAACCGTTTTCCACTCTTCAAACAAGCCATCATTTCCAATGTCGAAAGGGTTCTGCAGCATGGCCTGCTGGACTTTTTGGGCATAGTCTTTGACTACGCTCTTGAGTTCGGCATCCGCATTGAAGACGGCGGCACCTGCTTGCTGGATGCTTGAAAGGGTTTTGGGTGAAATAGGCAAAGGGATTTCCTTTTAAAAGTGTGCTGTTCTGAGACAGCATTTTTCCAACGAACGTGTCAAAGCCAGTATATGAAATTCCAGATAGGGGCGTGTGGTTTCAATTGCAGCGATCTCGTGAACGTTTGCATTGGGCCAAGTGCCGTCATGCGTCAACGACCAGTAATGGGATGCCTGATCAGCTTCACGAGACGCTGATTTGCGTCTGCAAAAGCGGGGGAATTTCAGACGTTGCTCACCCTGCAATGAAGCCAGATTCCGACGCCTCGATAGAGGATAGCGAATCCTGATTACTACTAAACATTGAGCAAGAGCTACATCGCGGGTAACCTATGTCGATTGCAACATGCTCTTGGGAAGAAAGTTTTTATGCCTTCCATTCGATTCTTTGGACCTGCTTGTGTCTTTGATTACAACGCAGAAAAGAACAGCGATGGCGACACGCCAATCATTGAAGATGTGGGGATTCTGGCTTCCTTGGACGGTCTTGCGGATGACGCAGTTTTTTCCGACCATTTGTATGGGGCCCTACTGAAAGCTGGGATTGGAGGCGGAGTTTTGAAATTCTATTTCTCCGAGGCCACCGGAGAGTTGTACGGGAGCACGGAATTCACACTTCAGCGACCGTTAATCCCTATGGAAATTGATTTGCTGTTGGAGTACACCGTTGGTCAATGGTCCGATGGCATTGGATCCAATTTCTTTCAGATGAGGATGGATTTAGGCCTTGCCCCGCAAATGTTTCTTCCAGAAAGTGCCGTGACAGTTGAGCATTCTTGTTGAAGCTATCGACTTCACTTGTTACTCCGAGGTAACACGCAAAGAATGCGAGTGTATTTGGAGGCTTTTTCCCTAATGTGACACCTAGCGAATGTGTAAGTGGTTAAATATCCGAGGACTACAGCCCACTGTGTCATGCTCTTGACAGACTGCTACCGCTGCACTTCTACCATCCAGTGTACCCGTCTGGCCCATTAAATCTGAAGGTCGGCTTTGTGGTGACGAACCCAGAGTCACGGACCTTTACTTTGGGTCGAACCGCGCCTCAGGGGCAATACCGGGTATTGGCGACCGACAGCTTCCTGATAGTCCAATGTATTACCGGTCAGGAGTCATTTGTATACTTCGTGTAGGCCGCGAAAGCTGACTTTTCGCCGCAAGGTCCAGTTTGATACGACCCCGAATATTCATCCTTACATTATTCGTTAGCTATCATGACGACCTGGCGAGAGCAGCTCAATCGCATTGCCGCAGAGTTTTGGTGTGATGTCGGAGATTCCACCGAACTACCTAAAGTTGCAGATGCCGCAAATGCAGAGCTTGGGGAAGCACATCCTGCGATTTGGGACTTCTATACCCCGCAATCACCCGAACGGAATCGCCAGTTGGTTCTCGATATCACATCTGAAATCAACGGCTTCGTTCCGGGCACATGGGAATCAGAGCGTGCCCTAATGATTGGCTTCAGAAAGGCACTACAGCATTTCGTTGCGGGGGCTGTGCCCCCGCAGGTACTTTGCAAACTAGTGAATCGACTCGATGCTGTATTTGTCGTTGGGCACACTCCTAGACCAAATAGTCTTCCTCGTTTGCCAATCAGTTGGCTCGGAGACCTATGGAACTGCTGCGACTGGTGTGACGAAACGTGGAGTCGAGAAAACTCGCTCCCTCTGGTTTCTGAGGCAGTCCGAGTACTCGAACTCATCGATAGCTATCTGAGCGCCACGCAAGCTGATGGCTAATCATTCAATCGAGCCGAATCGCGTCGGCAGGCCGTCGCTCGCGGCTTAGCTTCAACGTTAAAACTGCTGACCGGTATGGAGCTCATCATCTGACCGCTTTGGTTTGCTGGAGCCTGCCAACTTTCTCCGAACCATTCACTCAAAATTGAACGTCGGGTCCAGAGTTTGATGTAATTCGAGAGCGGGGCGGAAGCGGGTACTGAAGAGAGTCCGCTTGCAGGCGCCCAATTGCATGATTTTTGGCGTCAACAAGCTTCCATTATTTCAGTCAACCAGCGCCTTTTCGACAATCTGTTGAACTAGGCTGTGTGCTGGCTCAGGCAGGGGAAATTGAATTTGCAACATAGCAATGCGTTCTTCGAACTCTGGCAGTATGTCAGGACGCACTTCTTTCATGTATCGCAACGTGTTCGCGAGCAGTAAGCGTACATTCACGCTTGATGGAACATCAAGACATTGCTTGATATTGCCTTCAACGATGTCTCGCTCGCCGCTTAATCCTTCAGATTTTTCAGTGCTCATGCTGTTACATCTGACTGCCAGTAACTGCTCAAGATGCAGCAAATACAAGGGAAATTGAGCGCCAACCGGGATGGAGTAGTTTGGAGAAACTTGTTCAGATTCAATCCCAGATTGTCTGCTTAAGAGATCTAGCAACTGTCGAGCAAGTTGCTGGATTGCCGGGGTTGGAGTCTCTATCGGAAACGATTCTGCAATGTGGCCGAAACAAGTGCAATCTTGAGTTTTGATTACCCATAGCTGAATCGTCCACTGATTTGGGGCAACGACGAGATGGGTAATGACGACGTAGTCACTCTTTGGTTCAGACCGTTGCACCATTTCCACGGCTTCTGAAGCTTCCCAAGGTCGTCCGCTTAACGCAAAACCGCTATGAGGATCCTCAATCCATGGCACTATAGTTTGTGTGCTTGCATTGGTTAGAAGATGGATCTGTTCCGACAAAAACAGAGGGACCGCACGACTCATTCGGCCAGGCGGATCGGCAAGCTGCCGCACCACTTGGTCGTCGGCTTGTGGCTTCTCAGCAGTACTACCCAAGAATGACACGAGGCAGCCAATAGACGGTTTCTTGGGATACAGCGCATCAGTTGAAGTGCCCTTTCTAAGCCAGACAGGGCCACTCACATTTAGAAGCCCTACCTTGAGGTCGTTGACAGTTGGGGGAATTGCCTTCGCGACTGTGACTTTGGCAATCTCGGTATCCCAGTAACTGAGGTTCTCACGCCAGTCTGGCCGTTTGAGGGAATACAGCTGATTGAGCAAATGACGGGCCTGCTCAAATCGGTCAAGATCAAAGTTGGCCTTAATCAGATTGTTGCCAACCTGCAGGCCGTGCACGGCAGGGTCAAACTCGGGTTCAGCAAGATGCAGGATTTCAGCGAGACAGCCTGCATTGCCAAGATCCCCACTCATCTGCATGAGCAAGTCCGTAGGAGCTGGTTTGGGGGTTCGCACAAGCGCTTCTCGATATAGTGCCATTGCTTGATCTATCCTTTGCGCCCTTAGCTCGGCCCGCGCCAGCCAAATCTGGGCACGCCAACTACCGGGCAATGCGGCGATCCGGGTCAAAGCGTCAAGTCCCGCTTGCTCTCCACCCTTTTCACGGTGGATTACCTCATACCAAGCAAAGCCGTTTTCCTGATTTGGATCGCATTTCAACGCATTCCATAGCGTAGTCATAGTCACTTCATCATCCCCCCGCTCGGCGTATACCTTCGCGAGGTTAACGAGGATGGCCCCACTTTCGCCATTTTGGGAAATGTATTGGCGAAGCACCTGCTCAGAATCATCAATATGACCCGTCTTAAGATAAACAATTGAGAGCAATACGGCACTACGCTCAGAGCCATTTTCAAGCTGCTGCAAGCGTTCAGCAGGTTTCACCATTTCTTCAATGAAGTTGTCCTGCAACGACTGAACGATGAGCCCTGCGAGCTTGTCTGCGTTGTCCCAGTTATTCTCAACATTCCCAAGCAGGACGTTGTCTCGCCATTGTTGCCTGGTGATAAATAGTTCGCGACCATATGCGTCAAATACACGAATGGTTGCGGGCTCGTTCAAAGGCGTTATTTCAGGGCTGGACTCGGTTTGTATCGATGGCAGTTTTTTTCTCTTACTGCCAAAGAATTTTTTTAGTAGGTTCATGCTGCTTTGGTGAAGAAATTCATACTGTTCTCGGAAGAAGGTTGAGTCCACGATCGGCTTACCTCAAGATCGGCAGACCAATATCGATCGCGCAACCGAGTCAATGGTAGTTTTGTCGAAGCCGGATCAAATACCGAAGCATCTGCCTACAGCCTTGGATTCAACCGATCGATGGTTTAAACGTCAGCTTTGGAGAAGCGCCATAGTGTGCGTGAAAGGCTGCTGTGGGTCGACTGCAAGTTGGGCCTGGTGGTGCTTCGCTTCTCCAAAGCCGTCGCTCAAGGGTGCGCTCAGTGAACTGCCTTGAAGATCAACCGATGTGTTTTGGCAGACCCTTCCTACTCGCCCATGACAGTTTGATGTGCCCTTAGTGCCTCCAGCATTTCTGCGTCAGGAAACTCGTCGACGTGAAAGCGAACCGGCAGCACTTCTGGAACCTCAATCATCCACGGACTCAGAAAGCTGAGCGCGACATCCCACGTCACGTTAACAATATCGTTCGTATCCCCTGCACCTGGCTTCACAAACATCAGGTAATCGGTCTTGGGTAGCCAGGCTTCCACGCCGTCCGACCAGGTCGCTACAGAAAAAATTGTCTTGTTCTTTTCGTATGCAAAATAGGAGGCAACGAAAATGTCTTTCCCCTGTGCTGACAATTGACGTTCAAGCAGAGGTTTTTGCTGGTCATAACGGCAGAACTGAATGCGTGTGAATAGCTCGCTCTGCAATTGCAAAACTGCCGGCGCACTGGGGGCATAAGTTTGCCAAGTGCCATCTTTAAGCTCCAGCATGCTGGCAGAAGTCCAGCGAGAGTTCTTTTCGATAACTTCTTTGGCTGCTTGCAGTATGGCCATTTGCCCCTCTACGCTCCCTGAGCTGGTGACGAGTAGTACGCCACGGGCGGGAATCAATGCAACCGGATTAGCAGGCAACTCCAGTCGGTATATGACGTCAGTCAGAAGAATACGTGAACAGTCAAAGGTGTCGTCCCACGCCCCCACATAGGCTCCGGGACCTATAGTTCGCCACTTATCGGGCGAAATGTCCCGCAGATTTTTTACGGCCTGAATCAATCCATCCTCAAAGCAGATGTTGAGTGATGTAAGCACTTGGTCTGTGACTTGCTGGGTTTGTGTGGGTGAGTCCAAGACCAGGGAGACGCGGTGGCCGTCCCCAATCTGCAAATCACTTGTGTGGTGCTGCACATCCTTGAGAGTGGCTGCGATTTGGGCTGCACAGAACCATGCATACGACAAATCACGTATGACCGGCAATAGTCTTTCGAGGTTCGGGGCTGTGGAGCCTTCCTCTGCAAGTCCCTTGATGCGCATATCCACCAATTCCCCGGGTATGGGTCTTCTGCGAAGTCTTGGTGCTTGACAGTAATCAGCATAAAAGTGCGCTAGAAACATGACCCCGCCACTCTCTTGGTCGCCTAGGTCAATGGAAAACTGTTGCGAGTCGTACAGCACTGTTTGATAGCCGCGGTCCTTGAAGGCTTGCACCATGCGTTTTGCAAATGCGTCTTTGGTAACGCGCCCGGTTAAGAAATGTATGAGATTCATGCTTGAATGGAATGGCAATTTTTTGTGACGGTCCGACAGACAGTATGCAGCTGCCTTGGCCATATCCAAGACTGCAAATATGTGTGTTCCGCAACTGTGGGAGCTTCTGATCGATTGATACTGTCCCGATTTTGACGTTCAAGGCCAGACTTGTATATCCCCCATTCGGGTGAGTTAAGCAAGTTGCTGCTCCCGCCTCGAAGCTGAGACGGCAACAGGCCCAAAGCGGTAAGAGAATTTCCTCGATACCAGTCGTTCAAAACCAAATGAGTCACCTACCGCGGACCAGCACGGTGGCTAGTATGGGGAGCGACGGCTAGAAGTCGTTGCCTATCCTTTGATTACGATTCAGGAAACATTACTGCCAAGGCATCGAAGAAGTGGTATTTCTCCGGCATTAACGTATTAAAGCTTCGACCACCATCGCCTTCCACTTTGATATTGAAGTTTCCAGCATTAAGTTCGTTGAGCATCCAGCTTACGAATGCGCTGATGCTTGGGGAAACGGCAATTTTTCGATCTTCATCACGACCAAAGTTGATCACTTGGCCATAGGCTCCATCTTCGTCAGGGCTAAGGTCACCCCCCAAGAAATTGCCGCCCCAGTCATACGCAAAGGGAATCCACAGGGCATTTGCATATTGCCTCTTAACAAATCCCGGCGGAGTCGACTTCATGCTTTGGGCTAAGCTCGTGAGTGTCTCCGGGCTGGATTCTTCTAGAACTTTCCTCCACATCTCGCACTCACGCTTTACGGCATCAAGAGGTAAAAAACTGAGACCATACCAAGGCCCGGCGTTGACGCTCATTTCTTGACCGTTATGCCAGGCGTAGAGCTGCAAAAAATCATCCGGCAACTTAACGTCTAGCACAGTTGAGAAGACCTGCAAATCATGTTCCGTTGCACCTGGCTTCAAATCAGCGGCCACTTCCGGCAGGTGAGTTTTTAACCAAACTTCAAGTTCGTTGAGAGACTGCATAGGAAAGCAAATGTGTAAAGTGTCGATTTGTTAGGAACTATAGCCCTGTGGGTCATGCCGTTGAGCGACCGCTCCCGCCCCATCGCGGTTTTTTGCTTCGACAAAATGTTTTCCCCAAGGCTGTCCGTCGATTCATCGTTGCCAACGGCTGCTTTGGAGCAGGCAGACTACCAACCGCTAAACCCGCTTTGGGTCTGAGCCCGCCAATTTTCTCCGAACCAGCCGGTCAAAATTGAACGGCTGTTCTGGACAGCGATGCAATTCAGTTGTGGGGCGGTAGCTGTCGGTCACGAACGGCGGGTTACTGGCAGTCCACTGTATTACCCGTCAGGAGTCGTTCGTATACTTCTCGTCTGCCGCGTTAGCGGCCTTTCAAACGCACTGGCCAGTGGACTATAGTTCTCAGCGATTTAACCCCATGGGCCATAACTGAAAAGCCGGAGTCCCACGAAAAAAGGAATGAAGTGCTAATTGATTCGAACCGACTTTGTGTAGCATTCTTTTTGGGTGGCATCCTACTTCTGCCGACGGTAGTGGAAGCAGGTTTCCCAGAAGGAGTAGGTGCTTACAAGGCAGGTAACTACGGTGTCGCACTAAAGGAGTTTGGAAACCTTGCCAGCAAAGGGGAGATGCGGGCGCAATACAACCTCGGGCTCATGTATTTCGAAGGCAAAGGTGTGAGTCAAGACTACACACAGGCCGCGACATTTTTCCGAAAAGCAGCCCTACAAGGTGATTCACAAGCACAGTACATGCTAGGCGCTATGTACTACAAGGGACAAGGCATTCCTCAAGATTACCAGCAGGCGATAGTTTTTCTAAGAAAGGCCTCTGCGCAAAATGATGCGAGCGCGTGGGCATTGCTGGGATTGGCGCACCACTATGGCACGGGTCTGCCGCAAGACTATCAACTCGCGGCAGACTTTTACAGGAAAGCTGCTGAGCAAGGTAATGCGTTGGCCCAAGCCAACCTTGGCAGTCTATGTGCCACTGGCCAAGGTGTGCCGAAAGACTATCAGCAGGCAGTTATGTGGCTCCGTAGGGCAGCTGACCAGGGTGATGCGATCGCACAGGCCAACCTTGGTTCGATGTACGCCATGGGACAAGGTGTACCTACTGACTTGATTCAGGCTCACAGGTGGCTGAGCGCGGCTAGCGCAAATGGCAATGAAAAAGCAATGGGATATATCAAAAGGCTGGAATCAATGATGAATCAAGAGCAGATAAGGCTCGCACAAGATTTGGCCAGAAATTCCAAAGCACCAATCAAGCAGTAACTTAGCCGGGGAATTCGCTGATGGACATTTTTGCAATAGGTCGATATTGACGCTGCCCGTCGGATAACGTCGTCACTAAGACCGCTTTGGAGTTCAGCGTATGTCGGCAGCCAGCCCATGGCGGGTCCTGGCTTTGACGGAGTTCTCAACCTAAAGCTGTCCGTGGTTCAAAGTTGTGAATGGCCTCTGTGGAGCAGGCAGATCGCGATTGTCTACAGCCGGTATGGGCCCGCTGCCGTCTCAGCTTCGGGTCGGGAGCCGACATTCAGGTATGTTGTCCACTGGGCTATAGTCGAGAAAATCAACTCGGCATTGACCAAATTTCGCCAGGATAGGCGACAGGATTTAAGGGGGCGGAAATGACATCACTTTCTTCGGGAGCTGGCTGTGGATCAAGGCTGTCTACGCCTTTCCGCTTCGTTGGTCATGGGCATCCGCAGGTGGAATTCGGGCATATCCCGTCGGATATTCTGGGCTCCCAGGATATCTGTCCATCTACATCACTACAAGGGCTTCGTTAGGCCGTAGATTCACCCGCTCACTCCTACAACCGACATGAAACTCTCCTCTCTACTACTACTCGGCACGGTCACGCTCTCTGCCTGTGCTGGCCTCTCGTATGTGCAACCGACGTCGGGCGATAGAGCCCGTGTGCGATTTGTTACGGACACCAGCGGTGTGTCAGTCCTGCGTACATACCAAGGTGTGGACTGCTCAGGTAGCGAGCAAGAGTGGATGAGACTTAGACGCGGCGTTCTGCTGACCAGTTCTGTCACCCGCCTCGGCATGCCCCTGTGGGACTACGAAGAGAAGGCAGCAAAAGAAGTCTACGTAGCGACTGCGCAACCACTAACTGCAATATTTTGGGGGACCTCTGTCGAGACAAGTGGGAGTACGCGGACTTCTTATCAGTGCGGCGTTCCCTTCACGACTACCTTCGAATCAGGAAAGGACTACGAAGTCAAGTATTCATGGCACCGCACCGCTTGTACTCTAACGGTCTCCGAGATTGTGGCGAAGGGACAAGGCCACGAATTTCGTCAGATCGCCAGTTTCTCTAACCGCGTCGAGAATCCGAATTCGCAATGCTTGGCTCAGTTCAAGAGATTCAGGATGGATTGAGACTGCGGTCTACCCCTCGCTCAAGGGGAGTACCAACGTTAGCCAATAAGGAGTAAATATGAAATTTCTATTGTTTCCAGCAGTTGCAACTTGTAGTCTCCTCAGTTGCTTTGCTTCTCCTTTGATGGCAGGCGAGTCCACACCTGGGGCAAACGAGCTTTTTCAAGAATTTTCAACATGCCAAACAAGCTCGTTCGTGAACATTGCTTCAAACCGAGCAGCGTACGAGAAGCTCGGGGCATTCAAGTCAATTATTGAAAATGGGATTTGGTTCGATACAAAATTGGTTGAAAAGGATTCAAGCGATGAGATCTATCGCTTTGAGAAACCAATAAAGATCAATGGAGTAACCGTTATAGCTGCTGGATATAGTTACTTCAAAGGAGATGGACAAGGCTACAGCGGTGGAGATGCTACATATTGGGGGCTATATTTTGCCGAAACACCCAAAGAGATTTTTGCCGCATTGCGTAGTAGCAACCCGATGGTGGCTGCCATGAGGTTCATGGGCGACCATTACGTAAATATGAAAGTTCTTCAACGTGATGGCGACAAGCGTTTCGACCAAGGAGCCATTATTGAAGCTGACTCGACCCAAGAAGGCGCAAAGTCATACTTTAACTGCTCAATCCAATACAAGATCGTTCAAAAGTGACATTGGCTAACCCGGCGCTCAACCTCGCTCCTTTCAGCCGCTGGACGCTGCGCGATAAAGCTGCGCAACGCCGGTTGGCTCTACGTTAGGGCATTCTCATGAAGCTGCTCTCCAAGATATTCGGCAAATCTGATAGTCCGCCATCTGAACCGCAAGAGACACTTGTTCCAGTGCCTATTCCTGCACTTGGAGCGCTTCTGCTCAATATCGAAAAGCAAAAGGGATCACCTTTATCTCTGGCGGAAGTATTGGATGCGCGAGATAAGGCTGCGTGCATCATGCTGCCACTTTCAGCGAAAGTGGCAATGGAAGAGAAGCGTGGCTATCGAGACATTGACCCCGAGAACGTATGGGACGAATGGCTGTTACTTCGTGCAGGGATTTCAAGTGGTCAGCCCTAACATGGCGCTCAATCTCGCCCCCTTCGGTCGCTGGACGCTGCGCGAAAAAGCCGCGTAGCGCCGGTTAACTTCACTTTAGGAATTTCAATGGCCGACTCTTCCGCAAAAAAAATTGTCCTTTCAATTATTGCCGCCACCCTCGTGCTCTCGGTGCTTAGTTGGTTTCCATCACCGGAGCCTAAGGACATCGGCAGGCTTTGCATTAATGGCATTTTTTGTTGGTTCCTGTTCAAAGGGAAGACCTGGGCACGTTGGATATTCGTAGTTTTGCTTGCACTAGGCGGAGCAATCGGTGTTTTCGCCATTGCTTCAAGCCACAGCGGAACAGAGAAATCCATCGTTCTCCTCGCCATGTCAGTCACCTACCTAGCCTCAGCAGGTTTGCTTGTCTTCTCAAAAAACGTCGCCAGTTACTTTTCGGCGCCCATTCAAATCAATTCCTAACATGGCGCTCAACCTCGCTCCCTTCGGTCGCTGGACGCTGCGCCATAAAGCGGCGCAGTGCCGGTTAGCTCTACGTTAGCCATCTCCCATGCATCAAGCCGAAGCAGCGCTAGCCGAAGTTGCCAAGCGCTTGGTTACCGTGAGCATGCAAGCCGCACAGGCCTACAACACCGAACAGTCGAAGCTCCAACTGGATCTTGTTCTCTCTCAGGATCGGCTCTCCTCGACGAAAGGCACTGACGAGTCACTCAAGGTCCTAGAGCAACTCAAGGAACTGACCTCCGCTCACAAGGTGGCCTTCGAAAAGATCGTCCTGGCGTCATCTGCTGCAATGAGCAAACCGCTATCCGAGTTGCCAGAAGATCTACGAGATGAATACCGAGCAAGACTGGTTGTAACAGTCAACTGGCACCTCTCTGCTCAAAGCGAGTTCTATGCAAATCGCGAGCGCTGGATCAAAGCAGCCAGAGACATATGCAGCTTGGTCGAGGCACGCCGAACAACGTGTCAGTTTGGCGAGCAAGGTATTTCTTTCGTCGAAGATCAGGATTTCGATGCTTTTGAGGCTCTTCTGGGCATCATCGAAGCGACTCACCAGGTGGAAGTCGCACGATTGAATGAACGACTAAGCCGAATCGCCAGTTCGGCTTCCGTTCTTGGTTTCCGCCCAGCAGAATGAGCGCCTTAAAACAGATGGCTGGGCTGCTGCCGGTTCCGTGGACACCGACCTAAGCTTTTGACGCTTTCTCAAAGTCTATCGGACTGACGTACCCGAGCGTCGAATGACGACGAGTCGGGTTGTAAAACCGCTCGATGTAATCGAACACGTCAGCCCGAG